>NZ_OZ409838.1:0-3864677 GCF_979258155.1 Curtobacterium sp. AC272 | reverse complement strand
CTCAGGACCCAACAACGTGCACCAGCTGAGCGCTCCACCCCCGACCCGTCCCAACCCTGCAAGCAGAGCGTACTGAGGTCGGAAGCATCACTCCCAACTGCACTGTCAATGTTCCACCCATGAGCTACCGGCAACCACGTTCGGGTTACTCGGCGCCTGGACCACGCCCACCCCGAAGGGCACACGAGGCCAGATGCTCCTTAGAAAGGAGGTGATCCAGCCGCACCTTCCGGTACGGCTACCTTGTTACGACTTAGTCCTAATCACCGATCCCACCTTCGACGGCTCCTTCCACAAGGGTTAGGCCACCGGCTTCGGGTGTTACCGACTTTCATGACTTGACGGGCGGTGTGTACAAGGCCCGGGAACGTATTCACCGCAGCGTTGCTGATCTGCGATTACTAGCGACTCCGACTTCATGAGGTCGAGTTGCAGACCTCAATCCGAACTGAGACCGGCTTTTGGGATTCGCTCCACCTTACGGTATCGCAGCCCTTTGTACCGGCCATTGTAGCATGCGTGAAGCCCAAGACATAAGGGGCATGATGATTTGACGTCATCCCCACCTTCCTCCGAGTTGACCCCGGCAGTCTCCTATGAGTCCCCGGCATAACCCGCTGGCAACATAGAACGAGGGTTGCGCTCGTTGCGGGACTTAACCCAACATCTCACGACACGAGCTGACGACAACCATGCACCACCTGTACACCGACCACAAGGGGGCGACCATCTCTGGCCGTTTCCGGTGTATGTCAAGCCTTGGTAAGGTTCTTCGCGTTGCATCGAATTAATCCGCATGCTCCGCCGCTTGTGCGGGCCCCCGTCAATTCCTTTGAGTTTTAGCCTTGCGGCCGTACTCCCCAGGCGGGGCGCTTAATGCGTTAGCTACGACACAGAAACCGTGGAAAGGTCCCTACATCTAGCGCCCAACGTTTACGGCATGGACTACCAGGGTATCTAATCCTGTTCGCTCCCCATGCTTTCGCTCCTCAGCGTCAGTTACGGCCCAGAGATCTGCCTTCGCCATCGGTGTTCCTCCTGATATCTGCGCATTCCACCGCTACACCAGGAATTCCAATCTCCCCTACCGCACTCTAGTCTGCCCGTACCCACTGCAAGCCCGAGGTTGAGCCTCGGGATTTCACAGCAGACGCGACAAACCGCCTACGAGCTCTTTACGCCCAATAATTCCGGACAACGCTTGCACCCTACGTATTACCGCGGCTGCTGGCACGTAGTTAGCCGGTGCTTTTTCTGCAGGTACCGTCACTTTCGCTTCTTCCCTACTAAAAGAGGTTTACAACCCGAAGGCCGTCATCCCTCACGCGGCGTTGCTGCATCAGGCTTTCGCCCATTGTGCAATATTCCCCACTGCTGCCTCCCGTAGGAGTCTGGGCCGTGTCTCAGTCCCAGTGTGGCCGGTCACCCTCTCAGGCCGGCTACCCGTCGTCGCCTTGGTGAGCCATTACCTCACCAACAAGCTGATAGGCCGCGAGTCCATCCCCAACCAAAAAATCTTTCCACCACCAGACCATGCGGCCAGTGATCATATCCAGTATTAGACGTCGTTTCCAACGCTTATCCCAGAGTCAGGGGCAGGTTACTCACGTGTTACTCACCCGTTCGCCACTAATCCACCCAGCAAGCTGGGCATCATCGTTCGACTTGCATGTGTTAAGCACGCCGCCAGCGTTCGTCCTGAGCCAGGATCAAACTCTCCGTAAAAAAATACAGACCCAACACCCCAAAGGGCATCAGACCGAGTTGATTCTGACTGTTGACTGTCTACTGACAATCTTCAATCCAAAAGGAATTGTCTCAAACCCAACCAACCCGAAGGAAGGCCAGGCACGAGGTCAATCAATAAATTGGCATTGACAATGTGCACGCTGTTGAGTTCTCAAGGACCAGACGCACTCCCCGCTCGACACCCGAAGATGCTCCGCCAGAGAGGCTGGTGAATCCGCTGCCCGGGGAAGAACCGTGGCGGACAAGATCCCCGGGTAAACCCAGTGACCGTCTCAGCCGTTCCGTTCTCCGCCGCCGTGGCAACGAGAGGTAACACTACCACAGGCCCCGGGGGCCTCGCCAACCGTGGTTCCTCCCGGGCGTGTCGGCCCGAGAGTCCCCGTCGGCGGCGGGGCTACTCCGCTGCAGCGAGCTGCCCGCAGGCCCCGTCGATCTCCTTGCCACGGGTGTCGCGCAGCGTCGTCGGGATGCCCGCGGCGTTCAGCCGGCGGACGAACTCGTCTTGCACGTGCACCTCGGACGAGGTCCACACGGAGCCCGGCGTCGGGTTGAGCGGGATCGGGTTGACGTGCACCCAGCCCTTGCCGCGCTTGTTGAGCTTCTCGGCGAGCAGGTCCGCACGCCAGGCGTGGTCGTTCATGTCCTTGATGAGCGCGTACTCGATCGAGACACGGCGGCCCGTCTTGACGTAGTAGTTGTGCGCGGCGTCGATCGCCTCGTCGGCCTTCCAGCGCCGAGTTCACCGGGATGAGCTCGTCGCGGAGTTCGTCGTCCGGGGCGTGCAGCGACAGCGCGAAGGTCACCGGGATGTTCTCGTCCGCCAGCTTGAGGATCGCGGGGACCAGCCCGACGGTCGAGATCGTGATGCCACGGGCGCTCATGCCGAGGCCGTTCGGCTGCGGCGCGACCATCAACCGCACGGCGTCCATCACCCGCTTGTAGTTGGCGAGCGGCTCCCCCATGCCCATGAACACGATGTTCGTCACGCGCTCGGCGTCGACGCGGTCCTTGCCGCCCTTGCGGGGATCGCCCCCGAGCTCCCCCGCGGCGATGGCCGCGTTGGCCCGGACGATCTGCTCGATGATCTCGGCGGTGGACATGTTGCGGGTCAGTCCCGCCTGGCCGGTGGCGCAGAACGGGCAGTTCATGCCGCAGCCGGCCTGCGACGAGACGCAGAGCGTGATGCGACCGGGGTACCGCATGAGCACCGACTCGACCAGGGCGCCGTCGTGCAGCTTCCACAGGAACTTGATCGTGTCGCCGTTGTCCGTCGCCAGCCGCCGGGTCTCGGTCAGCAGGGGCGGCAGCATCCCGGCGACGAGCTGCTCGCGCTGGGCGGCCGGCAGGTCGGTCATCTTGTCCGGGTCGGACGTGTAGTGCGTGAAGTAGTGGGTCGCGAGCTGCTTCGCGCGGAAGCCCGGCAGCCCGAGTTCCTTGACGCGGGCCTCGCGCTCCTCGGCCGTCAGGTCGGCCAGGTGGACGGGCGGCTTGCCGCGCTTCGGCGACGCGAACTGCAGCAGCGGACGGCCGTCGGTGTCGGTCGCCTGCTTCCAGCCCTCGGTGCGCGGACGCACCTGCGGACGAGCAGACTGCTGCTGTTCGAACGGGGTACGGGTGTCGGAAGCCATCAGGCCAGGATACGGGAGGCCCGTGACACGTCGGTGCCGGACCCTCCGGTGGCCGGGATGGTCACCATCCACAGCCCCGCCTGCGTCGGGTCAGCTGCCGGCGGGCAGCAGGCGCGCGAAGTGGTGCGCGGCCGAGTACATCGGCACGATGTCGACGACCTCGCCCAGGTGCGGTGCCTGCAGCACGAGTCCCTGGCCGAGGTAGAGCCCGACGTGGTCCTCGTCGTCGTACACGACCAGGTCACCGGGCAGCGCCTCGGACTCGGGGATCGCTCGTCGCCGCGGCGTCCTGCGTCGGGACGTAGTGCACGAGCGGGATGCCGACCGCGGCGTACGCGACCATCGTCAGGCCGGAGCAGTCGATGCCCTCGTGGCTCGCGCCGCCCTCGACGTACGGGTCGCCCATGTACTGCAGGGCGGTCTCGACGATGGTGGCGCGGTCGCCGCCGGCGGACAGCGCCGCCGACAGGGCCGACTGCGCCTGGGCCGTCGTCACCCCGAAGCGCAGGTCGAGCGTCGGGTACGAGACGACCGTGGTCGTGGTGGTCATGCCGTCGGTCGTGACGACGGGGACCTTCACGTCGTGCGCCACGGTGAAGGTCTGCGCGGCCTGCGAGGTCGTCGTGCCCTGCTGCGTCTGGGTCGGGGTCGCGGCGTTCGCCGGCACGGCCAGGGTCAGGCTCGAGGTCACGGCGATGGCCGGTGCGAGCAGGATCGCGGCACGCTTGGCGTTCGCGGTGCGGCGGATGTGCCGCGGGTCGACGGCCGCTCGGCACGCAGGACGGCCTTCCGGCTCAGGACGGCCGCACCGGCGCTCGAAGCGACCGGGAGCGGACGCGGCTGCATCCGGACGGTGCGAGTCGGCTTCGGGTGCTCCACGAACGTGGCCCGGGCAGCGGCGGGACCGAGAGCCGAGCGACGACCACGGGGACGGGACGGCTGCGGCGACGCCGGGGCGGGTGCCACCGCGGTGTGCGGGGTCGCTCGCGAGGGCTGTCGGTCTTCGGCTGCTGCAGGCGGGGCGTGGCGTCCCATGGGTCCTTCCGGGTCGGGACCGCTGGGCGATCCGGAAAGTAACGTATTGGTCACGGGGCGGATCAAGGCTGGGCAGTCCCGGAGTGTTCCTGCGGCTCGTCACAGGAACGGGCGATCCTCGCAGGTCGCTCAGATGCGGCGGATCGGCGTCCAGTGGCCCGAGGACCCGGCCTCAGACGGACGCGACCCGCATGACGGCGGCGATCCGGGCCTCCCGGTCGGACGACAGGCGGTCGAGGCGAGCCGCCAGCGCCACGACGGACGCGTCGACCGGGGCGTCCCCCGAGATGTCCCCCGGTACCGGGACGCCGGCGCGGACCGCGAGTGGCAGCACGCCGGCCCAGACCGCGTGGTCCTCGCCGTCGTCCGCGGCCTCGCCGTTGCCCTGGAACCGGACCTTCACGCTCGCGCGGTCGAGGGGCAGCTGCAGGACCTGGGTGGCGCGGACCTCCTTCGGGGTCATCTCGCGGACCTCGTCGCGGCGGCCGGGCATGAGGTGGTCGGAGACCTGCCAGAGCGCCTCGGTGCGGGCTCGGGCGGCACGACAGTCGCGGCGCCCGCGATCATCGCACTGCGGTAGTTCGCCGAGCTGTCGAAGGTCGATCGGGCGAACACGAGCCCGTCCAGGTGCGTGACCGTCGCTGCGACCTGCACGCCGGTGGCCCTGCTTCGAGGAAGAGGCCGCCGCCGGTCGAGCCGTGCAGCAGCAGGACCGGGCCGGCGCCGAGGTCGCCGACGCCGCACAGGAAGGGCAGCACGATCGGGTGGCCGCCGCGGACGAACCCGACGTGGGCGAGGTGGGCCTCGGCGAGGATCGCCCGAAGGACGGCGGGGTCGTCGGACTGGCGTTCGCGGATCCGCCGGACGCGCAGGTCGGGGCCGTCGGTGGGGTTCGGGGTGCTCATGCGGGCCACGCTAGGTTCGACGGTGGTCCAGTGCGTGGACCAGATCGAGGTGATCGTGGTGGACCAGTCCGGCAAGACCGCAGGGGTGGTCGCGCGCATCCGGCGGATGGTCCACGACGGCACGCTGCGCGAGGGCGATCCGCTGCCCTCGACCCGGGCGTTGGCCGCCGAGCTCGGCGTCGCACGCGGCACGGTCGTCGCCGCCTACGACCAGCTCGACGGCGAGGGCTGGATCCGGACGCAGCACGGTGCGGTGGCGCGGGTCGTCGCGTCGGCTGGCACCGGCGGCGTGGCGAACGTGGGCGGCCGGGGCGGCGCCGTCGGGGACTTGCTGCCAGCGTGGGACCCGGGTGCGACGGCGATGGCCACCGCCCGGGTCATCGACTGCCGCCCCGGGGTCCCCGCCGTCACCGCGATCGCGCAGCGGGACTGGCGCGCGGCCTGGCGGGCGGCGGCCGACGCCCCACTGCGGAACACCGTCGCGGACCCCCTCGGCACGGTGGAGCTCCGAGCGCAGGTGGTCGCACAGCTCGGCCTGAGCCGCGGGTTCGCTCCGTCGGTCGACCGGGTGCTGCTGACCGCGGGGACCTCGGAGGCCCTGTCGCTCGTCACCGAGGCGCTCCGCGTGCACCTCGGTCGCGCACCCGTGTTCGCGGTCGAGGACCCGGGGTACCGGACCGGTCAGCGTGCGGTGCTCAGCGCGGGCGGGACCGTCGTCGGCATGCCGCTCGACGACGACGGGATGGACCTCGATGCCCTCACCGCCGCACCGCCGGTCGACGTCGTGCTCGTCACGCCGACGCACCAGTACCCGCTCGGCTCGGTGATGCCGGTGGCGCGACGGCAGCGGCTGCTCGCCTGGGCTGCGGCGACGGGCACGCTCGTGGTCGAGGACGACTACGACTCGGAGTTCCGGCACCGCGGCAGCCCCGTGCCGGCGCTCGCGGCACTCGACGCCGAGGGGGTGGTGCACGTCGGCGGGTTCTCGAAGACGCTCGACCCACGGCTGCGCTGCTCCTACGTCGTGCTGCCCGCGGTGGCTGGTGTGCCGGTCGGGACCGGGTCCGTGGCCGGGGTCGCCGACGCGGTGCTCGCTGCCCGTCGTGCCCGCGGCGCGGTCGTCGCCGAGCCCGTGCAGGTCGCGCTCGCGCACCTGCTCCGGACCGGCGCGCTCCGCCGGCACCTCGGCCGGGTCCGGCGCGACTACACGCACCGTCGCGCCCGGATCGCGGCCCGGCTCGACGACCTCGTCGGACTGGAGGCCCGTGCGCTGACCGGCGGACTGCACGCCGTGGTCGTGTGGTCGGGTCCGGCGACGGGGCAGGAGGTCGCGGCGCGGATGGCCGGTGCCGGCGTGCTCGTCTCGACGCTCGAGGAGTACGGGATGGCTCCGGGCAGCACGCCGGCCGGGGTCGTGCTGGGGTACGGGGCGGTGACGGCGCCGGAGCTCGACCGGGCACTGGACGCGCTGATCGGTGCGGTGGAGCGGACCGAGCCCGTTGCGTGACCGTGGTGCCCGTGGTGCCCCGGTGCGCTCGGGCCGCCGGACGAGTCGCGATCAGCCGCCGGACTGAGCGGTCGCGACCACGTTCGATCCGGCCTGCCGGCACGCGGTGTTCAGGGTGCGCCCGACGAGGTCCCATTCCGCACTGTCCTCGAGCGCCGGCCCCGACGCGGGTGCCGGGTGGGCGTCGAGGTACTCGTGCGCGTAGTCGATCGCGTTGTCGAGCCGCTCGTCGCTGCTCGACAGGTGCTCGTACCCGAAGCGCTCCGCCGCGATCAGCGCCTCGTACTGCGCATCGGTCAGGGCACCGCGGGAACGACCGTCCGAGGCGTTCAGGGCGATCGTCGACAGCGCGCTGATCTGCCCGCAGACGGCCGCAGCGCCCGGTCCTCCTCCATCGGGTCCACCGTGGGGGACGCCGCCGGTGCGTCCACCGCTGCGTCCGCCGATCGAGCACTCGACGAAGTCGGCGTCGGTGTCGACGAGGCGTCGGCGGAGCAGCCGGACAGGGCGAGGGACGCGAGCAGCGCACCGGCGACGACGGGCAGCGCGAGTCGGAGGAAGCCATACCCGCCATCGTGGCAGCGCCGTGGTCACGCACGGGGCGTCGTGTCGCGATCGAGACCTCATCGACACCGGATCGTGAGCAAGCGGGCGAGCCGGTGGTCAGTGCTGCTGCAGGTGTGCGCGCACCTGTGCTTGCACGGCGGCGGCGTCGCGGTGGTCCCAGAGCGCGAAGTGCGTGCCACCCGGCAGCGTGACGAGCTCGGCGCCGGGGATCGTCTCGGCAGCGCGGGCGCTGTCGTCGTGCACGACCTCGGTGTCGGCGTCGCCGTGCACCAGGAGCGTCGGGGCCCGGACGGCGCCGAGGTCGAGCGACTCGACGGCCGCGAGCTGGCGCACGTCGTTGTCCCAGCCGGCGCGTCGGGGCCCGGACGCATTGCCGGTCCGGGCGAGGCCGAGCAGGAACGCCCGCCGCACCGGGTCGGCCAGGACGCCGGCGACGTGTTCCCGCAGGGCCCCACCACGCAGGGTGCTCACGCCGGCCACCGCAGCGCGTGCCGCGGCAGCCGGGGCGATGCGCGCAGCGGCCGACGCCAGACCGGCGCCGAACACCGTGTCGGTCACGAGTCGTTCGGCCGGTCCCGCCGACCCGGGGACCCAGCGACCGGACACCCCGGAGGCGACGGCGAGCGCCCTGGTCCGCTCCGGGTGGCGGACCGCCAGTCGGTACGCGGCCAGGGCGCCACCGGACCAGGCCAGCACACCGACCCGGTCGATGCCGAGGTCGTCGAGGACCCCGGCGAGCTGGTCGGCCTCGTCGTCGATCGTGGAGTGGTCGGCGTCGAGCCGGGTGCCGAGGTAGCCCGGTCGCGAGACCGTGACCACGCGGAAGTCCTCGGACGGCAGGAACGCCCCCATCAAATCGGCGACGTCGATGCCACCGGGACTGCCGTGCAGGACCAGTACGGGGACGCCGGTGTCGGAGCCTCGGGTCCCGACCTCGACGCCACGGGTGACCGCTCGGGTCGAAGGGGCATGGGCCGACGATACTGCTGGCCCCCGTGCGGCGTCGGCGGCGGGGTCAGCGGGCCTCGGGGCGCGCGGAGCCGCGGGTGCTCACGAGGTCTGCGAGGGACGGTTCGGCCTCGTCGGTGGGCACGGCCCAACCACGTCGGGCGGCCTTGCGGACGAGACGGTAGGTGGTGACCTGGACGGGCTCCACCCCGTCGGCGGATTCGTAGTTCGTCATCGTGGTTTTCTCCCTGAATCGCGAGTGGTTCGCTGCAGCCGAAAGTACCCGGACGCCGTACCCCGGACGGGGCCTGCGTTCCATGGCCAAAGGCCGGAGAGCGCGCCACGAGGCCCCTCGCGCCAGCGGGATTGTTCGCATACAATGCAAACATGCTGATCACCGTCGACCCGACCGCGCGGGCCACCCTCGCCGAACAGGTCGCGTCGCAGATCCGGTACGCGATCGCACGCGGAGACCTCGCGAGCGGGGAACGCCTGCCGTCGGCGCGCGACCTCGCCGCCGCGGTCGACGTCAACATGCACACGGTGCTGCGCGCCTACGCACAGCTGCAGGACGACGGACTGATCGAACTGCGGCGGGTCGCGGAGCAACGGTCTTGCGATCGGGCAACGCGTCGTTCGACCGGCTGCGCACGCTCGTGGACGAGCTGCGCGACCAGGCCGACACGCTCGGGGTCCCGCTCGACGACCTGTTCACGATGATCAAGGGGCACGATGACGAACCGACCGATGCACGCGAGGACTCGCCTGGCGGTGGTGGCACCCGGGACGGCGGTGTCGCTGGCCCTGGTGGTCGCGGCCCTCGTCGCCGCACCGAGCCTGCCGGACCGCATGGCCGTCCACTTCGGGGCCGACGGCACCGCGGACGGCTGGAGTTCGCCCTGGCCGGTGTTCTGGATCACGCTCGCGGTGACCGCCGGCGCCGTGGCCGTGGCGTTCGCGGCGCTGCGGATGCCCGATCGCCGGACCGCCGCCACCCTGGTGCTCGTCGCCAACCTGTTCGCCGGCAGCCTGGGCACCGCCTGGATCGTGCTCGCCGCGACGAACACGGTCGGCGACGGGACGCTGTCCGGCTGGTGGACCGTGCCGTTCCTGGCCGTCAGCGCGGTCATCGCCGCGGTCCCGGTCGTCGCGCTCGTCCGGACGGCTCCCCGGTGCCGGCGCACGACGTCGAACCGCTGCGCATCGGGTCGGACACACGGGTCGCGTGGCGCGCCCGCATCGGCAGTCGCTGGTTCGCGGCGCTCGGGGCCGTCGTGGTCGGGCTCGGGATCGGCGCGGGGCTCGCGATGGCTCCGGTCGACCTCGGTACGGCCGTCGCCTCCGGAGCGGTGTTGGTCGTCGCTGGGCTCGCCGTACTGGTGCTCGCCCGGGTCGAGCTCACCGTGGACCGGCGTGGGATGCGACTGACCTCGACGTGGACCCGCATCCCGCTCATGCGCGTCCCGCTCGAGCGGATCGAGTCCTGCGGGTGGGAGGACGTCTCGCCCGGACAGTGGGGTGGCTGGGGCTACCGGTTCTCCGGCCGTGGGGTCGCCTACGTGGTGCGGTCGGGGCCGGGCCTCGTGGCACGGCTCCGCGGCGGGCAGGCACGGATGGTGACGGTGCCGGACGCTGCGGGCGGGGCCGCGGCCCTGGGCGCGCTGCTCGCCCACCGCACGCCGGCCTGACGGGGCTGCGCCGGGCCTCCCGGTCGGGGTGATGATGCCACGAGTCTCGGGTGAGGCGACAGTCCTCGCACTGCGGAGCCCGAGAGGTGTCGCTCAGCCCGAGACTCGGGGCGAGCTCGCGCCGCAGGCGGTCAGAGGCTCGTCATGCCGCCGTCGACGCGGAACTCGGCGCCCGTCGCGTAGGACGACTCCGCGCTGGCGAGGTAGACCATGATGCCGGTGACGTCGTCGGGGGTCCCCGGGCGACCGAGGGGCGTGCGGGCGACGATCGCGGCCCGCGCTTCGGGGTCGCCGGAGATCGCCGAGACGAGGCCGGTCTCGGTGTAGCCCGGCACGACGGTGTTCACCCGGATGCCGTCCCGCGCGTAGGCCATCGCGGTCGCACGGACGAGCGCGTGGATGCCGCCCTTGGTCGACGAGTAGGCCGCGAAGTCCGCACCCTCGCCGTTCAGCCCGGTGGGTGAGCCCGTCGCGATGATCGACCCGCCGCCGCCGGCCGCGAGCATCGCCCGGACGGCGTGCTTCACGGTCAGGAACGTGCCCGTCAGGTTCACCGCGACCGTGCGGTTCCAGGTGTCGAGCGAGACGTCCGCGACCCGGGCGTCGTGGCCGAACAGTTGCACGCCGGCGTTCGCGACGACCACGTCCGGCGTCAGGTCGCGCTCCGCGAGGGCGGCGAACCCGGCCGCGACGCTGGTCTCGTCGGCGATGTCCACGGTGAGCGGCAGCGCGAGCGAGCCGGCTGCCGCTGCTGCGGTGCCCGCCGCCGTCGCGTCCCGGTCGGCGTAGACCACGCGCGCGCCCTCGGCGACGAACCGGTCCGCGATCGCACGGCCGATGCCGGAGCCCGCCCCCGTGACGAGTGCGGTCCTGTGGTCGAGTCGTGCGGTCATGCGGGAGCTCCGTCCTGGGAGCGTCGTCGCTCCACGGACCCATCATTGCCCAACCGGTTGACCGGTGGTAGTCATGAGCCATGACTGCGGTGTCGATCGGTGCGTGGCGGTTCACGCTGCGCGGTGCCGAGCTCGCCGACCTGGCGTACGACGGCGAACCGGTGCTGCGGGCGATCCGCTTCGTGACGCGGGACCACGACTGGCGCACCGCCGACGACATCGTGCTCACCCAGACGACCGACACGGACGCCGACAGCACGAGCGGGCGCCTCCGCGTCGAGGCCAGCGCCCGCTACGACGACACCGAGGTGCTCCGGTACGTCCTCGAGGTCACGCTCGACGGCCCCACCCTGCACGTGGAAGCGACCGGCACCACGACGACGCCGTTCCGCCGCAACCGCATCGGCCTGGTCGTGCTGCACCCACCGACCCTCGCCGGCGTGCCCGTCACCGCGCGGCACCCGTCCGGCAGCGCCACCGCGGCCGCGTTCCCGACGTGGATCGCGCCGCACCAGCCGGCCGCCGACCTGTCGGGGCTGGACTGGTCGACGGGTCGGGTTGCGCTGACGCTCGACCTGGCCGGCGACGTGTTCGAGACGGAGGACCAACGGGGCTGGACCGATGCCTCGTTCAAGACCTACTCGACGCCGCTGTCCGAGCCGTTCCCCGTCGCGCTCGACGCGGGCTCCGTGGTCCACCAGTCGCTCACGTTGCGCGCGACGACGGACGATCGACCGGGAGGCACGGCCTCCCCGCCCCGGACCTCGCGTTCCTGGACGGGCCGGCTCCCACCGCCGTGGTCGCCCCGCCGCCGACGCTCCAGCTGCTCGCTGCCTCGGCCCCGGTGGCTGCGCGCCCGGCCGACGCGCGCCCGGCCGCGGTGCCGCTCGGCGTGCCGGTCCTGGTCGAACCCGTGCTCGGCGATCCGAACGTCGGGGCGGTGCTGGCGTCAGCTCGGCGCGATGCGGGTGGCGGGCCGCTCGACGTCCGGTTCGTCACCGACGACCCGGATCGGCTGCGCGCCGCGATCGACGCCGTGCTCGCGGGCGGGCCGGTCGTCCGCATCGGGGCGTTCGACCCGTCCTCGCACGTGACGACCCCGGCGCTGCAGCAGGCCCTCCTCGATGCTGCGGTTGCTGCCGGCGACCTCGAGGTCGTCGCGGGTACGCGCGCGCACTTCACGGAGCTGAACCGGACCGTCGACCTGTTCCGCGACTGGGACGGGCCCCTGACCTTCAGCGTGACGCCGCAGATGCACGACCGATCGCCCGAACAGGTGACCGAGTCGATCCGGATGCAGCGCTGGGTGGTGATGAGCGCCTCCCGGCTGGCCGCCGGCAGGGCGCTCCACGTCGGACCGGTGACGCTGCGGCCACGGTTCAACGCGGTGGCGACGTCCGCGCGCCCCGTCGTGACCGTCGCGACGGTCGAGGCCGGGTACGGGCCGCAGTTCGTGGCGGACGCGACGGATCAGGCGCAGCACTCGGCGGCGGCAGCGGCGTGGTTCCGGGCGTCCGTGGGGGCACTGACGGTGCCGGGGGTCGCCTCGATCACCCTCGCCGAAGCCTGGGGACCCCGGCGGGCCGCTGCCCGCGTAGGAGGGCCCAGCAAGTACCGCGAGCGACAGATTCCCGCTGATGGTCGGCGGGAATCTGTCGCTTCGGCGGATCAGACGGATGTCAGCGGCGGACGGCGTCGATCTTGAGCATCTTCGCGATGACGCTGTCGAGCTCGCTGTCGTCGAAGACCTGCTTCCAGTCCTCCTTGATGAGCTTCTCGCGGCCGTAGCCCATGGCGATGTGGCACGCGTCCGAGAACGGGTTCGAGCCGCGCAGGCCGTTGGTCAGCGCGATCCACGTGTGGCCGTAGAGCATGGCGCGGGCGGCCTCGCGGGGCACGCCGACACCGGTGACGGTCTCCTCGAGGGCGTCGTTGAGGAAGTCGCCGATCATGCAGGCGATCGTCTCGACCAGGGTCGGCTCGAGCACGGCGAGCTGCTTCACGGTGACCCAGTGCACCTGGATGACGGGCGCGTACATGGTGGTGATGACAGCCTCGGCGATGGCCTTGGCGCGGTCGCCCTCGTCACCGAGCGACTCGGACGCGTCGAAGGCCGCGATGACCTCCTGCGGGGCGGCGATGCCCCCGAAGGTGTCGTCCCACTCGGCCTTGGTGGTGCGCTCGAGGAACACCGACGGGTGGCACGGGTGCGCCACGGCGTAGTGGATGTCCTCGCGCTTGGCGAGCAGTCCGGCGTAGGCGGCGGCCGGGTCGAGCGTCAGGATGCTGGCACCCGACTTCATGACCGGGACGAGCTGTTCCGAGATGGTGCCGAGCAGGACGTCCGGCACGGCGAGGATGACCACGTCGGCGACCTTGGCGGCCTCGACGCTGTCGGTGAGCGACCGGCCGAGGGCCTCGATGCGCTCCTGCCCGGCGGGCGAGGCCTCGCTGTAGAGCGTCGTGTACTCGCTCTTCGCGAAGTTGTTCGAGACGCGGGTGCCCATCTTGCCGCCGGCACCGATCACGGCGACGGTGACGTCGGCCGTACCGGATCCGGCAGCGACGGTGTGGGGGTGGTGACGGTGTCGGTCATGATTCCTTGCTCCTGATGTGCTCGATGGTGTGTTCGGTCCACGCCGCCTCGATGCGGGTGGTGGTCTGTGCGGGCGTCTCGCCCGGTCGTGGTTCGGCGCCCGCGTGCTCGTCCTGCCAGGGCAGCCAGAACTCGATGACGCGGTTGATCCCCCGGGTGTCGGGGTCGATCGCGGCGCGGACGGCGTCGTGGTCGATGACCCCGGTGCCCATCGGGACGCCGGTGTACTGGAACCCGACCCACCCCGGTGACCGGGTGAACCCGGAGTCCTTGACGTGCCAGTTGACGACGTGCGGGTGGTCATCGCGACGACGTCGGCGGGGTGTTCGAGCCGTGCGACGGTGTTCGCCGGGTCCAGGCAGATGCCGAGGTGGTCGGAGCCGATCGCCTGCACGACCGCGACGAGGTTTGCGGTGGCGACGACCTCGTAGGTCTCGAGGGCGAGCGTCACCCCGGCCGCTTCGTAGGCGGGCAGCGCCTGACGCAGACGGCGTTCGGTCTCGGCGGCGTCCGGCTGGTCGTCGCCGCTCGTCCACATCGACCGGACGAGCGTCGCACCGAGCACCTGCGCGATGTGCAGGTACCGGGCGAGGTGCGCCGGGTCGGTACCGCGGGTGCCGACCTCGAGTGTGAGCCCGAGGTCGTCGGCCAGCGTCCGGATCGCGGCCAGCCGGTCGTCCGACGCGGTGTCGAGCGGCAGGTGGTCGCAGATCTGGAACAGGTCGACGCCGTCGTGGGCCGCGGCGTCGCGCAGGGCGTCGTCGAGGGACAGCGGTGCCGGCACGCGGCCGGACATCCGCCAGAAGTAGGCGTAGGTGGAGAGGCCGAGCAGGGAGGTCATGCCGGTGCTCCGTCCTGCGTCGCGGCCAGCGCCTCGGCTTCGTCGAGGATCGTGCGGATCGCCTCGGGGTCGTGGGCGAAGCGGCCGAGGAACAGGCCACCGATGCCGCCCTGTCCCCGGGTGAGCAGGCCCGGCCCGGCGCTGCCGCCGTAGATGACGACCGAACCGGCGAGCTCCGGACGGGTCGCCAGGTGCTGCTCGATGCCCGCGAGCACCGCGACGATGTGCTCGTCGGGAGCGGGCTGCGGTGCGCCGATGGCCCAGACCGGCTCGTAGGCGGCGATGACCGGCCCGGCGAGGCCGTCGGCGACCGCAGTGGCGACGAAGCGGTCGAGCTGCGCGGTGACCTCGGCGACGGCAGCGGACGGGTCGCCGTCGGCCGCGCGGTCGGTCTCACCGATGCAGATGAGGGGACGCAGGCCGTTGCGGAAGGCGGCGTGCACCTTGCCGGCGATGTCCTGGTCGGACTCGTGGAACAGGGAGCGACGCTCGGCGTGCGCGATCTCGACCAGGTCGACCCCGACCTCGCGGAGTTCGCGGCCGGAGACCTCACCCGTGAAGGCACCCTCGTCGGCCCACGCCAGGTCCTGCGCGCCGAGGAGCACCGGGGTGCGCTCGAGCACGGCGTGCACCGGCACGAGGGAGGGGAACGTCGGGATGACGAAGAGCTCGACGGCGCCGGACTGCACCGCCGGGTGGGTCCGGGCGATGTCGGCCACGGCGGCCGCCCACTCGAGCGTCCGGGCGTGCCCGAAGTACATCTTGAGCGACACCCCGATCGTGATCGGGGCCGCCGCCGTGGTCGCCGGCATCAGGCGTCGGTCCCGACCGGAGCAGAACCATCGTAGGAACAGATCGCCGCGACCTTCTCGGCGCTCGCGCTCGACTGGTCGAAGGTGTAGCCGAGCCACTCCTTCGCCATCCGGCGGGCGACCTCGATGCCGACGACGCGCTGGCCCATGCAGAGGACCTGGGCGTCGTTCGACAGGACCGAACGCTCGACGCTGAACGAGTCGTGCGCCGTGACGGCCCGGATGCCGGGGACCTTGTTCGCCGCGATCGCGACACCGAGTCCGGTGCCGCAGATCAGGATCGCGCGGTCTGCTTCACCGGACGCGACGAGTCGTGCAGCATCGACGGCGACGTGCGGGTAGGCGGTGTGCCCGTCCGCGTCGACACCGACGTCGACCACGGAGACGACCCGCGGGTCGGCCTGCAGGTCCTGCTTGATGATCTCCTTGTAGTCGAACCCGGCATCGTCCGAGCCGACGACAATGCGGAACTGCTGGTCACTCATGCGGGTGCCTTTCGTGGTGGTGTGGATCAGGCGGGGACGGAGACGGTCGACAGGACCGCCGCGGTGATCAGGGCGAACGAGATGGCGCCGGCGTCGGGGGTGCCGACCGCGTCCTCGCCGTGGGTTCGGGCGCGGCCCATCTTCGGCAGCAGGTCGGCGGTCGCGTCGGCGGCGGCCGTCGCTGCGGCGGACGCGGCCGACCAGGCGCGGACCAGGTCGTCGCCGGCCGCCACGCGGTCGGTGAGGACCTGGTCGAACGGGACGATCGCGTCGACCATGGTCTTGTCGCCGGGGACGGCTCCGAAGGCGAGGACCGCCTCGACCGCCGCGTGCACGGCCTGTGCAACGGTGGCGGCTGACGGACGCTCGTCGTCCCCGAGGACGCGACCCAGTGCCTCCAGGGCGGATCCCCAGATCGCGCCGGACGTGCCACCGGCCTTGTCGGACCAGGCATCTCCGGCGATCGCCAGGACGCTCCCGGCGCCGGCGCCGCGCGACACCGCGTCCGCAGCGGCGCGGTCCGCGGCGGTGGAGCCGCGCTGCATGCCGATGCCGTGGTCGCCGTCGCCGGCGACGGCGTCGATGCGACCGAGCTCGTCGGCGTGGTCGTCGATGGTGGTGCGGATGGCCGATATCGCCTCGGCGACCCGGGCGGCGGACGCCTGCGACGCCTCGGTGCCGGGCGTGACCGGTGCCTGCTCGTCCGCGGCGAGGGCCTCGGGTGCGACCGGCTGCTGCGGGACGGCACCGCCCTTGCGGTAGGCGGGGCTGTCGGCGGGCGCGGCCCAGAGCTCCTCGAGTTCGTCGTCGAGCCAGAAGAGTGTCAGTGAGACGCCGGCCATGTCGAAGCTCGTGACGAGTTCGCCGACCTCGGGTTCGACGACCACGACGCCCGCGTCGGCGAGCCCACGCTGCACGGCACCGAAGACGACGAAGAGCTCCTCGTACTTGACGCTGCCCAGGCCGTTGAGGATCGGGACGACCCGCTGGCCGGCGTGCGCTTCCACGCCCTCCGGCAGCTCGGTCAGCAGTTTGTCGACGAGGAGGTCGGCCAGGCCGGACGCGGTCGGGACGTCGGCCTCGGCGATGCCGCGTTCACCGTGGATGCCCATGCCGATCGCCATGCGCCCCTCGGGGACGGTGAAGAGCGGCTCGTCGGCTCCGGGCAGGAGCAGCCGGAGAACGCGACGCCGAAGCTGCGGGTGCGGTCGTTGGCACGGGTCGCGATCGCGGTGACCGTGTCGAGGTCGTCCCCGCGTTCCGCTGCGGCACCGGCGACCTTGAAGACGCAGAGGTCACCGGCGATGCCACGGCGCTTGTGGGCTTCGTCGCTCGGGGCGGAGGCGACGTCGTCGGTCACCCGCACCGTGCGGACGTCGATCCCGCTGTCGGCCAGTGCCCGCGCCGCGGCGTCGAAGTTGAGCACGTCGCCGGCGTAGTTGCCGTAGCTCAGCAGCACCCCGCCGCCGTGCTCGGACGCCTTCGCGACCGCCGTGACCTGCTGGGCGCTCGGGCTGGCGAACAGGTTCCCCATCGCAGCGCCGGCTGCCAGGCCGTGTCCGACGAGGCCGCCGAACGCCGGGTAGTGGCCGGAGCCACCGCCGACGACGAGCGCGACGGTCCCCTCGGGGCTGGTGGTCGAGCGGGCGACGCCGCCGTGGACCTTGCGGACCCGGGCCTGGTTCGCGGCCACGAAGCCGTCGACCATCTCGTCGGCGAAGTCGGCCGGGTCGTTGAACAGGCGGGTCATGCGTGGCTCTCCTGGGTCGTGGTCGTCGTGGCCTGCGCCGCAGCGTCGGCGTCGCGTCGTTCGTTCCGCTTGGTGTTCCGTCCGAGCACGAACATCAGCACGCTCGACAGCACCATGAAGAAGCCGACGATGAACATCGGGACCTGGTAGCCGCCGGTCCACCCGCTGACGACGCCCGTGATGTACGGGGCGGCGAACCCGCCGAGGTTGCCGATCGTGTTGATGAGCGCGACCCCAGCGGCCGCGGCGGCACCGGTCAGGAACTGCGTCGGCACGGTCCAGAAGTTCGGTAGCGCGGCGAAGATCGCGCAGGCGGTGACCGCGATGACGGCGATCGTGGCGGCCGGGCTGTTCATGTAGAGCGCGACCGGGATGCTCAGGCCACCGACGAGCGCGGGGACGGCGATGTGCCAGACCCGGACGCCACGGCGGAAGGCGTCACGCGACCAGAAGTACAGGACGACCGCGGCGGGGACGTACGGGATCGCCGTGATCATGCCCTTCTGGAACAGGTCGAACGTGGTGCCGAACTGCTCCTGGAAGCCGTCGATGATCGTCGGCAGGAAGAAGCTCAGCGCGTACAGGCCGTAGATGAAGCCGAAGTAGACCGCGGCGAGCATCCAGACGCGACCGGAACCGAAGGCCGCACGGAGACCGCCCTTGGCGTGCCCGTCTCCCCGCTCTTCGCGGCGCTCTCGGCAGCGAGCGTCGTCTCGAGCCAGACCTTCTCGTCCTCGTCGAGCCACTTCGCCTGCGACGGCTTGTCCTTGAGCACGAAGAGGCACAGGACGCCGACGATGATCGCCGGGATCGAGACGCACAGGAACATGAAGCGCCAGCCGGCCAGGCCGCCGAGCATGCCCTCGTGGGTCATCAGCCAGCCGGCGAGCGGGGAGCCGATGACGCTCGTCAGGGGCTGGGCCAGGTAGAACAGCGCGAGCATCTTGCCGCGGTGCCGGGCGGGCACCCACGTCGACAGGAACAGGATCGCGCCGGGGAAGAATCCGGCCTCCGCGATGCCGAGCAGGAAGCGCAGCCCGACGAGCTGCGGGTAGTTCTGCACCCACGTGAAGAGCAGCGAGACGATGCCCCACGTGATCATGATGCGCGCGAGCCAGATGCGCGCGCCGAACTTGTGCAGCGCCAGGTTGGAGGGCACCTCGAGCACGAGGTAGCCGATGAAGAACACGCCGGAGGCGAACCCGAACTGGGCGGCGGTCAGACCGAGGTCCGCCTCCATGCCGTTCGGGGCCGCGAAGGAGATCGCGGTGCGGTCGAGGAAGTTGATGAAGAACATCAGTGCCACGAACGGCACGATGCGGATCGCGATCTTGCGGATGGCCGTCTTCTCGACGACCGAGGTGGGGATGCCTCGCGTGGCGGGGATGTCCACGATGACTCCTGCTCGGTGGGGTGGTACGACTCCGACCCGTGCTGCTGCGCTCGGACGGAGCGGGCGCATCGGTGCGCCTGGTCCAGTGTGCGGATTCGAGGCCGACTTGTCAACCGGTTGACCAGACCATCCCGAGCACCTCGAAGCCCAACCGGTTGACCGAACGGTACGCTCACTGCATGCCCGCGTTCAGCCCGGACGATCCCCTCAACATCCGACTCGAACTCGAGTCCGTGCCCTCGGGGTCGCCCGCCTCCGAGGTCGCCCGACAGCTCGTGTCCCTGCTCACCGCGGGTGAGCTGGCCCCCGGTTCGCGACTGCCCTCCGAGCGGATCCTGGCCGAACGGCTCGGTGTCGGCCGCTCCGCCGTGCGCGAGGCGCTGGCGGCCCTCGAGATCCTGGGGATCGTGCAGATCCGGCCCGGCTCGGGCACGTACCTGCAGGGCGGCACCTCGGACCTGCTGCCGACGACGCTGTCGTGGGGCCTCATGCTCGCCTCGAACCGCACCCGCGAACTGCTCGAGGTCCGCTCGTCGCTCGAGCGCACGGTCGCGATCCTCGCCGCGCAGCGCGCCACGCCCGAGCAGGTCGCGGAGCTCGGCGAGTACCTCGTCCGGCAAGAGGCGACCCTCGACGACCCCGAGGCCTTCATCGACGCCGACGTCCGCTTCCACGTCCTGCTCGCCCGGGCCGCGGGGAACGACGTGCTCGGCGACCTGCTGCAGAGCCTGCGCTCGATGCTCAGCGTGTGGGTCGGCCGCCGCGTGCAGACCCGCCAGGCCACCGAGGCCGCCTACGACGAACACCGCGCGATCTACGAGGCGCTCCGGGCCGGCGACGTGCCCGCCGTGCAGCGGGCGATGGACGAGCACATGGCCACGGCGAGCGCCCGCATCGAGAACGCGGAGCCCATCCCTCCCGCCGAGTAGCGGGGCGCGGCGTGCGCGGGCGCGCCCGGCGCGTGCGCTTCGAGCAGAAATGGTCGGGTCCGTGACAGCGACCCGACATCTTCTGCTCACCATCGGGCGGCCGGGAGGCGCGGTGCGGGCCCGGCTCGCACCGTGCGATGTTGCCGGGGCGGCAACAGGGCTTGGGTCGGGCCCGGCAGGGGCGCTGGAGTGGGCAGATGCATGCACACGAGACCACCACCGACGGCGTCCGCTCTGCGCGCGACTGGTGGGAGCAGCGGTACGCCGAGCGGGACGGGATCTGGTCGGGCCGGGTGAACGCGGTGCTGGCCGACGTCGCCGGGGCGCTGCCGGTGGGGCGCGCGCTCGACCTCGGCTGCGGTGAGGGCGGCGACGTCGTCTGGCTCGCCGAGCAGGGTTGGGACGCACTCGGGGTCGACCTGTCGGTGACGGCGGTCGAGCGCGGTTCGCGGGCGTCCGTGTCGGCCGGGGTCGAGGAACGGACCGCGTTCGTCGCCGCCGACCTCGCCACGTGGGAGACGGCTGCGCGGTTCGACCTGGTGACGGCGTCGTTCCTGCAGTCGTGGCCGGTGGAGATCCCCCGCGCAGAGATCCTGCGGCGGGCGACCGGGTTCGTCGGCGTCGGCGGGCACCTGCTCGTGACCGCGCACGCTGCCCCACCGCACGACGACCTGCCGGCAGAGCTGCGGGAGTACCGGTTCCCGACGCCCGACGAGGACCTGGCGGCCCTGCAGCTCGACGGCTCGTGGGACGTCGTCGCCGCCGAACTCCGGCCGCGCACCGCGACGACGCCCGACGGCGACCCGCACGAGGTCCTCGACAGCGTGGTGCTGGTCCGCCGCGCACGCTGACGCCGATCTCAGCGCGGAGCGGCACCGCGGTGTCGAACGCCTGCACGACACGCGCCACCACCTGGGCGGGCGGGGTGTCCCAGATCGCCTGGTTGAAGAGCTCGACCTCGACGTCACCGGCGTAGCCGGCAGCGACCACCGCGTCCGTCACCGGCCCGAAGTCGACGTGGCCGTCCCCCGGGTAGCCCCGGGACAGCAGCGGGTCCGCCGCGATCGGGGTGGTCCAGTCGCACACCTGGTACGACGCGATCCGCCCGGCAGCCCCGGCGCGGGCGATCGACGCCCCGAGCGCCGGGTCCCACCACACGTGGAACGTGTCGACCACGACCCCCACGGCAGCCGCCGGGAACGGCGCCGCCAGGTCGATCGCCTGCGCGAGCGTCGACACCACGGCACGGTCCGCGGCGTACATCGGGTGCAGCGGCTCGACGGCGAGCTGGACACCGGCGTCGAGGGCGTGCGGCACCAGGTCGGCGAGCGCATCGGCCACCCGGCCCCGGGCGTCGGCCAGGTCGCGCGACCCTCGGGCAGTCCCCCGGCGACGAGCACGAGCACGGGCGCCGAACCGGGTGCTCCGGCCGCGGCGAGGGCGGCGGTCTCGTCGATCGCGCGGCGGTTGTCGTCGAGCGCCCGCTGCCGCGCGGTTCCTGGCGGGAGGGTGAAGAAGCCTCCGCGGCAGTGCGACGACACCCGGAGCCCGGAGTCCGCGACCATCCGGACGGCCTCGGCGAGACCGACCTCGGCCACGGGCTCCCGCCAGGTGCCGATGGCTCCGACGCCGGCCCCCGCCACGGTGTCGAGCGCCTGCCGGAGCGGCGCGTACTTGATCGTCGCCTGGTTGACCGACAGCCGCGGATGCGGCGCAGCGCCGGCGGACCGGACCGGCGTGACGGCGTCCGCCGCGGTCGTCACGCGACCACCTCGGCGACGGTGCGGTCGACGGTGGGTGATCCGGGCCTCCCGGTCGGCCGTGTCTCCACGCCGGCCACCGTGAGCAGCGCGTGCCAGCGCGAGGCGGCGAGGTCCGGGTGTTCGAGGGCGCCGCAGGCGTTCGCGAGCCGGACGGTCTCGGACAGGTGCGGCAGGGAGCGGCCGGCGTGCTGGCCGCCGACCATCTGGAAGGCGGGCTGGTGGCCGTTCAGCCAGGCGAGGAACGCGATGCCGGTCTTGTAGTGCCAGGTGGGGGCGCTGAAGACGTGGCGGGAGAGCGCCTCGGTGGGGGCGAGGAGGGTGCGGTAGGCGGTCTCGTCGGGCAGGGCCTGGACGGCGGCGGAGGCGATGGGGGCGATGCCGGCGAAGGCTCCGAGGAGGGCGTCGGAGTGGGCTCGGCCGTCTCCCGCTCGGTCTCCGGCTCGGTCTCCGGCGATCAGGTCCACGTAGTGGAAGTCGTCGCCGGTGAACATCCGGGCGGTCGCGGGCAACTGGGAGCGGAGGGCGACCTCGGCGCGGGCGTTCAGCAGGCTCATCTTGATGCCGGACACCTTCGGCCCGGCGTCGCGCATGATGTCGAGCACGGTGTCGGGGCCTTGCTGCCCGCCGAAGTAGCCGGCGAGGGCGGGGTCGAAGGCCTCCCCCAGCCAGTGCAGGACGACGGGGGCGCTCGCGCGCTCGATGACCCGGCCGTAGACGCGGCGGTAGGTGGCTGGATCGTGCTGCGCGAGTCGGGCCAGGTGGCGGCTCGCCATGAGGACGATGCCGGCGCCGGCGTCCTCGGCGTGGTGGAGCTGGGCGACGTAGGCGTCGACGACCTGCTGCTCGGACACCGGCTCGTCCGGCAGGTCGTCGGTGTTCACGCCGACGACGATGCGGCCGCCGACGGAGTGCGCCTCGCGGGCGCTGCGGGTGATCAGCTCACGCGTCGCGGCCGGGTCGAGGCCCGTGTTCCGCTGCGCGGTGTCCATCGCGTCGGCGACGCCGAGCCCCCACGACCACAGGTGGTGGCGGAACGCGAGGGTGGCGTCCCAGTCGAGGTCGGCCGGGGCGCCGGGGGTGTTGTCGGCGGCGGCGCGCGGGACGACGTGGGCGGCCGCGTAGACGAGGCGCTCGGTCAGGGGCGCGGTCGGCTTGGCGGCGGCCGTGACCGCCGGCTCGTGCAGGGCCGTCCGACTGGTCGTGCCGTCGGGGGCGAGGAGGGTGAGGTCGGTCATGCGCGTGCGCCGACCGTTTCGGTGTGCTGGGCGACCTCCGGTGTCTCGACCTGGAGGCGCGGCTCGGCCCCCGTGGGCAGGCAGAGCTCCGGCAGGTCCACGCGTCGACCCTCGGTGCTGGACCGCAGGCCGGCCTCCGCCAGCGCCACGCCGCGGGCACCGGAGAGCAGGTCGTAGGGGTGCGGGCGGCCGGCGACCAGGTCCTGCAGGAAGTCCTCCCACTGGGCGCGGAACCCGTTGCCGAACGCCTCGTTGTCGGGGACCTCGAGCCACTGCGCCTTGTAGTCGCGGTCGTCCTTCAGGTCGGGGTTCCACACCGGCTTCGGCGTCGCCGTCCGGGGCTGGATGCGGCAGCCGAACAGCCCCGCGACGGCGCTGCCGTGGGTGCCGTCGACCTGGAACTCGACGAGCTCGTCACGGTCGACCCGGACCGCCCAGCTCGAGTTGATCTGCGCCGTGATGCCGCCGGCCAGGTCGAAGACCCCGTAGGCGGCGTCGTCCGCGGTCGCCGGGTACTCGTGGCCCTGCTCGTCGGTGCGCTGCTCGATGTGGGTGACGGCGCGGGCGTACACGGACTCGACGCGGCCGAACAGCTGCTCGAGCACGTAGTTCCAGTGCGGGAACATGTCGACGACGATCCCGCCGCCGTCCTGCTGCCGGTAGTTCCAGCTCGGGCGCTGGGCACTCTGCCAGTCCCCTCGAACACCCAGTAGCCGAACTCGCCGCGGACGCTGAGGACCTTCCCGAAGAACCCGGAGTCGATCAGGCGGCGGAGCTTCCGGAGGCCGGGCAGGTAGAGCTTGTCGTGCACGACGCCGTTCGGGACCCCGGCCTCGTCGGCCAGCCGGGCGAGTTCGAGCGCTTCCGAGGAGGTCTCGGCAGTCGGCTTCTCGGTGTAGATCGCCTTGCCGGCGGCGATCGCCGTGCGCAGCGCATCGGCGCGGGCGCTCGTGACGGCGAAGTCGGCGAAGACGTCCCAGCGCGGGTCGGCGAGGGCGGCGTCGAGGTCGGTCGTCCAGTGCTCGAGGCCGTGGCGGGTGGCGATCTCCTCGAGCTTCGCGGCGTTGCGGCCGACCAGGATCGGTTCGAGCTGCACGCGGGAGCCGTCCGGCAGCCGGAGTCCGCCGTCCTCGCGGATGGCCAGGATCGACCGGACGAGGTGCTGGCGGTAGCCCATGCGTCCGGTGACGCCGTTCATGATGATGCCGATGGTGCGCGTGGTGGTCAACGCGTGCTCCCTTGCTCGCTGTGGCCTGCTCTCCGCGTGGTGGAAAGCGCTTGCCCGGAACCGTACACCACGGTCGGCGCGCCGCAGTAGTACCCGAACACGAACGCACACGCGCGGCCGGGGTCCGACTGCGGGTGCGGCTGCGGCTCCGGCTCCGGCTCCGGCGGCCCGCGCCCGAGGTTCCGAAATCTTGGAGTCTCGCGGCGCTGAGCGGCATTCCCTGGAACCTCGGCGTCGAACCCGCGGCATGTTGTGGAACCTCGAGGTCCGGGCGTCGGCGTGTCGTGCGACGCTCCGCATGCGCCGCTGGCCGATGGGGACCGCTGGGACGCTCCCGACCGCGCCATCCGAGGTTCCGAGATCTCGGAACCTCGGCGCGCCAGAGGGCACGCTGCGGAACCTCGGCGCCGAACCCCCGGCATGTTGTGGAACCTCGAGGTCCGGGCGTCGGCATGTCGCGCGCCCTCGAGCCCGACCGGCCGCCGGCGCCGCACTCCGTGAGCAGAAAAGGTCGGGTAGCGGGGCCGGACCCGACCTTTTCTGCTCACCAAACCCGAGCGCCCGCCCGCCCGAGCGCCCGCCCGCCCGCGCCGCGCTACCGCGCCGTGCTCGCCCGCAGCACGACCTCGCCGTCGATGGCGCCGTCGGCCTCGAGCCCCAGTGCCCGCCGCACCGCCCGCTCCCCGATCTCCTCGAGCGGGAGCCGCACCGTGCTGAGCGCCGGCACGACGTCGGCGAGCATCTGCACGTCGTCGAACCCCGCGACGCCGACGTCCACCCCGGGGACGAGCCCGCGCTCCCGGATCGCCGCGACCGCCCCCACTGCCATCAGGTCGGTGACCGCGAACACGCACCGCGGCAACGCCCACGAGCCTCCCGCCGCCCGGTCGAGCAGGGTCACCATCGCCTGGTACCCGCCGTCGCGCGTGAATGCCGACGGCACCACTGAGTCATCGGGCACCCGGATGCCGTGCGCGGCGAGCCCGGCGACGAAGCCCTCGACCCGCGCGTGCGCCGTCGCCAGGTCCGGGTCGCCGGACAGGACGGCGAAGGAGTCGTGGCCCTGCTCGACGAGCGCTCCTGCCAGGGCCGCCGCACCACTGAGGTTCCGGATGACGACCCCGTGCACGCCGGGGACCCCGGCCGCGGCGCCGTCGAGGTCGGACACGAGCGCGGACACCCCGGCACCGGCGGCGACGAGTGCGCCGACGGCAGCTGCGGAGTCCGACGCTCCTGACGTCTGCGCGGCACCGAGTCGACGACTCACGGCGAGCACCACGGCCCGCGGCCGGAGTCCGGCGACGACGCCGAGCACCGCGGCCTCGCGCGCAGGGTCCCCGCCAGTCGAGGTGATCGTCACCACGAGCCCGGCGTCGTCGGCAGCCCGGATCGCCCCCGCGGCGATCGCGGCGAAGTAGGGGTCGGCGATGTCGCCGACGACGAGCGCCAGGGTCGTAGTGGTCCCGCGAGCGACGGCCTGCGCCTGCACGTTGGCGGTGTACCGGAGCTCGTGGGCGGCGGCCTGCACCCGGTCCACCGACTCCGGTCGGACCTTCCGCGTGCTGCCGTTCAGCGCCCGCGAGGCGGTCGCGAGCGACACGCCTGCGAGCTCGGCCACGTCGGCCAGGGTGACGGTGCCTCGCTCGGGCATGTCGTGCCTCCAGTCCGGTCCGCGCCGTGCGCGGTCTGTGGTGAGGATAGCGATTTCCCGGGAGGCCCGACCAGCGTCCGCGCCGTCGGCGCGACCTTCCGAGACGGCTGGTCACATTGTCAGAACATCGCGCAGGAAAGCGCTTGCCATGAGCGCTCACGTCGTGTAGACCTGGGGTCCTCGGCCGAGACACCCCGAACGCTCGCCCACGGCAGACGCCAGTGGTCCCGAACGAAAGCAGTGACGATGAAGTCATCCAAGAGAATGCTCGCGCTCGTCGGCGGCATCGCCGCACTGGCCCTGTTGAGCGGCTGTGCCTCCGGCAGCTCCGGCGACGGCGGCAAGGTGGATCAGCTGACCTTGTGGCTCTCCACCTCCACCGCGCAGGAGAAGGGTTACCAGGACCTGGCCACCGCGTACGAGGAGAAGACCGGCGTCGCGGTCAAGATCGTGAACCTGCCCTACGACGGGCTGCAGACCAAGCTCCGCGAGTCCGCCCAGGCGAACTCGCTGCCCGACGTGGTGCGCGCCGCCGGCATCGACCCGCTCTGGACCGGCAAGACCGTCGACCTGGCCTCGATCGTCGACGACGACGCCAACAAGATCGATCAGGACATCATCGCGAAGGACGACGACGGCAAGGTCACCTCGATCCCGTCCGACGTCACCGCTGCCGGCCTGTTCGTGAACAAGTCGCTGTTCGAGAAGGCCGGCATCGACTACCCGACCGACCCCGCGAAGGCGTGGACCTGGGACGAGTTCCTGAAAGCCGCCGACCAGGTGAGGGCGAAGACCGGCGCGAAGTACGACCTGGTGTTCGACTCGTCGCCGTCGCGTCTGCGCGCCTACATGTTCACCAAGGGCACCGACTTCATGCAGCAGGAGAAGGACGGCTCCTTCCCCACCGACGCGAAGACGGTCGACGCGCTGCAGGACTTCGCCGACATGAACGACGACTCGGTCATGCCGAAGTCGGTGTGGACGAGCAGCCAGGACCCGAACGCCCTGTTCAAGAGCGGCCAGGTCGTCGCGTACTTCTCCGGTGTGTGGCAGTCGTCGGACTTCGCGTCGAACATCACCGACTTCGACTGGGCGAGCGCCGCCACCCCGGCCGACCCGACCCACGCCACCGAGATCAACTACGGCGGGAACATCGTCGGCTTCGAGAACTCGGACGCCCGCGGTGCCGCCGCGAAGAAGTTCATCGACTACATGTACGACCCGACGAACTACGCGAAGCTCGTGACGACGAACGGCTTCCTGCCGGTCGAGACCGGTCTGGACATCCAGTACCCGTTCGAGTCCCAGGCGGCCAAGGACTCCTTCGCGCTGTACCAGAAGGAGATCGACGCAGCCGACCCGATCTCGAGTTCCTACGCCAAGGAGAGCGCGAAGTGGGCGGTCGAGGGCAAGGAGCTCGGCACCGATCCCACCACCGCCGAGGTCGGCAAGCTCATCAACGGGCAGCAGTCAGCGAAGAAGACCCTCGAGACGATCACGAAGTACTACGAGGAGCACGTCGGCTGACGGAACCGGGCCGGGCGCACGCGCCCGGCCCGGTCCGGCGTCCCGCGCCTTGTCCGCTCCCCCGCAAGCGACGAACGAAGAGGATCATCGTGAGCATCCCCACCGCAGCCGGTGACGTGCAGACCGCCGTCCCCACCCCGGTGCCGCCCCGCCGGCCCGGAGCCGCGAAGACGACGAAGCGCCGCCGCTCCGGCGTCAGCAAGCCCGTCCTCGCCCCGATCCTGTTCGTGAGCGTCAACGCCGTCCTGTTCGTCGTGTTCTTCGTGTGGCCCGCCGTCATCGGCCTCGGCTACTCGTTCACCGACTACAACGGCGTCGTCGACCCGAAGTTCATCGGCCTGGCGAACTACTTCGAGCTGTTCGCCGACGACACCTTCTACGCAGCGCTCGGGCGCACCTTCCTCTACGCGATCGTCGCCGTCCCGCTCGGTTTCGTGCTCGCACTGTCGATGGCGTTGATGCTGACGAGCCCGGCGGCGAAGGGCCGGAGCGTCGCCCGCATCGTGTTCTTCGTGCCGTGGCTCATCTCCCCGATCGTCACCGGCGTCATCTGGCGGTGGATGTTCGGCGAGAACTTCGGCCTGGCGAACTTCGTCATCGAGTCCCTCGGTGGCAAGGCCGTGCCGTGGCAGTCGAACGCCGACCTGTCGCTGCTCGTGGTGGTGTTCGCCACCGCGTGGGCCGGAGCCGCCTTCAACATGCTGCTGTTCGTCGCCGCGATCCGGAACGTGCCGCAGTCGTACTACGAGGCAGCGTCCCTCGACGGGGCCGGCGCCTGGCACCAGTTCCGGTACATCACGCTGCCGAGCATCGCACCGACATCGTTCATCGTGATCCTGCTGTCGTCGCTCGGGGCGTTCAAGGAGTTCGCCACCATCCAGGCACTCAACGGCGGCGGACCCGGCACCGACAACAACCTGCTCGTGCAGTACATCTACACGAACGGGTTCCAGAACGCCCACATCGGCTACGCGAGCGCGGCGTCGATGGTCCTCATGCTCATCCTCATGGCCATCGCGCTCATCCAGTTGGCCGTGAACCGTCGGACGGAGGCCCGTCGATGACCGCCACCCTGCCCAGCGCCCCCGGCGCAACCGACAACACGACCAAGAGCAAGAGCAAGAGCACGAGCACGAGCACGACCAAGACCAAGCGCCTCGACGGCCCGCCCCGTCCGAAGGCCATCGCCGCCACGGCCCTGCTCTGGGTCTTCATCATCGCCTTCGGCTTCCCGGTCCTCTGGTTCGTCCTGAGCGCCTTCAAGCCCGGCGGCGAACTGTTCTCGTACCCGCTGACCCTGCTGCCGAAGAACTGGTCGGTCAGCGGCTTCAGCGAGGCGTGGGCGAGCTACGACTTCGCCCGCTACTTCGGCAACACCGTCATCGTCGCGCTGGTCACGACCGTGCTCACCGTGCTGGCGAGCGCCGCCACCGGGTACGCCCTGGCGAAGTACGACAACAAGTGGCTCAAGGTCTTCTTCGTCTGCATCCTGGCGACGACGATGCTGCCGACCGAGGTCATCCTCGCGCCGACCTTCATCGTCATCCGCGACCTCGGCATGTACGACTCGTTGGCCGGCATCATCGTGCCGTCGGTCATCACCGCGACCGGCATCTTCATGTTCCGGCAGTTCTTCATCACGGTGCCCGACGACCTGGTCGAGGCCGCGCGCATCGACGGTGCGAGCGAGTTCGGGATCTTCTGGCGGATCATGCTGCCGATCTCCCGTCCGATCATGCTGACGCTCGCGATCTTCTCGTTCCAGTGGCGGTGGAACGACTACATCTGGCCGCTGCTGGTGCTCAACGACCCGCACCAGTTCACGATCCAGATCGCGCTGCAGAGCATCGTCGGGGCCGAGAACGTCAACTGGACCGTCCTGCTCGGCGCCTCGGTGACCTCGATCATCCCGCTCGTGCTCATCTACCTGGTGTTCCAGAAGTACGTGAACGGCGCGGACCTCAACGCGGGACTCAAGGACTGATGGGCTTCCTCGACGCGGTCGGGCCGGCCGCGGACGCCGCCGTCGCGCGCCTCCGGCTCGCCGACGACGATCCGGCTGCGCTGCAGCACCGGGAACTGATGGCGCGTGCCCTCACCCTGGTCGGGGCGTGGGTCCGGAACGAGCGGACGGGAGGCCCCGATCGCCTTCCCGACGACGACCTCGCCACCGCGCACGGCTGGGTCCGGCACCTCGCGGCCCGGCAGTCCCCCGGCGGCACGTTCGTCGGCGGCGACAACGTGCTCTCCCCGCCGGACTCGGCGTTCACGGTGAACGACGTCTGCGACGCCCTCGAACTACTCGCGCCGTACCGGGCGTCGGTCCCGGCGGCCGCGGTGCTCGCCGATGACCTCGACCGGATCGTGCACCGTGCAACGCCGGCGCTGCTCACCGGTGGCGTGCACACGCCGAACCACCGGTGGGAGGTGTCGGCCGCCCTCGCCCGGATCCACCGACTGCACCCGGCACCACCACTGGTCGAGCGGATCGACCAGTGGCTCGCCGAGCGTGCTGACCTCGACGACGACGGGCTGTGGTCCGAGCGCAGCCCGAACTACGCGGCTGCCGTCTCGTGCCCGTCGTTCCTCGTCCTCGCCTCGGTGCTCGACCGGCCGGAGCTGCTCGACCCCGTGCGCCGGTCCCTCGACGCCACCCTCGCGCTGCTGCTGCCCGACGACACCGTCGAGACCGTCCAGTCCCGCCGCCAGGACCAGTCGCAGGCGTTCGGCATCGGCGCGTTCGCTCCCCTGCTCTGGCACCTGGCCGTGCTCGACGACCGCGCCGACCTCGCCGAAGTCGCTGCCCGGGCCGCCGACGCCGAGACGTGGCAGCCCGGTGCGGTCGCCGCACGCGCGATGACGGATCCGCTGCTCGCCCGTCCGTTGCCCGTCGGTGCGCCGCTCGAACCGGCCGTGCACACCTTCGCCGACGCCAGGCTCGTGCACGTCCGAGAACAGGACCGCAGCGTCGTCCTGTTCGCCGGGTCGGACGTGCCGTCACAGGGCCACGTCCGATCGGGCCTGGCGAACAGCCCCACGTTCCTGCGGGTGTTCGCGGGCTCGGTCGCGCTGACAGACGTCCGGCTGTCGCGGGAGTTCTTCGGGCTCGGACCGTTCCGTCCGACGTCGCTGGAGTCCCTCGGCGACGGGCGGTACCGACTCACCGAGACCGTGTCCGCCGGCTACCACCAGCCCCTGCCCGCCGCGGCTCGACGGACCGACGGCGCCTACGCGCTCGGTGACGAGGGCCGGTTCTCGGCGTCGATGTCCTTCGGTGCGCGCGCGGCGGACACCGTCTCCCTCACCACGACGGTCGACGTCACCGTCACGCCGGACGCGGTCTCGCTCGACGTGACGACCGAGGGCGCCGACGTGCCGTGGTCGCTCCAGCTGACGTTCCGCGGCGGGGGTACGTTCACGGGTGTGAGCACCGACGCTGCGACCGGGGAGACCGTCCTCGCCGACGGGACCGGCACCTACCGTGTCGGCGACGACGCCGTGTCCTTCGGGGCAGGCAACGGCAGCGGTCCGACCCAGCCGGCGTTCTACGCGCCCGGACAGGACTACGCGTTCCTCGGCGGCACCGACCGACCGGACGGCGAACACGTCCACGTGACCGGTCGCTCCCCCGGCACGACGCGCATCACGATCGGCACCGTTCGATGACCCTGCCCGGCGTGGTGCTCGTCGGTGCGCGTGGCTACGGCCTGCACCACCGCGCGAACATCGACCGGCTCGTCGCCGCGGGGGTCTGCACGCTGACCGCCGTGGTCGACCCGACGCTCGACACCACCACCGACGCCGGTGTGGTCGTCGTGGCCGACGTCCTGGCGGCTCGCGACCACGGCCCGGTCGACGTCGTGGTCATCGCCGCCCCGATCGCCGCGCACCTGCCGTTGGCGCTCGCTGCCCTCGAAGCCGGTGCCGACGTCCTGCTCGAGAAACCCCGGTGACCACCCGCGGTGCCCTCGCCACCCTGCTCGACGCCGAGCGGCGCACCGGCCGGGTCGTCCAGGTCGGGTTCCAGAGCCTCGGGTCCGACGCCCTGCCGGCCTTCCGTGACGGGTCGCTCGTCGGTCCGGTCCGCTCCGCTGCTGCCGTCGGCACGTGGACGAGGAACCAGGCGTACTGGGACCGCTCCACGTGGGCCGGCCGACGCCGGATCGGCGGGGTCGACGTCCTCGACGGCGTCGTGACGAACCCGCTCGCCCACGCGGTCGCGACGGCCCTGGCGCTCGTCGGCTGCCGTCGGGCGTCCGACGTCAGGCGCGTCGAGGTCGAGCTGTTCCGGGCGAACGACATCGAGGGCGACGACACCTCGGCCGTCCGGGTCACGACCAGCGCCGGGCTCGAAGCCACCGCGGCCCTGACCCTCTGCGCTCCGTCCGAGGTCCTGCCGACCGTGCGGGTCCGCGGCGCCGCCGGGAGCGCCGTGCTGCACTACACGGCCGACGAGGTCACCGTCAACGACACCACCCGGACCCTCGGCCGGACGGACCTGCTCGAGAACCTGCTCGCCCACCGGTCCCGCGGCGACGAACTGCTCGTCCCCCTGGTCTCCACGGGTGCGTTCGTCGAGGTGCTCGAGGCCGTTCGTGCCGCCGAGCCCGTCCGCATCGACCACCCCTGGGTGACGTGGGAGGGCGAGGGCCCGCCCGTCGTCCGCTCGTCGCCGACGTCGAGGCGATCGTCGACCGCGCCGCCGACGCACGAGCGCTGTTCTCCGAGGTCGGTGCGCCCTGGGCCCACACCGCGCGCGACGAGGTGCTGCAGGCCCTGCGCGTCGAGGGAGGCTCGGTGGCGACGGAACTCGACGGCTCCGGGACCATCGCGACGTCGTCGCCGCGTCCGTACCTGCACCCGGTGCGGACCCTCGGCGGCACCGTCCTGAGCGCCCACCACCCGGCCGACCACGACTGGCACTGCGGCGTCGGGGTCGCGATCCCGGACGTCGACGGCGTGAACTGCTGGGGCGGCCGCACCTACGTGCACGGCCCGGGCTACGTGTGGCGCGACGACCACGGCCGCGTCGACGTCGTGCGCGCCGAGCAGCACCCCGCTCCGCACGGCGGCGGCACGGTCCAGGAACTCGTCTGGCGCGGCCCCGACCACACGGTCGTCCTGCACGAGGACCGTACCCTCACCTGGCGCGCCGTCGACTCCGGGTGGGAACTGACCTGGTCGTCCTCGTTCCGAACCCCCGGCGACGCCGTGGTGCACCTCGGCGGTCCGGGCAGCAACGGCCGGGTCGGCGCCGGGTACGGCGGGTTCTTCTGGCGCTTCGCCGACTGCACCGACGTGGTCGTCCGGACCGCTGACGCGCAGGGCGAGGCGGCGGTGCACGGCTCGGTCGCGCCCTGGGTGGAGTGGTCCGCGGTGTTCGAGGGAGCGCCGGCCACGATCCGACTCGAAGCGCTCGACCACCGCGATCCCTGGTTCGTCCGGGCCGCCGAGTACCCGGCGATCGGTTCGGCCCTCGCCTGGCGTGCGCCGGCGCTCGTTCGCCCCGGCGTCCCGCTCGTCCGGTCCTTCCGCGCGACAGTCACCGACGGTGCGACAGTCGCCGACGGTGCGACGGTCGCCGACGGTGCGACGCCGAGCGGCAATACGCTGGACCGATGAGCACCGCAGAACTGGGAAGCCCGCGTCGCCGCACTCTGGGCCGACGACACGATCGACGACCAGCAGCGCATCGACCGCATGCGCGAACTCGCCGACGCTGCGCCGCACCCGGCCCTCGGCGCGTTCGAGCTCGGCGGCGCGAACGACTCCGGCGGCCACGAGGCCGAGGCCGACGTCCACTACGCAGCCGCCACCGCCGCGGGACTCGCCGACGTCGATCCCGCCCGTGCAGCGCAGATGGTCGTGCAGCACGCCTCGACCCTGCGGAACCTCGACCGCGTCGACGAAGCCATCGCGATGCTCCGCGACGCCCCGGAACACCCGTCCACCGGTGCCGCGCCGAAGGTGTTCCTCGCGCTCGCCCTGCACAGTGCCGGCCGTCACGACGAGGCGCTCCGCGTCGCGATCGAGGCCGTCGAACCGACGCTCCCCCGCTACCACCGGTCGGTCCGCGCCTACGCGGCTGTCCTCACCGAGTGAGTTGCACGAGCCGGGCGACGGTGAGGGCCCGGCTCGCGGGGACGCGCACGTCCCTCCCGTCCGGTCGCGACACCCGAATCGCGGCGGGACGAGCTCCGGAACAGGACAGGAAGGAAGCGTCGACGCTCGACTGACGTCCAGTGAGGCGCTCCCTCCCCACGGGCCGAGCGTGCTTCGGCCACTTGCGGATTCGGGTTCCGGTTACCTCGCACAGCATGCGCCTGCGCCGCCTGAACCGATAGGGGCAGTGCCCGACCAGCCGGGATCGGCGGTCAGGCGTTCCGTCTCTGCAGCGCTTCCGCAGCTCTGCCGAGCAGCCAGTTGACGGCCCAGCCCAGCACGCCGATGACCGGCAGCGCCAGGATCACGAGCGCCCAGACGACCTTGACCAAGAACGTGCGCCGACGGTCACGCCAGACCTGCACGAGCGCGAGGACCTCGAGGGCCAGCATCAGCAGGAGCACGAACACGTGCGACCCGGACAGATCCATGAACACAGTGCGATCCCTCCGTGGCGGCCGGTGCCGCGCAACGAACCGACAGTAGGGCCGACGCCGCAGCCCACGCCACCTCCCGTGCAGGTGCCACCGCGCCGCCGTTCCCGCGCCGGCGACGCCCTCCACTCCGGCGAGCGGGCGAAATACCCCGGCCCGCCGACTCCCAACCCCGGCATTTCGCCCGCTCGCGCGTGCGGGTACTCGTATTCCAGCGGATGCATGCGAGTCGCGGCATGTGCCCGCGAGCGGGCGAAATGTCCGGGTCGCGGGGCGCGCAACCCGGGCATTTCGCCCGCTCGGCGTCCAGCGCGCGCCGACCGAGCGGGCACGCGGGCGCGCGCAGGTGCGCAGGTGCGCAGGCACGCGACCGGACCGACGCACGAGACGCGACCGCGGGAGGACGGGAGGCGCGGGGCGGGCCCGCACCGGGCCTCCCGTCCGCCAGCGGCAACCGTCTAGGGCCGCGCGCCCTCCTGCTGCCCCGTCACCTGAGCGACCGGCAGGGAGTCGCTCGTCGTGCGGAGCGACTCCTGCCGGATCTCGAGCTGTGTGACGGCGAGCGCGGCCAGGTCGTGCAGGTTGGCGAGGTCGGCCTCGGTCGCCTGCCGCGGCTTCGTGTCGAGCACCGCGAGGGTCCCGATCGGGACACCGTCGTGGCGGACGAGCGGCACGCTCACGTAGAACCGGATGCCGAGCGCGCCGGTGACGAGCGGGCTGTGCTGCATGTCCGGGTGGATCGACCCGTCCGGGATGACGACGGGGACCGCGACGGGCGCGAAGCCGTTGCCGAAGTTGATGTTGCGCGCTGCTTCGTCGACGCCCTCAGCGATGTACGACTGCGACCAGGCGCGGTCCTCGTCGAGCACCTCGACCAGGGCGATGGGCGCGTCGAACAGGCGGGCGGCCATCGCGGTGGTGCGGTGCAGGGCCTCGTCGGGCAGGGTGTCGAGCGTCGCTGGGCGGGCCGTGTCGACGTCGGCTCGCGGTGCTCCGGCAGACGCGGCCGGAGCCGCCGCCGTGGTGTCGACGACGTGGTCGGTGCCGGCGGTCTCGGTGATGACGACGTCGCGCAGCAGCGTCACGAGCTCGGCACCGGCGGGGCGTGCGGCCGGATCCTGCGCGGTCATCGCACGGAGCAGCTGCTTCCAGTGCTCGGGCAGCGGCTCGGGCACGACCGGGTCGCGGGACAGCCGGGCGACCGCGGACTCGACGAGCGAACCGGGGAACTCGCGACGGCGGGTGAAGCACTGCAGCAGCACGAGGCCGAGCGAGTAGACGTCGCTCGGGCTCCCGACGTCGCCGCCGCGGGCCTGCTCGGGGCTCAGGTAGGCGGCCGTGCCGGTGGTGACGCCGTCGGCGGTCATGCGTTCGACGCCCGCGGCGAGCGCGATGCCGAAGTCGGTGAGCCGCGCGCGGGCGCGGTCGGAGTCGTTGCCGTAGTCGACGAGCAGGATGTTCGACGGCTTGATGTCGCGGTGCACGACGCCGTGGCTGTGGATGTAGTGCAGCGCCTCGGCCATGTCGTAGCCGATCTCGGCGATGTGGCGGGAGGCGAGCGGGCCGACGGCGAGGCGTTCCTCGAGGTCCTGGCCGACGACCAGCGCCATCACGAGGTACCGCTGGTGGGTGCCGTCGTGGCCGGTGACGACGCCGGTGTCGAGCAGGCTGACGAGGTTGTGGTGCTCGAGCGAGGCGAGCACGCCGAGTTCGGCCTCTTGCCGGGCGATGTCGACGGTGCCGGCGTGGAACACCTTGACCGCGACGGGGCGGTGCAGGCTCTCGTCGATGCCGCGGTACACGACGGACATGCCGCCCTGGCCGATGGCGTGTTCGAGTCGGTAGCGCCCGTCGAGTAGTGGGGCCGCGGACTGGGGGTCCTCGGTCGGACTCATCGAACCTCGTTCTCGGTGCGGGCAGGCGTCGGTGCATCCTCCCATCCCGACGGGGATCGTGGTGGCCTGCGGCGTTCTCCGGATGGACGGCGCCGCGGCACGGCGTGCGCGACGGCACGGCGTGCGCGGGGCAGGGGCGCCGACGCGTCAGCCCGTCGGCCCGCTCTCGAACAGCACCCGCATCGCGTCGGCCCGGATCCAGCGCTCGCTCACCAGGAGCGGCCGCCCGGTGCCGGCGTCGACGGTGCAGCTCTCGATGAACCACCCGAGGGTGACCTCGTCGAGATCCAGGTGCCGGGCGACCTCGTCGGTGACCACGTCCGCACCGGCGCGCACCCACCGGCGGACGGGCTCGGCGCCGTCGGCCTCGCGCAGCACGTCGTAGAGCGAGTTCCGCACCCGCAGCGCCTGCCCGAGTTCGGGGACGACCGAGCGGGGCACCCACTCGACGCCCCACGCGGCGGGCAGGCCGTCGACGAGTGAGCGCCGGGTCAGCCGGTGGCACGGCGCCCCGGGTTCGAGCCCGAGGTGCGGGGCGACGGATGCGGGTACCGGGGCGAGGGCGCAGGAGAGCGTGACGCTCGAGGGTTCTCCCCCGGCGTCGCGCACGGTGCGACTCCACGACGTGCGCTGAACGCGACCACGGAGCGGACGGAAGGCACGGTGCCAGCTGGCACCGTGCCTCCCGTCCTCCTTCGGTCACCCACTCGAGCCGCGCCCGCGTTGCGCACGCGACCACGCGTCCGTCACCGCCGGTGCGTCACCACCGTGCTCACCCGCAGGTCCTCGAACGTGCTCGTGAACCCGGCGCCGCCGAGCGAGATGAGCCCGATCCTCGGGGCGCTCCCGAGGTCCGCCGTCCAGGTCCCGCCACGGACGAAGTGCCGCCCGTCGACGCTCGTCCAGGCGGTGTACCGGTGCTCCCCGCCGACGGCCCGGTGCACGATCCGGAGCGTGGTAGTGTCCCCGACCGGCCCGACGACCGTGTTGCCGTAGCTCGGCGCGCCGGCCGGTTGCCCGGACACCTGCTTGCCGAACTCCGTCTGCCGGGTGTTGAAGATCGAGTTCGACGTCAGCCGGACGTAGTCGCCGTCGTCGCCCCACACGATCAGTCCGCCCTGCACGTAGTTCACGCCGTCGCCGGTGGCGGGGGTGTCCACCGCGACGGTCGTCTGCAGCACGTAGTCGCCCTGCGGCGCCGGTTCGGACAGGACCGAGGCGAGTGGCGTCGCCGGCGGGTGGATGTCGGCGTCCTGCGTCTGCCAGCGGAACGTGCCGCCGCCGACGGTCCAGGTCGAGCGGTCGGGTTCACGGGTCCAGCGGAGCGCCGTGGGGAGGGTGGTGCCGTCGAACGAGGTCGACAGCGCGCGGATGGTCCGTCCGGGCACGTCGACGGGTGCGGTGGTCGCCCGGTAGGTCGCACGCTGTCCCGGCTGTGCGACCGGCCCCGGCTGCACCGTGTCGGACGGTCCCGCCCCACCCCGCACGACGGGCCAGCCGTGCCGCCAGTCGAGCGGGTCGATGAGCGCCGGCCGCTTCGTGTACGTCGGCTGCCCGGCGTAGTACGGGTCGCCGCGGTCGACCGCGTGGTAGATGATCCAGTCCTGGCCGGCGAGGTCGGTGACCACCGTGTTGTGCCCGGTGCCGACCCAGCGGTTGCCGTTCTGCGCGAGGAGGGTGTCCCGCCGACCCGGGTGCTCGTGATCGCGACACCGTCCTGGTCGGTGAACGGTCCGAGGGGCTGCGCGACCGGGCGACGAAGACGCCGTAGCCGGTCAGGGCGCCGTTGCAGCAGTTCGTGGCGGAGCCCATGAAGTACCACCAGCCGTCGTGGCGCGTCAGGTAGGCGCCCTCGTACCGGTTGTCGATCGCGATCTGCCGCTCGCTCGCGGGGTCGGAGCGGAGTCCGTCGGCGCTGAGCGTGCGGACGTTGACGCCGCCGAAGTAGCTGCCGAAGTACAGGTACGTGGTGCCCTTGTCGGTGATGACCTCGGGGTCGAACGCCCAGCGCGCCCCGGTGCCGTTCGCGGCGGTCTGCGGTGCCACGACCGGGCCGCCGGAGTCCGTCCACGGACCGGTCGGGCTCGAGCTCGTCGCGACGCCGATCGCGGATCCCCCGCCGGTCGGTGCCGATGCCGAGGGCGTGTCCGACGCGGCGTAGTACAGGTACCAGGTGCCCGCACGACCGCGGTCGCCCGCGCGGTACACGACGTCCGGTGCCCAGATACCGTTGGCGGACCCCACCCAGGCCGGTCGCGTCGGGAACGCGTCGTTCACGTACGTCCAGTGCGTCAGGTCGGTCGACCGGTAGGTCGGCACACCGTGCTGCACGAGCGACCCGTCGGCGTTCTGCTCCGTCGCCGTCAACGCGTCGGTCGTGCAGTACAGGTACCAGTTGCGGTCGCGCCCGACGCCGCGGATCGCGGTCGGGTCGGCGCAGCTCGCCGCCGTCTCGCCGTCGGGCAGGCTGAGCGCGACCGGGTTCCGGTGGGTCGGCGCGGCCGCGCCGTGTCCCGAGCCGCTGTGTCCGGTGGTCCGGTCCGCCACGGGCGTGGACGCTGCGGCGGGGCCGACCGCGAGGCCCGTGGCCGCGACCGCCGTGAGCGTCGCGACGGCGAGGATGGTTGCGACTGTTCGGCGCACGGGTGCTCGCTCTCATCGTCGAGGAAGGGCTGCGTGCGCGAGCGTACGCTCGCGCGCAGCGGACCGGGCCGGTTCCGTCCGGTTCCGCGCGACGAAGGAGTCAGCGATGCCCGCGAGGTTCGTGTACTGGATGAACGTGTCGATCGACGGCTTCGTCGAGCGCGACGAGGGTGAACTCGGCGACGTCGAGGGACCCGAGTGGATGCGGATCGACGAGCCGCTGCACCGCGAGTTCAACGCCCGCGCCGCGGCGATGACCCTGTCCGTCGAGGGGCGGGTCGTCCGCGACATGATGGACCCGTTCTGGCCGGACGCCCGCGCCGACGAGTCGATGCCGGCGTTCATGCGCGAGTACGGCGAGGTCTGGACCGACCAGCCGAAGGTCCTGGTCTCGCGCACCCGGACCAGCGCCGACCACAACACCCGGGTCGTCGGGGGCGACGACGCCATCGAGCAGCTCGCCGTCCTGCGCGAGGAGTCCGAGGGCGACATCGGTGTCGGCGGTCCGAACCTCGCGACGCAGTTGCTCGACGCGGGGCTGCTCGACGAGCTGTTGCTCTACACGCACCCCGCGGTGCTCGGCGCCGGTCGGCCGCTGTTCGACCCGCCGGTGACGGGCGTGCGACCGCCGGTGCTGCTGGACCTGCTCGAGCAGCGGGAGTACCACAACGGGGTCACGCTGCACCGCTACCAGGTGCTGCGGTAGTCACTCCCCGAGGGGCCCGGACCGACGATGACGAGTCGCCAGGCGCTCGGCCGGTCACTGTCGAAGTCGTTGAACGCGACGCTGTCGACGGCCTTGCTCGATGACAGCTCGATCTGGTGCGGGCTGTCGCGGCAGTCCATCGGATCGAGTTCGATGCTCTGCGGTCCGCCAGGCAGCACCGTCCGCACGATGCCGCGCATGTGCCCGTTGCCGTAGCAGGAGAACTCGAGGTGGTCGATCGTCCGCGAGTCCGGGAACTGCACGCGGACGCCGGGCTCGAGATGGGCCGGGTCCTCGTCGCCGGGGCTCGTGTCGGCGCTCAGCACCCCGAGGACCGCGTCCTCGGTCTCGGTCCTCGCCTCCTGCTGCGTCTTCCACTTGCCGAGGGCCTGTTCGTCGACGGGCGGCGCCGATGAACAGCCGGCGAGCAGGGCCACGACGGCGAGCGCCGGCAGGACCAGGGCGGGGAGGTGTCGCACGCCGTGAGCCTAGCGAGGCCAGGGGCCAGTCGATGCAGGCACAACGAACGACGTCCCACCTGTCGATCGACAGGTGGGACGTCGCGGAACGCTGTGCGGTCGGTCGGGTCAGACGTCGCGTCGACGTGCGACCGTCAGCGCGAGTGCACCCACGACGAGCACCTCGGCGGCCAGGACGCCGAAGCCACCCCAGCCGTTCAGGACCACGCCGCTCGTCGGGCCCGCTTCCTGCCCGGTGTACGGGTACATGAACAGCTGACTGCCGGCCTGGTCGGGCAGGAACTTCAGGACGTCAGCGATCCACTCGGCGTTCAGCAGCCCCGCCACGAGCGACAGGATCACCGGCAGGACGAGCAGGATGCCGAGCGTGATGGCGATGCCACCGGCACTGGACCGGACCAGCAGCCCGATGCCGTAGGCGAGCAGCGCGAGGAGCGTCACGTACACCGAGGAGCCGAGGATCGGCATGAACACCGACGGGTCGCCGATCTGCGGGCTCGTGCTGTCGGACGCCAGCAGCAGCGCCGACAGGACCACGCCGATCCACGTCGCCACGACGCTCACGACGAAGGTGGTGAGCGCGAGGACAGTGGCCTTCGCGAGGATCACACCGGTGCGTCGAGGGTCGGCGGTGAAGGTCGAGCGGACCTGACCGGTGCCGTACTCGCCGGTGATGATGAGCACGCCGAGCACGCCGACGACGAGCGCGCTGAGGGAGACGCCGGTGGTGTTGATGCTCACGAAGCTGCCGTTCGCGACGTCCTGCGGCGCGTTGTCCGGCGAGACGACGAACGCGCCGAGCAGTCCGGCCATGCCGATCGTCAGGACGGCCAGGATCGCGAAGCACCAGATCGTCGACCGGATGCTGCGCAGCTTGATCCACTCGCTGCGGACCAGGCGTGGGAACGACAGGCGGACGCTGTCCGGCACGGATGCCGAGTGTGCCCGGGTGACGGGCGGGGTGGTGGCGCTCATCGGGTGCCCTCCGATCGGTACTCGACGTCGTCGCGGGTGAGGGCCATGTAGGCCTCCTCCAGGCTCGCGCCGGTCGGGGTGAGTTCGTGCAGTGCGACGCCGGCCTGGGCGGCGATGTTGCCGACCGTCGGTGCGTCGGGACCGACGACCAGGAAGGTGCCGTCCTCGCGCGGCGTGACGGTCGCGTTCGGGCCGATGGCCTGGAACAACTGCTCGGGCGACGGCGTCCGGACGATGACCCGGCTGCCACCGCCGGCGGCGCCCGGTGCGGCGCCCCCACCGGCGACGAACTCGGCGATCGGGGCGTCGGCCAGGACCTTCCCGCGGCCGAGCACGACCACGCGGTCGGCAGTCTGCGCCATCTCGCTCATCAGGTGGCTGGACAGGAACACGGTGCGACCGTCGGCGGCCATCCGGCGGGCGAGCTGCCGGACCCACAGCACGCCGTCGGGGTCGAGGCCGTTGACGGGCTCGTCGAGGATCAGGGTCTTCGGGTCGCCGAGCAGTGCGGCAGCGATTCCCAGGCGCTGCCCCATGCCGAGCGAGAACCCGCCGACGCGCTTCTTCGCCACGGACTCGAGGCCCGTCATGTCGATGACCTCGTGCACGCGGGCCTTCGGGATACCGTGGGTCGCCGCGAGCGAGAGCAGGTGGTTGTAGGCGCTGCGGCCCGAGTGGACCGCCTTCGCCTCGAGCAGGGCACCGACCTGTCGGAGCGGGTCGCGGAACGTCGTGTACGGCTGGCCGTTCACCGTCGCGCTCCCCGCGGTGGGCCGGTCGAGGCCCATGATCATGCGCATCGTGGTGGACTTCCCGGCGCCGTTCGGCCCCAGGAAGCCGGTCACACTGCCGGGTCGGACGACGAACGAGACGTCGTCCACGGCGGTCTTCGGACCGTACTGTTTGGTGAGGTGGCTGACTTCGATCACGGCGGCCACGCTATTGCAGGGGTGTCCGGCGGCGCGTCCGTCGGAAGGGGGATGTGTCAGGTGCGCGGGGGCCGGACCCGTTCGGCGTAGCCTGACGCCGTGGAGCAGGCACAGGACGACGGACCGTTCTTCCACGGCACGAAGGCCGACCTCGTGCCGGGCGACCTGCTCACCGCGGGCTTCCGGTCGAACTACCGCCCCGAGGTGGTCATGAACCACGTCTACTTCACGGCGGTCTCCGATGGCGCCGGGCTCGCGGCCGAACTCGCCGCCGGAGACGCCGAACCGCGGGTCTACGAGGTCGCGCCGACCGGCCCCTGGGAGGACGACCCCAACGTCACCGACAAGAAGTTCCCCGGCAACCCGACCCGGTCTTACCGCAGCAGCGAACCCGTGCGGATCGTCCGCGAGGTCACCGACTGGCCCCGACTCACCCCGGAGACGCTGCGCCTCTGGCGCGAGCGACTGGCCGCACTGCGCGCGGACGAGCGCGGCGAGATCATCAACTGAGCCGGCTGGCGGACGGGAGGCGCGGGGCGGGGCCGCCACGGGCCTCCCGTCCGCTTCGCCCTGGTCTCAGTGCCCCGAACGCGCCCTGCGGACGTCAGCGGCTGAGCGCGTCGCTCGTCGTGACGGTCGCGAAGCTGCCGTCGAGCGCCGCCATGAAGGCGGCGTGGACGCTCGCGCCCGGGACGGTGACGCCCCCGAGCGTCAGGTCCGGCGCGGCGCACGCGTCGGCGACGACGGTCGCGGTGAAGCCGAGCTCGTGCGCGGCCCGGGTCGTCGAGTCGATGCACATGCTGCTCATCATCCCGACGATGGTGACCTCGTCGACTCCGGCGTCGGTCAGCAGTTCCTGGAGTCCGGTGCCGATGAAGCTGTTCGGTGCGTGCTTCTCGAGGATCGGCTCGCCGTCGACGGGCGCGACCGACGGGTGGAAGTCGAGGCCCGGTGTGCCCGGCACGAAGAACGTGGCGTCGGTGTCGGTGGACACGTGGAAGACGTGCACCACCAGGTCGCCGGCGGCGCGGAAGGAGTCGAGCACGGCGCGGGCGGCGGTGGCAGCGGCCTCGGGTTCGACGAGGGGGAACACCCCACCCGGGAAGTAGTCCAGCTGGATGTCGACGAGGAGCAGCGCGCGGGTCATCGGTTCAGTATGGCGGGCGGCGGGTCACGGTTTCGCGCCGTTGCCGAACGAACCGTGCAGGGTCGTGTCCGCGAAGGCCGTCGTGTCGATCACGGCGCGGACGCGGTCGAGGACGCCCTGGTCCTCCGAGTCCACGCCGATGATGAGCGAACCGTAGTCAACGCGCATCGTGTACGGGATCGAGGCCTCGAGCCCGGTCACGTGCGGGGTCGCGGCGAGGGTCGCCAGTCCCTGCGCCACCGCAGTGGACGTGGACGTCGGGATCTGCTGGTCGAACGTGCCGTCGTAGTGGACGGTGCTGGCGATGTGCCCCTCGTCCGCCGGCACGGTCAGCGTCAGGGAGACGCCGGTCCACGCCAGTTCGGTGGCCATCGTCGTCGGGACGGCTCCGGCCTCGGGCGAGGTCGCGTCGGGGTCCATCGTGACCGTGAACCGCGACGCAAAGTGGTTCGACGTGACCCACCGGGTCGAGCAGCTCGGGTCCGGGGCGGAACTGGGGGTGTTCGTGGTCGTCTGCGTCGCCTCAGCGACGGCCGGGAGCGCACGGACCTGTCGGAGGGCGGTGCGCACCTGGCTCGCGACGGCGGGGTCGAGCGTCGGCGCCGGGGTCGGTGTCGGGTCCGGGTTCGCTGCCCCCGGTGCCGGCGCTTCGCCGCTCGGACACACCGCCGTCTCGGAGCCGCCCGATCCACCGGACCGCAGCGCGTCGCGTGCCAGTCCTTCGGCCGCCGAGCACGCGGTGAGCGGCACGGTGCAGGCGAGGGCGACGAGGAGTCCGATGACGAGACGAGAGCGCACCGACCCAGCCTCGCTGCCGCGGGCTGCACGCCGGAGCGGGATCGGCGCGCTGTGTCCCGGTGCTACCCGGTCGCCCTCCTCAGTTCGACTGGTCGTCCAGGTCGAGCGACGTGGTCAGTTCCGGGAACGCCCGCGCCTGCTCGATGAGCTGCTGCGCCTTCCGCACGACCCCCTCGACGCTGTCCGCACCGGCGACGAGGCGCACCGGTGGTGCGGACATCTCGGTCAAGGCGAGGAGCGTCCGGGCGAGCTTCGCCGGATCGCCGCTCTGCTTGCCCTCCATGTCGCGGAAGAACTCCTTGGTCTGGTCCGACGCGGACCGGTAGTCGTCGAGGTGGACGTCGCCCCAGAACGTGGAGCTGCCCTCCGCGAGCAGGTCGGTCCGGAAGAAGCCGGGCTCGACGACCGTGGTGTGGATGCCGAACGGCAGGACCTCGTCGTGCAGCGCTTCCATCCACCCCTCGAGCGCGAACTTCGACGCGGCGTACGCGCTCCCACCGGCACCGGCGACGATGCCGGCGGTCGAGCTGATGCTGATGACCCGACCGGAGCCCTGCGCCCGCATGACGGGGAGCACCGCGCGGGTGACGTTCATCGCACCGGAGAAGTTCGTCTCCATCTGCGCGCGGAACTGCTCCGGGGAGACTTCTTCGAAGAACCCGCCCTGGAAGCTCCCGGCGTTGTTCACGAGGACGTCGATGCGGCCGAACCGCTCGATCGCTGCCTCGACCGCGCTCCGGACGGTGCGCTCGTCCGTGACGTCCAGCGCGACGGCGAGCAGCTCGTCGTGCTGGCCGACCGCTGCGACGACACGTTCCGGGTCCCGCCCGGTCGCGACGACGTGGTGTCCGGCGTCCAGGGCGGCGCGCGCGAACTCGGCGCCCATACCGCGGCTGGTCCCGGTGATGAAGAAGGTCTGGGGTTCGGTCATGCCCCCAGCGAAGACCACTTCCGCGCAACGAGTGAGGCTCTGCCGAAACGGGGTCGAGCAGAACCTCCCTCCCGCCGCTCGAGCCGCCCTAGCGTCAGGGACATGGACCCCCTCGTGACCACGACCCCGTCGGCTCCGTCGACCACTCCGGTTGCCGACGACCGGCTGCCGTGGTTCCCGCTCGCACTGCTCGCGGCGATCGGGTTCGTGCTCGTCGCCATGGAGACCATGCCCGCGGGCCTCCTGCCGGTCATCGCGGACGGCATGGGGACGTCCGAGGGCACGGTCGGACTGTTCGTCAGCGCCTACGCGATCGGCACGGTCATCGTCACGGTGCCGGCGATCGCACTCACGCGGGGCTTGCGCCGCAAGCCGTTGATCACGACGGCCATCGCCGTGCTGATCATCGCGAACACCCTCACCGCGTTCGCCCCGAACGTGACCATCGCGCTCGTCACGCGGTTCGTCGCCGGCGCGGCTTCCGGGATCATCTGGGGCATGTTCGCCACCTACGCGCGGCGCATCAGTCCCGCGCGGTTCGCAGGCGTCTCGCTCGCCATCGTCTCCACGGGCGCCCCCGTCGGCTTCGCGCTCGGCACGCCGCTCGGGTCGTTCATCGGCACCGCCCTGGACTGGCGCTGGTCGTTCATCGGACTCAGCCTCGTCGGGGTCGTCATCCTCGCGCTGATCGCGGCGTTCGTGCCGGACGCACCCGGGCAGACCGGCACTGCGAAGCTCTCCGTGGTCAAGGTGTTCCGCATCCGTGGGATCGCGATCATCCTCGCCGTCATCGCCACGTGGATGGTCGCGCACAACACGATCTACACCTACATCTCCCCGTACCTGCGGGTGACCGGCACCGACCTCAGCGCCGGACTCGTCCTCCTCGTCTACGGCATCGCGGCGATCCTCGGCGTCGTGATCACCGGAGCACTGCTCGATCGGCACCCCCGCCCCTTGCTCCACCTGAGCGTCGGACTGTTCGTCGTCACCGGCGTCGTCCTGCTCGTCGGCCACGCATCGCCGGTCGCCGTCCTGGTCGCCGCCGTCCTGTGGGGAGTCAGCTTCGGTGGTGCCTCGACGCAGCTGCAGGCGGCGCTCACCACAGCCGGTGGGGAGAACGCCGACGTCGCCAGCGCGTTCCTGCCCGTCGCGTTCAACATCGCGATCTTCGTCGCCGGGGTCTTCGGAGCCGCGCTGTTGACCGTGTTCGACGGACTGGTCCTGGCCGTGGTGATGATCGTGTTCGGGGCGGTCGCGGCGCTGCTCACGCTGGTCGGCCGACGATCGGCGTTCCCCGCTCGGCTCTAGTCGACAGGCGGCGGACGAGGCCGCCGACACCGCCACGGTTCAACCGTTGACCAGGTCGCCGTCCCACGTCAGGTCGCTGTCCTCGTCGACCGGGAAGGCCTCGAACCGGTCGTCGGCCAGGACCGCGTCGACCAGGGCACGCGACCCGGCGACGATCGTCGAGTCCCAGTCGATCTCCGACGCGAGCACCCAGGAGTGGTCTTCCGGCCAGAGCATCTGCGGGGTGTGGCGCAGGTCCGCGACCGTCCCGATCCGGGCACGGTCCAGCCATGTCGGGTCGGCGAGCTGCGGCAGGGTCATCGAGAGGAGGAAGCACTCGCGGTGCGGCCAGTCGAAGCGTTCGACCGCGAGGGCAGCACGGATCGCCGCCTGTTCTCCGTCGTGCACTGCTCGCTGCTCGACGACGTACCGCTGCATCGCCTCGATCTCCTCCGTAGTCGCCTGATCGGCGCCCTGCCAACCGACGGCGAGCGTCGAACCGCCGCTCAGATCACCCCACCCGCCCCAGACCGCTGCGACCAGATCGTCCGGCGTCGAAGTGGCCTCGGCCAGGTGCTCGGTGAGCGCAGCGAGCAGGATCGGCTCGAACCAGCCTTCCTCGGGCGGGTGGACGCGCCATCCGTCCTCGAGCACCAGGTCGGACTCGTCGGTCCGGCCGGTCAGGCTCCGCCACTGCACCAGCGGATGCAACGTCTTCCCGGTGCGAGCCGCGACCTCCGCCCACGGCCACACCGCCGACTCGACGTTCGGGTGGTCGCCCCACTCGTCCACGATCGAACGGTCCTCGCGATCCGCCGACACCGGGTGGAGGATGCGCGCGGAGGCCTCGAACCCGGTTCCGACCGTCCCGCCCACGGTGCCGAACGCCGCCGCGCGGGCGAGCAGCCAGGCGCCGCGGGACACGTCGGTGATCAGTTCCACGTGCCGCGCCGCGTGTCAGCTGCCGGTGGACGGTCGCTGCGGACGGGACGCGCGCAGTCCCGGGAACTGCTCGTCGCGCCACTCGCCGTCGACGGGCACCCCGCTCGCGGCCGCGCGCTCTTCGCGCTCCCGCAGCTCCACGCGCCGGATCTTGCCCGAGATGGTCTTCGGCAGCTCCGCGAACTCGACCCGACGCACGCGTGCGTACGCCGGGAGCGCGGTCCGCGCGTACGCGAGTACCTGTTCGGCGGTGTCCGCCGTCGCCTCGAAGCCGGCGGCGAGCGTCACGTACGCCTTGACGACGTTGAGCCGGGCGTCATCGGGGGCGGCCACGACGGCACTCTCGGCCACGGCGGGGTGCTGCAGCAGGGCACTCTCGACCTCGAACGGTGACACCTTGTAGTCGGACGACTTGAACACGTCGTCGGTCCGACCGATGAAGGTCAGCTCCCCGTCGGCGTCCCGCACCGCGATGTCGCCGGTGTGGAAGAAGCCGTCGCGCATCGATGCCGCGGTCCGTTCGGGGTCGCCGAGGTACTCGGCCATCAGGTTGACCGGTCGCTCGTCGAGGTCCAGGCAGACCTCGCCCTCGTCGCCGGGCTGCCCGGTGACGGGGTCCAGCAGCGTCACGGTGACGCCGGGCAACGCGCGGCCCATCGCGCCCGGGGTGACGGTGCTGCCCGGGGCGTTGCCGATGATCGCGGTGGTCTCGGTCTGCCCGTAGCCGTCGCGGATGGTCAGACCCCACGCGCGTTCGACCCGGTCGATGACCTCGGGGTTCAGTGGTTCTCCGGCCGACACGACCTCGCGCAGTGCCCGAGGGCGCGCACCGAGATCGGACTGGAGCATCATCCGCCAGGCGGTGGGCGGCGCGCAGAACGTGCTCACCTCGGCGGACTCCAGCTGGGCGAGGAGCGCGGCCGGATCGAACCGCGGGGTGTCGTGGACGAAGACGGTCGCCTCGGCGATCCACGGCGCGAAGAAGCAGCTCCAGGCGTGCTTGCCCCAGCCGGGCGAGCTGATCGCCAGGTGCACGTCTCCGGGCCGCAGACCGAGCCAGTGCATCGTGCTGAGGTGTCCGACGGGGTAGGACGTCTGGGTGTGCACGACCATCTTCGGCTTCGAGGTCGTGCCCGACGTGAAGTAGACGAGGCAGGGATCGGAGGTCTTGGTGACCACGATCGGTCGCGACTCCCCGCGGGCGCTGGTTCTCCGAGGTCCGACGGGTAGTCCGTCCAGCCGTCCGCCGTGCCGCCGATGACCACACGCGAGAAGTCCCCGCGGACGTGGTCGTACTTCGCGGTCTCGCTGCGGTTCGTGACGACGTGTGCGACGGCTCCGCGATCGACGCGGTCCTGCAGGTCGGCGGTGTCGAGCATCGTCGACGTCGGCAGGATCACGGCCCCGAGCTTGATCACCGCGAGCATCGTCTCCCACAGCTCGAGCTGGTTGCCGAGCATGACCAGCACGTGGTCGCCCTTCCGGACGCCGTGCTCGTGCAGGCGCACGGCCAAGCGGTCGGACCGGGCGGCCATCTCCGCGTAGCTGAGCCGCTGTTCCGAGCCGGCCGCGTCGACGATCCAGAGCGCGATGCGGTCGTTCCCGGCCGCGATGACGTCGAACCAGTCGTCCGCCCAGTTGAAGGTGTCGCCGAGGTCCGGCCACCGGAAGGCGGCGCGGGCGGCATCGGCGGACTCTGCGGAGAGCAACTGGTCACGGGCAGCGCGGTACGCGGCGGTCACGTTCGGGGTGGGCACGGACCGATCATGCCGCATCCGTCTGGTCGCCGATCCCGAACAGCCGACGTGCGTTCCCCGACGTGAACGCGTCGCGGGCCGCCTCCGAGGGGAACTGCTGCAGGAACGTGTCGATCTCGGCGGCGGAGGGTCGCTGGAACGGGTGGTCGGTGGAGAACAGCAGCCGGTCGGGCGTCGTGACGTCCAGCGCGTGCCGGAGCAGCGTGGGGCTGAGCATCCCCGAGCTGGTGATGTGGAGGTTGGAGCGGACGGTGTCGGACACCGTCCGCTCGAGTCCGGCGACCCGCGACAGGCTGTCCGCACGGTCGAGCCAGAAGAGCAGCAGTTCGCCCCAGTGGCCGAGCACGACCTGCAGGTCCGGGTGCCGGTCGAAGGTACCCCCGACGATGAGGCGCAGTGCCGCACGCGCCGCCTCGAGGTGCCAGCCCCACCCGAAGGTCGCCAACCCGAGCTCGACCATCGGGTCGAACCCCTCGTACGCCGCCTGGCGCAGGCGCTTCGACGGGATCTGCGGGTGGATGAAGACCGGCTGCCCGAGCGACGCCGCGACGGCGAAGAGGTCGTCGTACCGGCGGTCGTCGAGCGGCACCTCGCCGGTCCGCCCGTAGACCATCGCCCCCACGCAGCCGAGGCCGGCGGTGCGCTCCAGTTCGGCGACGGCGGCGGCCGGGTCGGCCATCGGCAGGGTCGCGAACGCGCGGAACCGGTCCGGGTGGTCCGCGACCGCGGCGATCGCGATGTCGTTCGCCTGCCGACTCAGTGGGATCGCGTCCGCGGCATCGAGCGGCTGCGCTCCGGGCGGCGCGAGGGACAGCACCTGGACGTCGATCCCCTGCGCGTCCATCGCTGCGAGCCGGGTGTCACCGAGGTCACGGAGCAGCTCGCCGTTGTCGCCGAGTTCGTCCAGCGCCGTGCTGGGGTCGCGGCGGTCCTCGGGCAGGGCGTTGACGGCGTCGGTCAGGGCCGGGTGGTTCCAGTGCTCTTCGATCGCGATCAGGGTCATCGGGTTCCTCCGTCAGGTCGTGCACCGACGTTCTCGCTCATCGGCGTTGAGTGAACCGTACACCTCGCTCAACGCCGTAGAGTCAGACGCATGGCCGAGACCTCACGCGACGCGAAGCGCGCACAGACCGCCGAGCGCATCCGCGCAGCCGCTCGACAGCAGTTCGGTGCGAACGGGTACGAGGGCACGACGATCCGGAGCATCGCCGCAGCAGCGGGCATCGATCCGTCGCTCGTGATGCAGCACTTCGGGTCGAAGGCAGCGCTGTTCGCGACCGCCGTGCAGCTGCCGGCCACGTCGGACGGTGGGAGCGAGCGCGCGGCGGCCGACCACCTGCTCGACGTCCTGGGCATCCGGTTCGACGCGCTCCCCGCCGAGACGGCCGCGCTCGTCCGGTCGATGCTGACGGTGCCCGAGGCGGCGGACACCATGCGTGGCTACCTCGACGAGCGGGTCGAGAACCTGGCGCGCTCGCTGGACGGCGACGACGCCCGGCTGCGGGCGTTGCTGACCGTGAGCGGCATCCTCGGCATCACGATCACGCAGCACTTCCTGCGCCTCAGCGCGTTCGAGGGCGCGTCACGTGACGACCTCCTCCGCGCGGCGCGGGGCTGGGTGGCGTCGCTCACCACCGGGTCGCACCCCACCGAATCCAGCGCTCCGCAGTAGCGGCGCTCACGCTCCTCCGCTCACGGCCGCACGGATCGCCGCGATCGTGTCCGCGGTCTCCTCGTGCAGGTGCACCCGGATCCCCATCGCCCGCGCAGCCTCGATGTTCTCCGGCACGTCGTCGACGAAGAGGACGTCCTCGGGCGCGGCAGCGAGCTGGTCGAGTGCGATCCGGAAGGCCTCTGGTTCCGGCTTCGTGACGCCGATCTCGTGGCTGTAACAGATCGGGTCGAACACGGCCGCGAACCCGAATCGTCGCTCCTCTTCCTGACGGGCGCCGTCACCAGAATTGGACAGGATCGCGAGCCCGACCGTCCCGCGCAGACCGGCGACGAACTCGAAGAGCGGCTCGTTCAAGGAGCCGCAGTACGCGTCCCAGAAGTCGGCTCGCATCGACGCGAGCACCTCGGCCGAGGCGCGAAGGGCGGCGCCGATCTTCCCCCAGTACTCGTCGTCGACCCCGGTCCGTCGCGCGGCATCGGGCAGGTCGGCCTCCGACAACCGCGAGGAGAACTCCTCGTCCGTCATGCCGAACGCAGCCGCCCACCGCGTGCGGAACTGCGCGGGCCATGCCGCGTCGTCGACCATCTCGAGCACGCCACCGACGTCGAGCAGCAGCCACCGCACCCCAGCGCCGGTCATGAGGAGACCCCGTCGAGTCGACGGATCATCTCGAGCTCCCGCTCGTCGGGCGCGAGGACGTACGGCTCGGTCGCCCCGGTCAGCTCGTACCCGCGTCGGGCGTAGAAGGCCTGAGCCCGCAGGTTGCGCTCGTGCACGTGGAGACGGAGCGTGGTGCCGTGGCCGGAAGCCCACGCCTCGATCGCGTCGAGCAGCGCATCGGTCACGCCGGCCGCACGGCCTCGGTGCGACGGCGCGACGTACACCCCGACCAGCAACGGTCCGGTGGCGGTGTCCGGGATGAACGCCCCCATCGCACCGACCCAGCGGCCGTCGGCGTCGATCGCCACGAGCGAGGTCCCCCCGACGTCCTGACCTCGGCGACCCCGCGCACGCCATTCCGTCTCGTCGTGCTGCTCGGCGTCCGCCAGGTGCTCCGCGTAGGCCATCGGGGTGTCCTGGATCATCTCCAGGCGGAGCGCTCGGACGGCTTCCCAATCAGCCTCGGTCGTCGGTCGGATCGTGATCCCCTGCATGGACCGAGCGTAGGACAGACAGCCGTCGGCGAAACTCGTCCGAACGGATTCCAATCGACTTGGGGCAGGGCGCCGAATCACCTGCACAGACCGGGAACCACCCGGAGCGCTCACCAGCCGCACATTGCTGGTTCTCCACCCTGCACCAGGGTGTGTTCGGCGCGCACACAGCAGCCGCGCCGAGCGCGACACCTCAGCAAAGGACAGATCACCATGCGCAAGAGCCTGAAGACCTCCATCACCCTCGCCACGACCGGCGCCCTCGTGCTCGGCGGTGCCGCGTTCGGCATCTCCTCCGCCCAGGCCTCGACCCCCCAGGTCCACACGGTCTCGTCGTCGTCGTCGAAGATCCCCGCACCCGTCGCCTCGGTCCCCGAGGTCCTCGGTGGTTCCACCGCCGTGAAGCTCGACTCCGGCTTCACCGACGCCCTCACCGCCCTCAAGCTCACCCCCGGCGTCTCCGGAGACGCGACCCTGGCCGACGGGTCGGTGTCGTTCCCGATCACCGCCGGGTCGGTCACGTACTGGTCGCCGGACGGCAACTACAAGCCCTACGTGCAGGGCCTGCTCAACCACGACGACTCCGGCCTGACCCTGAAGGCCGGCGACACCACCGTCACGCTCGAGAACTTCGTCGTGAACCCGGGCTCCTCCAAGCTCTACGGTGACGTCCTGGTCAACGGCAAGGTCGCCGCGTCCAACGCGTACCTGTTCGAGCTCTGGGGCGGCTCCCTCAAGCCCCTCCAGCTCGAGGGCGACAACGCCATCCTGACCGGCACCACCGTCCACGTCTCCGAAGACGCCGCCGGCCTGCTGAACAAGACCTTCGGCACCGACGCCGTCAAGCGCGGCCTCCTCGTCGGCACCGCCACCATCACCGCACAGATCAAGTAACACCCCACGTACTCCGGCTGTGCATGGCAGACCGGAACGGCCAACGCCCCGTCGCTCGCGACGGGGCGTTGCTCGTGCGTGGAGGCGCCGGGTCAGCGAGCCCGCGCTCGGTACGCACCTGGCGCAGTTCCACAGGCGCGGGTGAAGTGCACGTAGAAACTCGACTGCGACCCGAATCCTGCGGCGTGCGCGATCTCCGACGTCGTCATGGACGTCGTCGCGAGCAACCGCTGCGCCTCGGCCACCCGGCACCGTGTCAGGTACTCGACGATCGTGGTGCCGACGTCCTGTCGGAACACCGACATCGCGTAGTGCGGGTGCAGGTGCGCGGCCGCTGCGACGTCAGCGACGTCGATCGGTTCCCGGAACCGGTCGACCACGAACCGCACCATGTCGATCACCCGGTGCATGGCATCCGCGGTGCCGTGCCCGCCGCCAGGCCGCAGGTCAACGGCGTCGCGGTGGTGCCGGAGCAGGCGACGCACGAGCGCCTGCGCCTCGAGGTTGGCGATGATCTCCGCACCGTCGTCCTCGAAGTCCCGCTGCCACGACCCGAGCATCGACTCGACGTCACGCCCGGCAGCTGCGGTCGGTACGACGACCGGGCGGTTCAGGAGCATCGCTCCGAGGTCGTGGTCGGGCAGTCCCCACGCGAGCACCTCGGCCAGCGGGATGTGCACCCAGCGGAACTCGCCCGTGCCGGTGCCGTCACCCACGAGCTGGTGCGGGGTCCAGCCCCAGAACAGTGCGATCTCGCCCGCGTGCACGCTGACCGGGGCTCCGCCGAACCGGTAGTCCAGGTGCCCGTCGAGCACCAGGTTCATCTCGAGGTCGTCGTGCCGGTGGGACGACGCCATGAGCGGGGCCGGGCCGCGGTGGCTCCAGTACGCCGCTTCCATCGTCTCCACGTCGAGCACGATGTCGAGACTACGTCAGAGCCCCTCGGTACTCGGGCGGCGATGCGAGCCCAGCGCCTCCTTGTCCCACGCCGTCACGGACGCGAGACCTCGGGCGGCACGTTCCTCATCGAGGAGCTGTTGCACCACCTGGCTCTTCGCGGCCGTGTAGGCACGACCGTCCGACGATCGCGCTGCTCGGGTCTTGACCTCCCGGTACCGCGCAACGGCGGTCGGGTCGCTGAGCAGTTTGTCCCGGAAGAGCCGTTGGTTGCATTCGTCCCACTGGTCCGAGGCGAAGGCGTGGAGGATGTGGGTCCTCGCCCCGTCCCGCTCTCGGGTGTACACCCCGTGGTTCTTCGGACCGGAACGGTGCTGCGTGTAGCCCGTCGCCGCGAGCAACGGGCCGAGCGCCGACGGATCCGTGTCGACTGCGACCTGGACCGCGATGTCGATGACCGGCTTCGCTTCGAGGCCCGGGATGGCCGTGCTGCCGATGTGTTCGATCGCGAGCACGCGTTCTCCGAGCGCGGCGACGAGCCGCGACGCCTCACGCTGGTAGTCCGCCTCCCAGGAGTCGCGGTGTGCTTCCAGCTGCACCGCGGGATGCTCTCCCACGGACCGGATCGTGGCCATCGCCGCTGGCCACAGCGCGTCCAACCGCGGTCCCCACGGATCCGCCATCACGCCGCTCTGACGGAGTTCGACCACCTCGGACGCGGGGAGCCACTTCCAGGCCATGACCTCGGCCGGAGCTGGCCGCACGGTCGAGCCGGCAGGTTCCCCAACGGTGAAGAGGTCCACCAGCGCAGAGTCCTCGGTGAAGCGCCCGACCCATTGCAGCGCGTCGGGTGCGACCTCGAGGGCGGTCTCCTCGCGCAGTTCACGGCAGGCCGCCGCTGTCCCCGACTCGCCGGCGAGCGCGCTCCTCCGGGGAACTCCCACCCGTACGCGAACTCCTTCGTCGGAGCTCGTTGCGTGACGAGGACGGTCCCGTCGGCGCGGTGGACGCAGACCGTGACCACGAGGTGGAAGGACCCGGCGGGCCAACCGCTGTCGCCTCGCCGGAACGTCGTGCCCGTCGCTCCACCGCCTGCATCGACCACGTCCCACCACTCGTCCACGACCGCCAGCGTACGACGACCGTCGCGACCCGGGTCGTGCCAGCGGGTGACTCAAGATCGCCGAGACCCCGTAGCGACGACGGCGACCAGACCGCTCCAGTCGGCGTGGTAGTCCTCGTCGACGGCCGCACGGCTCTCCGCGTAGACAGAGGCGACTCGCAACGCCAGGGAAGGGCTCAGCGCTCCGGACAGTGCCGTCTGGCTCTCGGCCGCGGCGAGGTCCGTCGCGGTGCCGAACCGGTGGTGCACGGTCCCCTCCCGCTGGTCTGCGAGGAGCATGCTGTGCACGAGCGCCTCGCGGACCACCCCGAGCACGAGGTGCAGCCCGATGACGTCCGCTCCGCGTCCGAACCGTGTGGCGGCCAGTACGAGGTCGAACCGCTGACTGTTGTCCGGAGGCTCCGGAGGAAGCTCGAGCGTCGCGCCTCGCGTCGCGAGGTCCACGCGGCGGCCGTCCGCGAGCACGATTCGAACGTGCTGCACTCCGTCGTCGAGGGTGCTCTGCCACGCCCACGGTTCACCGCCGAGGAGTGTCCGCGCGTCGACGTCCGCAACGAGATCGAGCTCGACGGCGAGGTCGCTCCACCGGTCCAGCTCGTCGGGCGTGAGGACGGAGCCGTACGGACGGACCGCGCCGACTGCCGGCGCCGCTTCGATCCGCGCCAGGAGTGACTGCTGCCAGTGCATCACCGAACCCTACGAGCTCCGGCCGAGTCAGGAACGCCACAAGCCGGACCGATCCGAGGATCCTGGAACCCCACCGTCCGAAGCCGGAGGACCGCACACCCCCGCGCTTCCTACCGTCGACACATGACCAAGATCACCATCATCGGCGCCGGCGGCTTCGTCTTCCCCTTCCGGCTCATCGGCGACCTCGTCTCCTTCCCCGCCCTGCAGGACGCGACGTTGCACCTCATGGACCTCGACGCGGGTCGGGTCGCCCGCACCGCGACGGCCGCCCGCGAGCTCGTCGCCCACCACGGCCTCGGCGTGGAGGTCCTCGACACCACGGACCGGCGTGCGGCCCTGGCGGGTGCGGACGTCGTCATCATCACGTTCCAGGTCGGCGGCGTCGAGTCGTACAAGTGGGACGTCGAGATCCCGCGCAAGTACGGCATCGACCAGGCGGTCGGCGACACCGTCGGCCCGGGTGGCGTCTTCCGGTTCCTGCGGTCGGTGCGCGCGTACGAGGACATCGCCCGCGACGCCCTCGAGCTCTGCCCGGACGCCCAGTTCATCAACTACGCGAACCCGATGGCGATGGCCACGGCGTTCCTCAACGCGAAGGGGCTCCGGACGGTGGGGCTCTGCCACAGCGTGCAGGGCACGACCCGCATGCTGGCGCGCACGCTCGGCGTGCCGTACGACGAGGTCGAGTTCGTCAGCGCCGGCATCAACCACCAGGCGTGGATCCTCGAGTTCACGCGACGCAACGGCGAGGACCTGTACCCGCGTCTGCGCGAGGTGATGACGGCGAAGCACCAGCGCGGCGTCGCGGCGTCCGACCTGCACGACGACGACGGCGACCACAGCGAGGCGGCTGCCGCGGCGAGCAACTACGAGGGCGGCAACGAGCAGGTCCGCACCCAGCTGATGCGCTCGTTCGGGTACTTCGAGACCGAGTCGAGCCACCACGCCAGCGAGTACGTGCCGTACTTCCGCAAGGACCCGGAGACGGTGCTCGAGTACATCCCGGAGCGCTGGGACTACTACGAGATCTGCCTGGCGCACGACGAGCAGGGCGACGTGGACACCCAGCTCGAGAAGCTCAAGGCCGACCTGACGCCGAGCGTCGAGTACGGCGCGAGCATCGTGAACGCGATCGTGACGGGCGTCCCCGCGGTGGTCTACGGCAACGTCCCGAACGCCACGGGAGTCATCCAGAACCTGCCGTCCGACGCCTGCGTCGAGGTCGCGTGCCTGGTCGACGGCAAGGGGTGCAGCCGACGTCGTTCGGTGAGCTCCCGCCGCAGCTCGCCGCGATCAACCGCACGAACACGAACGTGCAGACCCTGGCGGTGCGCGCTGCGCTGACGGGCAACGTCGAGCACGTCCACCACGCGGTGGCTCTGGACCCGCTGACGGCGGCGCACCTGACGCTCGACCGCATCGCCGAGATGACCGACGAGCTCCTGCACGCCCACGCGGCGCTGCTCCCCGAGTCGTTGCGTCCGGCGGACGCGGTCACCGCGGCACCGGTGGCCGGCCGGGAGGCCCGCCCCGCGCTCGTCTGAACCGTCGCGCCCGACGTGGGGTCGGGTCCAGGACGCGACCCCACGTCGGACGCGCGGCGTCCCGTGTGCGCACCCCGCGCCTCCCGGCCGACCTGAACGGCACCACGACCTCAAAGGAGAGGACCATGCCGACCCGACCATCCCCCAGCTCGCCAGACGGGGTTCCTCGCCCTCGCCGGCATCTCGCTGACCGGCGCGCTGGCAGCGTGCGCCGGTGGCGGCACGACCGGCCGCGGCGGGACGAAGCACATCCGCCTGTCCACCTGGAACATCCCGACGGACATCACGAGCTACCAGGCGATCGCCGACGAGTTCGTCGCGGCGCACCCTGGCACGAGCGTCGCCGTCGAGGTGACCACCGGGCAGTTCCACCAGTGGTTCATCACCCGGCTCGCCGCCGACCTGGCGCCGGACGTCATCCGGATCACCCCGCAGCAGATCGGTCGGTACGCCGCGAACGGCAGCTTGGTCGACATCTCGGGGTCCGTCCCGGCGGACTACCGGCAGGACTACAGCGACCCGTTCTGGGCGATCGGCGCGCGGGACGACGGCGTGTACGGCGTCTTCCAGCACACCGACAACTTCATCACCTACTACAACCGCGACGTCATGGAGCAGATCGGCGTCACGCCACCGCAGGCACTGGCCGACGCGTGGACGTGGGACGAGTTCCTCGACGTCGCGCAGGAGGTCAAGCAGGTCACCGGCAAGTACGCGTTCGGGTACGGGTGGTCGTCGCCCGAAACGGCGTACCGGTGGCTGCCGCTGGTCCACCAGAACGGCGGCGCGTTCCTCGGCGAGGACGGTGCCACCCCGTCGATGGACACCCCGGAGGCGATCGACGCCCTGGCCTTCGGCCGGAAGTGGTACGCCGAGGGACTCGCGACGACGGGCAACCTCAGCAAGAGCGGCGGCGGCGACGTCTCGCGGAACCTGTTCCTGACGGGGCAGATCGGCATGATGCTCAACAACCCGGAGTCGATCGCGCAACTCGACACCGACATGCCGGACAACTGGGGCACGGCCCCGATGATCCGGAACGTCGGGGAGGCGAGCGACCTGGGCGGCAACGCCCTGGCCGTCACGAAGTCGAGCAAGCACCCGGAGCTCGCGGCCGAGCTCGTGGCGATGATCACGTCGCGGTCGAAGATGCAGCAGTTCTGCCACGACGGCAACTGGCTGCCGGCCCGGAAGTCCCTCGACGCGAAGGACATCGGGTACGCCGCGAACACCGACACGATGCAGCGGTTCATCGACCAGGGGACGACGATCCCGCTCTCGATGGTGAAGGCCGAGAGCGGCGAGTACTTCAGCTCGCTCAACGCGGTGTTCGCCGACTACCTCGACCTCTGCCTGCTCGGGCAGCTGAGCCCGAAAGAGGCCTCGAACCAGATGATGGAGGCGATGCGCAGTGTCACTGCGAACTGAGACCGCGCCGGTCCGCACGACGGCGTCCACCGCCCCACCGACCGGTGGGCTCCCCGCTGGCGGCGGCGCCCGCCGGAGCCGGGGCCGCTTCGTCCCGTACGTGTTCATCGGCCCCGCGGCGCTGCTGTTCCTCGGCTTCTCGCTCATCCCGATCATCACGGCGATCGCGCTGAGCTTCCAGGACTCCAGCACCTCGCTCGGCGACGGCACCTGGGTCGGCGGGAAGAACTTCGTCGACATGGGCTCCGACCCGCTCATCGGCACGGCGCTGCGGAACACGCTCGTGTTCACGCTCGGCACCGTGCCCACCTCGATGGCGATCGGGCTCGCCCTGGCGGTCGCCCTGAACCGGCCGCTGCCCGGCCGCTCGGTGTTCCGCGCCCTGTTCTTCGTGCCGATGGTCGCGGCCGGCGTCGTGGTGGGCGTCATCATGTCGTGGATCTTCAACGGCGACTACGGCGTCGTGAACAACCTGCTCGAAGCGCTCGGCATGGGGCGCGTGCCCTGGCTGACCGCTCCGGGCTGGGCGATGGCGACCCTGGTGGTCGTCGTGGTCTGGACCCGGATCGGCTTCTGCATGGTGATCTACCTCGGCGCGCTGCAGTCCGTGCCGGCCGAGCTCAAGGAGGCCGCGGCGATCGACGGCGCCTCGCGCTGGGTGCGGTTCCGGACCATCACGTGGCCGCTGCTCCGCCCGACGACGTCGATCCTGCTCATCCTGAACGTCGTGTTCTCGTTGCAGGCCTTCGACGTCATCTACGTGATGACCGGCGGTGGCCCCGGGTTCTCGACGACCGTGCTGATCCAGTACGTGTTCCGGTCCGCGTTCATCGATGCCCGGATGGGCTACGCCGCGGCACTCGGACTGGTGCTCGTCGCGATCCTGCTCGTGTTCACGCTGCTCCGGCAGCGCGCCAACCGCAAGGCGGAGGAGATGCTCTGATGGCCGTACTCGAATCGCGTGTCGGTCCCGGGCGGGCCCGCCCCCGTCGCGCCGGCGTCCCTCGCCGTCGTCCCGGCCGGTGGCTGCTCGTCGCGGGGCTCACCGCCCTGGCGATCCTGATGGTGTTCCCGCTGTACTGGATGGTCGTCTCGGCGCTCACCCCCGGCGGGCAGTCGCAGAGCGGCACGTTCTCGCTGTTCCCGACGCGGCCGACGTTCGAGAACTACACGCAGGTGTTCAGCACGCAGCCGGTCTGGCGGTGGCTCGGCAACTCGGCGCTCATCACCAGCGTCGGCACCGCGTTGAGCGTCGTCGTGTCGCTGATGGCCGGGTACGCCCTCGCCAAGTTCCGGTTCGTGGGCCGGGGGCTGCTGTACTCGGCGTTCCTCGTCACGATCATGATCCCGATCCAGGTCACCCTGGTGCCGAGCTTCCTGGTCGTCGCGAAGATCGGCCTGGTCGACTCCCCTGGGCGGTGATCCTGCCGACCGTGTTCGACGTCGTCGGGATCTTCATCGCCCGGCAGTTCATGCTCGGGGTGCCGGACGCCCTGATGGAGGCCGCTCGGCTCGACGGCGCCGGCGAGTTCCAGACGTTCTTCCGGGTGGTGCTGCCCTCGTGCGGCCCCCTGGTCGGGGTGCTCGTGATCCTCGGCTTCATGACCCGGTGGAACGACTTCCTCTGGCCGCTCGTCGTGCTGCAGGGCAACGAGAACCTGACCGTGCCGGTGGCCCTGTCGACGCTGACGAACAACCCGGCGTTCAGTTCACCGTGGGGTGCCGTGATGGCCATCGCGACCGTGACCGTGCTGCCGCTGCTCGTGGTGTTCCTGGCGTTCCAGCGCCAGTTCGTGCAGGGCATCGCCTCGACCGGCATCAAGTAGCCCGCCGGCGCGGCGCGGCGCGCGCCGCGGCGCGGCGCGCGGCGTACCTGGCGGAATCGGGCGTACCTGCCCATTTCTTTCGACCAGGTACGCCCGATTCCGCACACCAGCGCAGTGGACATGGGAAAGAAACGACGGGAGGCACGGTGCCAGCTGGCACCGTGCCTCCCGTCCGTCGTCCGCGTCAGCGGATGATCGAGATGTTGTCCGCCTGCGGGCCCTTCTTGCCGGGGCCCACGTCGTACTGCACGTGGTCGTTCTCCTCGAGCGACCGGTAACCGGTCGTCGCGATGATGCTGGAGAAGTGGGCGAACAGGTCCTCGGACCCGTCGTCGGGGTGGATGAAGCCGTACCCCTTGGCGTGGTCGAACCACTTCACGGTGCCGGTCGGCATGGTCGACAGCACGGCGTCAGTGGATGCGCAGTTGCGCGACCATCGGGCAGGCGAACGGGTCACGGGCAGCGAGCCCGACCCGGTTCAGGTACCGGACGACGATGCCGTAGGAGCGCAGCAGGGTGGTCTCGGTGTAGGGCACGTCGAGCGTGTCGCAGTGGTCGCGGACGAGCAGGCGAGCCTGCTTCAGCGCCGGGCGGGGCATCGACGGGAACAGGTGGTGCTCGACCTGGTAGTTCAGGCCGCCCATCAGGAACGAGACCCACCAGCCGCCGCGGATGTTGCGCGACGTGCGGACCTGGCGCGAGAAGAAGTCGACCTTGGCGTCGTGCGCGATGGTCGGCATGCCCTTGTGGTTCGGGGCGAACGATGCGCCCATCATCACGCCGAACACGGCGAGCTGCACACCGAGGAACGCGCAGGCCATGCCGAACGGCAGGAACCAGAACACGACCGTCAGGTAGATGCCGAAGCGCGCGACGAGCAGGGCGGCCTCGAGCCAGCGGTGCTTGACGTCGGCCTTGGTGCCGTTGCCGGTGACGATGCTCTGCACCGCGTACCGGTGGAGGTTCAGGCCCTCGAGCGTCAGCAGCGGGAAGAACAGCCAGCCCTGGAACCGCATGAACGTCGTCATGAGCGGACCCTTGACCGCCGCGGCGTCCTCCGGCAGGAACCGGATGCCGTCGGGTGCGATGTCGGGGTCCTTGCCGACGGTGTTCGGGTTGCCGTGGTGGCGGGTGTGCTTGTTCATCCACCACGAGTAGCTGAGGCCGACCAGGAAGGTGCCGAGCCAGCGGCCGGCGTGGTCGTTCCACTTCTGCGAGGCGAAGACCTGGCGGTGCGCGGCCTCGTGCGACAGGAACGCGAACTGCGTGAAGATCACGCCGAGTGCGCCGGCGACGATCAGCTGGAACCAGGAGTCACCGAGGAACGCGAACGCGACCCATGCGAGCGCGAAGGTGACGATGAGTGTGCCGAACAGCGACCAGTAGAACCCGGTGCGGCGGCGGAGGAGTCCGTTCTCCTTGACCTGCGCGAGCAGAGCGGAGTAGGTCGAGGTGCCCTTGGGGCTTCCTGTTCCTGGACGAGTACGTGTGTAGCCCGGAGCGAGCGGAGTGGTGGTCAAGTGGACCAACCTTCCGGTGCGGACCGGCCCTTCGACCGGTTCGTGGTAGTTCACGCGATTGCGCTTGGTGCGACCCTAGGGCCTGAAGGTGCGATTCCACCTGACAATCAGCCTGCCCACTACGGTGATCGGATGGGCAAGGTCACGCTGCAGGACGTCGCCGTGCACGCCGGCGTCTCGATGAAGACCGTGTCCAACGTCGTGCGCGGCTACCAGCACGTCAGTCCGCCGATGCGCGACCGGGTGCAGGCCGCGATCGACGAGCTCGGGTACCGCCCGAACGTCTCCGGACGGTCGCTCGCCACCGGCCGGTCGAACATGCTCGCGTTCGCGTTCCCCGACCTCCGGCGGCCGTACTTCGCCGAGCTCGCGCACGTGTTCTCCCGCGTCTGCGCGCAACGCGGGTACCAACTGCTGCTCGAGGAGACCCTCGGCGAGGCCGACGGCGAGCGCTCCGCTGTGCGCGGTCGCGAGGCCGGGGTGGTCGACGGCGTCGTCATCCACCCCCAGGTCCTGACCCCCGAGGCGATCGACCGGATCCGCGGGGACACCGCCGTGGTGTTCCTCGGCGAGGACGTCCGCCCTCAGTACTCCGACCAGGTGGTCATCGACAACGCGGCCGCGGCGGCGCAGGCCGTCGCGCACCTCGTCGCGCTCGGTCGCCGACGCATCGGCTTCTTCGGGCACGAGACCGGCCCGGAGTCCAGCACCTCTGGCGTGCGGCTCCACGGCTACCGGGCCGGGCTGGCAGCCGCCGGTCTGCCGGTCGACGACGCGCTCCTGGTCCCCCGCGAGGTCGGTGACGCCGCAGGTGCCGAGACCGCGTTCGGTCGGGCGCTCGATGCCGGGCTCCGGGTCGACGCACTGCTCTGCCGCGACGACCTCGCCGCCCTCGGGGTCCTGCGCGCGATGCGGTTGCGTGGACTCGACGCTCCGCGGGACATCGCGGTGGTCGGGTGGGACGCGATGGGACTCGGGTCGAGCCTGGTGCCGAGCCTGACGTCGGTCGCGCCGGACACCGTCGCGCTGGCGGACACCGCCCTCGACCTGCTGCTCGAGCGGATGGACGGCTCGGAGGTACCGGGCCGGCTGGTCACGGTCGGGCACCGGCTGCTGGTGGGCGAGAGCGCGCCGTTCCCCGACGGCTCGGTCGACCGCGGGCAGGCGCAGGGCCAGGGCCGAGTCTCGGCCTGAGCGACACTCCTCGTGGCGATCCGCCCGAGGAGTGTCGCCCAGCGCGAGCCTCGGGGCCGCTCCTCCGAGACTCGGCGCAGCATCAGCGCTCGCCCGGGTGCACGCTCCCCAGCAGCTCGACGACGACGGCACGCAGCGCCTCGGGCAGGTCGACGGTGCCCAGTTCGACGATCCGGTCGGCGCGCGGCAGGTCCTTCGACACGATGTCCCACGCGGTGAGCTTCTCGGCGTTGCCGGCCTGTGCGCGTTCGAGGGCGCGCCGGACCGCTTCGCGGGCGTCGACGCCGACCACCGGCGACCCGGTCAACGTGACCGCTCCGCCCGCAGTCGACTCCACGGTCAGGTTGACCGAGAACCGGTCCTCGTCACGAGCGGACACGACCTGCCCGTCCGCGGGGGCGGCGAGGAACGTGATCCGCCAGTCGCGACGGGCCGGGACGACGTCGACCGCGCCCGTGGTGGCGTGCACGCGGAACTCGGCGAGCGCCGCGTCCCACGTCAGACGGGTCTCGGCACTGCGGCCGGTGTCGCCGGCGGGGTCCTCCTGGTCCTCGACCAGGGTGAACGACCCGGAGGCACCGGGGGCGACGAGGACCTCGAAGGCGGTCGGGTTCGCGGTGGCGTCGAGTTGGTCCTCGGCGGCGAGGGCAGCAACCCGCCCGCGCGCAGCAGCACCGGCACGCTGTCGAGGGTGCGGTGCAGGTCGACGAACCGGTCGCCGGCGTACACGGTGCCGGTGAACACGTCGGTCCAGGTCCCCGGCGGCAACCAGGCCCGTGCGGTCCCGTGCAGGGTGACGGGGTCACGCGGTTCGACGATCGGGGCGACGAGCAGTTCGGACCCGAAGGCGTACGTGTTCGGCACCCGGTACGCCTCGTCGCGCCGTGGTTCCAGGTGGTACAGCGGGCGGACGAGCGCGGTGCCCTCGGCGGTCCGGTGGTTCATGGTGTGCAGGTACGGCACCAGGCGGTGACGGACGCGCAGGGCCTCCCCCATCGCGGTGCGCGGCTCGGCGGGGAACACCCACGGTTCCTTGCGGATGAACGGGTTGTTGGCGGAGTGCAGCCGCATGATCGGCGAGAACACCCCGAACTGCACCCAGCGCGTGGCGAGCTCGTCGTCGCGGACCCCGCGGGTGTGGCCGCCGATGTCGTGACTCCACCAGGGGTAGCCGATGTTCGCGGCCGTGGCGGTGAACTCGGGCTGAAACGCCAGCGACGCCCAGGACACGACGGCGTCGCCGGAGAACCCGACGGCGTACCGCTGGCTGCCGGGGCCGGCGTAGCGCGAGAAGGTCATCCCCTGGTCCGCCGAGCGCGCCGAGTCGAGCAGGTGGAAGTGGTTGAGCAGCCAGAGCGGGTCGACGCCGGGCAGACCGCTCTCACTGCCCTGCTGCCAGTCGATCCACCAGAAGTCGACGCCCTGCGCCTCGAGCGGTCGGTGCAGCTGGTCGAAGTACGCCTGCAGGAACCGTCGGTCGGTCGGGTCGAACGGGATCGGCTGCTCGGTCGCCGGGTCGATCCCCATCGCCTCGGCCATCGCGGGGTAGGCGTCCTCGAACGCCCGGACGCCGTCGGCGGGGTGCAGGTTGAGCGTCGTGCGCATCCCCCGCCGGTGCAGTTCCGCCAGGAAGGCCCGCGGGTCGGGGAAGAGCGACGGCTCCCACGAGTAGCCGGTCCAGCCGTCACCGAACTGCGGCGGTACGGAGTCGACGCGGTGCCAGTCCATGTCGATGACCGCGACCGAGAACGGCAGGCGTTCCTCGGCGAACCGGTCCACGAGCTCCAGGTACGAGGTGTCGCTGTACGGGTGGTAGCGGCTCCACCAGTTGCCGAGCGCCCACCGGGGCAGGCGCGTGGGGGCGCCGGACACCTGGTGGAAGGCCCGGAGGGCGCCGTCGAAGTCGCGACCGAACGCGAACACCGTGACGTCCCGGCGACCGGGCACACGCGTGCCGATCCAGCCGTCGTCCTCGAACAGGAACGACTCGCTGTCGTCCAGCGCGGTGATGCCGTCGCGGGCCAGGATGCCGGGTTCGAGCGGCATCCGGCCGTCGACGTCGTCGAGGGTGCGGCCGGTGCCGCCGAGGTCACGGGGTTCCTGCCCCCAACGCCAGCGGTTCGCGTCCGGGCCGATGGTCTCGACGACCAGGCCGCTCGGGCTGAACGGACGGCCGTCGTAGCGGAGCCGGGCACGGTCGGTGGTGACGACGACGCCACCTTCGCCGTCGCGCTCCACGGTGAACGCCGGCACCGGCAACCGCCGCCGGATCGCGAACGTCGACGCGCGGTCCTCGAACCCGCCGTCGTCGCTCCACTCGATGCGGAACGTGCCGGCGTCCAGCACGGTGATCCGCCAGTGTTCGCCCGTGACGGCGGCCGCGGGGTCGGCGATCGGGTCGGATCCGGGGAACGGGCGGATCGTCGGGAGTGCGGTGGTGGTCATGGTCACGTCGTACCCCTCAGCTCTTGACCGCGCCCTGTGTCACGCCGCTGATGACCCAGCGCTGCGCGAACAGGTAGACGATGATCGTCGGCGCCATGGCCATCAGGTACGAGGCGAAGGCGACGTTGTAGTTCGTGCCGAACTGGCTCTGGAAGATGTTCTGCACCACGGGCAGGGTCTGCAGGGTCGGGTCGGCGGTGATGAGCGACGGCATCATGAAGTCGTTCCACGACGCCAGGAACGCGAAGATCCCGACGGTGGCGTTCATCGGTCCGAGCAGCGGCAGGATGATCCGCCAGAAGATCTGCCACGTCGAGGCGCCGTCGATGCGGGCGCTCTCCTCGAGCTCGACCGGGATCGACCGCAGGTACGCCGAGTAGAGCAGCACGCTGAACGACAGTTGGAACATGGCGTGCAGGATGCCGACGCCGACCGGGTTGTCGAGGCCCATCTGCGCGGTCAGCTTGATCTGCGGCAGTGCGACGACCGGGAACGGCAGGAACATCGCCGCCAGCAGGTAGACGAACGACCACCGGAAGAACCGCTTGTGCCAGTTCCGGACGATCGCGTACGAGGCGAACGAGCTGAGCAGCAGGGTCGCGACGACGGTGAGCGCTGCGACGCCGAGCGACACCGAGAACGAGACGGGGAAGCGCGTGAGCTCCCAGGCCGACGCGAACGAGCCGGGGTTGAACGGGAACGGCAGCGACAGGGCGTTGCCGTCGACGGACTGTTCGCTCGTCTTGAACGCCATGGCGACGGTGACGTACAGCGGGATGAGGACCGTCAGCGCCGCGAGTCCGAGCACGACGGTCAGGGTCCAGTTCGTGCCGCCGAGGCGTCGCCGGTGCCCTCGGCCCGGTCGTCGCGCGTCGCCGGTGGTCACCGCGCGGGTGTCGGTGGGTGGGCGGGTGTCGATGGCGGTCATGCGAGTCGCAGGTTCCTTCCGCGGGTCGCCGCGAGCTGCAGCACGGAGATGAGGACGGTGATGATGAAGAACACGGTCGCGTTCGCCATCTGGTAGGCGTAGTCGCCGCCGGTGAAGCCGCCGAAGATGGTCATCGCGACACTGCTCGTCGCGCTGCCCGGGCCGCCGTTCGTCAGGCCGACGATGACGTCGTAGGCGCCGAGGTAGCCCTTCACGCCGAGCACGGTGTTGATGACGATGAAGCCGCCGAGCAGCGGGAGCGTGATCGCGCGCAGCTGCTTCCAGCCGGTCGCGCCGTCCAGCGAGCTCGCTTCGTACAGCTCCTCGGGGATCGAGGTGAGCCCGGCGGTGTAGATGAGGAGGGCACCGGGCACGGTCTGCCAGGCGGACACGATCACGATCGCGACCCAGGCCAGGTTCGGGTCGCCGAGGATGCTCTGCTCCAGCGGTCCGAACCCGACGCTCGTGGCCAGCGCCGGCACGGTGTTCGAGAACAGGAAGTTGAACACGTAGGCGACGATGATCCCGGAGATCACCATCGGGATCACGAAGATCGACCGGAGGCCCGCGGCGAACCGGATCTTCTTCGCCAGCGCGATCGCCAGTGTCAGCGCGATGACCTGCGTGACGATCACGGTGACGACGGCGAACCCGAGGGTGAAGCCGTACGACGCGAGGATCGCCGGGTCGGACACGAGCGCCCGGTAGTTCTCGAGCCCGAGGAAGTTCCACTGCCCGAAGCCGAGGTAGTCGGTGAAGCTGTAGAAGATGCCGACGCAGGCGGGTGCGACGACGAAGGCGGTGAACGCGATGAGGGCGGGCACGAGGAACAGGTAGTACATGCCCTCCGTCCGGCGGAGGGAGCCCGGGCGACGCGAACCGGCAGCGCGGTGCGTGCGGGCGGCCGCGGTGGCCGGCCCGGACGTCGCCGGGTCGGTGTCGCGGGAGAGCGGGGTCTGCATGGTCATGGTGGCTCCTGGAGTCCTGGTCCGGCTCAGACCGTCGCCGAACGGCCGGCGAGACGCCGCCAGTCCGAGTCGAGCCGCTGCAGCATCGAGGTGAAGTCCCCGCTCCGGATCGCCGACTGCAGGTAGTTGCCGAGCGGGATCGAGGTGGGGATGAAGGTGCCGGCGCCCTGGTAGAACGCGGCGTCGTCGACGTACTGCTGCAGGCCGGCGAGTCGCTCGTCCTGCTGCGGCGGCGCGTCCTTCGTCGGCGAGTAGGCCAGGTTGTCGCGGTTGTAGGCGTCGATGACCTCGGGCTGCATGAGGAACTCGACGAGCTCCTTCGCTTCGTCCGGGTGCCGCGACGCGGTCGGGATCCACAGGCCGAGGTCGATGTTCACCCGCGCCTGTCGGTCGCCGGGGTCGTTCGAGACCGGCAGTGCGAACGTGCCGACCTCGAGGTCCTTGTCGACCAGCGCGATCTGTCCGAGCGCCCACGGCCCCTGCAGGTACATCGCGGCCTCGCCCTTGCCGAACGCCAGGTTGCCGTCGGCGTAGGCACGCGTGGCGTGGTCGGGGTTGAAGAACGTCGAGATGGTCTTCGCACGCTCCATCGGCACCGCGAAGTCCTTCTCGAACGACACCGAGGAGTCCGGGCCGACGTCGGTGCCGAGTGCCTTCATCTTCGTGAAGAACGACCCGGTGTCGACCAGGCTGCCCACCGAGTAGTCGAACAGCCCCTGCCACAGCGTCCAGGTGTCGCGGTCCGTCGCGTAGATCGGGGTGACGTCGGCCTTCTGGAGCGTCCGGCACACCTCGACGAACTCGTCCCACGTCGTCGGCACGGGCAGGTCGTGGTCGGCGAAGATCCGCTTGTTGTAGATGACCCCGGCGGCGGCGAGCGAGTACGGCAGCACGCTCGTGCGGTCCTCGAACGTCGCGTACTGGTTCGTCAGGGTGGCGATGTCCGGTCGGACCCGTGCCGCCGACGGCAGGTCTCCGAGGTCGCTCAGCACGCCGCGGGAGATGTAGCGCGCGAGTTCGAGGTTGTCGTTGAAGCAGCCGACGTCGGCTGGCTCGCCGCGGACGAACTGTGGCGCGATGGCCGTCGTGCTGTCGTGCACCACGGACAGCCCGGAGTGCCCCTCTCGAAGCGCCGCAGGAGCGCATCGAAGTAGGCGATGACCTCCTGCTTCTGCTCGTAGAACCGCAGCGTCGTCGCACCCTGCCGCCGCGCGCGGTGCTGCGCACCCCGCGAGCGCCATCGTGCCGAGCGCGATCCCGCCGGCTGCTCCGGCGAGGAACCCCCGCCGACTCACGGCCGCGCTGATCGTTCCGGTCCTGCTTCCCACCATCGGGCAACTCCTCGTGCGCGTCGTCGCGCAGGTCCTGTTTACAGCGCTGTAAAACGGAAGTCAACGTTGTAATCGCACCTGACGGGGTGTGCGCGCCCACAAGCGGACGGGAGGCGCGGGTCGCTCCCGCCCCGCGCCTCCCGTCCGCCACGCCTCCGAGACCAGGACCGCGCTCCCGCTTCGTGAGCAGAAATGGTCGGGTCCGTGCGTCCGACCCGACCATTCCTGTTCACGAAGTGCGACGTCAGGTCGCGATCCGAGTCCCTGAGCGGTGCGACTCCGTCGCGGCGTCGGCGAGCAGGAGGGCTCGCCGGCCGTCCTCGAGCGTCGCGCGCGGGCGCTCGTCGCCGCGCGTCACCGCGACGAGGTGGGCGACCTCGGCCGCGTAGGCCTCGCGGTACCGGTCGCCGTAGTGGCTGATGGCGAGGTCGCCCGCACCGACGCCGGCGGCGGTCGACGCGCTGACCGAGGTCGCGGTCCGGTTGCCGACCGCGAGCGTGCCCGCCGGCCCGGACGCCTCGAGCCGCTGGTCGTACCCGGAGGCGTTGCTCCGCGCGTCGACGATCGTGACGAGTGCCCCGCCAGCCGTGGTCAGGGTGACCATCGCACCGGAGACGTCGTCGAGTGCGGCGACCTCGGGGTCGCTCACCTGGCCGACGGCGTGCACCGAGGTGACCTCGCCGCCGAGCCACCGGGCCATGTCGAGGTCGTGGATGGTCATGTCGCGGAACAGTCCGCCCGACACCGGGACGTAGGCGATGGGCGGTGGTGCAGGGTCGCGGCTGACGATGACGAGCTGCTCGAGGGGGCCGATCTCACCGGCCGCCAACCGGTCGTGCAGGGCCGCGAACGACGGGTCGAACCGACGGTTGAAGGCCACGACGACCCGGTCGGCGGCGGCACCGACCGCCGCGATGCAGGCGTCGACCCGGGCGATGTCGAGGTCGACGGGCTTCTCGACCAGGACGGCCTTGTTACCGGCGACCGCCTGCGTGATGTGCGCGGCGTGCAGCGGGTTCGGCGACGCGATGACGACGGCGTCGATCGCCGGGTCGGCGAACGCGGCGTCGACCTCGAGCGCGGCCGCTCCGTGACGAGCGGCGAGCGCCGGTGCTCCGGACCCACCGGCGACCGCGGACAGGACGGCGCCGTCGGTGCGGGCCACGTTGGCGGCGTGCACGGCTGCCATCTTGCCGGCACCGATGATCGCGATGCGGACGTCGGCGGTCACGAGGCGTCGACCCGGATCGCTTCGAGCCCCTCGACCACGAGCGCGTGGTCGTCGTGCATCTCGAGGCCACTGACCCCGACCGCACCGATCAGGCGGCCCTGGAGCAGGAGCGGGAACGCACCGCCGGCCGCCGCGTACTCGTTCGTGTCGAGGGCGCCGTCCCGCTCGAAGCTCCCGCCGGCGGCCAGGTAGGTCGCGCGGACGCGCAGCGACGACTGCCCGAAGTGCCGCACGACGCGGAACTTCCGCTCGAGCCAGGCGTCGTTCAACGCGGCGGCGCCCTCGGTCGCGGCGTGGAAGACACGCTGCTCGCCGAACACGACGGCGAACCCGATGGCGTGGCCGCGGTCGATCGCCGCCTGCCGGACCCAGGAGCCGAGGCGCCACGAGTCGTCGAGGTCGAAGGACGGGAACGTCAGGCGCTGCTCCTCGGCCGCGAGCGCATCGCGCAGGGCGGTCGGGTCGAGGTCGCGGTAGCGGGCACCGTCGGGGTGGGCCATGTTCTCTCCTTCGAGGTGGTCCGGAACGCGTTCTGGAACGTTCCAGAGCACTGAGCGTACCGCTCCCGACACGCCTGAGCGAACGCACAGAGCCGCCGCCAGGCACCATGGAATGCATGCCCAGCACCACCTCCGCTCCCCCGCCCGGCCCCGTCGAGACGACGTCGAAGGTTCGGCGGTGGGTGTTCTGGCCCGCCGCCGTCCTCGTGCTCGGGTTCGTGGCGTTCACGCTGGTGTCGCCGTCGAGCGCCGAGGCGATGTTCGTCGGCCTGCAGGACGGCATCGTCCGGAACTTCAGCTGGTACTACGTGCTCATCGCGGCGTTCTTCGTCGGCTTCTCGGTGTTCGTCGGCTTCAGCAAGTTCGGCGACATCAAGCTGGGCAAGGACCAGGACGAACCGGAGTTCACGACGGGCTCGTGGTTCTCGCTGCTCTTCGCCGCCGGCATGGGCATCGGCCTCGTCTTCTACGGTGTCTCCGAGCCCCTCAGCCACTTCGCCGCACCGCGCCCCGGCGTCACCGGCACCGAGAGCGAGCTCGCGCAGCAGGCCCTCACCCAGACCTTCCTGCACTGGGGACTCCACGCCTGGGCGATCTACGTGGTGCTCGGCCTCGCGCTCGCGTACGCCATCCACCGCCGAGGGCGTCCGGTCTCGATCCGCTGGGCCCTCGAGCCGCTGCTCGGCAACCGTGTGCGGGGCGGCTGGGGCAACCTCATCGACGTCCTCGCCCTGGTCGGCACCGTCTTCGGCGTCGCGACCTCGCTCGGCCTCGGGGTGATCCAGATCGGTGCCGGCCTCGAGAACGCGGGGATCGCCGACAGCGGCATCGTCAGCCAGATCGTCATCATCGCCGCGATCACCGCCGTCACCATCGTCTCGCTCGTCACCGGGGTGGCGAAGGGCATGAAGATCCTGTCGAACTTCAACCTGCTGCTCGCCGCCGCGCTGCTGCTGTTCGTGCTCATCGTCGGTCCGACCCAGTTCCTGCTGCGCGACTTCGTGCAGTCGATCGGCTCCTACCTGCAGAACGTCGTCGGTCTGTCCTTCAACGTCACCGCGCAGCAGGGCGCCGAGGGCGAGGCCTGGCAGGGCGCGTGGACCACCTTCTACTGGGGCTGGTGGATGTCGTGGGCGCCGTTCGTCGGCGTGTTCATCGCGCGCATCTCGAAGGGCCGCACGGTCCGCCAGTTCGTCTTCGGCGTGCTGCTCGTGCCGACCGTGCTCACGTTCCTGTGGTTCGCGGTCCTCGGCGGTGCGGCGATCCACCGCGAGACCGACGGCTCCGGCGGCCTGGTCGGCGCCGACGGCTCGGTCGACGTCGAGGGGTCGCTCTTCACGCTGCTCGGCGACCTGCCCGCCGGTACCGTCCTGGTGTTCGGCGCGATCCTGCTCATCGGCGTGTTCTTCGTGACCTCGTCGGACTCCGGCGCCCTGGTCATGGCGATGATCGCGTCCGGCGGTGACATCGAGCCGAAGAACTGGCTGCGGGTGTTCTTCGCCTTCGTCTCCGCCCTGCTCGCCGTCGCACTGCTGCTGAGCGGCGGACTGGACGCCCTGAAGACCGCGGCGATCACGACGGCGTTGCCCTTCAGCGTCGTGCTGCTGCTCACCTGTTGGTCGACGATCATCGCCTTCACCCGCGAGCGGCGGGCGTACGACAAGGCCGAACGCGAGGTCCTGCTCGAACACGTCGGCGCGTACTACGGGCTCGAGGTCGAGGGGCCGTCAGAGCGCGCGCCGCGGTCCGCGTTCGGTCGGCCGTGGGCAGCCGTGAAGAAGCGCGTGCGCGGCGGGTCCGTGGCGCACCCGGCCGCCACCGCTCTCGACGACTTCCCGATCCGGACGCAGACGGTGTCACCCGACCCGGCGGTCGACGCGAGCCTGGACGACGGGCCGGCCACGGAGAGCGCGCCGCGCCCGACGGACGGATGACGACCGGCTCAGAGGCGCTTCTCCATGCAGTAGCTCGTCGGGTCGTCGGTGTACGGCCCGAACCGCGGGACCTGGCGGTACCCGAGCTTCTCGTACAGGGCGATCGCCGCGACCTGCGGCAAGCCCGTCTCCAGTTGCATCGTCGAGATGCCCTCGGCCAGCGCATGCGCTTCGAGCGCCTGGAGCAGGGCTCGGCCGACCCCGAGTCCTCGAGCGTGGTCGGTGACGAACATCCGCTTGACCTCGCCGGATCCGTCGCGCCGATCAACCAGTGCCGCGGTGCCGACGGCCACGTCACCCTCGCGAGCGACGAACAGCGAGACCCCGTCGGCTTCCAGGGCGTCGACGTCGAGGCCGTAGTAGTTCTCGGCCGGGTACAGGGCGAGGGCGAAGGCATCTCCCTGGCGGAGCAGGCTGAGGACGTCGTCGCTGCGAGGGCTCTCGATCTGGATGGAAGGCACGGCCGATTGTACGAGTTCAGCCGGCCGCTGGGCGTCGTCCCGCCGAGGACTGGAACCGCACCAGGTACCCGTCCGGGTCCTGCACGAGGAACTGGTCCACGCCGGCCTGCTCGCTCCCGACGGCGTACCACTTCGTCTCGGGCTGCATGAAAAGTTCGGTGCCGGCACGGATCAGGGTAGCGGCCAGCGCGCGGCTGTCGGGCACGGTGATCTGGAAGTTCACGCCTCGGCCGAGCGGGCGATCGAGCGGGCCGGTGATCCAGTTCCGACCGACGCCGGCCTGTTCGAGCATGAGGTGGGCAGTGCCGAGGGCGATGTACGCGAAGCGCTCCTCGGGCCGCGAGTAGCGGACCTCGAAGCCGCACAGGTCGCGCCAGAACGCGAGGCTCCGGTCCAGGTCGGCGACGAGGAGTTCGGGGACGAGTGCGGGCTCGGGGGGCATGCTCATCGGAATAGGTCGAGGTGCGGTGTCGCGCCGGGATCGGCCATCTGCGCTTCGGTCTCGCGCACCAGCTCGTCGACGCGGGCTCCCCACTTGCGCATGAAGACCACGCGGACGATACCGATGACAGCCCACAGCACGGCGATGACCCCGCGCCCGATGCCCGCGGGGTCTCCCTGCAGAAAGTCCGGCACGGCGAGCGCGGCCCACAGGATGCCCAGGCTGATCCAGACCCACCCGGTGACCGCGCCCTGCGAGGTCTGGCGGCGCAGGAAGCGCATCCGGATAGCTACCGGGACACCGGTCGGGTCGGCCCCACCGCGCAGCCACCGGTTCATCGCTCGGTACGAGCCGTAGCCGCCGAAGCGCGACCAGCTGCCCAGGATGAGCGCGAAGCCACCTGCGGCGAGGACGGCCACGACGACGAGGACGACCGTGTGGGACATCTCCGGGAAGTGGAGGCCGACCAGCATGAGCCACAGCCCCACGAAGAAGGCGGGGGTGCCGAGGAGCTGCGCCCACCCGATGGCGTCGAGTTGTCTGATGCTCACCATTGCACTCTACGCACGCCCACTACCGCCGTCAGATGCCGGGACAGGCCGCGCCGCACGCTCGCGCCAGCCACGCCCGGGGCACCTCCCCGAGGTTCCATGACATGCCGCGTGCACGTTGTCGAGGTTCCACGGGCAGGCTCCGCGGCGCGTGAGATGCCCGAATATTGGAACCTCGAGCGCGCTCACCAACCCGGCACGGCCACCCGCACCGCGCTGATCCGCCCCGCACGCGTCTGCGCCGTCGTCGCCGGGTCGTAGCTGTCCGCCGTCGCCAGGTAGAGCGTGCGGCCGTCCTCGCCCCCGAGCGCGCAGTCGATCGCGCACAGCCCCGGGGCATCGATCCGGTCCGTGACCTCGCCGCCCTCGAGGACCCGGAGGAACTCCCCCGTGTCGACGGAGCAGACCCAGACGGCGCCGTCGCGGTCGACCGTGCTGCCGTCCGGCGTGACGCCACCGGGCAGCGCTGCCCACTCGCGTCGGCCGGTCAGCGACCCGTCGGGCTCGATGTCGAACGCGGTGAGCCGGCCGCCCCACGTCTCGCTCACCACGAGGGTGCGCGTGCCGGGCAGGACGTTCGCGCTGTTCGGGAACACCAGGCCCTCGGCGGCGAGGCGGAACGAGCCGTCCGGCTCGATCACCCAGAGCGGGCCGGGGCCGAGCTCCTCACCGCCGTACAGGTCGTAGCCGAAGGCCCCGATGTAGGTCCGGCCGGTCGTCTCGTCGACGACGAGGTCGTTCAGGAGCGACGACTCCTCGCCGGACAGGTCGGCGAACACCGACGTCTGGCCACGATCGTCGACGGCGACGACCGTGCGGGACTCCATCGAGCTGACGATCAGTCGCCCGTCGGCGAGCCACCCGAGCCCCGACGACTGGCCCTTGACCGTGGTCTCGAGACGCGGAGCCGCGGTCGAGGTCGGGTCCATCGAGAAGACCTCGCCGGTGTGCATGTCCGAGTACCAGAGCCGCCCGTCGTGCCAACGGTTGCCCTCGGGGAAGCGGATGTCGGTGACGACGTGGGTCGCGGAGTCCAGAGTGATGTGCACGGGCCCCAGCCTGCCAGCCGCACCCCCGCGCCACCCGGTGGTCTGGCACGATCGACCCATGCCCCTCGACGGAACTCCCCTGGAACGGCTCGGCTTCCTGACGATCGGGTCGTTCGACCCCGCCCGACCGTCCGAGGGCCACGAGGACACGCTCCGGGTCATCGAGCGCGCGGAAGCGCTCGGCTTCGACAGCGCGTGGCTGCGCCACCGGCACCTGCAGCACGGCATCTCCTCCCCGTCTCGGTGATGGCCGCCGCGTCGCAGCGGACCTCGCGGATCGAGCTCGGCACCGCCGTCACGCCGATCGGCGCCGAGAACCCCTTCCGGCTCGCCGAGGACCTCGGCACCGTCGACGTGCTGCTGGGCGGGCGGCTGAACCCCGGCTTCTCGGTCGGCACCCCGATGAACTTCGACCTCTACAAGGACGCGATCTACCCCGACACCGCCGAGCACGAGGACCTCGGCAACGACCGGCTCCTGCGCTTCCGTGCCCTCGTGCGCGGAGACGCGGTGACCGGCGCCGGGACCGGCGCCGTCGAACGCCGAGGGATCGAGGAGTTCGCGAGCACCGTCCAACCCCACAGTACCGGCCTCGCCGACCGCATCTGGTACGGCACCGGCAGCACGAAGTCGGCGGTCTGGGCCGGCGAGAACGGCTTCCACCTGCTCACCTCGAGCGTCACGCGCAGCGAGGTCGGCACGGACTTCGCCACCAACCAGCGCGCGCAGATCGAGGCCTACCTCGACGTCCACCCCGATCCCAGCACCGCTCGGGTCTCCCAGGGCCTGGTCGTCATCCCGACCGACACGGCGAGCCGCGAGCAGGAGGCCCGCTACCGCGCCTACGTCGAGAGCCGGTCGGGCCGCGTGGGCGTGCCGATGGGCCCCGCGAGGATGCTCTTCGCCGCCGACCTCGTGGGGACCTCGGCGGAGATCGCGGACCGGCTGCGCGCCGACGCCGGCTACCAGGCGGTCACCGAGGTCGCCTTCGCGCTGCCGTTCTCGTTCGAGCCGGACGACTACGCGCAGATCACCACGGACATCGCGGAGCACCTGGGTCCGCAACTCGGCTGGGCGCCGCGACCGGCGGCCTGGAGAACGGCGCCAGACCGCCGGACGGGAGGCACGTGGCCAGCTCGCGCTGTGCCTCCCGTCCGCCCTGTGGTCGCGCCCAGGGCGCGTGATCAGTCCTGCTGGTCCGCCTCCACCGCATCCTGCAACCGCTCGAGCACGTCCGGCACCGCCGAGCGCACCCGGCTCCAGCTCGGGATGAACGGCTTGTCGTCCGGGCGCGCGCTGAAGGCGCCCCCGGCGTCGAGGATCGCCTTCGTGAACAGCTCGACCGCGGCTTCTTCGGCGTGCTGGTCGAAGCCGAGCCCGCTCATCTCCGCTTCGTGCCGGTAGACCTCGACGATGTCGAGGGCGTTCCAGTAGTACGTCGCCTTGAGCACCCGGAACGAGTCGGAGGTGAGCGGGACGCCCATCGTCGCGAGCTTCCGCAGCAGCGACTGCACGATGTCGTTCCCCATGCGGGCGAGTCCGCCGGTGCCGTCGGCCTCGGCGAGGGGCTGGTGCTTGTGGTCGTACGCGTCGGCGATCTCCACCTGGCACACCTGCCGGGTCGCGTAGTCGCGGTACACCTCGGACAGCATGCCGATCTCGAGGCCCCAGTCCCCCGGGATCTTCAGCCCGTTCAGCACGTGCGCGCGCATCGCGAACTCGCCGGACAGCGGGTACCGGAAGCTGCTGAGATACTCCAGGTACTCGGACTCCCCGTAGACCTGGCGGAGCGACCGCAGCAGCGGGCCGACGAGCAGGCGTCCGACGCGGCCGTTGATCCGGCCGTCGGCGACGCGGGCGTAGAAGCCCTTCGAGAACTCGTAGTCGAACGCCGGGTTCGCGACCGGGTAGAACAGCCGCGCGAGCATGCCCCGCTCGTAGGTGGTGATGTCGCAGTCGTGCAGCGCGATGCACTCCGCTCGCTCCGACGCGAGCGCGTAGCCCGTGCAGTACCAGACGTTCCGGCCCTTGCCCGGCTCGCCGGGAGCCAGCCCCTCGCGCTCGAGCTCGGCGTCGAGTTCCCGCAGGCGCGGCCCGTCGTTCCACAGGATGCGGTGCCGCTGCGGCAGCCGGGCGAAGAACTCCCGCGCGTGCTCGAACTGCGAACGGTCGGCGCGGTCCAGCCCGATGACGATCTCGCTGAGCCAGTCGGCCTCGGCGAGCTCGTCGACGATCCGTGAGAGCGCCGGGCGTTCGAGCTCCGAGTACAGCGCCGGCAGGATCAGGCTCATCGGGCGCTTCTCGGCGTACCCGCGCAGGTCGTCCTCGATGCTCGCGGTGCTGCGGCGGCCGAGGTCGTGGAACGTCGTGATGACGCCGTTCTGGTGGAAGTCGCTCATCGGTGGCTCCTGACGGACGGGGTGGTGAATCGGGAGACGCCCTCGGCCCAGCCCTGCGGGCCGGGGGCGGTTGCGCGGTGGACGCGCTCGGGTCGGTCGTCGGCGAGCGGACCGGGTGCCGGGCCGTGGCCGCGGACGACGACTGCCAGGTCGACGGCGTCGAGCAGCGCGGTGTCGTTCGGCCCGTCGCCGAGCCCGATCGTGCGCGGAGCGGTGCCGGTGCGGCGCTCGTGGTCAGCGACGAGCAGGCGGACCGCGGTGCCCTTGTCACGCCCGGCCGGCAGCACGTGCCAGAAGCGGCCACCGCGGACGAGCTCGAGGCCGGCTGCGGCGAGCGCCGTGCGGAACGCGTCCGCCCGGTCGTCGTCCTCGGCGTGCCAGAGCAGGACCTCGGAGGCTTCGCGCCGCCGGGCATCACCGGCTGCATCGAGGTCGAGGCCGGTCCAGGCGGCGACGACCTCGTCGGTCACACCGCCGAAGGTCGCGAAGTGCAGGTCCAGGTCCGCACGGGTGCGGTCGAGGGCTGCGCGGAGACGCGCGACTTCGCCGTCTGGCGGTCCCGCGAGCACGTTGCCGTCTCGTCCCACGACGATCGCGCCGTTCTCCGCGACGAACGCCTGCCCGTCCAGACCGGTCCGCCGCTGCAGGGCGGTGATCTCGGCCCGGGTCTTGCTGCTGCAGAAGACCACCGGCACGCCGTCCGCGCGCAGCCGCTCGAGCATCGGCAGGGCAGCGTCGAACGAGTAGTCGTGGTGGTCGAGGAACGTCCCGTCGAGGTCCGTGACGACCATCAGGTCGGGTGGTGGCATCGTGCTCCGCTCGCGGCTGGCTGGGCTGCAGGCGACGGTGCCCCGGACCACCCTGCCATGCGTAGGAGTCCGGTTGGTGAACAGGGGCAGCTCGCCATCTCCGCATGGCCGGCTGTACTCGACGGCGCTCGCAGCGGCCTTACCCATCCGCGTATGTGCACTCACCGTGTCGTCTGTGCCTGAAGGACGAACTGCTGCTGGATCGCGAGAAACCCCCTACTTAGGGGATTCACAGGCTTCGCTGGTTCTGACAATTTGTCGGAATGACCAACACGCCGGATCAGTACCAGTACCCCCAGAACGGACAGCCAAACCCCTATCAGCCGCCGCCCGGGCACGTCCCCGACCAGCACCGTCGCGGGAACCCCTTCGGGCTCGTCGCTCTCATCGTCGGGATCGTCGCGATCGTCGGATGCGCCATTCCGATCGTCAACAACGTCTCGATCGTTCTCGGAGTAATCGCCCTCGTGTTCGCCATCGTCGGGATGATCGTCAAGTACCGTCGCCGCGGGCTCGCGATCACGGGACTGGTGCTCGGAATCCTGTCCGTCGTGGTCGGCCTCTCGACGCAGGCCCTGTATTCGTCGATGCTCGACGGGGTGGGCGAGGCGTTCTCTTCGGCGTCCGCTGAGTCGTTCGACAAGGAGCACACGGTCACGATCAAGATCGAGGGCGATTCGACGGACGCGAACCTCAGCTACACAACCGACGGCGGCTCGGAGGAGATCGCGAACCCCAAACTCCCGTTCTCGAAGGAGTTCATCGTGAAGGAAGCACCTTCGGTTCGGCCACAGTGACAAACGGCCAGACGGGAACCACTGTCACGTGCACGGTGTCTGTGGACGGCGAACAGGTGTCGAGCAACACGTCGAGCGGCGAGTACGCGAGTGCGTCCTGCGACTACGACAAGTGATGCCAACCACCAAGTAGGACGTTCAGCAGAAGGTCCTGGCTTCTCGAGCTGGGGGTCTTCTCGTTTGTCACGCGAAGGTGACGCCCATCCTCACATTCGCCCACCCAACCGCAGCGACTTGCACCACTCGGCCTGATCGAGAGCATCGAGCGCACCATGGAGGAGTGATGGGAACGACTAGTCACTCCCTTGTACCCGCAGCGAACACTGTGAACGTGAACCAACGAATCCGTGGCACCAGCGTCGGCGTCGGCGTCCGCGTCGCCGTCATCCTGACGGCGGCACTGAGCGCTGCCGGTTGCAGCAACGGTCCCGGGAGCAACGCAGCGGATCCGTCCGAAGCGAAGCAGTCGATCGTCAGCATCGTCGAGGAATCCGCCGACGCCGTCGGCGGTGACTGGACCGTGTACCGCGGCCCGGCCGCCGAGGTCTGCACCTGGTCGGGCGGCGGCGATGGTGCCCGTTTCGTGTACATCCTGGAGCGGAGCGACACCGACGGCACTGACCCCGCCGCCGACATCCGGACGGTCGAGGAGCTCTGGAAGACGAAGGGGATCACGACGGAGCGGTTCGAGAGCGGCGGTTCGGACCCGCTCACGGGCATCCGGGGCGCGGACGGGCCCGTCACCTCGATCGGCTTCAACGCGTACCCGCAGCGGTACAGCATCACCGGGGTCTCGAAGTGCTCGGACGGCGACGTGAAGGACCTGCGCAGCCCCGAGTGAGGCGGGCGCCATGGTCCGCTGGTCGCGCCGTGACACCCGCCCTGACGGGAGGCCCGGTGCCAGCTGGTACCGGGCCTCCCGTCGCTCGTGGGGACGTCTACTGAGACACACCTGTCACGGGTCCGTCCTGGCGCCCGGGTGCGCGACTGATCGGCGAAGGATCGCCGAGCAGTCGTCGGGTCCAGTCCGCCAGGGCCGCGGTCGCGGTCCTCGAGATGGCGGCGTCGGGCACCATGCTCGTGAACCCGTGGAAGGCTCCGGGCCAGACGTGGAGCTCCGCGTCGACCCCCGCTGCCCAGAGGCGGCTCGCGAAGGCGACGTCCTCGTCGCGGAAGACCTCAGCACTGCCGCAGTCGATGTAGGTGCGCGGCAGCGCCGACAGCTCTGCAGCACGAGCCGGAGCGGCGTACTCCGAGACGTCAGGGGTGGCGCGGCGTGGTCCGAGGTACGCATCCCACGCGAAGCGGTTCATCTGGCGGTCGGCGACCCCGACGCCGTCGATCTGCCGGGTCGAGACGGTGTCGTCACGGTCGTCGAGCATGGGTGACACGAGGATCTGCGCCATCAGGTCGGGACCCTGCCGGTCACGGGCGAGCAGGGCCGTCCCCACGGCGAGTCCGCCGCCGGCGCTCTGCCCCGCGATGACGATCCGTGCCGGGTCGATGCCGAGCTCGTCGGCGTGCTCTGCGAGCCAGACGAGACCGGCGTAGCAGTCCTCCACCGGGTACGGATCGGGGTACTCGGGCGCGAGGCGGTAGTCGACGCTGACGAGGACCACGTCGTGGTCGAGCAGCCAGTCGTCGAACGAGTCGAGGTTCCCGAGGTGGTGGCCGAACATCATGCCCCCGCCGTGGAGCGAGTAGACGGCCGCGGTCGCACCGGTGCGCTCGATGCGGTCGATGATCGCGAGGTCGATGGGATCGCCGAGGTGTCCCGGTACGGTGACGGTCCGCCGCTGGTACCCGCGGGACCGCAGGCGTTCGTCGACGACGTCCTCGGGCACGTCGAGCTGCCGCATGCGGGGCAGCATCTCCGCGGTGAGGGTGAACGGACCGCGAGCCTCGAGCGCGGTCAGGAAGATCGCGAGTTCGGGGTCGAACGGAGGACGGATGATGGTGTCGGACACGGGCACACTCCTTCGATGAAGAAGTGACGACTCCCGTGAGACGCGTGTGCGGTCCCGCCTGCCGGAGCAGCGCGGGATTTTTCCCTCTGCGATCGACAGTAGCGCACTCGACGCTGCGGTTCGCGCACAGGACAGTCCTTCCCCCACCGCCCGCCCGACGCGTACAGTCCCCTGCACGGTACGGCTGGTGGACGGGGAACGCGATGCGACTGATCACGGGGACGACACTGGTCGTGACGCTTGCCGTAGCCGCGATGGTCGGCCTGGCGCCGCCAGCGACCGCGGCCGGGTCGGGAACGATCACCGTGCAGCTCGCAGCGCCGGACGGCACCGCGATCCGGCTGGCGGACGTCGAGCTCGCGGCGATCGGCACCGACGTCGTCGTCGGGAACGCCACCACCGACGGTGACGGCACCGCGACGTTCACCGGCTCCCCGCACCGGACACCGTCACGGTGACGACGCGGCAGCTCCCGCCGCACGGAACGGCGACCTACGCACCCGGACTCCGCTCGGACATCGCCGTCCGCGGCGGTTCGACGGTCGCGGTCACCGTGCCGCTCGTGATCGGCGCCACCGTGCAGGGCGGTGTGGTCGGCCCCACGGGGCCCGCCACTGGGCGCCTGATGTACGCCTGGAACGAGGACACCTCGCAGGTGTTCCGGACGACCTCGGACAGCGCAGGCCAGTACCGGTTCGTCGGGTTGAGCACCGGGAAGTACCGCATCGAGGCGTACGCCAGCGGAACGGCGTCGCCCGCCGTCTGGAAGACCCGGGTGTACCAGCAGCGTGGGACCCTCCCTGCTTCGCAGGTGACGTTGTCGAGGCACTACGCGCACAGTGACTACGACCTGGTCGTCTTCGCGGCCACGTCGTCCCGCGCCCCTCGGCGCCGCTCAGTGGCGCGAGCGTCACGGTGACGGACACGACGACCGGTGCGTCGTTCTCGACCCGGTTCTCGACGCTGCTCGACAGCGAGCAGACGGCGCAGTTCCAGATCTCCTCCGGGCAGTACGTGGTGGAGCTCAGGACGGTGGCGACGACCGCGACGCCGGCGCGTGTGCTGTGGCTTGGCCGTCCGGGGGTGTACCGGTACGTGGCCGACCGGGCGCAGGCCGTCCCGGTGAAGGTCGTGTTCGGAGGGTTCAACGGCTGGGGTGGGGCGGTGCCGGAGGCAGCGTCACGCTGAGTACCGCGGCTTCGTTGCGCTGTCGTGCTGAGTCCTCGGCCGTCCGGTGACGGCGGCGTCGTCCGGCATGCCGGGGCGGACGGGAGGCCCGGTGCCAGCTGGCATCGGGCCTCCCGTCCGTCCGTGTCTCGCTGCAGATCCCCGATCGCGTATCCGGGGCACGGTCACGACTGAAACCACATTGCTCGACAAAGCGTTCCATCTTTGACATGTTAACCACTGACCGGTTGAACTTCACCGTCAAGGAGGAGCAGTCAATGAGCAAGATCGGTCAGCAGGCTCGTCGGATTGCTGCAGGCTTCGCCGCAGTAGCTGTCGGTGGGGCGAGCAGTGACCGTGTGGAAGCCGTTCCGGCCGAACCAGCCCGGCAGCGGTGTCGGTACCGCGAAGACCTACTACGGCAAGTGACACATCGCAGCGGGGGCGAGCCAGCAGCTCGCGCCCGCTGCGGCGTGAGGAGACGACGTGACGAAGCGACAGCTCACGATGACCGCTGGCCTGGTCTTGCTGGCCATGCTCCTGACCGTGCTGATCGGCGTGTTCGATGCTCGTCGACGTGTCATCGCCGTGGAGGGAACGATCTCCGCACCGGCCAGAGCGCCTGGGTGACCGCGACGCTCGACGAACTCAGGAGCGCCCGGGGCACGTTCGAACCGGGAACGAAGGTGCTCGTGGATCTCGAGGATGACGTCCGCGCCGTTGCGATCCTGTCGGGACGGTGGACAGACGTTCCGCTGCACGACGGGCACTCATTGTCGGGGCGTCCCGGCGAAGCCCTCGTCGGCTCTGACGTCACCGTCCGCGGCGGCGACATCGTCGTCGACGGCACGACGTACACCGTGGTGGGACGCCCGGCGTCCGGGCGGACAGTCTGCTGTCCGATGACGTGGTCCTCGCCGATCCGTCGCAGTTCTCAGCGTCACCACAACGGCTCCTCCTGGACGGCCCGAGCAGCGTCCGCCACTACAACGCACAGTTCCCTGGCCGAAGCGCCGAGATCATCGACGACGGCGCGAACCGCAGGACGAACGTCGACGCCGTGTCGCCGGTTCTGGTGGCGCTCGGCGCGCTCGTCGTCACGCTCATCGCCCTGATCGCTGGTCTGCAAGCCGGACGATGGGAACTCCGCACGGCCGCCGTCCGCTTCACCACGGGGTTCGACCACTGACCACCCTTCGCAGCGCTACCGCCAGGGTCGGTGTGATCAGCACGGCCGCCTGCACAAGCGCACTGGTCGGTACGGCGGCTGCACGGCCACCACCAACCTCGACCTCGACGTCACCGCCGCAGTCGTGGCGGTCGGGACGATCACGCTCGCCGTCACGGTCGTTTCCTTCTGGCACGGAAGCCGACGATGGAACTGCTGAACGACCTCCGGTCCAACTGGACGATCATCGTCGCCAAGATCGTCCTGATCGTGCTGCTCGCACTCTGCTGGTACAACGTGGCATCGTTCACCCAGTCAACGTCGCAGGCCGTGGACCAGGGCCTGTCCGCTGATGCCGATGCCGACCTCTACACGGTGATCGACGATCTTGCGCCGGAGGCATTCGAAGCGATCCGGCGAGACGAGCGCGCACTCGACGGCGTCGCCGCATTCGTCGACCGCATCGATGACGAGCCCGAATTCAGGTTCATCTCCTCGTACGACCAGCCCGTCACCGTCCAGGACTTCCGCGGCGACGACCGCTTCGACGTCGGCTACGGCACCGAGTACACGCTCAACGGGAAGTACCAGGACGAGTCCGGACGGAACTTCCAGGACATCAAGTCCATCCAACTCAACGAGACCGCGTACGAGTTCGCGGGCCTCTCCGTGCAGGACGGCAAGCCGATCGAGTGGAGCGCCGTCGACTGGGGATCCGGCCGGATCCCGGTGCTGCTCGGCAACGAGTACCGCGGCGTGTACGAGCTCGGAGAGCGACTCACCGGGGCGGTCATCCTGCAGGAGCAAGAGCTCGAAGTCGTCGGCTTCCTCGAACCGAACAGCGCCATGTACTTCCGCGGTGAAGCCAACCACTACCTCGATGACACCGTCATCGTGCCCTACCCGCCAACACTCGCCGGACTCGACCGAGCAGCACTCGACCGGCTGGATCCCGAGCTGTTCGGACGCCTGGTGTTCCAGGTGCTCAACGCCGATCTCGCCGTCGATCACAGCCTCGATTTCGGGGACGTCGTCGCGCGACTCGACGCGATCGGAGACGACACCGGCCTCCGGTCGTACACGTTGCTCGGAGTACCGACCTACCTCGTGCAGCTCTCCCTCGTCCGCCAGCTCATCCAGGACAACCTGGTGCTCGTCACCGCGCTGCTCGTCGTCCTCACCGCGGGCGTGGGCATCATCACGGCGTTCCTCCACCGGCTCCTGCACAACCGTCGAGCGCCGGTCGCGCACGTGCACCATCTCCTCGGGAAGAGCCCGGACCACACGAGCCGACTGTTCCGCCCAAGCCGCCTCACCGAGTACATCGCCGCGTTCGGGCTGTTCCTCGCGCCGAGCGCGGTGCTCCCCAACGACAGTGCGACGGCTCGATTCGGCGCCGGTACCGCCCTCCTGCTCTGGCGCGTGGCGGACGGGGCACTCGGCCGACGAGCCGTCCGCATCGAACTGACCACCGGACGCAGAAGAGGTGCCCAACGATGATCACACTGCGCGACGTCTCGAAGACGGTCACCGAGCCCGACGGATCGACCAGAACGCTGTTCGACCGACTGCACTTCGACCTTCGCGAAGACGATCGCTCCGTAGCCATCACGGGACGCAGCGGATCGGGCAAGAGCACGCTGCTCCGGGTCCTCGCCGGCCTCGACACCGACTTCGAGGGGACCTACGTCCATGATGGGCACATCCTTGAGCGCACCGCGTCCAGGATGGCGGCCTACCGGCTCCGACACATCGGCATCGTCACCCAGGACCACAGCCTGCTCGGCGACCGCAGCGTGCTCGACAACGTCCGGCTCGGAGTCCCTGCTCGTGCGGACTCGGCGGGCCGAGCGCGTGACGCCCTGGAGGCGGTCGGCATCAGTCACCTCGCCGGCAGGCGCCCACGACGACTCTCAGGAGGAGAAGCGCAGCGCGTCGCGATCGCCCGAGCCATCGCGAAGCGCCCAGCCGTCGTTCTCGCCGATGAGCCCACCGGCGCACTGGACGAGACGACCGAAGACGACGTGCTCGCCCTCTTCGACCAGCTGCAGCAAGCAGGAACCACGTTCGTGATCGTCACCCACAGTGAGCGCGTCGCACAGAGATGCGGACGTCGATTCCACCTGCAACATGAACAACTCATCGAGTGCAGTACTTGACGGAACCAGAAGCGAAAGGAGGAGGTGGGCCCCACCCGCCGGTACCGGCGCACCGCGCCAGCGGGGTGACGGCCGTGCCGGGAGGTGGGCCCCACCCGCCGGTACCGGCGCACCGCGCCAGCGGGGTGACGGCCGTGCCGGGAGGGACGGTGCCAGCTGGCACCGGGCCTCCCGTCCGTCAGGGGTTGCGCTGCAGAGCCCCGATCACACGTCCGCCGTGCGGTCGCGTGCGTCCTGACGGATCGCGGAACGCGAGCACCTGCGGCGGTCGACGCTCGTTGGTCCTCCGCAGCAGCTCAGCGTCACTAGGCTTCTCCGGATGTCTTCCAACCCGTTCGGCGAAGTCCCCGTCCTGCCGGTTGCCGTTCCCTTCGGTGTCGTCGTGTTCGTCGTCCAGCTGGCGCTCCTGCTCAGGGGACGGCGCTTCACGTGGCCGCGTGTTGCCGTCGCCGCCGCGATCGCCGTCTACGCCGCGGGGATCCTCGCGAACACGGTCTTCCCAATCTTCCTTTACCCGACCTCGAGCGACGAGCCGTGGGCACCGGCGCTGGCGCTGATCCCGTTCCACGACTACGAGCTCGCGGACGCGCTCACCAACGTGGCGGTGTTCGTGCCACTGGGCGTCCTCCTGCAGCTCCTCATGCGGCGTCCGCGGTGGTGGAAGGCGCTGCTCACCTCCGCGGCCGTCAGCCTGACGATCGAGCTCCTGCAACTCGCCGCGCAGAAGCTGTTCTCCGGTGGTCACGTCGCTGACGTCAACGACTTCATCTGGAACACCCTCGGTGGAGTCATCGGCTACGCGATCATCGTGTTGCTGACACGTGTCCCGATCGTCGCCGCGCTCGTGAACCGGTTCCGCTGACGCTCGACCGCCGGGGCAGCACGCACCGCATGAACTGCGGAGCGCCGGGCACTCGCGGATCCACCCGGGGCAAGGTCTTGCCCCGCCCGCAGAAGTGGATAGGGCAGACTTTCAATTCAGGGGCGGAAGGAGAAATCCGGTAGCCGATCCGCCTCCGGACGCCGTTCCGCCCACCAGGGGCAGCAGCGAGGCCGCTCGTCTACTGGTGTCGTCGACGTTCGCGTCGGCGGTGCAATGCGACAACCACCAGCGTCGCGATCGCTGTCGCGGCTGCCACAACGCAAACCTGCGTCAGTACCGGCCATGGGACCAAGTACGGCGCCACCATAAACGCGGCGCCCGATGCGCCCGCCACGAGCACAGTCAGGATTACAACGGCCGCGACGACGCCGACCGTGCCGAGTGGACGTCGACGCAGGAACCAATCCGGTAGACCCGCCAACGCTCCAGCAGCGAGCCCGAACACGAATGTCGCCGCCGCCGCTCCTACGAGCACAGGGACCATGATCAGGATGAAGGACAACCCACTGGGCGAACGCTCGACAACGGAACCGACGACAACGCCTGCGATCGGGACGGCAACAACAGCTGCGGCTCCCACCCACGCCGTCGTCAACGGCAAGACGGACAGCAACGTCCGACGCCCGGGCGTCCCGTCGGACTCAGTCACCGCCAGGGAACCGGAATCCTCAGAGACCCAAGACATCCATTCACCCTAGGTCGTGCCCGGAGACCAGAGGCACAGACCACCGTGTCGTCTCGATCGCCTACAGCCGATCGCTCAGCGAGCGACTAGAGGGTGATGAACCCCGTCGCCCACGCGACGATCACGCCCACGCCGGCGAACACTGCCACAAGGGCTCCGCCGATGACCGTGAGCTGCTGGTCCTTGTTCATCCCCATGCACGGAGCATATGAGATCCGACCGCCGCAGCGGTCCCTGGCCGTCTCGATGGCCGATCGGCTACCGCGACGGGGCGCTCAGGAGCGGATGGCGTAGCGCCGTACCCGGACGTCTCCGTGCCGTTCAACCGCTTCGAGCACCGCGCCGTGGTGCTCGAGCGTCGCAATCGACCCTGCGTTGTTATCAAGGCAGAACGCCAGCACCGGGTTGATGCCCGACGATTCGGCGTGACGCAGGACCTCACCAAGGGCCCACGTCGCGACACCTCGTCCGCGGGCGGATGGGCGAATCCCGTACCCAACGTGTCCGAAGCGGTGCACGCGCTCGTCGTCGGCTGCGCGGAGTGCGATCCCGCCGAGGACTTCCCCGTCTTCGGCGATCCACCAGAGTTCGCCCGAGCCCTGCTGAGTCCGTGCGATCCAGGCTCGGAAGCCCTCAAGCGTGTCCACGTCGTCGTCCGCGCCGATGCCGAAGCCGTCCTCGTGTAATCCCGACCCCACTCCCGATGAGCCTCGCTCCAGGCCCCGAACCACTCCACGCGCGGTCTCACCAACTCGATCACAGTTCATCCTCGCAACCGGCCAGGCTCAAGACCAGAACCCCGCAGCGGCTCGTCAATGACGACAAGCCGAACCGGATAGCCGATCAGGAGTCCGCCACCGGCGTCCGTAAGCCGGTCCCCCCGCGGTCTCCCGTACCTGACTCGAACCGGACGCAGCCTCGACCCGAGTCGTGTCGCACATAGATGGTCCGCTCATCGTCGCAGTGAGGGAGCCCTATGCGTACGACCCATGCCAGCCACCGAAACGACGAAGCCCACCGAGATCATCGGTGGGCTTCGTCGTGGTCTCTCACGCGCTTCGGTCGGGCTGACAGGATTTGAACCTGCGACCCCTTGACCCCCAGTCAAGTGCGCTACCAAGCTGCGCCACAGCCCGCGAGTTCCGGAGAACTCAGAATCCCTGAGGACCCTCGCCCACGTCCGACCGGAGCGCGAGCGACCGGTCCAGCATAGCGGACGCCAGACCCCCTCCGCGCCACGGCGAGTCGGACCGAGCAAGCAACCAGAGCCGCCCGAACAACCCAAACGACACGATCACCCCGGGCGAGACCGTCAAGCCGGCCGCACCACCTCGCGCCGCGCCGCCAACCACGGCAACCCGAGCCCGACGAGCAACCCGCCGGCCCCGTCCGCCGCCAGGTCACCGATGGTGTCGTCGTACCCGACGTAGATCGCCGAGTCGACGAAGTTGTGCCCGAGCCACTCCCCCATCTCCCACGCCGCCCCGATCGCGAGCCCCGCACACAGCCCGAGGATCGCGACGACCACCCGGCGCTCCCCGTCCGGCGCCGGCACCGCGCGCAGGTCGGCACCGATGACGTACAGCACCGCCGCGAGCAGCCCGGTGAGCACGACGTGCATGAACTTGTCCCACAGGAACACGCTCGTGTACCACTCGAGCACGCTCGACCACCCCGCGAGGAGCACGAGCACGCACACCGCCAGGTCGAAGGCGGGCCGCAGTCCGAGCATCCGCGGCACCACGACCCCGAGCAACGACAGTGCCATCACCGGCAGCGCGGTCCCGCCCCACCCGATGCTCGCGACGACCAGGCTCACGAGCGTCAGGGCACGCACGACGTCGGCCACCAGGAACCCCGGCCGCAGGAACGTCGGCCCGAGCGCCCGGATCACGACGCCCACCGCACGACCGCGTGCACGGCCGCGTGGTCAGAGGGCCAGACGCCGCCCGGCCGCCGGTTCGACACGGCCACCCGGTCGACGGTCGCATCCGGCGTCACCAGCACGCCGTCGATCCGCCGGCCACCGACACGCGGGCTCCCGTAGTGCGGGTACGTCCCGTACGGCTCGCCCGTCTGCCTGGAGGCCCGTCCCCAGCTGTCGACGACACCAGCGTCCGCCAGTGCTCGCCATGGTGCGGACCCTGCCGGACTGTTCCAGTCAGCCATCACGACGGCGGGCAGGCCGCGCTGCCGCACGATCCGGCCGAGGAGTTCGGCGGACCGCAGTCGGGCCCACGGCGAGGCGACGTCGAGGTGCGTCGCGATGGCCAGGAAGCGGACGCCGGTCGCGCGGTCGTCGACGACGGCGCCGACGGCGTGCCGGGGAAGGACGTGGCCCACGAGCGCGATCCCGGACGGCTCGGCGTGCGGGACAGCGCCCAGGTGCGCTGTTCGACGACGTCGAGACGCGAGCGATCCAGGAAGAGCCCGACCTGCTCCCCACCGCCACGCGCACCGCGCCCGACCAGGACGGGCTCCCAACCCGACCCGAGGCCGGCCGTGAGGTCGTCTGCCTGCGTGGGGAGGGCCTCCTGGACGGCGAGGACGGTGGGCGCTTCGGACGTGACGAGCGCGGTGATGGCATCGCGGCGACGCTCCCAGGCGTCCGGGTGCGCGGACGGTCGCGGCACGCGGCGCCGCACGTTGAGGGTCATGCAGTGGACCTCGGGCGACCGGACGGCTCCGATGAGCGGGTGGTCGTCGGGGTGGTGGGGCATGCCTCCCTTCTACGAGACGACACCCGTCGGATTCCCAGGGACCTCTCCGCGTGGCTCGTAGGGTGGCCCGATGCGTTCGTTCCACCCCTCGTGTCCTCGTCGCGATCGCCGTCTCCGGACTGCTGCTCGGAGCCGCCGGGTGCACGTCGAGCGGGCCGGACACGAGCCGCCCGACCCTCGCGAAGGCCACGGCGGGGACGGTCACGGTCGCCGACGCCTCCGACGCCGCGGCTCGGTCGGTGCGGGTGAGCACGGCCCTGTTCGCGAGTGCTCCCGGTGCGATCGTGGCGACGGCCGGTGATGCCGACGCGATCTCCGATGCAGCGAAGGCTGCGGCGAGCGCCCACGTCCCGGTGCTGCTGACCGGGAAGGGCGTGAAGGGTGGCGCTGCCGTCGCGGGCGAGCTCGATCGGCTCGGGGCCGACTGGTACCAGGCCGAGGGCGACGTGTCGGTCGACACGGACGTCGAACAGCGGAAGGCGCCCGAGGACGGCGACGCGCCGGAGTCGACCCGGGCCTCCCGGCAGGCCACGGTGGTGGTGGCGGACGCGAGCGCGGACGCTGCGGCCGTGGCGACCGCCAAGGCCGCCGGTGCGAAGGTGGTGACCATGCCGAAGGGCGTGACCGACCCGGCTGCCGCGCCCGACGTGGTGACGGCGCTGCACGAGCGGAAGCAGCACGCAGACGGTCCTGGTCGGTGCGGCGTTCGACGCGCTGCCGGACCCGGAGTGGACGGTGCGGGCGGCCGAGGGCGGCTACCAGCTGCGGAACGGCGGCCAGCGGCCGTTCGACGGGCACCGCTACGTGGCGCTGTACGGGGCTCCCGGGGCGCCGGCGCTCGGTGTGCTCGGCGAGCAGGGGCCGAAGGAGACCGTGCAGCGTGCCGAGCAGGTCGCGAAGCCGTACCGGGCCGAGTCCGACGAGCTCGTGACGCCTGCGATGGAGGTCATCGCGACCGTCGCTGCGGGGGACGCCGGGGCGGACGGCGACTACTCGACCGAGCTGCCGGTGTCGACGCTCGAGCCCTACGTCGACGCCGCGCACGACGCCGACATGCCCGTGATCATCGACCTGCAGCCGGGGCGCTCGGACTTCCTGTCGCAGGCGAAGAAGTACGAGTCGCTGCTGAAGAAGCCCGGGGTGTGGCTCGCGCTCGACCCGGAGTGGCGGCTGACGAAGGACCAGGTGCCGCTGCAGCAGATCGGCAGCGTGTCGGCGTCCGAGGTGAACGAGGTGTCCTCGTGGCTGGCGTCGCTCGTCAAGAAGGAGGGGCTGCCGCCGAAGGCCCTCGTGCTGCACCAGTTCCGGCTCTCGATGATCCAGGACCGGTCGGCGCTGAAGACCCATCCGGAGCTCGACATGCTCGTGCACGTCGACGGGCAGGGATCGCAGCCGGACAAGCAGGCGACGTGGAAGGCGCTGCACGAGGGCGCTCCGGAGGGCCTGCACTGGGGCTGGAAGAACTTCTACGACGAGGACACGCCCATGCTGACGCCCGGGCAGACGATGGCGGACGTGCAGCCGACGCCGTCGTTGGTCACCTACCAGTAAGCGCGTTCCGTCGCGTTGTCCACAGTCGGGAGGCGCGGGTCGGCTTTCGTCGGTTGCTCCTGACAGCATGGGGGCATGGACACCCCCACCGCCGCTCCGTCTGTCGTCTCGCCTTCTGCAGACATCGCCGCCGAGGCACAGCAGGCGCTCGCTGCGCTCACCGGGCGCCCCGACGCGGTCTTCCACCCCGGCCAGCTCGAGGCGATCTCCGCGCTGGTCGAGCACCGGCAGCGCGCCCTCGTCGTGCAGCGCACCGGGTGGGGCAAGTCGGCGGTGTACTTCCTCGCGACCCTGCTGCTCCGGCGCCGTGGTGGTGGCCCGACCGTCCTGGTGTCGCCGCTGCTCGCACTGATGCGCGACCAGGTGGCTGCGGCTGCCCGGGCCGGGGTCCGTGCGGTGTCGATCAACTCCGCAAACGCGCACGAGTGGGGCGAGACCCAGGCCGCGCTCGCCCGTGACGAGGTCGACGTGCTCCTCGTCTCCCCCGAACGCCTGAACAACCCGAAGTTCCGCGACGAGCAGATGCCGACCCTCATCGCGCGGATGGGCATGCTCGTGGTCGACGAGGCGCACTGCATCTCGGACTGGGGCCACGACTTCCGACCGGACTACCGCCGGTTGGCCGAGCTCATCCGGTCCCTCCCCACGGGGTCCCCGTCCTGGGCGACCACCGCGACGGCGAACGAGCGCGTGGTCGAGGACGTCGCCGAGCAGCTCACCGCCGGCCCGGCCGACCCGGTGTTCACGATCCGCGGGTCGCTCGCCCGCAAGTCCCTGCGGCTCGGCGTGCTCACGTTGCCCGACGCCCGACAGCGGCTCGGCTGGCTGCTCGCGCACCTCGGCGACCTGCCCGGCAGCGGCATCATCTACACGCTCACGGTCTCGGCTGCCGAGGACATCGCTCGCCTGCTCCGCGACAACGGGTACGCCGTCCGGGCCTACACGGGCGCACCGACGCCGACGAGCGGGAGCAGCTCGAGCAGCAGCTCAAGGGCAACGAGCTGAAGGCCCTGGTGGCCACGAGTGCGCTCGGCATGGGGTTCGACAAGCCGGACCTCGGGTTCGTCGTGCACGTCGGCGCGCCTCGTCGCCTGTCGCCTACTACCAGCAGATCGGTCGTGCGGGTCGTGCCACCGACAACGCCGACGTGCTGCTGCTGCCCGGTCGTGAGGACCGCGAGATCTGGCAGTACTTCGCCAGTGCGTCCATGCCGACCGAGGCCCGGGCCTCTGCCGTGCTCGGCGCCCTGTCCACCGACACCGCGATGTCGACCGTCGCGCTCGAGGGGCTGGTCGACATCAAGCGCTCCACCCTCGAACTCCTGCTCAAGGTGCTCGACGTCGACGGGGCGGTCCGACGCGTCACCGGCGGCTGGGTCTCCACCGGGCAGCCGTGGCAGTACGACGCCCCGCGGTACGAGCGGGTCGCCGCGGCGCGTTCCGCCGAGGCCGCCTCGATGCTCGACTACGAGTCCACCTCGGCGTGCCGCATGCAGCTGTTGCAGCAGGACCTCGACGACCCGTCCGCGGAGCCCTGCGGTCGGTGCGACAACTGCGCCGGGGCGTGGTTCCCGACCGCGGTCTCCGACTCGGACTCGTCCGGTGCGGCGGCCGCGCTGGACAAGGTCGGTGTCGAGATCGCCCCGCGTGCCCAGTGGCCGTCGGGCATGTCGTCGCTCGGCGTCTCGGTGCGGGGCAAGATCGGCGCCGACGAGCTCGTCCAGCCCGGCCGCGCGGTGGCTCGTCTGACCGACCTCGGCTGGGGCGGGCCGCTCCGTGCACTGTTCTCGCCGTCGACGCCCGACGCTCCGATCTCCCGCGAGCTCGTCGACGGCTGTGTTCGTGCTGCCTCAAGGACTGGCCGTGGGAGACCCGGCCGACCGGGGTCGTGGCGATGTCCTCGCGGTCGCGGCCGCAGCTCGTGGGGTCGCTCGCCCAGGCGCTGTCGACGATCGGGCGGCTGCAGTTTCCTCGGCACGCTCGACCAGAACGGCGGCACACCCGCGGCGACGGTGCGACGAACAGCGCCTACCGGTTGTCCGGCGTGTGGGACACCTTCGTGGTGGATTCATCGCTCGCCGCTGCCCTGCAGTCCCACGACGGGCCGGTGCTGCTCGTCGACGACCTGGTCGACAGTCGGTGGACCATGACCGTCGCGGGGCGCGAACTCCGGCGTGCCGGTGCCGCCGCCGTGCTGCCCTTCGCGCTGGCGACCGTCGCCTAGCGCTGCACATACCGCCCCCGCACCCGTTCCGCGACAGTCCACGAGTCGATCGACGCGTGGTCTGTCGCAAGAGTGGCGGGCGCCGGAGCCGGCACGCGGGGCGCTAGCGGCGGGCGGGCTTGGGGAACGTGGCGCGCATGTGGTCGGTGGTGAGCACGTCGCCGATGCCGATCATGAGCAGTGAGAACACGATCTGCTCGATCACCATCCAGAACGGGTACAGCCCGGGGATCGCCGCCACGATGAGCGTTACGATCGGGAAGATCCGGCTGAACAACCGCACCCGCTGGTACGCCCAGTAGTACCCGAGCTGTGCCCGCCACGCGAACACGTAAAGCGTCAGGGTGATGAGCAGCACGACCGTCGCCGGAACCACACCGCCCACGGCACGGTCTCCCCCGCGCGCGTCAACAGCACGGCCACGACGATCGCGGCGAGTCCGACGATCGTCTCCGCGACGAGCAGCCAGCGGATCCACCGGAAGGAGCGCACGGTGTCGGGGTGCTCGAGCATGTCCTGACGGATGACGTACCCGCCCTGGCGACCTCCGGCCAGCCGGTCGAGCCGCAGCCGGCACCACAGACGGTCGGCGAGGCCACCGAGTCCGTCGTTGCGCTGCGTCACCAGTACATCGTGCCGTATCGAGCGACCGTCGACGTACCGCGCGGGTACCGACGCCGACCCCGAACGACGTCATCGAGGTCACACGACGTCGACGATGTCGTTCCGGGTCGGCGCGGGACTGCCCAGCCGGCTCAGTCGCTCGGCACCAGCGCCGCGCCACCCAGCACGGTGCCGGTCGCGGCGTCGAGCAGGACGAGGCAGCGGACCTCGTCGGGCAGGGTCCACGGGTCGCTCAGCACGACGGTCAGCCCTTGCTCGACGCCGGCGGCCTGGAAGACGTCGAAGGACTCCCCGGCCGGCGTCCACTCCGGGTCCTTCCCACCGGTGACCGTCCCACCGGACAACACGACGTCGACTGGGCCACTCGTGCCCGTCTTCAGGTGCGAGATGTCCACCGCGAGGGTGGCGTCACCCGTGTTCCCCGCGATGTGGACGTGTCCAGAGGCAGCGGCACCGTCGATGCCGACGATGTCCCCGGAGACCGGCGGGACACGGCGCCACCATGGCTCGATCGGCGACGAATCGGCGGACTGCACGGCCGGGGACTCGTCGGACAGGGGTACGCCGAGGCCGTTCGAGGGTCGCAGCCCCTCCGTCGGCGACTGCGCTGGTTCAGGCGCGGCACGGTCGGAGCGGGTGACGGTGTCGTCCTCGGACGGTGCGTGCGAGACCGTCCAGAGTGACACCGAGCCGACGACGACCACGGCGACGAGGGCACCCACCAGGGCGAGCCGACGTCGATCCGTTCCCCACCGCCCGATGCGCACGCTCCCATGATGCCGCGCCGACGCTGCGGACGCGCTCCGGGCCTCCCGGCCGAACGCGAACGCGAACGCGAACGAGCAACGCGCCCCGTGCAGACGGGACGCGTTGTGTGTGACGGAGCTGCGACTCAGCGCTTCCGGCGCTCGCGCACGCGCATGTTGACGTTGATCGGGGTGCCGGAGAAGCCCCAGACCTCGCGGAGTCGACGGGTGATGAACCGTCGGTACTGCGGGTCGAGGAACGCCGACGTGAAGAGCACGAAGGTCGGCGGCTGGCTCGACGCCTGGGTCCCGAACAGGATGCGGGGCTGCTTGCCGCCGCGCACGGGGTGGGGGTGCTCCTGGACGAGCTCGGCGATGAAGGCGTTGACCTTGCCCGTCGGGATGCGGGTGTCCCACGACGCGAGGGCGGTCTCGAGCGCCGGCACGAGCTTCTCGAGGTGACGGCCGGTGCGGGCGGAGATGTTGACGCGCGGGGCCCAGGCGACGTGCGCCAGGTCCTGCTCGATCTCGCGCTCGAGGTAACGGCGACGTTCGTCGTCGAGCAGGTCCCACTTGTTGTAGGCCAGGACGAGCGCACGGCCCGACTCGAGCACCAGGTCGATGATGCGCAGGTCCTGCACGGAGACGGGCTCGGTGACGTCGAGGACGACGACGGCGACCTCGGCCTTCTCGAGCGCGGCGGTGGTGCGGAGCGAGGCGTAGAAGTCGGCGCCCTGCTGCATGTGGACGCGCTTCCGGATGCCGGCGGTGTCGACGAAGCGCCACACCTTGCCGCCGAGCTCGATCTGCTCGTCCACCGGGTCGCGGGTGGTGCCGGCGATGTCGTTCACGACGACGCGCTCTTCACCGGCGGCCTTGTTGAGCAGCGAGCTCTTGCCGACGTTCGGGCGGCCGAGGATGGCGACGCGGCGGGGGCCACCGACCTCCTGCTTGGCGACGGCCGAGGTGTCGGGCAGCGTCTTGATGATCAGGTCGAGCAGGTCCGCGACGCCACGGCCGTGCAGGGCCGACACGGGGTGCGGCTCGCCGAGCCCCAGGTTCCAGAGCTCGTAGGCGTCGAGTTCGCGGCGCTCGTCGTCGGCCTTGTTCGCGACGACGATGACGGGGCGGTCGGTGCCGCGGAGCATCTTGACGACGTGCTCGTCGGTGGCGGTGATCCCGACCGTGACGTCGACGACGAACAGCACGGCGTCGGCGAGGTCGATCGCGACCTCGGCCTGCGCGGCGACCGAGGCGTTGATGCCCTCGGCGCCGGGCTCCCAGCCGCCGGTGTCGACGAGCGTGAAGCGCTTGTCGTTCCAGTCGGCCTTGTAGCTGACGCGGTCACGCGTGACGCCGGGGACGTCCTGCACGACGGCCTCGCGACGACCGAGGATGCGGTTGACGAGCGCGGACTTGCCGACGTTCGGGCGGCCGACGATCGCGAGCACCGGGTAGGCGGGCAGGTAGTGGACGCCGTCCTCGCCGACCTGACCGGCCTCGAGCAGGGCGAGGTCTTCGTCCTCGAGGTCGTACTCCTCGAGTCCGGCGCGGAGCGCGGTCGCGCGCTGCTCGGCCTCGGCCTCGTCGAGTCCGGCGAGCCGCTCGCCGAGGGCGTCGTCGTACTGGGGGAAGTCGTCGTTGTCCGGGTTGTCCAACTGAGCCATGGTGGGTTCCTCGCGAGCGGCCGGAGCCGCGGTGTCGGTGGCCGTTCCCGGCCGGGCCGGAGATCCGGCCGTGGTGTGACCAGGCGGCCGAGGCCGTCCGGTCGTGCGTCAGTGCGTGGCCGCGCGGGCCAGGTCGACGACCGCCTGCACGGTCTGGTCGAAGTCGAGGTCGGTGGAGTCGAGCGTCGTGACGCCGTCTGCGGCGTTCATGAAGTCGACGACCTTCGCGTCCGCCGCGTCTCGACGAGCGAGTGCGGCGGAGGTCTCTGCGGCCGACTGGGTCGTGACCTCCGCCGAGCGCCGGGCCATTCTAACGGACTCGTCGGCCGTCAGCAGGATCCGGACCTCGGCGTCGGGTGCGACCACCGTGGTGATGTCCCGACCCTCGGTGATGATGCCCGGTGCGTCGGTCTTCCGCATGACGTTCCGGAACAGCTGCACGAGCCGGTGTCGGACGTCGGGGAGCTTCGCGATGTGGGCCACCGCGCCCGTCACGTCCGGGGTGCGGATCGCGTCGGTGACGTCGGTCTCCCCCACGCGCACGTAGTAGTCGTCGGGGTCGGTGCCGATGGCGTAGTCGAAGGTGTCCCAGCTCGCCAGGATCGCCGCCGCGTCGTCGAGGTCGACCCGCTGCTGCAGGGCGTGCCAGGCGAGGGCGCGGTAGGCGGCGCCGGTGTCCTGGTAGCCGTAGCCGAGGGCGCGGGCGGCCGCGCGGGAGACGCTCGACTTGCCGCTGCCCGCGGGGCCGTCGACCGCGATGACGATCTTCGCGACGTAGGCGCCGTCGGTCAGGCCGGCCGGTACCGGGGCGCTGGTCGAACCGGGCTCGCCGCCGGGTTCGCCGAGGCCGCCGGCCGGACCGCCGAGCGGGCCGCCGTCCGCGCCACCGCGAGCGCCGTCACCGGGGGTCGGGGTCGGCAGACCGGAGTCCGGACCGTCCGGCCCGCCGGTCACGCCGGAGTCGGCGGTCACACCGGAGTCGTTCGTCGCTGCGTTCGTGTCGTTCAGGCCCATGCTGCTGCGATCCTCCATCCGCGACCCTCGAGTTCCTCGACGAGTCGCTGTTCCTGCTCGGGCAGGACCGACACCTCGACGATGCCGATCTGCGCGCCCGGTGAGTGCTCGAGGCGCATGTCCTCGAGGTTGATGCCGATCTCCCCGATGAACGTCAGGAGCGCGGCGATCTGCCCGGGGGTGTCGTCGACGAGGACGACCACCTGGGCGAAGCGCTTGGTGGTGCCGTGCTTGCCGGGCAGCCGTTCGACCCCACGGTTGCCGGCGGCGATCGTCTCGGCCAGGGTCCGTGGTGCGCCGGCGGCGGCGGGGTCGTCGAGCGCCCGGATCACGTCGCTCAGGTCGTCGCGCAGGTCGGCCAGGACCCGCCGGACGTTGGCCGCGTTCGCGCCGATGATCTGCACCCACAGGCCGGGGTCGCTCGCGGCGACACGGGTGACGTCGCGGACGCCACCTCCGGCGAGACCGAGGGACCCGTCCGGGGCGTCACGCAGCCGCGAGGCCATCAACGTCGACACGAGCTGCGGCACGTGCGAGACGTAGGCCACGGCCAGGTCGTGCGAAGCCGGGTCCATCGGCACGACGGTCGCGCCGACGTCGAGCGCCAGGTCCTCGACCACGGCGGCGCGCTGGTAGCTGATGGCGTCGTGGCCGGCGATCACCCAGGGGCTGCCGACGAACAGGTCGGCGCGGGCGGCGCTCGGTCCGCTGCGCTCACGGCCGGCCATCGGGTGCGACCCGATGTAGCGGGTGACGTCGGCGCCGGCGGCCACGAGCTCGGCCAACGGTCCGGCCTTGACGCTCGCGACGTCGGTCACGATGGCGTCCGGGTAGGCGGCCAGTTCGCGGGCGACGACGGTCGCCACGACGTCCGGCAGGACCGCCACCACCACGAGTTCCGGCTGGTCGCCGGGTTCGGGCCGGCGCCCGGCCCCGTAGTCGACGGCGAGCGCCAACGCGCCGGGTGAGACGTCGTCGAGGACGACGTCGACCCCTTCTCGCGCAGCGCCAGACCGATCGAGGTGCCGAGGAGCCCGGTGCCGACGACCCGCACCGGGCCGCGCACGCGGCGGTCGATGTCGGGTGGGGTCAGGTCGGTCACCGGGCAAGCCTACCGACCGACACCCGGGCATCGGTCGACGTCCGGGTGGCGGTCACGGCCCGAGGGCCGGTCGCAGGTCAGTCCGCGGTCTCGTCGTCCCACTCGTCGTCCTCGCCCTGGTCGAGGGCGACGTCGCGGTCGTCTCGAGCGGAAGGCTTGGCGTCGCGGACGGTGCCGAGCAGCTTCCCGACCTCGACCGTGCCCAGCTCGCGCATCTTGCCCGGCGGCAGGCTGCCGAGGTGCAGCGGCCCGAACGAGCGCCGGACGAGTTCGAGGACCGGGTGGTCGACGGCCTCGAGCATGCGACGGACGATCCGGTTGCGGCCGGAGTGCAGCGTGATCTCGACGAGCGACTCACCCCGCGAGGACTCGAGCAACCGCACCTTGTCGGCCTTGATCGGACCGTCCTCGGGCTCGACGCCCTCGGTCAGACGCTGCACCACGGCGGGGTTCACGTTGCCGTGCACCTTCGCGATGTAGGTCTTCTGCACGCCGAACGACGGGTGCGCGAGCACGTGTGCCAGGTCGCCGTCGTTCGTCAGGACGAGCAGCCCGGAGGTCTCGGTGTCCAGGCGGCCGACGTTGAACAGGCGCTCCTCGTAGCGGTCCACGAACTCGGTCAGGTCGCGGCGACCGCGCTCGTCCTGCAGGCTCGAGACGACACCGGTCGGCTTGTTCAGCACGATGTACCGCCGCGAGGAGTCGATCTGCACCGGCACGCCGTCGACCGAGATCGCGTCCGTCGCGGGGTCGACACGACGCCCGAGGGCGTCCACCACCTGCCCGTTGACCGTCACGCGGCCCTCGACGATCAGGTTCTCCGCGACGCGGCGAGATGCCACGCCCGCAGCGGCGATCACCTTCTGCAGGCGCTCCCCCTCTGCCTGGAGGCCCGGCTCGGCCCCGGCAGACGCCGTCCCGTCCGCCGCGTCCCAGTCCTCGATGATCGGGCGTTCGGGCGTGCCCTCCACCGGGGCGCCGTGGCTGTCGCGCTCACCGCTCGGCTTCGGCGTGGTGCGGCCGTTGGCGGTGTTGCTGCTCTTGCCGGGGCGGTCGCTGTTGCGGACGCTCGTGGTGCCGCCGACGTAGCGGCGGCCGTTGTGCCACACGCGGCTCTGCTGGCCGTCGGGGCCGCGGCGGTCCTCGCGGCTGTCGCGGTTGTCGCGAGGTGCCGAGCTGCGGTCGTCACGACCGCGGTACCCACCACGGTCGTCACGGTTGTCGCGGGGTGCCGAGCTGCGGTCATCGCGACCCCGGTAGCCGCCACGGTCGTCACGGTTGTCGCGGGGTGCCGAGCTGCGGTCATCGCGACCCCGGTAGCCGCCACGGTCGTCACGGTTGTCGCGGGGTGCCGAGCTGCGGTCATCGCGACCCCGGTAGCCGCCACGGTCGTCACGCGGCGCGGCGCTGCGGTCATCACGGCCGCGGTACCCACCGCGGTCATCACGCGGCGCTGAGCTGCGGTCATCGCGACCCCGGTACCCGCCACGGTCATCACGCGGAGCCGAGTTACCGCGGTAGCCACCACGGTCGTCGCGCGGAGCCGAACTGCGGTCATCGCGACCCCGGTACCCACCGCGGTCGTCGCGCGGAGCCGAGTTGCCCCGGTAGCCACCACGGTCATCACGCGGGGCCGAGCTGCGGTCGTCGCGACCCCGGTAGCCACCGCGATCGTCACGCGGCGCGGGTTCCCGCGGTAGCCACCGCGGTCATCGCGCGGAGCCGAGCTGCGGTCATCGCGCCCGCGGTAGCCACCACGGTCATCGCGCGGCGCGGAGTTCCCGCGGTAGCCGCCACGGTCGCCGCCGCCGGCACGGTCGTCACGGCCTCGGTACCCACCGCGGTCGTCACGCGGAGCAGAGTTGCCCCGGTACCCGCCACGGTCGTCGCGCGGCGCCGAGCTGCGGTCGTCCCGGCCGCGGTACCCACCACGGTCATCACGCGGCGCGGAACTACGGTCGTCTCGACCCCGGTACCCACCACGGTCGTCGCGCGGCGGGTAGCCGCCACGACGGTCGTCGTCACGCGGCGGACGTGCGCCCCCGCGGTCGTCGCGACTGTACCCGCCGGATCGGCCACCGGCACTGGAGCCGGCCCCGCCGCGGCCGGGAGCCGAACGCCCGGGGCGATCCGGGCCTCCTGAGCGTCCGTTGCGGTCGTCTCGGTCTCGGGGCGCGCCGCGCCCCGGTCGTCAAACCCGGCCATCGGGGATCCCTTCGTTCTGCCCGAAGCCGTCCGCACCGTCGTCCAGGAGGGGCGAGATGAGCGGCAGCTCGTCGAGCGAGTTGATGCCGAGCTGCTGCAGGAGCAGATCGGACGTGACGTAGTTGATGGCGCCGGTCTCGGAGTCGGTGAACGACTCCTCGATGAGACCGCGCGCGACCAGCGTTCGGACGACGCCGTCGACGTTGACGGCGCGGATCGACGCGATCTGGGATCGCGTGATCGGTTGCTTGTAGGCGACGACCGCGAGGGTCTCGAGCGCGGCCTGCGACAGGCGCGAGGGACGCTCGGCCTCGACGAACTGCTCGACGACGGCGTCCAGGTCCTGGCGGACGTAGAAGCGCCAGCCGCCGCCGACCTCGCGGAGTTCGAACCCGCGGCGGGTGGTGCCGTCGACGCCGTCGAAGTCCGCGACGAGGCGTTCGACGGCCTGGCGGACGGCGGGGACGGGGGCGTTGACGGCGGCGCCGAGCGCGACGAGTGGCTGGGGCTCGTCCGCGATCATCAGGATCGCCTCGAGCTGGCGGTCGATCGGGATCGCCGGGTGCGTCTGCGGGGCATGGTCGTGCTCGTGCTCGGCACGCGCGTGGATCTCGTGCTCGATCGCGCGGGCGTCGGCCATCTCGTCGGCGCCGCCGGGTTCGGCGCTGGACGTGTCGTGCACGTCATCCGTCATAGTCGGCTCCCAGGTTGGCGAGGCTCTCGTCGGACCAGTCCTCGGCGGTCCATCGGAGCGTGAGTTCCCCGAGCGGCTCGAGTTGTTCGAACGAGATCGATGCGTTCCGGTACAGCTCCAGGATCGCGAGGAAGCGAGCCACCACGATACCCGTCTGGTCGACGCCCGCGACCAGTTCGCGGAACGAGACGCCCTCGCCGTCGCGTGTCCGCAAGATCGAGACGACGATCGCGGCCTGTTCGCGGATGCTGATGAGCGGCGCGTGCAGGTGGTCGAGTCCGACCGTCGGGATCTCCCGCGGGGCGAACGCCAGCGCTGCCAGCGCGGCGAAGTCCTGCACCGAGAGCGTCCACACGAGCTCGGGCGTGCGGGCGCGGAACCGCTCCTCGAGCCGGACACTCCGGACGTGCCGACGCGACTCCACACCCCAGCGCTCACCGAACCAGTCGGCGGCCTGCTTGAACGCCCGGTACTGCAGCAGCCGTGCGAACAGCAGGTCGCGGGCCTCGAGCAGGGCGACGTCCTCGGCGTCGACGAGCTCACCCTGCGGCAGCAGCCCGACGATCTTCAGGTCGAGCAGGGTCGCGGCGACCACGAGGAACTCGCTCGCCTCGTCGAGTTCGTCCGCCGACTCGGCCTGACGCACGTACTGGATGAACTCCCCCGTGACCGCGCCGAGCGAGACCTCGGTGATGTCGAGCTCGTGCTTCGTGATGAGCGACAGCAGGAGGTCGAACGGGCCGTCGAAGTTGGTGAGTCGGACCCGGAACCCCGACTCAGGCGACGGCGCCACGCTGGACGAGCTCTCGTGCGAGCTGCCGGTAGGCGTGGGCGGCGGCGTGGTCCGGTGCCGTCTGGGTGATCGGCCGAGCGGAGACGGTGGCGTCCGGGAACTTCACGGTGCGCCCGATGACGGTGTCGAGGACCCGGTCGTCGAAGGTGTCGACGACGCGCTCCATGACCTCGCGCGAGTGCAGGGTGCGCGAGTCGTACATGGTGGGCAGGATGCCGTCGAGCGTCAGCGCCGGGTTGAGGCGGTCGCGCACCTTGTCGATCGTCTCGATGAGCAGGGCGACACCGCGCAGGGCGAAGAACTCGCACTCGAGCGGGATCAGCACGCCGTGCGCCGCGGTCAGGGCGTTGACGGTGAGCAGGCCGAGCGACGGCTGGCAGTCGACCAGGATCACGTCGTAGTCGTTCGCGACCTTGCGCAGCACGCTCGCCAGGATCTGCTCACGGGCGACCTCGTTGACCAGGTGCACCTCGGCCGCGGACAGGTCGATGTTCGCCGGGATCACGTCGAGCCCCGGGGTGTTCGTCGGCTGGATGACCTGGATCGGGTCCTTCACGGCGCCCATGAGCAGGTCGTAGACGGTGTGGATGTCGTGCGTGCGGACGCCGAGGCCCGCCGAGAGCGCACCCTGCGGGTCGAAGTCGACGGCCAGGACCTTGCGGCCGTACTCCGCCAGCGCCGCACCGAGGTTGATCGCCGTCGTGGTCTTGCCGACGCCGCCCTTCTGGTTGCAGAGGGCGATGATGCGCGCAGGGCCGGTGCTGTCGAGTTCCTCGGGCACGGGGAACTCCCGGACAGGACGACCCGTCGGACCGATGGAGGTCGCGCCGGTGGGGTTGGTCGTCGGGTTCGTGCTCACCCGGCCATCGTACCGGCGACGTCGGCCGGCCCGGGGCCGCACCGCCGCGCGCGGCCGGGTCGGCGTTGCTCGTGGCAGGGTGCCTGGCCGACGCGGTCGCCGCTCAGGCTGCGCGCAGGGCCACGCGCATGCTGTCGACGCGTTCGGCGATGACGGCGTCCGTCGACCACCGCTGCTGCAGGCGTGCGACGAGCTCGCCGACCTGCTCGCGGTCGAGCCCCGGGTGCAACGCCAGCCCGACGGTCAGCTCCGGGCCGGCGAAGCGTCCGACCGGGTCACCGGGGGTCAGTTCGACACGGGCGACGCTGCGCTCCCCACGACCGAGTCGGCGAACGCCTGGGCGACCTCGGGGTCCTCGAAGCACGGGGTCCACGGCAGGTCCTGACCGAGCGCCCACACCGCGGGACGGCGCAGCACGAACTCGGTCGCCGACTTCGGGTCGAGCACGACGAGCTGCGTCTCCTCGCTCGCCGCGGCCATCGCCACCCGGCGTGACTCCACGGGCACGGGCCGGGCATCGGCGTCCCAGGCGTGCATCGCGTCGACCGAGGTGAACGCCGGCATGACGCTCCGCCCGTCCGGCCCGGCGACCGTCACGATCGAGAGCTCCTGGGTCTTGTCCACGAGTTTGCCGGCGTCGGTCTCGCCGAGGTCGCCGGCTTCGGCGATGAGCGGGATGAGCAGCCGGGCGGTGCGCAGCGCCTCGACGACCGCCGCCTGCGATGCACCGGCGGCCACACCCGCGATCGCCGCGGTCAGCGCCGGGTCGGCCAGCCCGTCGTCGTCGGCGAACGCGGTGTCGTGGTGGTCGAACGTTCGACCTTCCCAGGCGGAGCCGGCCGAGTCCGCCGCGCCACCCGGGGTGTGCGCGTCGTCGGGACCGGTTGCCGCGTCCGGTCCGGTTCCGCGCCCGTTCGAGATCCCCGCCACGCCGCTACTCCGAGGCGATGTCGAGTGCGGCCGGCAGCGTGAACGCCCCGGAGTACAGCGCCTTGCCGATGATCGCGCCCTCGAGCCCGAACGGCACGAGCTCGCGCAGTGCCCGCAGGTCGTCGAGCGTCGAGATCCCACCAGAGGCCACGACGGGCTGGTCGGTCCGGTCGCACACCTGGCGCAGCAGCTCGACGTTCGGGCCCTGCAGCGTGCCGTCCTTCGTGACGTCGGTGACGACGTACCGGGCGCACCCCGCGGCCTCGAGCCGGTCCAGGACCTCCCACAGGTCGCCGGCGTCCTCGGTCCAGCCGCGGCTGGCGAGGGTCGTTCCACGCACGTCGAGCCCGACGGCGATCTGCTCGCCGTACTCGCCGATCACCCGAGCGGCCCAGTCCGGGTTCTCGAGCGCCGCCGTGCCGAGGTTGACCCGGGCGGCGCCGGTGGCCAGCGCGGCTTCGAGCGAGGCGTCGTCGCGGATGCCGCCCGACAGCTCGACCGAGACGCCGTCGACCTCGCGGATCGCGTGCGCGATGACCTTGCGGTTGTCGCCACGACCGAAGGCCGCGTCGAGGTCCACCAGGTGGATCCACTCCGCGCCCTGGTCGCGCCAGGTGCGCGCGGCGGCGACGGGGTCGCCGTAGCCGGTCTCGCTCCCCGCCTCGCCCTGGGTCAGCCGCACGGCCTGGCCGTCGACGACGTCGACGGCGGGCAGCAGGACGAGGGGCGAGGTGTCGGTGAGGTCGGTCATGGTCCTGTCGGTTTCGTCGCGGTGGTGAAGGTGCGGTGTTCGGTCTGGAGGCCCGTGGCACGTCCGGCGGCGCAGTCGCGCCCGTCACGGGCCGGGTTCAGAGCGAGCGCACCCAGTTGGTCAGCAGGCGGATGCCCGGCTCGCCGGACTTCTCGGGGTGGAACTGGGTCGCGGTGAGCGGACCGTTCTCGACCGCGGCGATGAACCGCTGCCCGTGTTCGGCCCACGTCAGGCCGGGAGCACGGAACGGCCCGTAGGCGTCGAGCGGGAAGTCGGTCACGCCGTACGAGTGCACGAAGTAGAACCGCTCGTCGTGCAGCCCGTCGAACAGCACGGAGTCCTCTGGTGCCTGGACGGTGTTCCAGCCCATGTGCGGCAGGACCTCGGCCTGGAGCTGCTCGACGGTGCCGGGCCACTGCCCGAGCCCCTCGACGTCGGCTCCGCGCTCGATGCCGCGGGAGAACAACACCTGCATGCCCACGCAGATGCCGAGCACCGGACGACCACCGGCCAGACGGTGGTCCACGATCTCGCCGCCCTGGACGCCCTCGAGCTGGTCGATGACCGCGGCGAACGCCCCCACCCCGGGTACGAGCAGGCCGTCGGCACGGAGCGCCGCCTGCTTGTCGGAGGTCAACGTGACCTCGGCCCCGGCCCGCTCGAGTGCCTTGGCGGCAGAGTGGACGTTGCCCGACCCGTAGTCGAGGACGACGACGTTCGGCTTCGCGGTCACAGTGCGCCCTTGGTGGAGGGGATGCCGTCGACGCGCGGGTCGAGCTCGACCGCCTTGCGCATCGCACGCGCGAACGCCTTGAACTCGGCCTCGGCGATGTGGTGCGGGTCGCGGCCACCGAGCACACGGACGTGCACGGTGATGCCCGCGTTGAACGTGATCGCCTCGAACACGTGGCGGATCATCGACCCGGTGAAGTGACCGCCGATGCGGTGGAACTCGAACCCCTCGGGCTCACCCGAGTGCACGAGGAACGGGCGCCCGGAGACGTCGACGACCGCTTGGGCCAGCGCTTCGTCGAGGGGCACGAGGGCGTCGCCGTACCGGCCGATGCCGGACCGGTCGCCGAGGGCCTGCTTGAGCGCCTGCCCGAGCACGATGCCGGTGTCCTCGACCGTGTGGTGCACGTCGATGTCGGTGTCACCGGTCGAGCGCACGCGCAGGTCGATGAGCGAGTGCTTGCTGAACGCGGTCAGCATGTGGTCGAAGAACGGCACGCTCGTCGAGATGTCGGACGAACCGGTGCCGTCGAGGTCGAGCTCGAGTTCGACGCTCGATTCGCTCGTGCTGCGGCTGATCGAGGCGGTACGGGCGGTCATGCCCCAACCCTAACCGGCGGCTGCTCGGCCGCGACCTGCCGCATGGCGTCGAGGAAGGCGGTGGTCTCCTCTTCGGTGCCGGCACTCACCCGCAGGTGGTTCGGGATCCCGAGGTCGCGCACGATGACGTCCCGCTCGAGCAGCGACTCGAACGCAGCGTGCGGGTCGGCGACCCCACCGAACAGCACGAAGTTCGACCAGGTCTCGTACGTCCGGTAGCCCATGGCCTGCAGCTCGGTCACCATCCGGTCGCGCTGCTGCTTGATGTCGTCGACCATCGCGAGCATCTCGGGCGCGTGGCGCAGTGCGGCGACGGCGGCTGCCTGCGTCAGGACGGACAGGTGGTAGGGCAGTCGGACGAGGCGGACGGCGTCGATCACGGCGGGGTGTGCCGCCATGTAGCCGACTCGTGCACCGGCGAACGCGAAGGCCTTGCTCATGGTGCGCGACACGACGAGACGCTCGCGCCCGGGCAGCAGCGTGAGGGCGCTCGGCACGTCGGCCGGCATGAACTCGGCGTAGGCCTCGTCCACCATCACGATGCCGTCGGTCGCGGCGTACGCGGCCTCGATCGTCTCGATCGGCAGCGGTGTGCCCGTGGGGTTGTTCGGCCCGCACAGGAACACGATGTCCGGACGGTGCTGCTCGATCGCCGCCACCACGGTCTCGGGAGAGATGCGGTACTCGTCGTCGCGCTCCGCCGGGATCCAGGTCGTGCCGGTTCCGGACGCCAGGATCGAGTGCATCGAGTAGGTGGGCGGGAACCCGAGGACGGAACGCCCCGGGCCGCCGAAGGCCTGCAGCAGCTGCTGGAGGACCTCGTTCGAGCCGTTCGCCGCCCACAGCTGTTCTGCCGACAGGCCGTGTCCGAGGTACCCGGCGAGCGACTCGCGGAGCTCCGTGAACTCGCGGTCCGGGTAGCGGTTCACCGTCGCGAGCGCCTGGCGGATCGAGGCGACGATGTCGTCAGCCACGTCGTCCGGCACGGGATGCGTGTTCTCGTTGACGTTCAGCTGGACGCGGACGTGCTTCTGCGGAGCGCCGTAGGGGCTCTGACCGCGGAGGTCATCTCGGATCGGGAGGTCTTCCAGCGTGAATGCCACCGATCCATCGTAGGCCGCTGTGGCCACCGGACGACCAGCCGTCCGGACGGGACTGCCCTCGACCACTTGCAGCGACTACTGGCCGGAGGTGTACTTCGTCGGGATGGCGATCTGCTCGCCGGCCTGCAGCCCGGAGCCGTCGAGGGCGTTGAGGCTGATGACGTCCTGCACGAAGTCGCGCGGGTCGGCGTTCGGCGCAGTGTCCTCGGCCAGCTGCCAGAGCGTCTCGCCCGGCTGGATCGTGACCGTGTCGAACTGCGTCCGGGCGCCACCAGCGGCGGCGTCACCGGCGGACGCCTGGCCGCCGTTCAGGACGAAGAAGGCGACGACGATGAGGAGGGGGAGCGCGGCGAGCGTCGTGAAGACGATGCGGCCGCGGCGCGTCAGGCGCAGGCGGACGCGCACGGCGGGGGCCGCGGTGCGCTGGATGTCAGCGATGGCGATGGTGCTCATGTCGTTCTTGCCTTCCCGTCCGGGTGAACCGAAGTCGTGTACCGAACATAGTTTCGAATCAGACGACGCACAAGTCCTGGGAGAGGATTTTTGCGGGGTTTTCTTGCGACACGCTCGAACAGGTGTTTGTCCGGGGTTGACCGGTCGGATACTGTTTCGATCGACTGGGACAAGTCAAACGGGGACCACCGACATTCCCGCCACGGCCGCTCAGCACCGACGAAAGCGAGACGACGTGGTGGACGAACTGCGGGGCCAGAAGCCGCTGACCGCGAAGCAGCAGACGATCCTCGACGCCATCCGCGCGTCCATCGCCTCGCGGGGCTACCCGCCGAGCATGCGCGAGATCGGCGATGCAGCTGGGCTCTCCTCACTGTCGAGCGTGTCCCACCAGCTCGGCCAGCTCGAGCTCGGTGGCTGGATCCGCCGCGACCCGAACCGTCCCCGTGCGCTCGAGGTCCTGGTCGACGAGCCCACGCCGGACGTCACCGGACCCGACGTCGACGCCACCACGCTCGTGCCCCTGGTCGGCCGGATCGCCGCCGGTGTCCCGATCACGGCGGAGCAGCACGTCGACGAGATCGTCCCGCTCCCCCGGCAGCTCGTCGGCTCGGGCGACCTCTTCATGCTCAAGGTCGTCGGTGAGTCGATGATCGACGCCGCGATCTGCGACGGCGACTGGGTGGTCGTGCGCGCGCAGCAGACCGCCGAGAACGGTGACATCGTCGCCGCGATGCTCGACGAAGAAGCGACCGTCAAGGTCTTCCGCCAGCGCGACGGCCACACCTGGCTGCTCCCCCGCAACACTGCGTTCGAGCCGATCCTCGGCGACGCGGCGTCGGTGCTCGGCAAGGTCGTCGCGGTTCTCCGCTCCCTCTGACGCGCCCCGGGCACAACCACGATCGGCTCGAACCACGAGATCTCGTGGTTCGAGCCGATTTCGGTTGTGCGGCGTTGAGCTGAACCGCGGCCGGGCGCACCCGCGCGACGGACGTGGGGCGGGCCTCCCGGCCGTCAGCCGGTACCGGTCGTCAGGACGTGACGGGGGCGACCACGTACGGATCGAGCTCCGCGACCTGCCGCTGGAAGACACGCACGCGCAGGCGGGTGCCGTCCTCGACGTAGTCGACGGAGTCGACCGCGCCGGCGTCGTGCAGCGTGGAGACGAGGTCACCGCGGTCGTAGGGCACGACCACCGTGAGCTCGACGTCGGGCTCCGGCAGGCGCTCCTCGATGGTGCGGAGGAGCTCCGGGATGCCCTCACCCGTGCGGGCCGACACGAAGACGGCGTCCGACGCGAGCCCGATCAGGACGAGGCGCTGTGCGTCGTCGATCAGGTCGGCCTTGTTGAACACGACGATCTCGGGGATGTCGTGCGCGCCGACGTCGCCGATGACCTCGCGCACGGTGGCGAGCTGTGCGCCGGGGTCGGGGTGCGAGCCGTCGACCACGTGCACGATGACGTCGGCCTCGCCGACCTCCTCGAGGGTGGAGCGGAAGGCCTCGACCAGTTGGTGCGGCAGGTTCCGGACGAAGCCGACCGTGTCCACGAAGGTGAACTCGCGGCCCTTGGTGCTCTCGGTCCGGCGGACCGTGGCGTCCAGCGTCGCGAACAGCTGGTTCTGCACCAGCACGCCGGCGCTCGTCAGGCGGTTCAGGAGCGAGGACTTGCCCGCGTTCGTGTAGCCGGCGATCGCGACGCTCGGCACCTCGTTGCGGTGGCGGTCGGCACGCTTCGCCTCGCGCGCGGGGCGGAACCCGGCGATCTGGCGGCGCAGCTTCGACATGCGGGTGTGGATGCGACGTCGGTCGAGCTCGATCTTCGTCTCACCGGGACCACGCGAACCCATGCCCGCACCGCCGGAGACCTGGCCACCGGCCTGCCGGGACATCGAGTCACCCCAGCCGCGCAGTCGGGGCAGCAGGTACTGGAGCTGCGCGAGCTCGACCTGGGCCTTGCCCTCTCGGGTCTTCGCGTGCTGACTGAAGATGTCGAGGATCACGGCCGTGCGGTCGATGACCTTGACCTTCACCACGTCCTCGAGCGCGCGGCGCTGCGACGGGGCGAGCTCGGTGTCCGCGATCACCGTGTCGGCGCCGGTGGCCTTGACGACCATCGCGAGCTCTTCCGCCTTGCCCTTGCCGAGGTAGGTTGCCGGGTCGGGGTTCGGTCGACGCTGGAGGAGCCCGTCGAGGACCACCGCGCCGGCGGTCTCGGCCAGGGCGGACAGCTCCCGCAGGGAGTTCTCGGCGTCCTGCGCGTCACCGTGCGGGTACACGCCGATCAGGACGACCTGCTCGAGCCGCAGCTGGCGGTACTCGACCTCGGTGACGTCCTCGAGCTCGGTGGAGAGGCCGGCGACGCGGCGCAGGGCCGCGCGGTCCTCACGGTCGTACTGGTCGCCGTCGCCGTCCCACCCGTGCTCGTCGACCGAGCGGGTCTGGATCGCCTGGGCGGGGGCGAAGATGGACGATGCTGCGCGGCGGTCGGCGTTGCGCAACACCCGTTCGACGACACCGTCTGCGCTGTCGTCGTTGGTCTGGTCGTTCTGCTGATGGGTATCCGTCATCCTGTCCACAGGGTACCTCCGGCGGGCCTCGGACACACCGGGTTCCCGCTACGGTTCATCCATGGCGAACGACCACTACTTCTCCGCGAACCCGTCATCGGACACCCGCGAACGCCAGATCGACGTCACCCTCGCCGGCCGGTCGCTCACGCTGACCACGGCCGCAGGGGTCTTCAGCCCGGACGGCCTCGACCGCGGCACCCGCGTGCTGCTCGGTTCCGTCCCGCCGCCCGCGCACGACGGCGCCCTGCTCGACGTCGGTTGCGGCTGGGGCCCGATCGCGATCACGTTGGCGCTGCACTCCCCCGACGCGTCGGTGTGGGGCGTCGACGTCAACGAACGGGTGCTCGGTCTGGCGCGGGCCAACGCCGAGGCCGCCGGTGCGTCGAACGTCACCATCGCCCTGCCCGACGACGTCCCGGACGACCTGCGGTTCCGGACGATCTGGTCGAACCCGCCGATCCGCGTCGGCAAGGACGAACTCCACGAGATCCTGCTGACGTGGCTGCCCCGGCTCGAGGTCGAGGGCGACGCCTGGCTCGTGGTGTCGAAGGACCTCGGGGGTGACTCGTTGCAGAAGTGGCTCGTCGGTGCGCTCGGGGCCGGGTTCCACGTCGCGCGGGCGTCCACCGACAAGGGGTTCCGCGTCATCCGCGTGCGCCGGACGGCGTAGCGCGCCGCGCGCCGCGCCGCGCCGCCGCGCCGCCCCGCGCCGCGCCGCCCGCCGCGGGCGCCGGGCGGGCGGCTTCGTGAGCAGAAATGGTCGAGTCGCCGCAGGGCACCCGACCATTTCTGCTCTGGCGGCGCGCGCCGCCTGCCGCGCGCCGCCGCCTGCGGCGCTCCGCCCGCGGCCCGCCCCGCGGCCCGCGCCCCGCGTCAGACCGTCAGGTCGCCGGAGAACACCAGCTCGGCCGGCCCGGACAGCGACACGTGCTCGCCGTCCTCCGCCGCGAACATCCGCACCGTCACGACGCCACCGGGAACCCGCACGCGCCAGGTGTCCGGCGCACCGGAACCCACCCAGTACCGCGTCGCGAGCGCAGCGGCCACCGCACCGGTGCCGCACGACAGCGTCTCGCCACTGCCCCGCTCGTGCACCCGCATCGTGATCTCGCCGACGCCGTCGTTGATCAGGGGGTCGCCGGGCAGCACGAACTCGACGTTGGCGCCGTGCTCGGGCGCCGGGTCGAGCACGGGCAGGAAGGTCAGGTCGAGGTCGGCGAGTTCGTCCTCGGTCGCGACGGCGACGACCACGTGCGGGTTGCCGACGTCGATGCCGATGCCGGGCCGGGCACCGTCGAGGTTCTTGGCGCGCACCATGACGTCGTCCGAGCCGCCGTCCTCGATGCCCAGCCCCCACCGGCCGAGGTCGGCAGCGAAGCCGTTGGTGGTCCGCTGGATGTCGACCAGGCCCTTGCGGCTGCCGACGGTCAGGGTCTCACCGGGTGCGAGCTCGACCAGGCCGGACTCGGTCAGGTACCGCGCGAACACCCGGATCCCGTTGCCGCACATCTCGGCGACCGTGCCGTCGGCGTTGTGGTAGTCCATGAACCACGTCGCCGCGGGTTCGACGGCCACCAGGGCGCGTCCTTCGGGGATCGCTTCCGACCGCACCGCACGGATCACGCCGTCACCGCCCACGCCGAAACGTCGGTCCGCGATCGCGCGGATCCGCTCGGGGGTCAGGTCGACGGTGGCGTCGGGGTCGGCGAACAGGACGAAGTCGTTGCCGGTCCCCTGGCCCTTGGTGAAGTGCAGCTCGGTCACGGGACGATCCTACGGGCCAGTTCCGACAGGTCCCCGCGGTCGGCTCCGGTGACGTCGAGGGTCTCGGCCTCGGCGTAGCGGCGGAACCAGGACACCTGCCGTCGGGCGTACTTGCGCGTCGCGATGCCGGTCGCCTCGACCGCGGCCTCGATCGTGGAGGTCCCCCGCAGCACAGCGAGCGCCTGCGAGTACCCGATCGCGGCCCGCGCGGTCTTCCCGTCTTCGATGCCCTGCTCGCGCAGAGCCGCGACCTCGTCGACGAGCCCGGCGGCGAACATGCCCGCTGCACGCGCGTGCAGCGCCGCGACCAGCTGCTCACGATCGCGCCGCAGGTGCGGGATCCGGGACGGTCGCCAGGCGCGGGGCGCGGACGGGAGGCTCGGGGTCACGACCTCGGATCGGCTCGCGATCTCGAGTGCCCGGATCAACCGCCGTGGGTTGCGTGCATCGATCGTCGCTGCGGCCGCCGGGTCCATGCCGCGGAGCCGCTCGAGCAGGATGCCCGGTCCGAGCTCGTCGTGCTCGCGCTCGAGCTGCGCGCGGAGTTCCGGGTCGGTGCCGGGGAACGCCAGGTCGAACAGGACGGAGGACACGTAGAGGCCACTCCCGCCGACGAGCACGGCGACGCCGCCGTCGGCACGGATGCGGTCGACGTCGGCTCGGGCGGCCACCTGGTACGCGGCGACGCTGGCCTCGTCGGTGACCTCGAGCACGTCGAGTTGGTGGTGCGGGATGCCGTGCCGTTCGTCGAACGACAGCTTCGCGGTGCCGATGTCCATGCCCCGGTACAGCTGCATGGCGTCGGCGTTGACGATCTCGGCGCTCCGGCCGGCGGCTCGGAGGCGTTCGGCGATCGCGATCCCGAGGTCGGACTTGCCCGTCCCCGTCGCCCCGACGACGGCGATCAGATCAGCGTCGGACGCATCGCGCTCGCGGTGCTGTACCGGGTCGCGCTCGGGGTCCTGGGCCGTGTCGCGCTCGGAGCCGTCCCCGACGGGGGCGTCAGCGCCCGACACGGAGCGTGGGCAGTCCGAGCGACACCGGGCGCGGACCGTCGCCGGGCGCCGCCGGGGTCGGCACGCCGCAGCTCTCGGCCTCGGCATGGTCCCAGGCGTCGCCCGCCCGGGTGCGTCGGATGCGCAGTGGAGCGTCGTCGTCGGCGATCAGGAAGTGCGGGGCCGCTCGGGTGATCTCGACCGTGACGACGTCGCCGGGTCGCGGGACCGCGGAGCCCTCCGGCACGGCGAAGTGCACGAGCCGCGAGTCTTCCGCGCGTCCGGACAACCGGCGGGTGGCGTCGTCCTTCCGCCCCTCGCCCGTCGCGACGAGGACCTCGACGCTCCGGCCGACCTGCGCGGCGTTCTCTTCCGCGGTGATGCGTTCCTGCAGCGCGACGAGCCGCTCGTACCGCTCCTGCACGACGTGCTTCGGCAGCTGGTCGTCCATCGTCGCCGCCGGGGTACCGGGGCGGATCGAGTACTGGAACGTGAAGGCGCTGGCGAACCGTGCCTGCTCGACGACGCGCAGGGTGTCCGCGAAGTCCTCTTCCGTCTCGCCCGGGAACCCGACGATGATGTCGGTCGAGATCGCCGCGTTCGGGATCTTGGCGCGCACCCGGTCGAGGATGCCGAGGAACCGCTCGCTCCGGTAGCTCCGCCGCATGGCCTTGAGCACCCGGTCGGACCCGGACTGCAACGGCATGTGCAGCTGCGGCATGACGTTCGGGGTCTCGGCCATGGCGTCGATGACGTCGTCGGTGAAGGCTGCCGGGTGCGGGCTCGTGAAGCGGATGCGCTCGAGGCCGTCGATGGTGCCGGCCGCGCGCAGCAGCTTGCCGAACGCCTGCCGGTCGCCGAACTCGACCCCGTACGAGTTCACGTTCTGCCCGAGCAGCGTGACCTCGATCGCGCCGTCGTCGACGAGTGCCTGGATCTCGGCGAGGACGTCACCCGGGCGGCGGTCCTTCTCCTTGCCGCGGAGCGACGGGACGATGCAGAACGTGCACGTGTTGTTGCACCCGACCGAGATCGACACCCACCCGCTGTGGGTCGAGTCGCGCTTGGTCGGCAGCGTCGACGGGAACACGTCGAGCGCCTCGAGGATCTCGATCTGCGCTTCGTCGTTGTGCCGCGCACGCTCGAGCAGCGTCGGCAACGAGCCCATGTTGTGCGTGCCGAAGACCACGTCCACCCACGGCGCCTTCTCGAGGATGACGTTCTTGTCCTTCTGCGCCAGGCACCCACCGACGGCGATCTGCATGCCGGGGTGGTCGCGCTTGATGCCAGCCAGTTGCCCGAGGTTGCCGTACAAGCGGTTGTCGGCGTTCTCGCGCACCGCACAGGTGTTGATCACGACGACGTCGGCCTGCTCGCCGTCCGCAGCCGTGTAGCCCGCCGCCTGCAGCGACCCGCTCAGCCGCTCGGAGTCGTGCACGTTCATCTGGCACCCGTAGGTGCGGACTTCGTAGGTGCGCTGGCGCGCTGCGACGGTGGCCATGGTCGTCCCAGTGTAGGTCGGGGCGACTACTCGAAGCGCACGGTCCCGCGGCCCGTCGGAGGCCGGCGTCCGCCGCCGTCGAGGGCACGCTGGACGGCGATCCGCACCACGCCCGAGCCGTAGCCCTTGCGCATCAGGAACCCCGACAACCGACGCTCGGCGGTCGCACGGTCGAGCCCACGCATCTGCGGCGCACGCTTGTCGGCGAGCTCCTGGGCGCGGATGAACTCGTCGTCCTCGTCGTCCGCAGCTTCGTCGAGCGCGGTGTCGATCGCGATCTGGTCGATGCCACGACGACGCAGCTCGGTGACCACGCCCTGTCGCCCCAGACCCTTGCGGGCGTGCAGACGGTCCACCAGGTCGGTGGCGAGGGCGACGTCGTCGAGCAGCCCGACGCGGGTCAGGCGTTCGATCTCGTGCTCGACCACGTCGGGGTCGAGGTCCTGCTGGGTGAGCAGTGTCCGCATCTCGGACTCGCTCACGCCCTTGCGGCCGAGCGCCCGCATGCTGAGCCGCTCGGCGTCGGCGCGTTGCTCGTCGAGGGGACGCGGGGCATCCGCAGGGTCGAGTTCTTCACCACCGGCGATCGAGAAGACCGACGCCGTCGTGGCGTCCGCCCCGTCGTCGTCGTAGCCGTCCTGCTCGGCCCGCGCGGTCCGGCCGGAACCGTCGCCGATGACCGGCGAGACCCAGTCGGCCTGTGCACGCGGCCCGCGGATGGGCAACGGAACGGGGGTGTCCGCATCGTCTTCGAGCACGGGCTCCGGAGCGCTGGGCACCGTCGGCTCGGGTTCGGGCGTGGGGTCCGCAGCTGCCGGGGCCCGACGACGGGACCTCGCACCGAACAGGTCGGTGACCGGTGCGAGGCCGTCGTCGTCGTGGTCGGTGCTCACGCGCCCTTGCGCTCCGCGAGCTTCGGCGCGATCGACTCGACCGGAGCCTCTTCTGCCTTGGCGCCACCGACGCCGAGCTTGGCGAGGATCTTGCCCTCGATCTCAGCCGCCGTGTCCGGGTTCTGGATCAGGAAGGAACGCGAGTTCTCCTTGCCCTGCCCGAGCTGGTCGCCGTCGTAGGTGTACCAGGCACCCGACTTCTTGACGATGCCGTGGTCGACACCGAAGTCGAGCAGCGAGCCTTCGCGCGAGATGCCGACGCCGTACAGGATGTCGAACTCGGCCTGCTTGAAGGGCGGCGCCATCTTGTTCTTGACGACCTTGACACGCGTGCGGTTGCCCACCGCGTCGGTGCCGCTCTTGAGCGTCTCGATGCGACGGATGTCGAGGCGGACGGACGCGTAGAACTTCAGTGCCTTTCCGCCCGAGGTGGTCTCCGGGGAACCGAAGAACACGCCGATCTTCTCGCGCAGCTGGTTGATGAAGATCATCGTGGTCTGCGTCTGGTTCAGCCCACCGGCGAGCTTGCGCAGCGCCTGGGACATGAGGCGGGCCTGCAGACCGACGTGGGAGTCACCCATCTCGCCCTCGATCTCGGCGCGCGGCACCAGTGCTGCGACCGAGTCGATCACGATGAGGTCGATCGAGCCGGAGCGGACGAGCATGTCTGCGATCTCGAGCGCCTGCTCGGCGGTGTCCGGCTGCGACACGAGCAGGGCGTCGATGTCGACACCGAGCTTCTTGGCGTACTCCGGGTCGAGCGCGTGCTCGGCGTCGATGAAGGCCGCGATGCCACCGGCGCGCTGGGCGTTGGCGATGGCGTGGATGGTGAGGGTCGTCTTACCCGAGGACTCCGGGCCGTAGATCTCGACGATGCGGCCGCGGGGCAGTCCCCCGATGCCGAGCGCGACGTCGAGCGCCACCGACCCGGTCTGGATGACGTTGACGGGTGCGCGTTCGTCCGAACCGAGGCGCATGATCGCACCCTTGCCGAACTGCCTGTCGATCTGTGCGAGTGCGGTCTCGAGGGCCTTTTCGCGGTCTGCCGGTGATGGCATGGGGTGCTCCTTCGTGCTCGTGTTCGGCCGCCTGTAGGCTGTCGCGTCCACGCCGGCCGGTGGTGCAAGGCCGATGGTTCTGCGACAAGGCTTCGGGCTGTTCCCGATGTCCATCAACCTATGGCTGGCCACCGACATCACTGCCGACGGTCACGCGATCTGTGGATGGAACACCCGGGCGACGCCGCTGTGGAGGAACGTACCACCGATCGAACACCCGTTCGAGCAACACGCCGAACACAGTTTCGGGCGACGACGGCGGCGTGACTGAGCGCGGACGCCTCAGTTCTGCGGCTCGGCCAACCCCTTGCCGTGCCGCCGGTCGAGCGGGACGTCCTGCGAATCGCAGAGGGCGTCCCACACCCGACGGGCGTCGATGCCGGCGGCGAGGGCGTCCACAGCCGAGCGGCCACCGAGTTCCTCGAGCACGACGTCACGGCTGACCACGGACCCGTAGGCCTCGCCGAACACCTGGTCGACGGCACGCCAGAACTCACTCACCCGCATCCGACAAGCCTAAAGCGTCCCCGGACGCAGAACGCCCCCGCCGGGAGGTTCCGGCGGGGGCGTTCGGTGCGAGGCGCTCAGCGCACCGCGAGGTCGTTGTCGAACTCGGCGACGAGGTCGTCCGGGAGCGTGTCGGGGACGGGAGTGAGTCCCTCGACGATCGCGAGGCGGTCGCCCACCTCGCGCATGATCGTGGAGATGGGGGTGTCCAGCGCATCCGCGACGGACGCGAGGATCTCCGAGCTGGCCTCTTTCTGACCACGCTCGACCTCACTGAGGTACCCGAGAGCCACACTGGCCTTGGACGCGACCTGACGGAGGGTCCGGCCCTTCTGCAAGCGGAAGTCCCGAAGCACATCGCCGATTTCCTGACGAACGAGAACCATGAGAACTCCTCCTCTCTGTCGTCTCCGCGCCCGCCCGATCCGGAGGATCGAGTTCGGGTTCAGCAACTTTAGCGTTGCCGGTTGAAGCATGCTAACCAGGCTGGCTGCCGTCCTGCTGGAGATTGCGTGAGATGTAACCCAGTGGAAACGGGACCTATTCCCGGCCCCGGACCACGGACGACATCCGTGTCAGGAGTTCGGAGACGGAGGCCGTGCGGATTGCACCGCGGTCCCCGTCGAGGTGGAGTTCCCAGGCAGTGGCGCCGTCCGCCGACGCGATGCCGACGTACACGGTGCCGACCGGCTTGCCGTCCTGCGGGTCCGGCCCGGCGACACCGGTCGTGCTGATCCCCCACGTCGCCGGCTCACCGTCGACGGACAGCGCGATGCGGACACCGGCCGCCATCTGCCGCGCGACCTCGGGATCGACGGCCCCGTTGGCCGCCAGCAACGCCGACGACACCCCGAGCACGGTGTGCTTGACGAGCGTCGCGTACGCCACGACTCCCCCGCGCACCACCGCACTCGCCCCCGGCACGGCGACGAGCGTCGACACCACCAGCCCGCCGGTGAGCGACTCCGCCACGGCGACGGTCTCACCGCGACGCGTCAGGTCTGCGACCAGGTCCCGCGCGATCGCGTCGACCGTGTCGGCAGGGCCGGGAGGCACGGCGCCGGTCGCGTCGTCGGCCTGCGTCACGCGGTGGTCCGGTTGTGCTTCCACGCCTGGTACAGGTAGTCGATGCCGCTGAGCACGGTCGCCAGGAAGGCGGCGCTCATCAGCACCACGTTCACCCAGTGCGCCCAGTCACCGACGAGCTCCCACCACGGGAACAGTGCCGACGTCAGGGCGACGGCCTGCAGCACGGTCTTGATCTTGCCGCCACGGCTGGCCGGGATCACCCGGTCCGACAGCACCGCGAAGCGGAACACCGTGATGCCGATCTCGCGCACCATGATGAGCACCGTCACGTACCAGGGCAGCTCGGCCAGGATCGACAGGGCGACGAGCGCGCCGCCGATCAGGACCTTGTCGGCGATCGGGTCGACGAGCTTGCCGAAGTCGGTGACCAGGTTCTGCCGCCGGGCGATGATGCCATCGGCGCTGTCGGTCACGATCGCGACGACGAAGACGATCGCCGCCCAGATGCGCAGCGGGCCGTCGTTGCCGGCATCGGCGAGGAGCAGCACGAAGAACAGCGGCGCCATCAGGATGCGCACCACGGTGATGATGTTCGCGACGTTCGCCGTCGATGCGGGGCCGGGACCCTTGCGGAGCAGTCGCCCGCGCCAGGGGAACTTCGCGCCGTGTGTCGTGTCCGTGCCGTCCGAGGCGGTCATCGCCTTCACTCCCTGCCCGTCAGTCCCCACGCGTCCTCATCGGGCTCGTCGTGCACTTCATCGTACCCGCGGGTCATGTCGCCCACGGGGTCGGCGCCGTAGCGGTCGCCGTCGTCACTCGGGCCGGGCACGGGGGCCGCGGGCGCCGGAGCGGCCGGTGGTTCCTCGCCGCGGAGCTTCGCGAGCACCGCGGGCAGCTGGTCGGTGGTGACGAGCACGTCGCGGGCCTTCGACCCCTCGGACGGCCCGACGATGTCGCGGGACTCCATCAGGTCCATCAGGCGACCGGCCTTGGCGAAGCCGACCCTGAGCTTGCGCTGCAGCATCGAGGTCGAGCCGAACTGCGTCGAGACGACCTGTTCGACCGCCGCGAGCAGCAGTTCGAGGTCGTCGCCGATGTCGGCGTCGATCTCCTTGCGCTCGACCACGGCCTGGACGTCCTGGCGGTACTCGGGCTGGGCCTGGCGGGTGACGTGCTGGACGACCTCGGCGACCTCGCCCTCCTGCACCCACGCTCCCTGGACGCGCAGGGACTTCGACGACCCCATCGGCAGGAACAGCGCGTCGCCCTGACCGATGAGCTTGTCCGCGCCGGGCTGGTCGAGGATGACACGGGAGTCCGTGACGCTCGTCACCGCGAAGGCGATGCGGGACGGCACGTTCGCCTTGATCAGACCGGTGATGACGTCCACCGACGGGCGCTGCGTCGCGAGCACCAGGTGGATGCCGGCGGCACGGGCGAGCTGGGTGATGCGGACGATCGACTCCTCGACGTCGCGCGGGGCGACGAGCATGAGGTCCGCGAGCTCGTCGACGACGACGAGCAGGTACAGGTACGGCTTGAGCTTCCGCTCGCTGCCCGCGGGCAGGACGATCTCGTTGTTCTCGATCGCCTTGTTGAAGTCGTCGACGTGGCGGAACCCGAACGACGCCAGGTCGTCGTACCGCATGTCCATCTCCTTCACGACCCACTGCAGCGCTTCGGCCGCCTTCTTCGGGTTCGTGATGATGGGCGTGATGAGGTGCGGGACACCCGCGTAGATCGAGAGCTCGACGCGCTTCGGGTCGACCAGGACCATGCGGACCTCGGACGGCTTCGCCCGCATGAGCAGCGACGTGATCATCGAGTTGATGAAGACCGACTTGCCGGAACCGGTCGAACCGGCGACGAGCAGGTGCGGCATCTTCGCCAGGTTCGCGACGACGAAGCCGCCCTCGACGTCCTTGCCGACGCCGATCGTCATCGGGTGCTTCGACTTCCGCGCCGCGTTCGAGCGCAGCACGTCGCCGAGGGACACGATCTCGCGGTCGGAGTTCGGGATCTCGACGCCGATGGCGCTCTTGCCCGGGATCGGCGAGAGGATCCGGACCTCGTTGGAGGCGACCGCGTACGACAGGTTCTTCGACAGCGCCGTGACGCGCTCGACCTTGACACCCGGGCCGAGCTCGATCTCGTAGCGGGTGACCGTCAGGCCGCGGGAGAACCCGGTGACCTTCGCGTCGACCTTGAACTCCGTCAGCACGCCGGTGATGGCGGCGACGATGTCGTCGTTCGCCTGGCTGCGGGCGACCGAGGGGGTGCCGGAGCTCAGGGTGGTGGCGGCCGGCAGGCGGTACGGCTTCGACGGGTCGTCGTCGGTCGCCGCCGCAGAGAGTTCCTCGGGCTCGTCGGCGGCGGGGTCCTCGACGAGGGGGCCGCGACCACGTCGGGCACCGCGGGGCGGATCGCCGCGGTCGGCTCCGGACGCGCGGGGACGTCGGTGCCGAAGTCCCGCAGGGCCTGCTCGGCGACCTGCAGGTCCTGTTCGACCGAGTCGTTGAGGTTGACCGAGGCGGGTTCGGCCGGTGTCAGGTCCACGAGGCCGGCGGCAGCGCCCGCGTTGGGGTTGACCACCGGGGCAGCGGGTGCAGCCGCCGCCGCGGGCGGGGCCGTCGGTGCGACACCGGTGGCCGGGGGCAGCACGGGGCTGTCGTACGCCGGGTCCTCTTCGCGCCCGGACTTGTTCCGCCGCCACCACGGCACGTTGTCTCCGGCGGCGTCACCGTCGGCAGCAGCCTGCTCGTCGCCGAAGCCGAGGTCGTCGAAGAGCTGGAAGTCGGTGTCGCCCTTCTTGCCGCGCTTGGCCGTCTTGGTGCGGGTGGCGGGCGCCGCTGCTGCCGCTTCGGCCTCGGGCTCGGCGGCCGGGGCCGGGGCTCCGAACAGGTACGCGTACAGCTCGTGCAGCCGACGCCCGACCTTGTTCGGCGGCGTCTTGGTGATGATGAAGAGCGAGAGGACGAGCAGCACGATCGCCACCGGGACCGCGACCCAGGCGGTCGCGATCGTGACGAGCCAGCCGATCACGACCCAGCCGAGCACACCGCCGGCCGCAGCCAGGGCGGGCATGCCGTCGGCGGCGCTCGGCTGCCCGCCGAAGACGTGGCAGAGCGACGCGATCGCGACGAGCAGGATCCCCAGGCCGATGCCGATCCGGGTGTTGTCGTGCACCGAGGCCGGGTGCCGGAACAGCCACCCGGCGAAGACGATCATGATCACCGGCAGGGCGAACGCCAACCGACCGAACAGCCCGCCGAACGTGTACGCGTCGAGCGCGACCGACACGCCGTTCGTCGGGTTGAGCCACTCGACGACCGCGCCGGCGATGGCCAGCACGAACAGCAGGAACGGGAACCCGTCACGCCGCTGGTCCTTCTCGAGGGACTCCTTGCCGAGCAGTCGGAACATCGCGCCGACGCCGTGCGCCATCGCGAGCCAGAACGTCACGAGCGGGTTCTGCTCGCGGAACACCGGTGTCGGTGCCGCCTGCGGCAGCTTCTTCGTCGTGGCCTGGGTGCGCGACGAACCGCGCGTCCCGTTCCCACGGGACGACGTGGACGCGCGCGAGCGCGTGGTCGACTTGGTGCCTCCGGCCATGGGCAGAACCCTAATCCCCACTCAGGACAAACCAAGGGAGGCCCGCCGCAGCATCCGTGACGGACGCTGGACGGGCCTCCCGGTCGACCGCGATGAACGCGACTGACGCGACTGACGCGCTACGCCTCGATGACCACCGGGACGATCATCGGACGACGACGGTGCTTGGTGTTGACCCACCGGCCGACCGTGCGGCGGACGACCTGAGCGAACGCGTGCGAGTCGCGCGTGCCGTTGGCGGCCGCCTCGGCGATCGCCTTGGCGATCTGGGGGCGGACGTCGTCGAACACGGAGTCGTCCTCGGCGAAGCCGCGCGACTGGATCTCCGGGCCGATGACGCACTGGCCGGTGGTGAAGTCCACGGCGGCGAAGACCGAGATGAAGCCCTCTTCGGACAGCACGCGGCGGTCCTTGAGGTCGGCGTCGGTGATCTCGCCCACGGTCGAGCCGTCGACGTAGACGTAGCCGATGTCGAGCTGCCCGGCGACCGTCGCGACGCCGTCCTTCAGGTCGACGACGATGCCGTCCTGCCCGAGGATCACGTTGCGCGGCGGCACACCCGTCTGGATCGCCAGGTCGGCGTTCGCGTACAGGTGGCGGTGCTCGCCGTGCACGGGCAGGACGTTGCGCGGACGCAGGATGTTGTAGCAGTAGAGCAGCTCGCCGGCCGAGGCGTGTCCGGAGACGTGCACCTTGGCGTTGCCCTTGTGCACGACCTTCGCGCCGAGCTTCGTCAGCCCGTCGATGACGCGGTACACGGCGTTCTCGTTGCCCGGGATCAGCGACGAGGCGAGGATGACGGTGTCGCCCTCGCCGATCTCGATCTGGTGCTCGAGGTTCGCCATGCGCGCGAGCACGGCCATCGGCTCGCCCTGCGACCCCGTCGACATGTAGACGATCTGGTCGTCGGGGACGTTCTTCGCCTTCTTCGTGTCGATGAGGACGTTCTCGGGCACCCGGAGGTAGCCGAGGTCGGCGGCGATGGTCATGTTGCGGATCATCGAGCGCCCCATGAACGCGACCTTGCGGTTCGCGGCCGCGGCGGCATCGAGGACCTGCTGGACACGGTGCACGTGCGACGAGAAGCTCGCCACGACGACCTTCTTGCGGGCGCGCGTGATGATGTTCTCGAGGACCGGGCCGATGTCGCGCTCCGGAGCGGTGAAGCCCGGGACGTCGGCGTTGGTCGAGTCCGGCAGGAACAGGTCCACGCCGGCCTCGCCCAGGCGCGCGAACGCGCGGAGGTCGGTGATGCGGTCGTCCAGCGGGAGCTGGTCCATCTTGAAGTCACCCGTGTGCAGGACACGACCGGCGGGGGTCGTGATCGAGACGGCGAGGGCGTCCGGGATGGAGTGGTTCACGGCCACGAACTCGAGGTGGAACGGGCCGAGCTGCTCGGTCTGGTCCTCGGCCACGACGAGCGTGTACGGCTTGATCCGGTGTTCCTTGAGCTTCGCCTCGACGAGCGCGAGGGTCAGCGTGGAGCCGATCAGCGGGATGTCGTCGCGGAGCTTCAGCAGGTACGGGACGGCACCGATGTGGTCCTCGTGGCCGTGCGTGAGCACGACACCGAGGACGTCGTCGAGACGGTCACGGATCGGCGCGAAGTCCGGCAGGATCAGGTCGACCCCGGGCTGGTGCTCCTCGGGGAAGAGCACGCCGGCGTCGACGATGAGCAGCTTGCCCTCGTACTCGTAGACGGTCATGTTGCGACCGATCTCGCCGAGTCCCCCGATGGGGATGACGCGGAGGGTTCCGGGTTCGAGCGGCTGCGGTGTGGAGACTTGTGTGGGCATTCGGTCCTACGGATTCAGGCGACGCGCGAGGAGCGCGCCGCGGTGTTCGCTAGCGGGTGGTGCCTGGCACCTTTGGCAGTGCGCCGCCGGCCGCTGCGTTGCGGTCGGGGCGGAAGTTCGAGAAGTCGGCGCCGGGCACGTCGCGCACGGCTTCGAGCGAGGTCTCGATGGCGTACGCCTCGGAGTCCTCGGGGCCGACGAGCGGCAGACGGACGCGCGGGCTGCCGATGCGGCCGAGCCCGTGCAGGATGTACTTCGCCGCGACCGTGCCGGGCACGTGGGTCATCACGGCGCGGACGAGGGGCTCGACGCGCTTGTGCTCGGCGGTGGCGGTCGCCAGGTCGCCGCGGTTCACGGCGTCGATGATGGTGCGGTACGGCGTGCTCGTGATGTTCGCGGTGACGCCGATCAGGCCCGTCGCGCCGATCGACAGGTGCGGGAGCACGTTGGTGTCGTCGCCGGAGAAGTACATGAGGTCGGTGTTGTTGAGCACGCGGGACACCTCGGCGAAGTCGCCCTTGGCGTCCTTCACGGCGAGGATGTTCGGGTGGTGCGACGCCCGCACGATCGTCTCGTACGTGATCGGGATGCCGGTGCGCCCCGGGATGTCGTACAGGATCACCGGCAGGTCGGTGGCGTCGGCGATCATCCGGAAGTGGGTGAGCACCCCCGACTGGGTCGGCTTGTTGTAGTACGGCGTGACGATCATCACGCCGTCGGCGCCGGCCTTCTCGCTCTGCTTGTAGAGGTGGATCGCGTGCGCGGTCTCGTTCGAACCGCCACCCGTGATGATCTTCGCGCGGCCGGCGGCGACGGACTTCCCGACCTCGACCAGACGGAGCTTCTCGGGGTCGGTCAGGGTGCTCGTCTCGCCCGTAGTGCCGGTGACGACGATGCCGTCGGCGCCGGCGGTGATGCAGTCGTCGATGTGCTGCTCGACGCCGGGCCAGTCGACCTCGCCGTCGGCCGTGAACGGGGTCACGAGGGCGACGAGGACCTGACCGAAGGGATTCTCACGCGGGGACACGGGCACCAGCGTACCGGGGATGTGCGCGATGGCCGCCGTCCGGGCGGACGGTCGCCTGCCTGCGGCGCGGACGGGAGGCCCGGATCGCCTCCGCCCCGCCGCTCACGCCCGGGTCCCGGCCCGCGTCGCGCCCCGCAACGGCCGTCGCGCCCCGACTCACCGGGGCGCGACGCCCGCGAGCGGGCGCGAGCACGGGGCACCGCGCGCCGCTGTCGGTCAGGACGCGCTGCGGCGCCACTCGAGGAAGCGGTAACGGGGCCCGGTGCGGGACACCTGCCACGGGCCCTCGTCGGTGAGCGTCCATCCGGCCGCCTCGCCGAGCGTCGGTGCGACGGTGTCGCCGGGCACGTCGACGTCGATGACGGTCTCGGACACGCGCTCGGCACGGTCCAGCGCCGCGGCGTAGACCTGGCCGCCGCCGATGACCCAGACGGAGCTGGCTGCACCGTCGAGCGCAGCACGGAGGTCGTGGACGACCTCGGCACCGTCGGCAGTCCAGGACGCGTCGCGGGTGAGCACGACGTTGCGCCGACCGGGCAGCGGGCGGAAGCGCTCCGGCAGGGACTCCCAGGTGCGGCGGCCCATGAGCACCGTGCCGTCGCCGGTGACCTGCTTGAAGTGCGCGAGGTCCTCGGGCACGTGCCACGGCATGCCGCCGTCGGCCCCGATGACCCCGTCGGTCGACCGGGCCCAGACCATGCCGATCATCAGACGGCGACCGCGGCCTTGATCGCCGGGTGGTGGTGGTAGCCGACGACGGTGAAGTCCTCGTACTCGTAGTCGTCGATCGAGTCGCGCGGCGCGAGCTCGAGCGTCGGCAGGGCGTACGCCGTGCGGGACAGCTGCTCCTCGACCTGCTCGACGTGGTTGTCGTAGACGTGGCAGTCGCCGCCGGTCCAGACGAAGTCGCCGACCTCGAGGCCGGTCTGCGCGGCGATCATGTGGGTGAGCAGGGCGTACGACGCGATGTTGAACGGGACGCCGAGGAACATGTCGGCGCTGCGCTGGTAGAGCTGGCACGAGAGCTTGCCGTCGTTGACGTAGAACTGGAAGAACGCGTGGCACGGTGCGAGCGCCATCTCCGGGATGTCGGCGACGTTCCACGCCGAGACGATGAGCCGGCGGCTGTCCGGGTTCGTGCGGATCTGGTCGATGACCTGGGCGATCTGGTCGACGTGCTCGCCGGACGGGGTCGGCCACGAGCGCCACTGCACGCCGTAGACGGGGCCGAGGTCGCCGTCCTCGTCCGCCCACTCGTTCCAGATCCGGACACCGTGCTCCTGCAGCCAGGTGGCGTTGCCGTCGCCGCGCAGGAACCAGAGCAGCTCGTACGCGATCGATTTGAAGTGCACGCGCTTCGTCGACACGAGCGGGAAGCCCTTCGACAGGTCGTAGCGGAGCTGCGCGCCGAACAGGCTGCGGGTCCCGGTGCCGGTGCGGTCACCCTTCGGCGTGCCCTCGGTGAGGACCCGGCGGAGCAGGTCCTCGTACGGGGTCGACACGGTGGGGTCGGGCTGCACGGTCTCGCTGTCGCTCACACACAGAAGCCTACGTCGGCGAAAGCCTCCGGCAGCATGAGTAGCGTTGCCGGCATGGCAGACACGGCGGCAGAACCCTCTCGATCCTGATCGCCGGCGCGTCCGGCTTCATCGGCACCCCGCTCGTCCGCGCGCTGCGCGAGGCGGGCCACCACGTGACCACGCTCGTCCGGCGCGAGCCGCACACGGCCACCGAGTTCCGATGGGCTCCGGGCCGCCGGCCGCTCGACCCGGCCATCGTCGACGGTGCGGACGTGGTGATCAACCTGGCGGGGGCGAACATCGGCAAGCTGCCCTGGACCGCGAAGTACCGCGAGGAGATCCGGCGCTCCCGCGTCGACGCGACCGACACCCTGGTCGAGGCGATGCGGCACGCCAGCACTCCCCCGGCGCTGTTCCTGTCCGGCTCGGCGTCGGGCGTGTACGGCGACCGTCCGGCGGACGTCCTGCAGGACGACGCGGCACCCGGGACCGGGTTCCTCGCCGAGGTCTGCACCGCGTGGGAATCCGCGGCGAACGCGGCTCCGGAGGGCGTCCGGGTCGTCACCCTGCGCACGGGCATCGTGATCGGCGAGGGCGGCGGCGCGCTCGCTCCGCTCATCCCGCTAACCCGGGCAGGGCTCGGCGGTCGCCTCGGCACCGGCGGGCAGCACTGGCCGTGGATCGCGCTCGAGGACGAGGTCAGGGCGATCGTGCACCTGGCGACGAGCCCGTCGGCGTCCGGGGTCAGCGGGCCGGTGAACCTGGCCGGGCCGGAAGCCGTCGTCGCCGACCGGATCACGAAGCGGGTCGCCGAGGACCTGCACCGGCCGTACCTGTTCCGGATCCCGGAGTTCGCGCTGCGCCTGGCGCTGCAGGACGCCGCCGACGAGATGCTGCTGTCGAGTCAGCGGATGGTGCCGACGAAGCTGCTCGAGTCCGGCTACACGTTCCGCTACACGCGTGCGGTGGACGCCGTCGACGCGGTCCTCTGACCGGGCCTCAGACGCTCGACCGCGACAGAGCCGTGCGCATCGCGGCTCGAGCGCGCTTGCGGTCCCCCGCGGCGTCGTAGACGACCCCGAGCCGGTACCAGGCGCGCCAGTCCGCCGGGTCCTGCTCGACGGCGGCCTTGTACTGCGGGAAGAGCTCGTCAGCGGCCTCGCGCGTCGGACGGCCGGACGGACGCACGGGCACGACGTCCTCCGGTGCACCGCCCTCCGCCTCGAGCCGGGATCCGAGCCGAGTGATCCGGATGCCGAAGCGGAACTCGAGCACGAGCAACAGCGCCCCGATCCCGGCGACGATGAACAAGGCGACGCCGATGCCGATCCCGATCGGGATGCCGGTGGCGATGAACGCCACGGCCCGCTGCCCGACGAGCACGATGTAGAGCGCCAGCAGCAGGGTCATCAGCGCTGCGCCCCAGAACGGCAACCGGATCGCGCGACCGGCACGCGCTGCACGTCCCACCGGGTCAGCCGATGCCGAGGACGCTGCCGAGGCCCACGGTGAGCCCGCGGGCGGATCCGAGAGCGGACAACGCCGCACGGATCCCGGCGACGTAGGCGACGTCGTCGTTGGTGTCGTGCCGGATCGTCAGGGTCTCGCCGGGGCCGCTGAGCAGGACGTCCTGCACGGCCTTCACCCCGGGCAGCCGGAGCGAGTGGATCGGCACGCTCGCCACCTGCTGGCCGCGGGCGCGCTGGTCGACGTGCAGGGCCTCGACCGGGCCGACGTCGCGACGGGCCTCGGCGATGAGCTCGGCGGTGCGCACCGCGGTGCCGGACGGAGAGTCGATCTTGCCGGCGTGGTGCGTCTCGACGATCTCGACGGAGGGGAACCACGGCGCCGCGATGGTGGCGAGGTGGGTGCCGAGCACCGACCCGATCGAGAAGTTCGGCACCACGAGGACGCCCTGGTCGGGACGCTCCTGCAGGGCGGCGCGGAGCTTCGCGAGACGGTCGGCGGACCACCCGGACGTGCCGACGAGGACGTTCGCCCCGCTCGACAGCGCGTTCTCGACGATCGCGGGGCTGAGCGCCGGCACCGTCACGTCCACGACGAGCGCGGCGCCGCCGAACACCGACGGCGGTGCTTCGTGGGCACCGTCCTTCGACGACAGACGGGCGACGAGCTCGAACTCCGGGAGTTCCTCGACGACGGAGGCCACGAGGCCCCCGAGACGACCGGTGGCGCCGACGACGGCGACGGGAGTGACCATGCGGTCCATCCTAGGATCGACGCATGTCAGTCGAGGTCAGGACCGTGCCGGCCGATCTGCCCGAGGTCGACGTCCTGCTCGACGCGTACCTCGACGAGCGCGAGGCGACGTTCCCCAGTGCGCAGGGCGCGTACTCGCGCAAGCGCACCCCGGCGGCGGAGTTCACGCCGCCGAACGGGGTCTTCGCGGTGGCGTACGACGACGGGGTCGCGGTCGGCTGCGGCGGCCTGCGGCGCATCGCGGACGACCCCGACGCGACCACCACGGACGTCCGGTTCGAGGTCAAGCACGTCTTCGTCACCCCGGCGGGCCGGGGAAGGGCGTGGCCACGGCGCTGATGGACGCGCTCGAACGGGAGGGCGCCGCGCTGGGGGCGACGAGCATCGTGCTGGACACGAACGACTCGCTCGTCGCCGCAGGCGCGATGTACCGCAGCCAGGGCTACGAGCGCGTCGCGCCGTTCAACGACAACCCGAACGCGACCGCCTGGTTCCGCAAGCGCACGGCCCGCAAGCCGATCGTCTGAGCCGCCACGGGCCTCCCGGTCGACGCCGACCACCGGCCAGCGCCCGACGCTAGACGGGCTGGTCGACCGGCAGCCCGGTGCGGAGCTCCACCGGCAGGTGGGCCAGGTCGTTCAGGGCGACCACCTCGGCCGGCTTCGCGGAGCGGATCCGGATGATCGTGAGCGCGGTGTGCGCGACGTTCGTGCCCATCCAGCGCCACTCGGGCGCCTGGAACGCCTCGCGCACGAACCAGCCGATCACGGCGTTGTGGGTGATGAGCAGGTCGTGCCGGTCCTCGCGCGCCGGGGTGAACCACTCGGAGACGGCGTCGCCCATCTGCGCCTGGCCCGCGATGATCTCCTCTTCCGTGACGCCGCCGTACCATCCCTGGTAGGCGTGCGGCATGTCCGGGGTCGGGCCGGAGGGGACGCAGTCGAACAGCAGCGTCGACGGTTCGGGCTGGATCGACGGCAGTCGCTGCGCCAGGAACGCGGCAGTCTCGCTCGGGGCCTCCAACGGGGAGTGGTACACGCCGTCGAACGGCAGCCCGCCGAGTCGGTCGGCGACCAGCATCGCCTGGCGCTTGCCACGCTCCGACAGCTTGCCGTCGCGGAGGCCGTGCTCGGCGTCCTGGTGTTCGCCGTGCCGGACGAGGTACAGGTAGTGGGACATGTCCGTGCTCAGCTGCCCATCCCGATCGCTGCGGCGAGCTCGTCCTGCTGCACCGCCCCGACCACCGACGTGATCGTCGGGCGGGTCAGGAGGTCGCGGGCGAGTTCGAGCACGCCGTCGGTGGTGACCCGGTCGACACGCTCCAGTGCGGTCGACAGGTCGGTGTACTCCCCGGTGCCGAGCTCGGACCGGCCGAGGCGGGTCATCCGGGCGTCGGAGTCCTCGAGCGAGAGCGTCAGGGCGCCCTCGATCTGGCCCTTGGCGCGGCGGAGCTCGTCGTCGGTGATGCCGTCGTCCACCATGCGGCGGAACTCGGCGTCGATGATCTCGATGACCCCGGGGACGTTGTCGGGCGCACAGCCCGCGTAGACGCCGAAGGCGCCGTTGTCGAGGTAGGCGGGCGCGAAGGACGACACCGCGTAGGCGAGGCCGCGTCGCTCGCGGACCTCTTGGAAGAGCCGGGAGCTCATGCCCCCGCCGAGCACGGCGTTCAGGACGCTGAGGGACGGCCGGCGGTCGTCGCGCAGGTCGAGCCCCTGCGAGCCGCGCAGCATGCTGACCTGCTCCGTCGGACGGTGGACCACCGACAGCTTCGGTTCGATGGGGTCGGCGACGGTCTGCGGCGTCCGGCGTGCGAGCGGCTCGGCGTGCGGGGCGTCGTGGAACACCGCGGCGACCGCGTCGCAGAACCGGTCGTGGTCGACGGCTCCGGCGGCGGTCACGACGATGCCGTTCGGCGCGTAGTGCTCGCGGTAGTGCGCCAGGACCTCGTCCCGCTGGACCGCGCGGATGCTGTCCGGGGTCCCGCCGATCGGGCGACCCAGCGCATGTCCACCGAAGGCCGCGGCGAAGAACGCTTCACCCGCGACGTCGGCCGGGTCGTCGGCGGCCATCGCGAGTTCTTCGAGGATGACGCCGCGCTCGACGGCGAACGCCTCGGGGTCGAGCACCGAACCGGTGACCATGTCACCGATGACCTGCACGGCCATCGGGACGTCGGCGTCCCGCACCCGTGCGTAGTAGCAGGTGTACTCCTTGGCGGTCGCGGCGTTGTGCTCGCCGCCGACCGAGTCGAACGCGATCGCGATGTCGAGCGCCGACCGGGTCTCGGTGCCCTTGAACAGCAGGTGCTCGAGGAAGTGGGTCGATCCGAACTGGCCGTCGCGTTCGTCGCGCGAACCGACGCCGACCCAGAACCCGATGCTCGTCGAAGCGGCACCGGGCACGGCTTCGGTCAGCACGCGGACACCCGACGGCAGCACGGTGCGGCGGACGAAGGCTCCTCCGGACGTCAGGAAGGACGTGTCCGGGGCCCCGAGCGGCAGTGGCACTGGCTGGTTCATCGCAGACGAGCCTACTGATGCTCCGGAGCCCACCGCCCAGTTTCCACAGGCCCGCAGACTGTCACTCGAAGAGGGGTACAGAAATTGCGGACAGACCGACTCGTCTGTCTGTCCTCCTTGTGGTACAGTCGTTCACGCCGGATCGAAAGCCCCCTAAGTTCCGATCCGGCGGCTCGGGACATCAGTCCTCGCGGCCACGAGTCCCCCCACTCGGTCGCGGAGCCGATGAACCAAGGAGCCACGCTGTGACGGTCGATTCCCCCCAACCGGCCGTCCAGCGTCTCCTCGGTCCGAGCACGAACCTCGCGTCGCCGGACGGGTCGAGCGTCCCCCCGACTCCCCGCTCCGGCGGCGCGAAGGTCCGCATCCTCGGGACGGCCACGCGACTCTTCTACGAAGAGGGCATCCACAGCGTCGGCGTCGACCGCCTCATCTCCGAGGCGAGCGTCACGAAGGCGACGTTCTACAAGCACTACGGGTCGAAGGACAACCTGATCCTCGCCTACATCCGCACGCAGCACGAGCGCGTGCAGGAACGCCTGGAACAGCTCGTCACCGACGCCGGCTCCTCCGCCGCAGCGGTCCGCGCGTGGGTCGCCGCCCTGGCTGACGAGGTCAACGACCCCGACTTCCGCGGGTGCGCGTTCCTCAACGCCGCCGCCGAGTACCACGACCCCCGAGACCCCGTGCGCGAGGTGGTCGCCACGCACCGCGACTGGTACACCGACCGGCTCGCCACCCTGCTGCAGGAGTCCGGACACCAGCTGCCCGGCGACGGCGCCGACGAGCTCATGCTCGCGCGCGACGGTGCGATGGCCGGCGCCTACGCCGGTGACGCCATCGCGGCGACGGCCGCACTCGGTCGCGTCGTGGACCGCGTCCTCGCCGCCTGACACCCGGCCGACGCCCGCGCCGACGCCCTCCCGGCTGCCACCCGGCTGCCGCGAAAGCGACAGTCTGCCGCGAACTGTTCGCGGCAGACTGTCGCCCTCGCGGCACGGACTCGCCGACGTGACGGACGTCCGTCGCTTTCGCGACCACGAGCGGACGGGAGGCACGGTGCCAGCTGGCACCGTGCCTCCCGTCCGCACTGTGGTCGCGCTCACCGCGACCGGTCGCGTCGCGCGGATCAGGCCGGTCCGGTGGCGCTTCCGGGGTTGCCGCTCGAGACGATCGACCCGTTGACGCCGTCCGGGAAGAACCCGCCCTTGTCGATCTGGTTCGGGTTCAGGAACACCACGTTCAGGACACGCTCCGCAGTGCGGCCGTAGGCGAGCGAGTTCGCGTCCGTCGGCACGAGGTTCACCGCTCCCGACCGGGTCGTCACCCCCTGGTCGTCATCGGTCGGACCGTCGAGCGAGTCACGGGCGTCGGAGATCTTGTTCGCCGGCGCCTGCAGCCCCTTGTCCGAGAGCTTCGACCGGATGATCCCGGCGTGGTAGGCCTCGACGGCGAGGATGCCCGCCGCGGCACTGAGGTACGTCTTGCTGGTGATGAGCGGCGCGGCCCCCTTGTAGGCGGTGACCCCGACGTCCTCGAAGATGTACGCCCCGAGCAGGAAGTTCTCCTCACTGGCGAACGGGTCGAAGGTGCCGGTCGGGCCGACCACACCGAAGCGCGCGCCGCCGCGGTGAAGCTCGACACGAGGTCGATCTTCGGACGTGAGACCGTCGCACCGCCGAGGGCGGATCGGAGGAACGCCACGTGCGCGCGCTCGTCGTTCGCGATCTCGGTGGCGATGCCGCGGATGGCCGCGGTCTTGAACGGCACCTTCTTGCCACCGATCACCGGCCCCTGTGGGTCGATGCCGGTGATCATGCTGTCGGCGAGCCCCGCGCCGAACACGGCACGCAGGTAGAACTCGGCCTCGAGGTACTCGAGGTTGAGGGCGAAGTTCAGGATGGCGGCGTCGGAGACGGCACCGTCCTCTTCCGGGGTGGCGGCGGCGCGGTCGGTGGTGAGCACCGACGAGCCGAGCGCGGCGATGCCGGCTGAGGCGCCGGCGACGCCGGCGGCTGCGAAGAACCGTCGTCGGTCGAGCGCGTTCTCGGCGCTGCGATCGATGGCGTGGTGGATGAAACGCTTGTCGAACATCGTTGTCCTCATGTCGTGCTGGCAGCACGGGACCCCACCGACGCTGCAGGGAAACGGGTCGGCGTGATCGCGATCGGCGGGTTGGTCGATCGTGGGGTGAAGATACCCCCGATCAGGGGGCGCTTCCACCGTTCCCGGTCATTCGGCGGAGTTCGGACAGGGCGGCCGCGTCGGGCGGCCGCGTCGGGCGACCGCCGAGGCTGCGGGTGTTGGCTGGGGGCATGGCCAACGACCCCAACTGGAACCTCCCCGAGGTCCCCTCGTTCACCCTGACCAGCCCCGACTTCACCGACGGCGGCGCACTGCCGACCTCGGCGCGCGGCACCGACGCGGGTGGCGAGGACCGCTCCCCCGCACTCGAGTGGTCCGGCGCTCCCGAGGGCACGAAGAGCTTCGTTCTCACCGTCTACGACCCCGACGCCCCGACCGGCTCGGGCTTCTGGCACTGGAGCCTGACCGACATCCCGGGCTCGGCGACCTCGCTGCCCGCCGGCGCCGGCACCGACGACGCCCTGCTGCCGGCCGAGGCACTCCGCCGCCGCAACGAGTTCGGCACCGACACGTTCCTCGGCGCCGCTCCGCCCGCGGGCCACGGCGTGCACCGCTACTTCTTCACGCTGAGCGCCCTCGACGTGCCGCTGCTCGAGGCGCCGGCCGACGCGACGCCCGCGGTCGTCGGCTTCGTCCTGCGTGAGCACCTGCTCGGTCGCGCGCAGCTCGTCGGCACGCAGGAGACCCCCACCGCCTGACCGGCGGCCACCCGCGGCTCGGCCGAGACTCGGCGTCAGCGACAGTTCTCGGGCCCCAGTGCCCGAGAACTGTCGCCCAGTCCGAGTCTCGGCACGGGCCGCCCTGCACGACGAACGGCCGCCGCCCCGGAAGGGACGACGGCCGTTCGTGTGCCAGGGGTGGATCAGACGGTGGCGTCCGTCGACTCCTCGCGGGCACCGCTGGAGTCGGTGTCCGACTCCTCGGCGACGACCGGCGCGAGCGACAGCTTGCCGCGGTCGTCCACCTTGGTGACCTCGACCAGGACCTTCTGGCCGACGCCCAGGACGTCCTCGACGTTCTCCACACGCTTGCCACCGGCGAGCTTGCGCACCTCGGAGACGTGGAGCAGACCGTCACGGCCCGGGAGCAGCGACACGAAGGCGCCGAACGTGGCGATCTTCACGACGGTGCCGAGGAACTGGTCCCCGATCTCCGGGTTGGTCGGGTTCGCGATCGCGTTGACCGACGCACGAGCGGCCTCGGCCGACGGTCCGTCGACGGCACCGATGTAGACGGTGCCGTTGTCCTCGATCGAGATGTCGGCACCGGTCTCGTCCTGGATGCCGTTGATCGTCTTGCCCTTCGGGCCGATCAGCTCGCCGATCTTGTCGACGGGGATCTGCACCGAGATGACGCGAGGAGCGGTGTCCGCCATCTCGTCGGGGGCGTCGATCGCCTCGTTCAGCACACCGAGGATGGCCGAGCGGGCCTCCTTGGCCTGCTTCAGCGCCGCGTCGAGCACCGTCGACGGGATGCCGTCGAGCTTGGTGTCGAGCTGGATCGCGGTGACGAACTCCGAGGTACCGGCGACCTTGAAGTCCATGTCGCCGAGGGCGTCCTCGGCACCGAGGATGTCGGTCAGCGCCGCGTAGCGGGTCTGACCGTCGACGGTGTCGGACACCAGGCCCATCGCGATGCCGGCGACCGGGGCCTTGAGGGGCACACCGGCGTTGAGCAGCGAGAGGGTCGAGGCGCAGACGGAACCCATCGAGGTCGAGCCGTTGGAGCTGAGCGCCTCGGAGACCTGACGGATGGCGTACGGGAACTCTTCACGCGTCGGCAGCACCGGCACGAGGGCGCGCTCGGCGAGGAAGCCGTGCCCGATCTCGCGACGCTTCGGCGAACCCACACGGCCGGTCTCACCGGTCGAGTAGGGCGGGAAGTTGTAGTGGTGCAGGTAGCGCTTCTTCGTGACGGGCGACAGCGAGTCGATCTGCTGCTCCATCTTGAGCATGTTCAGCGTGGTGACGCCGAGGATCTGCGTCTCGCCGCGCTGGAAGATCGCCGAACCGTGGACGCGCGGGATCACGGCGACCTCGGCGTCGAGCGGACGGATGTCGGCGAGGCCGCGACCGTCCATGCGGACCTGCTCGGTCAGGATGCGGCCGCGGACGACCTTCTTCGTGACCGACTTGTACGCGGCACTGACCTGCGAGTTGGCGACCTCGGGCAGTTCGCCCGCCGACACCTTCGACGCGATGGCCTCCTTGACGCGCGACTTGAGTGCGTCGTCGGCGTCCTGGCGCTCGGTCTTGGCGGCGATCTTGTAGACGTCACCGAGCTCGGAGAGCGCGATGGCCTCGACGGCCGAGTAGACCTCGAGCGCGTACGGCGGGAAGACCGGGTAGTCCTGGATCTCCTTGGCGGACTGCGCGGCGAGCTTCGCCTGGGCGTCGACGAGGGACTTGAGGAACGGCTTGGCCGCCTCGAGACCCTGCGCGACGACGGCCTCGTCGGGCTTGGTGGCGCCGCCCTGGATGAGCTCCCAGCTGTGCTCGGTGGCCTCGGCCTCGACCATCATGATGGCGACGTCCTCGTTGCCCGCCTCGTCGGTGACGACACGGCCGGCGACCGTGAGGTCGAAGACGGCGTCGGCGAGCTGCGATGCCTTCGGGAACGCGACCCACTGGTCGGTGCCGTTCGAACCCGGGATGAGCGCGAGGCGCACACCGGCGATCGGGCCGGAGAACGGCAGACCGGAGATCTGCGTCGACGCGGACGCGGCGTTGATGGCCAGCGCGTCGTAGAACTCGTCCGGAGCGATGCTCAGGACGGTGATGACGATCTGGACCTCGTTGCGCAGGCCGTCGACGAACGACGGGCGCAGCGGCCGGTCGATGAGTCGGCAGACCAGGATGGCCTCGGTCGACGGGCGGCCTTCGCGGCGGAAGAACGAACCGGGGATCTTGCCGGCGGCGTAGGAGCGCTCCTCGACGTCGACGGTCAGCGGGAAGAAGTCGAATCCTTCACGCGGGTGCTTGCCGGCGCTGGTGGCCGAGAGGAGCATCGTTTCCTCGTCGAGGTACGCGGCGACCGCGCCCTGCGCCTGCTGTGCGAGCCGACCGGTCTCGAACCGGACGGTGCGCTTGCCGTACTTGCCGTTGTCGATGACGGCTTCGGCGAACTTGATCTCGGGACCCTCCAAAAGGGTGCCTCCTTGATGAGTGTTCGGCAGGCCGTGGCGACGGCACTCGATGGTGCGTGCGCGCCGATCGTTCCGGACGCATGTCTGGCCAGCAGTAGAAGCACTCGGGAAACCGTTCCGGCCCGCGAGCCACCACCGATGACCAGCTCCGTGCCCGGCCTGCGCAGTGTTGTGTCGAACATCCGGGGAAACGGTCCTCGGACACGATGGACTTTACCAGTCCACAGGGAATCGGCGGCGCGGCTCGCTGACGGCCGGGCGAGCCTCGGTAACCTGCTGCCATGCGTCTCACCCCCTCGCGGGGCGTGCTCGTCGCGGCCGCCGTGGTCGTCGGCGCGCTCGTCGCCCCGGTCCTCACCGCTGTCCCGGCGTCCGCGACGGAGTACCCGACCTGGCAGGACGTGCAGCAGGCCAAGGGGAACGAGACCGCCAAGCGCGCCGAGGTCACCAAGGTGCAGGCCGCGCTGCAGTCGGCGCAGGACGAAGCAGCGGCGAAGTCGCAGGCCGCGCTGACGGCCTCGTCGAAGGCGGACGCGGCCGAGGCGGAGTTGGCGGAGGCCACCCAGGCCGCCACGAGCCTCCAGGCCCAGGCGCAGCACGCGACGGAGACGGCGGACCGGGCCCAGAAACGTGCCGGCCAACTGGCGGCGAACCTGTACCGCGACGGCAGCACGAACCAGATGACCACCCGGATCGCGACCGCGGGGAACCCCGACCAGCTGCTCTACCAGCTGGGCGCGCTCGACCAGCTGTCGTCCACGTGGTCCGGCGTGATGGACGAGGCGTCCGTCGCGGCCGGCACGGCATCGTCACTGCACGAACAGGCCGAACGCGCCGAGACCGAACGCGCGACGCGTGCGGAGGCGGCCGAGGAACGGTCCGCGGCGGCGAAGTCCGCCGAGTCCGTGGCGAACGCCGCGGTCGAGTCGACCGAGCAGCACAGCGACGAGCTGTACGCGCAGCTCGCGTCGCTCCGGGACACCACCGCGAAGCAGGCCGCAGGGTACGAGCTCGGGCAGAAGGTGGCGGCGCAGAAGGCCGAACAGCAGCGCAAGCGTGCGGCGGCCGCAGCGGCACAGGCGGCGGCAGCGTCGGCGAGCACCGACACCGGCAACGGCGGGAGCACCAGCGCCGGCGGCGGCACGAGCTACCCGAGCACCGGCGGTGTCGTCGTGGACCCCGCGGCCGCGCAGGCCTACGCCAGGAGCGCCCTGGGCTCGTACGGTTGGGGCGACGACCAGTTCTCCTGCCTGGTGTCGCTGTGGACGCAGGAGTCCGGCTGGCGGGCGAACGCGCTGAACGCCTCGAGCGGCGCCTACGGCATCCCGCAGTCGCTGCCCGCGGACAAGATGTCGGCGGCCGGGGCGGACTGGCGGACGAACGCGAACACGCAGATCAACTGGGGACTCGCCTACATCAAGAGCGCGTACGGGTCGCCGTGCGGTGCGTGGGGCCACGAGATGAGCGTCAACCCGCACTGGTACTGAGGACCACTGCTCGCCGCGTCCCTGCTCACTTCCCCACCAGTCGCAACGCCTGCAGCGGGCACATCGCCACCGCGTCCGCAGCGGCGGCGCGTTCGTCCGGCCGCACCGGCACGTCGCGGGTGCCGGTGCCGTCCCGCGCGATCGGGTAGCCCCACTCGTCGCGCACCAGCCGCTCGGCGAACAGTTCGGTGCACAGGCCGCGTCCCCGGCAGCGGGTCCAGTCGACGTGCAGCACGACGGGACCGGCTGCGGTTGCACCGCCCGGTGCGCCACTCACCGTCGTCCCCCGACCAGGCACGCGCCCCGCAGGTGCGCCTGGACGTCGTCGTGGAACACGTCGAGGGCGCTCCGCACCATCCGCGCGACGCCGTCCGGGTGGTGGCAGGCCCCACGTCCGTCGACGAGGGCAGCGACCCGCCGGACCTCGCCGGCCAGGTCGCCCGCCCGACGCCCGGAGGCCAGGTCGGCGACCACGTCGGCGATCCGCGGCAACCCGTTCACGCACGGCCCGCAGCGGCCGGCGGACGCCCCGGCGAGCGCCGCGGCGAGGCCCGCGGTGACCCCGACCGGGCAGGTCCGGTCGTCGAGCACGGCCAGCACGCCCGCCCCGGGCGCCGCACCCCACGGTGCGAGCCCGTCGACGTCGAAGGGCGCGTCGAGCGCTGCGGCCGGCACCCAGGTGCCGCCCCACCCGCCGAGCAGGACGGCTCGCGTCCGTCGCGGGTCGGCCGCCGGCAGCCGGGAGGCCCCCAGCAGCTGCCCGAGCGGCGCACCCCCCGCGGTCTCCAGCACCACGGCACCGCCCGGGTCGGTCACGTCGCTGACCGTCACGAGACGGGTGCCGGGAGCGTTCGCGCTGCCGACGCTCCGCGCCCACGCCGCCCCGTACCGTGCGACGAGTGCCGCCTGGGCGAGGGTCTCGACGTTCGACACGAGGGTGGGGTGACCGCTCGGGCCACGGTCGGCGAGCCGCACGACACGGTCCTCCGGCAGGCCTCGGCCTCCAGCGACGGCGGAGGCGAGCGCCGTGGCCTGCCCGGCGACGAAGCTGGTGTGCGGCAGGGCGCGGACCTCGATGGCGACCGGGTCGGTGCCGGTGCCGCGCTGGCCGTCGGTGCGTTCGGCCAGTGCCTGCCGGACCCGATCGGCGAGCCGTGCGCTCGTGGCGACCACGGCCTCGGTCGCACCGATCGCCTGCGCCACGACGACGATGCCGTCGAGCACCAGGTGCGGTGCGCGTTCGAGCAGGACGGCGTCCTTGCGGCTGGCGGGTTCCCCCTCGGCGCCGTTGGCGATGACGATCGGGGCACCGCGGCTGCCGCGGCGGGTCCGGCCCGCCACGGCGTCGAGCTTGCGGGCGAGCGGGAACCCGGCTCCGCCGCGGCCGTCGACCCCGGCGAGACCGATCTCGTCGATGATCCCGGGTCCCACGTGCGGCAGCGGCCCGTGCGTGCGGTGGTGGGCGTCGAGTCCGGGGCCGGGGGCTGCGAGGAGTCGCTGCGTGCCGGCGGGTGGTGGCACGGTGAGTGGGTGGGCCAGGGTCATCGGGAGGGCCTCCTTCGGGGTCGGACGGAACGCGGTGACGCCGGCCGTGCAGCGCCAGGCGACGGCTCCGAGGACGGCGGCGGCGCAGCCCCCGGCGACCACCAGGAACCAGGCGGACGTGCCGTCGGTCCCGGTGCCGATCGCGTGCGTCATCGCGATCGGCCACATGGCGTAGGCGGTCCAGTGCACGGCGCGGAACACCCGAGGACCGATCACCCGGCGGAGCATCCCCGTGACGACGAGCACCACGAGCAGGTCCACCGCCAGGGTGCCGAGCCCGAGCCAGAACCAGCGGTACGCCCCGACGAACGGCACGACGGCGTCCAGCAGGCGCAGTTCGGCCTCGGTGTCCAGCAGCAGCGTCACCACGTGCACGGCCACGAACACGGTGGACGCCAGGGCGACGTCCCGGTGCACGAGTTGCACGCCGAACCGCGGCAGGCCGGGGAGCGGTCGTCCGCCGCGGGTCACGATGCCGAGCAGGACCGTCAGGGTCAGGAGCACGACGGCGGCGACGCCCGTGCCGCGGCCGACCACCCAGAGCGCGGTGTCCATCAGGCGGCGTCCGCCCGGTCGACGTGGTCGACCTGGTCGTCGGGCCATCCGCCGATCCGCAGCACCGATCCGTCGGCCGCGACGAGCCGTGCCGCACGGCCGCTCTGCCGGAGCCACTCCACGGCGCCGTGCCCCCGGACGACCGCGGCGGTGGTCATCGTGTTGGCGGTGGTGCACGAGGGGGCGACGACCGTCACCGACCGCCACACCGGTTCGGCGGGCAGGCCCCACCGCGGATCGAGGATGTGGTGCCGCGCGGTCCCGTCCTGCTCCCAGCGGCGCTTCTGCGTGCTCGAGGTCGCGACGGACCACCCGGAGGCGATCCGGACGTGGTCGACGGGGTCGTCCGCCAGGTCCTGCACACGCACCTGCCAGCCGCCGGAGGGGTCCGGGCCGGCCGTGGCGACGTCCCCGCCGAGCGAGACGAGGGCGCCGATGCCGAGCCGCGCGGTGATGCTCGCGGCCGCCATGTCCGCGGCGGCGGCCTTCGCCGTGGCGCCGAGGTCGAGCGTGACGCCCTCGGGGACCCGCAGGAACGTGCCGGACAGCAGGATCCGCTGCCACGCCGGGCGGTCGTCGAGCGCTCGGGCGACGGCGTCGGGTGACGGGACCGGGGGCGCGTCGGCGAACGCGGCGTCGTACCCGAGGGACACCATGCGCCGTCCGAGCGTCGGGTCGACGTCCCCGTCGGACAGCCGTGCGGCGTCGACGGCCTGGTGCACGAGCGTCGCCAGCAGGGGCGAGACCTCGGCACCGCGCACCAGGTCCTCGGCGCGGGCCACGAGCTCGGAGTCGGCGCGGAACCGGCTGCACGCGGCGTCGACGGCGGCGGTGACCTCGCGGACGCAGGACTCGGCGGCGGCGAGGTGGCGGCGGTCGCGGTGGTCGAGGACGACCCGGGCGTTGGTGGTCCAGAGGTCCCACTCGGCGGCGGCGCGCACGGTCACGATCCCGTCGTCGTCGTGTCGGACGACCCACCGGTGGTGCCCTGCGAGACGCCGGTGTCGCTGCTGCTCGTGCCGCTGTCGGTCGACGTTTCATTCGACGAGTCGGTCGACGTGTCGGTCGACGTGTCGTTCGACGACGAGGAGGACGAGGACCCGGAGCCGGTGGTGGCGTCACTCGACGTCCCGGTACCCGAACCGGAGTCCGTCGCGGTGCTCGTGCTCGTGGACGTGTCGGTCGTCGTCGTGCTGGCCTGCTCGTGCCCGAACCACAGCCCGGCACCCGTGACCGTCGCGACCGCGAGTCCGCCCAGGCTCACGAGCGCACTCGTGACCCGTGCGGATCGCTTGCCGTTGCCTCTGGTGTCCATCGGTCCTCCTCGTCGTCACGACGAGGTTCCCGAGCACACCGATGAGCGAGCCGCCAGCCGGCCGCACGCCGACCCCACGAACCCTGTGGTCCGCCTAGAGCGCGCCGCGGGTCAGCGGTCCAGGTCAGTGGCCGAGGCCACCGAGCAGGCTCGCGAAGTCCACGGTCGCGGGGAGCGCGTCGGCTTCCTGCGGGGCCCGCCGGGAGGCCCGGATCGCCCAGGCCAGGTCCGCTCCGGCCCGGCGGATGCGTCCGTCCAGGGCCGCGGCGTCGCCGTCACTCCCCCAGTCGTCGGTCGCGGCGAACACGCCGGTCGGCACCACCGCTGCGCGGAGGTACGCGAAGACCGGACGCAGGGCGTGGTCGATGGCGAGCGAGTGCCGCGAGGTCCCGCCAGTGGCGCCGAGCAGGACGGGCAGGTCGGCGAGGGCGTCCTTGTCGAGGACGTCGAGGAACGACTTCGCGAGACCGCTGACGCCGGCCGTGAAGATCGGCGTGACGAAGACGACGGCGTCGGCCTCGACCACTGCAGCCATGGCGGCGGACAGCGCGGGCGCCGCGAAGCCGGTGAGCATCGCGTCGGTGATCTCGTGCGCGAGCGGCCGGAGCTCGACGTGCAGGACGTGCGCGGGCGTGCCCTCGGCGACGAGCGCGGCGACGGCGGCCTCGCCCAGGCGGTCGGCGAGCAGGCGGGTGGAGCTGGGCTCGGAGAGTCCGGCGGAGACGACGGCGATGGTGGTCATGGTGGTTCCCGACTTTCGATGCGTTTGCATGAACATGGTACTGAACCACACACAGCGCGCAACCATTCCCGGAACGGAGAACGCCCCGGTCCTCGCGAGGAGGACCGGGGCGTTCAGTCAAGCCGTGAGGCGTCGACTAGCGGCGCAGGCCGAGGCGCTCGATGAGCGCACGGTAGCGGGCGATGTCGACGTCGGAGAGGTAACCGAGGAGACGGCGACGCTGACCGACCATGAGCAGCAGACCACGACGCGAGTGGTGGTCGTGCTTGTGCTCCTTGAGGTGCTCGTTCAGGTCGTTGATACGACGCGTCAGAACGGCGACCTGGACCTCGGGGGAACCGGTGTCGCCCGGGTGGGTCGCGTACTCTTCGATGATCTCCTGCTTGACCTTCGCGTCAAGTGCCATGCGTAGATCCCCTTTCAGTCCGTTGCGCGGTGCCCGTGCCTGATGCACGAGCGCTCTTTGTCCGCGGCCGTTCGACGGCAACCGCGCAAGACTACCAGAGTCCTAGGCGGTCCTGGCGCGCAGGCGACGACGACGCGGGGCCGGCAGCAGACTGCGGACGAGTCCGACGAGGGTCGCGCCGAGCAGACCGCCGAGGCCGTTCGACAGCACGTCGCGGGGGTCGGCGACGCGGTACGGCAGGTAGGTGGCCTGCGCGAACTCGATGCCGGTCGACAGGGCCACCGCGACCAGGGCTCCGAGGATCCACCAGCGCCGCGGCAACCAGAGCGCGGCGAGCATGCCGACCGGCACGAACATCGCGATGTTGGCGAGGAACTCGGTGCGCTCGTACGTGAACCAGGTGCCGTGCGGCAGCTGCTGCACCCAGGCGATCGCGTGCAGGACGAACGAGTTCTGTGCCGACGTGAACACCTGCGGGGTCAGCGTCATCCGCCAGATCACCCAGGCGTACGCCGCGGTCACGGCGAGGAGGAGGAGTCGACGGAACATCCCGCCAGTCTGCGGTACCGCCCTGCACGCCCGCTGGAGCGCTCCTGGCAGAACCCGTCGGCCGACCTGGACGAACACCCCGGCGTCCTGGTCAGGACTTCCCCGCACCTGTCAGCATGGGTGCGAACAGGGAGGACCGCCGGATGCCGGAGCACCAGGGGAAGCGTGCGTCCGCGCGACGTCAGTGGCTGTGGATCACGGCCGCGGTCGTCGGCGTCGCGGCGGTCGTCACGACGCTCGTGGTCGTCGTGCCGCACGGCAGTGGGCCGGACGCCGACCCGACGGCGAGCGGACGGGACGTCGTGACGCGGAAGACCGTGGAACAGGCGTTCCCCGGCGGCCTCGCGCACCAGCCGTCGGACGTGAACCAGCCGGGCATCCGCGAGCGCCAGGCCCGCGCCGCCGGACACGACGACACCGCGGCGCAGATCGCCCGCATCGCCGACCAGCCGATCGCGACCTGGCTCACGAACACCTCGCGGTCCGAGACGCGCGCGACGATCCGCGCCGTCGTCCGGAACGCCGAGCAGCAGCGGGCCACCCCGGTGTTCGTGCTGTACACCGTGCCGGACCGCGACTGCGGCAGCTACTCGAAGGGCGGCACCACCGACGACGCGTACCTGCCCTGGGTCCGCTCCGCCGTCCGCGCGATGGCCGGCTCGAAGGCCGTCGTGCTCGTCGAACCGGACGCGATCGCACAGATCCAGAACTGCGAGCGCCTCCGCGACTCCCGGCTCCCCTGCTCCGCGAGGCCGTGGACGCGCTGACCGGGCACGGACTGACGGTGTACCTCGACGGCGGCAACGAGAACCGTGTCCTGACCGCGACGATGGCCGACTGGCTGCGTCAGGCGGGTGTCGACGAGGTGCAGGGCTTCTTCACGAACGTGTCGAACTTCTACCGCGTCGACCAGGAACGCGCCTACGCCGACGAACTCGCCGACGCGATCGGTGGTGACCCGCACTTCGTCATCGACGTGTCCCGCAACGGTCAGGGCTGGCGCGGGACCTGGTGCAACCCCGAAGGCGCGGGCCTCGGCCAGGACCCGCACGTCACCGGTGGATCGAGCCGGCTCGACGCCCTGCTCTGGGTCAAGACGCCGGGGCTCAGCGACGGCACGTGCAACGGCGGACCGGCCGCCGGGCAGTGGTGGGAGTCGTACGCGCTCGGCCTGGTCGAGAACCGCAAGCGCGACTGACCCACGGCCGGGGTGTCGGTGCCCGGTGGTTGCATGAGCGCATGACCCCGACCGACAGCCGGCGCTCCGTCGTCCCGCCCTACCTGCTCCACGCCGTGGCCCAGGCGACCGAGTTCCCCGTGCGGCTTCGGCCGCGCGCACCGCCCTGGCGTCGCTCGAGCTCGTGCAGCGCCCGAAGCACCGGCACCTGGTCGCCCCGCGCGGTGTCAGCGTCAACGGCAGCGGCGCGGTCGACCGGTCGCCCCAGCGCACGATCGCCGATGCCCGCGGCACGACGACGCTGCCCGGCACGGTCGTCCGGCACGAGGGCGACCCCGACACCGGCGACGCGGCCGTCGACGAGGCGTACGCGGGCCTCGGCGCGACCCACGCCTTCTGGCTCGACGTCTTCGGCCGGGTGTCGATCGACGGCGCCGGGCTCCCCCTCGACGCCACGGTCCACTTCGGGCAGGACTACGACAACGCCTACTGGGACGGCAGCCGGATGGTGTTCGGCGACGGCGACGACGAGGTGTTCCGACGCTTCACGATCGCGCTCGACGTCATCGGGCACGAACTGGCGCACGGCGTCACGCAGTACACCGCCGACCTGACCTACCAGGGGCAGTCCGGGGCACTCAACGAGTCGATCAGCGACGTGTTCGGCTCCCTCGTCGCCCAGTACGCGGCCGGGCAGACCGCCGAGCAGGCGAGCTGGCTCATCGGCGAGGGGCTCTTCACCGATGCCGTGCGCGGCGACGCCCTGCGCTCGATGCGGGCCCCGGGCACCGCCTACGACGACCCGGTGCTCGGCAAGGACCCGCAGCCCGCGACGATGGCCGACTTCGTCGTGACGACCGACGACGCCGGCGGGGTGCACACGAACTCCGGCATCCCGAACCACGCGTTCTTCCTGGCGGCGACCGCGATCGGCGGGTACGTCTGGCAGGGCGCCGGTGCCGTGTGGTGGGACGCCCTGACCTCGGAGTCCGTCACCGCCTCGATCGACTTCGCCGGGTTCGCCGCCGTGACGATCGACGCCGCTCGGTCCCGGTTCGGCGCCGGTTCCGCGGAGCACACCGCGGTGCAGGATGCCTGGCGGACGGTGGGCGTCCTCGACTGAGACGATCGAGCGCCACGCACCGGCGTACGGTCGGGAGCATGCGCATCGAGGTCCGTCGTTCCGGGGGCTTCGCCGGTACCACGCGGCACTGGCGGGTCGACACCGACACGAGCGCCGACCCCGCGGCGTGGTCCGAGGTCGTCGACGCGCTCCCCGGACCCCCGCGACGGCGTCGGCCGGGCCGCCGGTCCCCGACGACTTCACGTGGACGATCACCGTCGAGCGCACGACCGTGACGATCCCGGGTCGCCGCCTCGACGGCGCGTGGGCCGACCTCGTCGCGCGCGTCCGCTCTGCAGGCGACCCGTCCTGAGACGGCGGGGGTGTGGCGGAGCCGCCACGGGCCTCCCGTCCGCACCGCGTCGGCCGTACCGCCGCGGATCGTGAGCAGGAATGGTCGCGTCCGCGCCGCCGACCCGACCGTTTCTGCTCACGAAGTGGCCGCGGGAGCGCGCGACCCGCGGATCAGTCGACGTCGATGATCGTCAGGCGCCGCGTCGGACGGGTCATCGCGACGTAGACCGCGGCCGCCGGGCGCGCAGCGTCGGCACCGACCCGGTCGGGGTCGACGAGCAGCACGCCGTCGAACTCGAGGCCCTTGGCGTCGGCCCCGGTCAGCACCGTGAGCGACCCGGCGTGCGGCGAGGCGAGCCCGCGCACGTCGGCCTCGGTGCGCGTGAGCCGCTGCCGGACGGCGTCGACCTCGGACTCGGGGACGATCACGCCGATGGTGCCGGCACCGATCCGCGACCGTTCGGCATCGGCGACCGACACGACCGTGTCGAGCAGGTCGGCGCGGGCGACGCGGACGCGCTCGACGGGGTCGCCGTCGCGCACGGCCTCGTTGCGGGTGACGGTCAGGCCGGCGCCGTCGGCGAACACGCCGGCGGCCTCGACGATCGACCGCGGGGTGCGGTAGTTCACGGTGAGCTGCTCGATGCGGTGGTCGAGCGGCACGAGCGGTGCCCGGCCACGGCGTCGGCGGGCGAGCGCGCCGAGCACGTCGTCCCAGGTGCGCGCGGCCCCGGGCGAGGAGCCCTGCGCCATGTCGCCGACGATCGTGAAGGAGCGCAGCGGGTTGCGGCGGGCGAGCACGCGCCACTGCATCGGCGAGAGCTCCTGCGCCTCGTCGACCACGATGTGCCCGTAGGTCCACTCGCGGTCGTCGGCGGCGCGCTCCGCGGTCGAGCGGGGTCGCCACCCTCGGCGAACGAGCCGGCGACCTGTTCGGCAGTGACGATGCCCTCGACGCCCATGTTCTCGATCGCCTGCCGCGCGTTCTCGATGTCACGGTTCCGGCTGGCCTTCGCCGCGCGCTTGGCGGCGCCGCCGGTCGGGTCGAACGGGCCGAGCAGTTCGGCGGCCTCGTCGAGCAGGGGGACGTCCTCGACCGTCCAGGCACCACCGCGTGCGCGCTGCAGCAGGGCACGGCGCTCCGGGGTCCAGTCCGGGGTCAGCGAGGCGAGCCAGTTCGGACGGGCGTACAGGTCCTCGAGGAACTTCTCCGGGGGCAGCGGCAGCCACGCGGTGTTGAGCAGCACCCGGGCGTCGTAGGAGCTCCGGATGTCCTCGCGCAGGACCTTCTCGTCGGCTTCGTCCACCGTCGTCCCACGCTCGCGCAGCTGTTCGGCGAGCAGCCGGGTCATCGCGTCGAGCGCCAGCTTGTTGAACGTCACGCGCGCGGCGTTGTGGGGCTTGCCGCGGTCCTGGGCGCGCTTCATCGCATCGGCCACGAGCTGCGGCGGCACCACGAGCCGCTCGCCCTCGACGTCGAGGGTCACCGACTCGGTCGGCACCACCTGGCGGGACCGCACGGCGCGGCGCAGGAGCGCAGCCGTCTGCGCGGAGCCCTTCACGGCGGCGACGTCACGGGCGTCGTGGGTCGTCGCGTGCACCCCCGGGTAGAGCGAACCGAGCGAGGCCATCACGACGCCCGTCTCACCGAGCGACGGCAGCACCTGCTCGATGTAGGTCAGGAACGCCGGCGACGGGCCGACCATCAGGACGCCGGAGCCCCGCAGCCGCTCGCGGTACGAGTACAGCAGGTACGCGGCACGGTGCAGCGCCACGGCGGTCTTGCCGGTGCCGGGGCCGCCCTGCACGATCAGGACACCCTCGAGCGGTGAACGGATGATGCGGTCCTGCTCGCCCTGGATGGTGGCGACGATGTCGGTCATCCGGCCGGTGCGCTCGGCGGTCACCGCGGCCAGCAGCGCCCCCTCGCCCTGCAGGTGGGTGCGCTCGTCGTCGTAGAGCGAGGCGTCGAACACCTCGTCCTCGACGCCGACCACGCGACGGCCCTCGAGCGACAGGTGGCGACGCGAGCGCATCCCCATCGGGTGCGCCGCGGTGGCCTGGTAGAACGCGCTGGCACCGGGCACACGCCAGTCGAGCAGCAGCGGACGGTGATCGGCGTCGCGGAGCCCCACCCGGCCGATGTACCGGAAGGCGTCCTCGGAGCTGTCGGGCTCGGAGACCTCGAGCCGGCCGAAGACCAGACGGTCCCCCACGCGCTCCAGGGTCGCCACGGTGTCTTCGTAGAGTCGGGCGTACGCGTCGCGCTCGCTGCGGCTCTGGTGGTTCCCGCCGACCGCCTGACGACGGGTCTCGGCGAGACGCTGCTCGGCCTCGGCGGTCAGCTCGTCGAGACGGCGGAAGAGGCCGTCCACGTAGCCGCGCTCGCGGTCGATCTCGGTCGGTTCGGACACACGCAACCCTTCGGGAAGAGGGGAATCCAGTGTACTGCCCGCTGGAGGCCCGCAGTTCCCGAAGGGTCGTCGGTCACATCTCTTCGTGCGTGTCCGGGTCTGCGTCCCACAGCCGACCGCGCTCGAGGCCGGAGATGGCCTGCACCTCGGCGTCGGTCAGCTCGAAGCCGAACACGTCGAGGTTCTCGCGCTGCCGGGTGGCGTCGGCCGACTTCGGCACCGGCACGGCACCGAGCTGGACGTGCCACCGCAGCACGACCTGGCCGGGGGTCACGCCGTGGGCCGCTGCGGCGTCGGTGATCGGCTGCTCGGTGAGGAGCTCCGACCGGACCGCGAGCGGGCTCCAGCTCTCGGTCACGATGCCGAGCTCCTGGTGCACCTTCCGCAGTTCTGCCTGCGGGAAGTACGGGTGCAGCTCGACCTGGTTCACGGCCGGGGCGACACCGGTCGCGTCGATGATGCGGCGCAGGTGCTCCGGAGTGAAGTTCGAGACGCCGATCGAGCGGACCTTGCCGCTGTCACGCAGGTCGACGAACGCCTTCCAGGTGTCGACGAACCGGTCCACCGACGGGTTCGGCCAGTGGATCAGGTACAGGTCGACGTGGTCGAGCCCGAGGTTGCCCAGGGTCTCGTCGATCGAGCGGTGCGCCTCGTCGTAGCCGTGGTGTCGACCGGGGAGCTTCGACGTGACGACGAGGTCCTCGCGTGCCACGTCGGACTCGCGGACGGCGCGGCCGACGGCATCTTCGTTGCCGTAGTTCAGCGCCGTGTCGAGCAGCCGGTAGCCGCTGGCGATCGCGGTGCCGACCGCGGCCGCACCCTCGTCGCCGTTCAGGCCGTAGGTGCCGAGGCCGAGCTCCGGGAACCGGTGGCCGTCGTTCAGCTCGATGGTCGGGGCACCGACCTGCATCAGCGCACCCCGAGCAGGTCGATCACGAAGATCAGGGTCTTGCCGGACAGGAAGTGGCCGCCACCGGCGGGACCGTAGGCGAGCTCCGGCGGGACGACGAGCTTGCGGCGACCGCCGACCTTCATGCCGGGGATGCCCTCCTGCCAGCCGCGCACGAGCGCTGCGAGCGGGAAGTCGATGGGCTCACCGCGGTTCCACGAGCTGTCGAACTCCTCGCCGGTCTCGTACTCGACGCCGGCGTAGTGCACCTTGACGGTCGAGCCAGCGGACGCTTCCTCGCCGGAGCCCTCGACGATGTCGGTGATGACGAGGTCGGTGGGGGCCGGGCCCTCGGGCGCGTCGAACTCGGGCTTGCTGTTGAGGTCAGTCATGCGATCCAGTCAACCAGAGCGCGGCAACGGCAGACGCAACGGCCACCCAGGCCGCAGAATGGTTCCACCGTGACACGACCCACTCCCGCACCGCCGCGCCGCCGCCTGCTCGCCGACCTCACCCCGCTCCGCCGATCCCCCGCCTTCGCCCGGCTCTGGGCGGGCACCGCCATCGCCGGGATCGGCACGCAGATGACCACGGTGGCGGTCGGGCTCGAGGTGTACGAGATCACGCACTCCACCTTCGCCGTGGCGCTCGTGGGGTCATCGCCCTGCTGCCGATGGTGGTCGCCGGCCTGTACGGCGGCATGCTCGCGGACGCCTTCGACCGCCGAACGGTCGCGCTCGTGTCGTCGATCATCGCCTGGGTCGCGGTCGCCCTCATCGCCACACACTCGTGGCTCGGGCTGCACAGCGTCGCGCTGCTCTACGTCCTGGCGACCGTGAACGCCGTCGCCGCGACCGTCAGCAACGCCTCGCGTTCGGCGATCGTGCCGCGACTCGTCGGCACCGACCTGCTGCCAGCGGCGAGCGCCCTGGGCGGGATCGCCTCGGGGTTCCAGGTCACCGTCGGACCGGCCGTCGCCGGTGTCCTGATCGCGAGCGTCGGGTTCGCGCCGACCTACACGATCGACGTCGTCCTGTTCACCTTCGCGTTCCTCGGGGTGTTCACGCTGCCGAGGATGGCGGCCGACCACGGTGCCCTCCGCCCGGGGCTCAGCTCGCTCGTCGAGGGCGCGCGATTCCTCCGGCGGTCGAAGAACATCACCATGACGTTCGTGCTCGACATCGTCGCGATGACGTTCGGCCAGCCCCGCGTCCTGTTCCCCGCGATCGGGGCGCTCGTGATCGGCGGCGGATCGATCACCGTGGGCAGCCTCACGGCCGCCTACGCGATCGGCGCGCTGCTGTCGAGCGTCTTCTCCGGGCCGCTCGGACACGTGCGCCGCCAGGGTGAGGCGGTCGGGTGGGCCATCACCGCGTACGGCGGCGCGATCGCGGCGTTCGGCGTCGTCATCGCGCTCGCGCACGTGCTCGGCGGACGCTCGGGCGAGTCGTTCTCGGTCGAGATCCTGCCCGCGCTCGGGTTGGCGGCGCTATGCCTGGCGGCGGCCGGCGGTGCGGACAACGTCAGCTCGGTGTTCCGGAACACGATCCTGCAGGCGGCGTCGCCGGACGGCATGCGCGGCCGGCTGCAGGGCATCTTCATCGTGGTCGTCACAGGAGGCCCGCGGCTCGGCGACCTCTACGCGGGTCTGGTCGTGGCGGCCGGCATCGCGTACCCGCCGATCATCGGCGGCGTGCTCATCGTGGCGCTCGTCGCGCTGCTCCTCCGCCTCGTCCCCTCCTTCCGCCGCTACGACGCCCTGCACCCCCACGCCAACTGACGCCCGAGACTCGGGGCCGCTGCGCCGAGACTCGGCCCCAGCGACAGTCCTCGGGGCGCGCAGCGCGCGATCTGTCGCTCAGCCCGAGACTCGGCAGCGGCCACCGGACGCGACCACGGGACGGCCTGGAGGCCCGTGGCGGCGCCGCCACGGGCCTCCAGGCCGTCACGTGTCGGGTACCGTACAACGCATGCCGGACAGCGCATCGCGCGACCTCCAGCGGACGGGAGTCCGCGCCGTCGTCCGGCGCACCTACCACTCGGTCATCCGGCACCGCGTCGTCGACGCGGCGGCGTCGCTGACGTTCTTCGCGCTGCTGACCGTGTTCCCCACCGCGCTGACCGTGGTCTCCGCACTGTCGATCGTCGACCGCAAGGGCGACAGCCTGGCCGACATCATCGGTGTGCTCGGGTTCATCCTGCGCCCGGAGACGGCCGAGCACCTCGAGACCCCGCTGCGCCAACTGCTGACCCTCGACAACCCGTGGCTCGGCTTCGCGACCGGCGTCGTGCTGACGCTGTGGTCGCTGTCCGGGTACGCGACGGCGTTCGGGCGGGCGATGAACACCTCGTACGAGGTCGAGGAGGGTCGGCGGATCTGGAAGTTCCGCAGCATGATGCTCCTCGTGACGCTGCTCGTGATGGCGGGCGGGGCGATCGCGATCGTGATCCTGCTCGGCACCCCGACGATCTCGGCGGCGATCGTCGCGTCGTTCGGGTGGGCACCGTGGATCGACGACGTGTGGAACGTCGTGAAGTGGCCCGTGCTCGCCGCCGACCTCGTCGTGATGGTCGCGGTCCTGTACTACGCGACCCCGAACGTGAAGACGCCGCAGCTGCGGTGGGTGTCCGCCGGTGCCGCGTTCGCCATCGTCACCTGGGCGCTCGCGACCCTCGGCTTCGCCGTCTACGTCGAGACGATCGGCGGCGGGAACCGTGCGTACGGGTGGCTCGGCGGCGGGATCCTGCTGCTCGTCTACCTGTACATCTCGAACTTCGTGCTCGTGGTCGGCGGTGAGCTCGACTCCGAGGTGATCCGGATGCGGCAGCTCCTGGCCGGCATCGAGGCCGACGAGTCGATCCGGTTGCCGCTGCGCGACGTCACCCGCAACTTCACGCTCGCCCGCTGGCGGGACGCCGACATCGCCGCGGCGCGGAACGTCCGGACCACCGCGGCCCAGGTCGCCGCCGACGAGGACGTCGAGCCGACCCCGGCGCAGGAACACCTGCGCGACGTGGCCCAGCAGGTGCGCGTCGGCGAGACTCCGATGCCTTGAGGCGGTCGTGCCGCCCTTGCTTGCGCTGGTCGCGCTGGTCGCGCTGGTCGCGCTGGTTGCGCTGGTTGCGCGTCAGCGCTCGCGCGCCGCTTGGTCCAGCATCTCCTCGGTGACCACCGGGATCGCACCGGTCGCGAGCTCGATGCCGGACAGCCGCGCCGGGCTCAGCACGCGCTGCACCTGGTCCTCGTCCATCAGACCGGCAGCCACGACGAGCGTCGAGATCGGCGTCGACGTGGTCAGCGCCGTGTGCGCGATCGACGCCGCAGCCGCGTAGCCGATGTACGGGGTCAGGGCCGTGACCACCCCGACGTTCGTGTCGACCTGCGCCGCGAGCTTCGCCTCGTTCGCCTCGATGCCCGTCACGCAGTGCTCGCGCAACGTCGCACAGCCCCGTGACATCCACTGCAGCGACTGCAGGATCGAGTGCGCGATGATCGGCTCGAACGCGTTGAGCTGGAGCTGACCGCCCTCGGCTGCCATCGTCACGGTGGTGTCGGCGCCGACCACGGCGAACGCGATCTGGTTCACGACCTCGGGGATCACCGGGTTCACCTTGCCCGGCATGATCGACGAGCCCGCCTGGCGCGCCGGCAGGGTGATCTCGCCGAGTCCCGCCTGCGGCCCGGACGCGAGCAGCCGCAGGTCGTTGCAGATCTTCGAGAGCTTCGCGGCACTGCGCTTCACCGTGCCGGACAGCGTCATGAAGGCGCCGGCGTCGCTCGTCGCCTCGATCAGGTCCGGTGCCGTCACGACGTCGATGCCGCTGGCGTCCTGCAGCTGCCGGCGGACCTCGTCGCGGTAGAGCGGGTCCGCGGTGATCCCGGTGCCGATCGCCGTCGCACCGAGGTTCATCTCGGCCAGCAGCGGCAGGACCTTGCGGAGCAGGTCGGCGTCCTCCTGGATCGTGTGCGAGAAGCCGGTGAACTCCTGCCCGAGGGTCATCGGCACGGCGTCCTGCAGCTGCGTGCGGCCGACCTTGAGCACGTCGGCGAAGGCGTTCCCCCGCTCGGCGAACGCCGCGGAGAGCTGCTCGAGCTGCTCGATGAGCCGCCGGGCGGAGAAGATCATCGCGATCTTGATGCTCGTCGGGTACGTGTCGTTCGTCGACTGGCTGCGGTTCACGTGGTCGATCGGGTGCAGGTACCCGTAGTCGCCCCGCTCGCGACCGAGGAGCTCGAGGGCCCGGTTCGCCAGGACCTCGTTCGTGTTCATGTTCGTGCTCGTGCCGGCACCGCCCTGCACGATGTCGACGACGAACTGCTCACGCAGGGCGCCGTCCCGCACCTCCTGCGCAGCACGGTCGATGGCGTCGGCGCGCTCGTCGTCGAGGACCCCGATCGCCCGGTTCGCCCGCGCAGCCGCCTGCTTCACGGTGGCGAGCGCCTCGATGAGGTCCGGGTACACCGAGATCGGCACCGACGTGATCGGGAAGTTCTCCAGTGCCCGCAGGGTGTTGATGCCCCAGTAGGCGTCGATCGGGACCTCGCGCGACCCCAGCGAGTCGCTCTCGGTACGGGTCTGCGCCCCGGTGGGGGCCTGTGCTGCTTCGTTGCCGGTCACACGTCGAGGCTAGCCCAGTCCGTCCGGCCGGTCCGGAGCGCGCACCTGGTGAGCAGGAATGGTCGGGTCGCCGGAACGCACCCGACCATTTCTGCTCACGAAGCGCGCGTCGCGTCAGCGCCGCCCACACCCAGCCGGACGGGAGGCGCGGTGCCAGGCCGCCACGGGCCTCCCGTCCGGTGGACGCGAGCCAGCGCGTGCCCGTGGATGGTGAGCAGGAATGGTCGGGTCGTCGGAACGCACCCGACCATTCCTGCTCACGAAGCGCGCGTCGCGCGCACCCCGCGTCAGTGGAACTGGGGGACGATGAGGTAGATGCCGTACAGCACGACGGCGCCGCAGACCGCGTAGCAGAGGATCGCGAGCGCACGGAAGGCACGCACCGCGGTCGTCGCTCCTGCGGGGTTCGGGAACCCGGCGGTCGCCGGACCGATCGTGCCGTCGTCCTTCACGGTGAACTTGCCCGCGCGGGTGTCCGCGGCGCTCCAGAACCGGAGACCGACGGAGTACACGGCGACGACGAAGCACGACGAGACCACGGCGACGAGCGCCACGGTGACGAATGCGAACCAGTCGATACCCATCAGTGATCTCCCACCGTGAGGAATGCGAAACGGCGTCCGTCAAGCGCGATTCCCATCAGCGACGGCCTCCCTTGCGTGCGGCCATGCGACGGAGCGTGCGCTCGCGGCTCAGAGCTGCGCGGCGGTCCGCGACGGCGTCGGCGCGCTTCTTGCGCTGCAGGTCGCGCAGTTCCTTGCGGGTGTACACGGCGTTCGCGGCGACGTCGACCTCGATGGCCGAGGCCTGCTCGTGCGGCTTCCGGAGCGACCACAGGTACAGGCCGAGGATCACGGCGGCGCCGACGATGGCGTCGATCACGAGGCCGATGACGCCCAGGCGTGCGATGCCCGAAGCCACTGCGCCCACGGCTGCGGCGGCGGGCAGCGTGATGAACCAGGCGATGACGATCTTGCCGGCGGTGGACCACTGGATCTTCGAGCCGCGGCGGCCGAGCCCGGCGCCGATGATCGAGCCGGAGGACACCTGCGTGGTCGAGAGCGCGAAGCCGAGGTGGCTGGACGCCAGGATCGTCGCGGCGGTCGAGGCCTCGGCCGCGAAGCCCTGGGTGGCCCGGATCTCGGTGATGCCGGACCCGAGCGTGCGGATGATGCGCCACCCGCCCGTGTAGGTGCCGAGGGCGATCGCCAGGGCACAGGCGACGACGACCCAGAACTGCACGCCCTGGTTCGACGACTGCGCCCCCGAGGCGATCAGCGTCAGCGTGATGACACCCATCGTCTTCTGGGCGTCGTTCGTGCCGTGCGCGAGCGACACCATCGACGAGGTGAAGATCTGCCCGACGCGGAAGCCGCCGCGCTCGTTCGGGAACACCGGGCGCTTCGTGATCCGGTACGCGATGCGGGTCGACAGGAACGACACGAGCGACGCGATCACCGGCGACGCGAAGGCCGGGATGATGACGACCGTCAGCAGCGCGACGTAGTTGACGGACTGGAACCCGGCGCCGACGATCGCGGCGCCGATCAGTCCGCCGAACAGCGCGTGCGACGACGACGAGGGCAGCCCGCGGAGCCACGTGATCATGTTCCACACGACCGCTCCGATGAGCCCCGCGAAGATCATCTCCGGTGAGATCGCGACGCCGCCCGGGCCCTCGTTGATGAGGCCGTGCGAGATCGAGGTCGCCACCGCGGTGCTGAGGAACGCACCGACGAGGTTGAGCACCGCGGCGACCGTGACCGCGACCTTGGGCTTCATGGCCCCGGTCGCGATCGGAGTCGCCATCGCGTTGGCGGTGTCGTGAAAACCGTTTGTGAAGTCGAAGAAGAGGGCCAACGCGATGACCAGGACGACTATGAGTGTGATGTCCACCGCGGGCCAGTGTTCCCCATCGACGGCCTCCGGAGCAAACCTGATCGGCAACCTGCTGTTCACCGGAGCTTCAGACTCGTTCAGATTCGGAACCATGCCGATGCGAGAATGAGTCCCATGGACACCGTCGAGCTCCTCATCCTGTTGGTCGGATCGCTCGCGGTGACCGGGTTCGCACGGGCCAAGGGACTCCCCGCTCCGCTGCTCGTGACGGCGGTCGCGCTCGCAGCGTCGTTCCTGCCGGGGCTCCCCGCGATGGAGATCGACTCCGAGGTGATCCTGACGGTGATCCTGCCGCCGCTGCTCTACTCGGCGGCGCTCGACGTGTCGTGGCAGAGCTTCCGGACGTCGATCAAGCAGATCCGGCGTCTCGGCATCTTCCTGGTCATCGTGACGGCACTCGTGGTCGGCGCGGTGGCGTACTTCCTGATCCCGGACATGACCCTGCCCGCGGCGATCCTGCTCGGTGCGATCGTCGCTCCGCCGGACGCGGTGTCCGCCGCCGCGATCGGTCGCAAGCTCGGGCTTCCCCGCCGGGTGATGACGGTGCTGTCCGGCGAGAGCCTGATCAACGACGCCGCGTCCCTGACCCTGGTGCGCGTGTTCACCCTGATCATCGCGGGGACATCGCTCACCGTCTGGCAGGACCTCGGCATCTTCGGCTTGGCGATCGGCGTCGGCCTGGCCGTCGGCATCGTGCTCGGTGTCGTCGTGCACTGGATCCGGATGCGGCTCAACGACCCCGTGGTCGAGACGATCATGAGCATCCTGCTGCCCTTCGTCGCCTACATCCTCGCCGAGGACCTGTCCGGTTCCGGCGTCATCGCGGTCGTCACGGCCGGCCTGTACATCGGCTACAACTCGCCGAAGGAGGGCTACGCCACCCGCCTGCAGGAGCGCCCGCTGTGGACCAGCATCGACGTCATCCTCGAGGGCTTCGTCTTCGCCCTCATCGGCCTGCAGCTCAACACCGTGGTGCAGGACCTGGTCGAGAGCGAGCGGAGTCTCGGCCAGACGCTCACCGCCGCGGCCGTGGTGCTCGGCGTGGTGATCCTGGTGCGGCCCCTCTTCATCTTCGAGTCGTACGTGCGCAACCGCTTCAACGGGCGATGGCTCCGTCCGCTGCGCATCAAGCTCTCCCGTGGCCACCCGTCGCTGCGGTGGATGCGCGGGACGGCCGAGCCGAAGCTCAACTGGCGCGAGCTCACCGTCATCTCGTGGACCGGCATGCGCGGCGTGGTGACCCTCGCCGCCGCGGTGTCCGTGGTCGCGAGCCCGACGCAGATCCCCGCACAGGACACGATCTTCATCATCGCGTTCTTCGTCACCGTCGGCACCCTGCTGCTGCAGGGCCTGACCCTGCCCTTCGTCATCCGTGCACTCAAGGTGCAGGACCCGGCCGAGGGCGAAGAGGACGTCCGGAGCGAGATGCGGCTGAACCAGCGCACGACCGAGGCCGCGATCGAGCTGCTCGAGAAGCGTCGTCCGGACTGGTCGAAGCAGTACGGCGACGTCGCCGTCGACTCGGTGGTGAACCGGCTGAAGGCACGGCTCGAGCGACAGGTCGAGACCTTCCGCCAGGACGCCGAGGAAGAGGAGGTCGAGGAGCGCAACGCCCCGATGCGCCTGCGCGGCTCGCAGATCCAGGACATCCGGCGCGAGCTGCTCGACCGCCGACGCGAGATCGTGCTCGAGGAGCGCGAGAAGGGCAACCTCGACGAAGAGGTCATGCGCCGCGTGCTCGTGACCCTCGACGCCGAAGAACTCGCGATGGACTCGGCGCAGGCGTCACGCAGCCGCTCCTGAGGGCCTCGGGCGTATCCTGGCGCTCCGATCGAGTACAGGAGCACAACGCCGAGTGAGCACGCCGCGGAACGACGTCCCGAAGAACGACGACACCCCGGAACGTCCGGGAGGGTCCCGGCCGACGTCGGCCCCGAAGCCACGCAGCACACGGCCCTCGGCCCGTGGGACCAAGCCCCGTCGCGGCGCGAAGGTCGCCGGTTCCACCCGACCGGCACCGCGCCGACAGGCACCCGTGCCGGCACCGCAGCAGCACGGTGCGTACCGCCGCTGGTACTCGACGCTGCACCCGTCGCTCCAGCTCATCGGCCTGCAGCTCTGGATGCCGCTGTTCTTCATCGTCGGCTTCTGCCTCTGCTACGTCTTCGCGTTCCACGCACCGCACCCGCACGACGTGCCGATCGCCCTGGTCGGCAGCGACCCGACCCTCGTCGCCGCCGTGCAGAAGGCCTTGCCGGGCGAGTTCGTGTTCCACACCTACGACTCCCTGGCCGCGGCGAAACGTGACGTCATCGCCGGCTCGATGGCGGTCGCGTACGACCCCGCGACGAACGAGTTCTTCAAGGCGAGCGCCCACCAGTTCCAGGTCGCGAGCCTCGTACCGGCGACGCTGAGCGCAGTCCTGACCGGCATCGGGGTCGCGACCCCGAAGATCACCGAGCTCGCTCCCCTGCCCGCGTGGGACGAGTACGGCACCGTCCCGATGTACGTCATGCTCGCCTGGTGCATCGGCGGCTACATGGTCGCGATGTTCATCGGGATCATGGGCGGCCCGCTCCGCCACCGCACCCGCATGACCGTCATCGTCGTCGGCGGCCTCGTCATCTCCCTCATCACGAACACGCTCGCCGGTCCGGTCGTCGGCGCCATCCACGGCCACTGGATCCAGCTCGTGCTCATCGCGTGGGGGTGGATCGTCGCGATCGGTCTCGCCGTCAACGGGCTGAGCTACTTCGTCGGCCGGTTCATCGCCGCCCCAGCCATGATCTGCTTCGTGTTCCTGTCGATGCCGTCGTCCGGCGGGGCGTACCCGAAGTGGTTCATGCCGGAGCCGTTCGCCTGGCTCAACAACGTCGTCGTCGGTTCCAGCATGGTCGACATGATCAAGCACCAGATCTACGGCGTCGGCCCCGGCCCGGCCCGCGGCCTGATCACGATGGGCTGCTACGCGGCGGTCGGCCTCGTGCTCATGTACTTCGGCAAGAAGTGGTGGGAACGCCGACGCATCCGCGCCATCGTCACCGGCCGGACCACGATGTTCCAGGACGCCAACACCGCCAACCGCGAGTTCCTCGGCAAGGAGCGCGACGCCGAGCTCGAGCGCCACGGCCTCGAGTCCACCGAGACGGGCACCCTGAGCGTCCTGAGCGACGACGACTGGGAGGACGCCCGCGTCGGCGGCGACGTCTTCACCGGCGGCCGCGACGGCCTCGAGACCGAGACCACCCCCACCGGCCGCATCCCCGTGGTGCGGACCGGGGAGCGCACGGGAGGCGCGGGGACCGGACCGCGCACGCGTCCCGTCCCACGCACCGGGGGCTCCAGGGCACCGGCTCGGTCCGACACGTCGGCCCGCGTCGACACGTCGGACGAGCCGCCGCACGGCCGCCACGCGGACCGGTGAGGTGCCGGCGGCGCGTATCCTGGGGGGCATGAACCCCCGCATCACCTGGCACCGCGTCCTCGTCAGCGTCGTCGTCGTGCTCCTCGTGCTGACGGTCGGCTTCTACGTCGCGAGCATCGTGCTCGCGCCTGCCGACGGCCGGAACACCGCCGGGCTCTTCGTCGGCTGGGCGATGTTCGCCATGGTCGGCGCGATCGTGTTCGGGATCATCGACTTCTTCGTCCGGCCCCTCGGTGGTCGCAGCGGGGACGCCGAGGTCATCGCCGCCGCCGAGGAAGCACGCACCGGCAGCACCCGCACCCAGCAGACCCGCTGATCCGCTGATCCGCTGATCCGCTCTACGCGGGTGTCTCGACACCCGTCCCGGTGAAGCCCGCGACCGTCGCGTCGTCGTCGGCGAACGTGAAGCGTGCACGCACCGAACCCCGCGGAGCACCCCGGGGAGCCAGTACTTCGCGTCGTCCCACATCGCCTCGTAGGGGACGTCGGCGACCGGGATCCACCGCGGCTCGAGCTCGTCGGAGCCCGACGGGCTGCCCTGCCAGCGGCGGCACACGAAGACGTCCGAGACCTGGGACCAGGACGGCCGGTACGGGAACCGGTAGTCCAACGTGCCACGGGCCTCCAGGTCGACCGTCTCGAGACGCAGGTCGACCTCTTCGCGCACCTCGCGCACGGCGGTGTCGACCGCCGTCTCACCGGGCTCGCGCTTGCCGCCCGGGCCGACCAACCGACCGGTGCCGAGACCGCGGCGCTTCTCCCCGAGCAGGACCTCGGGCCCGCGCTCGCCGTCGCGCAGCAGGTAGACGACGACCACTCGGGGGTGCTGGGACTTGCTCTCGTCGCGCGGGGTCACCCGTCCAGTCTGGCCGAAGATGTGTCGTACGCTCTTCCCATGGCAGGCGTGCTGCGGGGGCACCATGGCTGAGCCCCGCAGGACCGGGCGCAGCCTCGAAGTGCTGCGCGCCGAGGCCGCCGAGGAGATCTCGATGCTCGTCGAGCACCGGAGCCGCCAGGGCGAGGACCCGTGGGAGTTCATGCCGACGCTCCCGACGGTGGACGAGCAGGTCGTGCTCATCCTGCGGGCCGACGCGGTCGACCTCGACGCCGCGATCGGCAAGCGGCACGCCCATTGGTCGATGCACCCCGCGTCCGGTCAGGGCACCGTCCTCGGCGAGGAGTACCACCGGTTACGCCGGATCGCGCTGCAGCACCCCGAGCTCACCCAGGCGGTGTGGAAGCTCATGGGCGCCCTGCCCGACGCGAGCTGAGGTCCACGCACAACGCACGCGGACGTGTGTGCGATTGGATGGGCGCATGACCGAAACCGTGCTCGCGATCCTCAACCAGCCCTCCCGCGACGCCGCGGCGCACGACCCCGCAGCGGACGCCTTCACCTGGGCCAAGCCGCTCGAGGAGCACATCCAGGTGCAGGACCTCGGCATCACCCGAGGCGACGGCGTCTTCGAGACGATCACGGTGGTCGACGGTCGTCCGCAGGCCCTCGAGGCGCACCTCGACCGGTTCGGCCGCTCCGCCGCGATGCTCGACCTGCCCGCGCCGGACCCCGATGCCTGGCGGCAGGCGATTGAGGCCGTCTGCGCCCGGCTCGACCCGGTCCGCGAGGCCTTCGCGAAGACCGTCCTGACCCGTGGCGTCGAGGGCACCGACCGACCCACCGGCTGGGTCTACGCCGCGCCGTCCGTCGACTCGACCGCCGCGCGCACCGAGGGCATCTCCGTCGTCGTGCTGGACCGCGGCTACCGTCACGACGTCGAGCGCACCTCGCCGTGGCTGCTGCAGGGCGCGAAGACCCTGTCGTACGCGGTCAACATGGCCGCCCTGCGCGAGGCCGCCCGGCGCGGTGCCGACGACGCCCTGTTCGTGTCGAGCGACGGCTACGTGCTCGAGGGCACGCGCGCGAACCTGATCCTGAAGGTCGGCGACCGGCTCGTCACGCCGCGCACCGACATCGGGATCCTGGCCGGCACCACGCAGGCCGACGTCTTCCGCTTCGCCGAGCAGGAGGGCATCGAGACCGCCTACGAACTCGTCACGCTCGCCGACCTGCAGGCTGCCGACGCGCTCTGGCTCGTGTCGAGCGTCCGGCAGGCGGCACCGATCCGCGCCGTGAACGGCGACGCCCGCGCGATCGACGCGGACCTGACGGACCGCATCAACGAGTTCCTCCTGGCGCGCGAGGTCTGAGCCGGCCGGGCCCGCCGGCCGTCACGACCCAGCGCCCCCGGCGCCACGGACGGGAGGCCCGGATCGCGACGTGCGGGCACGTCGCGATCCGGGCCTCCCGGCTCTCCCCGCTACCAGCGCGGAGTGGTGACGCCCGCGCCGTCCGCCCACTCGAAGACCTGGCGGCCGTCGATCCAGACGCGTGTCGCGCGACTGGTCGCGTCGAGCGGGTCGCCGTCCCAGAGCACGAGGTCGGCGTCGTAGCCCGCGGCCAGCCGGCCGACGCGGTCACCGAAGCCCAGGAACTCGGCCGGGTTGACCGTGAGCGCCTCGAGCGCGGTCTGGGCGGGCAGGCCCTCCTTCACCGCGGCCGTGGCCTGGTCGACGAGCATGCCGATCGGCACGACGGGGGCGTCCGTGGTGATCGCGACCCGGACGCCGGCGGCGGCGATGGTGGCGAGGTTCGGGATGCCGCGGTCGCGGAGCTCGACCTTCGAGCGGCTCGTGAACAGCGGGCCGTAGATGACCGGGATGTCCTTCTCGGCGAGCAGGCTGGCGATCTTGTGCGCCTCGGTGCCGTGGTTCACGACCAGGCGGTAGCCGAACTCCTCGGACAGCCGGATCGCGGTCGCGATGTCGTCGTGGCGGTGGGTGTGCTGGTCCCAGACGAGTTCGCCGTCGAGGACCCGGACGAGTGCCTCCTTCGTCAGGTCACGCGCGAACGGCTCCCCTTCGCGGCGGCGGCGTCACGGGCGGCGCGGTAGTTCTGGGCCTCGACGAAGGCGTCACGGATGATCTTCGCGACGCCGAGGCGCGTCGACGGCGTCTGACCCTTGCCGCCGTACACCCGCTTCGGGTTCTCGCCGAGCGCGCTCTTGATGCTCACCGAGTCCGAGATGAGCTGCTCGTCGACCGTGCGCCCGCCCCAGGTCTTGATGGCGACGGTCTGGCCGCCGATCGGGTTGCCGGACCCCGGTTTCACGACGATGCTCGTGATGCCCCCGGCGAGCGCGTCGCGGAAGCCCTCGTCGTCGATGTCGATCGCGTCGATCGCACGGACCCCGGCCATGTTCGGGCCGGTCATCTCGTTCGTGTCGTTCCCGGCTTCGCCGTTCGCCTCCTCGTGGATGCCGACGTGGCCGTGGGACTCGACGAACCCGGGGACGAGCCACGCACCGGCTGCGTCCACGACGGTGATCCCCGGGGGCGGTGTGACGTCCGGGCCGATCGCGGTGATGCGGCCGTCCTCGACGACGACCGCGCCGCCGTCGAAGGCGGGGGCGGAGACGGGGACGACGTGGGCACCGGTGATCGCGAAGGAGTTGCTCATGCCACCAACGCTACGCGGGCCGGCGAAATACGAATTCCTGGCGTCGGGCGTCCGGGGTCCCTACGCTCCCGGCATGGTGCATCGGAGCGAGACCCCGCACGTCCACGACGGCTCGACCGCGCTCGGGGGCCAGACCGCGCACGGCGGCGTGCTCCTGCACCGCGGATGGCCCGTGCACGGCAGCGCGGAGCGTCCGTGGCGCAGCGCCCGCCGGGGTTCCCGCGCCGATCGGATGACCACGTCCGTCCGGGTGTCGCTCCCACCGGTGATCGCTCGTGCTCGGTGGGAGCCCGATGCCCGGACCGAGGCGCTGCTCGATCGCGCAGCCGCGGCGCTCCGGTCGCTCGACGTCCACCACGGCTCCCGGCTCGCGCCCCTCGGATCGGTGATCGGTCGGACCGAGGCCGTCGCCTCGTCGCGGATCGAGGACGAGTCCGCGTCGCTCGACGACTGCGCCCGAGCGCTCGTGGGCATCCGCGCGAACCCGAGTGCGACCGTCGTCGTCCGCGCCGCCGGTGCGATCGAGGGGTTGGTCGCGGCAGCGAACACGGGCGTGATCACCGAGGCCGCGCTGCTCGGGCGCACCGGCTGCTCATGCGCGACGACCCGGTCGACGGGCGGTACGCCGGGCGCTACCGCAGCGTCCAGAACTGGATCGGTGGCGGTGACACCCCGCGGCTGGCGACGTACGTCCCGCCGCCGCCGGAGCTCGTCGCGCCGCTCATGGCCGACCTGTTCGCGTTCCTGCACCGGACCGACCTGCACCCGATCGCCCAGGCTGCGATCGGGCACGCCCAGTTCGAGTCGATCCACCCGTTCACCGACGGCAACGGCCGGATCGGACGGGCAGTGATCAGTGCCGTGTTGCGGCGGCGGGGCGTCACGACGACCGTGACCGCACCGATCGCCACCGCACTCGCAGCGGATCGAGGCCGGTACTTCCGGCACCTCGAGCGGTACCGCAACGGGGTCGTGGACGCCCTCGTGGCAGACATCGCGATCGCCATCGGTACCGTGTGCGACGAGGCGACCGTGACCGCCCTGCTGCTCGACGAGCACGCGGCCGACCGGATGGCGGGTCCGTGCGCCACGGGTGTGCACGCAGTCGTCGGGCGGGCGCTCTCCGCCGACCCGGTCCTGACCGAGACCCGACTGCAGGACCTCCTCGCCGGTGTCGACGACGGATCGGTCGATGCCGACCTGGCCGGCTCCGTGGCCGCAGACCTCGTCCGCGCCGGGGTGCTGCGTCCGGTCACCGAGCGGCGGCGTGACCGTGCCTGGGTCGCACCGGCAGTCGTGGACGAGCTCGAGGCGTTCGAGCAGCGGGTCCGCGCGGGGGTGGCCGGGCGGACGCGGTCCGACCGCTTCCGGACGGGGCGGCCCGGCAGAGCGCGGTGCGACCGGTTCCGGGCGGCGTGACGCCCGGCTCGCCACGGGGCCGTGCGCATAGGGTGGGATGGTGAGCACCGAGCACTCCCAGGCCACCCCGCCCACCGCCGCCAAGCGGCCCGTGACGCGGACCCACCACGGCATCGACTTCGTCGACGACTACGAGTGGCTGCGTGACAAGGAGTCGCCGGACACCCTCGCCTACCTCGAGGCCGAGAACGCCTACACCGACGCCGCCACCGACCACCTCGCCCCGCTGCGCGACCGCGTCTTCGCCGAGGTCAAGAACCGCGTCCAGGAGACGGACCTCTCGGTGCCGGTGCGCATGGGCGGCTGGTGGTACTTCACCCGCACGGCCGAGGGCAGCCAGTACGGTGTGCACTGCCGTGCGCCGATCGCCGGTCCGGACGACTGGACCCCGCCGGCTGTCGTCGAGGGCGAGTCGACCCTCCCCGGCGAGCAGGTCGTCCTCGACGGCAACGCCCTGGCCGACGGCCACGAGTTCTTCTCCCTCGGCACCTACGACATCAGCGACGACGGCACCCGACTGGTCTACGGCATCGACGTCGAGGGCGACGAGCGGTACACCCTGCACGTGCGCGACCTGGCCTCCGGCACCGATCTCGGCGACGCCATCCCGAACACCGGGGCCGGTGCGACGTTCGACCCGGCCGGTCGCTACGTCTTCTACCCGACGGTCGACGAGTCGTGGCGCCCGGACAAGATCTGGCGGCACGCGGTCGGCACCGCGGCGTCGGACGACGTCCTGGTCTTCGAGGAACCCGACGACCGCTACTGGGTCGGCGTCGGCGTCACCCGGTCGTCGCAGTACATCGTCATCGAGCTCGGGTCGAAGATCACGTCCGAGGCCCTGGTGCTCGACGCCGCAGACCCGACCGGCGAGTTCCAGGTCGTGTGGCCGCGGCGCGACGGCGTCGAGTACGAGATCGAGCACGCCATCGTCGGCGGCAGCGACCGGTTCCTGGTGCTGCACAACGACGGTGCCGAGAACTTCGAGCTCGTCGACGTCCCCGCCGACGACCCCACGTCCGAGCGGGACCGCCGGGTCGTGGTGGCGCACCACACCGAGCGCCGCATCGAGTCCGTCGACGCCTTCGCCGGGCACCTCGCGCTCGAGTACCGCTCTGAGGCGCTCCCCCGCATCGCGATCATCCCCATCGAGGGTGACGGGTACGGCGACGCGCACGAGGTCCCGTTCGACGAAGCACTGTTCTCGGCCGGCCTCGGCGGCAACCCCGAGTGGGACCAGCCGACGCTCCGCATCGGGTTCACCTCGTTCGTCACCCCGTCCGAGGTCAGCGACCTGGACCTGGCGACCGGCGAGGTGACGGTCCTGAAGCGCCAGCCGGTGCTCGGCGGCTACGACCCCGCCGACTACGCGCAGGAGCGCGACTGGGCCACGGCGGCGGACGGCACCCGCGTGCCGATCTCGCTCGTCTGGCGGCGCGACGCCGTCGACGCGGACACCCCCTCGCCGCTCCACCTGTACGGCTACGGCTCGTACGAGCACTCCATCGACCCGGGCTTCAGCGTCATGCGTCTGTCGATGCTCGACCGCGGCGTCGTCTTCGCGGTCGCCCACGTGCGTGGTGGCGGCGAGATGGGTCGCCACTGGTACGAGAACGGCAAGACGCTGACGAAGAAGAACACGTTCACCGACTTCGTCGCGGTCGCCGACCACCTGATCGAGTCCGGCCGCACCACCGCGGACCGGCTCGTGGCCGAGGGCGGCAGCGCCGGCGGGCTCCTCATGGGTGCGGTGGCGAACATCGCTCCGGACCGGTTCGCCGGGATCGTCGCCGCGGTGCCGTTCGTCGACGCGCTCACGAGCATCCTCGACCCCGACCTGCCCCTGACCGTCATCGAGTGGGACGAGTGGGGCGACCCGCTGCACGACGCCGAGGTCTACCGCTACATGAGCGAGTACACCCCGTACGAGAACGTCCGCGACGACGTGCAGTACCCGCGGATCCTCGCCGTGACGTCGATCAACGACACCCGTGTGCTCTACGTCGAACCGGCGAAGTGGACCGCGAAGCTGCGCGAGGTCGGGGCGCCGGTGCTGCTGAAGACCGAGATGTCCGCGGGCCACGGCGGCGTGAGCGGTCGGTACGCCTCGTGGAAGGAGCGGGCGTTCGAGCTCGCTTGGCTGCTCGACGTGCTCGGGCTGGCCGACGAGTCGCCCGCCGCCTGATGACTTCGTGAGCAGAAATGGTCGGGTTGCGCGCGCGCACCCGACCATTTCTGCTCACCAGCGACCGGCCGCGCCCGCGGCACGCGGCGCCCCGCGACCCGCCCCGCGCCTCACACGCGGTTGAGCGCGTGCACCGCCTCGTCGTAGGACTCCTCGGCCAGGCGCACCCGGTCCCCCGCGAGCACGCCGTACCCGAACGTGCCCTCGCCACCGCGTTCGGCGATCGCCGCGTTGGTCCGCAGCGCGTCGAGGGCGTGCAGCGACCGGACGCGCTCGGTCAGCACGTCGGCCGCGCTGCCGATCCGCTTCCACAGCGCGTGCGGGAACGCGTCGTCGCCGAGCACGTCCATCGCCATCCGCGCCCGCATCGTGCCCTGCCAGGCGGCTTCGGTGGTCGCACGGTCGGCGGCCTCGCGCTCGGCGGCGGTGTCCGAGGTGTCGTCGGCGACCGCGGCCCGGACGAGTTCGCGGATGTGCGGCTTCACGACGGCGCCGACGTCCTGCGCGACCTTCTTCGGCGAACGGAGCGACCACTCGGTCGGGGTCGGACGTTCGACGGCGTCGTCGAGCGCGTCGAGCAGCTCGAGGAACGGCTCGCCGTGCACGAACGCGACGACGTCCCGCACCGACTGGTCGCGGCGCTCACGGGTCGACGCCAGGATGCGTTCGCGGGTCATCGAGTCGACCAGGTCGTCCTGCGCCGGGGTCGACGCGCGCGGCAACCGGTCGATGAGGTACTCGTTGAGTGCTGCGCGCGCGGTCACGGCAGCCAGGCCGTCGGCCGCCTCGGCGGCGCGGTCGACGGCGTCACCGTCGGCGAACGCCGGACGGTAGGCGCCGAGGATCGAGGCGATCTCGAGGGCGGTCTCAGCCGTCTGCCGGAGGTCGGCCGCGTCGCCGGAGCGGAGCCGCGATTCCTGGCCGAGCAGCGCAGCGCGCAGCTTGCGCAGTCGCTTCGCGAGGACGCGTGCGGTCGTGCCCTTGTCCGGCTTCTCCTCGGTCTGGAGGCGCGGTGCCGGTGCTCCTGCCAGCCCGCGTGCCAGCTTGGACGCGACGGCGGCGGGGCCGGCGCCCACGGCCGCGAAGCGCCCGTCCAGCGCCGCGAAGAGCTCGTGCGCGACCTGCGGGTCGACGTCGGCGACGGCCTCGACCTCGACCTCGCGCCAGGTGCGCGGCGTCTCCGGAGCGTCGTCGTCGAGGCGCTGCGCGGTCACCTGGTCGTCGGCGAGCTCGGCGACCTGGTCGCCGTCCTCGTCGAGCAGGCGGGTCACGGTGCGGGTGGTCGTGATGCGGACCACGGGGCGCAGGCCACGGCCGCGACGCTCGGTGAAGAGCGCCGCGAGGACCTCGGTCGGCACCGTGTCGGCGTCGTCGGTCAGTGCGAAGTGCTGCTCGTGGCGGACCGTGTCCGACTCGGAGCGCTTGATGTGCCACCCGGCATCCGGGCCACCGGTACGCCGGCGGACCGTGACCCGCGCCGCCACCAGGTCGTACCGCTCGGTGTCCCAGTACGTCGCATCGAGCTCGAACGGCTCCTGGTGCTCGGTGCGGAGGATGCCACCGGCGCCGACGAGGTCGGGCAGGGCACCGCCCTCTGGCAGGTCGTAGGTGCGCTCGATCTCGAGGTGGGTGTCGCTCACGAGGGTCTTGTCTACCAGGGCTTCACCGTGCGCATCGACCACCGCGGGCGCATCGGTGGAGAACCGCGACGCCACCGCTCCGGCGAGGACGATCGCCAGGTGGGGCAGGGTGACGAGGAACGGGCTCCACCGCACCGGGACGAGCGGGTAGAGCACGCCGGCCCACTGCAGGGCGAAGACAGCGACCGGGAGGACCAGGAGTACCCAGGTCCACCGCGCAGCGCGTGCCGCGACCAGCCACCCGGCAAGGGCGAGGACGACGGGCACCAGGGCGATCGGCAGGCTCGTCGGCGGCGTGAGGATCGGCTGCAGCGCACCGCCGACGGCCGCCGCGACGATCATGCTGGCGCCGAGGCGACGGCGTCGAGCACTCGTGCGGAGCGTGAGCGCTGCCAGCGCGATGGCCGCACCGGGCACGAAGAACACCAGAGACCACGTCCCGGTGATGCCGAGGACTCGGTCCGAGGCGCTCTCGTAGCCGTAGTTCGGCTGCAGGATGAGCCACGCCCCTTCCACGAGCAACGACACGACCGCGAGGGCGACCAGCACCGGCACGGTCCGGATGGTGTGCGGTGCAGAACGGACGGGTGTCGGCAGTGCGGTCATGGTGTCCCCCCAGGTGGAACGGTGGCCGGCGCGTCGGTGGAACAGCGCCGTGGTGAACGCGCCGAACGCGAGTGCGGTCGGCGAGAGGTCGAGTTCGTGGGCATCGCGCACGTCGGCGAGCCACTGCTCGCGGCGGGCGGCGCGGTGTGCTGCGGGCGAGACGGCGACGGCGACCCCCACGAGCGCCCGGTCGAGCGCGCTCACGAGGTCACCGGCCGGTGGGCCGAGCGAGCCGGACGAACGGGCGTCGCGGCGGACGGACGCGCGGCGACGAGGTCGCGTGCGGCGTCGACCCCGTCGGGCGTGAACTCGTAGAGCCGACGACGCGGGCCCGGTCGGTCGGTCTCGTCGTCCCACGACGACGTGATCCACCCCTGCCGCTCGAGTCGCTCGAGGATCGGGTAGACGGTGCCGGCCTGGCGCCCGGTGGCCTTGATGACGAGCAGCCCCCATGCCGGGCCGTCGGCGGCCAGCAGTGCGTCGAGCACGTCGAGCGTCGGGGCGGTGACGCGTTGGATCGGTTCCATGCGGCTTAACCTGGCTATATCGGATAAGCCGGTCAAGGGCGTCCAGAAAGCGGGGTTAGCCTGACGCCATGAGCGACACGATCACCCGCGAGCAGTTCACCCCCGAAGCCGGCGGCGTCACGATGTTCACGACCACCTGGTGCGGCTACTGCGCCCGCCTGAAGAACCAGATGACGAAGGCCGGCGTGCCCTTCACCGAGGTCGACATCGAGCAGACCCCGGGCACGGCGGAACTCGTCGCCGAGGTCAACGGCGGCAACCAGACCGTCCCGACGCTGGTGTTCCCCGACGGCAGCACGGCGACGAACCCGTCGCTGGCCGAGGTGCAGTCCCGCATCTGAGCGGCGAAGTCCCGCACACATGCATCTGAGCGGCGACGCTTCGCACGACCGAAGTCCGTCCGAACCGCGTGATCACGTGGTTCGGACGGACTTCGGTCGTGGACGGATGCGCGCCGCCCGCCGCGGAACTAGCCCCCGAGCGCCTCGGTCAGCAGCGCTGCCATGGCGTCGAGCTGGATGTCGCCGGAGTCGACGAGTTCCTCGTCCGAACCGTCGAGCGCGCGGGCGGCCAGCGACGCCTTCGAGTCGATGAGCTCGGCGATCTTGGTGTCGATCGTCTGCGCGGCGATGATGCGCCACGCGGTGACGGGCTCTTCCTGCCCGATGCGGTGCACACGGTCGATCGCCTGGGTCTGCTCGGCGCTCGTCCACGACAGCTCGGCGAGCACGACGTTGGACGCCACCTGCAGGTTCAGGCCCACGCCGGCGGCGGTGAGCGAGCAGACGATCACGGCGACGTCGGGGTCGTTCACGAACGAGTCGATCTGCGCCGTGCGCTGCGTGGCCGTCTGGTCGCCACGGATCGTGGCGGTGCGCAGGCCCCGTCGAGCGAGACCTCTTCGGCCTGGTCCATCACGTCGAGGTGCTTCGCGAAGAACACGACCTTGCCGACGTTCGACGCGAGCTGCGCGGCGTAGTCGGCTGCGAGCTGGGCCTTGGCGCGGCCGATGCGCCGGACCATCGAGAACACGTTCTCGCCGGTCGACGAGGCGTCCTGGTCCTCGAGCTCCCAGCGCGCGACCTGCCGGACGAGCTTGTGGTCGATGCCGACGACCGGGTCCTGCCCGGTGCGGGCGTCGAGCGCCTGGTGGTACCGGCGGACGAGCTTCGCGGTGAGCTCGCGCTCGGCGTCGCGGATGGAGCGGCCCTCGTCGCCGTCGAGCTCGACGGGGATGTCGGCGATCCGGCGGGCCGGGATGTCCGCGGCGACGTCGACCTTGCGGCGTCGGACGATGCCCTGGTCGATCACGGCACGGCGGGCCTCGACGAAGAAGCCCTGGTCGGCCGGCGTCAAGCCGATCTCCTCGAGCTCGTTCATGAGCTTCGCGCGGGGCTTCTTGTCGTCGATCCAGCCGAGGTACTCCCAGATGGTCCGGAAGTCCTCGACCGAGTTGATCAGCGGGGTGCCCGTCAGCGCCATGAGCAGCGGTGCCGCGGTGCGCTGCCGGATGCGGTCGGCGATCTGGAGCACGAAGCGAGCGCGCTGCGAGTCCTTGTTCTTGATGAAGTGCGCCTCGTCGACGACCATGCCCTTGAAGCCGAAGCCCCCGAGCCAGCCGGCGTGCCGGTCGAGGATCTCGTAGTTCACGATGATGATGTCGGCGAACCCGTCGAGGTCGTTGCCGTCCCCGTGGATGACGGTGGCGCGGTGGTTCGGCACCCAGCGCTCGGCTTCGCGCGCCCAGTTCGTCTTGACGACGTTCGGCACCACGACGAGCAGCGGGAACGCGTTGGCGGCGTCGGCGGCGAGCAACGACTGCGCCGTCTTGCCGAGGCCCGGCTCGTCGGCGAGCAGGAACGTGCGGTGCCCCTGCGACGCGGCGGCGACCAGTTCGGCCTGGTGCTTCATCAGCGTGGTACCCGAGCGGGAGTGCAGCGAGGTCGGCTCGGGCAGCGGCATCGTCGCCGCTCCCCGCCCGCGCCGTACTCGAACGACTTGAACAGCGGCCCGAAGAGCTCCCAGTTCGCCAGGCGACGCGGGTGCGCGACGGGCTGGTCGGCGAGCGCGAAGTCCGGCGGCAGGAACGGGTTGGCGAGCTGACGCTGCACGACCGCCTGCGGGGTGACCGCGCGCACCGGGGTCTCGGCGACCGGGGTGGGCTCGGCCGCGATGACGAGGTCCTCCGGCTGCAGCTCCATGCCGCCGGCGATCATCATGTCGCGCTTGACGGCGCGGGTCGCCTCGGAGACCTGCACCTCTTCCGCGAGCAGCTGGATGACGCTGGTGTCGCGGGCCGCGGTCTTCGCCAGGATCGTCGCGACGCCGTCGAGCCGCTTGAGCTGCTCGGCGCGCTGCGAGTCCGTGAGCTCGGTGTCGCCCTTCACCCGTGCGCGTTCTTCGCGCATGAGCAGTGCGACGGCCTGGAACTTCGTCCGGTTCGTCGCCTTGAGCGGTCCGCGCTGCGCCGCCGCCTCGACCTCGCGCACCGCGCGGGCGAGGACGGGGATCACGCCGTCGTTGTCCAGCGGCCTCGTCCGACGTGACGCGGTCCGCGTCCCGCCGGCAGCTCGCCGGGTGCCTGATCGAGCCAACGCTCCTCCTGTTCCGCCCACGCATCGGGGCGAGCCGCCCGTGGGGCGGAAGTCCTGCACCGGGGCCTGACACGGCTCCGGTTCGGCTGCGGGCCACCGTGGCCCACCGCATCGCCGGTCCCCGCTTCGGGACGTCCGGTGGAGTCCCGCGGACCGTTCCACCGCGAGCGCCTGCTCGGCGCCGGGTGCGACGGTCCGCGCCGGGATCCGGCGTCGTCACACGCACGTGACGCCCCCGCGGGCGGTCGCGGCCCGGTTCCCGCGTCGATCAAGTGATCGACGGCTGCGTCCGGAATCGACGCGGCACGCGGGAACGCGGTGCGTGCGCGCTCAGTTTACTCCCCGACCCCCGACAGAGGCGACTCCGCGTCGCCCGCGCGCGTCGCGCCTCCTGGAACGCCCCGCGTGACGGACGGGAGGCACGGTGCGGGCCCGCCGCGCGCCTCCCGTCCGACGCCGGGCGCGTCCACCCCGCCGAAGCGACAGTTCCCGGGTCCCCACGCCGACCACCCCGCGAAAGCGACAGTTCCCCGCCAACGTTCCCCGCAGATCTGTCGCTTTCGCGACGGGCGCCGCGAGCCGTCAGACGCGGGGCGCGGACCGCGGGCGGACCAGGCCGGCCGCCGGCAGGACCGGAGCAGCCTCGGCCAACGCGGCCCGCGTCGCCGCGAGGAGCTGCTCGGCGGTCTGGATGCCGTTCGCGGAGCCGGTGGTCGCCTGGCCGCCGGCGTGGGCCAGCAGCTGGGCACCGATGGCGGGCCCGATGCGGTCGGTCTCGCGCGGGTTGCGGGCGACCCAGTCGCGGGCGATCGCGTCGGCGAGGCGCTCGGCCGCGGCTCCGCGGTCGGCGTCTCCGCGCGATCGGTGCCAGAGGCCGGTGACGACCAAGTGGGCGACGACCGCCCCGATGTCGCGGACCGGGAAGCCCCACCCAGCGGTGTCGATGTCCAGGAGCCCGGAGATGCGCCAGGGCTCGTCCTCGTCGACGAAGACCTGCTCGAGGTGCAGGTCACCGTGCACGACCTGTTTCGCCGCACTCGTCCAACCGATCGACCGGCGGCCGATGGCGTCGTACAGGCGGTCGATCTCGTCGGCATCCTGCGGCAACGCGGCGATGAGGGTGCGGCGGTGCCAGTCGGCGTGGTCCATCGCGTCGGCACGGGCCTGCTGGGTCATCGGGACGGTCGCGACCCGCCCGCTCAGGGCGGCCAGCGACGCGACGAACCGCGAGTCGTCGGCGATGTCGAGGATGCGGCTGCCGGCCGGCACGCCGCGGATCCGCTCGAGCACGAGGAGTCCGTCGCCGCGGCTGGACAGCACTCGGGGCACCGGCAGGCCCGCCGCCACGAACTGCTCGTGCGACTTCACGATCGGCGCGACCCGGTGCGGACGGACGATCTTCAGGAACAGGGTGCGCTCGGGGGCGTCCACCCGCACCACCGCACGCTTGCCCGGTCGGTACGCGGCCACCGTGAGCACCGGGTCGGTGACGGGCATGCCGAGCGTCGTCAGGAGCTCGGCGACCGCGTCGCGGTAGGTCACCTGCGGCAGCACCGGCAGACCCGGGTCGTTCGGGTACGCCCACACCGAGACGGGTTCGCCGGTCGCGGGATCGGTGACGATCGCACTGTTCTGGTCGTGCGCGCCGCCGGTGTCGACGTACGTCAGGACGGTGGCGCGCTGGCCGTTCCGGTCGACGGTGTCGACCTCGTAGCCGTACAGGTAGCCGTTGCCCGAGGGCTCGACGGAGTGCGCCCGTGCGGCCACGACGGAGGTCCCGGAGCCGGCGAAGGCCTGCGGGATGACGCGCTCATGGTTGGGCCACACGACATCAGTCAACCGTGTCCGGACGTTTTCGTCGCGTTCGTGCACGGCTCGGCGTGCGGGCGGTGGCTAGCGTGGTCGAGGTGAACCCGGTCGCGCGTCTCCGCAGCTCCAGTCGCACGCCGTTCCTGCAGGTCGTGAAGACCGCGGTCGCGGTCGTCGCGGCGGTGCTGCTGTGCCGGCTGCTGATCCAGGGACCGTTCCCGACCTTCGCCGCGATCGCCGCGCTGCTCGTCGTGCAGCCGAGCATCAACCAGTCGTTCGTCAAGGGCCTCGAGCGGAGCGCCGGTGTCGTGCTCGGCGTGCTGCTCGCCACCGGGTTCCACCTGCTGCTCGGCGACTCGGTGTGGGTCGTCCTGCTCGTGGTCGTGCTCGCCATCCTCATCGCCTGGGTGCTCCGGCTGACCCCGACCTCGGCGACCCAGGTCAGCATCAGCGGGATGCTCGTGCTCACCGCGGGGGTCGTCACGCCGAACTACTCGGCCGACCGGATCCTCGAGACCGTGATCGGTGCGGTCGTGGCCCTCGTCGTGAACGCCCTGATCATCCCGCCGGTCCTGCTCGAGCCCGCGCACCTCGCCGTCGCCCGACTCGCCCGCGACACCGCCGTGGCCTTCGAACGCGTCGCGATCGGCCTGACCGAGGGGTGGGACCGCGACCGCTGGCAGGACGCCCTGGTGCGGGCCCGCGCGCTCCGGCAGCAGCACGCGAAGACCGAGGCGTCCCTCAACGCGGCCCGCGAGTCCCTGACGATGAACCCACGAGGCGGCCGGCACCGCACGATCCTCGACCGCGACGTCGCCATCACCGAGCACTTGCGCGTCCTGGTGACGCGCGTCACCGGCATGACCCGGGCGATCCACGACAACACCGCACCAGACCTGCGCGCCGACCCGGTGGTCGGCGGCATCGCGACCGAGGTGGCCCGGATCGGCCTCGGACGTCCGCGCGCTGAGCGCCCGGGTCGAGTCGACACGGCTGGACCCGTCGTTCGCCGCGGGTGCCGATGGGGACGATGCCGGGGTGGCGACCGCGGAACCCGCACTGACGGCACCGATGGAGATCGTGCGACCGAACTCACGGCACTGGGTGCTCATCGGCGCTCTGCTCGAGGACGTCCGACGCGTGCGCGAGGAGCTGCTCGGCGAGGACGACTGACGCCGGTCGACGCGGCGTGCCAGCGCCGGCGCCGGTCGGGCGCGGCGTGCCAGTGCCGGTCAGCGCGTGGCGCGTGCGGCTTCGGCCGCCGTCTGCACGACGTCGTCCCAGATCACCGCGGCGGGCACGGCAGGATCGGTGCCGGGCACACCCGCGTCGGCGAACCGGCTGATCTCCGCGACGACGGCCTCGGTGCCGACCTCGCGCGCCGCGCGGCTCGCCACGTCGGGGACGGCCGTCCGCAGTTCGGCGACCACGCGGTCGCGGCGGACGCCCTCCATCTGGCCGAGTGCCCCGATGCCCTTCCACGCGGCGTCGAGCTCCGCGCGGAGACGGACGATGGCCGGGTGGTCGACGGACGGGTGGTCGACGGACGCGTGGTCGATCGGGTCGTTCATGGTGCCCCCTGGTGCAACGGACCGCCCTTCGGGTAAGCGCTGTCCGCCGGGTGATCCTACCAATGAAGCAAGAAGTCCTCATGTCCCTAGAACGCGGGACAGACCGTTCTGCCCGGTGGCCTGGCAGCCACGGTACCCGCTCCTGTGACGAGATTCAGTGAGTTCGGCCCGGGCATCGGCCCTCCACGCCCGTTCGATGCCACGATGGGTCCGAGGAGGTCCACTATGCGGCTGTTGGTGGTCGAGGACGACGACGAGATGCGTGCCCTGATGGAGCGCGGTCTCGCTGCCGAGGGGTACCGCGTGACGGCGGTGGAGAACGGGGTCGAGGCGCTCATCGCCCTCGGCGAGCAGGCGTTCGACCTGGCCGTCGTGGACGTGATGATGCCCGGCATGTCCGGGTTCGAGCTCGCACGACGGATCCGCGAGCGCGAGGATCCCGTGCGGATCCTGCTCGTCACCGCGCGCGACGCCGTGGACGACCGTGTGTTCGGCCTCGACGCCGGGGCGGACGACTACCTCACCAAGCCGTTCGCGTTCGCCGAGCTCACCGCCAGGCTCCGCGCCCTCGGTCGCCGCGAGTCCGCCGGGGCACCCCGAACGATCGAGGTCGGCGACGTCTCGATCGACTCCGAGGCCCGTCGCATCTCGATCAAGGGCCAGCGCGTCGCCGTCAGCCCGACCGAGTTCGCGCTGCTCCGCCTGCTCGCGCGCTCCGCCGGCAGCGTGGTCGACCGGCCGAAGATCCTCGAAGAGGTCTGGGACGGCTCGCAGCACGTCGACCCGAACGTCGTCGAGCAGTACATCTCGTACCTCCGCAAGAAGCTCGTCGCCCACGAGGCCACCGTCGCGATCGCCACCGTGCGCGGCCGCGGGTACCGCCTGGATCTGCTCGGGGCGTGAGCGGGGCCTCGCTCGCCCGGGGCCGGACCGCCCACGACGCGGTCTGGTCCGCCCCTGCGCCTGCTGTCGCTGCGGGCACGGATCACGATCGGCTCGACGGCGATCGCCGCGGTCGTGATCGTGCTGCTCGTGCTGGTGATGCGGTTCCAGGTGGTCAGCGTCGTCGCGAGTGCGACCTGACCCTGCTGGACGCCGACGCCGACCCCTACGTCGCCACGCTCGAGGTGGACAGCGATCCCGACCTGTCCCCGCCGGGCAACGCGCAGCTGGTCGCCGTGGTCTCACCGTCCGGAGACATCGTGCTCTCGACGATGCCCACCCGCGTGGAGAGCGCCCTCGGCAGCCTGACCTCCACGTCGGCCGGCACCTCGATCATCCGGGTGTCCGGGTCCGAGTACCGCGTGGTCGTGGAGCACCCGGTGAACCAGGCCGGCCGGTGGACGGTCGTCGCCGCCCGGAACTCGCAGGCCGAGGCGATCGTGGTCGACGACCTCACCTCGACCCTGTCGCTCACCGGCGTCGCGATCCTGCTCGCCTTCGGCATCGCCTCGTGGATCCTGGCGACCGCGGCACTCCGTCCCGTCAACCGCATGCGCCGTGAGGCCGAGCGGCTGTCCGTCGCGCCCGAACGGGCCGAGCTGCCCGTCGGCCCCGCGCAGGACGAACTCGCGTCCCTCGCCACGACCCTCAACGCCTTCCTCGCCCGCACGCGCCAGGCCACCGAGCGGGAACGGCAGATGGTGTCCGACGCCAGCCACGAGCTCCGCACACCGCTCGCCATCCTCACCACCCAGCTCGACCTGGCGTCGCTCGACGGTGACGACGCCGCCGCCCTGGCCGCCCACATCGAGCGCGCCAAGCACAGCGTCGCCCGGCTCTCCCGGTTGGCGAACGACCTGCTCGCGCTGTCGCGGATCGAGGAGTCCGAACGGCGGGAACAGGACGGCGACCAGCGCCCGGAGACCGGCTGGTCCGACCTGGGTGACGAGGTCATGGCGGCCGTCGACCGGGTCCGGCTCATCGCGTCGGCCAAGGACGTCACCGTCGACTTCGACCTCGAGGCCCCGGTGGCCGTCGGCGGCTCCGGGCCCGGCATCGGCGGTGGGACCCACGAGCCCCGCTACCGGCTCGACACCGGTGGCATGGCGCAGCTCGTCACGAACATCGCGGGCAACGCAGTGTCGGCGCTCCCCGCGGTGGCGGCATCTTCGTGTCCTGGCGCAGCACCGGGGGCGAGGGCGTCCTGCAGGTCACCGACGACGGCCCCGGCGTCCCCGAGTCGTTCATCCCGGTGGCGTTCGACCGGTTCACCCGACCGGACGAGGCCCGGAAGTCGCGCCCGAACCCCGACCCGGCCACCGGTGCGATCGCCCTGCCGGGTGGATCCGGGCTGGGGCTCGCGATCGTCCGTGCGGTGGCCGAGCGCGCCGGCGGGACGGCGTCGCTGCGGAACGTGCGCTCCGGCGGACTCGAGGTCACGGTGCGACTGCCCGAGGTCGAGTAGCCGCGCACCCGCTCCCCGCCCTTCGCCCGCGACCACTCACTGGAAGTCCCGCGACCGCGTGCGCACGGACAGCGACAGGTGCTCGATGCGGTCAGCCACGAGGTTGACCACACCGTCGGGTGACCGCTCGAGGATGCCCCGGACGATCACCGCCGGGGATTCCCGGGCGACCCGGCGGTAGCGTCCCACACCCCGACGCTGCAGATGACGTTGACCAGCCCGGTCTCGTCCTCGACGTTCATGAACGTGATCCCCGACGCCGTCGCCGGACGCTGCCGGTGCGTGACGATCCCACCGATCTCGACCCGCCGCCCGGTCTCGGCCGTCGCGGTGTCCTGCACACTGAGCACCCGGCGGGCGGCGAGCCGGTCGCGCACGTGCCGGACGGGGTGGTCGTCGGTCGTCATGCCCGTCGACCACATGTCGGCGATCAGGACGTCGCCGCTCGTCATCTGCCCGAACAGCGGCGGCTGGACGACGACCTGCGTGTCGGGCAGCTGGTCGGCGCGCTCCGCAGCGGCCTGGGCCGCCGACCACATCGCACCGCGGCGGTCGATGTCGAACGGGGCGAAGGCGTCGGCTGCGGCGAGTGCCTCGAGCTGCGCCGTCGTCAGCCCCACCCGGCGGGCCAGGTCGGACATGTCGGCGAAGGGGCCGTTCGCGTCACGCTCGGCGACGATCTTCTCGGCGCTCCTCCGGCTGAGCGAGGCGACCTCGGCGAGTCCGAGCCGGACCGCGAACGCGCCGTCGCGGCGGTGCCGTGCGGTGTCGTCGGGCAGTGCCTTGTCGAAGGGCAGCACCGGCGGCTGCTCGGTGTGCAGGCAGGCGTCGTCACCGCACGGGGGCACCACCTGGTCGTCGCCGAGCGGTTCGAGCGTCGCGTCGACACCCGAGCGCAGGATGTCCGGTCGGAGCACCTGGACGCCGTGCCGACGGGCGTCGGCGACCAGGGTCTGCGGTGAGTAGAACCCCATCGGCTGCGCGCGGAGCAGCGCGGCCAGGAACGCCCCCGGGTAGTGCAGGCGCATCCAGGCGCTCGCGTAGACGATCAGCGCGAAGCTGATCGAGTGGCTCTCCGCGAAGCCGAAGTTCGCGAACGCCTGGATCTTCGCGTAGATCGCGTCGGCGTCCTCGCCGTGGATGCCGTTGTCCGACATGCCCGCGTAGAGCTTGTCGCGCAGCCGGTCGATCTTCTCGTGGCCGCGCTTCGACCCCATCGCCCGCCGCAGCAGGTCGGCGTCGTCGCCCGAGCAGTTGCCGACCGCGATCGCCATCTGCATGAGCTGCTCCTGGAACAGCGGCACCCCGAGGGTGCGTTCGAGCACCGGTTCGAGCGACGGGTGGATGTACGTGATCGGTTCCTCGCCGGTCCGACGCCGGATGTAGGGGTGCACGGCACCGCCCTGGATCGGGCCGGGGCGGACGAGGGCGACCTCGATCACCAGGTCGTAGAACCGCCGTGGGAGCAGCCGGGGCAGGGTGCCCATCTGCGCACGGGACTCCACCTGGAACACCCCGATGGTGTCGGCTCGGCAGAGCTGGTCGTAGACGCCCTGTTCCTCCTTCGGCATGGAGTGCATCTCCCAGCGTTCCCCGCAGTGCTCCGCCGCCAGGTCGAACGAGTACTGCAGCGCCGCGAGCATGCCGAGGCCGAGCATGTCGAACTTCACGAGCCCCATGAAGGCGCAGTCGTCCTTGTCCCACTGCAGCACGGTGCGGCCGTCCATCCGCGCGTGCTCGATCGGCACGACCTCGCCCACCGGCCGGTCGGTGAGCACCATGCCACCCGAGTGGATGCCGAGGTGGCGCGGGAAGCCCAGGACGTCGCTCGCCAGCCCGACGACCGCTGGCGGGATGTCGTGGTCCTGGCTCTCGGTCACCGAGCCCCACCGTTCGACCTGCTTCGACCAGGCGTCCTGCTGCCCCGGGCTGTGGCCGAGGGCCTTCGCCATGTCGCGGACGGCACCCTTCGGGCGGTACGTGATGACGTTCGCGACCTGGGCGGCGTTGTACCGGCCGTACTTCTCGTAGACGTACTGGATCACCTCTTCGCGGCGGTCCGAGTCGAAGTCGACGTCGATGTCGGGCTCTTCGTCGCGCATCGCCGACAGGAACCGCTCGAACGGCAGGCCGTAGCGGATCGAGTCCACCGCGGTGATCTCGAGCAGGTAGCAGACCGCGGAGTTCGCGGCGGAGCCCCGCCCCTGGCAGAGGATCCCCCGGCCGCGGGCGTACTGCACCATGTCGCGCACGATCAGGAAGTAGCCGGGGAAGTTCTTGTCCTCGATCACGGCGAGCTCGCGTTCGATGCGCTCGCGCTTCTGCGGGTCCACCCCGTCGGCGCTGCCGGGGTAGAGGCGACGTGCACCCGTCCAGGTGAGCTCCCGCAACCAGGACATCGCGGTGTGGCCGTCCGGCACGTCGAGGTCGGGCAGCCCGGGCTTGACCGTGCGCAGCCGGAACCCGAGTTCGTCGGCCAGCGTGACGGTGTTCTCGATCGCCCCCGGGTACCGCCCGAACCGCCGGGTCATCTCGGCGCCGGAGCGCAGGTGCGCGGTGTCGGCGGCCGGCAGCCACCCGTCGATCTCGTCGAGGCTGCGCCGGGCCGCACCGCGGCCAGCGCCGTCGCCACCGGGAACCGGTCCGGGGTGGCGTAGTGGACGTTGCCGGTCGCGACCAGGGGCAGCGTGTACCGCTCGGCGAGGGTCGCGAGCACGTCGTTCCGCGCACTGTCGAGCGGGTCGCCGTGGTCGAGGAGCTCCACCACGACGTTGCTGCGCCCGAAGCGGTCGAGCAGCACGCGCAGCGCGGTCTCCGCCGCGGACTCCCCGCCCTGCTCGAGCGCCTGCCGGACGGTGCCCTTCCGGCACCCGGTGAGCACCCGCCAGTGTCCGTCGGCCCGCCCCGCGAGCTCGTCGAGGTCGTAGCGTGGGCTGCCCTTCTCGGACCCGGCCGCGAGGTGCGCACTCGTCACCGCGCCCGCGAGCCGGTGGTAGCCGTCCTGCCCGTCGGCGAGCAGGAGCAGGTGGGAGCCCTCGGGATCGGGGACGCCGTTCTGCGGTTCGGTCAGGCCCAGCGAGAGCTCGGTGCCGTAGACGGTGCCGACCTGCGGGTACGCCTCGGCGACCTCGGCCATCCGGGCAGCACCGTAGAAGCCGTCGTGGTCGGTGAGGGCGAGGGCGTGCAGGCGCAGCCGTGCGGCTTCCTCGAACAGCTGCTCGGGCTGGCTGGCACCGTCGAGGAAGCTGAAGGCCGAGTGCGCGTGCAGCTCGGCGTACGGCTCGACCGGAGGGCCGTCGTCCGCAGCCGCCGGCTGGTCCGTGGGCACGTACGGCTCGCGCTTGCGCGACCACGCCGGGCTGTCCCCGCCGTCACCGGCCTTCGCCGTCCCCGGACTGCGCTTGTCCGACAGGGCGCGTTCGAACTGCGACCACGGCACGGGTGGGTTGCTGTAGCCCATCAGGTCCTGCTCCTGGATCGGTTCACGTGGCGATCGCCTCCGCCCACCACCGGTGGTCCGCCAACACCAGGTACCAAGCACGGCCCTCGGCGTCGACGAGCTGCAGCCGGTGCAGTCGTCGACCGCCGGACTCCCACCACCGCACGACGAGCGGCCAGGGGCCCGCCCAGGCCGTGACGGGTGCGAACCGCCGCCCCGGTCCCCCTCGGCGCGGAAGCGTTCGGGCGCGCCGGACAGCACACCGCGGTCGTCGACGTCGACGCTCGCGCCGTCGCGTGAGACGACGTCGACCGGCCGGGGACGCTCGAGGACGGTGGCGGGCGGCGGCCCGGGCGGTTGCCGGGCCACGGTCGGTCGCGCACGGTGGCCAGGGCACGCTCGCCGCCGGGTGGGGCGTCGCCCGGCACGAGCACCACCCGCTCGGACAGGGTCCGACCACCACCGACTCGCGGGCTCACCACCCCGTCGTGCCCGACCATGCCCTGGATCCGGGCCAGCCCGTGGTGCACGCGCTCGTCCGGCCCGGAGCCCCAGAGTCCGCGTTCGTGGTTCGCCATGTCGTCGACGGCGACCGGCTCGAGCACGACCGAGGTGACCGGGGCCTCGAGCCCGGTCGGGTCGACCCCGCCGGCGAGCTGCCACCGCACCCGGTCGACGACGTCGGCGGCGTCGAACCAGCGGGGGTGTGCCCACGTGCGTTCGAGCAGGATGTCCCGCTCGTCGACGATCCCCACCCGGATGGTCGTCGCGACCAGCCCAGCGGCGCGGAGGCGTGCGGCGAAGTCGTCGGCGGAGCGCCGGAACGCGAACGCGATCTGGTCGGCGCGGTCGAGCGGGGGCTCGAAGGCGGCCTCGATCCGGAGCTCGGGCGGGATCGCGCGTGCCGGAATCTCCCGCGGGTCGCGTCCGCCGGCCAGCCGGTGCAGGAACGCTCCGGCGACCCCGAACCGGTCGCGGACCTGCTCGTCGCTGAGCGACGCGAAATCGCCCAGCGTGGTGATGCCGAGCCGGTCGAGCACCGTCGCGAGCTCGGGGTCGCCGAGCACACCGAGGGGCAGGGCCGCCAGGAAGTCCGACGAGCCGGAGACCGGCACGATCCGCACCCGTTCGCCGGGACGCACCGGTCGGGCCCGTGCTGCCTGCTCCGCCGCGAACGGGGTGTCCGCCACACCGGCCCGCACCGCCAGGGCACCGTGGTCGGCCGCGATCCCCGCCAGGGTCGCCGCGGCCGCCCGCTCGCCGCCGTAGTACCGCGCCGGTCCCCGGGCACGCAGGGCGAGGGTGCCGGGACGCAGTACCTCGACCCCGGGGACGGCCGCCTCGACCGCGCGGATGACGGGTTCGAACGCGCGGTGGTCGAGCGCGTCGTCGTAGGGGTGCACGACGAGCTCCGGGCAGCGCGCTGCGCCTCGCGCACCCGGAGGCCCCGGACGACGCCGTGCTGCCGTGCGGACGCGGAGCTCGCGAACACCAGGCCCTTCGCGACCACGGCGAAGGGCTGCTCCGGCGGTGCCCCGGCCGCGCGGGCCGCCGCGATCACGGGCCAGTCCGGGCACCAGAGCACGATGGTCCGGGTCGGTGGTGGCTCGGGCAGCGCCCCGCCGCGGGCGATCGCGTCGGCCCGGACCCGCCCCGGCGCGATCACGACGCCACCGCCACGCACAGCAGCACCGCGGCGGTCACGACGCCACCGCCACGGGCCGCAGCACCCGGGTGTCGCCGGACCCCACCGACGGCACGGGGGTCGCCGTCCGGACCGTGCCGTCGGCCGCGGGCAGGAAGAGCTCGGTGCTCGTGGGGCGCACCGCACCCGCACGGCCGGTCGCCGTCACGGTGGCGCGGCGCTCGGTCAGGTGCCCGTGGCCCTGCCCGATGCCGCTCCACACCGACGACGTGATCCGCAGCGTGACGTCGGCACCGGGCCAGGACCCGAGCGCGACGAGGGCACCGCCGCGTTGCCGGAGCCGTGCAGACAGCCGGGCGACGTCACCCGGCACGACCCGGCCGAGCGGTCGGGTGAGGACGATCTGGGCGACGTCCGCCATCGCCGCGGTCACCGCGAGCCACTGGTCGCCCGGATCGGGGACGAGCACGAGCCGCTCGAGGTCGATCCCCGCAGCGGCCGCGGCCTCGATCCCGAAGGACGGCACCCCGACGACCGCGCACCACGCACCGGCCGCCGAGGCCGCCTGCAGCATGGTGATCGCGAGCAGCACCGACTCGGGGACGGCGTAGGTGCCGCCGACCCGGATCGCACCGCCGGGCAGCAGCGGCTCGAGAGCGGAGGCGGTCGGGAGCCCGGCGGTGTCGACACGGGTGGACTCCATGTCGGTGACCCGGGACCGCAGGGACGTGATGCGGTCGAGCGCCGCCCGGGCGTCACCGAGGTGGTCCGCAGCGCCCGCGCCGCCCCCACGGGCAGCACCCGCGCCCCCGCGCGCAGCACCCGAACCCCCGCGCGCAGCACCACCCCGCCCGGCCCGGTCCGGGCCGGGCGACCGAGTGCCGCCGCCGTCTGCATGCCCTCATATTCGAACATGTGTTCGATGATGTCAATCGCGTCCGACATCCGTGGACAATCGGGTCGAACGCGTGTTCGGTCAGCTCACCACGTCGCCACCGCACCGACCGCGCCGAGCACGGACCGCGTCTTCGTCACGACCTCGTCCGCCTCGTCCGCCGCCACCGACGACCACGTCACCGCTCCCCCGGCGCCGAGCGTCCGCGACCGGACCTCGACCGGGCCCACCCCGCCCGGTGCGTCCACCACCGTCACCAGTGTCCGGATGACCACCGACAGGTCGACCGCCCCGCTCGCCGAGAAGTACCCGATCGTCCCCGAGTACACCCCGCGCGGCGCGCCCTCGAGCCGGTCGGCGATCGCCATCGCGCTGATCTTCGGCGCGCCGGTCATCGACCCGGGTGGAACGCCGCCCGCACCACGTCCGCCGGCGACGTCCCCGACGGCAGCACCGCACCGATCGTCGACACCATCTGGTGCACGCTCGCGTAGGTCTCGACCGCGCACAGCCGTTCGACGTGCACCGACCCGGGGATCGCCGTCCGCAGCAGGTCGTTCCGCAGCAGGTCCACGATCATCACGTTCTCGGCACGGTCCTTGGCGCTCACCGCGAGTTCGCCCCGCACGGCCGCGTCGGCAGCAGCGTCGGCGAGTCGTCGCCGCGTGCCCTTGATCGGTTCCGCCAGCACGGTGCGGTCCGCGGCGATCCGCAGGAACCGCTCCGGCGACCGGCTCGCCACACGCAGCGGGCCGAGCCGCAGGTACGCGCCGAACGGGACGGGGTCCGACGCCCGCATCCGCATGTAGTCGTACAGGTGCGGGTCGGACAGGTGCGGGTCGGACAGGTGCGGGTCCGTGCCGGGGCCGACCCGGGCCTCCCGGTCCACACCCGGCACGGAGAAGGAGGTGGTGAGACAGACCTGGAACGCGTTGCCCTCGCGGATCTCGGCGCGGCACGCGTCGACGGCGCGTTCGTGGTCGGCCCGCGACGTGCGTCCGACCGCTGACGACACCCCGGCCGGGAGGCCCGTGGCCGCGTCCGCCACGTCGGCCGGCGACGGCGACCCGGTCACCGTCTCGAGCCACGCGCGGTTCTGCGCGCTGGCCGCCGGCTCCGCGTCGGCGACGAGCGTCAGCGCCCAGGCGCCGCCGGTGTGGTCGACGACCACGGCGCGGTCCACGAACCGCAGGTCGGCGTCGGCGTGCCCGTCGGCGGTCCGGTCCGGGCCGCCGGACTCGCGACCGAGCTCGTACCCGAGGAACCCGACCCAGCCGAGTGCGAAGCCGCAGCCGGCGATCGGCTCGGGCAGCTGCGGCGTCCGCGCGAGGAGGTCGGCCAGCACGGTGAAGGCCGGACGGTCGTCGGAGGACGACGGACCGAACCAGCCGGCAGCGGGCGCGGCGACCTCGACGGACGCCTGCCGGTCCTGGTGGCGGAACCGGGCCGCGAACGGTCCGTCCGCCCACGTGAGCACCGACCATCGCGCCCGTGGTCGAGCGGCCTCCGGTGCGCCCTCCGGCAGCGCGGAGTCGAGCCACACCAGGTCGCCCTCGATCGCGGCGGCCAGTGCGCCGAGGTCGGGGACCGGATCGAGCCGGCGGACCTCGATGCGGGCGCCGGCCGACGGACCGGTCAGATCGCGGAGATCGTCCATGCGGCGGCGTGGGACGCACCGGCGGCGAGCACCACGAGACCACGGTCGACACCGTCGTTGAAGGCGTCGGGGGCGCACGTCGTCGGCTCGACCGCCAGCCCGGCGCGGTGGTACTCGGGGACGACGTGGTCGGCCGTGTGCACCTGCACCCACGGGCACTCCGGACCGAAGGTCGCGCGGACACCCCGGCCGTCCGCCGCGGTCAGGGCGATGGTCGCGGCCCCGTCGGCGTCGCGGTCGAAGCCCGTGAAGGCGTGGTCGATGAACCGGTCGCCGATGCGTGTGGCGGTGCGCAGGTCGAACTCGTCGTGCACGGGGACCAGGTCGGTCGGGATCAGCCGGTCCGGCGTGACCTCGAGCACCTCGGCCGCGGGCAGGGTGAGGGTCCAGTCGTCGACCGTGCCGGCGCCGGCGACCAGGTACGGGTGCGGGCCGGTCCCCCACGGGGCGTCGTCCGCGCCGGAGTTCGTGCCGGTGATCGTGGTGTGCAGCCCGGCGTCGTCCAGCCGGTACTCGACCAGGACCTCGACGCGGTACGGGTAGCCTGCCTGGGCCTGCACGGTGGTGGCGAGCACCACTCGGTCGGGCTCCTGCGCCGCCACCCGGAAGTCGGTCCAGGCGACCAGTCCGTGCAGAGCGTGGTGCCGTGCCGGTTCGGTGAGCGCGAGCTCGTGGTCGACACCGCCGAACGAGTACTCGCCGTCGACGACGCGGTTCGGCCACGGAGCGAGGACGGCACCGCGGAACGCCGGTCGGACCTCGTCGGCGGCGAACGGCACGATCAGGTCGCGACCCTCGTGCCGCAGGGTCCGGAGCGTCGCACCGACCGTGGCGATGTCGGCCGTGTACCCGGCGGCGGAGATCGTCAGCGGGGTTCCGGACAGCGGCGCATCGTTGCTCATGCGCTCAGCGTATCGGGCACGTGCGGCCACCCGCACCACGAGAAAACCCCCGCCGTTCCGGGGAACGACGGGGTTGTCGGTGGATCTGAGGGGACTCGAACCCTGACCCCCTGCATGCCATGCAGGTGCGCTACCAGCTGCGCCACAGACCCAGATTGTGTTGCTTCCGTGCCGACCGGTTCCCCGGAGGCACCATAGAAGCGTACACCATGCGAACGCCGGGCAACGAAATCGAAGCCGTCACCCGGGCGCGTCGCTGATCAGGCGGTGTGGTCCACCGGGAGCTCGAGCGGGATGGTCGGGCAGTCTGCCCAGAGACGCTCGAGCGAGTAGTACTGACGGTCCTCGTCGTGGAAGACGTGCACCACGATGTCGCCGACGTCGATGAGGACCCAGCGGCCCTCGCTCCGGCCTTCGCGGCGGAGGGTCTTGGCGCCGAGCTCGAGGAGGCGCTCCTCGACCGCATCGGCGATGGACTGCACGTTGCGCTCGTTCCGACCGGTTGCGAGCAGGAACACGTCCGTGAGCTGCAACGGCCCGGTCACATCGAGCGCGACGAGGTCCTCGGCCTGCTTGGCGTCCGCCGCGAGAGCGGCGGCCTGCACGAGTTCCAGTGCGCGAGTGGAGGCGGTCACGGATTCCTTCCGGTCGTCGACCCGGCAGGGAGCCGGATCGCTTGATGGGTCCCGATCATAAGCCACCCCGCCGACAGCGGCCAGGCCGGGGGCGGCGGGGTGGTGCAGGACGGACGTCAGGGACGGCAGCGTCAGCCGCCCATGTGGGTGGTGAGCAGAGCGGTGATGATGACACCTGCCGCTGCCAGTCCGACCGCGCCGACCGTGACACCGAGGATGAGCGGCGTGCGCGACTCCTTCGGCTTCGCGGCGGCGAGGACGACCTGGCGGGTCGAGGTGTGGCTGGACACCGCGCGGCTGGCGCGCACCGGGCTGGCGTCGGTCTCGGGCTGCTCGTCGTGCTGCTCGAGCAGGCGGTCGACCTCGGCACCGTCGATCGGTCGGTGCGACCCCGTCGAGGACAGCGACGCGGGCAGGTCGATGGACCCTGTGAGGATCACCTCGCCCGTCGCGTTCAGCGCTCCGGTCGGGTCGGCCAGGGCCGAGTTCGGCAGGATGATCGCGTTGGTGTCGGTGACCGCGATCCGGCGGGTGCCGGTCGAGTCGTCGTGCACCTCGGCGTCGTTCGAGCCGTGCGCCTGCTGCGACCAGTGCCCGACGGGCGGCTCGAAGGCCGTCGTCATCGGCTTCGGCTCGGCCGGCCGCTGGAAGGACGCCGGGACCTTCGGAGGGTCGGTCCGTGCGGGCTCCGGGATCGGCACCTCGTTGGTGTCGTCGTCGGTGTCGTCGTCCTCGGGGTCGAGCGACAGCGGGAACACCGCCGGGGTCGACGGCGCACCGTCGAGGATCCCCGGGAGCGACGTGGCCGAGGGGTGCTCGGGCGCAGCGACGTCGACCGGTGCGTCTGGAGCGATCGCGTCGGTGCTCGTCTGGTCGGTGCTCGTCTGGTCGGTGCTCGCCTGGCCGGTGCTCGTCTGGTCGCTGGACGTCGAGGCGGGAGCCGAGTCGGTGGACCCGGCCCCGGGCTGTGCGTCGGATGCGTCGTCGCCGTCATCGGCGGGCGGCGACCACGTCGACCGGTGGCGCCGGGGCTCCTCGGCGTGGGCAGCGGCTTCGTCGAGCGGCTCGAGGGCGTCGGGGGAACCGTCGGCCTCGGTGGCCTGGGCGACCGCTGCCTCGTCGAGCACGGTGGGGGTCTCGGAACCGGACGGCTCGTCCTCGGCGCGTGGGCCCGAGGCCGGCTCGATGGTGTCGACCGAGCCGAGGACGTCCTCGACGGTGCGGTCGGAGGACTGCGGCGTGGGGTTCTGCAGCGGGACCGGCAGCACCGCCTGGTCCTGGGCGGCACGCTGCTGACGGATCTGGCGGCGGGTGAGGCCACCACTGCCGGGCACGATCTCGGTCGCCGAGGCCGGCGGGAACGGCGACACCCCGGCTGCGGGGACCGACGTCACCGGCACGGAGGGCGCCGAGGCCGGCGTGCCCGTCGGTGCCGGCGTGCCCGTCGGTGCCGACGAGCCCGTCGGTGCCGACGAGCCCGTCGCGGCGGACGCCGGGGCAGAGGACTGGGTCGGACCGCCGGGGGCGGGTGCCACGTGCGAACCGGGTCGCGGACGGGGGTCCGTGGACTCGGCGGGGGCGGCTACGGTCGGCGGCGGCGTCGCGGGCTGCGAACCGGCTGCTGCGGCACGCTCCCGCTCGCGCGCCTGGCGCCGCGACGGGGGCGGCTGCGCGTCGGACGAACTCATGCAACGCTCCGATACAGGTGGTGCTTGGAGATGTACTGGACGACCCCGTCGGGGACCAGGTACCAGACGGGGGAACCACGTCTCACCCGGTCGCGGCAGTCGGTCGACGAGATGGCCAGTGCGGGGACTTCGAGCAAGCTTACGTCTCGCTCGGGAAGTCCACTGATACTCAGGTCGTGTCCCGGACGCGTCACGGCGACGAAGTGCGCGAGGTCCCAGAGACCATCATGGTCTTTCCAGTCGACAATCTGCTGAACGGCGTCTGCGCCCGAGATGAAGACGAGCTGCGCGTCGGGCCGCTGCTCGTGCAGGTCGCGGAGCGTGTCGACCGTGTACGTCGGGCCGGGGCGGTCGATGTCGACGCGACTCACCGTGAACATCGGGTTGGACGCGGTCGCGATGACCGTCATCAGGTAGCGGTGCTCGGCATCCGTGACGCCGGACTTCATGTACGGCTGACCGGTGGGGACGAACACGACCTCGTCCAGGTCGAACGCCCGAGCGACCTCGGACGCCGCGACGAGGTGACCGTGGTGGATGGGGTCGAACGTGCCGCCCATCACCCCGATGCGCGGTCGTCCGGTGCTCTCGAGCATCGCGTGCAGATCAGCTCTTGGTGTGACCGAACTCGTCGACACCCGTCTCGTGGTGGCGGGTGGCCTCGAACTTCTGCGAGTGACGGTAGGCCACGTCGCGGAAGCTCCAGGTGACGAAGCCCAGGAAGACGAAGAACAGCGCGCCGACGAGCGGGAACACGAACGCCGGGGCCCCGGAGGCGTGCTCCGCAGCTTCTGCGAGGAAGGTCATCGTTCGGTGCTCCGTTCGGTCGGGGAAAGACGCCGTTCAGTCTAGCCGCGGATCTGGCCGTTCCCGCGCACGATCCACTTGGTGCTCGTGAGCTCCGGCAACCCCATCGGGCCACGCGCGTGCAGCTTCTGCGTCGAGATGCCCACCTCGGCGCCGAAGCCGAACTCCCCGCCGTCGGTGAAGCGCGTCGACGCGTTCACCATCACGACCGCCGAGTCGACCGTCGCCAGGAACCGCTCGGCCGTGTCGACGTCGTTCGTGACGATCGACTCGGTGTGGTGGGTGGACCAGCGCGCGATGTGCGCCATCGCGGCGTCGACGTCCGGCACGACGCGGATCGACAGGTCGAGGTCCATCGACTCGGTCGCCCAGTCCTCGTCGGTGGCGCGCAGCACGCCCGGCACGATCGCCCGCGTGGCGTCGTCGCCGCGCAGCGTGACACCGGAGGCGCGGAGCCGGTCCGCGAGCACGGGCAGCAGCCGCTCGGCAGCCTGCTCGTGCACCAGCAGCGTCTCGAGGGCGTTGCAGACGCTCGGCCGCTGCACCTTGCTGTTCAGGACGATGTCGACGGCGCGCTGTTCGGGCGCCGATGCGTCGAGGAACACGTGCACCACGCCGGCACCGGTCTCGATCACGGGGACCTGCGACTCGGTGACGACGGTCTGGATGAGCGAGGCGCTGCCGCGAGGGATGAGCACGTCGACCAGGCCGCGGGCGCGCATGAGCTCGGTGGCACCGGCACGGCCGAACTCGTCGATGGTCTGCACGAGCTCGCGCGGCAGGCCGACCGACTCGACGGCGTCCTGGATGCGGGCCACGAGCACGGCGTTCGTCCGCTGGGCCGCCGAACCCCCGCGGAGCACGACCGCGTTGCCGGACTTCAGCGCGAGCGAGGCGATGTCGACCGTGACGTTCGGTCGTGCCTCGTAGATGGCGCCGACGACCCCGAACGGCACCCGCACCTGGGTGAGCTGCAGGCCGTTCGGCAGGAGCGAGCCCCGCAGGTGCTCCCCCACCGGGTCGTGCAGGCCGACGACGTCCTCGACCGCGGCGGCCAGCGCCTCGATGCGTGCGGGGTCGAGCCGGAGACGGTCGACGAGGCCGGAGGACAGACCGCTCTCCTCGCCCGCGACGAGGTCACCGTGGTTCGCGGCGACGATCTCGTCGGTGGCGGCGCGGACCCCGGCAGCGATCGCCACGAGGGCGGCGTCCTTGACCGCCGTCGTCGCGGTCGCCAGCGCCGACGAGGCGGTCCGAGCAGCCACGAGCGTGTCGGTCAGGGTCGGGGCGGGCGCGATCGACGACATGGACCGATTCTAGGTCCGACGCGAGCCCGTGTGACGGACGGGGTCCGGGCCTCCCGGCAGCCGTCGACGACCCGTGTCAGGGACGCGGCGCGGCGTGGAACCAGGTGCCGACGTGCTCGCCCGACAGGGCGCGGTCGACGAGGGCCGTGGCGGTCACCAGGACCGACGTGCCCGCCTCGGCCGCGAGCCGTGCAGCCGCGACCTTGGTGCCTGCTCCCCGGTCCCCACGCCGGACTTGCCGACGGAGCCGAAGGTGACGCCGGCGAGCTCGTCGCCGAACGGTACCTCGTCGATGCGCTCGGCGCCGGGCTGCTCGGGCGGCTTCGTGTACAGGGCCTCGACGTCCGACAGCAGCACCAGGGCGTCGGCACCGAGCAGCCGAGCCACCAGGGCGGCGAGCCGGTCGTTGTCACCGAAGCGGATCTCGTGCGTGGCGACCGTGTCGTTCTCGTTCACGATCGGCAACACCCGCAGGGCGAGCAGCCGGTCGATGGCGCGCTGCGCGTTGACCCGGTGCGTGGGGTTCTGCAGGTCGCCGGCGGTCAGCAGGATCTGCGCCGCGACGACCCGGTGCCGGTCGAGTTCCTTCTGGTACCGGAACATCAGGACGTTCTGGCCGGTGGCCGCGGCGGCCTGCTGCGTGGCGAGGTCGTCGGGACGGCCTTCGAGCCCGAGGAACGGGAACCCGGTCGCGATCGCACCGGACGACACGAGCACGACCTCGGTGCCGCGGCCGTAGGCGCTGGCCAGGGCGTCCACCAGCGGACCGATCTGGCCGGCGGCGTCACCGCTGACCGACGACGAGCCGACCTTGACCACGATCCGCCGCGCACGCGGGATGTCCTCTCGCCGGGTGACGGGTCCGAGGTCGGTGCGGGCGGTCGTGTCGGTCATGCCGCGGTCAGTCCTTCTGGTCGCTGGTCTCGAAGCCGCCGGCCTCGACGCCGGTCTCGGCGCCGCCGGTCTCGACGCCGGTCTCGGCGTCGCCGGTCTCGAGGTCGTCGCTGGTGACGACCTCGTCGTTCACCCAGAGGCCGGAGACACGCTCCTGCTCGAGCTCCGCACGGGCGGCCGCCTTGGCGTCCATCCGCTCGAAGTACTCCTCGCGACGCTCGTTGCGGGTCGGACGCGAGGTCGCACCGATGCGGGCGTCGGTCCCGCGCGCGCTCGTGATGAGCTCCGCGGTGGACGTGAGCGTCGGCTCCCAGTCGAAGACCATGCCGCCGTCGCCACCGATCACGACGGTCGAACCGGCGACCGCGCCGGCCTTGAACAAGCCGTCCTCGACGCCGAGCTTCGCGAGCCGGTCGGCCAGGAAGCCGATCGCCTCTTCGTTGGTGAAGTCGGTCTGCTGGATCCAGCGCTCCGGCTTCGCGCCGCGGACGCGGAAGAAGCGGTGCTCCTCGCCGCCCTCGGCACGGACCGTGAAGCCCTGGTCGTTGACGGCCCGGGGGCGGATGACGATGCGCTCGACGACGGGCTCAGCCGCGCGCTTGGCACGACCCTGCTCGACGACCTCGGCCAACGCGAAGGTCAACTCACGCAGACCCTTGTGCGACGCCGTGGAGATCGGGAACACGCGGTAACCGCGGCCCTCGAGCTCGGCGGTGACGAACTCGGCGAGCTCGGCTGCGTCCGGCACGTCGATCTTGTTGAGCGCGATGAGCTGCGGACGCTCGAGCAGCGGCACCTGGCCCTCGGGGACGGGGTAGCGCTCGAGCTCGCCGAGGATGACGTCGAGGTCGCTGATCGGGTCGCGGCCCGGGTCCATCGTCGCGCAGTCGATGACGTGCAGCAGGGCTTCGCAGCGCTCGACGTGCCGCAGGAACTCGAGGCCGAGGCCCTTGCCCTCGGACGCACCCTCGATCAGCCCGGGGACGTCCGCGACCGTGAAGCGGCTCTCGCCCGACTCGACGACACCGAGGTTCGGGGTGAGCGTGGTGAAGGGGTAGTCGGCGATCTTCGGCTTCGCGGCCGAGATCGCGGCGATGAGCGAGGACTTGCCGGCGCTCGGGAACCCGACGAGGGCGACGTCGGCGATGGTCTTCAGCTCGAGGCTGATGTCACCCGCCCAGCCCTCGGTGCCGAGGAGCGCGAAGCCGGGGGCCTTGCGCTTGGTGGTGGAGAGCGCCGCGTTGCCGAGGCCGCCCTGTCCACCGGGGGCCACGACGACGCGCATGCCGGGCTCGGTCAGGTCGGCGATGACCTCGCCGGCCTCGTCGTACACGACGGTGCCGATCAGGAGCGGGAGCTCCTGGACCTCGCCGCTGACGCCGCTGCGGTGGTCGCCCATGCCCGGCTGCCCGTTCTTGGACGAACGGTGCGGGGAGCGGTGGTAGCCGAGCAGCGTGGTGACCTGCGGGTCGGCCACGAGCACGATGTCGCCGCCGTCACCGCCGTTGCCGCCGTCGGGCCCGGCGAGGGGCTTGAACTTCTCACGGCGGACCGAGACGCAACCGTTGCCGCCCTTCCCCGCGCTGAGGTGCAGGGTCACGCGGTCGACGAAGGTCGCCATGGTTCCACTCCTGGAAGATCGTTGCGCCGACGGGGTGCGTCAGCGCGTTGTGCCGACGTGATCCGTCGGCGCGTTGTGCCGACGTGATCCGTCGGCGGGAAGCGAAGGAGGGGCGGGCACTCGGCCCGCCCCTCCCGCTGAAGCTGATCGTCGCGACTACGCGTTGACGATGTTGATGACCTTGCGGCCACCCTTGGTGCCGAACTCGACCGAACCGGCCGAGAGGGCGAACAGCGTGTCGTCGCCACCGCGGCCGACGTTGGCGCCCGGGTGGAAGTGGGTACCACGCTGGCGGATGATGATCTCACCGGCGTTGACGACCTCGCCACCGAAGCGCTTCACGCCGAGGCGCTGAGCGTTCGAGTCACGACCGTTGCGAGTGGAACTCGCACCCTTCTTGTGTGCCATGAGCTGACTCCCTTACGCGATCTTGGTGATCTTGACGCGGGTCAGTTCAGCGCGGAAACCCTGGCGCTTCTTGTACCCGGTCTTGTTCTTGAACTTCTGGATGATGACCTTCGGACCGCGCAGGTCGTCGAGCACCTCGGCGGTGACGGTCACGTTGACGAGCTCGGAAGCCGCCGACGTGATCTTGTCACCGTCCACGAGGAGCACGGGGGCGAGGTCGATGTTGCCCTTGTCGTCCGCCTTGACACGGTCGACGGTCAGGATGGTGCCGACCTCGACCTTTTCCTGACGGCCGCCGGCGCGCACTACTGCGTAAACCACGTGGAAATCCTTACGTAACTCTGCTTGAGGAAGTCTCGGGTGCCCACTTCTGCACGAGCGGCTCCCGGAAGGCCGGGCCCGATCGGCGACGCAGGCAGAACGGCCCGCTGACACCAGGGATCGAGAATACTCGATCCCCATGGGTCCGGTCAAACGGCGACACACGTACGATTGCACGGTGACCGTGTTGATCGACCCACCGACGTGGCCCGCTCACGACACTCTGTGGTCGCACCTCGTCAGTGATGAATCCTACGCGGAACTCCACGCGTTCGCTGCACGCGCCGGTGTGCCGCGTCGTGCGTTCGACCACGACCACTACGACGTGCCGCTCGCGAAGTACGACGAACTGGTCGCCGCGGGGGCCTCTGCGGTGTCCGGCCGGGAGCTCGTGCTGCGGCTCATCCGCAGCGGCCTGCGCGTGGCGCAGCGGGACAAGCGCGCCCACTGACGCGCCGCGCGCGCGGTGCGAGGTTCCCGACTCGGTGCGGGGCACGCTGGCTCGCACGGTGCAGACGGGAGGCCCGGCGCACCCCCGCCACGTCCGTCCCCCAGCACAGTGCGCGGCCGCGTCTCGGGCACGTGCGCACGGTGCGAGGTTGCTCACAGCGTGCGAGGTCGGCAGCACGGTGCGTCGCCAGAGGCTCGCATCGTGCATGACCTCGCCGGGCCGCCGTGGCGTCTCGGGCATGTGCGCACGGTGCGAGGTTGGCCACACGGTGCGAGGTACGAAGGCCGCACGATGTGGTCAACCTCGCACCATGCAGCGACCGACGCACGACCGAGGGCACGCACCACCGCACGACCGACCGCACGACCCGAGGTCAGCGGGGCGCGGGACCGCCCCAGGGGGCTGCCGGCGGCTGCTGCTGGTCCGGACGGGGCTGTGCGCCGTACTGGCCGCCGTACTGCCCGTGGGGGTCCGGCCGGACCAGACCCTGTCCGTACGGGCCCTGCTGCGGCTGCTGCGGCCCCGGCTGCACGGTCGCGGGCGGGACGGCGTCGGCGGGCCGCACCGTCCCCGGCAGGCCGGACGTCGGCGCGGCGCCACGGTTCCGTCGCGGGCGCCCGAGCCACAGCCACGCAGCGGTCGCGCTCGCCAGGAGCATCACCGTGAACGGCACGCCGTTGCGGAGCGGGTTCGTGACGACGTCGATCACCAGTCGGGAACCGCCCGAGGTGATCGCGCCGAACGCGCCCGTGAAGACACCGACGAGCGCGAGGGCGATCGTCCCGGCAGCCCCGGCGAGCACGGCGCGGAGCAGCACGGTCGGCAGCGGACTGCGGCGGGCGATCGGGGTCAGGAACGCCAGCGCCAGGAACGCCCCCGCGTAGAACGGGAACGGCGCCAGGAACACCGAGGCGATGAAGCTGCCGACCAGGCTGGCCCCCGCGCCGTAGTGCGCGAACGGGCTGACGACGAGGGACGTCCCGATGAGCCCGACGATGCCGGACACGAACTCGACCAGCACGAGGGACACCACGGCGATGAGCGCCCCGGCGGTGTTGTTCACCGAGGCGCCGGGCGCGAAGGCCCGACGCGGGTCGGCCGGTGCACGAGGCGGTCGTGGCGGGGCGTAGGGCACCCCGGCAGCGGGCTGGACACCGTGCGGCGGCTGCCCACCAGGCTGCCCACCGTACGGCGGCGCAGAACCACCGACTCCCCGGGTCCGGGCGGTGCGGGCTGCTGCCAGCCCGCACCGTAGTACCCACGATCCTGCTGCGGGTCACCGGGGTTCGTCACGCTCAGTTCCCCAGGATGACGGAGCCGTCGGTGTCCTCGCCGGAGGCACTCTCGGTCGTGGCCGGGGCGCTGATGCTCGGCGACGACACCCGGCGGGACCGCGAACGGCCCTGACCCGGCTGCTTCGGCTCGGGCAGCGCCTGGAGCACGGAGTCCAGCAGCGACTCGGCGTCCGGGGCGACCTGGCGCGGCTCGCGCTTCGGGGCGGCGTTGAGCGGGATGTCCAGGATCGCGACCGTGTTGTCGGTCGGGGTCACCGTCGCGCTGGAGCTGACCCGACGGCGAGCCGGGGCCTTGGCCTTCGGCTCGGCAGCAGGAACAGCAGCAGCATCGGCGACCGCCTGCTTCGGCGCAACCTGCTTCGGCTCGACAGCCGCCTCGACTGCGACGGGCGCCGACTCGGTGACCTCGGTGGCCTCGGTGGCCTCGGTCGCGGCAGCGTTCGACTGCTCGCCGCTCCGTCCACCCCGGCCGCCACGGCGCCGACGCTTCGACCCGGTGGGCTGCTCGCCAGCACCGGAGTCGTCGGACGCGGACGTCGCGGCGGGGACGTCGGCCGAGGCCGGTGCCTCCGCCGAGGTCGGCGAAGCCGGCGAGTCCTCGTGCGGGATCGTCGAGGCGGCGATCCGCGACAGCGCGTTCTTCACGTCGTCGGTGATCTGGTGCGCCTGGCTCGACTGTCCGTTCGACGAACCGGAACCCGAGCCACCGCCGGAGTTGCCCCCGCCGTTGCCACCGTTGCCGTTGCCGGCGTTCCCGTTGCCACCGTTGCCGTTGCTGCCGGCACCGCTGCGCCCCTTGCGACGCCCCTTGCTCGGGCCCGGGTCGGCGTTGTTGTCGTTGACCTTCGCGTTGACCTCGTCGAGCGACTCGCGCAGGCCGACGCCGATCTTCTTGCGGGTCATCTGCACGAGGCCGAGCGAGGTGACCTCGGCGACCTGGTGCTTCGTGCGGTCGCGGCTCAGGCACTCGATCAGGCGACGGAGCACGAGGTCGCGGTTCTCCTCGAGCACCATGTCGATGAAGTCGACGACGATGATGCCGCCGATGTCGCGCAGGCGGAGCTGGCGGACGAGTTCCTCGGCGGCCTCGAGGTTGTTCTTCGTGACGGTCTCCTCGAGGTTGCCCCCGGAGCCGACGAACTTGCCCGTGTTGACGTCGACGACCGTCATGGCCTCGGTGCGGTCGATGACGAGCGAACCACCGGAGGGCAGCCAGACCTTGCGGTCGAGCGCCTTGTCGATCTGCTCGTTCAGGCGGTACTCCTCGAAGGAGTCCGGGCCCTCGTAGCGGACGACGCGGTCCTTCAGGTCGGGCGCGACGGCCGACAGGTACTCGTCGATGGTGCCGCCGGCGGCCTCGCCGTCGATGATGAGCTTCGTGAAGTCCTCGTTGAAGACGTCACGCACGATCTTGACGAGCAGGTCCGGCTCCGAGTGCAGCATCACCGGGGCCTGGCCACCGGCGACCTTCTTCTGGATGGCCTCCCACTGGCTGGTCAGGCGCTGCACGTCGCGGGTGAGCTGCTCCTCGGTCGCACCTTCGGCAGCGGTGCGCACGATGACGCCCGCGTGCTCCGGCAGGACCTCCTTGAGGATCTTCTTCAGGCGCGCACGCTCGGTGTCGGGCAGCTTGCGCGAGATCCCGTTCATCGAGCCGTTCGGCACGTAGACCAGGTAGCGACCGGGCAGCGAGACCTGGCTGGTCAGGCGGGCGCCCTTGTGGCCGACCGGGTCCTTCGTGACCTGCACGAGGACCTTGTCGCCCGGCTTGAGCGCGGCCTCGATGCGACGCCCGTGGCTGGTGTCGACCGAGTTCCAGTCGACCTCGCCGGCGTACAGCACGGCGTTGCGGCCGCGACCGATGTCGACGAAGGCGGCCTCCATCGAGGGCAGGACGTTCTGCACCTTGCCGAGGTACACGTTGCCGATGAGCGACACGTTCTCGGACTTGGTGATGTAGTGCTCGGCGAGGATGCCGTCCTCGAGCACGCCGATCTCGATGGTCGACGAACTGGAGCGGACGATCATCTGGCGGTCGACGCTCTCGCGGCGGGCGAGGAACTCGTCCTCGCTCACGACCTGGCGTCGGCGTCCGGCGTCACGGCCGTCGCGGCGGCGCTGCTTCTTCGCCTCGAGTCGGGTCGACCCCTTGATGCGCTGCGGCTCGGTGATGAGCTCGGGCTCGCGGCGGCGGGGCTCCTGGTGGTCGCGCGGCTCGCGCGGCGCACGGGCCTCGCGGTCGGCGCTGCTCCCCCGACGACGCGAGCGCCGGCGGGATCCGCCCTGCTCCTCGCGGTCCTCGGAGTCGTACCGGTCATCGCGGTCGAACCGGTCCTCGCGCTCCGAGCGCTCCGAGCGCTCCGAGCGGTCGTCTCGGTCGTCCTCGTCGCGCTCGTACCGCGCGGCACGGCGCGGCAGCTCCGGCAGGACGGGGGCGTGGAAGATCAGGCTGAGCGTGCTCGTCGCCTTCGGGACGAACGGCTCGGCGGGGGCGGCGGGTTCGCTCGCCTCGGCCGTCGGCTCGGTCTCGGTCGGACGGGAGGCACCACTCGGCTCCGCCACGTCGGCTGCGGGCTCGGTCGGCTCGGCCTCGACCACCGGCAGGTCGCCGGTCAGCGTGCTCACGTCGTCCGGCTCGGCGCTCTGCGCGGAGACGGCCTCGACCGCGACGGACACGGCTTCTGCCGGTGCCCCGTCCGCCGGTGTCCCGTCCGTCAGTGCGAGGGACTCGTCGACGGCAGGCACCTGCACGGCGTCGGCCGCGACCTGCTGGCCGGACGACCGGGCGCGGCGTCCGCCGAACAGGCGGGTCCGACGCTTCGGGGCGTTCTCGTCGTTGGTCGTGTTGTCGTTGTTCTGCTCCACCATGGACTGGCGCACTCCTCGGCCCCACTCGCACCCTTGTCAGGCGGCGGGAATTCTTTGGTTGTGGCGGTGGCGTCGACGCCCCGCGCTCGCTGTCTTCGTGATCGGTCTGCGTCAACTTCTCGTTGCGTCCGCTGCCGTTCCGGTCCGGGCACCCGGCCCGGGTCGGCTCGGCGTCGGAGTGACGCTGTCCCGACCACGGTGCGCTCTCACCGCACCTGATCGTCCGGACACTGCCCCGTGGGGCACTGCCCGGAAAGCTCTCTTCGGTCTGCGGTTGCCCGCACGACCTCCGGCCAGTATCGCACGCCGCTCCCGGAAAGGACCGGAAGCCGCATGCGATGATGACGGCGTGAGCACGTCAGCGCCTGCCCCCGTCGTCCGATCGCGATGGCCGTCTTCCTCTTGATCACCGGGTTCGTCGGCCTGTACGGGTCCTTCTCCCTGGTGCTCGACGAGTTCAAGAAGTACGCCGACCCCGACACGGTGCTCTCGTGCGACGTGAACCCGTTCATCAGCTGCTCGGACGTGATGGCGAGCTGGCAGGGTCACCTGTTCGGGTTCCCGAACCCACTGCTCGGCGTGATGGGCTTCGTCGCGCCGATCGCCGTCGCGGTGATGATGCTCGCGGGCTTCCGCAACGGTTCACGGTGGTTCTGGATCGCGTTCAACGCGGGCGTGTTCCTGGCGTGGGTCTTCGTGACGTGGCTCTTCACCCAGACCGTCTGGTTCATCGGCGCGCTGTGCCCGTGGTGCATGCTCGTGTGGTCGATGACGATCCCGATGTTCTGGGTGTTCACGATCTGGAACGCCGCGCAGGGCCGCTTCGGTGCCCGCACGCAGCGGGTCGGCCGGGCACTGCTCCCGTTCTGCTGGGCGTTCCCGCTGGCGAACTACCTGTTCATCATCGTGACGATCATCATCAAGTTCCCGACCATCCTGACGGTCTTCTGATCTGCTGCTGGGCGTCCCCGATGCGGCGCCCATGACGCATCGATGACGCGTCACCGAATTCCTGGGGGCTTCCCAGGCAGGACGCCCGATCGACCTCCGTGCAGCACCTACGCTCGATCTCGATGAGCGAGAACGAGAGCAAGAAGGTCCGCCGTGACGCCGCCCGAGCGCGCTCGCGAAGCCCGGGTGCAGGAACAGGCGCGACGTCGCCGCAACAAGACGCTCGGGATCAGCGGCATCATCGTCGGCAGCCTGGCGGTCGTCGCCGTGGTCGTCCTGGTGATCGCGAACTCGGTGCAACCCGCTGGGCCGGGGCCGCGCAACATGGCGAGCGACGGCATCCTGTTCACCGGCCAGGGCGGCGAGATCGTGCCCGTCGAGACGAAGGCCACGCCCGACGGTGGGACCCCGACGGCGACGAAGCAGGACGACTCGGTGGCGAACATCACCGTGTACTCGGACTACATGTGCCCGTACTGCAACCAGTTCGAGACGGCGCAGATGGACCAGATCGAGCAGTGGGTGAAGGCTGGCTCTGCGACGCTCGAACTGCACCCGTTCAACCTGCTCGACCGGGTGTCGCTCGGGTCGAAGTACTCCACCCGCTCCGCCGCCGCGGCCGCCTGTGTGGCGAACTACGACCCGGACGCGTTCCTGGCGTACAACACGTCGCTCTACGAGAACCAGCCATCCGAGAGCACCAAGGGCCTGACGAACGACGAGCTCGCGTCCCTGGCGAAGGACGCCGGCGCGACGAACGGCAAGGTCGCCTCGTGCATCACCGGGCAGCACTTCGCCGGGTGGGTCGCCGACGCCACGAACCGGGTGATGAACGACCCGATCCCGAACTCGTCGCTCGACAAGGTGACGAGCACCCCGACGATCATCGTGAACGGCAAGCAGTTCACCGGCTCCCTGACCGACACCGACGCCTTCGCGTCCTTCGTCGAGCAGAACGGTGGCGCCGCGTAGGCACGAGGCAGCGCGACGACGAAGGCCCCCGCTTCCGGATGGAAGCGGGGGCCTTCGCTCGTGCGAGTGGTGCTACTTCGCCGCGGCGTCGATCGCGGTGATGACCGTGCTGAGGTCGTCGAGGCGCTTGCCGTTCACGACCACGGTCGGCGTGCCGAAGCCCTGCGTGCCCTGCAGTGCCTCGTCTGCCGTCACGAGCTTGGTGGACTTGGTCACCCAGCCCTTGAACTGCTCGGTCGACAGGCACTCGGAGACGTTCGACCCGGTCGCGCCGCCGGCTTTCACGAGCTTCGCGATCTCGGCGTTCGTCAGGCCCGACGTGCCCTCGGCGGGCTGGTTGTCGAAGAACTGCGTCTGGACGTCCAGGAACTTGTCCGGCGCGTAGTTCGCGACGCACATCGCGGCGTTCGCGGCGCGGCTGGCGTACCGCGAGCTCTGGTAGCTGCGGTCGAGGATCGACACCGGCTGGATGGCCAGCGTCGCGTCGCCCGACTTCACCTTGTCCAGGATCTGGTCGGCGTAGGCGGCCTCGAACTGCTTGCAGACCGGGCAGGCCCAGTCGACGTACTCGGTGACCGCGACCGCACCGTCGGTGTTCGACGTCGGAACGGCCGACGGGGTGCCCTTCGCGGTGACGGCCTTCGTGGTCACCGGGGTGACCTCGCCGCCCTCGCCGGTGAACTGGATCGCGCCGGTGGCCATGTTCTTCGGCCCGGAAGCGGACACGGCGGGTGCGTTGTTCACGTTCACCACGACGAGCGTGATGATCGCGGCGATCGCGATGATGCCCAGGCCGATGCCGCCCTGCAGGAACCACTTGTTGCGGCGCTTGCGACGCTTCTCGGCATCGGCGCGCTGGCGGGAGACCTCACGCGCGTGCTGGCGACGCTCGTTCTTGGTGGGTCGGTCGTTGTTCGTCACGAGTCGTTCCCCCGGCGTCTCAGGCGAACCAGAGCGCGAGCTCGCGCGCCGACGACTCGGTGCTGTCCGACCCGTGCACCAGGTTCTGCTGCACCTTGAGGCCCCAGTCGCGACCGAGGTCGCCACGGATGGTGCCGGGTGCGGCGCTGGTGGGGTCGGTGGTGCCGGCGAGCGACCGGAAGCCGGCGATGACGCCGTTGCCGGCGACGCGGACGGCGACGACCGGACCGGACTGCATGAACTCGACGAGCGGCTCGAAGAACGGCTTGCCCTGGTGCTCCTCGTAGTGCGCGTCCAACAGGTCGCGCGGCGCGGTGAGCATCTTCAGGTCGACGATCTCGTAGCCCTTCGACTCGATGCGGCGGAGGATCTCACCGGTGAGCTGGCGGGCGACGCCGTCGGGCTTGACGAGGACGAGGGTCTCTTCGAGGTCGGACACGCAGTACTCCTAGTGTGTTCGCGGGATCGGAGGGGTGGTCAGTCCTCGCCCATGGCGGCCCGGCGCGCGGCGTTCTGACGGTCGAGTTGACCGCCCTTGACGAAGCAGAAGACCCACAGCGCCAGGAACACCACGGCGACCGCGAACATGAACGGTTCGATGAACCCGGTGGCGAGGATGGCCGCCTGCAGCAGCCAACCGAACCCTACACCGGCGGGGTTGCCGGTCAGGCGTGCGGCCAGCGCCAGCACGATCATCGCGCCGATGCCACCGCCGAACGCCAGGGCCGGCGGCAGGGTCCCCTTGCCGAACACGACGAGCATCGGGAAGAAGAACATGATCGCCTCGAGCACGAGCGCGATCGACAACAGGCTCTCCTGCGCCCCGCGGTCGCGTCGCGGCTTGCGGGTGCGCGGTGCACGCCCCGGCCGGGAGGTGGGCCCACGCGAGCCGGTTCCAGACGACCGCGGAGCTTGCGGAGAGGTCGGCTGGCCGTGCTCGTGGGGACTGGGTGCGTTCGTCACTTCGTCTCGCCTTCCCGGTGGACCAGGTCCATGACCGCACCCACCATCACGATGGAGCCCGCGACGAGCACGAGGGCGTCCTCGGCGTCCGCCTCGTCCGCCAGGTCGCGTGCCTGCTGCAGCGCGGCGGCGAGCGACGGCTCGACGACGACGCGGTCCGCGCCGACCTCGTCCACGACGACCTTCGCGAAGGCGTCCGCGTCGAGGGCACGCTCCCCGGTGGCTGCGTGACGACGAAGGTCTCGACGGTGCCCTTCAGCGCGCGGACGAACCCGCGGGCGTCCTTGTCGCCGAGGATCCCGACGACGCCGACGACGTGCTCGGACGGGAACGCGACGGGCAGGGCCTCGGCCAGGGCCTTGGCGCCGTGCGGGTTGTGCGCCGCGTCGACCACGACGGTCGGGTCGGTGGCGATCGGCTGGAGTCGGCCGGGGCTGGTGGCACCGGCGAGGCCCTCGGACAGGACGTCCTCGTCGAGCGCCTGGGTACCCCGACCGAGGAACGACTCGACCGCGGCGATCGCGACGGCCGCGTTGTGCGCCTGGTGCCGCCCGAACAGCGGCAGGAACAGGTCGTCGTAGCGGCCGGCGATGCCCTGCACGGTGATGAGCTGACCGCCCACCGCCGGCGTCACGTCGACGACACTGAAACCGGTGCCCTCGACCGCGAGGGTCGACTCGGTGAGCTCGGCGGCACGCTCGAGTTCGACGAGTGCCTCCGGGACCTGCTCGCTCGACACCACGGCGGACGACGGCTTGATGATCCCGGACTTGGTCCGCGCGATCTCCGCCACGGTGCTGCCGAGCTGCTTCGCGTGGTCGATGGCGATCGGCGTGAACACCGCGACCTGGCTCTGCACGACGTTGGTGGAGTCCCACTCGCCGCCCATGCCGACCTCGATCACGGCGACGTCGACCGGCGCCTCGGCGAAGCACGCCAGGGCCAGGACGGTCAGTGCCTCGAAGAAGGTGAGCGGGAGCTCGCCCTTGGCGGTGAGCTCCTGGTCGGTCAGTTCGAGGACCGGGGCGATGTCGTCCCAGTTCTCGACGAGCCGGCTCGGCTCGATCGGCTGCCCGTCGATGACGATGCGCTCCCGGATCGACACCAGGTGCGGGCTTGTCATCAGGCCGGTGCGCAGACCGTGGGCGCGGACGATGCTCTCGGTCGTGCGCGCGGTGGACGTCTTGCCGTTCGTGCCGGTGATGTGGATCACCGGGTACGCCAGGTGCGGGTCGCCGAGCAGCTCGACGGCGCGACGGGTCGCGGTCAGGCGGTGCTCGGGCGACTGCTCACCGATCCGGGCGTACAGGGCGGCCTCGACGCGCTTGACCTCGTCGTCGTCACCGCCGTAGGGCACGGCTTCGACCGGAGCGTCACCGGACGGCCCCACCGGGATATCGATGCCGTCCTCGGACGGCTCGTCGGGGTATTCGCTCATGCGCGTGCCACCTTGAGCTCGACTGCGTTCTGACCGTCAACCTGCAGGTCCGCTCGCACACTATCGAGAGGCGCGAAAGTCACGGTGATCCTAGTCGCGAGCGTTTCTTGTGCCATTTGCGAGAGCAACTTTGAATTAACGAACATGTCTCGCCACCGGCGCGCAGACTCAGAGACAGCGTCTGAGTTGGCTCCCGCTGAAGCAGCAAGCTGCTCAGCTACCTTCCTGCGAGAGGCCAAGACATCTCCGGTCAGCGACCTCACCGACTCGCTAAGGCTAGGCATTACTCCGTCCAGTGAACGTGCAACCGCATCGACCGCGGAGCGCGAGACCTCCGTCAAGATCTGGTCGACCGCGCCGCGAACCTGGTCGTTGATCGGTTGGAGCGTAAGTGTGAGAGCCGCGTTGGCAGCCATTGCAGCCTCTGCGATTGCAGCGGAGTACGGCTCCGTAGCGCGACTGGCTGCAACTCGCAGTTCAAGACTGATGCGATCGCTCACCTCAAGCCCGGACTGCTTACGAACCTGCTGCACCTCGCGGACGACGTCGCGGGCAAGCCCCTCGGCCTCGAGCTCGGGCGTGGTCACGGTGTCGAGCACCACGAAGCCGCCCTCGTCGAGGAACGCCACGGCGACCGACGGGTCGGCGACGGTGAGGTCGAGCGTGTACTCGCCCTCGACCAGGTCGACACCGCCGACGGTCACGCCGGACTCGGTCGCGGTCCAGTCGCCCTTCTTCGCGGCCGGGATCACCTGCTGCACGGCCTTGCCGATGCGCGGGCCGGCGACGCGGGCGTTGACGGTGAGCTTCCGCTCGATGCCGTACTGCGCCAGGGACTCCTCGGCCTGGGCCTCGAGCACGACCCGCTTGACGTTCAGCTCGTCGCGCAGGATGTCGGCGAACGGTTCGACCGCCGCCGGGTCCGGCACCACGAGGGTGAGCGTGGCGAGCGGCAGCCGGACGCGCTTGCCGGTCGCCTTGCGGAGCGCGAGGCCCTTCGAGGCGACGTCGCGCACGCGGTCCATCGCCGCGACGAGGGCGTCGTCGGCGGGGAACTCGGCCGCGTCGGGGAAGTCCGTCAGGTGCACGCTCCGACCACCGGTCAGGCCCTTCCAGATCTCTTCGGTGACGAGCGGGGCGAGCGGGGCCGCCACACGGGTCAGGGTCTCGAGCACCGTGTACAGGGTGTCGAACGCCGCACGGGCGCCGTCCCCTGCCGCGCCGTCGGCCCCGGTCCAGAACTTGTCGCGCGACCGGCGGACGTACCAGTTCGTCAGCACGTCGGCGAAGTCGCGGACCGCCTGGGCCGCGAGCGGGGTGTCGAGCGCGTCGAGGTGCTGCTGCACGTCGGACACGAGCACCCGGGTCTTCGCGAGCAGGTACCGGTCGAGGACGTCGGTGCTGTCCGTCCGTCGGGTGGCCTGGTACCCGTCCGGCCCGGAGGCGTTCGCGTAGAGGGTGAAGAAGTAGTACGTCGACCACAGCGGGAGCATGAACTCGCGGACGCCCTGGCGGATGCCCTCTTCGGTGACGACGAGGTTGCCGCCGCGGATCACCGACGAGGACATCAGGAACCAGCGCATGGCGTCGGCGCCGTCGCGGTCGAACACCTCGGAGACGTCCGGGTAGTTCCGCAGCGACTTCGACATCTTCTGACCGTCCGAGCCGAGGACGATGCCGTGGCTGATGACGTTCTTGAAGGCCGGTCGGTCGAACAGCGCGGTGGACAGCACGTGCATGACGTAGAACCAGCCGCGGGTCTGCCCGATGTACTCGACGATGAAGTCGGCCGGGTTGTGCGACTCGAACCACTCCCGGTTCTCGAACGGGTAGTGCACCTGGGCGTACGGCATCGACCCGGAGTCGAACCAGACGTCGAACACGTCGGTGATCCGGCGCATCGTCGAGTTCCCCGTGGGGTCGTCGGGGTTCGGGCGGGTCAGGTCGTCGATGAACGGGCGGTGCAGGTCGACCTCGCCGTCGGCGTTCAGCGGCAGGCGTCCGAAGTCGCGCTCGATGTCCTCGAGCGAGCCGTACACGTCGGTGCGCGGGTACTCGGGGTCGTCGGACTGCCACACCGGGATCGGCGTGCCGAAGTAGCGGTTGCGCGACACCGACCAGTCGATGGCGTTGCCGACCCACTTGCCGAACTGGCCGTCCTTGACGTTCTCCGGCACCCAGTTGATGTCCTGGTTGAGCTCGCCCATGCGGTCGCGGAAGTCGGTGACCCGCACGAACCACGACGACACGGCCTTGTAGATGAGGGCTTCCGGCACCGCCAGCAGTGCGGGTAGCTGTGCTCGTAGGACGCCTGGCGGAGCAGGCGACCGGCGTCGCGGACGGCCTTGGTCAGCGGCTTGTTCGCGTCGGACCAGAGCATGCCGGCGACCTCGCCGAACTGCGAGGTGAAGACCCCGCCCTCGTCGAGGGAGAGCACCACGGGGATGCCGGCGGCGGCGCAGACCACCTGGTCGTCGGCACCGTAGGCCGGAGCCTGGTGCACGATGCCGGTGCCCTCGCCGGTCTCGACGTAGTCGGCGACCAGGATGCGCCAGGCGTGCTCCATGCCCTCGGTCTCGGCGAGGAAGTCGAACAGGCGCTCGTACTCGACGCCGTCGAGCTCCGCACCCGTCAGGGTGCGGACGACCGCGGCAGCGGCGTCCTCGGCCGTCTCGTAGCCGAGGTCCTTCGCGTAGGTGGCCACGGTGTCCGAAGCCAGCAGGTAGTGGACGGAACCGGCGTCGGCACCGTCAGCCGCGCCTCCCGGCCCCGCAGGGAGCACCACGTACGAGACCGCAGGCCCGACGGCCAGCGCGGCGTTCGTGGGCAGGGTCCAGGGGGTCGTCGTCCAGGCGAGCGCACGCACGCCGGCCAGCCCGAGCGACTCGGCACGCGCACCCTGCAGCGGGAACGACACCGTGACGGACTGGTCCTGGCGCATCTTGTAGACGTCGTCGTCCATGCGCAGCTCGTGGTTCGACAGCGGCGTCTGGTCGTTCCAGCAGTACGGCAGGACCCGGAAGCCCTCGTACGCCAGGCCCTTGTCCCAGAGCTGCTTCCACGCCCACAGCACGCTCTCCATGAACGTGGTGTCGAGCGTCTTGTAGTCGTCCTCGAAGTCGACCCAGCGCGCCTGGCGGGTGACGTACTGCTGCCACTCGTCGGTGTACTGCAGCACGGACTTCTTGGCGGCGGCGTTGAACACGTCGACGCCCATCTCGTCGATCTCGTGCTTCTCGGTGATGCCGAGCTGGCGCATCGCCTCGAGCTCGGCGGGCAGCCCGTGGGTGTCCCAGCCGAAGCGGCGGTGCACCTGCTTGCCGCGCATGGTCTGGTAGCGCGGGAAGACGTCCTTCGCGTACCCGGTCAGCAGGTGACCGTAGTGCGGCAGGCCGTTCGCGAACGGCGGGCCGTCGTAGAAGGTCCACTCGTCGCAGCCCTGGCGTTGGTCGATGGACGCCTGGAACGTGCCGTCGCCCTTCCAGAAGGCGAGGATCCCCCGCTCGACGGCGGGGAAGGACGGCGAGGGGACGACGCCATCGGCATCGGCGTTCAACGGGTACGGCACCGGGACTCCTTGTGGGTTCGCTCGATCTCCACGAGGACGGAGCACGCTCCGCGGTACCACCTCGCTTGCCATGCCGTGCTGTCCGCACGTCACGACCGCTCGTGTTCGGGTTCGGTGCGGCCCGGTCCGCCCGGTTCTACTGACGAGCCGCTCGCGCGGACCGCGTTCTTCCGGGAGCTCCCCGGTGATGGCCGGATCGACGCTCGTGTGACACGAGTTTAGCGGACGGGAGCATGCTGGAGGGATGCCCGACGACTCTGCCTCCGGCGAACGCCCGGAGTCCTCCCTCACCGTCATCATCGCCTTCGGCGCGAACCTGCTCGTCGCGATCGCGAAGACCATCGCGTCGCTCATCTCGGGTTCGGCCTCGATGGTGGCCGAGGCGGCGCACTCGTGGGCGGACACCGGGAACGAGATCTTCCTGCTCGTCGCCGAACGACGGGGCGCGCGGAAGCGTGACGCCGCACACCCGCTCGGGTACGGCCGCGAGACGTACATCTGGTCGATGTTCGCCGCGTTCGGGCTGTTCACCGCCGGCGCCATCGTGTCGATCTACCACGGCATCTCCGAGCTCGGCGAGACGGGTCCGGCCGAGGACGTCCTGCTCAACTACATCGTGCTCGCGCTGTCGTTCTGCCTCGAGGGCACGAGCTTCCTGCAGGCCTACCGCCAGGCGCACGGAGCGGCGACGAAGCGCAAGGTGCCGGTGCTGCGCCACGTGCTGCAGTCCTCGAACCCGACACTGCGGGCCGTGTTCGCCGAGGACGCCGCTGCGCTCATCGGCCTCGTCGTCGCCTTCCTCGGGGTGTTCCTGCACCAGATCACCGGCCTGGCGATCTTCGACGCGATCGGTTCCATCGCGATCGGCGTGCTGCTCGGGGTCGTGGCGATCATCCTCATCGACCGCAACCGCCGCTTCCTGCTCGGCGAGAGCACGTCGCCCGAGCTCGAGAACGCCGTGCTCGTCGAACTGCTCGGCCGCTCGCAGATCGAACGTGTCACCTACCTGCACCTGGAGTTCGTCGGACCGTCGCGGGTGTACCTCGTCGCGGCCGTCGACCTGACGGGCAACGAGAACGAGGAGCACGTCGCGGTGCGGTTGCGCGACGTCGAGAAGTCGCTCGAGGACAGCCCCTACATCGAGGAGGCCGTGCTGACGCTGAGCTACCCGGGCGACGCCTCGCTGCGGCCGACGAGCGACGAGGTGCCCGAGGTCGTGCGTGACGGGACGGCCTCGGACGTGGCCGCCGGCGGAGCGGGGACGCTGCGCACCGACTGAGATCCGGCGGGGACGGCAACGCGGGAGAGATCGACAACATTGCATATGTTAATATTGCATTTCCGCGCAGTTCCGCCCTTCTCCTCCCGAACAGGACCATGCCGACTCCCGATCTCCCATCCGTCGTCCTCCACGCCTCGGGCAACTCACACCACTCCCACCAGGTCATCGCCGGGTACATCGCACTCGCGCGCAACCGCGAGTTGGACCTCCGCATCACGTGGTCCCGCCACGACCCGGCGCTGCCGTCCAACGCCTGGCTCCTCGCCGAGGTCGACGGCCTCAGGATCGGCTACGACCTGGACGACGGAGAGCATCCTCGACCCCGTCGTCGTCGATGCGTTCGCGGACGACGTGGACGTGCTGTTCCGCCGGAGCCGGCCGATCACCCCGAACGACACCTACCGCACCGGCGCCGAGCACCGAGCGCTGGGCCTCAACTACCACGCGACGTCGCGGCACCCGTACTTCTGGAACGCCGCGTTCCGGAGCAACGTCGGACCACGCCGCTTCGGCGCGCTCGCCGTGGCCGAGTGGAGCCGATCCGCTCGGCTCCGCGTCGGCGACCAGCAGTCCGACAACGGGCAGATCCTGTTCCAGACCAGACTGTGGGAGCCCGAGACGAGGACGACGGGTCTCACCGCCAAGGAACGGTGGCGCGCGGACGATCGCAACGCGATCAACCTGGAGCGCATCGAGTTGATCCGCGCCCTGAAAGCCGAGTTCGGTGACCGGTTCCAGGGAGGACTCAGTCCGACGGACCACGCGCTTGCGGTCGCCCCGGAGCTCGTGCTCCCAGCCAGCCGGTCGAACCCTGCCACGTTCCTCCGCGCCTCGAGGGCGGCCCGGGTCTGCATCACCACGAGGGGGCTGTGGAACTCGAACGGCTGGAAGCTCGCCGAGTACCTCGCGCAGGGCTGTGCGGTCGTCTGCGAACGACCGACGCACGAGGCCCCGGCCTCCGAGAAGGGCACGAGTACCTCGGGTTCTCCTCCGTCGACGAGGCACTGGACGCCGTGCACCGCCTGGATGCGGACACCGCAGGGCGCTCCCGCCTCCGGACGGAGGCCCGGCGGTACTTCGACGGGTACGTGGAACCGTCGGCCCTCGTCCGTCGATCGCTCCGGGTCGCCGTGTCGGGTCAGGACAGCGGCCCGGCGGTGGGGACCGAAGTCGTCGCCTGACGACCCCTCCCCGTCAGCGGGCGTCGAGGCCGGCGACCACCGGGGTCAGCGCCGCCGCGACGTACTCGACGAGCGGCCGACGAGCCACCCCGTCGGCGACCCACACCCCGAACGCCGCCGCCGCCGCCCCGAGCACAGCGCCAGAGACCGTCTGCGGCCAGAGCGACACCGGCTGGTCCCCCGTGCGCCCGGCCACGAAGGCCGCGACGGCCCCGTGCTGCGCCATCACCCGGACGGCGACCCCGGCGACGAGCTCGGAGCCGATGCCCATCACCTCGGCCTGCGCGACCGCCCACGGCACCCGCTCGGGGTCGTGGGCCCGGGCCGCGGCGAGCAGGGCCTGCTCCACCGCACGCACCGCACTGGGTTCGGTCGAGGCCGCCAGGTACCCGGGGAGCCCCGCGACCGCGGCGTCGAGCTCGAGCCACATCACGTCGGACTTCGCCGTGAAGTAGTTGAAGAACGTCGCGCGGCTGACCCCCGCACGCACGGCGATCTGGTCGACCGTGGTGCGTGCGTACCCCTGCTCGAGGAACAGCTCGGCAGCGGCGTCCGCGAGGACCTCGGCGCTCGAGCGTCGGGGCCGGCCACCGCGGCGGATCGGTTCGTCCATGGGCCCCAGTAAACCGCTAGACTCGTCCAGCCATGATCTTGGACTCAGTACAGAAAACCGTCGCCGCCGTCGCGAGCGCCACAGCCGTCGTCCTCGTCCTCGCGGGGTGCAGCGGCGCCGGGACGAGCACCACGAGCAGCAAGCCGGTGAGCGGCGGGACCCTGACGTACGCCTCCGGCGACGCCGAGCCCACCTGCCTCGACCCGCACGTCGGCGGCAACTACCCGCAGGCGCTCCTGGCGACGCAGTACATCGAGGAGCTCGTCGGGCTCGAGGACGGCGAGCCGACCCCGAGCTCGCGACGAAGTGGACCACGAGCGACGACGGCAAGGCCCTCACCTTCACACTGCGCGACGACGTCACCTTCACCGACGGCACCCCGTTCGACGCCGCCGCCGTCGTGGCGAACATCGAGCACGTGCAGGACCCGGCCACCGCGTCGAGCACCGGCTACCTCGCGCTGCAGTCCATCACGAAGGCCACGGCCACCGACGACCACACCGTGACGCTCACCCTGAGCCGTCCGGACAGCGCGCTGCTCGAGTCCTTCTCGCAGCCGTGGGTCGGCATGGAGTCCCCGAAGGCGCTCGAACGCGAGCAGGCGACGAACTGCGAGTCGCCCGTCGGCACCGGCCCGTTCGAGGTCACCGGATGGAAGCACGGCGACCGCGTCACCCTGACGAAGAACAGCGACTACTGGGGCAAGACGAAGCCGCGCCTGTCCGGCATCACGTGGCGGTTCCTGCCCGACTCGACGTCGCGCTACGCGGCGCTGCAGTCCGGCCAGGTCGACGTCATCGACAACGCGCAGCCCGACCAGCTCAAGGCCGCGTCGGCGAGGGCGCCATCCGCGACCTCGACGCCCCGCGCCCCGGTGCCTCGAACCGCCTCGAGCTGAACTCCGGCCACGGCGTGTTCCGTGACGAGGCCGTGCGCCAGGCGTTCATCGCGGGTGCCGAGATCGACCCCGGCCTGCAGTCGCTGTTCCTCGGCACCGCGAAGCGCTCGTACTCCGTGCTCTCGAGTGCCGAACCGCTGGCGTACTCGGAGAAGAGCCGCTTCGACTACTCACCGACGAAGGCGAAGCAGCTGCTCGACGACGCCGGCTGGAAGGTCGGGTCGGACGGCATCCGGCAGAAGGACGGCCAGCAGCTCACCGTGACGTTCCCGGTCTCGACGAACCAGTCGGTGCCGGCCGAGCGCAGCCTGTTCCAGCAGATCCAGGCGTCCGAGAAGGCCGTCGGGTTCAAGGTCGTGCTCGACGAACTCGACCTGTCCAGCTGGTACGCGGCCCTCGCGGCGAACGAGTACGACGTCGTCAGCGCCCCGTACACGAAGGTCGGCCCCGACGTCCTGCGGATCCTGTACGACAGCGCGAGCATCGAGCCGGCGCCGTCCGGGTACTTCGCGAACCTCGCGCAGCTCGACGACCCCGCGCTCGACACCCTGCTCGAGCAGGCGGCCCGCACCTCGGACGCCGACGAGCGCGCCGACCTGTACGAGCAGGCGCAGAAGACGATCCTGGCGAGCGACACCGTGCTGCCCCTCTACGACCAGCAGAACCACTTCCTGGTGCGCTCGGCCGTGCACGGCATCCAGACGACCTCGGTGTCCACGCCCTGGTTCGGCACGGCCTGGATCGACCGCTGACGCGGATGTCCTGGGTGTGGTGGGCCGTCCGACGGCTCGCGGGCGGGATCGGCGTGCTCTGGGCCGTCGCGACGATCGTGTTCGTCGCGATCCGGCTCATCCCCGGCGACCCCGCACTCGCGATCCTCGGTGGTCCGGGCTCGCAGGCCTCCGCCGAGGCCGTCGCCCAGGTCCGGCACGAGTACGGCCTCGACCAGCCGGTGCTCGTGCAGTACGCGGTGTTCCTCGGACGCCTCGCCACCCTGCAGCTCGGTGACTCGTACGCCTTCCGCACCCCGGTCGCGACGCTGCTCGGCCAGCAGCTGCCCGTCACGCTCACCCTGGCGGTGACCGGGCTCGTCGTCGCCTGGGTCCTGGCGATCGTCGCGGCCTGGTGGTCGACGCAGCGCGGTCGGTTCGCAGCCGGGCTGACGAGCGCGCTGAGCGTCACCGCGAGCGTCATGCCGCACTTCTGGCTCGGCAGCGTGCTCATCGTGGTGTTCGCGAGCGCCCTTGGTTGGGTGCCCGCCGTCAGCGACGGAACCGTGCGCGGCTGGGTGCTCCCGGTGCTGACGGTGGCCGTCCCGGTCGCCGGGTACCTGGCCGAGACCGTGCGCGACGGGGTCGTCGACGCGCAACGGTCCGCCTTCGCCCTCGCCGCGCGGGGCCGTGGTGAGACCCGCCTCGGGCTGTTCGCCCGGCACCTGCTCCGCCACGCGGCGCTGCCCGGGATCGCCCTGTCCGCCTGGGCCTTCGGGTCCCTCGTGTCCGGCGCCGTCGTCGTCGAGTCCGTGTTCGCGCTGCCCGGCATCGGTCGCGCCCTGGTGACCGCGGTGACGCAGCGGGACATGCCGCTCGTCGCCGGCATCGCGCTGGTGTCGGCTGCCGCCTACGTCGTCGTGCTCGCGATCGCCGACCTCGTCGAACGTGTCGTCGACCCGCGCAGCGGAGGCCGGCGCACCGGCGCCCCGCGCACCGGCACCCCACGCCCCGCACCCCGCGAGCCGCGCGACGCCGTGGACCCGGCCCCGAGGCGGCGGCGCGGTGAGCGGCATCGCCGAGCCGAGCCTCCTGGCCGGTGAGCCGGTCGACGGACGACCGGCAGCAGCACGTCGCCGGCGACGGGGCCTCGGCGTCCCCGGAGCCGTCGCGGGTGCCGTGGTCCTGCTCGCCGTCGTGGCGGCCGCGTGGCCGGCGCTGCTCGGCGGCGCGGACCCGCTCGCCGTGCACCCGTCCGAGGCGCTCCTCGCACCGAGCGGCGTGCACCCCTTCGGCACCGACGAATCCGGACGCGACGTCCTGGCCCGGGTCGTCGCCGGCACGCGGGCCTCGCTCGTCGTCGGTGTCGCCGCGACCCTGATCGGCGGCGGGACCGGCGTCGTGCTCGGGGTCGTCGCCGGACTGGGCGCCGGCGCCGGACGCATCGGCCGACTGCTCGACGCCGTGATCGGCCGCGTCACCGAGGTCGCGTTCGCCCTGCCGCTGCTGCTCGTCGCCCTGGTGGTCATCGCCGTCACCGGCCCCGGCCCGGTCCCCGCCGTGCTCGCCGTCGGCTTCGCCACCGCCCCCGGCTACGCCCGCATCGTCCGTGGTCTGGTGCGTGCTGCCCGGTCGTCGCAGGTCGTCGAGACCGCCGTGCTGCTCGGCCGCTCCCCCGTCCGCATCGTGGTCCGGCACGTCCTACCCGCCGCGCTCTGGCCCGTCGTCGCGATCGCCACGCTCGGCGTCGGTCAGGCGATCGTCTGGGCCTCGGCGCTGAGCTACCTCGGCGTCGGCACACCGCCCCCGGCTCCGGAGTGGGGCGCGATGCTCGCCGACGGCCGGACCTACCTGCAGACCGCACCGTGGATGAGCACCTTCCCCGGGCTCGCCATCGTGGTGCTCGCGACCGCCGTCACCGTGCTCGGTCGCGCGATCCGCCGAACAGGAGTCGTCCGATGACCATCGTCCTCGAGGTCCAGGCGCTGCACGTCGCCATCGCGGGCACGCCGATCGTGCACGACGTCGCCCTGCGGGTCGACGCCGGTGAGTGCGTCGCCCTGGTCGGCGCGTCCGGCTCCGGCAAGAGCGTCACCGCCCGCGCCGCGCTCGGCCTGTCCGCACCCGGCTCCGCCGTCCGCGCCGACGCCTTCACCGTCGCCGGGCTCGACGTCCGCGCGTTCTCCGATCGTCGGTGGCGCCAGGTACGCGGGTCGCGGGTCGGCTACGTCGGCCAGGAGGCCCTGGGCGCGTTGGACCCGCTGCGTCCCGTCGGACGCGAGGTCGCCGACAGCCTCCGCCTGCACACCGAGATGGGTGCGGCCGAGCGCGTGGACGCCGTGCGCGATGCCCTGCGCGCGGTGGGCCTCGACCCGGACATCGCGACCGACGACCGACTCGCCGGCACACTGTCGGGCGGGATGCGACAACGGGCCCTCATCGCCGCGGCCACCATCGGGTCGCCGGCGCTCGTGGTCGCCGACGAGCCCACGACCGCACTGGACGCCGGGGTCGCGGTCACCGTGATGGAGCAGCTGCGGGCGGCGCAGCAGCGCGGGGCGGGGATGCTCGTGATCACGCACGACCTCGGGCTCGTCGCGGGGTGGGCCGACCGGGTGGCCGTCATGCACGAGGGACGGATCGTCGAGCAGGGCCCGGTCGCCTCGGTGTTGCAGGATCCGCAGCACGCCGCGACGCAGGCCCTGGTGCGCGCGGCGCACGGTGCCGATCTGGTCGACCGGTGCGAGGTTGATGGCTCCGTGCAGGCCGCTGACGACGCACCGAGCGGGCAACCTCGCACCGAGTGCACGTCCACGCACCGTGCGCCGATCGGCGACCGCGGCACCCAGCGCGCAACCTCGCACGGTGCGAGGAGGTGCTCGTCGCCGAGGGGCTCGCGCGCGACTACGAGGGCGTCCGCGCCGTCGACGACGTGTCGTTCGGGCTCGACCGCGGGCGGGTGCTCGGGGTGATCGGCGCCTCGGGGTCGGGCAAGACCACCCTGGCGCGGATGCTCCTCGGGCTCGAGGTGCCCGACGCCGGCACGGTCTCGCTCGACGGAGCGCCGTGGGTACCACTCCCGGAACACGACCGACGACCCCGACGCCACCGGGTCGCGGCCGTCGTGCAGGACCCGGGCGCCACGTTCGACGAGCGGTGGTCGGTCGAACGGGTCCTCGCCGACGCGTTCTCGCGGGGCGACGACCGCCGCGCCCGTGGCTCCCTCGCCGCCCGGGTGGACGCAGCCCTGCGACAGGTGGACCTCGACCCGGCGCTCCGGCCGCGGTCGCCGCTGACCCTCTCCGGCGGGCAACGACAACGCCTGGCGATCGCCCGGGCGTTGGCCACCGGCCCCGAGGTGATCGTCCTCGACGAACCGGTCACCGCCCTCGACGCCACCGTGCAGGACGCCGTGCTGACCCTGCTCGAGCGGCTCCGCGACGACACCGGCGTGGCGATGGTGTTCGTCTCACACGACCTGCGGGCCGTGCGCCGGATGGCCGACGACGTGCTCGTCGTGCACCGGGGCGCGGTCGTCGAGCACGGCCCCGCCGCGACGGTGTTCGCGCGCCCGGCGCACCCTGTGACCGCGCACCTGCTGCAGGCCGCCGAGCGGCTCGCCGCCGGCCCGAGTCTCGCGCAGGGCGACCAGCCTCGGGCCGCAGGCCGCGAGGCCGGTCGCTGACGCCGAGTCTCGTGGCCGGGGGCCACGTGCCCTGAACGTGACCAGAGGCCCGGCGCGCGTCCGTGGCGGACGTGCACCGGGCCTCCTGGCCGGGTCTGACCGGGATCAGGAGTCGGCGGACTCCTTCTTCTGCGTGTCACCCGAGATGATCGGGATCTCACTCGTCGCGAACTCCTTCGCCCAGTCGGACTGCGCGAACTCCGAGTTCGGGTCGTTGTAGTCGTCGATCACGCCGGCGACCTCGTCCTCGGAACCGACCGTCGGGCCGGAGCCCATGAGCGGCGTGGCGGCGGTCTCCTTGGTGAAGTACACCGCGACGAGCCCGATGACGGCGGCCAGCATCAGGTAGAAGGCCGGGATGTCCTCGGCCCAGCCGTAGCCGGCGTCCTTCGCAGCGTTGATGAGCGCCGAGGTCGCGAGCGGGGTGGTCCCACCGAACAGCGACACCGAGACGTTGAACGCGATCGCGAGGGCGCCGTAGCGGATGATCGTCGGGAACAGCGCGGGCAGCGTCGACGGCATGGTCGAGGTGAACGTGACGAGCACGACACCGAGGATCAGCAGGCCGGAGAAGACCCCGACGCCCGTGCCGGTCTGGACGAGCTTGAGGGCCGGCCAGGACAGCAGGATGAAGCCGATGCAGCCGGCGGCGAGGACCGGGCGACGACCGAACTTGTCGGACAGCCGGCCACCGAACGTGATGACGACCATCATGAGCAGCATCACGACGACGATCAGGATGAGGCCGAACGTGGCGTTCTGGCCGAGGTTCTGCTCGAGATAGGTCGGCATGTACGACAGCAGCATGTAGTCGGTCACGTTGAAGACCAGGACCAGGCCGATGCAGATGATGAGCGCGCGCCAGTTCTCGGCGAAGAGCTTGAGGAACGGGGTCTTCTGCCCCTCGCGCTCGGCGGCCTGCTCCTGCTGCTTCTGGAAGGCCGGGGTCTCCTCGAGCTTGAGGCGGAGGTACAGCCCGATCAGGCCGAGCGGGCCCGCGATGATGAACGGGATGCGCCAGCCCCAGCTGAGCAGGGCGTCCTCGGACAGGCCGAACTGCAGGCCGGTGACGATCGACGCGCCGAGCACGTAGCCGGCCAGGGTGCCGAACTCGAGCCACGAGCCCATGAACCCACGGCGCTTGTCGGGCGAGTACTCGGCGATGAAGGTCGCGGCGCCGCCGTACTCACCGCCGGTCGAGAAGCCCTGCACGAAGCGGGCCACGAGCAGCAGGACCGGAGCCCAGAAGCCGATCGAGTCGTACGACGGGATCAGGCCGATCATCAGCGTGCCGGCGGCCATCAGGATCATCGTCAGCGCGAGGACCTTCTGCCGGCCGATCCGGTCGCCGATCGGACCGAAGACGGCGCCACCGATCGGTCGGACGATGAACGCCGCGGCGAAGAACCCGAAGGTCGCGACGATGTTCGCGGCCGGGTCGCCCTGCGGCAGGAAGACCTGCGAGATCGTGACGGTCAGGTACGCGAAGATGCCGAAGTCGAACCACTCCATCGCGTTGCCGAGGGCGGCAGCTGCCACGGCGCGCTTGAGCAGCGACTCCTCGACGACGGTGACGTCGTCCTTCGTCAGCTTGCGCCGAGCGCGCTTCGCAGCGCCCTTCGAGCGCAGCGGTCGGTCGCCGTGCGGCAACGGCCGATCGCCGTGCGGGTGGGGTGCGTCGTTCGGTGCCAAGTCGTTCCTCCGGTGTGCGGTGCGTCCTTCGGGCGTCCGGCGGACGGCAACGGTGCAGTTCCTGCGAACCCGCGCTCGCCGGACAAACTCCGACAGACTACCAGGTCTCCGGCGTGTCCGACAGGTCGGTGTGGTAATCGCCGCTCCCGGCAGTCGTGAGCCGCGTCGGTCCTGCCCGCTACGATTGGGGCACCTCGCATCGAGCGGGGACACTCAGGCACCTCATCACGGACTCGGTGCCGCACACACGCACGGAAGGCGCAGCCATGACCAAGCCCATGCCCGAGAAGCCCAGCGTCGACGGACTCGAGCAGGTCTGGGGCCGGTCTGGGAGCAGGACGGCACCTACCGCTTCGACCGTGACGCCGCCGGCCACCGCGACGCCGTCTACTCGATCGACACCCCGCCGCCGACCGCCTCCGGGTCGCTGCACATCGGGCACGTCTTCTCGTACACGCACACCGACCTCAAAGCGCGGTTCGAGCGCATGCGGGGCAAGCACGTCTTCTACCCGATGGGCTGGGACGACAACGGCCTGCCGACCGAGCGCCGCGTGCAGAACTACTACGGCGTCCGCTGCGACCCGACGCTCCCCTACGACCCCGACTTCACGCCGCCGTTCGAGGGCGGCGACGGCAAGTCGTCGAAGGCCGCCGACCAGCTGCCGATCTCGCGCCGCAACTTCATCGCACTGTGCGACCAGCTGACCGTGCAGGACGAGCAGCAGTTCGAGGAGCTCTTCCGCACCCTCGGCCTGTCCGTGGACTGGACCCAGTCGTACCGAACCATCGACGACACCTCGCGGGCCAGCGCCCAGCGTGCCTTCCTCCGCAACCTCGAGCGCGGCGAGGCCTACCAGGCCGACGCCCCGACCCTGTGGGACGTCACGTTCCGTACCGCGGTCGCGCAGGCCGAGCTCGAGGACAAGGAGATGCCCGGCGCGTACCACGGCATCGCCTTCCACCGCACCGACGGCGGCGACGACGTCGTGATCCAGACGACCCGTCCCGAGCTGCTGCCGGCGTGCGTCGCCCTCGTCGCGCACCCGGACGACGAGCGGTTCCAGGACCTGTTCGGCACCACGGTCCGCTCCCCCTCTTCGACGTCGAGGTCCCGGTGCTCGCACACCACCTGGCGCAGAAGGACAAGGGCGCCGGCATCGCGATGGTCTGCACCTTCGGCGACACCACCGACGTGGTCTGGTGGCGCGAGCTGCAGCTGCCGAACCGCGCGATCCTCGGCTTCGACGGCCGCGTGCGCTCCGACGAGCCCGCGTGGATCGAGTCGGCGACGGGCAAGGCGCTCTACGCCGAGATGGCCGGCAAGACCGTGTTCTCGGCGAAGAAGGTCGTCGTGGACGCCCTGACCGAGTCCGGCGAGCTCGTCGGCGACGTCAAGACGATCAACCACCCGGTGAAGTTCTTCGAGAAGGGCGACAAGCCCTCGAGATCGTCTCGACCCGCCAGTGGTACATCGTCAACGGTGCCCGCGACGACGCCCTGAAGACGACGCTCCGCGCCCGCGGCGAGGAGATCGCGTTCCACCCCGACTTCATGCGTGTCCGCTACGACAACTGGGTGGGTGGCCTGTCCGGCGACTGGCTCATCTCGCGCCAGCGCTTCTTCGGCGTGCCGATCCCGGTCTGGTACCCGCTCGACGCCGACGGCAACCCGGTGTTCGACCAGCCGATCGTCCCGACCGAGGCGCAGCTGCCCGTCGACCCGTCGTCCGACCCGGCACCCGGCTACTCCGAGGACCAGCGCGGCGTGGCCGGCGGGTTCCAGGGCGAGCTCGACGTCATGGACACCTGGGCCACCTCGTCGCTCACCCCGCAGCTCGCGGGCAAGTGGGAGACCGACCCGGCGCTGTACGACCTGGTGTACCCGTACGACGTCCGCCCGCAGGCGCAGGACATCATCCGCACGTGGCTCTTCACGACGGTGCTCCGCAGCCAGCTCGAAGCGGACACCGTGCCGTGGAAGCACGCGAGCATCTCCGGCTTCATCGTCGACCCCGACCGCAAGAAGATGTCGAAGTCGAAGGGCAACGTCGTCACGCCGCTGTCGATCCTCGAGCAGCACGGTGCCGACGCGGTCCGCTACTGGGCGGCCTCGTCGAAGCTCGGCACCGACGCGGCGTTCGACCCGCAGAACCCGAAGCAGATCAAGGTCGGTCGCCGTCTGGCGATCAAGGTCCTGAACGCCGCCAAGTTCGTCTACGGCTTCCCGCTTCCCGAGGGCGCCACGAGCGTGACCGAGGCACTCGACGTCGACATGCTCGCCGAGCTCGGTGCGGTCGTCGAGCAGGCCACCGCCGCGTTCGACGGCTTCGACCACGCCCGCGCGCTCGAGATCACGGAGCGGTTCTTCTGGACCTTCTGCGACGACTACCTCGAGCTCGTGAAGGAACGTGCCTACGGCACGGCGGCCGACGCGACGCACGAGACCCAGGCGAGCGCGGTCCTGGCGCTGCGCGGCGCGATCGACGTGCTGCTCCGACTGCTGGCGCCGTTCCTCCCGTACGCGACGGAAGAGGTGTGGGCCTGGACCCACGAGACCAGCGTGCACCGGGCCTCCTGGCCGACCGCTGCCGACCTGCCCACCGACGCGGCCCCCACCGGGCTGCTCGCGGCCGTCGGGCAGGCGCTCATCGGGATCCGCGGGGCGAAGACGTCGGCGAAGGCGTCCCAGAAGACGCCCGTCACGCGTGCCGTCGTCGCGGCGCCGGCCGAGACGCGGGCGCTCATCGAGCGCGCAGCGGTCGACCTGGCGGCCGTCGGTCGCATCGAGAACCTGTCGTTCGTCGACGGCGACGAGCTCGCCGTCACCGAGATCGAGCTGGCGGAACAGCAGGCGTAACGTCGGTCGTCCGGGCCGGGTCGCGTCGGCGACCCGGCCCGTCCACCACCGGACAGGAGGCACGGATGCAGTTGGGCACACGATGGAGCGTGGGTGGGAGCCGCCTGCGCGACTGCCCGAGGCGATGGTCGTCGCCGTGCGCGGGGTCGAGGACGAACTGGCGGCCGAGTCGGTCGACACCGGTTCGTGGGGCTGGACCCTCACGTTCTTGGAGGGCAAGCCGATCGTCGAGCTCGACGACGGCACCTCGATCCACCTCGACGATGCCGGGCACGCGCAGGTCACGAACCCCGACGACGCCGCGGAAGAGGACTGACGCGGGGCGAGGTTGCTTGGTGAGCAGAAATGGTCGGGTCCCCGGTGGAACCCGACCATTTCTGCTCACGATGCGAGCGCCTACTCGGCGAGCCAGGTGAGCAGGACCTCGTTCACCTCGGCGGTGTGCGTGGTGAGCAGACCGTGCGGGGCGCCCTCGATCTCGACGTACTTCGCGGCCGGCAGCGCCTTGGTGAAGCGGCGACCGGTGGCGTCGATCGGCAGGATGTTGTCCGCCGTGCCGTGCACGATGAGCGCCGGGACGGTCACCTTCGGGATGTCCTGACGGAAGTCGGTCGGCCAGGTCAGCGGTGCTGCGGCGGACGCGATCGCACCCGAGCCGGCGGCGATGTTCCAGGCGTTCCGGACGGCCTCTTCCGAGATGCGCGAGCCGAGGTTCTCCGACAGGTTGAAGAAGTCCTGGTAGAAGTTCGTGAAGTACGCGTACCGGTCCTTCTCGACGTCGGCGGCGATGCCCTCGAAGAACGACATCGGGCCGGCGCCGTCGGGGTTGTCGTCGGTGATGGCCAGGAAGGGCTCGAGCGAGGCGAGGAACGCGACCTTGGCGATCCGGTCCTGTCCGTGGCGGCCGATGTAGCGGGCGATCTCGCCGGTGCCCATCGAGAAGCCGACCAGGATCACGTCACGCAGGTCGAGGGTCTCGAGGACGGTGTGCAGGTCGTCGGCGAAGGTGTCGTAGTCGTAGCCGGTGCTCGGCTGCGAGGACTGCCCGAAGCCGCGGCGGTCGTACGTGATCACGCGGTAGCCGGCCTCGAGCAGGGCAGGGTCTGGCCCTCCCACGAGTTGCCGTCGAGGGGGAAGCCGTGGATCAGCACGATCGGCTGTCCGGTTCCCTTGTCCTCGTAGTGGAGTTCGATGTCGACGCTGTTCTCGGTTCCGACGGTGATGGCACCCATGATCGTTTCCTTCCCTGAGCCTCGCGGAGAACGTCCGTTCTCCGTCGATGTGCCTTACACTAGAGAACGATCGTTCCCGGCGCAACTCGGGAACGGTGAACACGCAGCGAACGGGGTACGTCATGGCAACCAGCACCATCAGCACGGTCGACGCCGACGTCCGCGCACACATCGTGGACGTCGCCGACCAGCTGTTCTACGCGCGCGGCATCCAGACCGTCGGCATGGACGAGATCCGCACCGGCGCAGGCGTCTCCCTGAAGAAGCTCTACGCGGCGTTCCCCGGCAAGGAGCAGCTCATCGCGGCCGTCCTGTCCGGGCGGCACGACCTGTGGGAACGCGGCGTGCACGGCGCGGTCGAGGCGGCCACGACCCCGCGCGACAAGCTGCTCGCCGTGTACGACTTCCTCGAGTCGTGGTTCGGCGACGACACGTTCCGCGGCTGCGGGTTCATCAACGCCTTCGGGGAGCTCGGTGCGACCTCGCCCGCGGTCGCCGAGATCGCCCGCGACCACAAGGACTCGTTCCAACGGTTCGTGCAGGAGCTCACCGCCGAGGTCGTCACCGATCCCGACCGTGCCGAGGAACTCGCCGCACAGCTCGCCCTGCTCGCCGAGGGCGCGCAGACCACTGCTGCCATCGCCGGCACCACGGAACCTGCAGCGCACGCCCGCCGTGCTGCGTCGACGCTGATCGACGCCGCGACGGGGCCGTCTCGCTGACCTGGTCGTCCCGGGCGTACCTGGTCGATCCGGGTGTAGCTGGTCGATTCTTCCGACCAGGTACGCCCGATTCCGCTTTCCAGTTCGGTCGCGATGGGAAGGAACGCACCCACAGGGCGGAGGGGAGGCGCGGGGCGGGGCCGCCACGGGCCTCCCGTGAATAGGGTGGGGAGATGGCAACCCCGTTCGACGTCCCGAGCACCCTCCCCTACGCCCTGCCGCCCTTCGGCGACGTGCGACTCGAGCACTACCGACCGGCCTTCGAGGCCGGCATGGCCGAGCAGCGCGCCGAGGTCGAGGCCATCGCCACCGATCCGCACGCCCCGACAGTCGAGAACACCCTCATCGCCCTCGAGCGCTCCGGGCAGCTGCTGACCCGCGTCAGCCACGTGTTCTTCACGCTGTCGTCGGCGGACTCGACGCCGGAGCTGCACGACCTCGAGGCCGAGGTCTCGCCGCTCCTCGCCGCCCACCGCGACGCGATCACGCTGGACTCCCGGCTCTACGCCCGCGTGCAGTCCGTGCTCGACGGCGCCGCAGCCGCCGGGCTCGAGGGCGAAGCGCTCCGCCTGGTCGAGCGCACCCACGCCGAGATGACCCTGGCGGGCGCCGGGCTCGACGACGCGGGCAAGGAGCGCCTGACCGCGATCAACCAGGAGCTGTCGACGCTCACGACCACCTTCGAGCGCAACCTGCTCGAGGACACCAACGACTCCGCCGTGCACGTGACCGACGAAGCCGAGCTCGAGGGACTCGACGACGGCGCGAAGTCCGCCGCTGCCGGGTCCGCTGCGGACCGCGGCCTCGAGGGCTGGCTCATCACCCTGCCGCTCTACACCGGCCACCCGTGGCTGCCGTCGCTCGCGAACCGCGACCTGCGCGAGCGGATCATGCGCGCCTCGCTCGCCCGCGGCCGCCGCGGCAACCAGTACGACAACCGCGAGGTCCTGCTGCGCATCGTCCGGCTCCGTGCCGAGCGCGCCGAACTGCTCGGGTTCCCGAACCACGCCGCCGTCGTCACCGCCGATGAGACCGCGAAGACGCCGGAAGCCGTCGACGGGCTCCTGTCGTCGCTCGTCGGCGCTGCGGCTCGGAACGCCGACGACGAGCGGGCCGTCCGGTCCCGCACGGTCGGGTTCGACATCGAGTCGTGGGACTGGGCCTACGCCACCGAGATCCTGCGTGGCGAGCAGTTCGCCGCGGACAGCTCGGCACTCCGACCGTACTTCGAGGCCGACCGGGTCCTGCACGACGGTGTCTTCCACGCCGCGGGTGCCCTCTACGGCCTGACGTTCACCGAGCGTCCGGACCTGCACGGCTACAACGACGAGGTCCGTGTCTTCGAGGTCACCGGCGAGGACGACGAACCGGTCGGGCTCTACCTGCTCGACCTGTACACGCGCGACGGCAAGCGCGGCGGCGCGTGGATGAACCCCGTGGTCGAGCAGTCCGAGCTGCTCGGCACGCTGCCCGTCGTGGTGAACAACCTCAACGTCGCGAAGCCGGCGCCCGGGTCGCCGACGCTGCTCATCCAGGACGAGGTCGAGACGCTCTTCCACGAGTTCGGCCACGCACTGCACGGCCTGATCGCCCGAACCACCTACCCCCGGTTCTCCGGCACGAACGTCGAGCGCGACTTCGTCGAGTTCCCGAGCCAGGTGAACGAGATGTGGGTGTCGTGGCCGTCGGTCCTGGCGAACTACGCGAAGCACCACGAGACCGGTGCCCCGCTGCCACCGGAGCTCGTCCTGGGCTTGAGCGAGTCCGAGGGCTTCAACGAGGGCTTCGGCACGACCGAGTACCTGGCCGCGGCGCTCCTCGACCAGGCCTGGCACCGGCTCTCCGCAGCAGAGGCCGCCGCGGTGACGTCCGTCGAGGACTTCGAGCGCTCGGCGCTGGAGGCCGCCGGCATCGCGGTCGAGGCCGTGCCCCCGCGGTACTCGTCGACGTACTTCGCGCACACGTTCTCGGGCGGGTACGACGCCGGGTACTACGGCTACATCTGGTCCGAGGTGCTCGACGCGGACACGGTCGAGTGGTTCCGTGACAACGGCGGGCTGGACCGCGCGGCCGGTCGGCGTTTCGCGGAACGACTGCTGGGCGTCGGGGGCTCGAAGGACCCGCTCGAGGCCTACCGCGACTTCCGCGGCCGTGACGCCGAGGTCGGGCCGCTGCTGCGTCGCCGCGGGCTCGAGTAGGGCGCGCGGGGACCGCGCGCTTCCGGGCGTACCGCGCCAATCGGGCGTACCTGGTCGGAACTTCCGACCAGGTACGCCCGATCTCACCTTCCATCGCAGCCGTCATGGGAAGAACCAGACGTCGACCCGCCGCGCCGACCGCCCCACCACGACGAAGCCCCGCACCGATCCGGTGCGGGGCTTCGGAGCGAGCGGAGCGCTACGCCGACTTCTCGACGCGCTTCGCCCGCGGCCGGGGCACGATGGTCGGCGCCGCGTTCTCGAGCACGGACTCGCGGGTGATCACCACGCGGGCGACGTCGTCGTCGGACGGGACGTCGAACATCACCGGGCCGAGGACCTCTTCGAGGATGGCGCGCAGGCCACGGGCACCGGTCTGGCGCAGCACGGCCAGGTCGGCGATCGCTTCGAGCGCTCCCTGGTCGAACTCGAGCTCGACGCCGTCGATCTGGAACATCCGCTGGTACTGCTTGATCAGCGCGTTCTTCGGCTCGGTCAGGATCTGCATGAGCGCTGCCTGGTCGAGCTGCGACACCGTGGTGACGACGGGCAGACGACCGATGAACTCGGGGATCAGGCCGAACTTGTGCAGGTCTTCCGGCAGGACCTCGGAGTACAGGTCCTGGTGGTCGGTCGCACTGTGCAGCGGTGCCCCGAAGCCGATCCCCCGCTTGCCGACACGCGAGGACACGATGTCCTCGAGCCCGGCGAACGCACCGGCCACGATGAACAGGACGTTCGTCGTGTCGATCTGGATGAACTCCTGGTGCGGGTGCTTGCGACCACCCTGCGGCGGGACCGACGCGACCGTGCCCTCGAGGATCTTGAGCAGTGCCTGCTGCACGCCTTCGCCGGAGACGTCGCGCGTGATCGAGGGGTTCTCGGCCTTGCGGGCGATCTTGTCGACCTCGTCGATGTAGATGATGCCGGTCTCGGCGCGCTTGACGTCGTAGTCGGCGGCCTGGATCAGCTTGAGCAGGATGTTCTCGACGTCTTCACCGACGTAGCCCGCCTCGGTCAGGGCGGTGGCGTCGGCGACGGCGAACGGCACGTTGAGGCGCTTCGCCAGGGTCTGCGCCAGGTAGGTCTTGCCGCAGCCGGTCGGGCCGATGAGCAGGATGTTCGACTTCGCGATCTCGATGTCGTCGCGGTCTTCAGCAGCGGTGATCTGCCCCTGCGCACGGATGCGCTTGTAGTGGTTGTAGACGGCCACGGCGAGGGCGCGCTTCGCCGGGTCCTGCCCGATGACGTACTCCTGCAGGAAGTCGAAGATCTCGCGCGGCTTCGGCAGTTCGAAGTCACCGCTCGAGGTGTCCTCGCCGGCTTCCGCCAGACGCTCCTCGATGATCTCGTTGCACAGCTCGACGCACTCGTCGCAGATGTAGACACCCGGACCGGCGATCAACTGCTGGACCTGCTTCTGGCTCTTACCGCAGAAGGAGCACTTGAGGAGGTCCCCGCTCTCTCCGATGCGTGCCATTGCCGTGCCTCCCTGGTTGGACGTGCCGGCCCGCGCACTCGCACCGGCCGCTGGTGCACCGCTGCTGGTGGGCACCTCGTCGTGGACACGAGCCTAACCGCAACCGGTGACACCGACCGTGCGGCGCCGCGGGATTTCGCGCGCGCGTTCGCCCAGGGCGTTCGGGCCTGCTACCGTGATCCAGTCTTCTCTACAAGTTGTAGAAACACCGTCCCGACCATCGAAGGATCCCCATGCAGAAGCGTCTCGCCGCCGGCGGCGCCGTCACCCTCGGCGCCGTGGCCGTCATCGTCCTCGGCACCGCCGGCGCAGCCAGCGCGCACGTGTCCGCGACGGCCACCTCGACCGCCGCGAACTCGTACACCACGGCGACCTTCTCGGTCCCGCACGGCTGCGACGGCTCCCCCACCACGAAGATCGAGTTCCAGGTGCCGGAGTCCGTCATCGAGGTCACCCCCACCGTGAACCCGAACTGGAAGATCACGAAGGCGACCGAGCCGTACACGAGCCCCTCCGCCGCGGCCGACGGAGAGCACGCCGAGGACGCCGCCGAGCGCGTCACGAGCATCACCTACACCGCGAAGACCCTGCTCCCCGCCGACGAGCGCGACACCTTCGCCCTCTCCTTCTCGCTGCCGGACGGCAAGGCCGGCGATCTCGTCGAGTTCCCCGCGATCCAGACCTGCGAGAAGGGCTCGGTCGAGTGGAACCAGGAGCAGCAGGCCGGCGAGGCCGAGCCCGAGCACCCGGCCCCCTCGATCACGCTGACCGCGGCCGAGGCCACGGACGACGACGGTGACCCGGTCGCCACCACCCTGACCGCCGAGGCGGCAGCCGGCTCGACGACCCCTGCGGACCCCGACCTGGTCGGCCGCTTCCTCGGCCTGGGCGGTCTGGTGCTCGGCGCCGTCGCCCTGGTCGTCGCCGTCGCCGGCACGCGTCGTCGGAGCTCCGCCAAGTGACGCAGCGCGGCTCGCGTCGGGCTCGGCTGCGGTCCTCTGCCTGGAGGCTCGTGGCCGGGTCCGCCGCGGCCGTCGCGATCGCAGGCGGTGCGGTCCTCGGGCTCGCGGGTCCCGCCAGCGCGCACAACTACCTGATCGCGTCCACCCCGGAGGTCGGCGGCACGCTCACCGCGCTGCCGAAGGCGTTCGAGATCACCACGAACGACAAGCTGCTCGACATCGGCGACTCCGGTTCGGGCTTCGCCTTCCGGGTCGTGGGTCCGGACGGGAAGTACTACGAGGACGGCTGCGTCGACATCGACGGCCCCTCGATGACCACGCCCGCCGCACTCGGCGACTCGGGGAAGTACACCGTCGAGTGGCAGATCGTCTCCGCCGACGGCCACACCGTCTCCGACGAGTACGCCTTCACGTGGAAGGCCCCGTCCGGCTTCTCCGCGGCCTCGGGATCGACCACGCCGCCGACCTGCGCCACCGCGGGAGACGACTCCACCGCGGCCGCCACCACCGGCACCGCCTCTGGTGACACCGACTCGGCCGCGACCGACGCGCTCTGGATCGGCGCCGGAGGCGTCGTCCTCGTCGCCGCGGTCGTCGCGGTCCTGCTGCTCCTGCGGCGCCGCCCCGCGCCCGAGACGGACGACACCGAGGACTGAGCCGACGGGGCGGACCCGCGCCGTGCCTCCAGGCCGGTGTGCTGGCGAGTCGGCGCACCCAGGTTCCACGACTCCCCGCTCAGGTCCGCCGAGGTTCCACAGCACGACGAAAGGGCGGTCGAGATTCCAAGATCTTGGAACCTCGACCGCCCTTCGTCGGCGCCGAAGCGCCTGCGGTGCTACTTGACGAGCGCCGGCAGGTTCTTGCGGCTGGTGAGGACCTGGTCGATCAGGCCGTACTCCACGGCTTCCTGCGCGGACATGATCTTGTCGCGCTCGATGTCGTGGTTGATCTCCTCCGGCGTCTTGTTGGAGTGCTTCGACAGCGTCTCCTCGAGCCAGGTGCGCATGCGGAGGATCTCCGCCGCCTGGATCTCGATGTCCGACGCCTGACCGCCACCCTGCTGGACAGCGGGCTGGTGGATGAGCACGCGGGCGTTCGGCAGGGCCAGACGCTTGCCCGGCGTGCCACCCGCGAGGAGCACCGACGCGGCCGAGGCGGCCTGACCGAGGCAGACCGTCTGGATCTGCGGACGGATGTACTGCATCGTGTCGTAGATCGCCGTCATCGCGGTGAACGAGCCACCGGGCGAGTTGATGTACATGACGATGTCGCGGTCGGGGTCCATCGACTCGAGCACGAGCAGCTGGGCCATGACGTCGTCGGCCGACGCGTCGTCGACCTGGACGCCGAGGAACACGATGCGGTCCTCGAAGAGCTTCGCGTACGGGTCCTGGCGCTTGTAGCCGTAGGCCGTGCGCTCCTCGAAGCTCGGCAGGATGTACCGATCGGAGGGAGCCGGGACGTTCTGCGCGCCACCGAGCATTGGGAGATGCATTCTCGTTTCCTTTTCTTCGGTGGGGGTCAGGACTGGGCGTCGGGGTCGGCAGCCGCGGTCGGCGTCGCGCCGTCACCGACGGTGCCACCACCGCCGACGACCTCGGCCGACGAGGCACGCAGGTGGTCGACGAAGCCGTACTCGAGGGCTTCCTGCGCGCTGAACCAGTTGTCGCGGTCGTTGTCCTTGAGGACCTGCTCGATCGACTTGCCGGTCTGCTCGGCCGTGAGCTCCGCCATGCGCTGCTTCATGTCGAGGATGACCTTGGCCTGCGTCTGGATGTCGGCAGCGGTGCCGCCGAACCCGCCCGACGGCTGGTGCAGCAGGACGCGGGCGTTCGGCGTGATGTAGCGCTTGCCCGGCGTGCCGGAGGACAGCAGGAACTGTCCCATCGACGCGGCCAGGCCGATGCCCACGGTGACGATGTCGTTCGGGACGAACTGCATCGTGTCGTAGATCGCCATGCCGGCGGTGATCGAGCCACCGGGCGAGTTGATGTAGAGGTAGATGTCCTTCTCAGGGTCCTCGGCGGCGAGCAGCAGCAGCTTGGCTGCGATCTCGTTCGAGTTGTCGTCGCGGACCTCGGAGCCGAGCCACACGATCCGGTCTCTCAGAAGGCGGTCAAAAACACTGGGGTTCAGTGTTGCTTCGGCCATGGAAAAGCTCCCGTTCAGTTGTCGCTTGTTGTCGAACTTATCGGTTGCAACGCACCACTTCGCGTGTGTTCGCCGACAGCAATGCGGTGGTGCGGAAAACACGAGACGGGAGGCACGGTGCCAGCTGGCACCGTGCCTCCCGTCTGTATCGCTGGTGGCGTCGAGTTCGTTACTCGGCGTCCTCAGCAGGGGCCTGCGCGACGCCCGCCGTGAAGGCGGACAGGTCGACTGCGTCGCCGTTGGTGTCCTTGACGGTCACCTTCGACAGGACGGTCGCGACCGCCTTCGAGCGGGCGACCTCGCCGACCATGCCGGGGATCTGGCCGTTCTGGTCGATGACCTTGATGAACTCGGCCGGCTCCATGCCGTACTGCGCAGCAGCCTGGATGAGGTACTGGGTCAGTTCCTCCTGGGAGACCTGGATCTCCTCCTTCTCGGCGATGGAGTCGAGGAGGATCTGCGAGCGGAAGGCCTTCTCGCTGGACTCGGAGACCTCCTTGCGGTGCTCGTCGTCCTCGAGGCGGTTCTCCTGCTCGAGGTGACGGTGCACCTCGTCCTCGATGAGCTGCTCCGAGATCGGGATGTCGACGTCCTCGATGAGCTTCTCGACGAGCTTGTCGCGAGCCGCGGCGCCCTGACCGAAGGTCTTGGACTTCGCGATCTGCTCCTTCAGGTCCGCCTTGAGCTCGTCGATCGTGTCGAACTGGCTGGCGATCTGGGCGAACTCGTCGTCGGCCTCGGGAAGCTCGCGCTCCTTGACGGCGGTGACGGTGACGGCGATCTGGGCGGTCTCGCCCTCGCGGTCGCCACCGACGAGCTTCGACTCGAAGTTCGTCGACTCACCGGCGGTCAGGGACTCGAGCGCCTCGTCGATGCCCTCGAGCAGATCGCCGGAGCCGATCTCGTAGGAGACGCCGGTGGCCGAGTCGACCTCGTCGTCGCCGATGCTGGCGGTCAGGTCGATCTGCGCGAAGTCGCCGGTCTTCGCCGGACGGTCGACGGTCACGAGCGTGCCGAAGCGGGTGCGCAGGTTCTGCAGCTCCTCTTCGATCTCGTCGTCCGACACCTCGACGGCGTCGACGGTGAGCTCGTACGCGGAGTAGTCCGGCAGGTCGAACTCGGGACGGACGTCGACCTCGAAGGTGAGGACGAGGTCGCCCGCGAAGTCGGCGAGGTTCGGCAGCTCGGCGACGTCGGCCTCGGCACGGCCGAGGATGCGCAGCTCCTGCTCTTCGACCGCCTGGCGGTAGAAGTTGTCGATGGCGTCACCGACGGCGTGGTTCAGGACCTCGCCACGGCCGACGCGCTGGTCGACGATCGCCGGCGGGACCTTGCCCTTGCGGAAGCCGGGGATGTTGATCTGCTCGGCGATGTGCTTGTACGCGTGGTCGATGCTCGGCTTGAGATCTTCCGGCGTCACGTTCACGGTGAGCTTGACGCGGGTGTCGCTCACCTTGTCGACGGTGCTGGTGGCCACGGGATGTTCTCCTGTTGGTTGACGTTCGTGTGGTCGATGGTTCTCGAGGACCTGGTCGGGGCGACAGGAGTTGAACCTGCGACCTCCCGCTCCCAAAGCGGGCGCTCTACCAAGCTGAGCTACGCCCCGTTTGACTGGGCCAGGGTGTCCGCGCGCGCCGAAGGGCGCATGCGACGCCGATGAGTCTAGCGGTCCCCCGGTGCGCGGTTCCCGGGAGGGACGTCACTCGTCCGCCGCGGCACGTCGCAGGCCGTTGCGCCACCGCACGCCGACCACCACCTGGACCCCGAGCGCCGTGATCGCGAGCACGATGCCGACGACGATCCGCCACACGTGCAGCAGGGCGTGCGCGGGCTGCGACTGCGGATCGCCGAACAGCTCCGGGCGCATCGAGAAGACGATCGCGGCGAGGACCACCAGCGCGTACGAGACCACCCGCGACCGCTTGATCCGCCGCGCATCGGCGTCGGTCGGCGGGAGCATCACACGGGGTGGCATGTCGGTACTCGTTCGTCCGCTACGATGGTCGGGCTGCGGCACGTGCGCAGCGCGGGGATGTAGCTCAATGGTAGAGCCCCAGTCTTCCAAACTGGCCACGCGGGTTCGATTCCCGTCATCCCCTCCCATGCGGCTACTGGGCAGCAGGCCCGTCCGGGCAACGGACGCTCAGGCCGAACCCTCCGAAACCCCTCGCCCTGGTCGCTGTGTAGTGAGGCGAAGCCGAGAGATCGGACGCTTCGAGCTAAAGTCAGCTCGAAGAATGGGGAACCCGCTTGAGTCATGATGACAACCGCCGTCACCTGGAGAAGAAGTTCGCGGCGAAGCATCGCTTCGCCAACTTCGGTCCGATCCTGGAGACGATCACGATCAGCGGCTATCGGGGCGTCGCATCCCTGGAGCTCGAGCTCCGGTCTCCCGTGACCGCCTTGTCGGGGCTAAACGGAACTGGCAAGAGCACCGTCGCCCAGCTCGCCGCCTGTGCGTATCGACCGCTCGGCGCTGAGTTCGGCCCGCGGAACTATGTCCGGGACTACTTCCCCGTCTCCGCGCTCGACCCGCAACCGTTCAGTAACGACGCGCGCGTCGTGTATGACTACGCCGCAGCGAACCAGGCGACACAGCAGGTGACCGTGAGCCGAGCGAACAAGGAGTGGTCCGGCTACAAACGCCAGCCAGAACGCTTGACGCACTACGTCGGCCTTACGTCATTCCTTCCGAAGATCGAGAAGCGTGACTTCTCCGTTTACGCTGGCGCTCGCGTCGAGCTCGGTGCCTCGCACCCCGTGCGAGACACAACGCGCCTCGCCCTCCAGCGCGTGCTCGGACTGTCCTATCAAGAAGCCGACTTCACTCGCGTCGTCCTCGGACGGCAGGAAGCTGACCTCGCCCGTGTCCTCCGAAGCGGTCAGCGCTACTCCGAGAACCACATGGGTTTCGGCGAGGGCCGAATGTTCTACCTGGTGAATCTTCTCGAGAGCTCTCCGGCTGAGAGCCTGTTCGTGATCGAGGAGCCTGAGACCTCGCTGCACGGCGATGCGCAGTCACGCTTGGCCGAGTATCTCGTTGAGGTCGCTGATCGACGCAAACACCAGATCATCCTCACGACCCACAGCTCCGCCATACTCGATCGCCTCCCCGCGAATCAGTGGTCTATCTGCGGCGCGAGCCCGGCGGGGCAGTCAGCGCAACGACTGGCCTGAGCACGTACCAAGTTGACTCGTACCTTCACGAGCATCACAAGAACGATGCCACCATCTGTGTAGAGGACGACTTCGCGCAGGCGCTGGTGACCGAAGTGCTTCGAGCAGCAGACCCGGACCTGCTCGCTGGCGTGTCATTCCTCACGGTGGGCAGCCACGACAACCTCCGGAAGACGGTGCCGATCCTGCGTAGTGCTAGTCTGCGTGCCCTCGCGGTCACCGATAGCGACTGCAACGACACCGGCGACAACTTCGTCATGAGCCTGCCCGGTGCTGTCGCGCCAGAGAAAGAAGTGTTCAACGACACGGAGGTACAGAACTTCTTTGGAGCGGAGCCGTACCGGCTCGACATCGAACCACCTACGGCATCGCAACCCGATCATCATCGATGGGTCGGCACCATCGCCAATGCGCTAGCGCTACCAGACGCCGTCATCACGACGGAAGCTTGCCGCGTCTTCGTCGCGACGAGGCCCGACGGTTACTTCGATGCACTGGTGCACTTCGTTCGCAGCACGCTCGCCGATCGTTCCTAGGCGCGCTCCACTGTCAGAAGTACGTGACACACTCTCAATGACGGATCACCAGGTCGGGAGGAGGGCTGCATCGTGGCAGTTGAGATTACGCACGTTCGTTACGGGAGCACTGCGCGGTCGGAGGAGACCATCGTTGCGTACCGCTGGGTCAACGTCAGCGACGGAACGATCGGTGATAGTGACAAGGCGTCAATGGTGCAGTTCATCGACGTCAGTAAGGGGGCGGTCTTCGTTGGCAAGGGACAGGCCCGAGTCACGGTCACAGTCGTGCACCTCACCTACGGGAGCGCATATCTCCGCACCTACGCCGACGGCAAGTGGACGAACAACCTAGTGAACCTGCCGACGTTCTAGGGTCCGGCGCCTTACCCCTCTGCGACGAACGCCTCGAATCGCGCGATCTGGTCGTCGTAGTCGGTTGGGTACAGGTGGCCGTAGATGGTGTCGGTCGTGGAGACAGAGGCGTTCCCCATCCACCGACTGACCTCGTACGGCTTGAATCCGGCTGCGAGCATCAGCGAGGCGTACGTGTGGCGCAGGTCGTGGAAGCGCATGTGCTGCACGACTCCTGCCCGCTGGGCGGCTGTTACGAGGTAGTAGGCGCGCACTCCCCCGCAGTCGATGTTGCGTGACCAGTCGAGCCGGCGAGAGCCGGTGCGGCGGGCTGGCCAGAACAGCGCATCGGGGTCGCCGCTGTGCGGGTGCGCCAGCAGGTACTCGCGCAGGTCAGCGATGAGCGAACGCGAGAGCAGCGGCACGTTCCGGGTGGAGCGAGCGCTCTTCGGGGCACCGACCTGCCACTCGCCGTTTACGCGCCGGATGGAGTGCCGAACGTCCACGTGCCCGGCCGCGAGGTTGAGGTCGCGGATGCGTAGCCCTTGCAGCTCGGCGTCGCGCAGCCTTGTGCCCGCGGCGAAGCGGATCAGCAGCTCGTGCGGCTCGTACTCGTCTACCTCCTTGGCGACCTGCTCCACCTGTACAGCGGTCAGGAAAACGGCCAGGTCTCCATCTCTTCCGAAGTTATGGTCGTCATGCGCCGCGTGCCGAAGGTCGACAGCTTCGAGCACTGCTCGGCGGCCAGCTTCAGGTCGACACAGGTGCAGTCCAACTGGTGGCCTACGTGTGCGCAGAAGTGGAAGCCGCCGATCGCGCCTTCGGCGTTCGAGCGGGCGGGCAGACCAGCTCGAGGAGCACCCGCGACCGCATCCGTCGTCTGATCAAGCGGCCCACGCGCCGGGACGGCCTGGCCAGCAGCAACGCGAAGCCGGACAAGCACCCGAGCTAGAGCAGACCACGCAGCCAGTGGCACGACGAAGGCTATCGATAGCGGGCTCTGAGTCATACTCTGCTCCGTGTGAACAAGCACCTCTCCTTCATCGTTACGGCGCTCGCGGCAGTCAGCATCGTCGCGAGCACGGCAGCGCTGCCGTCGGGCACGGCATCCGCTGCCCCCACCCAGACCACCGCGGCAGTTGAGTCGACGCCCACGGCGACCGCGAAGAAGTCGAAGCGGATCAAGAAAGCAGAGAGGCTCGTTCTTGCCGAACTACCCGATGCACCGATCTGGGAAGGACTGACGGTCAACGGCGTCAAGGTCAGCAAGCGCCTGGTCTGCGTGGACCGTGCTTGGGCTCCTGGCGGCGGACCGGACGACAAGGGCGGCAACGCGGGATACGTCGTCGTGAAGTTCCCCAAAAAGAAGAGCGGCAGGATCAGGCTCGGCGACCCGCAGGACGGCGTGTGTGCCGACTACGCGCCTCCATCTGCAACCTCGGCCCCGAAGGTGCACGTACCGAAGAAGCTCAAGAAGAAGAAGGGGCTGCTGGTCAGCACCAAGTTCGGAGACGAGTGGCCGCTGACAGTGCCTTACGCGGTCGTGCGCTGCAAGAACATCACCGCGGGTGGGATGGACCTCAACGTCGTAACACTCAAGGCCCCTGATGGCACCCGCTACGCGGTCAACGGCACCGCACAGGACCACACCTCCTACCCTGAAGTCGATCCCATCTGGGCACCCAACCCCGACGTCGACGGGTTGAAGATCGACATCTCCCCCGTGATTGACGCAGGCTTGAAGCTCTGCAAGTAGGAACGGTTCGCTGCCGCTGCGAGACCCCCTGGCGAGCTCCTGGCCACGCGGTTCAGTCTCTTGTTTGCGAGCGCTACCCGGCGCTTCGTCGAATGGCGCCCGGTTGCACGCTCGGTGCGAGGTTGTTCCGGCGCACCGAGCCATCAACCACGCACGGAGCGAACGAGCGCGCACCGTGCGCGCGACACCGCCCAGAAGTGGGGATGGGGCGGCAGAGCTGCTTCCGGGACACTTGAGCGGTCCTCGCTATACCAAGGAGCTCCGTGCCGAACCCCCGCAATTCCACAAGCCCGCGCACCCCGCGCACCCCGCGTGCCCGTCGTCGAGTACCGATCATCACCTGGGTCGGCATCGTGGGCACCGCCGTCCTCGCACTCGCCGGCTTCGCATCGACGGGGTTCTGGGGGATGCTGCTGATGATCGCGCTCGTCGTCCTGCCCACGATGCTCTACGGCGTCGCGTTCCGTCGGTCGACCTGGCTCCGCATCCCCCGGAAGCGTGGCACTGCTGCGATCGGCGCCGGGATCGCGTTGGCGGCGCTGATCGGCTCGAGCTCCGCCTACGGAGCAACACACCCGTTGCCCGAGCGACCTGTCCCCGTAGCGGCCGCCGCGGTGACGACATCGAGTGCGAAACCGACCTCGACTCCGACTCGCACCCCGCGCCCGACGCGCACCGCGACTCCGACGCCGACCCCGACGCCGGTGATCACCACAGAGGAAGTCGTCGAGACCGCTCGGATCCCGTTCGGCGTGACGACGGTACAGAGCTCCACCGTCGCGCAGGGCACCTCATCCGTGACCACCCCGGGCACGGACGGCGCCATCACGAGGACGTACTCGGTCACCTCCACGGACGGCGTCGAGACCCGGCGGGTCCTGCAGAGCGAGCGCGTGACGACGCCGCCAGTGACGCAGGTCACCACCGTCGGAACGTACGTCGCACCCGTTGCGCCCGCTGCTCCGTCCTGCACGAACGGCACCTACGTCAACACCGCGGGTGCCACCGTGTGCCGTCCAGAGGTCGCGTCGAGCGCGCCAGCTGGCGCCACGGCGAAGTGCGGTGACGGCACGTACAGCTTCAGCCAGTCCCGGCGAGGCACGTGCTCCTCACACGGTGGTGTCGCCGTCTGGCTCTGACCCTCGCCGGCGAGGAGCGGGCACCCCATCGCACCGTCGTCAGGACGCTCCGGTCGGCTCTTCTTCGACTTCCTGTCGCAGCATCCGGTACTGCCGCTCCCAACCAGGGGCGCCACGCCCCGCGGCGTGCAGCGCAGTCCGGACTGCCCCGAGCGCGCGGTCGAGCGCACCGAACTCGTCATCCGAGACGACCCCGATCGAGAACGTGAGGATGCCGGTCGCGAGGTCGGCGTTCAGGTCCTGATCGTGGAGGTCGTCGAGATCGAAGAGCGCGTCCGCGATGACGTCGAAGTCCGCCGTGAGCTCGGCGCGGAGGTCGTCCGGTGCCTCGAGCTGCGCTGCGCATTCGACGCGCACGAGGTGGTTTGTCATGAGGTTCTCCTGTCCCAGCAGCCCGTTCTCGCGAGCCGATACTTCAGATGCACAACGTACCAGGGGTCCGACGGCGTCAGATGGACCGTGTGGAGGTGCTCCCCGCAGACGCTAGGGAAGGCAAGAGAGACAGCGGGGCTGGCAGTGAGCGTTGTGGAGACGCTCCGCGATCGACAGCGCTGTGGAGGAGTGTCAGGGGCCGCCGAGCTCGAGGGCGATCTGCGGGGCGTCCCCGAGGTCCACGTGCGCACGCTTGCGCTCGGCCGCCCGGAGCGGCACGAGGTACCCGCCGTCCTTCGGGAACAACGAGGTCGTCCAGGTCACCGAGCCGATCGTCACCCGGGCGGGGATCACACCCCACCCGTAGGTGAGCATCGGTGCGAGGTCGGCGATGACCTCGGCGGCGTCCGGTGGCACGACGGCGAAGAAGAACGGCGAAGGGCCGCGCCACTCGATGACCTCGCCGCGGAACTGGAGCTCCATGCCGCGATCGTACGGCGACGCCCCTCGCACACAACCTGGCACCAGGCCGTTCGGTCGCGACGACACGCCCAGCGGGCGTCCGACCGAGGTCCACGGCACGCGGCGGACTTGACTCCCGTTCGAACACACGTTCGAATACCGTCGTGGGACGGCGTCGCGAGAACCGGTGGCAGCCCCCGGAACACCCGGAGGTCGAACGTCCGCGCGCCTACTCGCTGTCCGAGGACGCCCGCGGGCCCGACGTCTGCCACGCCGTCACCCCCGTGCCGGTCTGGGCGTGGATCCAGTTCCCGACCTTCCACGTCCGGGTGAAGGCCTTCGCGAAGAGCTGGACCCGCGATGCCGTCATGGTCGAGTGGGCGCAGTTCGGACAGCAGGCGGACGCGTGGGTGTGGCGGTCCGCCGTGAAGCACCGCACCCTGCGTGCCGACCAGGCGGAACGCGCGATGCGGAGTCCGCAGAACGCAGCGCGTTGACTTCCGGTCGCACCCCGAGGATGGTTTAGCGAACACCGGTTCGGCAAGTAACTCACTGATCGAGGCATTCGTTCGAGTGCCGCTCCGGGACGAGGAGGCACCATGAAGAACACTGCGGTGCCGTCCTGGGTCGCCCACGTGCTCACCCCACCCGAGGTCATCAGCGCCTACGTCGAGGCTCGGGTCAACGATCCGGCCCTGCTGTCGGGCGAGCACACGGAACCCACGTACGCCGACTTCCTCGGCGACGAGTAGACGGTCGTTCAGCGGCGTCGGCGGCGCGCGGACAGTGTGACGCCGACGCTCGCAGCAGTGACGCACACCAACGCCACCGTCTCCAGTACGGACAGCCCCTCGCTGAGCACCACGAGGCCGGCCAGCGCGGCGATCGCCGGGCCGAGACTCTGCAGCACGCCGAACACCCGCGTCGGCATCCGCCGCAACGCCAGCATCTCGAGGGCGTAGGGCAGCACGCTCGACAGGACGGCGACGGCGCCGAAGACGAGCAGGAGCACGGGTTCGCGGACCACGCCGTCGATCGCGGACGGGAGCCCGAACGGCAGCGACACGAGCATCGCGACCACCATCGACACCACCAGGCCGTCGACACCCGGGATCGCGGCGCCGACGTGCCGGTTCATCACGATGTAGCCCGCCCAGCACGCCGCCGCGAGCACGGCCCAGACCACGCCGCCGACCTCGGTCACGGCGCTCGGGCCGACCCCGAGCAGCACGACGCCGGCGAGCGCCAGGGCGGCCCAGAGCGCGTCCCGCCACCGCCGGGTGTGCACGAGGGACAGGGCGAGCGGACCGAGGAACTCGATCGTCACCGCGACCCCGATCGGGATGGTCGCGAAGGCCAGGTAGATGAAGACGTTCATCCCGCCGAGCGCCAGTCCGAGGCCGACAGCGCCGAGCCACTGCGCGCGGGTCCAGTGTCGGACGCGGGGACGGACGACCAGCGCGAGCACCACCGCGCCGATGACGAGCCGGAGCGTCGCGGCCCCGACCGCGCCGACGTCGTCGAAGTGGGTTTTCGCGATCGCGGCACCGAGCTGGACGGACACCATCGCGGTGAGGGCGAGCAGCGGAGCCGGGATCCGGTCGGTACCGCGGGCCTGGTTCATCCGCGGGACCGGCTCATCCGAGGTAGGCGAGCACGGCGAGGACGCGGCGGTGGTCCTCGCCGGTGTCCTCGAGCGCGAGCTTGCCGAAGATGCTCGACACGTGCTTCTCGACGGCGCCGGTACCGATGACGAGGGCCCGGGCGATGGCCGCGTTCGTGCGGCCCTCGGCCATCAGGCCGAGCACGTCGCGTTCGCGCGGGGTGAGCGCGGCGAGCGGGTCGCGCCGCCGGCTCATCAGCTGCGTGACGACCTCGGGGTCGAGCACGGTGCCGCCGGCCGCGATCCGACGAACGGCGTCGTCGATCTCCTCGAGCCGGGTGACGCGGTCTTTGAGCAGGTAGCCGATACCCGTCGCACCGGCGGCGAGGACGTCTTCGGCGTAGGTGGCCTCGACGTACTGCGAGAGGAGCAGGACCCCGGTGCGCGGGGCGATCCGGCGGGTCTCGACGGCGGCGCGGACGCCCTCGTCGGTGAAGGTCGGCGGCATCCGGACGTCCATGACGACGACGTCGGGAGCGCCGTCCGGCAGCGTCGCGAGGAACGCACGGGCGTCCGCGTACTGGCCGATGACGTCGATGCCGGCTTCGTCGAGCACGCGGGCCAGGCCCTCGCGCAGCAGGACGGCGTCGTCGACGACGACGGCCCGGATGCGTGCTGCATCCGGGCCGTCTGTCATGCCGACCAGCCTAGTGGGAGCGCGGGCGCTCCCGTGGGGTCACGACCGCGGGTTCGCCGTCGTGGGGACGCCGTTCAGGGCACCGAGCGGGATCCGCGCCGTGGCCTCGGTGGGGCCGCCCTCGGGGCTCGCGACGACCAGGTCGCCGTCGAGTGCACGCATCCGGCCGATCAGGCCCTCGATGCCGTGGCCCTGCTGGGGTCGGGCTCCGCCGCGGCCGTCGTCGGTCACGCTGACGGTCAGGTACCAGAGCCCGGAGGCGTCGACCACGAGGCCGAGGTACACCCCGGCGGTCGTGGCACCGGCGTGCTTCATGGTGTTCGTCAGGAGCTCGCTCACCGTGAAGTACACGTTGCGCTGGATCTCCGTCGCGAGCTCGAGGCCCTCGGGCAGGCGGACGTCGAGGCCGACCGGGATCGGGGTGCGGGCGACGAGCGCTTCGAGGGCCGCCACGAGCCCGCGGTCGAGCAGGATCGGCGGGGCGAACCCGCGGGACAGCGCACGCAGTTCGTCGAGGGCGTCCTGCGCGTGCTCGGAAGCCTCGCCGATCAGCTGCTTCGCCTTCTGCGGGTCCTTCTCGAACGCACGTTCCGCTGCCGACAGGTCCATCCGGAGCCGCACCAGGCGCTGCTGGGGGCCGTCGTGCAGGTCGCGCTCGATCTGGCGCAGGGCCTGGCCCTCGGCGGTCACGGCACCGGCACGGGAGGCCTGGAGTCCGGCGACGCGCTGCTCGAGCTGCTCGGCACGGAACCCACCGAGCAGACCGAAGTCCACCCAGTAGTGCGCGATGACCGAGCCACGGGCCCAGAGCGGGAACAGCACGACCGAGGCGGCCATCGACAGCAGTCCGAGGAACCCGATGCCCGTGGCGAACCCGAGGCCGTCCGGGAAGTACCCGGTCCGGACGTTGTTGAGCAGGAACACCCCGCCGACGGCGATCGGCCAGAGGAACCCGGCGAGCAGGATCGCGCCGGCACCGACGGTCACCAGGGCGACGAGCGGGTACACGACCGCTGCGTGCAGCAGGTAGAGCCAGTAGTGCGGGTTGGCGACGGCGGAACCGGTGCGCGTCCACCAGTTCTGCTGCCAGCGGGGCGTCCAGTCCACCGGGCGGATCGGACGCCGATCGGCCCATCCGATGCGGAGCTTCTCGAACTGTCCGAGCCACCGCGCCACGAACAGCGCGATGAAGAACATCAGCAGCACGAACGGGTTGAACAGGTCGCGGAAGCCTCCGCCGAAGATCGCCGCGGGGAACGCGAAGTAGAGCGTGCAGAGCAGCACCCCGGTCAGGGCCATGTAGCCGAAGTCGCGCGGCAGGCGCTTCCACGACTCGCGGTAGAACGCGCCGGCGGTCATGCCGGAACCCGCACTGCCACCCCGGCCGCCACCCGGTGCCGATCCGTTCGGCGGGGTCGCTCCCCACGACGCCGGCGGCGTCTGCTGGTCGTGCTGTCGCGGGTACTGCGGCATCGGCTTGGTGGCTCCAGGTGGGACGGAGTCGCCCAGCGGGACGGTCTGGGCCTGGTCGGGCGAGGGCGTGACGTCGTCCAGCGGGACGGTTCGCGCCTGGTCGAGGCGGTCGGTGTCGGTCATGACTCCAGCCTCGCGATCGCGTGGCCGTTCCCCCATCCTGCCCCCTCCCCACCCCGGGTGGGGTTATCCCCCGTTCCGCCGGCCACCGGGGCCCATCGCGGCGTGACGGGCGCGGGAGTAAGGTGCGGGTATGCAGAACATCACGGGGGTTCGGGTGGTCTCGGCCGCGGCGGTCGTCGCAGCGGTCGTGTTCGGGGCGCGCGGATTGGTGGGGACGATCTGGCTCGCGCCGTGGGACCTGCCGAACGGACTGCTCCTCGTCGCCACGGCGCTCGCCGGGCTGGCGGGTGCGGTCGTGCTCGTCGCCGCGGTGCGCGCTCGGGACCGTCGGGCGCTCGCGTTCGCGGTGTCGGTCCTGGCGTTCGCGCTCCTGTGGCCGGCGCCGGGCTGGGCCACCGCGGTGCTCGTCGTCGTCGCGCAGGGTGCACTCGTGGCGTTCGGGGCGCTGACCGTCCGGAACGAGGAGAGCGTGCAGCGGGCCTTCGGCTGGGTCGTCACCGTGGCGGCGTCACTGTGGTTCATCGCGGCGCTGCTGTCGAACACGGTCCTCCTCACGGCGCTGCCGCAGGAGGCACTCGGCGTCACCTTCTCCGTCCCGGGGCTGCTGCAGACCGTGGCGTACCTGGCGGCGACGGTGCTCGTCGCCGTCCCGCTCCTGCGTCCGGTGGGTCGGGGCGTGAACGCGCTCTGGGCCTCGGCCGAGGTGCGCTGACTCCGCAACGACGCTGAGCCGGCGAGCGCCCCTCAGCCGGCCCGTGCCGCCAGGCGCTCGGATCGGCGCACTGCCTGCTCGTCCGGGTCCGGCACCGGCGCGGCCTGGATGAGTCGACGCGTGTAGGGGTCCTGCGGCGACCGGAGGATGGCGTCGCGGGTCCCCTGCTCGGCGACCTTCCCGCCGTGCAGCACGACGACCCGGTCGCACAACGTGTCGACCACGGCGAGGTCGTGGGTGACGAACAGGCACGCGAAGCCGAGGCGTTCCTGCAGCTCCCGGAAGACGTCGAGCACCCGGGCCTGTACCGAGACGTCGAGGGCGCTCGTCGGCTCGTCGGCGATGAGCAGTGCGGGGTCGAGCGCGACGGCGCGGGCGATCGCGACGCGCTGCCGTTGTCCGCCGGAGAGCTCGTGCGGGAAGCGCTCGCGGTACCCGCCGTCCAGGCCGACGTCCGCGAGCAGCCGGTCCACCCGTTCGTCGATCTGTGCCGACGGCAGGCGCAGGATCTGCCGGAGCGGCTCGGCGACGGTCTGTCCGACCGTGTAGCGGGGGTTGAGCGACCGGAGCGGGTTCTGGAAGACCACGCCGACGTGTCGCCGCATCTCGCGACGAGCTGCTCGCCGGGCGACCGCCACGTCGGTGCCCTCGACGACGACCGAACCGGACGTGATCGGTGCCAGCCCCACGGCGGCGCGGCCGATGGTGGTCTTGCCGCTGCCGGACTCGCCCACGAGTCCGACGATCTCACCGCGACCGACCGTGAACGACACGTCGTCGACCGCGCGGAACCGCCCGCGCAGTGCACCGCCGTACTCGACCACGAGGTGCCGGACGTCGAGGACGACCGACGGGGCCTCCGTGACGGGGTCGACCCGCGCCTCCCGGCCGACCTCGGTGCCCATGCGTGGGACCGCAGCGAGCAGGTCACGGGTGTAGTCGGCGGACGGTGCGGCGAAGACCGCGGCGACGGTGCCCGTCTCGACGACGCGACCGCGGCGCATGACGACCACGCGGTCGGCGATGTCGGCGACGACGCCCATGTCGTGGGTGATGAGGAGGATCGCGGTGCCGGTGCGTTCCCGCAGCGCACGCAGGACGTCGAGCACCTCGGCCTGCACCGTGACGTCGAGTGCGGTCGTCGGCTCGTCGGCGATGAGCAGGTCGGGGTCGGCGGCGAGCGCCATCGCGATCATCACCCGCTGCGCCTGTCCGCCGGAGAGCTCGTGCGGGTACTGGCCGAGCCGGCGTTCGGGTTCCGGCACCTCGACGGCACGCAGGAGTTCGAGCGACCGCGCACGGACGGCGGCGCGGTCGTGCGAGGCGTCGGCGCGGCGGACGGCCTCGGCCAGCTGGAACCCGACCGTGAACACCGGGTTGAGGGCGGCCGACGGGTCCTGGAAGATCATCGACACGCTGCGGCCGCGGACCCCGCGCAGGGTGCGTTCGTCGGTGCCGAGCACCTCGAGGTCGCCGAGCCGGATGCTGCCGGAGGACCGCGCCCCGTCCGGCGCGATCCCCATCGCCGTCATCGCGGTCATGCTCTTGCCGGATCCGGACTCCTCGACGACGGCGACGACCTCGCCGCGGCCGACGGTGAACGAGGCGTCGTCGACTGCGCGGACCTCGGCGCCGTCGACGTCGAAGGTCACGGACAGGTGGTCGACGGTCAGGACGTCGGTCATGGGGTCTCCGAGCGGTCGGTGCGGTCGCGGGCGGCCTTGAACGCCTCCCAGTCCTCGAGCATCTTGTGGTGGTGGCCCTGCAGCCATTGCATGTAGTCGCGGCCGTTGAGCAGGCGCTCGCGGACCTCGGCGTCGACGTCGCCCGCCCCGGTGCGGCCGGCGTGCTCGACGACGGCCAGGCCGTGTCCGATGATGTCGCGCTGCCGGTCGAGGTACTTCCGTTCGCCGGCGAGCCAGGATCCCCATACGTCGGCCTCGGCACGGAAGTAGTGGCTGCGCTCGCCCGCGACGATCTGCCGCTTCACGAACCCGGAGTCGACGAGCCGGCGCGTCGCCATCGAGACCGAACCCGAGCTGGCGCCGAGGGCGCGTTGGAGATCGGCCGAGGACGAGTGCGGCGCGCGCGTCATCATGAGGTAGCCGAGCACCCGGGCGTCGGTGAGCGCCATGCCCGCACCGTCGTTGAGCATGAGGGCGAACTCCTCGACGAACGCCTGGCGCTCGGGTTCGAGCACGACGTCGTCGTGCCCGACTCCGTCGTCGTGCCCGGCACCGTCGCCCCGACCGTCGACGTCGCTCACGGTGCCAGCCCTGCCGCGACCTCGGGCGACTCGGTCGGGATCGTCCACGGTTCCTCGGTCATGCCCCCACCGGCGCGGATCGACCGGACGGTACCGTCGGCGTCGCGCGTGAAGGTGATGTCCTCGTCGACCGAGCCGAAGCGGTTGCCGTGCGTCATCCGGAGCGTGTCCGCGTCGACGACCTCGAGCCGGGTCGGGGTGTCGAGCGGTTCGGGTCCGGACGGGTCGACCTCGACGAGCCGGTCGCCGATCCGGGCGATGTCGCTGACGCCCCACGGGTTGGCGAAGCGTCCGGTGTAGGCGGCGGTGTCGACGTCGTCGGGCACGGGAGTACCCGGCGCGGACGTGTCCGCCGCGGCGTCGAGCATCTGCACGACGGCGGTGGCGATGAGGGTGGCGGGCCCGGCGGCGGCGCTCGTCATCACGGACACGACGAGTCCGGACGCCGGGTCGAACAGCGACTGCGTGATGTGCCCGGGGAACCCGCCCGAGTGGCCGCGGACGTCGCGGCCGCCGATGCGGTCGACGATGAACCCGGCGCCGTAGCCGCGGGCGGCCGGGTCGTCGGTGGCGCTCCAGGCCTTGCGCTGCGCGAGTCGCTTCGAGTGGTCGTCGAGCAGGCTGCCGGCCTCGATGACGTGCTGCGAGAAGTACTTGACCAGGTCGGAGGCGGTGCCGTGGAACCCGGTGGCGGCGGCCATCGCGTGGGTGTCCACGTGGTCGATGCGCTGCCGGTGCCGCGCGGTGTGGAAGCCGGTGTACCCGACCACGAAGTCGTCGGCGCGCGTGGGGTCCCAGTCGGGGCCGGTGTTCCGCAGGCCCAGCGGCTCGGTGATCGACTCGCGGACGAAGTCGTTGTAGGACCGGCCGGAGACCGCGGCGATGACGAGCCCGAGCAGCGAGTAGCCGAGGTTCGAGTAGTTGAACGACGACCCGGTGGGGACCTTCTGCCCGCGGTCGAGCACGAGCGCCAGCAGCTCCTGCTCGTCGGGGAACGGGCGCAGGAGCGACCAGTAGTCGCCGTCGTGGCCGTCGCGGATGACCCCGGCGCCCATCTCCATGAGCTCACGGATCGTGGCGTCGGCGAGCGGGAGCCGCCGTCGACCAGCGCCGGGACGTACGTGCCGACGGTGTCGTCGAGCCGGAGCGACCCGCGCTCGGCGAGCTGGAGCAGTGCCGTCGCGGTGAAGGTCTTCGAGTGCGAGGCGATGCGGAACAGGTCGGTGGTGGTCAGGCGACGCCCGGCCTCGACGTCGGCGTAGCCCCACGCCTCGTCGAACAGCGCCTCGCCGCCGAACCCGATGGCGACCTGCACGCCCGGCACCCGCAGCTGCCAGACCTTGTACGACACCCACTCGTGGATGTAGGGCAGGGTCTTCCGGTACGCGGAGAGGGTGTCGGTCACGGTGGTCCTTTCGAAGGGCGGTGGTTCGAGTCTGGCGCGTCGGTCGCGACGGTGCCCACCGCGACGCGGCGTGCACCGTGCAGGTCAGCGCCGACGCGGGTCGAGCGCGGCGCGCAGCGTGTCGCCGAGCGCGATGACGGAGAGCACCGTGACGGCGAGGAACGCCGCGGGTGCGATGAGCATGTGCGGGGCGCGGAGGAACTGCGACGTCGCGGCGGAGAGCTGCAGTCCCCACGAGATCGCCGGGCTCTCGAGCCCGATGCCGAGGTAGGTCAGCGACGACTCGGACACGATGACGCCGCCCACGGTGATGGTCGCGAGCACGAGCAGCGGCGAGATCGACGACGGCAGCACGTACCGGGTGGTGATCCGCCAGGTGGACAGCCCCATCGTGCGGGCGGCGAGCACGAACTCGGCGTTCCGCACGCTGCGGACGCTCGACCGCACGAGCCGGGCCATCGTCGGCCACCTCGAACAGCGCGAGCACGAGCGACACCGTCAGCACGGACCGCTCCCCCACGCTGTTGAGCACCACGACGGCGCCGAGCAGGAACGGGAAGCCGAGGAACACGTCGGTCAGGCGGGCGAGCACGGCGTCGACCCAGCCGCCGACCATGCCGGCGATCGTCCCGACGACGACGGCGACCATGCCGGCGAGCACGGTGGTGAGCACCGCGACGGCGATCGACGACCGGGTGCCGTACACGACGTTGGCGTACACGTCGCAGCCCTGCAGGTCGAAGCCGAACGGGTGTCCGCTGGTCGGCGAGGCGCCGCTCTGCCCGAGGTCGCACACCCGGGGGTCGCCGTGGCCGAACAGCCCGGCGAACAGCTGCGGGAACGACGCGACGAGCAGCACGACGACCAGGACCGAGGCGGGGACCCAGAAGCCCGGGGTGCGGGCCACGGCCAGCAGGGGTCGTCGTCGTCCGCCGACGACGGGTTCGACGGTGGCGCTGAGCGCTGAGGTGGTCATGCGGCTGCTCCGGTCCGGACGCGGGGGTCGAGGGCGGCGTGCAGCAGGTCGACGAGCACGCTCGTGACGAGGAACACCAGGATGAGCGCGGTCGAGATGCCGACGACGACTGCGCCCTCGTGCGACCGGATGCCCTGGAACAGCAGGTTCCCGACGCCGGGCAGGTTGAAGATGCCCTCGATGATCACGGTGCCGCCCATCAGGTACCCGAGGTCGGTGGCCAGGTAAGTGGCGGTGGGGATGAGCGAGTTCCGCATCACGTGCACGCCGACGATCCGACCGGGCGCGAGCCCCTTGGCCCGTGCGGTCCGGACGTAGTCGGCGTCGAGGGTCTCGATCATCGAGGTGCGGGTGAGCCGGGACACCGCGGCGAGCCCGAACAGCGCGATGACGAACGCCGGCAGGATGTACGCCGTCGGCCAGCCCGCGGTGACGCCGGCGACCGGGAACCAGTGCAGCCGCACCGAGAACACGAGCTGCAGGGCGACGCCGAGGACGAACACGGGGATCGCACCGACGACGATGGTGCCGACCAGGACCGTCTTGTCGAGGGCGGTCCCGCGCTTCAGGGCGGAGAGCACCCCGAGGCCGATGCCCAGGACGATCTCGAGGGCCCACGCAGTGAGCGCCAGGGTGATCGTGACGGGCCACCGCGAGGCCATCTGCTCGCCCACGGACTGCCCGTTGAAGTCGGTGCCGAAGTCGCCGCGGAACAGCCCGCCGAGGTACTGCACGTACTGCAGCCAGAGCGGCTGGTCCAGGTGGTACTCGGCCCGGAGCGTGCGGACGACCGCGTCGCTGAGCGGCCGGTCGCCGCCGAGCGCCCGGATCGGGTCACCGGGCAGCGCGAACGTCATCGCGTAGATGAGGAACGTCACCCCGAGGAACACGATGGCCAGGCCGCCGAGCCGGCGACCGACGGCGAGCGTCGGACGCATCACGCGCCTCCCGACACGGCCGCCGACACCGGACGGGAGGCACGGGTCGGGTCCGCGCTGTGCCTTCCGTCGTCGCCTTCGGCGACGTGGCTCGCGCAGGCGAGGATCGCCCCGAACTGCACCCCCACCAGTTTGCGGATCGGGATCGGTTCGGCGCCCGTGGCGGCGTCCGCCTGCCAGTGCGCGTAGCGCTCCGCCAAGCGGTCGCGCAGGCGCCGGAGCGGCGCGGACGCCGTACCGGCGGTGGTCTCCGCCTCGAACGCCCGGAGCAGCATGCCGCCGTAGCGCAGCCGGAAGCAGCGGACCAGGTCCTCGCAGCCGAAGCGCTCCGCGACGGTGGCCCGCCGGTCGGCCGGCTCGCGGTCGGCCCGGCGGCGGTCGGTGTCCGCCGTGCCGGCGAGCATCGGCACGAAGGCCCGCGACGCCTCGAGGAACGGCGACGCGATCGACAGCATCGGCGACGCCTCGTCGAGCAGCTGCTGGAGTTCCTCGCCCGAGGCACCGAGCCCGGCGGAGCAGCGCCGCAGCAGGTCGGCGTACGACTCGTCGGTCGGGGTCTGGTCGTCGGCGTCCGGGTGGCTCCAGTACGGCAGTTCGGCCACCATGCACAGTGCTCCGTGCCGCATCGCCCACGCCGCACTCGACGCACCGTGGATGTGCTCGCCCGGGTCGACCCCGAGTGCTTCGAGGTAGTCGTACGCGGTCTCGATCCCGTCCATCGCGAACACCGCGGGGGCGAGTTCGCGCAGGAACGGTGACTCGGGCTCCCCGGTGTCGAGCGGCAGCCCGAGCGCGGCGGGGACTGCGTGCAGGGTGTCGACGACGTCGGGCAGGTCCTCGGACAGGTAGTAGTAGACCCCGCCCATCTCGCCGTTGTGCAGCGACACCAGCAGGTCCGGCTCGGTGTCGTCGATGAGCCGCATGAACGCGAGCGTCTCCGGCAGCACCTGGTCGAAGTACACCGACTTGTGGCTGTTCGGGAACGTCCACTCCACCTGGCTGTCGGGTGCCGGGCGGTAGAAGTGCCGCGAGTAGAACACCCGGTCGTGCGGGTCGTGGAACCATGCCTCGTTGAGCCGCATGCCGTCCGGGTCGATCGTCGGGACGATGTGCCAGGTGACATCGAGCGCACGGGCGTCGTCGTCGGTGAGCACCGTCTCGGCGAGGTGCAGGGCCGTCCACGAGCCGATCGGTTCGTTCGGGTGCACGCCGCCGACCACGACGGCAGCGTGCGCCCCGGTGCCGATCCGGTAGGAGTGCAGCGGTTCGCCGAGCCGGCTGGTGCCGATCCGGGTGACCGTGACCTGGTCCGGGTGGGACGCTGCGAGCGCGTCGAACCGGGCGTGCAGGTCGTCGACGAGCGGGAAGCCGTCGTGGTCGGGGACCTCGGCCGCCAGGCGGAGGATGGTGCGCTGGTCCATGTGGTGGTGCCCTACTTCACGGCGATCTGCGCGACGACCGGGCTGCCGGCGACCGCGGGGAGCTTGGTGACCTTGTCGCTCGTGACGTACGAGTACTTGTCGAAGAAGGTCGGCACGACGGGGAAGTCCTCGAGCACGGCCTCCTGCGTCTTCGTGTAGTACTCGTTCGCCTCGTCCTGCGAGCCGGCCGAGTCGGCCTTCGCCAGCAACGCGTCGACGGTGTCGGACTGGTAGTACCCGGTGCAGGGCGAGCAGCCGCCGGCCAGGGTGAACAGGGCGCGGAGGGTGTTCTGCTGGCTGATGTACAGCGCACCCCAGTGACCGAAGTGCGGGCCGGCGACCTTCTTGTCCGTCAGCTCGGAGTAGTACGAGGCCCAGTCGGTGGTGGCCTTCGCGACGGTGTCGACGCCCAGGTTCTGCCGGATCTGGTTGGCGTACGCCTCGTACAGCGAGTCGAGGCCGCTGCCACCGGGGTAGACGAGCGTGATCGTGCCGTCGAAGCCACCGGACTTCGCCAGGAGCTGCTTCGCCGCCGCGGGGTCGAACTCGCACGCGTCGCCGCAGATGCCCTCCTCCGTGCCGGACATCGACGGGGGCGTGAGTGCGGTGGCGGGTTCGTACAGGCCGCCGTAGATGGCGGTGTTCACCTCGTCGCGGTCGATCGACATCGAGATGGCACGCCGGACGTCGGGGTCGGAGTAGCGGTCGTCCCAGAGCGGGAAGCCGAGGTAGTCGATGCCCGGGGCGTCGAAGGAGTGCAGGCGGTCACCGAAGTCGGCCTTCGCGCTCGTCATCTTGTCGGTCGGCAGGAACAGCACGTCGGCGTTGCCCGCGAGGACGTCGGTGTAGGCGGTGTTCATGTCCGAGTAGCTCCGGAACGTGACGTCCTTCGTGACCGGCTTCGTGCCCTCGTAGTCCTTCCACGCGGTGACGGTGAACTCCTTGTCCGCCTTCCACGCCGACTGCATCTCGTAGGGGCCGTTCCCGATCGGCTTCTCGTCGTACGCCTTCAGGTCGTCGTAGGCGGCCTCGGGCATCGGGTAGAACGCCGTCTGGGCCTGGCTGAGCTGCAGCGGGAACTGGCTGTCGGCGTGGGTGAGCGTGACCGTGAAGGTGTCCTTGCCGGTGACCTGCAGCCCCGACATCTCCTTGGTCTTCGGGGTGCCCTTCGCCGGGTTGAGGTCGGTGTACCCGACGATCGCGGCGAGCTGTCCGCTGTTCTCCCACGCGTTGGGGCCGTAGGCGACGTGGTTCCAGGCCTTCACGTAGCTCTCCGGGGTGACGGCCTCGCCGTTCTGGAACGTCCAGCCGTCCCGGAGGGTGATGGTCCACGTGGTGGCGTCGTCGCTCTCGACGCTCTTCGCGGCGACGTCGTGGAGCTCGCCCTTCGCGTCGGTCTGCGTCAGCGGGGCGAACAGGCTCTGCACCTGGTCGAACGCGACGGTCTGTCGTCCGGGCGTCAGGTGGTCGGGCTCGCCGGTGGCGTACACCAGGCTCGATCCGCCGGCGGAGTCGGCCGTGCCGCTCGCCGAACAGCCGGTCACCACGAGCGCCAGTGTGGCTGCCGTGGCCAGGGCGGCGATGGTCCTGCGTCGCATGGGGGTCTCCTCGGGTCGTCGTTGATGAGTGAAGCTAGGCCCGTTCGAGTACCCGGCACAATGCTTCTTTCAATGAACTCTGAAACTTTTACTGTTCTGAAACACTCGCGAAACGACAGGTGTCGCGCTCGACGGGGGCCGTGTGCCACGCTCGGACCATGCGGCACACACCCCACTTCCTGATGACGGACGTCGACGAGGTCAAGCGCCTCGTCGCCGGCAACCCGTGGGCCACGATCGTGTCGCACACCGACGCCGGGATCGTCGCGTCGCACTACCCGTTCCTGCTCGAGACACCCGGGCCGGACGACGACCCCGACGAGGTCGTCCTCGTCTCGCACGTCGGCCGCCCCGACGAACTCGCGCACGAACTCGGCCGCCACGAGGTCCTGGTCGTGGTGCAGGGTCCGCACGGCTACGTCTCCCCCGCCTGGTACCCGCCCGAGCAGTTCGTCCCGACCTGGAACCACGTCACCGCCCACCTGTGGGGCACGCCCGAGCTGCTGTCCGACGACGAGAACTTCCGGGTGCTCGGCGAGCTCGTCGACCACTTCGAGCAGGTCATGCCGGAGCCGGTGTCCCTCGAGATCGACGAGGAGACCGCACGCCGGATGGCGAAGGGCACCGTGGGCATCCGGATCCGCATCACCTGGTTCGACGCTCGCGCGAAGCTCTCCCAGAACAAGGCGCCCGAGGTCGTCGACCGCATCATCGCGGGGCTGCGCGGCGACGGCCCCTACGCGTCGCCGGCGCTCGCCGACGAGATGGAACGAGCGCACGCTGCGCGCGCTGACGACCGGGAGGCTCGATGAGCGAGATCCTGCTCCGTACCGTCCGCAGGGTGGGCACCTCCGGGGCCCCTGCCGACGTCCGCATCGCCGACGGCCTGGTCACCGAGATCGCGCCGGCCGGCACGCTCGACCCCGCCGGCCCCGACACCGAGGTCGTCGAGGCCGCCGGCGCCTGGCTCGGCCCCGGCCTCCGCGACCACCACACGCACTTCGACCAGTGGGCCCTGGTGCGCCGCCGCGTCGACGTCTCCGGCTGCGACTCCGCGGAGTCGACCGCCGACCTCCTCGCCGCGGTCGCGCGGACCGGGGTGCCGGACCGCGTGCTGATCGGCCACGGCTACCGCGACGGGTTGTGGCCGACCCCGCACGACGCGAGCTGCTCGACCGGGCCGCACCGGGCCTCCCGACCGTCGTCATCAGCGGTGACCTGCACGCGGTCTGGTGCAACGCCCTCGCGCTCGCGCACTTCTCCGCACTGGTCGGCCGCTCGCTCGAGGCGGGTGACGACGGGATCCTGCGCGAGCAGGACGCCTTCGACGTGACCGGTGCGCTCTCGCAGGTGCCGGACGACCTGCTCGACGGGTACGTCGCCGACGCCGTGGAGGCCGCTGCCGCGCGCGGTGTGACGGGCATCGTCGACCTCGAGATGCGCTTCGGCCTCGACCGCTGGGCGCGCCGGATCCACGCCGGCACCGACGCACTCCGGGTGGCGTCCGGCGTCTACCCGGCCGAACTCGACGCGGCGATCGACCGCGGACTCCGCACCGGCGACGTCGTGGACCGGACCCGCGGCCTGCTCACGATGGGGCCGTTCAAGGTCGTCACCGACGGCTCGCTCGGGACCCGGACCGCGGCCATGACCGACGGCTCCGGTGTGCTGGCGTGGGAGTTCGACGACCTCGTCGCGATCACCCGCCGAGCCGTCGACGCCGGACTCGTCCCCGCCATCCACGCCATCGGCGACCGCGCGAACACCCTCGCGCTCGACGTCTTCGAAGCCGTCGGCGCCCGCGGCACCATCGAGCACGCGCAACTGCTCGTCGACACCGACGTCGACCGGTTCGCCAGGCTCGGAGTGGCCGCCTCGGTGCAGCCCGAGCACGCCATGGACGACCGGGACATCGCCGACCGGCACTGGGCGGGCCGCACCGACCGCGCCTTCGCGTTCGCGTCGCTCGCCCGAGCCGGTGCCCGGCTGCTGCTCGGGTCGGACGCCCCCGTCGCGCCGCTCGACCCGTGGATCTCGATGGCCGCGGCCGTCGGACGCGACCGGGACGGCCGCGACCCGTGGCACCCCGCCGAACGGCTCTCCGCGCTCGCCGCGTGGCAGGGCTCGACGGACGGTCGGGTCAGCGTGGCCGTCGGCGACGTCGCGGACCTGGTGCTCGTCGGGTCGGACCCGCTGGCAGCGTCGTCGTCCTCGTTGCGGTCGATGCGCGTGCTCGCGACCGCGATCGCCGGACGGTTCACGTACTCAGAGCTCTGAAGCGCGCTACTTCTGGTCCTTCGGGCACCAGTAGAGCTTCCGGCCGGCCATGTCGGCCACCCGGATCTCGGTGCCGCACACCCGGCAGGGCTCGCCCTGGCGGTGGTAGACCCAGTGCCGGTCCTTGCGCGACCGCTGCGCCTTCTTGTACTCGGCGTCGGACAGGCCGTCCATCGTCATCATCAGGCCGTCGCGGACGCCGTCGTGCAGCAGCTTCGACCAGTCCGCCCACAGCGCCTTCGCCTGCTTGACGGTGATCTTCTTGCCGACCTTGTACGGGTCGATGCGCTGCCGGAACAGCAGCTCGGCGCGGTAGATGTTGCCGATGCCGCTCACCACGGACTGGTCCATGAGCAGCTGGCCGATGGCGACGTTCCGCTTGCGGACGTTGTCCACGAAGGTCTTCTCGGCCTCGGGACCGTCGTCGTTCATCGGGTCGGGGCCGAGCTTGTCGAGGGCACGCTGCACCTCGGCCGGGGTCTCCACCACGCAGGCCGTCGGGCCGCGCAGGTCGGCAACGGTGTCCTCGGTCAGGATCCGGACGCGCACCTGGCCGACGGGGTCCGGCGGGAACGACTCGATCGGGTCCTCGACCTTCTCCTGCTCGGCCATCCGGTACCGCGCCAGGCGTGGAGCACCGATGGAGGTGAGCGATTCCTCGCCGTCGTCGTCGGCCGACAGCGCCGTGGCGGTCGACAGGTCGCCGGCGAAGTCCCACGCACCGTAGAGCCCGAGGTGGACGCGCAGGAACAGGTCGCCCTCGAACTCGAGGAACATCTGCTTCGCCACCGCCCGGGCAGCGATCATCCGCTTGCCGTCGAGCTGGGCGGCCCCGGCGGCGAACCGCCCCTGCGGACTGGACACCTCGCAGCGCTTGCCGACGAAGTGCCGGGTGAACTGGTTGGCGATTCGGTGGACGGAGTGACCCTCGGGCATGGGACCTGTCTACTCGGCCGAGCCGTCGATCTGCTTGCCGGCGATGTGCCCCGTCTGCTCGTACTCGGCCAGCTGCGCGATGCGGCGCGCGTGACGCTCCTCGCCCGAGAACGGCTCGGCGATGAACAGGTCGACGAAGCGGATCGCTTCGTCCTCGGTGTGCTGGCGCGCACCGATCGAGATGACGTTGGCGTCGTTGTGCTGGCGTGCGAGGAGTGCGGTCGACTCGTTCCAGACGAGCGCTGCGCGGACGCCCTCGACCTTGTTCGCGGCGATCTGCTCACCGTTGCCGGAGCCGCCGAACACGACGCCGAGCGCCTGGACGCCGGCTCGCTGGTCCTGCACCACGGCGTGCGCGGCGTTGATGCAGAACGAGGGGTAGTCGTCGAGCGCGTCGTACTCGGTCGGTCCGTGGTCCACGACCTCGTGCCCGGCTTCGGTCAGGTGCGTTGCGAGGGTCTGGTTGAACTCGAGGCCGGCGTGGTCCGTTCCGAGGTGGATGCGCATGGAACCGATCCTATTCCTGCGGCTACTGCCCCGGACCACCACGACGACGTACCGCGTGGGCCCCTCGCCCGGGTTCCGGTAGACCACGTCGGCGGGGTCACCGAGCTCGATCCGGTCGCCCGCGGCGAGCCGCGTCGGCTCGCCGCCGACGACGAGCTCGAGCACGCCGTCGACCACCCAGATGCAGTGCCGCAGGAACGCGTAGGCGGACGCCGGGTAGGCCACTTCGCGGCCGGCCGGGAGGCGCACCTCGGTGACGTCCGCGGGGAACGCCGCACTCGAGACCGGACGGCGGCGGTACCCGGTGTCAGGATCGGTCCAGGACTCCGCGGTCGCGCCGCGTTGGATGCCACGTGCGTCGTCCGGGTCGGTCGCCCTGGGCACCTCGTGCTCGAGGGCTTCATCGAGGAGCTGCGAGATCGTCAGGCCGAAGGCGCCGGAGAGCCGGCCGAGGATCGTCGCGGTGGGGCTCGACACCCCGCGTTCGACGCGGTTGATCATCGCGCGGGAGACACCGGACTCCTCGGCGAGCTCGGTGAGGCTCCACTTCCGTTCGGTGCGCAGGCGCTGGAGACGCTCGCCGAGGGCACGTTCCGCGAGACCCGGCTCGTCGTCTACGATGTGAGACATGACGACAGCATATGCGACGAACGGGACGGATCCGGTCGTGGTGCGCGATTGCGGACCCCGCGACCTCGACGTCGTGCACGCCCTGCACGTCGACGCCGTGCTGCACTCCACCGCCATCTGGCAGGAGACCCCGCACCCCGCGCGTACTTCGACGGCTGGCTGGCCGAACGGCAGGGCGACGGGTACCCGGTGCTCGTCGCCGAGGTCGACGGCACCGTGGCCGGGTACGCCACGTACTCGCAGTGGCGACCGCACCACGGGTACCGACTGACCGTCGAGCACAGCGTCTACGTGGTCGAGTCGTTCCGCGGTCAGGGCATCGCCTCGACCCTGATGCGGTCGCTCGTCGAGCGGGCGACCGCCGAGGGCCGACACGTCATGATGGCCGGGATCTGCAGCACGAACACCGGGTCGATCGCCCTGCACGAGAAGCTCGGGTTCAGCACGGTCGCGGTCGTGCCCGAGGTCGGACGCAAGTTCGACCGCTGGCTGGACCTGACGCTCATGCGCCTGCCGCTCGCCTGACGCGAGCCGAGGGGCGGGGCGAGCCGCGCCTCCCGTCCGCTTGCCGGAGCGTCAGGCGGTGGTGTCGAAGACCGGGCCGACGGTGCGCGAGCGCTTGAGCTCGAAGAAGCCGGGGTACTTCGCCACCGCGACGACGCCGTCCCACAGGTCGAGCGCTTCCTGGCCCTTGGGTGCCGGGGAGATGACCGGGCCGAAGAACGCGGTGCCGGCGACGGCGATGACGGGCGTGCCGACGTCCTGTCCGACGCGGTCGATGCCGTCCTGGTGGCTGACGCGCACGGCGGCGTCGACCTCGTCCGTCCAGGCGTACTCGAGCAGGTCGGCGTCGAGGCCGAGTTCCGCGAGCACAGCGGGGACCACCTGGTCGGGGTCCTGCTCCTGGCGGTGGTGGATGTGCTCACCGAGGGCGTCGTAGAGCGGCTTCACGATGTCCTGGCCGAGCCGGAGCCGCGCCGCCGTGACGATGCGCGGGTAGAGCTGCCCCTTGTGGATGCGCTCGCGGTACTCGTCGGGGATGTCCTGGTCCTCGTTCAGGACGAACAGGCTCATCACCTTCCACGTGACGTCGAGGTCGCGGTGCTCGGCGACCTCGCCCACCCAGCGGCTCGTCATCCAGGCCCAGGGCAGTTCGGGTCGAACCAGAACTCCACGGTGGTGCGTTCGGTCGGGTGTTCCGTCGTGTGTTCCGTCGTGTGTTCCGTCGTCTTGTCCACAGTCGTCTCGCTCACGCTCCGAGCGTACGCGGCGTCGCTAGGCTGGGGATGACCGTCCCGCCGGTGCACGACGCCGTGCCGGGACTCCCCTCGCGGACCACGATCGTCCGCGTCCTCAGCGAAGATGGAGCGTTGCGTGCCCGGAGAGAACCTCACCAGAACCGAAGCCCAGGAACGTGCCGGCATCGTCAGCGTGCAGACGTACGACGTCGAGCTCGACCTGACCCGCGGCGCCGAGACGTTCGGCAGCACCACCCGCGTGCGCTTCACCGCGACCGCCGGTGCGTCCACGTTCATCGACGCGATCACGAAGACCGTGCACTCCGTCACCCTGAACGGCACCGCGCTCGACGTCGCCGCGGTGAACGACGGCGTCCGCATCCAGCTCGACGACCTGCAGGAGCAGAACGAGCTCGTGGTCGTCAGCGACGCGCTGTACACGAACACCGGCGAGGGCCTGCACCGCTTCGTCGACCCCGTGGACGACGAGGTGTACCTGTACTCCCAGTTCGAGGTCCCCGACTCGCGCCGCATGTTCGCGGTGTTCGAGCAGCCCGACCTCAAGGCACAGTTCTCCTTCACCGTGACGGCGCCATCCCGGTGGCAGGTCGTGTCGAACTCCCCGACGCCCGAGCCCCACGTCGACGGTGAGAACGCGACCTGGGCCTTCCCGCCCACCGCGACGATCTCGAGCTACATCACCGCGCTCATCGCCGGCCCGTACGAGGTCGTCCGCGACGAACTGACGAGCAGCGACGGCCGCACCATCCCGCTCGGCGTCTTCGCGCGCAAGTCGCTGGCCGAGTACCTCGACCCCGAGTACGTGTTCGAGACCACCAAGAAGGGCTTCGCCTACTACGAGGAGAAGTTCGACGTCCCGTACCCGTTCGAGAAGTACGACCAGCTCTTCGTGCCGGAGTTCAACGCCGGCGCGATGGAGAACGCGGGCGCCGTCACGTTCACCGAGACCTACGTCTTCCGCTCGAAGGTGACCGACGCCATCAAGGAGCGCCGGGTCGTCACGATCCTGCACGAGCTCGCCCACATGTGGTTCGGCGACCTCGTCACGATGAAGTGGTGGAACGACCTGTGGCTGAACGAGTCGTTCGCCGAGTGGGCCTCCACGATCGCCACCGCCGAGGCCACCGAGTGGACCGAGGCCTGGACCACGTTCCAGGCGATGGAGAAGTCCTGGGCCTACCGCCAGGACCAGCTCCCCTCGACCCACCCGATCGTCGCGACGATCAACGACCTCGAGGACGTCCAGGTCAACTTCGACGGCATCACGTACGCCAAGGGCGGCTCCGTCCTGAAGCAGCTCGTGGCGTGGGTCGGCATCGACGCGTTCTTCGCCGGTGTCTCGGCCTACTTCAAGAAGCACCACCACTCGAACACCGAGCTGCGTGACCTGCTCGTCGAGCTCGAGGCCACCAGCGGCCGCGACCTGTCCGAATGGTCGAAGCTCTGGCTCGAGACCGCGGGCGTCAACACGCTCCGCCCGGAGATCGAGGTCGACGCGTCCGGCGCGATCACCTCGTTCGCCGTCCTGCAGGAAGCGCCGGCCGACTACCCGACGCTCCGCCCGCACCGCCTCGCCATCGGCGTCTACGCGTTCGGGACGGACGACTCCGCGCCGTTCGGTGCCGACACCGCGTCCTCGGGCGGCAAGCTCGAGCGCGTGCACCGCGTCGAGATCGACGTCGACGGCGCACGCACCGAGGTCCCCGAGCTCGTCGGCGTGCAGCGCGGCGACCTCGTGCTCCTCAACGACGACGACCTGGCCTACGCCAAGATCCGTCTCGACGAGCAGTCCCGCACGACGGCGATCGAGCACCTCGCGGCCATCGCGAACCCGCTCGCCCGCTCGATCGTGTGGGGTGCGATGTGGGACGCCACGCGCGACGCCGAGTCGCCCGCCAGCGACTACGTCCGGCTCGCGCTCGGCAACATCGCGACCGAATCCGAGTCGACGACCATCCGCACGACCCTGTCGCAGCTGCTCCTGACGACGCGCAACTACGTGGCGCCGTCGAAGGTCGACGCCACGGTCCGTACGGTGGGCGAGACGCTCTGGCAGCTCGCGGCATCGGCCGAGGCCGGGTCGGACGCCCAGTTCCAGTTCGTGAAGTTCTTCGCGCAGATCGCGTCGACGCCCGAGCACGTCGCCACCCTGCAGGGGCTCCGCGACGGTTCGGTCACGCTGAACGGGCTCGAGATCGACACCGACCTGCGCTGGGAGCTGCTCGAGGGCCTCGTGCTCGCCGGTGCCGCCTCCGACGCCGAGGTCGACGCCGAACTCGCGGCCGACAAGACCGCGTCGGGTGAGCAGGCCGCGGCCCGCGCCCGTGCGACGATCCCGACCGCCGAGGGCAAGCTGGCCGCGTTCGCGTCGCTCGTCGACTCCGCCGAGCTGCCGAACGCGATCGTGCGCCAGACCACTGTCGGGTTCCAGCACGTGAACAGCCCCGTCGTGCTCGAAGGCCTCGTGCCGAAGTACTTCGAGGTGCTCACCCGCATCTGGGCCGAGCGCAGCTACCACATGGCCGACACCATCGTCTCGGGCCTCTACCCGGCGCCGCTCGCGTCGGCCGAGCTCCGCGACGCCGCCCACGCGTGGCTCGAGGCGCACCCGGAGACCCCGGCGCTGCGTCGCATCGTGTCCGAGAGCGTCGCGGGCACGGAGCGTGCGCTCCGGGTGCAGGCCGCCGACGCCTGAGTCTGCGTCGCTGATCTGCGGGGCCTCGGCGTTCCTCATGGAACGCCGAGGCCCCGCCCTTAGCATCGACCGGATATGACCTTGGCTGCAGAGACCTCCGACGTCCCGAAGTGGGCATCCAACGCGTTCACCCAGTTCGTCGACGCCTGGCACATCCCGATCACGATCGTGATCACGATCATCGCGGCGATCATCCTGCGCGTGATCCTCCGCCGGATGATCAAGCAGATCGTCGACCGTGTCGTGAACGGCGTGAAGAAGCGTCAGGGCGCCGAGGACACGCAGGCACTCATCGCGTCGCCGGTCCAGACCGCGCGCGTGGTGCAGCGGACCCGCACCCTGGGCAGCGTGCTCGAGAACCTCGCGACGGTCATCGTCGTGGTGGTGGCCCTTGCGATCATCATCCCCGTGGCGATCCCGAACGCCGCCGTCGGCATCGTCGGTGGCGCATCGCTCGTGGCCGCGGGCCTCGCCGTCGGCGCGCAGTCGATCGTGAAGGACCTGCTGTCCGGAATCTTCATGATCCTCGAGGACCAGGCCGGCGTCGGCGACGTCGTCGACACCGGGCAGGCCACGGGCGTCGTCGAGAACGTCGGACTCCGAGTCATGCAGGTGCGCGACGTCAACGGGATCCTGTGGTTCGTGCCGAACGGGCAGATCCTGCGCGTCGGCAACCTGTCCCAGGGCTGGTCGCGCGTCCTCGTCGACATCACCGTCCCCTACGACACCGACATCGATGCCGTGCAGGACGCCCTGCTCGCGGCCGCCGTCACCATGTCGCAGGAGCCCCGCTGGCGCCAGCGCATCGTCGAGAAGCCCGAGATCTGGGGGCTGCAGTCGGTCTCCCCGACGGCATGGTGTTCCGCCTCGTCGTGAAGACCCGCGCCTCCGAGCTCGACGTCGTCGGCCGCGAACTCCGCGCCCGCCTGAAGCACGCCGTCGACGAGCTCGGCATCACCCTGCCGGCGATGGCGATGATCATGCCAGAGGGCTGGGAGAACGCCACCTCGATCAACGGGCTGCGGTCCGTGCAGACGCGTCCCACCCCGGCACCGACCAAGCCGCGCCGCGCCAAGCGCAACGTGCTCGGGCAGCCGATCCGCACCGACGACCACCACGACGGTGGGAAGGACCCCAGTGACCGATCCCACACCTCCGAGCGGTGGCCCCGGCGGGGCTGGTCTCGGCATGCCCGGCGTGCCCGGCGTGCCCGGTGTTCCGGCGCAGCCCATCACGCTTCGGGTCGGCGAGCACGGCGTCTCGGCCACCGGCTCGCTCTTCGACCGCATCGGCGGCGCCCCGACCTTCGACCGGCTCGTCCGCCGCTTCTACGAGGGCGTGCAGCAGGACGACGTCATCTGGCCGATGTACCCGGCCGACGACCTCGAGGGTGCGATCTGGCGCCTGTCGGCCTTCCTGCAGCAGTACTGGGGCGGGCCGGGCACCTACAGCGAGGAACGCGGACACCCCGGCTCCGGATGCGGCACAACCCGTTCCGCATCACGTCCGAGGCCCGCGAGCGCTGGCTGCACCACATGCGCGAGGCCGTCGAGTCCCTGCAGCTCGCACCCCTCGACGAGGCCGAGCTCTGGGCGTACCTCGACCGCGCCGCGCACGCCATGACGAACACCTTCGACTGACGCCAGCTCTTCAGCCGCCCACGTTCCGACTGCCGCCCACGTTCCGCCTGCCGCCCACGTTCCGCCTGCCGCCCAGGTTCCGAAATCTGCACATCTCGGTGCCGTCTCGTCCCGTTCGTGGAACCTCGGCGAACGGCGCGCGGCGTGTTGTGGAACCTCGGCGGCGCTGACGCCGTCGTCGAGGGCCGTTCGTCGTCCTCAGCGCACGTACGAGCCGGTGGCGAGGTCCTGGACCAGGGACGGGTGCGTCGGGTTCCAGCCGAAGGCGGAGCGGGCGTGGGATCCGGACGCCTCCTGGTGCAGGAGCAGCGCGTCGGCGAAGGCCTCACCGAGTCGCTCGCGCGAAGCATCGACGCTCTCGGCGACGACCGGTGCGCCGTGCGCCCCCGCTTCGGCGAGTTCGCGCACCGTCGGGTTGTCCCCGGTCGCGGCGACGATGTACCCGTCCTGCTCGGCACACTCCAGCGCCAGGACGTAGAGCTCGCCGAGGTCGTCGACGTGCACCGTGGTCCAGCGCTGCGAGCCGTCACCGACCAGCGTGACCGGCTGGGTGCCGTCGCTGACGAACATCGCGGGGATGCCGGCACCGCGCCCGTACACGATGCCCGGGGCGACGATCGTGGTCCGCACGTCGCTCGCCCGCACGGCAGCCTCGTTCGCCGTGCGCCACGACGTCAGTTCTGGCGGATCGATCGGCGACTGCTCGGAGATGTCCGTCGAGTTGCCGAAGGTGAAGATGCCGCCGGTGTGCACGAACGGCTTCGGTGTGCCGACGGACGAGCGAAGGACCGTCGCGGTGAAGTCCGGGTCGACGTCGGGCGCGGACGCCGTGTGGACGACGCCGTCGGTCTCGTGCAGCAGTCGCTCGACGACCTCGGTGTCGGTGACGTCCCCGACGAGGGCGTGCCCACCGGCGTCACGCACGTGCTGCGCCTTCTCGTCGGAGCGGACGATGGAGGTCACCTCGTGCCCGTGGGCGACGAGGGCGCGGAGGACGGAAGAACCGATGTACCCGGACGCGCCGGTGAGCAAGACGTGCATGCGGCCAGCCAACCACCTCGCCAGGACGTGACGTTCGCTACAGGTTCAGGGTCCAGGCGCGGCGTTTGACGAGCACGTGCCCGCGCGACGTCGTCAGACGGCTCCACGGGCCCGTCTCGAACAGGCGGACCGGGTCGTGCCCGAGGAAGCCGAGGCTCTCCCCCGCGAAGCCTGCACCAGCCGGCAGGTGCTCGATGCCCGGCACCGGACGGCCCCAGACCTCGGATCGCACCTTGCGGATGATCGCCTCACCCGCGTTGGTCGGGACAGCGTCGGCGACCTCGGCGATGCCGTCACGGGTGGCGCGGCGCAGCAGCTCCGGCGAGACGTCGGGCAGCGGCACCCATCCGCCACGGGGCGGGGAGATCGCCGCCCACGTCACGGTGTGGACCTCGTGCGGGAGCTCGACCTCGATCGGGGTGGCCCGCGTCGGGTCGGCACCGTCGGCGTGCTCGGCGTCCTGCGCCTCGGCGAGGAGCCGGAGGCGCTCGAGCAGGGACTGCAGCGGCACCACGACGTCGATCGTCGCGGGCTCGGTGAGCGAGAACGTGCGGAGGCCGAGCACCGTCGGCAGCTCGTCGAGGAGCCCGAGGGGGTACAGGATCGCCGTGTAGACCGCGAGGACACCTGAGTCGGCGATGAGCCGGACCGAACCGTCCTCGATCCGAGCGGCACGTCCGAGGTACGTGCGGAGGTCACCGAGGGAGGCGGCGTCGGGAAGCGTGAACGAGGTGCCCATGTCGAACCGATCCTACCGGCGCACCCTGTGTTCGTAGACTGCACCACGTGAACGGCGAACCCGACTTCCTGCGGACACTCCGACTCGAGGACACCGGTGCGAGCACGGGTGAGACGATCCTCACCGGCGCGAACCACTGGTCCCCCGGTGGGCGGGTGTTCGGCGGTCAGGTGCTCGCCCAGTGCATCGTCGCTGCGCAGGCCACCATCGAGGGGCGTGACATCCACTCGATGCACGGGTACTTCCTGCGCCCCGGCGACATCGACGTGCCGATCACCTTCGGCGTCGAACGCATCCACGACGGTCGGTCCTTCGCGACGCGGCGCGTGCAGGCCTACCAGCGCGGTGTGCCGATCTTCTCGATGATCGCGTCGTTCCAGGTGCCGGACACCGGGGTCGAGCACCAGGACCCGTACCCGGTGGACACGCCGTCACCGGAGTCGCTGCCGTCCGCCGCGTCGATCCTGTCCACCATCGACCACCCCGTCGCCAAGGCCTGGGCCGAACGGTCGATCGACCTGCGGCACGTCGAGGGACCGGTGTTCGTCGACGTGCAGGGCGAGCACGTGCCGCACCAGGCGGTCTGGTTCCGTGTGCAGGGCGACCTGCCGGACGACCCCGCGCTGCACCGTGCGGTCCTCGGGTACGCCAGCGACCTGTCGATCCTCGAACCGATCATGCGGCGGCACGGCGTCGCCTGGGGCACGCCCGGCGTGAAGAGCGCCAGCCTCGACCACGCGATGTGGTGGCACCGCGACGGTCGGGCCGACGAGTGGGTCCTGTACACGCAGGAGTCCCCCAGTGCGCAGGGCGGCCGGGGGCTCGCGTTCGGCCGGATGTTCTCCCGCGACGGACGCCTGCTGGCGACCGTGGCGCAGGAGGGGATGATGCGGGTCCCTACGGGCGGCTGAACTCCACCGGCGCCTCGAGGTACTGCTCGCACGCCGCACGCTCGGCCGCGGTCAGCCGCCGAGGACGGTTCGTGGCGGCGTCCACCATGACGAGCGCGGTCGTCGCCCGGGTGTAGAGCTCGGCTGGCTGCTGCCCGACCGGCGACCAGACCTCGTACGACACGTCGACGCTCGCCCCACCGAGCCGCCCGATCCACATCTGGATGTCGAGCGGCTGGCGCAGGTACGGGATCGACGCGAGGTACTCGAGGCGCTGTCCGGCGATCACCGTCATCGTGCCGGAGCCCGGCCGACCGTCGATGATCGGCTCGGGAAGGCTGCCGTCAGCCGACAGCTCACCGGCGTCCGGGCCCCAGAACCCCACGATGCGCGCCTCTTCGAGCAGGCGCAGCATCGCGGAGTTGTTGACGTGGCCGTAGGCGTCGATGTCGCTCCACCGCATGCGGATGGGAGCGTGCAGTCTCGCCACGCGGGTCAGTCGCGGGTGAGCTTGCGGTACGTCGCGCGCCCGGGCTTCGCGGCGTCGGCACCGAGGCGCTCGATCTTGTTCTCCTCGTACGCCTCGAAGTTGCCCTCGAACCAGTACCAGTTCGGCGTGCCGTCCTCGTTGAGGCCTTCCCACGCCAGGATGTGGGTCGCGATGCGGTCGAGGAACCACCGGTCGTGGGTGATGACCACGGCGCAACCGGGGTACTCGAGCAGGGCGTTCTCGAGGCTGCCGAGGGTCTCGACGTCCAGGTCGTTCGTCGGCTCGTCGAGGAGCAGCAGGTTGCCGCCCTGCTTGAGGGTCAGCGCGAGGTTCAGACGGTTGCGCTCACCACCGGACAGGATGCCAGCACGCTTCTGCTGGTCCGGGCCCTTGAACCCGAACTGCGAGACGTACGCGCGGGACGGGATCTCGGTCTTGCCGACCTGGATGTAGTCGAGCCCGTCGGACACGACCTCCCACAGGTTCTTGTTCGGGTCGATGCCGCCGCGGCTCTGGTCGACGTACGAGATGTCGACCGTGTCGCCGATCTTCAGCGTGCCGCCGTCGAGGGGCTCGAGCCCGACGATCGTCTTGAACAGCGTCGTCTTGCCGACACCGTTCGGGCCGATGACACCGACGATGCCGTTGCGGGGCAGCGTGAAGGACAGGTCACCGATGATGACGCGCTCACCGAACTGCTTGTGCAACTTCTCGGCGTCGATGACCTGCGAGCCCAGACGCGGGCCCACGGGGATCACGATCTCCTCGAAGTCGAGCTTGCGGGTGCGCTCGGCCTCGGTGACCATCTCTTCGTACCGGGCGAGACGGGCCTTCGACTTCGCCTGACGGCCCTTGGTGTTGCTGCGGACCCAGTCGAGCTCGGAGGACAGGCGCTTCGCGAGCTTCGCGTCCTTCTTGCCCTGCACCTCGAGGCGCGCACGCTTCTTCTCGAGGTACGTCGAGTAGTTGCCCTCGTACGGGTAGAGGCGACCACGGTCGACCTCGGCGATCCACTGGGCCACGTGGTCCAGGAAGTACCGGTCGTGGGTCACGGCGAGGACGGCACCGTGGTACTGCTGCAGGTGCTGCTCGAGCCACTGCACACTCTCGGCGTCCAGGTGGTTGGTGGGCTCGTCGAGCAGGAGCAGGTCGGGCTTCTGGAGCAGGAGCTTGCAGAGCGCGACACGACGCTTCTCACCGCCGGACAGGTGCGTGACGAGCTCGTCCCCCGGGGGCACTGGAGCGCGGCCATGGCCTGCTCGAGCTGCGAGTCGAGGTCCCACGCGTCGGCGGCGTCGATCTCCTCCTGCAGCGTGCCCATCTCGGCGAGGAGCGCGTCGAAGTCGGCGTCGGGCTCGGCCATCAGCGCGGAGATCTCGTTGAAGCGGGCGAGCTTCGCGTGGATCTCGCCGACGCCTTCCTGGACGTTCTCGAGCACGGTCTTCGTCTCGTCGAGCTCCGGCTCCTGCATGAGGATGCCGACGGTGAAGCCCGGCGTGAGCTTCGCCTCGCCGTTCGACGGCTGGTCGAGACCGGCCATGATCTTCAGGATCGTCGACTTGCCCGCACCGTTCGGTCCCACGACGCCGATCTTGGCGCCGGGGAGGAACGACATCGTGACGTCGTCGAGGATCAGCTTGTCGCCGACCGCCTTGCGGGCGCGGACCATCTGGTAGATGTACTCAGCCATATCGGCCCCAAGTGTAGTGACCCCGTCGGTGCGTCGCGCGCCCGGCACCGGATCGCCGCTTCGCGCACCCGGCGGAACGGGGGTCTGTCGGGATCCGTGACGACGACGTAGGTTGTCCTCGCCAACCACCTCGGGGCCCGTCGCTCACCACGACGCGGACCGGCTCAGGATCACGGACGGGATGACAACCATGACCAGGCACGCCACACGACTGCGCCGACTCGCGCTCCCCTTCCTCGGAGCGATCGCGCTCACCGCTGCCCTCGTCGCGCCTGCGTCTCCGGCGACGGCCGCCGGCGCAGTGCCGAAGGGCTCCCCGTACCTGCTCTACACGGCGACCATCAGCGCGGACGGGGCAGGTACGGGGTACTCGTCGTACATCAACGTGCACGACGCCCACAACAACGCCTACGCGTTCGGCATCCAGTCGGACAAGGGCTCGCCTGAGAGCAAGGGCAAGCCGCGCTTCATCTGGGAGCGGGTGCAGAACGGCAAGTTCACCTACGGGTACCTCGGTCCGGCGACGAACAAGAACACCCCGATCGGGATGCGCTGGTACCAGAACGACGTCGCGACGATGATCGTCAACCACAAGACGATCGGCACGCTCAAGCTCAACCTGGACGGTCGGCTGTTCTTCAACGCCGAGGCGAACGGCCGCCTCAACGGCGACGTCGTGCACTCCACTGTCCAGGACACCCGCATCACGGTGGGCAACGTCAAGGGCCGGACCGGTCTGAACGGCACGTGGAACACGAACTTCTCGTTCCACGGCATCAAGGCGACCCAGATCAACAAGCCGGCGGTCCAGGAGCGACGTTCCGGATCAACGGTCGGGTCTCCGGGCTGCCGCGCGGCGGCAACTGGGACACCGACCAGGTGTCCGGCATCGGGATGATCGCGCAGAAGTGGTGACCGTCCGGCGCGTCTGACCAGGGTCACGCGGCGGCCCGAGTGAGCGGCCCGTCGTCATCCGACGGCTGGGGGTCGAATGCGGCTCCGTCCTGCTCGAGCATCCGCTCGGACGGCCCGACCGCGTCCGCGCCGTCCAGCCCGTGGTCGGTCCCGGCCTCGTTCTCGTGGTCGGGCCCGTCGCCGTGGTCGGCCTCGGCCCGGTGGTCGGTCTCCGCCTGAGGGTCCGCCCCGAGCTCGTGGCCGGCGTCCTGCCCGTGCTCGTGCCGTTGACCGTCGAGCGCCGGAGCAGCGACGAGGCCGCCGCCGTGCACCTCGCCGGTTCGGGGATCGACGCCCCGCACGCCGCCGTGCCCGGACGTGGTGTCGTTCACCTGCCGCGGCACCCGGACCCAGTTGCTGATGCCCCACGCCAGGTCGTGCCCGATGCCGTCGGCATCGATCTCGACCGACGTGCCGCCCCGGCCGTCGCGCTCCCAGGTGCGGATCCGGACGCGGCCGGACACGACGATGCGGTCGCCCTTCTTCAGGGACTTGAACACGTTCGACGCGAGGGAGCGGAACGCGGTGACGGTGTACCAGTTGGTCGCACCGTTGACCCAGGCCGCGCTGGCCCGGTCCCATCGACGTGACGGTGAGGCGAGGCGCAGGCTCGTGATGGCGATGCCGGTCTCGGTGACGAGGTGACGGGGTTCCGTGGCGACGATTCCGCAGACGGTGATGATGTCGTTCATGCGTCGATCGTCATCGAGCCCGGGGCTGCGGAAGCAGCCCCGGGCTCGATCTGTGGCGTGTGGACCCGACCAGGCGACCTGTGGAGGACGAGTCCCCCGGGCCTCCTGTCCGGCCCTGGACCGCTAGTGCGCTCGGAACTCGGGCCGCGCCGCGAGCGGGCCGAGCGCCGCGTGGACCGCGCCCTTCGCCGACTCGAGCGACGGGTAGAGCCCGCCGGTGCGCCCTCGTCCGTAGAGCTCGACCTGGAAGCCGTCCGCGGCACGGTGGATGCTGCCCACCGCACCTGCCGGACCGATCGCGACCCAGGTCCCGGTGTTGTTCGTCATCGTTCGACCACCTCCTCGTGGCCCCGACGCCCGAGGATCAGGACGCCAGGATGTACTGACTGTAGGCCTTGCGGACCTTGTTCACCTTGGGCAGCGCGACTGCGAGGCAGTAGCCCTGACCGGGGTTCTTCGCGAAGAAGTCCTGGTGGTACTCCTCCGCTGGGTAGAACGTCGAGAGCGGCTCGATCGTGGTGACGATCCCGCCGTCCCAGATGTCGGACGCGCGCTCGATCGCCTGCTCGAACAGTGCGCGCTGCGCGTCGTCGGCCGGGAACATCGCCGAGCGGTACTGCGTGCCGACGTCGGCACCCTGCCGGTTGAGCTGCCGCGGGTCGTGCAGCGTGAAGAACACGTCGAGGATGACCTCGGCCGGGATCACCGTCTCGTCGAAGGTGACCGCGACCGCCTCGGCGTGACCGGTCGACCCCGTGCACACCAGCTCGTACGACGGGTTCTCCACCCGACCGCCGATGTAGCCGGACTCCACGTCCTGCACGCCCTGGAGCGTGCGGTACACGGCGTCGAGACACCAGAAACATCCACCTGCGAGCACGAACGTGGTCATGGCCACAACCTACCTCCCCGACATCCGCGCGGGGCCGGACCGGGGACATGCCCTCCACAGCACGCACCGCCCACCCTGCCGTCCACGATGCGTCAGCACGGCCCCGGCGTGTCGGTGGTGGCCCGTAACGTCGAGACCACACCGACCAGGAGGCCACGATGCAGACCACGACCGAACCCGCACTGCGGATCCGCACCGTCCCGCTCTCCCGGTCGCGCGGCGACTACCGCATCCTCGACGTCCGCGACGACCTGAGCCGCGTGACCCGCGCCAACGGCGAGATCGTCGGCTACGTCGACCGCATCGACGTCGCCGGTGACACCGCCTACCGCGCCCGTCGCTACGTCGCGACCGAGCGTCGGTTCGTCGAGCTGCCGAACGTGTGGTCCGCCGACGACGCCGTGGACTGCCTCCGCTGGTCATGATGTTCCAGATTGGAATCATCTCGGGTCGGATGCGCGGAACGCCGTTCGTCCTCCCCGGGGCCTGACCGTTTCGGTGAGTATGGTGCGCGCATGGACTGGTGGAACGAGCTGACCGACTGGACTTCGTCCGACGACGGGTGGCGGGTGATCTCGGGTGCCGTGATCCCCTTCGTCGCCATCGTCGTCGCCGGCGTGATCGCGGCGCTCATCGGACGGGGTGCGACCAAACGGGTCGTGGCCCTGCAGGAGCGCGAGTCGAAGAACGCCGCCGTCGCGGCGATCATCTCCGCGGCGCGCAAGGCCGCTGCTTGGGGTTCGCTCGGGCACGACGAACGCGGCTACGCGGACCACCTGGCAGAGGATGCCGACATCCGGCTCCGGCTGCTCCCCGTGCAGGGTGCGCCCCTCGCCGCCAACTGGGCACAGCACGAGATCGCCGACATCAAGAAGAACTCGTCGACCTTCAGCTTCCAGGCCGACCAGTCGCTCGCGGAGTTCCGCGACCGCCTGCTCGAGTGGCAGGCCCGTCCGGGCCGCGCACGCAAGCTCTTCAAGGCCGACCTCGAGCGCTGGAAGTTCGAGTCCCCCGACCCGGATGCCGACCTGATCAAGCGCCAGCAGGACTGGAACGCCGACCAGAACAGCACCGCCCGCCCGCAGACCCCGGCAGCGCCCGCTCAGGCCGCTCCCGTCGAGCGCCCGACGCCGACGACGACTTCCCTGCGTCCGGCACAGCGTCCAGGAGGCACGCCCGCCTCCGCGCCGTCGGCCCCGGCCAACGCCGGGTCGGCCCCCGCCGGTGGCGCCCCGCTGCCGCAGCCGGGTCGGCGTCCGCTCCCGCTGCAGGACCCGGGTTCTCGGTGAACCGCGGTGGGTCGGACGCCAACGCCACCCGCTCCTACGGCGAGAACACCACCCGCGTCTACGGTGACGACGCCGCACCGCCCGTGCGCCCGGCGCTCGGCACACCCACGTCCCCGCACGCTCCAACCCGAGCCGCGGCACCGACGACACCGAGGTGGTGGACGACGACGCCGTCACCAAGGCCTTCGGTGACGCCGACCGGGTGACCCCGGCCCGCGGCACCGACCGTCCCGCGTCGTCCACCGTCGCGACGCCGGCGCCCACCTCGGCCGACGCCCACGTCAACCGGACGCCCGCCAACGACGTCCCGACGACCCCGGGCGCACCGACGACCCCGGCATCCGCTCCTGCTCCGAGGGTCGAGACCCCGGGCACGACGAACACGACGTCGATCCCGACCCGCATCACCCAGGCGCCGGCAGAGCCCACGGACGCGGACGAGACGTCCGAGGCGACGCACACGCAGCCGATCAGCGCCTCCGAACTCCGCCGCCGCGCCGCGGACGACGACGAGTAGCGGGCACGGACAAGCAGCACCCAGCACCCAGCACCCAGCGTCCGACACCCCCCACGAACGAGCAACGGGCCGCCATCCGATCGGATGGCGGCCCGTTCGCGTCGTGCCCCCGGCAGGAATCGAACCCGCGGCACGGTGGGTAGAACCACCTGCTCTATCCACTGAGCTACGGAGGCGAGCGACGTCGATTCTAACCGGGACCCGCCGGTCGAGCGGTTCCGGAACGGTTCGGCCGTCGTCTGCCCGCAGTTCGCCTCCGGGACACCCGCGCTTCGTACCGTCCGGGAGATGCACTCCTCGGCCACCGTCCTCGCCGTCGTCCCCGCACGCGCCGGCTCGAAGGGCATCCCGGGCAAGAACCTCCGGACCGTCGGCGGCCGGTCGCTCGTCCGCCGGGCCGTGGAGTCGGCACGCAGCGCAGCACTGATCGACGCCGTGGTCGTCACGACCGACGGTGACGCCATCGCCGCGGAGGCCCGCGCCGCCGGTGCCGACGTGGTCCGACGGCCGGCCGACCTCGCGGGCGACCAGGCGTCATCGGAGTCCGCGCTGCTCCACGTGCTCGACGAACTCGAGGCCGCCGGCGGTGCGCTGCCCGAGGTCCTGGTGTTCCTGCAGGCGACCTCGCCGTTCATCGACCCGGACGACCTCGACACGGCGATCCGGCGCGTCTCGGAGGGCACGCCGACGTCGTGTTCGCCGCAGCGCCGTCGCACGCGTTCCTGTGGCGGGTCGCCGACGACGGTTCCGCCGTCGCCGTGAACCACGACGCGGCCACCCGTCCGCGTCGCCAGGACCGCGCGGCCGAGTACCGCCGAGACCGGCGCCTCGTACGTCATGCGGACCAACGGCTTCCGGCAGCACCGGCACCGCTTCCACGGCCGCGTCGAGCTCATCGCCGTCGACCCCGCCGGCGCGATCGACATCGACGACGAGACCGACCTGATCGCGGCCGAAGTCACGGCCGAAGTCACGGCCGAAGTCACGGCCGAAGCCGCGGCCGAAGTCACGGCCGATGTCGTCGCTCCCCAGATCCCCGACCACGACCCATCCCCGACGCGGGCAGCCCCGCACTGAACGGAGCACCATGACCGTCACCATCGGCACGTCCACGATCGGCGCGGGCCACCCCGCGTACCTCATCGGCGAGATCGGCCTCAACCACAACGGTGACGTCGACATCGCGAAGCAGCTCATCGACGTCGCCGCCGACGCCGGGCTGCAGGCCGTCAAGTTCCAGAAGCGCACCCCGGCGATCTCCACGCCCGAGCACATGAAGAACACGCCCCGCAGCACCCCGTGGGGCGAGATGACCTACCTGGAGTACCGCTACCGCGTCGAGTTCGACCGCGACCAGTACATCGAGATCGGCGACCACGCGACGCTGCGTGGCCTCGACTGGTTCGCCTCCCCTGGGACGAGCCGTCGGTGGACTTCCTCGAGGACCTCAACGTCGTCGCGTACAAGATCGCCTCGGCGTCGGTGACCGACCTCGGGATGCTCGCGGCCGTCGCAGCGACCGGCAAGCCCGTCATCCTGTCGACGGGCATGTCGACGCTCGAGCAGATCGACGCCGCCGTCGACGCCCTCGGGACCGACCGCCTCGTGCTCATGCACGCCACGTCGACGTACCTGCTCCCCGCCGAGGAGGCGAACCTGCGCATGATCGACACCCTCGCGCACCGCTACTCGGGCGTTCCGGTCGGGTACTCCGGCCACGAGCCGGGCCTGCAGATCTCGATCGCCGCCGTGGCCCTCGGAGCGACCGCGGTCGAACGGCACATCACGCTCGACCGCACGATGTGGGGCTCGGACCACGCGGCCTCGCTCGAGCCGCACGGCCTGAAGACCCTGGCGCGGGACATCCGGATCATCGAGACCGCGCTCGGTGACGGGGTGAAGCGCATCTTCCCGGGCGAGCGGGCGCCGCTCGCCAAGCTGCGCCGCGTCGGCGCGTGAGCGCATGCAGCACCCATCCGACCGCCGGCGAGCGGGCGCCGCTCGCGAAGCTGCGCCGCGTCGGCGCGTGAGCGGAGACCACGTGAGCAGCGACCGCGTGAGCGGCCCGGTCGACGAGACCGGCGCCCTGGACGTGCCGGCTGACGGGGGTGCGTCGACCGTCGGACGGGAGGCGCGCCTCCCGTCCGGCCCGTCATCCCGCGGCCGACGTGTGGTCGCCCTGGTCGACACCGACTCGTTCGCCAAGTGGGGCGCCCACCTGCTCGCGGCGGCACCGGCCGGCTGGGACCTCGACCTGCGGACCGTCGCGACGCCGCGTTCGGCCAGCGCGAAGCAGCTGCGCTCGGCGTTCCGCGGGCTCGACGCACGACTCGCGCACCTGCGCACGACGCCGCCGACGCCGAAGGACGTCGACGCCGTCGTCGAGGAGCTCCGCGTCGATCCGCCCGACGCCGTCCTCGTGTCCCTGATCGGCCCGGTCGCCGAACTCGTCATCGACGAGGTGCACCGCCGGATCCCGGACCGGCCGGTGCTGGTGTCCGGCCTGCCGGGCATCTCGTTCCCGGCGAAGTGGAAGGGCATCTTCTTCCGTGCGCGTGCCGACCTGTTCGTGCTGCACAGCCACCGCGAGGTACGGGCGTACGAGGAGATGGCGACCGAGGGCGGTGTGGAGCCGCACTTCGCGCTCGCCACGCTGCCCTTCGCCCGGAGCGCGACCGCCAGCACGGGCGCGACTGCGAGCGCCATCGCCAGGACGCGGCACGAACGGCGCACCCGTCCGCGACGCCGTCGTCTTCGCGGCCCAGCCGAGCGTCCCGCTGGAGCGCGTCGACCGGGCCCTCGTCGTGGAGTGGCTCGTCGCGACCGCACGGCAGCACCTGGAGTGGCGCGTCGATCAAGACCCGCGCGGCCGCCGGCGAACACCAGACGCACCGTGAGGAACACCCGTACCCCGACCTCGTGCCGGCCGACGCACCGCCCAACCTGGTGGTCGAGAGCGGGCCGATGGCCGAACACCCTCGACCGTGCGGTGGCCCTCGTGACGATCAGCTCGACGGCGGTCCTCGAAGCGGCCGCACGTGGTGTGCCCGCGCTGACGCTGACGGACTTCGGCATCGGCCGCCACCTCATCAACGAGGTGTTCGTGTCGAGCGGCCTCGAGGGCGACTCGGTCGACCTGGTGGACGGCCGGTTCGGGACGGTCCGCCCGAGCTGGATGCAGGACAACTACTTCCACCCGGCCTCGGACGACGACTGGCAGCGCCGGCTCACCGCGCTCATGGTGCAGCGGGACACCGGGACGCTCGTCGACCGGGAACCCGCACGCCGCAGCCGGGGCGGGGTACTGCGCCGGGCCTGGAGCGGAAGAACGCCCTGGGCGGAGCGGACCGCTCGGCGCTGGGCTGGCTCGCCCTCGTGATCGGGGCGCCGATCCGGACGACGAAGCGGCTCGCGCGGAAGGCCAGGGCGCTGGTCGACCCGCCGGAGCCGGTCGTGGTGGCGGCGCCGACGTCGCAGCGGGCAGCGGGCGGCGATGGCGAGGCGGGCGGCGACCGTGCGGCGGGCGGCGACCGTGCGGCGGGCGCAGCCGCGTCAGAGGGCCTTGGCGATCGCCAGCAGGAGCTGGTCGCGGGTGGGGACCCCGGGTGAACGGAAGACCTCGGCACCGTCCTCCCGCCGCACGATGATCGTGGGCGTGGAACGGATGCCGAGGTCCTCTGCGTCGTCGGGGTACGACGCCACGTCGCGTTCGGTCACGGCGAGCCCGGGGACGAGCTCCGAGGCCTCGGCCGACACCCGGCGGGCGGCGGCGCACGGCGCACAGAAGGCGGACGTCCAGAGGTCGAGCTGCATGTGACCGTGCAACGCGGCGGCGCGGGGTTCTACTCCCGGTCGAACTCGCCGCTGCGGTCGCCGCGGTCAGCGAGGTCGTCCACCGGGTCGGACTCCCCCGGCTCGTAGGTGAACTCGACCGAGGTCTGGTCGAGGACCTGACGGGACTTGGTGGCGCGGTAGGTGAAGGCCGTCTGCAGGCCCTCGACGTCGGCGAACACCGTGACCTCGTCGTCCAGCGCGTCGCTCGTCGCGGTGCGGGTGTCGGTCGTGCCGTCGAAGGGTCCGCCGTGGAAGATCGCGGTGTACTCGTCGCCTTCGTGGATGGTGATGTCGCTCATGCATCCCTTCTACCAGGCGGCCCCTGATGCGGTCTGTTGCGCAATGCATAGCATCGCTATATAGTTCAGCTATGGAAACAACGCGCGCGCAGACGATCGAGACGCTTCTCGTCTCCGTCAACCGCCTGATCCGCAGCGCCGCGCAGTCGACGGGCAACACCACGTCGGCAGCGGTCTGGCGCACGCTCGGCATCCTGGAGTCCGACGAGCCGCTCCGGCTCGGTGAGCTCGCGGCGGCCCGCGCGTGGCGCAGCCCACGATGACCCGGCTCGTCACGGGCATGCTCGCCGACGGCCTGGTCACGCGGAGCGTCGACCCCGACGACTCCCGCGGCCAGCTCATCGAGATCACCGACGCGGGCCGTGCCCGGCTCACCGCCTGGCGCGCCACGCTCACCGACACGGTCGGCCCGTTGTTCGCCGACCTCACCGACGACGACTGGGATGTGCTGCACCACGCGTCCGTCCTGATCGCCCAGCGCACCACCACCAGAACGGAGACCACCGCGTGAACGCCCACGCACCTGCCGGCCAGTCCGGCTCCATCCTCAAGCAGTCCTCAGCGGTCTGGGCGATCGCCTTCGCCTGCGTCGTCGCCTTCATGGGCATCGGCCTCGTCGACCCGATCCTCCCCGCGATCGCTGGATCGCTCAAGGCGACCCCGGCGCAGACCGAACTGCTCTTCACGAGCTACCTGGCCGTCACCGGCGTCGCGATGTTCTTCACGAGCTGGGTCTCGAGCCGCATCGGCGCGAAGCGCACGCTGCTCATCGGCCTGGCGCTCATCGTCGTGTTCTCGGTCCTCGCCGCGACGTCGAACAGCGTGTGGAGCATCATCGACTTCCGTGCCGGTTGGGGCCTCGGCAACGCGCTCTTCATCTCCACCGCCCTGGCGACCATCGTCGGTGCGGCGTCGGGCGGGACCGCCTCGGCGATCATCCTGTACGAGGCAGCGCTCGGCCTCGGCATCGCCGTCGGCCCGCTCGTCGGCGGGCTGCTCGGGTCGGTCAGCTGGCGCGGCCCGTTCTTCGGGGTCACCACCCTGATGGCCGTCGCGTTCATCGCCATCGTGGCGCTCCTCAAGACCGGCAGCCTCGAGAAGCCCACGCCCACGAAGCTCTCGGCGCCGTTCCGCGCCCTCGGCCGTCCCGCACTCGCCGCACTCGCCGCGACCGCGCTCTTCTACAACATCGGCTTCTTCGTCCTGCTCGCCTACACGCCGTTCCCGCTCGGCTTCGGTGCGCTCGGCATCGGCTTCACGTTCTTCGGCTGGGGCCTCGGTCTCGCGATCACCTCCGTCTGGGTCGCCCCGATGCTCACCGCCCGTCTCCGCAGGACGACGGTGCTGAAGATCGCGCTGCCCCTGCTGGCACTCGACCTCTTCGCCGCGGCCGTCGTCGTGGACTCGCAGGTCGGCCTCATCATCTGCGTCATCATCGGTGGCCTCGTGCTCGGTGTGCTGAACACGGTGCTCACCGAGTGCGTCATGGAGGCCACGGACCTGCCCCGCTCGGTCGCCTCGAGCGCCTACTCGGCCGTCCGCTTCATCGGCGGCGCCATCGCCCCGCCCGTCGCGACCCTGCTCGCCGACGCGTACGCCCCCTCGGCCGCGTACGTCTTCGCCGGAGCGTCCGTTGCCGTCGCGTTCGTCGTCATCCTCTGCACCACGAAGGTCCTGCGCCGCGTGGACGACGGTGCCGAGCCGGAGCGCGTCGAGGCCGAGGCGATCGGCGCCGGCGAGATGTCCTAGCCGCACACCTCTCCCCCCCCGCCCCGCTGCCGCTTCCGCGAGCGGGCGAAACACCCGGGTGCCTCCCGACGCGGCCCGGGTATTTCGCCCGCTCGCGCTCTGCGCACTGCGCACTGCACGCACGCACGTCCGCCTGCCGTCGTCCGGCTGGCTGGCTGGCTGACTGGCTGTCCGCGAGCGGGCGGAATGTCTGGGTTCCCTGCAACGTGGCCCGGGTATTCCGCCCGCTCGCGCTCTGCGCACTGGGCGCGACCAGCCTGGAGGCGCGGCGCCAGTCCGACGGACCGCCACGGGGCCTCCAGGCGGTCACCACCACGGCCCTCACCCTCCCGCCCCGCCCCGTCTTCCGCGAGCAGGCGAAACACCCGGGTGCCGCCCGACGCGGCCCGGGCATTTCGCCCGCTCGCGCTGGCGCGGAGCGGCCAGAGCGCAGGCCCTCCCCAGGGTCTCGCCGAGCGTCTCGCCGAGCGGGCGAAATGTCCGCGTCACCCCGCCGCGCAACCGCGGCATTTCGCCCGCTCGCGGTGCGCGCACCGGACGCGACCAGCCGGGAGGCCCGGCGCCAGCCCGGCGGACCGGCACCGGGCCTCCAGGCCGTCACCACCACCGCCACACGCGCCTCCGGCACCGCCGCGCCCGCGAGCGGGCGAAACACCCGTGTGCCCCGCGACACGACCCGGGCATTTCGCCCGCTCGCGGGTTCGGGGGACGGGACCGCGCACCAGCCGCGGACGCGAGCCCCACACCGGCCGCGCACCACCCGCGCACGGGGCGTGCGCAGGCCGGGAATAGGATCGTGCACATGGCAACCGCGAATGACCGCCTCGTCTGGATCGACTGCGAGATGACCGGCCTCGACCTCGAGGTCGACGAACTCGTCGAGGTGGCCGTGGTCATCACCGACTTCGACCTCGAGCCCGTGCACCCCGGATTCGACATCGTGATCAAGCCGGACCAGTCCGCGCTCGACAACATGAACGAGTTCGTGACGAACATGCACGTCACGTCGGGACTCATCGAGGAGATCCCGAACGGCGTCAGCCTGGCGGACGCCGAGTACCAGGTGCTCGAGTACATCCTCGAGCACGTCCCGGCCGAGGGCACCGCCCCTGGCCGGCAACACCATCGGCACCGACCGCGCGTTCCTGTCCAAGTACATGCCCCGCGTCGACGGCCACTTGCACTACCGCAGCGTCGACGTGTCGAGCATCAAGGAGCTCTGCCGCCGCTGGTTCCCGCGCGTGTACTTCAACTCGCCGGAGAAGCACGGTGGGCACCGGGCCCTCGCGGACATCCTCGAGTCGATCCGCGAGCCCGAGTACTACCGCCGCGCGGGCTTCGTCGCCGAGCCGGGGCCGACCACCGACGAGGTGCGTGCCGTCCAGGCCGAGGTCGTCGAGAAGTGGGAACCGCGCTTGGCCCAGCCTGCGGCCGAGTGACGACACGGGTGGTCGGCACCGCCCGCAGCATGTACTACTATTGAGTGGTCGCGCCGGTCCGCCGGTGTGTGCATGGTGGATATAGCTCAGTTGGTAGAGCGCCTGGTTGTGGTCTAGGAGGTCGCGGGTTCGAGACCCGTTATTCACCCCAGTCGAGGGAGAGTCCTGTTGCGTGTGACGCAACCGGGGCTCTCCCTCAGTGTTTGTCTGGGCGCCTCCGGCGCCGTGCGGCTTCGCCGCGAGTGGTCAGCGCGGTGTGGGACGATCCCTGCGTGATGGAGATGTCCGCCGACGACTTCGAGCAGCTCGTGACCGACGAACTCGACCTGCTCCCCGACGAGATGGTCGACGGGCTCGACAACGTGGTGTTCGTGGTCGAGGACGAGCCGGAGAACGGCGAAGAGCTCTTCGGCGTGTACGACGGCATCGCGGCGACCGAGCGCGGGCAGTACGGCTTCGGTGAGCTGCCCGACCGCATCGTGGTGTTCCGCAAGCAGCACCTGGCCGAGTGCGACACCGTCGAGGAGCTCAAGGACGAGGTGCACACCACCCTCGTGCACGAGATCGGGCACTTCTACGGCATCGACGACGAGCGGCTGCACGAGCTCGGCTGGGCGTAGGCGCCCCGAGACTCGTCGCGCGGGGGCCGAGACTCGGGCTGAGCGACACTGCTCGGCGCTCGGGACGCGAGAAGTGTCGCCTACGCCGAGTCTCCGCCGCCGCCCCGCGGCAGCGCCCCCTCAGAACCGCGTCGGCCCCACCTCGTGGTACTTCTCCCACGCGTCCACCGGCCCCCGCCCGTGCAGCGCGTACTTCCCCACGAGCCGCTCCTTGTAGACGGCCGGGTTGTGCGATGCCACGACGCGGGCGTTCCGCCAGTGCCGGTCGAGCGCCCGGGTGCGGTCGGCCGCGGACGCCCCGCCGACCTCGAACAGTTCGGACGCCGACCGCAGCACCCGCGGCCCGATCTCGACCTGCGCCTGGTACACGGCGTTCTCGGCGGCATCGAGCAGCACGCGGTCGACCCCGACCCCGGGCTCGTTCGTCGCGACGACCTGGTCGAGCAGCCCCGCGGCCGCGACGACGAGCGACCGGGCGGTGAACGCCCCGGCGGACAACCGACCGAGGACCGCCAGCACCTGCGGGTCCTCCCCCGGCGTCGCCGCGTTCGCGTGGATGTACGTCCGGGTCCGCGGCCGCACGAAGGCGACCGCGTCGTCGGACACCGCCTGTCCGATGCCGGCCAGGACCGCCAGCAGGTACAGCTGGAAGAAGGCCTGGATGTGCGACAGCGGTGCGTCCTTGTACGCCGACACCACGGCGGGGTCGACCGGCACACCCTCGAAGACCGTGGTGCCGGACGCGGTCAGCCGCTGGCCGAACCCGTCCCAGTCGTCGACGCTCGTCACGCCCGGCGCGTCGACCGGCACGGCGAACGTCACGCGGTCGCCCGAGCGGTCCGCCGCCAGGTAGATCCAGTCGGCGTAGAGCGTGCCGGTCGAGTAGAACTTCCGCCCGTCGAGACGGAGGGAATCGCCAGCCGGCGTCACCGTCGTCGAGATGTCGGCCAGGGTCGTCCCGGTCCGCTCCGAGGTCGCGTTCCCCACGATCGCCCCGTCGACGATGCGTTGGAGCCACTCGTCCCGTCCGGCCGACGATGGCCGGAGCAGCACGAGTTCGGTGTACCCGAAGTGCCCCCGCCACAGGTGCGCGATGTTCGAGTCCGCGGCCGCCAGGTCCGCCACCAGGTGCACGAGTTCGACCAGGCTCACGCCGAACCCGCCGCGGTCCTCCGGCACGCGCAGCCGCCCGAACCCGGCGTCGGCGAGTGCGCGGACCTCGGCGTGCGGCAACGGCCGGTCGCCGGGGGTGCCGGACGCGAGCTCGCGCTCGACCGCGCCCTCGCGGATGGTCGCGAACACGGGTGCGAAGCGTTCGCGCAGGGTCGCCAGACGATCGGCCGGGAGGCCCGTCACCCGTCCGTCGGTCGTCGTCGCGTCCGTCATGCCGTCACCTCCACGGCACGTGCGGCGTCCGCAGGCGCCGGCACAGTCGCGCTCGCGCCGCCCGTGAACGCACCGCGCCACTGCCGGGCGGGGTGCGAGTCCGGCAGCTGCGGGTGCCCGAAGAGCTTCTCGCGCAGGGTGCCCTCGCGGTACTCGGACTGCATCAACCCACGCTCCTGCAGGGTGGGCGCGATGTGGTCGACGAACTCCTCGTACGAGCCGGGCAGGGTCCAGTTGATGACGTTCACCCCGTCGACGCCGACGCGCTGCCAGTCCGCGAGTTCGTCGGCGATCTGGTCGGGCGTGCCGACGACCCGGGCACGGAGCTTGGCGGACAGGCGGGCGAGGTCGGCGATGGTCGGTTCGCGGTCGCCGGCGGCCTCGCGGAGCCACTGCAGGTGCGACTGCCCGGCGTGGGTGCGGACCTCGGACAGCGGGGTGTCCGGGTCGAGGGCCTCGCCGGTGTCCGGGTCGAAGCCGAGGTTCGAGTGCACCAGGAAGCCGTCGGCCGCCAGGTACTCGTCGATCTCCGCTTCCTTCGCCTTCGCCTCGGCCTCGGTGGACCCGGTGACGAAGGTCAGCCCGAGGAAGAACGCGATGTCCTCCCGCCGACGCCCGGCTGCCCGGGCGAGGTCGCGGGTCTCGCGGATGAGCTGCTCGGTGGCGTCGCGGTTCGAGGTCAGGATGAACTGGGCCTCGGCGTTCCGTGCGGCGAAGGCCCGACCGGCGGGCGAGGAGCCGGCCTGGAACAGCACCGGCGTCCGCTGCGGGCTCGGCGCGCTCAGGTGCGGCCCCTGCACGTCGTAGCGCTTCCCGTGGTGGTCGATGCGATGCACCTTGTCGGGGTCGGCGTAGCCACGCACCGGGTCCTTCAGCACGGCGCCGTCCTCCCACGAGCCCTCCCAGAGCTTCGCGCAGACCTCGAGGTACTCCTCGGCCCAGACGTAGCGCTCGTCGTGCTCCTCGAGCCGGTCGGCGCCGAAGTTCCGGGCGGCGCTGTCGAGCGCGCTCGTGACGACGTTCCAGCCGATCCGGCCCCGGGTGATGTGGTCGAGGGTGGAGACCTTGCGGGCGAAGTCGAACGGGTGCGACTGGATGACGCTCGACGTGAACGCCAGGCCGAGGTGCTCGGTCGACACGGCGAGCGCGGAGAGCAGCACCGAGGGGTCGTTCGAGGGGATCTGCAGCCCCTCGCGCAGGTTGGTCGAGTAGTCGCCGCGTCCCGGCCCGTAGGTCCCGACGACGTCGGCGAAGAACATCGCGTCGAACTTGCCGCGCCTCGAGGGTCTTCGCCAGGTCGGTCCAGAGCGTGACGTCGTCGAAGTCGGCCTGGCGGGCGTCCGGGTGCCGCCAGAGGCCGTGCTGGATGTGCGACGTCGTGTTCATGACGAAGGCCGCGAAGCGCAGCGGTCGGTTCGGTGCATCGCTCATGCACCCCATCGTGGTCGGCGGGCACCGCCCGACGACAGCGACGTGACCTTCCGTTACGCGCGGTGTTCCCCCGGCCCTGGAGGCGACCATGCTCCTGAGGCATGCCGACCCCGAGCACCGTCACCGCGCCTCCCGGCCGTCCCGCCGCACCGTCGACCACCGCGACCCGCCGTCGCGTCGCCCTCGCCTCGTTCGTCGGCACGACGGTCGAGTACTACGACTTCTACCTGTACGCGACGGCGTCCGCCCTGGTGTTCGCGCCCACGTTCTTCCCGTCGGTGACGCCCGCGGTCGGGGTGATCGCGTCGTTCGCGACCTACGGGGTCGGCTTCGTCGCACGGCCGCTCGGCGGGGTGATCGCCGGACACCTGGGCGACCGCATCGGACGCAAGAAGCTGCTCGTCGCGTCCCTGGTGCTGATGGGCATCGCGTCGACCCTGATCGGGGTCGTGCCGTCGGCGGCGACCATCGGGGTCGGTGCCGTCGTCGCGCTGGTGTTCCTGCGGCTGCTGCAGGGTGTCGCCGCCGGCGCGGAGTGGGGCGGGTCCGCGCTGCTGTCCGTCGAGCACGCACCCGAACGGCACCGCGGGCTGTTCGGGGCGTTCACGCAGATGGGGTCGGCGGGTGGGATGCTGCTCGCGACCGGCGTGTTCACCCTGGTGCGGTCCCTGCTCGGCAACGAGGCGTTCCTCGCCTGGGAGTGGCGGCTGCCGTTCCTGTTCTCCGCGGTGATCGTGGCCGTCGGCCTGGTGATCCGGCTCGGCGTGCAGGACGCGCCGGTGTTCCAGGAGCTGCGGGCCTCCGGCGGGGTCGAACGGTTCCCGGTCTGGCAGGCGATCCGGCACCACCCGCGCGCGATCCTGGTGACCGCCGGACTGCGCCTGGTGCAGCCGGCGCTGTACTCGATCCTGACGACGTACTCGCTGACCTACCTCGCGGCCGTGCGGGGACCGTCGGGCTCGGACGCCGGGCTGCAGGCGGTGCTCGTCATCTCGGCGGTGTCGCTCGTGTCGACGCCGTTCTGGGGGTGGCTGTCCGACCGGGTGGGACGCCGCGTGCTCACGATCTGGTCGGCCGTCGGCATCGCCGTGCTCATCTGGCCGTTCTTCGCGTTCCTCGACGCCGGGCCGCTCGTGCTGCTGCCGCTCGTGGCGCTGATCGGGATGTGCGTCTTCCACGACAGCATCTACGGGCCGCAGGCAGCCTGGTTCGCGGAGCAGTTCCCGACCGGTCGGCGGTACTCGGGGATGTCGCTCGGGTACCAGATCGGGTCGATCTTCTCGGTCGGGCTGACGCCGCTGCTCGCCGCGGTGTTCGTGGAGCTCGGTGGGGGCTCGCCGTGGATCCTGTGCGGGTACCTCGGGGTGTACGCGGTGCTGACCATCGTGGCGGCGGTGTTCGCGGTGGACCCGGTCGCGCGGGGCGGTGCTGCTGCGCGGGGTGCTGCGCGGGGCGGTGCTGCACGGGGCGCTGCGCGGGGCGCTGCGCGGGGCCGAGTTTCGCGGTGAGCGACAGTTCTCGCGCTCGGGCGTCCGTGAACTGTCGCTCAGCCCGAGACTCGGCGCGGCCAGCCCGAGACTCGGCGCGCCCCGCTACGTCCGCAGCACCACGTCGGCCAGGGACGCCGGGTCCTCGGCGGCGATGAAGTCCTGCTCCTGCGCCGCCCACCGGTCCCACTCGCGCGCGAAGGTGTCGCCGTCGCGGCCGATCGCCCGGTCCCAGCGGACCGCATCGTCGGCCTCGAGCCACACCGCCAACGAGGCCAGCGGCGCCGACGCCCGGGACACCGCCCCGCAGCCCTCGATCACGATCGGCAGGTCGGGGTCGACCGCGGTCCACTCCGCCGGGCCGTCGGCGACCCAGTCCCACCGGCGGTACCCGCTGGGAGGCCCGAGCACGTCGCGGACCACGGCGTCGGCCGCCGCGCGGAGTCCGTCCCACCCCGGGTAGACGTCGTCGAGGTGCACGACCTGCGCCCCCAGCGCCTGCGCGAGCTGGTTGCCGAGGGTCGTCTTGCCGGTGCCGGAGCGGCCGTCGACGAGCACCACGAGGCGCCCGCCCGATGCCGCCGCAGCACCGGCCGCGGCCGCAGCGACGCCTGCGGCGAGGCCCTCGCCGTTCGCCGGGTGCGCCGGGTCCGCCGGGTCCACCGGGTGCGCCGGGTCCGCCGGGTCCGCCGGGTCCGTCGACTCACGCACGCCAGGTCCCCGCTGCCACGGCGACCGCGATCGACGCGACACCGATCCCGACGAGCACCGCCACCATCGCCCACTCCGGCCACGCGAACCGTGCGGCCCGCGCCCACGTGCGTCTCCCGGGAGCCCCGAACCCGCGCGACTCCATCGCCACCGCCAACGTCGTCGCCCGTCGCAGCGCCAGGACCAGCAGCGCGAACGCCATCGACGCCCCGCGGCGCAGCCGCCCGGTGTCAGCAAGACCCCGCGCACGCCGCGCCATCGCGAGCTGCCGCCAGTCGTCCACCAGCAGCGTCATCATCCGGATGGCCGCGAGGGCCCCGAGCACGAACCGTGCCGGCAGCCGCAGCACCTGCGCGAGCCCGTCGGCCAGGTCGGTCGGGTCGACGCGGATGAACAACGCGACCGCGGGCAGCCCCACCGCGAGCACGCGGAGCGCCGTCGCCAACGCGAGCGTGAGCGACCCGTCCGTGACGTGGGCGAACCCGAAGTCGAACCACTCCCGTCCGGAGGGCCGTCCGTACAGCGCGATGCTCACCGCCGTGAGCGGCACGGCCACCAGGATCGGTGACACCCGCAGCAGCAGGGTCTGCACCGGCAGCCGCAGGAGCGGCAGCAGGGCGAGCTCGAGCGCGAGGGCGACGGCTGCGGACACGACGTCCAGGCTGAGCACGAGGCACACGCCGAGCGCGAGGACGCCGACGAGCGAGGCCACCGGTTGGACGGCGCGGACGCCGCGGTGGTGGTCTGTCGGGTCGGTGGCGGTCGTCGCGTGGGCTCGGCCTGGAGGCGCGGTTCGGCCCGTCGACGTCGGCCCCGTCTCCGGGGTGGTCGCAGCCGCACCCTGGTCGCCGTCCACACGCCGGGCGCCGTCCGCCGCGAGCACGACCTCGTCGGCGTCGAGCGCCCGGATCAGGTCGCGGTCGTGCGTGACGGCGACGATGGTGGTGCCGGCGTCGGCGAGCGCTCCGAGGTGCCGGACGACGGCATCCCACGTGGACCGGTCCTGCCCGGAGGTCGGTTCGTCGAGCACGACGACCGGCGGCCGGGCGGCGACGACCGCGGCGATGGCGAGCCGCCGCTGCTCGCCGCCGGACAGCGTGAACGGGTTGGCGTCGGCGAGGTGGCCGAGGCCGAACTCGCCGAGGAGCACGTCCGCCCGGCCAGCGACGTCCGGAACGCCGATCGCGCGGGGCCGGCCTCGACCTCCTCGCGGACGGAGCCGGCGACGAACTGGTGCTCGGGGTCCTGGAAGACGGTGCCGATGCGGGCGGCGAGTTCGCGGCTCGACCACGTGTGCGGCGCCGGCGGGACGCCAGCGGCGAGGTCCGTCGTGGCGGCGAGCTCCCCGCGACCGGAGGCAGGAGCCCCGCGAGCGTGAGGCCGAGCGTCGACTTGCCGATGCCGTTCGGCCCCGTGATAGCCAGGACCTGTCCGGCTCGGAGTTCGAGGTCGATCCCGCTGCCCACCCGCTGTCGCTTGCCCCGGGCGGTCCCGAGATCCCGCGCCTCGAGCAGCGCGCCCGCCCCAGTGCCCGCCCCCTCGCCGAGCGGGCGAAATGCCGCGGTCCCCCCGGCAGCCGACGCGGGCATTTCGCCCGTTCGCGCAGCCGCACGGATCTCGTCGCCCGCCACCTCTCCGGCCGTTTCGCCGAGCGGGCGAAATGCCGCGGTCCCCCGGCAGCCGACCCGGGCATTTCGCCCGTTCGCGCAGCCGCACGGATCCGCCCGCGGGCCGCGCCACGCTCGGGCTCGGCGCCAGGCACCCACACCCCGGCCGCGGTGAGCGCTGCGCCGTGGTGCGCGAGCACCTCGGCAGGCGCGCCGTCCGCGACGACCCCGCCGCCGGGTTCGAGCAGCACGAGTCGGTCGACCAGGTCGAGCCAGGTGCCGATCCGGTGCTCCACCACGAGCAGGGTCGCCCCCGACTCGTCGAGCAGTGCGCGGACGGCGTCGTGCACCTGGGCCACGCCGGCCGGGTCGAGGTTCGCGCAGGGTTCGTCGAGCACGAGGGCTCCCGGACGCATCGCGAGCACCCCGGCGAGTGCGAGTCGTTGCCGCTGGCCGCCGGAGAGCATCGCGGTCGACCGGTCGAGCGGCAGGTCGAGCCCGACGACCGCGAGCGCCGACCGCACCCGTGCCCAGGTCTCGTCGCGCGGGACGCCGAGGTTCTCGCACCCGAAGGCCACGTCGTCGCCGATCCGTGACATCACGGTGTGCGCCTCGGGGTCCTGCATGACGAGGCCGACACGCCCGCGGACCGCGCGGGGGTCGGCACCGTCGACCAGGACCGAGCCCTGCACGGAAGCAGCGGTGTCGTCGGTGGGGTCGGGTTCGTCGGGCAGCACGGCGGCCACTGCCCGGAGCAGCGTCGACTTGCCGGAGCCGGACGGCCCGACGATCGCGACCCGCTCCCCCGGCTCGACGGTGAGGTCGACGCCACGGACCGCCCACTCGGCGCGTTCGGGGTAGCGCCACCCCCAGTCGCGGAACGCGATGCGCGCGGCGAGCACGCCGACGACGTCCGGGGACGTCGATGACGGAGCGGACACCGTCACACCAGTTCGCGCGGCCGACGCCGGCTGTGCTCCCGGCCGGCAGCGAACGAGGACAGCACACCGGTGCGTGCGAGCGCGCGGACGACCAGCCACGAGCCGGCGCCCGCGATGACGGCACCGGACACGATCGCGCACACGACGTAGACGACCTTGAACGCGGCGTCGAGACCCGGGTACCACAGCACGGTGTCGTTGATGCCGAGCGCGAGACCGGCTGCCGCGCCCGCCAGGACGACGACCGGCAGCCGGTACACGCGGTACAGGAAGAGTGCGAGGACGATCTCGGCACCGAGTCCCTGGACCAGTCCGGCCTCGAGGGTCAGCCACCCCCACTGCGTGCCGAACAGCGCCTCGACGGACGCGGCGACCATCTCGCCGTAGAGCGCGGCCCCGGGCTTGCGGACGACGATCGCGACGAGCGGCCCGGCGAGCAACCACACTCCGCCGAACAGGGCCTTCGTCCCCGGGAGGACGAGGTCCATGACGGCGCTGATAGGTTCGTAGCCGAACTCCCACAGCCGGAAGACGACGCCGAGCGCCACCGCGAGCACGCTCGCGACGACGATGTCGACGACCCGCCAGCGCAGCGATCGCCGCGGGGCGGTGTGGACGGTTGATGACGTGCCAGAAGACATGGTGCTGGACTCCTCCCTGCGCCGGCATGATCCGGATCAGGTTCGACGGTCGGAGCGCCACTCGCTCCCTCTCAGCCCGGCGGTCCCGGACTCCCGTGTGTGTCCCAGCAGTCTAGACGTGGTCGCGACCGCGTGACGGGTCGCGACCACACATCGGACGGGAGGCCCGTGGCGGGTCCGCCACGGGCCTCCCGTCCGATGTGTCGCTACTTCTTCAGGACGCGCACCAGTTTGCGGAGCACGGTGCCGGTCACCCAGACGAGCGGGATGCTCACCGCGACGAGCGAGATGAGGTTCGGCTCGAACTCGAGGTCCTTGCCGGGGCGACGGATGTACGCGCCGACCGGGATCGACGCGCCGCCGCCACCGCCGCCGCCGTTCTCGTCGTCCCCGCCGCCCCCGAAGCCGAACCAGCCGAGGGACACCGGGATGAGGGTCTGGTCGCCGACCTCGACGGGGTCTCCGTAGTTCGTGGAGACGCCGATCGGGCGTACCTTGTCTGCGATCTGCGTGACGATGTTGGCCATGCGCGCGACGCTACTCGCCCGTTCCTCCACAGGCCGGGCCACGCGCGCACGGGTACACAGCTGGTGCTTGTCTGCGGACGCGGACGGGTGTCACCGATATGTTGGCGCGACCATCACCTGGAGGACCGTTTGCACACCTGGCCCGGCAACCCGTACCCGCTCGGGGCGACCTACGACGGAAGCGGCACGAACTTCGCGCTCTTCAGTGAGGTCGCCGAGCGCGTCGAACTCTGTCTGTTCGACACCGACGGCAACGAAGAGTGCATCCCCCTCGTCGAGGTCGACGCCTACGTCTGGCACGCCTACCTGCCGAACGTCGGCCCCGGCCAGGAGTACGGCTTCCGTGTCCACGGCCCGTACGACCCCGACAGCGGTGCACGCTGCAATCCGTCGAAGCTCCTGCTCGACCCCTACGCCAAGGCGACGAGCGGCGAGATCGACTGGGACCAGTCGCTCTTCGCCTACACGTTCGGCGACCCGGACTCGACGAACGACGACGACTCCGCGGCGCACATGATGAAGGGCGTCGTGATCAACCCGTTCTTCGACTGGCAGGGCGACCGCGCACCGCGCACGCCCTACGGCGAGACGGTCATCTACGAAGCGCACGTCAAGGGCCTCACCGAGACCCACCCCGACGTGCCCGAAGAGCAGCGCGGCACCTACGCCGGCGTCTCGCACCCCGCGGTCATCGAGCACCTGAAGCGACTCGGCATCACGACGCTCGAGCTCATGCCGGTGCACCAGTTCGTGAACGACTCGACCCTGCAGGACAAGGGGCTGTCGAACTACTGGGGCTACAACACCATCGGCTTCTTCGCGCCGCACTCCTCGTACTCGTCCTCGGGCGACCAGGGGCAGCAGGTGCAGGAGTTCAAGACGATGGTGCGGGAGCTCCACCGCGCCGGCATCGAGGTCGTGCTCGACGTCGTCTACAACCACACCGCCGAGGGCAACCACCTCGGGCCGACGCTGTCGTTCCGCGGCATCGACAACGCGGCGTACTACCGCCTGGTGGACGACGACAAGAAGTTCTACATGGACTACACGGGCACCGGGAACTCGCTCAACGTCGGGCACCCGCACTCGCTGCAGCTCATCCTCGACTCCCTGCGCTACTGGGTGACCGAGATGCACGTCGACGGCTTCCGCTTCGACCTCGCCTCGGCGCTCGCCCGCGAGTTCTACGAGGTGGACCGGCTGTCCGCGTTCTTCGAGCTCGTGCAGCAGGACCCGATCGTGTCGCAGGTCAAGCTCATCGCCGAGCCGTGGGACGTCGGCCCCGGCGGCTACCAGGTCGGCAACTTCCCGCCCCAGTGGTCCGAGTGGAACGGCAAGTACCGCGACACCGTGCGTGACTTCTGGCGCGGCGAGTCGTCGACCCTCGGTGAGTTCGCCTCGCGCATCTCCGGCTCGGCCGACCTGTACGAGCACGACGGCCGGACGCCCAAGGCGAGCATCAACTTCATCACCGCCCACGACGGCTTCACGCTGTACGACCTCGTCGCCTACAACGAGAAGCACAACGACGCCAACGGTGAGGACAACAACGACGGCGAGAGCCACAACCGGTCCTGGAACTCCGGCGCCGAGGGCCCGACGGACGACGAGTCCGTGAACGCCCTGCGGCTCCAGCGACGCCGGAACTTCCTGGCGACGCTGCTCCTCAGCCAGGGCGTGCCGATGATCGCCCACGGTGACGAGCTCGGCCGTTCGCAGTCCGGCAACAACAACGTCTACGCACAGGACTCCGAGCTCAGCTGGATCGACTGGGACACCGCGGACGACGACCTCGTCCAGTTCACGGCCGACGTCGTCAAGCTGCGCCACGACCACCCGACGTTCCGCCGCACCCGGTACTTCAACGGGCGCCCGGTGCGCCGTGGTCAGGACGAGCCGCTGCCCGACGTGGTCTGGCTCACGCCCGAGGGCGACGCCATGTCGCCGGAGGACTGGGACTCCGGTTTCGGCAAGAGCGTCGGCATGTACCTGAACGGCGACGGCATCCGCGGGCGTGACTCCCGCGGCGAGCGCGTCACCGACGTGGCGTTCATCACGTACTTCAACGCCCACGACGACGTCGTGACCTTCACGCTGCCGCCCGAGGAGTACGCACCCGGCTGGACGGTCCGCATCGACACCGCCGAGCCCGGTGCCCGCGACGAGATCGTCGAGGCGGGCACACCGCTCGACGTGCCCGCGCGGTCGATGATCGTCCTGCGTGCCGAGCCGAACCACGAGGTCTCGGTCACCCCGGTCGAGGTGCAGCACCACGACGGCGCCCCCGAGCCCCGGTCCCCGCAGGACGCCGTCACCCCGGCCAACCCGGCCGGTTCCACCGCACCGAGCGGCACCGCGCGATGACGACCGGCACGACGGGGGCCGGGCGTCGCGTGCCCGTCTCGACGTACCGGCTGCAGGTGTCGGCGGACTTCGACCTGGCCGCCGCACGCGACCTCGTCGACTACGTGCACGACCTCGGGGCCGACTGGCTGTACCTGTCGCCGGTCCTGCAGTCGGAGCCCGGCTCGAACCACGGCTACGACGTCGTCGACCACACGCACGTCGACACCGACCGCGGCGGCGACGAGGCTCTCCGGGTCCTCGCCGAGGCCGCGCACGCGGTCGGGCTCGGCGTGCTGGTCGACGTCGTCCCGAACCACGTCGGGGTCGCCACCCCGGCGGTCAACCCGTGGTGGTGGTCCCTGCTCGAACTCGGCCAGGGCTCCCCGTCGCCTGGGCGTTCGACGTCGACTGGGACGCCGGCGACGGCAAGGTCCGGGTGCCGGTCCTCGACGACCGGCTGCTCGACGCGGTGACGCTCGACACGTCCGACGCCGAGCACCCGGTGCTCCGGGTCGGCGAGACCGCGTACCCGACCGCGCCGGGCACCGCCCACCCGGGCGACTCGGTCGAGGCCGTGCACGCGCTGCAGCACTACGCGTTCGTGCACTGGAAGCGTGCGGACCACGAGCTGAACTACCGCCGGTTCTTCGCGGTGAACACGCTCGCGGCCATCCGGGTCGAGGAACCCGAGGTGTTCGCGGCGTCGCACGGCGTCATCGGCGGCTGGTTCCGCGACGGCCTCGTCGACGGACTGCGCATCGACCACCCGGACGGACTGTACGACCCCGCCGGCTACCTGCAGGACCTCGCCGAGCTGACCGGCGGTGCGTACACCCTCGTCGAGAAGATCCTCGAACCCGGCGAGGAGCTCCCGAGCTCCTGGCCGGTCGACGGCACGACCGGGTACGACGCGCTCGGCGTCCTGGACCGTGTGCTCGTCGACCCCGCGGGCGAACCCTCGCTGACCGCGGCATCGGGCGCGGAGCCCGCCGACTGGCAGCAGCTCACGCACGACACCCGCCGCGGCATCGCCGACGGGATCCTCGGCAGCGAGGTCGAGCGACTCGCCCGACTGCTCGCGCCGGTCACCGCCGGAGCGGACGCGATCACGCACGAACGGCTCGTCGACGCCCTCGCCGAGGTCGTGGCGTCGTTCGACGTGTACCGCACCTACCTGCCCGAGGGCGCGCACCACCTCATCGCGTCGCTCGAACGCGCGGCAGAGGCCCGTCCCGAGCTCGACGACGTCATCGACCGGATCGCCCCGGCGCTCGTCGACCCGGACAACGCCGCCGCGATCCGCCTGCAGCAGACGAGCGGCATGGTGATGGCCAAGGGCGTCGAGGACACCGCGTTCTACCGCACATCGCGCCTGACGTCCCTGAGCGAGGTCGGGGGTGACCCGAGCGTCTTCGCGGTGTCCGTGGCCGACTTCCACCAGGCGCAGCGCGACCGCCTCGGCAGCTGGCCGCACACCATGACGACGCTCACCACCCACGACACGAAGCGCAGCGAGGACACCCGCGCACGCATCGCGGTCCTGGCCGAGCTCGGCAGCGAGTGGGCCGACGCGCTCGACCGGTTGCAGTCCCTCGTCCCGCTCGAGGACCGCGTGTTCGCGGACCTCCTCTGGCAGGCGATCGTCGGCGCCCGGCCCGCGAGTCGTGAGCGGCTGCACGCCTACGCCGAGAAGGCATCACGCGAAGCCGGCGACAGCACCACCTGGACCGAGCCGGACGCGGGGTTCGAGGAGCGCATGCACGCCCTCGTCGACGCAGCGTTCGACGATCCCGCCGTGGTGGCCGTGCTCGATGCCCTCGACGAACGGATCGACGCGGCGGGGTGGTCGAACGGGCTCGCGCAGAAGCTCGTGCAGCTCACGGCACCCGGCGTCCCCGACGTCTACCAGGGCACCGAGTTCTGGGACCGGTCCCTCGTCGACCCCGACAACCGCCGAGCCGTGGACTACGCCGAACGGCGCCACGTCCTCGCCGAGATCGACGGCCCGGACGACGACGGCCCCGAGGACCTTCCGGCGATCGGGATCGACGGCGCCGCGAAGCTCCTCGTGACCGCCCGTGCACTCCGTCTCCGCCGCGACCACCCGGAGCTCTTCACCCGGTACCTCGGCCTCGAGGCGACGGGCAGCGCGGCGGACCACGTCGTCGCGTTCGACCGCGGCGGTGCCGTGACGATCGCCACGCGACTGCCGATCGGCCTCGAACGGGTCGGTGGCTGGGGTGACACCCTCGTGCACGCCGTCCCCGTCGACCGGGTCGACCTGCTCACCGGCAGGTCCTTCCCGGCCAGCCGGGGCATCGCCCTCGCGGACCTGCTCACCACCTACCCGGTCGCGCTGCTCGTGCCGGCCGCCACGGTCGGGGAACCCGGCCACGCCGACACGGTGACCGACGCGTCCGGCGCGGAACGGGCCTCCCGGTCGACCGCCCGGACCACCCCGGCGACCGAGTCCGACGCGCAAGCGGAGATCGACATCCTGGAGGGTCACGCATGACCGCACCCGACCGTTACGCCGTCTGGGCGCCCGAGCCGGACCGCGTCCGGCTGGTCGTCGACGACGTCGAGTACCCGCTGACCCGGGGCGACGACGACTGGTGGTCGACCGACGCGATCATGCCGGTCGTCGGTGCCCGCTACGGGTTCCGCCTCGGCGACGACGACGCGGTGCGACCCGACCCCCGCAGTCGCTTCCAGCCGGACGGAGTGCACGGCACGTCCGCCGTCGTCGACCCTGCGCGCTTCGCGTGGACCGACGAGTCGTGGACCGGACGTCCAGCCCGCGGTGCCGTGATCTACGAGATGCACGTCGGCACGTACACGCCGGAGGGCACCCTCGACGCGGCGGCGCAGAAGCTCGACCACCTGGTCGAGCTCGGCGTCGAGTTCGTCGAACTGCTGCCCGTGAACGGTGTGAACGGCGAGTGGAACTGGGGCTACGACGGGGTCGCCTGGTACGCGGTGCACGCCCCGTACGGCGGCCCCGACGCCTACGACCGGTTCGTCGACACGGCGCACGCACTCGGCCTGGGCGTCATCCAGGACGTCGTCTACAACCACCTCGGGCCGAGCGGCAACTACCTGCCGCTGTTCGGGCCGTACCTGGTGCCGGGGCTCGCGAACACGTGGGGCGACTCGGTGAACGTCGAGCACCCCGAGGTGCGTCGGTACGTCCTCGACAACGTGCGCATGTGGTTCCGCGACCACCACGTCGACGGGCTCCGACTCGACGCCGTGCACGCGATCCGCGACACCACCCGACCGCACGTGCTGGCCGAGATGGCCGACGAGACGGACGCCTACGGTTCCTTCGTCGGTCGTCCACTGTCGCTGATCGCCGAATCGGACCTCAACGACCCGGTGATGTTCCGCCCGCGGGAAGCCGCCGGGTACGGACTCGCCGGACAGTGGTCCGACGACTTCCACCACGCCGTGCACGTGGCGCTGACGGGCGAGACGAACGGCTACTACGCCGACTTCGCACCGCTGTCGGCGCTCGCGAAGGTGCTCGACCACGGGTTCTTCCACGACGGCACGTGGTCGTCGTTCCGTGGCCGACGCCACGGGCAGCCGATCGACCGTGGGACCTCCCCGGCGACGGCCCTGGTGGTCACGAACCAGAACCACGACCAGATCGGCAACCGCGCGGCGGGCGACCGTCTGGCGGCGACGCTCGACGACGAAGGCCTCGTCATCGCCGCGGCACTGACGCTGCTGGGTCCGTTCACGCCCATGCTGTTCATGGGCGAGGAGTTCGCCGCGACGACACCGTGGCAGTTCTTCACCTCGCACCCGGAGCCCGAGCTCGGCAAGGCGACGGCCGAGGGCCGCATCCGCGAGTTCGCGGAGCACGGCTGGGACGAGTCGGCCGTGCCGGACCCGCAGGACCCGACGACGTTCACGAACTCGAAGCTCGACTGGGCCGACGTCAGTTCCGAGCGGGGTGCAGTGATCCTGCGCGCCTACCGGGTGCTCGTCGCCCTGCGCCGGACCGACCAGGCCTTCGTCGACCACCGGTACGAGGCGAACGCCGTGCGGTTCAGCGAGGACCGGCGGTGGCTGGTGCTCACGCGTGGGCTGCTCGGACCGGACGTGGCACCCGTGCACGTCGTGGTGAACTTCCTCGACGACGCAGCCGAGGTGCCGGTCCCCGGTGCCACCGGCGAAGAGCTCTACCGGTTCGGAGCGGCCGACGTCGCGACGGACTGCGTGCGGTTCCGGGGGCGGGGCGTGGTCGTGCTGCGCTAGTCGCTGCGCTGTCACCGAACCGAGACTCGGGGTGGGCGACGGTCTTCGTGCTGCACAGCACGAGTCCTGTCGCCCACCCCGAGTCTCGTCGAACGGTGGGCCAGCGGGTCAGGCGGCGTGGTCGGCCACGGCGTGCGCGTTCGTGCGCACGGACGGCAGCTTCCGGTGGTCCTTGACCAGGGAACGGGTCTCGCGGATGCGGCGGTCGATGCCCCACTTCGTCACGAGGGCCAGGCTCTCGCGCACGATGTTGCCGCTCATCTTCGAGACACCGAACTCCCGCTCGGTGAACGTGATCGGGGTCTCGACGACGCGCAGGCCAGCCTCGAGGGCACGCCAGCACAGGTCCACCTGGAAGCAGTACCCCTTCGACGCGACGCCGGCCAGGTCGATCCGCTCGAACGCCCGCGAGGTGAAGACCCGGAACCCGCCGGTGGCGTCGCGGACAGCGATGCCGAGGGCCAGGCGCGTGTAGAGGTTGCCGCCACGGGAGAGCAGTTCGCGGTACCAGGGCCAGTTCTCCACCTTGCCGCCCTTGATCCAGCGGGACCCGAGCACGAGGTCGTTCGTGTCCGCGAGCTCGAGCATCCACGGCAGGTACTCGGGGTGGTGCGAGCCGTCGGCGTCCATCTCGACGAGCTTGGCGTAGCCGTGCTCGAGGCCCCACGCGAACCCGGACAGGTACGCGCCGCCGAGGCCGTCCTTCACCGTGCGGTGCATGACGTGCACGCGGTCGGTCTCGCGTGCGATGGCGTCGGCGATGTCACCGGTGCCGTCGGGTGAGTTGTCGTCGACGACGAGCACGTGGACGTTCTCGTCGGTGGCGGCGAGCGTGCGCTCGACGATGGGACGGACGTTCTCCGCCTCGTCGTAGGTCGGGATGATGACCAGGGTCTCGCTCATGGTGCTCCTCGTGCTCCACATCGAATGTATCGGTCGGTGGTGGGTCAGTCCGACGAGAGGTCTGCGAACACGATCAGGTTGTCCGTGTAGTGCCCGGTGGCGGTGTCGAACACGCCGTCGCAGGTGATCAGTCGGAGCTGGGGGTCGGGGTGGTGCCGTAGACGTCGCTCGTCGGGAACGCCGACTTGGCGGCGCGTTCCGAGCGGTCGACGGTGAAGGTGCGGGTGCTGCCGTCGGACATCGCGACGTGGATCTCGTCGCCGGCGACCAGTTCGTCGAGCCGGAAGAACACCGCGGCGCTCGTCGGGCTGTCGACGTGGCCGGCGATGACGGCCGGGCCGACCTCACCGGGGACGATGCCGTCGCTGAACCACCCGGCGCTGTCCCAGTCGACGGGCGGATCGAGTTCGCCGGCCGTGCCGCGGTGCAGGTCCTCGAGGTTCGACTGCACGCCGATCGCGGGGATCGAGACGCTGACGGGGGTCGCCGCGGATCGGGCAGCGGGTGCCGCCGGGTCCTGGAACCCCTCGATGCCCGACCCCGCAGAACCCGACCCGGCAGACGCAGAAGCAGACGGCGCCGACCCGGCCCGCCCGTCCGACCCATCGCTGCCGACGGTCGACGCGAGCGCCACACCGGTGACACCGCCGCCCACGACGACCGCGGCGAGCACGGCCCCGATCACCACGCCACGACGTCCGAACACCGAACCGCGCCCGGCGGACCGTCGGCCGGTCACGATGCTCCTCCGGCCGTCGTCGCGCAGCCGCCGAGCACGTCCGAGGTGAGCATGGTCGAACCGAGTGCCGCCCAGGCGTCCCCGTAGTAGGTCGGCGTGGTGGCGGCCGTCCGGTCTGCACGCTCGAGGTCGTCGGCAGCCGCACCGGAGGAACCGGCCGCGTACTCCGCGGCGGCCCGGGCGGTGTACGCCAGGGCGTTCGTGTCCCCGGTCACGGCGGTGCCGCCCAGGTCGAGCTGCGCCGCGAGCTGCGTCGTCCGACGCAGGGTCGGGGCGAGCGACCCGGCCAGGGCGCGGTCGTCGGCGGAGCAGGCCTCGGCGTAGCGGACGGGCGTCCGCATCGCGTCGTAGCCGTACAGCACGCGCTGGTCTCCACCGGTGGCGGGCATCGGGTCGACGGTGCCGTCGGCGTGCACCTGCGACCAGTCGCTCGGCAGCTGCGACTCGTCGAGCACCGCCGCGGTCGCCGCGCGGGACCCACGGTTCAGCGCGGTCCAGCGGTCGTCGCCCGTGGCCTTCGCCAGCACCGCGAAGGCTGCCGGCGACGCGTACGAGGCGTTGTACCGGTACGGCTCGGAGTCCGCCCACGGCCCGGGCAGCAGGATCGTGCCGAGCTCCGTGGTCGCGGTCTCGTGTTCCAGGATCGCCGAGGCGATGCGCTTGCCGGCTGCCGTGTAGCGGTCCTCGCCCCACGCGTCGCCGGCGAGCACCAAGGCCCGCGCGGCGTCGAGGTCGGCGTCGCTCGCCGGCTGCTCGTCGGCGACACCGTCGTCGGGCGTCCAACGCCAGGCGAGCAGGTCGTCGTCGGTCAGCATGTGCGCCTTCGTCCACTTCCAGATGTCGTCGAACCGGTCGCGGTCACCGTTCGCGAAGGCGATGAGCAGCCCGTAGGCCTGTCCCTCGCTGACGGTGTCGTCGCCCTGGTCGGTGCGGACGACACGGCCGTCCTGCACGTACCGGTCGAGGAACTCCGTGCGGAGCTCCTTCGGGGAGCGTGCCGCGTCGGGCGCGCTGGTCGAGGTCGGGGTGGCGACCGAGCCGCTCGAGGCCTCGGTGTCCTGCCCCCACGGGCGAACCGCGATGAGCGCGACGCCGACGGCGACGACCACCGCCGCTGCGGCGGTGACGGGTATCCAGGTCCTGCGGGTCATGCTGGCCTGCCTTTCCGTGGATGGTGACGAAGGATCTGGACGGGGAGGACCGGATCACGTGCGCGTGTCGGCGCACGTGATCCGTGCCTCCCGGCCAGGGCGTCAGCGGTACAGCGAGCGGAGCGACGCGATGGCCGCGTGGACGGCCTCCGTCATCAGGCGGTCGGCGGCTGCGCCGCCGCCACCCGTCTGCACGCCACCGGTCGGGGTCGCGGCGGTGGCCGCGGCGTCCGTCACCGGCACGACCGTCAGGTCGCCCTTGCTGTCGTCGAGGACGAACAGGGTGGAGACCGTGTTGCCCGCGAGGTCGACACTGGCGGTGCCCTGCTGGCCGCTGCCGGAGACGTCGAGCGTCCACTTGCCGGAGTCGACGGTGGCGTACTTGGTGGCGGTGCCGAACTTCGCTCCCTCGGCGATGGCGGTGCCCTCGGAGGTGCTCACGTCGACCTGCTTCGCCGTGGTGGCGGCCTGGACGAGCCGGAGCTTCGCCTTGCCGTCGCCGGGCTGCTGCAGGTCGTCGGTGAACGCCGTCGTCTTGAGGTCGGTGTTCTTGCCGTACGCGACGACCGTGCTCGCGTCGCCCTTGTCGACCTTGACGTCGGTGGAGATCACCGGCGTCGAGTCCGGGGCGTCCGAGGCCCGCATCGACAGCACGTAGGTGCCGACCGGGAGCTCCTGGTACTTGCTGACCTGGCCGTACGTGACGTCGTCGAGCTCGAAGATCGTCTTGCCGCCGGACAGGCTGGACAGCTCGACGTCGACGCCCTTGGTGTCGGGCGAGAGGTGGCCGACGCGGAGCCAGCCCTCGTCGGCGGTGGCGGCGGAGGCGGTCTGGGGCGCTGCGAGTCCGACGGTCGCGGCGACGAGGGTCGCTGCGAGTGCGCCGACGACGACGGTGCGGCGTCGCTGGGTGTGTGCGGTCATGGTCGTGCTCCTTCGGGTCGTGGTGCTGGTCGAGTTCTGTGCGGTGGTGCTGCGGGCGTTCCCGGGGGCGTCGCTGCGGGTGTTCCCGCGGACCGCCCCGCGAGCGGGCGAAATGCCGGGGTCGCCGTCCGGAGCACCCCGGTGTTTCGCCCGCTCGGCGATCCCGCGTGTGCGGGTGGTGCGAGCCGCCCCGCGAGCGTCGCCGCGCGTCGCCCCGCGAGCGTCGCCGCGCGTCGCCCCGCGAGCGGGCGAAATGCCGGGGTCGCCGTCCGGAGCACCCGGGCATTTCGCCCGCTCGGCGAACTGCTCGGCGAACCGCTCGGCGGACGGGGCGGCAGGGCGGCGGGTCACGAGGCGCTCGTCGCGGTCGTGGTCGGGTCCGCCGGGGTGTAGGTGACGGTGAGGCGTTCGCCCTCACGCTCGACCGACGCCGGCCGGAACGAATCGGGCATCGCCTCGAAGGTGGCGGCCACGCGCTCCGCCGAGGCAGCGTCGCTCGTGTGCAGGACGGCGGTGCGGAACGGCTGGCCGGTCTCGCCCGTGAGCGGGGTGAACCGGTCGACGCGGACGTCCTGGTCGGCGAGCACCTGGCCGAGCGCGATCATCGCTCGCGAGTCGACCTGACCCGCGCGGAACTGCGACTTCGTGCCGTCGTCGGCCCGGAGTGCCGGGTTCGACGCCAGCTCGGTGCCCATGGTCTTCCGCAGGTCGCTGGCCCGGGTGATCGCGGTCTGCGCGGCCGTCGATCCCTCGGCGTGGATGCGTCGGACCTCGACCTGCTGGTCGCCGGACCCGAAGGTCGCGACGGCCGTCGAGTTCTCGATCGCCTGGCGGATGTCGGACGACGAGTTGCCGCCGGTCCGCATGGAGTCCGTCGTGATGACGTAGTCCGAGTCCTTCCACCCGTTGGGCGACTGGCGCTCCACGGCTCCGTCGGTGTCGAGCTTGTAGTACCAGACCACGTTGTTCCGGGCGAAGCCGTCCTCGACGAGGTCGACCCACATGGCGTCGTCCACCAGCAGTCGGGAGGACTTCGAGACGTTGTCCCCGACCCACTGCTCGGCCTGCTGCATCGGCAGGTCGAGGTTGCCCAGGACGAAGCCGCGAAGCTGTGTTCCCCAGAGCGGCACCGCCACGACGAGTGCGACCGCGGTGGTGACGGCCCAGGTGATCCCGAGTCCGCGACGGGTCCCGGCGCCGAGGCGGGTACGGGTGCGGACCCGACCGGCGATCGCCAGGACGGCACGCTCGGCCGTGTAGGCGACCAGCAGGGCGGCGAAGGGGATGAGCATGATGACGTACGGCACCGGCAGGTACCCGTTCGGGCGGAACATCATCGCGAGCAGGAAGACGAGCATCGCGGCGATCGGACGGACCCGGCGCATGAAGAGCCCGACGACCGCGGCGGCCGAGCCGAGCACGATGAACACCGGGTCGAGCGCCCACCACTGCGACGCGGCGGCGTTGGCCAGGCTGCCCGGGTCGAACAGCGAACCCGATGCCGAGCGCGAGCCGAGCTGGTAGGTGATGCCCTCGAACAGGCTGACCCGACCGCTGCTCGGCAGCAGCTCGCCCTTGACCGCGGCGAGCAGCAGGTACCCGCCGCCGATGATGACGAGGACGGCGCCGGCGACGCTCAGCGTGTACCGGCGCGTGCTCTTGTCGGCGCGACGGATCGCCATCCAGATGAGGAACGGCAGCGCGAGCAGGTACGTCTCCTTGGAGAGCACCGCGATGCCGAGGCACGCAGCGGCGCCGGCGAACCCGGCGAGCTGCTGACGACGGCTCAGGACGAGGACGAACGCGGCGAGCAGCCACGGCGTCGCGACGTTGTCGATGTAGACCGTGCGGTGGTACTGCAGGGCGAGCGGCGACAGCGCGAAGACGAGTCCGGCTGCGGCAGCGGTGATCCGGCCGGCACCGAGGCGGCGGGCCAGGACGAACAACAGGATGCTCGAGACGGCGGAGAAGAAGACCATCGCCTCGCGCCCGGCCTCGACGGCGAACGGGTAGCGCGCGAACGCCCCGGTCAGGCCGGTGTAGCCGGCGATCTGGATCCAGCCGAGTGGCGGGTGGTCGTACCAGTACGTGTAGTGCGTGATCTCGCCGAGGTGCATGATCGCCCAGGCCTGCGCCGTGTACGTGCCCTCGTCGTCGATCCGCTGCGGGGTGCCGGACATGTTCCAGGCCTGCACGATGACGGTGACGGCGACGACCGGCAGCAGCCACGTCAGGCTCGCGGCGTGCCGGCGGAACCAGGCGCCGATGCCGGTGTGCTCACCGGCGACGGCACCGCGGATCGGGATGCCGGTGGTGTTGGTGATGCTGGCGGTCATCGGGTCCCTCCTGTGGTCGTGCCGGCGAGCTCACGCTCGGAAGACGAAGACGAAGACGAAGACGAAGACGACGTCGCGCCCGCGGACCCGGTCAACTCCGACGCGAAGCCGACGACCTCAGCGGGCTGCTCAGTGTTCCGGTGCTGGCCCGTGTGCTCCGTCTTCTCCCAGCCGTTCTGCCCCTTGGCGTGGCGGACGACGGCTCGGACGGCTGCTGCGGCGAGGAAGATCTGGTACGGCACGAGACCGAGCACGAGCTTCACGTAGTCGCGGAACCGGACCTTCTCCTTGTAGATGCGACCGAACTCGTTGAGGCCGACGACCTCGACGGCCAGCAGCATGAGCGTCGGTGCCACCGGGATGAACGACACCAGGGCGATCGCCGTCGGCACCTTGACGAACAGGATCATCAGGACGCTGAGCGGGATGAGCAGACCGGTGGCCGCCTGGATGAACGGCATGGTCAGCATGTACCGGGCGAAGAAGCGCTGACGGAACGACGGCAGCTTCTTCCACTCCCCCTTGCCGAGCACCTGCAGGAAGCCCTGGTTCCAGCGCGTCCGCTGCTTGAGCAGCGAGGCGAAGGTCGGCGGGGTCTCCTCGCGGGTGACGGCCTCGGGGCTGTAGGCGACGACGACCTTCGCGCCGTCGGCGGACAGGCGGACGCCGAGCTCGCAGTCCTCGGCGAGGCAGTGCGCGTCCCAGCCGTTCGACCAGTCGAGGCGCTCCTTCGTCACGAAGACGGTGTTGCCGCCGAGCGGGATGAACTTCGAGCCGGCGTGGAAGTGCAGGCGCGAGCGGAACCAGAAGTAGTACTCCAGGACGTTCCGGAGCGACCACCAGCTGGACTTGAAGTTCATCAGCTGCACGCCGCCCTGGACGACGTCGGCGCCGGTCTCCTGGAACCGCGAGTCCACCAGGGTGAGCAGGTGCGGGTAGACCTCGTCCTCGGCGTCGAACACGCCCACGACGTCACCGGTCGCGTACTGCAGCGCCAGGTTCATCGCCTTCGGCTTGTTCTTCGGCAGGGTGTCGTCGACGACCACCCGGATCAGCTCGGGGTGGCGGGCTGCGGCGGCGCGCACGACGGCGTCCGTCTCCGGGTCGTCCTCGCCGACAATGGCGATGATCTCGAAGTCGGGGTGGTCCTGCTTCGCGAGCATGTCGAGCGTCTGGCCCATGACCTCCTGCTCGTGTCGTCCGGGCACCAGCAGGGTGAAGCGGTGCGCGGCCGGGCGCGGGGTCTGGCTGAAGCTCGTCGACTTCAGCGCGTCCCGCGAGCGCCAGGCGTGCAGCATCCACCAGAGGGTCGTCAGCGCGACGATCGTGAGCAGCACGGAGATCGCGATGAGGGCGGAGTAGCCGATCCACTCACCCAGCGACCACGCGGCCTGCTGGACGGCACCGGAGCCTCCGGTCGGGACGTCGGTGGTCCCTCGGTTCGGGACGCTCGACGGAGCGGTCCCTCGTTCGGCTGGAGCAGCGGCCCTGCGGCCGTCAGCAGCGTGGCGGAGATGGTCATGCGGCGAGCCCTTCGTGCGACGAGCATCGGTGGAACGGAAGACGAGGGCCTTGTACGCGGCGAACCGGAAGGCGGTTCCGAGCACGAGGCCGACGCCGTTGCCGGCGACGTTGTCGGCGAGGGTCGAGGTGAACCCGAGGACGTAGTGCGAGACGAACAGGCAGGCCGCGGCGATGCCGAGCCCGACCAGGTTCGTGGCAGCGAAGAGCAGCCCCTCGCGCACGGTCTCGCGGCGGCCGGTCTGGCGCTCGGCGCGGAACGTGATGAAGCGGTTGCCGATCCACGCCACGGCGGTCGACACGACGGCCGACACGATCTTCGCGGCGATGGGACCGTCGGGCATGACGGTGGCGCGCAGCAGGTTGTAGATGCCCAGGTCGATGACGAAGCAGACGGCACCGATCGTGCCGAACGACGCGAGTTGCCTCGCGGTGGCGAGCAGGCGCGAGACCGTGCCGGGTCGCACGGTCGGCACCGTACCGGTGTCGGGTGACACCAGAACGGGGGTATCAGTTCGGGTCATGCCCCCGATTCGGGGGTGACCGGATTACCGTTTGGGTGGGGTACGGGCTTACCCAGGCATCTGCCAGTTCCACGACACGTGCCGTTCATCCGGGGTACGGACGGCCGGTCTGTGCAGACCGGACCGGTCTGTGCAGGTCAACAAGAAGCGGACGGGAGGCCCGTGGCGGCGTCGCCACGGGCCTCCCGTCTGATGGTGGGTCGCGTCTCAGGCGGGACGCTGCGCCGGCGACACGGTCTTGGCCGCGTCGCGCTCCGGGAGGTCACCCAGGGCCGCGTCGATCGCAGCGAGCGCGTCGGCGTCGAGCGTGACGCCCGCTGCCTTGACGTTGTCCGTGACCTGCTCCGGACGCGAGGCACCGACGATGGCGCTGGCGACGTTGTCGTTCTGCAGGGTCCACGCGATCGCGAGCTGCGCGAGGGTGAGGCCGGCCTGGTCGGCGACGGGCTGCAGGCGCTGCACGGCCTCGAGGACCTCGTCGCGCATGAACCGTTTGATCATGTCGGCGCCGCCCTTCTCATCCGTGGCACGTGAGCCCTCGGGCAGCGGCTGACCCGGCTTGTACTTGCCGGTCAGCACGCCCTGCGCGATGGGCGACCAGACGATCTGCGACAGGCCGAGCTGCTTCGAGGCGGGGACGACCTCGCCCTCGATGACCCGCCACAGCATCGAGTACTGCGGCTGGTTCGAGATGAGCTGGAAGCCGAGCTCCTTCGCGAGCGCTGCGCCGGCGCGGATCTGCTCGGCGTTCCACTCGCTGACGCCGATGTAGAGCGCCTTGCCCTGACGGACGACGTCCGCGAAGGCCTGCATGGTCTCCTCGAGCGGGGTCTCGTGGTCGTAGCGGTGCGCCTGGTAGAGGTCGACGTAGTCGGTCTGCAGGCGGGTCAGCGAGCCGTTGATCGACTCCGTGATGTGCTTGCGGCTGAGGCCGACGTCGTTGTGCTGCTTGGGGCCGGTGGGCCAGTACACCTTCGTGAAGACCTCGAGCCCCGCACGCCGCTCGCCCTTGAGCGCTTCGCCGAGGACGGTCTCGGCGGCGGTGTTGGCGTACGTGTCCGCGGTGTCGAACGTGGTGATGCCGGCGTCGAGCGCTGCCCGCACGCACTGGGAGGCGACGTCGTTCTCGACCTGCGAGCCGTGCGTCAGCCAGTTGCCGTAGGTGATCTCGGAGATCTTGAGTCCGGAGTTGCCCAGGTACCTGAATTCCATGGTCCCGACGCTACTGGAGCCCGCCGACACGTGAGGGGCCCCGCGAGTGCCTGCCGCCCGCCGCGCGGTGGGTGGGGTGGCGGGTGGGGGTGGGTCGGCGTGCGGTGCGGTCGGCCGCCGCGAGCGGGGTCCCGCGAGCGGGGGTCCCGCGAGCGGGCGAAATGACGGCGTGCCCGACGGCGGCACCCGGGCAATACGCCCGCTCGCGTCGTCGCCGAGGTCGCGACCGCGGCAGGCTCGCCGAACCAGACGAGCTGACGCCGCCCTCACGGTCCCGACCGCTGCATTGAAAGGCGGCGGGCAGCGCTGCGGTCCGCGCCGGCGGGCGCCCCCGCGAGCGGGCGAAATGCCGCGGTCGCCACGCAGCCGGACCCCGGTGTTTCGCCCGCTCGGCCGCGGGCCGACTCCTCCACAGAGGCGCCGGAATCGCAGGCCGTCCACACAGGAGGCACGACGCACCACCGTCGCGCCCGCTCGGCTCCACGATGTGGAGATGACCGCCAGACGCCGACTCCCGTTGACGCTGCGGGACGCCTCGTTCCGCGTCCGTGACGCACTGCATCGAGGGGTGTCCCGCGGCCGCCCGAGGCACGTGACCTCGTCCGCCCGTTCCACGGCATCCGATCCGCGGTTCTGCCACGAACCGTCGCCGAACGCGCCCGGTCACTGGCTCCTCGACTGCGCCCCGACCAGGTGTTCAGCCACGTCACGGCCGCCGCGATCCTCGGCATCCCACTCCCCCGCCGGTTCGAGGGCACACCGCGGCTCCACGTCACGACGATCGGGGTCGATCAGGCGCTCCGTGTCCGCGGCGCCGTCGGACACCGCGCCCACCAGGGCAGGGTCAGCGCGACCAACAGCCGAGGTGTGCGTCTGACGGCCCCGGCGGACACGTTCGTCGCCTTGAGCACGATGTTGACGCTCGACGAACTGATCATCGCGGGTGACGCCCTCGTCGGGTGGCTCGGATGGGCGACGCTCGACGAGCTCATCCAGGCCGTCGGCCGGCGGCGCGGGCTCCGGGGCGTCGTGAAGCTGCGCCACGCTCTCGCGGAGATCAGACCGGGCTCACGCTCCCCAGGTGAGACCAGGGCACGGCTGGCCCTCGTCCGCCGTGGACTCCCGGAACCCGCCCTGAACCACGACGTGATCGTGGACGGTAGGTGGATCGCATGCGTGGACCCTCGCCTACCCCGCACGCGTGGCGATCGAGTATGAGAGTGATCTCCACCGCACCGACCCGGCCACCTTCCGGAAGGACCTCACCCGCGGTGAGCACTTGAAGGACGTGGACTGGTGGTTGGTCCGGGCCACTGCGGACGACGTGGGCCGAGGTGTCGATCGGTTCGTAGAGCGTGTGAGACGACTCCTGCATGCCGGGTTCCGCGCACCGCACGACCACCGCTTCGCGACGCTTCAGTGAACAATGGTTGACGCTTCAACCAAAAGGGTGCACACTGGCGTAGTATCAGGTTGATGCAGGCGCATGGATCGCGTCGCACCACAGACTCTCGTTCGGAAGAAGGACCACCATGACGCTCACCGCCACCACCATCCCCGGCTACCAGACCGGCACCTGGAAGATCGACCCCACCCACTCCGAGGTCACCTTCTCGGTCCGCCACCTCGCGATCAGCAAGGTCAAGGGCAAGTTCGAGACGTTCGACGCAACCGTCGTCACCGCCGAGAACCCCCTCGAGTCGACCGTCGAGGCGAACATCGACGTCGCGTCGATCAACACCGGCCAGGAGCAGCGCGACCAGCACCTGAAGACGAGCGACTTCTTCCTCACCGAGGAGCACCCGCAGCTCACCTTCCGCTCGACGAGCATCGAGGCCAAGGGCGATGACCTGCACATCGCTGGCGACCTGACCCTGCGCGGCGTCACCAAGCCCGTCGTCCTCAAGGCCGAGCTCGGTGGCTTCACGACCGACGGCTACGGCCAGGTCAAGTTCGGCGCCGAGGCGTCCACGAAGATCGACCGCACCGAGTTCGGCGTGAACTGGAACGCAGCGCTCGAGGCCGGTGGCTTCACCCTCGGCAACGACGTGACGATCAACCTCGACGTCCAGTTCGTCCTCCAGGCGGCCTGAGTCCCTTCGGTCTCGCTGCCTGACTGAGGGCACCGAACAGCACCACCCGAACCCGAGACACCGCCCCGGCTCCCCACGGAGCCGGGGCGTTCGTCGTCCCTGCCGGGCTTCGGGGGTGCGCGCGTGCCCACTGCCCGCCGCTGTAACCCGAGCGGGTGCGCCATCGCGAGCGCAACCGGGCGAAAAACCAGCCTCATCTCGTACTCGACCCCGGCATTCCGCCCGCTCGCTCAGGGACCACGCCCTGGCACGCCCCTCCGGTGTCAGCGAGTGCAGTGCGAACCGAACCCCGCGCGGGCGTGAACGGGCGGAAACGTCCGGTGGGTACGCTCACGGCCGCGGCATTTCGCCCGCTCGGCCGGGCTCCTCGGCGTAGCGTTGGGCAGCGGACGGGGGCACGCCCGCGAAGCACGGGAATCCGCACACCCGCCCTCGAGTTACAACGACACACGCACGACACACACGCACGACACACCCGCACCAACCGCACCACCCGCACCACCCGCACCAAGCACCACCCGCACCACGCACCGCACGCCAGCCCGACGAACAGGAGCACCACCATGGCCACCGACTGGATCGCGATGCAGGCCCTCGCGGCAGCCGAGTTCGGCCGCCGCGTCGCCGCCGTGACGGACTGGGACGCCGCCACCCCCGACTCCGAGTGGACCACCCGCGACCTCGTCACCCACGTGGTGGACGAGCAGCGCTGGATCCCGAAGCTCCTCACCGGGTGCGACTACGCCCAGGCCGAGGCCGACCTCGAGTCCATCGGCGACGACCTCGTGTCCGAGTGGCAGCGCTTCGCGACCGCAGCGACCGATGCGTGGCGGAACGCCCCGCAGGACACCCCGTGCACTCAGCACCGACGTCGTGCCGGCTGGCCAGTACCTGACCGAGCAGACCAGCGACATCACGATCCACACATGGGACCTGGCACGGGCGACCGGCACGGACGAGTCCCTGCCGGACGAGCTCGTGCAGGCGGTGTGGGAGTACTTCGAACCGCAGATCGAGGACCTCGCGGCCACCGGCTTGTACGCCGCCCCGGTCGACGTCGACGAGGACGCTCCGCTGCAGGTCCGCCTGCTCGCCGTCACAGGCCGCGATGCCAAGGTGAGCGCATGACCAACGCAGCGCCGAGCAACGCAGTCACCACCACCCGCCTCGGCGCCTCCGGCCTCGGAGATCAGCACCGTGATCCTCGGCATGATGTCCTACGGCGCCCCCGACCGCGGCTCGCACGCGTGGAGCGTCGGCATCGACGAGGCCCGCCCCTTCGTCCGTCGCGCGTTCGACGCCGGCATCACCACCTTCGACACGGCGAACGTGTACTCCGACGGCTCCAGCGAGGAGATCACCGGCACGCTCCTCAAGGAACTCGCCCCGCGCGAGGACGTCCAGGTCCTCACCAAGGTCTTCAACCGGATGCGGCCCGGTCGGAACGGCGCCGGGCTCTCCCGCGCCGCGATCATGCACGAGATCGACGCCTCGCTGACCCGGCTCGGCACGGACTACGTCGACCTGTACCAGATCCACCGCTTCGACCCGGTGACCCTGATCGAGGAGACGATGGAGGCCCTGCACGACGTCGTCAAGGCCGGCAAGGCCCGCTACCTCGGCGCGAGCAGCATGTGGACGTGGCAGTTCGCGCAGATGCAGCACGTCGCCGACCTGCACGGTTGGACCCGCTTCGTCAGCATGCAGGACCAGTACAACCTGCTCGAACGCGAGGAAGAACGCGAGATGCACCCCTTCGCGCACGCGACGGGCGTCGGCGTGATCCCGTGGAGCCCCTCGCCCGCGGCAAGGTCACCCGGCCGTGGACGCCGACGGCTCCGGTTCGCGCGCGAGCACCGACGAGTTCGGCAAGACGCTCTACCGCCAGGACGAGGACGCGAACCGCGCGATCGTGGGAGCCGTCGAGTCGATCGCGAGCGACCGCGGCGTGAGCATGGCGCAGATCGCCCTCGCGTGGGTCGCGGGCAAGCCCGCGGTGAGCGCGCCGATCGTCGGTGCGACGAAGGAGCACCACATCGACGACGCGGTCGCGGCCGCCGCGATCACGCTGACCGACGACGAGGTGACGCGACTCGAGTCCGCGTACACGCCCCGGGTGCCGTCCGGTTTCTGACGCTCCCATGAGCGGACGGGAGGCGCGGTGCCAGCTGGCACCGCGCCTCCAGGCCGCCGTTCGGACGCGTCTCCTGCACGCGACACGCCGTCGGGTCAGCACACGCCGTCGTGTCCGCGCGACGCCGCTCCGGCGTCGAGACGCCGCCGGATCCGGCGGCGTCTCGACGTGACGGCGGCGTCTTCCACCGCACACAACCGTCGTCTCAGGCGACGGCGCCGCGCTCGCGTTCGAGGCGCGCGATGCGCACGAGCGCAGCGCGCTCGGTCCCCGTCTGGTTGCCGAGCACCCCGCCGATCCCGTCGAGCACGAGTCCGGTCGCCCGGCCGACGGGCAGTTCGACGGGGCCGATCGCGGGGGTCCGCAGGCCGAGCATCGAGCGGTGGCGGGGGTCGAGGGTCGAGACGGCCCCCTGGAACAGCGCCTGGTAGCCAGGCCGCAGCATCAGCGCGAGCGGCGGGTTCTTGATGAACTTGACGACGTCGCGGGTGCGGGCCGTGACGGCCAGTTCGCCGCGGTCGAGGTACCCGTCCATCTGTGCGCGGAGCTCGGCCTCGGACTCCGGGGCGTCCTCGACGCGCATGAGCCGGCCAGCGGTGGCCCACTCGCGGACGTAGGCGTCGGCACCACCGGGGATCGGGCCGCCCCAGCGCTGCGCGGCGCGGAGGAACGCGTCGGTGAAGGCGAGGTGCACCCAGCGCGCCAGGTCGGGGTCGTTGGCCGCGTAGTCGCGTGCGATGCCGTGGCCGTCGACGTACTGGCCGCGAACCCGCTCGTGCAGGCGCAGCACCCACTCGCTCGCACCACGGGCGGTCGCGGTGTCGCCGTGCGAGACCGTGTAGATCCACCGGATGGTGCCGGCGAGTCGACCGAACGGGTCCTCGCGGTAGCGGGAGTGGTCCGCGACGCCGGCGAGGGCTCCCGGGTGCAGGGCCTGCACGAGGAGTGCGCGGACCCCGGCGACGATCGTCTGCTTGCCGCCGTGCACCGCCCACGTCGCGGAACCGGGGCCGAAGAAGCCGGCGTCGGTGCCGTCCTCGAGTTCGTCGATCCACTCCGGCTTGCTCGTCGCCCCACCGGTGAACGTGTCGTTGAGGCGGGAGCGGAAGGCATCGGAGACGGAGGGCATGGCGTCATCGTCCGTCCGCCCCCTGGGAGCGCGCTCGGCTTCGTGCACCCCGATGCCTCCCAGCGGGCGCCGGGGTGGCCCGCTAGGTTGGGACGCGTGAGCATCGACACGCCTCGTCCCTGGCTTGCCTCGTACGCCCCGGGGGTCCCGCACGACATCGAGGAACAGCACGGTTCCCTGATCGACCTGGTCGAGGAATCGGCGCGACGGTTCCCGGGCAGGGTCGCGCTCGAGTTCTTCAAGCGGACCACCAGCTACGCCGACCTGCAGGAGCAGATCCTCCGCGCGGCGAACGGCCTCCGCAAGCTCGGCGTCGGTGCCGGCGACCGGGTGGCGATCGTGCTGCCGAACTGCCCGCAGCACATCGTGGCGTTCTACGCGGTCCTGCGCCTCGGCGCGATCGTGGTCGAGCACAACCCGCTGTACACGCCGCGCGAGCTCCGCCACCAGTTCGAGGACCACGGCGCCAAGGTCGCGATCGCCTGGGACAAGTCCGTCGCGACGCTGCAGGACTTCCCCGCCGACGTGAAGCTCGACGCGATCGTGTCGGTCGACTCTGACCCGAGCGATGCCCCGCAGCACCCGGCTCGCCCTGGCCCTGCCGGTGGCGAAGGCCCGCGAGTCCCGCGCGAAGCTCACCACCGCGGTGCGCGGCACGACGAAGTGGGACGACCTGGTCCACACCCGCAAGCTGTCGAAGCGCCACCCGCGGCCGTCGACGGACGACATCGCCCTGATCCAGTACACCTCGGGCACCACCGGCACGCCGAAGGGCGCGGTCCTCACGCACCGGAACCTGCTGGCCAACGCCGCACAGGCCCGCGCCTGGGTGCCGCAGATCCGTCGGGGCGACAACGTCGTGTACGCGGTGCTGCCGATGTTCCACGCCTACGGCCTCACGCTGTGCCTGACCTTCGCGATGAGCATGGCCTCGCGGCTCGTGCTGTTCCCGACGTTCGACCCGGCGCTCGTGCTCACCGCGATCAAGAAGCACCCGCCGACGTTCCTGCCCGCCGTCCCGCCGATCTACGCCCGACTGCAGCACGCCGCCGACTCGGCGAAGGTCTCGCTCGAGGGCATCGAGATCGGCATCTCGGGCGCCATGCCGCTGTCGCAGGACATCGTCGAACCGTGGGAAGCCCGGACCGGCGGGTACCTGGTCGAGGGCTACGGGCTGTCCGAGTGCTCCCCCGTACTGATGGCGAACCCGGTGTCCCCGGAGCGTCGCCTCGGCTCCATCGGGCTGCCGTTGTCCTCCACCGAGGCCCGCGTGGTCGACCCCGACGACAGCACGAAGGTGCTCGGCGTCGACGAGCCCGGTGAGCTGCAGGTCCGCGGGCCGCAGGTGTTCCGCGGCTACTGGGGCAAGGCCGAGGCCACGGACGAGGTCTTCACCCCGACGGCTGGTTCCGCACCGGCGACATCGTGGCCATCGGCGCCGACGGCTACGTCCGGATCGTCGACCGGCTCAAGGAACTCATCATCACGGGCGGCTTCAACGTGTCGCCGTCCGAGGTCGAGGACGCCCTGCTCAAGCACCCGAGCGTCAAGGAGGTCGCGGTCGTCGGCATCACGCAGGGCGGCAACGAGCAGGTCGTCGCCGCCGTCGTGCCGAAGGACCCGTCCTCGTTCGACGCCGCGGCGCTGCGGGCGTGGGCGCGTGACCAGCTGGCGGCGTACAAGGTGCCGCGTCGGGTCGTCGTGGTCGAGGACCTGCCGCGCTCGATGATCGGCAAGGTGCTGCGGCGGAAGGTGCGGGACCAGATCCTCGCCGACGACTGACGCGCGTGAGCGTCCGCGGCGGCCGATGACGCGCGTCAGCGCAGGCGTCGCCCCGGCCCCGCGAGCACGGCGAGCCCGGCCACCACGAGCGCGATGCCGACCCACCCCGTCGTGCCGAGGTGCTCCCCGACGACGAGCACGGCGAGCACCGCCGCGACCACGGGCTCGAGCAACGACACCAGGGTCGCGACCGAGGCACCGACGGACCGCAACCCCACGGCGTACAGCGAGTGCCCGAGGACCGTCGGCACCAGCGCGAGGTACAGGAACACCGGCCAGTTGCCGCCCTCGCCGAGGGACGGTGCGCCGGCGACGACCTCGAGCACGACGAGCGGCACGGCAGCGATGCCGAACACGGCGCCGACGAGCCCCCGGCCGTTCGGCAGCCCCGCCGCGACGGCTTCGACCCCGGGCCCGCCGGGCACCGACACCGCCCCGGCCGCCGCGTGCAGGCCCCGCGCCACCGCCCACGAGTACAGCGCGTAGGTGAGTCCGGCGAGCAGGGCACTGGCGATCCCGAGCGCGAGCGCACCACCACCCCTTCGTGTTCCGACCGCGCCAGGGTCACGACGACCATGCCGGCCACGCTCACCAGGGTGGCGATGATCCACCTGCCGGTGACGGGCCTCCTGTCCGACACCCACTCGACGAGCCCCGCGAACACGGGTGACGACCCGATGGCGATGGTGGTGCCGAGGGCGACGCCCGCGTCGGCGAGGGCTGCGTAGAAGGCGACCGCGTAGACGACGAGCGCCCCCGCGCCGAGCAGCGCCCACCCCCGCGTGCGACGCTCGGCGACGGCGCGGAGCGTGCCGCGTCCGGCGACGGCGGCGAGCACGAGTCCACCGATCCCGAACGTGACGGCACCGAAGACGAAGGCGGGGACGCCCGGGGCGAAGTGCGTCGCGGTGCCGGTGGTCCCCCAGACCGCGGCGGCGACGACCACCGCGGCGAGCCCACCAGCGGGCGTCGGGACCCGGCGCCCGCCGGTGGGACCCGTCACGAGACGTGGATGGACGGCCGGCGGTGGACGTCCGGTTCGGCTTCGCGCAGGACCTCGCGCGTGACGGGAGCGACGTCACCGGCACCGGTGAACACGAACCGCAGGGCGTTCCGGATCGGGCTGCCCTCGTTCCACTCGAAGTAGATGCTCGGGACGACCCCGGCGGTGTCGCGGATCGCGAGCAGGGTCGAGGCGATGGTGTTCGGCACGTTGCCGGACCGGACCCGGAGCACACGGTGTCCGTGCACGACGTGCCCCTCGACCAGCAGGTCCTCTTCGAAGTCGGACGAGTCGGCGGGCAGCACCTCGAGGAACATCGTCGGGACGCGCGCGGGGATGCCGGAGTCGCGCCGTTCCTCGCGCCCCTTCGCCCGGTACGCCTCGGCGGTGCCGGCACCCGGCTCGTTCGCGATGATGCAGACCGCGCTGAACTGGTCGGCGTCGGCCTCGACGAACTGCCGGGCCGTTGCGTCCAGCTCGATCGAGGACGCGCGGAGCTCGAACGACCGGCGAACCCGCGAGACGAGCGACACCACGACGATGGCGATGATGAAGATCGCCGCGATCCGGACGCCGTCGGGCCGCTCGATGACGTTCGCGACGGTGGTGTAGACGAACACGACCGAGATGACGCCGAACGCGATGGTGCGCTTCTTCTGCTGCTTGCGACGGGCCGACAGGGTGACCGCGACCGCGGCGCTCGTGATCAGGACGAGCACACCGGTGGCGTAGGCCCCGCCCTGGGCGTCGACGTTCGCGCGGAACACGATCGTGATCAGGAAGGCGATGAGCGTGAAGATGATGACGAGCGGCCGGGTCGCCCGCGCCCACTGCGGGGCCATGCCGTAGCGGGGCAGGAACCGCGGCACCAGGTTGAGCAGGCCGGCCATCGCGCTCGCGCCGGCGAACCACAGGATCGCGACGGTCGAGAAGTCGTAGATCGATCCGAACACCCCGCCGAGGTACTGGTGTGCCAGGAAGGCCAGGCCCGCCCGTTCGCACCGCCGCCCGGCTGGAACTCGTGCTGCGGGATGAGGAAGGTCGTCGCGATCGACGAGGTGATCAGGAACGAGCTCATGATCACGGCCGCGACGGTCAGGAGCCGCTTGGTGCCGCGGATCCGTCCCTCGGGCCGAGCACTCGTGTCGTCCGATGCGTCGCCGCGCACCTGCGGCATCACCGCGACGCCGGTCTCGAACCCGGACAGGCCGAGCGCGAGCTTCGGGAACACGACGAGCGCGATGCCGATCATGACGAGGGGGTTGCTGTGCTGCGCGGTGAGCCCCGACCACCAGTCGCTGGCGACCATCGGGTGCTCGAAGACGTGCCAGAGCGCGACCACCACGACGACGGCGTTCAGCGCGAGGAACACCGCGACGAGGCCGACGGCGATGCCGATCGCCTCCTTGAAGCCGCGGAGGAACACCACGCCGAGCAACAGCAGCAGCGCGAGGGTGAGCGGGACGGGGATCTCGGTGAACCAGTGCGGCGTGTACGGGTTCTCGGCGATGTGCGCCGTGGCGTCCGCCGCCGACAGCGTCATCGTGATCATGAAGTCGGTGACGGCGAACCCGAGCAGCACGAGCACCAGGAGCTTGCCGGCCCACCACGGCAGGAGCTTCTCGAGCATCATGATCGACCCGGCACCGCGGAAGCTGTCGCTCGCGACCCGGCGGTACACCGGTAGCGCACCGAACAGGGTGACGAGCACGAGCACGATCGTGGCGATCGGCGACAGCAGGCCGGCGGCGAGCGCCGCGATCGCCGGCTGGTACCCGAGGGTCGAGAAGTAGTCGACGCCGGTCAGGCACATGACCCGCCACCACGGGTGGGTCTTCTCGACCTCGACCTGGTGCGGACCCTGGTGGGATGCCCCTTGGTGGGCGCCCTGCAGCATCCAGCGACGCAGTCGGGTACTGCGGTCGAGGGGTGGCTCCGTGGCGTCGCGCTGGGCGGCCCGCTCGGCGTCTGTCGCGGTCACGTGGACGATGCTAAGCCGTCCGGGTGACGCACGCGCGCACCCGGACGGCCCCGCCGGACAACCCCGTCCGGCTACCGCGGGGGCCGGGTGAACACCGCCACCAGCCCCGCCACCACCAACAGCGCCCCGGCAGCCAGGCAGGCCGCCAGCAACAGGGTGGTCGGGTCGACCGAGAACACCGGTATCGCACTCACGGCCATCGCGACCGCGAACACGAGCAGCACCACACCCCAGAAGATCGTGCCGAAGCGTGCACCACGGCGCGCCCGCGCAGATGCCGGTACCGGCGCCGCGGGTGGAACGTCTGCGTCGTCTCGTCGTCGTTCGTCATCGTCTCGTCCTTCACTCGTTGACGGTCAGCGCACGGGGCACGTCGGCGGCGCCCCCGAGGATCCACACGTGCACGGTCGTCGTCCCGCCCGCGTCGGCACCGGCGGACCGTGCCGCCCGGTTCTCGACGGTGGTCGTGCTGAACAGCCCACCGCTGCCGTCGTCGCCATCGTCGCCGTCGGTGTCGACGCCGTACCCGACGCCGCTCACTTCGACCCGGACCGGCACGTCGGTCGGCAGCAGCACCTCGGCCCCGCCGGCGCCGAGCCACAGGTTCACGTCCCCGCCGGCGTCGGTCTCGTCGAGGCCGCGCAGGTCGAGGGTCGGTCCGCCGACGAGCATCGCGTAGTTCCGTTCCGATCCGGCGGCGACGCTGTCGACCCGCCAGGTGGTCCCGCCGATCAGCGAGACCTGCGTGCCGGCGGGGAGCACCCCGGTGACGACCAGGGCGACGACCCCGATCGTCGAGAACAGGCCGAGGGCGCCGTCGTCGCGTCCCCGGATCCCGGCGACGATGGTCGCGATCGCCAGCACGGCGACCGCCGCGGCGATGCCGAGCACGGCCACCGGCCAGGCCTGCGCCTGCGCCCAGACCGCGACGCCGGCACCGGCGACGAGCGCCAGCCCGAGCGACACAGCGACGTACGCCGCGCTCGACCGTCGCTCGGCGCGGGTCGCGCGCCACGCGGCCGCTCGCTCCCGTTCGGAGCGCATGCGCTCGTCGTGCCGCCGCTGTCGGTCCTGCGGGGTGCCGGGGGCGTTCCACTGCCAGGAGGCCCGGCCCGCGTCCGACGTCTCCCCTGCGTCCGCCGTCCACGTGGCTCCACCGGCCGGGCGCGGGTCGTCGGGGCTCGTCCAGAAGTCGCGCCGTGCGCTCGCGCCCGTGCCCGTGCCCGTGGCACCGTCCGCGTCGGGCGCCGGCCCGTCGGTACGACGACGGGCGACCACCACGGCCAGCCAGACGATCCCGCCGACGAGCGCGATGCTCCACGCCGTGCGCAGGGTCGCCTCGAGCCAGCCGGGCATCCCCCACGCCGAGGGCACGCCCTGCCACCAGATCCCCTGGACCGCGGGCACGAAGGTCAGCACCACGAAGACGCCGATCCCGATGAGCGCCGGGTCGAGCACGCCGCGGATCATCCGCTCGACGTGGATCCGACCCGTGGTGTCCGGCAGCAGCGCCCACCCGACGGCGTACGCCAGGAAGACCGGACCGCCGAGCAGGGCGACGACGATCGCGACGCCGCGGACGACGAGCGGGTCGAGTCCGGTGCGTCGGGCCACGGCACCGCAGACGCCGGCGAGCCAGCGGTCGTCGGTGCGGGGGACGTCGAGTCCGCGGATCCAGTCGAAGAACCGGGCCGTCGAGTCGGCGGTCCCGGCAGCCGGGCCGGGAGCCGTGTCGTGCTGGTGATCGGTCATGGCCACCAGCATCGCGGCCCGCGGTGGCCGACACCATCGGGGTTCCCCCTGACCGGTCCCTGATCCCTGCCCCGACCCCTGCTGGTTCGGGCACCCGAGTGCCAGGATTGGCCCATGGCCACCGCTCGGATGACCCGCCCGACCCCCAGGGTCCTCGGCGGCGTCTGCAGCGGGTTCGCGACGCACGCCGGTCTGCCCCTGGGGCAGTCCGCGCGGCGACGGCGGTCCTCGCCGTGTGCGGCGGGGCCGGTGTCCTGCTCTACGCGTGGTTGTGGGCCACCACCCCGAGCGCGACGGCAGCCGCGACGTCACCGCTCAAGGCCGTGCTCACGGCGCCCCGTCCGGACGGCGACGCGGACGCGACCGTGACCGTGAGCCGTCGAGCGCCCGTCGTCGAGATCCTGCTCGGACTCGCGCTGCTCGCCGCCGGGGGCGCCATCGTCGCCGCGCGGCTCGGCGCCCAGGTCCCGCTCGAGGTCGTCGTGCCCGGCGTCGTGGTCGTCACCGGTGCTGCACTGGCCTGGCGGCAGTTCGACGCCCTCCGCACCGTCCGGGCCGCGGCGTCGTCGACCCTGGTCGTCCGGGCCCTCGGTGCACTGGTGCTCGTCGTGCTCGGCATCCTGTTGTTCTTCACCACGAGCGACCGGCCGAACGTGTGGACGGTGCTCAGCGCAGCGGTCGCCGTGCTGCTCGGCGTCGCCGTCGTCGTCGCCCCCTGGGTCGTGCGGCTCGTCCGGGACCTCGCCGACGAGCGCGCGGCACGGGTCCGCGACCTCGAGCGCGCCGAACTCGCCGCGCACCTGCACGACTCGGTGCTGCAGACCCTCGCGCTCATCCAGCAGAAGGCCGAGCCCGATCCGACGCCGCACGGCTCGCCCGGGCGCAGGAACGCGAACTGCGGTCGTGGTTGTTCGCCGAGCAGACCGAGCCGGCCCGTGACCTCGGCGCCGAACTGCGCGACGCGGCCGCCGACATCGAGGCCGAGTACCCGGTCCGCATCGACGTCATCGCGGTCGGCCCGTCGCGCACCGACCTGCCGGACGGTGTCGTCGCCGCTGCCCGCGAGGCGATGCTCAACGCGGCCCGGCACGCCGGCGGCACGATCAGCGTGTACGCCGAGACCGCGCAGGACGTCGTCGAGGTCAGCATCCGCGACCGTGGGCCGGGCTTCGACCCCGACGCCGTGCCCGAGGGACGGTACGGCGTGCGCGAGTCGATCACCGGGCGGCTGCACCGACTCGGCGGTCGGGCAACCATCGCCCCGGGGCCCGGTCGCACCGGGACCGAGGTCCGGCTCCGGCTCCCGCTCGCGCCCACCGACCCCCACCACGAGGAGGACGCATGACCGAGCCCGACCTGCTCACCGTCGCCGTCGTCGACGACCACTCCATCTTCCGAGCCGGCGTGCGCGCCGGACTGCCACCGGGCCTCCAGGTCGTGGGTGAGGCTGCCACCGTCGACGAAGCCGTGACGCTCGTGGCGACCACCGCACCCCGCGTCGTCCTGCTCGACGTCCACCTGCCCGGCGGAGCCGGCGGTGGCGGCGCCGAGGTGATCACACGGTCCGCTGCCGAGCACCCGGGCACGCTGTTCCTCGCGCTGAGCGTGTCCGACGCGGCCGACGACGTCGTGCGGGTGATCCGGGCCGGGGCCCGCGGGTACATCACGAAGAGCTCTTCGAGCGCCGAGGTGGCCGAGGCCGTCCGACGGGTGGCGGAGGGCGACGCGGTGTTCTCGCCCCGCCTGGCCGGCTTCGTGCTCGACGCCTTCGGCGCGGTGAGCGGCGAGACCGCGCAGCACGACGCGGAACTCGACCGGTTGTCGGCGCGCGAGCAGGAGGTGATGCGCCTCATCGCGCGCGGGTACGCCTACAAGGAGGTCGCGACGGAGCTCTTCATCTCGGTGAAGACCGTCGAGACCCACGTGTCGAGCGTGCTGCGGAAGCTGCAGCTGTCGAACCGGCACGAGCTGACGGCGTGGGCGCTGCAGCGCAAGCTGCTCTGAGCGCCCACGCGGTCACTTCGCGCTGATGCGGGTGTACTTGTTCACGGCCCACGGCACGAACACGACGAGCATCACGGCGATCCCGATCAGCACCGTCACGATCGGGTGCTGCATCGTCCAGATGTCCGGCACCGGCGCCGACCCGACGTTGCCGAACAGCTCGCGGGCCGCCTGCACGAGCGACGACACCGGGTTCCACTCCGCGAACACCCGCAGCACCAGGGGCAGCGTGTCGCTCGGCACGAAGGCATTCGAGATGAACGTCAGCGGGAACAGGATCATGAACGAGGCGTTGTTGATGACCTCCGGCGTCTTGACGCTCATCCCGAGCAGCGCCATCACCCAGCTGAACGCGTAGCTGAACAGCAGCAGCAGGGCGATGCCGGCCAGGAACTCGAGCGGCGACGAGTTCACCCGCCACCCGACGGCCAGCCCGGTGAGCATCATGATCGCCATCGAGATCGAGTTGAGCACGAGGTCGGAGTTGGTCCGGCCGACGAGCACCGCGGACGCCGACATCGGCAGCGTGCGGAACCGGTCGATCAGGCCTTCCTTCAGGTCCTGCGCCATCGCCGAGCCCGAGAACGTGGCCCCGAAGACGACGGTCTGCGCGAAGATCCCCGCCATCAGGAACTGCGTGTAGTCGGTGCCCTCGACCGCGATCGCGCCGCCGTAGACCTGGCTGAAGAGCAGGACGAACATGATGGGCTGCAGCACCGCGAACACGAGCATGTCCGGCGACCGCTTGATCTTGATGAGGTTCCGCTTGGTGACGGTCCAGCCGTCCTCGAACCAGATGGCGACCGGCGAGGTGACGACGACGGGCAGTTGCCGACCCGGCGCGATGGTGGTGGCGGTCATCGGGCCGTCTCCTTCTGCTTGGTGGCGGCGGCTTCGTCGGCCTCGTCCTCGGTCGCGGCGTGGCCGGTGAGCCGCAGGAACACGTCGTCGAGGGTCGGTCGGCGCATGCCCGCGTCGTGCAGCTCGATGCCGGCGTCGCCGAGGTCGGCGAGCACCCGTTGCAGCGCGGTGGGGCCGGCCTCGACCGCGATGGCGTGGGTGCGGCCGTCACCAGAGGCCTCGACGTCGCCGACGCCGTAGCGCCGCAGGACGGTCGTCACGGCGTCACCGTCGGTCTCGTCCACCAGGGTCACGACGACCCGGTGGCCGCCGACCTGCGCCTTGAGGTGGTCGGCGGTGCCCTCGGCGATGACCCGGCCGTCGTCGATGACCGCGATGTCGTCGGCGAGCCGGTCGGCTTCTTCGAGGTACTGCGTGGTGAGCAGGACCGTGGCACCCTGGGCCACCAGGTCTTCGATGATGCCCCAGAGCGCCAGCCGGCTGCGGGGGTCGAGGCCCGTGGTCGGCTCGTCGAGGAACAGCACGCGCGGGTTCATCACGAGGGCTCCGGCGAGGTCGATCCGTCGCCGCATGCCACCGGAGAAGCCCTTCACCGGGCGGTCTCCGGCCTCGGCCAGGTCGAACACGTCGATGAGCTCCCGGGCACGCTCCCGCGACGTCTTCCGGCCCAGGTGGTAGAGCCGCCCGATCATCTCGAGGTTCTCGAAGCCGGTCAGGTTCTCGTCGACCGCGGCGTACTGCCCGGACACCCCGATGGACCGCCGGGTGGCCTGCGGGTCGGCGATCACGTCGATGCCGTCGATCGTGGCCGTCCCGGAGTCCGGGGTGATGAGGGTGGTCAGCACCTTCACGGTCGTGGTCTTGCCCGCCCCGTTCGGCCCGAGCAACGCCTTCACGGTGCCCTGCGGCACGGACAGGTCGAGTCCGGCCAGTGCGTGCACCGGCCCGGACTTCGACCGGTAGGTCTTGGTCAGCCCGGAGGCTTCGATGATGGCCATGTCGCTCCCTTGTCGACCACGGAGAATATCAGTGGGTCGGTGGGAACTCGTGACCGGTCACTCAGATGCCGAAGTCACCACCGAAGTCACTGGAGCCACCGCCGAAGTCGGATCCGCTGTCGCCCCAGCCCGCACTCTCGAACCCGCCGCCGTCGGACGCGCCACCGTCGGACGCACCGCCGTCACCGGAGTCGGCTCCAGTGTCCTCCGAACCACCGTCACCCGCAGCGTCAGTACCGCCATCGAACGATCCGGGGTCCGGCAGGAAGGCGCTCATGATCGCCGAACCGATGACGTAGCCGGCCACGGTGCCGAGGATCGAGGCACCGATCATGCTGCCGAACGACGGTCCGCCGCGCTGCCCGCCGAAGCGGCCACCGCCGCCGACGCCACCGAGCGAGCGCTCCATGAAGCCCGGTTGGCGGATCTCGGACCGCGTCGCCGACTGCGCGAGCGAGCGGGGTCGTCGCCGCGAGGGCCTCGCCGGGAGGCGCCGTGCGGGTGAACTCGTCGTAGACCATGCGGCGCTGCTCGTCGGTCAGCTTCGCGAACGCCTCGGCGTGCACCTCTTCGATGCGCTCGGGCGGCGCCGTGCGGAGCAGGTAGCGGTACCGCTCCACCGCGCGCTCGTCGTCGGTCGTCGCGCCCTGCTGCTGCGCGGGTGCACCGCCCCACTGCGGCACGCCGTACTGGCCGCCCTGCTGCTGCCCGGCCGGCACCCCCGTCGGCGCGGGCTGGTGGTACGACTGCTGGCCGTACCGGTAGCCCTGCTGCTGCGGTTGCTGCGGCTGCCCCCACTGGTTCTGCTGCGCGTCGTACTGCTGCGCGTCACCGGTGCGGTCGCGGTCCGGACGTCCGAGCAGGCGGTCGAGGAATCCCATGGTCGATGCTCCTTCGGGTGCACGGGTGATCCGGTCGGACCGCCCGTGGCCTGCCACCCTATGGAGCGCGGTCGGCCGCTGACTGAGCGCCCGCTCAGAGTCAGCCGTGCGCCGCCGCGCCCGCGGGCGCACCGTGCGCACCTGCACGACCCGTGCCGGGTCGGCAGCACCGTGCGCGCCTACAGCACCGCACCCAGCGGCCGACTCCGCACCAGAACGCAGGCCCCGCACCGTGCGCCGGCCACACCTGCTGCGCGCACGCGCCGACTCAGCCCGCCGCCGCGCTCGCCGTGGCGCCCGCGGCGAGCGCGGCAGTCCACACCGCGTGCAGCTCGTCGGCCGCCCCGGGGTGCGCCACCAGGAACGGTTCGCCCATGGGCGGGAAGCCCTCGACCGGACCGGAGCGGGTCAGCACGATCCCGCCGGCCTCGTGCACGAGCAGCACGGCGGCCCCGTGGTCGACCGGGTTGAACGCCGACACGCACCCGCCGATCCCCCGCCCGGCCGCCACCTGCGCGATGGTCAACGTGCCGGAGCCCTGCACCCGCAGCGTGCACGACCGGTCGGCCAGGGCGTCGAGGAACGCACCGAACCCGGGCCACGGCCGGTGCCCGTCGAGCTCGGTGCCGACGACCGCCCCGGCGAGCGGCCGCGGGGTGTCGTCCAGCTGGAGCCGACGGTCGCGCAGGGTGGCGCCGCGTCCACGCCGCGCCTCGAGGACCTCGCCCCGCCACGGGTCGGCGACGACCCCGACGAGCGGACGGCCACCGCGGGTCAGGCAGAGCGACATCGACGTCCAGGGCACCCCGTTCGCCAGGTTCGTGGTGCCGTCGACGGGGTCCAGGTACCAGCGGTGCCGGTCGCCGGGAGCGTCACCGTACTCCTCGCCGGTGAAGCCGTGGGTCGGGAACGCCATCCGGACGCGGGACCGGACGTGCTGCTCGACCAGTCGGTCCACGTCGGTGACGAGGTCTGCGGGGTTCGCCTTGGTCCGCACCTCGCTGACGGGGTGCTCGCGGGTGAAGGCGATGACCTCGTGCGCGATGCGGTGCGCCAGGGCCTGGGCGCGCGAGGCCACCTCGGTCTCGGTCGGTTCGCGGTCCCGTTCCGGCCAGCCGTCCCGCTCTGCCGACGACAGTGCGGCGCCGATCGCGCCGACGTCGTTCGTGGTGATTGAGTCGACGCCGAGCCGTGCCGCCCAGAGCGCCGGTTCGGCCTCGTCGACGGTCCAGACGGCGACCCGCAGTCCCAGGGCGTGCGCGGCCTCGATGGTGCGCGGGGTGAGGAACGCGATGTCGAGGTTCAGGGTCGACGGGGTCAACGCCTCGAGGTCGGCCGGAGTGGGCGGGTCGAGCGACTCCCACGCGAGCCAGACGTCGGCCTCGGGCAGCACCGAACGGACCGCCGCCATGGCCGCTGGCGCTCCGCACCACGCCACGGTGGTGGACGCGGTGGACCCCGCGACGGTGCGGGCAGCGACGAGTCCGTCGGCCGCGTCCGTCAGGTCGACCAGCAGCACCGAGTGGCAGCCGTCGAGCCGTTCGAGGGCGGCGTCGAGCCGCGGGATCCGGTCGAGGCCGTTGCCGAGCCGGGCGACGTCGCACCACGCGACGTCGGACACCCGTCGGGCATCGCCCCACATCCGGCCGAGGGTCTCGTCGTGCAGCAGCACGGCGACGTCGTCGGCCGTGCGACGGACGTCGACCTCGATGACCTCGGCGCCGAGCGCCTCGGCGACCGCGATGGCGGGCAGGGTGTTCTCGCGCCGGACGCGCGGCGCACCGCGGTGGGCGACGAGCCGTGGCGGACGCACACCGGGCCTCCCGGTCGGGCTGGTGGCGACCACTTGGTCGGCGGGCGCCGACACCGGGGCGCTCATCGGGTGCCCTCGAGCAGGGCGCCGTCGCGGTACACGAGCACCTCGCCGAGGCGGACCCCGGTCTCGGTGCCGACCGCCGGGGTGCTCCGGTGACGAACGCGCGGAGCTCGGCGCCGTCGGCGGCCAGCACCACCTCGGCGAAGTGCCCGCGCATCAGCACGCGGGCGACGGTCGCACGGATCGGCGAGTCGTCGGTGAGCACGACCTGCTCGGGTCGGATCAGGACCGTGTCCGCGACGGTGGGGCTGACCGACGTGCCGGCCAGGAACCGACCGGCGACGGGACTCGTCGACCCGATGAACGACGCGACGAACCCGGTGGCGGGGCGGGCGTACAGCTCGGTCGGTGTCGCGATCTGCTCGATGCGGCCGTCGTGCATGACGGCGATCCGGTCCGAGATGCTGAGCGCTTCGTCCTGGTCGTGCGTCACGATGACGGTCGTGATGCCGAGGCGCTGCTGGATGCGCCGGATCTCGTCGCGGACGCTCACCCGGAGCTTCGCGTCGAGGTTCGACAGCGGCTCGTCGAGGAGCAGGACGTCGGGCTCCTGCACGATCGCCCGCGCCAGGGCGACCCGCTGCTGCTCACCGCCCGAGATCGCCGTCGGCTTCGACCCGGCGTGGTGGCTCAGCCCGACGAGTTCGAGCGCCTCGCGCACCCGCTCCGCCACCCGCTGCTTCGGCACGCGTCGGGTCCGCAGCGGGAACGCCACGTTCTGCGTCACCGTCATGTGCGGCCACAGCGCGTAGTTCTGGAACACCATCGCGCTCGGCCGACGCTCCGGACCGATCGACGTGACGTCGCGGTCCCCCATCGTCACGACGCCGCCGTCGGCGGGCAGGAACCCCGCCACCATCCGGAGCGTGGTCGTCTTGCCGCACCCGGACGGGCCGAGCAGCGAGACGAGCTCGCCCTTCGCGACGTCGAGGTCGATGCCCGCGACCACGTCGCGTCCGCCGAGCGTCTTGCGCAGTCCGCGGATGGTGAGTCCGCCGGTGCGGGCCCGGTCGGTCGTGCTGCCGTCGGCCGGGAGGCCCGTGGTGCGTTCCGCGACGAGGGTCGTGTCCGTCATCTGGTCGCCTTTCGTGCTGGTGGTGGTCATCGGTGTCTGTCGCTTCATCGGATCTGGAAGCCGTCCGCCAGGCGGCCGCCCATGATGTGCTTCCGGGCGAGCAGCAGCAGGACCACGGACGGGATGCTCAGCGCGATCGCGAACACCGCGGAGACCTGGCGTGGGGAGTTGAGGACGAGCGAGTACATCGCCGTCGGCATCGTCATGTACGTCGGCGCGCCGACCAGGTACGTGCCCTGCGCCTCGTCGAACGACGCGAGGAACGACATCACCATCGCGACGAGGATCCCCGGCCACGCGATCGGGAACGTCACCCGCCAGAAGGTCCGCCAGCGGCTCGCTCCGGCGTCGCGTGCTGCTTCCTCGAGGGACCGCGGGACGGCCGAGAACGCAGCGGCGGGCAGCCAGGTCATGAACACCACGCACCCGAGGACGTGCACGATGAGGATGCCCGTGACCGTGTTCATGAGGTTCAGCGCGGTGAACATGGCCGACATCGTGACGAAGAGGCCCATCTTCGGGAACGCGTTCGTGGCGAACAGCCCGACCAGGACGAGCCGGCGCCCGGGGAACTCGATGCGGCTGATCGCCCACGCGGCCGGCAGGCAGACCACCGCGGCGATGAGGACCGTCAGCGGGGCGAGGACGAGCGAGTTCTGGACGGCGACCGCCAGGCTCCGGTCCTCGAACACGGTGCCCCACCACTGCAGCGTCCAGCCGTCGGGCAACAGGTTCGGGTACGTCCACGTCGTGGCGAAGGCACGAGCCGCCAGCCAGAGGAGCGGGCCGAGCACGAAGACCGCCAGCACGACGGCGGTGGCCCAGACGAGGGTGTTCCCGGTGAGTCGCTTGATCACGGCTGCTCCTGCTTCTGCTGCTGCTTCCGCAGCTCGCCGGCGTTCGCCCGGACCGTCGAGCGGAGGTAGAACACGCTCGCGGCCGCGGCGAAGGCGAACACGATGAACGCCATCGCCGTCGACTGCTGCGGGCGGTTGTAGGCCTGGAAGTACTTCGAGATGTCGACGCCGAGCATCGTCGGGGCGTTCGGACCGGTGAAGTACGGCACCGTGAACGACCCGAGGACCCCGATGACGGTGAACGTCGTCGCGATGACGAGCGGGGTCGCCGCCATCGGCAGGAGCACCTGCCAGACCACCCGCCACGTGCTCGCGCCGGCGTCCTTCGCGGCCTCGACCAGGGCGTCCGGGGTGCCCTGCAGCGCGCCGGCGATCATCAGCACGGCGAACGGCAGGCTCGTCCAGACGCTGCCGAACACCACGGCGACGAGGGTGTAGCCCCACACCGGGACGTCGAGGCCGAACTGGGCACCGAGGCTGCGGAGGAAGCCCTGCGCGTCGGTGAACGTCAGGACCGACCAGCTCGCGATGACCACCGGCACGAAGAGTGGGACGACTGCCAGGACGCTGAGGCTCTTGCCGAGGAAACCGCCCCGGAGCCGGAGGATCACCGCCACCGCCACGGCGAGCGCCACGGTCAGGCCGGTCGACAGCGCGGTGACCCCGAGCGTCGCGACGAGGTCGCGCAGGAACGTGGCGTTGCCGAGCAGGGTGCCGTACACCGCGAACGAGAACCCACGAACGGTGTCGCCGCCGATGTCCGCGAGTGCCTGGTTCAGGCCGCCGGTGAACCCGAGGCTGAACAGGGCGGCGTTCACGACGGGGACGCCGACGAACAGGACCACGACGAGGACGGGCGCCGCGACGAGGGCGAGGCCCTGCCACCGCCGACGGCGGTCGAGCCGCTCCTGGACGGACAGCCGAGCTGCGGGGTCCGCCGTGCCGTGGGCGGGCGACGGGACGGGCGGGAGGCCCTTGGCGGAGTCGCCACGGGCCTCCCGGTCGGTCGCCGGGCCGTCCTGGACGGTCTGGGTCACTGCGGGACCTTCGCGTCCCACGCCGCGTTCATGTCGGCGGCGAAGTCGCTCTGGAACCCGAGGCGCAGCTGCGAGGGGTTCGCGTCGGCGAACTGCTCCGCGACCGACGCCGGCAGGCTGTCGAGCGGGATGACCGGGTAGCCGGAGACGGCGCTCGCGACGAGCTGCTGCCCCTTCGAGCTGAGGACGAAGTCGGCGAGCTTCTCGGCTGCCGCCTTCTTGGCCTTCGGCTCGGTCTTCGGGATGCCGAGGAAGCTCGCGCTGCCGGTGAACGACGGGTCGGTGATCTGGATCGCCTTGACGGTCTTCGGGATCACGCCGGTCTTCTGCGAGGTGATGAACTGGTCGCTCCACACCGGCGCCATCGCGATCTGGCCGCTGCCGAGCAGCTGCACGACCTGGTCGTTGCCGTTCGGGTAGACACCCTTCTGGTACGTCGAGGGGCCGAGGTCCTCGAGCGCTGCGAAGCCCTTGTCCCACTTCGACTCGAGCGACTTGTCGTACGTTGTCTGCATCGTCGCCTGCTCATCGGCGGTCAGGTACTTCGCGAGCACCGTGGCGACGAACGAGCCGCCGGAGCCGCCGGACGACGGGGAGTTGTACGCGAACTGACCGGGGTTGGCCTTGATCCAGGCGAGGAGGTCGTCGAGGGTCTCCGGCGGGTCCGTCACCTTGCTCGAGTCGTACGCGAGCAGGACGCTCGAGGCACGGTACGGGATCGCACTGTCGCCACCCTGCTGCTTCGTGGCCTCGGGGACGTCCTTCAGGTTCGGGATCGTGCTGTCGCTGACCTTCGCCATCAGGCCGGCCTTGCCTGCGGTGGAGACGAAGCCGGCGTCGACGAGGTCGTACGCGACGGACTTGCCGGCCTTGACCGCGGTGGCCAGGTTCGCCTGGGTCTGCGCGTCGTGCTCGCCGTGCAGGTCGATGCTCGTGCTGACGTGGATCTTCGGGTTCGCCTTCTCGAAGGCGGGGATGAGCGACTTGTCCCAGAGGTCCTGGACGTTCGTGTCGCCGCTGATGAACACGGTGAGGTTCGTGGTGCCGCCGCTCGTGTCCGCGGCGTTCGAGGCGTTGGCGCTCTGGACGCAGCCGGACAGTGCGACGGTCGCGGCCGCCGCGATGGCGAGGCCTGCGAGGACTCGGGTCTTCACGTGGGTTCTCCCTGTTCCGTGGGGTGGGGGTCGTGCGGGGTGGGGGTCGTGCGGGGTGGGCCGTGTGGGAACGTTCCCGCGCCGAGGTCGAGTGTGGCGCTGCCGGGTGAACGCCGGGTGCCGCGGGCGTCGCCGCCGGGTGAACTCCGGGGGCCGCGCGGGCGGCGGCGGCGCGGGCGCGGAGTCGGGAGCGGTGGCGCGGGGTCGGAAACGGCGCGCCCGCACCGTGCCGGCTTCTCCACCTGGTGCGAGGTTGACCGCTCCGTGCCCGCCTACAAGTTCGCACCAAGCGGGCAGCACACCCCCGAGCGGCGAATGTCGCACGGTGCGAAGTCGGTCGGACCCACCGATGACCTCGCACCGAGCTGACTTCCTGCCGCCGACCGCGCGACTTCGCACCGTGCGCCGCCTCGAGGGCCGGAACAAAGTCGCACGGTGCGCGGTCGAGCGGTCTCAGCGCGACATCCGCACGCCAGCCTGACGGAGCTTCGCCCGCAGGGTCCACTCGTTCCGCAGGTCGGACCAGGTCAGCCGGAGCACGATCCGGACCTCGGGGAACGCGCGGAGACGGTCCTCCCGGATCTTCTCGTCGAGTAGCGCTTCCTCAGGGGTACGCCCGCGCAGGTACTCACGGCGCTGGTACTTCACGGCACCGTCGAACTCCACCACCACCCCGGACTCCGGGAACCAGAAGTCCACGACGATGTCCGGCTCGCCCGCCGTCCGGAACCGGTGTTGGAGGACGGGGGTCGGCGTACCGAACTGGTCGAACCGGGCGCGCGCGTAGGACTCCCCGGGTGAGTCCGACGCGGCGTCGGCGAAGGCGACGGCCCGCAGTGCTCGCCGCCGGCCCTTCTGTCCCCGCCGCTCGACGGCCGACCGGACCAGGTCTCGTTCCACCGCACGGCGGAGGAGCGAGTCAAGGGCGACGATCGCATCGGTGAAGGGCAGCGTGAGCGCCAGATCCGTCGCCAGCCGCTCCAGCCCGCACAGCACCAGCCCATCCGGTGTCGTCACTGCTCGTCGGTTCCGCTCGGGGTCGAGGTCCGCGTGCACGATGAAGGTCGCGTTGGTGGTCCGCCGGTCGCCGCCGCTCGAGGTCACGTGGATCCGCGTCGGTGGCGGGGTCAGGAGCGGCACGCCGAAGACCACCGCCGCGGACACGTGGGACACCAGGTCTCCTGGCCGGATGCGGTCGGCGAACGAGCGCACGCGGACGTGGTGCTGCTCGGTGGTTCGAAGTGCTGCCCATCCAGCGGCCTCCGCGTACAGACCGCGTGCGACCCGGATGAGCTCTCCTGCCGCCGCCCGTCGTCTGATGACGTCGGACTCGTCCGGCCGCTGCGCTGATGTTCGGTAGGTGAGGACTTCGGGGACTGGTGCGAGCTTGAGGTTCATCGACATGCCCCGATGGTCGGGAACCCGGTGGAAGAACGCAGCGCCGGACACGAGCCCTGTGGACGGATCACCGCCCGCATGCCGTGTGGAGGAATGAGTCCCACCACCGGAGGCTGCGAGACTGTCCGGGTGAACACACGCACCTGGGGTTGGCTCGCAGCCGTCATCGACGTCGTCCTCATCGTCGTCTTCGCGCTCATCGGCCGCTCCTCCCACGGCGAGGGCAACACCGCACTGGGGATCTGGACCACCGCCTACCCGTTCCTGGCGGGCTGGGCGATCGGGTACGTGACGAGCGGAGCCTGGGCGCGCCCACTGCGCTTCTGGCCGACCGGCGCCGTCGTCTGGATCCTCACGGTGTTCGTCGGCATGGCGATCCGCGTCGCCACGGGTCAGGGCGACGTCGACGGCAACCCGCTGCCGATCTCCTTCGTCATCGTCGCGACGATCGTGCTCGGGGTGTTCCTGCTCGGATGGCGCGCGATCGCCCGCGGGGTGCTGCGCTTCACCGCGTCGCGGTCCGGACGAGACGCCGCAGCGTCCGACGCGTGAACGGTGGCCGCGGGTCCCAGCCGACCATCCTCGACGTCGCCGCACGAGCAGGCGTCTCGAAGTCCGCGGTGAGCCGCGTCCTCTCCGGCACCGGACGGTTCTCCGACGAGACCCGTGAGCGGGTCGAGCGCGCCGCAGCCGAGCTCGGGTACGTCGCCAACGCCATGGCACGAGGGCTCGTCAGCGGTCGGACGCACACCATCGGCATGCTCGTCCGCGACGCGTCGTCGATGGTCTACACCGCACTGCACGCCGTGATGGAGCGCCGCGCGTCCGAGCTGGGCTACCGCGTCGTCACCACCACGGGTGTCGGCCGTGTCGAGGACGAGAAGTCCGCACTCGCCGCACTCGTGTCGATGCGGGTGGACGGCCTCGTGGTCTGCAGCGGCCTGATGCCGTCGACCGACATCGCCGAGTTCGCACCGCGGATCGCCACCGTGGTCGCCGGTCGGCCCGAACTCCACCCGGCACTGTCCAGCGTGTACTGCGACGAGGTGGACGGTGGCGCGACCATCGCCGACGCCGTCGCCGACGCCGGCCACGGCACGGTCGCCGTACTCACCGTCCCACTCGACAACGCGATCACGCAGCACGCCCGCTCGACGGCGATGGTCGAACGGCTCCGCGCGCGTGGTGTCCGGGTCATCGACATCGACGCCAGCTTCGTGCGGCCGCCCGACGACCTCGCCGCTGACCTGGTCGACGCGATGCACGAGTCGGACGTGACCGCGGTGATGTGCCCGACGGACCGGCTCATGCTCGACGTGTGCGAGGCGCTCGCCCGCCGCGGTGTCCGGGTCCCGCACGATCTGTCGGTCACCGGGTTCGACGGCGTGTACCCCCTCGCGAGCGACTGGATCGGGTTCACGACGCTCGAGCAGCCGATCGAACGCATCGGCCGCGAGGCGATCGACCTCGTCATCGGCCGGATCGACGACCCGACGCGTGCTGTCGAGCACCGCTCGCTCCGGGGCACGGTCGTGCCCGGCCGCACCCTGCTCCCCGCTGAGCGGGACCTTCTCGGTGCGAGGTTGACCACTCGGTGCAGCGCAACAAGCGCGCACGGCGTGGTCAACCTCGCACCGAGCGAAGCCCGCGCCACGCGCCGCGCCGCGCGCGCCGCGCGCGCACGGCTAGAACAGCCGGCTGCGCGGCCCCTCGTCCGGACCGTCGAACCCGCGGAACATGTCGGACACGAGTGCCTCGATCTGCGGTTCGACCAGGCGCTCGACCGCCTCGGCGATGCGGGGCCGGTGGTCGATGAGCGCCAGGCACACCGCCGTCCCGGTCGAGCGAGGCGCACTCGTCGGACAGCTCGATCTCGTGCCGGAGCGCCGCCTTGGCCTCGTCGGACAGCGGCTCCCGCGGTGCCTGCTCGCCCGCGCCCGTCCCCGCCAGCTCCCCGAGCGTGAAGAGGAACGGCGAACCCGGCGAGGGCTCCGGATCGACGTCGAGGCCCTGGAACTCGGGCGACAACCCCTCCGCCGGCTGGTACCCGGCGTGCCGCTTCCCGCGCCGCGGCCCGCTCGAGCTCGCGCTGCAGCAGCGGCAGGTTCTTGGCGGTGTAGTCGTCGACGGCGTCCTCGACGATGGTCGAGATCCGGCCGATCAGCGCGTGCTGGACGGCGTGCGGGACGTCCTGCCCGAAGCCGGCGGCACTCGCGATCGGGGACCCGGTGCACTTCCGGCAGATGCGGGTGCGCGGCCGCGCGGTCCCGATCTGCCAGCGCGGCAGCCAGCGCAGCCAGACGTCGACAGCGCTGCGCACGCGTCCGTCGATGCCGTCCATGCCCCAACGATACGGAGCGGAGGCGCGGATCACCCGCTCATTCCGCTCGCCGACCCAGAACGGCCGGGTTCTCAGGCCTTGGGTTCCGTCACGAAGTCGATGAGCTCCTCGACGCGGCCGAGCAGCTGCGGCTCGAGGTCGGCGAAGGTGCGCACCTGCCCGAGGATCCGCTGCCAGGCCCGCGCGATGTCGGCCTGCTCGGCGTTCGGCCACCCGAGCGCCTGGCAGATCCCCTTCTTCCACTCGATCGACCGCGGGATCGTCGGCCAGGCCTGCAGTCCGACGCGTGCGGGCTTCACGGACTGCCAGACATCGACGAACGGGTGCCCGACGACGAGCACGTGCGCTCCCCACTTGCCACGCATCACGGCGTCGGCGAACCGGGATTCCTTCGACCCGGGCACCAGGTGGTCGACGAGCACGCCGACGCGACGGTCTCGCGAGGGCTGGAACTCATCGAGCACCGACGCGAGGTTGTCGACGCCGGAGAGCTCCTCGACGACGACGCCCTCGACGCGAAGGTCGGTTCCCCAGACCTTCTCGACGAGCTCGGCGTCGTGCTTGCCCTCGACCATGATGCGCGAGGGCAGGGCCACCCGAGCACGCTGCGACTCCACCGCGAACGATCCGGACGCGGTGCGGAGGCGACCACCGTCGGACGTCTGCCGCACGGCGGGCGCGGCCCCGGGCCTCCAGTCCGAGTGAACGGAACCCAGCGAACCCGGCGAGCCGGCAGCGGCTGCGGCAGACCGGCCGACCGGCGCCTGCGGGCGCCCCAGCGTCACGAGCTCGCCCTCGAGCAGGAACTGCCCGGTGAAGGGGAAGGAACGGGTGCGGCCCTTCCAGTCCTCGAGCGCGATGTTGCCCGCCTCGAGTCGGACGACGGCTCCGGCCCACCCGGAGTCCGGGTCCTCGAGCACCATGTCGCGTTCGAGCGGCACCTGCCGCACCTTCTTCACCCCGCGGGAGCGCCAGTCTCCCGAGAGCACGTCCCCGCCGTACCGGTCGTCGTCCACCCGCACGAGGGTACTGTCGACGTCGGCCCGGACGACGTCGACCGCGCCGACACCCACCATCTCGACGGAAGGCCTCCCGTGCGCGCAGCGATCATCCACGCCCCGAACGACATCCGCGTCGAGGAGCGCGACCGCCCCTCGGTCCTCACCCCGACGGACGTCGTCGTCAAGGTCGTCGCCGCCTGCGTGTGCGGCTCGGACCTGTGGCCGTACCGCGGCGTCACGAAGACGAAGGAGCCCCGGCCGATCGGGCACGAACTCGTCGGCGAGGTCGTCGCCGTCGGCGACGCGGTCACCGACCTGCACGAGGGCGACTTCGTCATCTCCCCTTCACCATGAACGACGGCACCTGCCAGGCCTGCCGCCACGGGATGACCAGCGGCTGCGACCACCTGTCCGGCTTCGGCGGGAAGGACGCGTACGGCGACCCGGTCGGCGGCGCCCAGGCGGAGTACGTCCGCATCCCGGACGCGTCCGCGACGCTCGTCGCGGTGCCCGGCCCCGTCGACCCGGCGCTCGTGCCGTCGCTGCTGACCCTGTCCGACGTCTTCTCCACCGGGCACCACGCTGCGGTGTCGGCGGCGGTCGGTCCGGGCAAGACGGTCGTGGTGGTCGGCGACGGCGCGGTCGGCCTGTCCGCCGTCCTGGCCTCGAAGCGGCTCGGCGCCGAGCGCATCATCGCCATGAGCCGGCACGCCGATCGCCAGGCGCTGGCACGTGAGTTCGGCGCGACGGACATCGTGTCTTCCCGTGGCGAGGAGGGCGTCGCGGCGATCCGCGAGCTGCTCGGCGGCGACCTGGCCGACTGCGCGGTGGAGGCCGTGGGCACCGAGGAGAGCATGGACCAGGCGCTGCACTCGGTGCGCGCGGGCGGCAACCTCGGCTTCGTCGGGGTCCCGCACGGCGTGCCGACGATCGGTACGCGCTACCTCTTCGACACGAACATCGCCGTCGCGGGCGGCATGGCGCCGGCACGGAAGTACATCCCGGAGCTGCTGCCCGACGTGCTGTCCGGAGCGATCGACCCGGGGCGCGTGTTCGACCTCGAGCTGCCGCTCGACGAGGCCGCCGAGGCGTACCGGGCGATGGACGAGCGCCGGGCGATCAAGGTGCTGCTGCGTCCGTAGGCGCCGGTCGCTCACCGGCGCACGGCCGGCGTCCGGCGCGCCTCCGTCGGGGCGGCACGTTTCGCGCAGCAGAACGCGTGTTTCGGATCGGTAAACAAACCTTTCAGTAAAGAAGGTTGTCCGTTACAGTCCTCGACATGACCACACGAGGACGCACCCCCGGCCAGCCCGGTCTGCTGCGCGTCCTGAACGACCGTGCGGCCCTCGAGCTGCTGCTCGACGACGGCCCGCTCACCCGCAACGAGATCGCGCAGCGGACCGGGCTCAGCAAGCCCACCGCTGCCGAGATCATCCGCCGGCTCGAGTCGGCTGCGCTCATCCGCCAGGCCGGCACGGACACGCAGGCCGGACGCCGCGGGCCGAGCGCCGTCGTGTACGAAGCGATCACCGACCGCGATCTCGGTGTCGCGGTGGACGTCCAGCTCGTCGACGTCCGGTCGACCGTGGTGGACGCCGCCGGTCGCACGTTCCCGGTCGCCACGCACCGGATGTCCGAGGCCGAGGTGCGCTCCCCCGGCGCCGACATCGTCGCCGCCGCGATCTCCCGCGCAGCCGCCGCGGCCGGCGTGGACCCCGAGCTCGTCACCGCCGTCGCCGTGGGTGTGCAGGCGAGTGTCGACCACGCCACCGACACCCTCATCTTCACCGATGGACTGCCCGGCTGGCCTCGTGAGCAGGTCAGCACGACCCTCTCCGCCGAGCTCGGCGTCCACGTCGTCGTCGAGAACGACGCCAACCTCGCCGCCATCGCCGAACGCAACATGGGCGCCGGTCGGGCTCCCGGGTCGTTCGCGCTCTTCTGGATGGCCGAGGGCCTCGGCATGGCCCTCGACCTGCACGGTCACCTGCACACCGGTGCCTCCGGTGCCGCGGGTGAGATCGGCTACCTCAGCGTGCCCGCAGACGCACGCTCCATCGACCCGACGGCCACGATCGTCGCGGACCTCATCTCCGAGTCCGCGATCATCGCCCTGGCCGCCGAGCACGGGATCACGGCACCGGACGGCACCGCAGCCGACTGGCGCCAGGTGCTCCCGCAACTGCCCGGCCTGCCCGAGCAGCACCCCTTCACCGTCGCCCTCGGCGAGCGCGTCGGGCACAACGTGCTCCCCGCCCTCGCCGTGGCCGATCCCGAGACGGTCGTCCTGCACGGCCCGACCGGGATCGCCGGTGGCCCCGCCCTGGCCGCCGCCGTGACCGCCTGGCTCCGGACCCGCTCGCGCTGGTCCACCGCCGTGGTCGCGCCCGGCGTCCCCGACACCCCCGTCCTGCACGGTGCGCGGCACGTCCTCATCGACGTCGTCCGCACCGCGCTCGCGGACCGGCTCGAGCGCATCAGTGACGATGCCCCGACGCCGGACCCCGTCGAGCGCCCCTGAACGTTCCACCCGCACCACTCGAGGCACCATCACCCAGCCCTGTCACAGGGCTCTTCGTCGCGCCCGGAAACGGGCAGCGCCCGGAAACGGACGGCGACGGAGCGAGATCGAGAGCGAGTACCGCCTTGTCCCTCCCCGAACCGAACGTCCCGCGCCGCCGGGTGTTCCGCCGCATCGCCACCGCCACGGCCGTCGCCGCGGCCGGCGCCCTCGTCGTCGCCGGCTGCAGCTCCGGCAGCAGCGCCGACTCGATCGAGAAGAGCGCCCCGAAGGAGCTCAAGGGCACCGTGTCCCTGTGGCACTTCTTCACCGGCCGTGAAGCCGGCGTCGTGAAGACCGCCGTCGAGGGCTTCGAGAAGGCCAACCCCGACGTCACCGTCGACATCCACGCCGGACAGGACGACGAGAAGCTGCAGAAGGCGATCTCGTCCGGCCAGAACATCGACGTCGGCCTGTCGTACTCGACCGCCATCGTCGGCAGCTTCTGCTCCTCGGGGGCGTTCCGCGACCTGTCGCCGTACATCGAGCGCGACAAGGTCGACCTGTCCGACATCCCGAAGGCCGTGCAGTCGTACACGCAGTACAAGGGCACGCGCTGCACCCTGCCGGCCCTCGCCGACGTCAGCGCGCTCATGTACAACAAGCCGCTGCTCGAGAAGGCGGGCATCACGGCCCCGCCGAAGACGCTCGACGAGCTCAAGACCGACGCGCTGAAGCTGACGACGTACAACGCCGACGGCTCCATCAAGCAGCTCGGCTTCAACCCGCTCATCGACTTCTACGAGAACTCCCCCGAGCACTGGGCGCCGATGGTCGACGGTTCATGGCTCGACAAGGACGGCAACAGCGTGATCGGCACGTCCGACGCGTGGAAGAAGCTGATCACCTGGCAGAAGGGCTTCGTCGACGAGATCGGCTACGACAAGCTCAAGGCCTTCACCTCCGGCCTCGGGCAGGAGTTCGCGGCCGACAACGCGTTCCAGACCGGTCAGGTCGCGATGCAGATCGACGGCGAGTACCGCACGGCGTTCCTCAAGGACCAGAAGCCGGACCTGGACTACGGCACGTCCCCGACCCCGGTGATGGACGGCCTCGGCAACTACGGCTCGACGTACATCGCGGGCAACGTCGCAGGCATCGCGAAGGGGTCCAAGAACCCCGAGCTGTCATGGGCGCTCCTGAAGTACCTGTCCACCAACACCGACGCGCAGGTCACGATGGGCAACGGTCTGAAGAACATCCCGACGCTCACCTCGGCGCTGGAGTCCCCCGACCTCGAGGTCGACGAGAACTACAAGACCTTCGTCGACGTCGCGGGCAACAAGGACACGATGACCTCGCCCGGCACCGCGGACGGCGCCGCCTACATCGGCACCTTCACGAAGTTCTGGCAGGCCTACCAGCAGAACGGCGGCGACCTCGACGCGAAGCTCGAGAAGCTGGACTCCGACATCGACAACGCGAACCAGCTGGCTGGTCCGTGATGAGCCTCACCACCAAGACGACCGGCCGGGAGGCGCGGCTCGCCCGCGCCGCCCGGCCCACGACCGACGGGGTCCGGTCCGGTGCCCCCGACGGCTCCGCGACGTCGGCCCCGCTCCGCAGAGTCCCGGCGCCGCCTCGTCGCCCTGACGATGCTCGCGCCGGCCCTGGCGGGCCTGGTGATCTTCTTCGCCTACCCGCTCGTCGCATCGATCTTCTACTCGTTCACGCGCTACAACCAGCTGCAGGAGCCCGAGTTCGTCGGGCTGCTGAACTACAAGTTCCTGTTCACCCAGGACCCGCAGATCGGGCCGGCGGTCGTGAACACGCTGTGGTTCGTCGTCGTCCTGGTACCGGTCCGGATCGTGTGCGGACTCCTGGTCGCCGGGCTGCTCAGCCGGGCCAAGACGGCCACCGGGTTCTGGCGGACGCTGTTCTACCTGCCCGCCCTCGTCCCGCCGGTCGCGAGCGTCGTGGCGTTCGTCTTCCTCTTCAACCCGGGCACCGGGCCGGTGAACCAGATCCTCCGGGTCTTCGGCATCGACGGCCCGCTGTGGTTCAACGACCCGGCGTGGTCGAAGCCGTCGCTCGTGATCCTGGGCGTCTGGGTGATGGGCGACATCATGATCATCTTCCTGGCGTCGCTGCTCGACGTGCCGCGCGACCTGTACGAGGCCGCGTCGCTCGACGGTGCGAACGGCGTCCAGCAGGTCCGGCACATCACCCTGCCGACGATCGCCCCGGTGATCGGGTTCGCCGCCGTGACGGGGGTGATCGCCGCGCTGCAGTACTTCACCGAAGCGGCCGTCGCCTCGGGCGTCGCGAGCGGCAAGGCGACGATCGGTGGCGGGACCGCCGCCCAGCTCGGCTACCCGGGCACCTCGCTGCTCACGTACACCGAGCTGCTCTACCAGCACGGGTTCGCGAACTTCCAGTTCGGCTACGCGTCCGCCATGGCCGTGGTCCTGTTCGTGATCACCGCCGTGGTGCTCGTCTTCACGATGCGCCGGATCAGTGTGTTCCGGCCGGAGGAGTCCTGATGACCGCTGTGTCCCAGTCCCCGCTCACCCGGGCGCCCCGGGGTTCCGCTCCCCGCACCGGCAGACCGCGCGGTCGCACGCTCGTGTGGATCGCCGAGCACGCCGCCCTGGTGGCCCTCGGCGTCCTGACCATCGCGCCGATCGTGTTCGTGGTCCTGACCTCGCTGATGTCGAGCAACCAGGCCCTCACGGCGTCGATCGTGCCCCGGCCGTTCGACTTCTCGAACTACGCGCGGGTGTTCACCGAGCTGCCGCTCACGCAGTGGTTCGGCAACTCGTCGATGTACGCCGTCCTCGCCACCGCGTTCATGCTCATCAGCTCGGTGCCGGCGGCCTACGCGCTCGCCCAGATCAGGTTCAAGGGCGCGAACCTGATCTTCACGGTGATCATCGTCGCGATGCTCCTGCCCCCGCAGGTCACCGCGGTGCCGGTCTACGTGATGTGGTCGCACCTGCACCTGACCGGCACCCTGTGGCCGCTCATCCTGCCGAACCTGCTCGGCGACGCCTTCAGCATCTTCCTGCTCCGCCAGTTCTTCATGACCATCCCGAAGGAGTACGGCGACGCCGCCCGCATGGACGGCTGCAGCGAGTGGGGCGTGCTCTGGCGGGTGGTCGTCCCGATGGCACGCCCGGGCATCGCGTCGGCGGCGATCTTCATGTTCTTCCACTCGTGGAACGACTACTACGGCCCGCTCCTGTACGCGTCCGAGAACCAGGCCGCCTGGCCGGTGGCGTACGGGCTCGCCACGTTCCGCGGACAGCACGGCACCGACTGGTCGATGACGATGGCGATGACCGTCGTCGTCATGGTCCCCGTCGTCATCATCTTCTTCTTCGCACAGAAGGCATTCGTCGAGGGCATCGCGCTCACCGGCGTGAAGGGATAGCAGCTCCAGTGAAACTCACAGTCGTCGGTGGCGGATCCACCTACACCCCCGAACTCGTGGACGGCTTCGCCCGGCTCCGCGACCAGCTCCCCATCGACGAGCTCTGGCTCGTCGACCCCGACCCGGTGCGCCGAGAACTCGTCGGCGGCGTCGCCAAGCGGATGTTCGCGCACGCTGGCCACCCCGGCACGATCCACGTCACCGACGACGTCGTCGCCGGGGTCACCGACGCCGATGCCGTCATGTTCCAGCTCCGCATCGGCGGGCAGGCCGCACGGCAGCAGGACGAGACGTGGCCGCACGAAGCGTGCTGCATCGGGCAGGAGACCACCGGTCCGGGCGGGTTCGCGAAGGCGCTCCGCACCGTGCCCGTCGTCCTGGAGTACGCCGAACTCGTCCGGAAGCACGCCAAGCCGGACGCCTGGATCGTCGACTTCACGAACCCCGTCGGCATCGTCACCCGCGCCCTGCTCGAAGCCGGGCACCGCGCCGTCGGCCTGTGCAACGTCGCGATCGGGTTCCAGCGCCGCTTCGCGAAGGAGTTCGGCGTCGCCCCCGACCACGTCCGGCTCGACCACGTCGGCCTGAACCACCTGACGTGGGAGCGCGGCGTGCACGTCACGGGCGCGGACGGCGTCGAGCGCGACGTGATGGCGGACCTGCTCGCCGAGTCGGACGGTGCCCTCGGCCGCACGGCGGAGAGCGTGCACATGCACCCGGACCTCCTCCGTCTGCAGCACGCGATCCCCTCGTACTACCTGCGGTACTTCTACTCGCACGACATCGTGCTGCAGGAGCAGCTGCACGAGCCCACCCGTGCCGAGGCCGTCATGGAGACCGAGCGGGCCCTGCTCGCGAAGTACGCCGACGAGTCGGTCGTGACGAAGCCCGCCGAACTCGAGCAGCGCGGCGGCGCTTACTACTCCGAGGCGGCGATCGACGTGCTGTCCTCGATCCTCGGCGACCGCGGCGACGTGCAGGTCCTGAACGTGCGGAACGACGGCACCTTCCCGTTCCTGCCCGACGACCACGTCATCGAGGTGCCGTCGCGTGTCACCCGCCGAGGCGATCACGCCGTTGCCGGTCTCCCCGCTCGCCCCGGACATGATCGGTCTCGTGTCGCACGTCGCCGGGTACGAGCGGCTCGCGCTCGACGCCGCGGTGCACGGCGGCCGCGACCGGGTGCTCCGCGCCATGTGGGCGCACCCGCTCGTGGGGCAGGTGGACAAGGCGGAGCAGCTCACCGACCTGCTCCTGGCCGCGAACGCGGAACACATCCCGTGGGCGCGATCGGAGCAGGTGACGTGGGCGGGCTGAGCCGGACCGGCGCGGCGGGCCCGGCCCGAGCCTCCCGTCCGCCCGCGCCGGTCCCGCCGGACGCGACCGACGTCGTGCTCGCCGTCGACGGCGGCGGCAGCAAGACCGACGTCGTCGCGATCGCGCTCGACGGGACCATCGTCGGGCACGCACGCGGTCCCGGGTCGAACCCGCAGACGCGGGGATGGGACCTCGCCGGCCCGATCCTCGACGACGTCCGCGCGCGGGTCGTCAGCGAGCTGGGCGACCGGCGCATCCGCACGACGCACGTGTACCTGGCCGGGCTCGACCTGCACGACGAGCTCGTCGCGGCGACCGCGGCCCTCGCGCACTGGGCCGAGGACGGCGGCGAACCGCACGTCCTGGACAACGACCTGTTCGCGCTGCTGCGGGCCGGCACCCTGTCCCCCGACGCGGCGGCCGTGGTGTGCGGCACCGGGATCAACGCCCTCGCGGTGCGGGCCGACGGTACGACCGCACGGTTCCCGGCCATCGGGGACGTCTCCGGCGACTGGGGTGGCGGCGCGTGGCTCGGCAACCGGGCGCTCTGGCACGCGGCGCGGGCCGACGACGGCCGTGGTCCGGCGACGGCGTTGGTCGACGCGGTGCCGGCGGCGGTGGGCCTCCGCAGCGTCCGCGAGGTCACCGAGGCCATCCACTTCGGCTGCTTGGACCAGCGCGTCTTCAACCGGCTCTGCCCGGTGCTGTTCGACGTGGCCGGAGCCGGTGACGTGGTGGCTCGGGCCGTCGTGGAACGGCAGGCGGAGGAGATCGTCCTGCTCGCCGCGGTCGCGCTCGAGCGCTTGGGCCTCGGTGGTTCGGCGGCCGAGCCGGTGCCCGTCGTGCTCGGCGGCGGGTGCTCGCTGCTCGGCACCCGTTGCTCGTGGACGGTGTCGTCGACGGGCTCGCTGACCGGGTCCCCGGAGCGGTGCCGACCTGGGTGACCGATCCCCCGGTGCTCGGCGCAGGGCTCGCGGCGCTGGAGTCGGTCGGTGCCGACGACGCGGCGCTCGAGCGGTACCGCGAGGCCGTGCGCTCCCGAGCCTTCGCGAGCACGACCGCGCTGATCCGCTGACGCGCTGCTGACGTCACCCGAGACTCGGCCTGAGCGACACGGTTCGCGCTCCAGAGCGCGAGCATGCCGCTCAGGCCGAGTCTTGCGGCCCGCGGCCCTCGGCCCGCGGCCTACGCGCGCGCCAGCATCCCGAGCGATGTCGACCACGCGGTTCGAGAAGCCCCACTCGTTGTCGTACCAGGCGACGACCTTCACGTGCCGGCCCCGTCGACGCGGGTGAGCAGCGAGTCGAAGATGCTCGACTCCGGCCGCCCGGTGATGTCCGTCGACACGAGCGGGTCCGCCGTGAACGCCAGGACCCCGGCGAGCGGACCGGAAGCCGCGGCACGGTAGGCCTCGTTCACCTCGTCCACGGTCACGTCCCGCGAGACGACGGTGTTCAGCTCGACGATCGACCCGACGGGCACCGGCACGCGGATGGCGTCACCGGACAGCTTGCCCTCCAGGCGGGGCAGCACCAGCCCGATGGCCTTGGCCGCCCCGGTCGTCGTCGGCACGATGTTCACGCCGGCTGCGCGGGCCCGACGCAGGTCGCGGTGCGGCCCGTCCTGCAGGTTCTGCTCCTGCGTGTACGCGTGCACGGTGGTCATGAACCCGTGCTCGATGCCCGCCAGGTCGTCGAGCACCGACGCCAGCGGCGCGAGCGCGTTGGTGGTGCAGGACGCGTTCGAGATCACCGTGTGCACGGCGGGGTCGAACGTGTCCGAGTTCACGCCGAACGCGATGGTGGCGTCCGCTGCGGTGGCCGGCGCACTGATCAGGACCCGTCGGGCGCCGGCGGACAGGTGGCCGGCTGCCGCGTCGCGTGCGGTGAAGCGTCCGGTGGACTCGAGGACGACCTCGACGCCGAGTTCGGCCCAGGGCAGGTCCGCCGGCGAGGTCGATGCGAGCACGCGGACGCGGCGGCCGTCGATGACGAGTGTCGCCGTCGACCTCGACGGTGCCGTCGAACGGCCCGAGGGCGGAGTCGTAGCGGAACAGGTGCGCGAGCGTGTCGGGGGCGGTCAGGTCGTTCACGGCGACGACCTCGAGGTCGTCACCGCCCCGTGCGAGCAGGGCGCGGAGCGTGTTGCGGCCGATGCGGCCGAAGCCGTTGATGGCGATGCGGGTCATGTGGAGTTCCTTTCGTTCCGTGGTCCATGCTCACGGGCCGGGAGGCACGGCTCCAGTGGCAGGGACGCCAGTGTCCGAAAGGATGTCGCCACCACCGCCGCGACGGCGCGGTCAGTCCTGGAACGTCCGTCGGTACTCGGTGGGCGAGGTCCCGAGGATCCGCCGGAAGTGCGTCCGCAGGTTCGCGTCGGAGCCGAGGCCCGCTCGCTCGGCCACCTGGTCGACGCCGAGGTCCGACTGCTCCAGGAGCTCGCGCGCGAGGTCGACGCGCGCCCGCAGCACCCACTGCATCGGCGTGTACCCGGTGTCCTCCACGAACCGGCGTGAGAACGTCCGGGTCGACACCGTGGCGTTCCGCGCGAGCGCTTCGAGCGTGAGCGGCTCGGCGAGGTGCCGGAGCGCCCACTCCCGGGTGTCGGCGAACACGTCGCCGAGCGGTTCGGGAACGCTCCGCGGCACGTACTGCGCCTGGCCGCCGCTGCGGTACGGGGCGCTGACGAGCCGTCGGGCGACGTGGTTCGACAGCGCCACACCGTGGTCCTGTCGGACGATGTGCAGGCACAGGTCGATCCCGCTCGCGGCGCCGGCGCTCGTCAGCACCGAGCCCGCGTCGACGAACAGCACGTCCTCGTCGACGTCCACCTCGGGGTACCGCTCACGGAGCACCCGCGTGTAGTGCCAGTGCGTCGTCGCCCGGCGGCCGTCGAGCAGCCCGGCTGCCGCGAGCGCGAACGCCCCGGTGGAGATCGCCGCGATGCGGACGCCGCGGTCGTGGGCCCGCGCGAGTGCCGCGACGACGTCGGCCGGCGGCGCCGAGTCCGACGGGCGGCGGTAGCCGGGCACGAAGACGGTCTCGGCCCAGTCCAGTGCCTCCAGCCCGTGGTCGACCGCGTAGGCCAACCCGTCGCCGCCGGTGATCCGACCGACCCGGGGGCCGCACACCCGCACCTCGTAGGGCATGCTCGGCCGGTTCGAGAACACCTGCGCGGGGATCCCGACGTCGAGCGGTTTCGCGCCGTCGAGCACCAGGACCGCGACGCGGTGCAGTGGGAACGCAGCCATACCGGCGACGCTAGCGGACGTGGCCGCCCGGCTCGCGGAGTGCCCTGACCGTCAGGCGTCGCGGACGGCCAGCACCCGGTGCGGCGATGCCCGTTCCGCTCGCCATCCGGTCGGCAGCGTGTCCCGCAGCTCCGCCAGGGTGAAGGACCGGCGGATCGACCGCAAGCCGTCGACCCGGACGAAGGTCCCCGCGGACACCAGCGGCGACGCCAGCGCGTACGCCCGGTAGGCCTCGCGTGACCGACGGATGTCCGAGTGCACGCTGCGACCCGACGCGAGCGCCGCCGAGTCCGCCAGGAACCCGTTCCGCTCGTCGTCGCCCAGGTGGTGCAGGACGTGGTTCGACACCACGACGTCGAACCGCTCGCCCGCCGTGACCAGGTCACCGCTCGACTGCTGCCGGAAGGTGACACCCCGCGGTGCCCGCCGGTTCGCCGCGTCGATCGCCCGCGGGTCCGGGTCGACCCCGACGACCTCGACGTCGAACCCGTCGCTCGCCGCCCACCGCACGACGGCCCGGGCCAGGTCGCCGCCGCGCCCGAGGTCGAGGACCCGGGCGCGGCCGTTCACCGGCAGGGCCGGAACGACGTGGGTCCGCCACGCCGAACGCCAGCCGCTCACCAGGGCGTTGACGAGGGCGAAGCGCCGGAAGGTCCGCGCGAGCGCGCGCGGGTCGCAGTCCGGGTCGTCCATGAGTTCGGTCAGGTCGACCGCGCGCGTGCGCAGGTCGAGGACCGGGAGGCCCGTGGAGCCGCCGTCAGGACGGCTCACGTGCGCACCGTGGTCAGTCGCGCACTCTCGACCGTGAGACCGGGGCCGAAGGCGAGCGCCACGACGGCAGCACCGTCCGGGACCCCGACGTCGAGGGCCTCGCGGAGCACGAACAGCACGGTCGCGCTCGACATGTTCCCGTGGTCGCGCAGCACCGTCCGGCTCGCCGCGATCGCCGTGTCCGGCAGGTCGAGCGCCTGCTGCGTGCGGTCGAGGATCGCACGCCCCGGGGTGCACGGCCCACACCGGCACGTCGGCGGCCGGTCCGTCGAGCAGCGACGCGACGGCCTCGGCGACGCTGCTGCCGACGAGCTTGGGGACCGCGGTGCTCAGGACCATCTCGAAGCCCTCGTCGCCGATGTTCCAGGCCATCTCGCCGGCGCTCTCGGGCACGACGGCGGTGGCGAACGCGTCGAGGCGCAGGCCGGGGCCGTCGGCGGTACCACGACGGCGGCGGCACCGTCCCCGAAGACGCTGTTCGCGACGATCTGGTCGGGGTCGTCGCTCGCGCGGACGTGCAGGGTGCAGAGCTCGGCGCAGACGACCAGCACGACGGCGTCCGGGTCGGCCTCGGCGAACGCGGCCGCGATCCGAGGCGCCGGGAACGCCGCGCAGCACCCCCATGAACCCGATGTGGTGGCGGAAGACGTCACGGCGCAGGCGGAGCTCGGTCACGATGTCCAGGTCAGGGCCGGGCTGCGTGAAGCCGGTGCACGACACCGTGACGACGTGGGTGACGGACGCCGCGTCGACGGCCGCGCGGTTCAGGGCGTCACGAGCAGCCTCGACGAAGAGCGTCGGTGCGAGCTCGCGGTAGCGGTCGTTGCGGGTGCCCGTCGAGGGCGAGTGCAGCGCGCCGTCCGCGTCGCGGAACGTGCCCGCTGGACGGCTCCGGTCGAGTTCGGCCAGCACGGTGTGCCGGTGCTCGACCGCCGAGGCGTCGAAGGCTGCGGGGACGAGCCGCCGGCCGAGACGACCGAGCTCGGGCTGCGCAGCGAGAGGTCTCGCACGGCAGCCTGCTCGAGCGTCGTCTCCGGGACGGCGGTTCCGATGGCGCGGATCGTTGCGGACACGACTCATCCTGTCACCGGGTCGCTGACGCGTCCCCAGATTCGACGATCTCGAACGCGACCACGGACGGACGGGAGGCGCGGCGCCAGCACCGCGCCTCCCGTCCGTCGCCGGAACTCGTCTAGCGCCTGCTGCGCGCGCTCCAGCACGAGCTCGCGGACGCGGGCGGCGTCCGCCTGGCCCTTCATGGCCTTCGACGACGGCACCGATGATGGCGCCGGCGGCCTGGACCTTGCCGTCCTTGATCTTCGCCAGCACGTCCGGCTGGCCGGCGAGCGCCTCGTCGACCGCGGCGGTCAGCGCCGAGTCGTCGGACACGACCTTGAGCCCACGGGCCTCGACGACCTGGGCCGGCGAGCCCTCGCCGGCGATGACGCCCTCGAGCACCTGGCGGGCCAGGCGGTCGGTCAGGTCACCGGACTCGACGAGGGCGATGACCTCGGCGACGTGCTGCGGCGACACGAGGTCGCCGGGCTCGGCGTCCTGGGCGTTCGCGACCCGGCTGATCTCGCCGGTCCACCACTTGCGGGCGGCCTGCGGCGCAGCCCGGCGGCGACGGTGCCCTCGACCTGGTCGAGCAGCCCACCGTTCACGACGTCCTGGAACTCCAGGTCGGCGAAGCCCCAGTCACCCTTGAGGCGACGACGGCGAGCCACCGGGGCCTCGGGCAGGGACGCACGGAGCTCCTCGACGACCGCGGGGTCCGGCACGACCGGCAGCAGGTCGGGCTCGGGGAAGTAGCGGTAGTCGTCGGCGTCCGACTTCGGACGGCCGGCCGAGGTGCGGCCGGTGTCCTCGTGCCAGTGGCGGGTCTCCTGCGTGATCGAGCCGCCGTCGGCCAGGATCGCGGCCTGGCGCTGGATCTCGTAGCGGATCGCACTGCTCGACGGCACGGAACGAGTTGACGTTCTTCGTCTCGGTGCGGGTGCCGAGCTTCTCCTGGCCGCGGGGGCGCAGCGAGATGTTGGCGTCGCAGCGCAGGTTGCCGCGCTCCATGCGGGCCTCGGAGACACCGAGTGCGCGCACGAGGTCGCGGATGACCTGCACGTACGCGGCACCGAGCTCGAGGGCACGGTGCTCGGCACCGAAGATCGGCTTCGTGACGATCTCGACGAGCGGCACACCGGCGCGGTTGTAGTCGACGAGCGAGTACTCGGCACCCTGGATGCGGCCGGTGGCACCACCGACGTGCGTCAGCTTGCCGGCGTCCTCTTCCATGTGGGCGCGCTCGATCGGGACGTTGAAGATCGTGCCGTCGGCCAGTTCGACCTCGACCTCGCCCTCGAACGCGATGGGCTCGTCGAACTGCGAGACCTGGTAGTTCTTGGGGTTGTCCGGGTAGAAGTAGTTCTTCCGGGCGAACCGCGACGACTCGGCGATCGAGCAGCCGAGCGCGAGCCCGAGCTGGATCGAGTACCGGACGGCCTGCGCGTTGACGACGGGCAGCGACCCGGGCAGCCCGAGGTCGACCGGCGTCACGTTCGTGTTCGGCTCGCCACCGAAGAAGTTCGGCGCGTCCGAGAACATCTTGGTCTTCGTCGCGAGTTCGACGTGCACCTCGAAGCCGAGCACCGGCTCGTAGCGCTCCAGTGCCTCGTCGAAGTCCGTGAGCGCGTCCTTCTGCGCCATCAGATCACCACACCTTCCTGCGCAGCCGACTGCTGACTCTGGTCGAGGTCCGGGATCCGGTCGATGAGCGGGGCTCCCCACTGCTGTTCGAGCAGACGCTCGAGCGCCGCACCGTAGCGGTACAGGCGGGCGTCCTCGCGCTGCGGGGCCATCAGCTGGACGCCGACGGGCAGGCCGTCCTCGTGCGAGGCCGTTCGGGATGCTCATGCCGGGCACGCCCGCCAGGTTCGCCGGGATCGTGGTGAGGTCGTTGAGGTACATCGCGAGCGGGTCGTCGATGCGCTCACCGATCGGGAACGCGGTCGTCGGGGCCGACGGGCTGATGAGCAGGTCGACCTGGTCGAACGCGGCCTGGAAGTCGCGCTGCACGAGCGTGCGGACCTTCTGCGCCGAGCCGTAGTACGCGTCGTAGTACCCGGCGCTCAGGGCGTAGGTGCCGAGGATGATGCGACGCTTCACCTCGGGACCGAACCCGGCTTCGCGCGTGGCGGCCATGACGTCCTCGACCGTCGCGCCGTTCTCCGGCGTGACGCGCAGGCCGAAGCGCACCGAGTCGAACTTCGCCAGGTTCGACGAGGCCTCGGCCGGCAGGATCAGGTAGTAGGCGCTGATCGCGTAGGCGAACGACGGGGCGTCGATCTCGACGACGACCGCACCGGCCGACTCGAGCAGGGCGACGGTCTCCTGGAAGCGCTGCGTGACGCCGGCCTGGAAGCCGTCGCCCCCGGCGAGTTCCTTCACCACGCCGACGCGCAGACCGCGCAGCGTGTCCGCCTGCAGTCCTTCGCGGGCGGCGGCGGCCATCGAGGGCCAGGCGTCGGGGATCGAGGTGGAGTCGCGCGGGTCGTGCCCGCCGATGACGTCGTGCAGGAGCGCGGCGTCGAGGACGGTGCGGGCGACCGGCCCGATCTGGTCGAGGCTGGACGCCAGGGCGATCGCGCCGTAGCGGCTGACTCCTCCGTAGGTCGGCTTCACACCGACGGTGCCGGTGACGGCGCCGGGCTGACGGATCGAGCCACCGGTGTCGGAGCCGAGGGCGATGGGTGCCTCGTGCGCGGCGACGGCAGCGGCCGAGCCACCGCCGGACCCGCCGGGGATGCGATCGAGGTCCCACGGGTTGTGGGTCGGCCCGTACGCCGAGAACTCGGTGGTCGAGCCCATCGCGAACTCGTCCATGTTGGTCTTGCCGAGCGGCACGAGGCCGGCGGCGCGGGCTTCGCGACCGGGGTGGCGTCGTACGGCGGCATCCACCCTTCGAGGATCTTCGAGCCCGAGGTGGTCGGCATGTCCTGCGTGCACAGGACGTCCTTGATCGCGATCGGGACACCGGCGAGGGGCCCGAGGTCGTCGCCGGCCGAGCGACGCGAGTCGATCGACTTCGCGACGGCGATGGCGTTCTGGTTGACGTGCAGGAAGGCGTGCACGTCGCCGTCGACGGCGGCGATGCGGTCGAGGTGGGCCTGCGTGGCCTCGACGCTCGAGACGTCGCGCGCCACGAGGGCGTCGGCGAGCGCCGCGGCGCTCATCCGCGTGATGTCGGTCACTGTTCTTCTCCCAGGATGGCGGTCACTCGGAACCGTTCGCCGTCGGAGTCCGGCGCTCCGGAGAGCGCCTGCTCCTGCGTCAGCGTCTGGCCGACGACGTCGGGTCGGGTGACGTTGCCGAGCGGCACGGGGTGGCTCGTCAGCGGGACGTCGTCGGTCGCGACCTCGGCGACCTTGGCGACGCTCTCGACGATGTGCGACAGCTCCCCGGTCAGCTTCTCGATCTCGTCGGGCGTGAGTGCGATACGCGCGAGGTTCGCCAGGTGCGCGACCTGCTCGCTCGTGATGTCAGGCATGGTGCTCCGTCGATCGGTTCGTGGACGTCCGACAGTCTATTGGCTGCGGTCGATCGCGCAGGCGCGGCTGTGGACGGCCGCACGGAGGCCCGTCACCGGTCCGGCGGACCGGTGACGGGCCTCCCGGCGGCGTGGACCCGAGCGGTCACTTCCCGTTCTGGTCGCCCGCTGCCGGAGCCGCCGTGGCGGCGGGTGCCGCCGGCGCGGCCGGCGCCGCAGGTGCCGCCGGAGCAGCGGGAGCCGCCGTCTGCGTCGGCGTGGTCGGCGTCGGCTGGCCGGCCTGCGACGCGCCGGATCCCGACGACGCCGAGGACTGCGACTGCGACGACTGCGACGAGTGGCTCGCCTGCCCGATCATCGCCTGGCTCGGCGTGGGCAGGGCGTCCCCGCCGACCGTCTGGTCCAGGTACGCCATCATCGACTTCCCGACCCCGAACTTCGCGCTGTACCCGGTGGTGCCCTGCAGGAACGGCCAGTTCGCCAGGCTCACGCTCCCCTGCACGTTCCCGATCCAGGTGGCGTTCGTGTACTTCGTCGACGACGCGACGAGCCAGTTCTGCACGTCGCCGTCGGTGGTGCCGGTCTTCGCGAACTTCGGCACGCTGTCGCCGGGGTTCGCACTGGCGGCGGTGCCGGAGCCGGACAGCACGCCCTGCAGCGCGTAGTCGACGGTGCCGGCGACGTCCGCCGAGACCCCCTGCGTGCAGGACGACGGTGTCGGGGTGATCTTCGTGCCGTCCGCCTCGGTGACCGAGTCGATCGCGGTCGGCGTGCAGACGACGCCGCCGTTCGCGAAGCCGGCGTACGCCTCGGCCAGGTCGATCGGCGACAGTTCGTTGACGCCGAGGATCGACGAGGGGTCTGCCCGAGGGCACCGCCGTCGGCGCGATGGATGCCCATCGACTGCGCGAGCTGCGCGATCTTGCAGAGGTCGAGCTGCTTCCCCATCGCGCCGAAGGCGGTGTTGATCGACTCGACGGTGGCGGCCTGCACGGTCATCGACGCCGGCACGGACTCGGCGTTCGCGACCGGCCACGTCCCACCGCTGACGTTCTGGCACGAGTTCGTGAACTCCGAGTTCTGGAACGTGTGCTCGGTGGTCGACACCGACTCGGAGAGCGTGTGGCCGGTCGCGAGCCACTCGGCCAGGGTGAACACCTTGTAGGTGGAGCCGGTCTGGAACCCGCCGGAGTTGCCGTAGCCGGAGTCCGCGCTGTAGTCCACCGCGGTCGACCCCGCTGCGGCGTTGTCGCCCTGCGTGTACGACGTGTTCTGCACCATCGACATGATGCGTCCGGTGCCGGGCTCGACGGTGACGTTGGAGCCGCCGACGTCGACGCCGGCCATCGTGGCGGGCACGTAGGTCGACAGTGCGGTTTGCGCCTGGCCCTGCAGGTCGAGGTCGAGCGAGGTGTGGATCTGCAGGCCCTTGGTGTCGAGCGTCGCGATGCGCGCCGCGGCGGTCTTGCCGAACGCCGGGTCCTGCAGCACCTGGTCGCGGACGTAGTCGCAGAAGTAGCCAGCGTCGTAGTTCGTCGCCGCGGTCGAGCAGCCGTTCGCGGTCTCGGTCATCTTCGGCGTGACCGGGGTCGCGATGGCCTTCGTCATCTCGGCCTTCGTGATCGACCCGTGCGCCTGCATGCGGCGGAGGACGTAGTCGCGTCGCTCCTTGGTGAGCGCGTAGCCGTTCGCCTGCCCGTTCGCCTTGTCACCGGGCACGTCGATGCGCAGGTTCGAGGGGTTGTTGAGGATCGCCACGAGCGTGGCCGACTGCACGAGCGACAGGTCCTTCGCGTGCACCCCGAAGTAGTACTCCGCACCGGCCTCGGCTCCGTACACCCGACCGCCGAGCCCGACGATGTTCAGGTACCCGGTCAGGATGTCGTCCTTCGAGTACTTCTTGTTCACGGCGATCGCGTACCGCATCTCCTGCAGCTTCCGCTGCGGGGTGACGCCGGCCGCGTCCTCGTAGCAGGCCTCCACCTTCTTCGCCGTGGCGGCCTGGTCCTTGCCGGTGAGTTCCTCGCACTGCTGCACGAGGACGTTCTTGACGTACTGCTGCGTGATGCTCGATCCGCCCTGGACGTCGCCACCGACGACGGTCGCGGCGACTCCGCGCAGCGTGCCGAGGACGTCGATGCCGCCCTCGTCCTGGTAGCGGGGGTCCTCGGTGTCGATGGCGGCCTCCTTGAGCGTGTCCGCCATCTGGTCCGCCGTGACGTTCGTCCGGTTCTCGGCGTAGAACGACGCGATCTTGACCTGCTTGCCGCCCTTCGTCGCGTACACCGACGACACCTGCTGCGGCGTCTGCACGTCGAGGTAGCTCGGCAGGTCCTCGAAGAACGCGACCGCACCCGAGGTGCCCTCACCCGCCACGGCGACCGCGGGCGTCACCGCGACGGCGACGAGCATGCCGGCGAGCACGGACATCACCACGAACATCAGGAGAGCACCAGGCCATCGCACCACACGCATGCCCCGAACCGTAGGGAGGCGGGCTGTACTGGTTCTGCCGTGGAACCGACTGAGGCTGCGCCGTCGCTCAGGTTGCCGCTCAGGCACCACCTGTCGCGGGTCGCGATCCGCGCGGGGCCGCGGATCCGGCCAGGAGGCCCGGTGCGGCCCCGGCACGTCGGCCCCGGTCACGATCCGGTCACGCCCAGGGCCGCGCCCCGTCAGTCGCGCGGCTGCAGGTCCTGCGGACGGACCAGGTACATGTCGACCGACGCTCCGACGACGCCGTCGTCACCGGTGCTGCCGCGTCGGACCTGCTCACGGACGAGGTCACCACGGCCGATCCCGATCAGGGCTACGTCGTGCAACGATGCGGTGCCTGGCTTGAGGTAGTCGTTGTGCCCGACCGGACGGCGGAACAGCTCCCCGGCGGCCAGTGCGTCGGCACCGCCGGCCAGGTTCATCACGGTGGCGCCGAACGACGAACCGCCCGGGTCCGTGCCGTAGTACCCGGACCCCGCGATCGGGTCGCTGTGCGCGACCCCCACGAACACCTCGTCCGAGGCGACGTCAAGGTCCGCCGCCGACCGGACGTCACTGCCCGGTGACCCGAGCACGGTGAGGGTGTCGGCGCTCATCCGTCCGGAGGCGAGCGCCATGAGTGCCATCGTCGACCCGTACGAGTGCGCCACGATGTTCAGCCGGGGCTGGTCGCCGCCGCGGATCTGCCGCAGGCCGTCGACGGTGCGCTCGAGTCGCTGCGCCCCGGAGTCGGCGAGGCTGAGCGACATGATGTTCGACAGGTCCGGCGTGCGGTAACCCATCCACGCCACGACGGCGACGCCCGTCCCGTCGCCGGAGCCACCGGCGGCCAGCGGCGCGAGGGTCGCCTGCTCGCTCGCCAGGTCGTTGGCGGTGTTCGTGAAGTCGGCCATCTGCCCGGTCACGGTGAAGAACATCCCGGGGACGATGACGGTGACGTCCGCCGCGGTGTCGAGGTCACCGATGCTGATCGCCGCTCGGCCCGCCGCCCGGGTGTCGAGCGTGATGAGGAACCGCTGCGGGTCACCGGGTTCGCGCCGCAACGAGTCCCGCACCTGTCCGAGCATCGCGGCGTGCGCGGCGCCGGTGTCGGGGTCGGCGAGTCCGGTGGTCAGGGTCGACCGGTTCGCGCGGTCGCGGACGGCGTACGGCACGCCCTCGAGGTTGCCGATGATCGACGGCGCGTGGACCAGGAGCGTGCCCTGTTCGTCGGCGCCCAGTCCCGCCCACCACTGCGCGACGACGGCCGCCGCGGGCGGGTCGTCCTGGGCGGTCGCCACGACACGGCGGTCGTCGGCGGCGCGGCGCAGGTCACCGGCGCCGAGGACCCCGAGGTCGTCGAGGAACGCCCGACCGTGCGCGTCGGCCACGGTGTCGACGTCGATCTGTCCCCCGGTCATGACCGGCTGCGGCACCGTGTGGCGCTCGGAGACGAGCGCGACCGTCACGGTGGCCGTGGCGGCATGGGTCGGAGGCGCGACGGGGGCCTCGACCACTCCGAGCGAGTGCATCGAGGCGGTGAGCAGAGCCGCGGCGATGAGCAGCAATCGGGTCTCCCCTGGAAGGCCGTCCCGCCGTCTCCCTGCAGACGACGGGTGATGCTCTGTCGAGTGTAAGGAGAATGCCCGAGGATCGGTCATGCGCGATGCAACTTGTCCCCCGAACTGGGTGCGTTGCACGGCGCGCCGCAGTGTGCGGCCGCATCGCGGTCGTGCTCGTCGCCCCGGCTCAGCCCTCGGGCGCGGGGACCTCCGGCTCGGGGAGCGCGCTCGGCCCCTCGGTCACGAGCAGGTGGAACTGCTCGGCGTCGATGATCCGGAGCCCCAGCTGCTCGGCCTTCGTGAGCTTCGACCCGGCCCCGGGACCCGCGGCGACGAAGTCGGTCTTCTTGCTGACGCTCGACGCCGCCTTGCCGCCGGCGGTGATGATCGCCTCCAGCGCACCCTCGCGCGTGTACCCCTCGAGGGACCCGGTCGCCACGACCGTGACGCCGCTCAGGACACCGCCCTCGACCGCCGTGCCCCCGGGGCCGGGGTGGTCCGGCGTGGTGAACTGCACGCCCGCCGTCGTCCAGCGGTCGATGATCTCGCGGTGCCAGTCGACCTCGAACCACGCGAGCAGGGCGTCGGCGATGATCCCGCCGACCCCGTCGACCGCCGCGAGTTCCTCACGCGAGGCACTGCGGATCCGGTCGAGCGACCCGAAGTGGTTCGCGAGTGCTCGCGCCGCGACCGGTCCGACGTGGCGGATGCTCAGCCCCACCATGATGCGCCAGAGTGGCTTCGTCTTAGCCGCGTCGATGTTCGCGAGCATCTCGAACGCGTTCTTCGACGGGAAGCGGCTCGGCTCGCCGGTGTAGTCGGCACCACGTGCTTCGGGGTCGAACGGCGGGTCGGTCTTCTTGCGCGCCCGGCTGAACGGGGTCACGCGCTTCGGAGCGCCGGCGTCGTCGACCTTCTCCATGCCGGTCTCGGCGTCGCGGACGATCACCTCGATCGGGACGATGTCCTGCATCGTCAGGTCGAACAGCCCGGCCTCGGTCACGAGCGGCGGGGTCTCCGGGTGCAGCGGCTGCGTGAGCGCTGCGGCTGCGACCTCGCCGAGGCCCTCGATGTCGAGGGAGCCGCGCGATGCGATGTGCTCGACCCGACCGCGGACCTGCGCGGGGCAGCTCTTCGCGTTCGGGCAGCGGAGGTCGATGTCGCCTTCCTTCGCGGGGGCGAGCTCGGTGCCGCACTCCGGGCAGTGCGTCGGCATCACGAACTCACGCTCCGTGCCGTCGCGCAGGTCGACGACCGGCCCCAGGACCTCGGGGATGACGTCGCCGGCCTTCCGCAGCACGACAGTGTCGCCGATCAGGACGCCCTTCGCCTTGACCACCTGCTGGTTGTGCAGGGTGGCCTGGCGGACGACCGACCCGGCGACCTCGGCCGGGGCCATCACCGCGAACGGGGTCGCACGCCCGGTCCGACCGACGCTGACGACGATGTCGACGAGCTTCGTGTGGACTTCTTCCGGCGGGTACTTGTACGCGATCGCCCACCGGGGCGCACGAGACGTCGAGCCGAGTTCCTCGTGCAGGGCGAGGTCGTCGACCTTGATCACGACGCCGTCGATCTGGTGCTCGACCGAGGCGCGGCGGTCACCCGTCGAGCGGACGAAGGCGTTCACCTCGTCGATGGTGTCGAAGACCCGGTAGTGGCTGCTCGTCGGCAGGCCCCAGGTCTCGAGCAGCTCGTACACCTCGGACTGCGAGCGGACGTCGGTCTCCTGCTCGAGCTCGCGCACGGGCCACGCGCCGATGCCGTGCACCAGCATCCGCAAGCGCCGGAGCCGGTCGACCATGAGCGCGCGCTTCGCCTCGGACTTGCCCTCTTCCTTCTGGCGGAGGGACCCGGCGGCGGCGTTGCGCGGGTTGGCGAAGACCCGCTCCCCCGCCTCGCGCTGGTTCGCGTTGAGCTCGTCGAACTCGGCGACCGGGAAGAAGATCTCGCCGCGGACCTCGACCAGGGGCGGGTGGCCGGTGCCCGACAGCCGGTCCGGGATCGTGCCCATGGTCCGGACGTTGCCGGTGACGTCCTCGCCCACGACGCCGTCACCACGGGTCGCCGCCGACACCAACCGGCCGTGCTCGTAGCGCAGGTTGATCGCGAGGCCGTCGATCTTCAGCTCGGTCAGGAACCGGACCCGCTCGGCGCCGGCGTCGCGCTGCACCTTGACGGCCCACTCGGTGAGCTCGTCCGGGCTGAACACGTTGTCGAGCGACAGCATCCGCTCGGCGTGCTCGACCGGCGCGAACTGCGTCGTCTGCGCCTGGCCGCCGACGGTCTGGGTCGGGCTGTCCTCGGTCAGGAGCTCCGGGAACCGCTGCTCGATCGCGTCGAGCCGGCGGACCAGCACGTCGTAGTCGGCATCGGCTTCCGGTGAGCCGTTGTCGCCTTGGTAGTACGCCTGTCGCAGCTCGTTGATGCGGGCCCGCAGCCGGTCGACCTCGCGCCCGGCCTGGGCGGCGTCGAGCCCGTCGGGGTCGATGGTCTCGAACGTGGCGTCGGTCTCGCTCATGTCATCAGTTCTACCGTGTGCCACCGACGGCGCGTGCAGCGGACCCACCGCCCGGAGCGGCGGTCTCAGGCGTCGACGGGGACGGCGCTGACGGTGTTGTCGATCGTGCACTGCCCGAGCACCCGGGTGCCGACGTAGACCACGGCCGTCTGGCCTGGGGCGACCCCGTGGAGCGGCTCGTCGACGTCGATCACGAGCACGTCGTCCTGCACCCGCGCGGTCGCCGGCACCGGGTCGGCGTGCGCCCGGATCTGCACGTCGCACGCGAACGGCGTCTGCGGGTCGGCCGGTGCGGTGCCGGCCCAGGTGAAGCGGGAGCCCGACATCGACGACACGGCCAGGGCCTCCTTCGGACCGACCACGACGGTGTTGTCCTTCGGGCGGATCTCGAGCACGAACCGGGGCTTGCCGTCGGCGGCGGGGCGCCCGAGCGACAGTCCGCGGCGCTGCCCGACCGTGTAGCCGTGCGCGCCGTCGTGGGAACCGACGACGGTGCCATCGCGCTCGACGACGTCACCGGTCTCGCTGCCGACACGGTCGGCGAGCCAGCCGCGGGTGTCGCCGTCCGGGATGAAGCAGATGTCGTAGGAGTCGGGCTTCTGGGCGACGGTCAGCCCACGCTCGGCGGCCTCGGCCCGGACCTCGTCCTTCGACGGGGTCGCCCCGAGCAGGAACATCGCGTGCTGCAGCTGCTCGGCGGTCAGGACCCCGAGCACGTAGGACTGGTCCTTCGCCCACGCGGCCGACCGGTGAAGTTCGCGGGAGCCGTCCGGGCCGGTGACGATCGAGGCGTAGTGCCCGGTCGCGACGGCGTCGAAGCCCAGCGCCAGAGCCTTCTCGAGCAGCGCCGCGAACTTGATCCGCTCGTTGCACCGCATGCAGGGGTTCGGGGTGCGACCGGCCTGGTACTCGGCGACGAAGTCGTCGACGACGTCCTCCTTGAACCGGGCCGAGAAGTCCCACACGTAGTAGGGGATGCCGAGGGCGGACGCGGCGCGCTGGGCGTCCATCGAGTCCTCGATCGTGCAGCACCCGCGGCTGCCGGTCCGGAGCGTGCCCGGCATCCGGCTCAACGCCAGGTGCACACCGACCACGTCGTGCCCGGCGTCGACCGCCCGGGCAGCAGCCACCGCCGAGTCGACCCCACCGCTCATCGCCGCCAGAACACGCATGCCTCCAGGGTAACCCGCCGACGAAGCCGTACCGCTGGCGTACCGTTGTCCCTGCGATGGCCACGACGGGGAACGACTCATTCGACTTCCGGTCCGTCCTGTTGTCCGGGTTCCTGCCCGCGGCGCTGTTCGCCATCGGCGAGGGCGCGATCATCCCGATCATCCCGATCGCCGCGGACTCCCTCGGCGCGACCCTGGCGTTCGCGGGCTTCGTCGCGTCGCTCATCCTGGTCGGCGAACTCATCGGCGACGTGCCGTCGGGCATCGTCGTCGCGCGGATCGGCGAGCGGAACGCGATGATCGGCGCCGCCCTGGTGTCGGTCGGCGGCCTCGTCGTCTGCACGACCGCGGCGAACGCGTGGGTGCTGGCCCTCGGGGTGTTCCTGGTCGGCGTCTCGACCGCGGTGTTCGCCCTGGCACGGCACGCGTACATGACCACGGCGATCCCGGTCCGCATCCGTGCCCGGGCGCTGTCGAGCCTGGGCGGGGTCTTCCGCTTCGGGTACTTCGTCGGGCCGTTCCTCGCCGCCGGTGTGATCCACCTGACCGGCACCACCGCGAGCGCCTTCTGGATCCACGTCGTGTGCTGCCTGGCGGCGGCGACCGTGCTCCTGGTGCTGCGCGACCCGGCGACGGGCGCACGAGGTCTGCGGATGCCGCCACGGGCCTCCCGGTCGGGGTCGGACGCGACCGGCGTGACCGAGCCGTCCACCGACACCGGCGCGGTCTTCGTCGGCAAGGAGGCGCACGGCCTCTTCCGGACCCTGCGCACGAACCGGGCCGTGCTGCTGCGGCTCGGCAGCGGCGCCGCGCTCATCGGCGCGATGCGCGCCGGACGCCAGGTGATCCTGCCGCTGTGGGCGGTCAGTGTCGGGTTGAACGACTCGACGGCTGCGTTGATCATCGGCATCGCCGGTGCCGTCGACTTCGCGCTGTTCTACACGAGCGGCCAGATCATGGACCGCTGGGGGAGGTTGGCGAGCGCACTCCCCTGCATGCTCGGGCTGAGCATCAGCTACTTCCTGCTCGCCTGGAGCGGGCACCTCGACGCGCGGGTCGGCTGGTTCGTCGGGATCGCGATGGGGATGTCGCTCGCGAACGGCGTCGGCTCCGGCATCCTCATGACGCTCGGCGCCGACCTCGCCCCGCGCAACGACCCGGCGCCGTTCCTCGGAGCCTGGCGGTTCACCGGCGACTTCCGGGTCGGCAGCGGCACCGCTCGTGATCTCCGGGGTGACGGCCGTCGCGACGATCGCGGTGGCGAGCGGCGTGATGGGCGTGCTGGGCCTGATCGGTGCCGGTGTGCTGCTGCGGTACGTGCCGCGGTACCTGCCGCGGCAGCTCCGCTGACGCGCGCGCTGCGCGGCAGGCGCACGGGGCGCTGCGCGCTGCGCGGCCGGCGCACCGTGCGCACGCACCGACGTCCGCCGACCAGGGACCGCTCGGTAGACTGCCGCTGCTCGCGGGAGTGGTGGAATCGGTAGACACGCAGGATTTAGGTTCCTGTGCTCAGGCGTGAGGGTTCGAGTCCCTCCTTCCGCACCGACCGTTGCGTGCTCGCGCATCTCATACCACCGAGGGACGTTCCGGTCACGCGCGGACGGTACCCTCGTCGTGCGGGTGACCCTCCCGTCACCGCATCTGCACGACCGGAAGAGACATGCACTCCGTCGCACTCGCCCTGATCCCATGGCTGGATCCGCAGTACATCCTCGACCACTTCGGGGCGGTCGCCGTGCTCGTCGTCTGTGCGATCGTCTTCGCCGAGACCGGTCTGCTGATCGGCTTCATCTTCCCGGGCGACAGCCTGCTCGTCATCACCGGCCTGTTCGCGTTCGACCGCGGCGGCGAGATCGGCGGAATCCCGATCTGGGTCGCGGCCCTGATGATCGGCGCGGCGGCGTTCCTCGGTGGGGAGCTCGGCTACTACATCGGCAAGAAGGCCGGTCCGCCGATCTTCGAGCGCAAGGAGAGCGGTCTGTTCTCCAAGGCGAACGTCGAGCGGACCAGCGCGTTCTTCCACCGCTTCGGCCCGCTCGCGGTCATCCTGGCGCGCTTCGTGCCGGTCGTCCGCACCTTCGCGCCGATCGCCGCCGGCGTCGGCCGCATGGACTACAAGAAGTACTCGCTCTACAACGCGATCGGCGCCGTCGTCTGGGGCGTCGGCGTGACGTTCCTCGGGTACTTCATCGGGCACATCCCGTTCGTCGCCCACATCGTGCGCGAGTACATCGACATCATCCTGCTCGCAGCCGTCCTGGTGACCGTCGTGCCGATGGCGCTGACCTACATCCGGAACGCCCGCAAGGCGAAGAAGCACGAGCACCAGGCCGAGTCGACGGCCGTCGACCCGCAGCTGTAGCCGGACCGAACACGACAGGCCCACACCGTTCGGTGTGGGCCTGTCGTCGTCGCAGGTGGGCAGTTCAGAGCCCGAAGTGCTCCCGCACGACCGGCGCGATGCCCCGGAACGCCTTGCTGCGGTGCGACAGCGCGTTCTTCTCGTCGCGGGTGAGCTCGGCCGACGAGCGATCGGCGTCGTCCGGCCGGAACACCGGGTCGTAGCCGTGTCCGCCGTCGCCGACCGGCGCGGTCAGCACCTCGCCGTTCCACACCGCCTCGACCACGTGCTCGAACCCGTCGGGCGTGACGAACGCGGCCGCGCACACGAAGGCGGCGGTCCGCTCCACGACGCCGTCGAGGTTCTGCAGCAGCAGCGCGATGTTGTCGGCGTCCGACCGTGTGCCCGCGTACCGCGCCGAGTGGATGCCCGGGGCGCCGTCGAGCGCGTCGACCGCGATGCCGGAGTCGTCGGCGAGCGCCGGGAGCCCGGTGTGCGCGACCGCGGCACGGGCCTTGATCAGGGCGTTCGCGGCGTAGGTGTCGCCGTCCTCGACCGGCTCGGGGCCGTCGTACCCGACGAGCTCGACACCCTCGCCCAGCGCTGACCCGAGGATCTCGCGCAGTTCCACGACCTTGCCCTGGTTGTGGGTGGCCAGGACGACGGTGCCGGTCACGCCAGCCCCAGCACGGTCTTCTGGATCGCCGCGAGCGACTGGTTGCCGGCCAGGCCCAGGTCGAGCAGGACGTTCAGCTCGTCGCGGTCGAACGGCGCGTGCTCGGCGGTCCCCTGCACCTCGATGAACTTGCCCGACCCGGTCGTGACGATGTTCATGTCGGTGTCGGCGGCGGAGTCCTCGGTGTACGCCAGGTCGAGCATCGGCTCACCCTTGACGATGCCGACCGAGATCGCCTGCACGCTGTCGGTGAGCGGGGTGGCCTTCTTGCCGATGAAGCCCTTGCCGCGGCCCCACTCGATCGCGTCGACCATCGCCACGTAGGCGCCGGTGATCGACGCCGTGCGGGTGCCGCCGTCGGCCTGCAGCACGTCGCAGTCGATGACCAGGGTGTTCTCCCCGAGGGCCTTCGTGTCGACCACGGCGCGGAGCGAACGCCCGATCAGCCGGGAGATCTCGTGGGTGCGGCCGCCGACCTTGCCCTTGATCGACTCGCGCTGCATGCGCTCGTTCGTCGACCGCGGCAGCATCGAGTACTCGGCGGTGACCCAGCCGGTGCCCTTGCCGGCGAGCCAGCAGGGCACGCCGTTCGTGAACGAGGCGGTGCAGAGCACCTTGGTGTTGCCGAACGAGATGAGCGCACTGCCCTCGGCCTGCGTGCTCCACCCCCGCTCGATGGTGACGGGACGGTGTTCCTCGGCCTGGCGGCCGTCGATGCGGGTGGTCATGGTGTCCTTTCGGTCCGGCCTGGAGGCGCGGTGCGGGTCATCGGGGCGGGTGGCGGCTGGCGGCTGGTCGCCGCTCAGGCCCGCCCACGGGGCAGCGTGATGGCGCCGGTCTCGAGATGGCCGACGCGGACGATCTCGGGGCCGAGGAACCGGCGGGCGAGCCGCAGGAACCCGTCCTCGTCGTCGCCGGTCGACTCGAACGAGTACGTCGGGGCGGTGGTGGAGGTGCGTTCGAGGCCGTGCTCGACGAGCCGGCGGTACACGTCGCTGGCGGTCTCCTCGGCACTCGACACCAGGGTGACGTCCGGGCCCATCACGTACTGGATGGCGGCGGACATCAGCGGGTAGTGGGTGCAGCCGAGCACGAGGGTGTCGACGTCGGCGGCGCGGATCGGATCGAGGTACCCGGCGGCGACCTCGCGCAGCTCCGGCGACGAGGTGTCCCCCGCCTCGACGAACTCGACGAAGCGCGGGCACGCCGCCAGGGTCAGGCTGACGTCCGAGGCCACGGCGAAGGCGTCCTCGTAGGCGCGCGAGGTGATGGTGCCGACCGTGCCGATGACGCCGATGCGCCCGGTCCTGGTCTGCTTCACGGCGGCGCGGGCGGCGGGCTGGATGACCTCGACCACCGGGATGCCGTACGCCTGCTCGTACCGTTCGCGGGCGTCGCGGAGGACGGCCGACGACGCGGTGTTGCAGGCGATGACGAGTGCCTTGACGCCGAGTTCCACCAGGTCGTCCATGACCTCGAGCGCGTAGCGGCGGACGTCGGCGATGGGCTTCGGGCCGTACGGCGAGTGCACGGTGTCGCCGACGTACCGGATGCTCTCGCGCGGCAGTTGGTCGATGATCGCGCGGGCCACCGTCAGCCCGCCGACCCCGCTGTCGAAGACTCCGATCGGTGCATCCGTCACGGTGACCAGCGTACCGACGCTCGCAGTAGTGTCGGGGAGGTGACCAGCGCGCTCCTGACGGACCAGTACGAACTCACCATGGTCGACGCGGCCCTGAAGGACGGCACCGCCCACCGGCGCTGCGTCTTCGAGGTGTTCGCCCGGCGGCTGCCCGACGGCCGTCGCTACGGCGTCGCGGCCGGACTCGGCCGGTTCCTGACCGCCCTCGGCGACTTCCGCTTCGGCGACGACGAGATCGGGTTCCTGCGCGACCGCGGGGTCATCGACGAGGGCACCGCAGCCTTCCTCGCCGACTACCGGTTCACCGGGGACGTCCGGGCGTACCGCGAGGGCGAGGTCTACTTCCCCAACTCCCCGATCCTGCAGATCGAGGGCACGTTCGCCGAAGCCGTCGTGCTCGAGACGCTCGCACTGTCGGTCTTCAACGCCGACTCCGCCATCGCCTCGGCCGCCGCCCGCATGGTCTCCGCCGCCGACGGGCGTCCGCTCGCCGAGATGGGCTCGCGCCGCACCGGCGAGTGGAACGCCGTCGCCGCAGCACGGGCCGCGTACATCGCCGGGTTCGGCGCGACGAGCAACCTCGAGGCCGGCCGCACCTGGGGCATCCCGACGATGGGCACCGCGGCGCACGCCTTCACCCTGCTGCACGACTCCGAGGAAGAGGCGTTCTGGTCGCAGCTCGACGCCCTCGGCAACGGCACGACGCTGCTCGTCGACACCTACGACATCGAGCAGGCCGTCGAGACCGCTGTCCGGCTGACCGACGGCAAGCTCGGCGGTGTGCGCATCGACAGCGGCGACCTGCCCTCGGTCGTCGCGGCCGTCCGGGCACAGCTCGACCGGCTCGGCGCGACCGACACGAAGATCACGGTCACGAACGACCTGGACGAGTACACGATCGCGGCCCTCCGTGCGGCCCCGGTCGACTCGTACGGCGTCGGCACCTCGGTCGTCTCCGGCTCCGGACACCCCGCGGCCGGCATGGTCTTCAAGCTCGTGGCGCACCAGTCCGCCGACGGCGCCGACTGGGTCGCCGTCGCCAAGAAGTCGGCGGACAAGGCCTCGATCGGCGGGCGCAAGGAAGCCGGCCGACGCCTGCGCAACGGTGTCGCCACGGCCGAGGTCGTGCTCACCGCCGGACAGGTCGGCCCCGACGAGCGCCCGCTGCTCGTGCCCGTGGTCACCGGCGGCGAGGTCGATCCGGCGTTCCTCGGAGCACAGGGCGTCGAGGCCGCGCGAGCGCACCACAAGCGGGCGAAGGCCGAGCTGCCGGCGGACGCCGCGCGCATCGGTCGCGGCGACCCCGCGATCCCCACCCTGGTGATCTAGCGCGCCGCTGCGCATCGCTGAGTGAGCAGAAATGGTCGGGTCCCCGAAGGCGACCCGACCATTTCTGCTCACGATGCGCGGGCTGCGTCTACTCGGACTTCATCTTCTCGTAGATGGCCTTGCAGTCCGGGCACACCGGGAACTTCTCCGGGTCGCGGCCAGGGATCCACTTCTTGCCGCACAGCGCCTTGACCGGCTTGCCGGACAGGGCGGACTGCAGGATCTTGTCCTTCTTGACGTAGTGCGAGAACCGCTCGTGGTCGCCGGGTTCGATCGCTTCGTCTTCGAGGAGCTTCTCGAGCTCCCGGTCCATCACGTCGAGGCCGCCGCCTGGTTCCGTCATGCTCATGGGTCCAGGGTACGACGGTCTGCGCACGGTGTCGTCGTTCCGGGACGCTAGTTGCGCTGCGCCGCGGCCAGCAGGTCCGGGCCGCGCCGGTCGAACAGCCGCCCGCCCGCGAAGATCCCGATGACGAGCACGACCGCACCGACCGCGATGCCCACCGCGAGCGTCAGCATCGACCACGGCTCGGCGCCGCGGACGAAGGCCAGCACCGCGAGCCACGCAGCCGGGACGGTGCAGAGCACGATGCCGATCACCATCATCGACTGCGCGACCGTCGCCGTCACACCCGCGGCCTGTGGCTGCTGGAACGGGTGGTCCCCCGGCCGCACGGTCGGGTAGGGCAGCAGCACGGACACGACGCTCGACAGCCCGAGTCCGGACAGCAGAGCGCTGGCGCTCACGCCGATCAGCAGCGGGAACACCGTCCAGTCGTCGAACAACCAGGCGGACACCGCCGAGCCGGCCACGATCGCCGGCGCACCGACGACGAGCACCGGGACGACACGGCCGAGACGGTCGCTCCACCCGGGAGCCCCGGAGGCGACGTGCAGCCACACCGCGGTGTTGTCGTACGAGACGTCGTTGTGCGGCAGGAACCCAGCGATCAGCGCCATGAGCGGCAACGGCACGAGCGCGGTCCAGTGCCACGGCACCCCGGCGACCCCGAGCGGGATGACGACGAGCGGGACGAACAGGATGATCAGGTACGAGGTGCGGTACCGCGGGTCGCGCACCCAGTAGGTCAGGGCCCGGGCGGCGACGGCGGCGACCGGCGTCGAGCCGAGCCGGTCGAACCAGCCGAGCCCCTGGTAGCGCCGGGTCCGGGTGCGACCGTCGACGGTGTCGAGCGCCCGACCGACGAGTGCCCACCACGCCCAGGTCAGCAGGGCGACGACGGCGATCGCGACGAGCAGCTTGAGGAACCCGGTGCCGACGTGGCCGCTGGCGACCTCGGCGGGCACGGCCCAGGCGGCGCCCCACGGCGTCCACCCCGCGACGTCCGCGACGCGTTGCATCTCGGTGCCTTCGGGGTCGAGCCAGTCGACGCGGAGCAGCAGCGAGACCGCCGGGATCGCGAGCACGATGATCACGAGCGCGACGAGCCACCCGGCGTCGCGGGACCGGTGCGGACCGATCAGCCGCGAGCCGACGGTGCAGCACACGCGGACCAGGAGGGCGCAGGTGGCGATCGCGAGCAAGCCGCCGACCACCGCGAGCACACCGGTGCCCGCGTCACGCGCCCAGGCGATCGACTGGGCGACGGCAACGACGACGACCCCGATCACCGGGACGCCGATCAGGCCGGCGACGACGAGACCGATCGCGAGCCCGCGACGGCCGATGCCGAACACCGCGAACCGCCGCGGGTCGAGCTGGTCACTCCGTCCGACGACCAGCGGCACGACGGTGAACGCGAACGCGATGAGCGTGCCGACCGGCACGGTGACCGCGCGGGCCGTGTCGGGGTCGGCGGACCGCAGCGCGACCGTCTGCGTCGCGACGAACACGGCGGCGAGGAGCCCGACGAGGCTGCCGAGCACGACGAACACGGACCGGCGGGCGCTGCCGCGGACCTCGCCCGCGAGCAGGTCGGCCCTCAGCCGGAGAAGCTGTGCAACCATTCCATGCTCTCTGCGACGACGCGGCCGCCCGCGAGTTCGACGAACTTGTCCTCGAGGCTCTTGCGACCGCGCACCTGGGCCATGGTCCCCGAGGCGAGGACCTTTCCGCCGACGATGATGGCGACGGAGTCGCAGGTGCGCTGCACGAGCTCCATGGAGTGGCTGGAGAGCACGACGGTGCCACCCCGCGCGTGTAGCGGCGCAGGATGTCGGTGATGGTCGCAGCGCTCACGGGGTCGACCGACTCGAACGGTTCGTCGAGCACGAGGACCCGCGGCGAGTGGATGAGCGTGGCGGCCAGGGCGATCTTCTTCGCCATGCCCACCGAGTAGTCGGCGACCTGGCGACCGAGTGCCTCGCCGAGCCCGAACGCCTCGGCCAGGTCGGTGCTGCGTTCACGGGCCGTGGCACCGTCGAGGCCGCGCAGGGTGGCCGAGTAGTAGAGCAGCTGCGCACCGGTGAGGCGGTCGAACAGCCGCAGGCGGTCCGGCAGCACGCCGAGGCTGCGCTTGGCGGCCGTGGGGTCGGCCCAGACGTCGTGGTCGAGGACCGTCACGGACCCGGCGTCGGGACGCAGCAGACCGGTGATCATCGACAGGGTGGTCGTCTTGCCGGCGCCGTTGGGGCCGACCACGCCGAAGATCGAGCCCTGGCGGATCTCGAGGTCGACCTCGTCGACGGCGAGGGTCTGCCCGTACCGCTTGACGAGGCCGTCGGCGGCGAGCACGACGGGCTGCAGCTTCTGCGGGGCCTTGGGTGGCGTGGCCCGGGGGGCACGCTTCTTCGCGGCGGGGCTCGACGCGGTGTCGGTCTCCGGTGCGTCCGCCTCCGGTGCGCCCTGGGCCGTGTGCGCGGTCGCGTCCGTCGCGGACGTCGCGTCGCTCGCCGCGGGGCCGGGAGGCACGGTGCCGGACGTGCCGGCAGCCTTCGCCGGTCGCTTGGTGCGTTGCTTCGTGGTGCGCGCCTTGGCGGGTCGGGCGCCGGTGGTCGTCGTCGGGGCCGCTGCCGCGGCACGTGCCGCGGGACCGGGCGCTGCGGGACCGGGCGCTGCGTCCGACTGCGGCTCGGTGACCGGATCGGTGTCGGCGGCATTGGTGTCGGCGGCCGTGGTGTCGTCGGTCATCTCGTCATCAACGGAGGCGTCGCGCGCATCCGGTTCCCCCATGTCGTCGTCGTCGGCGTCGTCCCCCGCCGCGGCGTCCACCTGGTCGGCGGCACGCTCGTCGGCGTCCTGCTCGTCGGTGTCACTCGCTTCGGTCATCCAGGCAGCGTCGGTCGTGGCGTACACGTCCTCGTTCTCTGCTCTGGCGGCCATCGCCCAACCGTACCAACGGTCTCCGGACAGCGGGGAACCGCCCGCTCCAGTGTCACGAAATGAGTACGAAGCGCGGCAGACCTACCCCTTGAGCGGGTGTTTCCGTATCATTCACCAGGGCACGAAGGAGTGTTCACCACTTGGAAACCTGCTCCGGCGGGCTCTCCGACACCGCGCAGCAGCCGGCCCCCGTGGCCAGCGGCGTCCGGTTCTCGGCGAACTCGGACGTTCCGCGAGCAGACTCGACGAGGCCCGCCCGTGCCCCAGGGCGCGCGGGCGGACACCAGAAGGGACCAGCATGACCACGCAGATCGTGATCCTCGCAGCGGGGATGGGCAGCCGGCTCGGCCGCAGCCTGCCGAAGCCGCTCACGGAGCTCAGTGACGGCCGCACCATCATGCAGCAGCAGTTCGACAACATCCGCGCCGCGTTCGGTTCGAGCGCCCGCGTGACGATCGTCGTCGGCTACAAGTCGGAGCACATCGTCGAGGCCTTCCCCGACGCGTCCTTCGTCTACAACGAGTCCTACGACTCCACCAACACCTCGAAGAGCCTGCTGCGCGCCCTCAAGGCGACCGGCAAGAGCGGTGTCCTCTGGATGAACGGCGACGTGGTCTTCGACCCGATGGCGCTCGTCCGTGCGGCCGACATGATCGACGAGGACCACTCGTTCGTCAGCGTCAACACCGACAAGGTCTCCGACGAAGAGGTCAAGTACACCGTCGACGCCGAGGGCTTCATCCACAAGCTCTCGAAGCAGGTCGTCGGCGGGCTCGGCGAAGCCGTCGGCATCAACTACGTGTCGGCGAACGACAAGCAGGCCCTCATCCGCCAGCTCGGTCGCGTCGACGACCAGGAGTACTTCGAGGGCGGCATCGAGGCTGCCATCGCCGAGGACGGGCTACGCTGGTCCCCGATCGACATCTCCGACCTGTACGCGGTCGAGATCGACTTCGCCGAGGACCTCGAGCGCGCGAACAACCTGTTCGCCTGAACCTCCGTCAGGACCCCTTCGGCGGTTCCGCCCGAAGGGAAACCGTGACCACAGCGAGCGCGCCGACCGTGCCCGCGGCTGCCGCACCAGCGGCGACCCGGAGCGCCGGTCGGCGCTATCGTCATGCCCTCTGGCTGCTGACCGTCCGCGACCTCCGGGTCCGGTACTCGACGTCGGCGCTCGGGTACGTCTGGTCGATCCTCGACCCGCTCGTGATGTCGGCGATCTACTGGTTCGTCTTCACCCAGGTGTTCCACCGCGGCTCGGTCGGTGAAGACCCGTACATCGTCTTCCTGCTCTCCGCGCTGCTGCCGTGGATGTGGTTCACCGGGGGCGTCTCGGACTCCACCCGGGCGTTCATCAAGGAGTCGAAGCTCATCCGCTCGACGACGATCCCCCGCACCATCTGGGTCGCGCGGATCGACGCGTCGAAGGGCATCGAGTTCCTGCTGAGCCTGCCGGTGCTGGCGGCCTTCGCGATCGCGACGGGTGCGCACCTGCACTGGCAGGTCGTCTTCTTCCCGCTGGCGATCGTGCTGCAGTGCGCGCTGGTGTACGGCCTCGGCCTGATCGTGGCGCCGCTCGTCGTCTTCTTCCGCGACCTCGAGCGTGCGACCAAGCTCGTCCTGCGCTTCCTGTTCTACGCATCGCCGATCATCTACGGCACGCACGCACTGCCCGACGCCCTGCGCCCGATCGCCGCGGTCAACCCGCTCACCGGCATCTTCGGGATGTACCGCGCCGCGTTCTTCCCGAGCCAGCTCGACTGGTTCGAGGTCGGGGCCTCGGTGGTCATCACGGGCATCGTCCTGGCGATCGGCTTCGCGGTGTTCCGACGCAGCGAGCACCGCGTGCTGAAGGAGCTGTGATGACCGCCACCGACCAGACCCGACGCACCGAGACCGTCGCACCGGTGATCTCCGTGCGCGACGCCGGCATCTGCTTCAAGCGCAACCGGCGGGCGAGCCGCAACTTCAAGGACCTCTTCGCCGGACGCGGCCGCCGCAAGCGTGCCGACGAGTTCTGGGCGCTCCGCAACGTGTCGTTCGACGTCCGTCCGGGCGAGGCGATCGGCGTCGTCGGTCGCAACGGTCAGGGCAAGTCCACGCTCCTGAAGCTCGTGGCGCAGGTGATGCTGCCGGACGAGGGCCGGATCGACGTCGGGGCCGGTGTCGCGCCGCTCATCGAGATCACCGGCGGGTTCGTCGGCGACCTGTCCGTCCGCGACAACGTCTACCTCACCGCGGGCCTGCACGGCATGTCGCGCGCCGAGATCCGTGCCGCCTTCGACGAGATCATCGACTTCGCCGAGATCGCGGACTTCGTCGACACCCCGTACAAGCACCTGTCGAGCGGCATGAAGGTCCGCATCGCGTTCGCGGTGATCTCGCGGCTCGACGAGCCCGTCATCCTGGTGGACGAGGTCCTCGCCGTCGGCGACAAGGCCTTCCGCGAGAAGTGCTACAAGCGGATCGAAGAGCTCCTGGCCGGCGGTCGGACGCTCTTCTTCGTGTCCCACAGCGACAAGGACCTGCGCCGCTTCTGCGACCGCGGTCTGTACCTCGACAAGGGCCGGCTGCAGCTCGACGGCACCATCGAGGAAGCGCTGGCGCAGTACTCCGCCGACTACGGCGTCTGACCGGTCGGGTACTCCCCCTCCACAACCACGGCGCCACGGTGCCCCCTCCACAGCGACGGGTTCCCGGGGCTGCGCCGGGGGCCCACCGTCGGACCCTCCCCCTAGCGTTCCCCCCATGCACCACCCAGCACCCGCGTACGCCGTCCCGTTCACCATCGACCGCTCGCAGGCCCCGCGCCGGTACGACCTCGTCAACACCGGGGACGAACCGGTCGACGGCCTGACCCTCACCCACCTCGGCAACGGCTACAGCCCGCCGCTGGCGGTGCACCGGCTCGAACCGGGTCGACGTCTGTCCGTCGCCGTGTTCGGCGCGGATCCGCAGGACACCGGCGTCGTGATCGTCCGCTGGCGCCGTCCGGACCGCTCCGAGTACGTGTGGCGGATGTCACTGGTCGGTCAGGGGCTGCACCCGTGACCGTGTCCGGACGCGGCTCAGCGTTCGCCGCGCTCGGCAGCGACGGTGCGCCAGCGCTCCAGCAGCCACTCGACGGCGGCGTGGAACCTGGCCGTCGCGGCACCGGGCGCGGTGTCGCCGAAGTAGCGCGCCACCCACTGCTGCAGCTTGGCGAGCTCGGCGGCGTCCCCCACGGCGGCATCGATCCGCGCGAGCACCGACGGCGCGTCGGCCGCGGTCAGCCAGTTGGCATCGCTCAGGTAGCCGCGTTCGTCCACGTCGGCCCCCGGCGACACCGGGCGGGTCACGATCAGCGGCTTCCCGACGGCCAGGCGGTCGTAGATCATCGCGCTGATGTCGGTGATCGCCACGTCGGCGTCGGCCAGCTGCCAACCGAGCTCCCCGCCCTCGTCGTGGACGTGGTGCGCGGTCGGGTCGGCCGCGTTCGCCGCCGTGATCGCCGCGACGATCCGCTCGTGTGCCGTTCGGTACGCCGGGTCGAGCACACCGCTCCGCGGGTGCGGTCGGTACACCAGGCGGTGTCGGGGCGACGCGAGCACCTGCTCGGCGATGGTGGTGCCGTGGGACGCGATCGAGCCGTACGCAGCGGCGCCGCGGTCACCCTCCCACGTCGGTGCGTACAGCACGACGGTCCGGTCGTCGGCGGGGTACGGTGCCGCGCCGGCGAAGTGGTCGGCCTGTGGGCGGCCGATCGCGATGGTCCTGGCGTCGAGGTCGTAGTCCCACAGCGCCTCGGCGAGCCGGCCACGCGCGGCGTCCCCGGCGATCAACGCGTAGTCGTACGCCTTGAACTGGTTCGTCGTCATGTACATCTTGTCGCTCTCGCCGTGGTTGACGAAGACGTGCCACATGCGCCCGTACCGCATCATCTGGAAGTTGCGGGCGTTCTGGTTGACGTACAACACCACCTTCGGCGCCTGGGTCTCGACGAACTGCTCGAGGTCGACGACCTGACGGGCGTACACGGCGGGGACGGGCGACTCGTCGATGAGCGTGGTCATCGTGCCCGGGCTCCGCGCGATGATCGCGACCGGGTGCGTCTTCGCCAGTTCAGCGAGCGGCGCGTACCACTGGCGCACCTGGTACATGTTCACGGGGCCGTCGGCGAAGTACACCGCGATCTCGATCGTGCCGGGCGCCGGCACCGCGACCGAGGGCAGGCGACGGGCGAGCGCCCGGCGGCTCCGGCGCGAGGCGAGCAGGCGCTGGGCCAGGCGTACGGCGGTCCGCACGTCACTGGTGATCGGCATGGACTGTCTCCCGTTCTGCGGTGGCGGTGTGGGTCGGGGTGGTCAGACGACGGGCGGGCGCCCGGCGAGCGTCATCCGGGCGGCGGTCAACCAGCTCATCGGTCGGGCCGGTCCGCAGTCGGTGGTCCATCCTTCGCGGATGCCGGCGAACCACGTCGTCAGGCGCCTCGGGTGTCGCCACCAGCGCGCGACCTGGATCGCGGCCCACGAGCCGACGTAGAGCGGCCGGAGCGGTGCCGGCAGGTTCCGTCGGGCCAGCCACACCCGGTTGCGGGCGTTCAGGCGGTAGTACTCGGTGTGCCGCGCCGGGTCGATGGCCGGGTGGTGGGCGACCAGGTCGCCGGCGTACCAGGTACGTCGGCCGGCGTCCCACACGCGCCACGCGAGTTCGATGCCCTCGTGCGCGTAGAAGTACTCCGCGCCCCAGCCCCCGACGACCCGGTACACGTCCATCGGCAGCACGACGGCGCCCTCCCACACCGAGAACACCGGCGACGAGTGGTCCGGCTCGCCCTTGCGGATGCGCGGTACCCAGCGCCGTGGGTTCGCGGCGCCGGTCGGGTCGACCACGCGGGGCTGGAGCAATCCGAGCGAGGGGTCGCGTTCGAAGCGGCCGACGGCGTCCTGCAGGAACGTCACCGAGGGGATCGAGGCATCGTCGTCCAGGAAGAACACGTAGTCCCCGTCGACGACCTCGGCACCGGCGTTGCGGCCGGCCGGGATCCCGAGGTTCTCCGGCAGCGCCAGCGTCCGCACTCCGTCGGGCAGACCGGTCGGCTCCCAGCCGTTGCCGACGCAGACCACGTCGAGTTCGACGCCCTGCTGCGCGAGCACGCTGTCGAGCCCGCGGCGCAGGTCGTCGGGCCGGGTGCCCTGCGACAGGCTCACGACGGCGACGCGCGGTCGCTGCGGGTGCGCGACCGCGTGGCGACGAACGGTGCTCGGGGTCACGGTGCCATCGGGCACCGCGTCGTGGGGCACCGCGTCGTGGGGCACCTCGTCGTGGGGCACCGCGTCGTCGGTCACGCCTTGACCCGCTTGGACGCCATGATCGCCAGGAAGTGTCCGACGGTCGCCAGCACGGCCAGCGGCAGCAGCGCCCCGACCAGGATCCGGCTGGCGAGCGTGTCGCCGATCGCCAGTCCGATGAGCGCGAACAGGAACGCGAGCATGCTCAGCTCGACCGAGTGGTACAGGCGGTGGAACGGCAGGAACCGGGCCAGGCGGCGGAGCGAGGCGAGCTTCCGGCCGGACGGCGCGGTCGAGGCGTCGCGTCGGTCGACGAGCTTGTCGAGCCCCGCGTTCGCCCGGGCGACGTGCACCATGTCGTTGAGGGCCTTGTTCAGCACGATCACCAGGCCGAGGGCGCAGCCGATCGTGGTCCACATCCAGTCGGCACCGTGGATCGGCCAGGTGGCGGCCCGGATGCCCAGCGCGACCGGGATCAGTCCCTCGGTCGTGTAGTGCCCGACCTTGTCCAGGAACACCCCGGCGGGCGAGCGGGTGCCACGCCACCGTGCGACCTCGCCGTCGCAGCAGTCCACGAGCATCTGCAGCTGCCCGAGCACCAGGGCGAGCGCTGCGCCCCAGATGCCGGGGATGAGCAGGGCCGCGGCGATGCTCCACCCGACCAGGATCATCAGGCCGGTCACCTGGTTGGCGCTGACGCGGGTCTTCAGCAGCACCCAGGTCAGGTACGGCGAGACGTCGCGCAGGTACAGCGAAGCCGTCCAGTGCTCGGCGTTGGCGCGGGCGCGGACCTCGTCCGGCTGGGCGACGGCACGCAGCTCGGCGATCGACGTCGGGCGTGCGGAACCGCGGCCGTGGGAGGCGTGGTCGGTCATGGGGTCACCGTCCGGTGTGGGTGGTCAGCTCGGAGGTGCGGGTGAGGAACCCGATGATGAAACCGAGCCCCCATCCCACGTGGATGCAGGGCAGCACCACGAGCAACCAGAGGAAGGTCGCCACCCCGGACCGGCGCGCGACGGCGACCGACCCGAGGACGACGAAGAGCAGGTACACGGCCGGCACGACGAACCCGAGCAGCGCCCAGGCGACCGGGCTGCCGAGGGCTGCGCCGACGACACCGACGACGCCGGCGAGGATCCCGACGGCCATGGCCGCGACCATCGCGGGCGGCACGAAGTACCGCAGGCCGTTGTTCGCGGGGAACCGACGGGCGAGTTCGCCCCGCCACAACCCGGTGGCGACGAACTGCCGCACCAGGCGCTTCAGGCTCGGTCGCGGGCGGTACGTGACGACCAGCTCGGGCGTGAACCACACGGTTCCGCCGGTCTGGCGCAGGCGTCGGTTGAGCTCCCAGTCCTGGCCGCGCTTGATGCCCTCGTCGAACAGGCCGACCTCGAACAGGCGGTCGCGGCGGAAGACGCCGAGGTACGCGGTCTCGGCGGGGCCGGCGGTCCCACCGACGTGGTGCGGGGTGCCGCCGAGTCCGACGCGGCTGCCGTACGCCAGCGCGACGGCCCGCTCGAACGGGCTGCGGCCCTCGGCACGCATGATGCCACCGACGTTGTCCGCACCGGACTCGAGCAAGGTCCGGACGGCGATGCGCGTGTAGTCCGGGGGCAGCACCGAGTGCGCGTCGACGCGGACCACGACGGGGTGCACCGACGCCGTGATCGCGACGTTCAGTCCGGCCGGCGTGGACCCGACCGGGTTGTCGATCGCCCGGATGCGCGGGTCGGCCGCGCTCATCTCGGCCACGAGTTCGTTCGTGCCGTCGATCGAGGGACCGAGCGCGAGGATGACCTCGAACACGCCGGTGTAGTCCTGGTCGAGCAGGCTGGCGACCGCAGCGCGGACCTCGGTGACCTCGTTGAGCACGGGCATCACGTACGAGACGCCCGGCAGGGGCTGTCCGTCTGTCTGCATGCGTACCTCGGGGTGCTGGCTGGGTGCACGGGACGCACCGGGGCGGTGCCGCCCCGCAGAGCGACCATGAGCCTATCAAGACCCGAACCCGGAACCTGCGGGGCGCCCGCGACGCGACCCGCAGACGGACGGGAGGCCCGGCGCACGTCGTGCACCGGGCCTCCCGTCGTGTCCGTGGTGGCGTCAGCCCTTGCTGTCGTACGTGCCCAGGGTCACGTCCGCCTCGCGGGACTGCCCGTTCCGGAGGTAGCTGATCGTCGTCGACGCCGCCCGCGAAGTAGCGCACCTGCGCCGTCAGGTCGGTGGCGTCCGAGACGGTCGCCGATCCGATCTTCGTGACGACGTCGCCCTTCTGCAGACCGGCCTTCGCCGCAGCACCGCCGGACGAGACCGACTTGATGAGGGCACCCATCTGGGTCGCGCTCGCGTTCTCCGAGGCATCGCCGACCGTGGCACCGAGCAGCCCGTGCGTGGCCGAGCCCTTGTCCTTGATCTCGTTCGCGACCCGCTTCACCAGGTTCGACGGGATCGAGAAGCCCACACCGATGCTGCCGGCCGCCGAGTCGGACGACGACGAGCTGCCGGCCGAGGCGATGGCCACGTTGATGCCGATCAGCTTGCCCTTCGCGTCGAGCAGGGCACCACCGGAGTTGCCGGGGTTGATCGACGCGTCGGTCTGGATGACGGGCAGCGAGACCGTGGTGTTCGCAGACGAGCTGCTGCCGTTGTCGCCGTTGCCCCAGAAGTCGAACGGGCCGCTGCCGCCGTTGCCGCCCTCGTTCGAGTCGCCGCCCTCGCTGGGAGCGCTCGACGTGACCTGGATGCTGCGGTTCAGGGTCGAGACGATGCCGTCCGTGACCGTGTTCGACAAGCCCAGGGGTGCACCGATCGCGACCGCGGTGTCACCGACGTTGAGCTTCGTGGAGTCCGCGAACTCCATCGGCTTGAGGTCGGTCGCGTCGATCTTGATGACCGCGAGGTCGACCGTCGGGTCGGTGCCGATGAGCTTGCCCTCGTAGATCTTGCCGTTCGAGGTCGTCACGGTGATCGAACCGCTCGAGCTGTCGCCGTCGAGCGTCACCACGTGGGTGTTCGTGACGATGTAGCCGTCCTTGCTCATCACGACGCCCGAACCGGTGCCGGCCTCGCTGCTGGACGACACGTTGATCGTCACGACCGACGGCGTCGCCTGAGCAGCGACCGCGGTGACGACGGTCGCGGAGTCGTAGTCGTTGACCGTGAGGTTGCCGCCCTGCGACGAACCGGACGACGACGTGACGGTGCCGCCCTGCGACGACCCGGCGAGCCACCCGGCGCCGCCGCCGACCAGACCCGCGACGACCAGTCCGGCGATGATCGGCAGGACGAGCTTGCTGCGCCCGGAGCGGGTGGTCGTCGTGGTGGCCGCTGCACCCGCTGTTCCGTCGGCGAAGTAGTGGCCGTTGCGCTGGTTCGCGCCGTCCACGTCCCCGAAGGCGCTCGTGGCGGACTGCGGCGCCTGCGCCGACGCGGTCGCGTACTCCGACGAGGACGCGGGGGCAGCGGCGGAGGCCGGCTGGGCGTACTCGCCGTACCGCGGCTGGCCCGCGGTCGGCTGCTGGCCGTACTGCGGCTGCTGGCCGTACTGCGGCTGCTGGTTCTGGCCGTACTGCGACTGCTGACCGTACTGGGACTGCTGGTTCGGCTGGTTCTGGCCGTACTGCGACTGCTGACCGTACTGGGACTGCTGCCCGTACGGGCTCTGCTGGGACTGGCCGTACTGCGGCTGCTGGTTCTGGCCGTACGGGCTCTGCTGGGCCTGCCCGTGCTGGTTCGTCTGGTCGGCCGCCGGCTGCTGGCCGTACTGCGACGCCTGTCCGTAGGGCGAGGTCTGCTGGCCGTACCCGGCCGGCTGCTGGCCTGCATCGCGCTGCTGGCCGGCGTCGCGCTGCTGGTCGCCCGAGAGCGTCGGGTACGGAGCCGTGTAGCGGTCCGTGGGGTGGTCGGTCGCCGACGGGATCACGTCGGTGTGGTCGGCGTTCGTGGCGTCGTCGGACGGAGCCGCGTGCTGCGCGGCGGCGTCGGAGCGCTCGGCGTCCTTGGACTGCTCGGCGTCGTTGAACTGCTCGGCGTCGTTGAACTGCTCGGAGTCGTTCGGCATCGACGTGTTCCCCTTCGTGGCCGCTGCGGCGGCGTCCTCACTGGCGGCAGGCGATGCCGCATCGTCCGGACGGCGGTCGTCGCCCTGCCCGTTGGGCGTGGTGTCGGTCATGCTGGACGTGCTCCTTTCAAGCTCGTGCAGTCTGTCGCAACCACCTGAGCGGTGCTTCTGGCGACGCTGGAAGCATCCTCTGCCGATCTTATGCGTGGGCTGTGGGTCCGTCCCCGGATCGCCGTCGGACGGCCAGCTAGGTTGGGGTCCGTTCAGCGCGACACGTCGTCGCCGTCACCGGAGGGAACCACATGCGGCAAGCAGGACCCTGGTTGCGAGCAGCCGAGGGAGCGATGCTCCTGGGACCCGACGGCGTCCCGGCGCCCACCGTCTTCGCCGAGATGAGCGCCCTCGCCGCGAGCACCGGCGCGATCAACCTCGGGCAGGGCTTCCCCGACCAGGACGGCCCGGCCGAGGTGCTCGAGGCCGCGGTCCGCGCGATCAGGGACGGCGTCAACCAGTACCCGCCCGGCCGCGGGACGGCCGACCTCCGCACCGCCGTGGCCGAACACCAGCAGCGGTGGTACGGCCACGAGGTCGATCCCGACCGGCAGGTCCTGGTCACCGCCGGCGCCACCGAAGCCCTGGCCGCGACGCTCCTCGCCCTGGTCGAACCGGGCGACGAGGTCATCACGTTCGAACCGTTCTACGACGCCTACGGTGCGCTCGTCCGGCTCGCCGGCGGTACCCACGTCACCGTGCCCCTCACCGCTCCGGACTTCCTGCCGGACGAGGACACCCTCCGCGCCGCGTTCACCGACCGCACCCGCGTCGTGCTCGTCAACACGCCGCACAACCCGACCGGCCGGGTCCTGCCCGACGAGGTCCTGCGCACGATCGTGGAACTCGCGACGCGGTACGACGCCCTCATCGTCACCGACGAGGTCTACGAGCACCTGACGTTCGCCGTCCCGCACACGCCGATCGCGACCCTGCCCGGAGCCGCCGAGCGGACGGTCTCGATCTCGAGCGCCGGCAAGACCTTCAGCACCACCGGTTGGAAGATCGGTTGGCTCACCGCTCCCCGACGCTCGTCGACGCGATCACGACGGTGAAGCAGTACCTGACCTTCGTCAACGGCGCACCGTTCCAGCCGGCCGTCGCCGTCGGACTGCGGTTGCCCGACGCCGTCTTCGCCGGGATCGCCGCCGAACTCGCCGCCAAGCACGAGCTGCTCGCCTCAGGGCTCCGGTCAGCGGGCTTCGACGTCATGCGGCCGGACGGCGGGTACTTCGTGATCGCCGACACCGCGCCGCTCGGCTACGACGACGCACGGGCCTTCTGCCTCGAACTGCCCGCCCTGGCCGGGGTCGTCGGCGTGCCGGTGTCGGCCTTCGTCCGGCCGGACCACGCCGCGGGCTACCGGTCCCTCGTCCGCTTCGCGTTCTGCAAGCGGCGCTCCGTCCTCGAGGACGCCGCCGACCGCCTGGCACAGTTGGCCTCTGGCGCGTAGCGAGACGTCCCGCGCGTGAGAGGACGTTCCGCGCGTGGGAGGACGTCCCGCGCGTCGAAGGCCGGACGTTCCTGCTCCCCACGCGCGTTCCGGCATTGCAGGGCGACCGCGATGGGACGGAACGCGCCTGTCAGGGGCGAGCCGTGCCTCCTGGCTGGGCGCGCAGCGCGACGTCGTACCGGCGGAGTGCCAGCGACGGGTTGACCTTGCGGACCGCATCGGTCACGGCGGTGTCGACGGTCGCGACGAGCGTGCCGGGCGTGGAGCCGGCCGACGCCACGGCGACACCGGAGGGGTCGAGCACCACCGAGGCGCCGATGCCGATCGGGGGCGTCTGGCCGACACCGACGACCCACACGGTGTTCTCGATCGCCCGCGCGGCGAGCAGGGTCCGCCAGTGGTGCTCCTTGCCAGGGCCGCGCACCCATTCGGCCGGCAGGACGACGACGTCGGCCCGACCGTGCTCGGGTGCCGCCAGCCGCCGGGTGACCTCGGGGAAGCGCAGGTCGTAACAGGTCTCGAGCCCGATCCGGAGGCCTTCGAACTCGAAGACCGGCAGCTGCTCCGGGTCGCCGGCTTCGATGCGGTCGGACTCCCGCGAGCCGAAGGCGTCGTAGAGGTGCACCTTCCGGTAGGTCGCCGCGAGCTCGCCGGTGGGGAGCACCGCCACGAGGGTGTTGCGGAAGCGCGTGGGGCCTGCCGCGGCCGCCGCGTCGGACGTTGATGCGTCGGACTTCGCTGCTTCCGTCGTCGCTGCGTCGGTCGTCGCTGCTTCCGTCGTCTCGGCGATCCCGACGATCAGTGCGACACCGGTGTGGCGGGCGATGTCGCGGAGCCCGGAGACGAACGGGCCGTCCAGCCGTTGCGCTGCGGCAACGAACCGGTCGTCGATGTCGGCGGTGAAGTACGACGAGTACTCCGGCGTGACGAGCAGGGCCGCTCCCCGCGCCGCTGCGTCGGCTGCCGCGGCCCGGACGGTCTCGAGGTTGGCTGCCGGGTCGTCCACGGGAGCGAACTGTGCGGCGGCGATCGTGAGGGTGCCCATCCGCCGAGCGTACTCGGCGGTATCCGGCGCCCTTGGGTGCGCTCTGGCATGCACGAGTCCAGGGAGGCGTCCGCGAACGAGGAAAGCCCCGGTCCTTTCGGACCGGGGCTTCCATGTGACGCTTGGTTGCGGGGGCAGGATTTGAACCTACGACCTCTGGGTTATGAGCCCAGCGAGCTACCGAACTGCTCCACCCCGCGGCACATTGAATAGCCTACACACGGTCGTGGCGGGGCACAAATCGTGTGCCCCGCCACGGCGTGTCAGCTGCCGTCTTCGGCCGCGGTCGCGGCCTCGATCGCGTCCTGCAGGCGCTTGTCGGCCTCGGCTGCTGCCACCAGATCGTTGTCGGCGTAGGCGTCCTGACGGTCCTGCAGTGCGGCCTTCGCGTCGGACAGCGCCTTCTGGAGCGCGTCGTTGTCGACGGTGCCCGAGCCGGTCGAGCCACCGGTCGAACCGGAACCCGAGTCGGAGCCGGAGCCGGCGTCGGACGAGCCCGAACCGGAGTCGCTCCCCGAACCACTGGCATCGGAGTCTCCGGCAGCAGCACCCGAGTCACCGCCGAACAGCGAGTTGAGCGCCTCGTCGAGGGTGTCCTCGAACGCGATCTTGTCGCCGAACGCGACGAGCACCTTCTGCAGCAGCGGGTACGAACCGCTCGACGTCGACTGGACGTACACGGGCTGCACGTACAGGAAGCCGCCGCCGACCGGCAGGGTGAGCAGGTTGCCCTGCTTCACCGTCGAGTTGCCGCGCTTCAGGATGTTCAGCTCCTGCGACACCGTGGTGTCCGAGTTGAACAGGTTCTGCACCTGCGCCGGGCCCGGGATGTTGTCGGTCTTCGGCATCGTCAACAACGTGAGCTTGCCGTAGCCCGACGCCTTCTTGCCCTTGCCCGCACCTCCCGCGTCGGAGTCGGCGGCCAGGTACCCGGTCAGCACGTTGCGGTTGTTCGCCCCGGCCGACTGCTGGGGGATGTAGGTCGTGTACAGGTTGTACGCGGTCTCCTGCCCTGGCACCTTCATCGTCAGGTAGTACGGATCCTGCAAGTTCGCCTTGCTCGCGGTGGTCGTCGTCTGCGCGCCCAGGGCGTTCGTGGTCGTCGACGTGTCAGCGGCGCTCGCATCCGTGTCGGTCGACCCCGTGGTGGTGGGCTCCTGCGGCGTGTTCCACGCGTCGTCACCCGAGTAGAACGAGTTCGCGTTCGTCACGTGGTAGGTGCCGAGGATCGACCGCTGCACCTTGAACAGGTCCGTCGGGTAGCGGACGTGGTCCAGCAGCTCGGCGCTCATGCTCGACACCGACTTCACCGACGTCGGGAAGATCTTCTCCCACGTCTTCAGCACCGGGTCCTTGGTGTCCCACGCGTAGAGGGTCACCTTGCCCGTGTAGGCGTCGACCGTGGCCTTCACCGAGTTGCGGATGTAGTTGACCTGGTCGGTGCGGTACGCCGAGGACTCCGAACCGGCGATGCTGTCCGACAGGCTCTGGCTCTGCGAGTACGGGTAGGCATCGCTCGTCGTGTAGCCGTCGACGACCCACTGGATGCGGTGGTCGACGATCGCCGGGTAGGCGTCACTGTCGACCGTCAGGTACGGAGCGACCTTCTGGACACGCGTGATCGGGTCGCGGTCGTAGAGGATCTGCGAGTCCTTGTTGACCGCGTCCGACAGCAGGACCTGCTCCGACTGGAACTTCGCCGCGTAGACGAGTCGGTTGAAGAAGTTGCCCACACTCGGTCCGCCGTCGCCGGAGTACGTCGTGGTGGCGTTGCCGCCGTTGTCGTCGTCGGAGCCGGACGGGTAGTCGAGCTCGACGTCCTTCGAGCCCTTCGGCGCGCCCACGATCGAGTACGCCGGCGAGGTCTCGCCGAAGTACACGCGCTGCTGGAAGTCACCCAGCGCGCCGTTCGAGGGGATGCCCGACTCGAGGAAGACCGGCTTGCCGTCGCTCGCGCGCTGGTTGCCGAAGGCCGCGGTCACGCCGTAGCCGTGGGTGTACACGAACGCCCGGTTGTACTGGGTGTTCGCGGCCGAGCTCAGGCCGTCGAGGTCGATGTCGCGCACCGCGATGACGGTGTCCTCGGTCTCGCCCTTGACGTCGTAGCGGTCGACGTCGAGCTCGTCCGGGAACTGGTAGTACTGCCGGTACTGCTGCAGCTGGCTGAAGGTGTCGGAGACGATCTTCGGGTCGATGAGGCGGATGTTCGCCGTCGTCTGGGCGTCCTGCGCGAGGGCGCCGGAGCTGGCCTCGGTCGTGGCGTCGTAGTTCTGTTCCTTGACGTCGGAGACACCGTAGGCGTCACGCGTGGCCTTGATGTTCCGCTCGATGTACGCGGACTCGTACGTACGTTCCGAGGGCTTGACCTGCAGGCGCTGGACGATCCAGGGGTAGATGCCCCCGATGACGATCGCGGCGACGAGCAGCAGGCCCGTGCCGACGATCGAGATGCGCCAGCGGCCGATCACCGCGGTGACGATGAACAGGATCGCGACGATCGCCGCGATGCCCGCCATGATCTCGCGACCCGGGATGACCGCGTTGACCTCGGTGTACTGGGCACCGGTGATGAGCGAGTTCGACTTGGTGAGCGCCGCGTACTGGTCGAGCCACAGGCTGACGGCCTGCAGCGCGATGTAGAGCGCGGCAGTGACGGCGAGCTGGATGCGCGCTGCTCGGGAGATCCGGACTTCACGTCCCCGAAGCGCAGCGCGCCGTACAGGTAGCAGGCAGCGAGGGCGGCGAGCCCCGCGATCAGGACCACGGCCGACGAGTACGCCACGATCGAGCGCCAGAACGGCAGCTCGAAGACGTAGAAGCCGATGTCCAGGCCGAACTGCGGGTCCGTCTTGCCGAACAGGGTCCGGTTGAAGTACTCGAGCACCATGCTCCAGCGCCCCGAGGTCGACAGCCCGGCGAAGATGCCGAGCACCACCGGGATGCCGATCATGACGGCGCGGCGCAGCGGTTCGATGACCTGCTGGTACCGGTCCAGCTGCGAGTTGAGCTTCGCGTAGACCGGGCGGTACCGGAAGGCCAGTCCGATGCTCAGGAAGACCGGGATCGCCATGCCCAGGAAGCCCGCGATGAACATCAGGGTCCCCGCGATCCACCGCGTCGTGAGGACCTGCTGGAACCCGAGCTGCGCGAACCACGCGTAGTCGGTGTACAGGCTGGCGAAGATGAAGAAGCCGATCACCAGTGCGGCCAGCACGATGATCGTGACCACGATCGGGACCCGCGGCGAACGCCGCCCCGAGGTGGACGAGGTTGTCGTCACTTGATGTGCTCCAGACGTGTCGGACCGGCGGGCCCGGCTCGCGGCGGGCCGTCAGTGCACTGATCCTATTGGACCGGGCGGACTGTGAAACTGTGCGAGGACTCAGGAACCCGGTCAGGAACCGCAGCGGGCGAGCTTCGCGGTGCTCTTCCCGTCGGCGATGGTCTGCAGGTCGGTGACGGCCTGGTCGAGCGTCGACACCTTGTAGACATCGAGCCCGTCCGGCACGTGCCCGACGACCTCGCCGCAGTTGTCGGCCGGGGCGAGGAACACCGTCGCTCCCGCTTCCCGCGCCCCGTAGAGCTTCTGCCGGATGCCGCCGATGGCTCCGACCTCGCCGTCGGCGGTGATCGTGCCCGTGCCCGCGACGTGCTTGCCGCCGTTGAGCTTGCCTGGTGTGATCTCGTCGATGATCCCGAGCGCGAACATCATGCCGGCCGAGGGGCCGCCGACGTCCTGCAGCTTGATCGAGACGTCGAACGGGAAGTCGTACTTCTCCGTGACGCCGACACCCAGGAGCGCGGTGCCCTGCTCGTCGCGCGGGGTCACCCGGACGTCCTTCGTCGCACCGTCGCGCTCGATCGTGACGGTGGCCGGGGTCGAGGTGCCGTGCTTCGCGACGAGCTCCCGCAGCGAGGTGGCGTCGGCGTTCGTCGTGAGCGAGGTGCCGTCGAAGGCCGTGATGACGTCGCCCTTCTCGATCGGGCCGTCAGCAGCCGAACCCTTCTGCACCGTGCCGACCTCGAGCTCCGTCGGCAGGTCGTTGCCCTGCTGGATGAGTGCTGCGGCCACGGCGGACTGCTGCGACGCCTGCATGTCGGCGGAGTCCTGCTGGTTGACCTGCTCGGTGGTGGTGCCGGTCGGGTAGATCGCCTCGACCGGGATCACGGCCTCGGACTTCGTGAAGATCGCCCGGACGACGCTGGTCCACGACGGACGGTTCGTCGCGTCGCCCTGGATGCCGACCGTCAGCATGTCGAGCGCCCCGGCGGTGGGGTAGGTCTCGTGCCCGGAGACCTGGATCAGCTTGACGTCCTTCGCGTCCTTGCCCGTGCCCTGCTTCTGCGTCCCGATGGTGTTGTAGACCGGTCCGGGGACCTCGATCAGGTACGGGCTCGGCAGCACGCTCGCCAGGATCCCCAGCACGACGGCGCCGATCACGAACGCCCACCCGACGGTCCTGGCACGCGAACGACGACGGGGCGCGGGGGCGAAGAGGGTCACGCGGGGTCCTTCCAGGGGCGGTCGCCGGGCCTGACGGCAGGGCGGTCGTCCTCGCCGTGCGGCGGGACTGTTCGCCCTCGGCGCAGCGGTTCGGGCGTTCCCACGGGGGCATCCCAGGTGCGGCCCCGTGAGCAGCGATTAGCGTAGTCGGCATGCCTGATGAACCACAGCCGGGGCCGGACGACGACTTCCAGGAGATGCTGCGCAAGCTGCTCTCGGGCGAGGGCCAGATCGACCCGTCGCAGCTCGCCGGTGCAGCCGGCCTGCCGAACGACCCGGCCTTCGTCGCGAACCTGATGAGCCAGCTGCAGCAGGCCGCGCAGTCCGGCGGCGACGGCATCGACTTCTCCGCAACCGCCGAGCGCGCAACCGCGATCGCCCGGGAGGGCGGCCACGCCGTCGACCCGGTGGCCTCGCAGGCGGCCGACCAGGCGTTCCAGGTCGCCGCCCTCTGGTTGGACGAGGTCACGACCGTGGCCGAACTCACCGCGACCCCGAGCCTGTACACGCGGGAGCAGTGGGCGAAGGCGACGGTGCCGGTGTGGACCCAGATCGCCGAGCCCGTCGCGTTCAGCATCGCCGATGCCCTGACCGAGGCCATCGACCAGCGTGCTCCGGAAGAACTCAAGGCGATGCTCGGCGACGTCTCGAAGGCGATGCGCGGCGTCGGCGGGGCCCTCTTCGCCATCCAGCTCGGCCAGGTCGTCGGCCAGCTGTCGAAGGAGGTCGTGTCCGGCGGTGACGTCGGTGTCCCGCTGCTGGACGAGCAGGTCGCTGCACTCCTGCCGCAGAACGTGGCCGAGTTCGCCGAGGGACTCGACGTCTCCGAGGACGAGGTCCGCATCTACCTGGCGGTCCGCGAACTCGCCCACGCACGGCTCTTCCGCTCGGCGCGATGGCTGCGACTGCACATCATCTCGTCGATCACGGACTACGCACGGGGCATCCACATCCCCTTCGACCGCGTCGAGGAGCTCGCCGCGGACATCGACCCGACCAACCAGGAGCAGCTGCGGGACGCGCTCGCCTCGGGTGCGCTCATCCCGCCGCGCACGCCCGAGCAGGACGCTGCGCTGGCGCGTCTCGAGACCATGCTCGCGCTCGTCGAGGGCTGGGTCGACACGGTGACCGCCGCCGCAACCGTCCGGCTGCCGAAGAGCGGCGCCATCGCCGAGATGGTCCGCCGTCGCCGGGCAGCCGGAGGACCCGCCGAGTCCGCGTTCGCGACGCTCGTCGGCCTCGAACTGCGACCCCGCCGTCTGCGCGAGGCCGCCGCGATGTGGCAGCGGGTGACGGACGAGCTCGGTGCCGAGCAGCGTGACGCGCTCTGGTCGCACTTCGACCTGGTCCCGACGTCCGACGACGTCGACGCGCCGGACGCCCTGGTCGCCCGACTGCGGAACCCCGCGCAGACGGAGGAGGACGACGCGTTCGACAAGGCGCTCGAGGACCTGCTCAACGACGCCACCGGCGCCCGTCCGCACGAGGACGAGTCCGGCCGGATCGACGACGGCGCCCCGGGCACCGACGGAACCGGCACCGACGAGAGCGGCCCCGACAGAACGGGCACCGACGAGGACCGCCCCGGCGACCAGCCCCGCTGAGTCCGGCCCCGCCGAGTTCTCCACAGATCCACCACCCGGCCCCACGCGTGCCCCCGACTCGGGCACCGTGGGGTCATGGGCATCCGCATCGATCCGACACTCGAGTTCGTCTGGCGCGACCCGACGACGGTGCAGCTCGGGGTCGATCCGCCTCGTGCCGTCGTCGACGTCCCGACCACGGGCGAGGAACGGTTCCTCAGCGCCCTGCGGCGTGAGACGGGGCGCGAGGCCCTGAGCGGCCTCGCCGTCACCTCGGGCTGCCCACCGGACGTCGCCGCGCGCGTGCTCGGTGCGGCGTCCCCCGCGGTGATCGACGTCCTGCCCGAACCGCTCGAACGGGTCGAGGTGCACGGGGCCGGCGGGTTGGCGGACACGATCGCGGCACACCTGTCCGGCGAGGGTGTGACCGTCGCCCGGACCTCGTCCCCGCGGGGCGGCCCCGTCGACCTGCCGGAGCACGAACCCCGGCTCGCCGTGGTGGTCGCCGACCACGTCGTCGACCCGGCGCTCCGCGCCGCCTGGACCCGCAGGGGCGTGCCGCACCTGGCGGTCGTGGTGGGCGACGGCCGCATCCGCCTCGGGCCGTTCGTGGTCCCGGGGGCCGGCCCGTGCCTCCAGTGCGCCGAGTTCGCACGCGTGGACGACGACCCGGCGTGGCCGGCGATCGCGTCGCAGCTGTGGGGACGACCACCGTCGACGCTGTCACCGTGGCGGTCCGCCGCGGTGGCCGCGGCCACCACCCGGCTGCTCGTGCAGCGCCTGCCGCTCCGGTCGCAACGTGCCGACCCGGACCAGGTGGTGTTCGACCGCGACGACCTGGCCGTCAGCCGGTGGTCGGTGCCGCTCCATCCGCGGTGCGCGTGCCGAGCGCTGCCAGGAACCGACTCGGAGCGCGGGCTCCCCACGCGTGGAACCCTGTCTCGACCACGTGATCGTCACGGTCCGCCGGGCGCGGGTCAGGCCGACGTAGAACAGGCGCCGTTCCTCGTCAACCTCGGTGTCGGTGGTGGCGTGCGAGATCGGCAACAGGCCCTCGGCGGCACCGGCGATGACCACGTTCGGCCACTCGAGGCCCTTGGATGAGTGCAGGGTCGCCAGGGTCACGGCGTCGACCTCGGGCTCGTGGTGGGTCGCGGCACGGTCCACCAGGTCCTGGGTGAACTGCTGCATGGTCGTCCCGGCAGGGGCGTCCTCGGCCAGGCCCATGATCGCCTGCAGCGCTTCCCACTGCTCGCGGACGGCGCCGGTGCCCTCGGGGGCGGTCGACGTCCACCCGCTGACCTGCAGCACGAGGCGGACACGGCGGGTCAGTTCGTCGTCGGTCTGCCGGATCGCCTCGCCGCGCATGTGGTGCACCGCGAGCTTCACCTCGGGCCGGTTGAAGAAGCGCGTGCCGCCCTGCACCCGGTAGGGGATGCCGTTGCGGCCGAGCGCGGACTCGAGGGCCGCGGACTGGGCGCCGACGCGGAACAGCACCGCGCAGTCGCCGTACGACGCTCCGCCGGCGACGAGTTCCGCGATCCGTCTGGCGATGGTCTGCGCCTCGTCGCCGTCGTGCACGCACGGCACCACGACGGGTTCGGGGCCGGCCTCGTCCGTCTGGGCGACCAGGTCGAGCGCGCCCGGTTGCCCGCGCATCAGGGCGTTGGCGGCGTGCACGACCTCGCGGGTGGAGCGGTAGTTCCGCTCGAGTCGCACGACCGAGCCGCGGGGGAACTCCGAGCCGAAGCCGAGCAGGTAGTCGCTCGACGCACCGGCGAACGAGTAGATCGTCTGGCTGGCGTCGCCGACGACGCACAGGTCGTCGCGGCCGCCGAGCCAGGCCCGCAGCAGGTCGTGCTGCACGGGCGAGACGTCCTGGTACTCGTCGACGACGAAGAACCGGTACTGCTGCCGAACGTAGGACGCCACCCGCGGCTCCGACTCGACCATGCCGAGCGTGGCGAGCAGGACGTCCTCGAAGTCGAGCTGTCGGCGGTCGTCCTTCAGGCGCTCGTAGGCCTTCATCAGGTCGATCACCCGGCGCGGTGAGGTGTCGCGCGGCATCACGCGCTCGGCGGCGGCGGCCTCGTACTCCTCGAGCGAGAGCATCTGCACCTTGCGCCACTCGACCTCGGCGGCCAGGTCGCGCAGCACCGGGGTGTCGACCGACATCCCGACGGTGTCCGCGGCGTGCGCGATCATCCGGCCCTTGGACTCGACGATCTTCGGTGCGTGCCCGCCGACGGTGTCCGGCCAGAAGTAGCTGAGCTGCGCCATCGCCGCGGCGTGGAAGGTCCGAGCCTGCACCGTGCCGGCGCCGAGCGAGCGGAGCCGCGACCGCAGTTCCCCGGCGGCGCGGGTGGTGAACGTCAGCGCGAGGACGTGGTTCGGCGCGTAGGTGCCGGTCGCGACCCCGTAGGCGATGCGGTGGGTGATCGCACGGGTCTTGCCGGTGCCGGCACCCGCCAGGACCGCGACGGGGCCGAGCAGGGTCCGGGCGACGGTGCGTTGCTCGGTGTCGAGAGCGGCGAGGAGTTCATCGGGCGACGGCGGACGGACCTCGGCCGAACCGGCTGACCCGGCCGAACCGGCTGCACCAGCTGGCACCGGCCCACGACCAGCGCTGCTCACGGCAGGTCCAGCGGCCCGCCGTACCACTCCTCGATGATGGCGCGGGCGATCGAGGTCCGACCGGGCAGCAGCAGGGTGTCCCCCGCACGCTCCCGGATGTCCTCGCGCGAGAACCAGCGCACGTCGAGGATCTCGACGCCGTCGGGCCGGGCGGTCGACGGGCCGCCGTCCACCGCGCGGGCACGGAAGCCGACCATCAGCGACGCGGGGAACGGCCACGGCTGCGAGCCGAGGTACTCGGGCTCCTCGACGTGCACGCCGGACTCCTCGAAGACCTCGCGGCGGACGGCGTCCTCGAGCGACTCGCCCGGTTCGACGAACCCGGCGAGCAGCGAGTAGCGGTTGGCGTCCCACGCGGCGTTCGAGCCGAGCAGGATGCGGTCGTCGGCGTCGACGACACCGACGATGATCGCGGCGTCGGTGCGCGGGAAGTGCTCGTGTCCTTCGGGGTCGCGGCGGACCCAGCCGCCGGTGACGACGTCGGTCGCGGACCCGGTGCGGGGCGAGAAGCCGTGGACGGCGTGCCAGTTCGCCATCGCCACGGCCTCGACCGCCAGGCCCTGGTCGCGCGGGGACAGCTCGGTGCCGAACATGCGCAGGCTCTCCCACGCGTCGTCGGACGGTTCGATGGCCGACGCGGTGGCGTCGTCGACGAGGGCCGCGACGAAGCGGGTGCCGGCGAGGGCGTCGGCAGCGTCGGACACGGCGCGGCCGAGGTACAGCGTCACGGTGCCGTCGGGCACCTCGGCCGCGGTCACGAACCGCAGGGTGCCGTCGGCGTTCCGGAGCATCTCCGAGCCGTGCACCGGCAGGTACCGGGTCGCGGAGTCCTCGCGCAGGACCCGGTCGAGGTCCGGCGTCGTGCGGAACTCGGCGTCGCGGTCGAGTTCGTTGCGGGACAGCGGGAGCCGGGAGGCGAACTCGACGGTCACGGCAGAGGGCTCCTCGGTTCAGGTGCAGGCGAGGCCTGCGGGCAAGGCGTGCGGCAAGGCGTACTGGGAAGGCTTCGGGAACAGCGTGGCGTGCACCGGCGCAGCCGTCACGCACCTACCCTGAGGGGCATGGCGGGATCCCAGTTCACTCTAGCCGCGTTGGCGACGACGGCCGTGCCCGGTCTCGTCGTCACGGGCACGCGCACGCTCGGCTCGGCCGCGGCCGGCGACTACGAGTCGGCTCTCCTCCGCGACGCCGACGGCGCCCTGACGGTCATCCGACGTCCCCGGAACCAGCGGGCGGAAGCCCGGCAGTCGGCCGACCTCGTCGCGATCCGTGCGCTGAGCGCCGGGATCCGCACGCGCCTCCCGTTCGGTGTGGCCGAGTACCGCGGTCAGGCGCCGATCGGATCGACCCGCGCCATCGTCACCACCCGGCTGCCGGGCGCGCACCCGACGCTCGCGTCGTTCGCCGAGCGCCCCGAGCTCGCCACGAGCGTCGGCCGCGCCCTCGCCGCGATCCACCAGCTGCCGACGAGCTTCGTCTCGGACGCCGGCCTGCCGTCACTCACCCCGTTCGAGGTGCTGCGCTCCGCCGTGTCCGTGATGGACCGCGCCGTCGCCACCAAGCTCGTGCCCGCCGCCCTGGTCGAACGGTGGGAGGGTGCCGCGCGCGACCAGCAGCTGTGGCAGTTCACCCCCACCGTCGTGCACGGATCGATCGGCACCGGCGTGCTGCTCGTCGACGGCGACGCCGTCAGCGGGATCCTCGACTGGGGCGAGCTCCGACTCGGCGACCCGGCGAAGGACCTCGCCTGGGTGCTCGCCGGCCGACGCGACGCCTTCGACACCGTCCTGAGCGCCTACGAGGCGAACGGGGGCGGACGCGACCGCCAGCTCGCGCAGCGCGCCCGCGTGCACCACGAACTCGAGACGGCGCACTGGCTGCTGCACGGCGTCCAGGCGAAGAGCACCGAGGTCGTCGACGACGCGGTCGCCATGATGCACCGGCTGGTCGACGCGGTGCACGCGCCGAGCGCGGAGCCGCTGCAGTCGGTGTCCCCCGAGACGATGGAGATCGGCGAGGTCGAGCAGTTGCTGTCGTCGACCGAACGCCGACACGGCTGACCCCACGCGTCGGCCGGGCGGCCGACGACGGTCGCACGGGACGCGGTGTCCGCGACCGCCTGGAGGCCCGGTGCCGGTCCGGCGGGCCGGCACCGGGCCTCCAGTGCGTTGCCGGACGGGCGCGGGGCGCTCCGCCGAGCGGTCACGTCTGCCGGGCGGTCACGTCGTCGATCAGCCAGGACCCGGCGACCCAGCAGCTCGGCAGCTCGGTGGCCCGTCAGCCGATCGCGGCCGTCCAGGCGCGCTCGAGGCCGGCACGGTCCAGCAGCTCGGTCGGACGCACCTCGAGGTCGTCCGCGACGAAGTAGAACACGGCGTCGACCTGGTCGAGCGGTCGACCGGTGAACTCGGCGTAGGCCACCCGGTACAGGGCGAGCTGCAGCGTCCGTCGGGCCAGGTCGTCGGCACCGGACGGTGCCTTGCCCGTCTTCCAGTCGACGACCTCGGCACGCCCGTCGATCTCGTAGACGGCGTCGAGCTTGCAGACGACGCTGTGCCCGAGGAACGGGATGTGGATCTCCCGCTCGACCTCGACCGGCGTGCGGCCGGCCCACCGTGAGCGGGCGAAGGTGGCTTGGAAGTCGGCCAGCCGTCGGGCGTCGTCGTCCGTGACCACGGCGTCCGGCGAGGCGTCGACCAGGTCGTCGGCGTCGAGGTCGAGCTCGTCGCCCCACACGTCGAGGGTCTCGAGCGACCCGCCCGAACGGGCACGCTGCTCCACCCACTGGTGGAAGAGCGTGCCGAGCCGGGTCGCTCGGTACGGACGCTCCGGCATCGGCCGCCGCAGGCGTTCGGCCACCGTGTCCGGCTCGGTCAGGTAGTCCTTGAAGCCGGACGCCGGCACGCGGTGCGGGACCACGACCGCGTGCTTCGCGTTCCGGGTCGCGCGTCGTTCGGCGAGCAGCAGGTCGATGTCGGCCGCGTACCGGCCGGAGGCACCGGGGTTGGCGTTCCGCACCCGCTCGGCCGCCGCCAGCACCCGGGGCGCACGCTGCCCGAACGGCACGTGCGGCCAGAGCTGCTGGGCGCCGTCCTCGCCGAGGGGATTCTCGTCGTGCACGGTGGTCTCCGGGATCGCGGTGCCGTCGACGACCCCGGCCTCGACCAGGTCGTGCAGGTACCGGCTCGGCTCGGTGGGGCGCACACCGCCGGCCCAGAACGAACCGGACACGAGCAGGTCGTGGCGGGCACGGGTCAGCGCGACGTACGTGAGTCGTCGTTCCTCGTCCTCGTTGCGGGCCTTCACCTGCTCCTTGAAGGCGTCGATCGCGGTCGTGACGTCCTTCTGGGTCTCCTGCCCGCGCCACGCCAGGCTCGGCAGCTCGGCGCCGTCCCCCGGAACTCGTACGGCAGACGGCCGAAGCCGAGCCACCCGGACGAGCCCTCCTGCGGCCGCGCGGGCAGCCCGCCCTCGACCATGCGCGGCACCGCGACGGCGTCCCACTCGAGGCCCTTCGACCCGTGGATCGTCAGGATCTGGACCGTGCCGGCTTCGGGTTCCTCGGAGCGCGGGCCCATGTCGTCACGACGGGCGGCGGCGTCGATCCATCCCAGGAACGAGCCGAGGTCGGCGCGGTCGTCGGTGGACACGAACCCGGCGAGCTCGTCGATGAAGGCGTCGAGGTACGCCCCGCTGCCCTGCTCGTGCGCCGCGACCTCGATGTCGAGCCGCATCTCCTGCACCACGAGCGTCACGAAGTCGACCAGGTCGCTGCCGGCCCGCGACCGCAGCATCGCGAGCTGCGCGCCGAGCGCCCGCATCCGGCTGCGGCCGGCGGGCGTGATGCCCTCGAGCGCGCCGTGCTCGTCCGGTGCGGTCGCCACGAAGTCCAGGGCGTCGACGATCGAACCGTGCTCCCCCGCGGCCACCGAGGCGCGGAACGCCGCCGTCAGTTCGTCGTCGAGCCGCTGCTGGGTGTGGTCGCGCTGGAACAGCCACCGCGCGAGGTGGTGCAGGGCGACGACGTCCGCCGCGCCCACCCGCCACCGGGCACCCGCGAGCAACCGGATGAGGTCGTTGCCGGCAGCCGGGTCGTGCAGCACCCGCAGGCACGCGACCAGGTCCACGATCTCGGGGCGCTGCAGCAGGCCGCCGGTACCGAGCACGTGGAAGGGCACCGCGCGCGCTCCGAGCGCCGCGGTGAACGACGCCAGGTCCTTGCGGGCACGGAGCAGCAGGGCCATCGACCCGGTCGGGTTCCGCTTCCGGTGGCCCTGGAACCACGCGGCGACCTCGTCGGCTTCTTCCGGCAGGGTCTCCGGGAACACCGCCCGGACCGTCCCGGCGTCCGCACCGGGTCGCGGTGACAGGCGCTCGACGTCGACCTCGGATGCCTCGGACAGCGGCGCCACGATCGCGTTCGCCCCCGCGAGGACGTCGACCGGGTTCCGCCAGCTCGTCGACAGCGCGAACGTCACCGGCCGGACCGCATCCGGCTCGGTGCCCCCGAAGTCGTGCGGGAAGCGGGCGAGGTTCGCGGCACTCGCACCGCGGAACCCGTAGATCGACTGGTGCGGGTCGCCCACGGCCATCACCGAGTGCCCGCGGAACAGCCGGGCGAGGAACCGGGTCTGCACCACCGAGGTGTCCTGGTACTCGTCGAGCAGCACGACGCCGAACCGCTGCCGCAGGTCCGCGACCACCCGCGGCGCGGACTCGGCCGCGGCGAGCGCCAGGGCGATCTGGTCGGAGAACTCGACGAAGCCGCGGTCGACCTTCTGCCGCCGGAACTCCGCGACCAGGTCGGCGAGCGGCTCCAGCGCACCGATCGCGGCGACGGCGTCGGTGATCGCCTTGTACGGTTTGCCACGGTTGCCGGGCAGTTCGAGCAGGTCGGAGAACTCGACGGCGAACCGGCGGAGGTCCTCGGGTTCGACGAGGTGCTCGGACGTGGCCCCGGCGAGCGCCACGACGGCCGCCGTGAGCGTGTCGACGTCGCGGTCGAGCCCGGCCAGACGGTCGTCACGCGCGGCCACCACGACGCGCCGGGCCAGCTGCCAGGCGGACGGTTCGGTCAGGACCTGGGACTCGCCGTCGCGGCCGACGAGCAGGGCGTTCTCGCGGAAGACGGCGTTCGCGAACGCGTTGTAGGTCGAGACCGTTGGCGCTTCGAAGGCGTCGCCCGGGGTGATCAGACCGACGTCCTCGAGTGCACGGATGCGGTCGTTGATGCGCACCGAGAGCTCGCCGGCGGCCTTGCGGGTGAAGGTCAGACCGAGGACCTCGTCGGGGCGGACCATCCCGTTCGCGAGCAGCCAGACCACCCGCGACGCCATCGTCTCGGTCTTGCCGCTGCCGGCTCCGGCGACGACCAGGGCGGGGGTGAGCGGGGACTCGATGACGGCGCGCTGCTGTGCGGTCGGGCGCGGGCGGCCGAGGGCGTCGGCGATGGCGTCGGCCCCGTGCCGGATCGCGGGCGCGTGGGTTCCGGGCGCGTGCGTCGTGCCGGTCGTGCCGGTCGTGCCGGTCGTGTCGGTCGTGTCGGTCGTGTCGGTCGTGTCGGTCACCAGGTCACCTCCGAGACCACGTGGATGCGGCACTCGACACCGGTCCAGGCCTTCTCGCAGTGGTCGTCCACGTTCGCCAGGAAGGTCCGTCCGGCCATGCCGCGCGCGACCCCGTGCAGGCGCTCCCGGTAGGCGTCGCGCGCCTCGGCGTCGAACGCGTGCTGGGTGCGCTCCGAGTAGGCGTGCCCGCCGCGGGGGTTCTGCACGAACACGAGTCGGGCGTCCGTCATGGCCGAGCCGGCCGGAACGCCCTCGACCGCGCCGTCCTCGATCGCCAGCTGGTACGCGCCGAGCTGCGGGTGCTCCGGCATGTCGTTCTTCTCGCTCGGCATCGAGCGTCCGGTCTTGAGGTCCACGACGCTGACGCGGCCCTCAGGGTCGACCTCGATGCGGTCGATGCTGCCGCGCATCCGGGCGGGGCCGGTGACCAGGGCGAACGAGGTCTCGGCGCCGAGCAACCGGCGGCCGGCGCCCGCGAAGGTCCGCAGGTAGTCGCTGAGCCCCTCGATCATGCGGCGGGTGCGCGCGCGTTCCCGATCGGCCACCCACGGCGACTCGAAGGTCAGTTCGTCCCACCGGGCCTCGACCCGCTCCCACAGCGACTCGACGTCGATCTCGGTCGCGTGCTCCATCGCCTCGTGCACGATCGTGCCGATCCCCATCGCCGGACTCGGCGCACCGCCGCCGAAGGTCTGCACGAACCAGTGCACCGGGCACTCCTCGAACGTGCCGATGCGCGACGGCGAGACGGACACGGTCGGGGCGACGGGCTCGCCGCCCTCGACCTCGGGCACCGGCTCGGCGTCGAGGTCGACCAGCGGCTCGTCGGTGGTGGGCTCGGCGAGGCCGTACCAGTCGTCCGGTGCGGCCCCGGGGACCTCGGCCGCGGCCAAGCGGGCCAACGCCGAGGCGGCTTCGTGGTCGCCGGAGAGCACCACGCGGCGTCGCAGGGACCCGGCCAGTCCACGAAGGGACAACGGGTGCACGGTCGGCTGCCGGTCCGGCGGCACCGGCACCAGGCGGACGAACGGCGACGGGGACTCGTCGTCGTTGGCAACGGTGCCGATCACGACCTGCGTGGTCGCGCGGGAGACGGCGCGGGCGAACAAGCGGAGTTCGTCGGCGACCACCGCGGCGCGGTCGTCGATCGGCGAACGCTCGGCCCCCGACGCCGCACGGACCAGACCGTCCGGATCGAGCAGACTGCCACGCACCCGGGTGTTCGGCCACACGCCGTCCTGCAGTCCGAACACCACGACGACGTCGCACTCGAGTCCGATCGTCGCCGAGGGGTGAGCACCCGGACCCGGCCGGCGGTGCGGTCGGGTCCGATGGAGTCCTCGGGCAGGTCGGCGCCGAGCAGGTCGTCGACGAACACCCGGGCCGGGGCGTCCGGGGTGCGTTCGACGAACCGCTTGGCGGCGGTGAACAGGCCGACGACGGCGTCGAGGTGCCGGTCCGCCTCGCCCGCTCCGACCCCGCCGGCTGCGGACTGCCCGCCCCACGACTTCGCGAGGCCGCTGCGTTCCCACAGGCCCCAGAGGATCTCCTCGATGCTCGATCCGGCCTCGGCGTCGGCGTGTGCCTGCACCAGACTGCGTGCGAGTCGGGTCGCCCGTCTGGCGAAGCCGGCGTCGACCGTGGCCAGACGCTCCGGGGCACCGAGCGCGTCGATCAGGAGTTCGTCAGCCGTGCGGGTGCCGTCGCCGGCGAGCTCTTCGCGCCGCAGGGCGAGCCGCAGCCGGCGCATCGCCAGGGTGTCGAGTCCGCCGAGCGGCCCGGTGGCGAACGCGGTGGCCAGGGCGGCGTCGAGGGGCAGGACCCCGAGGGCGACCGCCGCGGCGTCGAGCAGTGCCCGCGCCGCCGAGTCGTCACGGGGGCGGACGGGCGCGGCACCGGCGGTCGCGGGGACCTCGGCGACCGAGAGCGCACGCACGAGCTCGGGGATCGCGGCGCCGCTGCGGGTGACGACGGCCATCCGGTGCCACGGCACACCATCGAGCAGGCGGTGCTCTCGGAGCCGTCGGGCGACGGCGACGAGCAGCGCCGACCGGCTCGCCGCCTCGAGGTGCACGACGGCGTCTGCTCGGGCGTCCTCGTCGCTCGCCGTCGCCGCGCGCTGCCGACCGGCCGCTGCCGTGCCGATGCGCCCCGTGATCCCGGAGACCAACGACCGGATCGGCGCGGGGTACCGGTGCACGGTGCCGAGGAAGAGTTCGTCGACCCGGTCCACGCCGAGCCGCACGGCCAGGCGCCCGAGCACGTCCGGTTCGGCCCCGCGGAACGCCGAGGCGGCGATGTCCGGGTCGCCGAACGCGACGACCTGCACACCGGACCGGGCGAGCGCACCGAGCAGTGCCACCTCGCCCTCGACGAGTTCCTGGGTGTCGTCGACCACGATGAGTCCGAGGGCGGCGACGCTCGCGGGCAGCTCCCCGCAGCACGGCGGCGGTGGCGAACGCGACGAGCTCACCGGAGTCGAGGCTGGTCGCACGGAACGCGGTGACCGAGGCCCGGTACTCGTCGACGAAGTCACCGACGGCCCGCCACTCGGGTCGACCGCCCTCGTCGCCGAGCTCGCGCATGTCCTCGGGCTCGACGCCCGCCGCGACCGCACGCATCATGACGTCGCGCAGCGCGGTCCGGAACCCGGCGCGCTCCCGCACCACCGCGGTGATGGGTTCGGGCCAGTCCGGACCGGTGCCGTCGAGCTCGTGACCGGCGAGCAGGTCGGCGATGATGCGGTCCTGCTCGCCACCGGTCAGCAGCGTGGGTGCTTCCTGCCCCTGGACCGCCGCGGCGTGCGCGACGATCTGGAAGGCCAACGAGTTCACGGTCCGGGCGAGCGCTCCGGGCACCACGCGGTCGACGGCGGCGGCGAGGCGGTCACGCAGGGCGGTGGCAGCGGTCCGCGACGAGGTCAGCGCGAGCACGGTGGCGTGCCCGTCGGGGCTGATCGCGTGCGGTCCGCGCAACCGGTCGGCGACGAGCCGGGCGAGCGTGGTCGTCTTGCCCGTGCCGGGAGCGCCGATGACCGCCGCGTGTCGGCCGTCGGGCAGCGCGAGCACGGCGGTCTGGGACGGGTCGTCGACCAGGGCGCGTGCGACGCCGACGTCTGCGGGGGCTGGCGTCAGCGTGGTCTGCGGCACGCTCGTACGGTACCCACGACCGCCGACACCACCCGGCCCGACGCGGGCGCGGCGCGTACCCGGGCCGCCGAGTGCGCCCGCGGCGAACGTCCGATGTCCTCCGGGACCGCTCGGATACGCTGTGCTCGTGGACATCAAGATCGGCATCATCAACAGCCCGCGCGAGATCGCGTTCGAGACCGCCCAGACCGCCGACGAGATCGAGAAGGCCGTGTCTCGAGGCCCTCGCGTCGAAGGCGACGCACCTGTCGCTCCAGGACGAGAAGGGCCGTCGCTTCATCGTTCCGGTCGCCGCCCTGGCGTACGTCGAGGTCGGCGCGGAAGAGGCACGCCGCATCGGCTTCGTCGCCTGACGACGTGGAACTGCTCTTCGCCGTCCTCGGCGGCCTGATCATCGGCGGGATCGCGCACGTGGTCCTGCCGTGGCGCGCCAGTCGTGGCGTCCTGATCGGGCCCGCCGTGGGCGGCATCGCCGCTGCCGTGCTGTGGGAGGCACTGACCTGGGCCGGCTGGCGGTACGACGCCACCTGGATCTGGGTCGTGGCCCTGGTCGGTGCCGGCGTCGTCGCCCTCGTCGTCGAGTGGCTGCTCGGGACGCGCCGCGACAAGAGCGACGTCGAGTACTACGAACGACTCAAGGCCCGCGGGGCCTGAGCCGAGCACGGGACCGCCGCGCCTAGGCCGTCAGGCCGAGTGCATCCATCCGTCGGGTGTGCGCCGCGATCAGTTCGGTCCAGACCGGCTCGAGCCGCTCCTGGTCCTCGCGAGCGTGCGACGCCAGCGCCGACCGTGCCACGAGCAGGGTGTCGCCGACCAGACGCCGGCCCCACATCGCCAGGCGCGAGCCGACCTCGGGGTCGTCCTCGATGCGGGCGGTCAGTTCCTCGACGACCGCGGGTTCCTCACGCGCGTCGAACACGGAGCGCAACCGCTGCCGCACGTCGTTCGGCAGCGACCGCAGCAGGTTGCCGAACAGGTCGTTCAGGATGCCGGCCGTGACGTAGCCGGTCAGCATCGACTCGTACCAGTCGGCGCCGCTCGTGCGCGCGAGGAACCGATCGATCGCCTCGCGGTGCGGCGCCATCAGTTCCGCCGGGTCCGACCCGTTGCGTTCGATCTCGGCGACGATCGTGCGGTGCCGGTCGAGCGCCGTCGTCGCGAGCACGCCCGTCACCAGGCGACCGGACAGCGTCGGCGCCGAAGCACCGGCACGACCCATCGTCTCGTAGACGGAGAGCTGCAGGTACGCGGCCTGGCCCAGGTAGACGTCGAGCTCGGGGGTGACGTCGTCGAGCGCCAGACGCTTGACCTGGCTTGCGTTGCGCGGGTTCCGCGACGCGAGCCACGCTGCTGCGAGCTGCGCCGCGCGCTTCCGGTTCCACCACGACACCACCCGGAGAGCATAGCGGGAACCGCCTCGCGCCCCGCTCCACCCGCCCATCGGTAGACTGGCCCGGACTTCCACCAGAACTAAGGTGATTCTTTGACTTTCGCAGACCTCTCCATCGAGCAGGACATCGTCGACGCGCTCGCGGGCAAGGGCATCCTCGAGCCCTTCCCGATCCAGCAGCAGACGATCCCGCTCGCCCTCACCGGCCAGGACATCATCGGCCAGGCCAAGACCGGTACCGGCAAGACCTTCGGGTTCGGCCTCCCCTCATCCAGCGACTCGGCGCCGACCCGGCCCCCGGCGTCAAGGCCCTCGTCGTCGTCCCGACCCGCGAACTCGCGGTCCAGGTGACCGAGGACCTCGAGGTCGCCACCTCGAACCGCCCGACCACCGTCGCGGCGATCTACGGCGGCAAGGCGTACGAGGGCCAGATCGAGCAGCTCAAGGCCGGTGCCCAGATCGTGGTCGGCACGCCCGGGCGCCTCATCGACCTGCAGCGCCAGCGACTCCTCGACCTGTCCCACGTGCAGGAAGTCGTCCTCGACGAGGCCGACCGCATGCTCGACCTGGGCTTCCTGTCGGACATCGAGCGCATCTTCCAGGCCATCCCCGAGGTGCGGCACACGATGCTGTTCTCGGCCACGATGCCCGCGCCGATCGTCGCCCTCGCCCGCCGGTTCATGAGCCGTCCGGTGCACATCCGGGCGACCGACCCGGACGAGGGCCTGATGCAGGCCAACATCAAGCACCTCATCTACCGCGCGCACTCCCTGGACAAGGACGAGGTCATCGCCCGCATCCTCCAGGCCGAGGGCCGCGGCAAGACCGTGATCTTCACCCGCACCAAGCGTGCGGCGGCGAAGCTGGTCGAGGAGCTCAAGGACCGCGGGTTCAACGCCGCAGCGGTCCACGGTGACCTCAACCAGGAGCAGCGCGAGCGCGCGATGGCCGCCTTCAAGGCCGGCAAGCGTGACGTGCTCATCGCCACCGACGTCGCCGCCCGCGGCATCGACGTGGACGACGTCACGCACGTCATCAACCACACGATCCCGGACGACCCGGACACCTACCTGCACCGCGCCGGTCGTACCGGCCGTGCCGGCAAGACCGGCATCGCGGTCACGTTCGTCGACTGGGACGACCTGCACAAGTGGACGCTGATCGACAAGGCCCTCGAGTTCGGCATCCCCGAGCCCGTCGAGACCTACTCGTCGTCGCCGCACCTGTTCGAGGAACTCGACATCCCCAAGGGCACCAAGGGCCGTCTGCCCGGTGCCTCGTCGCACGCCGCGTCGGCCGGTGCCCCCGCCGAGAAGCGCAGTAGCGACCGTCCGGCCTCCGGTCCGCGTGACGCGTCGCGTTCGCGGTCGCGCAGTCGCACCCGGTCAGGAGGCTCTGAGCAGCCCGCCTCGCAGGCTCCCGCCACCGAGTCCGCGGCTCCGACCTCCGCGCCCACCGACGACACGTCGGCCACCGAGGGCGGGACCACCGACGGCGCCGCGAAGCGTCGCCGCCGTCGCCGCCGTCGCGGAGCCGGCACCGGCGATGCCTCGGCGACCGCCTCGGCACCGCAGGGTTCGTCGGACGGCGAGTAGCGCCTCCAGACCGAAGGGTCCGTCGCCGGCGCGACGGGCCCTTCGTCGTCCCCGCCCGCACACCGCCCCGAGACTCGGGCTGAGCGACATTCCTCGCGCCCGCGGACACGAGAACTGTCGCTGAACACGAGTCTCGGACCGGTGGGGACGAGCCTCGGATCAGGACAGGCGCGAGCCGGGGCCGACCACGGGCGCGCTGCCGGTGGCCTCGGACAGGATGGCGTCGAACGCGACCCGCGCCGTCCGGTGCTCGCCGAGCCGGTTCGGCTTGCCCGTGCCGTGGTAGTCGCTCGAACCGGTGACGAACAGGCCGTAGCGCGACGCCCAGTCGAGCAGGGTGCGCTTGCCGTGCGCGAGGTTCTCGCGGTGGTCGACCTCGAGCCCGCCGAGCCCGGCGTCGACGAGGTCACGGAGCATCGGCTCGTCGATGACGATCCCCGCGACGAGGCTGCCGGGTGCGCGATGACCGGCACACCGCCCGCCTGTCGGATGAGTTCGACGCCGCGCAGGGGCGACGGCGCCTCGTGCGGCTCGTAGTAGCCGGACGCCGGGTGCAGGATGCCGCGGAACGCCGCACTCCGGTCGGACTCGAGGCCCCGCGCGACGAGCGCGTCGGCGATGTGCGGGCGGCCGATGGTGGCCCCGGGGCTCGCCTGCGCCAGGACGTCTGCCCAGGTGATCGGGTGGTCCTCGCTGATGCGGTCGACCATGCGGTGCGCGCGGGAGAGGCGGCCGGAGCGGATGCGGTCGGTCTCCTCGACCAGGCCCGGGTCGTGCGGATCGACCAAGTACCCGAGGACGTGCACGCTGCGGAAGCCGATGCGCGTGCTGAGCTCGAGACCCGGCAAGAGCGTCAGTGGCAGCTCGCGTGCGGACCCGGATGCGTCGGCCCAGCCGGCGGTCGTGTCGTGGTCGGTCAGCGCGACGGCATCCAGGCCGGCGGCCGCGGCCGCTCGGACGAGCTCCGCGGGTCGCTCGGTGCCGTCGGAGACACTCGAGTGCGCGTGCAGGTCGATGAACGGGTCGGGCACGTCGACAATGCTATCCACAGGTGAGGGGCCGCACAGGACGCCGGTGCAGCGCGGTGCGATGATGGGGGCATGGCCGACACGACTCCCCGCGCGACGAGCAACCGTTCCACGACCCCCGGGTCCTCGACCTTCAAGGACTTCATCGGGTCGCAGTGGGCCGACCGCGAGCAGACGATCCCCGAGCCCCGCGAGCAGGCCGCCTTCGCCGCCGAGCGTCGGGCCCGCATCTCCGAGCTGCACCCGGGCCGCACGATCGTCGTCCCCGCCGGGCAGGCCAAGGTCCGCTCGAACGACTGCGACTACCCGTTCCGCCCGCACTCCACGTTCGCGCACCTGACCGGGTGGGGCACCGACACCGTCGTGGGCTCCGTCCTCGTGATGACGCCGAACGGCTCCGGGCACGACGCCACGCTGTACTTCCGCGCCACGGCCGGTCGTGAGTCGGAAGAGTTCTACGCGAACCCCGAGATCGGCGAGTTCTGGGTCGGCCCACGTCCCTCACTCGACGCCGTCGCCGCCGACCTCGGGCTGGCCACGGCCGACCTCGGTGCCTTCCCGGACGTCGCCGACGGGCTCGACGCCTCGGCACTGCTCGTGCGCGAGGCCGACGACGACCTGACCCGCACCCTCGACGCACGACTCGGCAGCGCCGTCGGCGGCGCACCGGAGACCGACGACGCACCAGCGACCGACGACGTCCTCGCCCGTGACCTGTCCGAGCAGCGCCTGGTGAAGGACGCGTACGAGGTGGGCGAGCTCCGCAAGGCCGTCGACGCCACGAAGCACGGCTTCGACGACGTGATCGCCGACTTCGACGCCGTCCTGGCACACCAGCGGGGCGAGCGCATCGTCGAGGGCACCTTCAACCGCCGGGCCCGCGCCGACGGCAACACGGTCGGCTACGACACGATCGCCGCCTCGGGCCACCACGCCTGCATCCTGCACTGGACCCGGAACGACGGCGCCGTGCAGCCGGGCGACCTGATCCTCATCGACGCGGGGGTCGAGGTCGACTCGTTCTACACGGCCGACATCACCCGCACGCTGCCGGTCAGCGGCACGTTCTCCCCCGTGCAGCGCATGGTCTACGACGCCGTGCTCGAGGCGGCAGACGCCGCGTTCGCCATCGTCAAGCCGGGCATCACGTTCCGCCAGGTGCACGCCACCGCGATGGAGGTCATCGCCCGCAAGACCGCCGAGTGGGGCTTCCTGCCCGTCTCGGCGGAAGAGTCGCTCGAGCCGGACAACCAGTTCCACCGCCGCTACATGGTGCACGGCACGAGCCACCACCTCGGCCTCGACGTGCACGACTGCGCGAAGGCCCGTCGCGAGATGTACATCGACGGCGTCGTGCAGCCCGGCATGGCGTTCACGATCGAGCCCGGTCTGTACTTCCAGCAGGACGACCTGACGGTGCCCGAGGAGTTCCGCGGCATCGGCGTCCGGATCGAGGACGACATCCTGGTCACCGAGGACGGGGCCGAGAACCTGTCGATCGGCATCCCCCGGACCCCTCGGAAGTGGAGGGGTGGATCGCCCGCTCCGGCCGCTAGCCTGAGCGGGTGACGACGCCCGACGCCTCCTCCGACACCCGCACGCCGCAGTTCTCGATCGAGGTCGAGCACTTCGACTCCCCGACGCGCAGCGGCTCCGGGCCGCGCAGCGCCTGGAGATCGACCGCGCCTACGGCGGCGACACCGAACCCGGCGACAAGCCGACGGCAGACTCCATCGCGGTGTTCTTCCTGGCGCGCGACGAAGCCGGTACTCCGCTGGCGTGCGGCGGACTGCGGGTCGTCGACGACGGCATCACCGAGATCAAGCGCATGTACGTCCGGCCGGAGTCCCGCGGCTCGGGCGTGGCGGCCGCGCTGCTGCGCCGGCTCGAAGAGGCCGCGCTCGACCTCGGGTCACCGGCGCTCGTGCTCGAGACGGGGAACGAGCAGAAGCGCGCCGTCGGGTTCTACGAGCGCGAGGGCTTCACGCGCATCGCCAACTTCGGTCCGTACGTCGGCGCCCCGCTGTCGATCTGCTACTCGAAGGTGCTGTAGCCCGAGCACACCGGCCCCGAGCACACCGGCCCCGGGAACACCGACCCTGCAGGCGTCAGGGGCGCTCGTCGCCCTTCGGTGACGACGGGGACGACGGGGTCGACGAAGACGACGGTGCCGGCGGCGTCGCACCGGGCACCCGCTCGCCGTACTGCGGCGGGTCCTGCGGACGACGCTCGGGGATCGCCGGCCCACCCGAGGTGGGTCGGTCGGCGGGTGCGGCAGCGGACGGGTCTGCGTTCTCCCCGTACCGGGGTCCGTCGTTCGTGCCGTACCGCGGCGGGGCCGTGGGCGCATCCGTCTGCCCGCCGGGGGCCGACCTGCCGGGCTGCTGCGGGCCTCCTGGCTGCTGGTGGGGTGTCGCGTGTCCGCCGTACGGCGACTGCTGCTGCGGCGGGGCGGGACGCCACGGCTGCTGTCCCTGCACCGGTGCTCCGGGAGCGCCCTGCTGGGGCTGCTCGTTCCAGTGTGTGGACGGCGTCGCGCCGTGCTCCCCGAGGATGCGCTGCGCCTGACCGGTCAGCTGCGGGTTGACGACGATCTGGTAGTTGGTGGCGAGCACCTGGTGGACGCTCGTGAAGTCACGCTGCCGCTTGGTGATCGCGAACGAGACGATGCCGTAGAGCATGCCGAACGCGGCGCCGATGATCGCGGCGGCGAGGATCAGGCCGCCGGCGCTCGGGGAGAACAGGGTGAGCACGATGCCGAAGAAGATGCCGAGCCAGAGACCGGACAGGGCTCCGGCGATCGCCGCACGGCCGTAGGTCATCTTGCCGGTGACGCGCTCGACGGTCTTCAGGTCGTTGCCCACGATCGAGAGCTGGTTGACCGGGAAGTCGGCGTCGGCGAGCTTCGCCACCACGCGCTGCGCATCGGGGTAGCTGTCGTACGTGCCGAGGACGTCGCCCTTGGGCAGCGTCGGGAAGGCCTGGGCGGTCCTGCCGGCGAAGGGACTCTGATTGCTCACACAGCCATCATTCACCGCGCACCTTGCAATCGCACGTGCACCGCCGGGGAAGCGCCAGCACGCAACCGACTACGCTGGGTCGGGTGAGCGCCACGAAGGTCTTCGTCGCCCGCCTCGCCGGGTGCTCCGTCTTCGACCCCGCGGGCGACCGCGTGGGCAAGGTCCGGGACGTCCTGGTGGTCTACCGCCGGGCCGATCCCCCGCACGTCGTGGGGTTGATCGTCGAGGTACCGGGCAAGCGCCGCATCTTCGTCAGCGTCGGTCGCATCACCTCGATCGGTGCCGGCCAGGTCATCACCACCGGGCTCGTCAACATGCGCCGCTTCGAGCAGCGCGGCGGCGAGGTCCGGGTGATCGCCGAGATGCTCGGTCGCAAGGTGCTCATCAAGAACCAGCGCATCCGCGCCACGATCGAGGACGTCGCGATCGAGGACCGCGGGCAGGGCGACTGGGAGGTCGCGCAGCTCTTCCTCCGCAAGCCGAAGACCACACCGTCGCCGTTCGGCAAGGGCCCGACGACGTTCGCGACGTGGAACGAGGTCACCGAGGACGAGCTCCCCGGCGAGGCCCAGTCCGCCGAGCACGTCATCGCCGCGTACTCCGACCTGGTGCCCGCCGACCTGGCGAGCACGCTGCTCGACCTGCCGGAGGAACGCCGGTTCGAGGTCGCCGAAGAGCTCCCCGACGACCGACTGGCCGACGTGCTCGAGGAGATGCCCGACCAGGAGCGCGTCGAGATCCTGTCGCGGCTCGAGGACTCCCGTGCGGCCGACGTGCTCGACCAGATGCAGCCGGACGACGCCGCCGACGTCCTCGCGCAGTTCTCCGACGAACGGAGCGAGGCACTCCTGCAGCTCATGGAGCCGGAGGAGGCGCAGGACGTCCGCATGCTCCTGGAGTACGAGCCGGACACCGCCGGTGGTCTGATGACCACCGAGCCCGTCATCGTCTCCGCCGACGCGACCGTCGCCGAGGGGCTCGCGCTCGTCCGCCGCCACGACCTCGCCCCGGTGCTCGGCGCCGCGGTGTGCGTCACGCTGCCGCCGTACGAGCCGCCGACCGGTCGGTTCCTCGGGCTGGTGCACTTCCAGCGCATGCTCCGCTACCCGCCGAACGAACGACTCGGCACGCTCATCGACCAGCAGACCGAACCGGTCCGGGTCGACGCGAGCGCAGCCGAGGTCACCCGCGTGATGGCGACCTACAACCTGCTGTCCGTCCCCGTGGTCGACGACGCCCACCGCCTCGTCGGGGTGGTGACGATCGACGATGTCCTCGACCACGTCCTGCCGGACGACTGGCGAAGTCAGGGCGAGGGGGAACCCTCACCGCTTCCACGCCAACGCCCGCGCAAGACACCCGTGACGACGGGAAGGAGGACCACCCGTGGCCCGAACGGATGAGAACCGTCGTGATCGTGAGCGCTCCGACGTCCGCCTCGACTCCCCCAAGGGCATGCGCACGCGCGTGCTCCCGACCCGCCGTCGTGGCGGACGCGGTGACACGTTCGGTCGCGCGACCGAGGGCATCGCACGGGGCATGGGCACGCCGTGGTTCCTCATCGGCCTCACCCTGTTCTGTGTGGTCTGGATGGGCTACAACACCCTCGCGCCGAAGCCGTGGCAGTTCGACTCCGCCGCGATCGGCTTCACCGCACTGACCCTGGTGCTGTCGCTGCAGGCCTCGTACGCCGCCCTGCTCATCCTGCTCGCGCAGAACCGGCAGGACGACCGCGACCGCGTGCAGTTCGAGCAGGACCGGCAGCGTGCGGAGCGCAACCTGGCGGACACCGAGTACCTGGCGCGCGAGGTCGTCGCGCTCCGGCTGGCGATGCGCGACATGGCGTCGAAGGACTTCATCCGCGCCGAGCTGCGGTCCCTGCTCGAGGAACTCGACCGGCGCGACGCCGACGACGCCGGCTACGCGAACGAGCCCGGCAGCTCCACCCGTGGCTGACGCGGCTCCCGCCGACGAGCAGCTGGGCACGGCGGTCCTCGCTGCGCTCGGCCGCGTGATCGACCCCGAGATCCGTCGGCCCGTCACGGAGCTCGACATGATCCGTGGGGTCGACGTGCAGCCTGGAGGCGCGGTGCGCGTCGACCTGCAGCTCACGATCGTGGGGTGCCCCGCCGCCGACACCATCGAGCGCGACGTGCGCGTCGCCGCCGGTTCCGTCGACGGGGTGTCGTCGGTCGACGTCGACGTGTCGGTGATGGCCCCCGCGACGCGCGCCGCGCTGACCGAACGCCTGCGGGCCGGCCGGCCGAACGGCATCCAGTTCACGGCGGACTCGCTCACCCGGGTGATCGCCGTCACGAGCGGCAAGGGCGGCGTCGGCAAGTCGACGGTCACCGCCAACCTCGCCGTCGCGCTCGCCCGCCGCGGCCTGCGGGTCGGGATCGTCGACGTCGACGTGCACGGCTTCAGCATCCCCGGGCTGATGGGACTGACCGACGAGCACGGCGTCGCGCCGCGTCCGACCCGGGTGGACAGCATGATCCTGCCGCCCGTCGCCCACGACGTGAAGGTCGTGTCGATCGGGATGTTCGTCGACGACGCCTCCACCGCGGTGTCCTGGCGCGGCCCGATGCTGCACCGCACCGTGAACCAGTTCCTGACCGACGTGTTCTTCGGCGACCTGGACGTCCTCCTGCTCGACCTGCCGCCCGGTACCGGCGACGTCGCGATCTCGGTCGGCCAGCTCCTCCCGCACGCCGAGGTCCTCGTCGTCACCACACCCCAGGCGGCCGCGGCCGACGTCGCCGAGCGCAGCGGGATCGTCGCACGCCAGACGGGCCAGCGGGTGATCGGGGTCATCGAGAACATGGCCGGGCTCGTGCAGCCCGACGGCTCGGTCCTGCACCTGTTCGGCGAGGGCGGAGGCGCCGAGACCGCCGCGCGGCTGTCCCGCGGGCAGGACGCCCCCGTGCCGGTGCTCGGCAGCGTGCCGCTGTCCGTGCCGCTCCGCGAGGGCGGGGACACCGGCCTGCCGGTGGTCCTCGGCGCGCCGGAGGACCCCGCGGCCGTCGCCCTCGCCGCAATCGCCGACGGCATCACGACGATGGGGCGCGGACTGGCCGGACGGAAGCTGGGTCTCTCGCTGTCCTGACAGGACCGGACCGTCGTCCCCCTGGCGCACGCCTGTACGTTCGTTCATGGACAGGTCGTTCCACCCCGGAGCATTATGCAAGGGCATTGCACAATGCCCTTGCGGAATGTGACCGCCTGGGCTCCACCCGTCGGACGACGATGTCCGGCCGAGGACAGGAGAACCGTGTGAACCAGAACACCCGAGTACGGATCGGCCTCGTGGCCACCGTCGCCGCAGTGATCGCCGGGGGATCACTCGCCGCAGCACCGGCCATCGCCGCGACACCGTCGTGCGCGACCGCGTGGACCGCCGGCACCGCCTACTCCGGCGGTGCCACCGTCAGCGAGAACGGATCGAACTACACCGCGAACTGGTGGACGCAGGGCGACGACCCCGCGACGCGCGCCGGGGCGACGGGCAGCGGCCAGCCGTGGACGTCGACCGGCGCCTGCTCCGGCACGGGCGGCGGCACCACTCCTCCCGGCGGGGGACGACAACCCCGGCACTGGCGGGAGCGGCGGCACGGCCAGCGGACTGGTGTTCAGCCCGTACAAGGACATCACCGTGAACCTCGACTGGAACACGAACGTCATGAACACCGCGGTCACCGGGACGCGGATCCCGGTGGTCGGCTCGAGTAACAGCCTGGTGTCGACCCGCGAGCCCGGCCTCAAGGCGATCACCCTCGCCTTCGCGACCGGCACGTGCGGCAGCGAGAACTGGGGCGGCGTCGCGGCGGATGCCTTCGCGAACGCCAACATCCCGAAGCTCGATGCCGCCGGGGTGAACTACATCGTCAGCACCGGCGGAGCCGCCGGTTCGTTCAAGTGCTCGGGCGCCGCACTGCAGTCGTTCATCGCCCGGTACGCGACCCCGCACATGATCGGCGTCGACTTCGACATCGAGAGCGGTCAGTCCCCCGCCGACGTGCAGAACCTGGTGAGCGCCGCAGCCCTCGCCCAGGCGAAGTACCCGGGCATGCGCTTCTCGTTCACGCTCGCGACCCTGGCCGCCAGCGACGGCTCGTACGGCGGGCTGAACAGCACCGGCGACGCCACCGTGAAGGCGATCAAGGCGTCGACCCTGACGAACTACACGATCAACCTCATGACGATGGACTTCGGCCGCGCGACCGCCGCGAACTGCGTGCTCTCCGGCTCCACCTGCCAGATGGGCAAGTCGTCGATCCAGGCCGTCACGAACCTGCAGCACACGTACGGCATCGCGTCGTCGAAGATCGAGGTCACCCCGATGATCGGCGTCAACGACACCACCGACGAGGTCTTCACCCTCGCCGACGTCGACACCCTGTCCGCCTACGCGAAGGCGAACGGCCTCGCCGGGATCCACTACTGGTCGCTCGACCGGGACACGCCCTGCGCCTCGACGACGGCGTCGTCCACCTGCAGCTCCGTCCCGAGCGCACCGGCACTCGCCTGGACCGATCGTTTCCTCGCCGACCTGAAGTAGTCGTCACCACACCGAACACGGGAGGCCCGGTGCCAGCTGGCACCGGGCCTCCCGTCCGTCAGGTGGTCACGTGACGGGCGTCAGGTCGCTTCCGCGTCGAACGGCGGCGCTTCTCCCGCGGCCAGCGGCACGACGGGAGCCGTCGCGCGCACCTTGGAGGCGGTCACCTGCGCGGTCTGGACCGCGGCGGCGCTGCTGGCGCCGCCGGAGTCGAGGAGTGCATCGCGGATGATCCGGCGGGGATCGTACTGTCGCGGGTCGAGCTTCTGCCACTCGATGTCGTCGAACTCGGGGCCCATCTCGTCGCGCATCCGCTCCTTCGCGGTGTCGGCGAACCGGCGGACGGCCTTCACGAACTCGGCCAACTTCTGGGCGTACATCGGCAGGCGCTGCGGCCCGAGCAGGAGCACGGCAATGATCCCGATGATCAGGATCTTGTCGAGCGGGATGTTCACGTGAGCGAGCCTAACCCGTACGGCTCCGATGCACCCCTAGAGTTGTCAACCGAACGGAGTGTGCGTGTCAGAGAAAGAGTCGAACTGGAAGTTCGCCGAGGACATCGTCTCGGAGTCCGAGGCGATCGCCCGCGCTCGTGAGCACTCCCTGGAGCTCGGTGTCGAAGCGATCTCGCCCGCGATCGGCGCGCAGATCGGTGTCATCGCCGCAGCCTCCCGAGCCACGAGCATCATCGAGATCGGGACGGGCCTGGGAGTCTCCGGGCTGTACCTGCTCGGCGGCGCGCCGGACGCGACCCTGACCACGATCGACGTCGAGGTCGACCACCAGCAGTTCGCCCGCGACGCCTACATCAGCGCCGGCACCGCCCCCGCTCGGATCCGGCTCATCCCTGGTCGCGCGAACCAGGTGCTCCCCCGGATGAACGAGGCGTCGTACGACGTCGTCCTGGTGGACGCCGACCCCGAGCACGTCATCGAGTACGTCGAGCACGGGCTGCGGCTCGCGCGCCTCGGCGGGACCGTCCTGGTGCCGCACGCGCTGTGGCGCGGACGCGTCGCCGACCCCGTCAAGCGCGACCGGGCGACGACCGACTTCCGGCTGCTGCTGACCGAGGTGTCGACGTCGGGTGCGGTGCGCAGTGCGCTCTCGCCGGCCGGCGACGGGCTGCTGCAGCTGACGAAGGTCACCGCGTAGCGCCGTCCCCTGTCGGTCACTCCAGGTGCCGCAAGTACCGCTCCGGGGACTCGAGGAACGACCGCTGGTTGCGCACCAGGTCGAGGTCCTCCCACTCGGTGCGCCGGAACCCCCACTCGCCGACCTCGTGGATCGTCGCGCCGGGGAACGCCGCCAGGACCGGTGAGTGCGTCGAGAGCACGACCTGCCCGACCCCGCTGTCGACGATCGACCGCAGCAGCGCGATGAGCGTCAGACACCCGGAGAAGGACAGCGCCGACTCCGGTTCGTCGAGGATCCAGAGCCCCGGCCACTGCGCGCGGTCGATGACGAAGTCGAGGAACGACTCACCGTGGCTGCGCTCGTGGAACACCGGCTCGGGGCGGGAGTGGTTGGGATTGTCCTCGAGGTAGGTGAAGAAGCCGTGCATGGTCTCGGCGCGCAGGAAGAACCCGCCGCGGGGCGCACCGAAGTCACGGCGGAGGACGATGTGCTGCCACAGCGACGACTCGGACGGACGCGTCGAGTGGTTCGCCAAGGTGGAGCCGCCCTCGGGTGACATGCCGAACCGGAGCGCGATCGCCTCGATCAGGGTGGACTTGCCGACACCGTTGTCGCCGACGAACACCGTCACCGGGTCGAGGTCGAGTCCCTCGTCGAGCAGCTGCCGCACCGGGGGCAGCGTCGCCGGCCACACGTCGCGCGGCATCGGGTCCGGGTCGCGGTGCTCCTCGACGCGGCGGATCGGCATGTGGGTCCTCGGCACGAGGCCATCCTGCCGGACCCGACCGACAGCGCGACGGGCGCGGACGCCGACGGCGCGGCACCCCGGACGCAGACGACGGGCCCGGCGCGTACACGCTCCGGACCCGTCGTTCTGGTGCTTTCGACTACTAGGCCGAGACGACCTCAGCGAGTGCGTCATGGAGTTCCTTGGCCTCGGCATCGTTGACCGAGACGACCAGGCGGCCTCCTCCTTCGAGCGGAACCCGCACGATGATGAGTCGACCCTCCTTAACAGCCTCCATCGGCCCGTCACCGGTCCTCGGCTTCATGGCTGCCATCAGATGTCCCCTTTCGTGCAGTACATGCCCGCTCATTATCTCGTATTGATGGGGCAACTGCGAAACCGCCCAGGTTGGGGGTGTCGGATCGCCGGATCTTCGCGGGTTCCGTTCGTAACCTTGGCGGATGCCGAACATCCGCTCCATGCGCCGTCAGTCCCCCAGCGGGCGACCCGACCGGTCCGAGCCAACCGGCAGGTCCGACGACGCAGTGCCCGCCGGCCTGCGGATCGGCGCGGCGTTCACCTGGCGCATCCTCGTCGTGGGTGCCGGCCTCGCCCTCCTGGTGGCCCTGGTCGTGCTGCTGCAGGACATCGTGGTGCCGTTCCTCATCGCGCTGCTCGTGTGCGCACTGCTCATGCCGATGTCGTCGTTCCTGCAGCGGCACCGGTGGCCGAAGTGGACGGCGGTGCTGTCGAGCCTGGTCGCCTTGGTGCTGGCGCTCGGTGGGCTGGCGCTGCTCGTCACCGAGCAGGTGCGGTCCGACCTGCCGTCGCTCGAACGCCGGCTCCACCACAGCGTGCAGTCCCTGCGGACCCTGCTCGACAGCGAGCCGTTCGGGATCACGGCGAAGGACGTCGACTCGTGGGTGTCGAACGGCTTCGACTACCTGCAGGCGCACGCCGCGACGATCCTGTCCGGGTTCCAGGCCGCCGGCACCGGCGCCGTGCACGTGCTCGAGGGGCTGTTCATCATCGTGTTCACGACGCTGTTCGTACTGATCGACGGCCCGCGCATCTGGGGGTGGGTCGTCCGGCTCTTCCCACGGCGCGCACGTGCGCGCATCGACGTCGCCGGGCACGCCGGCTGGAAGACGCTGACGAGCTTCATCCGCGTCCAGCTGGTCGTCGCCGTCACCGATGCCCTCGGCGTGACGATCGGCGCGCTCGCCCTGCAGATCCCGCTGGCGATCCCGATCGGCGTCATCGTGTTCTTCGGCGCGTTCGTCCCCGTCGTCGGGGCGATCGTCGCCGGTGCGGTCGCGGTGCTCATCGCCCTGGTCTTCAACGGCTGGGTGCCGGCGCTCGTGATGCTCGGCATCGTGGTGGTCGTGCAGCAGCTCGAGAGCCACGTCCTGCACCCGTTCCTGACCGGCACGGCCGTCAAGGTCCACCCGCTCGGGGTCGTCCTCGGGGTGACCGCGGGCACGACGATCGCGGGTGTCGTCGGCGCGTTCTTCGCGGTGCCGTTCATCGCCACCGTCAACGCGATGGTCGTGGCGGCGGCGAACTGGCGACCGGGTGACCCGGAGCCGATGTCAGCGACGGTGCCGAAGCGCGAGCGGAGCGGCCCCGCCGCACGGCTCCTGGCCCGCGCCCAGGCCCGTGAGCGCCGTGCCGATCACGGCGGGGTCCAGTCGTAGCCATCGACCCACCAGCAGTAGTACAGCCAGACCCACTGCAGCCCGACGAACGCCACCACGACGGCCACCCAGTAGACGCGGGACCGCGGCAACGCCACGATGCCGAGCAGTGGCGCGATCGGCACCAGGATCCGCCAGGTGCTCGACTGCGGGAAGAACACGGCGAGCAGGTACACGACGTAGGCGATGCCCCAGAGGCGCAGCTCGATCCCGATCACCCGTGCTGCGGGCATGCACACGAACGCCACGAAGCCGACGACCACGACGGCCAGCAGGATCCCGCCGGCCGGCTGGTGGAACCACCACCCGAAGCCCTGGATCCACGGCGCGAACGGCACGAGCTCCTGCCACCCGACGTAGGACGACCGCCAGGCGAGCTCGGTGTCGGTGTAGGCCTTGGGCACCCCGGTGACGGCCCAGGCGATCGCCGGCCACGCCAGGCCGACCAGTCCGGACACGACCGCGACCACGGCGGGCGGCACGAGGCGGCGCAGGGTGAGCGGCTCCGACGACCGCACCCACGCGGGCCGGATCGCCCACGCGCCGACGAACAGCACGACGAGCAGCGCGAAGGCGAGCCCGGTCGGCCGGGTCATCCCGAGCAGCAGCACGACGGGCAGCATCGTCCACCACCGTCGGTCGACCATGAGCAGCAGCGCGACGAGCAGCAGGAACAGCCCCATCGACTCGGCGTACGCCACCTGGAATATCGCCGACACGGGCGCGGCGCAGAACAGCACCGTGGCGAAGGTCGCCCGCGCCGGGTCGAGGAAGCGCCCCATCAGGCGACGGAACACCAGTGCAGCGCCGAGCCCGGCGAGCAGCGAGACCGCCACCGCGACGAACTCGAACGACGCGCCGGTGAGCAGCATCAGGCCGCGCACCAGGAACGGGTACGCGGGCATGAACGCCCACGCGTTCTCGGTCACGTGCCCTGCCGTGTCCACTGGCAGGGTCGACGGGTAGCCGCCGGTCGCGATCACGCGGTACCAGGCGCCGTCCCAGATGGACGCGAACGACAGGTACGCCGGGTGCTGGACGGTGAACGAGTTCGCCGCCTGCACACTCGCGAAGGCCTGCATCATCAGTCCGGTGACGAACCGGGCGAGCACGTAGACGACCGTGATGCGGACCCACCACGGCACCACCCGGTAGCGGGCGCGCCAACGGGTGCGTGCAGGAGTCGGCCGGGTGGCCCCGGCCGTCGTCAGGCCGTCAGCCACCGACGGAGGCCGGCCTCGACCGCGGTGATCTGCGCGACCGGGACCTGCTCGTCGTCGTGGTGGGCGAAGACGGGCTCACCGGGGCCGTAGTTGACCGCGGGCACCCCGAGCGCCGAGAAGCGGGCGACGTCGGTCCAGCCGTACTTCGGGCGGGGCTCCGGGCCACCGACCGCCGACACGAAGTCCTGCGCGAGCGGGGCGTCGAGACCGGGGCGGGCGCCGGCCGCGAGGTCGACGATGGTCACGTCGTAGCCGTCGAAGAGCTCGCGGATGTGCGCCACGGCCTCGTCGGCCGAACGCGACGGCGCGAAGCGGTAGTTCACGTGCACCATCGCCTCGTCCGGGATGATGTTGCCCGCGATGCCGCCGCTGATCCCGACGGCGTTGAGGCCCTCGCGGTACTCGAGCCCGTCGACCGTCACAGTGCGGGGCTCGTAGGCGGCCAGCGTGGCGAGGATCGGTGCCGTCTTGTGGATCGCGTTGTCCCCGATCCAGCTGCGGGCGCTGTGCGAGCGCTTGCCGAACGTGCGGATCTCGGCGCGGAGGTTGCCGTTGCAGCCACCCTCGATCTGCGCGCCGGACGGCTCCCCCAGGATGGCGAAGTCGGCGGCCAGCAGTTCCGGACGGGTCCGGGCGAGACGACCGAGGCCGTTCAGCAGGTCGCTGACCTCTTCGTGGTCGTACCAGACCCACGTGACGTCGACCGAGGGCTCGACCAGGTCGTACGCGAGCTTGAGCTGCACTGCACAGCCCGCCTTCATGTCGACGGTGCCGCGACCCCACAGGATCTCGGTGCCGTCCTCGGCGGTGCGGAACTCGGTGGGCAGGTTGTCGTTGAGCGGCACGGTGTCGATGTGCCCGGCGATGACGACGCGGCGGTCGCGGCCGAGGTTCGTGCGGGCGACGATCGCGTCGCCGTCCCGGATCACCTCGAGGTGCGGCAGCGGTGCGAGCACCGCCTCGATCGCGTCGGCGAGGGCCTGCTCGTTCCCCGACACCGATTCGATGTCGCAGATGGCACGGGTGATGTCGATGGACGAGGCGGTGAGGTCGAGCTGCTCCGGCATGCGGTCACCTTATCTGCCGTCGCCCCCGTCGCGCTGGCCCACGGCACGGCGGCCCGGGAGGCACGGTGCGGTTCCGCAGCGTCCGTCCGGTCGGTCCGGTGCTCCCGTCCAGTGCGTCGGTACCCTGGTGCGGTGACCGACACGACCGCTGCCGCCGACCCGACCGCCACCGCCGACCGCCCGACGCACGCCTGGGGCCACGGCCTCGCGACGATCGCCGCCGACGGCACGACGCTCGACACCTGGTACCCGGAGACCCACCTCGGCCCGCTGCCGACCGACGCGGTGTTCCCCGCTGAACTGCAGGCGCACGTCGGCGACGCCCCCCGCCGCGAGGTCCGGATCGAGGCCGTCACCACCGAGGTCACCATCGACGCCGCCCCGACCAGCACCGAGGACGCGTACCTGCGCCTGCACCTGCTGAGCCACCTGCACGTACGTCCGAACACCATCAACCTCGACGGTGTCTTCGGGTACCTGCCGATCGTCGCGTGGACGAACGCCGGGCCGGTCCACCCGGAGTCCCTGACCCGCCTGCGCCCGTCGCTGCAGCGCGCGGGCATCGCCGTGCACGCCATCGACAAGTTCCCGCGACTGGTCGACTACGTCGTGCCGGACCGCGTCCGCATCGGTGACGCCAACCGCGTCCGTCTCGGTGCGCACCTGGCACCGGGCACGACCGTCATGCACGAGGGCTTCGTGAACTTCAACGCCGGCACGCTCGGCGACGCCATGATCGAGGGCCGCGTCTCGCAGGGCGTCGTCGTCGGCAACGGCACCGACATCGGCGGTGGTGCGTCCATCATGGGCACGCTCTCCGGCGGCGGCACGCACCGGGTCTCCCTGGGCGAGCGCGCGCTGCTCGGTGCGAACGCGGGTCTCGGCATCTCCCTCGGCGACGACTCCGTCATCGAGGCCGGCCTGTACGTCACGGCCGGCACGAAGGTCGTCCTGGTCGGCGCCGCACCGAACCCGGACGGCACACCGAAGACCGTCAAGGCCGCCGAGCTGTCCGGCACCCCGAACGTCCTGTTCCGGCGCAACAGCCTGACCGGCGCGGTCGAGGCCCTGCAACGCAAGGGCGAGGGCATCCAGCTCAACACCGCGCTCCACGCGTAGGCCTGGCCCGCGAAAGCGACAGAGTCCTGCGAACTGTTCGCGGGACTCTGTCGCTTTCGCGGGTGAGAACGCGCGTCAGCGCGCGGGGAGGTCCCGCTTCGGCGCACCCACGTAGAGCTGCTGCGGGCGACCGATCTTGTTGAGCGGGTCGTTGTTCAGCTCGCGCCACTGCGCGATCCAGCCGGGCAGGCGGCCGATCGCGAACAGCACCGTGAACATGCGCGGCGGGAAGCCCATCGCCTTGTAGATGATGCCGGTGTAGAAGTCGACGTTCGGGTAGAGCTTGCGGTCGATGAAGTACTGGTCGCTCAGCGCGATCTGCTCGAGCTCCTTCGCGATGTCGAGCAGGTCGTCCTGCACGCCGAGGGACTCGAGGACCTCGTCCGCCGACTCCTTGACGAGCTTCGCGCGGGGGTCGTAGTTCTTGTAGACGCGGTGTCCGAAGCCCATGAGCTTCACGCCGCGCTCCTTGTTCTTCACCCGCTCGACGAAGCGCTGCACGGGCTCGCCGGAGTCCTTGATCTGCTGCAGCATCTCGAGCACGGCCTCGTTCGCGCCGCCGTGCAGCGGCCCGTACAGGGCGTTGATGCCGGCCGAGATCGAGGCGAACATGTTGGCCTTCGTCGAGCCGACCAGGCGGACCGTCGCGGTGGAGGCGTTCTGCTCGTGGTCCTCGTGCAGGATGAGGAGCCGGTCGAGGGCCTTCGACAGCACCGGGTTCGGCTGGTAGGTCTCGGCCATGGTGCCGAAGTTCAGGCGCAGGAAGTTGTCGACGAACGACAGCCCGTTGTCCGGGTACAGGAACGCCTGCCCGATGGACTTCTTGTGCGCGTAGGCGGCGATGACCGGCAGCTTGGCGAGCAGCCGCACGGTCTGCAGCTCGACCTTCTCCGGGTCGTCGACGTCCATGTCGTCCTCGTAGTACGTCGACAGGGCGCTGACGGCGCTGGACAGCACGGACATCGGGTGCGCGGAGTGCGGGAGCGCGTCGAACAGGCGCCGGAGGTCCTCGTGCAGCAGGGTGTGCCGACGGATCCGGGCGTCGAAGTCGGCGAGTTCGGACTCGTCGGGCAGCTCGCCGTAGATCAGGAGCCACGCGACCTCGAGGAAGGTGCAGTTCGACGCGACCTGGTCGATCGGGTACCCGCGGTACCGCAGGATGCCCTCGTCGCCGTCGATGTAGGTGATCGCGCTCTTGGTCGACCCGGTGTTCACGAACCCGTAGTCGAGCGTGTTCATCCCGGTCTGCTTCTTGAACGTCGAGATGTCCATCGTGGACGCGCCGTCGACGCTCGGCAGGATCGGGAACTCCGCGCTGCCGCCCGGGTACGTCAGCGTCGCGGTCTCGCCCGTCTGTTCGGCGGCGGGACTCACGGGCACGGGCGTCGTGGGCGGTGTGGCCGTCTTCTGAGCGTCGTTGGCAGTGTCAGTCACGTTGACAGCCTAATCGCGGCGTCTGTCGCTCGTGCACACATCGATGGTCACGACTTGGTGGGAACCCCCGGTTGCGCTCCGGGCGGAATGCACGATCCGCCCGGTCGCGGGGTCCGTCCCCGCGCTACGCGGTGCCGAGCCGACGGCTGCTGGCCAGCCGCTGGGCCGCCGCGGCGATGCGCTCGTCGGTCGCGGTGAGGGCCACCCGGACGTGCTCCCCGCCCGCCGTGCCGTAGAACGTGCCCGGTGCGACGAGGATCCCGCGGTCGGCCAACCACGACACCGTGTCGAGCGCGGGCTCACCGCGGGTCGCCCAGAGGTACAGGCCGGCCTCGCTGTGGTCGATGCGGAAGCCGGCGTCCTCGAGTGCCCGTCGGAGCATGTTCCGGCGCGCCCGGTAGCGGGCCTTCTGCTGCTGCACGTGGGTCTGGTCCGCGAGTGCGACGATCATCGCTTCCTGCACCGGCAGCGGCGGCATCAGCCCCGCGTGCTTCCGGACCGCGAGCACGTCGGCAAGGATCCGGGCGTCACCGGCGACGAACGCCGCACGGTACCCGGCCAGGTTCGACTGCTTCGACAGCGAGTACACGCTGAGCACACCGTCGACCGAGTCGCCGACGACGCGGGGGTCGAGGATCGTGGGGGTCGGGGTGGTCGCGTACTGCGGGTCCCAGCCGAGCTCGGCGTAGCACTCGTCGCCGACGATGACGGCACCGAGTTCGCGGGCCTGGTCGACCGCGACGCGCAGGTCGTCGATCGAGAGCACCCGGCCGTCGGGGTTGCCGGGCGAGTTCAGCCACACCAGCTTCGTCGTCGCCGGCCACGCGGCCGGGTCGTCCGAGGCGAGGGCGTCCGCGCCGACCAGGGCTGCCCCGAGCTCGTACGTGGGGTACGCGGCGGCGGGGAAGGCCACGGTGTCGCCGGCGCCGATGCCGAGCCAGAGCGCCAGGCCGGCGATGAACTCCTTCGACCCGATCGTCGGCAGGGTGTGCGCCTCGGTCAGCTGCACCCCGTGCCGGCGGCCGTACCAGTCGGCGATGGCCTGCCGCAGCGCCGGGGTGCCGGCGACCTGTGGGTAGGCGTGCGCGTCGGTGGCGTCGGCGAGGGCGCGTCGGACGACCTCGGGGGTGGGGTCGACGGGCGAACCGACGCTGAGGTCGACGATGCCGCCTTCGTACCCGGCCGCGCGCTGCTTGAACGGGACGAGCTGGTCCCAGGGGAAGTCGGGCAGGTCGAGCGCCACGTGCGTGTCCGGCTCAGCCGCGGGGCGGTTCGGCCATGACGACCGGGTGGTCCTTGTGGATCACACCGACCTTCGCGGCGCCACCGGGCGAGCCGACTTCCTGGAAGAACTCGACGTTGGCCTTGTAGTAGTCGGCCCACTCGTCGGGCAGGTCGTCCTCGTAGTAGATGGCCTCGACCGGGCACACCGGCTCGCACGCACCGCAGTCGACGCACTCGTCGGGGTGGATGTACAGCGAGCGGTCGCCCTCGTAGATGCAGTCGACGGGGCATTCGTCGATGCAGGCACGGTCCTTGACGTCGACACAGGGCTGGGCGATCACGTAGGTCACGGTTCGGGTGCTCCCTTCGACGAGCGGGTTCGAGTCTACTCGCGGCCAGGGGCCGTCCGGGACCGCAGCCCCGACAGGTCCGGCCACGCGAGCACCAGGGCGGCGATGACGGCGGGGGCGAACGTCCAGACGTACCCGGCCGCGTTCGCCAGCACGAGCGGCGAGCCCTGGCCGCCGACGGAGACGAGCACCTGCGTCGCGACGAGGATGCCGATGCCGATCGCGGCGACCATCGCCCGCGACCGGTACAGCAGCCGGATGCCCACGGTCAGCCCGATCACGAGCAGCGTGGTGATCACCATGCCGATCGGGAACGCGGCGGCGCCGACGGTCTGCTGGTGCGTCACGGTGCCGAGGCCGCCGGTGACGAGCCCGAGCACGAGCGCGACGGCGACCGCGGCGACCTTGCCCTGGCCGGACATCTCGGCGTACGTCTGCGGTGCCGGGGGCTGCGGGTCGGCGTCGTGCCGGAAGGCCTCGACGGCGGGGGCGTGCTCGCGGACGCCGTGCGGCATCACCCACGACAGCGCGGTCGGGTCGGCGGGGTCGACCGGGTCGACGGTGACCTGCGAGCGGTACTGCTCGACGGCGGCACGCACCTTCGCCCGTACCGGCAGGACGTCGACGGTGACGTCGGCGTCCCCGGTGTCCGGGGCGACGATCATCGCGAACGCGACCTCTTCCGCCCGGGCCGCGTACCGAGCAGCGTGGTGCACACGCACGTGGTCGGGGTGGCCGTACCCGCCGTCGTCGGCGTAGCTCACGACCGCGTCCGCACCGGTGGAGCGGATCGCGGCACGGACGTCGTCGACGACCTCGCCCAGGTCGGCGGCGGTCAGCGAGTCGACGGGGGCGTCGTCGGCGGCGGTCGCCCGACCGTCGGGCCCCCACTGCATGCCGGAGTCGACGTACCGTCGTTCCGGCAGATCGGTGGGCCGCGCACCGCGACCGCCGAGCCACAGGTGCGCCGGGCCACCGAGGGCCGCGAGCGCCGCGTCGATCTCGGTCGTACGGTGCGCGGCGACGCGCTGCGCGTCGCCGGCCAGGGGGGCGAGCCGCTCGGTGAGCATCTCGCCGCGCTCACCGCGGGTCGCCGTCAACACGGTGACCTCGGCGCCGAGCTCGAGCAGGGTCGCGATCGTCCCGCCGGACGACAGGGTCTCGTCGTCGGGGTGGGCGTGCACGAACAGGACGCGCTCGGGGCGCGTGACGGAGGCCTTCGACATCGCCCCCAAGGGTACGGGACTAGCGGGCCGTGACGATGTAGGTCGCGGTGACGCCGTCGTCGCCGTCCGAGAACGTGAGCACGACGCGGTACCCGTCGCTGCGGAACATCCCGAAGGCACTCGACGAGTCGGCGCGCTTCGCCGACTCGGTGTAGCCGGCGTCGGCGAGCTGCTGCGCGGCGGAGGCGAAGTCGTCGACCGACCCGGCGCGCACCTGCACGACCCACCCGGAGCCGTTCGGTCCCGCTCCCCGCCGAGCACCGTGCCGTCCACCAGCGGCACGTCGGACGACGGGAACCCGTCGGGCACCTTGCCGTCAGAGGTGACGTTGGCACCCTTGAGCGCCGTGTCGAGTGCACCGTCGATACCGCCCGCGACCGAGGACATGCCGTCCTGGATCGCCTTGCCGTCGATGCCCGCGACGCCGTCCGCGACCGTCGAGGCCACCGAGGACCCGAGGTCCGTCGCCTGCTTCACGGAGTCGGAGGAGCAGCCGGTGAGTCCGGCCAGGGCGATGCCGGCGGCGACGGCGGCGATCAGCGGGGTACGGAGGGAACGCATGCGCCGACGGTAACGGGTGAGCCGGGAGGCACGACGCGAGTTGGCTGTGAACGTCCTGTCCCCGGGACGGTCACCCGCGCGGCGGGGCCGCCCCGCGCCTCCCGTCCGCCTCGCGCGTACCTGGCCGAAACGGGCGTACCTGGTCCTTCGTTCCGACCAGGTACGCCTGTTCCCGCTTCCCACCGCCCGCGCGATGGGAAGGAAGCGTCAGGCGACGTAGGCGCGCGTCGCGGCCACCAGGGCGTCGACGCCCACCGGGATCGCGGTCTCGGCCTGCGGCGCGTAGAACGGCGAGTGGTTGCTCGGGATGTCCTCGCCACGGCGGAACAGCTCCGGGTCGGTGATCCCCGTGAACCAGTACACGAGCGGGACGCCCGCCGCCGTCGCGAGCTGCCCGACGTCCTCCGACGCCATCGCCAGCCCGATCTCGAGCTCGCGCGCACCCGGCACGGCGGCGCTGACGGCCGCGAGCACCCGGGCAGCGGACTCCGCGTCGTTCACGGTCACCTCGGCACCGGGCGACCGCACGATCGTCGGCTCCGGCAGCCCGCCGGCGTCGCTCTCGGCACGGACGATCCGCTCGATCGACGCGATGATCCGCGCACGGGTCTCCTCGTTGCGGGCACGCGTCGAGATCTCGATGACGGCCTGGTCGGGGATGATGTTGGCGCGGGTGCCGGCGTGGAAGCTGCCGACGGTGACGACACCGGCGTCGCTCGGCGAGACCTCGCGCGAGACCACGGTCTGCAGCCGGACGACGGCGGACGCGGCGGTGACGACCGGGTCGAGGGAGGCCTGTGGTGCGGAGCCGTGCGCCCCGCGACCGTTGAAGGTCACCGTGAGCCGGTCGCTCGACGCCATCACCGGGCCGGAGCCGATCGCGACGATGCCGACCGGGGCCGGAGCCGAGTGCTGGCCGAGCACCACGTCGGGCTTCGGGAACCGGTCGACCAGGCCGTCCTCGACCATGGCGCGGGCGCCGGAGATGACTTCCTCCGCCGGCTGGAAGACGCCGACGACCGTGCCGCTCCACTGGTCCTTCGTGGCGACGAGGCGCTCGAGCGTGCCGAGCAGCCACGTGACGTGGATGTCGTGGCCGCAGGCGTGCATCGTCGGGACGTCGTTGCCGTCCTCGTCGGTGCCGCGGTGCTGGCTGGCGTAGGACAGCCCCGTGCGCTCCTGGACCGGCAGGCCGTCCATGTCGGCGCGGAGCCACACGACCGGGCCCTCGCCGTTCGACAGGACGCCGACGACACCGGTGCCACCGACGCCGGTGGTCACCTCGATGCCTCCGAGCTCGGCGAGCCGGTCGGCCACGATGCCCGCAGTGCGGTGCTCCTGGAAACCGAGCTCGGGGTGGGCGTGCAGGTCCTGGTACAGCGAGAGGAGGTCGAGGGTCACGCGCACCACGCTACAACTCTCGAGCAGTTGAACATCTTCACAAGTCGGCACATCACTGCTAGAACGTGTCATGTGAAATTCTCATCGAGTACCACCTTGGCCGTGACCGCGCTCAGCCTGATGAGCACCCTGATCGCCGCTGCGCCCGCTGCGGCGGCCGTCGACCCTCCGTCCGGAGCGGGGATCGCCCCCGCGCTCGTCGACATGCCCTCGACCGAGACGACGGTGTCGTGCTCCGCAGGCGGCATGACCGGTGAAGCGCGCCTGACACTCGCCAGTGACGGCACCCGGTGGACGACGACGGTCGACTCGTACCGGATCACCGCGAACGGCCGGAGCAAGGGCAACATCAACGCGTACGTCTACGGCAAGAACTTCGCCGGTCAGACGACCCTCGACCACAAGGAGTCGTCGCGGGATGCAATGGTGCAGAACGGCCAGTGGCAGAACCTCGGTCTCGAGCTCTCCCGGTCGAGCGTCCCGTGGACGTCCATGTCACAGGCATCCGGCACGGGTGTCGAGTTCGTGTTCGACAAGTCCGGCTCCGACCCACGGTGCACAGCTGGCGTGTCCTCCAGTGGCGCCCACCGCGCCGTGCAGCACATCGCGACCAGCCCCGGTGTCATCGACAAGCTCCGACCGTTGACCTCGTGTCAGGTCCTGACCGACGGCATCACCTGCTCCATCGCCGAGACGAAGACGGTGACGAGTTCGGTCACCCTCAACGGGTCCGTCAATCCGACGGGGCCGTCGTTGGACTGGCTCACCGCCGGCATCAGCAGCTCCTGGACCAGTGCGCGGAGCGTCGACGTCCGCTGCACCTCGCCCGCGATGCACCGCGGGCAACTCTTCGTCGCGTACCCGACCGGGACGACGACCGAGTTCCGCGTGCAGGTCAACGCGTTCGGTGTGCGCATCGACGGACCGGGGAAGGCGGTCGAGGTCGCTTCCGGCATCGCCTGCGAAGTGGTCTGACGCTGACCCTGCTCGCTGCTCGCTGCGCGCTGCGGATCGGCGTCGGGACGACGACGGCCCGGGCACCTCGTGCGAGGTGACCGGGCCGGTCGTGGCGGGCGTACGCCGGGCTCGTACCCGTGGGCGCTACGCGTCGCGCAGCTGCGAAGCCGCTACGCGTGGCGCAGCTGCGAAGCCGCTACACGTCGCGCAGCTGCGAAGCCGCTACGCGTCCTGACGCTTCAGGCGGGCGTACGAGCGCTGGCGGGCCTGCGCGTCGAGCTCGACCTTGCGGATGCGGACGACGGCCGGGGTGACCTCGACGCACTCGTCCTCGCGCGCGAACTCCAGGCACTCCTCGAGGGAGAGCTGGCGCGACGGCGTCATCGACTCGAAGGAGTCGGCGTTCGCCGAACGCATGTTCGTGAGCTTCTTCTCCTTCGTGATGTTGACGTCCATGTCGTCGGCGCGCGAGTTCTCGCCGATGACCATGCCCTCGTAGACCTCTTCGGTGGGGTTGACGAAGAACGTCATCCGCTCCTGCAGGTTCGTGATGGCGAACGGCGTGACGACACCCGAGCGGTCGGAGACGATCGAGCCGTTGATGCGGGTCTGGATCGGGCCGGCCCACTCGTCGTAGCCGTGCGAGATCGCGTTGGCGATGCCGGTGCCGCGGGTCTCGGTCAGGAACGACGTGCGGAAGCCGATCAGGCCGCGCGACGGGACGATGAACTCCATGCGCACCCAGCCGGTGCCGTGGTTCGTCATGTTCTCCATGCGGCCCTTGCGAGCGGCCATGAGCTGCGTGATCGCGCCGAGGTACTCCTCCGGCGTGTCGATCGTCATGTGCTCGTACGGCTCCTGCAGCTTGCCGTTCTCGTCACGCTTCGTGACGACCTGCGGCTTGCCGACGGTGAGCTCGAAGCCCTCACGACGCATCTGCTCGACCAGGATGGCGAGCGCGAGCTCACCACGGCCCTGGACCTCCCACGCATCGGGACGACCGATGTCGAGGACCTTGAGCGAGACGTTGCCGATGAGCTCGCGGTCGAGGCGCTCCTTGACCATGCGGGCGGTCAGCTTGTGACCCTTGACCTTGCCGACGAGCGGGCTGGTGTTCGTGCCGATCGTCATCGAGATCGCCGGGTCGTCGACCGTGATGGTCGGCAGCGGGCGGACGTCCTCGGGGTCGGTCAGCGTCTCACCGATGGTGATCGTGTCGAAGCCGGCGACGGCGACGATGTCACCGGGGCCCGCCGACTCGGCCGGGTAGCGCTCGAGGGCCTTGGTGATGAGGAGCTCGGTGATGCGGGCGTTCACGACGGTGCCGTCGTGCTTGACCCACGCGACCGTCTGGCCCTTCTTCATCGTGCCGTGGAAGATGCGCAGCAGCGCGAGACGACCGAGGAACGGCGACGCGTCGAGGTTCGTGACGTGGGCCTGCAGCGGGTGCTGGTCGTCGTACTTCGGCGCGGGGACGTGCTGCAGGATCGCTTCGAACAGCGGCTCGAGGTCGTCGTTGTCGGGCAGCGAGCCGTCGGCCGGCTTGTTGCGCGACGCGGCACCGGCACGGCCCGAGGCGTAGACCACGGGGACGTCGAGGATCGCGTCGAGGTCGAGGTCGTCGACCTCGTCCGACAGGTCGGACGCCAGGCCGAGGAGCAGGTCCTGCGACTCGGAGACGACCTCGTCGATGCGGGAGTCGGGGCGGTCCGTCTTGTTGACGAGCAGGATCACCGGGAGCTTGGCGGCGAGCGCCTTGCGGAGCACGAAGCGCGTCTGGGGCAGCGGGCCCTCGGACGCGTCGACGAGCAGGACGACACCGTCGACCATGGAGAGGCCGCGCTCGACCTCACCACCGAAGTCGGCGTGACCCGGGGTGTCGATCACGTTGATGGTGATGGGGCCGTCCGCGCCGAACTCGGTCGCGTGCTTGCCGTTGTAGAGCACCGACGTGTTCTTCGCGAGGATCGTGATGCCCTTCTCGCGCTCGAGGTCGTTCGAGTCCATCATGCGGTCTTCGCCCTCGAAGTGGGCGTCGAACGAGTTGGTCTGCGTGAGCATCGCGTCGACGAGGGTGGTCTTGCCGTGGTCGACGTGTGCCACGATGGCGACGTTGCGCAGGTCGGACCGGGTGGCGAGCGCCATACAGGACATCCTTCAATTTCTGGGAGAGTGTCGGGCCAGTGATTTGTCGGCACCGCACCCGCGGGCAGAACGCCCGACACGCCAGTCTACCGGTAGTTCGCAACCGTCAGGAGTACAGCAGATGAGCCGACGGCGAACGTGGGTCGAGATCACCATCGTGCTGCTGCTCTCACTGGGTGCCAGCGCGCTGTACTCGATCCTCCAGATCATCGACGACCTGTCGCAGACGACGCCGCTCGGCGAGCAGTCCACGGCGCTCAACACGTCGTCGACGACGGTGCAGTACGTCGACCTGGCCCGGCAGCTGCTCGGCATCGCAGTGGACCTGGCACCGGTCGCGCTCGTCTGCTTCCTGCTGTGGAGCACGTCCCGCCCGCACCTGTCCCGGCTCGGCATCGACCGGTTCCGGGTGAAGCCCGACCTGGGCGGTCCGGCGCTCATCGCGCTGTGCATCGGGATCCCGGGGCTCGCCCTGTACTTCGCCGGGCGTGCGCTCGGCATCACGGTGAACGTGGACCCCGCTGCCCTGAACTCGTACTGGTGGACGGTGCCGGTCCTGCTGCTGTCCGCGATCCGCTCCGGCCTGCAGGAGGAGGTCATCGTGATCGGGTACCTCTACGCCCGGCTCGGCGACCTGGGCTGGGGGCGGTGGCAGGTGATCCTGTCGACGGCACTGCTGCGCGGGAGCTACCACCTGTACCAGGGCTTCGGCGCGTTCGTCGGCAACGCCGTGATGGGCATCGTGTTCGGCTGGATCTACACGAAGTGGGGCCGCCTGATGCCCTTGATCATCACGCACTGCCTGCTCGACGCCGCGGTGTTCGTCGGTTACCCCTGGGTCGCGAGCGCGTTCCCCCGGTTGTTCTCGTAGCGTGAGCACATGAGCATCCCCGAGGTCGGCGAGTCCGCGCCGACGTTCACCCTGCCGGGCATGATCGTCCGCGACGGGGTCCGCACCGACGACGAGTACGACCTGTCGTCGGAGATCGGCCGGACCGTGGTGCTCGCCTTCTACCCCGGCGACGCGACGGCCGTCTGCACCGCGCAGCTGTGCAGCTACCAGGCGGAGCTCGACGAGTTCGACGAACTGGGCGCCGTGGTGTGGGGCATCAGCCCGCAGGCCCTCGACTCGCACGAGACGTTCGCGCGCGGCTCCTCGCTCACGTTCCCCCTGCTCAGCGACACGGCCGGCTCGGTGATCCGCGACTACGGCGTGCGTGCGCCGGGGATCGGACTTCGCCGATCGGTGTTCGTGATCGGCCCCGACGGCATCGTGCGGTGGCGGCACGTCGGGCTGGTCGGTCTGCGGTTCCCGAAGGCCGAGACCATCCGTGAACAGATCGAACTGCTGGTCTCGTAACCGGATCCCGCGGATCCCGCGGACCCCGCGGACCCCGCGGCTTCGGCCGCTCCCGGCGTGGGGAATCCCGGAATCCGTCGCCATGGGGTATTGACACCCGAACTGGGGGCGACGACCATTGTCGGCACGAGAGGTCCACGCAGGATCTGCCTCCCCGGGGAATCGGGTCGTCCGGAGATACGCGCTGGTGTGTCACACCCGCTCCCCGGGCGTCTCCGGGGAGGCATCTCGTAACCTCGTCCGGTGCACACCACCATCGTCGCCCCGGGCCTCCGCCGTCTCGCCATCGTCCTCTGGGTCGTCGCGGTGGCGCTCGTTCCCGTGGCCCTGCTCGGTGGCAGCACCCCGTGGCTCGTCCCGGTCCCGAGCATCTGCATCGTGTTCGTGGCGTGGGCCGCGCTCTGGCGTCCGCGCATCGAGCTGACCCCCGAGCACCTGCGGATCCTGGACGTCCGCCGCACCAGCACCTACACGTGGTCGCGCGTCACCGAGGTGCGCACCAAGTACGGCATCGAGGTCGTCACGAGCGAGGGCGTCCGCCGCGTCTGGATCGCGACGCGCCCGACCGCGCGGCTCGCCGCCCAGGTCCAGGGCCGACCGGGAGGCCCGGATCACCTCGACGTCGACGCTGCGGCCGCGCGGATGCTGGCCCTCGTACCCGCCCCGGCTCCACAGGACGGCCCGCCGCCCGCGACCGTGACGGCGGCGCCGATCACCCACCGGGTGCACGGGTGGACGGTCCTGGCGTTCGTCGTGCTCGGGATCGCGGCGTCGCTGGCGGCGGCCCGGATGTAGCGTCCCGGCGTCCACTCCCCGCCGACGCAGAACGACACCCCGACGTCGTGCGACGTCGAGGGTGTCGTTGCGGGTCGTGCGACCGCGGGACTACTTGGTGTAGCCCACGTCCTGCCACTTGACCGAGTACTGCTGGAACTGCGCGGGCCCGTAGTTCACGAGGTCCTTGCGCACACCCCAGGCGTACGGCTCGGCGAACAGCGGGATGGTGCCGGCGACGGCGACGATCTTCTTGTCGATCGCCTGCGCGTCCTTGATGCGGGCGTCGGCGTCGAGCTCGGCGTTCGCCTTGTCCCATGCCGCGCCGAGCGAGTCGTCCGTCACGCCGGTGTAGTTCTGGCCGGCGTCGGCGGGGTAGTAGATCGACTTGAGCGACGAGATCGGGAACGGCGTGCCCTGCCACGCGAAGTACGTGGCGTCGAAGTCACGGCCGTCGGTGGTGATGTACTTCGTGAAGAAGTCGTCCGAGGGGACGGTGTCGATCGTGACCTTGAAGCCGGCGAGCTTCGTCTGCTGCTGCACGAGCTGCGCGACGTTCGCCGAGTTCGGGTTGTCCGACGGGATCACGAAGCGGACGTCGAGTTCCTTGCCGCCCTTGGTCGCGTAGCCGTCCGAACCGACCTTCCAGCCGGCGTCCTCGAGCTTCGACTTCGCCTTGTCGGTGCTGTAGCCGTAGACCGACGAGACGTCGTCCTTGTACCCCTCCTGACCGGGCAGGTACGTCAGGTTGTTGAGCACGTCACCCGGGCTCTTCACCGGCGACAGGATCGCCTGGGCGAGGACCTTGCGGTTGATGGCCTGGGCGAACGCCTGGCGCACGTCCTGGTCCTTGAAGACGTCCGAGGTGCCGTTCAGCGTGATCTGCCGCTGCGTGGTGCCGAGCGAGCGCTCGATCTTCGAGTCGGAGCGGGAGTTCGCCGTCTTGAGGTTGTCGGCGCTGCCGTTCAGGTTGAACGCGTCGAGTTCCTTGTTGCCGTACGCCTGCGCGACACCGTCACGCGAGACCGTCTTGAAGACGATGGTGTCGAGCTTGCCCGGGTCGCCCCACCACTTCGAGTTCTTCTCGAACGTGAGGACGCCGCCGTTGGCGTCGAAGGACTTCACGATGTACGGGCCACCGGAGACGTAGGTCTTGCCGTCAGCGGTGTACGGGCCCTTGGCCCAGGCGGTGTTGAAGTGCTCGGGGGTGTCGACGGCCCAGTACGGGTAGATGGAGCCCAGGACGCTCGCCCAGTCGGCGTTCGTCTTCGAGAACGTCATGATGACGTCGCGCTCGTCCGAGCCCTGCTTGACCGAGTCGACGTCCTCCCACACGTTGGTGGCGAGGGGCGCGAAGGCCTTGTTCGTGCCGTTCAGCGCCTTCCAGTTGGCGATGACGTCCTTCGCGCTGATCGGGGTGCCGTCAGACCACACGGCCTTCGGGTTGATCTTGATCTCGACGGTCTGGGGTGAGTCCTTGGTCAGCTCGACCGAGGTCGCGAAGTCCTTGTTCACCTCCCACTCGCCGTTCTCCTTGAACTGGATGAAGCCCGGCAGGTACGCACCGGAGATCGTCTGGTCGTCGACGGTTCCGGAGTCGAGGTTGTTGATCTGGAAGTTCGCCGGAGCGGTGTCGATCGGCAGGGTGATCGACCCGCCGTCCTTGACGTCCGCGCGGTCCGCGACGGTCCAGCCGGTCGACTTCAGCGACGACTCGGCGACCGCGGAGCTGCTGTTGCCCGCCTGTCCACCGCCGGAGCAGCCGGCCAGCACGACGGCCGCAGCCGCAGCGGTGGCCAGCACGGCGATGCCCTTGATCCTCTTTCGCATGGCGAGGATTCCCTTTCGTTGTGGTTCGCGCAGTTCGCGCTGGAACGCGGCGACCCCCGCCGCCACGCCTGTTGGTTGAGAACCCTAGTCACATCCGAAGGCTCCACAAGGGTTGATGTGGGGAATCGAAACATGCTCGTAACGAATGTTGCATAGCGTCACAACGGAAGTCCCACCCCTCCGTCGCGAGCGGCTAACCTGTCGCCACCGACAACGCCGTCCGGACGGACGGCCGCACCCCACGAGGTCCCAGTACATGCTTGCCTTCATCGCAAAGCGGATCGTCAACTACATCGTCCTGACGATCGTCGCGACGACCCTCGGTTACATCCTCGCCAGCAGCACGCTGAACCCGGCTGCCCGGTTCCTGGGCCGCAACCCGGCCGTGCCGCAGGGCACGATCGACGCGTCCCTGCGGAAGCTCGGTGCCGATCCGGACACCCCGCTCATCGTCCGGACGTGGACCTGGTGGTCGAACCTCGTCACGCACGGGTCGCTCGGCATGAGCACCCGCGGCACCGAGGTCACTGCCGACATCGTCGCCCGCTCCGGCACGAGCCTGCGCTTGCTGGTCATCGGCACGCTGCTCGGCGCGATCCTCGGGGTGCTGCTCGGCGTGTGGAACGCCGTCCGCCAGTACCGCACGTCGGACCAGGTCTCGACGTACCTGTCGTTCGCCGTGCTCGCCACCCCGACCTTCGTCATCGCGGTCGTCCTGATGATCCTCGCGACCGCGATGAACCAGGGGCTCGGCACCCAGGTGATCCGGTTCACGGGTGAGTACACGCCGGGGGTGAACGGGTTCTTCCCGGTGCTCGGCGACCGGCTGATCCACCTGTTGTTACCCACGATCTCGCTGACCATCGGCGCCGTCGCCACGTACTCGCGGTACCAGCGCTCCGCGATGCTCGACGTGCTGTCGAACGACTTCATCCGCACCGCGCGGTCGAAGGGCCGGACGCGCGGATCGGCCATCATGCGCCACGGCGTCCGCGTCGCCCTCATCCCGATGTCGACGTTCTTCGCGTACTCGTTCGGGCTGATCCTGACCGGCGCGAGCATCACCGAGCTGGTCTTCAGCTGGCACGGCATGGGCGAGTACTTCGTCCAGGGCATCACCAACAACGACATCAACGCGGCCTCGGGCACGATCCTCTTCACGGCGATCCTCGTGCTCATCGCAGGAACCCTCGCGGACCTGCTCTACGCCGCGCTCGACCCGCGAGTGAGGGTGTGACCCGTGTCTGTTCTCGACCCCACGACCACGACCACCGCCGGCGACCCCGGTGACGGCAACGCCGGCACCCCGGCGCACGTCATCGAGGTCAAGGGCGGCCGCACGCCGCTCTGGCGCAAGGTGTTCGGCACCTGGCGTGCCCGCATCGGTGGCGGCGCCCTGCTGCTCATCCTGCTGTGGGCCTTCGTCGGCCCGCACCTGTACCACTGGAACGCCGTCGACTCCGACGGTCTGGCGTTCGGCATGCCGCCGAGCGCCGCGCACTGGTTCGGCACGAACGACATCGGCCAGGACATCTACGCGCAGACGCTCGTCGGCCTGCAGAAGTCGCTGCTCATCGGCCTCATCGCCGGTCCGGCCGCGACGCTGATCGCCGGCATCGTCGGTGCGATCGCCGGCTACTTCGGCGGCACCGTGGACCGCGTGCTCGTGTGGGTCATCGACCTGCTGCTCGTGATCCCCTCGTTCTACGCGCTCGTGCTCCTGAGCCCGGTGTTCAAGAACCTGACGTGGGTGGCGCTCATCGTCGGCCTCGCGGTGTTCAGCTGGATGGTGATGGCGCGCGTGATCCGCGGCCAGACGATGTCCCTGCGCGAACGCGACTACGTCAAGGCCGCCCGCTTCATGGGCGTCCCGGCGTTCACGATCATCCGACGGCACATCCTGCCGAACGTGGCGTCCCTGCTCATCATCGACGCGACGCTCGGCGTCGGGGCCGCGATCCTGGCGGAGAGCTCGCTGAGCTTCTTCGGCTTCGGCATCCAGATCCCCGACGTCTCGCTCGGCACCCTGCTCGCCGCCGGCAGCCAGTCCGCCGTCACCCGCCCGTGGCTGTTCGTCCTGCCCGCCGCGACCCTCGTCGCGACCGTGCTCTCGACCAGCCTGCTCGGCGACGCCCTGCGCGACGCCATCGACCCCACCTCCGGAGCCAACCGTGACTGAGCCGCTGCTGACCGTGTCCGACCTGTCGGTCACGTTCAACCCGAAGACCAAGCCCGTCTACGCCGTCCGCGGGGTCGACTACACGGTGGCCCCCGGCGAGTTCCTCGGGATCGTCGGCGAGTCCGGCTCCGGCAAGTCGGTGTCCTCGATGGCCGTGATGGGTCTGCTCCCGTCGTCCGCCCACGTCGAGGGCAGCATCCGCTTCGACGGCCAGGAGCTCCTCGGCAAGAACGACCGCGAGATGTCCCGCCTGCGCGGCGGCGACATCGCGATGGTGTTCCAGGACCCGCTGTCCGCCCTGACGCCCGTGTACACGATCGGCCAGCAGATCATCGAGGGGCTGCGACTGCACGACCGCTCCCTCACCCAGCACGCCGCCCGCACCCGCGCCGAGGAGCTGCTGCGCGTCGTCGGCATCCCGAACCCCGCTCGGCGCCTCGACGCGTTCCCGCACGAGTTCTCCGGCGGCATGCGGCAGCGCGCGATGATCGCCATCGCCATCGCGAACGACCCGAAGCTGATCATCGCCGACGAACCGACCACCGCGCTCGACGTGACGATCCAGGCGCAGATCCTGGACGTGCTGCAGACGGCGAAGGACATGACCGGCGCCGCCGTCGTCCTCATCACGCACGACCTCGGTGTCGTCGCCGGCAACGCGGACCGCGTCGCCGTGATGTACGCGGGCCGCATCGTCGAGACGGCTCCGGTCGAGCCGCTCTTCCGCGAGCCCGTCATGCCGTACACGATCGGGCTCCTCCGCTCGATGCCGAACATGACCGCGGCCCGCACCGAACGACTCGTCCCGCTCGAGGGCCGCCCGCCCTGCTCACGCAGAAGCCGACCGGCTGCCCGTTCGCCGACCGCTGCCCCGCGGTCATCGACGCCTGCCGCGACGGCGAGCCCGCGCTGGTCGAGCCGACCGTCCCGCAGAGCGGTGACAACCCGGTCCTGACCGGGACCGTCCCGACGATCGGCAACGGCACGCTGCTCGACGACCACACCGCCGCGTGCATCCGTCGCGACGAGATCGCGGCGGGCACCCTCGAGCGGTCGGAGATCTTCCCCGCCCCGAGGACATCCCCGAGGCCGCGGTCGACCACGGCGACGACGTCGTCCTCGAGCTCACCGACGTCGTCAAGACGTTCCCGCTTACCAAGGGCGCGCTCTTCCGCCGGCAGATCGGCGAGGTGCACGCGGTCGACGGCATCTCCCTGACGCTGAAGCGCGGGCAGGTGCTCGGCCTGGTCGGTGAGTCCGGCTGCGGCAAGACCACCACGATCATGGAGATCCTCGAGCTCGCCGGCGCGCAGCAGGGCACCATCCGGGTGAACGGCGTCGACACCGCATCGCTGTCGAAGAAGGACCGCCTGGCGATCCGCCGCGACATCCAGGTCGTGTTCCAGGACCCGATGGCGTCGATCGACCCCCGGCTCGACATCGGTTCGGTGATCGGTGAACCGCTGACGGTGCACGGCGTCGCGAAGGACGAGATCCGCCGCCGGGTCCGCGAGGTCCTGGAGCTCGTCGGGCTCGAGCCGAGCTACATCGACCGGTACCCGCACGAGTTCTCCGGCGGCCAGCGGCAGCGCATCGGCATCGCGCGGGCGCTCATCGTCGAGCCGAAGATCCTGGTGCTCGACGAGCCGGTCTCGGCGCTCGACGTCTCGGTGCAGGCCGGCGTGATCAACCTGCTCGAGGACCTGAAGCACCGCCTCGGCCTGTCGTACCTGTTCGTCGCGCACGACCTGTCCGTCGTCCGGCACATCGCCGACGACGTCGCGGTCATGTACCTCGGGCGGATCGTCGAGTACGGCGACGGCGACAAGGTGTTCTCGGACCCGCAGCACCCGTACACGCGGGCGCTGCTGTCGGCCGTGCCAGTGCCGGACCCGTCCGCCGAGGCCGCCCGCGGGCGGATCCTGCTCGACGGCGACCTGCCCTCGCCCACGGAGCGCATCGACGGCTGCCGGTTCCGCACCCGCTGCCCGCTCTACCAGCTCCTCGACGAGGGCCGGCAGGAACAGTGCCGCACCGTGGATCCGCGCCTGCAGGACGTGCACGGCCGCGGCGTCGCGTGCATCCAGACCGACCAGGAGCACCTGCTCACCGAGCGGGTCGGCGCGGTCGTCTGACGACGCGGGTCACGTGGTGGACGTGACCAGCAGACGGACGGGAGGCCCGTTGCCAGCTGGCAACGGGCCTCCCGTCCGTCTTGTCGTCGCGATCGCGAGCCGCGTCAGCCGCCCAGCGTCAGGCTCAGCAGCGAGACCACGAGGAGCGCCAGCGCGACCGCGCCGACGATGACGGCGGGGCGGTCCCAGCCGCGCACGGCGTCGCCGTCACCGGCGACGGCACGCTGCTCAGCCCACCGGTCGAGCAGCACGGTCATCTCGTCCGGCTGGCGCAGCACAGCACGCTCGCCGCGCCGGGCCGGCTTCGGCCGCGGCAGCGACGGGCCGCCCCAACACTGCACGCGACGGCCCGCGACCGTCTCGATGACGATCTGCCAGCGGAGCTTGACGTCGGCGACCGCGTGCCACGGCACCACGGTGCGGCGGAGCGGGTTGACGACGGTGACGGCCGTGTCGTCGATACGGATGCACGGGCGGTACGTGAGCACCCACAGGACCCAGACGAGCACGGCGATCGGTCCGACGGCGTCGAGCACCACGATCCAGCTGCCGCGCACGGCCGCGTCGACCAGCAGGAAGAGGCCCAGGACGGCTACGAGGCCGGCCGCCACGGCGCCTCCGCGACCAGCGCGGAGGACGACGGGACGTCCGGCCTCGTTCGTGTCCAGCAGGATCAGCGTCCGAACTCGAACCCGGCGCCGGGGATGGCGGCCAGGAGGTCCTTCGTGTACTGCTCCTTCGGGGCGGCGAAGACCTCGTCGGTCGTCGCCTTCTCGACGATCTTGCCCTGCCGCATGACGCACACGTTGTCCGCGACCAGGCGGACGACCGCCAGGTCGTGCGTGATGAACAGGTAGGTCAGGCCGAGTTCGGTCTGCAGCTCCGTCAGCAGGTCGAGGATCTGCCCCTGCACGAGCACGTCGAGCGCGGAGACGGCCTCGTCGAGGACGATGACCTCCGGCTTGAGTGCGAGCGCGCGGGCGACGGCGATGCGCTGCCGCTGCCCACCCGAGAGCTCGTTCGGGTAGCGGTTGACCATCGACTTCGGCAGCGCGACCTGGTCGAGCAGCTCGAGCACGCGGGCCCGACGCGACGCCTTGTCGCCCACCTTGTGCGTGGCGAGCGGCTCGGCGATCGTGTTCCCGACGTTGTACATCGGGTCCAGCGAGCCGTACGGGTCCTGGAACACCGGCTGCACGCGGCGGCGGAAGTCGAAGAGGTCCTTGCCCTTCAGCGCGCCGATGTCGATGCCGTCGAACTGCACGGTGCCGCTCGAGATGCTCCTCGAGCTGCAGCACCAGCTTGGCGACGGTCGACTTGCCCGAGCCGGACTCACCGACGAGCGCCGTGGTGGTGCCCTTCGGGATCGCGAACGACACGTCGTCGACGGCCTTGAGCTCGCGGGTGGCGAGGCTCTTGCCACGCAGCTTGTAGATCTTCTCGAGGTTCTTCACCACGATGAGGTCCTCGGCCGGACGGTGCTCTCGCTCCTGCGCCCGGGCGATGAGCTCGGCGTCGTCGCTGCCGGCGTCGGCGATCTCGATGCGCTCGTGCTGCACCTTCGACTGGATGCGGCGGCTCGCGAGCGAGGGCGCCGCAGCGACCAGGCGCTGCGTGTACGGGTGCTGCGGGTTGGCCAGGATCTCCTTCGAGGGACCGGCCTCGACGACCTGGCCCTTGTACATCACGACGAGCTTCTCGGCGCGCTCGGCGGCGAGGCCGAGGTCGTGCGTGATGAACAGCACCGAGGTGCCGAAGTCGCGGGTCAGGCTCTCGAGGTGGTCGAGGATGACGCGCTGGACCGTGACGTCGAGCGCACTCGTCGGCTCGTCGGCGATGAGCAGCTGCGGGCGGCTCGACAGACCGATGCCGATGAGCACGCGCTGCCGCATACCGCCGGAGAACTCGTGCGGGTACTGCTTGAGGCGGGTCGAGGCGTCGCCGAGGCCGGCTTCCTTCAGGACCTCGATCGCGCGGTCGCGGACGGCCTTCTTGCCGGTGGCCATGCCGTTCGCACGGATCGCCTCCTCGACCTGGAAACCGATCGACCACAGCGGGTTGAGGTTCGACATCGGGTCCTGCGGGACGTAGCCGATCTCCTTCCCGCGGATCTCGGACATCTCCTTGTCGCTCAGCCCGACGAGCTCGCGCCCGTTGAACTTGATCGACCCGCCGGTGACCTGCCCGGTGCCGGGCAGCAGCTTGATGATCGCCTGGGCGCTCGTCGACTTGCCGGAACCGGACTCGCCGACGATGGCCAGACGCTCGCCCTGCTCGAGGGTGAGGTCGACACTGCGCACGGCCTGCACGAGACCGGACTGCGTCTTGAAGCCGACCTGCAGGTCGCGGATCTCGAGCAGCGGAGCGCCGTCGGCGTTGGTGCGTCGGCCGGTGGGGTTGGTCAGCGTCTCGCTCATCGGCGGGCCCTCGCCTTCGGGTCGAGCGCGTCGCGCACCACGTCACCGAGGAGCAGGAACGCGAGCACGGTGATGGACAGCGCGGCCGACGGCCAGAAGATCGTCGACGGGTTGGTGCGGATCGACGTCTGCGCCGTGCCGATGTCGAGACCCCAGCTGAGGGCCGACGGCGGCAGTCCGATGCCGAGGAACGACAGGGTCGCCTCGGCCACGATGAACGTGCCGAGCGACACGGTCGCGACCACGATGACGGGAGCCAGCGAGTTCGGGATGACATGGCGCACGAGCGTCTTGAACCGGCTGACGCCCAGGGCCGCCGACGCCATGACGTAGTCGGCCTGCTTGGCGCTCAGGACGGCACCACGCATGATGCGGGCGATCTGCGGCCAGGCGAACGCAGCGAGCACGAGCGCGACGGTGATCGCGTTCCGCGCGGGGATGACCGACATGATCACGATCGCACCGAGGACGGTGGGGATCGAGAAGAAGATGTCACCGATGCGGGACACGATCGTGTCGAGCCAGCCGCCGTAGAAGCCGGCCAGCGCACCGATCACGATGCCGACGAGCGACACCAGGACCGTCGCGACGATGCCGACGATGAGCGAGTTCTGGGCGCCCCAGATCACGCGGGCGTAGACGTCGGAACCCTGACGCGTGAAGCCGAGGATGTGCCCGGCCTCGGGTCCGCCGTCGCTGTTGTCGAGGTTCGACGCACGCGGGTCGACGTGGGCGAAGAGCCCCGGGAAGACCGCGACCACGATGATCAGCAGGATCAGGATCGAGGAGATCCAGAACGTCGGACGGGTCCGCATGGACTCCCAGGCGTCGGTCCACAGGGAACGGGTCTTCTCGTCCTCGTTGACCTGGTCGATCGCCTGCAGGGGCGTTTCCTCGAGCGGGGCGACGAAGTGCGTCGCCGAGCGGGGTGCGGCGTTACTTGGCATAGCGGATCCTCGGGTCCAGGACGGCGTAGAGCAGGTCCACCAGGAGGTTGGCGAGCATGAAGATGATGACCATCACGGCGACGAAGGAGACCACCGTCGGGCCCTCGCCGAGCTTGACGGCGCGGAAGACCGTGCCGCCGACACCGTTGATGTTGAAGATGCCCTCGGTGACGATCGCACCGACCATCAGGTTGCCGATGTCGACACCCAGGTAGGTCACCACGGGGATGAGCGAGTTCCGGAAGATGTGCACGCCCACCACACGACGACGGGGCAGGCCCTTCGCGGTCGCGGTGCGCACGAAGTCCGCCGTGGTGTTCTCGGCCACGCTCGCGCGGGTGAGCCGCACGATGTAGGCGAACGACACGGACGCCAGGACGATCGCCGGCAGGATCAGTTCGTCCCAGGGCGCTTGCCCGGACACCGTGACCCGGAACAACCCGAGCTTGATGCCGAACACGTACTGCAGCACGAACCCGACGACGAAGGTCGGCACCGAGATGAGCAGGAGCGAGACGACGAGCGCGGTGGCGTCGAACAGCTTGCCCTTGCGCAGACCCGCGATGACACCGACGACGATGCCGGCGACGGCCTCGAACACGAGCGCGAGGATCGCGAGACGAGCGGTGATCGGGAACGCGGAGGCGAGCTGCTGGCTGACCGGCAGACCGGAGTAGGTCACGCCGAGGTCGCCACGGAACACGCCGCCGATCCAGAGCAGGTACTGGACGATGAACGGCTTGTCCAGGTTGTACTGCTGGCGCAGGGTCTCGATGACCTGCGGCGACGGCTGGCGGTCGCCGAACAGCGCTGCGATGGGGTCGCCGGGCAGCGAGAACACCATGAAGTAGATGAGGAACGTGGCCCCGAAGAACACGGGGATGAGTTGCAGGAGGCGCTTTCCGAGGTACCAGAGCATCAGATCCCTGCCCGGTCCGGAGCGATGTCGATCAGGTTCATTGTGGTGAGGGGTGGACGTTCCGAGGGTCGGCACGGATGTCCGGTTCGGGCGGCGGCGCCCGATGTGGTGGGGGAAGGTGTTGCCGCCGTGGTACGGGGTTCGGGGACCGTTGCGGTCCCCGAACCCCCGTCCGGTGGTCGCGAGGCAGGATACCTGCCCACGCGGTGCTCTCGAGGAGAGCGGTGTTACTTCTTGACCTCGATGTCGTAGTACAGCGGCACCGAGTTCCAGCCGAACTTCACGTTGGACACGTTGTCGGCGTTCCAGACACCGGTGACGTTCGAGTACCAGAGCGGGATCTCCGGGAGGTCCTTGAACAGGAGCTCCTGGGCCTGGTCGAAGGCCTTGTTGCCCTCTTCGACCGTGGCGGCCGAACGGCCCTCGGCGAGCAGCTCGTTGTACTCCTTGGAGTCGTACCGCGAGTAGTTGTTCGACGAGCCCTCACCCATGGTCGGGCCGAGGAAGTTGTACAGCGACGGGTAGTCGGCCTGCCAACCGGTGCGGCTGCCGCCCGTGAGCTTGTCGTTCGTCTGGAGGTCGAGGGCCTCCTGGAACGTCGGGATCGCGTTGCCCTCGGCCTTGATGCCGAGCGTGTTCGAGATCGAGTTCGTGACCGCGGTCACCCACGCCTCGTGCCCACCGTCGGCGTTGTACGTGATGGTGAGGGTGTCGTCGTACTTCGAGATCTTGTCGGCCTCGGCCCACAGCTTCTTGGCCTCGGACTCGTTGTAGTCCAGGACGTCGGAGCCGTCGAGGTCGTCGTTCCAGCCCGCGATGACCGGCGACGTGAAGTCCTTCGCCGGGGTGCGCGTGCCGTCGAAGATCTTGTCGGTGATCTGCTTGCGGTTGATGGCCATCGAGACGGCCTCACGACGCAGCGTGCCTTCCTCGCCCTTCCAGTGGTCGAGGTAGTACGGCAGGTAGATCGCCTGGAAGATGGCGGCCGGCTGGTTGACGTTCGAGTCCGGGAAGTCCGACTTGTACGTCTTGAAGGCGCTGTCCGGCACGGCGTCGAGGACGTCGAGGTTGCCGCCCTGCGCGTCGGAGTACGCGGTGTCCTGCGAGGCGTAGAACGTGATCGTCAGACCACCGTTCTTCGGCTTGCGCTTGCCCTCGTAGTCCTTGTTGGTGACGAGCTTGATGGACTGGTTGTGCGTCCAGGCCTTCTTGCCGTCGAGCTTGTACGGACCGTTGCCGATCGGGTTCTCACCGAACGCCTTGGTGTCGTCGTAGAACGAGGACGGCAGCGGCACGAACGCCGAGTAGCCGAGCGACAGCGGGAAGTCCGACTGGGCCGACTTCAGCGTGACGGTGAACTCGTCGTCGTCGACGACCTTGAGGCCCGTGAGCTCCGAGTCCTTGTCGGCGTCGTAGCCCTCGATGTTCTCGAAGAAGTAGCTGGCGCCCTGGGCGTTCGACTTCTGCGCGGCCCAGTTCCAGGCCTTGGTGAAGGACTCCGCGGTGACCTTCTCGCCGTTCGTGAACGTGTAGTTCGTGTTCAGCTTGATGTCGAAGGTCTTCGAGTCATCGGTGTCGATGCTCTTCGCGACCTCGTTGACGGACTTGCCGTCGGCGTCGTAGGACACGAGGCCCTCGAAGAGCGAGTCGATGATCTTGCCGCCACCGGTCTCGGTGGTGTTCGACGGGATCAGCGGGTTCTGCGGCTCGCTGCCGTTGGTCGTGACGATGCCGGAGGCGTTGGACGAGCCCGAGCCACCCCCACTGTTGCTGTTGCTGGAGCAGGCGGTCAGGGCGAGTGCTGTGGCCCCGAGCACGGCGAGGGCTGCAAGCCCGGCGCGCTTCTTGATCAAGGTTCCTCCTGGTGCATGGGACGCGCAAGGGCACGGCGGTGTCACCCGGGCGCGTTTGACATCTGCACTGTAGGCAAGGTGGACAGCAGCCTCCAAACCCTGGAGCGAACGGTTACAAGCCGGTAACCAACTTGCACGATCCTTGCGAGAAGATGCAAGATTCGCGCGCTTGCTGAACGCCCTCGCGCTTTTGTTGCATCTGCATGAAATTCGTTGCACTGCGACACAGTTCTGTGCAAGGAAGAACTGTTCCGAGGCCCCCTCAGGACCCGGGCATCCGCGCCGCACCAGCCGTACCGTGAACACGTGCTCGCGAACGACATCCCCCATCTCCACGTCCCCTCCTCCCCCACCGTCAGCGGTGATCCCGGGAACGGCGGAGCTGCCTTCGTCGCGGTCGCCCGTCCGGACCTCGACCAGGACGCGTACCGCAGCACCATCGAACGCGTGACCACCGAGGGCGCGGTCCGCTGGACGTCCGGCGACCGCGACTCGTCGCCGGCCCTGTCCCCCGACGGTCGCGCCCTCGCCTTCCTCCGGTCCGTCGAGGACGACCACGGCGTCGCACACCCACAGCTCGCCGTGGCGCCGGTGCACGGCGGCGAGGCCCGCGTGGTCACCGCCCTGCCGCTCGGCGCCGGCACCCCGGTCTGGTCGCCCGACTCGACACGCGTCGCCGTGACCGCACGCTTCCCCGAACCCGGCCGCTACGGCTCCGAGGTCCCCGGCGGCGACCGTCGTCCGGCGGCGGACGCCGAGGCGCCGCGGCTCGTGTCCTGACTCGACTTCCACGTCGACGGCACGGGGTACCTGCTCGACAAGCCGCAGCAGATCGTGGTCGTCGACGTCACCGACCCCGCAGCGGCACCGGTGGACTCCCGCTCACGAGCGCGCCCTGCTCGGTCTCCGCACCGGCCTGGTACCCGGACGGCGGCGCGCTCCTCGTCGTCGCCCCGCGGGACCTCGGTGCGCGTGAGACCCACGACGACGACCTGTACCGCGTCGACACGTCCGACGGCACGATGGCGCTGGCGATCCGGACCGAGGGCTCGGTCAGCTCGATCGCGATCACCCCGGACGGCACCGTCCACTACGTCGGGGCGTCGCACCGCGACGGGCGGCTGGTCGGCGAACCCGAAGGGCTGTGGGTCGCGGCGCACGACTCCGAACCGGTCCGACTGACCGCCCGCGAGACGGTCGACGTCTCCGGGACGCCGGCGTTCCACCGCGACGACGTCCTCGTGCAGGTGCTCGACCGCGGCACCGTCACCGTCCGTCGTGTCCCCGCCGTCACGACGGCCCCGCTCCGGCTCGACGAGCTCGGGGTCGTCCTCGGCGGCCGTCTGGTCGTCTCGGGCTTCGACGTCGACGGGGACGTCCTGGTCGCCACGGCTGCCACGACGGACTCGCCCGGCGAGGTCCACGTGGTCGACCTGACCGTGACCGACGATGCCCTCCCGACGGTGCTCACCGACTACGCGGCCCCGCTCCGGTCCGAGGCATCGGCCCCCGGTGTCCGCCGCATCGAGGAGCTCACCGGCACCGCTCCGGACGGTAACCCGGTGCACGGCTGGGTCGTCCTGCCCGAAGGCGAGGGGCCGCATCCCGTCCTCCGGGTGGTGCACGGCGGACCGTTCGGCCAGGACACCTGGGCGTTCTTCGACGAGGCGCAGGTCTATGCCAGCGCCGGGTACGCCGTGGTCATCGGCAACCCGCGCGGATCCGGTGGCTACGGGCTCGACCACGGCCGCGCGGTCATCGGGGCGATGGGCACCGTCGACGTCGACGACGTGCTCGCCCTGCTCGACGCAGCGCTCGAGCGCCCCGACCTCGACGCGGCACGCGTCGGCATCATGGGCGGCTCGTACGGCGGGTTCATGACGAGCTGGGTCGCCGCCCACCACGGCGAGCGGTTCGTCGCCGCGTGGAGCGAGCGCGCCGTGAACGCGTGGGACTCGTTCGCGGGCAGTTCCGACATCGGTTGGTACTTCGCCGACGCGTACGTGGGCGCCGACCCGGAAGAGCAGCGTCGACGGAGCCCGCTGACCTACGCCGCGCAGGTCACCATCCCGTTCATGGTCGCGCACTCGGAAGCCGACTGGCGCTGCCCGATCGAGCAGGGGCAGCGCCAGTTCGTGGCCCTCCGGCGCGCGGGGGTCGACGCGTCGTTCCTCGTGTTCCCGGGCGAGGGCCACGAGCTCTCCCGCTCCGGCACGCCGTGGCACCGCGTACAGCGGTTCGAGCACGTCCTCGCGTGGTGGGCGGAGCACCTGCCCGTCACACCGGTGGACGCGGGTCGCTAGGCGAACGCCTCCACCGGCGGGCACGCGCACACCAGGTTGCGGTCGCCGTAGGCCTGGTCGATCCGGCGCACCGGCGGCCAGTACTTGCGGCCACTGATGCCCGGCAGCGGGTAGACGGCCTGCTCGCGGGTGTAGGCGTGCGCCCACTCCCCGAGATCACCGACGACGCCGTGTGCGGGGCGTGCACGAGCGGGTTGTCGTCCGCCGGCCACTCCCCGCGCTCCACGGCCGAGGCCTCGGCACGGATGGCGAGCATCGCGTCGACGAACCGGTCGAGCTCGGCCAGGTCCTCGCTCTCGGTCGGCTCCACCATCAGGGTGCCGGCGACCGGGAACGACATGGTCGGGGCGTGGAAGCCGTAGTCGACCAGCCGCTTCGCGACGTCGTCGACGGTGATGCCGGTGGTGTCGCGCAACGGTCGCAGGTCGAGGATGCACTCGTGCGCCACGAGGCCGTCCTCGCCCGTGTAGAGCACCGGGAACGCGTCGCGCAGTCGAGCCGCGATGTAGTTCGCCCCGAGCACGGCTGCCTCGGTCGCACGGGTGAGGCCCTCGAGCCCCATCATCCGGACGTACGTCCACGTGATGGGCAGGATGCTCGGGCTGCCGTACGGTGCCGCGCTGACCGGACCGCCGGCGTGCGCCAGGCGGTCGTCGGCCTCGGCCGCGGTCGACCCGGCCGTCGGTCGGCCTGCTGGGCGAACGGGTGCCCCGGCAGGTACGGCGCCAGGTGCGCCTTCGCCGCGACCGGACCGACACCGGGTCCGCCGCCGCCGTGCGGGATGCAGAAGGTCTTGTGCAGGTTGAGGTGGGAGACGTCGCCGCCGAAGTCGCCGAAGCGGGCGTGGCCGAGCAGCGCGTTGAGGTTCGCGCCGTCGACGTAGACCTGGCCGCCGGCGTCGTGCACGGCGTCGCAGATCTCGCGGATGTCGTGCTCGTACACGCCGTGGGTCGACGGGTACGTGATCATCAGCGCGGCGAGCTGGTCGCCGTGCTGCGCGGTCTTCGCCCGGAGGTCGGCGAGGTCGACGTTGCCGTTCTCGTCGCAGGCGACCACGACGACCTGCATGCCGGCGAGCACCGCGGACGCGGCGTTCGTACCGTGCGCGCTCGACGGGATGAGGCAGACGGTGCGCTCGGTGCCGCCGTTCGCCAGGTGGTACCCGCGGATCGCGAGGAGTCCGGCGAGCTCGCCCTGGCTGCCCGCGTTCGGCTGCAGGGACACGGTGTCGTACCCGGTGACCTCGGCCAGCCAGGACTCCAGGTCACCGATCATGTCGAGGTAGCCCTCGACGTCGCCGCGCGGCGCGAACGGGTGGATGTTCGCGAACTCCGGCCACGTCACCGCGGCCATCTCGGTCGCCGCGTTGAGCTTCATCGTGCAGCTCCCGAGCGGGATCATGCCCCGGTCGAGCGCGTAGTCCTTGTCCGCCAGGTGCTTCAGGTACCGCATCATGCGGGTCTCGCTGCGGTGGGCGCTGAAGACGGGGTGCGTCAGGTACTCGCTCGCGCGCAGCAGACCGGCCGGGAGGCCCGTGGCCGCGTCCCGCACGGCCGCCTCGGTCGCGGGGACGGTCACGTCCACGGCCCCGAACACGCCCGCCAGTCGGGTGACGTCGTCGGGCGTGGTCGTCTCGTCGACGGAGAGCTGGAACACGTCCTCGTCCACCTGGTGCAGCAGGAAGTCGGCGTCCTGCGCTGCGGCGACGACCGCCCCGGCGCGACCGGTGGCCCGCAGGGTGAGCGTGTCGAAGAACGCGTCGTGCACGACCTCGAGCCCGGCGTCGCGGGCGACCGCGGCGAGCGCCGACGTCGTCCGGGCGACCCGGTTCGCGATGAAGCGCAGCCCCTCGGGCCCGTGGTAGACGGCGTACATCGAGGCCATCACGGCGAGCAGGACCTGCGCGGTGCAGATGTTGCTCGTCGCCTTCTCGCGGCGGATGTGCTGCTCGCGGGTCTGCAGGCTGAGGCGGTAGGCCATCGCACCGTCGGCGTCGAAGGACACCCCGACCAGGCGACCGGGCAGCTGGCGTTCGAGCCCGGCGCGCACGGCGAGGTAGCCGGCGTGCGGGCCGCCGAAGCCGAGCGGGACGCCGAAGCGCTGGCTCGTCCCCACGGCGACGTCGGCACCCAGGTCACCGGGGCTGGCGAGCAGGGTCATGGCGAGCAGGTCGGCCGCGACGACGGCGATGCCGCCACCGGCGTGGACGCGCTCGATGATCGACGACGGGTCGACGATCCGGCCGGAGGCACCGGGGTACTGCACGATCACGCCGAAGGCGCCGTCGAGCTGCTCGTCGGTCGGCCCGGTGACGGGGTCGAACGCACGCAGCGTGATGCCGACGGCGTCGGCGCGGTGGTCGAGCAGCGCGCGGGTCTGCGGCAGCAGGTCGTCGTCGACCAGGAACGCGTCGCCCTTCACCTTGGAGGCGCGGCGGGCGAGGAGCATGCCCTCGACCACAGCGGTGCCCTCGTCGAGCATCGAGGCGCCGGCGGTGGCCATGCCCGTCAGGTCGGAGACCATCGTCTGGAAGTTGATGAGCGCTTCGAGCCGGCCCTGGGAGATCTCCGGCTGGTACGGCGTGTAGGCCGTGTACCAGCTCGGGTTCTCGAGCACGTTCCGCTGGATCACGGCGGGGGTGTGGGTGCCGTGGTACCCGAGCCCGATCATGGCGCGGCGGACGGTGTTGCGGCCGGCCTTGGCGCGGAGTTCGGCGAGCGCCTCGGTCTCGCCGACGGCGGCGGGGATCACCGAGTCGGTGACGGGTGCTGCGTGGATCGACTCCGGGATCGCGGCGCGGACCAGGGCGTCGAGCGACGGCCGGCCCACGGTGTCGAGCATCGTCTGCTGGTCGGCCGGGGTGGTGCCGATGTGGCGGTCGGCGAACGAGGTCTGCAGGTTCTGGAACACCTGCTGGTCGTCGGGGCCGGTCATGCGATGGACGCCCGGTACGCGTCGTGGTCCATCAGGTCCTCGGGGAACGAGGTGCCGTCGACCTTGATCTTGACGAGCCAGCCGGTGCCGAACGGGTCCTGGTTGACCGTGTCGGGGGCGTCGACCACGGCGTCGTTGACCGCGACGACCTCGCCCTCGATCGGCGCGAAGAGCTCACCGACGCTCTTGGTGGACTCGATCTCGCCGATCTGCTCGCCCGCGGTGGTGGCGGTGCCGACGGCGGGGAGCTCGACGTAGACGACGTCACCGAGCTGCTCGGCGGCGTGGTCGGTGATGCCGACGGTGACGGTGTCGCCCTCGACGAGGAGCCACTCGTGGTCGGCGGTGTACTGGAGTGCGGTCTGGTCGCTCACGGGATCAGCCTTTCTGAGGACGGCGGTAGAAGGGGAACGCGGTGACGGTGCTGGGGATGGCCGTTCCGCGGACGTCGATGTGCAGGACTTGTCCCTCGGTGGCGAGCGCCGGGTCCACGAAGGCCATCGCGACCGGGTGGCCGAGCGTCGGCGAGAGGGCACCCGAGGTGACGGTGCCGACGACCGTGCCGTCGTGCACCACGTCGTAGCCGGCACGCGGGGCGCGGCGGCCCTCGGTGACGAGCCCGACGAGCACGCGGGCGTCGTTCGACGGCGCGACACCGGCAGCGCCGACGAAGTCACCGGTCTTCGCGACCACGCGGCCGAGGCCTGCCTGGGCGGGGCGCACGTCGGTGCCGAGCTCGTGTCCGTACAGGGGCATGCCGGCCTCGAGCCGCAGGGTGTCGCGCGCTGCGAGTCCGGCGGGGACGACACCGCGGTCGGCGCCGGCCTCGAGCAGCGCGTCCCAGATCGCCGGGGCGACCTCGGGTGCGCTGTACAGCTCGAAGCCGTCCTCGCCGGTGTACCCGGTGCGGGCGACGAGCACCTCGGAGCCGTCGAACACGGCGTGCAGGGCGCGGTAGTAGCCGAGGTCGTCGAGCGGACTCTCCGGCTGCAGGCGGTCGGCGACGACGAGGGCGTCGAGCGTGCCGGCGGCCGCGGGGCCCTGGATCGCGACGAGTGCGGTGCTGTCCGAGTCGTCCGACACCGCGACGTCGAAGCCGTCGGTGCGCGCGGATAGCGCGGCGACGGCGACCTCGCGGTTCGAGGCGTTCGCGACGACGAGGAACACGTCGTCGTCGGTGCGGTACACGACGAGGTCGTCGAGGATCCCGCCGTCCTCGGCGAGCAGCAGGGAGTACTTCGCGCGGCCGAGTGGCATCGCACCGAACGACCCGGCGAGCGCGTGGTCGAGGAACGCGACGGCGTCCGGACCGGTGACGCCGATCTCGGCCATGTGCGACAGGTCGAAGACCCCGGCCGACTGGCGCACCGCGTGGTGCTCGGCGAGGTCGGACGAGTAGCGCACGGGCATGCGGTACCCGGCGAAGTCGGTGAAGGTCGCACCGGCGGCTTCGTGCGCGGGTTCGAGCGGGGACGAACGCAGTGGCGTCGGACTCATGGCGGAGTTCTCCTGGCATCAGCAGGGCCCGGCGACGATCGCCGGGTGGAACTCCCCTCTGTCATGGGCCTGAGAGTTTCACCGCGGCCCGTGAGGTCCGGCGGCTTTCACCGTGGGCGAGACGACTGAGCGTCTGCTTTTCAGAGTGGCCTGTCCGCTGCGGTGTGGGACCTGAGAGATTGACGGGGGATTGCTCCTTCGGTGCCGTGCGCGCGCCCGAGGGCACGATGTGCCCGTGGGCACTGCACGGCGTCTCCCGCGACGGATGAGCGGCCGGTGTGTTCAGTTGTCCGCGCCGAGCATACCGAGACCGCGTTACGAACGTGTGTCGCGTGCCGGCCTTCGACATCTCGTAGAATGCGGGGATGGCCGGACAGCGATCACGCCCCAGGGGGCAGCTCGAGCAAGCGGTGCTCGACGCGCTCCGCTCCGTGACCGACGGCCTCACCGCACGACAGGTGCTCGATGCCTTCCCGGAGCCCCGACCGGCGCTGACCACGGTGCTCACCGTCCTCGACCGGCTCGGCCGCAAGGGGCAGGTGGAGCGGCAGGAGCACGACGACGCCCCGCTGAGCTTCCGTGCCGTGCACAGTCGCGACGAACAGACCGCGTCCCTCATGTCGAGTGCGCTCGCCGCCTCGGCCGACCGTGAAGCAGCGTTGCTGCAGTTCACCGGCTCGCTCGCCTCCGACGACCTCGAGGCCCTGCGCCGCGCCCTCGACGCCCGCGCACGTTCCTGACCGGGGCCGCTCCGTGGTCGTCGCCGGCATCGCGCTCATCGTCCTCGCCCTGCTGGTGGTCGTGTTCGCCCCGAGGGTGCTCACCCGGTCCGCCTGGACCATCGACCGGCCGCGCACCGCCCTGGTGTGCTGGTCGCTCGCGGTGCTCCTCGGCGTCGTCGGGTTCGTCGCCGGCATCGCGCTCGTCGTGCTCGCCGACCGCCCGCTCACCGAGCTCCTCGGCGGCGACGGCTCCCCCACGCACGGCTTCAACGTCGGCGTCGCACTGCTCGCGGTCATCGCGTTCGTCGTCGCCGTGCGCGTCCGGCCCGGGCCCGAACACGAGGCCGTCCGTCAGGCCATGCGCTCCGGCGTCGCGCCGCACCGCGAGATCGACGGCACCCCGGTGGCCGTCGTCGACGCGGACCACGCCCTGGCCTGCGCGGTGCCCGGGCGGAGCGGCGGTGTGCTGGTCAGCACCGGCTTGGCAGACCGGTTGCGGACGGACGAACTGGAGGCGGTGGTCGCCCACGAGCGCGCCCACCTGACTCAGCACCACGCGGCTGCGGTCGCGGTCGCCGAATCGATCGAGCGTGCGGTCCCGTGGGTGCCCGGTGCGCGCGCCATGGCGCGCTCGACGCGCGTCCTCGTGGAGTTCGCCGCTGACGACGCCGCGGCCCGACGGGTCGGACGCGACGCCCTGCGCCGGGCCGTCCTGGTGGCGGACGAGAGCAGCGCGCTCGGGGCGATCCGCGCCTCCCGTCTGTCCTGAGCGAGCACGTGTCGGAGGCGAGGCATATGGTGATCGGACCGTGAAGCCACTGACCGAAGCCGACATCCGATCCTCGTTCGTCAACGCCACCCCCGACGAGCTCGAGCAGCTGCCGATCCCCGGCCTGCACGAGATGCTCTGGGACGAGCGCGAGTTCCTGGGCTGGCGCGACCCGCAGGCCGCCCGCCGCGGGTACATCGTGTCCTGGATCGACGACCGCCCCGTGGGCATCATCGTCCGCTCCGCGGGTGGGTCCCTGCGCGCCGGCATCGCCGCGATGTGCTCGTTCTGCCACTCCCCACAGCCGGCGACGCAGGTGCGGCTGTTCTCGGCTCCCCGTGCGGGCGAGGCCGGGCGCAACGGCAACACGATCGGCACCTACATCTGCGAGGACCTCGGGTGCTCGATGCTCATCCGCACCGCTCCTCCGCACCTCAACCCGCCGGCGACGATCGCGATGCGCGGTGCCTCGCTGCTGCAGCGCGTCCAGAACTTCACCGCGGACATCATGAAGTCGGCGTGAGCCGCTTCGGCACCGCCCGCTGGGCCGTGGTCGAGGAGCTCGGCGACGGCCGCTGGCGCCTCACCCTGCGCGACGAGGCCGACGACGAACTCGGTGCGTTCGGCCTCGGGGTCGAGGGGCCGTGGGACCCGGACGTCGAACCCCACGTCGGGTTCGTGCTCGTGCAGCTCGGGCTGACCCTGCGGGGTGCACGGCCGTGGCACGTCGACGAGCTCGGCGACCACCGGGCGCCGGTCCTCGCGCTCGGCTGAGCGGAGCGCTTCCTGCCGACGTCGCTCAGTCGGCTTCGACGAAGTTCCGCAGGATCTCGCGGTCGTCGTCGGCGCGCATCGCCCACGACAGCTCGCTGCGGTGATCGCTGTCGGTCAGCGGCAGCAGCACGACGGTGTCCGGTGCGGCGAGCGCGGCACTCTCCGGAGCGACGGTCACGCCGAGTCCCGCACCCACCAGGTGCAGGACGGTGGCCCAGGTCGTGGCCTCCTGCACGACCACGGGCCGTCGGCCACCGGCGGTGACCGGGGCGAGGTTCCGCTCGGTCGCGAGCGAACCGGCCACGGCCGGGAAGAACACGAACGGCTCGTCCACGAGCTCGGTGCCGCGGATGGCCGCACGGCCCGCGAGCCGGTGTCCGCGCGGGACCGCCGCGACGAACGCCTCGGTCCGGAACGGCAGCAGCCGCACAGCGGGGTCCGGGTCCGGGTCGCGCACGACGGCCAGGTCCAGCTCGCCCCGCACGATCCGGGCGAGGAGCGTCGACGAGTAGCCCTCGGTCAGGTCCACACGGACCAGCGGGTACCGCGCACGGAACGCCTGCACGCGCTCGATCGGCCCGAGGGGCAGCGCGGAGACGACGAACCCGACGTCGAGCCGGCCGGCCTCACCCCGCCCCACCCGGACCGTCTCGTCGAGGTCACGGCGCACCTGCCCGAGCAACGACCGCGCACGCCCCTGCAGCGCCTGGCCGGCGGCGGTGAGGGCGACGCTGCGGCTCGTCCGGACGAACAGGTCGACGCCGAGCTCGCGCTCCGTGCGGCGGATCTGCTGGGACAGCGCGGGCTGCGCGATGCGGAGGCGTTCGGCAGCGCGCCCGAAGTGCAGTTCGTCGGCCACGGCCAGGAACGCCCGGAGCTGGCGGAGGTCGACGTCCGGATCCCGATTCATGCACGCAGCCTATCGATCGAAGCGAACGAGTATTGGACGAGACCTCATCCGGGTCGGAGGATGGAGCCATGCCCGAAGCGACCTCCACCGTCACCATCGCCGACCTCGCCACCCCCGCTGACGCCGAGGCGTTCCGCGTCCTCAACGAGGCCTGGATCACGCAGTTCTTCGCGCTCGAGGACGAGGACCGCAAGTTCCTCGGGGACCCCGTCGGTCACGTCATCGAGCCCGGCGGCGCCGTCTTCGTCGCGCGACTCGACGACCAGGTGATCGGGTGCATCGGCATCGTGCCGACGACCCCGGGGGTGTTCGAACTCGTGAAGATGGCCGTCGCTGCCGGCCACCAGGGGCACGGCACCGGGCGCAAGCTCATCGCCGCTGCACTCGACCGCGCCCGGGAGCTCGGCGCGCAGCGGATCGACCTCGAGAGCAACGCACAGCTGGCCAGCGCCGTGCACCTGTACGAGGCGTTCGGCTTCCGACACCTGCGCGACGACGAGCTCATGCCGAGCCCGTACGTCCGCGCCGACGTGCACATGACGCTCGAACTGCGCTGAAGGCAGAGCCGTTTCGGTACGCTCGCGACATGGCGACGTACGAGGTGCAGGCGGTCCGTGAGCGCGGCGCGTGGCAGGTGTTCATCGACGGCTTCATGGTCACCGAGGTCGACCGCTGGCCGGCCGTCGGCTTCGTCGCCCGCGAGATCCTGGCGATGGACCGCACCGACGAGCTGCAGATCCGCGTCGTCGGGCGCAACCAGTACGTCGACTGACCCGAGCGCTCACGCGACGTGCCAGACCAGCCCTCCTGCGCACTCGACGGGTACGCCGAGGCGATGCGGAACACGGCCTCGCGCAGGGTCTCCGGTGAGCACGCCAGGTTGAGGCGGACGAACCCGCGCCCCTCGCTCCCGAACCCGAGCCCGGAGTTCAGCGCGACGTAGGCGTTCTCGCGCAGTGGAACGGCCGGGTCGTCGCCGAGCCCGATCCCCCGGAAGTCGAGCCACGCCAGGTACCCGGCGCGCGGCCGCGTGTAGACAACGCCGGGCAGGTGCTCGGCGAGGAGCTTCGCGAGCAGCCGGTCGTTGGCCACGATCCGGGACACCACGTCGTCGAGCCAGGTGGTCCCGACGGTGAACGCGGCGAGGTTCGCGTGCAGCCCGAGGATGCTCGTGCGGCAGGCGACCTCTTCCCACAGGGTGTCGAGGAGTGCGGCGGTGCGGTCGTCACCGGCGACGATGATCGAGCACTTCACGCCCGCGAGGTTCCACCCCTTGCTCGCCGAGGTCACGCAGACGCTGCGGGCTCCGACGGGCTCGGCGACGGCCGCGAACGGGGTGAACTGCACGCCCGGGTGAGTCAACGGTGCGTGGATCTCGTCGCTGATGACGAGCACGTCGTACTTCGCCGCGAGTTCGGCGATCGCGAGCAGGTCGGCGCGGTCGTGCACGAGACCGACGGGGTTGTGCGGGTTGCAGAGCAGGAAGACCCCGACCCCGCTCGCGAAGGCCCGCTCGAGTCCCTCGAGGTCGAGCCGGTACTGCCCCCACTGCTCGAGCAGCGGGACCTCTTCCACCTCGACATCGGGCCTCGTCGACGAGCTCGAAGAACGGCGGGTACACCGGCGGCGTGATCGCGACGCGGCCGCCGTCGGGCAGCGCGAGCCGTAGCGACTCGACGATCCCCACGCTGACGTCGGTGGCCAGGTGGATGCGGGACGGATCGATCTCCCAGCCCCAGCGGTCGAGCGCGAACTGCGCGAACGCGGGCGCGAGCGGCCCGGGCCCGTCCAGGTAACCGAGGTCGGACTGCGACACGCGCTCGATCAGGGCCTGCCGGATCTCCGGCGCGACGTCGTGGTCCATCTCGGCGACGAACAGGGGCAGCACGTCGGGCGCGTACCGCGTCCACTTGATGCTCGTACGGACCTCGCGGAGCGTGCCGACCGGGTCCTGCTCGTCGCTCGCCATGCGTCCCAGCATGCACCGACCGGGAGGCCCGGCGCGAGCCCGCCTGTCATCCAGCGTCGTCTTCCGCGCACCCTGGGACGCGGGGCGTCGCCCCGCCTACTGTCGGTCCCATGAGCACGAGCACCGCCGACAAGGCCACCACCCTCAAGCAGCTGCACGAAGCCCCGGAGATCCTCCGCGTCGTGAACGTGTGGGACGCGATCACCGCGAAGGTCGTCAGCGACCTGCCCGGCACGAAGGCGATCGCCACCGCCGGGCACTCGATCGCCGCGTCGTACGGCTACGAGGACGGCGCGATGCCCCTCGACCTCGCGCTGTCGGGTGCCGCGATCGTGGCCGCCGCGACCGACCTGCCGGTCACCGCAGACCTCGACGACGGCTACGAGGACCCGGCTGAGACCATTCGCCGCGCGATCGGCTCCGGCATCGTCGGCGCCAACGTCGAGGACCGCCTGCGTCCCTTCGACGAGGCCGTCGCCCGGGTCGCAGCGATCACGGCCGCTGCCCAGGCCGAGGGCGTCGACTTCCAGCTGAACGCCCGCACCGACGCGATCGCCCGCGGCGGCGACCGTCCGATCGACGAGAGCATCGCGGACGCCATCGCACGCGGCAAGGCGTTCCTCGACAACGGCGCCGCGCTCGTCTTCGTGCCCGGCGCGATCCAGCGCGACGTCGTGGAGCAGCTCGTCGCGGGCCTCGGCCGCGGCAAGCTGTCGGTCATCGGTCTGCCGGGAGCCCTGCCCGCCGCCGAGTACGAGGCCCTCGGCGTCGCCCGCATCTCGTACGGTCCGCTCACGCAGCGCGTCGCGCTGCGGGCGCTCCGCGACCTGGCGACCGACCTGTACGCCGACGGCGTCGTGCCGGAGGACACCCCGACCCTGAACTGACGGAGCAGACAGACGGGAGGCCCGGTGCCAGCCGGCACCGGGCCTCCCGTCTGCATGTGGTCGCGATCGCGACCCGCTCAGCTCAGCCGAGCGCCGGGTACAGCGCGGGCGTGGTGCGCGCCTTCGTCTCCTGCTCGAAGGCGTAGCCGAGGCCGATCAGCGTGCTCTCGTCGAACGAGCGGCCGAGGAACTCGAGGTTCACGCCGGCACCGGTGATCGTGCCGTCGGCCGCGGTCGCCTGCCCCATCGGGACGGTGATCGCCGGCATGCCGGTGTTCGGGCTCAGACGCATGTTCGTCGACTGCGTGCCGTAGGGCGTGCCCGACGGGTAGATGAGCGAGTCGAGGTCCTGGTCGTCGAGCATCTGCGTGACGAGCTGCTTGCCGGTGGCGAGCTGCGTCGTGTGCGACCCCGCCGGCCCGGCCCACGCCTGGTACTGCGCGTCGGTGATCAGGTCGCGGGACTCGTAGGTCGACTTGCGGCTCGGCACGTACTCGCCCGACGCCAGGATGCCCTGCAGCGACCGGGCGGTCACGTCGGGGTCGAGGTGCTTCGCGACGTACTCGTCCAGGTCGTGCTTGAACTCGTTGGTGCTGCCGCTGCCCTCGGACAGGACCCGGTTGAATGCCGTCGTCGCGGTGATCGGGACGACGGTCGCGCCAGCGGCCTCGAGCTTCGCGACGGACGCGTCAAACAGTCGCTTGGCCGTGGCGTTCGTGCCGACCATCGACGTGACGTAGCCGATGCGGGCGCCGTCGAGCGAGTCTGCGTCGAGCGAGGACGTGTACGAGGTCGGCACCTTGCCGGACTGGGCACTCGTGACGGGGTCGGCCGCGTCCACGCCGGTGACGGCGTCGAGCGCGACGGCCGCGTCGGTCACCGAGCGGGCGATGGGCCCGCCGGTGTCCTGCGACAGTGCGAGCGGGATGATGCCGTCGCGGCTGGCCAGACCGACGGTCGGGCGGATGCCGACGAGCTGGTTGTACGTCGACGGGATGCGGATCGAGCCCCCGGTGTCGGTACCGAACCCGATGCCGGCGAGGTTCGCCGCGATCGCCGCACCGGTACCACCGCTGGAGCCACCGGCGGTCTGCGCCGTGTTGTACGGGCTGGCGACCAGGAGCGACGAACCGGCGGGCTGGTTCGACGAGAACTCCGAGACGAAGCCGTAGGCGAACTCGTCGAGGCTGGCCTTGGCGAGGATCACCGCACCGGCACCGCGCAGTCCGGCGACCATCGTGGCGTCGGTGTCGGTCTGGTTGTCGTCCCAGCAGCCGCAGCCGCCCGTGGTCGGCATGTCCTTGGTGTCGTAGTTGTCCTTCACCGCGATCGGCACGCCGAGCAGCATGCTCGTCATGCCGTGCTCGGCACGCTCGGTGTCCGCCGTCTTCGCTGCAGCGAGGGCCTCGGCGTTCGTCGTGACGATCGAGTTGAGCGCGCGGCCGGTCGACGCGGAGTCGACCTTCGTGCGGTCGTACGCGGCGATGCGGTCGAGGTAGTCCTGCGTGATGGCGACCGAGGTGGTGACCCCGGCGTTCATCGCGGCCTGCATGTCGATGGTGGACGCCTCGACGAGCGTGAACGGACCGTCGTCGTAGATCATCCGCTGGGACAGAGCCGCGACGTCCGCGACGGTGATCGTGCCATCGGCGTCGGAGTCCGCGGCGCTGACCGTCGCCCAGTCACCGCTGGCGCTTGTCGCACCGAGGTGCTCGGTGAGCACCGCGAGGTCGGCCTTCGTGACCTGGTCGTCGCCGGTCAGGTCGAGGTCCGTGTAGTACGGCGCGAGCATCGCTGCTGGGCTGGCGTCCACGGCTGCCGGTGCTGCTGCGGCGGTGATCGCGGGGGTCGCGGCGAGGACGGTGCCGACGAGGGCGATGAGCGAGGCGCCGGCGACGGCCGAGCGCTTCCGGCTGGTGGCGGTCATTCGGCTGCTCCGGTGCGTTCGCGGCGGGCGCGGCGCGCACGCAGGGTGATCAGGGTCCCGCCGGCAGCGAGGAGGGCCAGCGACGCGGCGATCCACGGCGCGACGTCGGCGCCGGTCCAGGCGAGTTCGCCGCCGGTCGGACGGTCGCCACCCGCTGCGGCCACGGCGGTGGCGCCGCTGGTCGGGCCGGCGGTGGTCGTCGGGTCGGGGTCGCCCGCGCCGGTGCCCGGGTCGGCCGTGGCGGTGGCGCCCGGGGTGGGCGTGGCCGTCGGGGTCGCTGTCGCCGCTGCTGCGATCGAGATCGTGGTGCTCGCCGGGTCGGTGAGGGTCGTCGAGGTGCCGTCGGATCCGACGAGGGTGATGCTCGTGACCGCCAGGTCGACGCTGCCCGGTGCGGTCGGCGTCAGGCCGATCGAGGCAGCGAGGTCGCCGCTGAGTGCCGGGGAGGTCCCGAGGCGGGTGTGCACGATCGTCAGGGCGTCGCCGTCCTGCTCGACGCTGTCGAAGCCGCCGTCGGGACCGGTGACGCTGTCCTCCACGTACGACACGGACTCCGCGTCGGCGTCGAGGGTGATCTCGTAGGCGTAGACGTCGGTCGTCGCCGGGATCGTCAGGTCGACGTCGAAGGCGGTGCCGACGGTCGCGGTGGTGGGGGCGTCGATGGTCGCGGTCGTCGCGGTCGGTGCTGCCTGAGCCGGCGAGGCGGTCAGGGCGGCGAGGCCGATCGCCCCGGCGGCGACGAGTGTCGAGGACACGATCGTCGCGCGGGGGCGCAGCCGGAGGCGGTGCTGCATGGGTGCAGGTCCTTCGGGAGGAGGTCGGGTGCTGAGCGGGTACTCAGTGATCCGAAAGCTAACGGTGCGCTGTTTCCGGCTCGGGCCCGGCACGTTTCCGCGCCGTTACGGCTCCGTCGCACCGCTACTGTCGTGCCATGCCGCTCGACGTCGAAGCCCTGCTCACCCCGCCCTCCCCGTCGCCGCACGGGCGTTGGACGTCGTCCGCACCTGGTCCTCCCCGCCCTGGTGAACCACTGCCTGCGCTCGTGGGCGTGGGCGGTCCTGCTCGCCCCGACCGTCGACCTCGAGCCCGACCCCGAGCTGCTCTTCGTCGCGACGATGCTGCACGACCTCGGCGTCACACCGTCGTTCGACGCCCACGCCGTGCCGTTCGAAGACGCTGGTGGTGCCGTGGGCTCCGTCTTCGCCCTCGGCGCCGGGTGGGACGCAGCGCGCGCTCGACGCGTCGGCGAGGTCATCGAGCGGCACATGTGGACCTCCGTCGACCCCGCGGTCGACGTGGAGGGGCACCTGCTCGAGGTCGCCACCTCGCTCGACGTCTCCGGTGCCGGGTTCTCCAGGTGGTCCACGGAGGACCTGCACGCGGTCGCCACGGCACTGCCCCGCCTCGGGTTCTCCGGCGCGTTCGACGAGCTCATCCACGCGCAGGCTTCGCGCAAGCCGTCCTCGGCAGCTGCTCGGCTCGACGGCTCCGGCAACGTGGCTGCAGGTGGCGCGCGATGGGACGCGTTCCTGGCGTCCTGAACCGTCTTCCTGGTCTGCGCTGGACTTCTGCGCTTCGGGTGCGTATAGTTCTTGGTTGGTGCACTGCAGCGAACCCATCTGACTCGCGCACACCAACGTCTCGAGACCGACTCACCCGAGTCGCATTCCAGCCGAGACCACCGCTTGATCCGAACGGATCAGCAGCACGTTGAAACTCGACGTGCGCGCCCCGCACTCGATGCGTCGCGCCGGACTGAGACGTCCGCCGACACCGAGTCGCCCTGGCGCCGAATGACCAGGAAGTACAGCACCATGACCAGCAACGAACGAATCACCGTGTTCGGGACCGCACTCGCGGCCCCGACGATCACCCTCGACCGCATCGCCGAGTTCCCCGTGCGTGACGACCGCTCGCAGCGCGAGTACCTCGTCCGCATCGCGGCCGACGACCTGCAGACCTTCGTCACCCGCGGCACCCGTCTGGACGCCGTCGGCGAGGCCGGCTGGACCGTCCCGGGCCGCTCCTGGGCCGGCGAGGCCAGCCGAACCCTGCTGCAGGCGCAGTCCGTGCACGCGGGCGACATGGCCCTCGCGGCCTAGGCACCACCAGTACGAACGCGAAGCGCCGCCGGGCTGTCCCGGCGGCGCTTCGTCGTTCCCACGACCGGCCGTGCGACGGTCATGCACCTCGACGGGCCGCAGCCACGACCTGGGACGCCGCCCCGAGTACTCCCGGCACGATCGCTGCGAGCGCCCCGACCGTGTGACCGGTCGAGATGAGGATCGCTCCCGCGATGAGCGCTCCGACCGTGAGCACCTGCGCACCGATGACACCCGTCAGGACGGCGACTGCCTCCGCCCTGCTCAGACGCTCGACGGCGTCAGCAGCGACGGCTTCGGAGCGGAGGTGGCAGCCGATCATCCGCTCGGCCGCTCCCGGAACGAGCCGCTCGTACTCGGCCAGGACACGCGGGGACGCTACCGGTCCACTGAACATCTCCGTAGCAGCGATGTTGAGGACGTTCGCGTCCGCCTCTCCTCGGCTGCCGCTCGCTGTGCCGCTGACGCCCGCTTCTCGTTCAGCAGCAACCGCATCGCCCGCGCTCGGGAGCTGTCGCCCGTGAACCCGACGTACAGGCCGCGCATCACCGCAGTCTTCACCAGAGTCGCCGTCATAGCCCATTCCCTGCCCTTCATCACCGGTTCGTGGTGACCAGGGTCGATCAGCACTGCGTGCAGTACCAAGTATTTTGCATGCACGGAATCTTCACGATGTCAGTACTCGCCCTTCACGACGAAGAACGAGCCGCGGATCGTGCCGGCGAGCTTCGACTTCTGCCGCGCGAACTTGAACTTGTCGGCAAGTTCCTCGGGCACGTCCATCCCGTCGGAGAGCTTGAAGCCGACCGCACGCTTGCCGCCCGGTTCGAGCGTGTAGAGCACGTTGATCGCCAGGCCGGACTCGTAGAAGACGTACGTCCAGCGCACGCCGTCGACCAGGGCTTCCGTGGCTTCGAGCGGTGGTGGGGCGATCACCAGCCCGCGCTCCTCCTCGAGCACCCGCCGCACGTAGGCGACCAGGTCCGGCACGTCAGCTGCGGCGTGCGTGGTGAACACGTGGTCGTACTTGTTCGCGAAGTACCGTGCTTCGTTGGCCCGCAGCCCGGCGAGTGCGTCGGCAACCGGCGAGGACTCCAGACCCACCGTGGACACGTTCACGAAGTCGACGACGTACGACATGGGGCCTCCTCGGGCACTCGGACGGTCTGAATCTAGCCCCTCAGCTCCCTCCCGGAGCCGCCGCGGTCCACCTACAGTCGATGACCGTGACGGAAGCGACGACGCGAATCGACCGCGCCGCGGAACTGATCCGTGCTGCGCGCGAGGACATCGGGTTCTCGCAGGCCGACCTCGCCGAAGCCGCCGGCGTGGGATTGCCGGAGCTCTCCGACTACGAGAGCGGACGGATGCGACCGAACCCGGAGTCGCTCGGGTGGATCCTCACCGCGGCTCGCACCCGGCCGAGCATCCCCCTCGTGGTCTTCGCGGACACGATCCGCGACGAGGCGAAGCGCTTCCACATCGAGAACGTCCGCGTCTTCGGATCTGCTCTTCGAGGTCACGACACCGAGCACAGCGACATCGACCTCTTGGTCAGCCTGACGCCCGCGGCTTCGCTGTTCGACCTCGGCGGATTCGCCAATGTGGTCGAGCGCCTCACCGGGTTCGAGGTCGACGTCCTCACTGATGACATCGAACACGACAAGTTCTTCGCGCATGTTCTCACCGAAGCCGTGCCGCTCTGACGACGCGCGCCGTCAGCCGAACTCGCCGACTCAGCTGATCCGCTCGAACACCATGGTGGCTTGGAGCCGGTCTCCGCCGCCGAATCCGGTGCTGCCCGACGAAGCAGTCGTGATCGTGTGGAGCCGGTAACCGAGCGCAGCCTGCGCGTTGATCGCCTTCTCCAGCTCGGTGAGGTTGCCGGACCCCGTCCCGAAGAACTTCTCCCGCAGCACCACCTGCAGGACGACGTAGCTCATGCCGTTCTGCGCCGGACGAGGCTGCCCGCCCGCCGCGGCTTCCGCTTGGATACGGTCGATCACTCCGCCGATGCCAGCCGCGCCCGGTGCCTTCGGCTGCACCTGCTCCGTCCACGCCGAACCATCCCACCACCGCATGGTGCCGGAACCGTCGTCGTACCAACCTGCCTGTGGGTTCGTCATGCGCTCATCCTGGCGCACCCGCGGCGGGGTCAGTTGTTGAAGCGGAACTCCACCACGTCGCCGTCCTGCATGACGTAGTCCTTGCCCTCGATCCGGGCCTTGCCGGCAGCGCGGGCCTCGGCGATGGAGCCGGTCTCGACCAGGTCACCGAACGAGATGACCTCGGCCTTGATGAAGCCCTTCTCGAAGTCGGTGTGGATGACGCCGGCAGCCTGGGGCGCCTTCCACCCCTTGCCGATCGTCCACGCACGGGCTTCCTTCGGACCGGCCGTCAGGTAGGTCTGCAGCCCGAGGGTGTCGAAGCCGATCCGGGCGAGCTGGTCGAGGCCGGACTCGGTCTGCCCGGTCGACTCGAGCAGCTCGGCCGCGTCAGCGGGGTCGAGGTCGATGAGCTCCGACTCGACCTGGGCGTCGAGGAACACGGCCTGGGCGGGAGCGACGAGGGCGGCGAGCTCGGCCTTGCGGGCGTCGTCGGTCAGGATCGCTTCGTCGACGTTGAACACGAAGATGAAGGGCTTGGCCGACAGGAGTCCGAGCTCGGCGATCGGCGCGAGGTCGATCGTGGTGGCGGACAGCAGGGTGCCCTGCTCGAGCGCGGCACGGGCCTCGCGAGCGGTCTCGAGCACGATCGGCTCGGCCTGCTTCAGCTTCACGGTCTTCTCGTACCGCGGGAGCGCCTTGTCGATCGTCTCCATGTCGGCGAGGATCAGCTCGGTGTTGATGACCTCGAGGTCGTCCTTCGGGGACACCTTGTTCGCGACGTGCACGACGTCGTCGTCGGTGAAGCCGCGGACGACCTGCGCGATGGCGTCGGCCTCGCGGATGTTGGCGAGGAACTTGTTGCCGAGCCCTTCACCCTCGCTTGCACCCTTGACGATGCCGGCGATGTCGACGAAGGACACCGGCGCGGGCACGGTCTTCTCCGAGTGGAAGAGTTCGGCGAGCTGGTCGAGCCGCGAGTCGGGCAGGTTCACCACCCCGACGTTCGGCTCGATCGTCGCGAACGGGTAGTTCGCGGCGAGGACCTGGTTCTTGGTCAGGGCGTTGAACAGGGTCGACTTGCCGACGTTCGGGAGACCGACGATTCCGATGGTGAGAGCCACGGAAGAAGAGCCTACCGGCGGCGGCCCGCCGGAGCCGACCCGGGCCTCCAGTCCGTCCTTCAGAACCGGCGCGAGCCGGTCGTGGCAGCGTGGACCCCGTCGTCCGGACCGGGCGACGGAACAGGAGGACGTCGATGTGGTTCGAACGCGACGAGCGCGGTGTGCACTCGGTGGGCATGGGAGCACCGGCGCTGCGGCAGCGCTTCGCCCCGAAGACCCTCGCCGCACTCGAGCAGGCCTCCCGCGCTGAGCTCGAGCAGCTGCACGACGCGATGGCCGAGCTCGAGGCGGACGTCCTGGTCGTCTACGACCCCGAGGACGACACGATCGACTACGCCGAAGAGGACCGGTTCCGCGGGATCCCCTCCCCGGGACGCAGGGTTCCCGGTCGTCACCGGCGATCTGACCGCCGGGCTCACCGAACACGTCGAGCGCCTGCCGCTGCGCTGGCGGCTGGACGGCGTCGCGGTGGCGTTCGAGATGGTGGGCACGCTGCTCGCGCCGCACTGGAAGCGCGAACGAGCCCGACGGACGGCGACCTGGCGCGCAACGGCGCGACGTCGGCGCAGCGGTTCCCGCTCGGCACGACGCCGCTGAGCGTCCGGCCGCAACGCCGAGGCGGCTTCCGGCGATGTCGGCGCCCCGTGCGACGATCGGAACCGTGCCGTTGAACTTCACCGCGATCGACTTCGAGACCGCGAACAGCTCGCCCGCCAGTGCGTGCTCCGTCGGACTCGTCAAGGTCCGCGCGGGCCGGGTCGTCGACCGGGCGTCGTGGTTCATCCGCCCGCCGTTCGGACACGACGCGTTCCTCGAGTGGAACACCCGGATCCACGGGATCGTCGCCGAGGACGTCGTGCGCGCGAAGACGTGGAGCAGCAGTACCCCGACCTCGTGGCCTTCGCCGAGGGTGACGTCCTGGTCGCGCACAACGCTCGGTTCGACATGGGCGTCATCGCCGGCGGCTGCTCGGCCACCGGCATCGACCTCGCCGAGCACCACTCGATGTGCTCGCTCGCGGTGGCCCGCAAGACCTACACGCTCGACTCCTACCGGCTGCCGGTCGCCGCGATGGCCGCCGGGTTCGAGGGCTTCCAGCACCACGACGCCGCCGCCGATGCCGAAGCGTGCGCCGCGATCGTCATCCACGCTGCCAGCCACCACGGCACCGACACGGTCGAGGCCCTGGGGGCAGCGACCCGGGTGACGATCGCCCCGGTCCGGGCCCGTGCCGAGAAGCCCAAGGCCTCGACGCCGCAGCCACGGCTGTCGAACCGCCCGATGGTGTTCGCCGACTGAGCTGACCGAGGTCACCGAGTCGGCCGAGCCGGCCGAGTCGGCCGAGTCGGCCGATCCGAAGGTCCCTGTCGCGCCCTCGACCGCGGCACTACGCTCAGCGCATGGCTGCGCCCACCACGATCGAACGCGAGACCGTCATCACGGCTCGCGCCACGGACATCACGCCGTACCTGGCAGACCTGCACCGCTGGGTCGAGTGGTCGCCGTGGGAGGGGCAGGATCCCGCGCTGCACCGGACGTACACCGGTGAACCGGGGGCGGTCGGCTCGACCTACAGCTGGAAGGGCAACCGCAAGGCCGGTGCCGGATCGATGGCGATCACCCGGGTCGATGCCACCGAGGTCGACGTCGACCTGCAGTTCACCGCACCGTTCAAGTCGTCGAGCGCGGTGGCGTTCCGGTTGCACGAAGCGACCGACGGCACGCGGGTCGTCTGGTCGATGACGAGCCCGCAGAACCTGATGTCGCGCGTGATGGGCGTGTTCGTCAACATGGACAAGTTCCTCGGCGGCGACTTCGAGAAGGGCCTCGCCAAGCTGAAGGCCGCGGTCGAGCACTGACGGGAGTGGCACACCGGGGAGCAGAGCACCCGGTGGTATTGTCACGACAATCCCTCGGCATCGCTGCCGAACCCGCAATTCCCCGAAGGACCGCGATGACCAACGAAGGCCAGCTGCCGTCCGACCTGTTCATGGACCTGGACCGGTCGGGTCCGATGCCCTCTACTTCCAGGTGGCCTCGCGCATCGAGGAGTCGATCCGCTCCGGCGTGATGCCTCCCGGCGCCCGTCTCGAGAACGAGATCGCGCTCGGCGAGCGCCTCGGGCTGTCCCGCCCGACGATCCGCCGGGCGATCCAGGACCTCGTCGACAAGGGCCTGCTCGTCCGCCGCCGCGGCATCGGCACACAGGTCGTGCACGGCCCGGTGACCCGCAAGGTCGAGCTCACGAGCCTGTACGACGACCTGGCCCAGGGGTCACAGGCACCGGCAACGAAGCTCCTCGAGCGCAACGACGTCCCTGCCTCGGACGAGGTCGCCGCAGCCCTGAGCATCGAGCCCGGCACGATCGTGGCGCACATCCGCCGCGTGCGGTTCGCCGAGGACGTCCCGATGGCGATCCTCGAGAACTACCTGCCGCCGGAGTTCCTCGAGATCACCGACCAGGACCTGCAGGACCACGGCCTGTACCAGCTGCTTCGCGGCCGCGGTGTGACGATGCGGGTGGCGAAGCAGCGGATCGGTGCCCGCGCGGTCACCGACGAAGAGGCCGGTCTGCTCGAGATCGAGGACGGCGACCCCGTGCTCACCATGAGCCGCACGGCGTACGACGCCTCGGGCCGCGCGGTCGAGTACGGCGTGCACTGCTACCGCCCCGACCGCTACTCGTTCGAGGTCACCCTCGTCGACAAGTAGGCAGTTCGTGCTGTCCGCGTGACGTCGAGGTTCCACGAACTGCCGCGCGCGTGACGCCGAGGTTCCACGGACGAGCGCCGGACGCCTCGAGAAGCCAAGATTTCGGAACCTCGGGCCGGGGCCGGGGCCGGAGCGAGCGGGCGCAGCCCCCCCCCCCGCTCAGGCGGACGCGGGCACGCCGAGCTCGCCGGTCACGTACTGTGCGCGGCCGAAGCCGAACGACCAGTCCTGCGGCCCGTTCTCGACGTAGCCGATGAAGACGTCCTCGGACGCCACTCCAATCGCTGCCAGAGCGTCGTGGACGGCCGCGTACAGCGTCGTCTTCGCCTCGTCGGTGCGCCCACGCTGCGTGAAGACCTGGATCATCACCACGCCGTCGGTGCGCTCGAAGCCGAGCCCCGCGTCCTCGGCGATGATCTGACCCGCCGGGTGCTCCGTGACGATCTGGAAGCGATCGCGCAGCGGGATCCCGTAGACGTCGACGATGGCCGTGTGGATCGCGTCGGCGATGGCGCGCACCGCCTGCGGCGTGCGGCCGGTGGCGAGGTCGATACGGACGAGCGGCATGGTGCCTCCTGCAGTTCGGGACTTTGTCCTGACAAACTAACATGGATCGAGACCCGGCAACAGACGGACTGGAGGCGCGGTGCCAGCTGGCACCGCGCCTCCCGTCCGTCGTCCGCGACCGTCTAGAGCACGGGGTCGCCGCCGCGTAGGTGAGCGGTCCGTCGACGCGCGCGACGTCGTGCCACGCGCCGTCGGCGAGGGACGCCTCCGCCGCCTCGACGATGGACGCAGCGGCCAGTCCGTCGGCAACCGACGGCGCGAGCTGCTCCCCGCGACGGACGCTCGCGATGAACTGGGCGGCCTCGATCGTCTTCAGGTCGTCGTAGCCCATGGCCGTGCCGGCGCCGGGCTGGAAGCGCGCGAACTCGCCGTCACCCGAGGCGACGTAGTGCGTGGCGTAGCCGTCGACCTCCTGCCCGTCGAGGTACACCTCGAGCTCGTTGAGCCGCTGGAAGTCCCACCGCACCGAACCCTTGGTGCCGTAGATCTCGAGCGTGTACTCAGCGTGCGGTCCCCGCATGACGCGGCTCGAGTCCATGGTGCCGACGGCACCGTCCTCGAAGCGGAAGAGCAGGGCTGCGTAGTCCTCGTTCTCGACGCGGCCGAGCTCGCCGGTGGCTGCGGCGCTCCGGTCGACGATGCCCGCGGCCGGCTTCGGGCGCTCCTGGATGAACGTCTCGGCCAGTGCGCTCACGCTGGCGATCCGGCCGACGACGTACTGCGCCAGGTCGAGGCCGTGCGACAGCAGGTCGCCGAGCACGCCCGAACCGGCACGCTCCCGCTCGAAGCGCCACGTGAGCGGCGCCGCGGGGTCCGACGAGTAGTCGGCGAGCAGCGACCCGCGCACGTTCGTGATGCGACCGAGGCGACCGCTGCGCACGAGTTCGCGTGCCCGCTCGATCGCGGGTGCGTGCCGGTAGTTGAACCCGACGCTCGTGATGACGCCCGCACGCTGGACGGCCTCGTGGATCTGCCGGGAGTCGCTGGCGTAGCGGCCCATCGGCTTCTCGATCCAGAACGGCTTGCCGGCCTCGGCAGCGGCGACCGCCATCTCGCGGTGCAGGAAGTTCGGCGAGCAGATCGAGACGACGTCGACGGCCGGGTCGGCCAGGACCTCGTGGTAGTCCGCGACAGCCCGCTCGTAGCCCAGGCGGGTGACGGCTTGGTCGCGTGCGGCCTCGATCGGGTCCGCGGCGACGACGAGCCGTGGCTGCACGCCGAGCTCGGGGAAGTGGTCCGGCAGGGCGCGGTAGGCGCGCGAGTGCAGCCGCCCCATCCAGCCGACCGAGACGAGGCCGACGCCGATGCTGTCCATGGGAACTCCTTCGTTCGTGGGCGCCGATTGGAGCGCGCCAACCATCGTACGGGATTGCTCGTGGTTTGTCAGTACGAAGACCGTGAGCAGAAGACGTCGGGTCACCTGGGGCGACCCGACGTCTTCTGCTCACGAAGTGACTCGGCTCAGTTCGGCGGGAAGATGATGTCCCGCACCAGGGCGTCGAGCTGCGCGTCGGCGTCGAGGAACTGGCGCAGCGTCGTCACCGTGGCGCCGAACCGGTCGAACTCGTCGATCGTCATGCCGTCGACGTCGTACCCGCGCGCGAACTCGGGCGTCGCCGCGCGCAGGGCCGCGATGACGTCGGCCGGCACCTCGTCGTGGATGGCGTCCGGACGGAACGGGAACGCGTTCGCGTTGATGTCCTTCGTCCACTGGAACGGCGGCGAGACGACGAGGTCCCCGCCCTGGAACTCCGACCACTGCAGGGCGTTCCGGAAGGCGGCGACGAGCACGCGCGACCGGAAGCCACGCTCCTGGAACACCCGGTAGGCGTTCTTCACCGCGGCGACGCCGGCCCACTCGAGGATGCCGGGGTCGACCATGACGTGGTCGCGCTTGACGACGGTCTTCAGCCAGTCGTCGAACCGGCCGGCCATCAGCGTGACGACGTGGCCGAACTCCTGGTCGGGCAGCCCGTCGGCGGCACGACGGTCGAGCGCACGCTCGATGGCCGCACCGACGGCGACGACCTGCGGCACCGTGAACGACACCGTCGCGTTGATCGAGACCCCGCGGTAGGCGGCCTCCTCGATCGCGGCGATGCCGACCTTGGTGGCGGGGATCTTCACGATGATGTTCGGGGCGAGCTGCGAGAACCGCACGGCCTGCTCGACCAGGGCGTCGGCGTCGCGGTGGAAGCGCGGGTCGGTCTGCATCGACAGGCGACCGTTGCGGCCGCCGGACGCCTCGAACGCGGGCAGCAGCTGCTCGGCCGCCGCGATGGAGAGCTCCTCGACGGCCTTCCAGCCGATCCAGGACTCCCCTGCCGTCGGGTGCTCCGCGGCGATCTCGCGGATGCGCGGCACCCACGTCTCCGGGTCCTGCTTGATGCAGGTGTACGCGATCACCGGGTTGCAGGTCGCCCCGACGGCGCCGTACTCGTGGATCGCGGTGGACAGTTCGCGCGGGTCGGCGGAGTCGTTCCACAGGGCGGTCACGGTCTGCGACGCGGCCTGCAGTGTGACGGGTCGGACGTCGGCGTCGGTGATCGCCGGTGACGAGAGGGTGTCGGTCATCGTGTGAGTCCCTTCTTGATCGTGTCGAGCTGGAAGCGCGAGACCTCGTCGGCGTTCTCGTCCTCGGCGAAGACGCTCGACACCGCGACGGTGTCCTCGCGCGCCGTGAAGCCGACCCGGTCGAGGGCGGCCCAGAAGGCGTCGAAGTCGACGTCCGCCTGGCCGACCGGCAGGTGCTGGTGCACGCGGACCGGGTTGCCAGGCGGGTTGGTGATGTAGCGCAGGCCGTGCGACCGGTGGTGGTCGTACGCGTCGGCGACGTGCACGAGCTGCAGCGAGTCGCCCGCGGCGTCGATGATCTCATCCATGTTCCCGCCGTAGTGGAACGTGTGGCAGGCGACGTAGACGAAGCCGATGCTCTTCGAGTTCAGCCCGCGGATCACCCGGAGCGCCTCGAGTCCGTCCTCGACGAAGTCGTCGGGGTGCGGGTCGATGAGGACCCGGATGCCGGAGTCCTCGATGATCGGCAGGAGCTCCTCCATCGCCCAGTGGAACTGGTCCTCGGACTCCTCGGCGCGTTCGGGGCGGCCGGAGAACTCCGTGTTGATCGTGTCCACGCCCAGGCGCTTCGTGATCTCGATGACCCGCTTCCACTTCTTGACGGCGGCCTCGCGGGCCTCCTTGTCCGGGCCGGCCCAGCGCAGGACGGGCAGGACCGACGCGACCTGGACCCCGGCCGTCGTGCACGCCGCGGCGAACGCGTCGACGAGGTCGTCGTCGGCCGTGGGGTGCCGGTAGAACGGGATGAAGTCCTTGTGCGGGGTGAGCTGCAGGTACTCGTAGCCGAGGTCGGCCACCTTCTGCGGGAACTCCAGCAGCGACAGGTCGTGGTGGTAGGGCGTGGGGTCGAGTGCGATCTTCGGCATCGATCAGGCCGTCTCGTAGAACGCGGGCTTCGCTGTGGCGTACGTGATCGGCTCGAGCGCACCGGACTGTTGCGCACGCACGGCGACCTCGGCGACGACCGACGCCGTGTAGCCGTCCCAGGCGCTCGGGCCGTCGATGCCACCGGTGCGCGCGGCGTCGACCCAGCGCTGCACCTCTTCGTCGTACGCGGCACCGAAGCGCTCGACGAACGACGGGGTGACGCCCTGGCCGGAGACACCTTGCGACACGAGGTTGAGCGAGGTCTCGCGACCGATGTACGCGACCCCGGACTCGAACACCGCGTCGGTCGTGACCTGGTAGCCGAACTGGGCGTTCACGTTGATCTCGACGATCGCCATGGTGCCGGACTCGGTGGTGAACAACACGAACTGCGGCTCGGGCAGGTCGGCCGGCGCCAGCGAGTTCTTGCGGGGCTTCTTGACCTCGACGCTCGTGATCGCCTCGCCCGTGATGAACGGGATGATGTCGATCTCGTGGATCACCGAGTCGTGGATGAGCATCGACTCGCTGAAGTTCGGCGGCGTGGTCGGGTTGCGGTGCGCGTGGTGCAGCGCGAGCAGGGCGCCGTTGGCCCCGGACTCGCGCAGCGCGCGCAGCTCCTGGTAGCCCTTGTCGAAGCGGCGCATGAAGCCGACCTGGATCTTCGGACGGTCGGACGTGGCCTGCTCGAGCTCGACGATCCGCAACGAGTCCTCGGCCGAGGTCGTCAGCGGCTTCTCGCACAGGACGGCGAGACCGCGCTCGATCGCCGGCACCAGGACCGGCTCGTGCAGGAAGCCGGGCGTCGCGACGATGACGGCGTCGATCGCGGTGGCGTCGAGCGCCTCCTCGAACGATGCCGCGGTGATCGCGCCGGGCGCCTTCGCCACGGCCGCGGTCGCGCGGCCGGTGTCGGGGTCGACGATCGCGACGACGTCGGCGCCGGCGATGGTCGAGGTGATGCGACGGATGTGGTCGCTGCCCATGGCGCCCGCGCCGACGACGGCGACGCGGAGGTTGTCAGTGGTGCTCATGGCGGTGCTCCTGGGGTAGATGACGCTGCGTGGACGGCTGCTGGGCCGGTCAGGACACGCGGGCGGCGGACGTGGAACCGAAGATGTGCTGGAAGGTGCGCTCGGCGATCGGGCCGGGGGCGTCGACCGAGCAGCCGTACATGTCCTGCTCGACGATGCCGAAGACGTCCGGGTTGATCTTCGCGACCGCCTCGATGATCGGGCCGAGCTCCGGGGTGCCGTGCGGCGGCTCGGTCATGATCCCCTGGGACACGGCGGTGGCGAACGGCACGTCGTTCTTCAGCACGTCGAACAGCAGGTCGGTGTCGACCTGCTTGAGGTGCAGGTATCCGATGCGCTCCGGGTGTGCGGCGATGAGCTTGAGGTTGTCGCCGCCGTAGTACGCGAAGTGGCCGGTGTCGAGGCAGAGGTTCGTGTACTCGGGGTTCGTCACCTCGAGGAACCGCACGGTCTCCTTGTAGGTGCCGACGTGGCTGTCCGCATGGGTGTGGAACTGCTGGTGGACGCCGTACTCCTCGAGCAGCGCCTTGCCGAGCTGGTCGTGCCCCTTGCCGAGGCGGTCCCACTGCTCGTCGGTCAGGGTGCGCGACTCGAGGACCTCCTCCGTGGCGTCCGAGCGCCACAGGTCCGGGATCGTCACGAGGTGCTGGGCGCCGAGCTTCGCCGCCAGACCCGCGACCGCCACGGCCTGGTCCCAGGCACGCTGGAACTGGTCCTCGCCCTTGTGGAACCCGGTGAACACCGTGCCGGCGGACAGCTTCAGCCCGCGCGACTCAAGCTCGTCCGACAGCTGCGACGGGTCGGTCGGCAGGTAGCCGTACGGTCCGAGCTCGATCCACTCGTACCCGGCAGCGGCCGCTTCGTCGAGGAAGCGCTTCCACGGCACCTGCTTGGGGTCGTCGGGGAACCAGACGCCCCACGAGTCGGGGGCGGTGCCGATCCGGATGGCGTCGGTGGCGGTGGCGGTGTCGGTCATGACGTCGTCGTCTGCTTTCTGGGTGTGGTGCATGTGGTGGACGGTGGTGCTCATCCGAGCAGCGGGCGCTGCGTAGCGACCTGCTGCTCGTACTCGGCGCGGGCGGTCTGCGTGCTCGACAGCGTCGAGGTCTGCGCCACCGGCACGTCCCACCAGCCGTCGCCCTCGGGGGCGTAGACCAGCGGGTCCGAGTTGATGTGCACGAGGGTGGTGTGGTCGTTCGCCTTCGCCTGGCGCACCGCGGCCTTGAGGTCCTCGATGCTGTCCGGGCCGGGCTGGACCTCGATCACGTCGACGCCGTACGACCGCGCGTTCGCCGCGAGGTCGACCGGCAGCGGGTCGCCGTTGTCGAACGACTGCGTCTCGTCCAGGTAGCGGTACTTCGTGCCGTAGCGCTCGGACCCGACGGTCTCGGACAGGTGCCCGATCGACGCGTACCCGTGGTTCTGGATGAGCACGACGATGATCTTGATGCCCTCGGCCACGGCGGTGACGAGCTCGGTGTGCAGCATGAGGTAGCTGCCGTCGCCGACCATGACGATCGCCTCGCGGTCCGGGGCGCCACGACGGACGCCGATGCCGCCGGCGATCTCGTAGCCCATGCACGAGAACGCGTACTCGACGTGGTACCCGAGGGCGTCCCGCACGCGCCAGAGCTTGTGCAGGTCGCCGGGCAGGGAGCCGGCCGCCTGGATGACGACGTCGCGCGGGTCGGACACCGACTGCACGGCGCCGATGATCTCCGGCTGACCGGGCAGGTCGGCGCCGGACGGCGCGAACGCGCCGTCGACGGCTGCGTCCCACGCCGCCTTCAGCGACGCGATCTCCGCAGCGTAGGCTGCGTCGACGACGAACGCGGGCTCTGCGGGTGACGACCCGGACGACGCGAGCGCCGCGGTCAACGCGACCAGGGCCTCCCGGGCATCCGCGATCAGCGGCAGCTGCGAACCGTGCTTGTACGCGTCGAACGCGGCCACGTTGACGTTCACGAACGTGACGTCCGGGTTCTGGAACGCGGTCCGCGACGCGGTCGTGAAGTCGCTGTAGCGCGTGCCGATCCCGATCACGACGTCCGCCTGCGCGGCGACCGCGTTCGCGGCGGCCGTGCCGGTCGCGCCGATGCCGCCGAGGTACTGCGGGTGGTCCCAGACGAGCGAGCCGCCGCCGGCCTGCGAGGTACCGACCGGGATGCCGGTGGCCTCGACGAAGGCGGCGAGCTCGTGCTCCGCGCCGGAGTAGAGCACGCCACCGCCCGCGACGATCACCGGACGCTGCGCGCCCCGGATCGCGGCGACGGCACGCGCCAGCGGCCCGTGCTCGGGCAGCGGCCGACGGATGTGCCACTCGCGCGGCTGCAGGAACGCGACGGGGACGTCGAACTCCTCGGCCTGGACGTCCTCGGGCAGGGCGATCGTCACGGCACCGGTCTCGGCCGGGTCCGTGAGCACCCGCATCGCGGCGAGCGCGATCGAGAACAGCTGCTCGGGGCGCTCGACGCGGTCGAAGTAGCGCGAGAGCGGCCGGAACGCGTCCGTCACCTGGATCGAGGTGTCGTGCGGCAGCTCGATCTGCTGGAGCACCGGGTCGGTGGTGCGCGTCGCGAACGTGTCCGACGGCAGCAGCAGTGCGGGCAGGCGGTTCGTCGTCGCGAGCGCCGCAGCGGTGAGCATGTTCGCGGCACCCGGGCCGACCGACGCGGTCGCTGCGAAGGTCGCACGGCGGCGGTGCATGCGGGCGAAGCCGACGGCCTCGTGGACCATCGCCTGCTCGTTGCGGGCCTGGTGGTACGGCAGCAGGCCGGGCTGTTCGACGTGGAGCTGCTTGATGGCCTGTCCGACGCCGGCGACGTTGCCGTGCCCGAAGATGCCGAAGATCCCCGGGATGGTGCGTTCGCGGACGTCACCGTCGACGGTCCACTGGTTCGCCAGGAACTCGACGAGTGCCTGGCCGACGGTCATCCGGCGCGTCGCGCCGGCTTCGCGCGTGGTGGTGGTCACGCGGACTCCTTCTCGTAGGGCAGGCGCGGGTCGAGCTGCTCGCTCGCCCAGGCCTGGCGGACCCAGCCGTGGGCCGGGTCGTCGGTGATGTTCCAGACGCGCTCCGGGTCGGGCCCGGCCATCACGTTCAGGTAGTACATGTCGTAGCCCGGAGCAGCGACGGCGGGACCGTGCCAGCCGTGCGGCACCAGCGCGATGTCGCCGGTGCGCACTTCGCGGAACTCGTCGATCGGACGGTCGTCCGAGGCGTAGGTCCGGTGCAGGGCGAACGGGTCGGCGGTGGCCGGAGCGGAGAGGCCGCGTGCGACCGCGGACTCGTAGTAGTAGATCTCCTCGAGGTTCGACTCCTCGCCCGGCACGTTGGTGTCGTGCTTGTGCGGCGGGTACGACGACCAGTTGCCGGCCGGCGTGATCACCTCGCACACGATGAACTTGTCGGCGTCGAGGGCCGCCGGGGTGCCGAAGTTGTGCACCTGGCGGCTGGACTGCCCGGCACCGCGGAGCTCAACCGGCACGTCCTGCCGGGCCACGTACGTGGTCGGCTCGACGGTGTCGGTGGGCGCCTCGGCGACCGCGAACCGGCCTGCGCCGGTGATCGTCGCCGCGGTGCCGGACCCCAGGTACAGGACGTCGGTGGGGCCCTCGAAGACGCTCGCGCGTCCCTGCAGGGCCTGCTCGCCGTCCTCGGCGGCGCCCGCGTAGGTCACGTGGAACGACCCGGCGAGCGGCACGACGATGCGCTCCACGGCGTCGGCCGGGAGGCGCAACTCGCGCGTGCCGGTCGGGTCACCGTCCGTCAGGGTGCCGGTCCGGAGCCCGGTGTGCGCCCATCCTGCGATGCGGCCGTCGACGACGTCGGTCCAGCCGGCCTCCGGCCGGCTCCCCTTCGGGATGAACCACTGGTCGTGCTCGTGCTCGTGCTGTTCGTTCGCCATGCTGCGGCTCAGTTGTTCGACGGGAAGCCGAGGTTGATGCCGCCGTGCGACGGGTCGAGCCAGCGGCTCGTGATCGCCTTCTGGCGGGTGAAGAAGCTCACGCCGTCGGCGCCGTACGCCTTGTGGTCACCGAACAGCGAGTTCTTCCAGCCGCCGAACGAGAAGTACGCGACCGGCACGGGGATCGGGACGTTGATGCCGATCATGCCGACCTGCACGTCCCGCTGGAAACGACGCGCCGCGCCGCCGTCGTTGGTGAAGATGGCGGTTCCGTTGCCGTACGCACCCGAGTTGATGAGCTCGAGGCCCTCCTCGTACGTGGCGACGCGGACGACGCTCAGCACCGGGCCGAAGATCTCCTCGGTGTAGACGCGGCTCGTGGTGGGGACCTGGTCGATCAGCGTCGGGCCCAGCCAGAAGCCGTTCTCGTCGCCGTCGGGTCGGACGGTGCGGCCGTCCACCACAACCACCGCACCGTCCTGCTCTGCGACCTCGATGTACGAGGCGACCTTGTCACGGTGCTGCTTCGTGACGAGCGGGCCCATGTCGCATCCGCGACGACCGTCGCCGATGCGCAGGGTGGCCGCGCGGTCCTTGATCTTCTGGATGAGCTCGTCGGCCACCGGCTCGACGGCGACGACGACCGAGATCGCCATGCAGCGCTCACCAGCGGAGCCGAAGCCCGCGTTGATGGCGTTGTCCGCGACCAGGTCGAGGTCGGCGTCCGGCAGCACCAGCATGTGGTTCTTCGCGCCGCCCAGGGCCTGCACGCGCTTGCCGTGCTTCGTGCCGGTCTCGTAGACGTACTGCGCGATCGGCGTGGAACCGACGAACGAGATCGACTCGACGTCGGGGCTCGTGAGCAGGCCGTCGACCGAGAGCTTGTCGCCGTTCAGGACGTTGAAGACGCCGTCGGGCAGACCGGCTTCGGAGAACTTCTCGGCGAGCCAGATGGCGGCGCTCGGGTCCTTCTCGGACGGCTTCAGCACGACGGTGTTGCCCGCGGCGATCGCGATCGGCAGGAACCACAGCGGCACCATCGCCGGGAAGTTGAAGGGGCTGATGATGCCCACGACGCCGAGCGGCTGCCGGATCGAGTACACGTCGATGCCGGTCGAGACCTGGTCGGAGAACTCGCCCTTGAGCAGGCTCGGGATGTTCGTCGCGAGCTCCACGACCTCCTGCCCACGGGCGATCTCACCCAGGGCGTCGTCGATGACCTTGCCGTGCTCGCTCGTGATGATCTCGGCGAGCTCGCCCTTGTCGCGGTTCAGGATCTCGCGGAACGAGAACAGGATCTGCTGGCGCTTGGTGAGCGACAGGTTGCTCCACGCCGGGAACGCCGCCTTGGCGCTCGCGATGGCGGCCTGGATCTCGTCCTCGTTCGCCAGGGCGACCTGCTTCGTCGCGACGCCCAGGGCCGGGTCGTACACGGGGGCGCTGTTGCCCGACGCGGACTCGACGTGCTTGCCGCCGATCCAGTGGCCGACGGTGGTGGTGGCGGTCTCCGTGGTGGTCATGCGTTGCTTCCTTCGAGTGTGGTGGCGTGTTCGTGCGTGGTGCCGGCGTTCCCGGTGCCGGCGCTCCCGGTGTGGACGAGGCCGGCGGCGACGTCGACCGCGGTGGCGACGTCGCCGTCCGGCGGGTAGAGCAGGGTCCGACCGACGACCAGGCCGCGCACGCCGGGGAGTGCGAGGGCGTCGGCCCACTTGGCGTACGTCTCGAGCGGCTTGCTCGACGGGTCGCCACCGAGCAGGAGCGTCGGCAGCGTCGTCGCCGCCATCACCCGCTCCATGTCGTCGACGACGGGGATCTTCAGCCAGCTGTAGGCGCTGGACTCCCCCAGGCCCGCGGCGATCGCCATCGAGGTGATGACGGCGTCGGCGGTCAGGTCGTTCACGACCCGGCCGTCCTGCCACGCGGACATGAACGGTTCGAGCATGATCGGCAGCTGGAGTGCGGCGGCCTCGCTCACGGCGCGGGCCGTGGCCTCGAGCGTCGGGGCCGTGCCCGCGTCCTCGAGCGCGATGCGCACCAGGAGCTTGGCGAAGTCGAGCCCGGAGTCCTTGATGGCCTGCGCCGAGTAGGCGGTGTAGCGGTCGTCCATCTCGAACGTCGCGCCGCGCAGCCCGCCGCGGTTCATCGACCCGACGACGACCTTGCCGTCGAGGGCGCCGAGCAGTGCCAGGTCCTCGAGGATGTCGGGCGTCCCGAGCACCCCGTCGACGCCGGGGCGACCGAGCGCCGTGACGAGCCGCTCGAGCAGGTCGTAGCGGTCGGCCATGGCGGACTCGTCGTTCCGGACCGCCAGGGCGCCGCGTGCCGGGTGGTCGGCGGCGACGATGAAGAGCTTGCCGTCGTCGGCGAGCAGGGAGCGCTTGTGCCGAGCGTCGAGCACGGACCGCACCAGTTCGGGCTGTCCGGCGCGGATGTCCCGGAGGCGCTGGAAGTCAGCGGGGCTGATCTCAGGCATGGGTCTTCTCCTCGGTGTTGGTCGTACCCGTGCTCGTGTGCGTCGTTCCCTCGGCGGGGTTGTCGGTCAGGAACTGCTCGATCTCGTCGCTCGTGGGCATCGCCGTCGAGCACTCGAACCGGGTCGCGACGATGGCGCCGGCGGCGTTGCAGAAGGCGAGGATCCGCTCGAGGCCCCAGCCCTGCAGCAGGCCGTGGGTCAGCGCGCCGCCGAAGCCGTCGCCCGAGCCGAGCCCGTTGACGACGTCGATGTGGTGCGGGCGGAACTCGACGATCTCGTCGCGGGTCTTCGCCAGCACGCCCTTGGGACCCTGCTTGACGATGGCGATCTCGACGCCGCGCTCGAGCAGGGCATCGGCCGCACGGACCGGGTCGGTCTCACCGACGGCGACCTCGCACTCCTCGCGGTTGCCGACGGCGACCGTGGCGTGCTCGAGGGCGACGGCGACCTCGCGCGTCGCGGCCTCGGGGCTCGACCAGAACATCGAGCGGTAGTCCAGGTCCAAGACGGTGTGGTTCTTCGTGCTGTTCTGCGCGGCTGTGCGCGCTTCGTACGCGACGTGGTGTGCCTGCCGACTCGGCTCTTCGCTCAGGCCGGTCACCGTGGTCCAGAAGATCCTCGCCCGCTCGATCTCGTGCAGCGGCAGCGACTTCGCCGTGATCATCAGGTCCGGCGCCTTCGGGGCACGGTAGAAGTACAGCGGGAAGTCGTCCGGCGGGAAGATCTCGCAGAACGCGACGGGGGTGTTCAGCCCCTCGACCGTCTCGACGAAGGCGTTCGCGACGCCGAACTCCGGCAGGGTGCGGGCGATGTACCGGCCGAAGGGGTCGTTGCCGGTGCGGGTGATGACCGCGGCGTCGGCACCGTGGCGCGCTGCGGCGATGGCGACGTTGGTCGCGCTGCCGCCGACGGACTTCGAGAACGTCGTGACGTCTTCGAGCGGGCCGGTCTGCTGCGGGTAGATGTCGACGCTGACGCGTCCCATCGTGATCACGTCGTAGGCGTGGGGAGCGGGGTTCGTCATGCGACGTGGTGGACCTTCCGTGCGGCTTCATCGGCGGACGTTCACGACTGTACACCGTGTTTGCCCTAATGTCATGACATGGTTTCCCGGGCTGGTCCCGCCGGGCCGGTGGCCGCGTCGCTGCGCCAGGAAACCCGGGATCGGTGGGCCGGGAGGCCCGGTGTCGGTGGGCCGGGAGGCCCGGTGTCGGTGGGCCGGGAGGCCCGGTGTCGGTGGGTTCTGCCAGGGTCACGACATGCAGATCCTCGCCCTGGTCATCGGTCTCGTGATCGGCATCGCCGTCGGTGCGGTCGTCGCCTGGTCGCTCGCGCGGTCGCGCGCCGGCGTCGACGCCGCAGCGTCCCGCGCGAGCGCCGAGGCACTCCGCACGCGGCTCGACGAGGTCCGCCGCGACGCCGAGGAACGCCTCGACGCGCAGGACGCCCAGTACCGCCGACAGGTCGACTCCCTCGAACGGCGCGCGGCCGAGCTCGAGCACCTCATGCAGCGCATGCACGGCGCCGACTCGGCCCGGAACCAGAACGAGTCGAAGGTGCTGTCCGCCCTCAGCCCCGTCGCGCAGACCCTCGACGTCATGCGCACGAAGATCGCCGAGCTCGAGCAGTCCCGCAGCGAGCAGTACGGCGCCCTGTCCGCGCAGCTCCGGTCGGCCGCCGAGTCCGAGGAACGCCTGCGCGCCACGGCCGACACCCTGGCCAGCGCCCTGTCGTCGAACAGCACCCGCGGGGTGTGGGGTGAGACGCAGCTGCGCAACGTGGTCGAGGCCGCCGGGTTGCTCGAGCGGGTCGACTTCGACGTGCAGTCCTCGGTCACCACCTCGGCCGGCACCGCCCGGCCCGACATGGTCGTGCACCTGCCCGGCGGCAAGACCATCGCCGTCGACGCCAAGGTGCCGTTCAGCGCCTACCTGCAGGCCGCCGAGATCCCGGCGACCGCAACCGGCACCGAGGGGCTCGCCGCGAGGCGCTCATCGGGCAGCACGTCAAGGCGCTCCGCGCGCACGTCGACGCCCTGGCCGCGCGCGAGTACTGGACCGGGTACGACGCCTCCCCCGAGCTCACCGTCGCCTTCATCCCGTCCGAGTCGCTCATCTCGAGCGCCCTCGCCGCCGACCCCGGCCTGCTCGACCACGCCTTCCGCAAGCGCATCGCGCTCGCCTCGCCCGTGACCCTGTGGTCCGTGCTGAAGACCGTCGCGTTCTCGTGGCAGCAGGACGTCGTCTCGCAAGAAGCGCACGAGCTCTTCCGCGTCTCGCGCGAGCTCTACGGTCGGCTGTCCACGATGGCGGGGCACGTCGACAAGCTCGGGCGTTCGATCCGGGGCTCCGTCGTCGACTACAACCGGTTCGTGGGGTCGCTCGAGCGGCAGGTGCTGCCGAGTGCACGGCGGTTGTCGCTGCTCGACGAGTCGAAGGTGATCGCGGACCCGGCGTCGATCGAGGACGAGCCGCGGTTGCTCACGGCGCCGGAGCTGGTGGGGGCGGTCGACGAGGACTGACCGTCACCCGTGGATCAGGCCTTCCTGCTCCGCGAGCCACACTGCTCGGTGCTCCTCCATCTCCTCCCACCAGACGTCGAACGACGTCCACTGACCCCGGTACTCCGTCCCGGGCGAAGCGAACGTGTGGATGATCAGCACAAGAGGGTCGCCCGAACGGTCGCCACCGTCGAAACAGAACACGTCGTCCGTGTCCTGGTGCTTCGCGAAGGGCACGAGGGAACGGGTCGGATACTGCTCCGCAACGATGTCAGCCCAGTTCTTTGTCTGGCTCTCGTACTCAGACGTCCACATGAAGGGATCGATGTCGGGAAGCGGGTCTTGTGCAAGGGCACGTTGGAAGCGCTCGGGGTACTGGAATCCCTCGGGCGCGATCAAGCGCGCCTCGACTCGCCGTTCCTCGACGGTTGTTAGTCGACGTTCCCTCACTGTGGTGCTCCGGTGAGCTTCGGGAGGTCGTGAGACCCGGCTGGCTTCGCTTTCGACCAGTTCGTGCCTCGGCTCACTGTCCGAACCTCGGCCGCTTCGGCTTCGCGAGGTTCATGGCCGCTTGAGGTTCAAGAGATCTTGATCATCGAGTTTCCCGAGCGCCGAATCGCGCTCAGCCTCTGGTGTGCGCGTGAGCGTCTCGAGCTCTTCGTCCGTCAGCGGGAGCATCGAGACGAACATGGTCTGCACTTCACGGCCATCACGACGGGTCGCTGACTCGGCCGGGAGCCACGGGTTCACATCGGCGATCAAGCCCGAGATGCGCGTTCCGATGAGAAGCGGTTCGCTGTTCCCGACCAGATCCCCGTAGGTGAACCCGCGCCCGCGTTCAAGGGCGACTTCCAATGCGGTCTGCAGCAGAATGAGCGCGCCCTCCCAGTGGTCAGCTTGCACTGTCACGAGGAGTTCTTGGGGAAACATGCTTGCGATCGGACGCTCAGCCAGTCCCGCGGACATCACCACGACGAACGGTTCCTTGGGGCCGGAGATCGCCAGAAGGTCGATCCCATCGACCTCGCCTACCTGCTGCGCAGCACCGACGTCGGCTCCGAGGAATGAGGCAATCCATCCTACGTCTTGCACAACACGTGGCAGGGTCATGCACGCTCCTTCTTGGCCGCTGCGTCAAGGGTCTTGATCAGGGGCTTCGGCGCCAGGAATGCTCGCGCGAACCCTTGAGCGGTGAAGCCGTCTGCACCAACTTTGCGGGCTTTGGCTCCGGCACTCAACATCGCATTTGCACCCGACACCGCGTCGCCCACAGCGAGCGGGTGCGGGTTTGGTCGATTTGGTCGCACAGGAAGAGCACGTCGGACGAGGAGACGAAGCGGGGTCTCCCCATCTACCGTCGAGTTGAGCACGGCCGGATCGCCTCGAACTGCCGCTTGAATATCGGCGAGTGACCCGCGCGCAGCGGCCTCAAACACGACTGATCCATCCCCTCGTCGTCATCGACCGCCCGGTCTCGGTGCAGCGCGGTGATGATCCCGTCGGGCGCGTCCGCAAAGAGTCGAGCGTAGCTCAGCGGGGTCGCGCCAAGGTCGTTGACGGAGCAGGGATCGGCTCCGGCAGCGAGCAAGAGGGTCACCGGATCGATTCCGCCGTCACCCGAGTTGGCTACTGCGAGCTGGAGAGCCGTCGACCCCCATCGATCCCGCGCGTCTACCTCCACCCCGAGGTCCAAGAGCGCTCGCATCGCTTGCACCGCACCGTTCTGAGCGGCGAAGTGGAGCGGCGTGATGGCATCCGGGTTCACTCGTGACGCTGCCGACGCTTCGAAACCTTCAGCTGCTGTCCTCGCGATCGCCCGCGGATCGTCGGCCGTGATCGCGTCCCAGAAAGCAGAACTGTCGGTTGCAGTGCTCATCGGTTGATTCTATCGAGCGCTTCCGCGTCCGGCCTCGTGCGCATGTGACATGTTCTCGTCAGGATCCTCGAGTCGGAACTTCTTCGGATCGTTCTCGTGTTCGATGACGCGCCGTCGACTCCATCCATTCTCCGTGGCATGAATGCGGGTCTCGCTCCACTCGTGGCCAGGGCGGTGCCCGTAATGCACCGCTCCGGCCTCCGGCACAGTCATGCCGGTGTCAGACGGACGACCCGTCTTCGGATGATGCAGCACAGGGTGCCCCTCCGGCGTCCGTTTGATCGGGATGACGGTACCGGTACCGGTACCGGAAAGGATGTCACCGTCGGGGGTCCGCTCTGCGTCCCGGATGATCGCCAACTTGGTGTCTTTCCGCAGCTGAACTCTGCTCCGGACGGCTGGGTTGGCGCGCACACGCGCGGCGAGTTCTGGGGAGACGTCCCGCAGCGTTCTCCTGATCTTCGTGCCTGTCTCGACAGCCTTCGTCGAGGCGGCGACCACCTTCGGAGCGCTTGCGAGCTCGCCAGCTACTCGCGCGATCGCCGCGGTTCGTCCCAGACCGCTGGCCAACGGGACGCAGTCGAGCAGGGAGAACGCGAGGTCCCACCCGTCGGCTTCGCCCTTGCTCATCTTGTACAACGTGTCCGCCAACACCACGAGCGCGATCGCCGCGATGATCAACGTCCACGGCCCAGGGATGATCATCGCGATGATCCCGCCCACAGCGACGACCACCTTCGCCACCGACACGATGGTCTCCCACGCCTCGGACCCGAAGATCTTGTCCCACGTGGACTGCTTCCCCAGCCCCGCGTCGGCGGCTTCACCGATCTTCGTCGCAGTCCGCTGCTCCGCGTCCTGCCAGTCACCCTTCGCATCCGCCACGAGCCGCTTCGCCGCGTCGATCCGCGACTGCGCCGCCGCGATGTCGCCCTGCGCGGACGACACCGACCCCTGCGCGACGGCGGCGTTGTCGGACGCGGCCCGCAACTGCGCCGGCGACGGCACGTCCACCCCGTCCGGCACGTCGGAGCCGGCCGGGTACTCGTCCGCGACCTTCGACAGGTCCTTCGACGCCGACTGGTAGTGCGACAGGTTCGACTGCGCATCGGAGAGCCGGTCCTGCGCCGCGGCGAGGTCCCCGGAGGCGTCCTTCGCGTCCGCGAGCGCCCCATCAGCCCGGTACTGGGTGTCATCGACCGTGTCCGCCCACCCCGACAACGCCGTCGCAGCGAGTTCGTACGAGTCGACGAGCTTGGTCAGGTCCGACGGGGTGTCCTCGATCGCGTCGACGAACACGTCGGCCGCTTCACCTCCCAGTCGGTCAGCCACCCGGACCCCTTCACCGACTGCAGCCGGGTCGAGGCGTCATCCGCCGCGTCGGAGATGCGCTGGTACTCCCGCGACATCATCCGCAACGTCGACGGATCACCCTTGACCGGATCATCACCCTGATCGACAACGTCCCACCCCGACGGCCGCCCCATCATTCCTCCCCAGGTCCGATCTCTCGCCCTGTTCTCCACAGGCGCGCGAATGTGACCATATCAGGGGACATCGACGTGGACGCGTGCCCCCGACGCGGCCGCGGCGTCAGAGGGCTGCCCGGATGGCACCGAGCTCCGGGAACCCTCGGAACCGGTACCGGGCGGGGCGGACATCGAGCTCGTCGATCAGGTCGGTCGCCAACTCCCGGAGCCGACCGAAGGGCACGGGCTGTGTCTGGCCGTCGAGTGTGACGAGCACCACGGTGTCGACCGCGGCGACGATCGTCTCGACGTCCTGGGTCCACGACGAGTACGAGAAGGCCGGGGAGTCTTCGGCGAGCCGCGCAACCGACACCGCAGCGACGTGGACTTCCTCGCCCCGGCGATCGAACGACGCCTGCAGGTCGTCCTGCTGCAGGTTCGCGACCGTCGACGTCCACAGCGCTCGGATCGTCCGCAGTTCCCCGTCGAGCGACGGGTGCTCGAACCGTACCCACCCGTCAGCGCGCAGCACCATGGGCGGTCCGCTCAGGACCTCGCCCTCGTCGTCGGCCAGGATCTGCTGGACGACACCGGCCGCGACCTGGAGCCCGTCCTCGTCCTGGTCGCCGGTGACGATGAACGTCGTCGGCGCCACCGGGAAGACCACTGCGCTGCCGCGGAACTCGATGCCCTGGAACGTCTGCGGTGCGAGCACGAGCACGACGGCGAGGTCAGGGTCCTGGATGACGATCGTGCCGGCCTGGATCACCGCGACGTCACCGCCGGCCTGCTCCTGCGCAGCAGCAACGGCCGCACGCAGGACGTCCTCGTCCGTCCACCCCGTCTCGGCGAGCGCCGACGTGGTGAGGACCGACCCGTCGTCATCGGCGAGGATCACCCCGAGGTCAGGCGCCACCGGCACGACGTGCGGCAGGCGGTCGTCCGTGCCGTCCGCTTGCGCACGCAGGGTGCGGATGCCTGCGGTGTCCAGTCCGACGATCCGTGCCGTGGTGACAGTCATGCGTCGAGCCTGTGCAACGGGGCGCCGACGGCGGACCGGCGACGCCCCGAGACGGCGGACGGAAGTTCTGCCTAGAACCACTTCTCCGCACGGTGGTCCGCCTGGATGCGACGGATGGTGTTCGAGCGCGACCGCAGCACGAGCGAGTCGGTGTGGATGACACCGCGCGAGCGACGGACACCGTCGACCAGGACGCCGTCGGTGACGCCGGTGGCGACGAAGAACGTGTTGTCACCCGTGACCAGGTCGTCCTGGTCGAGGACCTTGTCCAGGTCGTGGCCGGCGGCGATGGCGCGCTCGCGCTCCTCGTCGTCCTTCGGCTGGAGCTTGCCGAGGATCACACCGCCGAGCGCCTTGATCGCGCACGCCGTGATGATGCCCTCGGGGGTGCCACCGACGCCGACGCACATGTCGATCGTCGAGCCGGGCAGCGCCGCGGCGATGCCACCGGCGACGTCACCGTCGAGCAGCAGACGCGTGCCGGCGCCGGTTGCACGGATCGCGCGGATCAGCTCGTCGTGGCGGGGACGGTCGAGCACGGCCACGACCATGTCCTCGAGGTCCTTGCCCTTGGCCTTCGCCAGCGCGCGGATGTTCTCGCCGATGGGCTTCTCGAGGTCCAGGACCCCGCGGCCCTCGGGGCCGGCGGCGATCTTGTCCATGTAGAACACGGCGGAGGGGTCGTACATCGAACCGCGGTCCGAGACGGCCATGACGGAGATGGCGTTCTGACGGCCGGCGGCGGTGAGCGAGGTGCCGTCGATCGGGTCGACCGCGATGTCGCAGGCCGGGCCGTGCCCGTTGCCGACGTGCTCGCCGTTGTAGAGCATCGGGGCGTTGTCCTTCTCGCCCTCACCGATGACGACGACGCCGTCGAAGTTCACGGTGCCGAGGAACTTGCGCATCGCGTCGACGGCCGCACCGTCGGCGAGGTTCTTCTCACCACGCCCGACCCACGGCTGCGCACGGATCGCGGCGGCCTCCGTCGCACGCACGAGCTCGAGGGCCAGGTTGCGGTCGGGCTGGAGGAACAGGGAGCCGGTTTCCGTAGAGGGAGTCACGACCCGAGCCTACCGACCGGCGGCCGACCGGCGGTCCGGACACCGGGCCCGTGCACGCATGTGCACGGCGGACGCGAGCCGACCGCGTAACCCGCACCGTCCCTCCAGTCCGGCTGACTACGATCGGCGGGGACATCACCGAAGTCGAAGGAGATCCACGTGCCCATCGCAACGCCGGAACAGTACGCCGAGATGATCGAACGCGCGAAGGCGGGCAAGTTCGCGTACCCCGCGGTCAACGTGTCCTCGTCGCAGACCATCAACGCGGTCCTCCAGGGCCTGCAGGAGTCCGGCTCGGACGGCATCCTCCAGGTCACGACGGGCGGTGCCGACTACTTCGCCGGCCAGACGATCAAGAACCGTGCCGCCGGTGCCCTCGCGATGGCGAAGTTCGCCCACGAGGTCGCGAAGAACTACGACATCACGGTCGCGCTGCACACCGACCACTGCCCCAAGGACGCCCTCGACGGCTTCGTCCTGCCGCTCATCGCGGCGAGCGAGGAAGAGGTCCGTGCCGGCCGCAACCCGATCTTCCAGTCGCACATGTGGGACGGCTCGGCCGTGCCGCTCGACGAGAACATCGAGATCGCGAAGACCATGCTGTCGAAGACGCGGAACATCAACGCGATCCTCGAGGTCGAGATCGGCGTCGTCGGCGGCGAAGAGGACGGCGTCGAGCACGAGGGCACGAACGACGCCCTGTACACGACCCCGAACGACGTCGAGAAGGTCGTCGACGCACTCGGCCTGGGCGACAAGGGGCGCTGGATCGCCGCGCTCACCTTCGGCAACGTGCACGGCGTCTACAAGCCGGGCAACGTCAAGCTCCGCCCCGAGCTCCTCGGCGAGATCCAGGCCTCGGTCGCGGCCAAGCACGGCACGGGCGAGAACCCGCTCGACCTCGTCTTCCACGGCGGCTCCGGCTCGACCGACGACGAGATCCACGAGGCCGTCCGCAACGGCGTCATCAAGATGAACATCGACACGGACACGCAGTACGCGTTCACACGCTCGATCGCGGACTCGATGTTCCGGAACTACGAGGGCGTCCTGAAGATCGACGGCGAGGTCGGCAACAAGAAGCAGTACGACCCCCGCGCCTGGGGCAAGGTCGCCGAGTCCGCCATGGCGGCTCGCGTGGGCGAGGCCGCGAAGGTCCTCGGCTCCGCCGGTCACACCAAGGGCTGACACCGGGAGCAACTGCCAGGAGGAACGGGGCGCGTCCGACGGACGTGCCCCGTTCTGCGTCCGGTCGACTCCACCGCATGCCACGATGGGCAGGTGACCGTCGACGCCATCGCCTCCGAGTTCGCCCAGTTCGTCACCGAGTCGCCCACCGCGTTCCACGCGGCAGCGGCCGCCCGCGACCGCCTCCTCGCAGCCGGGTTCACCGAGCTGTCCGAGCTCGACGCCTGGCCCACCGGACCCGGCGCGTACGTCGTGGTCCGCGACGGTGCGGTCATCGCGTGGCGCCTGCCGGAGGGTGCAACGGCGACGGCCCCGTTCCGGATCCTCGGCGCACACACCGACTCCCCCGGGTTCCGGATCAAGCCGAACCCCGGAGTCCGCACCGGCGGGTGGGAGCAGCTGAACGTCGAGGTCTACGGCGGCGCGCTCCTGTCGACGTGGTTCGACCGCGACCTGCGCATCGCCGGCCGGGTCGTCGACGCCGACGGCAGCGTGCGGCTCGTCAGCACCGACGCGGTCGCCCGCATCCCGAACCTCGCGATCCACCTCGACCGCGGGGTGAACGACGGCAAGGAGATCGACCGCCAGCGCCACACGCTGCCGATCGTCGGCGTGGACGGCGACGCCGGCGGGACCTCGGTCGTGGAGTGGTTGCGCGCTCGCCTCGGAGACTGTGCAGTCTCGTGGGACCTCTTCCTCGCCGACACCCAGGCCCCCGCCCGCATCGGCATCGAGCGCGAGTTCCTGGCCTCGGGCCGGATGGACAACCTGACGAGCGTGCACGCCGGACTCCGCGGCATCGTGGACGCCCCGGCGGACGGCGACCACATCCCCGTGTTCGCGGCGTTCGACCACGAGGAGATCGGCTCCTCGACCCCGTCCGGTGCCGGTGGCCCGTTCCTCGAGGACGTCCTCGGCCGCGTGCAGGAGGGTCTCGGCGCCACCCGCTCCGAGGCCGCCCGGGCGTTCCGCGCCTCGTGGCTGCTCTCGAGCGACGCCGGTCACCTGGTGCACCCGAACCAGGCGGAGAAGCACGACCCGACGAATCGCCCGCGCCCCGGAGCCGGTCCGCTGCTGAAGATCAGCGCGAACCAGCGCTACATGACCGAGGCCAAGGGCGAGGCCGTCTGGGCCGCCGCGTGCGACACCGCGGGGGTGCCGTGGCAGCCGTTCGTCAACGTCAACACGATCCCCGGTGGCTCGACCATCGGCCCGATCGCGGCGACCCGGCTCGGGATCCCGACGATCGACATCGGCGTCGGGCTGCTGTCGATGCACTCGATCCGCGAGCTCGTGCACGTCGAGGACCTGGCGTCACTGCACGGCGCCGTCGCCGCCTTCCTGGCCGGCTGAGCCCCGCCCAGCTCGGGTCAGGCGCCGGCCTGGCGCATCATGAACTCGACGAACTGCGGGTCCTGGAACACCACGACGACGAACGCGATGGTGCTCACGAAGGTGGCCACGACCGCACCGACGATCGGCACCCAGAACGTGCGCTTGCGTGCCCGGAGCCGGCGGATCGACCACCACGCCACGAGCGCGAAGACCACGACGTTCGTGATCGCCCCGATGATCGCGGCACCACTCAGTGCACTCGGGTCGTTCAGCGCCGTGTACTGCGTCTCGAGGGTCCGACGCACCGTCGACGCGACGTTCGTCACCGCGAGGGACTGCACCACGGAGATGAGTCCGAAGGCGAGCAGCCCCACCGTCAGGACGAAGTCGGCGGGCGTGCGGCCGAACCGGCTCGTCGACGCGGACCGCTGCGGCCCGCCCGTGGTGGGGTCGCCGGCTGCGCCGGGTCGGCCTGGAGGCACGGTGTCGGTCGGCGCACCGGCACCCGACCGGTACGCGGTCGCGCCGTCCTGCCCGGCCTGGCTCGCCGCCTGCTGGCGGCGGTCGCGCTCCTGCTGCTCGCGCTCCTGTCGTTCCTGTTCGACCAGGACCGGGTTGACCCATCCCTCGGGCGCGTACTCGCCGTACGCGGGGGCGGGTCGGCCGTGGACCCGGCCGCTGACGGCACCGGCGGCCGTCGTCGGGGCCGTGCCCCGGGCCTCCTGGCCGGCTGCCGCCGTGTCGTCGACGTGACCCGGCTCGCGCTGCGGCACCGAGCCCCAGCCGTCCGCGCCGCTCATGCCCGACGCCCGCCGAGCGCGCGCGTCGGGTTGCCCGACGCGTCGGTGCGGAGCTCCTTCGGGAGCGAGAACATCAGGTCTTCGTGTGCGGTCACGACTTCTTCCACGGCGCCGTACCCGGCGTCGGCGAGTTGTTCGAGGACCTCGGCGACGAGCTCTTCCGGGACGGACGCACCGCTCGTGACGCCGACGGTGGCGACGCCGTCGAGCCACTCCTGGCGGATCTCCTCCGCGTAGTCGACGCGGTGCGCGGCCTTCGCCCCGTGCTCCAGGGCGACCTCGACCAGACGCACGCTGTTCGACGAGTTCGCGGAGCCGACGACGATCACCAGGTCGGTGCCCGGGGCGACCTTCTTGATCGCGACCTGGCGGTTCTGGGTGGCGTAGCAGATGTCGTCGGACGGCGGATCCTGGATGGTCGGGTACTTCTCCCGCAGCAGGCGGACGGTCTCCATCGTCTCGTCGACGCTCAGCGTGGTCTGCGACAACCAGACGAGGTTGTCGGGATCGGGGACGTCGAGCGCGGCGACGTCGTCCGGTCCGTTGACCAGGATCGTGCGGTCGGGGGCGTGTCCCATCGTGCCCTCGACCTCTTCGTGGCCGGTGTGCCCGATCAGGATGATGGTCCGCTCGGCCTTGGCGAACCGGGTGGCCTCGCGGTGGACCTTCGTGACCAGGGGGCAGGTGGCGTCGATGGCGTGCAGGTCGCGGTCGGCAGCACCGGCGACGACGGCCGGCGAGACGCCGTGGGCGCTGAAGACGACGTGCGAACCGCGCGGGACCTCGGCGACGTCGTCGACGAACACCGCACCGCGCTGCTCGAGCGTCGACACGACGTGGACGTTGTGGACGATCTGCTTGCGGACGTAGACCGGCTCGCCGTACTGCTCGAGCGCCTTCTCGACCGCCACCACCGCTCGGTCCACCCCGGCGCAGTAGCCGCGGGGTGCCGCGAGCAGCACCTTCTTCGGACCGGCGACCGGCTCGTCACGCAGTCGCCCACGCGCCGCGTGCACACGCGGTGGGGCGAGCGGGACCGTGTGGCCGTTGGTGATCGTCACGTCCCCGATGATAGGTGAGCGGGACGCACGCGACCTGGGCGCGGGCGCCGTCGGTGGAGAACCCGCCGCTCGCCCGCTGTCACCGGTGTCGGGCACGATGGACGTCCCGCACGAGAAGGAGCGACATGGCGATCGAACAAGGCCCGCCGACGGCCGACAACCCGTGGCCGGTCGCGCTCCTCGGCGCGAAGCTCCGCGACTGGATCGACCGGCTCGGCACCGCGTGGATCGAGGGCGAGATCACGCAGTGGAACGTCGCCGGCGGCAACGTGTACGGCAAGCTCAAGGACGTCGAGGTCGATGCGACGGTGTCGTTCTCGATCTGGTCGAGCGTGCGGTCCCGGGTACCGGCGGACATCAAGCAGGGCGACCGGGTCGTCGCGGCCGTCAAGCCGAACTACTGGGTCAAGGGCGGCTCGCTGACCATGCAGGTCGTCGAGATGAAGCACGTCGGCCTCGGGGACCTGCTCGAACGGCTCGAACGCCTGCGCCGGACCCTGGGCGAAGAGGGGCTGTTCGACCCCGCACGCAAGAAGCGTCTGCCGTTCCTGCCGCACCGCATCGGCCTGATCACCGGCAAGGACTCCGACGCCGAGAAGGACGTCAAGCGCAACGCGCAGCTCCGGTGGCCGCAGGTCGAGTTCCGCACCGTCCACACCGCGGTGCAGGGCGAGCGCACCGTGGGCGAGGTCACGGCGGCGATCCTCGAACTCGACGCCGACCCGACGGTGGACGTCATCATCATCGCCCGTGGTGGCGGTGACTTCCAGAACCTCCTCGGCTTCAGCGACGAAGGACTCGTCCGCGCAGCAGCAGCGGCGAGCACACCGATCGTGTCGGCCATCGGGCACGAGGCCGACCGTCCCATCCTCGACGAGGTCGCGGACCTCCGTGCCTCCACCCCGACCGACGCCGCCAAGCGCGTCGTGCCCGACGTCGCGGAGGAGCTCGCGAACGTCCGGCAGGCCCGCGCCCGCATCGGCCTGCGGTTGTCGCAGACGCTCGCGGTCGAGGCCGACCGGATCGCCGCCCTCCGGTCACGCCCGGCGCTCGCGTCGACGGCGTGGCTCGTCGACACCCGTGCGGAAGAAGTGGCCCGCGACCTCTCCCGGTCGCGGGAGCTGCTCGATCGTCGGCTGGAGCGGGGCCACTCCGAGGTCGGGCACCTGACCGCCAGGCTCCGTGCGCTGTCGCCGCGCGACACCCTGCGCCGCGGCTACGCGATCGTGCAGCGGGCCGACGGCGGCGTGGTGCGGTCGTCCGACGACCTGACCGGACGGACGCCGGTGCACGTCACGCTCGGCGCGGGGACGGCGACCGGAACGCTCGAGCCGGACGGGCCGGGTCCCGACGGGTCGGGTTCGACCGGGTCCGGTCCCGACGGGTCGGGTTCGACCGGGTCGGGTTCGGCCGCCTGACGCGTCGGGCTCGCCGACGGCCTGGTCACCAGCCGCGGTCGCGCAGCCAGGTCGTCGCCAACGTGCTCCACGCCTCGGCCGGCCCGAGGCCCTCGGCGAGCCCGATGCCGTGCACCCCGCGCTCGAACACGTGCAGGTCGAACGGCACCCCGTGCCGCGCCAGCGCGTGTGCGTAGGACAGCGAGTGCGTCACCGGCACGTGCTCGTCCTCGGCCGTGTGCCACAGGAAGGTCGGCGGGGTCCGGTCGTCGACGAGCAGGTCCGCGTCCACCGCGGACCGCTCGCGGACGCTCGCGCCCGGTCCGAGCAGGTTGTCGGAGCTGCCGACGTGCGGGTGGTCCGTCATCGACGTCACCGGGTAGCAGAGCACCGTCAGGTCGGGTCGGTCGTCGACGTCCGACACGGCGCGCTCGGCCGGCGTCGGTGCGTTCGACACGAGGGCCGCCAGGTGCCCGCCTGCCGACGAACCGATCACGACGATCCGCGGATCGGACGGGAGGCCCGCCCAGCGTCCGGCACGCAGGTCGCGGACGAGCGCTCGGGTCGCCACCACGGCGTCCGGGTGGCGGTGCGGGGCGAGCGGGTACGCGAACACGACCGCGTCGATGCCGATCCCGTTCAGCCAGCGGGCGTACCCCTCACCCTCGTGCGGAGCGTGCATGCCGTACCCGCCGCCGGGCAGGACGACCGCGAGCGAGCGGCGGCCCGGCAGCCCGTCGCGCTCCGCGCTCGGTCCGTCCGGTGCCGGGTACCAGTCCACGCCCTCGGGGAGATCCGTCATGGCGCGACCCTACCGGTCGGTGTTCTCCCCAGGCGCAGCGGACACGTCGGTCAGTCGGTGGACCCTCGGTAGGATCGAGTCGTGCCATCCCAGCAGGAACCCGAGCAGACCGACGTCCAGTCGCTGAGCTACGAAGCAGCCCGCGACGAACTCGTGCGCGTCGTGAGCGAGCTCGAACAGGGCTCCGCGACCCTCGAGCGCTCGCTGTCGCTCTGGGAGCGCGGCGAGGCCCTGGCCGCCCGGTGCGAAGAGTGGCTCGTCGGTGCCCGGGCCCGGCTCGACGCGGCCCGCGCGGCCAGCAGCGCCGAGGACGGCTCCGCCCGATGACCGACGCGAACGGTCGCCCGATCGTCGCCGAGCTCGGCCGACCCGAGACGGCAGAGGAGACCTGGGCACGCAAGGACGCCGCACGGACCGCTCGCCGCCAGCACCAGACGGCCTTCAACCTCGTGATCGCGCTCATCGCGTCGCTGGGCATCGTGCTGTTCCTCGTCGCCGTCGTCGTGCGGCCGAACACCACGGTCGACCGCACCGTCGACTACCAGCAGATCGCGGCCGATGCCCACGTCGGCGACATCACGCTCGCCGCCCCCGACCTGCCGAGCGGCTTCACGTCGAACCGCGCCGACTTCTCCGACAAGACCTCGGACGACGTCGACGTCTGGACCGTCGGGTTCGTGACGCCGGACAAGCAGTACCTCAGCCTGCAGCAGGGCGTGGACGCGAACGGCTCGTGGGTGTCGAACCAGCTCGACCAGCGACCGTCGACCGGCACCCGCGTCATCGACGGCACGAAGTGGACCGTGTACGACCGACGGGCCGAGGGCTCCGACGCTGGCAACCACGCGTACTCGCTCGTGTCGGCGTTCGGCACCAACACGATCGTGCTCTCCGGCACCGCCGACGACTCGTCGTACCGCACCGTGGCCACGGCCGTGACGAAGCAGTTCTCCCAGTAGCGACCGCCGGACGGATCCTGCCGGACACCCCGCAGCCCGACCACTCGACCTGATCCGACCCGATCCGAGGAGCCCCATGCCCGACCGCGCCGCCTCCACCCCGTCCGACGCCCTGCGCCTGCTCGTCGACGGCAACGCCCGCTTCGCCGCCGACAAGCGCCGCATGGGCCGCACGGACCCCGACCGCCGCACCGAGCTCCAGGGGTCGCAGGCGCCGTTCGCGACCGTCCTCGGCTGCTCCGACTCGCGCGTGCCGTTCGAGCACGTGTTCGACGCGGGCATCGGCGACCTCTTCGCCATCCGCAACGCCGGGCAGATCGTCGACGACGTCGTGCTCGGGTCGATCGAGTTCGCGGTCGTCGCACTCGGCACCCCGCTCGTCGTCGTCCTGCGTCACACCCGGTGCGGAGCCGTCGCCGCCGCCCGCTCGGGTGAGCCCGTCCCCGCGCCGCACCTGCAGGCCCTGGTCGACGCCATCGCCCCGAGCGTCGAGAAGGTCCGTGCTACCGACGCCGAGCTCCCGCAGGAAGCGATCGGCGCCGCCCACCTCGAGGCCACGCTCCGTCAGGTGCTCGAGCGCTCCGGTGCCGTCTCCGACGCGATCGCCGAGGGCCGGCTGGCCGTCGTCGGCGCGACCTACGACCTCGGCACGGGCGAGGTCACCATCGACACGGTCGTCGGCAACGCCTGACGGCCCCGCGGCGTCGCACCCGCACGTCCCACATCCGTCGCACCGGTACAGTCGAACGAGACGCCCGGCGCCGGTTCCGTGACCCACGGAGACCTCGTGCGCCGGCGCAGTCCCCCGACGCGACCGCGTCCGGCGAGCACCCCAGGAAGGACCACGACGACGTGACCGACACCACCGAGACCGAGTTCCGCATCGAGCACGACACCATGGGCGAGGTGCGGGTGCCGAAGTCGGCGTTGTACCGCGCCCAGACCCAGCGCGCGGTCGAGAACTTCCCCATCTCGGGCACCGGGCTCGAGTCGGCCCAGATCGTGGCGCTCGCCCGCATCAAGCGCGCCGCGGCCATCGTGAACGGCGAGCTCGGCATCGTCGAGCCCGCCGTCGCCGACGCCATCGCGGGCGCGGCGGACCTGATCATCGGTGGGCAGCACCACGACCAGTTCCCCGTCGACGTGTACCAGACCGGCAGCGGCACCTCGTCGAACATGAACATGAACGAGGTCCTGGCCACGCTGGCCTCGGACATCGGCGGCACCGCGGTGCACCCGAACGACCACGTCAACGCCTCGCAGTCGTCGAACGACGTGTTCCCGACCTCGGTGCACGTCGCCGTGACCGAAGCCCTGCTGCGCTCGCTCGTCCCGGCGCTCGAGCACCTCGCCGAGTCGCTCGAGACCAAGGCCACGTTGTGGGCCGACGCCGTGAAGTCCGGCCGCACGCACCTGATGGACGCCACCCCGGTCACCCTCGGCCAGGAGTTCGGTGGCTACGCACGCCAGATCCGCCTGGGCATCGAGCGGGTCACCGCGACGCTCCCCGCGTCGCCGAGGTCCTGCTCGGCGGCACCGCCGTCGGCACCGGCATCAACACCCCGAAGGGCTTCCCGCAGCGGGTGATCGCCCAGCTCGCGAGCGACACCGACCTGCCGATCACCGAGGCCGTCGACCACTTCGAGGCCCAGGGCGCGCGCGACGCCCTGGTCGAGGCCTCCGGGGCGCTCAAGGTGCTCGCGGTCAGCCTGACGAAGATCAACAACGACCTGCGCTGGATGGGGTCCGGCCCGAACACCGGGCTCGGCGAACTGCACATCCCCGACCTGCAGCCGGGCTCGTCGATCATGCCCGGCAAGGTCAACCCGGTCATCCCCGAGGCCACCCTGATGGTGGGCGCGCGGGTCATCGGCAACGACGCCACCATCGCCTGGGCGGGTGCGTCCGGCGCGTTCGAGCTCAACGTCGCGATCCCGGTCATGGGGACGGCGCTGCTCGAGTCGATCCGCCTGCTGGCGAACAGCTCACGGGTGCTGGCCGACAAGACCATCGACGGGCTGCAGGCGAACCTCGAGCGGGCCCGGGCGTTCGCCGAGTCGTCGCCGTCGATCGTCACCCCGCTCAACCGGGTCATCGGCTACGAGGCCGCGGCGAAGGTCGCGAAGTACGCTGTCGCCGAGGGGATCACCGTCCGCCAGGCCGTCGTGGCGCTCGGCCACGTCGAGCGTGGCGAGGTCACCGAGGAGCAGCTCGACGCGGCACTGGACGTCCTGTCCATGACCCACCCGAACTGAGCCGCTGCCGCGGGCAAGTTCGCGGTGAGCGACAGTTCTCGCGCCGCTGAGCGCGAGAACTGTCGCTCAAGCCGAGTCTCGGCCGAGGGACCTACACCAGGTCGGGCGAGTCCAGCAGGTCCGTCACGAGGGCGGCGATCGCGGAGCGCTCCGACCGCGTCAGCGTGACGTGGGCGAACAGCGGGTGGCCCTTGAGCCGCTCGATGACGCTCGCGATGCCGTCGTGCCGTCCGACCCGCAGGTCGTCGCGCTGCGCGACGTCGTGGGTGAGCACCACGCGGGAGTTCTGCCCGATGCGGGAGAGCATCGTGAGCAGCACGTTCCGTTCGAGTGACTGGGCCTCGTCCACGATCACGAACGCGTCGTGCAGGGACCGACCGCGGATGTGCGTGAGCGGCAGGACCTCGATCAAGCCGCGTTCGACGACCTCGTCGAGGACGTTGTCGGACACCACCGACCCGAGGGTGTCGTAGACCGCCTGCGCCCACGGGTTCATCTTCTCGCCGGCGTCACCGGGCAGGAACCCGAGGTCCTGGCCGCCCACGGCGTACAGCGGCCGGAACACCATGATCTTCTTGTGCTGCTGCCGCTCGAGGACCGCTTCGAGCCCGGCGCACAGGGCCAACGCGGACTTGCCCGTGCCGGCGCTGCCGCCCAGGGAGACGATGCCGATCTCGGAGTCGAGCAGGGCGTCGATCGCGAGCCGCTGCTCGGCAGACCGGCCGCGCAGCCCGAAGACCTCGCGGTCGCCACGGACCAGGGCGACGGAACCGGCGGTGTGCACACGGCCGAGGGCCGAACCGCGCTCGGAGTGGATGACGACTCCGGTGTTGACCGGCACGCCGTCGAGCTGGACGGAGCGGATCTCCTCCTTCTCGTACAGGTCGGCCATCTGCTCGCCGGACACCTGCAGGTCGGCGATGCCCGTGTAGCCGGAGTCGACCGCGAGCTCGGCACGGTACTCCTCTGCCGCCATCCCGATCGACGACGCCTTGACGCGCAGGGGCAGGTCCTTCGACACGACGACCACGTCGAGCCCGTCGTTCTGCAGGTTCGAGGCGACGGCGAGGATCCGGGAGTCGTTGTCGCCGAGCTGCAGCCCGGACGGCAGGACGGATTGGTTGGAGTGGTTCAGCTCGACCCGGAAGGAACCGCCGTCACCGAGCGCGATCGGGAAGTCGAGCCGTTCGTGTTCGATGCGCATCTCGTCCAGCAGCCGCAGGGCCTGCCGTGCGAAGTACCCGATCTCCGGGTCGTTGCGCTTCGACTCGAGTTCGCTGACGACCACCACGGGCAGGACCACCGCGTGCTCGGCGAAGCGGAACAACGCCCGCGGATCGCTGAGGAGCACCGATGTGTCGAGCACGTACGTGCGCTGGGCGACCGACGTGGACGAGTCCGCGGTGGGCTGGTGCTGGGTTCCGCGAGAGACGTTCTGAGAGGTCACGACCACTCCATCCCCGGGCCGCGAGCAGCCCGGTCCATGTCCTCGAACGCGGCCGTGGAGCGGGTCCCGAAGCACCGACTGTGGCCGCTTCGATCGGGCGCGGTGCCCGATGGGGACAACGTACGTCCGCCCTCCGACACCCCGCCAGCGACACGCGGTTCCCGGCGTTACGGTCACGTGAACAACGTGACACCGGCAGTCGACGCGGCAGGATGCCGGACGGGAGGCCCGTGGCGGCGCCGCCACGGGCCTCCCGTCCGCCATGGTGCAAGCCGAGACTCGGCGACGCTGACCCGAGACTCGCGGTGAGCGACAGTTCTCGCGCTCTGCGGTGCGAGAACTGTCGCTCAGACCGAGACTCGGCGCGGCGGGCGCGGCGGGCGCGCGCTACTGCAGGGTGGCGTACGAGACGCAGGCGTCCCGGAACATGTCCAGCGTCTCGTCCGTGGTCGACGCGAACACCGACACCCGCGCGACGCCGAGCCGCGTCGTCGCCGTCACGCCGTGGTTGTGCAGCGCCGCGGACAGCGCGGTCAGGCGCCCCTCGGCCGGCCGCAGCACGACGATGCCGGCGCGCTCGCGCGGGTCACGGCTGGACTCGACCTCGAGCCCGAACTCGTCCGCGATCGCGAACACGCGCTCGACGCGCTCGGTGACGCGCTCCTGCACGGCGGCGACACCGACGGCGGTCAGCCGGTCCAGTGACACCGCGAGGCGCGCCTGCGCGATGGGGTCGATGCGGGTCATCTGGTACCCGGCGGCACCCGGGCGGACGGCGGGGACGTCCGCGGGCCAGCCGGTGGTGCCGTGCGGGCCGGACAGGGCCGGACGCAGGCGGTTCAGGGCACGGTCGCTGAAGGCGGTGAAGCCCGTGCCCCAGCCGGCGTGCAGCCACTTCTGGCCGCCGGTCGCGACGACGTCCGCGATCTCGTAGGGGGCATCGACGACCCCGAAGCCCTGGATCGCGTCGAGGATCAGCAGGCGGTCGCCGATGACCTCGCGGATGCCGGCGAGGTCGGCCAGGTAGCCGGTGCGCCAGTCGACCAGCGACACCGCCACGGCCGTCACGTCGTCGGTCAGGCGCTCCTGGATGAGCGAGGGGGTCATCCAGCCGGCACCGGACTCGATGACGACGGGCTGGACGCGGCCGCCGGTCGCCGAGGCGGCACTCGCCAGCGCGAGCGGCAGCGAGGGGTACTCGTCGGCCGACACCAGCACGCCGCCGGTCACGCCGAAGGCGGTGTGCAGCAGACCGGGGTCGTCGCGGTCTGCGAGACGACCTGGTCCTCGCGGCGACCGACCAAGCGGGCGGCGACCGTTCTGACGCGGGCGTCCTGCTCGTCGAGGGTCTCCATGGCGCCGAAGCGCATGTGCTCCTGGATCGTGCCGAGCACGCGCTGCTCCTCGAGCACGGCGGTCTGCACGGGGCCGAACGCAGCGTGGTCGAGGTAGCCGGGGTCCTCGGAGAAGCCGGCGGCGTACTCGTCGATGTTCACAGGGTGCACCTTTCACAGTGTCGAACCCTGAGAGCCTACTGGGACGGGGCTGCCGCGGCCGACGCGACGCGGGACGTGGCCACTCCGTGCGCGGTGTGGGCCGCGTCCGCCGGGTCAGCCTGGTCAGCCGCCTCAGCCGCCTCAGCCGCCTCAGCCGCCGAAGCGTCGCGACCGCAGCCCGAAGTCGCGGACGGCACGCAGGAAGTCGACCTCGCGCAGGTCGGGGTAGAGCGCCTCGACGAAGTAGAACTCGCTGTGCGCGCTCTGCCAGAGCATGAAGTCGGACAGCCGCTGCTCGCCCGAGGTCCGGATCACCAGGTCGGGGTCTGGCTGTCCCTGCGTGTACAGGTGGTCGCCGATGAGCTCGGGGGTCAGGACCTCGGCCAGGGTGTCGATCGTGCCGCCACCCGCGCCGTGCGACTCCACGATGCTGCGCATGGCGTCGGCGATCTCGCGGCGTCCGCCGTACCCGACGGCCAGGTTGATGTGGAGTCCGGTCCGGCCGGCGGTGCGCTCCTCGGCCTGCGCGAGCGCGGACACGAGCGAATCGGGCAGCCCCTCGTTCGACCCGACGTGCTGGACGCGCCAGTCCGTGGTGTCGGCGAGCACCCCGGCCAGGTCGCCGATGATGCCGACGAGCTCACTGAGTTCCGCTCCGGCACGTCCGGTCAGGTTGTCGGCGGAGAGCAGGTAGAGCGTCACGACCTCGATGCCGAGCTCGTCGCACCAGGTCAGGAACTCCGGGATCTTCGCGGCGCCGGCGCGGTGGCCGTGCGCGGCGGACTCGAGCCCGAGCTGCTTCGCCCACCGACGGTTGCCGTCGACGATCATGGCGACGTGCTTCGGCTTCGCGCTGCCCTCGATCTGGCGGCGGATGCGGCTCTGGTAGGCGCGGTAGAGGATCCCTCGTCCTGCCCATCCCACCCTGCCGGTCACGCACCGAGCGTAGTGCACCGTCGGTCGGAGCGTCCCGAGTGCGGCTCCCCCAGAACTCGTGGCATCCGTTCGGGCGCGGGGCTTACAGTCGGCACATGCAGGACGAGCACGAGACCGCCACCCTCCCCCACGTCCCGTTCACCGAAGAGGCCGCGACGACCACGGAGGACACCCGCCCCGCCTGGCGCGGGTGGATCCACCTCGGTGCGTTCCCGTTCGCCATCGCGATGGGCATCGTCCTCATCGCCCTGGCCGACAGCACCGCGGCGAAGGTCGGAAGCGCGGTGTTCATGGCCACGTCGCTGGCCATGTTCGGGGTCTCCGCGACGTACCACCGGTTCCCGTGGGGGCCGACCGTCAAGGCGGTGCTCAAGCGCATCGACCACACGAACATCCTGCTGCTCATCGCCGGCACCTACACGCCGATCGCGATCTGCGCCCTGCCGCACACCCTGATGGTGGTCGTGCTCTGGGTGATGTGGTCCGGCGCCGCCCTCGGCATCGCGTTCCGGGTGCTGTGGATCAACGCACCCCGGTGGCTGTACGTGCCGATCTACCTGGTGCTCGGGTGCGCGGCGCTCGGGCTGCTGCCGCAGTTCTTCGCGGCGAGCGTCCCGATGACCGTGCTCATCCTGTCCGGCGGCGTCGCCTACATCGTCGGCGCGCTGGTCTACGGCTTCAAGCGGCCGAACCCGGTGCCGACCCAGTTCGGCTTCCACGAGGTGTTCCACGCCCTGACGGTCGTGGCCTTCGGCGCGCAGTGGGTCGGCGTGCTCATCGTCGCCCTGGACCCGGTGCGCTGACGGTCGCACGTTCCTTCCCAGGACGCGCGCGATGCCTGGTCGTTCCGGGCGTACTCACCCGGAACTCTCGACCAGGTACGCCCGTTCGGTCCGGGTACGCCCGGTTCCGTCAGGCGCTAGCGGGTCAACCGCGTTCGGTGTCGTCCCCGACGTCGGCTCGGCCGTCCTCGGCCGCACGCCGCTCCGACTCGTCCGTCGCCGGACCGTCGACCGCGGTGCCGTTCGCTTCCGCCTCGAGGCGCTCGCGGATCTCCGACCGGTAGCGCGTCCGGCGGATGCGCCGGGTCATGTCCACGACCAGGACGATCGTCGCGATCGCCACGAGTGCGATGGCGATGAACCCGACGACACCGGGGGTGACGTTCACGTCCGGCACGATGCTGGGGCTGGGACTGGGGGTGGCGGCGAGTGCCGCCGCGATGGAGCTCACGGGGTCGGTTCCTTGTCGGCAGGGATCCCGGCGAACAGATCGGTCTCCGGGAGCTCGGTCGGCACGCGGGCCTCCACGAGCTGGTAGTCCTCGGTCGGCCACACCGTGGCGAGGAGGTCGTTCGGCCAGTAGAAGAACGCACTGTCCGGTGCCACCTGGCTGGCGTGGGCACGGAGCGCGGCGTCGCGCTGGTCGAAGTACTCGTGCACGTCGACGTGCGTGGTCGCGAGGTCGGGCCGGTCGGCGAACCGCTCGACCCACTCGCGCAGCTGCTCGATCGCGGGGCTGTCCGGGTCGCGGTCCTGCAGCGCCTCGAAGATCGTGCGGAAGCGGCGCGGGTTCATCGTGCGCTCGTAGTAGAGCTTCGCGATCGACCACGGTTCGCCGGCCGCGGGGTACGCAGTGGGGTCGGCCGCGGCGCTCCACGCGGCGACGGACACCTCGTGCGTGCGGATGTGGTCGGGGTGCGGGTAGCCGCCGTTCTCGTCGTAGGTGACGAGCACGTGCGGACGGAACCGGCGGATGACCCGGACGAGCGCCTCGGTGCTGTACTCGAGCGGCACGGTCGAGAACGTGCCGGGTCGGACGGTCTCGCCCTTCTCGGCGTCGGGCAGCCCGGAGTCGTGGTAGCCGAGCCACAGGTGGTCGATGCCGAGGGCTGCCTGCGCGGCGGCCATCTCACCGCGGCGGTACCCGGCCATGTCGCGGTGCGCACGGCTCGTCGCGGGCTCGCCGAGCTGGTCGTTGAGGATGTCGCCGGCCTCGCCCCCGGTGCAGGACACGACCAGTACCTCGTGCCCCTCGGCCACGTACTTCGCCGCGGTCGCCGCCCCTTGCTCGACTCGTCGTCGGGGTGGGCGTGGACGGCCAGCAAGCGGTACGGCACGGGACTTCCTCACGTGGGTGAGCGTGGGCGAGCGGAGGACGAGCGGGGACGGGAAGTGCACAGCGACACGTGAACTACCCTGGGATCAGGATAATCACCCCGGGAGCCCCGAACTGTCCGAACAGCACCACACCGCCACCCTCGACGACCGCTACGGCCGCACCCCGGCCCGCGCGCGCCGCAGCAAGGCCGTCGCGATCACCGCCGCCATCGCCGTGGTCGTGGTGTTCGCCGCCTGGGTGATCTGGGCGGGTCTCGACCAGTCCGACCGCGGCCTCACCGACGACGTCGTGGGGTACGAGGTCCTCTCCCAGCACAGCACGGTCGTGCACTCGCAGGTCTCCGTCGATCCGGGCGTCCGGGCGAAGTGCGCCGTCCAGGTCCTCGACAAGAGCTACTCGATCGTGGGCTGGAAGGAGATCACCCTCGCCCCGTCCGAGCAGCGCACCCGCAGTGTCAGCACCGAGGTGACGACCACGACCCGAGGCGTCACCGGCTTGATCCACGACTGCTGGATTCCCTAGACTGTCCTGATTCGCCTCTCGAGACCGACCACTCGGCCGGTCTCGTTTTTCATGGTCGAAGGGACAGAAGATGAGCAACGACACGCAGGTCACCTGGCTGACCCAGGAGGCGCACGACCGTCTCCAGGCGGAGCTCGATGAGCTGAGCGGCGAGGGCCGTGCCGAGATCGCGCGCCGCATCGAGGCCGCTCGCGAAGAGGGCGACCTCAAGGAGAACGGCGGCTACCACGCCGCCAAGGACGAGCAGGGCAAGATCGAGGCGCGCATCCGCGTCCTCACGAACCTCCTCAAGCACGCGACCGTCAGCGAAGCCGTCTTCGACGGCACGGTCGAGCCCGGCACCGTCGTCACCGCGGTCATCGCGGGCGACGAGTCGACGTTCCTGGTCGGCAGCCGCGAGATCGTCGCCGAAGGCTCCGACCTGACGGTCTACAGCCCGGTCAGCCCCGTCGGCGCGGCGATCGTCGGCCTCAAGGCCGGCGACAAGGCCACCTACACGGCTCCGAACGGCAAGGAGATCGCGGTCGAGGTCGTCAAGATCGAGCGCTACGAGCCGTAGGCAGCACCACAGACGGACAGGAGGCCCGGGGCGACACCGCCACGGGCCTCTTGTCCGTCTGTGGGTCGCGTCCACGGCCCCGCTCGCCGGGGCGCACCACAGATGCGACGGGACACGCGTCGAACGACTCGTGGATCGTCACAGGGCTAGTGCTCGAGGAGCTCCGGGCGGAAGCCGACCTCGTGCAGGCGCTGGATGACCTCTTGTGCGTGCTCGGGGCCGCGCGCCTCGATCGACAGGTCGAGGGCCACCTCGTTGATGACCAGGCCCTGTCCGTGGCGGGTGTGCAGGACCTCGACCACGTTCGCGCCGGCGTCCGAGATCACCTGGGCGACCCGGGCGAGCTGGCCAGGACGGTCCGGCAACATGATGCGGATGCCGATGTAGCGCGACGCGGCGACCAGACCGCGGGTGATCACACGCTCCATCATGAGCGGGTCGATGTTGCCGCCGCTCAGCAGCACGACGGTGCGCCCGGTGTCGCGGACGGCGCCGGACATGATCGCGGCGACACCGACGGCTCCGGCGGCCTCGACCACGAGCTTCGCACGCTCGAGCAGCACGAGCAGGGCGCGGGCGGTGTCGTCGTCGGAGACCGTGACGATGTCGTCGACCAGGTCGCGGATGATCGGGAAGTTCAGGTCGCCGGGGCGGGCGACCGCGATGCCGTCGGCGATCGTCGGTGTCGTCGTGATGGTGACGGGCTCGCCGGCGCGGATCGACGACGGGTAGGCAGCGGCGTTCTCGGCCTGCACCCCGATGACCTTGATCGGTCGTCCGAGCCGCTCGGCCATGCCCTTGACGGCGAGGGCGATGCCGGAGATGACCCCGCCGCCGCCGATCGGCACGACGACGGTGTCGACGTCGGGCACCTGGTCGATGATCTCGAGGCCGAGGGTTCCCTGGCCGGCGATGACGGCGGGGTGGTCGAACGGCGGGATGAAGACCGCGCCGGTGTGTGCGGCGAAGTCCTTGGCGGCGCTCAGGGCTTCCTCCACCGAGTGGCCGCGCAGGACGACCTCGGCGCCGTAGTGGCGGGTGGCCTGCAGCTTCGGCAGCGCGACGCCGACCGGGGTGAAGATTGTCGCCGGGATGCCGAGCTCGCGGGCGGCGAGGGCGACGCCCTGGGCGTGGTTGCCGGCACTGGCCGCGACGACGCCCTTGGCGCGCTGTTCCTCGGACAGGGTCGACAGGCGGTTGTAGGCGCCGCGGACCTTGTACGCGCCGGTGCGCTGCAGGTTCTCGCACTTCAGGTGCACCGGTGAACCGAGCACCTCGGCCAGGAACTGCGAGGTCTCCATCGGGGTGACGCGCGCGACGCCCGAGATGGTCTCCCGCGCCGTCTCGATGTCCGCGAGGGTGGGGATCGCGGCGAGCGTGTGCTGGGAGGCGCTGGTGTCGGTCACTCCCCCATCATCGTCGTTCCGGGCGTCCGCGGCGAACCCGTGACACGAGGGATCGTTCAGTGTCAGCCTGCCGTCCCCTTGACCGCGGTCGGCTGCTCGTCGGTGCCCGGCTTCGGGACGTCGCCACGCCGCTTGCGCAGCTTGAGGATCTTGCGCCGGCGCTTGGTCCGGACGTTCTCGTCGTGCGCGTCCTGCTTGGCCTCGCGCACGTGGTCGGAGTCCATCGTCTTCCACCGGCCGCTCGAGATGGTCGTGACCATGGAGTTGACGGTGGCGATGAGCGGGACGGCGAAGAACGCGCCCGCGATGCCGGCGAGACCCGACGCCGCGGTGACCCCGAGGACGACGGCGAGCGGGTGCACCTTGACGGCGCTACCCATGACGAGCGGCTGCAGGATGTGTCCCTCGACCTGCTGCACGACCAGGATCACGCCGAGCATGATGACCGCCGCCACCGGGCCGTTGAAGACCAGGGCGACGAACACCGCCAGGAACCCGGTGACGATCGCACCGACGACCGGGATGAACGACCCGAGGAACACGAAGACCGCGATCGGCACGACGAGCGGCAGCTGCAGGAAGAACGCACCGAGGCCGATGCCGACGGCGTCGACGAACGCGACGAAGATCTGCACCCGGATGAAGCTCGTCAACGTCGTCCAGCCGGCGACCCCGGCGCCGTCGATCGCGCTGCGGGCGTTCTTCGGGAAGAGCCGGACCGTCCAGCGCCAGACGTTCTTGCCGTCGATGAGCAGGAAGATCACCGTGAAGATGACGATGAACAGGCCGGTGAGGATGTGCGTCAGCGACGACCCCGCGCTGGCCACACCGGACAGGATCGAGCCGGAGTTGCTCTGCAGCCAGTCGGTCGCCTGGTTGAGGTAGGAGTTCAGGTCCTTCTGGCTGATCCCGAGCCCGGAGCTGAGCACGAAGTCGCGGATGTTGTCGTACTGCGACAGGGTGCGGTCGCGGAGCGATGGGTACGCGGCGGCGATCTGGTCGACGACGAGCCAGATGAGCGCCCCGACGGCGGCGAGCCCACCGACCAGGCTGACGATCACGGCGAGCCACTTCGGCACGTGGTGGCGCTGCATCCAGTTCGACAGCGGCACCAGGAGCGCGGCGACGACGATGCCGATGAGGAACGGGATGAGGATCTCGCTGAACAGCGTGACGAGGTAGATGACCACCGCGACGACGCCGACCACCACGAGGATGCGCCACGACCACGCACCGGCGATCCGCATGCCGGGCGGCACCGCGTCATCGACGACGACGGGATCCGTGTGCGGTGTCTTCTTTCCCCAGGCCATGGGCCGATCCTAGCGATCCGCACGTCCTCGCGTTCCAGATACGGCATACGTTCCAACCCCGCGCTGTCGGCGGGGTTCGGTAGCGTCGGCGCATGGTCAGGTCCTCGCTCTCCGCCGCAGAAGCCCGCCGCGTCGCCCTCGCCGCGCAGGGGTTCGGTCGGCCACCGGCGACCGAGGTCTCGACGCGTGCGGTGAACGCAGCGTTCGCCCGACTCGGGCTGCTGCAGATCGACTCGGTGAACGTGTTCGAGCGCAGCCACTACCTGCCGCTCTTCGCACGGCTGGGGGCGTACGACCGGTCCACGCTCGACCGGCTGACCCTCGGCCGGTCCGGGCCCTACACCGAGTACTGGGCGCACGAGGCCGCCCTCATCCCGCGCGACGACCTGCGGCTGTTCCGCTGGCGGATGGACGCCCTGCGGGAGCGCGACGCCGGCCCGACCAGGATCGACGGCGTCACCCGCACCGCCGGGGTCCGACGCGAGCTGCACGCGCTCCTGCGTGCCGAGGGGCCGATGCGGGCCAGCGCGGTCGAGCACGAGTCGAACGTGCGCCGTGGGCCGTGGTGGGGCTGGAGCGACGTGAAGACCGGGCTCGAGCAGATGTTCCGCTGGGGCGAGGCCGTGAGCGCCGGACGGTCGGGCTTCGAGCGCGTGTACGCCCTGCCCGAGCAGGTCCTGCCGGCCGGGTTCCTCGAGACGGCACCACCGCGCGCTGCCGCTGTGCTCGAACTCGTCCGGCACGCCACCCGCGCCCTCGGCGTCGGCACCCGAGCGGACATCGCCGACTACTACCGGCTGCGGTCGGACGACACCGCCAGCGCCATCGCGGAGCTCACCGCTGCCGGCGAGCTCCTGCCCGTGCGGGTCGAGGGCTGGGGTGAGCGGGCCTGGCTCCACCCCGATGCCCGAGTGCCCCGGCAGCTCACCGCCGACGCGGTGCTCAGCCCGTTCGACCCGGTCGTGCGGTTCCGCCGGCGGGCGGAGCGGATGTACGGGTTCCACTACCGGATCGAGATCTACACACCGGCGCCGAAGCGGGTGTTCGGGTACTACGTGCTGCCCGCGCTGCAGGACGACCGCCTCGTCGGCCGGGTCGACCTGAAGAGCGACCGGCAGCGCGGCGTGCTGCGGGTCCGGACCGCGTGGCAGGAACCCGGCGAGCACCTCGATGCCGAGCGGCTGGCCGAGACCCTCCGACGCACCGCTGCCTGGCAGGGACTCGACGCGGTCGAGGTCACCGATCGGGGCACGGCTGCAGCCGCGGTCGCCGGGGCGCTCGGCCTTCCGCTGGTCCCGCACGAAGCCGTCGACGACGCCGATGCCCCGGAACCCACGGCGCTGCTCGACGCCGTCGAGGCCTGACCGGGCTCAGAAGCGGTCGGCGTTCGCCCGCAACCGTGCGATGCGGTCCGGCAGCGGCGGGTGCGTCGAGAACAGCCGGTCCATCACACCGGGGCGCATCGGGTCGGCGATCCACAGGTGGGCCATCGACGAGTTCTGCGTCTGCATCGGACGGCCGTACGCGCCGAGCTTCTCGAGCGCCCGGGCGAGGCCCTCGGGGTGACGGGTCGTCATCGCACCGGTGGCGTCGGCGAGGTACTCGCGCTGCCGGGACACCGCAGCCTGCACGCCCGCCGCGGCGATCGGCGCCACGACGACGGCCACGATGCCGGCGATGAGCAGCACCGGGTTCGCGCCGCCGCCGTTGTCCGAGTTGCGGTTCCGACCGCCGGACAGGCCGCTGAAGATCGAGATGCGCAGGAGCACGTCGGCGATCAGGCCGACGGCGACCACCAGCCCGAACACCATCGTCGACACCCGGATGTCGTAGTTGCGGACGTGCCCGAGTTCGTGGGCCATCACGCCCTGGAGCTCCTGGTCGTCCATGATCTGCAGCAGCCCGGTCGTCGCCGCCACCACGGCGTGCTCCGGGTCGCGCCCGGTGGCGAAGGCGTTCGGCGACGGGTCCTGGATCACGTAGACCCGGGGCATCGGCATGCCCGTCGAGATCGCCAGGTTCTCGACCGTCCGCCAGAGCCGCGGTTCGGAGGTGCGGTCGATCTCGATGCCACCGGCGATGGCGGTCGCCTGCCGAGCGGCGAAGAAGTACTGCAGCACCGCGTAGCCCAGGGCGACGGCGAGCACGATGACGCCGATCGAGACGTTCCCCGCCAGGTAGCCGCCCAGGAACCCGAGCGCGCCGATGATCAGCAGGAAGACCAGGACGATGACGACGGTGTTGCGCTTGTTCCGCGCGATGGCGCTGTACACGGCAGCTGCGAGGCTGGGGTCAGAACTGGACGCGCGGCGGCTCGGCGATGGCCGCCGGCTCGGCGGTCTCGAAGAAGGTCGCCTCGGCGAAGCCCCGTCGCTTGGCGAAGGTGGAGTTCGGGAAGACCCGGATCTTCGTGTTCAGTTCGCGCACGCCACCGTTGTAGAAGCGCCGGGCGGACTGGATCTTGTCCTCGGTGTCGACGAGTTCGGTCTGCAGCTGCAGGAAGTTCTGGCTCGACTGCAGCTGCGGGTACCCTCGGCGACCGCGAACACGCTCTTCAGCGCCTTCTGCATGTGTCCCTCGGCCGCGGAGGCCGTGCCGGCGTCGCCGGCCGTCAGCGTCTCGGAGCGCGCCTTGGTGACGTCGTCGAAGACGGCCTTCTCGTGGGTGGCGTACCCCTTGACCGTGTCGACGATGGTCGGGATGAGGTCGGCGCGCCGCTTCAGCTGCACCGAGATGTCGCTCCAGGCCTCGTCCACGCGGACCTTGAGCGTGACGAGCGAGTTGTACGTCACCCAGAGGTAGATCCCGATGATGACCAGGATCACCACCACCACTCCGACGACGATCAGCGTCGTGACGAGTCCGGTGTCCATGCGTGGGTGCTCCTTCTCGCGTTCGGATCCGCGGTGCTGCGTGGCCTGAACGGCCGTCGTGAAGTCTACCGACGCGTCCGCAGTGCTCGCGTCGACCGCCAGGGTTCACGGGCGATTCCCGAGTCACGCACACCGGGCGTTCGGGCTGCGGGGTGAACACGACCGGATGCGGGACATCATCCGCGAGGTGTATTGACCCAGCGGCGCACATCACGTGGGATGGAGCCGGTGAGCACGCGAGGGGACAACGTGGACGACCGGGCCGTCGGGGGCGACGGCCCTCGTCGTCGTGCCCGGTTCGTCGCGCTCGCCTCGGCCACGGCGGTCCTCGCCGCGGCGCTGCTGGCGGCGGCAGCCACCCCGCGTTCGCCGGCGCAGCGACCCACGGACAAGCGGCCACCGCGACCCCCGCACCGAGCGAACTCGTGGGCCCGCCGAGCAGCGGGCGCCCCGGCACCCCCACGCCCCCGCCCGCGTCCACCGGGCGACCTCCCGTCGCACCGACCATCGCCGACCCGGGGGACGTGACGAGCAGCACCGCCCGGTTCCACGGCACCGGGACCCCGGCGCACGTCGTCCGCGTCGCGGGCCCCGCATCGACCGGTTCGGCCGGGTGCTCGGCCCAGGTGCAGGCGAACGGTTCGTGGTCGTGCCTCGGTACGGTGCGGTCGGGTCCGCAGCAGGTCTTCACGGTGCGGGACGTCACCGCACCGAGCCAGCCGCCCGCGAGCGCCCCGGCCTCCGACGTCATCGTGCCGCCGACCATCGCGTCCGACCACCCGACCAGCGGCGCGCTCTCCGGCACGGGCTTCCCCGGTTCCACGGTGGTGCTGTCGGTCTCCGGGTCGTCGACGCAGCAGTCGGCGCCGGTCGGTCCGGACGGGCGGTGGACGACCTCGCTCGTGCTGCGATCCGACACGACCGTCACGGTGACCGCGTCGCAGACCGCGAGCACCGCGCGCGGCTACCGCTCCGACCTGCGCAGCGCGTCCTCGGCCCCCGTCCGGATCACGGTCGACCGCACCGCGCCGGCGGCCCCGCGGATCACCGCACCCGACGACGGCGACCGCGTCGGTCCGCGCGCCACGGTCGTCCGTGGCACCGGCGAACCCGGTGCCGACGTGACCGTCTACGTCGACCGCGCACCCGTCTGCCGCGCCGAGGTCGCTGCGAACGGTTCCTGGTCCTGCTCCACCGCGGGGTCGCAGCTGCGGGCCGGCGGACACGACCTCACCGCGACGCAGCACGACGCAGCCGGCAACTACTCGCGGTCGTCCGCTGCCGTGCAGGTCACGGTGTGGTCGACCTCGGGCACCCCGAACGGCACCCCCGGCACCTCCGGCACCTCCGGCACCTCCGGCACCGGCGGGGACGCACCGACCAACGGCACCGGCACCAACGGCACCGGTACCGGTACCGGCAGCACGACCGCACCGGGTGACGGCCAGAGCCCCGGCGACACGGGGGCCCCGGCCGGCACCGGAACCGGGAACACCGGCGACGACGGCCCCGGATCGGCGGCAGCGCCCGGTGACGGCACCGACCCGACCAGCACGAGCATCCCCGGGGCCGCGGGCTCCGGCGGCCACACCGATTGGTCGGGCCCCGCGGGCGACTGGACCGCCGAGACCGCCTACGACCGCACCGTTCCGACGATCCAGGCCGCGTTCTCGTGGCGGACCGTCCTGATCGCCACGGCCGTCGCCGCCGGGTTCCTCCTGCTCATCGCCGCGCCCCTCGCGCTCGTCGCCGCCGCTGCCCGCGGGCGCATCCGCTCGCCCTTCGCCGGACTGCTCGGGCGGAACCGCTCGCGCTCGGACCGCTCCGGGTCCGACGACGTGCTGCCGACGTGGGTGTCGATCACGGTCGCGGTGGCCGTCGCCGCCCTGTGCACACTGCTCGGCGTGGGCGTCTCGCTCGAGGCCCGCTACGTCCGCCTCGCCATCGCCGTGCTGCTCGGCACCGCGGTGCTCACGGTGGCCGTGGTGCTCGTGACCCGGTGGGCAGCCGGGCCCGACCACCGTGCGGTGGGTTTTCGGGTGTCCCCGTGGCTGGTGCTCGCGGCGCTCGTGGCGTGCGGGATCACGCGGGCCGCGGACCTCTCCCCGCTCTGATCGTCGGAGTGGTGCTCGTGCCCTCGGGACGCCCGGACCTGGACACCGCCGCACTGCGCCTCGGCTCCGGGATCGCCGCCGGTGCCCGGAGCGCGACCTGGCGGACGGTCGCGCTGCTCGGACTCGCGACCGCGGGCTGGGTGCTCCACAGCCTGACCGCGGGCGGGGGTTTCTGGTCGGCGTTGACGTCGGAGTTCGCCATCACCCTGTGCGTCGGCGGGGTCGGTGCCGTCGTCGCGACACTGCTGCCGTTCGCCGGGTCCGCCGGCAGTGCGCTCCTCACGGCCTCGCGTGGCCGGTACGTGGCACTGGCGGTCGTCGCGGTCGCGCTCACCGCCGCGGTCTACTCCGGTCCCTCGGGGACCCACGCGTCGCCGGTGCTGCTCGGCGCGATCGGCGCGGCCTGCGTGGCGGGCGCGATCGGGGCCTGGTTCTGGGCGCGCACCACGCGACCGGACGCGGCCGCCTGACCCGCACCGGGCCTCCCGTCCGCCGTCCCCGCGCGGCGGATACAGTGACGATCGGTGCGTGACGCGCCGTTCGACCGCCCCAGGGAGCGATGATGACCGAGACCCGATCCGACTACGACCCGACGCGGTTCCGCGAGGTGTTCGAGGGCAGCTACACGTACGCGAACGGCTTCGCGCGGAACACCCACCGCTTCGCGGACCGGCCCGCGCTGCGCGACCCGGACACAGGTCGATCGTGGACCTACGCGGAACTCGGGGGCGTCGTCGACCACATCGGCGGGTGGCTCGTCCGGCACGGAGTCGGTCGCGGTTCGGTCGTGATGGTCGAGCTGTTCAACTCGCCCGAGTTCGCGATGCTCTACCTGGCGTGCCACCGCATCGGCGCGGTGTTCTCGCCGACGAACTTCCGGCTCGCGCCCGACGAGGTCGCCTTCATCATCGAGGACTCCGCGCCCGTGGTGCTGGTGCACGACGCAGTGCGTGGCGACGACATCGCCCGAGCGCTCGAGACCGCGCCGCACCGTCCCGACCACGTCGTCGTCGTCGGTGGCGACGACGAGGTCGCCGACCACGACGCGCACGACCCCGACGCGCACGACGACCACGCCACACATGCCGCGCGGGTCGCGTTCACCGCGCTCCTCGCCGCCGACCCCGTCACGCCCGCCGAACTCGCCGCGACCGAGCCCCGCAGCACCTACGACGAGACCACGCGGCTCTACACCTCCGGCACCACCGGGCGACCGAAGCCGGTGCCCCTGCCGAGCCTGGTCGAGGTGCTCAGCGCCCACGACGTCGTGATGCACTTCCCGCTCAGCCCCTTCGACAAGACGCTCAACATGTCGCCGCTGTTCCATCGCGGCGGCCTGTACTCGGGCGGCCCCAACCCGGTGTTCTACGTCGGCGCCGAGCTCACCACCCTGCGGCACTTCGACGCCGAGCGGGTGCTCGACCTGGTCGAGTCCGAGCGGCTGACGTTCCTGATCGGTGCGCCGCCGAACCTGGTGCAGCTCGCGAACGCGCAAGAGGGGCGGCCCCGCGACCTGTCGTCCCTGCACGGCATCGTCACGATGGGCGCCCTGCTCGACCGCGCCGCCGCACTCCGCTACCAGGAGCTCCTGTCCCCGCGGATCTTCAACGGCTACGGCACGACCGAGACTTTCTGGAACACGTTCCTGCGTCCTGAGGACTTCCCCGACGGTGCCGGCTCCACCGGACGCGCGTCGACGGACGACGACGTCGCCGTGGTGCGCGTGTACGAGGACCGCCTGGCCGACCCGAGCGACACCGTGCCGAAGGACGGCTCCGAGATCGGCGAGTTCGCGGTCCGGACCGTGAAGTCCGGCTACTCGTACCGCAACCCGGGGCTCGAGGCGGAGAAGTTCGCGAACGGCTGGTTCTACCCCGGCGACCTCGCCACGTGGGACGAGCACGAACGGGTGACGATCGTCGGTCGCAAGGACGACATGATCATCTCCGGCGGCGAGAACGTCCACCCCGTCCAGGTCGAGGCCGCACTGCAGGAGCACCCCGGCGTCGCCGACTCGATCGTCGTCGGGATCTCGGACGAGCGCTGGGGCGAGGTCGTCACGGCGTACGTGGTCCGTGCCGCGGACGGCTGCCGGACGACGACGTCGCAGCCGCCGCCGTGCTCGAGGAGTGGACGGGCTCGCACCCCGGGCTCGCCCGCTACAAGCGGCCGCGGCGGTACCGGTTCGTCGACGAGCTGCCGTACAACGCGACGGGCAAGAAGGTGCACTACCTCGCGAAGGCGACGGCAGCGGAGGACCAGGCGGCGGGCCGACTGCTCGAGCCGTAGCGGGTTCTGCACGTGCGCGGTGCCGGACGGGAGGCCCGTGGCGGCCCCGCCCCGCGCCTCCCGTCCGTCAGCCGGTCGCGCCGACGGCTGCGGTCGCGGCTGCAGCCGCGGTGCCTTGCGGGATCGGGCGTACCTGGTCGAAACTTCCGACCAGGTACGCCCCATTCGGCCCGGTACGCCCCGGGCGGCGCGGGGCCGCGCTACGTGTGGCTCGGCGCGTTCCGGGCGAACAGGCCCGGCAGCAACCCACCGATCTTCGTCCCGATGCACAAGCTGACGAAGGTCGCCAGGGGCGTCGCGAGGGACTCGGGGTCGAACGTGGCCACCGCCACCAGCCCGACGGTCCCGGGGACGAGCAGCAGGAACGCCGGGAAGAACGACACCGTCGCCGGGATCGCCGGCACGAGCCGCTCGAGCAGCCGTGTCGCGACGAACAACAGGGCCGCCGTCGCCCCGGTCGCGACGACGCTCCCCCACACCGGCGTCGTCCCGCTCACCAGGGCGTAGGCGGTGACCATGACCGCCACCGACACGAGCGTCAGCCGCCAGCCCGATCGGAACACCAGGCCGAGGCCGACCGCCAGGACCACGACGGCGACCCACGACACCCAGTAGGACGGTACGGACTCCCACCCGGCCAGGTCCGTGCCGACGCCGGCGACCTCGCCGACGAGCGCCGCCGAGGACGGGTCGACGTGCAGCCCGGTCAGCGCACTGCCCGAGGCGATGCCGGCCGCCATGAAGCCGAGCATGATGAGCCCCTGGACCAGCCGCGAGGACCCGGTCACGATGTCCGCGGCGGTCAGTTCGAGCAGGGCGTTCGTGATGAGGGCACCGGGGACGAACACCGCCACCGGGGCGCACACGGCGAACAGCGGGACCTGCTCGAACCCGGTACCGGCGGCGACGAGTCCGACGATGGCCGTCGACACGAAGGCCGCCAGGAACGGGATGATCGCGACGGCCTCGCGGAAGCGCCGGAGCAGCAGCCCGATGACCCCGACGAGCGCTCCGACCAGGAGCGCGAGCAGGATCGCCCACCACGGGCACCGGAACACGACGGCGAGCCCGGCGGAGGTCAGCGCGTTGCCGAGGATCCACGGCAGTGCGGGCGGCGGGACGGTGCCGGCACGGATGGCCCGGACCCGCGCGGGGATCTCGGCGAGGGCGATGGACCCGCTCTCCAACCCGAGCACGACCCGGTTCGCCCGTGCAGCCTGCCGCGACGACAGCTCGACGCCCTCGGCGTTCACGATCGTCGCCGCACCGGTCGAGACCTCGCTCACCATCACCAGCGCTGGCAGCACCCCGATCGCCAGGGTCGGACCGACCCCGGCGGCGTCGCGGGCCTTCTCGAGCGCCGAGCGGACGTCGGTGACGGAGCTGCCCGCGTCGAGCAGCAGTGCACCGAGCGTGCCGAGGAGCATGCCGACGGGGACGGTCTCGCCGTCGACGACCTCGACGTGGGCCTCGGGCCGACGGAGGGCGTTCTGCAGGTTCGCGAGTGCGCTTCCGAGTCCGACCACGCAGGCGATGTTAGCGATCGAGCGTGGCCTCGATGACCACGTTGTCGACCGACGCGGAACCGTCCGGCCGCTGCAGGCACGTGATGAGCAGGAGCCGGCCGGGCTCGTCCGCCCAGACGTCGGCATCGGCGGCCACGGTCGCCTTCGTGATCCGCTCGGAACCGGTCACCGTCCACCGCGCGTCGCCGATCCGGACGCTGCTTCCGACCGCGACCTCGGAGCGTTGCCCGTCGACGTCGATGAGCAGGTTGCCCGGGCCGATCGCACCGTTCCGCAGCGAGTGCATGACGACGAACACGGTGCCGCCCGCGCGGTCCGCCAGCGAGACCCCCAGGTTGCGGACCCGGTAGGCCTCGCGGAACCCCGGCGGCGTGATCTGCCCGTCGACGGCATCCAGTTCGCCGAGCGGCACGTCGAGCCCGACCGACGGCACCACGAGCTGCACGCCGGTGTCGGCGACCGCGTGCGACGCAGACGCCGCCGTCCCCGACTCGCCCGGGTCGAGCGTGACCTGCTTGCCGTCGAGCGACGTCCCGGTGATCGCCGTCGGCGAGGCCGCTCCGGTGGTCGCCGTGACCACACCGACCACGCCGACGACGCCGACGACGAGGGTCGCCGCGGCGAGCACGGCGATCGTCCAGAGCAGCGCGCCGCCGCGACGGCGGGGCCGCCGCCTGCGGGGCTTGGTGCGAGGGGCGGTCATCTTCCGTTTCCGGGGTGGTGACGGACGTGTCGGACGGGAGGCGCGCTCCCGTCCGACACCTGGGTGTCGGGATCCGCGTGGCGGGGTCGACCGCCCCACGGATCCCGGTGCGTCAGTCCTGCTGGGTGACGCGGCGGCGGTACGCGATGAACGCGACCGAGCCGAGGGCGACGACGCCGACGGCCGACAGGCCGATCCACGGCAGGGCCGAGGTGCCGGAGACGGTGCCTCCGGTGTTCACGGCTGCTCCGGTGGTGACGGCCGTGGTGGTGTCGATCGGGTCGACGACGACGGTGCCGTCAGCGGTGACCGTGATGGCGAGCGAGACCACCGCGGTGCCGTCAGGACGACTCCACCGCGATGGCGTGTGCGCCTGCCGGGGTGTCCGCGGGGATCACGACCGAGGTCGCGAAGGCCCCGTCGGCGTCCGTGGTCACGGTGCCGAGGACGACCGGGTCGCTGTGCAGGACGACCGAGAACTCCGTCGCTGCCGGCAGGCCCTCGGCGCGCAGCGGCACCGAGTCGCCGACCGTGAAGGTGGTGGTGCCACCGGTGCTGATCGACGGGGCCGGGGTGGTCGGCCCGGTGGTCGGGCCGGTGGTCGGGCCGGTGGTCGGGCCGGTGGTCGGGCCGGTCGTGGGCTCCGGGGTGCCGGGCTCGCTCGGCTCGGTCGTCGGTTCCGGGGTGCCGGGCTCGGTCGGCTCGGTCGTGGGCTCCGGCGTGCCGGGCTCGCTCGGCTCGGTCGGCTCGGGCGTGGGCGTCTCGGCCGCCGTGTACGCGATCGAGATCGGCTGCGGCTTCTTGGCCGCGGCGTCGTTCGCGCCGGACGTGTACCAGTACGAGCTCTGACCGGTCTCGTTCTGGAAGTCGACGAAGTCCGCCGGCCACGAACCCCAGTCGGCGTTCGTCTTGTTCAGGCTCGTCGCCGACGCGGGCTCGACGCCCTGCCAGTCCGGGCTCACGGTGATGCCCGAGCTCGTGACGTCGACGTCGGTGAGGGTGGCGAGGTGCACGGTGCGCGGGGTGAGCGGCGCCCAGCTGCCCCCGTCGCGCGAGGCCGCGTAGCCCGAGACCGTCGCGGTGAGCTCACCCGTGCCGTCCGCTGCGACGTGCAGTTCCGGGTCCTCGGCGGACCAGTAGGTCAGGCCGCCGTAGAACGCGACCGTGAAGCCGCCGTCCCACGCGATGTCCGCGGTGCCGGCTGCGGCGTCGACGGTGCCCGTCCCCGCGGCGAGCGTCAGGACCCCGGCGGTCGTGGTGCCCGGGCGGACCGTGGCGCCGTCGCCGGTCTGGCACTTCGTGGCGAAGGTCGGGGTCGAGGTACCGCCCGCGGCCTTCGGGTAAGCGATCGAGACGTCGCCGGCCGAAGCGGCGTAGCCGGGCGACGGGTTGGTCGCGGTCCACGGAGCCGAGGCACCCGAGTTGCCGGCGACCCCGGCGGACAGGAAGTTGCAGCCGCCGAAGTAGGCGCCGGCGTTGGCCTCGTTGCTGAGGCTCCAGGACAGCGACGCGTCGGTGACGTCGGCGGAGGCGGCGTTCGCGGGGGCGGCGCCGAGCGCGGCGGCCGCGGCGATCGTCGCGCCGACGGCGACGGCGGTCGCGCCGGCGGCCAGACGCCGGGCGCGAGGAGAGGACAGGTGCATTCGGGTGGTCTCAAGTTTGGGTAGCCTTACCTAACTCCCTGAGCATAGGGACAGGAGTTAGGTAAGGCAACCCTAAGTTTGGGTCGACTGGACATGTTCGTGCGCGGACCTGGTTCGCGCACGTCAAAGCGACAGTTGTCCGCACGGACGCGCCGTCCTGCCCGCGAAAGCGACGTAGTGCCGCGAACGGTTGGCGGCACGACGTCGCTTCCGCGAGACGCACGCATGTGACGGACGGGAGGCGCGGATGCGCTGTCTTGCCCGCCAGGGCGACAGTGTGCCGCGAACGGTTGGCGGCACGACGTCGCTTCCGCGAGACGTGCACGGGTACCCCCGGTGGGACTCGAACCCACAACTCGGCGAATAGGGACGGACTATCCCGTCACTGCCCCCATGTATCCCGGAAGTACCTCTAACCAGGACTTTTGCGGACCGTCACTGCCCCGACTGTCCTCTGCTATCCCGGAGAATCCCGAGCAAAGCGGAGGATAAGCGGTAGCTTCGCTACTCGCCGTCTTCCATCTGCTCACGCTGCAGCTGCTCGACCTCGTCACGGATCCACGCAAGCGCCGCAAGGGTGTTCGGGGCGTCATCTCGAGGCGTCGCTGCTCGCGCCGTCAACGATGGCGAGCGGGATACCAGCGCCGACGACCAGCTGCAGGGTTACGGCGTCGTTGCCCATGTACCCAGCGACGGGGACGGCGATGCTGCGACCCTCGTTCGCAAACTCCGTGCACGCCGCGCTCACCCACTCTGCAAGGTCGGCTGCCACGTCGATCGACAATGCCCCGTAGTGCAGGCGCTTCACGCGCTCTCCCCGAACTGGGAGAGAATGTCGCGGACGTCGGGACCCAGGTACTCGCGTGCCGCGTAGAACTTGCGGGTGACCGCGGAGTTGGCGTGCCCCAGCTGAGCACCCGCTTCCTCAATGTCCGAGCCGTCACGGATGGCGGTGGCAACGGTCTTGCGGAACGTCTTGGGTGTCACCCAGTCCGGGTAGTCGTTCGCCAGCTTGAATTCGCGCCACTGCCGGCGCATGTTGGCCGGTGATCGGAGCGTGCCCGTCGAGGACGGGAACACCCAGTCCGTGTATGCGCGTTCGCGACGGCGGACCAGCATGGCCCAGGCGAACGGCGGCAGCTGCAGTCGACGGAACGACGAGTCGGACTTGGGGCGTTCCTGGCGGATCAGCCCCACGTCGTCAAGCTGCACCGCGGTGGCTTGAATGGTGACGGTCGGCACGTCAACGTCGAGGTCCAAGTCAGACCACTTGAGCGCGACGAGCTCACCAGTACGCATGCCCGTGCCCAGCAGCATGTCGATCGGTTCAGCGAGGTCCGTGGTCCGCACGCGCCCCGCTCCGTCTTTGCCAGAGTCCCAGGCCACCAGGTCTACGCGCAGTCGCTGCACCTCTGCCAGCGTGACGACACGGACTTCCTTGCGCTCCATGTGCACGGACTGCGCTTCACGCACAGGGTTGGTTGCGACCGCACCACGGCGGACCGCCAGAGAGAACATGCTGTTGAGGACCACACGGGCCGTCTTCGCTGCACCGGGGCCGCGTCGCGAGGCCAGCGTCTCAACCACACGGTCAATCACCGGGACCGTCGCTTCACGGAGACGCACGCCACCGAGCGCCGGCAGCACGTTGGTCTGCAGTGACCGCTTGTACTGCTGCACCGTGGTCTGCGCTCGCCCCAACTTCTCCGAGCACGGTGACCCACTGCGCGGCGAGGTCAGCGACCTTGCTGTCTGCGGTCAAGTCGGATCCGTGGGTGCGCACGCGGTCACGCAGGTGTTCCACTAGGGCGTCTTCGGCGCGACGGCCGGTAGCCCCCTGACGGGCAACCTTGCGGGTCACGCCGTCGAAGTCACGGAAACGGGCGCTCGCCGTCCACTTGCTCGGACCCTGCTGCGTCCGGCTGATCGATCCCCAAGTGCCAAGCACCAATGTTGGACGCGCCATTAGCCAACCCTTCTATGTCCAGCATACGTCCGATCCCCAATTCGATTGAGGATGTGGCGACGGAATGCCTTGACAATGTCAACGGTGACGCAGAGGTCATCCGCGATTGCATGCACGTCCGCGTTGAAACGCTCGCATCGGGCGTACTCAATGGGATCAATGAGCAGTGCCGCCGCGAAGGCGTCAGCCTGCCGCTCGATCGCGCTGCTCCCGCCAAGGTCGCACGTGTGCCCGTAGTAGACGTGCCCCAACTCGTGAGCGATGACGGATCGCCGCTCGAACGGCGTCAACCGCAAGTCAGCGTAAACGCGAGCTTCGAGCGGGTTGTAGCAGCCGATCATGTTCCCCGGAAGGTGGGAGTACGTGATGCGTACTCCCAGTTCCCCAGCCACCCGTCCTAGAGACCCCCGCCGCGTTCGGTCGGGGTCATTCTGCATGCGGTTCATCCGCCTTCCTCGCACCCGCTTCGCTGCGAGGCCATACGTTGCCTGACGCTCCCCGGCGTCCGGCGCGATGTCGAAGTCTTCGTCTTCGTCGTTGAGGTCGGCGGTCGCAGCAACCTCTGACAGTTCCTCGCCCTTGCGAGCCGGACGCTCCATGAACACGGGCGACTCAAGGGGGCCGTCGCGGCGGATGATGGCGCGCCCGTAGACCTCTTTCGCGAGCTCAACGTCAGTGAAGCGACGCAGCTGCAGCATGCGGGGCATGACCATGCCAGAGGGAACCTCCGCATCGTCCAGGTAGCCGGCAGCTACGAGCGCCGCCAGCGGGCTTTCGTCGAAGCGACGGGCCACGTTGATGACCTGTTCGGCCTTCGGGAGACTCTGGCCGCTCATCCAGCGGCTGACGGTGCCGGTGTTAACACCCGCCGCTCGAGCGATTGCCGACTGGTTGTTCGACAGCGCGCGCAGGTACTCAGGCCAACTCATGTCCATGTCCACGGGCAGGAACGTAGCACCAGATGTTGCACGCGCGCAACGACTTTGACCCGAAAGAGGGGTGCAAACATGGGGTATGCGGCGCGACACACCGGAGACACGCCGCGCAGGGTCGTTGCGTAGGCGCATAAGCGGACGTACCTTGTTCGCATGCAGAGCAACCCGAACGCAACGCAGAGCCGCTTCCCCACGCAACACCAGCTGCAACGCTGGTCCTCAACGTCAACAAGCTAAACGAGCTGCGGCGAGCGCACGAGCTCCAGAACGACACCGAGTTCGTCAAGTTCGTCGGCATCGACCGCGCGACCCTCTACCGAGTCACCACCGGCAGGTCAGCACCGTCCAACGCCTTCATGGCGCGGGTCAAGTTCGCCTTCCCGTCCGTGTCACTCGACTCCCTCTTCGTCGTCGACACCCTGGCGGCCGTCTCGTGAGCGCCGTTCTGCGCACCAGCGCCGCCGCTGAGTACATCGGCGTCTCCCCCAAGACACTGCTCAATTGGCGCTCGCTCCGCAAGGGACCCGTCGCGGTCAAGCAGGGCCGGCTGCTGGGTTACCGAGTCGAAGACCTCGACGCGTACCTGCAGCAACACGTCGAGTCGACTCCGGGCGGCGACCCGGACGCCGTTCTGCGGACCTCAGGCCGAACACCACTCGCTCTGCAGGGCCTCTCCGACTGGACGGATTGACGCGGTTCGAACCCGCGGAGGCTCACTGCGCCGCAAGGCGCTGTACCACCCACATAGCTCCACGGACGACGTCACCAACGCCAATGCGCCGGGGCAGCACCACACAGCGGAATGAACAGAACAAGAGGCGGGAGAACCGCAAGTGTGCGGGTCCCTCGTGGTGGTCGGACCAGCATCCCCCCTCGTCGCAGTCGCTAGGCAGCCCCGGCAGGGGTGCTCCCTCAAGTTGTCCCGCGATCGACCGCGACACAGAACACAGCCCGTCCCTAGGAGCCAGCGCGCAGGCGGCTGGCGGGGGCACGTCGGGATCGGCACCCGACGGCGGGCACTCCACTAACTGCCCCTTACAGAAGGAACCCCATGCAGAAGCACTCTCGGCTCCGCACCACAGCGAGCGCACTGGCCCCGTTCGGGCTGATCGCCATATGGCTCGCAGCGATATTGCTGCCGTCGGCCCTCTGACCCGCACCGACCCAAAGCAAAGGCCCCGTCAGCGCTGCAACGCCCGGGGCAAATCGTTCTAGGAGAACAACCAATGTCGATTCTCGCACACAGCACGTTCGTCCGCCGCAACCGCCGCAAGGCCCGCCGCGACGTCCGGATCATGACAGGCAACATCAAGCGCGCCGCCGCCCGACAGGGCCTCACCAACATCGCCACGCTGTCGAAGGCCGCGGGCATCCCCCTCCACCGCGTCACCCTGATGTGGCTCGGGCTGAACATGAACATCGTCGAGATGACCGGCTACATGCTCCGGCTCAACCTCAGCGTCGAAGACCTGTTCGCCGACACCGGAGACCGCGCCTGATGGCCGCGTTCAAGCCGACACCGGCACAGCGCCGCAAGTACGCCGACCACGATGTTGAGTACCGGCCTGCGAAGTCCAACCGCGCTCACATCGGGGTTGACGACCACGGCAACGTCATCCGCTGGTTGTTCCAGGTGCACCGCATCCCCTCCGAAAAGCTCTTCGTCGTCTTCATCTACGAAGGCGCAACCCCTGCAGAGGTCGAACAGATCCAGCGTGACTGCGCGGTGCTCCCCCGCGGCGAATGGGCACGCTTTCCCGACCGCTGGTGGCGCTCGCAGTACCGCAGCACCGCTCGCGTGTTCTACCGCCAGACCCGCGGCATCCGAGCCGACGACCCCTTCGCCCAGCTCGAGCTCGAGCTGATGATCGACGCGACCACTGAGGTACACGCATGAAGACCACACACAACCGCGCCGGCGCTTCCCTCAAGCACCTGCGCACCAGCCACAACGTCTCTCAGCCGCTCGTCGCCGCAATGGCTGGCACGAGCACCGCTTACCTGGCGAAAGTGGAAGACGGCCTCAATCGCCCCCACGAACAGCTACATGCGCAAGGTCACCGAGGCCGTGGTGCGACTGATGGAAGCGCCACCGAAGCCGTGCCCCGTACTCGGCTGCGACAACACCCGGCACATCGACGGCTTGGACGCGCGCAAGGGGATGTCCGGCCTGCACCACGCCGACGAGAGGCACGGGGAGGGATGGACTCTCTCAGTTGAGTGGGTCGACGAGCAGGACTGTGAATGGGTCGTCTACGCCGGAGTGTCGGGTGACATGGCGTTCGCCCCCGCCGACTTCCTCGCATTCTCGACCGCGTACCGCGAAGCCTCGGCGCTCGCCGCAACCCTCAACGGGCGAGGGGCGGTCATCTGATGGCCAGCTTCCCCGTCGCTTCCGAGCAGTTCGAAGACGACCCGCCCGTGGTGTCGGTCGCGCTGGACCGGATGCTCCGCGACCTCAAAGGCACACCCGAATGGGACGGCACGACGCTCGTGCTCACCCCGGACCGCGCTGACGAGCTCGCTGGGGCACTCATGCGGAAGGCGACCGACTGCCGCATGAACAACGTCGACATTCAGTTCGAAGACAACTGAGAGGGCATACCCGAATGGCCATTCACTTCCCCGTGAGCAACACCCTGTCCGTGCCAGCACGTACGGCGCTGCTGGACCACCTGAACAGCGAGCCACTGACCCGCGACCTGCTCGACGTCGATGGCGGACCGTGGACGGTCGACGACTCCGCGGCTGTGGCGGCTGAGCTCGAAGCGGCCGGGTACGGCAAAGCACGAGATGGAAGCTTCCACTTCGAGTTCGAACTGCGAGCACCAGCACAGCTACCCACAGACCTGCTCGACGAGCTCGTGCCAGCGGTCACGTTGGTCGACAAGATCGTGCAGGACGTCATGGCGGCGCGCACCCCGGAGAACCCCAACCCGGTCAACCCGCTGGGCGTCTCGTGGGGCGTGCTCATGCAGTTGCACCACGTCCTGCTCATCGCGAAGTACGCGCAACAGGGGATGCTCACCAGCACCGACGTGAACACGCAGCTGCCGGCAGTCGCCACGATGCTCGCCAAGGCAATCCGGACCCAGGTCCCCGATTGACGACCACCGCAGTCGAACGGTGGATCCCCACGTGGGACCTGCCGTGGATGCCGGCCAGCTGCTGGGGCGCGTCCCCGAAACGCGTCAGGCGGCTGCCCCACTGGCGGCGCATCATGTTCGCCGAATCACGGTGGCAGTGCGCCGCGTGCGGACGCGCTGACGGCGACGAGTCGCGCCCCGTGCCCATCCCAGTTCGTAGCGGCGGGCAGGACGCCGTTCTGTGGTTCACGTTCCCCGTAACCCTGACGCTCGACCACGTCGTGGCGCGCGCTCGTGGGGGCTGCAACCACCGCCACAACCTGAGTGTCCTCTGCGACCAGTGCAACAACGAGAAGGGCGTCCGGCTGCCATGGGAGAACGACACACGGCAGCCCAGCCCGCTACACAACAGGCGCGCAACCCTGCCCGCGTCCTGGTCCTTGGAGGTGACATGAGCGGAGTACCACTGTCAGAAGCCACGGCCCCGGACTTCATCAACGTTCGCGCCGCCCTGATCAAGCGACTTGGCGGCAACGCCAACCACGCCGTCGTCTGGCAGCGCATCTTTTCCGCACCGCACCCGCCAACCCGGAAGCGTACGAACGCGACGGGCACCGCTGGTGGAGGGCCAACCGTGACGACCTAGCGGAAGAGACAGGACTGCGTACAGAACAGGTGCGCAGGGCCATCGAAGCGCTCGAGAGTGACGGCTACTTGGAGGGCGCACAGCACGCTTTCGACGGCCCGTACGACCGCAAGAAGTCATACCGCTGCATCCTTGCAAACACCGATATGGCAAATCCGCCTGACGAGATGGCAGATACGCCCGATGACGGGGCGGATTTGCCATCTCGTGGGGCGTACACGCCCAATGTTCCTCTTACTCAAGAAGTAGTAATTACGTCGGCAGTTGCTGACGCAACTCTCCGACCCGATGTCGAAGAGATCCTTGACTACCTCGACGCAGCCATTGAGCGGAACGAGGCGAAGCGTCCACAGCGGAACAAGCGGAACAAGGAAGCGGCCCGACTGCTGATCGACCGCGACGGCCACACCGTCGAGAAGATCAAGAAAGCCATCGACTGGTCAACCTCGCACAGCTTCTGGCGGGCGCACATTCTGTCCGCCTACAAGCTCCGCGAGAAGTACGACCAGATGCGGCTGCAGGCGTCGAACACAGGCCCCGCCGCGCAGCCGACGCAACCCGCCTACGCGGGCAGAGAGGAATACACCCCACCCGAATGATGGAAGACAGCAACGAGCTCCAATACGCAGAGCTAGCAGTCATCGGCGCAGTCCTGCACACGCAGGGCCGCGCGTTCGACAAGATCGCACTCGCTGGACGGGACTTCACCGACGGCCGGCACGGCGCTCTGTTCGACACCTTGCGGGACCGGCACGAGCACGGTCAGCCCGTCGACCACATCACGATGATGACCATGCCGAATGCGGACGTCCAGTACATCGACGCCGCGTACGAGGCTGGCTGGTCGCACGCAGTGGTGACAACGCACGCCGAGACGGTCGCACTCGCAGCGCTGCGACGTCGGCTTTCCGGTGTCGGCCAACGGCTGCAGTCGGTCGGCTCCGACATCACCCAGGGGCAAATCCGGGAGCTCGTCTACAAGCTCGTTGACGAAGCAATGGGTGCCACCGTCTCGAAGGTCGCCTACCTCGAGGACATCCTTGACGAGACGATCCAGTACATGACCGAGGCGCAGCAGTTCGTGCCGACGCCGTGGCCGAAGCTCAACAAGATGATCGGCGGGCTTCGACCCGGAGCGCTGTACGTGTTCGGTGCCCGTCCGGGCGTCGGCAAGACCGTCGTAGCGCAGCACCTGGCACAGACCCTCGCCGGGCACGGCGGGGTGTCGTTCAACTCTCTCGAGATGGGCCGCTACGAACTGCACCAACGGTTCATTGCAGCCAACAGCCCGGTCACCCTGTACCGGATCAAGAACGGCGAACTGAACGACGCCGACGTGCAGACGATCCGGCAGAACGCCCGCGCCGTCTCCCCCAAGGTCGCAATCGACGACCGATCCTCCGTCGGCCTGGCAGAGATCCGCCAGCACGCACGCCAGGTGCAGCACGACAGCGGCCTATCCGGCATCGTCGTCGACTACCTGCAGCTGATGGAAGGCGCGCCGGGTGCTGCCCGGCAGGAAGTTGTGGCCGCGTTTTCCCGCGGACTCAAGATCCTCGCCCGCGACCTGCACGTGCCCGTCATCGCCCTGTCGCAGCTGAACCGCAACAGCGAGTCGACGGCGACCGGCCAGCCGAAGCTGTCGGACCTGCGCGAGTCTGGCGCGATCGAACAGGACGCAGACCTGGTGGTCCTGCTGCACCGCGAAAAGGACCCGATCACCCAGAAGCTCGACGACGTCTCAATCACGTTCGACGTCGCCAAGAATCGCCACGGAGACACCGGCATCGTCCGTCTCGACTGGGACGGCCGCAACTCTCGCATCACCGACCCCACCGTCACCGGTTGGGAGTCGGCAGCATGAGCACCTACTGGTACTTCGAGTGCCGCGACCACACCCCCGCGCTGCGCAGCGACGAAGAGTTCACCCAGCACACTGAAGACCGCTGGTTCTGGCAGGCCATTGCACTCGCGAACAGCCGACCAGTCACCGAGGACGACGGTTCCTACTGGAAGTCATGGGACGTCCCTGACCAGCAACGCTTCGACCTGTACTTCGGCATGCAAGCCCGCAACTTCCTCACCCAGCACCCCACCTGCACCATCGGCCTCGTCAACGGATACGGCGAGCGCCGGGATCTACCCACGGAGGTCCCATGACCGACACCGCCAGCCAAATCGAAACCGCACGGGACGCGCTACGGCAAGTCCCTGACCTCGTCGAACACATCGTCGCCATGATCGGCGTCAAGGCCAAGCCCGGTCCCGACGATGAAGTGCGCTCCAAGCGAGTGCACGCGCCACTTCCGTTCAACGAAGGCGCGTTCAACGACGCGAACGAGCTCTACGGCCGACTGACGCACTGGGCAAACCACTGGGGTAAGGAACTGGGAGCACCAGCCCCAGGCCCTGCCAGGCGCTGCTACGCAGCAGCTGGACCGTCGTGGGGCTGCCCGTCGGGACGGAGCCGCAGCAGGCTCGCTACGACACCGGGATCATGGCGACTTGGTTGCTGATCCACCTGGACGAAATCTTCCGCCGCACCCCCGACGACGTCGACTACTTCCGGACCGAGCTCAACGAGATTCATCAGGCAGCAGCCCGATACCCCGTCAACCTGCAGCCGCGCTTCACCGACATCCGGTGCCGGGTGGTCGGATGCGCCGGCACGGTCGCCCTCTGGCCCTTCACCGAGGTCAAGCATTGGACCGAGAACGGGGCCAACGTCTACCTGCCACCCGAAGGCGCTCGAGTCCTCTGCGATGAATGCTCCGACAGGTGGACGGAAGCGGAGTACACCGACGAAGTGGACAGGCGCGTACTCGCAGCGAAAGAGCAGCAGAAAGCCGACAACGTCGCCCGACGGCTCGCCAAGAAATACGCGGACCCATCGCAATACCCACTGTTCAGCGGAACGGTCGCGGGAAAGGTCCGGCACGTAAAGCCGAAATAGCCGACGACACGCACCGGGTACTTGACAAATGCCCGGTGCGCGCGGCTATCATTGACGTGTCGGCGCATGCCCGCCACTAAGACCTCCCTCCGGTCATTAACCACTTGCATGACCGATGGGATTTGCGCCCCTAGCTCAGCGGAAGAGCAACGAGCTTCTACCTCGAAGGTCGGCAGTTCGAATCTGCCGGGGCGCTCGCGGAGTACCGCCCGCACGGGTAAGGCACCAGCCATGGCAGGCGGCAAGGAATAGTCGGCCACCCAGCAAGCCACAGGGGATGCACCCGGGACGGCAGCTTCGGCTACCGAGACCCGCTCTGCCCCCCGTGGCTTGCTGGCTTTTGCCGTCCTCGGAACCGCAACCGAGGACTACCCGCGCTCACCACGCGGATGAGGCGCAACGGTTGAGGGACCGTTCATTGAGTCCGTCGTGGGACAAGAACGCCGGACACGAACGCGGAGGCTGCTAACCGCGCCATCAACAGCCACCACTTCCACGCTGAGACGTCTTCGGGTGCCGGCTCAGCGTGGAACCACACGTTGGCACAGGATCGGGAACGCCCAATCGGCCAACGAGTGCGGCTCTATCTTGTTCTGTTTCGTTAGCCAGACCGAGCCGCAACAACTTCCCGCCCAGCCGGCCGACCCACACAACGGACCAGCGATGCCCTGCCAAGCGCAATAGCCACGGTGGGTGTGCATCGCGCCATGTCGAGCAACCGCGGCTCGAGCTGGGCGGGAACCACCACAGGAGGGACGCGCTGTGACTGACTCACGCCTCGACGTCCTAGCCCGGCGCGGCATCGTCGGGGACGACGCACGCACGCAGCTGGCGGCGATCGACGCCAAGCTGCAGTCCAAGCGTCTCGCCTGGTCCAACTTCACCGACGTCGTCGAAGCGCAGACCACCGTGTCGCCGTCCATGCTCAGCGCCATCGTCTTCGGCCATGAATCAGCGCGGGCAGCAGCAGTCCTCTACGCCGAAGGGTGGAAGTGAACGTCAAGCTCACCGCAGACCTGACCGCCTACCTCGACGGCATGCAGAGAGTTGAGCGCGCAATGAAGCGTGAACGCCGACGCGAACGCGCACAGCAAGCGCTGGGCATCGCCCTCGCGATCATCTCCGTCGCGGGTGTGGCACTCACCAGCATCTGGCTCGTCGCCACCGCAGCCTGGTAACCGACCCGAGCATTGGACCCGACGTGAACCTCGCCAAGATCCGCGCGCTGATCAAGAGCGCCGGCTACAAGACCACCGACGCCGTCGACCGAGTCAGCATCCGTTACGACCACGGCAAGCCAATCGGCATCGACGTCATGTTCACCAGCGGCACCGTCGACTACATCGCCGCACCCTCTGAGGGCTGACGTGGACGACCGCGAACCCCGCACGACTGGCGAACACGGGTGCGAGCAATGGCCCCCGCCGCCCGAGTTTGTTTCGATGCAGCAGCCGCCGTACCGCTGGCGACTGCGTGGCGAACTGCCCGACGGTACCCAACCCCCACGCACGATCAACTGGCTGGCCCCAACCGACTGGGCGTAGTCACAACCAGCCAGGGAGGCTGACATGGCGATCCAGACGAACGCTGGCAAGAACGCGGCAGCATCCGGCTATGCCGGTGTCGCAACCCACGCAGCCCTCTACACCACGGCACCCGGCGGCAGCGCCGGCACCGAGGTGACAGGCGGCAGCTACGCACGCAAGCCGATCACATGGGGCGCTCCGAGCAACGGTGCCATCACCGCAACCGCCACCTTCGACGTCCCCGCAGGCGTCACCATCGCAGGTGCGGGACTGCACACCGCAGTCACGGGCGGCACGTACGTGGACGGCGGCACCGTCCCATCGCAGGCGTTCGCATCTGCCGGTCAGTACGTCCTGTCGCTGACGTTCACCCAGTCCTAGCAAGGGGGTCGCCATGACGACCCTCGCCACCGAACAGTGGACAGCGAACAGCACCACCGCATGGCCGGCGCAGTGGTCGGCAGTGAACGTCGGCGGCAACTCGTCGGTCGCGAACAGCCGGGGCCGACTCACCCCGATGTCGATGTACTCGTCGGTACGGTGGCAACTCACCGGGCTGGGGACGTCGACAGCGAAGCGCCGCCTCACCGGCACGTTCGTGATGCAGGCCATCACCGAGTCCTACACGCGTCTGGTCATCCGCGAGCAGGTCGGCGCAACAGGCACGTACCCGAACGGGTACTACGTCACGGTCTCCCCCGCTATCGGCAGTTGGAAGATCTGGGGCGGGTACGGCACCGGCGAGTACGGCAACGCTGCCGCCGTCACGATGACGATGGTCGCGGGCAACACGTTCGGGTACGCCGTCGAGGTCGACGGGTTCACCGTATCCGCTCGGCTGTGGAACATCACGGCAGGGCAGACCGAGCCGACCAGCTGGCAGTCCACGTGGACCGACACCGACAAGGGGACACCAACCGGTGTCCCCGCGCTGGGTCAAGCCTCGGGTATGTCCACCAGCCCGTACGTCGAGTTCGGCCCCGTAACCGTCACCGACGGCGCAACGGGTTCCGTCGCAGGCTCAGTGGCCCTATCCGGCGCTGGCACGCTCACCACGGCAGCAACACCCAAACCGACCGGGACGCGCGGTTACACAGGCGCAGGGACGCTCAACCTGACCGCTCAGCCCGCACCAACCGGCGCTCGCGACGGCTCCGGCTCCGGCGCACTCACCCTCAGCGGATCCGCCAGCCAAGCCGCAACACTCGCACTGACCGGTGACAGCGCACTCACGCTCACGGGCCAGCCCGTGCAAGCCGGCGCACTCACGCTGACAGCAATCGGACAACTCGCCAGCAACGGTGAACCCCGCGTCGCCGGCAACAGTGAGCTCAACAGCAGCGGCACGCTGGAGCCGTCAGGCGCACCGATCGTCAGCGGCAGTCACACGCTCAGCGGATCCGGCACGCTCAACGCGGCCGGCACCACCGCCATTCGCAGCGACCTCGCCTCACTTGGCGCAGGCACGCTCACACTCAGCGGCCAACCGACAACCCACGCGACGCTCGACCTCACCGGGTCGGGCACACTCACGTACGCCACCAACGGGTACGCCAGCGGACACGCAGAGCTCGCAGGCACAGGGCAACTCACCCTCGCAGGCACTGCCACCACGCACGCGGCACTGACGCTCACCGGCAACGGCAGCGTCACCCCCACGGCCAAGCCAACAGTGCTCGCCAGCATCAACCTCACAGGCACAGGCGCACTCACGCTGCGACACCAGCAGGACGACCAGCGTGCCGTCATCACCGCGACGCTGGCTGACCGCAGCACCGCCGCCACCGCCGCACACCGACGGCACGCGGCCAGCATCACCCGACCTTGGAAGGCGACAGTCAATGCCAACCATCCCGCGTGAGTCCCGCGAATACCTGTTCGTCACCGTGCGCCGAGACACCGCCGTTGTCACCACTGGCGTGCGTCTCGCCATCACGGGAGAGAACGAACGACCTACAGCCTGGGTCGATGCCAACGTGATCAGCAACGCCACCGCCATCCTCGTCGACAGCCTCACGCCTGGCCGCTACCGAGTGTGGGCAGAAGTCACAGTCGGCAGCGAACGCATCGTCGAACCAGCCGGCTCACTCGTCATCACCTGACGCATGGTCTGGACCAGCAGCGACCGACGCTTCCGCCTGCCACGCAACTGGGCCGAGCTCAAGCGCAAGGTCAAGCACCGGGCGCACGGACTGTGTGAAGCCGAGCGCCACCACCCCGACTGCGATGGCATCGGCACCGACTGTGACCACGTGGTGCAGGGCGATGACCACAGCCTCGCCAACCTGCAGTGGTTGTCAGCCCCATGTCACCGAGCCAAGACCAGCAACGAGAACGCTGCACGCAACCGAGCTAACGCAGCACTCAGGCGCAGGCCAACCGAGCAGCACCCAGGTCAACGAACGAAGGGCACAACAACATGACGAGCATCAAGATGCTGAGCACTGTCGGCGGTCGCAAGGAAGGTGAGGTCGTGGACGTCACGCCAGGTGCCGCTGCATTCCTGGTCAACGCTGGGTATGCTGAGTCAACGGGCAAGACCGAACAGCCTAAGCGCGCACGCCGTGGTGCTGCGCGAACCGAGGCAGAAGCATCGGAGAGTGAGAGCGAAGACGATTCGGAGTGACCTCGACAAGCATTGTCGAGTGACATATCTCCTACCGAGTCGCCGCCCTCACACCCACCTGCGGGGACCCCCACTCGCTCCCCGGAAAAACCGCCGGATAGCAATTCCCGTCCTGCGTGCGCTTCTTTCTGTGTTTTGCCGCTCGAAAAGCCCTGATCAGACCCCAGATTGGGTGCTTTAGGGACTTTGGGGTGCTTTAGTAGCGACCACCGCGAACGGCGTACTTCCGCATGTTTCCGCCACTTATCCGTTTCATGGCCTAGACTGAGGGCATGGAGTCGACGGCGTGTGCGGAGTGCGGTGCATCACTGCGGTTGCTGCGTTCTGGGGCACGGTTTTGCGGGTCTAACTGCCGTCTAAGGGCACACCGGAAGGCCCGTGCTGCTGCCGAACTGCCTACCGATATGAGTTCCCGGCCGCGGTTCGTTCGGTACACGAAGACGAAGCGCCCGATCACTGTTGCTGGTCGGTCGGCGTCTTCCACGAACCCCGCCACCTGGTCAACACACGCTGAGGCGGTGGCGTCGAACAAGGGCGAGGGCGTCGGCTTTGTCCTGGGCGATGGCATTGGCTGCATCGACTTGGACCACTGCATTTCTGACGGCGTTGTCGCTGGCTGGGCGCAGGAAGTCCTCGACAACAACCCCGGCACCTACGTGGAATTCTCCCGTTCCGGTGAAGGGCTCCACATCTTCGGCCTGCTCGACGAGAGCGCTGGCCGCAATTTCCGCGATGGAGTGCGGCAGATCGAGTTCTACTCGGTTGGCCGCTACATCGCGTTGACGGGTAAGCGCTTCCGTGGCGCACCCGTTCGCCTGGCTGCACTCAGTCTGCCGGCGTTGTAACCGCGCCCCGGTGGCGCATCACGCGTCCCCGGAGGGCACCATGACCGACAGCACGAAGATCCCTGTTCCCCGCGCGCTTAAGACGCACGGTCGGAAGCTGTGGAAAGAGACGACCGACAAGTACGACCTGCGGCAAGACGAGCTCGAGACGCTGCGTGCAGCATGCGCAGAGCTCGACCTGATCGTCCGCATGGAGAGCGAACTTGAGGGCGAGCCGCTGACGGTCCAGGGGTCGCAGGGTCAGATTGTGGCGCACCCGCTCGTGCAGGAACTTCGGCAGCACCGGTCCACCATGTCGACGCTGCTGCGTTCGTTGAAGCTGCCTGACGACGGTGCTGGTGCCGGCGCGGCAGTGGTCAACCAGCAGCGATCGGCTGCACAGACGCGTTGGGCGGCCTCGCATGGCCGTAGCGCGTAACGCTGGACCTGCCCTAGTCGTCAACCGTGACGCCGAGTACGCCGAAATCAAGCAGTGGTATCGCGACAAGCTCGCTGACACGTTTCCTCGCACGGACCTCCCGTATGAGCCGGTCAAGATCGGCCCTACGTGGCAGTTCGACGCGGGTTCGTGGGTGCTGCCTGAACGCTCCATGGGGTGGGAAGCCCTCGCGTTCGCGGGCCGCTGGCTGACCCACAAGGGCAAGCCGTGGCAGTACACGATGGAGCAGACGCGCTTCCTACTGTGGTTCTACTCGCTCACGCCGCAGGGGCAGCTGGACTACGTCTCCGCGGTCCTGCAGCGGCTGAAAGGCTGGGGCAAGGACCCGTTTGCTGCGGCGCTGTCCATGACGGTGCTGTGCGGCGAAATCGAGTTCGACCACTGGGACGCGAACGGCGAACCGGTCGGCCGTCAGGTGGACGCCGCGTGGGTGCAGATTGCCGCGGTGTCGCTCGACCAGACCAAGAACACCATGAAGCTGTTTCCGGCTCTGATCCCCGCTGAGACGCGTAAGCAGTTCGGCATTCAGATCGGCAAGCAGAACGTGGGGCGCGCGGTGATGAGGCGCAGATCGAGGCTGTCACCGCATCACCGCTGGCGATCGAGGGTGGCCGACCAAAGCTGATCATCCGCGCCGAGACGCAGAACTGGAACAGCTCGAACGGCGGGCACGACATGGCCGGCGCAATGGAGGGCAATGCGGCGAAGGCTGAGATTGACGCTCCCGCCCGGGTTCTGGACATCTGCAACTCTTACCGGCCCGGTGAAGACTCGGTCGGCCAGCGCCAGCGGGAGGGTTGGGAGCAGACGCAGGGCGACGACGCTGCAGCGGCCGACTTCGGTCTGCTGTACGACTCGCTCGAGGCACCGCCGAACGCACCGCTGACTGCGGCTGCTGCTCCGGAAGTGGTTGAGTCCGTCCGGGGTGATTCGGTCTGGCTCGACGCTCGCGGGCGCATCCTCAAGTCGATCCTGAACCCCGCTAACCCGCCCTCTGAGTCACGGCGCAAGTGGTACAACCAAATCACTGCCGCCGAAGACTCGTGGACGGAGCCCGCGGAGTTCGATCCGCTCGCAGCCCCCGACGCTGTCGTGGATCCGGGCGAAGAGATTGCCATGTTCCTCGACTGCTCGAAGTCGGACGACGCGACAGCCCTGGTCGGCGTTCGCATGTCTGACGGGCACGTGTTCACGATCGGCATGTGGCAGCGCCCACCCGGGAAGCGTGGCGACGGCTGGCTGGCACCGCGTGAGGAAGTCGACGCGAAGGTGCAGAGCGCTTTCGAGCAGTACCGCGTGGTCGGCTTTTTCGGCGACCCGTCGCACGTTCGTGACGACGAAACGATGGACCGCTACTGGGATCCGTTGTTCGACAAGTGGCACCGGGAGTACCGGTCGCAGCTGCGTATCTGGGCGTCCGGCTCCAAGAACGGCAAGGGTCACGCCGTCATGTACGACATGTCCGCCCGCGACAACGCAAGTGAGTTCGCTTCGGCGGTCGCGTTCACGCTTGAGGAAATCAAGTCGGGGTCATTCACTCACGACGCCGACGCACGCTTGCGCCGGCACGTACTGAATGCGCGCCGCTATCCCGTTCAGGGCTACGTGTCCATCTCCAAAGATGGCCGTGAGTCGAAGAACAAGATCGACCTTGCTATCTGCATGGTTGGCGCTCGAATGGTGCGCCGTCAGATCCTCAACAACCGAACAACGAAGAGGGGCAAGGGCCAAGTATGGTGATGAAGTCCGCCGACGTGCTTGAGCTTGCCCAGGAAGTGCTTCTGCCTGGCGCGCAGCAGGAATGGCAGCGTCTCGACGACCTCGACAACTGGTTGCGCTGGTCCCCGACAAAGCTGCAGCTGCCTGACCGAGCGAACCAGGAACACAAGCAGCTGCGGGATATCTCGGAGACGCCGTGGATTTCGCTGATTGTGACGACGGTTGCGCAGCAGCTGGTTGCAGAGGCGGCGCGATCGACTGACGGCCGCGACCTCAGCACGTTCTGGACGCCGTGGCGCAACAACCGCATGCAGTCCCGTCAGCGGGCGATTCACCGCGCGGCGCTGGGGTACGGGTATTCGTACACGACTGTCATGCCGGGCGTTCTCGACGCCGACGAGGGTGAGCAGCAGGCAGCGGCGATCCGCGGGCGTTCCCCGCGCGACATGTACGCCGTCTACGCCGACCCGGTCGAAGACGAGTACCCCATGTACTACCTGCTGAAAAAGGGCAGTCACTTCCACATCGTGGACGAAGAGGCCGTCCACATCATCGGGCGCGAAGACGGCCGGCTGGTGTTCATCGAAAGCAGGGTGCACGGCATCGGGGTCGCGCCGGCCATCCGGTACTCCAACCAGATCGACCTGGAAGGCCGCACGCCTGGCGAGGTTGAACCGTTCATCCCGATGGCGAAGCGGATCAACAAGACCACCTTCGACCGGATGACGGTCCAGCACTTCAACTCGTGGAAGGTCCGCTACGCGACCGGCCTCGAGGAAGCGCAGGACGACGAGGAACGCGCCAAGCGCAAGCTGGTGCTGCAGCAGGCCGACATTCTGACGGGCGGCGACGGCGTCACGTTCGGCACCCTCGACGAGACGGACCCGGCAGGGCTCATCTCCGCTGAGGAACGCGACGTGAACACGCTGGCGGCTGTCTCGCAGACGCCCGCGCACGCGCTGACCGGGCAGATGATCAACCTGTCCGCCGACGCCATCACTGAGGCGCGCGCGATGCTCGACATGAAGGCCGGCGAACGCAAGGTCGGCTTTGGTGACTCGCACGCGCAGACGCTTCGGCTGGCGGCGCACGTTGAGGGCCGCGACGACGACGCCAGGGACTTTTCAGTGGTCATCGACTGGACGGACTTCCAGTCGCGGTCCATGTCTCAGGCTGCCGACGCGCTGGGCAAGCTCGCGTCGCAACTCGGTATCCCCGTCGAGAAGCTGTGGGACCGCATTCCCGGTGTCACGCCCGACATCGCTAAGGGCTGGCTCGAGTACAAGCAGGCGAACCCGTCAGCCGAAGAGCAGCTGGCCAACGCACTGAGAGGGCAGGCGGGCAATGGCGCTGACAGCGGAGGGTCGACGGCTAACTGAGGCGAACCGCCTCCGTCAGATTCGTCTGGCCGCGCAGGCAGCTGGGGTCGGGCTCGTTCTCTGGAACGACCTCGACCCCGGTGACCTAGACCGGTCGGGCGTGCGCTGGCTGGCCGAGAACACCGCACTGGCTTCCACCTACTACGCCCAGGCCGCCAACACCACCGCGACCTACATAGAGCAGTACCGGGCCGCTGAGGGCGTCTCTGGTGCCGGCGCGATCGTCCGGCCGTCGTTCGACGCGGCCCTAACGTCGCAGATTCTGCTGGTGGCTGGTCCGATCCGGGTCAAGAACCTGGTCGGCTCCGGCATGAGTGGCAGCGCTGCCCTGGCGACTGTGAAAAGTGGCTACGCGGGCATGTTGCGACGTCAGGTGCTCATGGGTGGCCGTGAGGCGATCGACCAGACCGCCGCCCAGGATGACCAGGCAATCGGGTGGCGTCGCGTCTCAGACGGTGACCCCTGCACGTTCTGTGCCCTTTTGTGCTCCCGCGGCCCTGTGTACCGCTCCCGTGCGCAGGCAGGCGATGACCCCGTTGCCGGCGACGGCATGCGTTACCACTCGCACTGCGGCTGCCACGCGGAGCTCGTCTACGACTCATGGCAGCCGAACGAGCAGGAGCAAGGCTTCATCGACAGCTACAACCGTGCCGCACGCCAGGCCAACGCTGCCGGCGACGCACGAACGCAGCAGACCGTGCTGCCCCGCATGCGCGAAAGCGGCGACTTCCGAGACTCGCCAGCCGTGCGCAACCAGACCACCCAGCCCGAATAGGGCCTGGGTTACACCGCTGCCCTGGTGGCAGCCAGGACGCCCCGGGAGGGCACATGAAGAGCACCATCGGCACGAACTACGCCCCGTGCGACGTGGACGGACTGGCCCGTATCGGCCTGTCCCCGTTCCAGCTGCGCGGCATCCGCTTCGTCGAAGGCGAGGCCGGAGCAGGCACCGGCACCGGCGCTGACACCGGCACCGAGCAGACCGGTCAGGAAGGGTCCCAGGAGGGCGCTGACAAGACCGGCGGTGAGGGCGATGGCGACGGCGACGAGGGCGACAAGTTCGACGCCGACAAGGCTCGAGAGAAGATCCGGAAGGCCAACTCCGAGGCCAAGAACCTCCGGGAACGAGCAACGAAGGCCGAGCAGGAGCGCGACGAGCACAAGGGCAGCAGCGAGAAGGTGCCGGCTCTGGAAGCCGAGAACCTCCGGCTGCGCGTCGCCGTCAAGCACGGCCTGCCCGAATCGCTCGTAAAGCGCCTCACCGGCACGACCGAAGAGGAACTGCTGCAGGACGCCGAGGAACTGCTGGCGATGTTCGGTAAGGGCGGCTCCAAGCCGCCGTCGGGTGCTGCCCGTGAGCAGCTGCGCGGTGGAGGCAACGCCGACATTGCAGCCGACCCCACGGCCGACCTCGACAAGTTCGCGGAAGAAGCCTTCCGGCGATAACAACGCCCCCCCCACGGTGGCGTAACCAATCCACACAGAAAGGGGCCATCGTGGCTCTCTACACCCCTGAGCAGGCGGCACGTGCAACGCTCGCGTCCCTGCGTTACCTGACCCTTCTGCCTCGAACCGTCCGCCAGGACTTCTCCGCGGACTTCGTGGCCGGCGTCGGCCAGACCGTCAACGTGCTCGGCCCCATCTCGGCCGGCAAGGCGAAGGTCTACACCAAGGCCAACCGGACCGCGCGTGACGCGATTCAGTTCAACGAGCTCGGCCAGACCTGGGTGCCGGTCACCCTCGAGAACCAGGTCTACAACGCCGTTCGCCTGCCCGACGACTTCGAGACGTTCACGCTCAAGGACATGACCCGTCAGGTCCTGATTCCCCAGGCCGAATCCGTCGTCGACGAGCTCGCAACGCCGCTCATCGCGCAGATGACCGCTATCGGCACCGACGCCAGCATTCCGAAGATCAACCCGGACGGTTCCAACTTCCGTGCCGCGCTGATCAAGGCGCGTCAGGTGCTGAACGACCGCAAGGTCCCCGCCGCCAACCGCACCTTCGCGGTCGGTTCGGACCTCGAGGCCGCTGCACTGCAGGACACCCTGCTGCAGAAGGTCAACGAGTCCGGCTCGTCTGACGTTCTCCGGAACGCCACCATCGGTCAGCTGTTCGGCTTCACCATCGTCGCTGACCCGTCGCTCCCGTCGGACTTCGGGAGCGCCTACCACAAGGATGCGTTCGCTCACGTGACGCGTCCCTCGAAGCAGCCGCAGGGTGCCGCGTTCTCCGCGACCGTGGCCCAGGACGGCTACGCGCTGCGCTGGATCCAGCACTACAACCCGACGCAGCTCGAGGACCAGTCGGTCGTCGACACCTTCTACGGTGCCAAGACGCTCGACGCCAACCGCGCCGTCTCGGTCGAGCTGGCTGCGTAGTGGGGACCCCGGCGACTCTCGCCGGGGTTTCTGACCTCGGTGACTGGCTCAGCGAACCGATTGAGCAGGACAGTGCCGAGGCACGCCGAGCGCTGCTGTGTCTCCGGCTCGCGTCCGCCCTGGTCCGCAAGGAAACAGGGCGGACGTGGCTGGACGACGCAGGGGTGCTGGTCAATCCGCTTCCGGACGACGTGCAACTGGTCACGCTGTATTGCGCTGGCCGTGTGTACGACAACCGGGAAGCGCAGACCCAGGGCGGTGTCGACGACTACAGCGAGGGCTGGAAGGTCGACGAGTCCGGGGCGTACCTCACCGCGTCGGAAAAGCGAATGCTCTCCACGCACCGCGGAGGCAGCACCTTCCGCGGTCTGGGCGTCGTGTCCACCACTCGCACGGAGTCCGTGGACTCCGGTGCTGGGCGGGTTCCGACCCCTACCCCCGGCGTCACCTTCCCCTGGTACTGATTGGAGCCCGCTGTGCGCGGAACGCAGATGACTCGACGCGGCCGGCGAATGGCCGAGCAGCTTATGAGCTCGACGTGTCGCGTGCAGCGGGCCTCCGGTCCACCCGTGAAAGGGCCGACCGGAGAGCTAGAGACGCCGCTGGCCACGGTGCTCGAGGACGTGAGCTGTCGCTTGCGGTTCGTGTCCGGGGTCACTAGCGACGTGGATGCTGCGGCGCAGCTGCTCGTCAGTCAGACCGCGGTGCTGTCCCTGCCCGTTGAGGGCACTGGGGATATCCGCCCCAACGACCTGGTGAAGATCACATCGTCGGATCTCGACCCCTCGCAGGTTGGGTCCGTCTTCCGCGTCACAGGCCGGCACTTCCAGACGCTCGCCACCGCACGGCGGCTGTCCGTGGAACTGGTGTCCTAGTGGCTGGGTTCGCGGTCGACAGCAGCCAACTCGACACCCTCGCTGCCGCGCTGGGGGAAGTCGCGTCGTCGGCCGGCCTCTACGTCCGAGATGCCGTCGAGACGACAGCGATCGACGTCCGAGACGACTGGCGCGAACAGGCGTCGGGCATGCGTGGCCTCGAGGCGTACCCCTCGTCGATCGGGTACGACTTCACCGGCTTCCAGGGGTTCGGCTCAACGGTCCTGACGTGCGAAGTCGGACCGGACAAGGGCCGCGGGCAGGGTTCCTTCGGCGGCATCGTCGAGTACGGCTCCCCCACGTTCGCACCACGCCACTACGGCGACAACGCGCTGGAAGCGCACTCTGACCAGTTCGAACAGCTGCTGGACGAAGCGCTGCAGAAGGCCGAGCGCGCCCTGACATTCGGCGGCGTCACCCGTTCGGTGCTCGCCGGAAGGAACACGATCCTATGAGCCGCAGACAGCACGTAGAAGCGGTCCTGCAGCGGCTGCGTGAGCATCCCGACCTGGCCGGCCGCGTCTTCACGGGCGTGGCCCTCAGGGATGCAGACAACAAGCCGCGCAGTAGGTACGTCACCGTCTGGGTGGGCACTCCGCGCCGCACTGGCTCGTTACTCCGGCCCGCAGGACACGGAGCGTTACCGCTTCACTATTCACTCCACGTCGATCGATTCCGACGACGTCGGCGACCTCGACGACGCAGTGACACAGCAGCTACTCGACTGGACGCCGACAATCCCCGGTCGGGTGTCGCGCCGCATGACGTCCGATGAAGCTGACGAAATGCAGTACGACTCGGATCTAACCCCACCCCTCTACTGGATCCCAGCGACGTGGCAACTTGTCACCGATTTAGAACCTAAACCCCTCGTCATCTGACGGGGGGTTTTCCTATGCCGCCCGCGCCGCGGGTTCCCGTCCTCGTTTGAGGACACCACCACACAAAAGGAGAGAGCATGTCGCTCGACACCGCCCCGGCGTCCACTCAGTCCGATGGTCGCCACAAGATTGCGTTTGTGCCGTATGGCCCTGACGTGAACCCGCTTTCCGTCGCCACGCTGAAGGCTGACACCACCAAGAACGTCACCTACTCGTTCACCCCGGACGGGTTCAACCACGCCGTCACACAGGCGACCGTGGAAGACAAGCGCTACACGCTCGAGCAGGATCTGTCCCGCCCCGGTAAGACGTCGGAAACGCTCGAGGTCAAGTACGTCGACTCGGAGAACCCGGATTCCGCATCGCAGACGTTCCTGAAGGACACGGCCGGCTGGTTCGTGCGCCGCAAGGTGATCCCGAACGCGACCGACTGGACCAAGGACCAGCTTGCCGACGTCATCTCGGTGGTCGCAGGCGTCCAGCGTCCCGACGCCCCGGCTGAGAACGGCGTGGACACCACCACCCAGGGCATGTACATCACTGCCCCCACTCAGTACCGCCAGAAGCTCGTCGCCTGACGCCTGGCCGCTCTACCCTGACCGGGGCGTTCTCCGCCGTCGCCCCGGTCGAGGCCCCTCATTCATACGGCGGAAGAACGGCGGTTAGACAACATGGGTTTCGCAGAAGACCTCGCAGCAGCACAGACCCCTGAGGACCGTTACATCGACGTGCTGGTCCTCGTCAGCAAGAACCCGTACACGCTCCGATTCAGGGCGATGGACGGCATGGAGTGGGCTTCAGAGGCTGACCGCCACCCCGCGCGTCCGAACGTTCTGGTGGACGCCCGGTATGGCTACAACCTCCGCTCGCTTGTGCGAGCCGCAGCACCGCGTTGTGGAGTCATCGTCGTTGACGGCGAAGAGCGCACGTTGCAGGTCGACCCGATCGTCCCGCACCTGCCAGGACAGCCGAAGCCGCCCAAGCGGGTCGACGAGTGGGCCGATCTATTCAAGGCCGTTTCCCCTCACGACTTCCAGCGCATCACTGACGCCATTTGGTCGCTGAATGAGTACCTGCCGCAGCAGGAGGTTGAAGCAGCGGGAAACGCGCTCGCGGACTCCGCGAACACCTCCAACTAGCTCTCACTCTCGGCATTGCGCCGAAAAGGCTATGGGGCTGGGAGCCGCGGGAGTTCGCGGAGTATCACTACGACGATTCCGGAAATTTGGTCGGCGTCACAACGACGCGCGAACCGGAATTCGACAGGCAGCAACTGAGCTTGCTTCTGTCGCACCAGCGGCAAATGGCCGACATTGGCCCACATGGCCAGCCAATGTCCGAAGCCACTGACCCGCAAGCAAATCCCTCTGTTGAGGGCGGCTGGCATTACGAAGCTATCGAGAACGGTATTACCGACTATGCCGCGCTTTCCCTTGCCACAGCGCGCAACCGGTATTTCGACTTGCACGGCAAGAAGATGACCGAAGCGCAAAAGTCGGCAAAGCACTGGACCGTCCGCAAGGTGGTCGACTCATAACAGCAAATTGAGACTTGGAGGCGCACTGTGGCCAATCGCACAGCCAGGGTTTCGCTTGTAGCAGAGGTCAACGGCTACATCTCCGGAATGAATGCAGCGGCGCAGAAGACGCGTGAGCTCGGCTCTGAGACGGAGAAGCTGGGGCAGAAGCGCGAGGCGTTCGACGGACTCGGCCGAGCGGGCGACTGCATTCGGCGCAGTCGCTGCAGCCGCTGTCGGCTTGGCCGTTGCGAAGTACGCCGAGTTCGACGCGGCCATGTCTTCGGTGCAGGCGGCAACGCACGCCTCGGCAGCAGAGATGAACCAGCTGCGCGATGCGGCGGTGGAGGCGGGCGCAAAGACCGTCTTCACCGCGACCGAGGCCGCGAATGCGATCGAAGAGCTTTCCAAGGCTGGCGTCGGCACGACGGACATCATCAACGGCGGCTTGTCGGGTGCGCTCGACCTCGCGTCTGCCGGCGAGCTCAAGGTGGCTGACGCGGCGCAGATCGCGGCCACAGCGATGACGCAGTTCAACAAGCACGGCAACGAGGTGCCGCACATCGCAGACCTGTTGGCTGCGGGCGCGGGCAAGGCGCAGGGTTCCGTGCAGGATCTTGCGCAGGCGCTTAGCCAGGGCGGTCTGGTCGCGTCGCAGGCCGGGTTCAGCATCGAAGAGACGACCGGCACCCTGGCTGCGTTCGCGTCTGCGGGTCTGCTCGGCTCCGATGCGGGTACGTCCCTCAAGACGGCGATTATCGCCCTGCAGAACCCGTCTGAAAAGGCACGGGCGACCATGCAGCAGTACGGCCTCGATGTGTACGACTCGTCCGGCAAGATGCTGTCGTTCGGTGGGATCGCGGCGCAGCTCGAGGACAAGCTCGGCGGGCTGTCTGACGAGCAGCGCAACGCCGCCCTTGCCACGATCTTCGGCAACGACGCAGTGCGTGCCGCGAACGTCCTCTACAGCCAGGGGGCGTCAGGGATCGCCGAGTGGACCGGCAAGGTCAACGACAACGGGTACGCCGCGGAGACCGCCCGCCTGAAGCTCGACAACCTGAAAGGTGACGTCGAGAAGCTTGGCGGTGCGTTCGACACCGCTCTGATCAATCCGGGTCGGCCGCGAACGGCAGCCTCCGTGAGCTCGTCCAGACCACCACGTTCCTCGTTGACGGCATCAACTCGATGCCGAAGCCCGTCCTCGCGGCGGGGGTGGCCGTCGCTGCCCTTGCGGCCGGGGTCGGTCTCGTAGGCGGCGGTGCGCTCATCGCTGTCCCGAAGATCGCAGCTCTGAAGGTGCAGCTCTCCACGATGGGGGTCAGCATGCGCGGCGCTGCTGCGTCGGCAGGCGTGGCCGGCGTCGCGCTCGGCGCTCTGACATTTGCTGTCGGCTCCGCTTTTTCGGTCATCGCGCAGCAGAAGAGCAACGCTGAGGCGTTCACTCAGACGCTCGACGAGCAGACCGGTGCGATTACGAAGTACAGCCGGGCTGCCGTGATCAAGCAGCTGTCTGACCAGGGCCTCTTCGACTCCGCGAAGAGGGCTGGTGTCAGTCAGAAGGACCTCACCGACGCGGTGCTCCAGGAGTGGGGACGCCTACGAGGCCATGAAGGACAAGCTCGGCGGTGGCAGTCAGCTCGCCGCGAACGCGCTTGGCTTCAACCTGCTGACGGGCAAAGCGAACAACGCCCGCCTTGCTCTTGACGGCGTCCGCGGTTCGGTCGAGCAGGGTAAGGAGGCGTTCGACAATGCCAGCGCTGCGAATGACGAGTCTGGCGATACCGCCCAGACTGCCGCCGAGCAGTACCAGGCGGAAGCCGCAAGGTTGCTGACCTGTCCTCTGAGCTGTCGGAATTGATTTCGCAGTTCGATGAGGTCAACAACAGCAACCAGGACGCCATCAGTGCTAACGCTTCCTACCGGGAAGCTCTGGCCGGGCTGAGTGACCAGGTGGCTCAGCAACGGGAGAACACCCAGGGCTATACAACTTCGCTCGACGAGAATACTGCTATTGGCGCTGGCAATGCTTCCATGCTCTCGGACTTGGCAAGCAAGGCGCAGGATGCGGCAAACAAGCAGTATGTCGTGGATCAGTCCACCATGTCCGCGAAGGACGCGGCTGACAAATACGCAACCACCCTGGCAGCTCAGCGGCAGAAGTTCATTGAGTCTGCGACTGCGGCAGGCTTCAATGCGGGCGAGGTCAAAAAGCTTGCCGACCGCGTCTTTCAGCTGCCTTCGGAGAAGCAGATCAAGATTCTCGACAACGTTGCCGCCGCGCAGCAGAGAACGGACACCTACAGAGGCAAGCTGGACGCCCTTCCCGCTGAGAAGCGCGTGGCAATTAGTGCCGCTACGGCACAGGCGCAGTCGGCAATCCAGAGCGTTCTTAATTCGCTTGGCCTGGTGCAATCAAAGACCATCACGGTCACTACTAACCAGGTGACCGTGGCGACGCCGGGTAACACCAATGGCGTGTTCAAGAACAACCTGAATGGGTCGGTAACGGACTACTACGCGAATGGCGGCCTTCGCGAAAGCCACGTGGCACAAATTGCACCAGCTGGCGCAATGCGGTTGTGGGCTGAACCGGAAACGGGCGGCGAAGCGTATATCCCGCTCGCCGCATCAAAGCGGTCCCGCTCCCTCGCCATCTGGGAGGAAACCGGCCGACGCCTGCAGGCATTCGCGGACGGCGACGTACGCGGCGGAACGCCGACGTACGTCCCGACCCTGAGCGACTAGTTGTCGCGCAGCCCGCCGCGACGAGCGGGAACGACAAGGCGTGGGTGTACGCGCCGCAGTTCGTGTCGTCGGGCAGCCAGCGGCGTGACCAGGACGAGTCGCAGTGGGTCTTCGGACGACTGCAAAACAAGCAGAGAGGTGGTCGGTAATGCCCAATGCTTGGGGAGATCCGCTACGGCGACGTCGACGAGATGTTCACCGACGGATCCGGCATCTACACTGCGTAGCGCCCCCGACTTGCCGGACTACGACATTACGGACGAGGACGAAGACCTCGCGCGTGCTGACGGGTCCGGCTTCGGGACCGACTTCCACGGCGGTCGCACCATCGGCATCGAGTTCGGTATCACCGGCCGGACTGAGGCGGAGATGTGGGACCGGTTCGGCCTGCTGTCCCGCGTGTGGGACGCAGCGTCCGTACGTGCGCGCCCGGGCGCATACGCGGAGCTTGTGACTGAGCGGGGCCGTTCGGCGTTCGGCCGGCCACGCAAGATCGCGCCCGCCGACGTCGCCCCAGAGGCGCGGATGATGACGGTGCAGACCACGTTCCGACAGAAGGACCCGAACTACTACGGAGCTGCGGAAGGCGTTGACGTACCGCTGGCGTCGTCGCAGGGCGGGGGTCTGGTTTCCCCTCTGGTGTCCCCGTTGGTCGCCCGTGGCTACTCGGCCCGCCAGAACACGTTCGTCGTGTCGGGCGAGAAGTCCCGCAGCGCTGGTTGCGGAGATCCGCGGACAGATTCTCAACCCGCGCATCGAGGTCCCGGGCCTCTTTCAGTACGCCGCGCCGACGTCGCTCGCATACGACGAGTGGCTGACGATCGACACCCGCCCCGGGCAGATGAGCGTGCTCCGCAACGGGTCGAAGATCGCCTCTCTCACCCTCACCTCGAGCCTGCTCACCGACGGGCTTCTCGCGCCGGGCGCGCACGCGCTCCTGTTCTCGGGCTCATCCACCGGCAACCCCCGGGCGTCGCTGACGTGGCGTCCTGCGTTCCCTTCCCCCTGACGAAAGGCAGCCTCAATGGCACTCGATCCCGTTCCTTGGTTCATCGGCGGTGAAGCGGAGCACGGCCCCGATGTTGCTCGACGCCTGCTCTATGCAGCCACTGGCGGCAAGCAAGGCGTCAGCGGCCCTGGCGACCTAAAGGCAACCCCCTCGACGTACCCGGCGCTGGCGTGAAAGATCGCTGCAGGTGGCGGCACGATCCTCAACCGGGTTGCGTCGCAGCAGTCGTATGGCGTTCGCAACCCGACTGCGGACGCAGAATCGGTGAAGATCGCAGCAACTGGCTCGTCCGGGGGCCGCTCGTACCTGGTCATCTGCCGCGTCGACAACCCATATGTCGACGGCAATGCCGCAGATGCCCGAGGACCCGGCCCATGGCCCGTACGACAAGTTTGACGTCATCCCCGGGGTGCCGTCGGGCACCCGGCGATTGCAGGATCTCGACGACTACAAGGGGCATGTCGGCAATCGAGATCTGCCGCGTCGACTTGCCCGCCAACACCGGCACCGTCACGTCGGCGATGATCACTGACCTTCGCCAGCTGACGAGCCCACGGTCCGAGTCCTTCACGCTCACCGACTTCGGTGTGAGTATCGCGACGCTGTCACAGACAGTGGGTACCGTCTTCCCGCCGTACCGGCCGACCGTGACCGTCCCCGACTGGGCGAACTTTGCCCGCGTCGAACTCGTTCTGGCCGGGCTGTCGGCGCTGGGGAACTCGACCGGCGTGTACAACCTGCAGCTTCAGGACGCGGCCGGGGCAACTGCCGTCAGCGGCAACTCGATCGGGTACAACGCGGACGCGGTGGTCACGTCCACCCGCATGGCGCTGCTCGGCTTCGCTGAAGGCAATGTCGCGCGGATATCGAGGTCGAGGCGCTGCGCCCAACCACCACGATGCGCAAAACCGATGCCGGGCAGGCGAACCTCAAGTACGACGCCTCATCGCAGATGCTCTACCAGGTCACGTTCTCCGAACGCCTCGCGTAGCAGGGAGGGGAATCTGATGGCGGAACGGATCATCGTCCAGCGGGCGATTACGAAGAAGGTGCTTTCCTACGACCTTCCCGGCGTCGTGCCGGGCGCGAAGACCACGGAACTGTCCGCCGGTTGGGTCCTTGCAGCTGACCGTCTCGCCTACTACGGTCATGCAGCTCGCAGCCGACAACCTGCCGGTTTTCCAGGAGTGGAACACCATCGTCACCGTCGATAGAGACGGCGAAATTCGATTCCGCGGTCTTGTCGTCGATATGGAGTGGTACGCCCCCGGGTGGAAGATCACCCTCGCGTCAATGGCAACCTACCTCTTCGGCACCCCGTACGAGGGCGCGGCCTACTACGGCGCGAAGGTCGACCCGGCGACGATCGTCCGGAAGCTCGTTGCACACGTGCAGTCGTATACACAGCCACCGTCCGACCTCGGCCTCACCGTCTCCGGCACGACGCCAGTGAAGATCGGCACGTACTCGACGCAGAACAAAGCCGACACCCTTGCCGTCTACAACGCCGCGGTGAAGGCGTACAACTCCGAGAACGCCGAGCTTAAGCCGCTGCGCGCGGCCGTGAAGTCCGCCCGGGACGACTACTCGGCACTGGTGAAACAGTCTGAGACGGCGAACGCAGAACTCTCGGCGGCGAAGAAGGCAAAGCCGAAGGATCAAGCCCGTATCAACCGTGCGCAGGCTGCGGTGAACCAGGTGAAAGCCGACAAGGCTGCACAGCAGCGCGTCATCGACTCGCGGGTTGCTGCCGTTGACGCGCAAGCGAAGGTTGTCGCGGCGCGGAAGGCGACGAAGGACGCTGCGTACAAGAAGAAGGTCGCAGCAGCGAAGGCGGCAAAGGCGGATGGTGGAGCATATGAGCTGCTGCCTTGGGAAGCGCCTGACTGCGGGAACCTGCTCCGCGATCTGGCGAAGTCGACACCCTTCGACTGGTTCGAACGTTCTCGTTGGGACAGCAATGGACTCCCGCAAACGGAGATCGTGGTTGCCTATCCACGCATTGGCCGGCGTCTCTCCGGCGACGGTGATCCAACGTTCATGCAGGGCATGAACATCACCGTGCCGCTCAAGCCGGAAACCTCCGGAGACGAATTCGCTAACACCGTGTACGGCGTCGGAGCGGGAGAAGGTGTTGGCGCGATTCGACGATCGGTATCAACCCCCAACGGTCGACTTCGCCGAGTAGCGGCACTGTCGTCCAAAGACGTCAAGACCGCCACGCCGGATGGACGCCCGCTTGCGCGCTGAGCTCAACTCCCGCAAGGAGACGTTGCGGGTGCCAAGCATCACCGTGGCAGATCACGCGAATTCACCCCGCGGTTCCTACAACCTCGGCGACGACATCTATGTGCAGGGCAACTGTCGCAGCACCTTGGGCGCTTTGGACTCTGGCACCGCATCGTCGGCATCACCGAGAACACCAACGGCAGCACCGAGCTCAACCTCGAACGATCCGACTCGTTCACCTACGGATCAGGAGTACCCGAGTGACCAACTCCGAGGCAGCCCTTGCAACTCTGATTGACGACCTCCGAAGACGAACCAGCGACCTCGAAAAGACCGTGCAGATGGGGTCCTCTACCGTCAGCGACGACGAGGACGCCGACACTGTCGAAGACATCGTCGCCGAAGCGGCCGTCACCGCGGACACGCTCCCCGACCTTCAGGACGACATTGCTGACGCGAACGCTGGCGTCTCAACGCTCGGCGCGCAGATCGACGCGCAGATGGCGGATCTCGACACCCAGCTCGAGCTGGCCGCTACCAACCTCGACGTCGCTCGGGAAGAGATCGAGGAAGCGCAATGCGGTGGACGCGGCATTTGGGACCCGAGTTGACGGGATATCCGAAGACGTCGACACTGCCATCGTCGCTGCTGGGTCCGCTAAGACCGAAGCGGAATCCGCCACCGCAGCAGCACGGGACGCAGCAGGCCTCGCAGCGTCTAAAGGCAAGACCATCGTGCAGGTTTCCGAAGCCGACTGGTGCGAACGCGATCCGCTGAACCTGTGGATCAACATCAGCACCGACAGCAATGGGGTGCCGAAGAACCAGCCGAACCGGTACGACCCGTCCATCCCTGACTGGGTACCGGTCACCGATGCGCAAGCGGTTGCTGCGGCCCAGACTGCAGCAACCGCGCTTACTCGGCGCAGGCGGCAAAGGACGTCGCAGACCAGGCCAACGCCGCGCTGCGGGTGTCGCGAAGACTGCCGCCGACAACGCGAACACCGCGGCTCTTCAGGCGGCTGGGATCGCGAACGGCAAGGGCAAGGTCATCCCGCAGGCGTCGAAAGCCGACGGGCTCGAACGCCGCCGCGAGGAACCTCTGGATCCGGACGACCGACAACACCCCATGGATTTACGACGCCTCGATCCCGGACTGGGTGCAGGTCACCGATCAGACGGCGAAGGATGCCACCGCCGCCGCGGTGAAGGCCCAGCAGGACGCCACCGCGGCCTCCAACGCCGCGAAGGCAGCGCAGGCGACCGCAGACCAGCAAGCCGCTGATCCTGTTCTCGGTGCACGCGCGGGACCGTCCGGGACCGCGCCGACGGGCACGATCTGGTTCCTTTGGGACAGCGCGAAGAACGTTGCCGGGCAGTGGCTGCAGTCGGGCACGCTCGCTTCCCCGGTGTGGACGCCGCAGCAGATCCGCTCCGAGGTCATCGCCAACCTCGACGTCGCGAAGCTCACCGCGGGCTCTGCTGCCATCGCAGACCTGGTGGCACAGAAGATCGCGGCCGCGACGAGCAACTTCCAGACCGTCAACGTGTCGAACCTGTTCGTCACGTCCGGCGCGACGATGTCGCAGGCGGTCATCGACTACCTCTTCGCCAACGTCGTGCAGGCGAAGAGATCACTGCCGGCATGATCGACGTCGACTCGCTCAACGGCATCACCCTTACCGGCGCGATCGTGCAGACCGCGGCCTCCGGCAAGCGTGTGGTCCTGTCGAACAACCGGCTGAACTTCTACGGCGTCAGCGGCACGACTGCCGTGAACGCTGGGGTGATCGAGGGGGTACCGAACGGCGCGTCCGGTGGTCTGATCAGCATCGGCCCGGGCACCGGCACTTGCACCTGCTGATCGGCACCCAGAGCCTGCCAGGTCGCGGGGTCCGCGGTGGTCTACTCGCCGGCCGTGTGGTTCGACGTCGTCAACGCCGGAACACTGCTCGACCCGAACACCGGGCAGTCCTCTCTCCCGCTGACCGGTTCAGCGACCTACTCCGGAACACTCGCCGCGAACAGCTCGGACACGCTGACGGTCTCGTTCCCTTCGGGGCGGTTCACGAAGGCACCCTGGTCAACGCGAACGGTTCCAACTCGCGCCTCACCATCGGCATCAACTCGGTCACGAAGGACGCCGTCACGTTCGCCCTGGGCAACTGGACGTCTGGCGCGGCCGGCGCTCCCGTCGTCTACTACACCGCCACCCCGGAGACCGTAGGAGAGCCATGACCGACCCGACGCCCGCAGTGGCTTCGTTGCAGAGCCAGTACCTGACTTCACGTGCGGAAGCCGCTGAATGCAGGTCGACCGCGCGATCGGTTCGTCGCACGTGCAGCAACGGCAGACCAGACGGCCGACAGCCTCGCCGCGGCGATCACATCGCTCGGCGGCGAGATCCCCACCTACCCGCCCGTACCGGCGCAGGACCCCGCGGACGAGCCGCCCGGCGGCGAAGCCGCCGAGACGGTCTGATCCCGTCAATACATCATCACGAGCCGCCCTTCACGGGCGGTTTCGTCGTTCAAGGGAGGGCGCATGGTCGCCAAGTTCAGCGTCGGCCCGTCGTCGTACGGGGATCTCCGACGCATCCGGCAGTACGTCTCGTCCGCACGGATGGCACTGCAGGTGCTGTCCGTCATGGTCGACTTCAACAACTGGCAGAAGGCGCGCGGTGCCACCGGGAAGCTGTCCGTCAACGAGGGCATGCGCTCCCGGCCCCGGCAGTCCTGGTTCTGGGCCAATCGCTTCATCCTCGGCATCGCTGTCGCACCCCCGTTCACCTCGCGCCACGACGAGATCACCCACGGCAACGCGGTCGACTTCGGCATCACCATGCCCGACGGATCGAACCGGGCACTCACCGACACCGAGTTCGCAAAGCTCCACGCGATCGTCGAATCCCGCGGCGGCACCTGGACGGGCGTGAACTTCGGAGAGCCATGGCACCACGAGATGGCGACCCGGGCGGAACAACTCGCCCCCGTACCCGAACGCTGCGGACCTGTACCACGGCACCAACGCGCAGCCGTCGAAATCCACCATCAAGAAGCCGGCAGCACCGGCCGTCATCACGTCCCCGGGAGGGATGCACATGCTGTTCAAGGCGAAGTATTACTACCTCATTGGTGAGTTCACGGCTCAGAAGTTCACCGACAAGGCCGACGCGGTGCCGTACTCGCAGGCGACGAAGCGCGCCACGAAGGTCACCTCGGGCCGAATGAACCTGATCATCCGGCAGACCGCCGAGCGTCGAAAGGCAGCGTTCGGCTCGATCGACGCCGGCCTGCAGAAGCTCATCGACGACCGCAACCTCTGAGGGGACCACCATGACGGACAACAGCAAGCACGAAGCAGTCCCCGCGTCCGGGCTCAGCCGGTTCATCGCGGACCTCGGCGCTCGAGCGAAGAAGGCATGGTCAGCGGGTGTCGCTGGTGCCGCGCTCGCGATCGGAGGCATCTCGGTGACGGGGTTCTGGGCTGACGGCAAGATCGACACCGCGAAGGTCGGTGCCGCAGCTGGCGCTGTGGCGACCGGCTTCGTCGTCGGATTCCTCGCAGCCTTCCTCCCGAAGAACGCCATCAACCCGGCAACACCGGAGCTGCAGCCCGCGCAGTACGAACCGTCGAACACGGACTACCGCACGCAGCAGGACGGTTGAGGGCGGCGGCATCATGAAGACCGTTTGGTCGAAGGATGCGCTGCCTCTCGTTCCGCCCCGATTCCGGAGCATCTACCGATACCTGCTGCCGGGTATCGACTTCGGCGTTGCAGGCTTCGGGCTGTGGTCGCTGGTGCTCGGGTCCAAGATCGTCGGTGACTTCACTGTCCCTGTCTTTTTGTACGCCTGGGCAACCATGATCCTGGCCGGAGCAGTGACAGCGATGGTCAGCCTCGCGGTCATGCACGATCGCCTCGAGCTCGTCGGCCGGATCATGGTTGAGCTCGGCTTGGCGGTGTACGCGGTTCTGACGGTCTTCTACATCTTCAAGGGCAACGTCACCAGTGCACTCACGCTCACGCTCGTGGGCATCCGTATGTACGCGTCGCTCTGGCGGATATTCGACATCATCGGAGAGATGGTCCGGGAGGAACGGCTGCGGCCTACGACCCAGAACACGAAGGGTCGGCATGCATGAGCGACCAGGTAGCCATTTCGATCGTGACCACTGCCGGCGTCACCATCGCCGCAGTCCTGACCTACCTCGGCATCCTGGCGAAAGTTCGGACAGCACGCGGGGCGACGGTACCCGACGAGGAAGAGCGCATTGCTGAGGGCAAGGCACAGATCGCCGCTGACCCGGACGGCTGGGCGGACCGGGTACTCCGGTCGAACGAACAGCTAATCTCCCGCGTAGAGGCTGCTGAGCGACGTGCAGCGGCTGCCGAGAAGCGAGCCGACGAGGTTCAAAACGCGTTCGACGCGTTCAAGCGGGAAGACCGACAGCGCCAGGGCGCTCTAGCCCGGTGGCTTGGCCGGATCATGCAGGACTGGGGCATTGCCACGGAGATGCCATACCCCGAGGGGAACGACGCCGAAATCCTCGCTGACATCATCCCGTTTGCGCTCGAGGCCACCCAGCCGCGGAGACCTCGACGCGCGCCCAGCTAGTCGGTACCATCCGACGGTGCCTGGTCCACCATTCACGGCGGGAAATCAGCCAGGCATACGAACGCCCCCACCTACCTAGGTGGGGGCGTTCTCGTCGTTAGTTCAGAGGTAGGGCGACCAGGCCGCTAGTTTCGAATTCAGCTGCTGGTAGAACGCCCTGCGCTGACCGAGAGCCGTCGAGCAGTCCTCCCGCTCCACGTCCCACTTATCCTCTCCGCACAGCGAGGCGAGGTCGGTTCTGCTGATTTTCGTGAGAATGTCGTCTGTCTCGTCGACCAGAGACGACATGGAGTCTGGGACGTTGAGCTTGCGGAGGTCGCGGGACGCGAGTCCAGCCGTAACGCCCATGGTCTGTTCGCGCGTCTGACAGACATACTCGGTCGCGACGTCCGTGCCGGCGACATATCCGACGAGACATTCCTGCGCACTGTCGATCGTGTCTTGCCAGTCCGCCGCGTACTCCGCGACGACCGAGGCCACCTGATTTTCCGACGCCACCTCAACAGTTGGAGTGGGAGACTGTTCCGACGCAGACTCGCTCGAGCATGCCGATAGCGTCAATAGGGCGAGCGCGACGGTTGCTGCGGAGAGGATCTTCACAGGCTGATCGTAGGTGCCGAGCGGACGGATCGGTACACCCTCATCCGCGGGGCGGCCCATCGATCGACAGTGCCTTCTGGCCGCGGAACGCCCGCTGTCACTCGTCCTTGTCGAAGTCCTCGGGTGACGGCCCGAAGCTGTCGATGGCATACCGAGCAATCTCGTCGGCCAGCTCGCCAGCATCACGCGGCGGTTGACCGCTCTGCGAACGGTATCGATGGCAGATCCGGAGGATCTCAACCACATCGTCAGTGACGTTGTTCATGTCGGCGTTGCCGTAGCTTGCTGCCCATGCGTTGACTGTCCCTGCGGCCTGTTCCTGCAACGATGACATTTTGATTCCCAATCTTGCTGTGTGTACTGCTGTGTGCACTGGGTCGGAAAAAGCCCCGGCCATTGCGCTCCATGAGTGCGATCTGACCAGGGCTTTCCGTCTGAGCCGCCTGACGGAATCGAACCGACGACCTATTCATTAGGAGTGAGTAGCTAGGCGTAAGACATTTCGGACTCGAAGGACGGCACTTCCGCGTCTGTGTCGCGGAAACGGAGCCGGACTGTGACGCCCGGGTTTTCCTTCAGTTTGATTGCAAGCATCCCCATACTCAGGTCGTGGTTGATCACGAGCTCAGCCTGGGTGGGCGCGTTGTCCTCAAAGGTCAGAACCTCGAAGGACTTGGCATACGCGATCGCAACGCTCGCGCGCCCTCCGGCTCGACGTACTCGATCGACCACCTCGCTGGCATACTCGCCAGGGAGCGCCACCACCAGAGGCGACGTGCCGTCTTCCAGCTTCAGGAGCTCGAAGCGCTTTGGCCCCAGGGCGATCGTCTTCATGATGCGTCGCGTCTTGTCGATGCGCTTGTCCACTGCATCACCCTTCTTGGTCCTCAAACAGATCATATGCTTCATCGACTGCGTCCGACAGACCGATTTGGACGTCCGAAGCTGACTGGATGGTCCGGATGGTCTCCGGCTCGAGCTTGTGGTTGCCATCGCGATGACGGTGCACCGTCCCATGATTACAGGTGTCGATGCACAGGCGCTCAGTCCACTCATCGCCCTGCAGCTCGCTCACGATGACAGCGAACTCCGCCAACATGCCGCTTCGCGCGTAGCGAACCGTGCGCTCTGTCACTCGCATCGTAGCCGTGACGTCCGTGAAGATCGTCTGTTCTTCGGTCTCTTCGTCGGCATCCGGGCTCCACGAGCGCGCTTCCTCCGCGAAGCGCTTCTGCTCGGCAACTTCTCGGCGCGACTTACGTCGGTTCTGCCGCCCGTACTTGCCTCCGCCCACGACACGAGACTCTATCGTCTCCGGATCCGCGGGGTGGAGCCCGGCCGTCCGTCCGAACTTGTTGCGCCTGCGCCGCGCGTCGGTGCCGAGTCCGCAGCGACTCCGCAACAGCACCGCTGTCGTACTCATACCGGCTGCTCCCGCCACACGCCGATCCTTGCCAAATCAACGATCACACCACCCCGCAACCACCGGCTGCACTCCCGCGCGTGTACTTCGGCTACTCGGAGCTGGCAACGCGCATCTTCTGTGACCGCCGACCGAGCAGTATGGCCCTGTGCCCCACTCGCCCGACCACCTCAACGACAAGCAGGTCCGGGTACTCGCCTGGATCGCCGAAGGACGCCCGAACGGGACCTTCCCGCCCGACAGCTACGCGCACCGCGTCACTGCCCGCGCCCTTGAAACACGAGGCTGGCTGAGGTTGTCGGGGAAAGGCGCGGGGTGGACGGCGACCTTGACTGCCGAAGGGCGAGCGAGACTCGAGACCGAGCAAGCACGGACCCGAAATCAGGAGCAATCGCTCACTGCCGGCGCACAGCTCATTGCCGATGTGCTGGCGGCGGGTGGCTCCTTGGATGTGACCGACTGCTCCAGCCCGCGCACGGACTGGGACTCCCTGATCCGCAACGCCAACCAGTCCAAAGCTCGGCCCTACGGCAAGATGCTCGTTCGGGCTACGGGGTCTCGAGCAGGCTCAATAAGGCTGCGATTCAAGCCTGATTACTGGGATACGACCGGCCGCCCCGATGTTGCGATGCCCGCGCGACCTCGTACTCTGCACCCAGCAGTGAAGCTTTATGCCGGCGACGGGGACTGGCACTACGTCACGCAGCCTCACCTGCGCCGCGCGATCAACATCCTGGAGGGCGTCGCCCGAACGGCTGAGCGGCTTGGTATGAGCGTCAAGACCGGGGCTCCGTGGTGGAACCCTCCGCAGACTTGGCAGCAGAGTCGACAAGCAGCTTCGCATCTCCGGATTGAGCACCGCGATCGCAGCTACCGGCTGGTCATTCGTGAATTGAAGGGCGAGGGGTCGGTACGACGCGATCCCCGCGCCTCGATCAACAAGCGACTCCCTCGCTGGCTGGACCTACAGCACTTCACGTTCGTCCCCACGGGACGGATCGCGATCGACGTGGCCGGACCCGGGATGCCCAACTTCGTCGCAAAGGACACGCGATCGCAGACCCTCGAGAGCCAGCTGAGCCGGGTTCTGCAAGCTGTGCTCGTCGGCAGTCTTGAGGCCGACGAGCGTGACCAACACGTGGCCCAACGGGAAAGGTCAAAGCAAGAAGAGTGGCAAGCTGCGATGGAGCAGGCGCGGGCGAGCTGGGAGCGCTCGCAGAGAATCAGGATGCTCGACGAGCGCGCTACCGCTTGGGAACAAAGGCAGAGAATCGCTACGTACGTCGATGCTGCTGCAACTAACCCCAACGTCGACGCCAACGAGACCAGGTGGTTGACATGGGCTCGCGAGTGGCTGCGAGCCAACGAAGCACCTCGACCTCTCGAAGCGTTTGAGCTGCACGCGCCCTCACCCTCTGAGCTACAAAAGCACCTCGCGGGGTGGAGCGCATACGGCCCAGCGGCCACGTCTTCCCAACACCTTCGGCCTCAAAGCGGTGGGTAAACGGTGAGTGTGGGCAAGGCTTGCGCTTCCCTCCCAAGCGAACTGGTACCCCCGGTGGGACTCGAACCCACATCTCGGCGATTTTAAGTCGCATGCCTCTACCGATTGGGCCACAGGGGCGGGCCGCAACAGCCTACCGATGCGCGAGAGGCGGCCACCCCGAAGGGTGACCGCCTCTCGCGGACTGCTGCTGGGACTACTTGGCGTCGGCCGGGGCCTTCACGGGCTCAGCCTCGTTCGAGACGTCCTTGGCGGGCTCGCCGTACGCCGGGCCTGCGGCACCAGCGGGCTTGCCCTCTTCAGGAGCCGGAGCGGCGGCCGGAGCTGCCGGGGCCTCGGCCGCGGGCTTCGGACGGGACGCGAAGGCCTCGAACGCAGCGCGCGGGGTCTCACGGTCGTCGAGCGACGCGATGTCGCGGCCCAGGAAGAAGCCACCGACCCAGTCGCCGATGACGCGCCACTTGCGCTCCCACGACGGCATGGCCATGCCGTGGTAGCCGCGGTGCGCGCCCCACGCCAGGAAGCCCTTCATGGCGAACTTGCCGGACTGGAACACGCCGATGCCGAGACCGAGGCCCGCGACGGCCCCGAGGTTCTCGTGCTTGTAGTCGGTCGTGGCCTCGCCACGGATGGTCGCGACCAGGTTCTTCGCGAGCTGCTTCGCCTGACGGACGGCGTGCTGGGCGTTCGGCACGCAGAAGCCGCCGACGCCACCACCGGTGAGGTCCGGCACGGCGGCGACGTCGCCACAGGCCCATGCGTCCGCGATCACGCCGTTGTCGTCGACGACGCGCAGGTCGGGCTGCACGCGGATGCGACCGCGCTGCTCGAGCGGGAAGTCGGTGCCCTTGACCATCGGGTTCGCCATGACACCGGCGGTCCAGATGATGAGGTCCGACTCGATCTTCTCGATCGCGCCGTCGCTCGTCTTGAGCTCGCAGACGCCACCGACAGCCGAGGCCAGCTGGGTCTCGAGGTGCACGTTCGCACCGCGCTGCGCCAGGTTCTTGAGCACCCAGTGCGAGGTCTCGAGCGAGACCTCGGGCATGATGCGGCCCATCGCCTCGACCAGGTGGAAGCGCGTCTCGTCGAAGGAGAGCTGCGGGTAGCTCTTCAGCAGGTCGGTGACGAAGGAGCGGAGCTCGGCGAAGACCTCGATGCCGGCGAAGCCACCACCGACGACGACGACGGTCAGCAGGCGGTCACGCTCGGGACCGGCCGGCAGGTTCGCCGCCTTGTGGAAGTTCGTGAGGATCTTGTCGCGGATCGCCGCGGCTTCCTCGATCGTCTTGAGGCCGATGGCCTCGTCCGCGACACCCGGGATCGGGAACGTGCGGGACACCGCGCCGGCGGTCATGACGATCTGGTCGTAGGACTCCTCCCACGCCTCACCCTCGGTCGGGGTGATCGTGGCGGTCTTCGTCGCGTGGTCGACCTTGGTGACCTTCGCGGTGACGACGCGGGTGTTCTTGAGGTGGCGGCGGTGCGAGACGACCGCGTGACGCGGCTCGATCGAACCGGCGGCGACCTCGGGCAGGAACGGCTGGTACGTCATGTACGGCAGCGGGTCCACCATGACGACCTCGGCTTCGCCCTGGCGAAGGTGCTTCTCGAGCTTCCATGCGGTGTAGAAACCGGCGTAACCGCCGCCGACGACGAGGATCTTGGGCACGGGGGATGATCTCCTTGGATGGGGGTTTCGGAGTCGAGTCAGACTTCGCCGCCACCCGCCCCGACTCCAGCGTCTGCACCGTCATCATACGCCCGGCACTCACACCGGGAGGGCGACCAGTCCGCGCGCTCGAGCGCGAGGTCACCGATGGGGTTGACGCCGGGTCCGGCGGCGAGGGCGTGACCGACGAGGGCGTGCAGGCACTTCACACGGGTGGGCATGCCACCGGCGCTGATGCCGACGATCTCGTCGACGTGCTCGATCGACTCGCGATCGGCCAGGTAGGACTCGTGGGCCGCGAGGTACGCGGCCGCAGTGGTGTCGTCCTCGAGCAGTGCTGCCAGCTCCGGCATCACCTGGTTGGCCTCGAGGGTGCTGACCGCGGCGGTGGCCGCGGGGTGGCACAGGTAGTAGAACGTCGGGAACGGGGTGCCGTTCGACAGTCGGGGCTTCGTGGAGACGACCGTGGGGTTGCCACAGACGCACCGTGCCGCGATCCCGATGACGTCGCGTGCCGGTCGGCCGAGCTGCGCCGACACGACCTGGACGTCGCGGTCGGAGGGCGGGTCGAAGGAGGGTCGTCACGGGAACGTGAGCCTACCGGAGACCCGGCGCCCCGCGCACCGTCGCGCCGGACGGGTCCGGTTCGGTGCTACTTGCTCTCGCCGGTGCCCGAGACGTCCGGGGCCACGAGGTCGGCAGCGGTCTCGTCGGTGAGCCCGGACTGCAGCACCGAGGACAGCATCGCCTGCACCCAGTCCACCTTCGGCGTCTGGACCTTCGTGCTGACGGGCGTCCCGGAGTCCGTCGTCGGCGTGGTCTCGGCCTTGCGGTCCTCGGCCCCCATCACGAGGTAGCTCTCCTCGCCCGGGTACACGTAGAGCAGGCGGTCGCGCGCCTGCGCCTCGATGTAGGCGGGGTCGTCCCAGCGGGCGACGTCCTTCTTCTTCTGCGTGACGTCGGCCTTCTGGCTCGCGACCTCACGCTGCTGCTGGGCGATCTGTTCCTGCTGCTGGATGAGCGTGCGGAGCGACGGGGCGAGCACCACGACGAAGAGCACGATGATCGCGAGCATCAGCAGGCTGAACCCGGAGAAGTGGATCGAGCGGTACCAGGGCTGCGCCGACGTGCTGCCGTCAGGCATCGCCACGGGGACTCGGCGGACGCGGGGCTTCTGGCTGGGCACGTCCCGACGATAACCCGACCGACGCGGTGGGGGCGCCCGGCACGCGGCCGTTCGGTGGCCTCTCAGCGACTCGCCGAGGTCCGCGCACGACGAGACGCCGCCCTCTCGGAAGAGGACGGCGTCTCGGTGGTGCTGGTACTGCTGGCCCGGGTGGTTACAGGGCAGCGGCGCGCGGGAAGGCCGAGCGACCGGCGTACACCGCAGCGTCGCCGAGCTCTTCCTCGATGCGGAGCAGCTGGTTGTACTTCGCGACGCGGTCCGAGCGGGCCGGTGCGCCGGTCTTGATCTGACCACCGTCGACCGCGACCGCGATGTCCGCGATCGTGGTGTCCTCGGTCTCGCCGGAGCGGTGAGACAGGATCGAGGTGAGGCCGTGACGGTGCGCGAGCGAGACTGCATCGAGGGTCTCGGTGAGCGTGCCGATCTGGTTGACCTTCACCAGGATCGAGTTCGCGGCCTTCTCGTCGATGCCCCGCTGCAGACGCTTCGGGTTGGTGACGAACAGGTCGTCGCCGACGATCTGGACCTTGTCGCCGAGCTCGGCGGTCAGGTGCGACCAGCCTTCCCAGTCGTCCTCGGCCAGCGGGTCCTCGATCGTGACGAGCGGGTAGTTCGCGACGAGGTCGGCGAAGTACGCGGTGAACTCCTGGCTCGAGAGCTGCTTGCCCTCGAACGAGTACTTGCCGTCGTGGAAGAACTCGGTGGACGCGACGTCGAGGCCGACGGCGATGTCCTTGCCCGGGGTGTAGCCGGCCTTCTCGATCGCGGTCAGCAGGAAGTCGAGCGCCGCACGGTTCGACGCGAGCTCCGGCGCGAAGCCGCCCTCGTCGCCGAGGCCGGTCGCGAGGCCCTGCTTCTTCAGCTCGCCCTTGAGGGCGTGGTAGGTCTCGACGCCCCAACGGAGCGCCTCGGAGAACGACTCGGCGCCGTAGGGCACGAGGAAGAACTCCTGGATGTCGACGTTGGTGTCCGCGTGGGCACCGCCGTTGACGACGTTCATCAGCGGAACGGGCAGCGTGTGCGCGTTCGGGCCGCCGAGGTAGCGGAACAGCGGCAGGTCGGCCGAATCGGCAGCGGCACGGGCCACGGCGAGCGAGGCACCGAGGATCGAGTTCGCGCCGAGGCGGGACTTGTTCTCGGTTCCGTCGAGCTCGATGAGCGCGGCGTCGACGAGACGCTGGTCGGTGGCGTCGAAGCCCTCGAGCGCCGGGCCGATCTCGTCGAGGACGGCGTCGACGGCCTTGAGCACGCCCTTGCCGCCGTAGCGCGAGGCGTCGCCGTCGCGGAGTTCGTACGCCTCGAACGCGCCGGTGGAGGCACCGGAGGGGACGAGCGCGCGGGACACGACGCCGTCGTCGAGGAGGACCTCGACCTCGACCGTCGGGTTGCCTCGGGAATCGAGGACTTCGCGTGCGCCTACGGCATCGATCAGGGCCACGGGGTACTCCCTACACATTGGTTGTGGTGTTTGCGGGACCGATCCTAGCGAGCCGAGGTGAACACGACGTCGACCGTGACGCCCGGTGTGGACAACTCAGTCGAGCGGGCGGAACTCCACACCCTCGAGCGACGTCGTGTCGGCGCCGACGGTCGCGAAGGCGGAGAACCCCTGCGCGACCAGACCGGCGAGCAGGTTCTTCGTGTTCTTGGTGCGCCGTTCGAGCCGCACACGCCGGTGCGATCCGAGCGCCTCGGTCTTGAGGGCCGCGAGCCGGACCGGGTCGACGTCCTTGTCGTAGACGAGCACCACGGCGTCCGACTCGGCGGACTCCGGGAGTGTCACGAGGTCGACCAGCCGCTCGAAGCCCAGCGAGAAGCCGACCGCGGGGACGTCCTGCCCGAGGAACCGACCGATCATGCCGTCGTACCGACCGCCGCCGCCCAGGCTGTAGCCGAAGTCGGGGTGCGCGACTTCGAAGATCGTGCCGGTGTAGTAGCCCATGCCGCGCACGAGCGTCGGGTCGAAGCGCAAGTCGACGCCGGGCAGCGCTTCCCGCAGACGCAGTAGGTCGGCGAACGCGTCGGCGTCGAGCCACGCAGCTCCTCGACCGTGGTCCAGTCCGCGGCCCCGAGCGCACGGATCGTGTCCTCGAGCCCCGGCAGCTCCTGTCCGACGGTGCTGCGGAGCTCGGCGGCGACGCCGTCGGGGCCGATCTTGTCGAGCTTGTCGATCGTGATGAGCGCGCGGTCGGCGGCAGCCGGGTCCGCGATGCCCCACGACGCCAGCAGGGTCAGCAGGATCCGCCGGTCGTTGATGCGGATCGTGGTGCCGGTCACCCCGAGCGCATCGAGCGCGGCGGTCGTGGCGCGGATGAGCTCGATCTCGGCCAGCTGCCCCGGCTCCCCCAGGATGTCGATGTCGCACTGCACGAACTGGCGGTAGCGCCCCTTCTGCGGACGCTCGGCGCGCCAGACGGGCGCGATCTGCACCGATCGGAACACCGAGGGCAGCTCGGCACGGTGCGAGGCGTAGAACCGGGCGAGCGGCACGGTCAGGTCGAACCGCAGCCCGAGGTCGGCGAGGTCGAGCGGCGACTGGGCCGTCTGCAGGTCCTCGGCGCTGAGCCCGCGCTTCATGACCGCGAACGCCAGCTTCTCGTTGTCGCCGCCGAGCCCGGAGTGCAGTCGTGCGGCGTCCTCGACCACGGGGGTCTCGATCTCGTCGAACCCGTGCCGCGAGTAGACGTCGCGAACGACACCGAGCACGTGCTCGCGCCGGGCCTTGTCCGCCGGGAGGAAGTCACGCATGCCACGGGGTGCCGTCACGGTCGTCGCCATGGCGTCAAGTCTGGCAGATGCGCATCGACGAGTTGCGCGGCATGCGTCCTACTGGCATACTGCATTCAGTACCTCGGTTCGGAGCGTGCCTGATCCACTCTCCGGACCGATCGCGTGGGCACCGTGCTGCAGTGTGCCCCGCGACCCGAGCGGGTTCTGCGTGCACACCTCTCCCTGGGGGTGTGCCCACCCGCTCACGGGCGCCCTCCTTTTTCGGGTTAGGAGGGCGCCCTTCTCTTTCGGGTGCACGCACGCTGCGGCTCCCGCGCACGCACGCTGCGGCTCCCCGCGCCTTCACTCCGCGGCGCGGCCGGCTTCCTCGAGCGCAGCGACCGCCGCGCGGAGACTCGCGACCGGGTCGATCCCGTCCCGCACCGCTCCGGCGACCTCTTCCAGCATCGCGATCCCCCACGCCGGGTCCACCGCCCCCGCACCGTCGGCCGGTGCCGGAGAGCCGACCGATGCCCGAGCGGTCCCCGCTCCGGGTGCCGCAGCCGACGTGGCGGACGTGCCATGGGCCTCCCGGTCGGCAGCCGAGCCGGACGCGACGGGCGCGGCGGCCACGACCGACGCGACGGCCGCGTCGGCCGCACCGTGCTCCTCCAGGCGCTCCAGCAGCTTGACGGCCCGCTCCAGTGGCGGCATCGCGCGCGGGACGCCGTCGAGGGCGCTCGTCCGGGCCGACTTCTCCGCGGCCTTCGCCGCGCGCCACACCCGGACCACGTCGTCGACGGTGTCCGCGGTCTCGTCGCCGAACACGTGCGGGTGTCGACGGACCATCTTGTCGCGGACCCCGGCGGCGACGTCCTCCAGGGTGAACTCCCCCGCGCGTTCGGCGATCCCGGCGTGCAGGACGACTTGGTACAGGACGTCGCCGAGCTCCTCGCGGACGTCGTCCGGGTCGCCGTCGTCGATGGCGTCGACGAGTTCGTAGGACTCCTCGACCGCGTAGCGCGCGAGCGTGGCGTGGGTCTGCGCACGGTTCCAGACGCAGCCCCCGTCCTCGGCGAGCAGGCGGTCGACGACGGTGACGAGGTCCGGTACGGCGGTCATCGCGCCATCGTCTCACCCACGTATGCTGGCGGTGGTGTGTCGGGAAGTCTGGTCGACGGACAACCACCCGACCCCTCGAGACGGAGATCCATGTCGTCCCTCGTCCGCTCCCCCCGCTTCAGCGCCATCGCGCTCCTGACCGCCGCCGTGCTCGGCCTGGTCGTCGCGAACTCGCCCGCCGGCCCCGGCCTCGAACGGCTGCTTGACGCGCATCCGCCCCTGGGCGCCGTCGGCCTCGACCTGTCGATCGCGCACTGGATCAGTGACGGCCTGCTGGCGGTCTTCTTCCTGCTCGTCGCGATCGAGTTGAAGCAGGAGCTCGTCGACGGCGAGTTGTCGAACCCGAAGACCGCGATCATCCCCGCCATCGCGGCGGTCGGCGGCGTGCTCGTGCCGGCGGGCATCTTCCTGCTCGTCACCGCGGGCACCCCGTACACGCACGGCTGGCCGATCCCGACGGCGACCGACATCGCGTTCGCGCTCGGTGTCCTGGCGATGTTCGGTCGCGGGCTGCCGAGCGGCATCCGGGTGTTCCTGCTCGCGCTCGCGGTGCTCGACGACCTCATCGCGATCATCATCATCGCCGTCGTCTTCGCGCACGACACCGACTTCCTGGCCCTCGCCGGTGCCGTCGTCACGCTCGCGGTGTTCTGGCTGCTCGGCCGGATGCTCCGCCCAGGGCGCAACGGGCAGACGCTGCTCATCGTGGCGATGGTCGTGGTCGGGCTCCTGACCTGGTGGCTCGTCTACCACTCCGGCGTGCACGCCACCATCGCCGGCGTCGCGCTCGGGCTCGTGCTCCCCGCCGCCCGGGGCACACGCTGCACGAGCACGTCGAGCCGTGGTCGAACGCCATCGTGTTGCCGGTGTTCGCGTTCGCGTCGGCCGCAGTGGTCATCCCCGCCGTCGGCATCAGCGAGCTCTCGCCCACGTTCTGGGCCGTCGTCATCGCGCTGCCGGTCGGCAAGGTCATCGGCATCACGCTGTTCGGCGCGGTCGCCACCCGGATCTTCCGCTCACCAGGACGGTCGTCGTTGTCGTTCTTCTCGATCATCACCGTCGGGGTGCTCGGCGGGATCGGCTTCACGGTCTCGCTGCTCATGAACGAGCTCGCGTTCGCCCGGAACGAGGAAATCCTCGACGAGGGTGTGCTCGCCGTGCTCGTCGGCTCGGGCATCGCCATCGTCGCGTCGGCGGTCGTGGTCACGCTGCGGGCCCGGGCGTACCGCGGGCGGCGCGAGCTGTCCGAGGCCGAGGCGACCGAGTAGCTGGGCGCGGGCCGCCGGCGCGGTCCGACTCGGAACGACGTTCTCGTTGTCGTACGACATCGAGAACGTCGTTCCGAGTCGAAGTTCGCCGCCCTCTACGCGGCCGGGGCCTCCGCCGGCGTCGTCGCGCCGTACACGGCGGTGAGGATGCTCTCCACCCACTGGATCAGGGCGTCGTCCGGCAGCGCCTGGTCGTGCGGCCGCGGCATCGGGATGCTCGCCGCGTTCTGCTGCGGGAACCACTTCGCGCCCGGGAACATCCGCTTGAGCCGCACCTGCGACGAGTCGGCGAGCTCCTTGCCCGCCACGCGCAGGTTCGAGCCCATGACCACCACGTCGGACAGCCCGACCTGCTGCGCCATCCGACGCAGGCGCGAGACCTCGACCAGCGTCTGCACGGCCTGCGGCGGCTGCCCGTACCGGTCGGTGAGCTCGTCGAGCACCATGTCGATGGCGTCCTGCTGCGCCGTCGGGGCCGAGGCCGCTGACAGCTTCTGGTAGGCCTCGAGCCGGAGCCGCTCCGACTCGACGTAGTCCTCGGGGATGTGCGCATCGACCGGGATCTCGAGTCGGAGCTCGGTCTGCCCCTCGGCCACGTCACCGCGGAACTGCGAGACGGCTTCGCCGATCATCCGGAGGTACAGGTCGAACCCGACGCCCGCGATGTGCCCGGACTGCTCGCCGCCGAGCAGGTTGCCGGCGCCGCGGATCTCGAGGTCCTTCATGGCGACCTGCATGCCCGCGCCGAGCTCGTTGTTCGCCGCGATGGTCTCGAGGCGGTCCTGTGCGGTCTCGGACAGGGGCTTCTCGGAGTCGTACAGGAAGTACGCGTACCGCGCTCGCGCCCTCGGCCGACACGACCGCGCAGCTGGTGGAGCTGCGACAGCCCGTACTTGTCGGCCTTGTCGATGATGAGCGTGTTCGCGTTCGCGATGTCGAGGCCGGTCTCGATGATCGTCGTCGACACGAGGACGTCGAACCGGCGCTCCCAGAAGTCGACCATGACCTGCTCGAGGGTGCTCTCGGACATCTGCCCGTGTGCCACGGCGATGCGTGCGTCTGGAACGATCTCGGCCAGGTGCGCGGCGACGCCCTGGATGTCCCGCACACGGTTGTGCACGTAGAACACCTGGCCCTCGCGCAACAGCTCGCGGCGGATCGCGGCGGCCACCTGCAGGTCGGACTGCGGCCCCACGAAGGTCAGGATGGGGTGGCGGTCCTCGGGTGGGGTGGCGAGGGTCGACATCTCGCGGATGCCGGTGACCGCCATCTCGAGCGAGCGTGGGATCGGGGTCGCCGACATCGCCAGGACGTCGACGTTCGTCTTGAACTTCTTCAGCTGGTCCTTGTGCTCGACACCGAACCGCTGCTCCTCGTCGATGATGACGAGCCCGACGTCCTTGAAGGTGATGCCCTGCGACAGGATCCGGTGGGTCGCGATGACGATGTCGACGGTGCCGTCGGCGAGCCCGGCGATGGTCTCCTTCGACTCCTTCTCGGACTGGAACCGGCTCAGGGCGCGCAGGTGCACGGGGAACCCGGCGAAGCGCTCCTGGAACGTCTCCATGTGCTGGCGGACGAGCAGGGTCGTCGGCACGAGCATGACGACCTGCTTGCCGTCCTGCACCGCCTTGAACGCGGCACGGATCGCGACCTCGGTCTTGCCGTACCCGACGTCGCCCGACAGCAGGCGGTCCATCGGGATCGGCCGCTCCATGTCCCGCTTGATCTCGTCGATGGTGGTGAGCTGGTCGGCGGTCTCGGCGAACGGGAACGCCTCTTCCAGCTCGCGCTGCCACGGGGTGTCCGGGCCGAACGCGTGCCCCTTCGACGCCATCCGCGCCGAGTACAGCTTCACCAGGTCGACGGCGATGTCGCGGACGGCCTTGCGGGCCTTCGACTTGGCGGCGGACCAGTCCGAACCGCCCATCTTCGACAGGGTCGGGGACTCGCCACCGACGTACCGCGAGAGCTGGTCGAGCTGGTCGGTCGGCACGAAGAGCTTGTCGCCGGGGTAGTTCCGCTTCGACGGCGCGTACTCGAGCACGAGGTACTCGCGCTGCGTCTTCACCGCGTTGCGGCCGCCGGAGCTGACCTCGCGGCTCACCAGTTCCACGAACTTGCCGATGCCGTGGGTCGCGTGCACGACCACGTCGCCCGGCTTGAGCTGCAGTGGGTCGACCACGTTCTTGCGACGGCTGGCCAGCTTCTTGACGGTGCGCGCGCCCTGCTGGACGCTCCGGCCGTAGAACTCCGCTTCACTGAGGACGACGATGCGCGGATCCGGGATGGCGAAGCCGTGCTCGACGGTCGCGGTCGTGACGATGGCGACACCCGGTTCGGGAGGCGCGGGCAGGGCCTCGGCACGGGCTGCGACCCCGGCGTCGGCGAGGACCTGCACCGCCCGCTCGACCAGCCCCTGGCCCTGGGCGGTCACCACGACCGCCCACCCGTCATCGGTGAGCGCCTTGACGTGCGCGATCGCGCCGTCGGCGCTGCCCGCGAAGCTCGGCACTGCCTCGGCGCGGACGCGGATGTACTCCCCGCCTCGGCTGCTGCCTCGGCGTCGGTGAGCACGCGCGCTGTGTCGCCTTCGTCGAGACCGGAGTCGAACGGCGACACCGTCCACCAGGTGCGCTGCCCACGGGTGTTCTTGAGCTGCTGCACCGTCAGGAAGTTGCCGGCGTCGAGGTCGATCGGCGCCTGGGCCCCGGCGACCGCGGCGCTCCACGCGGCCTGCAGGAACTCGGTGTTCGTCTCGGCCAGGCTGTTCGCGCGACCGTTCACCCGCTCGGGCGAGAACACCGCGATGGTGGCGTCCTCGGGCAGGTACGAGGTCATCGGGACGAGGTCCTGCACGAGCGCGGGGGCGAGGGACTCCATGCCCTCGACCGGGATCCCCTCGGCGATCTTCGCGAGCATCTGGGACAGGTTCGGGAACTCGTGGAGCATCTCGCGCGCCCGCTGCCGGACGTCGTCGCTGAGCAGGAGTTCGCGCGAGGCCGTGAGTTCGACCGAGCCGAGGTCGTCCTCGGTCGTGCGCTGGTCGGCGACCGAGAACGCCTTGACGGCCTCGATCTCGTCGCCGAAGAAGTCGACGCGGACGGGGTGGTCCGCGGTGGGCGGGAAGACGTCGAGGATGCCGCCGCGCACCGCGAACTCACCGCGCCGCGTGACGAGGTCGACGCGGGCGTAGGCCATGTCGACGAGCTTCGCGGCGATGGCGGCCAGGTCGTTGCCGCGCGAGTCGGTGCGCAGCACGACGGGCGCGAGCGAGGTCAGGTTGGCGGCGATCGGCTGCAGCGCTGCGCGGACGCTCGCCACGACGATGGTGGTGCGGCGATCGGTGGCCTCGGCCGCGGACCACGACGCGAGCCTGCGGAGCGTCGCGATGCGGGTGCCGACGGTCTGGGCACTCGGGCTGAGACGCTCGTGCGGCAGGGTCTCCCACGCCGGGAACTCGAGGACGTCGGCGTCGGGGACGTAGCTGCCGAGGGCGTCGCGGACCGCTTCGGCTTCACGCCCCGTCGCCGTGATGACGAGCACGCACTGCGGCCCGTTCCGCTCGGCGAGCAGCGCCCCGAGCAGCGGGACCCGCAGGCCGTCGACGACCGAGAAGTCGGCGTCACGAGGCGCGGCGCGGAGCACGCGATCGAACGCGGAGGCGCGCGAGAGCGCAGGGATGATGCCCGAGATCGTCACTCAGGAGATGGTACCGGCCCCCACCGACACCGCCCGCGTGGTGCGCGACGGGCGAACACGGCCGGCGCGGTCAGGACGGTGCGTGCACCCGCTGCTGCGCGGCGACGAGTCCGACCTCGGCGATCGCCTCGACCGCGTCCGCGGCGTCGGCCAGCAGGATGGGCAGCGACTTCTTCTCGGCTGCGGAGAAGTCACGCAGCACGTAGTCGGCGGGGTCCTGACGACCGGGCGGACGACCGATGCCGACCCGCACGCGCGAGAACTCGTTCGTGCCGGTGGCCTTGATGATGTCGCGCAGGCCGTTGTGCCCGCCGTGACCCCCGCTGCCCTTCAGGCGGACGGTGTCGAACGGCAGGTCGAGCTCGTCGTGCACGACGACGAGGTCGGCCGGGGTGGCGCTGTAGAACCCGAGGACCGACGAGACCGGTCCACCCGAGGTGTTCATGAACGAGCCGGGCTTCGCGAGCACCAGGCGCGGACCGCCGGGCACCAGGCGCCCCTCGGCGACCTGGTTCGGCGTCTTGTGCTTCTTGAACCGCGCACCCATGCGGGACGCGAGTTCGTCGAGGACCATCTGGCCGACGTTGTGACGGTTGCCGGCGTAGTCGGGCCCGGGGTTCCCGAGTCCGACCACGACCAGCGTTCGATCCGCCACAGCGTCGACCAGATGCCTTGGAAGGGGTGTTACTCGGAGTCGACCGGCTCGGAGCCGCCCTCGGCACCGGCTTCGGCACCGGCCTCGGCCGAGGCCTCGTCCGCAGCGTCGTCGTCAGCGGTGCCACGCGGGGTGACGATCTGCACGACGAGCGCCTCGCCGTCGGTCTCGAGCTCGGCGCCCTCGGGGAGGGTGAGCTCGGCGGCCGTGATCTGCTTGCCGTCCTCGAGGCCCTCGACGTCGACGACGACGTGCTCCGGGATGTCGGTCGCGAGGACCAGCAGGGAGACGGTGTTCAGGTCCTGCACGTGGATCGTGCCGGAGAAGGACTCGCCCTCGATGACGACGGGCACGTCGACCGTGACCTTCTCGCCGCGGCGCAGGACCACGAGGTCGATGTGCTCGATGATCTGGCGCACCGGGTCACGCTGGACGTCCTTGACGAGGGCGAGCTGGGCAGCACCCTCGATGTCGAGGTCGACGACCGCGTTGGCGGTACGGACGAGCAGCATGGTCTCGTGACCGGGCAGCGAGATGTGCTTCGGCTCGGTGCCGTGGCCGTAGACCACTGCCGGGATCTTGTCGGCGGCGCGGAGCTTGCGCGCTGCACCCTTGCCGAACTTGGTGCGGACGTCCGCTGCGAGCTTCGTGTAGTCGGCCATGGTGCCTCCTGGTCTCGGGGGTCGACACCGGCGGTCCGGCATCGTGGGGGTCTGTGGTGTTGCAACTCGAACGCGTGCACGCGTGAGGAACGTTCCCTGGGCTGGGCCGGGTCTCCCACCGCGTCGATCACGGCCGCTGTCGCGGCCCTCGCCGAAGTCAATCACCGACTCTACCAGCACCCGCCGGGCGTGTCGTGCCTCAGTGCCCCGCGGCCACCGCCTCCTTCGGCACCCTGAGGAACGACAGCACCACGAAGGCGAGGACGTAGAGGCCGACGAACGTCCAGACCACGCCACCGGGCCCACCCCACGGCAGGACGGCGCTGACCACGGCGTTGCCGAGGAAGGTCGCACCACCGGCCGCCGTGGCGTACATGGCCATCGCGGCACCCCGACGCTCCTCGCCGGCGAAGGCGGGGACGATCGCGCCCATGGGTGTGAACCCGGCGAGCATGATGCCGAACACCGTCCCCGCGGCGGTGGCGAGCCAGAAGCCCCACTCGGAACCGGCCGGCACCAGGTGCGGGACGTACCACCAGGCCAGCAGCCCGATCGCCGAGGCGCCGATGCCGAACCACTTGACGGTGCGGATCCAGCCGATGCGGTCGCCGAGTGCGCCGAAGAAGGCGTTGAACAGGATGTTGCCGGCGTAGACGATCACGGTCATCGTGAGCCACTTCGACTGGCCCCACCCGAGCTCGGTGCCGATGATCGCCGGCATGATCACGAACATGCCGAACTCGGGCGCCGTGTTGACGAGCCGGATCAGGACGGCGAGCAGGACCTTGGGGCGCGTGATGCAGACCTCGATGCCGCTGGCGATGACCCGTGCGGCGGAGTGCGCGCGGGGGGCGATGCGGCCGAGCCCGGTCTGCTCGTGCACGCCGAACCGGACGATCACCCAGCCGGCCACGACGAGGACGAGCGACAGGGCCATCGACCACGTCTCCCCCGTGTGACCGCCGCCGAACGCGGGGATGCTGCCGATCGCGATGAGCGAGCCGAGCGTCGGCAGGCCACCGGTGAAGACGACGTAGAACCAGCCGACGGCCGTGGCGTTCCGGTCGCGCGCCACGGTGTGGTTCACCCAGCAGAGGAACGAGAAGGCGAACAGCGGGAACCCGAGTCCGCGCAGGAAGTACGTCAGGGCGATCAGCCCGACCGACCCGGTGGGCAGCGCCGCGAGGAACGCGACCTGGAACACCACCCACAGGACGGCGCCGATCGTCATGACGCGGCGCGGACCCCACAACTCGGAGAGCACGCCGGCGAAGTAGGACGCCACCAGGACGGCGACGCCGTAGATGGCGATGACCATCGCGGCGCTGTCCGTGCCGCCCGAGCCGAGGGCCGCGGCGATGTGCGGAGCGATGAAGTTCGACTCGATGCCGTCGCCCGTCATGAAGACGAGGACACCGAGGAAGCCCCAGCGCAGCGGGTGCGGGATGCCGAGGCGGGCGATGAAGCCCTCGCGCCCGGCGGCCGGTGGAGCGGTGGCAGGTGGTGCGGTCGTCACGCCGTTCGGCGGGGTCAGGGTCATGGTGCGGTTGGTGCGGGGTTCCGACATGTGTCGTCTCTCCTGGAGGGGCCCCGGAGTGCTCGACCCGGCATCGCGGCATGTCTCCGGGGTGCGCCGCGCGCCACGCACCCGACCGCCCGCGCAGTGGCTGCGGGCGGTCGGGGCGTCGGCGATGATGCGAGTCCTGTACCCGGGGCGCCCCGTGCTGATGCGGAGACGGATCCCGGCGGACCATCGCCGGCCCGAAGCATGGTGTCCGACGTTAGACCGCTCCAACACCCCTCGTCAAGAACGACAACTGTTGTGTAACGATCGGCGGTCGTGCCGCGCGGAGGAGTCGTCCCGGGCGTAGTGGGTCGTTCCGGGCGTAGGTGGTCGTTCCTTTCGGCCGAGGACGCCCGATTCGACCTTCCATCGCGCGCGTGATGGGACCGAACGCTCCGCGAGGATCAGCGACCGAGGCTGCGCCGGTGCTCCTGCGCCGCCGCCAGCAGCTCGCGGGCGTCGTTGCTCGTGGCCTCGGCGGCGTCGCGCGCCTGTTCCCACCGCGCGACCTCGGCGTCGGCCTGCTCGAGCTCCCGCTGCAGCTGGCTTCGGCGCTCCTCGGCCCACTCGAGGTCCGCCTCCGCGGCGTCGAGTGCGGCATCGGCGTCCCGGGACTCGCTCCGGGCGGCGGTCTCCGCCTGGCGCGCGGCCTTCCGCGCAGCGGCCGGGTCACGCTTCGGCTCGGGCTGGGCGTCCGGCTCCGGTCCGTCCTGGGGTTCCGTCTCCGTCGACCGGGAGGCACGGCTCGCCTTCCGCGCGCCCCTCGCCTGGGTGATCGGAATGGGTGGGGCATCGCTGCCGGACCAGGCGTCCGGCACCGCGTCCGGGTCCGCGAGCGCCCCGTCCAGGTCGACCGCGTCGAACCCCACGCTCTCCAGCGGCGTCACGAGCAGCCCCGAACGCACAGCGGCGCCTGCGTGCGGGTCGGCCATCGCGGCCTCGATCGTCGCGCGCACCTGGTCGAGCACGGCGGGCGTCGCGGGGTGTCCGGCGTCCGAGGCGAGGTCGGCGCCGGCCTGCGTCAACGCCTCGATCACCTCGGAGCGTTGCTGTCGGAGTGTCCGGATCGCTCCGGGGTCGGCGTCGGCCTGCGCCGTGCGGAGGGCGGGTCCGAGGTCGACCGCGTCGTCGAGGGCGCCGTCGTGCGCGAGCAGGTCCACGACCCACGCTGCCGGTGCCGGCTTCCGGAGCTTCCCGATCGCCGCCGCCAGGGCCCGGTCGTCCTTCCGCACCGCGCGCTGGCGGGCGGTGCGCTCGGCGATGAAGTCCCCGGGTGCGACGAGCAGCAGCTCCCTGGCGACGTCCGCGAACTCCATGCCCCCAGCCTGCCCGCTACCAGTCGTGGACGGTGCCGTCGGCCAGGCGGTTGAACGGCAGGTAGGCCTGCTCGTACGGGTACTTGCCGGCCTCGTCGACGTCGAGGCTGACCCCGAGGCCGGGCTCGTCACCGGGGTGCAGGTAGCCGTCCGTGAAGGTGAAGGTCTGCTGGAACACCTGGTTCGTCTGCGGGCCGTGCTGCATGTACTCCTGGATGCCGAAGTTGTGGATCGCCATCCCGAGGTGCATCTGGGCGGCCAGGCCGACGGGCGAGATGTCGGTCGGCCCGTGGAACCCGGACTTGATCTGGTACATCGCGGCGTAGTCCATCGTCTTCTTGAGCGGGGAGATGCCGCCCATGTGCGTGACGGCTCCGCGGACGTAGTCGATGAGCTGGTCGCGGATGATGTCCTTGAAGTCCCAGATCGTGTTGAAGACCTCGCCGATCGCGAGCGGCGTGGTGGTGTGCTGCCGGACGAGCTTCAGTGCCTCCTGGTTCTCGGCGGGGGTGCAGTCCTCGAGCCAGAACAGGTCGTACGGCTCGAGCGACTTGCCGAGCTTCGCGGCCTGCAGCGGGGTCATCCGGTGGTGCCCGTCGTGCAGGAGCGGCAGTTCGGGTCCGAACTCGTTGCGGACGGCCTCGAACACGGTGGGCACGTGGCGCAGGTAGGCGCGGGTGTCCCAGTCCTCCATGGCGGGGAAGGCTCCGCGCTGTGCCGGCTCGAAGTCGTACCGGACGCCCTCGTTGCCCTCGGTGGTCTTGTTCGAGGCGATGCCGTAGATGCTCTCGAGACCGGGGACGCCGGTCTGCACGCGGATCGAGCGGTAGCCCTCCTCCTGGTGCTCGCGGATCGAGTCGAACAGCTCGGGGAGCTCCTTGCCCGAGGCGTGTCCGTAGGCCATCAGCCCGGTGCGGGATGCACCACCGAGCAGCTGGTAGAGCGGCATGCCGGCGACCTTGGCCTTGATGTCCCAGAGCGCCATGTCGACCGACGCGATCGCGGCCATCGTGACCGGGCCGCGACGCCAGTACGACGAGCGGTACAGGAACTGCCAGGCGTCCTCGATGCGGCTGGCGTCGCGGCCGATCAGCAGCGGCACGACGTGCTCGGACAGGTACGCGGCGACGCCGAGCTCGCGGCCGTTCAGCGTCGCGTCACCGAGGCCCGTGACGCCGTCGGCGGTCGTGATCTTCAGCGTGACGAAGTTCCGGTTCGGGCTGGTGACGATCACCTCGGCGCGCTCGATGAGCTGGCCGCGGTCGGCCGACGCCCACGTGTCCGGACGCCCGGAGGTGTGCCCGGTCGCCGCGCCGGTGTCGGCGGCGCCCGGCACCGGGGCCGCGGGGTTCGTGGTGGTGTCGGTCATGCGTGGACTCCTTCGTCGGTGCTGGTGGTGGTGCGTGCGGCGGTGCTCGCCGCTCGGATGTCGTCGGCCGCCGCGGTGATCGCGTCGACCACGTCGGTGGTGTCGAGGTCGGGGGCGATGACGCGCAGCACGTCGCGCACGTCCGAGTCTGCCCCGGGGGCTCCGTCGTCGTCCACGAGGTCGGGCTGCGTCGTGACGTGGAGCCACCACGCGGCGATCGCGGTCGCGGCGCCGGGCCCGATGCCGGCGGACGGCTCACGCTCGAGTCGGTGCCGCACGACGTCGACGACCCGAACGGGCAGCTTCTGCGATCCACCGGAGGCGATCTGTCGCAGGGTGTGCCGGATGCGGGGGTTCTGGAACCGGTCCACCAGGGCGGCACGGGCGTCGGTGACCTCGTCGGCGGCAGCGGCAGTTCGCGGGCGGCCTCGTCCCACAGCTGCTCGACGGCGGCACGGCACACCGGGTCGTCCACGGCCGCGGCGACGGTCTCGTGCCCGCGCTGGAGCCCGAGGTACGCGAGCAGCGAGTGCGAGCCGTTCAGCAGCCAGAGCTTCCGCTGCTCGTACGGGGTGACGTCGTCGACGACGCGCACGCCGGCGGTCTCCCACGCGGGGCGGTCGATCCCGTCGAAGGCGTCCTCGAGCACCCACTCCGCGAAGGGCTCGGTGACGACGGGGACCCGGTCCCCGGCGAGCGCTCCCGGCAGGGCGGCGAGGCCCTCGACGTCGGCGTCGGTGGTCGCGGGCGTGATCCGGTCGACCATCGACGACGGGAACGAAACGTTCGCCTCGATCCAGCGCGCAGTCCGGGGTCGGTGGTGGCACCCAGCACGGCCTCGCGCAGCACCGCGCCGTTGTGCGTGAGGTTGTCGAGGCTGACCAGCGCGATGCGCCCGCCGCCGGCCGTGCGCCGGGCGTCGAGCCCCGTGACCAACCGGGCGGGGACGTCGGAACCGGACCGGTAGCCCTGCTCGGTGACCGTCAGCGTCACGATGGTGGTCTCCGGGGACGCGACCACGTGCCTCCAGGCCGTGTCGTCGCTGCCCGGGTGGGCGGCCACGATCGTGTCGACCACCTCGGCGTCGTCGCCGGACGCAGCACGCGTGACCAGCGTGTACCGGCAGTCCTGCGCGGTGAGGGCGTCTGCCGCCGCGGGCGAGCGGCCGGTGAAGGCCGTGATGCCCCACGGGTCCCCCGTGGTGTGGGCGGTGTACCAGGCGAGGTGGGCGCGCGCGAACGCGCCCACCCCGAGGTGGACGATGCCGGGGCGGCGATCGGTCATGCCGACACCGGGACCAGGGACCGCAGGTACGCCAGGTTGTCGGCGGTGCGGGCCTCGAGGGGCAGGTCGGTGGAGAAGTCCTCGATGGTGACCCAGCCGTCGTAGCCGACCTGGCGGAGGGCGTCGAGGTACTCGGAGACGGACGCCTGCCCGGTGCGCAGCGGTGCCCACTCGTTCTGCCAGATCGTGCTGCCGTCGGCGCGGGTGTCGCCGGTGTCGACCCAGCGGGCGTTCTTCACGTGGGCGTGCGCGAGGTACGGGCCGAGGAGCTCGAACGCGGCGAGGTGGTCCTCCTGCCCCTCGATGACCAGGTTGCCGAGGTCGTGGATGACGCCGACGTGCTCCGGGTCGAGGCCGTCGACCAGCCGCAGCGCCGCCGAGGCCGAGGGCGTGATCGTCATGTGGTGCAGCTCGACGAGCGCCTTGACGCCGAGCTCGGTCGCCCGGGTCACCGCCCACTCGAGGTCGGCGCGGGTGCGGTCGAAGATCTGCCCGTACGTCTCGCCGGTGCGTTCCTTCTCCTGCCGGTACATCGGCATCGAGACCCGCACCTGGCGGGCGCCGAGCTCGCTCGTGACGCGGAGCATCGTCTCGACGCCCTCGTGGTCCGACGCCTGCTGGTACCCGCCGATGCCGGAGTACTCGAGCCCGGCGGCGTCGGTGATCCGGGCGATCTCGCCGACGTGGTCCTGGATGCCGGTGAACTGCCACGTGGAGTTGTTGCCGGCCCAGAACGAGCGACCGGCGGGCACGACGGCGCCGTCCGCGGGGCGGTCGTCGACGATGCGCCACTCGACGCCGTCCCAGCCCTGCTCGGCCAGCGTCGAGGCGGCCTGCGACGGGGTCCAGTCGGGGGTGGAGGCGGTGAACACGGAGAACTTCATCGGGTGACTCCTTCGGTGGCGGTGTCGGACGCTGCTGCAGCGCCCACCACGGGCACCACGTCGTCGTACTTGCCCTCGATCACGTCGTCGATCCGGACGGGCTGCCCGAGCGTCGCACTGATGTACAGCCCGCGGACGGTGGCGAGCGACACGAGGGCCGCGTCGACGGTCACGCCGGGCTCACGGCCCTCGCGGATCGCGGCCACGATGTCGGTGTACTGCCGGCCGTGCCCGCGGCGAAGTGGTCGGGCTCGGCCGGGCCGCCGACGACGTGCTCCGGCGGGACGACGTCGTCCTTCTGGTCGACCGCGCCCGCGACCGCCGAGGCGTTCGAGGTGGTCGACGCGGACTCGAGGGTCGCGGCGTCGGGTGCGATGTGGAAGTACGCCAGGCGGTCGTCGTCGACGATCGCCGACCCGTGCGTGCCGTACACGGCGTAGCGCGCGGACAGGCCCGGGTACGCGGCGGTCGTGCAGTGGATGACGCCGAGCGCGCCGCCGGCGAACCGGACGGTGGCGACGGCGGTGTCCTCGACCTCGATGCGGTCGTGCGCGAGCAGCCCGGTCTGGGCCGAGATCTCGACCGGACGGCCGAGTGCCCAGACGAGCAGGTCGACGGTGTGCACGCCCTGGTTCATCACGGCGCCGCCACCGTCGAGCGCCCAGGTGCCGCGCCAGTCGCCGGAGTCGTAGTAGCCCTGCGACCGGTACCAGGCGACGCTCGCCAGGCCGGAGGTCACGGTGCCGAACCCGCCGTCGTGGGCGGCTGCGGCGACGGCGGCCGAGGCCGGGTCGAAGCGGTGCTGGCTGATGACGCTCGTGACGAGTCCACGGTCGCGTGCCGCCGCGGCGAGCGCGGCGATCTGCCGGGCCCAGGGCATCGTGGTGTCGAGGGGCTTCTCGATGACGACGTGCTTGCCGGCGGCCAAGGCGGCCTCGGCGAGCTGCACGTGCATGCCGGAGGGCGAGCAGATCGCGACGACGTCGATGTCGGTCTGCGCGATCGCCTCCTCGATGGTGGACGTCGTGACGGGGCGGGTGGCGCCCATCGCCTCGATCTCGTCGGCGGCGCTCGTGGCGGCGGCGGGGATCGCGTCGACGAGGGCGACGACCTGCAGGTCCGGGTGGTGGACGGCGACCTTGGCGTGGTGGCGTCCGATGACGCCGGCGCCGACGACTGCCAACTTCAGTGGGGTGGTCATCGCAGGGTGACTCCGATCTGGTCGGTGAGGGTGCGGAGGGCACGACCGGCACGACCGAAGGCCGCGGGGCCGGAGAACCCGCCGAGGGAGGTGAAGTCGCTGAGGTGCGGCTCGAGCGAGGCGTAGCCGGAGTAGCCGGCGTCGCGCAGCGCGGTGAGGGTCTGGAGCAGTTCGCCGTCGCCCTCACCCGCGGGGACGACCGACGAGTCGGCGGCCAGGGCGTCCTTGACCTGCAGGTAGTCGACGTAGGGCGCGAGCTGCGCCCACCCGTCGGTGAACGGCTTGACGCCGCACTGCACGTAGTTCGCGTTGTCCCAGGCCAGTCGGAGCGCCGGCGACCCGACGCCTCGACGATGTCGAGCACGCGCGAGGGGACGTCGCCGTAGATGTCCTTCTCGTTCTCGTGCAGCAGGGTCACGCCCTCGCGTGCGGCGAGGTCGGCCAGGGCGCGCATCCGGACGAGGACGTCGTCGCGGACGTCCTCCGGTTGCCGGCCCTCGAAGTAGAACGAGAAGATCCGGATGTTCGTGGTGCCGAGGGCGTGCGCGGCGGCGATCGCGCGGCCGAGCCGTCCGACCTCGTGCTCGACGGGCTCGTCGACGGAGACCTTGCCGATCGGCGAGGCGATGGCGGACACGGTCTGTCCGCGCTCCTCGAGCAGGCGGTGGAGTCCGGCGAGCTGGTCCTCGTCGAGGTCGACGACGTTCACGCCCCAGGCGCTGCGGACCTCGATGGCGCTCGCGCCGAGCGCCTGCAGGACCGCGACCTGGACGACGGGGTCTGAGTCGATCTCGTCGCCGAAGCCGGAGAGTTCCCACGTGGGCTGGTCGGTCATGGTGTCCTTTCGTGTCGGACGGGAGGCGCGTGGCGGGGCCGCCACGGGCCTCCAGTCCGGTTCTGGGTTGCGGTGACTGCCGCGCTCACTTGACGGAGCCGGCCGTCAGACCGCCCACCAGGTAGCGCTGGAAGATCAGGTACAGGGCGACGACCGGCACGGCGCAGACGATCGAGGCGGCCATCATCTGGCCGTAGATCGGGACCGCACCGCCCTCCTGCGCGGTGCCGAGCACCTGCAGGACCACGGCCACCGTCCGGGTGTTCGGGGTCGTCATGATCGTGGAGAACAGGACGTCGTTCCAGCCGAGCAGGAAGGCGAAGATCGCCGAGACGACGATGCCGGGCCACGACAGCGGCAGGACGATCTTCGTCAGGATCTTCGTGCTCGAGGCGCCGTCGATGCGGGCGGCCTCCTCGAGTTCCTTGGGCAGACCACGCAGGTAGGTGACCATCACCCAGGTCGAGAACGGCAGGGCGAACGTCAGGTAGGTGACGAACAAACCCCAGCGGGTGCCGATGATCTGCACGCCCGTGGCACTGGCGATGTTCGAGAACACCACGAACACGGGCAGCAGCAGGAGCGTGCCGGGGATCGACTGCAGCGCGAGGAGCCCACGCAGGATGGTCAGGCGACCGAGGAACCGGAACCGGACCAGCACGTACGCGGTGGACACGGCGAGCGCGGCACTCGCGATGGCGACCGCGCCGGCGGTGAGCATCGAGTTGACCAGCCCCTCGCCGAGGGCGACCGTCGACCAGATCTCGACGTAGTTCGACAGCGTGAACTCGGACGGGAAGTACTCGCCGCGGGCGACCGCGACGTCCGAGTTCACCGAGCCGAACAGGATGTACAGGACCGGGACGGCGATGAACGCGATGATGATCGCGATCACCACGATGAGCAGCCAGCGGGGCAGGAGCCGGGTGACGTCGGTGTCGTAGGGGCGCTTGTGGCGTCGACCGGGCGCGGTGATGCTCTCGGTCAGGGTCGACGTCGGGCGGGTCCGGGTGGTGCCGGCGAAGGATGTGCTCTGGGCGCTCATGCTCGTGCTCCGTCGATGTCGGCGGCGGTCGGGGCGGCGGCGAGCGTGGCGCGGTCGGCGCGGCGCTGCTTCCGGTTGGGGCCCGCGTCGTCACCGGTGTCGAGCTTGACGGCTCGCAGGTAGACGAACAACGGGATGGCGACGATCACGAGCGAGCAGATCGCCATGGCCGCGGACAGGCCGAAGCGGAACGACTGGAAGCTCGCGATGTACGTCAGGACGGGCATGACCTCGACGCTCGACGGCAGCGGGATGCCGAACAGCACGAACGGCAGGGTGAAGTTGTTGATGTTGTGCAGGATCGCGATGATCACCGCCAGGCTGAGCGGCCCGCGCAGGTACGGGAAGATGATGTAGCGCAGCTTCGCCCACCAGGTCACCCCGTCGAGCGCGGCGGCCTCGTGCACCTCGTTGTCCACGGCCTGCAGCCCGGCGAGCGACAGCAGGTAGACGAACGGCCAGCTCGTCCAGATCATCACGCCGGCCAGCGCCCAGTAGGACGCGGAGCCGTTCAGCCAGAGCACGTCGGTGTGCAGGATCGAGTTCACGACGCCCTGCGGCTGCAGCATCGTGCGGAAGAACGTGCCGACGACGAACGCGGGCAGCACGTAGGGGATCAGGTAGATCGACCGGACGAGACCGCGCCCCGGGAACCGGTTCTGCGTCGAGATCGCGGCCGCGACGCCGATCGGGACGGTGACCGCGGTGACCAAGACGGACAGCGACACCGAGATCCAGATGGAGTGGAGCAGGGGCGAGTTCGTGAAGGCCTCGGTGAAGTTCGCGAAGCCGATGAAGGGGGCGCTGAACCACTGCCGCAGCGTGTACTGGTCCAGGTCGAGCATCGCGATGTAGAAGCCCACCAGGAGCGGCACCACGATGACGGCGAGCATGAGGACCCCGCCGGGGATGAGCATCCAGAGCGGACGCTCCTTCTTGTACAGCGGCGTCGTGCCGTGCGGGCGGACCGTCTGCTCCGTGCGCTGCGGCGGTCTGGTCTGGGTGCTGGTCATCACAGACCTCCGTTCTTCTGACGGTCGAGGGTGGACTGGGCGTCCTTCTGGGCGTCCTGCAGACGCTTGCGGAGCTGGTCGTCGGTGACCTCGCCGCTCTTGAGCGACGGGATCGACTGCACGACCACGTCGACCAGGGCGAGCTGGATGTCGGACCAGGCGCCGGTGAAGGCGGTGGGCTTCGACAGGCGGCCCGCGTCGATGATCGGCTTGAGCTGCGGGTTGTCGGCGGCCAGGTCGGCGGCGGCGGACGCGTTGGTCGGCAGGTTGCCGAACAGGTCGTAGTACTCGAGCTGCGCCTTCGGTGCGCTGAGCTGCTTGACGAAGTCGAAGGACAGCTGCTGCTTCGTGCCGTAGTCGGCCACCACCCAGTTGTCGCCGGACAGGATGCTCGCGGCCTCGATGCCGTCGGCCGGGCGCTCGCTGGCCCCCGGCGGGACGGTGGGGAGCAGGGCGAACTCGTACTTGCCGTCGACCTTGGTGTCCTTGAACGAGTTGATCGCGGTGGTGGTCGTCATCGGGAAGAACGCGGCCTTGCCCTCGGTGAACTGTGCCAGGGCCTGCGCGTTGTTCCAGCCGATCGCGGCCTTGTCGACGACGCCGTCCTTCGTGACCCAGTCGAAGTAGGTCCGGTACGCGTTCTCGACGGCGTCGCTGTCGATCTCTGCCTTCGTGCCGTCGACGATGGTGTTGCCGGCGTTCTGCGCCATGCCCCACACGAACTTCCACGGGTCGAAGCCGTCGGCGTAGGCGATCGCCAGGCCGTGCCGACCGTCACCGGTGGTGGCCTTCGCGTCCTCGGTCAGCTCGTCCCACGTGGTCGGCATGTCGGTGATGCCGGCCTTCGCGAGGAGGTCCTTGTTGACGGCCATCACGAACGGACGGCTGGCGAACGGGATCCCGATCTGCTTCGAGTCGCTCGGCCCCGAGATGCCGAACGAGGCCGGGTCGAACTGGTCCTTGCCGCCGATGGCGTTCCACTCCTTCGATCCCATCTCGACGAACGCACCGGTGGCGTAGGCGGTCGGGGTGAACGTGGTGCCGATGGCGTAGACGTCGGGGCCCTGGCCGGAGATGACGCTGGTCTGGATGGCGGTCAACTCCTCTTGCGCGGACGAGTAGGTCTCCCACTGGATGTCCGCACCAGTGGTGCGCTTGAACTCGGCAGCGGTGTCCTGCTGCCACTGCTTGCGCTCCTTGGGGTACGTGGTGTCCGCGCCCATCATCACGCGGAGGGTGTTCGGGTCGTCGCCGCTGCCGTTCACGACGGCGCAGCCCTGCAGGGAGAGAGCGGCGAGGGCGATCACCGCGACGGCACCGACGAGGGTGCGGGGCTTCAGCCGTGTTCTGTTCATCCGGGGGCTTCCTCCTCGGGACCTCCTCCGGGCGGCGCTGCCCGGTGGCACCACTGTTCCGCCGTTGGCAACATCCGGCAACCGGTTGCCACTTGTTGCCAGACGCGAATACGTTCGGCCTCGTGAGCGACACAGACATCGACGCCACCGGCGCCGGGGCCGGTTTCAGCGCCGCCCGGCGCGTGACCATCCGGGACATCGCCGACGCGACCGGCGTGGCCCCGTCGACCGTGTCCCGCGCGCTCTCGCTGCCCGACCGCGTGAACCACACCACGCAGGAGCGCATCCAACGCGCGGCCCGCGAACTCGGCTACGTCGCCAACTCGCAGGCACGCGCCCTGACGTCCGGCCGCACCCGGGCCGTCGCCGTGCTCGTCTCCGACATCACGAACCCGTTCTACTTCGACGTCATCCGTGGCACGCAGCACCAGCTCGCCGGCGCCGGGTGGACGCAGTTGCTCGTCGACACCGAGGAGTCCGCCGACGCCGAACTCGCCACCCTGAGCTCGATCGGCGCGAAGGCCGACGGCGTGGTCCTCACCGCCTCACGCCTGTCCGACGCGCAGATCGCCCGGTTCGCCGAACGGATCCCCCTCGTCGTCGTCAACCGTCGCCCCGCCGGGGTGCCCTCGGTGCTCATCGACACCCCCGGCGGCGTCGAGCAGGCCGTGCAGCACCTCGTCTCCCTGGGCCACCGCGACGTGCTCTACGTCGCCGGTCCGGACAGCTCGTGGTCGAACGAACGCCGGTGGAAGGCGCTCGTGCGCGTCGCGAAGCGGCTCGGGGTCCGCGTCGCCCGCATCGGGCCGCACGCGCCGTTCGTCGACTCCGGAGCCGCAGCCGCCGACGCCGCCGTGCACGCCGGGGCCACGGCCTGCATCGCCTTCAACGACCTGATCGCGATCGGCATGCTCGCGCGGCTGCGGGAACGGGGCGTCCGCGTCCCCGAGGACATGAGCATCGTCGGCTGCGACGACATCTTCGGTGCCGACTTCTGCAACCCGCCGCTCACCACCATGACCTCGCCGATCGAACGCGCCGGACGGGTCGCGATCCGGATGCTGCTCGGCCGGCTCGGTGCGATCCCCGCCGACGAGCTGCCCGGTGAGCACATGACCGGCGCCGTCGCACTGCCCACCCACCTGACCGTCCGGGAGTCGACGGGTCCTGCGCCCGCCTGACCCTGGCGCACGCCCGCTGCACCCGCCGGCCCCGCCGCGCCCCGCCGTCCGTACCGTTCTCGAAGGAGTCGATGATGACCCAGACCAGCACCGCCACCCGTCTCGCCCCGCACCCCGACCGGCTGCTCCCCGCCGACCCCGGTGCACGCCAGGTGGCACGGACCGTCTACGACTCGGTCAAGGACGCACCGATCATCTCCCCGCACGGCCACGTCGACGCGGCACTCATCGCCGCCGACCAGCCGTTCAGCGACCCCGCGTCGCTGCTCATCACGCCCGACCACTACGTGCTCCGGTTGCTGCACGCGAACGGGGTGGACCTGGCCGCGCTGGGACGCGCCGACCTGTCGGGGACCAGCCCCGTGCCTCCCGGTCGTGCCATCTGGCGGAACCTGGCGGACCACTGGGACCACTTCCTCGGCACCCCCGTCCGCTACTGGTTCGAGACCGAGCTGCACGACGTCTTCGGGCTGACGGAGCAGCCGTCGGCGGCGAACGCCGACGCCCAGTACGACCACATCGCCGGCCTGCTGGCGTCGCCCGCCTTCCGGCCGCGCGCCCTGTTCGACACCTTCGGCATCGAGGTCCTCGCCACCACCGACGGCCCGGCCGACGACCTCGCCGCGCACGCGCAGCTCGCCGCCGACCCCACGTTCACCGGCCGGGTGGTCCCCACGTTCCGCGCGGACGCCGTGTTCGACCCGTCGCGGTCGGACTGGAGGCCCGTGGTCGCGTCCGTCGGCGAGGCCGCCGGCATCGACACGGGCACCCACGCAGGGCTGTTGGCAGCACTCCGCGCACGTCGCCAGTACTTCATCGAGCACGGCGCGACCGCCACGGACACCGGGGTGCTCGACGCCGGGTCGTCGCCGTTGTCCGCCACGTCGCGCGAGCGTATCCACGCCGCGGCGCTCCGCGACCCGTCTTCCGTCTCCGAGGCGGACGCCACCGCGTACCGGCACGACATGCTCTACCGCTGGGCCGAGATGAGCGTCGAGGACGGCCTCGTCATGCAGCTGCACCCCGGCGTCATCCGGAACCACCACGCGCCGACGCTCGAACGCTTCGGCCCGGACACCGGCCACGACCTGCCCGCCGTCGGGTCCTTCACCACGCCGCTGCGACCGCTCCTGGAGTCCTTCGGGACCGCGCCGGGCTTCCACCTCGTGCTCTTCACCGTCGACGAGACCGTCTTCTCGCGCGAGATCGGCCCGCTCGCCGGCTTCTACCCCGCCGTGTACGCCGGAGCACCGTGGTGGTTCATCGACACCCCGGCGGCGATCGGCCGCTACCGCTCCGCGATCACCGACTCGGCGTCGTTCACGAAGACCTCCGGGTTCATCGACGACACCCGGGCGTACTGCTCCATCCCCGCGCGGCACGACATGGCGCGGCGAGCGGACGCGGCGTACCTGGCGTCGCTCGTCGTCACGCACGAGATCTCGGAAGAGGACGCCGTCCGCACCGCACGGCGAATCGTGTCGGACATCCCGCGGGCGACGTTCAAGCTGTAGCGGTGCGGGCCTCGGCCGGGGCCGGGGCCGTGACGCTGCGGACGCGTTCCAGCGCGGAACGGATCTCGGCTTCGGCGGTCTCGGCGTCGGGCGCCCACCGGCACTCGAGCGAGACGGCGCCCCGGTACCCGCCGTCGTGCACGGCGGCGAGGAACTCGCGCCAGACGTCGTCGACCGTGCCGGGGGGCCGACGGTCCGGATCGCTGAGGTGGACGTGCCCGATCCGGTCGCCGTGGCGCCGCAGGACTTCGAAGGACTCGCCCTCGTTCCGGATGTGGAACAGGTCGGCGACGACGCCGACGCCGTCGAGGGCTGCAGCGTCGAGGAACGCCACCGTCGCATCGACGGTGTGCAGGACGTTCGTCTCCGCGCGGCTCAGCGGCTCCACCACGATGCGCAGGTCGTTCGCCGCTGCCACGTCGCGCGCGGTCCGGACCACCTCGCCGAACCGGCGCAGGGCGTCGTCGCCCGCCATGCCGTCGGGGGCGTTCCGAGCGGTTCCCGACCCGAAGACGATCGTCGCGCCCGGTTCCGCGACCGACCGCACGATCGGCAGGACCGACTCGAAGGAGGACCGGACCGTCCCGAGCTCCGTGGTCAGCAGCGAGAGGTCGCCGGGCACCAGGACGGCGAAGGACGGGAACCGCTGGCCGGCGTAGACCTCGTTCCGCCGCCACCCGGCTCCGTCGCGGACCGCGAGGTTGCCGGCGATCGTCGGCTCCACGTGGTCGGCGCCCGCGCGGCGGACCACCTCGGTCAGTTCTGCCCCGGCCACGACGCCGAGTCCCCTGGACGACATGCGGTCCATGCAACTCGCCCGAGGTGCCGACGGCGACTGTTGCCGTCCGTTGCCACCGGCGCCGGTACGGTCGGACGATGGACCTCGACGTCACCGCTGCGTACGGCGACCGTGCAGGCGAGTACGCGGAGCTCCTCGGATCGATGACGGCCGTCCACGACGAGGACCGGACACAGGTCGAGGCCTGGGCGTCCGGATCCGGTGCGCGCATCCTCGACGCAGGGTGCGGGCCGGGGCACTGGGCCGCACACCTGGCGGATCGTGGGCACGCCGTGATCGGCATCGACGCGGTCGCACCCTTCGTCGAGCACGCACGACGCGCGCACGACGGCGTCGACTTCCGCCTGGGCGCGATCGAGTCCACCGGTCTCGACGACGGCAGCGTCGACGGGGTGCTCGCCTGGTACTCCGTGATCCACCACGATCCGTCCGGCGTCGGCGCGGTCTTCGCCGAGTTCCGCAGGGTGCTCCGCCCGGGCGGCGGCCTGCTGGTCGGGTTCTTCGAGGGGCCCTCGATCGAGTCGTTCGACCACGCGGTCGTCACGGCGTACCGGTGGCCGACGGGCGCGCTGGCGGAGGTCCTCGACGACCACGGGTTCGACGTGGTGGATGTCAGGGGCCGGGTCGATCCGGGACGACGGCCGCACGCTGCCGTCCGCGCGACGCGGCGGTGAGGCGCCTCAGCCGGCGGTGAGGCGCCTCAGCCGGCAGTGATCACGAGCGCGACGGTGGTGGTCGTCACGGTGCCGTCGATCGACATGTCGTCGGTGCCATCCGCTGAAGCCGTCGTTCAGGCTTCAGCAACCAGCGATTGCAGCACCGCGGAGATGTCCGCAACCGCGTCCAACTCCCCTTCGGCGATGGCGATGATCAGTTCGTACGCCTCGTCGTTCGTCGCGCGCAACCGAAGCCCGTTGACCCCGAGGAACACCACCAGCAGCATCAACCCCAGGCGCTTGTTGCCGTCGACGAGTGCATGGTTCCGAACCGCGGAGTGCACGAGCGCTGCCGCCTTCTCGAGCAACGACGGATAGGCGTCGCGTCCACCGACCGAGGTCGCTGGTCGGGCCACCGCGGCCTCGAGGAGTCCAGCATCTCGGATGACGAAGTCCGGCCCCAACGTCCGCCGAGCGATGTGCAGCGCTTCGTCGATCGTCAGGTGGATCATCGTCCGAGTCGCTCGAGCGCCTCGGCGAAGTTCGGCAACTCGCGGTCGAGGACCCCGTCGATGAGGTCACGTCGGCTGTGGTGCTCGATGTACTCGCGGATCGCTTCCCGCGCGACGTCCTGCATCGATCGGGCTTCGAGGTCGGCCCGGGTTCGGAGCGCAGCCGCCTCGGCATCGTCCAGTCGAAGGGTCATGGCCATGCGCAAGACGGTATCACGGTTGATACCACAGTCATCGATCAGCAGCACCGACCGGCGTCCCTAGAGGTTGTGGACGATCCCTTGCGAGGACTTCACTGTGGAGAAGTGCGGTTCAACCGGAAGTGACCGACAGCGCCGCGAGGATCGTCGTCACCGTGTCGTCGACCGGCCCGTCGATGGAGACGTCGACGGCGGCCTCGTCGGGCTGCGGCCGTTCGAGCGTCGCGAACTGGGAGTCGAGCAGCGACGACGGCATGTACTCGTGGTGCCGGTGCGCCTGCCGCTCGGCGATGAGGTCGTGCGAGCCGTCCAGGAACGCGATGACGAAGCCCGGCGCCGACTGCCGGAGCCGATCGCGGTAGACGCGCTTGAGGGCCGAGTTGGCCATCACGCAGCGGCTCCCGGACGCCTCGACCGCGGCGATCCGCGCGGCGCAGGCGTCGAGCCACGGCCAGCGGTCGTCGTCGGTGAGCGGGATGCCCTGCCGCATCTTCTCCTTGTTCGCGGCCGGGTGCAGGTCGTCGGCGTCGACGAACACGGTCGGCTGGCCCTGCTCGGCGAGCGCATCGGCGAGTGCCTGCCCGATCGTGGACTTGCCGGAACCGGAGACGCCCATGACGAGGACGGGCGGGAGGACAGCGGTGTCGGTCATCCCTCCACAGTATTGACGGGGTGAACAGTGGTCCCCAGTTGCCGTAACACCCGTGCGGTCCCAGGGCGCCGACCGTAGGTTGGTGTCACGTCCGGACAAAGGAGACGACGTGGCAGACAGCACTGGTCAGGCGAACATCGGGGTCATCGGCCTCGCCGTCATGGGGTCGAACCTCGCACGCAACCTCGCGTCGCGTGAGGGCAACACGGTCGCGGTGTACAACCGCACCTACGCCCGCGCCGAAGAACTCATCAAGGAGCACGGCGACGCCGGCTTCATCGCGTCCGAGGACATCGACGGCTTCGTCGCCTCGCTCTCGAAGCCACGCACGGCGATCATCATGGTGCAGGCCGGCAAGGGCACCGACGCCGTGATCTCGCAGCTCGCCGAGAAGTTCGAGGAAGGCGACATCATCGTCGACGGCGGCAACGCCAACTTCCACGACACGATCCGGCGTGAGCACGACCTGCGCGAGAAGGGCCTCAACTTCGTCGGCACGGGCATCTCCGGTGGTGAAGAGGGCGCGCTCAAGGGTCCGTCGATCATGCCCGGCGGCTCGAAGGAAGCCTGGGAGACCCTCGGACCGATCCTGAAGTCGATCGCGGCGGTCGCCGAGGGCGAGCCCTGCGTGACCCACATCGGCACCGACGGCGCCGGCCACTTCGTCAAGATGGTGCACAACGGCATCGAGTACGCCGACATGCAGCTCATCGCCGAGTCCTACGACCTGCTCCGCCGCGTCGGCGGGCTCTCCGTCGAGGACCTGGTCAAGGTGTTCCAGGAGTGGAACGGCGGCGACCTCGAGTCCTACCTGATCGAGATCACGGTCGAGGTCCTGAAGCAGCGCGACGCCGACTCCGGCAAGCCCCTCGTCGACGTCATCCGCGACGAAGCGGGTTCCAAGGGCACCGGCGTGTGGACCGTGCAGAACGCGGTCGGGCTCGGCATCCCGGTCTCCGGCATCGGCGAAGCGGTGTTCGCCCGCGCGGTGTCGTCGAAGCCGTCGCAGCGTGCCGCGGTGCAGCAGGCGTTCCCGGACCGGCCCGACATCGCCGAGGTCCCCGACGGCTTCGAGGACGACGTCCGCGCGGCGCTCTACGCCTCGAAGGTCGTCGCCTACGCGCAGGGCTTCGACCTGATCATCGCCGGGGCGAAGGAGTACGGCTGGGACATCAACCTCGGCAACGTGGCGAAGATCTGGCGGGGCGGCTGCATCATCCGCGCCCAGTTCCTCAACCGCATCGTCGAGGCGTACGACAAGAACCCGGAGCTCGAGTCACTGCTCGTCGACCCGTACTTCGCGAACGCCGTGCAGGAGGGCGAAGCCGCCTGGCGCCGCATCGTCGGGATCGCCGCTGCGTCGGGGATCCCCGCGCCGGGCTTCTCGTCGGCGCTGTCCTACTTCGACTCGCTCGCCTCCGAGCGGCTGCCCGCCTCGCTCATCCAGGGGCAGCGCGACTTCTTCGGGGCGCACACCTACCAGCGCATCGACAAGGACGGCACCTTCCACACGCTGTGGTCCGACGACGACCGCCGAGAGGTCGACCAGGAACCGTCGACCCACTAGACCGCGGCACGACCGCACCCTCGAAGGGCCCTGCCGATCGGCGGGGCCCTTCCCACGTCCGACCGCTGTGCGCTCGGTCACGACGATGCGCTCGGTTCAGGCGACGATGCGCTCGCGCGCGAGGTCGGCGACGAGCCGGTCCAGGCGTGGCCCGCGGCCGAGCAGCCGACGGGAGCCGGGAGCCGTTCGCACGAAGAAGGTCGCGACCGCAGGTGTGTCGTCCGGTCGGACGTAGTGGATCGCGACCGCACAGGCCCGGCGTCCGTCCGCGCGGTCGCCGTCTCCGTGGACGTCCTCGATCCCGACGTGCACCACCCGGCTCCACCGGACCACGAGCAACCGTGTGGCCTTGCGGTCGTCGAGTTCCCACAGGGAGGCCTCGGTCGCCCCGAACGCCCAGGTCACGCGCGCACCGAGGCTGACCTCCGGCCGGACCTCGGCGATCGCGTCGCGCAGTTCGGTCGTCGGAGCGGCCGGCACGAGCCAGACCGTGGGGTCGATGCGGCGGATGGCGAGCGCGAGGGCCTCGTCGGCATGCCGGCGTCGCACCGCAGCGGCACGGAAGACCGCGACCACGATGACCGTGACGCCCAGCGCGATCGCACCGAACTCGACGATCCCGAACCAGGCCAGGTCGACGTCGGGCGCCGTCGCGACGACGATGATGCGTGCGGTGAGGAGCGCCGCCCAGATGCCCACGATCACCCACCGCAGCGTGGACAGGCGCTGCGCGGCCGACATCGGTGTGCGGTCGGAGCGGCGGGCGCGGCCGGGGCGCGGAACTGGATCTGGACGCCTCGGCACACCTCGATCCTCGCACGGCCCGATCGGCAGGTGCTGGCCGGGGTCGGTGAACGCCCGGGGAACCGCACGCACAGCCGACGAGCGGCCGGGCGACCTACGCTCGGGCGGTGACCACCGAACGCACCACGGACGTCCCGACGCCGGACGACCCATCGACGGACGAACGCCCCGTCGGAGCCCCGCTCCGCCGGCCCGCGGTCCTCGCTGCGGCCGTCGGTCTCGTGGCCGCCGCCGCCTTCCTCGGGATCGCCGAGTTCGGGGCGCTGCTCCTCGGTGGTGCCGGCAGCCCGTTGGTGGCCGTCGGGTCGGCCGTGATCGACCTCGCACCGGCCGGGGCCAAGAACCTGATGGTCGCCCTGTTCGGCACCGGCGACAAGGTCGCGCTCTTCGCGCTCATGACCGTCATCGTCGCCGCGATCAGCGCCGGGGCCGGGGTCCTCGAGCGCGCTCGGCCGCCCTTCGGGGCACTCGTCTTCGCTGTCGGCGGCGTGCTCGCGCTCATCGCGGTGAGCACCCGTTCCGGCAGCGGCACGTTCGACGGCGCTCCCACCGTGTTCGGCGTGGCGGCCGCTGTGATCACCCTGCGGCTGCTGCTCCGCCGGCTCCGGCGCTGGGAGGCCGCAGCGGCCGTCCCGTCGGCGTCACCGCGACCTGCCTCGACCGAGCGCCGCGCGTTCCTGGTCTGGGGCGTCGGTACCGCAGCGGTCGCGGTCGTGGTGGGCACGGCCTCCCGGGGTGGGGTCGTCCGCGATGCAGGCGGTCGCCGCTGCCCGACGAGCCGTGCGCCTGCCCGCGGCGGCGACACCCGCACCGGCCGTGCCGGGCGGCGCCTCGCTCGACGTCGACGGGATCACGCCGTACGTCACCCCGAACGCCGACTTCTACCGGATCGACACCGCGCTGCGCGTCCCGTCGATCGACCCGGCCGACTGGAGCCTGCGCATCCATGGCGCCGTCGAGAACGAGGTGACGCTGGACGTGGGACGAGCTGCTCGCCCTGCCGCTCGAAGAGCACATGGCCACCCTGAGCTGCGTGTCCAACGAGGTCGGCGGCGACCTGATCGGCAACGCGCTCTGGCTCGGGTACCCGATCCGTGAGCTGCTGGCCCGCGCGAAGCCGACCGGGGACGCCGACATGGTGCTGTCCCGCAGCATCGACGGGTTCACCGCCGGGACGCCGTTGGACGTCCTGCAGGACGAGGGCACCGACGCGCTGCTCGCCGTCGGCATGAACGGCGAACCGCTACCGACCGAGCACGGGTTCCCGGCACGGATGGTCGTGCCCGGGCTGTTCGGCTACGTGTCGGCGACGAAGTGGGTGACCGAGATGGAGGTCACGCGCTTCGCCGATGCGCAGGGCTACTGGACACCGCGCGGATGGTCGGAGCGGGGGCCCGTGAAGCTCGAGTCCCGCATCGACACCCCACGGAACGGGACGACCGTGACCGTCGGTGAGCAGGTCGCCATCGCCGGGGTCGCCTGGCAGCCGCACACCGGGGTGAAGGCCGTGCAGGTCCGGGTCGGCTCGGGTGCGTGGCAGCAGGCGGAACTCGCCGAGTCGGTGTCCGCGGACACCTGGCGCCAGTGGGTGCTGCGGTGGACGCCGACCGCGGGGTCGCACCGGATCGAGGTCCGTGCCGTGAGCGCCGACGGCGAGGTGCAGACGAGCGTCGAGCGGCCGCCCGCGCCGAACGGTGCTTCGGGCTGGGCGTCCGTGACGGTCGACGCGAAGTAGCGCGGTCCGCGGCGGCGTCGGGGGCGTCGGGTGGCGGCACGTGGCACGCCGTCCGCTGGTCGTCGAGGTTCCGAGATCTCGGCATGTCGAGCGCCCGAACGGCCCTCTGTGCGACCTCGGCGGAAGTGAGCGGCGTGTCGCGACCCGGCGGCGAACCAGGCACCGGCCGAACTGCGCGGGTCGAGCCCGTGCGGCTCGGGCTCGTCGGGTCGGACTCGTCGGGTCAGGCGGGGAGCGTCGCGACGACGCAGGTGCCGTCGACCTCGTCGTCCTGCTCGACCACGGCCGTGAACCCGGCGGCCACGAACGCCGCGAACGACGCATCCGCCTGCGCCACGGAGACCTCGATCACGACCGAACCACCGGGGCGCAGCCACTCCCCGCTCCCGCGGCGATCCGCCGGTGCAGGTCGAGGCCGTCCGCCCCGCCGTCGAGGGCCACACGCTGCTCGTGGTCACGCGCTTCGACCGGCATCGTCGCGATCGATGCCGTCGGGACGTAGGGGGCGTTCACCGCGATGGCGTCGACGGCACCGCGGAACCGGTCCGGCAGCGGCGCGAACAGGTCGCCGGCGACGACGATCCCGCGGTCGCCGATGTTCTCGGCCGCGACGTCGACGGCGTCCGGGTCGATGTCCGTCGCCACGAGGTCGAGGGCACCGACCCGGCCGAACAACGCCACCGAGATCGCTCCAGCACCGCAGCACAGGTCGACCACGCGGTCGTAGCGCTGCAACCGACGAGCGGCCTGCTCGACGACGACGGTCGTCCGGGCACGGGGACGAACACCCCAGGGGTCACCCGGATGCGGTGTCCGTCGAAGGCGGCCCAGCCGAGGACGTACTCGAGCGGCTCACCGGCGAGGCGACGCTGCACCAGGGAACGCAGCCGGACGGGCTCACCGGTGCCGGCCTCGAGGAGCAGGTCGGCTTCGTCCTCGGCGAAGACGCTCCCCGCGGCCCGGAGCCGGGCCGCGAGGGCGTCACGCGCGGGATGGGTCACCAACGTTCCGCAGACACGTCACGTCGACGAGACGGTGAGGCGCCGTCGGCTGTGCCCATGGTTCGACGGCTCCGCTACGCTGCGCCGTCGAACATCGACGTGACGGACCCGTCGTCGAAGACCTCGTGGATGGCGCGGGCCAGGAGCGGGGCGATCGGCAGGATCTCGAGGCGGTCCCAGCGCTTCTCGACCGGCACCGGCAGGGTGTCGGTGACGACGACGCGGTCGATGAACTCGCTCTGCAGCAGCTCGGTGGCCGGGTCGGAGAACACGGCGTGGGTCGCGGCGACGACGACGCCGATCGCGCCGGCCTCCTTCAGCGCCTCAGCTGCCTTGGCGATCGTGCGCCCGGTGTCGATCAGGTCGTCGACGAGCAGGCACCAACGGCCGGAGACGTCGCCGACGATCTCGTGGACCGTGACCTGGTTCGGGACCAGCGGGTCGCGACGCTTGTGGATGATGGCGAGGGGCGCGCCGAGCTTCTCGGACCAGATGTCGGCGACGCGGACGCGGCCCATGTCGGGCGACACGACCGTCAGCATCGACGGGTCGAGGATCTCGCGGAAGTGCTCGAGCAGCACCGGCATGGCGAAGAGGTGGTCCACCGGGCCGTCGAAGAAGCCCTGGATCTGGGCGGCGTGCAGGTCGACGCTCATGATGCGGTGCGCGCCCGCTGCCTTGAACAGGTCGGCGACCAGGCGGGCCGAGATCGGCTCGCGGCCGCGGCCCTTCTTGTCCTGACGGGCGTACGGGTAGAACGGCGCGACGACGGTGATGCGCTTGGCCGAGGCCCGCTTCAGCGCGTCGACGATGATGAGCTGCTCCATGAGCCACTCGTTGATCGGTGCCGTGTGCGACTGGATGACGAACGCGTCGCACCCGCGGACCGACTCGTCGAACCGGACGTACAGCTCACCGTTCGCGAAGGTCCGGGCATCGGTGGGGACCAGGTCGACACCGAGTTCCTCTGCGATCTCGGCGGAGAGCGCCGGGTGTGCTCGCCCCGAGACGAGGACGAGTCGTTTCTGGCCGGTTGTCTTGATTCCGGACAAGTGCGGTGCTCACTCCCTGACCCGTGTGGGGTCGATGTCGACGACCGGTGGTCGCCAGGATCTATTCGCCGTTCGCGTGCCGAGCAGCCTCGGCCGCCGGTGTGCCGGGTCGGTGTTCCTCGACCCATCCGTCGGTGTTGCGCTGTGGGGCGTAGCTGATCGCGAGCGATCCGGCCGGGACGTCCTTGCGGACCGTCGTTCCGGCACCCGTGTACGCACCGTCACCAATCCTAACCGGGGCGACGAACACGTTGTGCGAGCCTGTACGAACGTGCGAGCCGACCTCGGTGCGGTGCTTGTGCACGCCGTCGTAGTTCGCGGTGATCGTGTTCGCACCGATGTTCGAGTCCTCGCCCACCTCGGCGTCGCCGATGTACGACAGGTGCGGGACCTTGCTGCCGCGGCCGATCTTCGCGTTCTTCGTCTCGACGAAGGTGCCGATCTTGCCCTGGTCGCCCAGGATCGTGCCGGGACGCAGGTACGCGAACGGCCCCACCGAGGCACCGTCACCGATGACCGCGAGGGTGGCGTCGACCCGGTTCACCGTCGCGCCGGCACCGACCTCGGTGTCGCGCAGTGTGGTGTCCGGCCCGACGACGGCACCCGCGGCGATGGCGGTCGCGCCGAGGAGCTGGGTGCCGGGCAGGACCTCGGCATCCGCTTCGATCGAGACGTCGAGGTCGATCCAGGTGGTGGCCGGGTCCTGCACGGTGACGCCGGCGAGCTGGTGCCGGCGGACGATGCGGGCGTTGAGCTCGCGGGCGGCGTCGGACAGCTGCGCGCGGTCGTTGATGCCGGCGACGAGCCACGGGTCGGTGAGCGTGACGACGTCGATGATCCCCCCGCGCCCGGCGATGAGCGTCGGGGCGTCGGTGATGTACTTCTCGCCCTGTGCGTTGGCGGTCGTCAGCGACGGCAGCACGGCACGCAGGTGGGCGGCGTCGAAGGCGTAGATGCCGGCGTTCGTCTCGGTGATCGCGAGCTGGTCGGCCGTCGCGTCCTTGTGCTCGACGACGCCGACGAACGCCCCGGAGCTGTCCCGCACCACGCGCCCGAGTCCGGTCGGGTCGGGTGCGATCGCACTGACGAGGGTGACGGCGTTGGCCGCGCCGAGGTGCGCGTCGACCAGCGTCCGGAGCGAGCCGGCGTCGAGCAACGGGACGTCGCCGGAGAGCACCACGACGGCACCGTCGAAGTCGGCGGGGAGTGCCTGGACCGCGACCTCGACCGCGCGGCCGGTGCCGGGGACGTCGTCCTGGTCGACGACGATGGCGTCGGGCGCGCGCTCGGTGATCTCCGCTGCGACCAGGTCACGCTCGTGCCGTACGACCACGGCCACGTGCTCCGGCCCGAGGGACGACGCCGTCCGCAGCACGTGCGCGATGAGCGGCAGCCCGGCGAGCCGGTGCAGCACCTTGGGGGTGGACGACTTCATGCGCGTGCCCTGCCCGGCGGCGAGGACGACGACGGCGATGCGCTGGTCGGTCATGGGTCCATCCTGGCGCACCCGCGCTTCGGAGTCCGGTGGAACCGCGGCCCTGGCAGAACCGTGCGCACAACCGCACGGGTGACGTTCCTTCCCATCACCGTCGGGATGGAAAGCGGGATCGGGCGTACCTGGCCGGAAGGAACGACCAGCTACGCCCGGAACGACCAGCTACGCCCACACCCCTACGCCCGAACACCTACCCGCGCAGCACCCGCGGCTCGGGCTTCACGAACGCCATCAGCACCAGCCCCACGACGAGCACCACCACGATCCCGAGGATCCCGAAGCGCGTCGAGCCGCCGACCGTCACCGCGACACCGAACAGCGCCGGCGCCAGGAACGACGCCGCCCGGCCGGTGGTGGCGTAGAGGCCGAAGAGCTCGCCCTCGCGGCCGGGGGTCGCCAGCCGCGCCAGGTACGCCCGCGACGACGACTGCACGGGTCCGACGAACAGCGCCAGGGTCAGGCCCAGCACCCAGAACCACTCCGTCCGACTGCCGACCGCCAGCACGCCGAGCCCGCAGGCCGCGAGGCCGATCAGCGAGACCATGATGAGCGCGCGCGAGCCGAAGCGGTCGTCGAGGCGTCCGGACACGAAGGTGGCGATGCCGGCGACGACGTTCGCGGCGATGGCGAACAGGATGACCTGCGAGGCGCTGAACCCGAACACCTGCGCCGCGATGATCCCGCCGAAGGTGAACACCGCGCCGACGCCGTCGCGGAACACCGCGCTGGCGACCAGGAACGCGAGCACGTTGCGTCGCTCGCGCCAGAGCCGGGCGATGTCCCGACCCAGGTCGCGGTAGGCACCGAGCACACCGCCGGTGTGCCGGTCGTCGGGCGCGGCCTCCGGCACGACGATGAAGAGCGGGATCGAGCTGACCGCGAGCCACACGGCGGCGATGCCGATGGCGACGCGGACGTCCCACTGCCCGGTCGCGACGGTGGCCGGCAGCTGCAGGAGTCCACCGACGACGCCGTCGCCGCGGAAGTCCTGGATGCAGAGCACGAGCAGCAGCACGAGCAGCACGATGCCGCCGAAGTACCCGGCGGCCCACCCGATCGCGGACACCCGCCCGGTGCGCTCGCCCGACGAGATCTGCCCGATCATGGCGTTGTAGCCGACGCTCGCGATCTCGTACGCGACCGTGCCGATGCCGAGCAGCGCCGCCCCGAGCACGAGGTACGGCTGGCTCGGCGCGACGAAGACCATGCCGCCGATGGACAGCACGATGCCGATCGTGGCGATGAGCACGGACCGGCGGCGGTGCCCGGACGAGTCCGCCAGGCGCCCGATCGCGGGGGCCACGAGCGCGACGACGATGCCGGCGATCGTCAGTGCCGTGGAGACCACCGCGGCGTTGTGGGCGAGTTCACGTTCCACCAACGCCGTGCCCGCGGCGGACGTGTCGGCCACCTTCGCCGGGTCGACGAACGCCCGGCTGGCCAGGTACGTGCTGAACACGAACGTGGTGACGACGGCGTTGAACGCCGCGGACCCCCAGTCCCACAGCGCCCAGGACACGAGCGCGCGCCGGTCGGTGCGCTGCGGCACGACGGCGGCCGGTGAAGCGGTCATGCGCGAACCGTAGCGCGTCCCGGTGACGCACCGGTGGCCCCGTTCCGGGTCACGTGCCGGACGGGAGGCCCGTGGCGGCCTGGCCACGGGCCTCCCGTCCGCCCTGTGCGGTGTCCAGCACCCGGCGCGCGTCGCGCACGCCGGCTCAGGCGGGCACGCCGCCGGGGTAGACGACCGACTTGAGGGACTCCGGGTCGGTGTCGCTCTCGAGTGCCTCGCGGACCTCGTCGAGGCCGAACCGACCCGTCACGAGCGAGTCGAGGTCGATCTGCCCGGACGCGACCAGGCCGATCGCGACGGGCCACGTGCCGGTGTAGCGGAAGATCCCGGTGACCGTGACCTCGAGGTTCTGGATGTGCTCGATGGGCAGGGTCATCTCGGAGTTGCCGAGCCCCGACGAGCACCGCGGCGCCGGCCGGTCCGACGGCCTTGATGCCGTCGGACACGGCACGGGGAGCACCGCTGGCGTCGATGAACGCGTCGACCGGGGCGATGTCCGAGGCGACGGACACCACGGTCGGGTCGACGACCTCCGTGGCGCCGTACTGCAGCGCACGCTCCGGCGCTCGGGGACCAGGTCGCTGATGACGATCCGGGTGGCGCCGAAGGCCCGCGCGGTCTGGGCGCAGATGATCCCGATCGGACCGGCACCGGCGATGAGCACCGAGGACCCGGGGACGATGCCGGCCTTGCGGACCGCGGCGATCCCGACGGACAGCGGTTCGAGCAGGGCACCGGCCTCGAACGAGACGGAGTCGGGCAGGACGTGGGCGAACTCGGCCTCGATCGTGACGAACTCGGCGAAGGCGCCGTCGACCGGCGGGGTCGCGTAGAAGCGCATGTGCGGGCAGAGGTTGTAGCGGCCGGCCAGCGCTGCGCGCACCGGTGGCACGGGCGCTGCGGTTCGACGGCGACGCGCTCCCCGACGCGGGCGGGGTCGACGCCAGCGCCGACGGCGGTGATCGCTGCCGGACAGCTCGTGACCGAGGACGAGGGGCTCCTCGACGACGAAGTCCCCGATGCGGCCGTGGCGGTAGTAGTGCACGTCGGAGCCGCACACCCCGACGGCGGCGACCCGGACGAGCACGTCGCCCGGTTCGACCTCGGGCACGGGGCGGTCCTCGACGGTCAGGTCCTGGGTCCCGAGCAGCACGCTGGTGCGCTGGCGCTGGATGGAGGTCATGGGGTTCTCGCTTCCTCGGCCGCGGCGGTGCGGTCGGACGTGGGGTGGTGGAGTGGTCGGACGTGTGGGTGGTCGTGGAGTCGGCTGGGGCGGGCCTCGGGACGAGTCCGGCTGCCGTCGGGTCGCGCAGCAGGTCGCGGAACCCGAGTTCGGCGGCGCCGCGGAGCAGGACGTCCCGCCCGAGGGCTGCCGGCACGACGCGCAGCCGGTCGGTCATCGCGGCCATCGTCTGCGCCCGGACGTCGTTCTCGACGCGGTCCCTCGACGTGTCCGAGCAACGTGCTGAGGAACCCGCCGAGCACCACGACCTCGGGATTGACGGTGTGGATCGCGTTGCGGAGCGCGGTGGCGAGCGCCGTCACCTGACGGTCGACCACCTGCTCGACCTCGGGCCGGTGCTCGGCGAGCGCTGCGGCGAGCGCGTCGAGGTCGTCGGGCGGTGTCCCGGTGACGTCGGTGAGCGCCGACCGCGACGCCTTCGGTCTCCGAGGCACCCGACGGCGCCGCAGTGGCACCGGATGCCGTTCGCCGCCACGAAGGTGTGGCCGAGTTCCCCCGCGTACCCGTCGGCGCCGCTGAAGGGCCGCCCGGCGCTGACGATCCCGCCGCCGATGCCGCTCGCGCCGCCGTTCAGGTACACGAGGGCGTCGACTCCGCGGGCGCTGCCGTACAGGCGTTCGGCCCAGGCACCGAGGTTGGCGTCGTTCGCAGCCCGGACGGGCAGGCCGAGACGTTCGGCGAGCGGCACCGCGAGCGGTTCGTCGCGCCAGCCGAGGTGTGGGGCGTTGCGGACGGTGCCGTCCTCGACGCGCACGATGCCGGGAACGGCGACCCCGACGCCGACGATCCGGGTGCCCGGGGCTGTCCGTGCCCGCGCGGTGGTCCGAGTGCTCAGCACGCCGAAGATCCGTTCGACCGCGTCGATCGCCCGGGCTGCTGTCGGCACGGTGGCCTGCGGCTCGACGAGCCGGTCGCGCACGGTGCCGTCGAGGGCGACGAGGGTCACCTCGACCGCGTCGATCTCGACCGTGACGGCGGCGGCGAGCACGTCGCCCGACGCCCGCACGACACCGCTCGGACGTCCGACCCCGACGCCGGGGGCACCGGCGGAGGGCATCTCCTCGAGCACGAGTCCGGCCTCGACGAGTTCGCCGACGAGCGCCAGTACCGGTCGAGCGGGTTCAGGCCGGTGCGCCGGGTGAGTTCGGCGCGGGTGACCGGGCCTTCCTCGTGCACCAGGCGGAGGACGCGCGCGGCGTTGCCGGGTGTCGCGGTCGGTTGCCGGACCATGGGCCTCCTCGTCGGTTGGTTGGTTGCGTCGGTGGGTGGGGCTGCGCCGAGTCTCGCGCTGAGCGACAGTCCTCGCGCTCGCGGGCCCGCGAAGTCGCTCAGCCCGAGTCTCGGCCCCGGCTCACGCCCGCGACTGCGAGAACGCGGCGTCGAACGAGGCCTCCGGCGGCGCGATCGTGCCGAGCTGCCGCACGAACGCCAGCGCTCGGGTCCTCCGACGAGTCGGTCCATGCCGGCGTCCTCCCACTCGACGCTGGTCGGTCCGGTGTGCCCGATGTGGTTCAGCACGCGGAACACCCGCTCCCACGGCACGTCGCCGTGTCCGGCGGTCACGAAGTCCCAGCCGCGGCGCGGGTCGCCCCACGGCAGGTGCGAGCCGAGCCGGCCGTTGCGCCCGTCGAGCTGCTTCACCGACTCCTTGCAGTGCACGTGGTACACCCGGTCGGCGAAGTCGAGCAGGAACGCGGCGGGGTCGAGGTCCTGCCGGACGACAGTGCGAGGGGTCGAAGTTGAACCCGAACGCCGGCCGGTCCGCGAACAGCTCGAGCGTGCGCTTGGCGGTCCAGTAGTCGTAGGCGATCTCGGACGGGTGCACCTCGAGCGCGAAGCGGACCCCGACTTCCTCGAACACGTCGATGATCGGCGACCACCGGTCGTGGAAGTCCTGGTACCCGGCGTCGATCATGCTCGGCGGGACCGGCGGGAAGCCCGCGACGGTCTTCCAGATCGACGACCCGGAGAACCCGGTGACGGTGTCGACCCCGAGCGCTGCTGCGGCGCGGGCGGTCCACTGCAGTTCCTCGGCGGCACGCTGCCGGACGCTCCTCGGGCTCGCCGTCGCCCCAGACGTGCGGCGGCAGGATGTCCTCGTGCCGCTGGTCGATGGGGTCGTCGCGCACGGCCTGGCCGACCAGGTGGTTCGCGATCGTCCAGACGCGCAGCCCGTTGCGTTCCAGGATCGCCTGCCGCTCGGCGACGTACGAGCGGTCCGTCGCGGCGCGCCGGACGTCCAGGTGGTCGCCCCAGCAGGCGATCTCGAGTCCGTCGTACCCCCAGTCGCCGGCGAGCCGGGCGACCTCCTCGAAGGGCAGGTCGGCCCACTGTCCGGTGAACAGCGTGACCGGCCGGGAGGCCCGGTTCGGCTCCGCCTGGTCGCGCTCGCGTCCGTCGTCGTCATCGTCGTCGTCCTTCCGTGCGGTGGTCGGGGTCCGTGCTGTGGTCGAGGTGCGTGCTGTGGTCGAGGTCCGTCACCACGATCCGGGTGCGGACCCGGCGGGGACGGTGGCGGGTCGCTCGACGCGCGAGCGCACGTCGACGACCGCGTGGTCGCGGGCCGCGGCCGAGACGGCCTCCATGACCTCGAGCACGTGGAACGCGAGGTCGCCCGAGGCCCGGTGCGGACGGTCGGTGGCGATCGCGTGCGCCAGGTCGGCGAGCCCGTACCCACGGCCGGCGTCGGCGTACCCGGCGGAGACCGGCAGCCTGCGCCACTCGCGGTCGTCCGCCGTGGCGATCGACACCGGGTCCGAGAACCGGTTCGGGTCCGGGACGCCGAGGGTGCCGCCCGTGCCGGTACACCTCGAAGAGCGGTGCGCGTGGCCCAGACCTCGAACGAGACGGTGACGGTCGAGACGACGCCGTCCTCGCGCTCGAGCGATCGCGACCACGTGGGTGTCGATGTCGACCGGGATCGCCGTGCCGGCGTTCGGTCCGGTCGCGACGGTCCGCTCACGGGTGGAGCGGGCGGCGCTGCCGCTCACCCGGACGACCGGTCCGAAGAACGTGACGAGGCTGGTCAGGTAGTAGGGGCCCATGTCGAGCAGCGGGCCGCCACCGGGCTGGTAGTAGAACGCGGGCGCCGGGTGCCAGAGCTCGTGACCGGGGCGCTCCAGGCGACGGCCGCGCCGACCGGGGTGCCGATCAGGCCGTCGTCGAGGGCGGCCCGAGCGGTCTGGATGCCGGTGCCGAGCACGGTGTCCGGAGCACTGCCGACCCGGAGGCCCGCGGCCCGGGCCGCCTCGAGCACCGGTTCGGCCTCGGCCGTGGACATCGCCAGGGGCTTCTCGCCGTAGACGTGCTTGCCCGCGGCGAGCGCCCGGGTCGCGACGTCGGCGTGGGCGGCGGGGATCGTGAGGTTGAGCACCACGTCGACGTCGTCGGCCGCGAGCAGCTCGTCGACGCTCGTCCCGCGCACGCCCTGTGCGGCGCCGACCGTCTGCGCCCGGTCGACGTCGAGGTCGGCGACCGCGACGAGCGACAGGCCGGGCAGGGCCGGGAAGTGTTCGAAGTACTGCTGGCTGATCACGCCGACGCCCACCACCCCGACGCGGAGGACGGGTTCGTTCACCGTGCTGCCCACAGGAGGCCCCTCTCGATGATGGTGCGGAGTGGCTGCGACTCGACGACCTCGAGGCGGTGCCCGGGCGCGGAGACGAACACGCGGCCCTCGCCCCACTAGCCGTGTCCAGATCGCCGGTGCGGTGACCGGTCGGTTCCAGGCGTCGAAGTCGCGCGCTTCCTGCGTGGTGGTCGCGAGGACGTCGTTGTACTCGTCGGAGCACCCAGTACTGCTCGGTGACGAGGTCGAAGTCCTCGATGCCCTGCGTGATCGGGTGCGACCGTCCGAGGTCGGTGAGGTGCACCGTGTACGGGATGTAGTTGTCGGACTGTTCCCCGACGCGCTCGTCGGGGTGCTTGCCGGCGGGGGCGAACTGGCCTCTCGACCATGTGCAGGTAGTCGGCGGTGTCCGGAACGCGTCCGCGATCCCGCCGTGCCAGCCGGCCAGTCCGGCGCCGTTCAGCACCGCGCGCTGCAGCCCGGCGAACTCGTCGTCGGCGATGGTCGACATGCGTGACGACCTGCACGATCGTCGACTCCGCCATGACGGACTCGTCGTAGACGGCCGTCGAGTCCGACACCACCGCGAACCCGTTGTCGCGCAGCCGGACGAACAGGTCGGTGGTCTCGACGGGCTGGTGGCCGTCCCAGCCTCGCGGACGACGAGCGCCTGGTGTCGCGCGGGTCACGCGGTCACCGTCCAGCTGCTGCCGTCGGCGGCGCTGCGTTCGACGGCGTCGAGCACCCGCTGCACGTGCAGGCCGTCCTCGAACGAGGGCGACGGCTCGGTGCCGGCGACGATCGCCTCGACGAAGTCCTTCACCTGGTGGCTGAAGGTGTGCTCGTACCCGATGAGGTGTCCGGTGGGCCACCACGCCGCCATGTAGGGGTGCTCGGGTTCGGTGACCAGGATGCGGCGGAAGCCCTGCTCCCGCGGGTGCCGACGACTCGTACAGCCGCAGTTCGTTCATGGACCTCGAGGTCGAACTGGATCGCGCCCTGACCCGCTGATCTCGAGCGTCAGGCCGTTCTTCCCGGCTGCGGCGGCGCGCGGCCTCGAACGTGCCGATCGCGCCGTCGGCCGCACCGCCGCCGAGTCGGGCGGTGAAGAACGCGGCGTCGTCGACGGTGACCCGCCCGCGCTCGCTCGATGCCGTGCCGGAGAGTCCGACGCCGTCGGCGAGCAGGGGGCGCTCGGTCGCCGAGCGTCTCGAGCAGCCCGGACACCCGGGTGAGGCTCGGCGCCGGCGACGTGCCGACGCAGGTCGATCGCGTGCGCGCCGATGTCGCCGAGCGCACCGGAACCGGCGAGCCCTGGTCGAGGCGCGCAGGTCATCGGGCCGTCCTCGTCGGCGAGCCAGTCCTGCAGGTAGAGCGCGGACCTGGCGTACGGTGCCGATCCGGCCGTCCTGCACGAGCTGTCGGGCGCAGGCGATGGCCGGCACCCGGCGGTAGCTGAACCCGACCATGGCGCGGACCCCGTGCGCCCGGGCTGCAGCGGCAGCGGCGGTCATCGCCTCGGCCTGTTCGACGGTGTTGGCGAGCGGCTTCTCGCACAGGACGTGCTTGCCGGCCTCGAGCGCGGCGATCGCGATCTCGACGTGCGACGAACCGGGCGACACGATGTCGACGACGTCGATGTCCGGATCGGCCACGACGGCGCGCCAGTCGGTGGACGCCGACTCAGCCGTACTGCACGCGAGCCGCCTCGGTGCGTTCCGGGTCGCGCCCGACGATCACCGCCATCTCGGGCTCGACCCCGAGGTCGAAGAACCCGGGGGCGGTCCCGCCACGCTCAGAGTGTGCGGCTCCCATGAAGCCGTGCCCCACCATGGCGATCCGCAGTCGTTGCTGCCGTCGAAACACTTGCCATCCGCTCGCTCCTTCGCGATCACGTCCTTACCACAGCCAACACTACCGCTTATGTTGGGCGCGGCAACATTTTGTTTCGACGACGAACGGTGACCACCATGGCAACGACGCCCACCCGCTGCCAGACAAGTTCTCCTTCGGTCTCTGGACCATCGGCTACAACGGCCTCGACCCCTTCGGCGGGCCGACCCGTCCGGCCCTCGACGTGGTCGAGGCGGTCGAGAAGCTCGACGAGCTCGGCGCCTACGGCCTGACCTTCCACGACGACGACCTGTTCGCGTTCGGCTCGACCGACGCCGAGCGGCAGACGCAGATCGACCGCCTCAAGGGTGCGCTCGACTCCACCGGCCTCATCGTGCCGATGGTGACGACGAACCTGTTCTCGGCGCCCGTGTTCAAGGACGGCGGCTTCACCTCGAACGACCGCCAGGTCCGCCGCTTCGCACTCCGCAAGGTCCTGCGCAACATCGACCTCGCCGCCGAGCTCGGTGCGTCGACGTTCGTGATGTGGGGCGGCCGCGAAGGCCCCGAGTACGACAGCGCGAAGGACGTGCAGGCCGCACTCGAGCGCTACCGCGAAGCCGTCAACCTGCTCGCCGACTACGTCACCGACAAGGGCTACGGCATCCGCTTCGCCATCGAGCCGAAGCCGAACGAGCCCCGCGGCGACATCCTGCTGCCGACCCTCGGCCACGCGATCGCCTTCACCGAGACCCTCGAGCGCCCCGAGCTGTTCGGCATCAACCCCGAGGTCGGCCACGAGCAGATGGCAGGCCTGAACTTCACGGCCGGCATCGCCCAGGCGCTCTACCAGGGCAAGCTCTTCCACATCGACCTCAACGGACAGCGCGGCATCAAGTACGACCAGGACCTGGTGTTCGGCCACGGCGACCTGCAGAACGCGTTCTCGCTCGTCGACCTGCTCGAGCACGGTTCGCCGCAGGGCGGCCAGGCCTACGACGGCCCGCGCCACTTCGACTACAAGCCGAGCCGCACCGAGGACATCACGGGCGTCTGGGACTCGGCGGCCGCGAACATGCGCATGTACCTGCTCCTCAAGGAGCGCGCGCAGGCCTTCCGCGCCGACCCCGAGGTGCAGGCCGCGCTCGAGGCCTCGAAGGTCGGGGAGCTCAGCACGCCGACCCTGCACGACGGCGAGTCCTACGACGCCTTCCTGTCCGACCGCTCCGCCTACGAGGACTTCGACGCCGACGCGTACTTCGGCGGCAAGGGCTTCGGGTTCGTCCGACTGCAGCAGCTCGCCATCGAGCACCTGCTCGGCGCGCGCTGACAGGCTGCAGGGATGACACAGCTCGTCGCCGGCGTCGACTCGTCGACCCAGTCCTGCAAGGTCACGATCCGCGACGCGGCGACGGGTGCCGTCGTCCGTGAGGGACGTGCCGCCCACCCGGACGGCACGTCCGTCGATCCCGCCACTGGTGGGACGCCCTCGGCACCGCGGTCGCGGACGCCGGCGGGCTCACCGACGTCGGCGCCGTCGCGATCGCCGGGCAGCAGCACGGCATGGTCGCACTCGACGCCGACGGTCACGTGGTCCGCGACGCCCTGCTCTGGAACGACGTGCGCAGTGCGGATGCGGCCGCGCAGATAGTCGAGGAGATCGGACGGGAGTCCTGGGTCGCCCGGACGGGACTGGTCCCGGTGGCATCGTTCACCGGTACCAAGCTGCGGTGGCTCCGCGACGCCGAGCCGGACGACGCCGACCGCGTCGCAGCCGTCGCGCTCCCCCACGACTGGTTGTCGTGGCGGCTGCGCGGGTACGGCCCGGCCGACGAGAGTCCGCTCGGCCCCGACCTCGACGCACTCGCCACCGACGCCTCGGACGCCAGCGGCACGGCCTACTGGGACCCGGTACGCCGGGAGTACGACCCGGAGCTGTTCGAACTCGCGCTCGGTCGCCCGATGCGCGTCGCCGGCTCCGAGCCGACCGCGGACACGGTCGTCGTGCCACGTGTCGTCGCCCACGACGAGGCGATGGGGACGCTCGACGTCGACGTGACACTGCCGAACGGCGCGGTCGCACCGTCCGGACTGGTCGTGGCGGCCGGACTCGGCGACAACGCCGGCGCGGCGCTCGGACTCGGGCTCGCCCCCGGCGACATCGCGGTGTCCCTGGGGACCAGCGGGACCGTCTTCGGCGTCACCGCGACCGAGGTCCTGGACCCGAGCGGGACCGTGGCGGGCTTCGCCGACGGGACCGGGTCGCGCCTCCCGATCGTCACGACGCTCAACGCAGCCCGCGTGCTCGAGGTGATCGGCGGCCTGCTCGGCGTCGACCACGACACGCTCGGCGAGCTGGCGCTGCAGGCGCCAGCCGGGGCCGACGGCCTCGTGCTGGTGCCGTACTTCGTCGGCGAGCGCACGCCCAACCGGCCGGACGCGACCGCGTCACTGCTCGGGATGACCCCGGGCACGACCGACCGACCGCACCTGGCGCGCGCCGCGGTGGAGGGCATGCTCTGTGCCCTGGCCGACGGACTCGCCGCGGTCGAGGGGACCGGCGTGACCGTGTCACGACTGCTGCTCATCGGCGGGGCAGCGCGGAACGAGGCCGTCCGGACCGTCGCCGCGCAGGTGTTCGGGCGCGACGTGCTCATCCCGGAACCCGGCGAGTACGTGGCCTCCGGGGCCGCGCGTCAGGCAACCTGGGCATTGACCGGCGCGCTGCCGTCGTGGGACATCGCGACGACGACCGTGCCGGCGGACCCGCACCCCGAGGTGCTCGAGCAGTACCGCGCCGCGGCGCGCTGACCGAGGAGACCCATGGCACGCACCGACCTCCCGCTCGACGAACTCCGTCGACACCGACCCGAGGTCCGGCGACCGGCCGACTTCGACGCGTTCTGGGCGGACACGATCACCGCGGCCCGGGCGGCCGGAGCGGAGACGGCTCCCGTCCTCGCTCCGGCCGACACCCCCGTGACCGGACTCGTCGTCGAGGACCTGACGTTCCCGGGGTTCGCCGGCGATCCGGTGCGCGCCTGGGTCTCGCGACCGCTGGCCGGTCGTGCGACGGCGCTGCCCGTCGTGGTCGAGTTCCTCGGCTACGGCGGCGGCCGCGGGCGCCCCGGCGAACGCGTGCACTGGGCCCTCGCCGGGTACGTGCACGTCGTCATGGACACCCGTGGCCAGGGCAGCGGGTGGGCCGGTGGCGACACCCCCGACCCGCACGGCTCCGGACCGCACGCGAGCGGGTGGATGACGAGCGGCATCGGCTCCCCCGCCGACCACTACTACCGCCGCGTGTACACCGACGCCGTCCGCCTGGTGGACGCCGTGCGGACGCTGCCCGGTGTCGACCCGTCACGCATCGCCCTGACCGGCGGCAGCCAGGGCGGCGGCATCGCCATCGCCGCAGCTGCCCTGGTCGAGGCCCACGTCGGCCCGATCACCGCGGTCCTGCCCGACGTCGCGTTCCTGTGCGACTGGGAGGGCGGCACCGACATCGCCATCGGCGGCCCGTACCTGGAGCTCGCGACCTACCTGTCCGTGCACCGCGACGCAGCCGACACGGTGTGGGACACCGCGGCGTACTTCGACGGGGTGAACCACGCCGCCGGCATCACCGCCCCGGCGCTGTTCTCCGTGGCCCTGATGGACGACGTCGTGCCGCCGCGCACGACCTTCGCGGCCTTCAACGCGCTGGGGTCGGACGACACGCACGCGTCGGCCGACCGCCGGATCGAGGTCTACCCGTACAACGGGCACGAGGGCGGCGGGTTCCGGCACTGGGAACGACAGGTGGCGTTCCTGCGCGCACGGGCGTGACGGCGATGACCGCGTAGCGTGCCACGCATGGGCGTCAGGAACTTCCTCGTGGAGGGCGTCTCCGGTACCGGGAAGACGGCTGTCTGCCTCGAGTTGCGCCGGCGCGGCTTCCCGGCGGTGAACGGGGACCGTGAACTCGCGTACCAGGGAGATCCCCGCACCGGTGCCGCCGTCGACGCAGCGACGCTCGACGACCGACTCGATGCGCGCGCCGGCGACGAGTGGGCGGGGCGGGGCCGCACGGCCGAGCGGGCCCTGGTCCGTCAGCTCCACACGTCCGGTGCGGACACGCCTCCCGGCACGCCGATCGACGCGACCCGGCCGCTGTCGGCGGTCGTCGACGAGGTCCTGCGGCGGTGCGGCCTGCTCGGGGCGTGACCGACGACCACCCCAGGCCGCCGCGTTCGCTCGCCGCTCACTCCCCCGAAGCGCGCTCGATGCGCTCGAGACCCACCCGGCACCGGTCGACGTACTCGCCGTACCGGTCCGGCCGCTGCTCCCGCGCCCACCGGGTCACGTCGACGAGGTGCAGCGCGGTGAGCGACGCCAGGGTCGCGTGGTCAGCCGGAGTGGCCAGCCCGGCGGCGGCGGTGAACTCGTCGTACTCGGCCCGCGAGATCGTCTCGTCGACGAACGCCCACTCGAACACCCGACGGGCGTCGGTCCACGGTGACGGACCGGTCTCGGCAGCACCCCAGTCGATGAGCACGGGCGCACGACCCGGTCCCCGTGCGATCAGGTTCCGCGGTGCCAGGTCGCCGTGCGCGACCCCGAATGCGAAGTGCTCCGCGGCCAGCCGCTCGAAGTGCCTCCGGAGCGCGACGGCCGAGGCGTAGGCGCCGTCCCGGCGGAGTGGATCGTCCGCGACGAGCGCTGCGCTGTTGTACGCCAGGTGCGCCGACCACGCCCGAGCCAGGTCGGTGCCGAAGCGGGTGTACAACGACGGCGGCGCCTCCGCCAGGCTGATCGAGGCAACGGTGCGCGCGGACGACCCGAGCCACGTCCAGGGTGCTCGATCGGCCGCGGGTCGGGTTCGACGTACTCGGACACGATGAAGGGGACGCCGTCCTGGACACCGTGGCCGATCGGACGAGCGACGGTGATGCCCGCTGCTGCGGCCGCTCGCGCGGCCCACGCCTCGACGGGGAACTCGTCCGAGCGCAGGGGGTCGACGGGGAACCGCACGACGACGTCGGCACCGGCCGCTCGCCGCACCCGGTACGTGTGGTTCACGGATCCGCCCAGCAGCCGTTCGGCCTGGCCGTCCGAGGTCCCGACGGCGCGCAGGACCGCGTCCAGTCGGTTGCGGTGGGTGTCGTCGTCGAGCACGCACCCATCATGACCGTCGCGGTGTCACGCCCGCCGCATCGTGTCCCGGGGGTACTCGCCGTGGCGCTCGAGGTAGGCGGCCGAGAACCGACCAGCGTGGGCGAACCCCCACTGCCGGGCGACGTCGGCGATGCTGGTCCCCGCCGGGTCGGCGTGCAGGAGCTCGTCGCGCACCCGGTCGAGACGGACCCCGCGCAGGTAGCCGTTCGGGCTCACCCCGAGCTGCCGCTGGAACGCCTGCTGCAGTGCACGCAGGCTCAGGGAGGCCACCTCGGCCAGGTCGGTGCTCGTGATCGGCAGGTGGGCGTGCTCGTGCACGTACTCGACGGCCCGGCGGATGTGCGCGTTGCGCGGGAGCAGCAGTTCGTCCGACAGCGTGGCCGACACGACCGGGTACAGCTCGAGCAGCGCCAGTGCCCCCAGCCGGCCCATCTCCGCCTGCAACAGCGGCGAGACCTGCCGATCCAGCACCGTGTGCGAGATGAGCTTGACGGTGTTCCGCCACATCGTCACGGCCCGGTCGTCGGGTTGCACGGTGTGGTCGAGCTGCACGCCGCCCGACGCCGCGCCGCGCTCGCCGGCGACCTCCTCGAGCGACGCCCGGTTGATCTGGACGAGACGCTGGTCGTAGTCCTGGTACGTGAACGCGGCGCCGTCCTGCGGCCAGAGCTGCGGCCGGCCCACGGCGCTCACGAGTCGGTCGTCACCCTCGCCGATGAAGCCGGTACCCCGGGTGATCCACTGCACGACGAAGTCGTCCGACGGCGTCATGACACCGTCGAGGTGCCCGTCGAACCGGATCGCGCGCAACGTCATCGTCGAGTCGCCGACCGCCGAGTACCGGAAGGTGAAGGGCTGCGCGGTCGTCTCGGCGCGCCATTCGGAGGCGTCGTACGCGCCGACCAGGAAGTCGCGTGCTTCGTCGACGTCGGCGGACCGGACGTCGTCCTGCACGCGAGCTCGTTCGTCTGTCATCGGTTCACCGAGAGCAGTGTGACCGAACGGATGCGCGTCGTCCGTGTCGCTGTCCGAGAAGCGCTACCGACGATCGTCGGCGCGTGGACCGGATGCTCGTGGCGACGGGACGATGTCCGGATTTCGACCGCCGGGCCGCTCCCGACATCCGCGATCCGTCGAGTCTCCGGTCCTGGCGCGCACCGACGACCCCGCTGCTTCGTACGGTCGTGTCATCCAGCGGCAACGGGCCGCTCAGGAGAACACGAGGACGACATGACCGCCGTGACCGCAACTCCGGTCCACCCGATCAGCGCACCCAAGCACGCCTTCGAAGCGACGTCGGTGTCCGGCCGGCGCAACCGCCACCGCGGCGGCTTCAGCGAACTGCGGGATGCCCAGCGACAGCGCACGCTGCAGATCGCTGCGGTGAGCACCGGGATCGTCTCGGTGAGCGTCCTCGCGTCCGCCGCCGCCGTGCTCGGACTCTCCGCGTGATCCGCGACGGATCCGCGGTCGAGGACGTCCGCACCCAGGCCATCGACATGACCGCGCTCTTCGCAGAACAGGAACGGCACGATGCCTGACCAGACCACGCTCGAGCAGCTCCGCCAGAGCCCGGTCGAGTGGCGACGACGCGGTCTGACGCCGCCCGCCGACCTCCACGAGATCGTCCAGGCTCGCCTCAGTGCGCACATGGGTCACGCCGACCCGTCCTACGCGGACTTCTTCGTGTCCTGACACCTGCCGCCGTCCGCACCGATCGATAGGGTGATCCACACTTCCCCATGACGCTCCTCACACTCACGCCCCCGGCCGTCGAGACGACCGCGCAGCGCACCGCATCCAAGGCCGCCGACGACCTCTTCACGGCGTACGGCGTGATCCCGGTGCGCTTCGAGGACGTCGCCGCGCACGCGGGCATGAGCGTGGACGAGCTGACGGCGGCCTACCCGTCCAAGCAGGCGCTCGTGGTGGCGGTCCTGCGACGCTGGCACGGTGCGTGGCGTCGGGCCCTGGACCACATCGCCACCACCTCGGCGGATCCCCGCGACGAGATCCTCGGCATCTTCAGCTACCTCGAGGAGTGCTTCGCGGACGAGGGGTGGCGGGGCTGCGCGTTCATCAACGGACACGCCGAGCTCGGACGGCAGGACCCGGAGATCGCCGCGCTCGCAGCCGAGCACTTCCGCGACGTCGCGAGCCACCTCACGTTGCTCTGCACCCGTGCGGACATGCCGGCGCACATCGCCGAGACCCTGTCGCTGCTGGTCGAGGGCGCCCGGGTGGAGTCAGCCGTGCAGGGGTCGGCGAAGCCGGCCCGGAGCGCGCGACTCGGAGCGGCCATGATCATGTCGGTGTTCGAGGAGCGCACGACGTTCTGACCGGGGGCCGGACGTATGATCCGGGGAACCACTCGTCACCGAAGACGGAGACCGGAATGACGCGCACCGAGCCCACCACCACCGCTCACCACGGCACCCCCAGACCGACCCGAGCCACCGCCTCGGTCGCCGCGATCCTGGCCGAGTCCGCCGCGCGGTACCCGGACGACGTCGCCGTGATCGTCGGTGACCACCGCACCACCTACGCCGAGCTGTGGTCCGAGACCCTCGCCTACGCCGGAGCACTCCGGGCCCGCGGGGTCACCGAGGGATCGCGCGTGGCGATGCTCGTGCCGAACGTCGCGGACTTCGCCCGCGTCTACTACGCCACGCTCGCACTCGGCGCCGTCGTCGTCCCCGTGCACGCGCTGCTCAAGCGGCGCGAGATCGAGTACCTGCTGCAGGACAGCGGCGCCATGCTGCTCGTCTGCGCTGCCCCGCTGCTGGCCGAGGGCGCAGCCGGTGCCGAGCTTGCCGGCGTCGACGTCATCACGGTCCTCGCACCGGCCGACCACGACGACCGCGACAGCCACGACGGCCACGACGGCCACGACGGCCCGGACCGCCTCGAGGCCCTGGCCGCGGCAGCCGAACCCCTCGACACCTACGTCCCCCGCGACCCCTTCGACACCGCGACGATCCTGTACACGAGCGGGACCACCGGCAAGCCGAAGGGTGCAGAGGGCTCGCACTTCGCCCTGCTCGAACAGGTCAACACGAACCTGATGAGCACCTTCGACATGCACCGCGGCGACGTCCTGCTCGGGGCGCTCCCGCTGTTCCACACGTTCGGTCAGACCTGCACGATGAACACGGGGTTCCGCGCGGGCGCCACCATCGTGATGCTCCCGAAGTTCGACGGCGACGCAGCGCTGTCGGCGATGGTCGAGCACGGCTGCGAGATCTTCATGGGGGTGCCGACGATGTACATGGCACTGCTCGACGCCGCGACCCGCAACGACGCGAGACCGGACCTGCGCTACGCGATCTCGGGCGGGGCGTCTGCTGCTGTTGGCCGTCCTCGAGCGGTTCCAGACGGTGTTCGACGCGCCGATCCACGAGGGCTACGGCCTGACCGAGACGTCGCCCGTGGCCACCTTCAACCACGTCGGCCGAGCGCCGCGACCGGGGACGATCGGGACGCCCGTGTGGGGTGTCGACGTCGAGATCGCCGACCCGGCCACGCCCGACGCGATCGTGCTGCTGCCGCACGGCGAGATCGGTGAGCTCGTCATCCGCGGGCACAACCTGATGAACGGGTACCTGGACCGGCCGGAGGACACCGACGCGGCGATCGTCGACGGGTGGTTCCGCACCGGCGACCTCGGCACGAAGGACGACGACGGGTTCCTGACGATCGTCGACCGCACCAAGGACATGATCATCCGCAACGGCTACAACGTGTACCCGCGGCAGGTCGAAGAAGTACTGGCGACGCACCCGGACGTCACCATGGCGGCGGTCTTCGGCGTCCCGCACGAGCTGCACGGCCAGGAGATCGAGGCCGCCGTGGTGCTCCGAGCCGGCGCGACCGTCAGTCCGGACGAGCTCGTCCACTTCGTGTCCGACGAGATCGCGGCGTACAAGTTCCCGCGCGTCGTGCACGTGGTCGACGCCCTGCCCCTCGGACCGAGCGGCAAGGTCCTGAAGCGGACGCTGGTCGAGCAGTTCAGCACACCGGTCGACGCGGCGGCTGCTCCGGCCTGACACACTCGGGGCGTGATCACCAGGCCGCGTTCCGCATGCTTCGCCGTCGCCCTGACCGCGGGCCTCGTCCTGTCCGGGTGCGCCGGCCCCGCGGGCGTGGGCGCCGGTCCCACGGGCGCGGACGTCAGCACGCCCGCCTGGTTCGACGTGACGGGCTTCCAGCCGGAGGGAGCGGACCCCGGGCTGATCGACGCCAGCGCATCGGCGTTGGACGTCGTCGGCGTCGACGGGCTGCTGCTGAGCCGGACCGGCGAGCGCGTCACCGCACCGTCTCCCGAGGCCAGGACACAGCGCGACCGGGCGCACGCCCGCGGGCTCGAGGCGCAGCTGCTCGTCAGCAACTACGCCGACGGCGACTTCAGCGAGCCGATCGCCCGGAGGATGCTCCGGTCCCCGCCAACCGCTCCCACGTCGTCCGCGCGCTCGCGACCGACGTGCGATCCGGCGGGTGGGACTCGGTCATGATCGACCTCGAGGCGTTGACCGCGGCCGACACGGCGGGTTTGACGGCCTTCGCGCGGGAGCTCCGTGCGGCGGTCGGCGACGACGTCCGGCTCGACATCGCCCTGTCGGCGTCGACGACCGCGGCCGGGTACGCGCGCATGGGGTACGACCTCCGGGCACTCCGCGCTCCGCTGGACCACCTCACACTGATGGCCTACGACCAGCACGGCCCGTGGGAGCCGGACGCACCGGGGCCGGTCGGGTCGTTGCCCTGGGCGGCGGAGTCCGCCAGGGCGCTCGCCACCCTCGCGCCCGCCGACCAGATCGTGCTCGGCGTCGCCGGGTACGGCTACCACTGGAAGGGGCCGCGACCGGCGGGGCAACTGTCCGACGACCAGGCCCGTCGTCGCGTCCGGAAGGCCGGCGTCACCCCGACCTGGAACGCGACAACAGGCGAGTGGACGGCGGCCCTGCCCAGCGGCGAGGTGCTCTGGTGGTCCGACGCGCGGTCGCTGCGCGAGCGCGTGGCCCTCGCCGAGCGGCTCGGCCTGACCGGGGTCGCCGTCTGGTCCCTGGACCTGTCCGACACGCTGGTCACGGTGCACTGACGGCGACCGACGAGCGGACGGGAGGCCTCGGTGCGGGCCCGCCACGGGCCTCCCGTCCGCCGCCGCGCGACGCAACCGCCGTGGCGGGCTTGACAGCGTAGGCTAATGGTCTTAGCTTTAGCTAACACACTTAGCCATGGAGGCAGTCATGCTCGAACACCTGCGCACCGACGACGGCACCATCGCGTACGACGTCAGCGGCGACGGACCGCTCGTCGTCCTCGCACACGGCATGGGCGACAGCCGGCACGCGTACCGGTTCCTGGTCCCCGAACTCGTCGCCGCCGGCTACCGGGTGGCGAACGTCGACATCCGCGGGTGCGGCGACTCGAGCACCGCCTGGCCGTCGTACCAGCGCGCCGACATCGCCCGCGACCTGGTCGCCGTCGTCCGGCACCTCGGCGGCCCCGCGGTCATCGTCGGGCAGTCGATCAGCGGCGGGGCGGCCACCATCGCCGCCGCCGATGCCCCCGACGTCGTCACCGGCATCGTCGAGCTCGCGCCGTTCACGCGCAAGCAGTCGTTCGACCTCGGCGGCCTGCTCCGGAACCGCCACCACCGTGCCGGCACGTTCCAGCTCGCCAAGGTGATGACGACCGGGAGCCTGGCCGGCTGGCTGGCCTACCTGGACCTCGCCGTGCCGACGAAGCCGACCGACTGGACCGAGGAACTGGGCCGCATCGAGTCGACGCTGCGGCAGCCGGAGCGGATGGCGGTGCTGCGCGCGATGACGAAGACCTCACCCGCCGACGCCGGGGCACGGCTGGCGGACGTGCAGTGCCCGGTCCTGGTCATCGAGGGCAGCGCCGACCCGGACTGGGCCGTCCCGCGGGCCGAGGGCGAGCGGGTCCTGGCCGACCTGTCCGACGGGCTCGGCGAGCTGGCCGTCATCGACGGTGCAGGCCACTACCCGCACACCGAGACCCCGACCGAGGTCCTCGCGCTCGTGCTCCCCTTCCTCGGCCGCACGCTCGCGCCGGTCCGGTGGCCACCGTGGCTAGGGCAGGACTCGACCCCGCCGCCGTCACCACCGCCGCGGCGGGCTGGCCGACGAGATCGGGCTCGCACGGCTGAGCATGAGCGTCGTCGCCGAGCGGCTCGGCGTGAAGTCGCCGTCGCTGTACAAGCACGTCGACGGGCTCACCGACCTGACCCGCCGGATCGCGATCCTCGCCGCGAACGAACTCGGCGACGACCTGCGCGACGCGATGCAGGGGCTCGCCGGGCGCGACGCCGTCGAGGCGGCCGCGCAGACCGTCCGCCGGTACGTGCAGCGGCACCCCGGTCGGTACGAGGCGACGGTCGGGATCCGTCCCACCGGGCCGGACGACCCGTTGGCCGTCGCCCTGGAGCGCACCCTCGCCTCGTTCGCAGCGGCGCTGCGCGGCTACGGGCTCGACCCCGCCGACGAGGTGCACGCGCTCCGCCTGCTGCGCAGTGTCCTGCACGGCTTCGCGACCATCGAGACGTCGGGCGGGTTCCAGATGCGCACCGACGTCGACACGAGCTTCGGGTGGATCATCGCGTTCCTCGACCGGGGGTTCCGCGCGACGACCGCCGCCGCCAGTCATGGTCACGATCCGGACTCCCTGAACCGGTAGGGTTGTCACGAGCCAACATTCACTGCGGAAGGTGTGCCATGCCCCTCGACGATGAAGCCCCTGGTCGTGTGCTCGCACCGGGCCAGACTTGCCGGATCCGGATCTGGCACCGAGCCGATCGCAGTGTGACGACCGTGCACGAGTCCGCCGAGCGGCTCTACGAAGCGCCGAACTGGACCACCGACGGCCGCCTCGTGCTGAACGGCGACGGGGCGCTCTGGACCATGCCGGCCGACGGCGCCGCAGCTCCGGAGCACGTCGCGATCGAGGGCGTCCCGCCGCTCAACAACGACCACGTGCTCGATCCCGACGGCGTCACCGTGCACGTCAGCGCGAACGACTTCCACATCTGGAGCGCCCCGCTCGCCGGCGGCGCAGCGACCCGGGTCACCGCGGACGACGGCGGCCTGCACTTCCTGCACGGCGTCAGCCCCGACGGCTCCGAGCTCGCCTACGTCCGGCTCGAACCGTCCGGTGACGCCGTCTGGTCCTCGGGGACGATCCGGGTGATGGGCGTCGACGGCGGCGCGGACCGCGCCGTGACGACGGACCCCGCCGCTGCCGACGGCCCGGAGTGGACGCCGGACGGCGCGTGGATCCTGTTCAACACCGAGCTGTTCGAGTCCACACCGGGGCACGCGCAGATCGCCCGGATCCGACCGGACGGCACCGGGATCGAGCAGCTCACGGTCGACGAGCACGTCAACTGGTTCCCGCACCCCGCCCCGACCGACGACGCCGCCGTCTACCTGTCGTTCCCGCCCGGCACCGAGGGGCACCCGGCCGACGAGCGCGTGCGGCTGCGCCTCGTCACCGGTGACGGATCCGTCAGCGCCTGGGGACCCGAGGTCTGGCAGGCAGCCGAGACCGTCGTCGAGCTCGACGGCGGGCAGGGCACCCTCAACGTCAACGGGTGGGCTCCCGACGGGTCCGCCTTCGCCTTCGTCGACTACCCCACCGGAGACCCCGCATGATCGTCCACACCGTCTGCTTCACGCTCGTCCACGCCGCCGGCTCCCCGCACGAGGCCGCGTTCCTCGAGACCGCCCGCGACACCCTGCCGGCGATCCCCGGCGTGCAGGACTTCACGGTGTCGCGCCAGGTGTCCACGCAGAGCGACTTCCGGTTCCAGTTCTCGATGGTGTTCGCCGACCAGGACACCTACTCGGCGTACGACGCGCACCCCGCGCACCAGCGCTTCGTCGCCACCCGCTGGGCGGACGAGGTCGCGTCGTTCCAGGAGTTCGACTTCGTGCCCCTGCCCGGCTGAGCGGGCGTCCGCTGGGCGTCCCCAGGTTCCGAAATCCTCGCATCTCGGGGCGCCCAGGGGCCGTCCGCGGAACCTCGGGGAACGTGAGCGGCGGGTCGTGGAACCTCACGGGTCGCGGACGCGGGCTGCGAAGGCAACCACCCGGGTTCCGAAATCGTCGCATCTCGGGGCGCCCGGGGGCCGTCCGCGGAACCTCGGGGAACGTGAGCGGCGGGTCGTGGAACCTCACGGGTCGCGGACGGGACCGGGTGACGGACAGGAGGCACGGTGCCAGCTGGCACCGGGCCTCCCGTCCGTATCTGGTCGCGTCAGGGACGCAAGGCGAGGAACGCGCGCAGGCCAGCGACGACCAGGTCGTGGTCCTCCATCGAGGACAGGCCGGAGGCCGTCGCGGCCGCGACCACACCGGCACCGCGGACCCGGATCGGGAACGACCCTCCGGTCACGGCGTACTCGGCGCCGAGCCACCCGATCGCGGCGGGATCGACCCCGGCGGCGGACAACCGGGCGTCGACGAGCGCACTCGACTGCTCCATCCGGAGCACCACCGCGGCCTTGCGGTCGATCCAGACGTGCTGGTCCGGGGTGATGCCCGGGGTCGCCGCGCGGAACAGCCCGAGGCCAGGACGCCGGATGTCGATGCCGACGGCGTGGCCGGCCTCGTGGGCGATGCCGCGGATCAGGGAGCCCAGCTCCCAGGCGTCGTCGTGGGTGAAGGCGTCGAGCACGAGGTCGCGCTCCTGCTGTTCGAGGGTGGTGATGCGGTCGGACATCGTCGTCTCCTGCTCAACCCGTGGCGATCTGCGCGCGGGCGGTGTCGATGGTCTCGAGGATCGAGATCGTCTCGTCGAGGGTGTGGAACGGGGACTCCGTCCGCCCCTCGCCGACGAAGCGTGCCAGGGCGGTGGCTTCCCAGGCCAGGGCGGCAAAGCCCCGCAGGGGTGTCGGGTCCTGCCAGTGCAGGGCGGGCGAACCGTGTGCTGCTGCCGAGATCGTGAAGGTCGTCGGGTTGTAGAACGGTCCGGCGAAGTCGATCGTGCCCTCGGTGCCGGCGATCGACGCGGTCGTCGGCGTCCGCGCGGCGATGGTCGTGTGCAGGACGGCCTGGGCGGCGCCGTGTTCGAGGACGAGTGAGCCGGAGGCGTCGACGCCGGACTCGGTCATCCGGCCCCGTGCCGTGACGCGGTCCAGGGACCCGAGCACCATCGAGGCGAACTGCACGGTGTAGATGCCGAGGTCGAGCAGCGCTCCCCCGCCGAGCTCCGGACGGAACAGCCGGTGGTCCGGGCCGAACGGGATCGCCTGGCCGTGGTCGGCGAGCACGCTGCGCACCGCACCGAGCGCACCGTCCGCCAGCAGGGTGCGGAGCACCGATGCCTGCGGCAGGTAGCGGCTCCACATCGCCTCCATGACGAACACGCCGGCTGCGCGGGCGGCATCGGCGACCGCACGGGCTTCGGCAGCGGTCGCCGTGAAGGGCTTCTCGACCAGGACGTGCTTGCCGGCGGCGATCGCGGCGAGGGCGGTCGGCGCGTGGTCGCTCTGCGGCGTCGCGATGTACACGACGTCGACGTCGGACCGTGCCAGCAGTGCGTCGACGCTGCCGAGCGCGTCCTCGATCCCCCGTTCCGCGGCGAACCGTTCGGCCCGGTCGAGCGAACGTGAGGCCACCGCGACGACGCGTTGGGCGGTGTGGGCACCGAGCGCGTCGGCGAACTCACCGGCGATCCAGCCGGGGCCGACGATGCCCCAACGCAGGGCGGGCTCGCCGGAGTCGGCGGTGAAGACGTCGGGTTCAGGCAGGGCGCTCGGGATCATGGTGGCGAGGTTAGCACGAGCCAAACGACGTGTGGGCGATGCGGAACGACATGGTGGACGTCGTGCGACGACCACAATGTCGTTCCGGGTCAGCGCGCGACGGGACCCGTCGACTCGCGCACCACGAGGCCGGTCGGTGTCGCGACCCGACGTCGCTCACCACCGTCACCCGAGGTCCGGTCGAGGACCGCAGCGACGGCCGCGTCGACCGTCGCCTCGACGTCCTGGTGCACCGACGTCAGGCGGTGGTAGCTGAGCGACGCGAGGTAGCTGTCGTCGAAGCCGACCACCGACACCCGCCCCGGCACGTCGACCCCGTGCTGCGCGAAGACGGCGAGCAGGCCGGTGGCGCACTGGTCACCGCAGCAGACCACGGCGGAGGGCAGGGCGTCGCGGGCGACGAGCGTGCGGGCGGCTGCGGCGCCATCCTCTTCGCTGAAGCCGCTGGGGACGACGTCGGTCTCGGCTGCGAGTCCGGCGCCCTGCATCGCGTCGCGGTAGGCGGTCGCACGATCGCGGCCGACCAGCCCGTCCTCGCCACCGACATACGCGATGCGGCGGTGCCCCAGGTCGACCAGGTGCTCGACCGCCGCGCGGAGCCCACCGACCTCGTCCACGTGCACGTTGTCGGCGTACGGGGCATCAGTCCACTCACCGAGGAGCACGACCGGCACGAGACGGCTCGCCTCCTCGAGCGCGGTCGCGTCGGGGTCGGGGTTGAACACGACGAGGGCCTCGACGCGTTCGCCGAGCAGGTCGGCCACCACCTGGTCCGTGGAGCGCTCGGCGCCGGCGGGCCCGAGGGCGACGCCGAAGCCCTGCTCGGCCGCACGCGCGAAGAGCCGTTCGACGAACCGCACCTGGAACGGGTTGCGCATGCTGAAGACCGCGCCGATGAGCCGCGTGCGGCCCTCGCGGAGCAGCCGGGCCGAGGTGTGCGGCCGGTAGCCGAGCTCAGCGGCCGCGGCGAGGATCCGGTCGCGGGACTCGGCGCTGGGACCGGGCGCACCGCGGAGCACGAGCGAAACGAGCTGCCGGGACATCCCGACGTGCTCGGCGACGTCGCGCATCGTCGGCAGGCGGCCACCGGTGGGGCGCCGCTCCGGCAGGTCGTCGATCCCCGTCGTCACCCGGCCAGTCTGGCACGGGCGAACGGCTCGACCGGGCGGCTAGGTTCGAGCCATGCCGAGCCGTCGCCTCATCCACCACCTCGGGGTCTTCGCCAGCGACTTCGCCGCGAGCGAGGCGTTCTACACGGCGGCACTCGCGCCACTGGGGGTCGAGGCGGGCTACCGCACCGAGTCCGTCGCCGAGTACTGGACCACCGGCCAGGACACCCCGAGCGTCTCGCTCGAGACCGCACCCACGACGGCGGCGGTGACCCGTGGTCTGCACCTGGCGTTCGAGGCGGCGAGCCGCACCGAGGTCGATGCGTTCCACCGGGCGGCCGTCGCGTCCGGCGGGCTCTCGCGCCACGAGCCTCGGTACTGGCCCGAGTACCGCGCCTACACGGCGTTCGTGAGCGACCCCGACGGCAACAACGTCGAGGCGCTCGTCAAGGAGCACTGAGCGCGGCGACGCCGCCCGTCGGTTCCCTCAGCGTGCCTGCAGGCGACCGTTCGCCGACGCGGCGGCGTCGGTCATGCGTCGCAGGAACGCCAGGACGACCCGCGTCTCCTCAGGATCGGTGTCCCTCACCGTGGCGGCGATCTCGGCACCGGAGAACGCGAGGAACCGCCCGCTCTCGGCTCGCGCGGACTCGGTCGGCCGCAGGGTGACCCGCCGTCGGTCGGCGCTCTCGCGGTGCCGGGTGACGTGCCCGGCCCCCTCGAGGCGGTCGAGCAGTACCGACGTGGCGCCCGACGTCATGCCGATCCGCCGGGCCAACTGCGCCGGGGAGAGTGGCTCGCCGGCCTGGTCCGCCCACACGATCTGCCCGAGGGCGTTCGCGTCGGAACCGGGCAGACCGATCCACGACGACAGGTGGCGCTGGAGTTCGTCGAAGGTGACGGCCCAGTCGCGCAGCGCGTGCATGACGGCCACCTCGTCGTCGGACCACACCGTGGTGAGGGGGTCGATGTCGGGCATCCAGGTTCCTTTACTGTGCAGTCGCTTTACTGTAAAGCATGACCTCACAGCACGCAGTGATCTCCGGAGCCAGCATCGCAGGCCTGTCCGCCGCCTGGTGGTTGCGCCACGTCGGGTGGCAGGTGACGGTGATCGAACGTGCGCCGTCCTTCCGCGACGGCGGGCAGAACGTCGACGTCCGCGGCGTCGCTCGCGAGGTGCTCGAGCGCATGGGCCTGGTCGACGCCGTCCGCGCACGCAACACGACCGAGACCGGGACGGTGATCGTCGATCGTGACGGCAAGGTCCGGTCCGAGCTGCCCTCCGACGGCCCGGACGGTGCCACCGCAGAGCTCGAGGTCCTGCGCGGCGACTTCGCCCGGGTGATCCTCGACGACCTGCCCGACGGCGTCAGCATCGTCTACGGCGAGACGATCCAGGACGTCGACGACCAGGCCGGCGGACGCCGGGCGACCGTGACCACCGACGCCGGACGGGTGCTCGACGCCGACCTCGTGGTCATCGCCGAGGGCGTCCGCTCCCGGACCCGCGACCGGCTCTTCGCCGCGGAGGGCGAGGTCGACGAGCGGGACCTCGGGGTGACCATGGTCTTCGGGACGATCCCGCGCACGCCGTCCGACGACGACCGCTGGCGCTGGTACAACGCTGTCGGCGGGCGTCAGGTCCACCTGCGCCCGGACCCGTACGGCACGACGCGGGCGATCCTGGCCTACGCCGGCGGCGACGACCTGGTCGGCCGCTCGCGGTCGGAGGCCCTGGCGACACTGCGGACCCGCTACGCCGACGCCGGCTGGCAGACCGAGCGCGTGCTCGACGGGTTCGACGGCTCGGACGACGTCTACCTGGACGAGCTGACCCAGATCCGGATGCCGCGCTGGCACCGCGGCCGCGTGTGCGTGATCGGCGATGCGGCCTGGTGCGTGACACCGATGGGTGGCGGTGGCGCTTCGCTCGCCCTGACGAGCGGGTACGTGCTGGCGGCATCGGTCACGGCGGACGAGGACCTCGACCGCGCGCTCGACGCCTTCGACACGTGGATGCGCCCCCTGGTCGACAAGATCCAGGGCATCCCGAAGGGCATCGTGCACTTCGCGTACCCGCAGACCCGGCTCGGGCTCGCCGCCCGGGGTGTGGCGGACAAGGTGCTGCTGTCGGCGCTCTTCCGACCACTGGCAGCACGGCTGACCCGGGTCGCCGACAGCGATCGCCCCCTGCCGCCACAGCCCGAGACCCTGCAGCAGGGTTCGCGGTAGCGCTGCCGGGGCGGGCCGTGCGTCCTGATCCGTCCGCACGGCCCGCCCCGTCGGCGCAGCCCCGGTTCAGGCCACCGTCCACTCGACGACCCGCGGGTCGTCCAGCGTCACCTCGTGCACCGGCCCCGTCACGTCGACCGTGGCGCGCTCCGTCGCGGAGCCGGGGACGGGGTGTCGGACCGGCCCGTCGCCGGACGCGACGATCCCGCCTGCCGGCACCGGGCCTCCCGGTCGTGACGCCGCCGCGTGGGACGCGACCCAGACCTGCACGGCACCGGGTTCGACGACCCGGCGCATGCGACGGTCGGTGAACGCGAACCGCTGGACGGGGACGCGGAAGCGGACCCGGGTGGACTCCCCGCGGCGAGCGCGACGCGCGCGTAGCCGAGCAGCTGGACCTCGGGTCGGGTGACGCTGCCGTGCACGTCGTGGCCGTAGAGCTGGACGACGTCCTCGCCCGCGTGTGCGCCCGTGTTCCGGACGGTCACCGAGGCGTCGAACCACCCGTCGGAAGGCACCGACGCGTCGACCGTCAGCTCCTCGTACGCGAACGTCGTGTAGCCGAGGCCGAAGCCGAACGGGCGGACCGGCGTCGAGTCGGCGGCGGTGACGTCGGACGGCCCGCCGAGCCGCGGGTGCAGGTACGTGTACGGCTGGGCACCGGCGGCACGGGGCAGCGAGACGGGCAGGCGGCCGGACGGTGACGCGGCGCCGGTGAGCAGGTCGGCGATGGCGGTGCCGCCCTCCTCGCCGGGGAAGAAGGCCTGCACGACGGCGGCCGGACGTCCCGCGCCGGCCGGGCCGGCGGCGACGACGCCGTCGCCGCCGCCGTCGAGCGCCCACCCGATGGCGTACGGCCGCCCTGTGAGCAGCACCATCACGGTCGGCGTGCCGGTGGCGACGACCGCCTCGACGAGCGAGCGTTGCACGCCCGGCAGGTCGAGCGACTCGGTGTCGTTCCCCTCGCCGACGGTGCCGCGGCCGAACAGGCCGGCCTGGTCGCCGACGACGACGACCGCGACGTCGGACGCGGCGGCCACGGCGACGGCGTCCGCGAACCCGGCACGGTCGGAGCCGGTGACGGCGCAGCCCGCGGCGAAGCGCACGGCGTCGTCGCCGAGGGCGTCGACCATCGCCTCGCGCACGGTCGGGATGGCGAAACCGAGCGGCAGGTCGGGGTGCGACGCGAGCACGTGGTTGGCGAACGAGTAGCAGCCTTGCAGCGCTTCGGCGCGGTCGGCGTTCGGGCCGATGACGGCCACGGATGCCCCGCGCCGCAACGGCAGGACGGGCGCGGCGGCCGGCACGCCAGCGCCAGAACCAGCACCAGAACCAGAACCAGAATCAGCGCCAGCGCCAGCGCCAGCGATCACATCGCGGTTCGACAGCAGCACCAGCGACCGCGCCGCCAACTGCTTCGCCAACGATCGGTGCCGCGGGGTGTCCAGGTCGATGCCGGTGGGCGGCTCGTCCTCGAACGCCTGCGGGTCGAGCAGCCCCAGTCGCTCCTTCTGCCGCAGCACCCGCAGGACCGCGCGGTCGAGCAGGGCCTCGTCGAGCAGCCCCGAGCGGACCCGTTCGACGAGCGGCGCGAGGTACGCGTCCCCGGTGGGCAGCTCGACGTCGATGCCCGCCTCGAGGGCCAGTGCCGCCGCTTCGCCACGATCGGCGGCGATGCCGTGCATGACCTCGAGGAACGCGACCGAGAAGTAGTCCGCCACGACGGTGCCGTCGAAGCCGAGTTCGTCACGCAGCAGGCCGGTCAGCAGTTCACCGTTCGCCGCGACGGGCACGCCGTCGATCTCGGCGTACGAGTTCATGACGCTCCGGGCGCCCCCGTCGCGCAGGGCCATCACGAACGGCGGCAGGTACACGTCGGCGACCTCGCGCGGTCCGGCGTGCACGGGCGCGTGGTTCCGGCCCGCCTGCGAGGCCGAGTACCCGAGGAAGTGCTTGAGCGTCGCGTCGACGCCGGCCGCCTGCAGGCCGCGCACGTAGGCGGTCCCCACGGTGCCGACCAGGTAGGGGTCCTCGCCGATGCACTCGTCGACCCGCCCCCATCGCGGGTCGCGGATCACGTCGAGGACCGGTGCCAGGCCCTGGTGCACGCCGAGCTGCCGCATCGACGCGCCGATGGCGGCGCCGACCTGCTCGACCAGCTCCGGGTCGAAGGCCGCACCCACGCCAGCGGGGTGGGGAACGTCGCGGCCTTCCACGCGGCGAGCCCGGTCAGGCACTCCTCGTGCACGAGCGCGGGGATCCCGAGCCGGGTCTCGCGCTTGAGTCGCCGCTGTTCCGCCCACAGCCAGGCCGCGCGGTCGTCGGGCTCGACCGGTCGGGTGCCGTAGACGCGGGTGAACTGGCCGATGCCGTCGCGGGTGATGTCCGCCAGGGTGCGGCCGTCGGCGGCCGCCGCCATCTCACCCTGCATGGGCGCGACGACGCCGGTCTGGTCGAGCCAGTAGCCGACGAGCTGCGCCGCCTTCTCGTCGAGGGTCATGGCGGCGAGCAGGGCGGTGGCGCGGTCGGGTCCGGTCGCATCGGGTGCGTCGTGGTCGTCCTGGAGGCGCGGCTGGCGTCCGGTGTCCCGGGTCGCGTCCGTCGTCGTCACCCCTTCACCGCCCCGGTCAGGCCGCCGACGATACGGCGCTGGAAGATGGTGAAGAACACCAGTGCCGGGATCATCGACATCGACGTGAACGCCAGCACCTTGGCCGTGTCGACCGAGTACTGCGACGAGAACGCCTGCACGCCGAGCGGCAGTGTGTAGCTGCCCTCGTTGTTCAGGATGAACAGCGGCAGGATGTAGCTGTTCCAGCTCGCGATGAACGCCAGGATGCCGACCGTGACGACGCCCGGCAGCGACAGCGGCACGACCATGCGGAAGAAGAACCCGAGGCGGCTGGCGCCGTCGATCGACGCTGCCTCTTCGAGCTCGTCCGGGATCGCCCGCAGGAACGGCACCAGGATGATGACCGTGGTCGGCAGCGCGAAGGCGATCTGCGGCAGGATCACGCCGGCCAGGCTGTTCGTCAGACCGAGGTCCTTCACGAGCAGGTACAGCGGCGTGATGGCGACGGTGATCGGGAACATCAGACCGGCGGCGAACAGGGCGTACAGCGCACCGCGGCCGGCGAACCGGTACCGGGCGAGCACGAAGCTCACCATCAGTCCGAGCACGACGACGCCCGCGGTGGTGGTCACGGCGCTGATCGTCGAGTTCGCGAGCTGCTGCCAGAAGATCCCGCTGGACAGGACGGATCCGTAGTTGCCGAGCTCGAACGGCGCTGGCAGCCCGGCCGGGCTCGTGGTGATCTGCGAGTTCGTCCGGAAGCCGCCCAGCACGATGTACAGCACCGGGGCGAGGTTCGCGGCGACGAACAGGATCGCCACCAGGTAGGTGAGCGGGTTCGCGCGACCGATGGCTGCGCTGGACCGCCGCTCCCGAGTGGCCCGCCGCCCGGGGGCGACGATGCTCGTGGTGGCCATCAGTTCTTCCTCTCGGTGAGTGCGCCCGCGGTGTCGCGGCGGAGCACGAAGCGCTGGTAGATCAGGGCGACGGCGAGCGAGATCACGAACATGACCACGGCGACGGCGCTGCCGAAGCCGAAGTTGCCGGACGTGCGGCCGTTGGCGACCATGTACGTCGCCATCGTCGAGGTGCCGGCGGTCGACGAGATGTACTGCCCCCAGATGATGTAGACGAGGTCGAACAGCTGCAGTGAGCCGATGATCGACAGGAACGCCCAGATCCGGATGGTGGGGCCGAGCAGCGGCAGGGTGATCCGCCGCTGGATCTGCCAGTAACCGGCACCGTCGATGGCCGCCGCCTCGAACAGCTCCTCGGGGATGCTCTGCAGGCCGGCCAGGAACAGGATCACCGCGAAGCCGATGTACTTCCACGAGATGATCACGAGCAGGGTCCAGATGGCGATGTCCGGGTTGGACAACCAGTCGGCCCGCAGCCCGCCGAGGCCCATGCCCTGGAGCAGGTCGTTCACCGCGCCGTTCGACTGGAGCATCAGGCTCCAGCCGGTGCCGACGATCACCTCGGAGATGACGTACGGCACGAACACGAGCACGCGGACGAGCCCGCGGCCGTGCATCTTCTGGTTGAGCAGGAGCGCGAGCACGATGGCGATCGGCCCCTGCAGCACGAGCGACAGCACGACGATGAAGCCGTTGTGCATCAGGACCGCGTGGAACGCCTTGTCCTGGAAGATGATCAGGTAGTTCTGCAGCCCCACGAAGTCGGTGGGCGGGCCGTAGCCCTGCCACTTGAAGAACCCGTAGTAGGCGGCCAGCACCACGGGCAGGATCACGAAGGTGACGAAGACGATGACCGCGGGGCCGGCGAGCACCGCGATCTCGACGCGCTTCCGCCAGTCCGCGATGCGGCGCGTGGACCGCCGTCCGGCGGGGAGCGGCGTACCGCTCCCCGCCGGGGACGTCCCCGCGGCCGTGTCCGACCCGGTGGTCGGGGTCGTGCCGAGCGAGGTGTCGAGGGTCATGGTCAGCCCTTGGCCGCAGCCTGGTTGGTGGTGTCCACGATGTCCTTCGCGCTGCCCTTGCCGGCGAGCAGGTCGACGACGCTGGTGTTCAGCGCGTTGCCGACGTTCTGGCCGTACAGGGTGTCCAGGTACTGCGACACGAACGGGGCCTCCTGGTAGGCGGCGAGGGCCGACTTGAGGTAGTCCGCGTCGACGACCGACTGGGCCTCCTGGTTGACCGGGATGGCCTGGAACGCCGTGTAGTAGGCCTCCTGGTTGTCCTTCTGCACGATGAAGTTGAGGAAGTCCGTGCAGGCCTTCTTCGGGGCCTTCGCCGAGCAGGAGTTGCCGTCGACGCCGCCCATCATCGACTTCGGGTCACCCTTGCCACCGTCGATGGTCGGGAACGGGAACCAGCCGAGGTCGGCCAGCGGCTTGCCGTCCGGGGTGAGCGAGCTGATCACGCCCGGGTCCCACGCCCCCATGAGCTCCATGGCGGCCTTGTGGTTGGCCAGCAGACCGGCGGAGCTGCCGGCACCCTGCTGGGCAGCGGTCGTCAGGAAGCCGTTGTTGAACGGCTCGGTGGCGTTGAAGTCCTCGAGCTGCTCGCCGGCCTTCGTCCAGCAGGCGTTGTCGAACTTCAGCGACTTCGCCGCGCCCTCGAGCGTCTTCTGGCTGCACTCGCGCAGCGCGAAGTTGTAGTACCAGTGGGCGGCGGGCCAGGCGTCCTTCGCGCCGACGGCGACGGGGTCGATGTCGGCGGCCTTGAGCTTTGCGATGTCGTCGTTCAGCTCGTCCATCGTGGTCGGAGTGCCGTCGATGCCGGCCTTCTGGAACAGGTCCTTCGAGTACCAGATGCCCTCGGGGAGCACGGCGCCGGGCATGGCGTAGGTGGCGCCGTCCTTCTCGTAGCCCGCGAACGTCCCGGCGCTGATCGACTTCTTCGCGTCGGCGCTGATGGAGTCGGAGATGTCCATGAGCTGCCCGGCGGCGATCATCGCGTCCATCTTGCCGCCACCGCGCTGCAGGAAGACGTCCGGCCCGTCGCCCGAGTTGAGCGCGGTCTGCAGCTTGCCGTCCAGGTCCTCGTTCTGGATCGCCTGGGTCTTGATGGTGACGTTCGGGTACTTCGCCTCGAACGCCTTGACCGTCGAGGCCCAGTAGGCCTTGCCCGGTCCGGTGGTGGAGTTGTGCCAGAAGGTCATCGTGACCTTCCCGTTGCCGTCGTCGGCCGCGTTGCCGCCTGCCGAGCAGCCCGTGGCCACCAGTGCTGTCGCCCCGATCAGCGCGATGGCTGCCGCGGCACGGATCTTCCTCGTCATCGTGGAACTCCTCGTGTCGTCGTTGACATGCAGCGACATCCACTGCCGCTGCGGAGAGCGTGCCAGGTGCTCCTGCCGCTTGTCAATCGATATCGATAACGTTTTCTACGCCGTTTCGACGCTCCATCAGCGGTACGGTGAGCACATGGACTCGGCACTCGGCGCGCGTCCCGGTGCCGGCCGGGTGACGATCGGCGACGTCGCACGGGTCGCGGGGGTCTCGATCCCCACCGTGTCGAAGGTCATCAACCAGCGCGACGGCGTCGCCGCGGCCACGATGATCCGCGTGCAGCAGGTCGTCGCCGACCTCGGCTACGAGACGTCCTTGGTCGCCCGCAGCCTGCGGAGCTCCCGCACCGGGGTCGTCGGCATCCTGGTGCCCGAGTTCGAGCCGTTCTCGACCGAGCTCCTGCGCGGCATCTCGAGCGCGACGACCGGCACCGGCTACGAGCTGCTCGCCTACGCCGGCCTGATGACCGGCGCCGACCGTCCGGGCTGGGAACGCCGGTCACTGTCACGCCTGTCCGGCACCCTCATCGACGGCGCCATCGTCGTCACCCCGACCACCGCCCTGTCCAGCTCGTCGATCCCGGTCGTCGCGATCGACCCGCACACCGGACCCGAGGGCCACGCGACGGTCGACGCCGACAACGAGGGCGGGGCCGTCCAGGCCGTCGAGCACCTGCTCGCGCTCGGGCACACCCGGATCGCGCACCTGCGCGGCCGAGTCGACCTGGCGTCCGCCCAGCTGCGCGAGGCCGGGTACCGCTCCGCACTGACCGCCGCCGGACTCACGATCGACGAGCGGCTCGTCCGCGACGGCGACTACCAGGAGGAACAGTCCGCGGCCGTCGCGCGGGACCTGCTCACGATGGACGAGCGACCGACCGCGGTGTTCGCCGCGAACGACTCGTCGGCCGTCGGTGTGCTACGGGCCGCGGCAGAGCTCGGCCTGCGGGTGCCGGAGAACCTGTCCGTCGTCGGGTTCGACGACGTCCCCCAGGCATCGATCACGACACCACCCTCACCACCGTCTCGCAGCCGCTGGCCGAACTCGGGTCCCGCGCGGTCGAGATGCTGCTGACGATGCTCCGTGGCGAGGCCGCGTCGGACCACGTCCGCCTGTCGACCACCCTGCGGGTACGCGCCAGCACCGGTCCCGTGAAGAACACCGGCATCGAGCACTGACGGCCTCCCCTGGGGTGGTGGGGAGGCCGTCGGTGGTGGTGCTGGGGGTGGGTGTTACTGCTTGGGGGTGAGGGTGAAGGGGCTGGACTTCGAGGTGGTGTTGTCGGTGCGGGTTTGTTCCGCGGTGAGGGTGTAGGTGATGTTGGGGCCGAAGCCGCGGTAGAACTCCCAGACGCCGTTGTTGTTGGCGGTGACGGTGGTGAGGGTGCCCCACTGGGAGCTGATGGTCACGGTTGCGCCGGGGCTGGCGATGCCGTGCACGCGGGTGCCGCCGGTGGCGTTGTACCCATCGGTCGGGCCGGCGATGGCGACGGGTGCGGTCTGGGACGGCTTCGGGGACAGGGTGAACGTCTCCGAGGTGCTGGTGCTCTCATCGACGCGGGTCTGGGTTGCGGTGAGCTGGTAGACCGCGTCGGGGCCGAAGCCGCGGTAGAACTCCCACTCGCCGAGCGCGTTGGCCGTGACGGTCTTGATCGGACCCCACTGGGTGCTGATCACGACGGTCGCGTTGGACGCGGCGGTGCCGGAGACCTTGTTGCCGCCGCTGGTCGGGTCGTAGAAGCCGTCGGTGGGGCCGGTGATCGCGACGGGTGCGGTGAAGTCGCTGCCCTCGGGGCTCAGCGTGAATGCTTCGGATGTGGATGTCTGGCGGTCGCTGAGGGTCTGGGTTGCGGTGAGGGTGTAGATGACGTTGGGTCCGAAGCCGCGCCAGAAGGACCAGTTGCCGTTCTTGTCGGCGGTGACGGTCTTGATGGTGTTCCACTGCGTGGCGATGTCGACGGTGGCGTAGGGGGTCGCGGTGCCGGTGACCTCGATGGTCTTGCCGTTGGCGTAGGTGGCGGGGCCGTTGATCACGACGGGCAGCAGCTGCTGGTCGCCGTCGCCGGTGACCTGCACGTCCGTGGTGGTGCGCAGGTTGCCCTTGGAGTGCTGCTCGACGGTGATCCGGGTCGCGTCGGTGGATGCCGGGATCTCGATCTCGGTCGAGTACACCCCATCGACAACGGTCGTCGTGGCGGTCTTGCCGCCAGCCTTCACGGTGATCTGCGCGCCGGTCTGGCCGGTGCCCTCGACGGTGACCATGCCCGGGGTGACCTTCCCCGCGGACGGGGAACCGATCGTGGCTGCCTGACCGTAGTCGGCGGTGGTCGTGGCGGTCTGGACGCCCTCGATCCCGGACTGCTCGATCCGGATCGTCTGCTCACCCGGACCGATCGGGTCGATCTGGGTCGACCAGGTGCCGTTGCGGACGGTCGCGGTCCCGATCCGCTCGGCGCCGTTGAACAGGGTGATCGTGGCCCCATCGACACCAGTCCCAGCCACCGTCGCCTTCTTCGACATGTCGTTCTCATCGAACGTGACGGTGCCGGTGGGGTCGGCGATCGTGGACGCGCCCGGGTTCACGGTCACTTCCGCGGTCGTGGTGTTCTGCCCCTTGGACTGCTGCGACACCACGAGCGTGTGCTTGCCCGGGGCGAGGTCTTCGGTCGTGACGGACCAGATGTTGTTGCCCAGGACCGAACCCGTGGCGAGTTCCTTCGTGGAACCCTTCTCCGTCACCGACACCGTCGCACCGATCTGGCCGCGGCCGCTCATCTCAAGCGGGCCGCCGGGGAAGTCGGAGTCCTGCTCCGGGGACGAGATGCTCACCCCGGCGCCGTAGTTGATGGTGTGCTCCACCGGGGTGGTCTCATCCGAACCGCCACCGGTCTTCGCCAGCCGCTGCGCGACCGTGACCGTGTAGTCGCCGGCCTTGTTCGGTGCCGGCAGGTCCAGGTTCCACGTGCCGTTCGTGCCGACCGGGGCCACGTGGGTCTGCTCATCCGGGGTGCGGACCACGACGTCAGCGGCCTTGTCTGCGGTCCCGGACAGCTGGACACGCTCGTTCGTGTTGCCGGTGAAGGTGTTCTTCACCGTCAACGGCGCGATCGCGAGGTCCACCTCGACGGTGATCGGCTCCCCGAGCCGTTCGCCGTCCTTCCACTGCTCGACCTTCACGGTCTGCTTCCCCAGCTTCAGGCCCGTGAGCTGCTTCGACCAGCGCCCGTCACCATCAGCCTCCGCCGGGATCGTGTCGTTGATGATCAGATCCGCACCCGGCTCCGCCGTGCCCTTCAGCACCGCAGACCGCCCAGGAACATCGACCGACTCCACCTGAGCTCCGAGTGGGCTGAGGGAGTACTCCGTCGCCCCCGTCCCGTAATGCGCGTACTGGCGCCCTTCGGAAGCCTGGAAGCCGTCGATGTGCAGGTCTTGGTGTGCCTTGTTCACCAGCTGACCGTTGACCAGCTTGAAGTGGCTCAGGTCGGCCGAGGCGTTGCAGGTTGAAGTCGCGGTAATGATCTTGCGTGAACCGATACCCAAGCAGCCCGTGTACTGGCCCCACGTCCAGGTGAGCACCGACCACGAATCGGACGATACATCGAACGTCCGCGCATTGGCGACCGCCTCCGTTCGAGAGGAGTACTCGATGAAGTGGGTGGCGTTGCCGGTCTTCGCCATTGCCCAGAACGAGCCGCCCCCGGACAGCACGAAGGGCATCGACTCCGTTGCGGTGATGCCGGGAGTGCTGGTTGTGGCGGTTGCTGCGGCGGTGCCGAAGCTGAGGCCGGAGACGAGGGTGGCTGCCGCGATACCCGCGGCACCGATCGCCTTGAAGGAAGTACGCATGATGATGCTTTCTGTCTGGGCTCGACAACGAGGAGCGACGTCGAGTCGCGGAGAAGGGGAAGGCAGCGCCCGGAGACACGGACACCGCGCAACACAATATATCAGACGTGGTATGCAAAACGCATCTACCGCGCCGCGGCATGATCGGCCGCAACCCGCAGAGGGCGCCAGGATGCCTTGAGAGACCTTTCGACCGCGCTCGGGGTCCGCTCGGACACCGAGCGCGTGCCACCTATCTGGCCCGAACCGATCCGCCCTCGACCGCCGGGCGCGGCCGTCAGCGGCGCAGGGTCTGCTTCGGGTACTCGCCGAACCGCGCCGCGTACGACGCCGAGAACCGACCGAGGTGCGCGAACCCCCAGCGTCGGGCGACGTCCCCGATCGCTCCGACCTGCGGGTCGAGTGCGAGGAGTTCGCTGCGCACGCGGTCCAGACGGACGTCCCGCAGGTAGGTGAGCGGCGACACGTCGAACACCCGACGGAACGACTCCTGCACCGACCGCACGCTCAGGCCGGCCACCGCAGCGAGGTCGGCGATGGTCACGGTCTCGGACGCGTGCGCGTGGACGTACTCGACGGCGGCGCGCAGCCGGGCGTTCCGCGGCAGGGCCAGTTCCGCCGGCAGGTCGTCGAGCTGCGGCGGGAAGGTCTCGAGGAACGCGGCGATCGCGAGCGACTTCGCCTCGGCCCAAATGTCGGAGTCCGAACCGCCCACACGGAGCGCGCGGGACAGCGCGGCGAGGGCACCCTGCCACCGGCCGTACATCGCGTTGTCCGGTTCGCGCGCGTGGTCGAAGCGGAGCGGCCGGTCCCCCAGGTCGAGCTGTTCGCCGGCGATCCGGTGCACGAGCTCCCGGTCGAGGTGCACCAGGCGCTGGTCGTGGTCCTCGGCCGCGAAGACGAACGCGGTGTCGCAGGGCAGCAGCGTCGGCACGTTCCGGTGCAGGTCCACCCGCTGCCCGGCGACGTCGAGGTGGGCGCTGCCGCTCGTCATCCACGCGACGATGTAGTCGGTGCTGATCGGCATCGCACCGCGCAGCACGCCGCGCATCTGGGACCGACGGATGCTGATCTCCGTGTCGCCGACCGCGGTGTAGCGGTAGACGAACTCGCTGCCGGTCTGCTGGGCGGACCACTGCTCGGCACCGTGCACCGTGGCCAGGTCACGCGCCGCTGACTCCGGATCGCTGCCGGACACCTCGAAGCGCACCGGCTCGCTCGCGCGTCCACCGGCGCGCGGGGCCTCGTAGGTGTCAGTCACGGTGCATCGCCCCGTGCCGGACACCCGAACCTGACCGTGCGACTCGTTATGTGGATACGCTGACCCGGTGAGCACGGCGTACGGTGGCGCGGACCCGATCGGTTCGAAGGGGGCGTGCTCGTGAGCGATCTCGACCTCGTGGCGGCGCTGACCCGACTCGAAGCAGCAGTGTCCGCACTGCGGGCGCGGTTGCGCGACCAGCTCGACGTCTCGGGCAGCGACCTGACCGTGCTGCAGTTCGTGTCCCGCGCCGAAGAGGCCGACCGGACCGTCCGCGTGAAGGACCTCGCGAGCACCTCGGCCTGACCGGCCCGGCGGTGACCGGCATGGTGGACCGGCTCGAACAGAGCGGGCACCTCAGCCGCGTGCCGAACCCGGCCGACGGGCGGAGTCGCCACATCGAGCTGACCGAGACCGCCAGGCGTGACTACTCGATCGCCATGGACGGCACGAACAAGCACCTGCACGAGCTGTTGGCCTCCTTCTCGGAACGGGACAGGGTCCGGTTCGTCCGGATCGTCGACCGCATCATCGCGGCCGTCGACCTCGGCGCCCCGAGCCCCTGACGGCAGATTACGGGCGCTCAGCGTGCGGCTCCGGTGATTGTCCACCATGCGCAGCTAGGTAACGATGCTACCTATCTCGGGGCCGGGCCGTTCCGACGAGCGACACCGAGTTCGGCCCCACCACGGCGCTGGCCAGGTCGACGCGGGCCAGTCCCCCGGGCACCAGGGCGTCCGCGACCGACAGGCGGAGTGCGGTCTGCGTGTACTGCCCGGTCGTCGCACGGCCGGCCGGGGTCGGGGCGGCCGCGAGGTCCTGCTGCACGTTCACCCGGAGCGAGAGCACCCCGGGCAGCCGCGAGAGGACCGTCCCGAGCGCACGGACGACCGGGCCGCCGATCGTCGTCGTCAGCGTCGTGCCGAGCGTCCCGACGAGCGCGAACAACCGGGTCGTGAGCGTCCCCACCACCGCCTGTGTCAACGGGTTCACGAGCGACGTCGCGAGGCCGGTCACGACGCCGAGCAGGCCACCCAGGTCGAGTCCGAGCAGCGCGACCCCGACCGACAGCTTCGTCTGCCCAGCCATGAGCGCCGCGACCCCGGTGTCGACGCCGATCGACAGCGTGGCGATCTTCACGCGGATGCCGAGCACCAGGGATGCGCTGAGATCGGCGGCGAGCGCGATCCGGACGTGCAGGGCCCCGAGCGCGGTCGTCAGGGCGGTCGTGATCTTCCCCGCCCAGGCGTCCACCACCTGCCCGAGCCGGTCGGCCAGCGCACCGAGGGTGACGGCGTCGAGCACCACCTCGTGGTTCGGCGGCAGGTCGTTGAGCCCGTGCTCGTCGTCGCCGAGCAGGTGCGCGAGGTCGACCCGGACGGATCCGGCCGACAGGTCGAGCGACAACGTTCCGCCGGCGTCCTGCACGGGTTCGGCGAGCAGCGGCGCGACCGCTCCTGCCAGGTCCGGCCCGGTGATCTCGACCGTGCCCCCGATGGTGCCGAGCCCGAGGCTGCCGGTGAGCCCGCCGAGCACCCCGAGCACGCCCTGGTTGATCGTCCGTGCGAGCACCCCGTCCGTGCCACCGAGCGTGTCGACCGCGGCGTCGAGCTGCACCACGGTGTCGTTCACCGCCGTGACGAGCGCGCCGACGAGCGGGCTGTCCACGCGGAGGTCGAGGCTCGCGATCCCGTAGTCGCGCTCGAGCCCGACGCGCCCGCTGTCGGCAGCGACCTGCTGCACTGCGGCACGCAGGTTCGTCGCGAGCGTGCGCTGGACGACCCCGCCCCACACGTCTTGGCTGATGGCGTCGCACCCGGCGAGCTGCGCACTCGCACCGACGGCACCGACGTCGAGCCCGACGTCGGTGACGTCCGCGATGCCCGGTAGTGCGCGGCCGAGCGTGATCGAGGCCGGGTCGGGCAGGTCGCCGGACGGGGTCGTCGGTGTGACGAGCACGCCACCGGAGTCCGCGACGAGCCCCGACGCCGCCACGGCTTCTCCGGTTCCCGACGCCGTCGCGACCTGGTTCACCGCGCCCGCTGAACCGGCCGGCAGTCCGAGGCCGAGACCGGTGAGGTCGATGCCCGCCACGTCGCCGAGCAGGCCGACGTCGAGCGGGTTGCCGAACGCCTGCGTGAACGGGCGGCCGCCGGTGCCGAGCTCGGGCGCGGTGGCCGGCTCGACCGATGCCGGTGCGGCGCCGGTCTTCGCGACGTCGACCCCGCGCACCGTGGCGACGTCGTCGAGGTCGATGCCGGCGATGCTCCCGCCCAGGAACCGGCTCGAGGCCGTCGACGTGTAGTCCGCGTCGGTGCCGCAGTCGAACGACGACGTGCCCACGGCCCCGTGCGCCCACTCGCGGTCCGACCACGACGCGGTGCTCGGGACGGCGGTGGGCGTGACCAGGGCTGCTGCGACGACGATGCCGGTGACGACCGCGATCCGGCCACGGCGCAGGTGCAGCGGACGCCGGCTCACGACCGGCTCCTGGGGCGCCGGAGTCGGAGAGCGACGCCGGCGAGGACGGCCGCGACCGCGACGAGCACCGGCCCCGCGAACCCGCCACCCGTCATCGCGAGGACGACCGGGCCGACGCCAGCGCCCTCGCTGTCGCCGTTGCCGCCGCCGTGTGCCGGGTGTCCGGACACGACGGGGTCCCCGCCGCGGGCGGTCACGCCGACGCCGACCTCGGCGGTCCGGGGCACCGTGGTCGCGGCGTCACCGAGGGACAGCCGGACGAGCAGGTACGCCGAGCCGTCGCCGTCCGGGTCTGGCACACGGACCGACGGCGCGGAGGTCGCCCAGTCGACGAGGGGGACCGTGTCGACGAGGGCGGCGGTCCGCCCGCCGCACGTGGGGGCTCCGGACGGGTCCGCCCACGGCTGGTCGCACGTCGCGACCGACACGAGCACGCCGTCGGTCCCGCCCGGCAGGCCGCCCCGCCCCGTGAGCTGCAGGTCGAGGGTGACCGGGCCGGGCTCGTCGACGCTCGTCCGCACCTGCCACGTGACGTCCGCGTCGTTCCCCGCCCCGGGCAGCACGAGGGGCTCCGGACCGGTGTGCAGCACCAACCGGCCCGGCGTGCCGGTCTCGGCCACGAGCCTCCAGTCCGTCGCGGCGACCGCCACCGCCGTCGTGCCGATCCCGGTCGCACCGACGAGCACCGCGGCGACCGCCGCGGAGGTGGCGAGGACGCGGGTCACGAGTCCTCCCGCCGGGCCGGCCAGAACGCCCACGCGACGAGCACGCCGACGAGCGCGACCGCCAGCCCACGGGCCGGGGCACTCGTCACCACGACGAGCACCGAGCCCAGGCCGGGGGCGTGCGCCAGCACGAGTCCGGCGTGCCGGACGACGTACGGGTCGCGGTCGTCGGAGGCGTTGTCGTCGCCCCGCAGGGTGAGCGACCGCGCCGCGGAGTCCCCGGGACCCGGTCCACCGCGACCACCCGGTGGGTGACGGGCAGGGCCGACCCCGCGCGTGGGACCGTGACGACGTCCCCGTCGGTGATCTCGGCCGCGGGCACGCGGTGCGTGATGGCGAGCCCGCCCGCGGGGATCGTCGGGGCCATCGACCCGGTGGTGACGACGACGAACGACAGTCCGGTGAACGCCACGGCGGCCCAGGCGAGCAGGCACGTGAGTCCGATCGCGCCGGCGACCGTCAGGACGACGGAGCGGACGCGGTCGGCGGGAGGACGGGGCGGCGCCACGCCCTCGTCGGAGGACGTCGGCGCGGTGGAGCCGCGCACGGCCGCGCTCAGTCGGACTCGGCGGCGAACTGCCAGGCGGGCGCAGCCGTCCGCCCTTGGAGCGCGTCGACCGTGGTGCCGGCGGGCAGCGTCGGTGACTCCGGCAGCGAGACCTCGAAGCAGTACACCTGCGTCGACCCGCTGGCCGCGGCGAGGGGCCGCGCGATCGTCGCGGCAGCCGTGCCGAGCGGCCCGGACGCGACGCTCGTCCACGGCACGTCGAACGCGGTGGCGTCGCAGACGGCGGTGGTGTCCGTGATCGCGGCGACCCGGACCTGCAGGGCGTTCCACAGCACGTCGTCGGCGTCGGAGACCGTGACCCCGGTCGCCGGCACCGCTGCCCGGAGCACCAGGTCGCCCGCGATCGAGTCGGCGGTGGTGCGGAGCGCGACGGGGGCGTAGGTCGCGGTGCCCGGCGACAGGGCGAGCGCGTCGACCGTGAACCGGAGCGCCTGCCCCGGGTTCGTCTCGTCCGAGGTGAAGCCCGCCGCGGCGAACGGCGCCGTGACGTTCTGCTCGACCTCGAACCCGGAGGTGCCGACGCCCGGCCCGCCCGAGCCGTTGCCGCCGAACACCCACTCGGTGTCCGTCCACGACGCGAGCGTGTAGCCCGCACCGCCGATGACGAGGACCCCGCCAGCAGCGAGTGCGAACACCCGGTTGCGGCGCCGGGTGCGGCGGGCGGTGTCGTCCGCGGCACGACGGCCGTGGTTGCGGGCGCGCGGGGCGCAGTGCTGTCAGCCATGACGTGTCTCCTGATCCGTGACGCCGATCGGTGGCGGCGACGGCCGGGGTGGTTGGTCCCGACCGTCGCCGTCGACGTCTGCTCCGATCCTGGCCGACTATCCCTCAGGAATCAATGGACGCGTCACCCCTTGACGGCGCCGGAGGTGAGTCCCGACACGATCGAGCGGCGGAACACGAGCACCAGGATGACGATCGGCACCGTCGCCGCGACGCTCGCCGCGAAGATCTGCGCGAAGGGCACCGTGAACTGCGTGCCGAACAGTGCGATGCCGACCGGGATCGTCCGGAACGAGTTCTCGCTGTTGAACGTCAGCGCCATCAGGAACTCGCTCCACGACGCCGTGAACGTGAACACCCCGACCGTGAACAGGCCCGGCTTCGCCATCGGCAGGATCACGCTGAGCACGGTGCGCCAGGCCCCGGCCCCGTCGATCTCGGACGCTTCCTCGATCGTCGAGGGGATCCCGACCAGGTAGTTCCGCATGATCCAGATGGCGAACGGCAGGTTGAACGCGACGTACGGCACGATCAGGCCCGGGTACGAGTTGAGCAGTCCGAGGTTGCGCTCGAGCAGGTACAGCGGCGTGAGCACCGCGATCGCCGGGAACACCGAGAGCATGAGCAGCGACGTCATGATCGCCGTGCGGCCCGTGATCCACCGGCCGGCGAGTGCGTAACCCGCCAGGAACGCCAGCGCGAGCACGATCACCGTCGTCGACACCGACACGATGACGCTGTTCACCATGTACTGCCCGAGCGCGTTGTCGCGGAAGGCCACCACGAAGTTGTCGAGGGTGAACGACTGCGGGAACGCGGTGGGCGGCGACTGCCCGATCTCGGACGCCGGCTTGAGCGACGTCGACACCAGCCAGTACAGCGGCAGCGCCGTGAGCACCGCGATGACGACGCCGCTGACGTTGACGGTGTTGACCCACCTGCGCCAGCCCTTGCGCACACGTTGACGGGGCATCAGGCATCCCCTCCCTTCGCCTGGTTCCGGAACGCCCGGAGGAACAGCAGACACCCGGCCGCGACGATGATCGCGGTGGACGTCGCGATCGCCGCGCCCGGGCCGATGTTGATGTCCTGGAACAGGACCTTGTAACCCATGATCGCGAGCGACTGGGTGGCGGTGCCCGGTCCGCCGTTCGTCAGCACGAACGGCAGGTCGAACACCCCGAACGCCTGCAGGATGCGGAACAGCACCGCGATCGTCAGCGTCGGGGTGAGCTGCGGCAGGACCACCCGCCAGAACGTCTGCCAGGTGCTGGCCCCGTCGAGCTCCGCGGCCTCGTAGTGGTCCTCGGAGATCTGCACGAGCCCGGCGAGCAGGATGATCGCCACGAACGGCGTCGTCTTCCAGATGTCCGCGACCATCAGGCCCGTGATCGCGGGCACCGGTTCGCCGAGGATCACCGGGGCGTCCCCGAACAGGCCGAAGAACCACGTCGCGACGCCGTAGGTGCTGTCGTAGATGTACTTCCACAACTGCGCGTTGACGATGGTGACGAGCGACCACGGGATGAGCATCAGCGCGAGCATCCAGCCGCGCGTGGCCCCGAGCCGCTCGAGGACCAGGGCGACGAGCATCCCGAGCACGAGTTCCACCGAGACGGTCACGACCGTGTACAGCACCGTGAAGCCGAGCGCGCGGTACCAGTCGGCGCTCTGCAGCAGGGCCGCGTAGTTGCCGAGCCCGAACGACTGGATCGTGAACCCCTCGTAGCCGACCTCGACGTCCGCGAAGCTCAGGACGATCGAGTAGACCACCGGGAAGATCGTCACCGCCGCGACGACCAGGAGCGCCGGGGCCGCGAAGCCCACGCGCCCCGCGCGCGGATGCGGTCGAGACGCGACCGTCCGCTCAGGCGGGGCGGCGGGTCGAGGCGACCCGTGCCTCCCGGCCTGGTGCCCAACCGGGTGGCCGTGCCGGCGCTCACAGCGCCTCCCCTGCAGGGCGAGCGCGATGGCCGAGGCCATCGTGCTCGTGCCGCCGTCGACGGACGCCTGCCCGCCGAGGATGCTGTTGCCGTTCTGGTACACGCCCTGCGAGACCTTCGGGTAGTACGCCGTCGACGTCGGACGGGGCACGAGTGTGATGCCGGCCGCAGTGTCGTAGGTGGGTCGCTGCTGGCGCTTCGCGTCCTCGCTGACGAGCGAGGCGCTGCGGGCCGGCAGGACGCCGCCCTCGCGGGTCAGGAACTGCTGCGCCGTCTCGCTCGACATCCAGCGTGCGAACGTCAGTGCCGCCGCGGGCTGCTGCGTGTGCGGGTTGATGTAGTTCCCCCACCCGCCGATCGTCGAGTGGTGCTCGTCCTGCCCGTCGAACGTGGGACGGGCGGCGAGCCCGACCTTGCCCGCGACCCGGCTGTCCGGCCCGTTCGCGATGCCCCACGCGTACGACCAGTTGCGCAGGAACGCCGCCCGACCGCCGGAGAAGGCGTCGTTCGTGTCCTGCTCCTGGTACGTCAGCGTGGCCCGGGGGCTCGCGCCGTCCGTGATCAGGGACCGCATGAACTCGAACGCCCGCTTCGTCTCCGAGCTCGTCGTCTCGGGCTTCGTCAGGTCGTCGTTGAGCAGCGAGCCGCCGGCGTCCGCGACGAACTCGGTGACGTTGCAGGTGAGGCCCTCGTACACGTCGCCCTGGAACGCGAACCCGTACGACACGTCACCGGTGTCGACGAGCTTCGCGGCCGTCTCGCGCACTTCCTCCCACGACCGCGGCACCTGCAGGGAGTGCTTCGCGAGCAGGTCCTTCCGGTACAGGAAGAACGACTCGTCGATGTAGAGCGGGAACATGTAGTACGTCCCGTCGACGCTCGCCGCCTGCCGCAGTCCTTCGGGGAACTGGTCGAAGAAGTCCTCGCCCACGAGTTGGTTCACGGGGGTGGCGAGCTTGTTCTTCGCGAACTGCCCGGGCCACGCGACGTCCCCGAGGTAGACGTCCGGCGTGCTGCTGCCGGCCGCGATCTGCGTCGTCAGGCTCGTCCGGTTCGTGTCCGTGTCGCTCGGGGCGCTCACGATGCGCACCCGGATGTTCGGGTGCTCCTTCTGGAACTCGGCGATGAGCCGGCGCCGCAGGTCACCGCCGTCCTTCGAGGCGACCTGGCCCGCCCACCAGCTGATCGTCGCCTCGCCTTCCGGCGGGTCGGTGGGCCAGTCCTGGACCAGCGTGCGCTCGGGGCGCGTGGAGCAACCCGCGAGGAGCAGCACCCCCGCTCCCCGAGCAGGAACATCCTGCGGTCGATGGCCATCCGTCCTCCTCGACGTGTGGTGCTGCGAACCTGTGCGTCCACACAACCAACGGACCCTGAGCGCCCGGTGGGTGGGCGGCGGCGGCATGGCCGAGTCTCGGGGTGGGCGACATTCCTCCGGGCTGACGGCGCGAGGCGAGTCGCTGCGCGCGAGTCTCGTGGGTGTGTCACGTGACCATCCGTCGGACGGGAGGCGCAGTGCGGGCCCGCCCCGCGCCTCCCGTCCGTCTCCTGGCCACGTCACGGGCGCGGGCGAGTCTCGGGGCGGGCGACAGTCCTCGGGGGCGCCGGCGCGAGGACTGTCGCTGCGCCCGAGTCTCGGGGACGCGGCGCCGAGACTCGGGCGGGGTCGGCAGGTGGTCAGGCGGGGGCGGGGGCCGTGGACTCCGCGGTGCGGAGCGTGCACGGCAGCAGGAAGTGCGGCAGGTCGTCGGACGTGCCGTCGAGCTGCTCGATGAGGGCGTCGGCGGCCCGGATCCCGAGCTCCTGACCCGGCGCGACCATGGTCGACAGCCGCGGGTAGTGCTGGTCGGCGTTGGCCTCGGACGACGCGATGCTGAGCACGGAGACGTCCTCGGGGACCCGCCGGCCGGCGGTGTAGAGGCCGACCAGGACACCCGCGGACGAGTCGTCCTTCATCACGAGCAGTGCCGTAACGTCGGGGTCCGCCGCGAGCAGGTCGCTCGTGGCCTGGCGTCCGCCGTCGCTGCCCGGCCCGGCGGTGACGACCGTTCCGGCCAACCCGCGCTCGGCGATCGCTCGCCGGAAGGTCGCCTCGACGCGCAGGTGCGGTGCGTAGCCGGCCATCGGGGTGCCCTCGAGGTCCTCGAGCACGAGTCCGAAGCGGCGGTGCCCGAGCGTCTCGAGGTGGTCGAGGCTGTCCTCGATGGTCGTCTCGAAGTCGATGTCGACGAAGGGCAGACCGCTGCTGTCGCGGGTCCGGCCGATCAGGGTGAACGGCACGCCGAGGTCGGTGAGGACGGCGACGCGGGGGTCGTCCATCCGCACCTCCATCAGGATGACGCCGTCCACGAGCCCACCCGAGACGAGGTCGTCGAGGTCGTCTCCAGCGGGGTCCACCGGCCAGAGCACGAGGTGGTGTCCCCGCTCGGACGCCCGTTCCGCCGCACTCATGAAGAACTGCGAGGTCGTCGGGCTGAAGCGGTTGCCGGTGGTCGGGAACAACAGCGCGATGATCCGGGTCCGCCGGCTCGCCAGGGCCCGGGCGACGACGTTGCCGCGGAACTTCAGCTCGCGCATCGCGGTCTTCACCCGCGCGGTGGTGCCGGGAGTCACGTACTTCGTCCCGTTCACCACGAAGGACACGGTGGCGATCGAGACCCCCGCCCGATCGGCGACCTGCTGCATCGTGGCCATGGCGCTGATCCTAGCGCGCGGGAACTCAGAAAAGCGCTTTACAGGTGAAGCGCTTATCTGTTAGCTTCTCGCCCCAGGAGCACAGCGACGATGACGTCAGCGGCCTCGTCGATGCGTGCCTGCCCCAGCATCCGTCAAGAGAAGAGCTCTGCAATGAAGCAAAGATTCCCCTCCATGTCCCGCCGGACGCGCGCCCTCGTCGGCGCAGTCGCCGTCGTCGCCACGATCCCCCTGGTCCTGTCCGGCTGCTCCGGCTCCGGATCGGCCTCGTCGGGCGGCAGCAAGGCCCTGACGATCGAGGACTACTACGACGCGAACTACAACCCGGTCTACAAGCAGTGCGCGAAGGAGGTCGGCGCGACGGTCACGATCAACCACGTCGCCGGCGCCGGTCTGATCGCGAAGGTGCTGCAGCAGGCATCGTCGAAGACGCTGCCCGACGTCCTCATGCTCGACAACCCCGACGTCCAGCAGATCGCCTCCTCCGGTGCCCTGTCCGACCTGTCCGACTACGGTCTCGACGCCGACGGCGACGTCCCCGGCGTGAAGGCCGCGAGCACCTACAAGGGCAAGCTCTACGGCCTGCAGTCGAACACGAACTCCATCGCGCTCTACTACAACAAGAAGCTCCTGGCGGACGCCGGCGTCCAGCCGCCCAAGACGTGGGACGAGCTCAAGGCCGCCGCGAAGAAGCTCACCAAGGGCTCGACCTACGGCTTCGCGATGAGCAACATCAACACGTACGAGGGCACCTGGCAGTTCCTGCCGTTCTTCTGGTCGAACGGCGGTGACGAGAAGGACATCGCCACCGCGGACGCTACCCAGGCGCTGCAGCTCGTCGAGGACCTGCAGGACGACGGCTCGATGTCGAAGAGCTCGATCAACTGGGCCCAGGCGGACGTCAACAACCAGTTCCTGGCCGGCAAGGCCGCGATGATGATCAACGGCCCCTGGCAGCTGCCGGCGCTCAACGAGAAGAAGGGCCTCGAGTTCGACAGCGTGCCGATCCCGACGCGCACCGGCGAGGCCACGGTCGCACCGCTCGGCGGCGAGGCGTTCACCGTCCCGCAGACCGGCGACAAGGACAAGATGCAGCTCGCCGGCAAGTTCGTCGGCTGCCTCCACTCGCAGAAGATGCAGAAGACCCTGTCCGAGGTGAGCGGCAACGTGCCGACCAACCTCGAGGCCGGCGCCGCCTGGGCGAAGGACCACCCGCAGGTCGCGTCCTTCGTCACCACGGTGCAGACCGCCCGCGCCCGCACCGGTGAGCTCGGACCCGACTGGCCCAAGGCCGCCACGAAGATCTACACCGCCGTCCAGCTCGCCCTCACCGGCAAGGCCAGCCCCGAGGCAGCGCTCAAGCAGGCGCAGTCGCAAGAGCAGTAGTCCACGGGGAGCCGGCCGACCGGTCGGCTCCCTCCGGCGTGCAGGAAAGGACCCCGGCGTGAGCGCCTCGACACAGACACGACCACGGACGATCCCGCCCGTGGTGACCCCCGACCCGGGCAGCGACGAGCCCGGTTCCGATCCGGCCTGACCCGATGGCTCTTCGTGGTGCCAGCGGCGGTCTTCGTGGCCGTCTTCTTCGGCTACCCCGTGGTGAAGAACATCATCATGTCCTTCCAGGACTACACGACGGCGACCTTCTTCACCGGCGAGGCCCCCTGGGTGGGGCTCGGCAACTACATCTCGGTGTTCCAGAGCTCGGTCTTCACGACGAGCCTCGTGAACACCGCCCTGTTCACGGCCGGCTCGATCATCCTGCAGTTCGTCATCGGGCTGAGCCTCGCGCTGTTCTTCCGTCGGCACTTCCCGCTGTCGGGCTTCCTGCGGGGGCTCCTGCTCCTGCCGTGGCTGCTGCCGCTCATCGCCTCGAGCGCGGTGTGGAAGTGGCTGCTCGACCAGGACAGCGGGGCACTCAACCAGCTCCTCGGCCTGGTGGGCATCGCGCCGGTCCCGTGGCTGGTCAGCCCGAGCCTCGCGCTCATCGCCGTCATCGGCGTCAACGTGTGGCTGGGCATCCCGTTCAACACGACCATCCTCTACAGCGGCCTGCAGTCCGTCCCGCCGGAGCTCTACGAGGCCGGGTCGCTCGACGGCGCCACCGGGTTCAAGGCGTTCTGGTACATCACCTGGCCGAGCATCCGGTCGGTGGTCAGCGTCGTGGTCGTGCTCGGGGTCGTCTACACGTTGAAGGTCGTGGACATCATCCTCGGCCTGACCGGCGGCGGGCCGGCGAACTCGACCCAGACCCTCGCCACGAACGCGTACCACCAGTCGTTCATCAACTTCCAGTTCGGCATCGAGGCCGCGGTGAGCAACGTGCTCATCGTCGTCTCGTTCGTCTTCGCGATGGTCTACATCGCGATCTCCCGGAAGGCGGTCGACGAATGAGCGTCGGACTCGCGAACCAGACCGTCACCGCCACCCGCGCGATCACGACGAAGCGGACCACCCGGGCACCCCGCCCGCGCGGTTCCGCCAAGGGCATCCCGTTCACGATCCTCGGGTGCGTGTTCCTCGCGATCATGGTGTTCCCCGTCTACTGGATGGTGAACACCAGCCTGCAGCGCGACGTCCGGGGCCGCCACGGCGACGTGGTTCCCGTTCTCCCCCACCTTCGCCGGGTACGAGGCGGCGTTCGCCCAGCAGGGGCAGAACTTCCTGTCGAGCATGATCATCGGCCTCGGCACCGTCCTGCTGACACTGGCCATCGCGACGCCGGCCGCCTACGGGCTGGCCCGGTTCCGGATGCGCGGCGGCCGGGTGTTCCTGCTCGTGCTGCTCATCACCCAGATGATCCCGGCGATCGTCATCGCGAACGCGCTGTACACGCTGTTCAACAACATCGGGCTGCTCAACAGCTACGTCGGGCTGATCCTGGCCGACAGCGCGGTCCAGGTGCCGTTCGCCATCCTGCTCATGCGGGCGTTCATGGAGTCGATCCCGCCGAGCCTGGTCGAGGCGGCACTCGTCGACGGCGCCAGCGACTTCCAGGCGTTCGTGTCGATCGTCGTGCCGATCAGCCGGAACGCCATCGTCACCGCGGCGCTCTTCACGTTCCTCGGCGCGTGGGGTGACTTCCTCATCGCACTGACCCTGACATCGACGACCGCGGTCCGACCGATCACGCTCGGCATCTACAACTACATCGGGTCGAACGTCACCGACTGGGGGCCCGTCATGGCGACCTCGGTGCTGGCGTCCCTGCCGCTGCCGTCCTGCTGATCTTCGCGCAGAAGTACATCTCCGCTGGTGCCCTCGGCGGTGCCGTCGAGTGACGGCCCCGGACCGACGCCACCACGTACCACCGTCTGAAAGGCACACCATGACCACCTCCCCGCTGCGCATCACCGTCTGGGGCGAGAACGTCCACGAGCAGGTCGAGCAGCACGTCGCCGAGCGGTACCCCGACGGCATGCACGGCGCGATCGCCGACGGCATCCGCGAGAACCTGCCCGACGCCGTCGTCCGGACCGCCACCATGCAGGAGCCCGAACACGGCCTGACCGACGAGGTCCTGGCCGCGACGGACGTCCTGACGTGGTGGGGCACGCCGCGCACCAGGACGTCGACGACGCCGTGGTCGACCGGGTGCACAAGCACGTCCTGTCCGGCATGGGCCTGGTCGTCCTGCACTCCGGCCACTGGTCGAAGATCTTCGGCAAGCTGATGGGCACCACGTGCACGCTTCGCTGGCGGAGCGAGCACGACCAGGAACTCGTCTGGACCGTCAACCCGCAGCACCCGATCACCCGCGGCGTCCCGAACCCGATCGTCATCCCCGAGCAGGAGATGTACGGCGAGTACTTCGACGTGCCGACCCCCGACGAGCTCGTGTTCATCTCGGGCTTCACCGGCGGCGAGGTGTTCCGGAGCGGCATGACGTACCGCCGCGGCCTCGGGAAGATCTTCTACTTCTCGCCCGGCGACCAGGACTTCCCCGTGTACCACCACAAGGACGTCCGCCGCGTGATCGCGAACGCGACCGAGTGGGCGCGGCCGGAGCGCGAGCGCGAGATCCCGACGCTCCGCCGGTACGACCTCGGCGAGTACTTCGAGGGGCAGCACTACCGCGGCCCGTTCGACGACGCGCCCGTCGACGACGCCCCGGTCGAGGACGCCGCCGTCGGCGACGCGCCCGTCGACGACCACGCCGGGGGGCAGGCGTGACCGCGGCTCCGCGTCCTGCAGGTCGGCGCCGGGGGCATGGGTCGGGCCTGGCTCGGCACCGTCGCCGCCGACCCCGACGTCGAGCTGGTCGGCATCGTCGACCTCGACCTCGGACGCCGCCCGGGCCGGTGCCGAACACGCCGGCGACCCGAGCATCCCCGTCGGCACCGACCTGACCGTGCTCGCCGCCGAGACCGGTGCGCAGGCGGTGCTCGACATCACCGTCCCGGTCGCGCACCACCCCGTCACGCTGCAGGCCCTGCACGCCGGACTCCCCGTGCTCGGCGAGAAGCCCGCCGCGCAGACCGTCGCCGAGGCACTGTCGCTCGCCGCGGCCGCCGAGGCCACCGGCAAGCTGTTCATGGTGTCGCAGTCGCGGCGCTACAACGACCAGCTCGTCGCGTTCCGCCAGCACGTGCGCGGCCTGGGCGCGATCGGCGGCCTGGGCACCCGGTTCGCCAAGGCCCCGCACTTCGGCGGCTTCCGCGAGCAGATGGACGACGTCCTGCTGCTCGACATGGCGATCCACGCGTTCGACTCCGCCCGCTACGTGCTCGAACGGGACCCGGTGTCGGCGTACTGCGAGTCGTGGAACCCGTCGTGGTCCTGGTACCGCGGCGACGCGGCGGCGGCAGCGGTCTTCGCCTTCGAGGACGACATCCGGTACGTGTACGACGGCTCGTGGTGCGCACCGGGCGCCGAGACCTCGTGGAACGGCGACTGGCGGGCCTCGGGTGCTGCCGGCACGGCGCTGTGGGACGGCGACCACGACCCGTCCAGCGACCTCGACGGCACCCGCGGGCACACCGTCGTCCGCAGCGAGCGTCGGGCACGAGATCGCCGGAGCGCTGACGTCGTTCGTGCACGCCGTTCTGCTCGGGTGAGACCCCGGACGGTGAGGTGCACGGCAACGTCATGAGCCTCGCCATGGTCGAGGCGGCGATCGCCTCGACCCGCACCGGGCAGCGCATCGTCATCGACGAGGTGCTCGAGCGCGCGCACGCCGAGGCACTCGCCGCCGAGCGCAACGACGCGGTCCGCGACCGCCTGGCAACGTGGGGTTCGGTGCGCGAGGCCCTGGAGCGCGTCCGTCCCCACGCCGTAGGCGCCCTTCCCGCCCGGCACGCCCGCCCGGCACGAACGCGCGGTCCCCCCGAGGTTCCGAAATCCCGGCATGTCGGCGTCTGACAGCCTCCGGATCGGAACCTCGGCGGACGTGAGCGGCGAGTCGCGGGACCGCGACCGCTCCTGGTCGGGCGCGGCGCGCGCGATGGACGCGACCGAGGACGGACGGGAGGCCCGTGGCGACGCCGCCACGGGCCTCCTGTCCGTCCCGCGGCGGTCACGTCAACGCGGATGACCGAGAACAGGAACTTCTTGCGGACCATGTACCAGGCCAGCAGGATCAACGCCGAGTGCACCACTGAAGCCGATCCAGAAGTCACCCCACGGCACGCCGGGGATCGACGCGATCGCCAGCGCGAAGAACACCTGCCACACGAAGACGTACAGGCTGGCCTGCCCGATCGGGATCCAGAGCCAGCCGATCGCCGTCGAGATCGGCTTCCAGAACACCGTCAGGATCGCGTACGAGACGATCGCGAAGAACGCGATGTCGACCAGTCGGCCCCACTGCAGGTCCACCCGCTGGTACGCCGTGTTGTACAGGTCCTCGTACATCGACGCCGGGAACGGGACCGGTGTGAACCCGGCGTGGTTCGCCGCCCAGACGTACACCAGGAACGCCGCGTAGCCCCCGACACCGATGCCGACCAGGACCTTCCCGAGCCGCCCGGTGAGCGCGCCGATGATCTGCCGTCGGTAGTACCCGAGCACGAGGCCGTGGGTGAACACGACCTGCCAGGTGAGCAGCGGGAACACCGCCTCGAACTGCGAGTTCAGCGGGCGGAACTCCGGGTTGAGGGCCTGGAACACGTACAGCGCCCAGCTCACGACGAGCACCACCCACCAGAAGCCGCGGCGGATCAGCCAGAGCAGCGGTGGGATGAACAGGCTCAGCACCACGAACAGGCCCATGATGTTGAACGGCCACGGGCCCATCTCGAGCAGCAGGAACTGTCGGATGGCGTACCACGGCGGCGGGTAGCCGAGCAGCTGCATCGCGTTCGGGTACAGGTCGTACACCCGGCCCTCGGCACCGACGCCCCCGGTACCGGTCCCCCGGTCGGTGAACGTCGTGATCGCGTCGGTGTTCAGGAACGGGACGAAGCTCAGCGCGAAGACGACCGCGATCACCACGAGCGTGACGAGGTACTGCTTGCGGGCACGCTTCCACGCCCTGATCGCAGCCGCCCACTCGCCGAACTTCTTGATGGCGAACGGGTAGGTCACGTGCCGAGGACCATGCCGGACAGGAACACGAACATCTCGGCGCCGGTGATCGCACCGACCGCGTGCAGCGTGAGGTAGGAGTACGGCCCGCCGATCTCGATGTGGGTGATCACCACCGCCAGGATGATGAACCCGCGGAACAGGTCGAGCCGCAGGTCGCGCCCGGGTTTCCCGTCGTCGGGGTAGCGCCAGCTCGGCAGCAACCGGCCGAACAGCCCGCTCAGCAGGAACACCACCGCCAGGCCCACGGCGACCCAGACGATCCACGCCATCTGGTCGCCGCCGGTGTCGTACTGCTGGTCGGTCGCGGCGTTGCCCTGCTGCGTGGTGACGCGGTCGGTGACGGGCCCGAAGGCGAAGTGGTCGCCGCGCTCGAGGTCGGTGCGGAACGAACCGGCGATCCCGGGCACCGCGGTGTCGCGCCAGTCGGCGACACGGTTGCCCGCCTCGGGCTCGCGGCGGTTCGTCTCGAGGAAGGTCACGCCCTGGATCAACGGGCGGTCCTCGACCGAGGCGAGCACCTGCCGCCACCAGCCCTGCTTGACCGGGAGCTCCGCGTCGCCCCGAGGGTGTGGTCGTACAGCGCACCGGTGTCGAGCAACATCGACCGGTCGCCGCCGACGGCGAACCGGTCGTAGAAGCTGTCGGCCTGCTGCTGCTCGTAGCCCCAGGTCTCGTCGAACCGGGATTCGACCTCGCCGCGCTCCGGCACGTCGTTGCGGGTGAGGGGGACGTCACGACCGGCCGCCGCAGTCGACTTGCCCTTGCCGAAGGAGTACATCGACAACCCGACCCAGTCCACCGAGGCGTCGCCCGGCCAGTACGGCTCGTAGGGGTCGTCGGCCGCGGTCAGCTCGCCGTCGCCGTTGGTGTCGAGCTTCGCGACGTCGGTCGCGGAGAGGTCCGCCAGACGTCCCGCGGACTCACCGAACGGGTACCCCGCGCCGTACGACGGCGACCACACCATGCGCGCGTCGGAGTCGCCGCCGTGCACCGCGGTCGCGAGCGTCCGGAACGCCTGCACGAACTGGGTCGGCTGCTGCCCCAGCGCACCCACGTGCCGTTCATCTGCGGCGCGAACCGCACGAGCACCTGGGTGTCGTACTGGTCGTGGACCTCCTGGAACACGGTGTTCGCGGCGCGGGCGTCGGCGGCGTCGAGTGACCGGAGCGACTGCCCGGGCTCGAGGCTCACGACGAGGACCGCGCCCTGCGTCGCCGCGGCACGCGTCGCACGGAGGAGCTCCCGCCGGGCCGAGCGGTCGAGCGGGTAGTCGATCTCCACCCCGTACATCGACGGCGTCGCGCCGAGCCGTCCCTCGTAGCCTGCCGGGGAGTCGTCGCCCCAGTCGAGGTCCGGGCCGAACCAGGTCGTCCCGCTCGCCGGCTCCGTCGCCGCGGCCGTGGTTCCGTCGCCGCGGCCGTGTGCACCGTCACCGCGGACGCCGGCAGCGCACCACCGAGCAGGAGCGTCGCGATCGTGACGAGGACGGCGACCACGCGGGCCGCCAGCAGCCTCACCGGTCGCACACCAGCGTCCAGACGTTGTGCCCGTGCTCGTGCCGGTGCTCCAGGCGGTCGAGGGCGGCGATCGCGAGCGCCAGGCCACGTCCGCTCTCCTGCTCGACGTCGGCCATCGTGACGGCGCTCAGGTCGATGTCCACGGGCAGACCGTTGTCGGTGAGCTCCGCGGTGAGCGCCCGCTCGGTCGACTCGAGCCGCACGGTGTAGCGCCGACCGGTCTCCTGGTCGGAACGCGCGGTGTGCTCGACGATGTTCGCGGCGACCTCGGCCAGCGCGGTCTCCAGCGCGAAGCGGAGCCGGACGTCGTCGATGCCGAGCCCGTCCCACCAGGCGCCGAAGCGGTCCTGGACCTCGTCGAGCGACACGGGCGTCGCGGCGACGTCGAAGGTGGTCTCGGCGTTCACAGTGGCCCTCCGGCGGTGCTCGACTCGTGCTCTGACTGGACTCCCGTGCTCGGGCCGCGGTAGCGCACTGCCCGGATCACGATGCTGAAGATGAACAGGTCGAAGACGACCCACGCGGTGTTGACGAGCGGCGCGATGCCCGACGCCTGCCCGGTCAGGTAGCGGATGCCGATCAGGATCAGGGCCGCGACCAGCGCCCCCATCGCGATGAGCTGCGGCTTGACGAGGTCCCACCGGGGCTTCTGCTCGGTCTCGTCGCGCACCTTGGGCGTGACCCGGAACCCGAGCGGCTTGCCGCGGAACACGTTCTCGAACGCACTCGTCACCGCCTCGATCCACACCGGGAAGAGCGCGAGCGAGTACTGCTGCCCGCGCCACGTCGGTCTGCCGGCGGCCACCACCCAGAACAGCAGCTGGTTGAGCACGAGGAACGGGATCAGCCGGGCGAAGAAGTCGACGCTGTAGGCCTGCACCGGGACGACGCCGAACGACAGGCAGAGCGCGGGGGCCGCGATGTAGACGATCGCGGCGAACCCGGACAGGTAGCTCCACATCGTCGAGAAGTACATCAGGCGCTGGCCCCAGGACAGGCCCTTCTGCACCAGCGGGTTCTCGCGGAAGAACACCTGCATGGTGCCCTGCGCCCAACGGAGCCGCTGCACGAGCATGGTCGGCAGGTCCTCCGGCGCCAGACCCTTCGCCAGGATCTCGTCGTGGTACGCCGACTTCCAGCCGAGCCCGTGCAGCCGCATGGCGGTGGCCATGTCCTCGGTCACCGAGATCGTCGCCAGCGGCATGATCGGCTGCGCCTCGTCGTCGCGGTTGACGTCGAGTGCCCGTGCGAGGACCGCGATCGACTCGATGGCCGCCACGGGCGATGCGTCACGCCGCCCGAGCACGTCGAGCGCGGCGTCGTCGAGCCCGGCGAAGGTGTTCGCGTCGGTCGACATCGCGGCGAGTTCCTGCAGGTCGTTCCGCACGGACTCGAGGTCGGCGGCGGCGAACCGGAAGGCGATCGTGTCGATCCCCCGCTGGAACGCGTAGGTGACGTCGCCGAGCGGGTCGCCGGCCCGGACCTGGTCGCGAGCGCGGTCGACGACGGCTTCGGCCTCGTCCAGGGCGCCGAGCACCCGCGGGTCCGTCTCGGTCTCGCGGGCACGGGCCAGCAGCTTCCGCGACGTCGTGATCGTGCGCTGCACCGAGGCCTCGACCTCGACCACGTAGCGGGAGATGCCGAGCTGCATCAGTGCCTCGCGCCGCAGGATCGCGTTCGACCCGCAGAAGAACGCGGCGTTCCAGCCGTCCTTCGACTGCTGGATCGGCCCGTAGAACAGCGGCGCCTGACTGCCGAGCAGGTCCGCCTCGGGGACGTTCTCGAACCACTGCGGCGTCTGCACGAGCGCCATCCGCGGGTCCTTGAAGTAGCCGAGCGTGCGGTCGAGGATGCCGGGTTCCGGTACCTGGTCGGCGTCGAGGATGAGCAGGAACTCGCCCTGGGTCGCGAGCAGGGCGTTGTTGAGGTTGCCGGCCTTGGCGTGCCGGGGACGGTCGATCCAGTCGGCACCGCGGGTGATGACGCCGATGCCGAGCGAGTCGGCGGCCGCACGCATCTCGGGGCGGTTGCCGTCGTCGAGGATCCACGTCGTGTGCGGGTGCGTGATCGCCTGCGCCGCGCGGGCCGTGCGCACGACCATCTCGACGGGTTCGTTGTAGGTGGTGATGAAGACGTCGACCGTGACGTCGGAGGACGGCTTCGTCGGGGGCTCGCCACGCTCGCGCAACCGCCACGCCCCGAACGCGAACAGGAGCGAGTCGATGACGCTGTAGGTCTCGGCCAGGATGAGCGGCACGGCGATCCACCAGGAGTGCCAGTTCACCGAGGCGGCCCAGCGCCAGACGACGTAGTTCACACCGGCGATCGACGCCAGGAGTGCGACCGTGCGCACCGTGACGAGTCGTCGGCGAGCCGTGCCGGTGGTGAGCCGGCGGCGGTCCTGGCGGCTGACGTCGAGCGCCGTCACCCGGTCACTCCGTCTGCGGGGTCGCCGGCCGAGCTGCGTCGCAAGGGTGCCTCCTGATCCGCGCGGACCCCGGCCGCAGCGCACGCCCGGGTGTGGTGCCGTCCGACCGCTGCCCAGGGGGCACCGTGCCGGCCGTCCGCTCCGGTCGTCGGGCACGACCTCGGCGTAGGGACCTGTCTACCGCAGTGACCGGCACTCTGTCAGGCCCCGAGTGCGAGTCGTGGACAACGGCCTGGGCCGACCGGACGACCGGATCAGAACGCGGCTGCGAACCCGAGGTCGTCGGCGAGCCGCGCGACCACCTGGTCGAAGTAGGCGGCACCGTCGGACACGGAGCCGACGAAGTGGCCGAAGAGCTCGAACGAGATCGTCCCGAACACCGTCGACCAGGCCATCAGGGTGCGGACCAGGACCTCGTCGGGCAGTGCGATGCCGAACGACCGCAGGGTGGTCACTGCGTCTGCGACTGCGGGGCCGGCCACCCCGGGAGCCGCCGTGGGCGCGGCGGGTGATCCGGGCCTCCCGTCCGCCGCCGACGCCGACGTGACGTCCCCGCCGGGCGCGACCGCGTCGGCCACCACCCGCACCAGCGCGAGCGTCGTCCGCGCGGCGGGCACGACCGTCTCGCGCGGTGCGGCGTAGCCCGGCACGGGCGACCCGAACAGCAGCGCGAAGTCGCCCGGGTGCGCGACGGACCACGATCGGATCGCGCGGCACGCGGCGACCCAGCGTGCACCCGGTTCCGGGCCGGCCGCGGCGTCAGCCGCTTCGACCGCTGCGCCGAGTTCGTCGTAGTCGACGATGAGCAGCGCGGTGAGCAGGTCGTCGCGGCTCGGGAAGTAGCGGTACACCGCGGACGACACCATGCCGACGTCGCGGGCGACGGCTCGGAGGCTGAGCGCTGCGGGCCCTCGTCGGTGAGGCGGGTGCGCGCGGCGGCCAGGATGTCCGCCCGGATCGTCTGCCGGGCGAGCTCGCGTGCCGTCGGTGCCATCCGGTCACCATGCCACACGAGAGCACTGCACACAAATGAGAGCGGTGCTCTTGCTTCCTCGCCACCGAACGCGCATCCTGGTTGCGAGAGCACCGCTTCGCTCACCGAGAGCTTCGCTCTCGCACACCGAGGGAAGCAGGAACCCATGTCACACCACCACCTCGTCATCGGCGCCGGCCCGGTGGGCCGCCACGTCGCAGCGCTGCTCGCCGAACGCGGTGAGCACGTCACCGTCGCCACCCGCTCGGGTCGGGACACCGGCCTGTCGAGGGCGATCACGTCGCGCTCGACGCCTCCGACGCCGAGGCGCTCACCCGGGCAGCCGACGGCGCCGCCGTGCTGTACAACTGCGCGAACCCGGGCGACTACACCCAGTGGGAGCGCACCTGGCCACCGCTCGCGGCGTCGATGCTGACCGCTGCCGAGCGGACCGGCGCCACCTACGCGATCACCGGGAACCTGTACCCGTACGGCCCGGTCGACGGACCGATGCGCCACGACACCCCGGACGCTGCGACCGACCACAAGGGGATCCTCCGCGCACGGCTGTGGGCCGATGCCCTGGCCGCGCACCGTGCCGGACGCATCCGCACGGTCGAGGTCCGCGCTTCGGACTACGTCGGCCCGGGCATCGGGGCGAACGGGCACGTCACCCGGGTGCTGCCGGCCGCACTGCAGGGGAAGGCCGTGACGATGATCGGGCGGACCGACCTGCCGCACACCTTCACGGACGTGCTCGACGTCGCCAGGACCCTGGTGGCGGCGGCCTCGGACGAGGGCGCGCACGGCCGCACGTGGATGGTGCCGAGCAACGCTCTCGTACCCAGCGGCAGGCGCTGACCGAGGTGCTGGCCGCGGCCGGCAAGGCACCCGTGGCCGTCCACCGGATGCCGGCGGGGGTGATCCGTGCACTCGGGCTCGTGTCGCCGATGATGCGGGAGCTCGCCGAGATGAGCTACCAGTGGACCGCACCGTACGTGGTCGACGATGCCGAGAGCCGCGCGGTGTTCGGCATCGAGCCGACCCCGTGGGACGAGGTGTGTCGGCGGACGGTCGCGGGGGTGGCGTGAGGCGGGGGCGTGGCGGGGGGCGGCGGGGCTGGCGGTCTCCGGTGGCGGTCTCCGGTGGCGGTCTCCGGTGGCGCCGAGGTTCCACAACACGCCGCCGGTGTGCCGCCGAGGTTCCACGGAGCGGCCGTACGAGCGCCGACACTCCAAGATTTCGAACCTCGGGCCCCGCCGCCCCCCGCCCGCCGCACCCACGACACAGGACGGGGTGGGACGCGCCGTTGCGTCCCACCCCGTCCTGCCTCGGTCTGCCGGTCAGATCACCAGCAGCCGCGAGTACTGCGCCGACGACAGCTGCTGCGCAGCCCCGCCGGAGGCCGGCACGCGCCACAGTCCGGCCGAGGGCCCACTGTCGACGTTTACGAACACGTCGCCGTCGTCGGAGGCGGCACCCGTGTTCGGTCCGCGCGACCCCGCCGTGATGCCGGAGACCGCCACGGTGGACTTCCCACCGGAGCCGACCACGAGCTTGTCCGGGATCGTGCGGTCGACCTTGCAGCCGGCAGGGCTGGTCGGGTACTCGGCGGGGGCGCTGCACCACTCGGCGGACTGCAGCAGCGAGAACCCGTCGGCGTTTGCGGCCGCGTACTCGAACGCCAGCCGGGGCTCGATCCGCGTCAGCGCCGTGGCGCCCGGCTTCAGCTGGTACCAGGCCCACGAGCCGGCGCCACCGGGCGAACGGATGTCGACGTACACGTTGCCGTGCGAGTCGGCGAGGACCGCTGCGGGGTACCCGACGCCGGAGCTGCCGGGGAGCGTGATCGAGCGGGCCGCGATGCCGGTGCCCTTCACGGACGGCGACACCTGGCCCCCGCCGAGCACGACGACCTTGCCGTCCGGGGTGACGGTCCAGAAGCGCGGCTGGTCGACGGGGTCCTTGCCGCCCAGGTCGAGCACGGTCGTCGCGGTGGAGCTGCCGACGGGGAGCTTCTGCACCGAACCGTTCACCGAGTCGATCCAGTACAGGTTGCCGGCGACGTCGGAGCGGAGGTCGGGCGTCAGGTGCAGGCCGGTCGCCAGGGTCCGCGTCGCGCTGCCGTCGGCGGGGTGGAACAGGATGGAGGTGTGGTCGGCCGACGGGGTGAACACGTCGCCGACGTCGTCCGCGGCGAAGCCCGTCCCGTTCGCCGCGACGACCTTCCCGGTGCTGGAGCCGCCCTCGGCGAACCGCACGACGTTGCCGGACGCGTCGAGGGCGAACAGCGACTGCGTCGTGTCGACCACGGACGGCGTGGTGTAGCTGACCAGCGTCGCGCGACCGGACTGCTTCGCGCCGATCGCCCGGACCGAGAACTTGTAGGTCGTCTTCGGCGTGAGGTCGCCGAAACGGTCGGATCGCGCCTTCGCCGGCAGCCGGTCGACGCCGGCGTCGGGCTGGTGCTGCGCGGGGGTGATCGTGACCTTCCAGCCGACCACCTTCGCGCCGGACTTCGGGGCACCCCAGGTGACGGTGGCGCTGTCGGCCGCGCCCGAGACCCGGACGGAGGTCGGCGCACCAGGCGCCGAGGACGGAGACGAGGGGGCAGCCGTCGCCGGCGCCACTCCCCGATGACGAGCGCCGCCGCTGCTGCGACGGTGATGAGTGCTCGGTACACGTGCGTTCCCCTGCCTTCTCCGCGGCTCCCTGCGTCACGGCTTCCGGTATCACAGCACCGCTCGGGAGCCAGGGGAACGGGTCCGGGCGTGATGTGCGGTTCCCCGCACCGCAAGGCTGGTGACGCAACGCCGGTACGCGGGGCGGCCCGCGGCCTGAGACGCGACCGGACGACGGACGGGAGGCGCGGTGCCAGCTGGCACCCCGCCTCCCGTCAGCAGGTGGTCGCGTCGAGGACGCGGCTCGCGTCAGTAGCGCGGCTTGCGCTCCGGACGCTCGTCGCGGCGGCCGCCACCACGGCGGTCGGGCTTGATCTCGATGAGCTTGCCGCTGATCCGGGTGTCGGTCAGGCGGTCGAGCACGCCGCCGTCCATGTCGGCGGGCAGCTCGACGATGGAGAAGTCCGGCTGGATGCGGATCGCACCGAAGTCGTCGCGGCGCAGGCCGCCCTCGTTCGCCAGGGCGCCGACGATCTGACGCGGCTCGACGCGGTGACGACGGCCGACCTCGATGCGGTAGGCGGTCATCGGCTGCGAACGGCGGGGCGCACGGTCGCGGTCGCCGCCACGGTCGCTGCGCGGGCCACGGTCGTCGCGCGCACCGCGGTCGTCGCGCTCGCCACGGCGGGCGTCACGCTCCATCTGCGTGCGGAGGGCGTCGTCGGCTGCGGTCAGGAGCAGCGGCGAGTCGCCCTGCGCCACGACGGCCAGGGCGGCGGCGACGTCGTCCGAGGGGACGTCGTGGTGCTCGACGTAGTGCGCGATGACGTCGCGGAAGGCGGCGATGCGGCCCTGGTCCTCGAGCGCCGCGGTGATCGCGTCGTCGAAGCGGGTCAGGCGCGTCTCGTTGACGTCGTCGATCGTCGGCAGCTGCATCTGGGTGAGCGGCTGCTTCGTGTGGCGCTCGATCGCGGAGAGCAGGCGACGCTCGCGGGGGGTGACGAAGCTGATCGAGTCGCCCGAGCGGCCGGCACGACCGGTGCGGCCGATGCGGTGCACGTAGGACTCGATGTCGACCGGGATGTCGTAGTTCACGACGTGGGTGATGCGGTCGACGTCGAGGCCACGGGCGGCGACGTCGGTGGCGACGAGGATGTCGAGCTTGCCGGACTTCAGCTGGTTGACGGTCCGCTCGCGCTGGGCCTGGGCGACGTCACCGCTGATGGCGGCTGCGGCGTAGCCACGGGCCCGGAGCTTCTCGGCCAGGGTCTCGGTCTCGCTCTTGGTGCGGACGAAGATGATCATGCCCTCGAAGTCCTCGACCTCGAGGATGCGGGTCAGGGCGTCGACCTTCTGCGGGTACGAGACCATCAGGTAGCGCTGCGTGATGTTCGCAGCGGTCTTCGTCTTGGTCTTGACGGTGATCTCGGCCGGGTCCGTCAGGTACTGCTGCGAGATACGGCGGATCTGGGCGGGCATCGTCGCCGAGAAGAGGGCGACCTGCTTGTCGTCGGGGGTGTCCGCCAGGATCGTCTCGACGTCCTCGGCGAAGCCCATCTTGAGCATCTCGTCGGCCTCGTCGAGCACGAGGTACTTCAGCTCGGACAGGTCGAGCGTGCCCTTCGCCAGGTGGTCCATGATGCGACCGGGGGTGCCGACGATGACGTCGACGCCGCGGCGCAGGGCGGACAGCTGCACGCCGTACGCCTGACCGCCGTAGACCGGCAGGACGTGGACGTGCTTCATGTGCGACGCGAACTGCTCGAACGCCTCGCACACCTGCAGGGCGAGCTCGCGCGTCGGGGACAGCACGAGGGCCTGCGGCTTCTGCTGCCGGGCTCCATGCGGGACAGGATCGGCAGCGCGAAGGCGGCGGTCTTGCCGGTTCCGGTCTGCGCGAGGCCGACGACGTCGCGGCCGTCGAGCAGCGTGGGGATGGTGGCTTCCTGGATGGCGGAAGGGGTTTCGTAGCCGATGTCCTTGACGGCCTTGAGCACAGCATCGCTCAGGCCGAGATCGGCGAAGGTCACCACGGGCCCCTCGTCGGTGGTCTCGGTGGTGGTGGCGGTGTCCGTGCTCATACACCAACGGTATCTCGAATGCACGCTCCGCAGTGACCGGAGGGCGTCCGGACGGGAGGAACGGGGCGGGCCCGCCCCGCGCCTCCCGGTCATGTCGTGGTCACGTCACGGGCGTGTGGTGCCGATCCCGAGGACCGCGTCGGCCCGGTCGTTCAGCCGCGTGAGCATCTCGGCGAGCGAGCGCAACTCGTCCGAGGCGAACTCCTCGGTGAGGTCGTCGAAGACCTCCGCACCGGCGGCGTCGAGCTGGTCGAGCAACTGCTTGCCCGCGGGTGCGAGCGAGACCAGGGTCGCTCGCCCGTCGGCGGGGTCCGGCGAGCCGACCAGGTGCTCGGCCTCGACGAGCGACGCCACCCGGCGGCTGATCACCGGGCGGGACAGGCCCGTCGCGTCGGCGATGGCGGTCGCCCGGACGGGTCCGTGACCGGCGACGGCCCGCAGGATCACCCGCGCCGTCGGGTCGAGCCCGCCGCGGGACTCGATGAGCGAGGAACGCAGGGTCTGCCGGACCCACAGCCGGTCGAGCTGGGATCGCAGGAGTCGCTCGGCAGCACGCCGCTCGTCGGACATGGAGCCAGCGTAGTGGGCACATTTAGTTGCTTGCTGGAAGCAACAGATGTATCGTTGCGCGGTCTGCAAAGTTACACAGCACGAAAAAGGAGTTCGATGACCGCCACCGCACCCGTCCAGGTGCAGCACGGTCGGCACAGCGCCGAGGCCCCAGCAGCCTCCGGTGGTACCGGCCCGCAGCCCCTGATGACCCACCGCCAGATCCTCCTGGTGATCTACGGCCTGATGGCGGGCATGTTCCTGTCGTCCCTCGGCCAGACGGTGTTCGGCACGGCGATCCGCACCATCGGCGACGACCTGCACGGCCTCGACCAGCAGGCCTGGGTGACCACGGCCTACCTGATCACCTCGACGATCGCGACGCCGATCTACGGCAAGCTCTCCGACATCTTCGGCCGCCGGCCCCTCTACATCTTCGGCATCGTCGTGTTCATCCTCGGCGCCGTCCTGTCGTCGATGTCCACCTCGATGCTCATGCTCGCGGCCTTCCGCGCCGTGCAGGGCATCGGCGCCGGTGCGCTCATGTCGCTGCCGCTCGCGATCATGGGCGACATCCTCGCCCCGCGCGAACGTGCCAAGTACCAGGGCTACTTCCTCGCCGTGTTCGGCATCTCGTCCGTCATCGGGCCGCTGATCGGCGGGCTGCTCGCCGGTTCCTCCGAGATCCTGTGGATCACGGGATGGCGCTGGGTCCTGCTGATCAACGTGCCGATCGGTGTCGCCGCGCTCCTCATGGTCATCGTCTTCCTGCACCTGCCGAAGGTGCACAGTGCCGACGACGCGAAGCCCAAGGTCGACTGGTGGGGCGCGACCGCCGTCATCGTCACCCTCGTGCCGCTGCTGCTCGTCGCCGAACAGGGCCGCATCTGGGGCTGGGGCTCCCCCGCGGCCATCGCCTGCTACGTCGTCGGGGTCGTCGGCCTGATCGGGCTGCTGCTCATCGAGTCGAAGATGGGCGACGCGGCGATCATCCCGCTCAAGCTCTTCCGCTCGGGCACGTTCTCGATGGCGACCGTCATCGGGTTCCTGGTCGGCTTCGCGATGTTCGGTGCGATGCTCACCATCCCGCTCTACCTGCAGATCGTCGTGGGGCTCACCCCGACCGAGTCCGGCTTCGCCACGCTGCCCCTGGTCGGCGGTCTCATGATCGCCTCGATCACGAGCGGTCAGATCGTCGCCCGTGTCGGCCGCTACCGGATCTTCCCGGTCATCGGCACCGCGCTCGTGTCCGCCGGCTACGTCGTCCTGACCTTCATGTCGATCGACAAGCCGCTCTGGTTCCTGATGATCGGCATGTTCCTGATCGGCCTCGGCCTCGGCTCGGTCATGCAGTCGCTGACCCTGGCCTCTCAGGGCTCCGTCGAGGCCCGTGACATGGGCGTCGCCACGTCGTCCGCCACGTTCTTCCGGCAGATCGGTGGAACGCTCGGCACCGCGGTCCTGCTGTCCATCCTGTTCTCGGTGATGCCGGCGAACATCCTGCACGCCACCGCGAACGAGAAGGACCTCGGCCCGGCGCTCGACGCCGCGCTCAACCCCACCGTCGCCAGCGCGAAGGCGAACCAGGGCGCGATGGACAAGATCTGGACGCCCGTCGTCACCCCGCTGACGAAGACCGTGCAGTCGCAGCTCGACGCCGCCTCGGCGAAGGCGACGCAGGCCGCCGACGCCGCGGTCACCGAGCAGGTCACGGCAGCCGTGCAGCAGCAGGTCGCCGCCGGCGCGGTCCCCACCGCCTCGGCCCAGTCCGTCATCGACCAGCAGGTCGCAGCGGCGACGCCGGCGGCCGAGCAGTCCGCGCTCGAGCAGGTCGCCGACCAGGCACACGCCAGCGTCCAGGACGGCACCGTGTCCGTCGACTGGTCGAACGCCTCGCAGCGCTCGTACTGGGTCGACGAGCTCACCCCGGAGCTCGCGAAGAAGATCGACGACGGCAACACCACGAGCGACAGCGCCACCAGCACGAACGACACCTCGTTCCTGACCGGTGCCGACAGCCGCCTGACCCGGCCGTTCATGGCGGGCTTCAACGCCTCGTCCGTGACGATCTACTGGGTCGGCCTCGGTGTGATCCTGCTCGCGTTCGTGCTCACCTGGTTCTTCCGGTTGCCGCCGCTGCGCCAGCGCTCCGCCCTGCAGGAGCGTGCCGACCTGTCCGCCGAGGCCCAGCTCGAGGCCGAGGCCGGTGCCGCCGCTGCCGACGCCGGCTCGTTCACCGGTCCGATGACCGGGTCCGTGCCGACCGGCTCGGTGCCCGCCGGATCGGGCTCGACCGGATCGGGGTCGACCGGATCCACACCGACGCACCGTCGGTGACCGACCGGGCCGTCCGTGCCGTGCCCCTTTCCGGCACGGGCGGCCCACCAACCCCCACCACCAGGAGTCCACGTGATCACCACCCCGGCAGCTGCAGTGGCGACGGAGCCGTGCACCCTGCGGGAGCGCAAGAAGCAGCAGACCCGGCAGGCGCTGCACGACGCGGCCCTGACGCTGGTGTCAGCGCACGGGCTGGACGGCGTCACCATCGAGCAGATCTGCGCCGATGCCGACGTCTCGCCCCGCACCTTCTTCAACTACTTCTCGTCCAAGGCGCACGCCGCCCTCGGACTCGACTCGGTCGAGGTCCCGGAGACCTCCGCAGCATGGTTCACCGAGGCTCGTGGCGGCCTGGTCGACGACCTCTGCACCCTCGTCGCGGCGACCGTACCGCTGTCCCAGGACCGCCGACGGATGAAGGAGCTGCTGGTGCTCCGGCCCGAGATGTCCTCGATGGTGATGCAGTGGATGGCCGAGTCGCGCCAGTCCCTCCTGAGCGTCGTGGGCACCAGGACCGACGACCAGACCGCTCGCACGGCGGTGACGCTCGTGATGTCGGCGCTCAGCGAGGCCGCCCACCGCGACTCCGTGCGGAGCAACGACGAGCTCGCGGTGCGGCTCCGGGCCGTGGTGCGCGAGATGGCGGCGCTGGCCTCCTGAGGGGGTCGTGCCGCGTACCGAGTCGTTTCGGGCGTACCGGGTCGGAACTTCTGACCAGGTACGCCCGATTCCGCTTTCCATCGCACGCGTTCTGGGAAAGAACGTCAGGCGGTGGTGGCGCCTGCTGGCCGCCGCGCCGGTCGGTGCCAGACGAGCGCGGCGTTCGCGGAGTCGCGGGCGAACCGGAGCACCCGCAGCACCACGATGTCGTGGTCGCCCGCGCGGTGGACGGCCTCGACCGAGCACTCCAGCCACGAGTGCGCGCCGTCGAGCAGGATCGCTCCCGCCCCGGTGTCCGTGGACGGCACGCCGACCAGTCGCTGCGACCGATCGCGGGAGGCCAGCTGCCGGGTCTGCGCCGCGTGGCCCTCGGCGAGGACGGAGATGCCGAGCACCGGCGCCCCGGCCAGGTCCGGCCAGGTCGTCGACGAGTGCTGCACGGCGATGGTCGCGAGGGGCGGGTCGTACGAGACCCCGACGGTGAACGACGTCGCCACCATGACGACCGGCACGCCCTCGACCCGCGCGGCGATGGCGGCCACGACGGAGGGGACCTCGGCGATCGCCTCACGGATGTCGAGCGGGTCGTCGATGAAGTCGTGCTGCATGGTGGTTCCTTCGTTCAGGAGCGGGCGAGCAGGGTGCGGGCACGGCGCTCGTCGGCACGCATCGCGGCGACGAGGGCGTCCGGCCCGGGGAACGTGCGCTGCCGCCGGAGCCGACGGCCGACGGTGAGCTCGACAGGGTGCCGTACAGGTCGCCGTCGAAGTCGAGCACGTGGATCTCGACGGTGCGCGGCCGGTCGGCGAAGGTGCTGTTGCTGCCGATCGACACGAGCGCCTCACGGGCACCGGACCACGTCGGCGCGGTGAGCCAGCCGACGTAGACCCCGTCCGACGGAACAGCGCCCGCGTCGTCGGGCAGCAGGTTGGCGGTCGGGAACCCGAGCCCGTGCCCGACCCCGGCGCCGTGCACGACCGCGCCGGTCAGGACCACCGGTGCGCGACCCGGCAGGGACGCCGCCGCCACGAGTGCCCCGAGGGCCGCCAGCGCCAGGGCACCGAGGGCCACCGCGTCGGTCGACACCGCGAGCAGCACGGCGGTGACCGTGCTGCCCAGGACGGCACCGAGCTGCTTCACGGTGTTGAAGGTGCTCGACGCCGCACCGATGGTCGCCGGTCCGGCGCCGAGCACCGCCGCGAGCGAGAACGGCGACCAGACGAACGCGTTCGCGACCCCGAAGCCGGTGAACGCCGTCGCCACCGCCCAGAGGGGTGCGGCGGTCCCGATGAGCACGGCGGTCAGTGCCACCGAGACGACGAGCAGGACGGCGCCGATGGTCGCCGTCGCACGGGGGCCCGCGGTGTTCGTCGTGCGGCCGACGAACGGTGCGGCGGCCAAGCAGGCGACCCCCATCGGCACGAGCACGAGGGCCGCGGCCCCCGGCCCGAGACCACGCCCGTCCTGCAGGTCGAGCATGAGCGGGATCGGGGCAGAGCCGACGCAGAACGACGCGGCGGTCGCGCCCCACGAACCGGTCACGAACCCGCGGTCGCGGAACAACCCGAGCGGGACGAGCGCCAGGTCCCCCGCGCGGCGCTGCACCGTGAGCACCGCAGCGACGACGAGTGCGCCGAGCACCACCAGGCCGGCCCGCGGCAGGGGTGCGGCGAGGACGCCGTCGCCCGTGCCCTGGACCCCGACGACGACCGCGAACACCCCGGCGGTCACCCCGACGACGGCGAGCACCGGCAGGGGCACCGCGATGCGTCGGGACACCGGCACGAACCGGAGCACGGCGACGGCGGTGACGATGCCGACGGGCACGTTCACCAGGAAGACCGACGGCCACCCCCACGCCTCGACGAGCACGCCGCCGACGATCGGCCCGGCGACGGTCGCCGCACCGCCACCGGCGCTCCAGACGGCGAGCGCGACGGCGAGCCGGGGTGGTTCGAACAACGAGCGGATCACCGTCAGGCACTGGGGTGTGAGCAGCGCGGCACCGACGCCCTGCACGGCGCGCCAGACGATGAGCGCGCCGATGCCCGGTGCGAAGGCGCACCCGACCGACGCGACGGTGAACACCGCGAGCCCGAGCAGGTAGACCCGGCGGTGCCCGAAGCGGTCGCCGAGCCGTCCGGCGACGAGGAGCGGCACGGCGAACGCGAACAGGTAGGCGCTGTTCACCCAGACCGACAGCGACGCCTCGGTGCCGAGGTCGCTGCCGATGTCCGGCAGGGCGACGGACACGATCGTGCTGTCCAGCAGCAGCATGAAGAAGCCGAGGCAGAGCCCGCCGAGCGCGAGCCACCGACGGGCCGGGGTCACCTCACACCGCCAGGTTCTCGCGGAGCGTCGACCCCGGGTACCGCGGCGCCAGGGCACCTCGGGCACGCAGCTCCGGCACGAGCAGCTCGCTCAGGTCGGCGAACCCGGTGGGCATGCCGAGCGGGCTGGACAGCATGTAGCCGCCGCGTCCGCCGGTGGCCGCGAAGTTCTCCTGCAGGGCGTCGGCGACCCCGGCGGCGTCGCCGACCAGCATGTGGTCGAGGCCCGTCGCGGCACGCCAGCCGTGCTCGAAGAAGTCGTCGCGGTCCATGGTGTGGTCCTCGCCGAACTCGGCGACCAGGCTGCCGACCAGGCCGGCCGGGCTCGCCTGCGCGGCGACGATCTCGTCGCGCAGCTCGCCGAGGCGGAACGTCTCCGGGAGCGTGGAGAAGTCGTACCCGGCGTTGTGCGAGATGAAGGTGCCGACGGCCTCGCGGTTCCAGAACGACAGCAGCGAGTCACGGCGGGCGGCGGCCTCGGCGTCGGTGGCGCCGACGATGACCTGGGTCGCCCAGAGGATCCCGACGCCGGACGGGTCCCGACCGGCGTCGGTGAGCGCTGCGTCGAGGGCGTTCCGGTGCCGGAGCTGTCCGGCGACGCTCGACCCGAACCCGAACACCAGGTCGGCGAACGACGCACTGGCGGCGATGCCGCGCGGCGAGCTGCCGGCCTGCACGACGACGGGGTGCCGCTGCGGACTCGGGACGCTCGCGAGCGGGCCGCGCACCTTGAAGAAGCGGCCGTCGTGGTCGATCGGGTGCACCCCGGCCGGGTCGGCGAACCGCCCCGTCGCGCGGTCGCGGACGATCGCGTCGGGGGCGACGGAGTCCCAGAGCGCACGGCAGACGCCGATGAACTCCTCCATCCGTTCGTACCGCAGGTCGTGGTCGATCAGGTGGTCGGACCCGTAGTTCGCCGCGTCCGCGCCCCGCGACGAGGCGACGACGTTGAACGCCATCCGCCCGCCGGTGACGTGGTCGAGCGAGTTGAGCAGTCGGGCGACGGAGAAGGGGTGGGTGAACGTGGACGAGTAGGTGAGCCCGAACCCGATGTGCTCCGTGACGGTGGACATCGCGGCGATCACGGGCGACATGTCCTGCCGGGGCCACTGGATGCCCCACTCGACGGCCGGGTCGATGCTGCCGCGCCACGTGCTCGGCACACCGGACCCGTCGCCGAAGAACAGCATGTCGACGCCTGCGCGCTCGGCGGTCCTGGCGACCTCCATGTACATGCGGACGTCGGGGAAGTCCTGGCCGACCCAGCTGCCGGCGGCTGCCCACCGCCCCTCGGTGTGGGTGAAGGACAGGTCGTAGGCCAGGTGCATGCCGCTCATCGCGAACCCACCGGCGAAGCGGACGCAGCCGCAGACGCGGACGCAGCCGCAGCCGCAGATGCAGACCCGGACGCAGCATCAGCCGCGCGCCACAGCGCCACCGTCTCGTCGGCGTCGGTCACGACGCCCACGTTGAGGTCGATCAGCGTCAGTGCGGCGTCGTGCACGTCGGTGTCGTACGCGGCGGTGGCGTCCTGCGGGACCACCACAGGCCAGCCGAGCTGCATCGCGTCCTGTGCGGTGGCGAGGACGCAGCACTCGGTCGTGAGTCCCACGACGGTGACCCAGCCGATCCCTGCGGCGGTGAGCCGGGCCTCCAGGTCGGTGCCCAGGAACCCGCTGTAGCCGCGCTTGACGACGCGTGTCTCACCGGGGGCGGGCGCCGTTCGGTACCACTCGGCGCCCTCCGTGCCGATCCGGCACGGCTCGTCGTCCGGCATGGGTCCGGCCGGGTCGCCCCCGCGCAGCCACGTGCTGGAGCGCCACGGCCGCGCCGGGTCGCTGCCGAGTTCGACCCAGACGACGGGGACGCCCGCTGCGCGGGCCTCGTCGACGAGCGAGCCGATGCGGGTGACGGCGGCGTCCACGGCGACGGACGCGCGGTCGTCGAGTCCGTACGGCGCGATCCGCGCCGGCTCACCGAAGTCGCGCTGCACGTCGACGACGACGAGCGCCGGCGGGAGCGCTGATGACACCAACTGTGCGAGCCGCGGGTCGCGACCCGCGTCGAGTCCCCCGGTCACCGGACGACCGCCGCGTCGTGCTGGCGGAGCGCCGGCAGGACGGTCTCCCCGAACAGCACCATGTCCTGGTCGTACTCGGGGAAGATCAGCATCAGGCCGTCGAGCTCGCCCCGGTCGACGATGTACTCGATGTGCTCGGTGACGGTCTCGGCGGACCCGGCGACGTACGCGGTCTGGAACGCGTCCTCACCGGCAGCACCGTCCGCCCAGGCACGCGCCTGCTCGGCGGGGACGCCCCACGACGCCCGCATCGAGGCCAGTGCTTCGCGGTCGACGCCGGCACCCCACTCGCGCACCTTCCGCTGCGCGGCGGCGTCGGTCTCGCCCTGCACGACCGTGAGCATCGAGTAGGTGCGGCACTCGCGTCCCTCGGCGGCGGCACGGTCGTGGACGTCGCGGGACAGGTCGCGCATCTCGTCCAGGCTGTCCGCTGCCAGGAAGGCGCCGTCGGCGTGCTTCGCCTGGAACGCCCGGGCTGCCTCGGACTTGCCAGCGCTGATGATGGTCGGCCGCGATGCGGGGTGGGGCGGGACTCGCACGCGTCGAGGTCGAAGTACGGCGTGTGCATCGTCACGCTGTCCTCGGTCCACAGGCGCGTGACCGCCTCGGTCCAGAGCTCCGTCATCCGGTACCGGTCGGCGTGGCTGAGGGCCGCGTCCCAGATCCCGAACTGCTCGAACTCCGCCGCGTAGGCCCCGTTGACGATGTTCATGCCGGCCCGGCCGCCGGAGACGTCCTGCAGCGTCGTGTACATCTTCGCGGCGACCGCCGGGTTGTGGACGTTGGCGTGCATCGTCGCCCAGATCTTGACCCGCTCGGTGGCCTCGGCGATGCCGGCCATCATCGTCATCGATTCCAGGGAGCGGCCCCAGTGGTCGGTGGAGCCGCCGAAGCCGCGCCACTTCGCCATCGACATGACGAAGTCCAGGCCGATCGTCTCGGCGTGCAGCGCCGCCCGCTTGTTCCAGGCGTAGGTCGCCTCGGGGTGGGGTGCCGTGGTGGAGAGCATCCACCCGCCGTTGCCGATCGGGAGGAAGATCCCGTACTCCTTCGCGGGCATCTCACGCCGCCTTTCTGGTCGTTGCGGAACACTCGGTGACGAAGGGACTCACGGTGCCGGCCACACGGTCTCGCCGTCCTTCGTGATGGCGTCGATGTACTCGTTCGTGAACCAGCTCTTCGCGTCGTCGGCGGTCACGGAGCTCTTGACGATGTCGAACTGGTGCAGCATGTCGACGAGCTTCGTCACGTTCTCCGGGTCGATCCCGCCGAGGGGCTGGTCCGGCGTCGGGTTGTCCGCGATGACCTTCGTCTCGGTGGTCCAGATCTTGGTGTTCTGGGCGGTGTCGTAGGTGGCGCCGGACAGCTTCGCGGCGTACCCGACGCACTGCTTGGTCTTCGCCTCGCTCGCGGAGCAGAAGTCGTAGGCGTGCAGGGCTGCGCGCAGGACGTCCTCGACCGCGGTCGGGTGCGCCTTCGCGAAGGCGGGGTTCACGGCCATCGCGCCGATCGACGAGGGGATGTCGTAGTCGACGGGCTGCCAGACGGTGACGTCGTCACCGGCGGCCTTCAGCAGGTTCGGCTCGTTCGACACGAAGCCGGTCAGCGCCTCGAGGCCGTTCTGCTTGCGGGGCAGCACGGACGGGTCGTAGCCCTCCTTGACGAGCGTGAGGGAGTCCCACTCGACGCCGGCCTTCTCCATCATCGCCCGGACCGACGCGGGGACGTAGCCCTTGTGGCCGACGACCTGGCCGTCGAGCTGCGGCAGCTTCGTGATGTCCTTGTTCGTCATCAGGACGTCGAGGCCGGCGTTCGAGTACGACGAGATCCCGGTGATGTCGATGCCGTTCGCGCGGGCCTGGATGAGGTCCTGCTCGGCGACGGCAGACACGGTGGCCTGGCCGCTGGCGAGGAGCTTCGTGTTCTGGGCGGTGTCGCCCGAGCCCGGCTTGAGGGTCACGTCGAGGCAGAGGTCCTTGAAGTAGCCGAGCTCGTCCGCCGCGATGTACTCGAGGATCGACGCCGACGACTGGTACTGGTAGCCGGACAGGTAGGTGATCTTGCCGGCGTCCTGGTTCTCCTTGCACCGCTCGGCCGAGATTGCGCTGCCCTCGGACGAGGTGGTGCCGGCGCTCGAGCCGGTGCTGCAGCCGGTGAGCGCGAGGGCGACGACGGCGGTGGCGAGGGCCGCGAGTGCGGCCTTGGTGCGGTGCGTGGTGCTGTGCTGCATGGTGCTGTGCTGCATGGTGCTGTGCTGCATGGTCACTCCTGTGGGAAGGGATGGGTGGTGCAGGGCGGGTGCGGGTGCAGGTGGTGCGGGTGGGTCTGTGGGGTCGGTGGGTCGCCTGACGTCGGCCTGGAGGCGCGGCTGACGTCGCGCGGGCAGGCTCGCGCCGGCGGGTGGTGCGGCAGGGCCGCGGGGCGGCCGCGGGGTGCGGCAGGCAGACCGCGCGTCAGTCGTTCGCGGTGCGGTGCCAGTGCAGGACGCGCCGCTCGACGAGCGTGATGAGTCCGAGCAGGACCACGCCCATCACCGCGAGGATCGCGATCGCCGCGTAGACGACGTCGAGCTGGTTCATCGACGACGCCGTGCTGATCACGGTGCCGAGGCCGCCGGTGGAACCCGAGGCGGAGAGCTCCGCGACGACCGCGCCGATGATCGACAGCGGGAACACGATCCGCAGCGCTGCGAACACGAACGGCAGGGCGTTCGGGATCCGCAGGTGCACGAGCATCTCGAACCGGGAGGCATCGATCGTCTTGTACACCTGCAGCACGGGCTGCGGCACGGACCGGAGGCCCGCGGCGGTGTTGATCAGGATCGGGAAGAAGCAGATGAGTGCCGTGATGACGAGCTTCGGCAGCGGCCCGAACCCGAACGCCACCACCAGGGCCGGAGCGATCGCGACGAGGGGCGTGACGTTCAGCACGATGGCGATCGGCATGACCGCACGGCGGACGATCGGCAGCTCACTCGTCAGCACCGCGAGCACGAAGGCGGCGAGGAACCCGATGGCCAGGCCGACGAGCGACTCCGCCAGGGTGATGCCGGCGTTCTGCAGGTAGTAGGGCAGCTGTGTGGCGAGGGTCTCCCCCACCGCGGGCAACGGCGGCAGCAGGTACGGCATCGCCGTCGCGCCGATCTGCCAGAGCACCGCCAGGACGGCGAGCATCACGACGAGGGGCAACCAGACGGTCGGTCGGAGCCAACCGGGCACCGGTCGGCGCGCGGTGCGTCGTTCGGCGTCGGCCGTGGTGGCGGTCGCGGCGGGCGTGGAGGTGGTGGTGGCGCTCATGGTCCCGTCTCCCTCAGGCCGCATCGGTCATGCGCCAGGCGCTGTGCAACCGGGTCCGGACCAGGTCTTCGTACTCGTGGAACCGCTGTTCCTCGAACAATCGCTGGTTGCGTGGGCGGGGCAGGTCGATGTCGATGACGTCGACGATCCGGCCGGGGCGCGGCGCCATCACGACGACGGTGTCCGACATCCGGACGGCCTCGGACACCGAGTGCGTCACGAAGAGCACCGTCGTGCGCAGCTCGTCCCACAGGTCGAGCAGCTGGTCCTGCAGGCTCTCGCGGGTGAACTCGTCGAGCGCCGAGAACGGCTCGTCCATCAGCAGGACGTCGGGGCGCAGGCCGAAGGCCCGGACGATCGCGGCACGCTGCTGCATGCCGCCGGACAGCTGCGCGGGGAGCTTGTCCATCGCCTCGCCGAGCCCCGCCATGCGCAGGAGTTCGCGCATGTCCGGGCCGGTGCCGGTCGTGCGCTCCTCGAGGTCCTCGATGGCCGCGCGGCGACGACCGGCACCCGGGTTCACGCGCCCGGCGAGCGACACGTTCTGCAGCACGGTGAGCCAGGGCAGCAGCGCCGGTGCCTGGGGCACGAGTCCGATGAGCTTCGCCGCGCAGGCCTGGGCCGGCGTGACACCGTGCACCCGGACGTCACCGCGGTCGGCGGGCTCGAGCCCGGCCACCAGGCGGAGCAGCGTCGACTTCCCGCAGCCGCTCGGGCCGATGAGCGACACGAACTTCCCGGGTTCGATCGTCAGGCGGGCGTCGTCGAGCGCGACCATGGCGCTCGGGCCGCTGCCGTAGACCTTGCGCACCGCGTCCACGCGGACCGCTGATGTGGTCATCCGTTCCTCCATACCGTCGGCGAGCACGCAGGCTCGGTCTCGTATGGCGGAGAGCGTGCGTCGCGAGCTCGGGTTGGTCTGCGACGCGGAAATCCGCTGCTGGTGACGAGGTTAGGACGCCCGTGTTACGGAGTCGGACCACATGTGTTGCGAACGTGTGAACGAGTGCGCGGCTCAGCGCGGCGAGGGCACCGTGGTCTGCCCGTCCCAGACGAGCACCTCGACGCCGAGGTCCTCGGCGGCCACCGCCACCCACCCCGCCAGCGCCCTCGCCGCGGGTTCGGCGACGACGAGCACGGCCCGTTCCACGCCGGGGACCGACCGCCGCAGCCACAGCAGCTTGAACAGGTCCGCCATCACCTTGTTCCGCCAGGCGGGCTTGTAGGCGCCCTGGTTCGCGACGAGCTGCACGACGACGCGGTCGGCGTCGTCGATGCCCTCGACCTCGACCCGGGCGCGGTCGAGCACGACGGTGCGCGGGCGGAGGACGACGCCGAGGGCGGTGCCGGTGTGCTCGAGCATCCGGCGTTCGACGGAGTCGGGGGCGAACCGGCCCCACTCGGAGCGCGCGACGGGGACCTCGGTCATGTCGGCAGTGTAGGCGGGCCAGCCGCTCCGGATCGACCGGCGCATCAGACCGACCGCGCGGCCGCCTCGAGGGCCTCGGCCGCCTCCCCGGCGCGCACGATGTCGCCGTCGCTGACCGACCGCGCGTTGTACTCGGCTTTGGTCTTCACCGCCAACAGCACTTCGAGGTGCTTCGCGACCGACTGTCCAGCAGCCGCACGCAGCACGGGTACCGCTTCGTCGTGTGCTCCCGATCGCGAGTACTTGCCGGTCCGAGCGACGCAGATCGCGTCAGCCGCGGCGATGCCGCTGAGGACGCACTGCGTGACGAACGCGTTCGCGAACTGCGATCCGGCGCTGAAGACCCCTGCGTCACCGCCGAGCGCGCGGAGGACCTCTGCAGCTTCGAGGAACTCCGTCGCCTTGGCGAGCCGGCCCCTCCGGAACGACTCGTCGCCCGGTGCGGTGGTGCCGGTTCGCGGGGTCATCCAGTCAGGGTACGGAGCTTGCGGGACAGCCATCGACCATCGCCTGCGATGGGAATTCCGTCCCGAGCAACCGATGCGAGGAGCGGGTCGGTGCCATCGATCTCGTCCTCGTCGAAGACGACCGGCCGCACGGCGTTCCCGGTCCACCGCCCGGCCGTTCGGCACAACGCGTGGATCTGGTCCTCTGCCTCCGCACGTCGGCCGTGCTCGACGATGAAGCAGACATCGAGGTCGCTGTCTGGCCGCATCTCACCACGGGCGCCGGAACCGAAGAGCGCGGCGTACCGGAGGGGGATCGATCGACAGCCCGATCGGAATCGTTCGAGGAGCGCGCGCCGGAGAGAGGCCAGAGCGGTGATCGCATCGGCGGCGAGGTGTTCCCGGTTCAGGCTGAACGACTTCGTCCGTCCGGTCCGGTGCCCGTCGACGACACCCTGCTCGACCAGCCGATCCGCGCTGTTCCGGACCCCGGCGTACGACCGGTCCGGCACCAGGCTGCAGATGTCCGCGATCGTCATCGGTCCTGGCGCTCGTGCCAACACGGCGAGCACATCGCCGTCCACGGAGGTGGTCACCGTCGCGAAGGGGGACTGCAACTGCATCGGAACCTCCGATCGGATACGAGTAGAAATCTACCACTTCTAGTAGATTTCTACTCGTATCTGAGCATCTTCGTCAGACGACCGACCACCCACCGTCGCTCGGCAGCACGGCGCCGTTCACGTTGGCGGAGTCGTCGCTGAGCAGCCAGGTGATGGCCGCGGCGAGCTGCTCCGGCTGCGCGACCGGCGGGATCGCGACCTGCATGATGGGGCCGACCCGGCTGGCGGCGTACTCGCTGCGCATCGGCGCCTCGATGTTCGTCGCGACCGCACCCGGCGCGACCGCGTTGGCCCGGATGCCCTGCGGCCCGTGGAAGAACGCCACGCTCTTGGTGAACCCGGCGATCGCGTGCTTCGACGCCGTGTAGGCGGCACCCGCTGCGGAGGCGCGGAGTGCGGCCTCGGACGCGACGTTCACGACGGCGCCGCGGCCGGCGGCGATCATGTGCGGCAGGACGGCGCGGGTGAGGCGCATCGGTCCGGTGACGTTGACGCTGAAGACGCGGTCCCAGGTGGCGTCGTCGACCTCGCTCGGCGGCAGGAAGGCGTCCATGATGCCGGCGACGTTCGCCAGTCCGTCGATGCGATCGCCCGCGGCCGCGATGAGTGCATCGATGGTCTCGGTCGCGGCGACGTCGCCGATGACGGTCTCGAGTTCGAGGCCCTCGAGTTCGGAGCGGAGCGCGTCGAGGCGTTCGGCGACGACGTCGGTCGCGATCACCCGCCCGCCCTCGTTCGCGATGCGCGTCGCCGTGGCGCGTCCGATGCCGGAACCCGCCCCGGTGACGATGATGGTCCTGCCGGTGAAACGTCCGGCGGTGGTGTCGGTCATGTCGTCTCCTCACTGAGAGGCGCTCGCTGCGCCACGATGGTTATAGCACTCAGTGCCGAAAGGACTCCATGCGCCCGACGAGCGACCGGCCGACGAGCGATCGACCGACGGGACGCCCCCGCACGATCGACCCGGACGCGGTGTCCCTCGTGGCGCTGCGGCTGTTCGACGAGCAGGGCTTCGACGCCGTGTCGATGGCGGACGTCGCGACAGCAGCCGGCGTGAGCCGCCGGTCGTTGTTCCGGCTGTTCCCGAACAAGGCGGCGCTCGTCTGGGGCGGGCTCGACGAGTTCGCCTCGCGGTTCGGTGACGCACTCCGGCAGCGGCCGTCCACCGAGTCGTCGTCGGTCGCCCTCCGCGCGGCGTACCGGATCGGCGCGACCTTCCCCGACGACGCCGTCGAGGTCACCCGCCACCGACTGCGTGTCATCCGCGCCAACCCCTCGCTCGAGCACGTCGGCGCGGCCACGGTCACGACCCTGACCGACGCGATCGTCCGGTTCGTGGCCGAGCGGGACGGCGCGACGCCCGACGACCTCGCAGTGTCGGTGCGCGCGCACGCCCTGGCTGCCGCGGCGAGCGCGGCCCTCACCTGGTGGGCGCTGCACGGCGACGGCCGACCGGAGGACGTCGTGGACCGCGCACTCGCCCTGCTCGCCTGAGACGCGCCCTGGTCGCGACCACCGGACGGACGGGAGGCCCGTGGCGGGCGCGCCACGGGCCTCCCGTCCGACACCCGGCCGGGCTCAGCCCATCGCGCGCTTCCCACGGACGTCGCGACAGCGCGTCGATGCGCGCGCCGTCGTCCGGCGGTATCGTCCGGGCATGAACGCCACCGGACCGTCGCCGTACTTCCAGTTCGCCGGAACCGCCAGGCAGGCCCTCGAGCACTGGCGAGGGGTCTTCGGCGGCGAGGTCCAGATCGCGACCTACGCCGACTTCTCACGGACCGACGGTCCCGCCGACGCGGTCGCCCACGGGCAGCTCACCGGCGGGCTGCAGCTCTTCGCCGCCGACGCGAGCGAGACCGACGAGCCGTTCGCAGCGACCGGCCTGCTGTTCTCGCTCCTCGGGGCCGACGAACCCGACGTCCTGCGGCGCTGGTTCGACGCGCTCGCCGAAGGGGGCACGGTCGTCGACGCCCTGCAGCAACGGCCGTGGGGTGACTGGGACGGCACCGTGCGGGACGCGTTCGGCGTCACGTGGCTGATCGGGTTCGAGGCGTCAGCGCTGGGATGACGGGCGCCCTCGCTGGCATGACGGGCGCCCTCGCTGGGATGATGGGCGCATGACCGATCGCCCCGCCGTCCTGTTCGTGTGCGTCCACAACGCCGGACGCTCCCAGATGGCCGCGGGGTGGCTGCAGCACCTCGCCGGTGACCGCGTCCGGGTGTTCTCCGCCGGCAGCGAGCCCGCCGACCAGGTCAACTCCGTCGCCGTGCAGGCCATGGCCGAGCAGGGCATCGACATCGCCGGCGCCCGACCGGCAGTGCTCGAGACCGAGACCGTGCGCGAGTCGGACGTCGTCGTCACCATGGGCTGCGGGGACGCCTGCCCGGTGTTCCCCGGCAAGCGCTACGAGGACTGGGACCTCGCCGACCCGGCCGGGCTGGGGATCGAGCAGGTCCGCCCGATCCGCGACGACATCCGGATGCGGGTCGAGCGGTTGATCGCGTCCCTGTAGTCGGCTACTGCTGGTCGGACGGCAGCAGCGGCGCCCAGAGGGCATCCGGGCCGTCAGCCTGCACGGCGTCGCGCTCGAACCGGAAGCCGTAGTCGCGCACGAAGTCGAGTGCGGCGGCCTGCTCGTCCTCGGCGTCGTCGTGCGCGGCGTCGAACAGGTACACGCCGTGCCCCATCTTCACGCCCGAGTCGCTGATCACCGTGAGGTCCCAACGCCCTTCCTCGGCGCGTTCGATCCGCACGACGGCGGCCTGTGCAGCGGTGAAGTCAGCCATGCCGTCAGCCTACGGACGGCGCCCCGGCGGCGTTCAGGGTCCGCCGCGCCCACTACGCTGAGCACCGTCACAGGCCCGGACGAGCGGAGAACGAAGTCATGTCAGTCGGATTGCTCGCCGTGGTGGACGACATCCTCTCCGCGGCCCTGAAGGCGAGTGCGAAGACCGCCGGTGTCGTCATCGACGACGCCGCGGTCACCCCGCAGTACGTGCAGGGACTCGCGCCGGCCCGGGAGCTGCCGGTCGTCGGGCGCATCGCGCTCGGCAGCCTGTTCAACAAGTTCATCATCATCATCCCGCTGGCGCTGCTCCTCACCGCGTTCGCGCCCTGGGTGCTGCCGTACCTCCTGCTCATCGGCGGGACGTACCTGTGCTTCGAGGGCGCGGAGAAGGTCACCGAGTGGTTCGGCGTCCACCACGGCACAGGCAGCACCGACTCGGTCACCGAACCGAAGCTCGTGTTCGGCGCCATCCGGACCGACCTCATCCTGAGCACCGAGATCATGCTCATCGCCCTGGCCGGTCTCGACCCCGACCTCGGGCTCTGGCCGACACTTGGTGCACTCATCGTGATCGGGCTCGTCATGACCGCGGTCGTCTACGGCGCGGTGGCCTTGCTGGTGAAGATCGACGACGTCGGTCTGCAGATGATGAAGAACTCGGTCCGCAGGACCCGTCGCACAGGAGCGCGGATCGTGCGGGCGATGCCGACGGTCTTCCGGGTCATCAGCGTCATCGGCACCGTGGCCATGCTCTGGGTCGGCGGGCACCTGGTCATCGCGAACCTCGCCGAGACCTTCTGGCACGGCCCGTACGACCTGCTGCACACGATCGAGCACGCGATCGAGGCCACGGGGCCGGTCATCACGTGGATCGTCGACACCGCGGTCTCGGCGGTCGCCGGCGTCGTCCTCGGCATGGTCGTCGTGGCGATCGTCCTCGGCATCGGTCGCCTCCGCGGGAAGCACTGACTTACACTTCTGTTCCGCCATCGGTACACTTGTGTACATGGCTGAGGAGAGTGTCGCCGAGTTCGCGGTCCGCGCGGGGTTGTCACCGCGACGCGTCCGGGCGCTGATCGAAGGGGGATCGATCCGAGCACGCCAGGTCGGCGGCCAGTGGCTCGTCGACCAATCGTCGGAGCATCGTCCTGCCGCGAGTCGACCGCTCGGTGCACGGATGCGCAGCAACCTGCTGGCCTCGCTCTCCGGTCAGCCGATCGATGGCCTCTCCGCGCCGGAGCGGGTCCGTCTTCGCCGCTACCGGGACGAACTCGTTCGGAGCGCCGAACCGGACCGCATGCTCGGAGCCTGGATCCGCCCGGTCCCTGCACTTCGTCTCCGAGTGGCCGATGCCGACCTCGAGGACCTCGCCGCCGACCGTCGCCTGGTGAAGTCGGGCTTCAGCGATCCCCGCTCGGAGATCGCCGCGGCGGGGCAGCTCGAGGCTCGAGTCGCGGCCAGCGACGCCGATGCGCTCCGGCGTGACTACCTCCTCCGCCCCTCCGACCAGCCCAATGTCCTGTTGCACGTCTCTGAGCAGAGACCCCCGTCTCCGCTTCCGCTCGGGTTGCTCTTGGTCGACCTCGCGGTGCACGACGGAATCCGCGAACGGTCCCGGGTCGCGGCACTCCTCCAGGCCGCGTCGTGACGATCGTCGCACCGGCCATGACGTCGGCCCAGGCAGCAGCGTGGCACGCGCTGTTCCAGGTCCACGAACGCCACCCGAGTGGATGGGCGCTCGTCTGCGGGCAGATGGTGCATTCGTTGTGCTGGGAGCGAGGCGCCGTTCCGCCCCGGCCAACGCAAGACGCAGACGCCGTGCTCGACGTCCGCGCATGACCGCGAGTCCTCCACGACTTCACCGCCGTGCTCAGCGCGCTGGGGTTCGAGTCTGCCGGCGAAGCACCGCCCGTGCTCGAGGGGACACGTGGCGTGCAACACCGATGGCTGAAGGGCGACGCCCAGATCGACGTCCTCATCCCACGCTTCCTCGGCGAACGAGCGGTCAACCGGGTCGGCGTGACGGGTGGTCGGACGATCGCAGCGCCGGGCGGTCAAGGGGCACTCGACCGATCGGAGACGATCGACGTCGAGGTCTCGGGCCGGACCGGGCGTGTGAACCGACCGGCCCTGCAGGGAGCACTGGTCGCCAAGGCATCCGCGCTCCTCATCGGCGAAGGAGCACGTGCGGACCGACACCTGAACGACCTCGCGATCCTCGCGTCGCTCGTCACCAGGCGGGACAGGGTGGGCGAGCGCCTCACCAGGACCGAAGTCGTTCGCGTCCGCTCCGCGCTCGGACTGGTCCTCGACCGCCCGCCGCTCCACCTGAGTGTCGGCGTGGACGCGGCGACGGTGACGGTCGTGCGGGAGCAGTTCGTCATCGGACCGCACTGACACGAGTCGGAACACGAGTGTTCCGACGGACCACTCGTCGATCGACTCGTGGTCCGTCGCAGAACCGGTGCGCACCGCCCGCGCGGCCGGATTACCCTGGCGCGCATGGCAACGGTGCGACAGGTCCAGGTGACGTTCGACTGCGCCGAGCCGGAGCGGGTCGCCCGGTTCTGGTGCGAGGTCCTCGGCTACGAGGTCCCTGCTCCCCCGCCCGGGTTCGACGACTGGCAGGCGTTCAACGCCTCGCTCCCGCCCGAGCACCAGGACTCCGCCTTCGCGTGCGTCGACCCGACCGGCGTCGGCCCGCGCTTGTTCTTCCAACGGGTACCCGAGGGCAAGACGGTGAAGAACCGCGTGCACCTGGACGTCCGGGTCGGCACCGGTCTGGTCGGCGACGAGCGTCTCGCAGCGCTCGACGCGGAGAGCGCTCGCCTCGTCGCGCTCGGCGCGACGCAGTTCCGCCGCATGCTCGCGGATCAGGTCAACGAGTCCTGCATCGTGATGCAGGACGTCGAGGGCAACGAGTTCTGCCTCGACTGACCCGCGAGCGCGCGCGGGCTCAGGCCACCGGCCCGTAGAGCGGCGTCTCCGCCTGGTCGAGCTCGAGCTCGGCCGTCTGCTGGATGAGCGCCAGCAGGTCGGCGTCGAGCCCGGGGGCGAACTCCTCGAGTCGCTCCGGCGCGATGAACGACGGCACGCCGGCCGGGGCCTGCTCGGTCGCGGTCAGGTCCGTGCCGTCCTTCGACGGTGACGCCCCGCGGAAGATCTTGCCCGCCTCCGAGGCCCCGTCGAGGTCGAAGCTGTACTGCTTGCTCTGCAGCCCGAGGTCGAGGAGCTCCTTGACCTCCGGGAACCGCTCGGCGTTCGTCTTCGGGATCGGCAGCAGGGTCTTCCAGTCGACGCCGAGGGTCTCGAGCGCCTTCGCGTAGGCGTTCTCGTGCGCCTGGTCGCGGACGATCAAGTACGCGACGGTGCTGCGCGCGGTGGGGTTGTCCGTCATCTCGTAGATCCGGCACTTCTGCAGCCGACCGGTGGACTCGAGCATCAGGTTGTAGAGCAGGTCGAGCGGCAGGTTGCCGGAGTTGTAGACGTAGCTGCCGCTCCACGGGTTGCCGGCCGCGTCGACCGGCAGGGCGCCCTGAGCGCCGACGAGGTAGTGGTGGATGTTGCTCGTGTCGAGCGCGATGTTGAGCGGCGTCGCACCCTTCGCACCCGGCTTGTCGAGCGGATCGGTGAGCTTGCCGGTGTACTCGGGCGAGCCGTCGAGCAGGCGGGCGATCGTGGTGCCGATGAGCTCGACGTGGCTGATCTCCTCGGTGCCGACACCCTGGATGAGGTCGCGGTACGGCTTCGCCGCCGGGCCGCGGAAGTTCATCGCCTGGAACAGGTACTGCATCATCGTGCGCATCTCGCCGAACTGCCCGCCGAGCCCTTCCTGCAGGGCGTTGGCGGCTGCCGGGTCGGGCTCGCCGTCGGCGATCTCGTTGATCCAGGTCTGTGCGTGGAAGTACATGGGGCCTCCTTGCCGTCCGCGACGGATCCGCCGCGTGCCTCACCGTCGTCCGGCCTCCCTGGCAGGCGACACGGGTCGTCCGCTCAGCGCGGTATCGTCGTCGGCGCCGCACCGCAGCGCCCGGAAGGACCCCCGAACCGATGACCGTCAGTCACGCCGTCGACACCGCCGACCTCGACGACCTGCTCGCGCCGGACCAGGTCCTCCGCGACCCGGCGTCGCTCGAGCGGTACCGCCACGACGACGCCGAGTGGGCCGACTCCACGGCACCGCTCGCCGTCGTCCTCGCACGCAGCACCGACGACGTCGTCGCCACCGTCCGGTGGGCGGCAGCCGCCGGCGTGCGGGTCGTGCCGCGCGGCGCCGGGACCGGGCTGTCCGGCGGGGCGAACGCGATGGCCGGATCGGTCGTCCTGTCCCTCGAGCTGATGGACGCCGTGCTCGAGGTGAACACCGACGAGCGCTACGCCGTCGCCCAGCCCGGTGTGATCAACGACGCACTGCGGGCTGCCGTCGCGGAACACGGACTCTGGTACCCGCCGGACCCGGCGAGCTCGGCCATCTCGACGATCGGCGGCAACGTCGCGACGAACGCCGGCGGGATCTGCTGCGTGAAGTACGGCGTCACCCGCGACTACGTGCTCGGGATGACCGTCGTGCTGGCCGACGGTTCCGTGGTGGAGCTCGGACGCCGCACGGCGAAGGGCGTCGCTGGGTACGACCTGGCCGGCCTGATGGTGGGCTCGGAGGGCACGCTCGGCATCGTCGTGTCGGTCACCGTCAAGCTGCTCCCCCTGGCCGGACGCGACGAACGCGCCGTGATCGGCTACTTCCCCTCGCTCAGCGCCGCCGGGGACGCCGTCGCCGCGATCTCGCGTGCCGGGATCATCCCCGCCGCACTCGAGATCGTGGACCGGACCTGTCTGCGGGCCGTCGACGACTGGATGCACCTCGGGCTGCCGTCCGACGTCGACACCCTGCTGCTGGCCCGGGTCGACGAGCGCGGTGCCGCGGGGGACGAGCTCGCCGACCAGGTCGCGGCCGTCTTCGCGCAGGCCGGCGGCACCGACGTCGAGCGCGCCACGGACCCCGACGACATCGACCGGCTGTTTCAGGCACGGCGACTGGCGTACCCGGCACTCGAGCGGCTCGGCCCGGTGCTCACCGAGGACATCTGCGTGCCCCGCAGCGCGGTGCCCGAGATGCTCCGACGGATCCAGTCGACCGCGGCCGCGCACGACGTCACCATCGCGAACATCGCGCACGCCGGCGACGGCAACCTGCACCCGCTGATCATCGCTCCCGAGGGCGACGACGCCGCGAAGGCCCGCGCGAAGCAGGCGTTCGACCAGATCGTCGCGGACTGCCTGGCACTCGGCGGCACCGTCACGGGAGAGCACGGCGTCGGCCTGCTCAAGCTGCCCGGCCTGCGGCAGGAGCTGGGCGAGCGGGTCCTCGCGATGCACCGTGCCGTCAAGGACGCCCTGGACCCGGCGGGGACCCTGAATCCCGGCAAGGCGTTCTGAACGCACGTCGACGACGGACGGGAGGCCCGGTGCCAGCTGGCACCGGGCCTCCCGTCCGTCCGCTGGTCGCGTCCAGGGCACGAAGGTCACAGACCGGTAACGAGGACAGATCGGTCCAAACCTTTTGCCGGAGGCCCCCGAATCACCTGCACAGACCGGGAACCACCCGGAGCGCTCACCAGCCGCACATTGCTGGTTCTCCACCCTGCACCAGGGTGTGTTCGGCGCGCACACAGCAGCCGCGCCGAGCGCGACACCTCAGCAAAGGAATGTTCACCATGCGCAAGAGCCTGAAGACCTCCATCACCCTCGCCACGACCGGCGCCCTCGTGCTCGGCGGTGCCGCGTTCGGCATCTCCTCCGCACAGGCCTCGACCCCCGCGATCCACACGGTCTCGTCGTCGTCGTCGAAGATCCCCGCACCCGTCGCCTCGGTCCCCGAGGTCCTCGGTGGTTCCACCGCCGTGAAGCTCGACTCCGGCTTCACCGACGCCCTCACCGCCCTCAAGCTCACCCCCGGCGTCTCCGGGGACGCAACCCTGGCCGACGGGTCGGTGTCGTTCCCGATCACCGCCGGGTCGGTCACGTACTGGTCGCCGGACGGCAACTACAAGCCCTACGTGCAGGGCCTGCTCAACCACGACGACTCCGGCCTGACCCTGAAGGCCGGCGACACCACCGTCACGCTCGAGAACTTCGTCGTGAACCCGGGCTCCTCCAAGCTCTACGGTGACGTCCTGGTCAACGGCAAGGTCGCCGCGTCCAACGCGTACCTGTTCGAGCTCTGGGGCGGTTCCCTCAAGCCCCTCCAGCTCGAGGGCGACAACGCCATCCTGACCGGCACCACCGTCCACGTCTCCGAGGACGCCGCCGGCCTGCTGAACAAGACCTTCGGCACCGACGCCGTCAAGCGCGGCCTCCTCGTCGGCACCGCCACCATCACCGCACAGATCAAGTAACACCCCGCACCACACGCACCACCGCACCACACGTGAAGGGCCGCCCCGGGCAACCGGGACGGCCCTTCACCACGTTCAGCAGCACCCGCCTACCATCGAGCAGATGCCCGCTCCCCGCTCGACCGTGACCGACGACCAACCGGGGCCCGACGACTTCATCCGCGTCCGCGGCGCCCGTGAGCACAACCTGCAGGACGTCGACGTGGACATCCCGCGCAACCGCATCGTCGCCTTCACCGGCGTCTCCGGCTCCGGCAAGTCCTCGCTCGCGTTCGGCACGGTGTTCGCCGAGGCACAGCGCCGCTTCCTCGAGTCCGTCGCTCCCTACGCCCGACGGCTCATCGCGCAGGGCTCGACGCCGCACGTCGACTCGATCACCGGGTTGCCGCCTGCCGTGGCCCTGCAGCAGCGCCGCGGTGCTCGAGCAGCCGTTCGACCGTCGGCACGTTGACGACCCTGTCGAACTCGATGCGCATGCTGTTCTCCCGCGCCGGCACCTACCCGTCCGGGGCCGACCGGCTCGAATCCGACTCGTTCTCGCCGAACACCGTGGCCGGGGCCTGCCCGCGGTGCCACGGACTCGGCATCGCCCACGAGGTCACCGAGGCCTCGGCCGTGCACGACCCGTCGTTGAGCATCCGCGACGGCGCGATCACGGCGTGGCCCGGGGCGTGGCAGGGCAAGAACCTGCGCGACGTCACGGCGGTGCTCGGCTACGACATCGACGTGCCGTGGCGTGAGCTCTCCCGACAGGACCGCGACTGGTTGCTGTTCACCGAGGAGCAGCCGGTGGTCCAGGTCCACCCGAAGCGCGACCGCGTGGCGAAGCCGTACAAGGGGCGGTTCTGGAGCGCACGCCAGTTCGTGATGCACACCCTCGCCGACTCGCAGAGCGAGACCCAGCGGACCAAGGTGCTGCAGTTCGTCGAGTCGGGTCCGTGCGGCCTCTGCGGCGGCACCGGCCTGACCCGGGCCGCGCTCGCGGTGACGGTCGGCGGCCACTCGATCGCCGACCTGAACGGCCTGCCGCTCACGGCGCTGGCCGACGTCCTGCGCCCGATCGCCACCATCACGGACGCCGGCGCTGCCACCGCACGCGCCTCCTCCGGCGAGCACACCGAGGTCGCGGTCGCGATCTCACACGACCTGCTCACCCGGGTCGAGGTGCTCGTCGGCCTGGGCCTCGGGTACCTCGCGCTCGACCGGGCCACCCCGACGCTCTCCCCCGGCGAGACGCAGCGCCTGCGCATCGCGACACAACTGCGCTCCGGCCTGTTCGGTGTCGTCTACGTGCTCGACGAACCGAGCGCCGGCCTGCACCCGGCCGACGCCGAGTCCCTGGTCGAGGTCCTCGACGACCTGCGCGCCGGCGGCAACAGCGTCTTCGTCGTCGAGCACGACATGAGCATCGTGCGGCGGGCCGACTGGATCGTCGACGTCGGCCCGGGTGCCGGGTCCGGCGGGGGCACCGTCCTGTACAGCGGCCCCGTCGACGGCCTCGCCGACGTCGAGGCATCGGTCACCCGACGGTTCCTGCACCCGCGCGACCGTGCCGACGGCGAGCGCACCGTCCGGACCCCCGTCGGGACCCTCGAACTGCGCGACCTCACCCTGCACAACCTGCAGGACCTGGACGTCGACCTGCCGCTCGGGGTGCTCACCGCGGTCACGGGCGTCAGCGGCTCCGGCAAGTCGTCGCTCGTCGGCGGGGTCCTGCCCGGCGTCGCGACGTCGCACCCGCTCGTCGACCGCGTCGTGCAGGTCGACCAGAAGCCGATCGGCCGGACCCCGCGTTCGAACCTCGCCACCTACACCGGGCTCTTCGACGCCGTGCGTGCCGCGTTCGCCGCGACCGACGACGCGAAGGCCCGCGGCTGGACCGCCAGCCGCTTCTCGTTCAACGTGGCCGGCGGCCGGTGCGAGGTGTGCCAGGGCGAGGGCTCGGTGTCCGTCGAGCTCCTGTTCCTGCCGGGCAGCTGGGCGCCCTGCCCGGAGTGCCACGGTGCGCGCTACAACGACGAGACGCTCGAGGTGCAGTGGGACGGGGCGTCGATCGCCGACGTCCTGGGCATGACCGTCGACCAGGCCGCGCCCTTCCTGGCGTCGCTGCCGGCCGCCGCCCGAGGGCTCGAGGCCCTGCGCCAGGTGGGCCTCGGCTACCTGCGACTCGGACAGCCCGCACCGGAGCTGTCCGGCGGCGAGGCCCAGCGCATCAAGCTCGCGACCGAACTGCAACGCGCGCGCACCGGGCACACGCTCTACCTGCTCGACGAACCGACGACGGGCCTGCACCCCGCCGACGTCGAGCTGCTGACCGCACAGCTCGCGCGCCTCACCGACGCCGGCAACACCGTCGTCGTGGTCGAGCACGCCATGGACGTCGTCGCGAGTGCGGACCACGTCATCGACATGGGGCCCTCCGGCGGCGAGGACGGCGGCCGCGTCGTCGCCACCGGCACCCCCGCCGAGGTCGCGGCGTCCGCCGAGAGCCGGACCGCGCCGTACCTGCGGGAGCAGCTCGGGCACTGATCGCGCCCACTTGCGGACGGGAGGCCCGTGACGGGCTGGCACCGCGCCTCCCGTCCGCACCGTGCGTGCGCATGTTCCGACGTTCCACGCGTCGATCAACCGGTGCCGTGTCGCATGATGCGCACGCATGCACCGCGCTCGCACGCACGCACGCAGCAGCGCCCGCCGGGACGGATACCGACGGGCGCTGCTGGTGGTGCGGACTAGGCCCGACGGAATCGGCGGGCGATGGTGAGCCCGACGCCCGCGAGCATCAGCAGGATCGCGAAGGCGATCACCGGGGCCGGGTCGCTGCCGGTGTAGGCGAGCGTCCCGTTCGGGCCGGTCCCACCGGCGCCGGCGGTTGCCAGGCGGACGGTGAACGTCACCGGGTCGGACGCCGCCGAGGTGCCGTCTGCGCCGGTCTGGGTGGCGGTGATGGTCACCGTTCCCGGGCCGAAGCCGACGATCGGGGTGCACTTCCAGGTACCGTCTGCCGCGACGACCGCGGTGCAGACGATGACCGTGCCGTCGGTGACCGTGACGGTCGCGCCGGGCTGACCGGTACCGGTGATCGGCGGGTTGGGCGTCGTGACGGTGCCGCCGTCCGTCGGCGAGGTGATCACCGGCGGCGGGGTCGTCGTGGTCGACGCGGGGTTGTAGGTGTAGACCAGCGGGTCGGACGTGCCACCCGGGGTCGTCACCGTGACCTCGACGTCACCGGCAGCGTGCGCCGGGGTCGTGAAGGTGAGCGTCGTGCCGTCCGCCGACACGCTGTCCGGAGTGATCGGGTCGGAGCCGTCCACCGAGACCGTGGAGTCGTCGGTGAAGCCGGTGCCCGTGACGGTCACGACCGTGCCGCCCGCAGCCGGACCGTTGTCGGGGTCCAGCGCGGAGATCGTCGGGACCGCGGCCGGAGCCGGGTTGTACGTGTACAGCAGCGGCGCCGAGGTGCCGGAGCCGTTGGTGACGGTCACGGGGACCGCACCGGCGGTGTGCGACGGCGTCGTGAACGTCAGCTCGGTGCCGTCGTCAGACACACTGTCCGGCGTGATCGGGTCGGAACCGTCCACCGAGACCGTCGAGTCGTCGGTGAAGCCCGTGCCGGAGACCGTGATGACCGTGCCACCGGTGACCGGACCGTTGTCGGGGTCCAGCGCCGTCAGCGTCGGGGCCCCGGCGGGTGCCGGGTTGTAGGTGTACGTCAGCGGGTCCGAGGTCCCGGCGTCGGTCGTGACCGTCACGTCGACGGGACCGGCGACGTGCGCCGGCGTGGTGAAGGTCAGCTCGGTGCCGTCGTCGGAGACCGACTCCGGGTCGATCGGGTCGGACCCGTCGACCGAGACGGTCGCGTCGTCGGTGAACCCGGTGCCCGTGACGGTGACGAGCGTGCCGCCGCCGACCGGCCCGTTGTCGGGGTCGAGCGTCGTGAGCGTGGGCACCGCTGCGGGTGCCGGGTTGTACGTGTAGTCGAGCGGGTCCGAGGTGCCGGCAGGCGTGGTGACCGTGACGTCGACCGTCCCGGCGTCGTGCGCCGGCGTGGTGAAGGTCAGCTCGGTGCCGTCGTCGGAGACGGAGTCCGCCGCGATCGGGTCGGAACCGTCGACCGACACCGTGGCGTCGTCCGTGAAGCCCGTCCCCGTGACGGTGACGACCGTGCCACCGGCGACCGGCCCGTTGTCCGGGTCGAGCGTCGTGATCGTCGGAACCACGGCCGCGTCGTCGGTGTAGGTGAAGTCGAGCGGGTCGGATTCACCGGCGGGCGTCGTGACGGTGACGTCGACCGTGCCGACGACGTGCGCCGGCGTCGTGAACGTCAGCTCGGTGCCGTCGTCGGAGACGGAGTCCGCCGCGATCGGGTCGGAACCGTCGACCGACACCGTGGCGTCGTCCGTGAAGCCCGTGCCCGTGACGGTGACGACCGTGCCACCGGCGACCGGACCGTTGTCCGGGTCGAGCGACGTGATCGTCGGGACCGCGAGCGGACCGGCGTTCGGGCCGACCGCAGCCGAGGCGAGGTTGACGACGGCGGTGCCGGCGGCCGGCACCAGTGCGACGCGCAGGGCACGCTGGGTGAAGACGCCGTCGGCGCTGGTCTCCTGCACGTTTGCCTGCAACGACACGACCGTCGTCAGGGCGTTGGCGAGGGGCGTGATGACCGTCTCACCGAGGCCGGCGACGACCTGGTTGATCGGGGCGACGACCTGCGCGATGACGGGGTTCACGACGTCGAGGAGCTGACCGATCGGCAGCGGGAGCCCGGCCACCGTGACGGTGAGCCCGCGTAGCGACTGCGTGAGCTGGGTCACGACGCCCTGCAGCGCGGTGGTGACCGCCGGCAGGAGCTGGGTCGTGAGTGCCTCCGTGATGTACGGCAGCAGCTCGGTGTTCGCCGGCAGGTTGTTGATGTCCAGGCCGGCGTTCGTCAGCACTGCGGCGACGTCGACCGTGATCGCACCGGTCTGCAGGTTCGCCGTGATCGAGCCGTCGGCGCTGGTGACGTCGCCGGTGGCCGAGTCGAGCACCGTGACGAGGTCGGGCAGGCCCTGGACCTGGACGAGCGGGCCGAGCGCGTTCAGGGTGTCCTCGACGCCGTCGACCGTCGGCTGGAGCGTGCCGAGGGTGGTGCGGAGACCGGAGACGGTGGTGCCGAGCACGGGGCTCGTCAGCGACAGGTCGAGTCCGGCGATGCCGTAGTCGCCCGTCTGCGCACCGTCCGGGCCGGCTGCCTGCGCAGCGGTGGCCGAGACGGCGCCGACCTGGAGCTGGGCGTTCGCGAGTGCGCCCGCCAGGTCGGCCCCGATGAGACCCGACAGGTCGAGCGTGGCGTTGGACTGCGGGACGCCGTCCTGGCCGCCGACGCCGATCCCGCCGGTGTTCGTCACCGCGCCGGACGCGGCGACGGAGCTGCCGTCGGCGTTGGCGGCGGCGTACTGGTTGACGGCACCGAGGGTGAGGATGCCGTTGTTCCCGAGCAGGTTGAGGCCCCCGCCCAGGTTGACGTTGACCGCGTTGAGCGCGGTGACGTCGAGCGGGTGGACGTCGGTGTCCGTGGCCCCACCGGTGTTGACCGCGTCCGCCGGGGTCACGGTGAGGATGTCGTCGAGGTTCAACCCGAGCGCGGAGCCGCTGAGGAAGCGCCCCTGCCCGGTCGACGCGACGGGCGCTGCCGTCGCGGGGGCGGCGGCGAGGATGCTGCCGCCGGCGCCGAGGAGGGCTGCGGTGACGATCGCGACGCCCTTGCTCCGGCCTGACCATCGGGTGGAAGTGGACGCCCCTGGGTCTTTCTGGGCGCGCTCGAGTACTCCAAGCCTCATGTGGCTTCGCTCCTGATCCTGGTGCTGGTCCGGCAGTTGGTGATGCTGCCTGCAGCTGTGGTGTGGTTCCGATGAGCGTAACCCTGAACGGGCGCACAAGACCATCACCCCCGAACGGGGGCCTGCGCTCTGCGGATGCGGATGCCGATGCAGAACGCCGGTGCACGACGCGGTCAGATCTCGACGTCGCTGCCCATCGTCACGGTGCGCTGCGCGGGGAGACCGAAGCGTGCTGCGGGGTCGGCGGCGTTGTGGGCGAGTCCGACGAAGAGCTTCTTGCGCCAGGCCACCATCCCCCGGTTGCCGGGCATCGGACGGAGGGCTCCGCGGGAGATGAAGTAGGACGCCCGGAGCACTTCCTCCGGGTCGATGTCCAGGACCTCGGCCAGGCAGGCGGCGTGCAGGGCCTTCGGCAGGTCTTGGTCGTCCGAGAACCCGAACTTCACCGTGATGTGGTCGATGCCGTCGTCGTCGTAGCCGAGGTCGTCGCGGAAGAACGCCTTCGCGTGCGGGACGTGCGGCACGTTGGCGGTGAGCACCGAGACGATCAGGACGGTCCGGTGCACCACGTGGTTGTGCTCGACGTTGGCCCGGAGCGCCAGCGGCGTGGTCTCCTTGTTCGGGTGCGGGAAGACCGCCACGCCGGGAACCCGCGGGATGTGCTCGTGGTTGATGCGGTCGATGAACTCGGCGAGCGACCCTTCGCGCTCCTTGCGTTCCTCCTGGACGAGCGCCCGACCACGGCGCCACGTCGTCATCACCGTGATCACCGCCAGCGCGATGAGGAGCGGCACCCAACCACCGTGGATGATCTTCGACAGGTTGCCGGCGAGGAAGGTCAGCTCGAGCCCGCCGAACGCCACCGCCGCGACCACGAGCTTCCAGGTGGCCCACTTCCACAGCGGGCGGACGACGAGCAGGAGCAGGAGCGTGTCGACGACCAGGGCTCCGGTGACGGACACCCCGTACGCGGTGGCCAGGTTCGCTGACGACCGGAACGCGAGCATGATCGCGAGGACGCCGATGAACAGCAGCAGGTTGACCGCGGGCAGGTAGATCTGCCCGCTCTCCCGCCGCGAGGTCTGCCGGATCGTGAGCGGCGGCAGCAGCCCGAGCTGGACGGCCTGACGGGTGAGCGAGAACGCCCCGGAGATGACGGCCTGGCTCGCGATCACCGTCGCGAGCGTCGCCAGCACCACCACCGGCAACCGCAGCGCGTCCGGGAACAGCAGGAAGAACGGGTCCTTCGCGGCCGACGGGTCGCGCAGCACCAGCGACGCCTGCCCGAGGTAGTTGAGGACGAGCGCCGGGAACACCACGAAGAACCAGGCCTTCAGGATCGGCGACCGTCCGAAGTGCCCCATGTCGGCGTAGAGCGCCTCCGCACCGGTGATCACGAGCACCACTGCACCCATCGCCACGAACGTGATGTACGGGTGCGCGAAGGTGAACGAGATCGCCCACGTCGGCGACAGCCCCTGCAGGACGCCGGGGTGCTCGAGGATGTGCGGGACGCCGGCGGCGGCGATCACGACGAACCAGAGCAGCATCACCGGTCCGAACAGGTTGCCGACCTTGCCGGTGCCGAAGCGCTGCACCGCGAACAGCACGACCAGGATGACCGCGGCGATCGGCACGATCAGGTGCTCGACGGACGGCGCCGCGGTACCGAGCCCCTCGACCGCGGACAGCACCGACACGGCCGGGGTGATCACGGAGTCGCCGTAGAAGAGCGAGACGCCGACGATGCCGATCACCAGGAAGATCACCGCACCACCGCGACGCTTCGCGTAGAGCCTGCGGGCCAGGGCGGCGAGCGCCATCACCCCGCCCTCGCCGTCGTTGTCGGCGCGCATCAGGATCAGCACGTACTTGATCGAGACGATGATCGTGATGCTCCAGAACATCATCGAGATGACGCCGTAGACGTCTTCCTGGTTGGCCTTCACCAGGCCGTCGTCGATCGTGAACACCGTGCGCAGGGCGTAGAGCGGACTCGTCCCGATGTCGCCGAACACGACACCGAGTGCGGCGAGCGCCAGGACGGCGACGCCCTTGCGCGGGCCGTGGCCACCGTCGTCGGTGGCCTCGGTCGTGGGGGTGGTCTGGTCCGTCGGCTTCGACGGTTCCGTCGGGGTCTCGGAGCGGGTCTCGGTCACGCTCGGCACTTCCGTCTCCGGCCGTCCGGGCGACGGCCGCCGCTCATCATCGCACCGTGCGCGGGATGCGCTCGCAGGTGGCGCACATGCGTGCGCACCGCGGCTCTCGACGTGCGCCGGGGGCGGACGGGAGGCCCGTGGCGGGCCCGCACCGCGCCTCCCGTCCGACGGTGGGCCCGGCCCACATCCGCGAAAGCGACAGCGTGCCGCGAACAGTTCTCGGAGATCTGTCGCGATGCCGGACCGGACGGTGCCCCGTGCCGCAGGTTTGTCGCTTTCGCGGGCAGCACCGCGGCTCTCGACGTGCGCCGGGGCCGGGTCTCAGGGACGCAGGCCGCGCACCAGGTCGTGGACCACGCGGGCGGCGCGCGCCGCGGCGCCGTCCAGGTGCTCGCGGAACTCGGCACCGTCGGGAGCGCAGAGGTCGCTGATGCAGCGGACCGACACGAACGGCATGTCGTGCACGTGGGCGAACTGGGCGATGGCGGCCGACTCCATGTCGACGGCGGCCACGTCGGGGAAGGCACCGCGGAGCGTCCGGGCGCGCCCCTCGGTGACGAAGACCTCGCTCGAGCCGATCGTCGCCGAGCGCAGCGGCCAGGCGATGTCGGCGGCCATCGCCAGCTCGACCAGTCGGGCGTCCGGGGCGTACCCGGTCGGCATGCCGGGCACCTGGCCGAGGGCGTAGCCGAACGCGGTGGCGTCCGCGTTGAGGTTGACGTACCGATCGCCGACGACGACGTCACCGATCGCGATGCCGTGCATGAGGCCACCGGCGGTCCCGACGCTGATCACGGGGATGCCGGGTCCGAAGTCGTGGAAGCCGTGTGCCACGGCGGCCGTCGCGTTCGTGAAGCCGATGCCGCTGCGGCGGACGGCCACGGTGGCGCCGCCGATGTCGAGCAGCTGGTGCGGGTCGTGGCCTCCGACGGGGCCGTCGAGGATCGGGACCCCGCCGAACAGGTCGGCGAAGGCGGAGACCTCTTCGCTCATGGCCGCGATGATGATCGCGACGGGCGTCTGTTCCTGCACTGATCGATCCTCGCACGGCGAGGACGCGACGGCTGCCAGCGACGGCTGCCAGCGACCGCCGCCGCCTGCGGCTGCCGGTTACCGCTGCCGGTTACCGCTGCCGGGCGAGCTCCTCGGCGACGAACGAGGCCATCGCGTCGGCGCCGAAGTGGTCGTCGGCGGTGATCGTGACGACGGTGTCGCCGTCGGGGTGGTCGTCGAACAGCAGCATCTGCCCGTACGCGCCGTGCAGCCGCCACAGTCTCCCCGGACCGCCCCAGCCGGCCATCGCGTAGCGGTGGTACCCGGGTCCGGTCCCCTCACGCTCGACCCAGTCGGAGTGCATCGCGTCGCACCAGCGGGCGCTGACGATGCGTTCCCCGTCGACCACGCCGCCGTCGCGGATGAGTCGACCGAGGCGCGCGAGTTCCGCGGTCCGGAGCGCCAGTCCTTCACCGGCGGCGACGTACCTGTTCGCGCAGCGTGACCACTCCACGTCCTCGATGCCGAGCGGATCGAACAACCGTCGGGACACGAACGACCCGACGTCGCCGACGCGGGTCTCGAGCACGCGCATGGCGGTGTAGGTGCTGACGTTGGCGTACTGGAACACGCGACCCCGCGAGGGCCGCCGCAGGAACTCGGCCGCCAGGTCCGGCCAGTCGGTCAGCTCCGTCGCCGACCAGGGCATGTCGATCCCGCTCGTCATCGTGAGCAGGTGCCGGAGGGTGACCTGGTCGACGCCGTCGCCGAACTCGAACCCGGGCAGCGAAGCGGCGATCGGTTCGTCGACGTCCACCAGGCCCTCGTCGGCGGCGATCCCGGTGGCGAGGACGCAGACGCCCTTCGCCGCGGAGTGGATCTCCTCGCGCACGTCGGGCGTCCAGCGGTGCTCGGCGACGTCGTCCGCGGCGCCGTCGCCACCGGTGCGGACGTGCAGCCCGTGGGCGCCGAAGCCGGTCGCGTCCACGTGGCGGACGATCGCGTCGAGGATGCTGGTCGCGGTGGTCACACCCCATCTTCTCGTGCGCCACAGCCCTCGTGCCCGACGGTTCTCTAGGGTCGAGGGATGACCTCCGCCACACCAGCCGTCATCGCGCTGCTCGTCGGGTCCGCGATCGCCATCGCCGGACTGGTGCCGTGGGCAGCGCTGCAGTACCGACGCCGGGGCACCCTCGGCGTCGGCAACGCGGTGCTGGCGTTCGCCACGGTCGTCTACGGGCTCGCCCTCGTCACGTACACGCTCCTGCCCCTGCCCGACACCAGCGAGGTCGCGGCGATCTGTCGCGCCGCCTCCGGACCGCAGCTGACGCCGTTCGCGTTCGTCGGGGACATCGCGAAGGAGGGCGGGCTCTCCGGCCCCCGGTCGCTGCTCGCGAACCCGGCCGCGGCGCAGGTGGTCTTCAACGTCATCCTGTTCGTCCCCCTCGGCATGCTCGTGCGGCACGTGTTCCTGCACGGACGGTTCCTGGCCGGTGTGATCGTCGGGACCGTCGCCGGGTTCCTGGTGTCGCTGCTCATCGAGTGCACGCAGCTGACGGGCGACTGGTTCCTGTACCCGTGCTCGTACCGGCTGTTCGACGTCGACGACCTGCTCGCGAACACCACCGGGGCGCTCGTCGGGACCCTGGTCTCCCCCGTGCTCTGGGTGCTCGTCCGGCACCGGGGCGAGCCGTCGTCGGACCTGCCCCGCCGGGTGACGATCTGGCGCCGCGGGTTCGGGATGTTCTGCGACCTGCTCGCCATGGTGCTGACCACCGGCGCGCTGGTGTCGATCACGAGCTTGTCGTTCGCCCTCGCCGGGCAGGACCTGAACTCCACGCTCGCGCGGGTCCTGCTCGCCACGCTGCCCTTCGTCGCACCGGCGGTCCAGCTGGTGGTGGTGCTCGCGTCCGGGCGCACGCTCGGCGAGGCGGTCGTCCGGCTCCGACCGGAGCCGCGGCCGACGGCCTGGCAGCGCCTGGTGCGGTGGGCCGCGGGCTCCGGCGGGTGGGCGACGGCCACCGCCGCCGCGGTGCCCTTCACCGGCCTGCTGGCGTTCGCTCTCGCCGTCGCAGCCGTCATCGGGCTGTTCGCCACCCGAGGGCGGCGCGGGTTCGCGAACGTGCTGGCGCGGGTGGACGTGGTGGACGAGCGCATCGAGCCGACAAGAGCAAGTGAGGAGCGGTAGAAGGTCCGTGGCCTTGGTTCTGTTTCGGTCGTAACTGTTACCAACGAGAGCAGGGATGAACGCATGCGCCCCTTCTGGTGGCCCCGAGGGCCATTGACGGCGGCCACGATCCGTCGACCAGAGCGGACGGGAGGCACATGGCGGGCCCGCCACGTGCCTCCCGTCCGATGACCCGGCGCTACTGCGATCGCAGTACGTGCGTCGGTCGCCGTCTTGGTCAGATGGTTCCGTCCCGAGCCGCCCGTGCTCGTGCCGTGAGGAGCACCATGCGCACCGTCGTCGTCACCGGCCCCGGATCCGTCGAGATCCGCGACGAGCCCGTCCCCGAGGTCGGCCCCGCCGACGTCCTGATCGCCGTCAAGGCGTGCGGGGTCTGCGGCTCCGACGCCTTCTACGCCGCGCGCGGCGGCATCCCGCCGCGCGAAGGGCACACGCCACTCGGACACGAGGTCGCCGGAGAGGTGGCCGTCGTCGGCGACGCGGTCGAGGGCATCGCCGTCGGCGACCACGTGGTGGTGAACCCGATGGGCGACCCACGCGGGATCATCGGCAACGGCGGCCCCACGGGCGGGCTCTCCGAGTTCCTGCTCGTCGAGCAGGCCGTGCTCGGCACCAGCGTCGCCTTGGTCCCGAAGGACCTGCCCTGGCAGGTGGCCGCGCTCAACGAGCCGATGGCGGTCGCCCTGCACGCCGTGAACCGGACCGCGCCGCAACCGGGCGACACGGTCGTCGTGTTCGGTGCCGGCCCGATCGGGCTGGGCGCCGTGATCAGCTACAAGGCGCTCGGCGTCGGGCACGTGGTCGTCGTCGACGTGATCGCCTCGCGGCTCGAGAAGGCCCTGCTCGTCGGGGCCGATGCGGTCGTGAACTCGGCGGAGGAACCGCTCGACGAGCGCCTGATCGCCCTGCACGGCGAAGCACGAGACGGCGTCGGGCACGGTGGCAAGGCCGGCACCGACGTCTGGCTCGACGCCGCCGGGGTCCCCGCCACCGTGCAGACGGCGTTGCGACTGGCGAAGCACCGCGCGACGATCGGCGTCGTGGCCGTGCACAAGCGGCCCGTGGAGGTCGACTTCGGTGACCTGCTGGCCGTCGAGCCGACGATCGTGACCGCGATGGGGTACCCGACCGAGATCTTCGACGTCACCGAGCACATCATCGCGAACCCCGAGGCGTACGCGCAGATCGTCAGCGACGTCTTCCCGGCGAGCGACGTGCTCGAGGCCCTCCGGGTGGCGGCGACCCCGGGCGCGGCCGACAAGGTCGTCGTCACGTTCGACTGATGCCCCTGACGAGGAAGGTCGCCGTGCAGTACGCCGTCACGGTGTGGCGGGACCGGCCGCGGCGCGGGCTCGTGCTCGCCGTGCTGTCGGTGCCGAGCAGCCTCGTGATGGCGGGGTGGAAGGTCGTCCTGTTCTGGGCGGCTCCCTCGTTGTTCCTCGCCGCGACCGTGGTCTTCACGCTCGGGGTCGCGGCCGCGAAGGTCTGGGCCGTCCGTCGGCACCGACTGTCGTTCGCGTTCGACGCGGCGAACGGCGACCGGATGCGGTTCCGGCAGGCCGGACACCGGTGGATCGGGGGTGCGGTGACCGCGATGTCGATCGTGTTCGTCGGGTGCAGCGTGCCGATGCTCGTCGGGCGGGCGCACCCCGTGCACTACGACAAGTGGGTGGCGATCGTCATCGCGGCGGCGACGTTCGCGGAGCTGGGGATCGGGGTCTGGGGTGCGGTGACCGCACGCAAGGACGGGGAACCACTCGTCGAGGCGACGAAGCTCGTGAACGTCGCCGCCGCGGTGATCCTGCTCGTGCTGACCCAGTCGGCCCTGCTCTCGTTCGCGGGCAGCGCTGAGGACGCTGCTGCGTCCACGGGTGCGAGCGGGGTGTTCCTCGGCGGTGTGGCTGCGGTGATCGGGCTCGCGATGGCGCTGCGACGGTTCCCGGAAGCGCCGGCGCCTGGGCCGGCGCCGACCTCAGTCGACCAGGCCGGCCTGGAACGCGAACGCCACGAGCTGGGCCCGGTCGCGGGCGTCGACCTTCGCCATGGCCCGGTTCACGTGGGTCTTGACCGTGAGTGGTGAGAGGAAGAGCTCGGCGCTGATGGCGTCGATGCCCCGACCTCGGCTGACCATCACCACGACGTCGCGCTCGCGAGCGGTGAGGGCCTCGAAGCGCCGGGTCATCTCCGGGTCGACGGAGGACGCGGGGGTGCGGGCGACCTGTCCGATGAGCGCCGCTGCGGCCGCCGCGGACAGCGCCCCTCTGCCCGCTGCCACCTCCTCGATCGCGGCGACGAGTTCTGCGGGTCCCGCGGCCTTGCTGAGGAACCCGTTCGCCCCGGCACGCAGCGCCGCGAAGACGAGTTCGTCCTGGTCGAAGGTCGTCAGCATGACGATGCGCACCTGCTCGGCGGTGCGTTCCGCGCGGATCCGTCGGGTCGCCTCGACCCCGTCGATGCCCGGCATCCGGATGTCCATCATGACGACGTCCGCCGGGACCGACAGCGCCGTCTGCACCGCGGCGAGCCCGTCTGCGGCCTCGCCGACGACCTCGATGCCGTCCTGCCGGTCGAGGATCGCACGGAGCCCCAGTCGGATCATGTCCTGGTCGTCGACCAGGATCACTCGTGTGGTCATCGTGCTCCGTTCGCGGTGGGCAGGTGGACGCGGACGACGAACAGCACGCCGTCCGCCGCGGCCTGGACGGACCCCTCCACGGCGGCGACGCGTTCGCGCATGCCGACCAGGCCGAGCCCGCCGGTCCGGCCTGCGACGAGGTCGCTCGCCGGGGTCCGCCGGCGGGGTTGCGGACCTCGAGGACCAGGTCGTCACCGGCACGGGCGAGGGTGACGGTCGTCCGGCCCTCGCCGTGCCGGTGGGCGTTGGTGAGCGACTCCTGCAACACCCGGTAGACCGTCACACCGATCGGCGCGGAGACCGGGCCGATGTCGTCCAGTCGGGCATCGACGTCGAGGCCGATCCGTTCGTACGACGCGATGAGTCCGGGGAGCTGCTCGATGCCGGGGGCTGGTGCCGTCGGGTCGTCGAGGTCGGCATCGCTGCCCGACGCCGAACGGAGCACCGTCAGGACGTGCTGCGTCTCCGTGAGGACGTTCCGCACGCCATCGCGGGCGGCGTCCAGCGCGCGCCGGGCCTCGTCGGCCCCGGCGGGCAGGGTGACCTCGGCGACCCCGAGCTGCATGCTGACCACCGCGATCTCGTGCCCGATGACGTCGTGCAGGTCCCGCGCGATCCGGACGCGTTCCTCGGCCACGCGGCGTTCGGCCTCGAGTTCCCGCGTGGCGACGGCATCGGCGGCGCGCTGTTCCAACGACGCCCGGTACTGGTGCTGCACCCGCAGCCCCGAGCCGATGGCCGCCGCGGCGACGACGGAGATGAGGGCGCCGAGGGCGGTCGGCGCCGCACCGCCCTCTCCCGGCGCGAGGAGCGTGCCGATGACCACACCGGGAGCGACGATCGCCGCGGCGCGGACCGGGTGCCCTTCCCGCGAGGACACCGCGAACAGCAGCAGCACGGCGCAGCTCCAGGTCACGATCGGCGACCAACCAGACAGTCCTCCGAGCACCGGCGCGATCGTGGCGAGGCAGAGCGCCGCCCACGGTGTCCACGGCGCCATGACGACGGCGAGCACGGTCGCAGCGACCGCGATGCCGGGCCCCGGTCCGGCGTCGGCCGCGATCACCCGACCAGACTCGATCGCGCACGCGAGCAGGACGACGGCGGCCGTGCCGCGGAACACCCAGCGGTCGTCCGGACGCCACGAACCCCAGATCGCCCGCAGTCGCCGCATGCACTCATCCTGTCGTGCGGGTCAACGGCCCGGCTACTGCGAACGCAGTAGTCGGGGGTACCACCGATCGGGGATCTGCCCGCGGCCCGTCCCCGGGACGATCGACACCAGGCCGGAACGATCCGGCACCGACCGGAGGTACCGCCATGACGCTGACCACGACGAACACCACCCCCATGACCTACGACTACTGCACGGTCGAGGTCCCACGGGGCAAGGACGCCCTGTACGCGGACACCTACCGCAACTTCGGCTGGACGCCCGACGGCTCGGACCGAACGGTCGGACCGACCCGCCGGCGCACCCTCGGCCTCCGCCGCGACCGTGCCGTCCGCTCCGTCGAACTGACCGAGCTCCAGCAGAACGCCGAGACCGCCCTGGCCACGATCGACGCCCTCGAACGGTCCCGCACGACCGCGGCGTCGGTGGTCGCGTACACCCTCGGCGCGATCGGCAGCGTCCTGCTGGCCGCTTCGGTGTTCGCGATGCAGGACACCGTGGCCGTCCCCGACCTGCTCGGCGGGCTCGACCCGGTGACGGTGTTCCTCGTCGGAGCCGGCGGCCTGGTCAACTGGGCGATCGCTCCCGTGGCCTTCCAGCTCGTCCGCGCGGCGCGCACCAAGCGGATCCGTCCGGCCGTCGACCGCCAGTTCGACGTCGTCTACGGCGCGTGCGAGGCGGCCAGTCGCCGCCGGACCGCCTGAGCGCGGCCCGAGCCCGATGACGAACACCACCGCCCGGGCCGGCGCTGTCCTGCACGCGCCGGCCCCCGCCACCTGGAGACCCGGGTGCTGTACGCACCGACCGCGTTCGTGTCGCTCCACCGGCACACGCTGGAGCAGTTCGGCTGGACGGTGACCGTGCAGGGCGGACGGCTCGGCACGACGTCCCTGCTGCTCCAGCGTCTGCGCACCCGCCCCGACCCGGCACGACCGCTCCTCGAGCGTCGTGCCGAGCGTGCACTTACCCGGATCGCCGCCCTCGAGCAGCAGCCCGCACGGCTCGCCGGTGTCGTCGACATCGCCGGTTCCGCGGTCGCCGTGCTGGCGGTCGCGCTCGGCGGTCTGCTCGCCCTCGGCGGGGACCCGACGCTCGTGCCGGTCCTCGTCTATGCCGGCGTGTGGATCGCCGCCGTGGCCGCAGCGCCCGGCATCCGGTCGTGGCGCACCGAGCGGAACCAGACCGCACTCAGCCGCGAGTACGCCGCGATCGACGCGTGCACGCACCCACCGACCGGCCGGCCGGTGACCGCGACCGGGATACCGCAGACGCAGTACGCGCCGCGCCCGACGGTCGAGCACCCTGGACCGGTGACCCGCACCCGCACCGAACACACCGCCCTGATCGTCGTCGACCTGCAGGCCGGGACCGCGCCGTACCAGCGCACCCACCCCGTCGAGACCGTCGTGGCCAACGTCGAGACCCTCGCCCGCGTCACCCGTGGCGGCGGCGGCACGGTGGTGTTCATCCGCCACGACCCCGCCACGACCCCGGCAGGCGCGACCCAGTACGGCGGCGGCCCCCGCCTGGCTCCGGTCGCCTACGGCTCCCTGCTGCTCGAACGGGCCGACGCCGACGGCAACCTGACCCGCGGCGGGTGGAGCGCCTTCGCCGGCACCGGCCTCGACGAGCGGCTGCGCGCCGACGGCGTCACCGAGGTGGTCGTGGTCGGCCAGGCGACGACCTTCGGCGTCGAGTCCACGGCTCGGGCCGCGTACGACCTGGGCTACGACGTCGTCCTCGTCGAGGACGCCACGAACGACCCGGACCCGGACGCCCATGCCGCCCGGTTCCGGTCGGTGTTCCCCGCCCTCGGCGTCGTCGTGCAGACAGCCGACCTGGCGGGGCCGGGCGCGGCCTGAGCGGCGACCGGGCGGCGGACGGGAGGCACGTGGCGGGCCCGCCACGTGCCTCCCGTCCGTCACGTGCTCCGTTCAGGGCCGACCCTGTAGGACGGACGGAGCCGAGCGCACGCTCGCCCCGACCCGAGGAGCACCCATGGCCGCGAAGACCATCGTCATCACCGGCGCCAGCGACGGCATCGGCGTCGCCGCTGCGCGGGAGCTCGTCCGCCGCGGGAACGAGGTCGTGGTGGTCGGTCGCAACCCCGCGAAGACCGAGCGGGTCGCCCGCGACCTCGGCGTCGACCACTTCGTGGCCGACTTCTCGGACCTGTCCGCCGTCCGGGGGCTCGCCGACGACCTGCTCGAACGCTGCCCGCGGATCGACGTGCTGGCCAACAACGCCGGCGGCATCTTCAGCGCGGGCCGCCAGGTCACCGTCGACGGTCACGAGCTGACGTTCCAGGTCAACTACCTGGCGCCGTTCCTGCTCACGGAGCTGCTGATGGACCGGCTCGTCGCGTCCGGCGGAACGGTCATCAACACCTCGAGCGTCGCGAACAAGCTCTTCGGCCGCGTCGACATCGACGACCTCGACGCCGAACGGCACTTCCGGGCCACCAAGGCCTACGGCGACTCGAAGCTCGAGCAGATCCTGTTCACCAAGGAACTCGACCGCCGGTACCGCGACCGAGGTGTGACGTCGACGGCGTTCCACCCCGGCACGATCAGCACCGGGTTCTCGAACGACAAGACCTCGCCGATGTACCTCGTGTACCACACGCCCCTGCGCCACGTGTTCCTGACGACCCCGGAGAAGGGCGCCGACACACTCGTGTACCTGGCCGACAACACCCCCGGTCGCGACTACCCGACCGGCGAGTACTACGTGAAGCGCAAGGTGGCGGCACCGAACGCGCAGGCCGAGGACGCCGACCTGGCCCGAGAGCTGTGGGACCGGAGCGTGGCGATGCTGCACGCGGTCTGACCGGGCGCGCTCCGCGTCGGTCGTCGGCGCGCTACGCGCCGGTCTCCGGCGCAGGGGTGACCGGCGGCTGCGCCTGCCGCAAGCCGGTGACCAGCAGCGTCACGATCGTCCGCACGTCGTAGTCCGGGTCCTGGGGGCTCCACGCGACCAGGTCGCCGACGGCGCGGAGCAGCTGGTACGGCGACACCGACGCGACCACCTCGCCCGATGCGCGAGCGGCGTCGAGCATGCCGCCGAGCACGGGGACGAGCTCGTCGACGAACAGCGTGTGCAGCGCGGTGAAGCCGTCGGCGTCGCCCTCCCACACGCGCGCCAGGCCGTGCTTCGTGCCGAGGAAGTCGACGAACTGGTGCACCCAGCGCAGGATCGCGTCGAACGACGTCGGCGCCGAGTCGAGCAGCACGGGGCCGGCCTCGGCCAGGGCCTCGATCTGGTGCCGGTAGACGGCGACGACCAGGTCCGAGCGGGTCGGGAAGTGCCGGTAGAGCGTACCCACTCCCACGCCGGCGGCGGCGGCGACCTCGCGCACCGGCGCACCGACGCCGGACGCGGCGAAGACACCGGCCGCGGCGTCGAGGATCGTCCGCTCGTTCCGTTCGACGTCGCGGCGACGCCGGGGCGGCGCGGTGTCGTTGGACGGCGCGGTGTCGTTCGACGGCGCGGAGTCGTTCGACGGCGTGCTCATCCCCCGATCATCGCACGGTCTGCGCACGGAACGGAACGGCGATCCGTTTCGCTTGCAATCCGGAGCGCTGTTCCGTATCGTTCCGGAACGTCGCTCCGTTTCGAGTGACGACCACTTCCGGAAGGACCCCCGATGCCAGCAACAGCAACGCTCCCCAGGTGATCAGCGTGCGCCCCGTCACCCTGCCCGCGCCGTCACGCGGCCACGACCTCGAGGTCCGGATCACCGCCCCGATCACGGGCACCGAGCTGCCCGTCATCGTCTTCGCCCACGGCTTCGGGCAGTCGACGACCGGCGGCGACCCGCTCGTCGACCACTGGACCGCCAACGGGTTCGTCGTCGTCCAGCCCACCTTCCTCGACTCGACGGGCTACGGCCTGACGCTCGACGACCCCCGCTACGCGACGATCTGGCAGACCCGGGTCGACGACCTCGAGCGGGTCATCGACGACCTCGACGTCCTCATCGCCGCCGTCCCCGGCCTCGCCCGACGTGTCGACCAGGCGAACCTCGCGGTCGCCGGGCACTCGTGGGGCGGCCAGTCCGTCGGCATGCTCCTCGGTGCCCGGGTGATCGGGGCGGACGGACAGCCCGGCGAGGACCGCACCGACCACCGCGTGCGGGCCGGGGTCCTGCTCTCCACCACCGGGTTCGGTGGAGCCGACCTGACGCCGTTCGCGCAGGAGCACTTCCCCTTCATGAGCCCGGACTTCAGCCAGTTGCGCACCCCGTCGCTCGTCGTCGCCGGGGACCACGACCAGTCCCGGCTCTCCACGCGCGGGCCGGACTGGTTCACCGACGTCTACCACCACAGCCCCGGCGCCCGGCACCTGGTGACCGTACACGGCGGGGAGCACCTGCTCGGCGGCATCCAGGACTACGCGTCCACCGCCACGACCGACGAGAGCCCGGAGCGCGTGGACCTGGTCCGCCGCACCACCACGGCGTTCCTCCGGACCGCGCTCGGGCTCGACGACGACGCGTGGTCCGCGACGGCCGATGCCATCGCCTCTGCCGAAGCCGGCGACGCAGTCGGCCACATCGACGCAGTCGGCCACATCGACGCAGTCGGCCACATCGACTCGAAGGAGGACCACTCGTGATCACCGACCAGCACCCGCTCCCCACCCCCTTCACCGCGTCGTCCACCGCCACCGACGTCCTCGACGGTGTCGACCTGACCGGCCGGGACGTCGTCGTCACGGGCGGTCACGGCCGCCTCGGACGCGAGGCCAGCCGCGCCCTCGCAGCCGCCGGCGCCACGGTCACCGTCGCGTCCCGCGACACCGACCGCGCGAGCGCCGCCGTCGCCGGCATCCCCGGGGTCCGGGTCGAGCATCTCGACCTGACCGACCCGGCGTCGATCGACGCCTTCGCCGCACGCTGGACGGCCTCCGGGCGCCCGCTCCACGCCCTGGTCAACAACGCCGCGATGCTCTTCACGCCGGACCGGCGGCTCGACGCCCGCGGCAACGAGCTGTCGTTCTCGACGTCCCACCTCGGGCACTTCCGGCTCACGCGGGCGCTCCTCCTCCCTTCTGGAGGCCCGTGGTGCGCGGGTCCTGAACGTCACGTCCGGCGCCGCCCGCTTCGGGCAGATCCGGTGGGACGACCCGGCGTTCGCCAGCGGCTACGACGCCGCTGCGGCCTACGGGCAGGCCAAGCGGGCGAACGTGCTGTTCGCGGTCGAGCTGGACCGCCGGTACGCCGACCGGGGCATCCGGTCGTTCGCCGCGCACCCCGGGGTGATCATCGGCCCGGGCCCGCACGACGAGTCCCGGATCGCCTCGTACCGCGAGCAGGGGCTGGTCGACGAGGACGGCGCGACGGTGGTCGACCCCGAACACGGCAAGAAGACGATCGAGCAGGGGGCGGCGACGCTCGTGTTCGGTGCCGCCAGCCCGCTGCTCGACGGCGTCGGCGGGGTCTACCTGAAGGACAGCGACGTCGCCGTGGTCGACGACGAGGTCCGGCCGCTCACCGCGGACAGCATCCCGTCGGACGCGAACTCGGCGATGCTCGACGCCGACGAGGCCCGGCGGCTGTGGGAGGTCAGTGTGCAGCTGACCGCCTGAGGGCGTCGTGCCCGCTGGTAGCTTCGTTCCCATGACGCGACCCCGTGGGACCGCACCACTCATCGTCGGCCTCGCGGGCGCTGCCGCCGGTGCTCTCCTCGGGTACTGGGGTGGCAGCCTGATGCTCTCCGGCGGCCGCGAGGCCACGGTCGGGGACGGCCTGCCGCCCTACTCGCTCGTGGTGGTGGTCATCGCCGCGATCATCGGCATCGGGGTCCCGCTCGTGGCCATCGGCTGGTACTTCCGGCAGAAGGTCTCCCTGGCCGGTCTGCCCCACCGCGTGCAGGCGCTGTGGCTCGGCCTCGTCTGGGGGACCATCGCGATGCTGCTCGCCGGGAGCCTGAACGGCATCGCGAGCCTGTTGCCCGGCGGCCTGATCTGGCCCGGGCTCGTCGAGGAGTTCCTGAAGCTCCTGGTGCCCGTCATCCTGCTGCTGTCCTCGCGCACCTACCGCTCCCCCAGGCTCGGCGCGTGGCTGGTGCTCGTGGCCGCCGCCTGGTTGGGGTTCCTCGAGGGCATCAGCTACATCATCACCTCGCTCGACCCGATCCTCGACGGCGCGAAGGCTCCGTCCGATGCGCCGTTCGTCATGATGATGGACGTCATCGTCCGCATCATCGCCGAGGTCTCGCACCCTGATCACCGTCGGCGCAGCGGTCCTGATCTGGCTCGCCGCGAAGACGCTGCCGACGGGCAGGGCGATCGGTGTCGGCGTGCTCGCGTACCTCGGCGCCGCCGCGATCCACGGCCTCAACGACGCCGTGATCGACGGGCCGGTCCGCGACTGGAACGTGCCGGCCAGCATCGTCCTCGAAGCCCTGTACGTCGTCGCGGTCTTCGTGTTCTGGTTCCGGCCGCAGGTGCGGCGGCTGCAGGGCGACGGTTCAGCACACCGATGACCGGCTCCGCCGGTAGCTTCTCTTCTGGTGCAGACGAGATGCACCGCAGGGCGATGCAACGAACGAGGGGACACGTCATGGCAACCGAGGCTCGACGCTACGGCAGGGCGATCGAACGGCAGGACGGTCGGGACTTCCCGTTCTACGACGGCGACCCGATCCGGATCCCCGCATGGCAGTGGGTGACGATCGTCGTCGCGTGCGTGGCCGCCATCACGGTGCTGAGCTTCTACCCGGCGGCGGACAACATCCAGTCGCTCGTGCCACGGTTCCTCTTCACCGCGATCATGCTCGCCGTCCTCATCGCCTTCACGAGACGACACTGGGCGCGCATCTTCCAACGCACCACTGCACGCGACTTCGGCACCATGATCGTGTTCGCGATCCTCAACCTCATCGTGTCGTTCACGGTCGGGATCATCGTCAAGGCGATCTTCGGCACCAATGCCAACACCGCGACCGACGGCATCCACGGAGCGGGTGAGATCGTCGCGTTCTACGTCGGGACCGCGATCCAACTGTTGGGCGAAGAGCTCTTCACGATCCTGCCGTTCCTGGCGGTCATGGCGCTGTGCCACCGCATCGGACTCACCCGCACCCAGGGCATCCTCATCGCCTGGCTCGCGACTGCGATCTGGTTCGGTGCAGCGCACCTGCCGACGTACGGGTGGAACTTCGCGCAGGCGTTGCTGATCATCGGCGTCGCACGTCTGGTCCTCACCCTCGCCTACATCCGCACGAAGAACATCGCGGTCAGCACCGGCGCGCACATCATCAACGACTGGGTGCTCTTCACCGCCGCGATCATCGGGGCGACAGCGAGCGCCTGAACGCCGTCGCGCGCGTGACCACGCCAGGGGCGCGGTGGACGCGCCACAGGGCGGACGGGAGGCGCGGTGCCAGCTGGCACCGTGCCTCCCGTCCGGTGTCCTGGCAGTGCACCCCGCGCCCCGGCGCGGACTCGTAGGGTCGCCTCATGAGCACGAATCGGGACGACGTCAAGGACTTCCTCGTCAGCCGCCGTGCCCGGGTGCGCCCGGACCAGGTGGGCCTGCCCGGTGGGCCCAACCGGCGCGTGGCCGGGCTCCGCCGCAGTGAGGTCGCGATGCTCGCCGACGTCAGTGTGGAGTACTACTCGCGGCTCGAGCGCGGCAGCCTCTCCGGAGTCTCCGACGGCGTCCTGCACGCCATCGCCGGTGCGCTGCTCCTCGACGACGCGGAGCGCGACCACCTGTTCGACCTCGCACGAGCGGCGAACGCCTCCCCGGTCTGTGGACAGCGCCGTGCAGCGACGCCGAAGACCCTGCGCGTCGGGCTGCAGTACACGCTCGACGCGTTCACCGGCGGCCCGGCGTTCATCCGCAACGACCGACTCGACCTGCTCGGTGCGAACGCGCTCGGCCGGGCGCTCTACGCGGACCTGTTCCGGAAGGCGGAGCGGCCGAACCTCGCTCGCGCCGCGTTCCTGGACCGGGACTGGGCCGACGCGTTCCACCCGGACTGGGACGTCGCCGCCGACCAGAGCGTCGCGATCCTCCGCACTGCGGCCGGCCACGACCCCCACGACGAGGACCTGCAGGCCCTGATCGGTGAGCTCTCGACGCGCAGCGCGGAGTTCCGGGCGAAGTGGGGTTCGCACGACGTCCGTCGGCACGCCACGGGCGAGAAGCAGTTCGTCCACCCCGTCGTCGGTGCTCTCGACCTGCACTTCGAGGGGTCGCGGCTCATGAGCGACCCGCGCTTGAGCCTCCTGCTCTACAGCGCGGAACCCGGCTCGCCGACCGCCGACGCGCTCCGTCTGCTCGGTTCGGTCGCCGCGACGGAGCAGCGCGACACCGCCGAACGCCCTGGGACCGACGTCCGGAGCTGACGCTGCGTCGTCGCCCGCGGTCACTCGGTCCTGATGCGGGTCGCGGCCAGAGCAGCGACGAGGAGTACCACGGCTGCGACCACGAAGCTGGTCTGCGTCCCGACGACGAACTGCGACCGGTCGGCCAGGAACGCCCCGAAGACCGCGATCGCCACCGCCCCACCGACCTGCCGGAAGGTGTTGAACACCGCACTCGCTGTCCCCGACCGTTCAGCGGGGACGCTGGCGAGGACGACCGACGTCGCGGGCGGCATCGCGACCGATCCGCCCGCACCGGTCAGGATCGTGCACACCGCGACCGCGACGACCGAGTCGTACGGCGCGAGCACGATCATCACGACGAGACCGAGCACCATCGTGGTGAGTCCCGCGACCACGGGGACCCGAGCACCGAACCGGTTCACGAGGGTGCCGCTGACGACGTTGCCGACGATGCTGAACGCTGCGGACGGCAGGAACACCAGCCCCGCGGCCAGGGGGACAGTCCGAGGTGCTGTTGCAGGTAGAGACTCAGGACGAAGACGCTGCCGAAGTTGCCGACCATGAACGCGAACCCGACGCCGAGCGCGATCCGCATCCCACCGGAGCGGAACAGGTCGAGCGGCATCATCGGGTTCCGACCGTGGGCCTGCACCAGCAGGAACCCGACGACCGCGGCGGCAGCGACGAGCAGTGCGACGACCACGTCCCAGCGGCCGAAGCCCGACGCACCGCCTTCGATGAGCCCGAAGACGAGGCCGCCGAGCGCGAGCAGGGCGAGGACCTGACCTGCCGCGTCGAACCGGGCCGCTCGTCGAGGCGACGGTGCCACCCGGACGAGCATGCCGAGCATCACGGCGCACACCGGCAGGTTGATGGCGAACACGAGGCGCCAGTCGAGCGTCGTCAGCGCGCCGCCGAGGATCGGCCCGACCGCCCCGGCGACCGCACCGCCGACGGCCCAGATGCCGAGGGCGTGCGCCCGCTCGCGCGCCTCGGGGAACGCCTGGCGCATGAGCGCCATCGAGGCGGGCAGCATCACCGCGGCGGCCGCGCCCTGGACCGCACGCGCCGCGATCAACGCGCCGAGCGACGGGGCGAGGGCACACGCGACGGACGCCACGAGGAACCCGGCGATGCCCCAGCCGATCGCCCGCTTCGCGCCGATCCGTTCGGACAGGTTGCCGGCGAACAGCAGCAACGAGGCGAACAGCAGCGTGTACGCGTCGATCACCCACTGCAACCCCGACGTGCTGCCACCGAGCTCCTGGCCGATCGTCGTCAGCGCGACGTTCACGATGAGGATGTCGAGCGTGATGAGGAAGAAGCCGAGCGAGGCGAGCACGAGCGTCAGCCGCGGGGCGCGGCGCGGGCCCTGCTCGGTCGGGACGTCGGCTGCGGTCGGAGCGGTCACGGTTCGATGCTCCCCTGGCCGTGCTCGTCGGGGGATGCCCTGACCGGGAACCCCTCACGCCAGATCGAACAGACATAGGATGTCTCACGCTCCCGACATCGCCGTCGCGAGCCGCCGCAACCGATCGGAGCACGTCGTGCACGAACCGCTCACCCCGCTGGACCCGACCACGCTGCCCGAGCCCGTGGACGTGTCGGACAACACCGCGGCCCTGGCCGCGGTCGACGCCGTCGTGCGCTCGGGTCCGTACGACGCGACCTGGTCGTCCCTGCAGCAGTACCGCGCACCGCTCTGGTACCAGGACGCCAAGTTCGGGATCTTCGTCCACTGGGGCGTCTTCTCGGTCCCCGCGTTCCGGAACGAGTGGTACTCCCGCGACATGTACCGCGCCGGGACGCCCGAGTTCGCGCACCACGCCCGGACCTACGGCCCGCACGACGCGTTCGGGTACAAGGACTTCATCCCCTCGTTCACGATGGAGCACTTCGACGCCGCGGCGTGGGTCCGGGTGTTCCGCGAGGCCGGCGCGCAGTTCGTCGTCCCGGTCGCCGAGCACCACGACGGCTTCGCGATGTACGACACCGACCGTTCCCGCTGGAGTGCCGCGCAGCTCGGGCCCGGGCGTGACGTGTTCGGCGAGCTCCTCGTCGCCGCGGACGAGGCATGGATGGTCCGCGGCGCGTCGTCCCACCGTGCCGAGCACTGGTTCTTCATGAACGGCGGGACGAAGACGCCGTCGGACGTGCTCGATCCGCGGTACACCGACTTCTACGGTCCGGCGCAGCGCGAGGAGACCGCCCCGAACGAGCGCTTCCTGGAGGACTGGCTGCTCCGCACCGTCGAGCTCGTCGACAAGTACCGCCCGCAGGTGCTCTGGTTCGACTGGTGGATCGAGCAGCCCGCGTTCCAGCCGTACGTCCGGACCCTGGCGGCCTACTACTACAACCGCGCCGCCGAGTGGGGCCGCGAGGTCGTCATCAACTACAAGTGGGAGACCTTCGCCCCGGGCAGCGCCGTGTACGACATCGAACGTGGCGCGATGGGCAGCACCCCGGAGACCGTCTGGCAGAACGACACCGCGATCGCGAAGACCGCCTGGAGCTGGATCGAGGGCCACGACTACAAGACCGTGCGCGACCTGGTCGCCGAACTCGTCGACGTGGTCGCGAAGAACGGTGTGCTGCTGCTCAACACCGGGCCGAAGGCCGACGGCACCCTGCCCGAGGACGAGATCCGCATCCTGCGGGGCATCGGCTCGTGGCTCACGGTGAACGGCGAGGCGATCTACGGCACCCGGCCGTGGACGATCTCGGGCGAGGGGCCGACCACTCGTCCCGCGGGTTCGTTCGTGGACGCCGACACGGTCGAGTACACCGCCGAGGACGTCCGGTTCACCACTCGCCACGACGTCACCGGCGACGCCGTCTACGCGACCCTGCTGGCCGATCCCGACGACGGGTCGGCCCGCATCCGGGCGTTCGGGTCGGCCTCGGGCCTGCTGGGCCGCACCATCCGGTCCGTCGCCGTGCTGGGCCACGACGGCGAGGTCGACTGGGAGCAGCGCCCCGACGCACTCGTGGTCGTGCTCGACGGCATCACCAGCGTCGACTCCGGTCCGGTGGTCCGGGTGCGACTCGCGCCGGTGGTCGAGCAGGAGCGGGAGGACTTCCTGCACCAGTGACCGGGGATGCCGGCGCGGGGATGCCGGCGCGGGACGCCGGCGCGACGATCCGTCGCGGTCAGAACGGTGCGGCGCGACTACTCTCAGGCGAACGGTCGTCCGACGAGGATTGGGATGCTGACCTGAACTGGATCATCGCGAACTTCGGTCTCGTCTGGGGCCTCACGGTCACCCACGCGGGTCTCGCGGCCGTGCCCATCGTCCTCGGGTTCGTCGTGGCGGTGCCGTTGGGCTGGGTGGCGAACCGGTGGCAGGCAGTCCGATCGGTCATCGTCGGCGGCGGCAGTCTGCTCTACACGATCCCGTCCCTGCCGCTCTTCGTGATCCTGCCCTACCTGCTCGGCACCCGCATCACGGATCCCGTGAACATCGTCGTGGGGCTGTCGGTGTACGCGGTCGCCATCATGGTGCGGTTGGCAGCTGATGCGTTCGCCGCCGTCCCGGCGGACGTCGTCGACTCGGCCACCTCGGTGGGGTACTCCGCGTGGGGCCGTTTCTGGACGGTCGAGCTCCCGTTGGCGGGTCCCGTCCTCCTCGCGGGGATGCGGGTGGTCTCGGCGAGCACCGTCGCCCTGGTCTCGGTCGGCGCCCTGGTCGGGTCCGCGAACATCGGGTTCCTGTTCACGGACGGGCGACAGCGTCAGTTCCTCGAGGAGATCCTGGTCGGCGTGGCAGCGAGTCTCTTCGTCGCACTGGTCTTCGACACCGTCCTGGTGGCGCTCGGGCGCGTCCTGATGCCGTGGTCGCGACGGATCCAGGTGCGGTCGCGTCGGTCGCGCCGTCGGGCCGCGTTGGCGACGATCGAACGGGGGCCTGACCGTGCAGTTCTTCCTCCACGCAGTCGCCTGGCTCCTGGACCCGGCGAACTACCGCCCTGGCCTCCAGACGCCGCTCCCGATCCAGGACCGGATCGGCGAACACCTGCTGTACACGTTCATCTCGGTCGCCATCGCCGCCCTGATCGCCTTGCCACTGGGCCTGTACATCGGTCACACCGGGCGCGGGCGCAGCTTCGTCATCGCGTTCAGCGGGTCCATGCGCGCGCTGCCGACGCTGGGCCTGCTCGGCACCCTCTTCGTCATCATCGGGATGACCGTGCCGTTCACGCAGACCGCCTTCATCGCGTCCATCATCGCGTTCGTCGTCCTGGCGATCCCCTCGATCCTCGCGGGGGCTTACTCCGGTGTGGAGTCCGTGGACCCGCAGACGGTGGACGCCGCCCGCTCGGTGGGGATGACCGAGCTGCAGATCCTGCTCAAGGTCGAGGTCCCCCTGTCACTGCCGCTGATCATCGGCGGGATCCGCGCGTCGGTCCTCCAGGTCATCGCGACCGTCGTGATCGCGTCGTACATCTCCCTGGGCGGGCTCGGCGCGATCATCTCGACGGGCATCAGCCTGAACGACAACGACCTCATCCTCGGTGGTGCGTTGCTCGTGACGGTCCTCGCCCTCGTGATCGACGGCCTGTTCGCCCTCGCACAACACCTCACCCGCCGCGGCCCCGAGGGGCAGACCCGTCGCCGCCGCACACACGTCCGCGCGCTGTCACTCCGGCGCCGCGCGGTGACGGCACTCTCCGTCGACGAAAGGGACCACTGATGTTCACAGCAGGCACCAGGACACGCATCCTCGCAGGTGTGATCGCGGTCGGGGCGATCGTGGCACTCTCCGGTTGTTCCACCTCGGACCCCACGAAGCCGGCGTCGGGCGGAGACGACGGATCGGGCAGCACGCCGATCGTGGTCGGCTCGTTCAACTTCCCGGAGAGCGAGATCCTGGGCAACATGTACGCCCTCGTCCTGAAGGACGCCGGGTTCGACGTGACGACCAAGTTCAACCTCGGCCCGCGGCAGACCACGATCCCCGCGCTCAAGGACGGTTCGATCAACCTCATGCCGGAGTACAACGGCAACCTGCTGTTCTTCTACGACACCAAGGCCACCGCGAAGACGACAGCAGAGGTCGACGCCGCGCTGAAGACCGAGATCCCGAAGGACTTCCAGGTGCTCGAGCCGTCCCCCGCCGAGGACAAGGACGCCTACGTCGTGACCCAGGCCGAGGCCGAGAAGAACGGCCTCACGTCGATCGGTGACCTCTCCAAGATCGAGCCGTTCACGCTCGGAGCCAACCCCCAGTTCGGCACCCTTCCGTACGGCATCCCCGGGCTCAAGTCGACGTACGGTGTTGACAAGGTCACGTTCAAGTCGATCGAGGACTACGGCGGGCCCGACACGGTCAAGGCACTCGTCGACGACACCGTCCAGGTGGCCGACATCTACACGACGTCACCCGACCTCGTGACGAAGAAGCTGCTCGTGCTGAAGGACCCCGAGAACCTGATCGCGTCGCAGAACATCCTGCCGTTCCTGAACAAGGACATCTACAGCGCGAAGCTCGCGTCGACGTTGAACAAGCTGTCCGAGAAGCTGACGACCGATGACCTCATCCAGCTGCGCAACCGTGTCGAGGGCAGCGAGAAGGCCCAGGCCCAGGCCGCCGCGAAGGACTGGCTGACCAAGGAGGGGCTGCTCAAGTAGCCCAGGAACGACGTCGGGTGTGGCGAGGCGGGGCTGCGCGCAGGAGCACCCCGCCCGCCACGTCCGTCGGCTCCGCCTCCAGGATTCGAACCCGGACCTAACGGCACCAAAGGCCGTCGTGCTGCCATTACACCAAGGCGGAACGCACCCGTGGGTGCTCGACCATCCTCCCATGACCGACGAGGCTGGCCGTCCGCCCCGGGTTCGGCCAAGATGGAGGGATGCCGCACCAGGACGAGGTCGACCGGATCGTCACGGCGTGGGGTCGTGAGCGTGCCGACCTCGACTTCAGCCCGCTCGAGGTGCTGTCCCGCGTGGACCGGCTCGCGCGGCACCTGGACCGCGCCCGGCGAGCGGCCTTCGACGCCGGTGACATGGAGCCGTGGGAGTTCGACGTGCTGTCCGCCCTGCGACGGGCGGGTGAGCCGTACGAGCTGAGCCCGAAGACCCTGCTGCAGCAGACCCTGGTGTCGAGCGGCACCATGACGAACCGGGTCGACCGGCTGACGGCGCGTGGGCTCGTGGGGCGTCGAACGGACCCGAAGGACGGCCGCGGCATCCTCGTGTCACTGACGACGAACGGCCGGGTCGCGGTCGACGCGGCCATCGCGGACCTGCTGACGGCGGAGCGGGGCATCCTGTCCGGGGTGTCCGACGCCGAGCAGGACCAGTTGGCCGGGCTGCTCCGGCGGCTCATCCTCGGCCTCGGCGACTGAGCCGACCGCTGCGACCGCTTCACCCGCTGGACCGAGACCCGTGGCCACGCTTCGGTCGTCGGGTCGATGTGCGCCGAACCCGGTGCTCGCCACGATGGTCCCGTGCCCAGACTTCGTGCCCTCATCCGTCGCCGCCGACACACCATCGTGTTCGCGGTCGTGCTCCTGCTGGTGGCCGCCGGCATCACGGCGACGGCCTCGGCCATCGGAGCGCAGCGCCAGGCGACGGCGGCGGGCGAGCGCTGCACCGCCGATGGTCTCGCCGCCCGCTGGCACGCCGGGTCGTTGTTCCTCGACGCGCGATCGGCCCGGACCGGGAAGCCGGTCCTGACGCACCGCGGCGACGAACCGACGCAGACGGGCAGCACGATGAAGGTCGTGACGGCCGCCGCCGCGGTGTCCGCCCTCGGACCCGATCACCGCTTCACCACCTCGGTGGTCGACGGCACCGAACCAGGGGCCGTGGTCCTGGTCGGCGGCGGGGACCCGACACCGAGTCGGCTGCCGTCCGGTCAGGACAGCGTCTACCCGCACGCACCGCACCTGGACGACCTGGCGGAGCAGGTGCTGGCCGCCCGCAGTGGACGACCGTTGACCGTGGTGCAGGTCGATACCGCCCTGTTCGACGGCCCGGCGTGGCACCCGAGCTGGCCGGAGAGCGCCCGCACGAGCGGCAGCGTCTCGAACATCACGGCGCTCATGGTCGACGGCGACCGCGACGACCCGACGGAGTCGTACTCGATGCGGAGCGACGGAGCGGTCGCCCGCGCTGCGACGGCGTTCGCGGCGCTCCTCGGGCCGGACGTCCGGGTGGACACGACCTCGGTGGCGGCGCCGTCCGGCGGGCAGGTGCTCGGATCGGTGCGGTCCGCGACGGTGTCAGAGCTCGTCGGGATGCTGCTCACCGACTCCGACGACACCCTCGCCGAGGTGCTCGCCCGCCACGTCGCGATCGCCGAGGGTGCCGGTCGGTCGTTCGACGCCGTGCAGGCCGGCAGCGCGAAGGCACTCGTCCACTTCGGCGTGCCGACCGAGGGCCTGCGGCTCGTGGACGGCTCCGGTCTCAGCCCGGACAACCGGGTGCCCGCCTCGGCACTCACCACGCTGATGCGGGCGGTCGCCGCGAAGCGGGACGGCCTCGCGCCGGTCGACGCCGGACTCGCCGTGGCCGGACGGACGGGCACGCTCGGTGAGCACGGCCGCTTCGCCGGCGCAGCAGCGGACGCCCGCGGGCACGTTCGGGGCAAGACCGGGACGCTCGACGACATGTACGGACTGACGGGGGTCACCGACGAGGTCGCCGGGGACCGTGTCGTGTTCACGGTCTTCGCCGAGGGGACGAACGATCCGAGCGCACGGCAGGAGATCGACGCCCTGGCCGCGGCGTTGTGGCGTTGCGGCGGAGACGCCTCCGCGTACCGGGGGTAGCCTCCCGCCCATGCACGCGATCACCCTGGCCGTCGCCGACGTCGCACGATCGGCGGACTTCTACCGCGCCTTGCTCGGGATCGAGGGCAGCGGCGTCATCGGCACCGAGTACCCGCCGACCGAGACCGAGGCGGGTGGCACCACGGCGATGTTCACCCTCGACGACGGTCTGATCGTCAGCGTCTACGGGCGGGACGACATGGCGAAGGACTCCGGGGTGGCACTCTCGACGGCGCCGAGCAGCACGATCGGGCACTTCGTCGACAGTCAGGCCGACGCCGAAGCGTTCCTCGACCGGGCCCGGATCGCCGGCGCGACGATGCTCGCGGCGCCGTACACGCGGCCGTGGGGCATGTGGTCCGGCTTCTTCCAGGACCCCGACGGCCACCTGTGGGAGGTCGTCGCGAACCCCGGCGGCGGGGCCCCCGAGGACGCGAAGCCAGCCGAGTAGACCCGCTCAGACCCCGAGCAGCTCCGCGACCTCGAGCCAGCGCTCTTCGAGCTGCTCGATCTCGGCCTCGTGCGCCGCGAGCTTCGCCTGCAGCTCCCCGAGCCCGGCGTAGTCGGACTGGTCGTGGGTGGCGAAGTCGTCGAGCAGCTTCTTCCGGTCCGCGCCGACCTTCGCGATCTTGCGGTCCAGCGCCGACATCTCCTTCTCGGCCGTCCGACGCTCCGCGCCCGACAAGCCCGAGGTGAGCGCAGCCGACGCGCCGGAACCGGCCGGTGCACTGGACCCGGCCACGGCACCGGCCGAGCCGGTCCCGCCAGCGGTGTCGGGCCTCCCGGCAGACGCGGCGGCAGCCGCAGAAGCGGTCCCGCCACCGGTGCCGGCCGCACGCAGCCGCATGTACTCGTCGACGCCGCCGGGCAGGTGCCGCAGGTGCCCGCCGAGCACGGCGTACTGTTGGTCGGTGACGCGCTCGAGCAGGTACCGGTCGTGGGAGACGACCAGCAGGGTGCCCGGCCAGGTGTCGAGCAGGTCCTCCATTGCCGCGAGCATGTCCGTGTCGAGGTCGTTCGTGGGCTCGTCGAGGATCAGCACGTTCGGCTCGTCGAGCAGGATGAGCATGAGCTGCAGGCGGCGTTTCTGGCCACCGGACAGGTCCTTGACCGGCGTGGAGAGCTGCTCCGCCGTGAAGCCGAGACGCTCGAGCAGCTGCGCCGGTGTCATCTCCTTGCCGTCGGCGACGTAGCTCGTCTTCTTGCGGGCGACCACCTCGCGTACGCGGTCGTTCGCGAACTGCGCCAGGTCGGCGAGCTGCTGGTCGAGGATCGCGACCTGCACGGTCTTGCCCGTCTTCACCCGGCCGCTCGTCGGCGCGAGCGTGCCCGAGACGAGGTTGAGCAGCGTCGACTTGCCGGCGCCGTTCGGGCCGAGGATGCCGGTCCGCTCCCCCGGTGCGATGCGCCACTCGATGCGGTCGAGGATCTGGGTGCCGTCGAACGAGACGCTGACGTCGAGCAGGTCGACGACGTCCTTGCCGAGGCGGGCGGTCGCCGTCTTCGCCAGTGCGACCGTGTCGCGGATCGGCGGGACGTCGTCGATCAGGGCGTTCGCGGCGTCGATGCGGAACTTCGGCTTGCTCGTCCGGGCCGGTGCGCCGCGGCGCAGCCACGCGAGCTCCTTGCGGGCCAGGTTCTGGCGGCGCTGCTCGCTGGCGGCTGCCTGCCGGTCGCGCTCGACGCGCTGCAGGATGTACGCCGCGTAGCCGCCCTCGAACGGGTCGACGACGCCGTCGTGCACCTCCCACGTGTCGGTCGACACCGCGTCGAGGAACCACCGGTCGTGCGTCACGACCACCATCCCGCCCTGGTTCGACGACCAGCGACGGTTGATGTGCTCGGCGAGCCACTGGATGCCCTCGACGTCGAGGTGGTTCGTGGGCTCGTCGAGGAACAGGACGTCCCAGTCGCCGACGAGCAGCCGCGCGAGTGCCACGCGGCGGCGCTGGCCACCGGACAGCTCGTCGACGGTGACGTCCCACGGGATGTCCGACACCAGGCCGCCGATGACGTCGCGGATCTTCGGATCACCGGCCCACTCGTGCTCTTCGAGGTCGCCGACGACGGTGCTGCCGACGGTCGCGCCCTGGGGCAGGATGTCGCGCTGGTCCAGGTAGCCGACGGTCAGACCGCGGCGGTGCGTGACACGGCCGGCGTCGGGTTCGAGGCGCTGGGACAGCAGCGCGAGGAGGGTCGACTTGCCGTCGCCGTTGCGTCCGACCACGCCGATCCGGTCCCCCTCGTCGATGCCGAGGGTGACGTTGTCGAAGACGACCTTGGTGGGGAACTCGAGATGCAGGTTCTCGGCGCCGAGGAGATGAGCCACGCGTCAAGGGTAGGCGGCGTGGCGGGGTGGTCGGTGCGGGGCCTCGGCGGGTGGTGGCCGGTGCGGGGTCGGTCGCACGGTGCGGGCTTCGGCAGGTGGTGCGAGGTTGACCGCTCGGTGCGAGGTTGTAGCGGCGCACGGAGTGGGCAACCTCGCACCAGCCGACAGACCGCGCACGGTGCGCCGGCGCGACGGCGCGACGGCGCGTCGGCGCGTCGGTCTGGAGGCGCGGGTCAGCTCGGGCGCACGGTGCGGGCTTGGGCGGGTGGTGCGAGGTTGACCGCTCGGTGCGAGGTTGTAGCGGCGCACGGAGTGGGCAACCTCGCACCAGCCGACAGACCGCGCACGGTGCGCCGGCGCGACGGCGCGACGGTGCGCCGGCGCGTCGGCCTGGAGGCGCGGGTCAGCTCACCGGGGCCGGTCCGGCTCCGGCAGTCGGGTACGTCAGCTCGCGGGAGCGGCGTCGCCCTCGCCGGCGGCTTCCTTCGCGCGCTTCAGGCGAGCCTGCGCCTCCCAGTACTCGATCTCGCGCTCGAGTTCGGCGAGCTCCTGCTCCGTGCCGCTGATGCGCTTGGCGCCGTGGGCGCTCCGGGCATCGCCGAGGGTGGCGTACCGGTCCTCGTGACGGGTGGGTTCGATGTAGCGGCCGTGGTTCCGCTCACCCGGGGCCCAGTCGTGGCCGATGGCGAACCAGACGATGCTGCCGACGACGGGGACCAGGATCACGAGGATCACCCACGCGATCTTCGGGAGTCCGCGGATCTGGTCGTCGTTCTTCGTCAGGATGTCGATCAGGGCGAAGACCAGCAGGATGACGGTGATCCCGGGCAGCAGAACGCTCATGTTCGCGATTCTATGGATCCGCTTGGAGTCTCACCATTCCCCGAACGAGCGTCGCGGTTGCGAAGGCGCACAGGGTCGGCGTCCTACAGGGCCGCGACCCACTCGTCCGTGCCGTCGGTGAACCGCTGGTGCTTCCAGATCGGCACCCGCTCCTTCACCAGGTCGACCAGCTCCCCGCACGCTGCGAACGCCTGCGCGCGGTGCGACGACGCCACCGCCGCGGCGAGCGCGACGTCCCCGATGCCGAGCGACCCGACGCGGTGCAGCACGGCGATCCGGACGTCGGGGTGGGCGTCGGCGACGGTTCGGGCGACCTCGGCGATGACGTCGCCGGCGCTGGGGTGCCGCTCGTAGTCGAGCGCGGTGACGCCCTTGCCGCCGTCGTGGTCGCGGACGACGCCAGCGAAGGTGACGACGGCGCCGTCCTGGTCGGTGGCGACGACGGCGGAGACCTCGTCGACGGTGATCCCCCGGTCGACGACGTCAGCGAGGACGACGCGCGCACCCGGGGCCGGCGCCGACACCGCGGTCATGACGCGCTCCGGGGCGCGTGGCCCTCGCCGTGCACCTGCGCGAGCACGTGCTCGAGCAATCCGTCGAGCACGGCCAGTCCGTCCGCCACTCCGCCGCGCGACCCGGGCAGCGTGACGATCAAGGATCCGCCGGTGCTGATGCCAGCGATGCCGCGACTCAGCAATGCGGTCGGACCGGCCCCCGCGAGCCCGCGACGACGGACCTCTTCGAGGACACCGGGCAGCTCCAGGTCGATGAGGGTGCGACGGCCTCGGGCGTCCGGTCGGTCGGGGTGACGCCGGTGCCCCCGGTCGTGATGACGATCCGGGCCCCGGCCAGCAGTTCGGCGGTCACGGTCTCGGCGATCGCCCCGCCGTCGGGGACGATCACGGGCTCGGCGACGGTGAAGTCCCGCTCGCGCAGCCACCCCGCGATGACGGGCCCGGTGCGGTCGAGTGCCGGATCGACGGCGGCCTGCGTGGACACCACCACGACGGCGGCACGGCCCCTGGTCGGCTGCGAGGTCATCGGTTGCTCCAGTCCCCGGACCGACCGCCGTGCTTCTCGAGCACTCGGACGTCCGTGATCGAGGCCGCCCGGTCGACGGCCTTCACCATGTCGTACACGGTCAGCGCGGCGACGCTCGCGCCGGTCAGCGCTTCCATCTCGACGCCGGTGCGCGAGGTCGTGCGGACCGAGACCTCGATCAGCACGCGGTCGTCGGCACCGGTGATGTCGACCTGCACCCCGGCGATGGGGAGCGGGTGGCAGAGCGGGATGAGGTCGGAGGTCTTCTTCACGGCCATGATCGCGGCGATGCGGGCGGTGCCGATGACCTCGCCCTTCGGCAGGGAGCCGTCGAGGATGCGGGCGACGACGTCGGGCCGGGTGACGAGCGTGGCGGTGGCGGTCGCCGAGCGGTCGGTGACGTCCTTCGCGGACACGTCGACCATGTGCGCGGACCCGTCGGCGCGTACGTGCGACAGCTCGGCCGCGTCGGACGGATCGGCCTGCTCGGACGGTCTCGACTGATCGGACGGACCCGACTGATCGGACGTGGCGACGGGTTCGGTCATCGGAGGCTCCAGACGGTCAGGACGTCACCGGGTTCGACGGCGTCGACCCCCACCGGGACGTGGACGAGGTGTGTGGCGGCGGCGTAGTGCGCGAGCAGGTGGGAACTCGGTCCGCCCACGAAGTGGACGACCCCGTCGTCCACCCGGCCACGCCGCACCTGGTGCTTGCCGCCCGGTGACTGCGCAGCCGAAGCAGCGGGCAGGTGCAGCTCGGGGCGGTCGGCCGGCAGCCCGACGAGGGGTGCGAGCAGCGGGCGGAGGAAGACCTCGAACGAGACGAGCGCCGACACCGGGTTGCCGGGGAACGACACCACCGGCACCGGTCGACCGGCGAGCTCCACGCTGCCGAACGCCTGCGGCCCGCCGGGCTGCATCGCGACCGGGGTGACGGCGAGCCCGCGGGGTTCGAGTGCCTGCCGCACGACCTCGTACGCACCGGCACTGATGCCCCCGGTGGTGAGCACGAGGTCGGCCCACTCCCCACGGCGTCGTCGAGCGCGGTGACGAACGCGTCGACGTCGTCGGGGACCCGGACCGTGCGGGACGGAGCACCGACCTCGGCGAGCGCCGCCTGCAGCGCGATGCCGTTCGCGTCGCCGATCGTCGCCGCGTCGGTGTCGGCGCCCTGCAGTTCGGAGCCGGTCGAGACCACGAGCACCCGCAGGGGTCGACGGACGTGCACGGTGGCCACTCCGGCGGATGCGAGCGCGCCGAGCAGGGCTGGGGTGATCGGCGCACCGGTCGGAGCGATGGACGCGCCGAGGGCCAGGTCGCTGCCGGTCGCCCGCACGAAGGTGCCCGGCACGAGGTCAGCGGGCACCGTGACGTGCCCCAGGTCGAGCGCAGCGGGGAAGGACCCCGGCGACGTGGCCTCCACCGGGAAGACGGCATCGGCGCCGTCAGGGATCCGCGCGCCGGTCATGATCGGTGCCGCTGTGCCGGCGGAGAGCGGTGCGGGGACGACCCCGGCGGGGATGGGCGCGACGACCCGGACGTCCTGCCCGGCATCGGCCACCCGGACCGCGAAGCCGTCCATCTGGCTGTTGTCGAAGGGCGGCAACGGGACCGGTGCGGCGACGGGTGCAGCGAGCACGCGGTGCCCGTGACCGGCACGGCCATCGACGGCCAGGTCGTCGACCCGCCACGACGCAGCCCCGAGGCCCGCCAGGACCGGCGCGAGGAGCGCCGCCAGGTCGTCGCGGTGCTGACCGATCGTTCGCACAGGTGCCTCCGAACAGGGATGGTGTCGCCGCTCCCGGTTCGTCCGGGGCCGGCGTCAGTAGCGTATCCAGCGCGCAGACCGCGCCGACGACCTTTCGGAGGACCTGTGGAGAACGACGAAGCCGTGACGATCGGTGTCATCGGGGGCTCCGGCCTCTACCAGCTGTTCGAGGAGGGGACCGCCGAGGAGCTGGACGTGCCGACGCCGTTCGGCCCGACGTCGAGCCCGATCAGCATCGGCACGATGTCCGGACGTCGGGTCGCGTTCCTCACCCGGCACGGTCGTGAGCACTCCGTCGCCCCGCACCGCATCAACCACCGCGCGAACCTGTGGGCGCTCCGCTCCCTGGGCGTCCGGGCGATCGTGTCCTCGAGCGCCGTCGGTGGTCTGCACCCCGACTACGCCCCGGGCACCTTCGTCGTGACCGACCAGCTCATCGACCGCACCTTCGGCCGCGCGGACACGTTCTTCGAGGACGACGTCCAGCACCTGTCGTTCGCCGACCCGTTCGACCCGACGCTGCGGCGCGCGGCCGTCGACGCGATCGCCGCACTCGACGTGCCGTTCCGTCCGACCGGCACGTGCGTCGTCATCCAGGGCCCCCGGTTCTCGACGCGCGCCGAGTCCGTCTGGCTGCGCGAGGCCGGTGGCCACACCATCAACATGACGATGACCCCCGAGGTCCCGCTCGCCGCCGAGCTCGGCATCGCGACCGTCAACCTGTCGTTCGTCACGGACGCCGACGCCGGCCTGGCTCCGACCGAGGACGAAGCCGCCGCAGCGGCCGCCCACGCGGCCACGGCGGACAAAGCGGCCACGGGCGACGCAGCCGACGACGCCGGCACACCCGTCACCCACGCCCTCGTGATGGAGCGTCTCGCCCGCGCCAACGAGGTGATCGTCCGCGCCATCGGCGGGATCGTCGGCGCGATCCCCGCCGACTTCACGCCGCGCGAACTCGTCCCGGCGAGCGCCAGCGCCAGCATCATGCAGACCCAGCCCACCGCCGCCAGCACGGGGCCCACCATGACCGCGGGCACCACCGCATGACCCGCCTGCTCGTCACCGGCGGCGCCGGCTTCATCGGCTCCGCGATCGTCCGCCGCGCGCTGGCCGACGGCCACGAGGTCCGCGTCCTCGACTCCCTCCGCGACGACGTCCACGGCGACCCCGGCGAGGTCGTGCGCGCCCACCAGCAGCAGGGCATCGAGTTCGTGCACGGTGACGTCCGCGACCGGGTCTCGCTCGACGCCGCGCTCGACGGCGTCGACGTCGTCCGCCACCAGGCCGCCAAGGTCGGCCTCGGCGTCGACTTCCAGGACGCCCCCGACTACGTCTCGTCGAACGACGCCGGCACCGCGTACGTCCTCGCCGGCATGGACCGGCACGACATCGGCCGGCTCGTCGTCGCGAGCTCGATGGTCGTCTACGGCGAGGGTGCGTACACGACGTCCGGCGGCGAGCCCGTCCGGCCACCAGCTCGCCGCCGCGAAGACCTCGACGCGGGCCGTTTCGACCCGATCGGCGCGGATGGCCACCCCCTGCTGCCCGGCCTGATCGACGAGTCCGCCGCGCTCGACCCCCGCAACGTGTACGCGCAGACGAAGGTCGCGCAGGAGCACCTGGCCTCGAGCTGGGCGCGCGCGACGGGCGGCCGGGCGATCGCGCTCCGCTACCACAACGTCTACGGACCCGGCATGCCCGCGAACACCCCCTACGCCGGTGTCGCGTCACTGTTCCGCTCGGCGCTGGCCCGCGGCGAGGCCCCGCGCGTCTTCGAGGACGGCGCCCAGCGCCGCGACTTCGTGCACGTCGACGACGTCGCCGGAGCGAACGCCGCCTCGATCGCCGCGACCGCCGCTCTGCCCGCCGACTCGTTCCGCGCGTACAACGTCGGCTCCGGCGTCGTGCACACGATCGGCGACATGGCCGCGGCGATCGCAGGCCCTGACGGTCCGCAGCCAGTCGTCACGGGCGAGTACCGCCTGGGCGACGTCCGGCACGTCACGGCGAGTTCGGACCGCATCGCCGCCGAGCTCGGCTGGCGCGCCGAGGTCGACTTCGCGGCAGGCATGCGCGACTTCGCGACCGCTCCCCTCCGCAGCGCCGTCCGCTAGCCGGAACGCGTGAGCGCGTCGCTCGCCGCGAGCGACGCCTGAGAACGCGACCAGCCACCGGACGGGAGGACCGTGGCGGCCGCGCCCGCGCCTCCCGTCCGCAGTCCCCGCACCACGGCCGCGCTGGACGCCGTCGTCTCTGCTGCACGCCCCTGGTGCGCGAGACGCCGCCGGATCCGGCGGCGTCTCGACGACACGACGGCGTCCTGCGACACCCCGACGAGCGACACGCGCGCATCCTGTCCCCCGTTCTGGGGACCAGGCGTGCGCCGAGCACGCGAAACGACCAGGACCCGGCAGTTTCCTGTACCCCGACGTGCGTCGTCGTGTTACGTCGAGTGCATGACAGGACAGACCCGTCGATCTGACGACCGGCACCGAATGACGGACATGAGTGTCGACGTCATCCTCCCGTGCCTCGATGAGGCCGATGCCCTGCCGAAGGTGATCGCTCGCCTTCCGGAGGGCTACCGCGCGATCGTGGTGGACAACGGCTCGACCGACGGTTCGGCCGACGTCGCCCGCGCGCACGGCGCCCTCGTCGTCTCGGAACGGGTGAAGGGCTTCGGCTCCGCCTGCGCTGCGGGCGTCGCCGCCGCGACCGCCGACTTCGTCGCCTTCTGCGACGCGGACGCCTCGATGGACCCCGCCGAACTGCCGCCGCTCGTCGACCGCGTCGCGAGCGGCCGCGTCGACCTGGCGCTCGGACGACGTGTGCCGACGAGCAAGGGCGCCTGGGCGCCGCACGCCCGGTTCGCGAACCGCGTGCTCGCCGTCCTCATGCACCGTGCGACCGGCTACCGCCTGCGCGACCTCGGCCCGATGCGCGTCATGCGCCGCGAGGACCTCGTCGCCCTGGACCTGCAGGACCGCCGCAGCGGCTACCCGCTCGAGATGGTCCTGGCCGCGCACGCGGCGGGCTGGCGCGTCGACGAGTCCGACATCGGCTACGCGCAGCGCATCGGCGACAGCAAGGTGACCGGGACGCTCCGCGGCACCATCAACGCGGTCCGCGACATGACCCGCCTGCTGCGCGCGTACCGCCGGGAGGCGGGTGTCCGGTCGTCGCACCGGCTGCCGTCCGCCACGTGGCCAGCTCCACCGCCGCGACCGGTTCCGCGGTACCGCCCGACTCCGCACCCGTCGCCGCCTCGGTCGAGGGGACGCGCGCGTGACCGCCGGCATCACCGTGGCCGTGGTCGCGAAGGAGTGCCTGCCCGGCAAGGTGAAGACCCGGCTGACACCGGCGCTCTCCCCGAGGGTGCCGCCCGCGTGGCGTCCGCGAGCCTCGCCGACACCCTGTCGACCGTCCGTGCCCTGCCCGCCGAGCGCCGCGTGCTGTTCTTCGACGGCGACGTCGTCCCGGAGTCGGCCGAGGGCTTCGACGTCCTCCACCAGCCGGGCGGCGGGCTCGACGAGCGCCTCGGGTTCCTGTTCGACGCGATCGACGGCCCGTTGCTGCTCGTCGGGATGGACACCCCGCAGGTGTCCGCCGACGCGCTCGCCCCGGTGTTCGACCAACCCGAGCGCGGCGCGTGGTTCGGTCCCGCAGAGGACGGCGGCTTCTGGTCGCTGTACCTGCAGGCCCTGACCGGTGACCTGCTGCGCGGCGTCCCGATGTCGCAGGACGACACCGGCGCCGTCCAGCTCGCCCGCTTGACCGACGCCGGCCTCGACGTCGGGCTGCTCGGCGAACTGCTCGACGTCGACACGATGCCCGACGCCGAACGCGTTGCCGAACTCGCGCCGGACTCCGGCTTCACCCAGGCACTCCGTGCCGAGACCGCGGGGAGTCTCCGATGACCATGCACGCACCCGTCTCCTTCGGCGCCGGCGGCGGCGAGCCGTACGCCCGGGCCCTGCGCTCGGACGGACGGCTCCGGCTGACCGACCCGGACCGCCCCGACGTCGTCACGACGATGGACGTCGGCCGGTGGAGCGCCGCGGCCGACCGGGTCGACCGCTCGCTGCTCGACGACGCCGACGGCCCCGTGATCGACATCGGGTGCGGCCCCGGGCGGATGCTCGTCGCCGCCCGCAACCGCGGCATCCCCGCACTCGGCGTGGACGTCTCCGCCGAGGCCGTGGCGATCGCGCAGCGGTCCGGCGGCACCGCGATCCAGGGGTCGGTGTTCGACGCGGTCCCCGACGAGGGGCACTGGGACACCGCCTTGGTCATCGACGGCAACATCGGCATCGGTGGCGACCTCGCTGCGCTGCTCGAGCGCTGCGGCGAGATCGTCCGCGCCGGTGGACGGGTGATCGTCGAGACGAACCCCGACCCACTGGCCGACCGGGTGTACACCGCCCGCGTGGTGGACGCCGACGGCCACGAGAGCGCCGGGTTCCCCTGGGCCGAGGTCGGTCTCGACGCGCTGCACCGGCACGCGGCGGACGCCGGCCTCGTGGCGCGGCAGAGCTGGACGGTCGCGGGCCGGAGCTTCTGCGAGCTCATGGCCTGATCACGCACGTTCGTGCACTTGTTTTGCATCATGCAAGACAGTCACGTACGGTCGAGCGCATGACGAACAGCACCTTCCCGCTCGGCGGCACCTTCGTGTCCGGACTCCGCAGCCGTGACGAGCGCGGGTCCTTCACCGGCACCCGCACCACCGACTCGGTCGGCACGTACACGGGCGCACCGATCACCGGGCGCCTCGGGCGCTTCACCGACGTGCAGCGTTCGCGTCCCGGCACCTGGACCGCCTCCACCCGCACGGCCACCGGCTCGTTCCGCACGGCGACCGGCTCCTTCCGCACCGCCTGAGCCGTGCCGTCGCCCCGGTCGGCGGACACGGCTCCGGCCGCGCTCTGCGGCCCGGGCTGTGCGCCGGCCGGACGCGTCCGGGTGCGCGATGCCAGGATGGACCCATGAACGACCGCGCCGGCACCCCCGCGACCGCAGACGACCTCGTCGACATCGACGCACTCGTCGCCGCCTACTACGACCGTGTGCCCGATGTCTCCGTCGCCGAGCAGCAGGTCGTGTTCGGCACCTCCGGCCACCGCGGCTCCTCGCTCGACTCCGCCTTCAACGACACCCACATCGCCGCGATCACGCAGGCGATCGTCGAGTACCGGCAGTCGCAGGGCACCGACGGCCCGCTCTTCATCGGGCGCGACACCCACGCCCTGTCCGGCCCCGCCGAGCGCACCGCGCTCGAGGTCCTCGCCGCCAACGGCGTGCACGTCCTGGCCGACAGCGACAACGGCTACGTGCCGACCCCGGCCTTGAGCCACGCGATCATCCGCTACAACCGTGCCGGCAACCCCGACACGGCGGACGGCATCGTCATCACGCCGAGCCACAACCCGCCCCGCGACGGCGGCTTCAAGTACAACCCGCCGCACGGCGGCCCCGCCGACAGCGACGCCACGAGCTGGATCGCCAACCGAGCGAACACGATCATCGAGGGCGGCAACGCCGAGGTGCAGCGCACCGAGCACGCCACCCCCGACCGCTACGACTTCCTGCACACGTACGTCGCCGACCTCGAGAACATCATCGACATCGCCGCGATCAAGGGTGCCGGGGTGAAGATCGGCGCCGACCCGCTCGGTGGCGCATCGCTGCCGTACTGGAACCTCATCCGCGACCACTACGGGCTCGACCTGACCGTCGTGAACCCGGACGTCGACCCGACCTGGTCGTTCATGACGCTCGACTGGGACGGCAAGATCCGGATGGACCCGTCGAGCCCCTCGGCCATGGCGTCGGTCCTGGCGCACAAGGACGAGTTCGACGTCCTGACGGGCAACGACGCCGACTCCGACCGGCACGGCATCGTCACACCCGACGGCGGCCTGATGAACCCGAACCACTACCTCGCCGTCGCGATCGAGTACCTCTACGCACACCGTCCGGCCTGGCGCGAGGACGCGGCCATCGGCAAGACCCTGGTGTCGTCGAGCATCATCGACCGCGTCGCAGAGTCGCTCGGGCGTCGCCTCTGGGAGGTCCCGGTCGGCTTCAAGTGGTTCGTGCCCGGCCTGATCGACGGGTCCGTCGCGTTCGGTGGCGAAGAGTCGGCGGGTGCGTCGTTCCTGCGCACCGACGGCACCGCGTGGACGACCGACAAGGACGGCATCATCCTGGCGCTCCTGGCGTCCGAGATCGTCGCCGTCACCGGCAAGACCCCCTCGCAGCTGTACGTCGAGCTGACCGAGCGCTTCGGCGACCCGGTCTACCAGCGCGTCGACGCCGCGGCCTCGAAGGAGCAGAAGGCACGCCTGTCGAAGCTCGACGGCGACGCCATCACCGCCGAGACCCTGGCGGGCGACCCGATCACCGCGAAGCTGTCGAAGGCCCCCGGCAACGACGCGGCCGTCGGCGGCGTCAAGGTCGTGACCGACAAGGCCTGGTTCGCCGCACGACCCTCCGGCACCGAGGACGTCTACAAGATCTACGCCGAGAGCTTCGTCGGACAGGAGCACCTGGAGCAGGTGCAGCGCGAGGCCAAGGAGATCGTGGACGCCGCACTCGGCGCCTAGTCGGTCACCCGCAGGACCCGCACTGGCGGCGGTCGGGGTTCAGTCCTCGGCCGCCGCCAGTGCCAGTTCGCAGAACATCGCGTCGGCCCACGAGAACCACGGGCGCGAGAACTGCGCCGGGTCCTCGACGTCGAACGACTCGTGCATGTCCCCGGTCCCGCCGTCGGTCGCCACGAGCACGTCGAGCAGCTCCCGGCGACGCGCCGGCGACCCGGACACGAGCCCCTCGACCGCCAGGGCGATCGGCCACACGCGCTGCGGCAACGTGTGCGGGCTGCCGACGCCGGCCGCCGCGGTGCCGCTGAACCAGTACGGGTTCGCCGGTGACAGCACGAAGTCCCGCGTCGCCGCCCACACCGAGTGGTCGAGCACCGACGGCGCGGACAACGGCAGGGACAGCAGCGACGGGGTGTTCGCGTCGTCCATGCACAGCACGCCGCCCAGCCCGTCGACCTCGTAGGCGTAGACGTCCTCGCCCGCCGGCCCGGGCAGGACGCCGTGCTGCCGGACACCGTCCTGGATGCTCGCGCGCAGCACGTCGGCGTCGTCCGCCAAGCCGGTGTCGGACCAGACCTCGCGGGCGATGGCGGCGACGGCGAGCAGCGCCTCGGCGGCGAACAGGTTCGCCGGCACGTTGTAGCCGTACGTGCAGGCGTCGTCCGACGGGCGGAACCCGCACCACGTCATGCCCGTCACCGCGACCGGGGTGCCGCGGCCGTCGCGCGCGAGGGTCTCGGTCGGGATGGCCCCATCGCGCACGAACCGGTAGGCCGAGGCGTCGTGGTCCTGTTCAGCCCGCCACTGCGCCACGATCGTGCGGAACACGCGGTGGGCCCGCTCGTCGAGCACCGTGGTCGACCCGGTCGCCCGCCACAGCGCGTGCGCGAAGGTCACCGGGTAGGCCAGGCTGTCGACCTCGTACTTCTGCTCCCACACCAGCGGGTCGGCGTTGCGGTCGTCGGCGTCGTAGTGCGCGCCGTTCGGCTCGCGGTTGAACGAGTTGGCGTACGGGTCGTGCTCGATCAGCCGGAACTGCCGCCGCACGACCGCCCAGAGCAGCTCCGCGAGCGCCGGGTCCTCCGCCACGAACCGCAGGTACGGGGTCATCTGCGTCGTCGAGTCGCGGAGCCACATCGCCGGGATGTCCCCCGTGATCACGAAGGCACCGTCGTCGTCGAGCGAGATCGTGTCCCGCAGCGTGCGGACCAGCGCGCGCTCCACGCGGTCGCCGACCTCGGTGCCGACCGCGGCCCGGACCCGGTCGGCGGCCGCCACCAGCGTCGGCGTGATCTCCTCGAGCTGCGTCTGCGTCACGACACCCATCGCACTGACTCCTGTCCGTCGGTGACGCGGACGGTCCGCGTCGACCCGGGTGGATCGAGCACGTCGTCCGTCCAGCAGTCGAGTTCGAGCGGCCGTGCACCGAGCCGGAGACCAGCGTCCCACGTGCCGAGCGCATCGAGTCCGAGCGCGTACGCGGTGTCGACGGTCCCGCCGGCGGGCACGTCGACCGTCACCAGGGCGAGCAGTCGCCGTCGCCGCGGACGGACACCGGGTTCACGCCGCCGCCCCCACAGGGGCACCGAGACCCGACGGTGCGCGTCCGACGTGTTGCGCACCGACACCGGGACGGTCACCGTTCCCCCGGCCAGGAGGCGCACAACAGTCACCGCGTCGCTCCCCTCCGCCAGACGGACGTCCACCCCGCCACCCGGCCCGGGTGCACCGGTCACGGTCGAACGGCTGGTCACGTCGACGTAGCCGCGTGCCGTCTCGAGGCGCTCGTCGTGCGCCACGGGCAGGACACCGTCGGCGCCGGGCCACGTCGCGGGGAGTCGCCCCTCGGCCGGGGCGCCGAACAGCACGTCCGCGACGGCTCGACCACCGGAGGGCCCCGGGAACGGCACGACCAGCACGCTGTCCGCCAGGGCGAGCACCTCGGTCAGGACCCGCGGTCGACCGTCGACGACGACCGCGACGACCGGCAGACCGCTCTCGCGGGCGGCGCGGAGCACGTCGAGCTGCGCCTCGGGCACGGCGATCGAGGCCAGGTCGACCCCCTCGCCGTTCGTGGTGTCCGGTGCCGGACCGCTGACGGCGCCGTTGTCCTCGAAGCCGTCGTCGTACGCGCGACGGCTCGAGCCACCGAGCACCACCACGGCCACGTCGGCGCCGAGGAGCGCCGTGCGGACCGCGAGGAGCCCGTCGGGGCCCGGCAGGGGCTGTCGGAGCCCGCTGCCCCGGGCGGTGCGGATCCGGGCGGGGCCGAGCCGGGCCTCCAGGGCGGAGCGGACGGTGGACGCACCGGGGTCGTCGGGCGGCCTCGGCGGTGAGTAGTCGCCGAGCAGGGCGTCGACGTCGTCGGCGTTCGGGCCGACCACGGCGACGACGGCGTCGGGTGCGATCGCGGGCAGCGCTCCGCCCAGGGCGACCACGGCACGGTGGGCGGCACGCTCGGCGAGCGCGACGGTCGCGCGCTCCGGTGGCGCGGCGTTCTCGACCGAGCCGGGTGCTGGTGCAGGTGCGGGTGTCGCTGGTGGTGCTGTGGGTGTCGCGAGCAGGCCGACGCGGCGTTTGAGGGCGAGCACCCGGTCCACCGCGCGGTCCAGGTCGTCGGTGCTGACCAGACCCCGGTCCAGTGCCTCGTCGAGGTGCGTGTACGCCTCGTCCCACAGGCTCAGGTCGACCCCGGCACGGAGTGCGAGGGCCGCCGCCGAGGCCGGGTCGGGGGTGACGTCGCGCAGCCGGTCGATGGCGGTGCCGTCGGCCATCACGAGCCCGTCCCAGCCCCAGGTGTCGCGGATCGTGGTGGTGAGCAGGTCGCGGTTGCCGCAGCACGGCACCCCGTCGACGTCGTTGTACGCCGCCATGAACCCCGCGACGTGTTCGCGTGCCGCGGCGAGCGCCGGCGGCAGGTGCACCTCGGCGAGCTCGCGGCGGCCGATCAGGGCACCGGAGCCGTTCCGGCCGCCGATGCCGGCGCCCTGTCCGGCCAGGTGCTTCGCGACGACCGCGACGTGTCGGTCGTCGATCGGGCCCGGGCCGCCGCCCTGCATCCCCCGGACGGTGGCGGCGACCATGATCGCGGTGAGCGCGGCGTCCTCCGACCAGCACTCCTCGCTCCGACCCCACCGGGGGTCGCGCAGGACGTCGAGCCCGGAGACGAGGGCGACGTGGGTACCGCGGGCGCGGACCTCGGCGGCGATCGCGGCCGCGAGGTCCTCGACGAGCTGCTCGTCCATCGCGGCCCCGAGCGCGAGGTTCACGGGCACCGTCGTGCCGCCGAGGGCCTGCAGCCCGTGCGGGACCTCTTCCACGAAGAGCGTGGGGACGCCGCCGTCGCTGTGGGCGACGACGTGGTCCTGCACGGCGGCGTAGGCCTCGGCGGAGCGTTCGGGCGGGATGCCGTTGCCCCAGTGCACGCCGGACCAGGGATCGGCGCGGAGCACACCGTAGACCGCGCCGATCCCGCCCCACCGGTCGACCTCGGCGCGCAGGACGTCGGTGATCCGCGGGCGGCCGTCGACCCAGCGGACGGCCTCCCAGCCCTTCAGACGCTGGTTGAGCTGGCCGATGCGGGCGCGGACGTCGAGGCTGGTCGCGGTCGGGTGCTCGGCCGGGTGCTCGGTCGGGTGCTCGGTCGGGTGGCCGGTCATCCCTTGATCGCTCCGGAGACCAGGGCGCGCTGCATCTGGCGCTGCAGGATCGAGTACACGAGGTACACCGGCAGCAGCGTGAACAGCGTGCCGGCCATGAGCATCCCGTAGTCGGTGCCGGCGTCGACCTTCAGCGTCGGGAGCGCCACCTGGATCGTCCGCTGCGCGGTGTCCGGCCCGATGAGCACCAGCGCGTACAGGTACTCGTTCCAGAACGACAGGAAGTTCAGCAGCAGCACCGTGGCGATGCCCGGGATGCAGATCGGCAGGTACACCTGGCGCATCACCTGCCACGCCGAGGCGCCGTCCATCGATGCAGCCTCCTCCAGCTCGCGCGGGATCGTCCGCATGAACTGCGTCAGGATCACGACGGCCAGGGGCATCGCGGTCGCCGGCAGCAGGAGCACGAGGAACGTCCGGGTGTGGAACAGCCCCATCCCGGCGGCGAGCAGGAACGTCGGGAACAGCGCCGCGAACGACGGGATGAGGAACCCGAGCGAGAACAGTCCCTCGACGATCCGTCCGGCGCGGCCGGTGGCCCGGGCGAGGGCGAACGACGCCGGCAGCGCGAGGACGAGGGTCAGCACGAGGGCCGCCACCGTCGTGATCGCCGAGTTCGCGATGGCCGGTCCGAGCGAGGCCTGGCGGATCGCCTCGGTGAAGTTCGACAGGTCCCACGACGCGGGCAGCGCCAACGGGGACTCGAAGATGCCGTCGTTGTCCTTGAACGACGACACCACGAAGTAGTAGAAGGGCAGGATCAGCAGGGCAGCGTAGATCCACGCCACGGTGCCGCTCGTGATGGAGCCGATCCGGTCACGCAGCCGGATGCCGGCGGTGGGCTTCGCCATGGTGGTCTCCCGGGGTCTGTCGGTCAGGGGCGGTCGGTCAGGGGCGCCAAGGTCAGTGGCGTCACGGTCAGTGGGTCTTGCGCAGGACACGGCGGATGACGAACATCCCGGCGAGTCCGAGCACGAACAGGACGACGCCGACGGCCTGGCTGTAGCCGAGGTCGGTGTCGACGAACGCCTTCTGGTACACGAGGTACGACAGCGTCGTGGTCGCGGTGCCCGGGCCGCCCTGGGTCAGCAGGAGCACGTTCTGCGCCGAGCTGAAGAGCATCGAGAGGAACTGCAGCATCGCCACCACCCCGATGAAGTCGCGGGCGATCGGCCAGTACACACCCACGCCAGGCGCCACGACCCGGCGCCGTCCATGCGGGCGGCCTGCACGATCTCGGTGTCGACGCCGTCGAGCCGGCTCGCGATGAGCACCGCCGAGTACCCGATGCCGGCCCACAGGTCGACGACGATGAGCGCACCGAGGGCGGTCGCGGGGTCGGCCAGCCAGGCCTTGCCGCCGATGCCGAGCGTCGCGAGCACCCCGTTGACCAGGCCGTCGGGGTTGAGCATCGCGTAGAACATCATCGCCGTGGCCGGTGCCGAGATGAGCGCCGGGATGAAGAGCAGGTAGCGGAGCACCTTGTGCCCGCGCGGCTTCTGCACGACGTGGAAGGCGAGCAGGAACGCCAGCACGATCATGATCGGCAGCCCCACCACGATCTGCACCGTGCTGTTCCGGACCGCGGCCCAGAACGTCTCGTCGGAGAACAGCACCCGGAAGTTGTCGAGCCCCGCGAACGTCGGCGAGACGAGCATGCCGGGCCAGCTCAGGAAGGCGATCACGATCATCGCGACGACCGGCCCGATCATGAACAGGCCGTACCAGACGAGCGCCGGGATCGCGAAGGTCGGGAAGCTGCCGCGGCTGCTGCCGACGGCGCGGGATCCACGGCGGGCGGGCCCGGACGGGGTCGATGCGGACCGGATGGGTGGTTCCTCGACGAGCACTGCCATGGGGAGCTCCTTCTCGCAGGGTCGGGTGGGTCAGGCGGCCGTGTAGGCGCGCTCGAAGAGGTCGATGATGCGGTCGGCCGAGGTTCCCGATCCGTACGCCAGGCTGGTCGCGCGGATCATCGGCTCGTACGCCGAGTCGGGCACGAGCAGGTCGGGCAGCATCACCGGGGTGACCTGGTCGTCGGTGAGCTTCGACGCCTGGGCGACGAGCGGGAAGTCGCGGCTGACCGTGTCGGTGATCCGGCTCATGTCGCGGCCGGAGTCGAGGACGAACTCGGTCGTCACCGCCGACGAGTACAGGTACTGCACGAAGGGCTTGATGAGGTCGAGCTTCGCCCGGCCGTTCTCGCTGATCCAGATGCCGTGCCCGTTGTAGCTCTTGATGACACTCGGGTGCGCGATGGCCGCGTGCTGTGAGGGGACCGGCCAGCCGCCCACGGTGACCTCCTTCGCGCGTTCCTTCGACACCAGCGCCAGGGCGGAGGACATCGCGGGGACGATCGCGGCCTTGCGCGTGGTGAACTGCGTCAGTTCGGAGTCCGAGGTGAACCCCTGCACCGAGTCCACGAAGACCCCGGCGTCGCGGAGCTCGACGAAGTGCTCGACCCCGCGGACCGCACCGGCGCTCTCCGAGATCCTGCCCGTGGAGAAGACCTTCGCCGCTTCGTCCTGGGACACGAACCCCTGGATCACCTGCATGAGGAGCTTCTGCCCGCTCCAGTCCGACCCGCCGACGGTGACCGGCCCGATGCCGGCGGAGCGCAGGCGGTCGGCTGCGGCGATGAGCGCGTCCGAGGTCGTCGGGATCTCGCTGACTCCGGCCTGTTCGAGCAGCGCCGTGTTGAACGACACCGGCCAGTTCGTCCGGGTGAACGGGAACGCCCGGAGCCGGCCCTGGTCGTCGGTCCACTCCTCGAGTGCCTCCGGGATGATCTTGTCGCGCAGGTCCCACTCGTCGAGGTACCGGGAGACGTCGATCGTGGCGTCCTCACCCGTCCAGGACAACGTCCGCCCGACCATGTTCACGATCGCGACGTCGGCTTCCTTGCCGGCGAGGAACTCGTCTCGAAGACGATCGGCAGGTCGGACCCGTTCGACAGCAGGGCGACCTTGCGGTCCGTGCGGCGGCGGTAGGCGGCGACGACGTCCGTGAACGTCTGCGCACCCGCGACCGCGCCGCTGAGCTGGGTGTGCACGCTCAGCGTGCCAGGGCCGCTGGAGGCCGGGGTGAGGGCGCTGCACCCGGCCAGGATCGGCGCGAGGATGCCGGCGCCGAGCCCGGCCCCGATGAGGGTGCGCCTACTGATGCCGTCCGTCACGGTGCCTCCCTGGCAGTGGATGGTGGAGCGATCGCGATGCATTTGGTACAGCGGTGTACTTCAGGTGACGAGCAACGTATACCGCTTTACACGACGGGGTCAAGCCTCTACGCTCGACGGCATGAGCGACACCACTGCCGGAGCCGTCGACCGACGCCGTGTGACCATCGCGCAGGTCGCCAAGCGCGCCGGCGTCTCGACCTCGGCCGTCTCGCACGTGTTCAACGGGCGGCCGAACGTGTCCGCCGCCACCGCAGCCCGCATCCGCAAGGCCGCCGACGACCTGAACTGGCGGCCGAACCTGGCGAGCCGCAAGCTCTCCGGCAACGCGGGTCGCAGCCTGGGACTGGTCCTCGCCCGCTCGCGCGACACCTTCCAGCGCGACCCGTTCACGATGCGGCTGATCGCCGGGCTGACCGAACCCCTCGCCGCGATCGGGTGGTCGCTGTCCGTCACCCTCGTGCAGGCCGACGACGAAGCCGCCGTCTACCGGCAGTGGTGGACCGAGCAGCGGGTCGACGGCTTCCTGCTCGTCGACGTCCGCACCGACGACCCCCGCATCCCGATGCTGCAGCACCTGGCAGCCCCGGCCGTCATGCTCGGCGCACCGATCGCCGGCAGCACCGTCCCGGCGGTCACGGTGGGCGACGCCGACGCGACCGAGTCCCTGCTCGACCACCTCGGTTCGCTCGGACACCGCCGGATCGCCCGCGTCGGGGACGGTCCGGCGCTCGCGCACACCGGCGCCCGCGACGCCCGCTTCACCGCCGCAGCCGCGCGCCGGGGCGTGGACGCGCTCGTGCTCGGGTGGCGAGCCGATGCCGAGGACCCGGTGGCCGACCTGCTCGCGCGGCTGGACCGCGCCACGGCGATCGTCCTGGACGGCGAGGCGATCGCGGCCGAGGTGATCGCGCACGCCCCCGAGCTCGGCGTCCGCGTGCCCGAGGACCTGTCCGTCGTCGCGTGGGAGGACTCGTGGGTCTCGTCGATCGTGCGTCCGTCGCTGACCGCCCTCGACGCCCCCGTCGAGGAGTCCGCCCGCACCGCCGTCGCCCTGGTCGAACGACTCGTCCGCGGCGACGAGGTCACCGATGCCGAGGTCGGCGGACGCGCCCTGCACGTCCGCGGCTCGACCGGCCCCGCCCCAGCCGCCGCCACCGTTCCCTGATCGAAGGAGACCGATGACCACCGCCACGCGCTTCGGCGTGAACTACGTGCCCTCGACCGACTGGATGTTCCAGTGGCAGTCGGTGGAGGAATCAGCGATCCGCCGCGACCTCGAGGCGATCGCCGCCCTCGGCCTCGACCACGTCCGGCTGTTCCCGCTGTGGCCGACCCTGCAGCCGAACCGCACGCTCATCCGGCGACGGGCCCTCGACGACGTGGCCCTGGTGGTCGACATCGCCGCCGAGTTCGGGCTGGACGCCAGCGTCGACGTCGTCCAGGGGCACATGTCCGGCTTCGACTTCGTCCCCGCGTGGCTCGTGAACTGGCACGACGGCAACATGTTCACCGACCAGCCGGCGATCGACGCGCAGGCCGCCCTGGTCGCCGCCGTGTACGACGCGGTGCGCGACCGCCCGAACTTCACCGGGCTGACCCTGGGCAACGAGCTCAACCAGTTCCAGCCGCCGAACCCCGCCGCGATGCCCGCCGACACCGCGCAGGTGACGCACTGGCTCGAGTCCCTGCTCGGCGCACCCCGCGACAAGGACCCGCGGCACGTCGTCACGCACTCCGAGAACGACCACCTCTGGTACCGCGACGGTCACCCGTTCGTGCCGGCGCACGCCAGCCGGCTCGGAGACGTCACGACCGTGCACTCCTGGATCTTCAACGGGGTGGCCGGTCGGTACGGCGCACTCTCCGACGAGTCCGTCCGGCACGCCGAGTGGATGATCGAGCTCGCCCGCGCCTTCGCCACCGACCTCGAGCGACCCGTCTGGCTGCAGGAGGTCGGAGCGCCCGACCGGCACCTCGCCGAGTCCGAGATGCCCGAGTTCCTCGAGCGCACGGTCGCCGCGGCCCTCACGACCGAACGCCTGCACGCGGTCACGTGGTGGTGCTCCCACGACGTCTCCCGCGACCTGGGCGACTTCAAGGACCTGGAGTACTCGCTCGGTCTGCTCGACGTCGACAACCGCGTGAAGCCGCTCGGCCGGCGCTACGCCGAGGTCGTCGCCGACGCACGGCGCTCCGCCCCGATCCCGACCCCGCGGACGAGTGCGGTCGTGGTCGACGTCGACGAGGCCGACCTGCCGATCCGTCGGGCGGACCTGGCACCGGGCGGCGCCGTCTTCGAGCGCTGGCACCGCCTGCGCGCCGCCGGCGAGGCCGTGACCGTCGTGACGAGCCGGACCGCAGCCGACCCCGCGGCGCTGGCGGCACGGGGTGTGACCCGGGTCGTGGAGACCGCAGCGGTCTGACGGGGCCGAGCCGGGCCTCCTGGCCGTCAACCGGGATCGTCACCGAGCCCGCGATCCGGGCGTACCGTGACTGCCGATCCACACAGGAAGCCGCTCCTGAGCAACCGAGCACTTGCGGCAGATGTAACTTTGCAGGCAGCGCAAAAATCGTTTCGCCAGCGCATCGGTACCGGGAGACCCTGCTCATGACCCAGACGGCGACCGCACCCGCGGCCCCCACCACGGCGTCCAACGTCGTGATGAACCACCGACAGATCCTGTTGGTGATCTACGGCCTGATGGCCGGGATGTTCCTCGGAGCCCTCGACCAGACGATCGTCGGCACCGCGATCCGCACCATCGGTGACGACCTGCACGGCCTCGACCAGCAGGCCTGGGTCACCACCGGGTACCTGATCGCCTCGACCGTGACGACGCCGATCTACGGCAAGCTCTCCGACATCTTCGGTCGGCGGCCGCTGTTCATCACGGCGATCGGCATCTTCATCGTCGGCTCGTTCGCGGCGTCGTTCTCGACCTCGATGCTCATGCTCGCCGGGTTCCGTGCGCTGCAGGGTCTCGGTGCCGGTGGCCTGATGTCCCTGCCGCTGGCGATCATGGGCGACATGCTCGCCCCCGCGAGCGGGCGAAGTACCAGGGCTACTTCCTGGCCGTCTTCGGCATCTCGTCCGTGATCGGACCGCTCGTCGGTGGCGTCTTCGCCGGCGCGAGCGAGCTGCTGTTCATCTCCGGCTGGCGCTGGGTGTTCCTGATCAACGTGCCGATCGGCGTCATCGCGCTGTTCATGGTGCTGACGTTCCTGCACCTGCCGAAGTTCGGCGACCGCGGCAAGCCCCGGATCGACTGGTGGGGTGCGACGCTCGTCATCGTCACGCTCGTGCCGTTGCTGCTCATCGCCGAGCAGGGCCGCGAGTGGGGCTGGAGCTCCCCCGGCGCCTTCGCTTGCTACGGCATCGGTGCGGCCGGTCTGATCGCGTTCATCATCGTCGAACGGGCGATGGGCAGCGACGCGATCCTGCCGATGAAGCTGTTCGGCTCGCGGGTGTTCTCGATGTCCGCGATCTTGTCGGTGCTCGTCGGCTTCGGCATGTTCGGCGCGATGCTGACCATCCCGCTGTACCTGCAGATCGTGAAGGGCGTCACCCCGACCGAGTCCGGGTTCGCGATGCTCCCGATGGTGCTCGGTCTGATGATCTCGTCGATCGCCTCGGGCCAGATCATCTCGCGGACCGGCAACTACCAGGTCTTCCCGATCACGGGCACGGCGTTCACGGCCATCGGCTTCACGGTCCTGACCTTCCTGACCGCTGACCGCCCCCTCTGGTTCCTGATGCTCGGCATGTTCGGCATCGGCCTCGGGCTCGGGCAGCTCATGCAGACGCTGACCCTCGCGGCGCAGAACTCGGTGTCCCCGCGGGACATCGGTGTCGCCACCAGCGCCGCGACGTTCTTCCGGCAGATCGGCGGCACCATGGGCACCGCCGTGCTGCTGTCCGTCCTGTTCACCCTGATGCCGACGAACATCACCGCGGCGATGCAGAACGAGACCGACCTGAAGAGCGCCCTCAACGCCGCGCTCACCCCCTCGGTCGCGAACGCCTCCGAGAACAAGGGCGTGATGGACCAGATCTGGACGAAGATCGTCGATCCCGTGCAGAAGAACGTGCAGGACGGCCTGAACGACGGCGCCGTGCAGGCGAAGGAAGCCGCCGACGCTGCCGTCACGAAGCAGGTCACGGCCGCCGTGCAGCAGCAGGTCGCGGCCGGCAAGCTCCCCGCCGCCGCAGCCGACACCGTCATCGCCCAGCAGGTCGACGACGCCAAGCCGGCCGCGGAACAGCAGGCCCTCGAGACGGCTGCGGCCAAGGCGAACGCGACCGTCGTCGACGGCACGCTGCAGGTCGACTACTCGGACAAGGCACAACGCGAGAACGTCGTCGACGAGGTCGCCCCGACGCTCATCAAGCAGCTGAAGAGCGGCGACTCGAGTGCGAGCTCGTCCGGTTCCGCGGCGACGAGCGACACCTCGTTCCTGAACGGCGCGGACAAGCGACTCACCCGTCCGTTCCTGGTCGGTTTCAGCGACTCGGCCGTGCGCGTGTACTACGTCGGCCTCGCGGTGATCCTGCTCGCGTTCGTGCTGACCTGGTTCTTCCGGGTGCCGCCGCTGCGCAAGACCTCGGCGCTGCAGGAGCAGGCGGACGCCGCACGGACCGCTGACGCCGACGCTGCGGCTGCCGGTGCGGGCGCGGGTGCTGCCGGCGCCGGATCGGGTTCGGCTGCGATCGCGTCGTCGGACTCGGTGCCGACCTCGCCCGACGTGCCCGCCCAGCCCCGGTCAGCACGCGCGGCCGGATCGTCAGACGTGTCGGTGCTGCCGAACGACGTGCCGCCGAACGACGTCGCCACGGACGGCACTCGCGCGCCGCTGCCAGACGCCACGACGCACGGCGCCCACTCGGCGGCTGCGCCCGTGGACGAACCCCCGACGACGACCGGTGCGATCCGGACCCGGGCTGCCCACGCTGCCCCGGTGGTGGACGCCGGCGCCCCTGCGACCGGGGCCGACGCTGCGGAGGCGAGTCGGGCCTCCCGGCTGGACGACGCGGACGAGGCGCACCCGCACGGGCGGCACTCGGCCGAGTAGGCGCGGGCGCAGGCGCAGGCGCAGGCCTGCCCTGCCGACTCGGAACGACAAGGTCGACGTCGCACGACGTCGACCTCGTCGTCTCTGCGCGCGTGCAACCGTTGCGGGCGCGCGGTTGCGTCATCCTCGATGTCGTACGACGTCGAGGATGTCGCACTCGCGCGCCCTCGGTGCGTGTGCATGTTCCGACAGGACACGCGTCGATCACCTCGTGGAACGTCGCACGATGCACCCGCATGCACCCACGCGCGGCCGCCACCACCCACGCGCACCCGCGCATGCACCCACGCGCCGCCGCCGCGCCCGTCAGCCCGCAGCGCCCGTCAGCCCGCCGGCACCTCGCCCGCGCGGCCACCCGGCCCCGCACCCGCCACCTCGAACGAGGCCGCCGGCAACCGCTTCCGCATGACCTCGACCGCGGCCGGGTTGTCGTCGACGAGCACGTACCGCCGTCCGAGCGCCGACGCCACCGCGCCGGTCGTCCCGCTGCCGGCGAAGAAGTCGAGCACCCAGTCCCCCTCGCGTGAGGACGCCTGCACGATGCGCCGCAACACCCCCTCGGGCTTCTGCGTCGGGTAGCCGGTCTTCTCCTTGCCGGTCGGCGACACGATCGTGTGCCACCAGACGTCGGTGGGGAGCTTGCCGCGCTCGCGCTTCTCCGCAGTGACGAGCCCCGGCGCCATGTACGGCTCGCGGTCGACCGCCGACGAGTCGAACCAGTACTGCGACGGGTCCTTCACGTAGACCAGGATCGTGTCGTGCTTGGTCGGCCACCGCGACTTGGACTTGGCGCCGTAGTCGTAGGCCCAGACGATCTCGTTCAGGAACGACTCGCGGCCGAACAGCGCGTCGAGCAGGACCTTCGCGTAGTGCGACTCGCGGTAGTCGAGGTGCAGGTACAGGGTGCCGTCGGTGGTGAGGAGTCGCCAGGCCTCGATCAGCCGGGGCTCGAGGAACGTCCAGTAGTCCTCGAACCGGTCGTCGAACCGCATCAGGTCACCGCGGACCCGCTCGTAGGTCCGTCCGTGGAACCCCATCACCGGCCCGTCGGCGCTCGGCACTGCGGACGAAGCATGCCGCCGCTGGTACCGCCCCGTGTTGAACGGCGGGTCGAGGTACACGATGGTGAACGTCTCGTCGGCGAGCGCCGGGGTCACGTCAAGGGCGTCGCCGAGGACGACTCGGTCCGGGCCTCGGTCGTCTCCCGTGTGCACGGGACCATTCTGGCGCAGCCAGCGGCGAGGCACCGGTCCCCGCGCAGAACGCGCAGCCAGCGCAGCCAGCGGCGACTCGGCCTCGCGGCGTAGCCTCACCGCATGGCAGCACCCGAGGTCCGCAACGACACCGACAAGCAGCAGTACTCCCTGGTCGAGGACGGCGAGGTCATCGGCTTCGCGGCGTACGAGGTCGACGGCGACGAGATCCGCTTCGTCCACACCGAGGTCGACCCGTCGCACCGCGGTGGCGGGCACGCGTCGATCCTCGTGCAGCACGCGCTCGACGACGTGCGCGACGGCAGCCTCCGGGTCGTGCCGCAGTGCAGCTACGTCCGCGCGTGGATCGAACGGCACCCGGACTACCAGGAACTCACGACGCGCTGACGCGCGGCACAGCGCGCACTGCGCACTGCGCACTGAGCACTGCGCGCCGCGCCCCGTTGAACCGCCGTCCGGTCAGTACGACCGCTCGTGCGTCCCGACTCGTGCTTCGTGCCGACCGGCGCTCCGCACCGCCGGCACCTTGATGAGCACGCTGCCGCTGAGCAGGTCGTGGTCGTCGTCCGCCGGTGACGGTGCCTCCTTCGGGAGGCGCGACTGCCGTTCGTACTCGGCTTGCGTTTCGTGGCGGGTCGGCGCGAACACCTCGTCCAGCATCCCGCCGATGCCTCCGGATCCGCCGCTGCGCGTGGACTTGTTCGACAGGTCGATCCACCCCACGCGATCGGCGATCCACACCACGACGGCCACGGCGGCCACCGCCCCCAGGAAGATCAACCAGTTCACGCGAGCGACGCTACGTGGACGATCCGGCCACGACATCAGCCGCGCGGGGGATTCTCATGATCCGCACGTGTGGTTCATGGAGTCGGTCGTCACACTGGTCGGGCGGCGGCCGGAGCGTCCCCCTCTGCTCCGGCCGCCCACCACGAGCTCGCTCAGGGGCAGTGCTCGCTCAGGGCACCCGCTCGAGCCACTCCTTCGTCGCGAACTTCGTGCGCACGAGTTCCTGCGCCTTCTCGCGCTCGGCATCGGTCACCGCGCCGGGAGTCGCCCCGTACAGCTTCGTGAACGTGCCGACCAGCCGGTCGATGATCTCGGCGCGGGACAGCCCGGTCTGCGAGCGCAGCGGGTCCACGCGCTTCGCGGCCGACGTCGTCCCCTTGTCGCTCATCTTCTCGCGCCCGATCCGCAGCACCTGGACCATCTTCTCGCCGTCCATGTCGTAGCTCATGGTGGCGTGGTGGAGCAGTGATCCGGTGCCGAGGCGCTTCTGCGCAGCGCCGCCGATCTTGCCCTTGGCCGAGGTGATGTCGTTGAGCGGCTGGTAGTACGCGTCGATGCCGAGGGACTTGAGCGCCTCGATCACCCACTCGTCCAGGTAGGCGTAGGAGTCCGCGAACGTCATGCCCTGCACCAGGTCCGCGGGGACGTAGAGCGAGTAGGAGATGATCGCGCCGGCGTCCATGAACATCGCGCCGCCGCCGGAGATCCGCCGGACGACCTGCACGCCGAACTTCTCGGCACCGGCCGGGTCGACCTCGTTCTTCAGCGACTGGAACGACCCGATGACGACGGCGGGCTGGTCCCACTCCCAGATGCGCAGGGTCGGACCGCGGCGACCGGCGCCGACTTCTTCGGTCAGCACCTGGTCGAGCGCGAGGTGCTCGTTCGGGCTGATCGGACCCTCGTGGATGATCTGCCAGTCGTAGTCCTGCCACGACGATGCACGGGACAACGCGCGGCGGACGGCGACCCCGACGGACTCTGGTGTGAAGCCGAGCAGCACGGCGTCGGCCGGGAGCGCCGCACGGACGGCCGCGGCGATGCCGGCGGCGTCGGTCGTCGACGGCAATCCGTTGACGGCCGCGTCGATGAGCGGCAGCGCGTCGTCGGGTTCGAGGAAGAAGTCGCCGGCGAGCCGGAACTCCTGGATGTCCCCGTCCACCACGTCGAGGTCGACGACGACCAGTTTTCCACCTGGGACCTTGTACTCACCGTGCACGCGTCGAGCCTACGCCCGCCACCTGTCGGACTGGAGGCGCGGGTCGGCGCCGCCACGGGCCTCCCGTCCGTCAGCCGGTACCGTCTCAGGACGCGCGCGCCGTCACCCGGTCCAGCCACGCGACCAGGTCGGCCACGACCTCGTCGCGGTTCGTCTCGTTGTAGACCTCGTGCCGCGCCCCCTCGTAGACCTGCACCGTGACGTCGGACAGTCGTCCGCGCCGCCGGTAGGCCTGTGCCAGCCGCTCGACCGACCGCGGCCCACCGAGGGCGTCGTCGGACCCGACCTGCAGCAGCATGGGCAGGTCGTGCGGGATCCCCCGCCGCGGGACCCCGAGCAGCCGGAGCGTGTCGGGCAGGCCGAACAGGCCGATGACGTCGGCCTCGACCGCGAGTGGGTCGACGGACATCGCGTCGATGATCTTCCGGTCGCGGGTGAGCCACTCGAACTTGGTCGGACCGGAGCCCGCGTGCCGCGCGTTGAGGTCGCCGCTGTTCATCCAGCCGGGCAGCCGGTAGGCGGTGGCGGAGAGCACGACCCCGTCCCACGACTCCGAGGAGCTGTTCACGATCCGCTGCGCCATGAGCGAGCCCCACGAGTGCCCGAGCAGGACCAGGGGTACGCCGGGGGTGTCCGCGCGGGCGACCTCCCCCATCTGCTCGACTGCGGCGATCGCGGCGCGCAGTCCGCCGGGGCCGAGCCGTCCGAGCTTGGCGTGGTCGCCGTCCCACTGGCCGAGGCCGGTGCGCCCGTGCCCGCGGTGGTCGTTCGCGTGCACGGTGTACCCGGCGCGGACGAGGTCCTGCGCCAGGGGCTCGTACCGCAGCCCGTGCTCGCCGACGCCGTGCGCGATCTGCACGATGCCCTTGGGGCGCGCCGCTCGCCAGGTCGAGTAGACGATCTCGACGCCGTGGGCGTCGGTGAACGAGGCGTCGCCTCGCGCTGCGGAGAAGGTGGGCACGTGAGCATCCTCGCAGACAGGCACCCCCACGGACCTGTTCATCCGGCGTTCACGCAGGGGCTTCGGGGCGGGCCTACCGTCCCCGGCATGGACGTCCTCGTCATCGTCGTGCTCGTGATCGTGGTGGCCCTCGTGTTCGACTTCACGAACGGGTTCCACGACACCGCCAACGCCATGGCCACGTCGGTCGCCACCGGGGCGCTCAAGCCCCGGACCGCCGTGCTCATCTCCGCCGTCCTCAACGTGGTCGGCGCGTTCCTCTCCACCGAGGTCGCCAAGACCGTCTCGCAGGGCATCATCCGCGAGGGCCAGGACGGCGTCCACATCTCCCCCACGATGATCTTCGCCGGGCTGGTGGGCGCGGTCCTCTGGAACCTCGCCACGTGGTACCTCGGGCTGCCCTCGTCGTCGACGCACGCGCTGTTCGGTGGGCTGATCGGCGCCTCGATCATCGGCGCCGGGCTGAACTCGGTCGACTGGGGGACGGTGGTGTCGAAGGTCGTGCTGCCGGCGCTGCTCTCCCCGGTCATCGCCGGGGTCATCGCCCTGGTGGCGACCTACCTGGCGTACGTGCTCACGAAGAACGCCACGACACACGGTGCGGCGACGGGCTTCCGGCACGGGCAGACCGTCTCGGCGTCGCTGGTGTCGCTCGCGCACGGCACCAACGACGCGCAGAAGACGATGGGTGTCATCACGCTGACGCTCATCGCCGCGAACTACCAGGACAGCGGGACCGGCCCGGCGCTCTGGGTGATCCTGGCCTGCGGACTCGCGATCGGCCTCGGTACCTACACCGGTGGCTGGCGGATCATGCAGACGGTCGGCAAGAAGATCTCCGATGTGCAGTCGCCGCAGGGCTTCGCGGCCGAGACGAGTTCCGCCGCGACGATCCTCATCTCGTCGCACCTCGGCTTCGCCCTGTCGACGACGCACGTCACCAGCGGTTCGGTGATCGGGTCCGGGCTCGGCAAGAAGCTCGCCGACGTGCACTGGTCGGTCGTCGGCCGCATCGTCGTCGCGTGGGTGATCACGTTGCCGGCGGCCGCGGTGGTCGGCGGGTTGGCGACCTGGCTCGCCTCGACCTCGGCGGTCGGTCTCGTGCTGGTGGCGGTGCTCGCCCTGGCCGGCGGGCTGACCTTCTACGTCCTCGCCAAGCGCAAGCCGATCTCGCACGACGACGTCGCCGCCGGATCGACCGAACCCACCGACCAGGCCGAGCCGCAGCCGGCCGGCGCGCAGAACTGAGGGGAACGACGATGGAGATCGACTTCACGAGCATCGGCCTGGTTGCGGGCGTCGGCTTCGTGGCCGCGGTGGGCATCGTGCTCGTCTACACGCTCGGCCTGCGGCTGCTCGGCACCGGGCAGCCGCTCGACACCGGCGGCGAGCGTACCCAGTACTCCGAGGAGACTCCGCGGTCCGGGCACACGCCGCCGGCAGCACTGGCGGGTGCTGTCCTGTGCTTCGCGGTCTGTGCGGCGGCCGTGCTCGCGGGCATCTGGCTCACGATCCCCCAGTTCCACTAGTACGTTCCTTCCCATCGCCCCCGCGCTGGGAAGCGAAACAGGCGTACCTGGTCGAAACTTCCGACCAGATACGCCCGTTTCGACCAGGTACGCGCCCGACCTCAGTGCGCGCTGTAGCCGCCGTCGACCAGGTGGTAGCTGCCCGTGATGAACGAGGCCTTGTCGCTCAGCAGGAACAGCACGAGCGCGGCGACCTCCTTGTCGGTGCCGAGACGCTTCGTGGCGTGCTCCTCTTCCAGCGCCGAGATGGCATCGGGCGTCATGGCGTTGCGGAGCAGCGGGGTGTCGATGAAGCCCGGGCCCACGGCGTTGGTGCGGACACCCTGCGCCGAGTACTCGAGCGCGGCGACCTTGGTCAGGCCGGCCAGGGCGTGCTTCGACGCGACGTACGCGGCGTTCTGCGCGATGCCGACCGTGCCGAGCACCGACGCCATGTTCACGATCGAGCCACCACCGGCGGCGACCATCGCGGGCAGCTCGTAGCGGAGCCCGTAGAAGACACCGTCCAGGTCGACCGCACGGACGCGGTCCCAGGCGGCGATGTCGTACTCGCCGATCTTCTGCGGGGCGGCGCCGATGCCGGCGTTGTTCACGGCGAGGTGCAGCGCGCCGTGGGTGTCGACGGCGTACTGGACCATGCGCTCGTTGTCGGCGGCGACGGCGGAGTTGGCCTCGAACGCGCTGGCGGTGCCGCCGGCCGCCGTGATCTCGGACGCGACCCGCTGGGCAGCGTCGAGGTTGATGTCGGTGACGACGACCGTGGCACCCGCCGCGGCGAGCTCCTTCGCGACGGACTCGCCGATGCCGCTGCCACCACCGGTGACGATGGCGACCTTGCCCTCGAACTCGGACATGATTCCTTCTCTCTGAACAACACCTGTTGTCCAGGACAACGGTACACCCGAAAACCAGTTCGTTCACTGAACTAATGAGCTAGGCTAACGACCTGTGACCGACGCCACCGACCTCCGCATCGCCGTGAACCGGCTGTCCCGGACGCTCCGCGCGCAGAAGGCCGACACGACCGTCACCGACGCCCAGTTCGCGGCGCTCGCCCGGCTCCACCGCGACGGCGCGATGACCCTCGCCGACCTGAGCCGCCAGGACGGCGTCACCCCACCCTCGATGACGAAGACCATCGCGGTGCTGGTCGAGCGTGGCCTGGTGTCCAAGGGCGGCCACGACGACGACCGCCGCAAGGTCGTCCTCTGCGCCACCCCCGCCGGAGCCGCGTTCGTCGAGGAGACACGGCGCCGCCGTGACGGCTGGCTCACCCCGCGGCTCGCCGCACTCACCCCCGTCGAGCGCGCCACCCTCGCCGACGCCACCGAGATCATGAGGAGGCTGGCCCAGCAGTGACCGCCATGTTCCGCTCCCTCGCCGGACGCAACTACCGCATCTGGTTCGCCGGTGCCCTGGTGTCGAACGTCGGTACCTGGATGCAGCGCACCGCCCAGGACTGGATCGTCCTGACCCAGCTCTCCGACAACGACGCCGTCGCGGTGGGGATCACGATGGCGCTGCAGTTCGGCCCGCAGCTGCTGCTCCTCCCCTGACCGGGCTCGCCGCCGATCGCTTCGACCGTCGCAAGATGCTCATGCTCACCCAGGCGCTGATGGGCCTGCTCGGGCTGGGCCTCGGTGTCATGGTCCTCACGCACACTGCGACGCTGCTCGCGCTGTACGGCTTCGCCCTCGCGCTCGGCATCGTCGCCGCGTTCGACACCCCGATCCGGCAGGCGTTCGTCTCCGACGTCGTGCAGGGCGAGAACGTCGCGAACGCCGTCGCGCTGAACTCCGCCTCGTTCAACGCCGCCCGCCTGATCGGTCCCGCGGTCGCCGGCGTGCTCATCGCTGCCATCGGCTCCGGCTGGGTGTTCGTCATCAACGCCGGCTCGTTCCTGGCGGTCCTCATCGCGCTGCGCTTCGTCGACCCCGCACAGCTCGCCGAGCGGGTGCACGCCGGCCGTGGCAAGGGGCAGATCGTCGCCGGCTTCCGGTACGTGCGGACCCGGCCGGACATCATCGTCGTGCTCTGCATGATCTTCGTCGTCGGCACGTTCGGCGTGAACTTCCCGATCTTCACCTCGACGATGGCGCGTGTCGAGTTCCACCAGGGCGCCGGCGAGTTCGGCCTGCTCAACTCGGTGATGGCGATCGGATCGGTGTTCGGCGCGCTGATGTCCGCCCGCCGGGACAAGCCGCGGATGCGCACGCTGGTGCTCGCGGCCGGAGGCTTCGGCCTGGCGTGCACGGCTGCCGCCCTCGCACCCACGTACTGGACGTTCGCGTTCGTCCTGGTGTTCGTCGGACTCGCGGCGCTGACCTTCATGACCACCGCGAACGCCCTGGTCCAGACCACCACGAAGCCCGCGATGCGCGGCCGCGTGATGGCGCTCTACATGGCGATCTTCGCCGGCGGCACCCCCATCGGCGCCCCGATCGTCGGTGCCATCGCAGACGCGTGGGGTCCCCGCTGGGCCATCGCGGTCGGAGCTGCGTCGGGCTTCGTCGCGCTCGCCATCGCCATCGTCTGGCTCGTCCGCTTCCAGCGCCTCCGGCTCCGGTACGACGCGGACACCCGCCTGCACCTCGCGGTCACGCACGCGATGCCGGTGGTCGGCACTCGCGCCTCGCGTGCCGCGCTCCGCCAGGAGCTCGAGCGCGAAGAGGCCGTCGCCGACCGCTCCAGCGCCGTCTGACGCGTCCGGGCAGCGTCCATCTCGCGAAAGCGACAGATCTCCGCGAACCGTTGGCGGGTCTCTGACGCTTTCGCGTGGCGGACGGGAGGCACGGGTCGGGCCCGCCACGGGCCTCCCGGCCGTCGCCGGTCCGGTCCAGGGCCGCGATCAGTGCGCGGGTTCGGTCACCGCGAAGACGCGCTCGTCGAGCGCCGCCGCGACGCGGTCCGCAGCGGCCGCGAGCCGATCGCCTGCGTCGCCGACGACGCCGAGGGCCGCGTCCGCCGGGACGGCCTCGAGTCGGTCGCGGGCGGCGGAGAACGCCGCGACCTCCTCCGCGACGCAGGACGGTGCCACGTCGGCCAGGCACTCGGCGGCCCGTCGGACGGTGAAGCGCAGCGACCGCGGACTGTGCTCGTCCAGGAGCAGGAACGCCGCGGCGTCGTCCGGCACCGGATGGTGGTCCCGGCCACGCAGGAACGCCTCGCCCGCGCCGCAGGCCCGGAGCGCCGCCGTCCACGAGGTGACCGAGTCCGGTTCGAGCAACCCCGAGGCCAGCAACCGGGCGGTCGAGGCGACCCGGGTCAGGGAGCGGCCGAGGGTGAAGAACTCCCAGACCTCGTCGCGACTGGCGTCTCCTTCGACCACGCCGATCGCGAGGGCGCTGCGTTCCCGCGCCCAGCCGAGGAACTCGTGTGCGCGGCCCGGAGCGATCTTGCGCGGCATGCGTGAACGGGTGACGTCGAGGCAGTCCCAGAGTTCGCTCGAGACGACCTCGCGGGCTCGACGGGCGTGGTCCCGCGCGACGGCGACCGCCGCGGCGATGGACGCCGGCTCGTGCCGGTCCAGCGCCAGGGCGTCGATCGTCGCGGACCGGTCGGCGTCGTTCGCCGGTCCTGCGGTCCCCACCACCGAACGGAGCTCGGCTGCCACCGCCCGGTCGTCCTCGACCGTGCCGGTTTCGCGCCGGGCGACGTAGACGTCGAGCAGGCGTGCGACCACGTCGGTGCGCTCGACCGCGCTCCCCACGTGGAAGACGTTCCCCGCGAGTCGGCTCAGCACGGCTGCTCCTGCATCCCCAGAACCTAACCAGTGGGCGTTGCGGGAGTGTTTCGGAGCCGCGTCACGGGTGTTGCAGTGTCCGATGTCCGCGCACACACCTGGGTCTGCGCCGCGATCGCGACCCCTCGCTAGACAATCTAACTAGAGCGTCTAGCATTGCAGGATGACGTCCGAGGTCCTGACCAGCACCGCGGGGTTCTGGTACGAGGACTCCCCGGTCACCGCCGTCGACGTCCTGAACGCCCTGCGCCGGTACCGCACCGCCGAGAGCGCCGCGCAGCGTCGGGCCCGTGAAGCCCTGGGCATCGGCGAGAACGCACTGCTCGCACTGCGGGTCCTCATCGACGCCGAGCAGGACGGCCGGACCGTCAACGCCAAGGACCTGGCCGAACGCCTCGAGATCACGGCGGCGTCGACCTCGGCGCTCGTGGACCGACTCGTCCGCAGCGGCCACGTCGAGCGGCACCAGGACCCGATCGACCGACGCGGCGTGATCCTCACCGCGACGGGGACGTCCATGCGCCACGCCCTGCACGTGATCGAGGAACTCGACGCTCGCGCCCTCAAGGTCACCGAGCACCTGCCGACCGACGAGATGGCCGTCGTCGTGGACTTCCTCGACGAGATGGTCCGCGTGGTCGACGACGTCGACGCCGGCGCCCGCGCCGTCCGCCGCGCGTAACCTGCTCTCCATGGACCCTCGCGGCACGCACGACCCCGAGGACGACATGCCGTTCGCCGAACTCGACTCCCGGGCCCGCGCCGACGCGGCACTCCGGCGGATCCAGGGCGGGGCCGATCCGGCGCGCGAGGCCTTCGACCTGGCGAACACCATGAACGACGAGGCCGTGGGGCGGCTCACGGCACGGCTGCGACGGTTCCTCCGCCGCGACTGAGGCGTCGACTCGCGCGCCGACTCGCGCGTCGACTCAGAAGGCGGTGCCCACCGCCGCGATGTCGTCGCCGCCGTGCCCGGCCGCACTCGCGTCGGCGTAGACGCGACCCAGGGCATCGAGGAGCGTGGTGGACACGTCGTTCGCCCGCGCGGCCTCGGCGATCAGGCCGATGTCCTTCCGCAGCCCGTCGAGCGCGAACTGCGCCGGGAACTCGCCCGCGATGATCGCCGCGCCCTTGGTGTGCGCGTAGGCCGAGTCGCTCGCGCTGCCGTCGATCGCGTCGAGGAACAACTGCGGGTCGAGCCCGAGCGCCGCGGCGAGGGCGAGCGACTGCCCCGTGGCCGCGGTGATCGAGGCGATCCAGGCGTTGGCCGCGAGCTTGAGCGCGGTCCCGTCGCCGACCCGCTCGCCGGCGCGGACGGTCTTCGCGCCGATCGCGTCGAGCACCGGGACGACGCGGTCGACCTCGTCGGCGGGGCCGGCCGCGAGCATGGTGAGCTTCCCCTGCTCCGCCGGGGCCTTCGTGCCGAGCATCATCGCCTCGACCAGGGTGATGCCGTACTTCGCGGCGAGCTGCACGACGGTCTCGGTGCCGTCGACGCCGATCGTGGACGCCTGCACCCACACGGCGTCGGTCGGCGCGTCCCCGGCGGCCTGTTCGAGCACGTCGATCACGGCGTCGGTGTCGAAGAGGGTCAGGAGGACGACCTCGGCGTGCTCGACGGCGGCACCCGGGTCCGCGGCGACCGTCGCACCGTGCTCACCGAGCGGTGCGGCCTTGTCGGCACTCCGGTTCCAGACCGTGACCTGGTGCCCTTCGCGCAGCAGTGATCCCGCCACGCCGGCACCCATCGCCCCGGTCCCCAACACCGTCACTCGCACGTGCGTCTCCGTCCTGCCGCGGCGCGGTGCCCCGGCGTTCCCGACGGTACGCGCTCGCCCGTCGTCGCTGTCAGAGGAGCCCGCGGGCCTGCAGCCAGGTGGCCGGGTCGACCGGGACGCCGTCGACGATGACCTCGAAGTGCAGGTGTGCCCCGGTGGAAACGCCGGTGTTGCCGACGGCGCCGAGGCGTTGGCCGGTCGACAGGACCTGACCCGGTCGGACCCCGATCGTCGACAGGTGGCCGTACCGGGTCTGGGTGCCGTCGGCGTGCTGGAGCAGGACCTGGTTGCCGTACCCGCCGAGGACCCCGGCGGAGACGACACTGCCGGGCATCGCGGCCACGACGGTGGTGCCGATCGGAGCCGCGAAGTCGATGCCCTGGTGGTTCGTCGAGCAGGCGGAGCACCCGGTCACCCAGCGCGAGCCGAACCCGCCGGCGGCCGGCACGGTGCCCGTAGTGGGACGGGCCGCGGCTCCCGACGAGCCGACGGCGGTCGCACGGGCCTGGGCGGCGGCGGCCCGGCCGATCGAGAAGCCGTCACGGTCGACGGAGAGCCGGGCGGAACCGTCGGCGACGAACTGCTGCACGCCGAGCACGGGACCGCTCGGCGACGGGGTCGATGCCATCGCAGTCTGCGGAGAGCCGACGGCGACGAAGAGACAGGTCACCGCGGCGGTCGCCGTCGCGGGCAGGGCACGCCGGACGGAACTGCGGAAGAAGGAGGTGGAAGCCGGGGTGACGGGAGGGGACACCGTCACCCCGGCGGCTCTGGGGCCGTCCGGGCGCATGCCGTGCCCGGCACGGCGCCGCACGGACGCTTCGGGCCGGCGGGTCGTGGAGCGGTTCGCGGCCCGCCGTTCGGCACCGCGCGGGCGCAGCGGGAGGCCGTCGGTGGGCGTCGTCATCGCTCGGGGACCGCCGGACTCAGACGCGGACGACGCCGTCGCGGGCGATCCGGTCGAGTTCGGTCGCGACGGCGTCGACGACTGCTCGGGTGATGGCGTCGGCGACCGTCTCGACCAGGACGAGCTGCTCGGGCTGCACACGGAGCTCAGTGACCATCGACGGGGTGACGCGGACCGTGATGTCGTCGATCGCGGCGACGAGGGCCGCTGGCACGACGGTCGAGTCGCCGGCGCGGACAGGGGCGGTCATCGGCGAGGTCGGTGCGGGCGCTGCGGCCGCGCGAGCCGGGGTCGGAACCGGTGCCGGGGCGACGCGGGCCTCGGGCTGGATACGTCGCTGGGCGATGGAGTCGAAGAGCGGGGTGGAGGACATGCTGCTGACCGTCCGATCTGAGTCGTGGTTGCGGGCCGTTGTCGGGCGACCCGTCGGGGATGCGTGCCGTGCGGCACGTCCCTCATTCAACCATCGATATTTCAGATGTGCAATAGTGCCCGACAGATCCTGCTCAGTCGGGATCGACGGCAGCCGCGGTCGGGTCATCGGGCTGCAGCGCCCGCTTGACCCGCTCGACGATCGTCGCCGGCGGGTTGTTGTAGGTGTTCGCCGGCTCCTGACCGCTGAGCTCCTGGATCGCCGCCATCACCGCATCGGTCGCGTGTCGGCGTGCACGTCCGGACGAGGCCTCGCCGAACGCGGACAGGTCGATCGGCTTCCCGAACTCGATCGTCACCTTCGCGAGCTTCGGCAGCTTCGAGCCGACGGGCTGCACGTCCTGCGTGCCCGTCAGCGCCACGGGCACCACGGGCGCGCCGCTCGTCAGGGCCAGCCAGGCCACACCCGTGCGGCCCTTGTAGATCCGGCCGTCCAGGGAGCGGGTGCCCTCCGGGTAGATCGCGAAGGCCTCGCCCTCGTTCAGCCGCGCGAGCCCCAGGTCGAGCGCCTGCTGTGCCGCGGCCCCCGCACCACGCTCGACGCCGATCGCGCCGATGCCGCCGAAGAACGCCCGCGACACCGCGCCGCGGAACCCGGTGCCGGTGAAGTACTCCTGCTTCGCCAGGAAGGCGACCTTCCGCGGTGCCATCAACGTGATCGCCGGTGAGTCGATGAAGGAGCGGTGGTTGCTCGCGAGGATCACCGGTCCGCGCTTGGGCACGTTGCGGCGTCCGATGATCTTCGGTCGCCAGAGCATCCGCGCGAGCGGTGTCACCACGGCGCGACTCAGCACGGTGGCGAACTTGGTCGAACCGGACACCGGGCCTCCTCGTCATGACGGCGAACTCCCGAGTGTAATCACGCCTGCGAGCAGTACATGCCCACGGCGGCATGCACGTCCGGAGCCGGAGTCAGTCGGCCTCGGACGCGACGACGTCGAGCACCGCGCGGCCGTACCGTTCGAGCTTCGCGGCACCGACCCCGGAGATCTCGGCGAGCTGGTCGACGTCGGCCGGACGCACCGCTGCGATACCGCGGAGCGTCGCGTCGTTGAACACCACGTACGCCGGCACACCCTGCTCGCGCGCCTGCGCAGCACGCCAGACCCGGAGCGCTTCGAACAGGCCGACCGCCTGCTGGGGCATGTCGGTGACCACGGTCCGGCGGGACGACCGGCTCGCCCGCGGCGCCTTCACCGGGTCGCGACGCATCCGCACCTGGACCTTGCCGGTCAGGACCTCGGCGCTCGTCGGACTGAGGACGACCGTGCCGAACCCGTCGCCCGAGACCGCGGCGTAGCCCTGCGCGAGCAACTGCCTGGCCACCGCGCGCCACTCGCCGTCGGACAGGTCGGAGCCGATGCCGAAGGTCGCCAGGGACTCGTGCTGCAGCTCCTGCACCCGCGGGGACTGCTTGCCGACCAGGATGTCGACGAGGTGGGCGACGCCGTACCGCTGGCCGCGCTCACGCTCGAGCCGGACGACCGTGGACAGCAGCTTCTGCGCGGGCACGGTGCCGTCCCACGACTCGGGCGGGGCGATGCACGTGTCGCAGTTGCCGCAGGCCGTGGACGGCTGCCCGAAGTACGCCAGGAGCCGCACCCGCCGGCACTCGATCGTCTCGCACAGGCTCAGCATGGCGTCGAGGTGGGCGCTGAGCTGCCGACGGTGTGCGGCGTCGCCCTCGGACTGGTCGATCATCCGTCGCTGCTGCACGACGTCGTTCAGGCCGTACGCCAGCCACGCGGTCGAGGGCAGTCCGTCGCGCCCGGCACGACCGGTCTCCTGGTAGTACCCCTCGACCGACTTCGGCAGGTCGAGGTGCGCCACGAACCGGACGTCGGGCTTGTCGATGCCCATGCCGAAGGCGATCGTCGCGACCATGACGATGCCGTCCTCGCGCAGGAAGGTCGACTGGTTGCGCGCACGCACCCGGGCGTCGAGCCCTGCGTGGTACGGCAGCGCCTGGATGCCCTGTTCGGCCAGTGCCGTCGCGGTCCGCTCGACCGACTTGCGCGACAGGCAGTAGACGATGCCCGAGTCGCCGCTGTGCTCGGTGCGGATGAAGGTGAGGAGCTGCTGCAGCGCGCCGGTCTTCGGTTCGATGCGGTACTGGATGTTCGGGCGGTCGAAGTCGGCGACGAAGTGCGCGGCGTCGTCGAGCCCGAGCCGCGCCGAGATCTCCTTGTGGGTCTGCGGGGTCGCCGTGGCGGTGAGGGCGATCCGGGGCACGGTCGGCCAGCGCTCGTGCAGGACGCTTAGCTCGAGGTAGTCCGGCCGGAAGTCGTGGCCCCACTGGGCGACGCAGTGCGCTTCGTCGATGGCGAACAGCGACACGCGCGCCCGGTCGAGGAGCGCGCGCGTGGACTCGAGCCGGAGCCGCTCGGGCGCGAGGTAGAGCATGTCGACCTCGCCCTGGACGACCGCGCGCTCGACCCGGGCACGCTCGTCGGGCCCCTGCGTCGAGTTGAGGAAGGCGGCACGGACCCCGTTCGCTGCGAGGGCGTCGACCTGGTCCTGCATCAGCGCGATGAGCGGCGACACCACGACCCCGACGCCGTCGCGCACGAGCGCCGGCACCTGGTAGCAGAGGGACTTGCCACCGCCGGTGGGCATGAGCACCAGGGCGTCACCGCCGGCGACCACCTGGTCGATGATGGCAGCCTGCTCGCCGCGGAAGTCGTCGTAGCCCCACACACGGTGCAGGACGTCGAGCGCTGCGGCTCGCGAAGCAGACACGGCGGCGGGCGCGGGCGTGGTGCTCATGCCACGAGCCTACGGGCGACCGGCGACACCCACGGCACTGTCCACATCGGCACGGTCCACAGCGGCTGCGTCGACATCGTCGGCACGAGCCGGCGCGGCGGCCCAGCCCGTGCCCGCCGGGCCGAGCCAGCGCTTGCCCCCCGCCCAGACCGGCGGCGTCCCGCGGAACCGCGGCGCCTGGTGTCCGGCGAACGTCCGGTCGAGCTTCCGCCACCACGCCAGGAGCTCGACCATGCCCCAGAACAGCAGCGACGTGCCGAGGGTGACGAGCCAGCCGCCGAGCGTGCCGTTGGCGTCCGAGGAGGCCAGGTCGATCCCCGACCAGCCCGGCGCCTGCAGCACGAAGATCATGATGTTGTTGAAGGCGTGCTGCAGCACGGTGGCCTCGAGACCACCGGTGCGGAGCACGATGATCGCCGCGATCAGCCCGAACGAACCGACGTCGAGGATGCCCCAGACGTTGTAACCGTTCGGGATGTGCAGCACCGCGAAGACGACCGTCGAGACCGCCACGGCGATGACCGTGCCGGTGCGACGCGGGATCCACGAGGCGATCGTCTGCATGAGGAAGCCGCGGAAGATGAACTCCTCGGCCGCACCCTGGAACGGCACGAGCAGGACGACGAGGACGATCGTCAGCGTGAGCGTGCCCAGGGACACCGTCGACTGCCCGATCGCAGCGTGGTTCCAGGCGAAACCGCCGTCGGTCGTGATCATCCCGCCGTCCCAGAAGAGACCGGTCTGCACCACGAACATGACCGCCGCGATGACCAGGGTCGGCAGCAGACACCACGCCGTCCAGGCCCACCGGACCCGGAACCGCGTCGAGGTGAGGATGCTGCCCGGACCGAGGCGTGCGACCTTGACCGCCAGCAGGATGCCGGGCAGCAGGATGACGAGCGACACGAGCGACAGCGACAGGACGAGCGGATCGGTCGGGTCCAGCGCTCCGCCCGCCAGGTCGTTCTGCAGGTCGATCAGCGCCTGCGGACCCTGGGTCACGCCGAGCGGGACGAAGTACGCCACCGCGATGACCACCTGGGAAACGAAGTACCAGCCAGCCAGGAACGCGAGGGCGACCAGCGGGCGCCACCACCTCCATCGTGCGTCGACACGGGGCAGGCGGTGGTAGGGAACACTCACGCCCCACAGGCTACCGGGCCGGGCAGGATGGGACCCGTGCTCACCGTGCTGTTCGGCCTGACCGGAGCCGTCGTCTACGGTTTCGCCGACTTCCTCGGCGGGCTCGCGTCGCGGCGCGTCCGCCCGGTGACGGTCACCGCCGTCGCCGCGGCGATCGGGATCGCACCGCTCCTGCTCGGCCTGGCCGTGCTCGGCGGCTCCGCCTCGTGGACGGGCACCCTCTGGGGCGCGGTGGCCGGACTGTCCGGCGGCGTCGGGGTCCTGCTGCTCTACGCCGCGTTGGCGATCGGCCCGATGAGCGTGCTGTCACCCCTGACCGCCGTGTTCGCCGCCGTCGTCCCGGTCCTGGTGGCCGTGGCCAGCGGGACCGTCCTGTCACCGCTGGCCGTCGCCGCGCTGGTCGTGGCCGTCGTCGCGGTGGTGCTGGTGGCGGCGGTGCGGGACACCTCGGGTGCACGCCTCACCGTGCGTGGGGTCGTCGCGGCCGCGGTCGCCGGGTGCGGGTTCGGCGGGATCGTGCTCGCCTACGACATGACACCGCCCGGCGCCGGCGTCCACCCGCTCGTGGTCGCGCGGGTGCTGCAGACGGTACTGCTGGGTGCGGCGGCGCTCGTGGTGACGGTGCGTGCCGGGCGCGGGGCGCGGTCTGGAGGCGCGGCAGACCCCGCAGCGTCGGTCGGCGTCGCGGGGTCTGCCGTGCCTCCAGGGCGCTGGTGGCCGCCGCGTCTGCTGCTGACGGTCGCGGCGTGCGGCGTCCTCGACGCCCTGGCGAACGTGTGCATCCAGGCCGCGCTGCACGCGAGCGACGACCCGGGCACCCTGCCCGTCGTGAGCGTGCTCAACGCGCTCTACCCGATCGGCACGGTCGTGCTGGCCGGGGTGGTGCTGCGGGAGCGGCTGACCGCGCCGCAGTGGGTCGGCATCGAGCTGGCGGTCATCGCGTCGGTGGGCCTGGCCCTGGCGTGACCGGACGACTCAGACGTCGGGGATGAGTCGCTTGCCGAGCGACACGGTGCGGTCGTCGGAGTACCCGAGGGACTCGTAGAAGCCGAGCACCCGCTCGTTGCCGGCACGGATCTGCAGGTTCACCTTCGGGCAGCCGAGGTCGGTGAGCAGCCGCTCGAACTCGGCCATCAGCGTCCGACCGAGACCGGAGCCCTGCAGGTCCGGCTGCACGGCGAGGTAGTTGACCCAGCCGCGGTGCCCGTCGAACCCGGCCATCCCCGCGGCGACGACACCGCCGGCGTCCGGCTCCGCCACCAGGAAGAGCTCGGGCTGGACCGTGGCCTTGCGCGCGATGTCGCGGCGCGGGTCGTTCCACGGGCGGACGAGACCGCACGATTCCCAGAGGGCGACGACCGCGTCGGTGTCGTCGGCGCGGAACGGGCGGATCCGGTACTCCATCCCCCCACGTTACGGGGTGTGGAGAACGTCGTCACCGAGCCGTCGTCGTGATCTGATAGACCTGTCCGACCGACCACTCGATCAGGAGCCCCGTGACCGCACACGACACCATCCCGTCGCGCCGCAGCGCGCGGACGACGACGGCGGCAGACGGTCCGGGCGCCGCTCCCCGGCGACGGCAGACGGTCGGTGGCGCGATCGTCTCGCTCATCGCCGAACTGCTCATCATCGCGGGTGCCGGCACCGGGCTGTACGTGGTGTGGACCGCGTGGTGGACGGACGTCGTGGCGGTCAACGAGCAGTCGAAGCTCGTCGAGGGGCTCGACCAGTTGAAGACCCCGGACGGGGCCGGCACCGAGCACCGCGGCACCGCACCCGTGCTCGCCGAGCCGCCGGACGTCACCGACGTGTTCGGCACGATGCAGATCCCGCGCTTCGGCAAGGACTACAACCGGCCGATCGGCGAGGGCACGGACCGTGAGAAGGTGCTCAACACCATCGGGCTCGGGCACTACCAGGACACCGCGATGCCCGGGGCTCCCGGCAACTTCGCCGTCGCCGGACACCGCGTGACCTACGGCAAGCCGCTCAACCAGATCGCGGAGCTCAAGACGGGCGACTCGGTCGTCGTGCGGGTCACCGACGCGAAGACGAAGTTCGACGTCTGGTACGTCTACAAGGTCACCGACAGCCAGATCGTCACACCGGACCACATCGAGACGATCGCGCCGGTGCCGAACAAGCCGGGTGTCGACCCCTCGGCGTCGGACCGGTGGCTGACCCTGACCGCGTGCCACCCGATGTGGTCGGCGGCGGAACGGTTCGTCACGCACGCGAAGCTCGACTACTGGATGCCCGCGTCCGAGGGCACCCCGAAGGAACTCTCGGAGACGGCCAAGTGATCTTCCCCCTGGTCTGGCGGCTGCTGCCCGGCCCCACGTTCCTGAAGGTGCTCGAGCTGCTCGTGCTGCTCGCCGCGATCGTGTTCGTGCTGTTCCAGTGGGTGTTCCCGTGGATCGCGGCGGACATCCTGCCGCCGCCGGACGGCACCGTGGAGTCCACGCCGACCCCGTAGCGGTCGGCCACGGCGGTGACGGCCGACGGCGACCGACGGCGACCGACGGCGTCAGACGGTCGTCGTGACGTGCGAGCCGCCGGCCGCCGTCCGGCGCACGGCGATCCGCTCCGGGATCCGCTGCTTGAGTTCCTCGACGTGGCTGACGATGCCGACCTGCCGTCCACCGGCGGTCAGTCGCGACAGCTGCCCGATGACGTCGTCGAGGGTCTCCGGGTCGAGCGTGCCGAACCCCTCGTCGACGAAGAGCGTGCCGAGCGAGACGCCACCGGCCTCGGCCTGCACGACGTCGGCCAGCCCGAGCGCCAGGCACAGCGACACCGTGAACGTCTCGCCGCCGGACAGGCTGCGGGGATCCCGCACGGTGTCGGTGGTGTGGTCGTGCACGGCGAGTGCCAGGCCGGTCCGGCGTGCCCGTGACCCCGACTCGCGCTCGTCCGAGGTCTCGAGCGTGAACCGCCCCGTGAGCATCCCCCGGAGTCGGTCGTTGGCCGCGGCGACGACGTCCTCGAACCGGCGCATGAGCACGTAGGTACCCAGGGTGATCCCGGTCGGGTTGGCCGCGGTGACCCCGTTCGCGATGTCGGCGAGCCGGACCACGGCGCGGCTGCGTGCCGACGTCTCGTCACGGGCTCGGGTCGCCCGGGTGACCTCGGTCGCGCACCGGTCGACCGCGTCGGCACGGTCGGCCGCGGAGACGGCGACCGCGACGGCCTCGTCGAGTGCGGCGGCAGCGCGCTGGCGTCCGGCACGGGCACCGTCGAGGTCGAGGCGTTCCGCGGAGTCGTCCGCCGCGGCGACCACGGCGGGCTCGGCCAGGCCGGCCGTGACGACGGCCCGCTCGGCCTCGGCCGCGCTGATCAGCGCCCGCAGCCGGTCGGTGCTGTCGGGGTCGAGCCGTCCGGCCCGCGCTGCGGCGACGTCGGCGAAGCCCTGGTCGTCGAGGACCCGGTCGACCTCGGCACGGCGGTCGTCGCGGGCACGGGTCGCGGCGGCCACCCGTTCGTCGGCCTGCACGACCGCGCGGTAAGCCTCGAGTCGCTCGTCGAGGAGCTCGACGGCTGTCCGGAGCGTCGCGGGACGCTCGTCGAGGAGCGCTCCGAGCCGCTCGAGCGCCGCGGCCACGGTGCCGAGGTCGGTGTCGAGCCGCTCGGCGTCGGCCAGCGCGGTCGAGGTCAGGACGGTCCGCCGTGCGTCGAGGTCGTTCCGCTCGCGCTGGAGCCGACCGGTCGTCGTGTCGTGCTCCGCCCGCTGCCGCTCGTGCTGCAGGACGAGCGCGGCAGCGTCGTGCGCAGCCCGGACCCGTTCGTCAGCGGCCGCAGTCAGGGCGTCGAGCGTGGGCGCGTCGACCGTGCCGACGACGTCGACGAGCCGCTGGTGTTCGGCACGTTCGACCGCCAGGTCCGAGGCGGCGTCGGCGAGGTGCTGGTCCGCGCGACGGGTGGCGTCGCCGGCGGCGTCGACAGCCGCGGTCGTGGGGTGGTCGTCCTGCGGCGTCGCCACCGACGGGTGCGCCGTCGACCCGCAGACCGGGCACGGGTCGCCGGCCGTGAGCGCCGCCCCGAGTTCTCCGGCGAGCCCGGCGATCCGGCGTTCACGGAGTGCCCGCTCGGCCGTGAGGGCGTCGGTCGCCGACCGGCGCGCGGCAGCGACGGACTGCTCGGCCGTGGCGACCCGCTGCGCCGCGTGGTCGCGCGCCACGAGGTCGGCTCGGAGGGACCGGATCCGGGTGACCTCGTGCGCGGCGGCGTCCGAGTCGGCTGCCGTGCGGGCCGCGGTGCGTGCGGCCTCGACGATGCGGGCCCGTTCGGTGGGACGGGCGTCGAGTGCGGCGTCGCGTTCGAGCAGCTGCTCGGCGATCTGCTCGGCGTCGGCGGTGGCCTCGGCGATGGCGGACCGACGGGCAGCGGCGCCGTCCTCGACCGCGACGAGGTGCCGGACGGCCGACAGGTCGTCGGCCAGGGCGTCGCGTCGCAGCACGACGGCGTCGGCGTCGGCGGTGACCCCGTGGCGGTCACGCAGCGACCGGGCGGCCGCGGTGCACTCGTCGGCGCGCAGGACCGCGGCGTCGAGTCCGTCGGCCACGGCAGCGACCCGTGCGGCGCGTTCGCCGAGGGCGAGGGCCGACCGGGCGGCGTCGACGGCGGGGGCGTCGTCGTCGAGCGCGGCCCGTCGCACGAGCAGCCCCGCGCGTCGATCGAGGGCGGTCGCACGCGCCGTGACCGCCTGCTCGTGCTCGGCAGCGGTCGTCGCCGCCGCGGCTGCCGCAGCACGGACGGCGGCAGCGGCATCGGCGGCAGCACGGACCGACGCCACCGTCGACGGCACGGCGGTCTCGTCGGCGTCGTCGAGACCGGCGGCCTGGGCGAAGCGGTTCAGGGCGTCGCGCACGCGGTCGTCGGCGCCGTCGACCTCGGCCTGCACGGCACGGCGCCGCGCGGCGAGTTCGTCGGCCGTGCGGTCGTAGACCTGCGTGCCGAACAGGGACTGCAGGAGCTTGCGGCGCTCTTCGCCCGGGGATCGCAGGAACCGTGCGAACTCGCCCTGCGGCAGCACGACGGTCTGCAGGAACTGCGCGCGGTCGAGCCCGACGATGCGACCGATCTCGACGCCGACCTCGGGGATGCGTGACGACATCGGTTCACCGGCGACGTCGGACGGGTTCGCCAGACGGAACAGTTGCACGGACGCCTGCTGCTTGACGGTGCCGGTCCCCCGCTGCTTCGGGCGGTCGTACTGCGGGGTGCGGCGGACCCGGTAGGTCCCTGCGCCGGTCTCGAAGACGAGTTCGACGAACGGCTCCACCGCGGGGTCGGCGTGCTGGCTGTGCAGGCGGTCGGAGCTGGCGTCGGACCCGGCGAGCCCGCCGTACAGGGCGAACACGACGGCGTCGATGATGGTCGACTTGCCGGAGCCCGTCGGCCCCTCGAGCAGGAACACCCCGGAGGCTGCGAGCGCTGCGAAGTCGATGGACACCAGGTCGGGGTAGGGCCCGATGGCGCGCAGCTCGAGTCGGTGCAGGTACATCAGCGGTCCCCCTCGCGCTGCAGCGCCAGCACCGCGGCCTCGTACGCCTCGGTCAGGACGGCGTGTTCGTCGTCGTCGGGGGCGGCACCGGTGGCGAAGGCCACGAAGTCGGCGGCGACCTCGACCGGGTCGGACGTCGCCGTGACCGCACGGGCCACCGAGGCCGGGCCGCGGTCGGCGGGTTCGTGCGTGATCGCCAGCGCGTGCGGGAAGTGGTCCTTCACCCGGGCGTACATTCGCTCGGGGTGCACCGTGTCGGTCACGGCCACCCGCACCCACGCGTCGGCGTCGGCCCGGAAGACCCCGGACTCGATGTCGTCGATGCTCCCGCGGACGTCGACCAGGCGGCGCGGTACGGGAGCGGGCACGAGTTCGACCGTGACGGCACCGGCCGCGTCGAGTTCGACCAGGGTCACCGACTTCTGCTGGTGCCGCTCGCCGAACGAGAACGCCAGCGGTGAGCCGGCGTACCGGATCCGTCCGCCGTCACCGACCCGCTGCGGGCCATGCAGGTGCCCGAGGGCGACGTAGTCGAAGCCGTCGAAGACCGATTCGGCCACCCGGTCGACACCGCCGACACGGATGTCCTGCTCGCTGTCGCTCGGGTCCGCGCCGCCGACGAAGGCGTGCGCGACGACGACGCTGCGGGTACCGCCGCGCAGCGCGAGGTCGGCCCGGATCCGCTCGGTGGCGGCGTGCACGACGGCGTGGTGCGACCGTGCGAGGGGCTCGTCCGGCACGTCGCCCAGTGCGTAGCGGGTGAGGTCGGGGTGCAGGTACGGGATGCCGTAGACCGCCACCGGCCCGTCGGCGTCGTCGACGAGCACCGGGTCGGCGATCCGGGCGGGTTCGGCGAGGATGCGCACGCGGTGGTCCATCACGCCGGCACCGAAGCCCAGGCGTGCGGCGGAGTCGTGGTTGCCGGGCGTGAGCACCACGGTCGCCGTGTCGGCCAGGCGTTCGAGCACCCGGGACAGCATGCGGACCGCGTCGATCGGCGGGATCGCCCGGTCGTACACGTCACCGGCGATCACGACGAGGTCGACGGAGCGGTCCCGCACGAGGTCGACGAGCCAGTCGGTGAACGCCGCCTGGTGCTCGAGGAGGTCGGCACCGAGCAGCGTGCGGCCGAGGTGCCAGTCGCCGGTGTGCAGGATGCGCATGCGGACACGGTAACGCCGGCCGAGGACATCGCCGGACGGCCGCGCGCCGCCTGTGGAGAACTCAGGGTACGCAGCTCGCCGACGCCAGGCCGAGGACCGAGACGACCCGCACCTTCACGGTCGGCGTGCTCGTCGCGGTCCAGTTGTTGCCGAGGTTCGTGCGGAGGTTCAGCGTGTAGGTCGTCCCGAGGTCGAGCAGGCCCGCCCCGCCGTAGACGAGCGAACGCTGTCCGGCCGTCGTGGCGGTCGCGAGCTGGGTCGTCCCGTTCATCAGGTCGAACGAGTTCGGCACGGTCGGGTCCGTGTAGGTCCAGGCGATCGTCACGGTGCTCGACGACGCGGCCGTGCAGGTCAGCGTGGGGACGGCCGCGGCCGTGCCCGCCGTGAAGTTCGACACCGGGTTCACGGTCGTCCGCGACCACGGCACGGCCACCGCCTGCGCCGGCACGAGCACCCCGACGCTCCCCGCGATGACGAGGACCGCCGCCGCGCCGCCGAAGCGGCGCAGCCGCTGCACGCGACGCTCGTGCACCCGGAGCGAGCGACGGGTGACGACGGTCGACGTGGCGGACGGGAGGCGCGTGGCGGCGTCGTCGCGCGCCTCCCGGCCGGTGTCGGTACCGTCCGACGGCCCGTCACCCGACCCGTGGGCGGTGTCGCCCCCGTCCGAGCCGTCGGCGTCGTCGTCGAGCGCCGTGAGGCGGCGGAGCGACCCGTCGACCGTGCAGAGCGCGAGCAGCGCCGTCAGGCCGAGTGCGAGCACGACGACCTTGACCCACTCCCTGCCGGAGCCACAGGACCGGCGCCCCGACGAACGGGATGCGCAGGAAGGCGACCCCGTGCACCGCCGAGCGTTCGAGCGGCGTGGAGTCCTGCTGCGGGTTCGCGTCGCCCTTGGTGACCAGGGTGCCGCCCGGGCCGTCCTCGACGTAGCGGTGCATGCGGAGGTGACCCGGCTGGTCCGGGTCGTCCGCGAGCAGGATCTTGCCCGTCCGGACCTCGCCGGACGCGACCGGGCGCGAGACGACGACGTCGCCCGGCGTGAGGCGCGGCTCCATCGACCCGGTCATCACCGTCGTCGGTTGCCAGCCGATCAGCGCTGGGGCGGCCGCCCACAGCGCGAGGCCGAGGAGGGTCGCGACCACACCGCGTGCGACGGTGCCGACGACGACGCGCCCCAGTCGACGACGTCACGGAGCACGGCGTGCGGTGTGGGACCACCGTGCACTGCGATGCTGCTCATGACTGCCTTCGACCGGGGGCGCGTTCTCGGGGGTGGTGACCGGGGCGGGCTCGGGCTGAGCCCCGGTCACCGGGTGGGGAGGGCTCCCGGCTCAGCTGTTCTGGGCCTCCCAGGTGAGGCCGAGGGACGCGGTGCCGCCCTGCACCGTGTTCGGCGCGGTGCTCGAGACCGTGTAGGTGAAGCGGTAGACGCGCGACTCGGACGCAGAGCCGGTCGGGGCCCACGTGCCGAGGCCGGTGGCGAAGTTCGTCGAGCCGGTGCCGAACGCGGCGAGGGTGCCGTTGTAGAGCGTTCCGCTGGTCGCGGCCGGGGTGAAGCCGGTGCAGGAGCCGAAGCCACCGCCGGTGCCCTGCTCGACCTGCAGGTTGATGTTGCCCGACAGGTTGTTCGTGGTGGCCGGGTTCGTGCCGTACAGCTTCACGGTCGAGGCCAGCGAGCCGGTCGACGTGACTGTGATGCAGTTGGCGCCGGTCGAGCCGGGCTTGAGGCCCGTCGCGGTGAAGAGCGCGGTGTTGTTGTCGTCGTCGGTGAGGGCGACGCTGCCGGCGGTCCAGTTGCTGGTCGGGTTGACGGTCGTGGCCGAGAACGCCGAGTAGGACGCGGTCGAGACGACGACACCCGAGGCGACGAGGGCGGCGGGGATGGCGATCCAGGCCGCGAGACGGGCGGCGCGAGGGGTGACACGAGACATTGCGAGAGCTCCTGATCCGGAAACGGTGGCGCCGTGGTCGCGGTGGTTGGTCGCGTCGGTGCCGGTGGTGTTTGCTACGACGATCAAGTTACTTTTCCGCCGAGCAACTCACAAGAGAAGGAACCACCCCCGTGCTGGGGGTATCTTGACGAGTGAGATACTTGTTGACTGAGTCTTCCCACCCCCTGCCGAGAAGAGCTGCCGATGACGGACACCACCCAGCCCGTCCTGCCCGACACCCTGCCGCCCGCGCCCGTGTCGCCGACCGTCTCCGTGCCGGAGAGCATGGACTCGGACACTGACCTCGCGAAGCTCCTCACCGCCTTCCGCCTGCTCCAGACGCAGCACGCCCGCGTCCTGCACCACGAGAGCGTCGTGCGTGGACTGAACGCCACCGACACCCGCTTCGTGTTCTTCCTGTCCGCGGCCGACGGCGAAGGGATCACGCCGAAGCAGGCCGGCGAGTACCTCGAGCTCACCACCGGCGCCATGACCTCGCTCGTCGACCGGCTCGAGCAGCGCGGACACCTCGAGCGCCGCCCGAACCCGCAGGACCGTCGCAGTGTCCTGCTGCACCTCACCGCCTCGGGGGCCGAGGTGGCTCGGCAGATCGGCGCCGTCTACTCGGATGCCTTCCGCGAGGTCGTCGCCCCCGCCGACCGGGTCCGGCTCGCGGCCGCGTTCGCAGGGCTCGGCGACGCCCTGGACCGCCACTCGCGTGCGGAGACCGCAGCCCGCTCCGCGTGACGATCCACGTGACCTCGTGTGTCGGGGCGCGCGCGTAGCGTGGTGCGCATGACACCGTCCGAAGTCCTGATCGAAGCGTTCTCCCGCGTCCCCGAGACCGTCGAACGTGCCGTCGACGGCCTGTCCGAGGACCAACTCGCAGCGCGTCCGGCCGCCGGGGCGAACACCCTGGCATGGCTCGCGTGGCACACCGCCCGCGGACAGGACGTCCAGATCGCCGACCTCGCCGGCACCGCGCAGGTGTGGACCGCCGACGGCTGGTACGAGCGGTTCGGCCTGCCGTTCCCGGCCGAGGCCCTCGGCTACGGCATGTCCCGCGACGACGTCGGTCGGGTGCGGGCGTCGGCCGAGTTGCTCACCGGGTACCTGCGTGCCGTCCACGACCGCACCGTCGCGTACCTCGGCACGCTCGGCCCGGACGACCTCGACCCCGTGGTCGACGACGCGTGGGACCCGCCCGTCACCGCCGGCGCCCGGCTCGTGAGCATCCTCGACGACTGCACGCAGCACGCCGGCCAGGCCGGCTTCGTGCGCGGGTTGCTGTTCTTCAACCGCTGACGCGGGCGCGCGGGGGCGCGGTCGCGGGCGCTTCGTGAGCAGAAATGGTCGGGTCCGACTTCGGGACCCGACCATTGCTGCTCACCATGTGACGGACGGGAGGCCCGTGGCGAGCTCGCCACGGGCCTCCCGTCGTGCGTGTGGTCGCGACTACCGCGCGGCGAGCTCCGACACGATGCCGTCACCGGGGGCGGCCTGCACGAGGTCCGCCGCGATCTCGGCGCGCTCGAGGATGCCCTCGATCTTGCGGATGCGACCACGCGGGACGAGGGTCACGACGGTGCCCTCCTTGCCGGCACGGCCCGTTCGGCCCGAGCGGTGCATGTACGCCTTGTAGTCGTCGGGGGCATCCGCCTGCACGACGAGCGACACGTCGTCGACGTGGATGCCGCGGGCGGCGACGTCGGTGGCGACGAGCACGTTCACCCGGCCGCTCGTCAGGAGCTGCAGGTTCCGGGTCCGGCGCGACTGGTTCAGGTCGCCGTGGAGCGACGTGGCACGGATGCCGGCGTCCTCGAACTGGTCGGCGAGGCGCTCGGCGTAGGCACGGGTCCGGGCGAAGACGATCGTCTTGCCGTCGCCGGCGACGAGCTCCTCGAGGACACGGTCCTTCTCGCGCTGCTCGACCACGAGGACACGGTGGTCGATGGTCGAGGACGCCTGGTCCTCACCCGCGACCTCGTGCACGCTCGGCTCGTGCAGGAACTGCTCGACGAGCGCCGCGACCTGGGTGTCGAGCGTCGCGCTGAACAGCAGCTTCTGCGCGCGGTTGCCCTGCGGGGTGACCTCGGCGGTGGCGGAGAGGATCTCCTGCACCGGCTCGAGGAACCCGAGGTCGCACATGTGGTCGGCCTCGTCGAGCACGGAGATGACGACCTCGCTGAGGTCGAGCTTCCCCTTGTTCATGAGGTCCTGCACACGGCCGGGGGTGCCGACGATGATGTCGACGCCGCGCTCGAGCGCGCCCTCCTGACGGCCGTACGGCACGCCGCCGTAGATCTGCGTCGTGAAGAGGCCCACCGAGCGGGCGATCGGCTGCACCGTGCGGTCGATCTGCAGGGCCAGCTCGCGGGTCGGCGCGAGGATGAGTGCACGCGGGGCGCGACCCATCTTGCGCTTCGTGCCGCCGCCGTGCTCCATCAGCTTCTCGACGAGCGGGGCGCCGAACGCGATGGTCTTGCCGGAACCCGTGCGGCCACGGCCGAGGACGTCCTTGCCGGCGATCACGTCGGGGATCGTCGCGGCCTGGATCGGGAACGGGCTGCTCGCGCCGAGCTCCTGCAGGGCGCGGGAGATGTTGCCGCCGATGCCGAGGTCGCCGAAGGTCACGCCCTCGACGTCGGACGCCACGGTGGACTCGGCCTGGAGCTTCGCGAGCTTGACGTCGTCGGCGGGGACGAACTTGCCGCGCTCGGGCTCGTCGAAGGAGCGGCGGGGAGCGCTGCGGTCGTCGCGGTCGAAGCTGCGACGGGGACGGTCGTCATTGTCACGACGGGGCGCACGGTCATCGCGGTCGAAGCTGCGACGCGGGCGGTCGTCGTTGTCACGACGGGGCGCACGGTCGTCGCGGTCGAAGCTGCGACGCGGGCGGTCGTCGTTGTCACGACGGGGCGCACGGTCATCGCGGCCGAAGCTGCGACGCGGGCGGTCGTCGTTGTCACGACGCGGAGCACGGTCATCGCGGTCGAAGCTGCGACGCGGGCGGTCGTCGTTGTCACGACGCGGAGCACGGTCGTCGCGGTTGAAGCTGCGCGGGGCGCGGTCATCGCGGTCGAAGCTGCGACGGGGACGGTCGTCGTTGTCACGACGGGGCGCACGGTCGTCGCGGTTGAAGCTGCGCGGTGCGCGGTCATCGCGGTCGAACGAACGACGCGGGCGGTCGTCGTTGTCACGACGCGGGGCACGATCGTCGCGGTCGAAGCGACGCGGCGCGCGGTCGTCACGGTTGAAGCCGCGTCCACCACGGTCGTCGCGCTCCGGGCGGCGCTGGCCGCCGCTGTCGCGGGGCTCCCAGTTCGGGCGCGCGGGGCGCTCGCCCTGCGCCGAGCGGCCGCGACGCTCCTCGGCGTCCCAGCGCTGCTTCTGGCGCGGCGCGGTCGGTTCGGCGGCGCGGAACCCGCGGTGCTTGCTGCTGCGTGCGGCGGGGGTGCCGTTCGGGTGGCGGGGACGATCGGAGGCGCGGTTGTCCGCGCCCTTGTTGTACGGAGCCATGACTGCTTTCTCGGGTGCGCAACGAACCGCAGCGCCCGACAGCGACATCGGCGGGGGCTGCTTGCGGAAAGGGGGTTCATCCCGTCGCGATTCGACGTGATTCCAGCCCTCGAGCAACACACACCCAACAAAAAGCCCGTGATCACGATGTCACGGCGTCGAAGGCCGACCGAGCGAGTCTACGCGACCCCGCGCTCTGATGCCAGCCCCGTCGTCGACGGACGGCCGCGAGCCGGACCCGGCCCGTGCCTCCCGGCCGGCCCGTCGGTCAGGACTCGGCGAGCCGCTGTCGTTGCTCGGCCACGTCGAAGTCCGCCTTCGGCCACGAGAGCTGCATGTCCTCGAGTGCCCGGAGCAGGAGCTGCTGCACCGCCAGGCGGGCGTACCACTTGCGGTTCGCCGGCACGACGTACCAGGGCGCCTGGGGGGTCGAGGTCCGGTCGAACACGATCTGGTAAGCGTCCTGGTACCGGTCCCACAACAGGCGCTCGTCGATGTCGGCCGGGTTGAACTTCCAGTGCTTGTCGGGGCGGTCGAGTCGCTCGCCGAGGCGTTCGCGCTGCTCGTCCTTCGAGATGTGCAGCATCACCTTGACGATGGTGGTGCCCTCGGCGGTGAGGCGGTCCTCGAACTCGGTGATCGCGCCGTAGCGTCGTTCGATCTCGTCCGGCGCCGCGAACGCCCGGATGCGCTGGATGAGGACGTCCTCGTAGTGCGAGCGGTCGAAGACGCCGAGCTGCCCGGCACTCGGGAGCTGACGCTCGATGCGCCAGAGGAAGTCGTGCTCGCGCTCCTCGGCCGTCGGGGCCTTGAAGCCCGCGTACCGCACGCCGTTCGGGTCGACCGCACCGACGACGTGCGAGACGATGCCGCCCTTGCCGGCGGTGTCCATCGCCTGCAGGACGAGCAGCACACGGCGCTGGTCGCCGGCGGTCGACGCCGCGTACAGGCGCTCCTGCAGGGCGGCGAGGCGGGACGCCCCCGCGGCGAGCGCTTCGAGCCCGTCGATCTTGCGACCGGGGAAGCCCGGCGTCGCATCCGGGTCGACCTGGTCGAGGCGGAAGCCCGGGTCGACGCGGAGCAGCGGTTCGGGATCGGCGTTCCAGGCCTTGCGACGGCTCACGGGTCCTCCTGCGGTCCGGGCGGCGGGTGCGCCCTGCTCTCATCCTGGCACTGTGGCGGTTCCGCCGTCGGGTTGCGCGGTCGCGGACTGCGCGGTCGGGTTGCGCGGTCCGGGTTCCTCCGCTGGGGTGACGTGGCCGGCCTCGGGTGCGGCTACCGTGGAACCGATGAAGTCCGGCCGCCGCACAGTGCTCGCGCTCGTCGCCGCGGTCGTGGCGCTCGGCGCGGTCGCGTCCTGCAGTACGGACCCCGTCGGCGACGAGAACGCGACGGTCACCGCGGACAGCATCATCTACCCGTTGTCCCTGCAGTACCACGGCATCGACGTGGTCGCCGATGTGCCGTACGGCACGGATCCGCTGCAGCGACTCGACGTCTGCCTGCCGGCCGACAGCGCCCCGGAGACGACCGCGACCCCCACGGCGACGCCGTCCGCCACCCCGACGGCCGACCCCGCCGAGGCCGCAGCCAGCACCGGACGGCCCGCGGTGCTGATGATCCACGGCGGCAGCTGGTCGCACGGCGACAAGGCCACGGCCGCCTACCGCTCGGTGTGCAAGTACCTGGCGTCCGAGGGCTTCGTCACGTTCAACGTCGACTACCGGCTCGCCCCCACCGACCCGTTCCCGGCCGGCCTCGACGACGTCCGACGGGCGCTCGACTACGTGTTCCGCCCCACGACGCTCTCCACGTACGACGTCGACTCCCAGCGGGTCGGGGTGTTCGGCGGGAGTGCGGGCGGCAACCTGGCGGCGATGCTCGCGGTGACCGACCACGAGTCCGCCGCCTACGCCGAGGGCGACCGGATCCGTGCGGTCGTCGACCTGAGCGGTCCCACGAACCTGACGTCACGCTCGACCCGGGCCGACGGGGTGTCCGCGTCCTTCCAGCGGAAGCAGCTGCTGTACCTCGGCTGCCGGACCTACGCGACGTGTCCGGCGGCCACCCGGGCGTCGCCGGAGTACCACGTCACCTCGGACACGGCGCCGTTCTTCATCGGGCACTCGACGGACGAGTTCATCCCGCTGTGGGAGTCGCAGGATTTCGCGGCGACGCTCCGGTCACACGACGTGCCGGTCACGTTCGTGCAGGTCGAGGGGACGGCGCACTCGATCGCGCAGCTCGACGAGGCGATGAGCCGCCGCGTCGCGACGTTCCTGCGGACCCAGCTGGGCTGAGGCGCTGCGAGGGCGGGGGCGGTGTGCCGCCGAAGCGACACTTCTCGCCGACGAGCGACCGTTCGTGCCGCAAGAGCGACGTTGTGCCGCCGATGTTCGGCGGAGAAGTGTCGCTTTCGCGGATACACGGGACCGGGCGACGACCGGAACCGGGACCGCGCACGTGCACCACCGCGTGCCCCGGGTGGGTGGCACCCGGAGTCGGGACTACTGCCGACCGGCGCCAGGTCGCAGACTTCCGGGGTGACCGACACCTCGACCCGCCCTGCACGCGCCGCCGCGACCCGCTGGGACCGTTCCGCGCTGCAGACCTCCGCGGAGTTGCTGCTCGGGTTGTCGTTCGCCGCCACCATGGCCTTCGGCGGGTACGCGGCTGCGACCGGGCGACTGGCGGTCTTCGCGCAGGGCGCCGGCGTCGTCTTCCTCGTCACGCTGACCTGTGTGCTCGTGTCGTGGTTCCGCGCCGTCGAGCGCGAGGAGCGTGCCGACCGGCCCGCCGTCTCGCCCCTCGCCGCGATCGACGCCGAGTACCGCCGCTAGGCGGCCTCGCCCGTCGCCGGTTCGCTCGCCGTCCGTCGGTCGGCCCGCCGTTCGCGCGCGCCCTCGACCACGAAGTAGAGCGCCGGCAGCACCACGAGGGTCAGCAGCGTCGACGACACCAGCCCGCCGATCACGACCAGCGCGAGCGGCTGCGAGATGAACCCGGACTTGCCGGTCAGCCCGATCGCCATCGGCAGCAGCGCGAAGATCGTCGCCATCGCCGTCATGAGGATCGGGCGGAGGCGTCGTGTCGCGCCCTCGATCAACGCCTCACGCACCCGCAAGCCGCGCCGCCGGTACTGGTTGACGAGGTCGATGAGGACGATCGCGTTCGTCACGACGATGCCCACGAGCATGAGCAGACCGATCAACGATGCGACGCCGATCGGGACGCCGGAGACGATCTGCAGCAGGATCGCCCCGGTCGCGGCGAACGGCACCGACGCCAGCAGCAGCAGTGGCTGCAGCAGGCTCCGGAACGTCGCGACCATGATCACGTAGACGATCAGCACGGCCACGACGAGCGCGAGGCCCAGCTGCGAGAACGCCGACGACTGACTGGCGGCGACGCCACCGATCGATGCGGTCGCACCACGCGGCAGGTCGAGCTCGTCGACGGCGGTCGTGACCGACTGCACGGCCGCACCGAGGTTCGAGGCGTCCGGCGACACGGTGATCGTGGCGGTGCGTGCCGCGTTCGTCGTGGTGACGGTGGTCGGACCGTCGGACTCCTCGACCTTCGCGACGTCGGACAGCGGGACGGTGCCGGTGCTCGTCGGGACGTCGAGGGCGCGGAGCGCCGTGATCGTCGTCGGCGGCTCCGGGTCGGCGATGTAGACGTCGAGCGTCGCGTCGTCGATCTCGATGCTGCCGGTGTCGCGCGGGGAGACCGCGGCGGCGACGAGGCCACCCACCTGGGTCTCGGTGAGCCCGAGGGACGCGGCCTTCGCGCGGTCGACCCGGACGGCGAGGTAGGGCTCCGCTGCGGAGAGGTTGCTCGTCGCGCCGGTGGTGTGGTCGACCGACTGCATCGTCTTCAGCACCTGGCGCGAGGCCGTCTCGAGCTGCGACTGGGTCGGCGCGGACACGTCGACCTCGATGTCGCTGCTGCCCCCGAACCCGCCCCCGGAGGACGCGATGGTGACCTCGCCCACACCGTCGATCGCGCCGAGCGACTTCCGGGCGTCCGACTGGATCGTCGTCTGGTCGGCCTCGGCGTCGGTCGTGACCGCGTACTGCACGGAGGCCGTGCCACCGCCGCCGAACGCCGCCTGGATCGACTGTCCGCTGGTGCCGATGGTGGTCTGCACGGTCTCGACGCCCTCGACGTCCTGCAGTGCCCGCTCCACCTTGCGTGCGGAGTCGGACTGGACGGCGAGGCTCGATCCTGCCCGCAGGTCCTGGGTGACCGTGAACGTGTTCTGCCCGGAGTCCCCGAGGTAGTTCGTGGTGACGAACGGCAGTGCAGCGCCCGTGCCGCCGAGGACGACGACCGCGAGCAGGATGACGACGACCGGCTTCCGCACGACCCACCGGAGCACCGGCAGGTAGACCCGACGCAGACGGTCAGAAGCGCCGGCGTCGTGCAGGTCCGCGGCCGAAGCGAGCTCGCCCTCCGTCGGCTCGGGCGCCAGATCGGCGTCCGACGGTGCCGCAGCGGCGCCCGGTTTCGCCTTCGGCGGGCGGAGCCACCAGTACGCGAGCACCGGCACGATGGTGAGCGAGACGAACAGCGATGCCACGAGCGCGAGGGTGACGGTCACGGCGAACGGCCGGAACAGCTCCCCCACCAGCTCCGCGACGAAGGCGACCGGCAGGAACACCGCGACGGTCGTCAGGGTCGAGGCGGTGACGGCACCGGCGACCTCGCGGACGGCATCCAGCACGGCGCGGTGGCGGTCGACGCCCGGGACCATGTGCCGCTTGATGTTCTCGATGACGACGATGGAGTCGTCGACCACACGGCCGATCGCGATCGTCAGGGCGGCCAACGTGATGATGTTGAGCGTGTACCCGGCGGCGCGCATGCCGATCGCGGCCAGGAGCACCGACGTCGGGATCGAGATGGCCGTGACCAGCGTCGAGCGCCACGAGAGCAGGAAGACGAGGATCACGATCACCGCGAAGGCGAGGCCGAGCAGCCCCTCTTCGGCCAGGGAGTCGATCGACTGCTGGATGTAGGGCGCCTGGTCGAAGACGACGGTGAAGCGGGGGTCGCCCTCGATCTTGTCCTCGATGCCCGGCAGGGCGTCGCGCACGGTCTTCGAGACGTCGACCGTGTTGGCCTCCTGCGTCTTGGTGATCGAGATCGTCAGGGCCTGCTCACCGTCCACGCGGCTGATCGAGGTGCGCGGCGACTCCGTGATCGCGACCTTCGCGACGTCGCCGAGCGTGGTGTCCGTCGGGGTGGTCGCAGCGCCGGTGGCCGCGTCGCCGGTGGCCGCGTCGGCACCAGTACCGGTGGCAGTACCGGTGGCGGTACTGGTGGGCGCGCCGGTGCTGGTGCCGTCGGCGGTGCCCGAGTTCGACGTACTCGTCAGCGGCAGCGCACGGATGTCGTCGAGCGAAGCGATCCGCTCGCCCGTCTGCACCGACAGCGTCGAGCCGTCCTGGGTCAGGGTGCCGCCGGGGATCAGGGTGCCGTTGTCGTCGAGTGCGTCCGAGATCGCCGTCTGGCTGAGACCGCGAGCGGCGAGCTCGTCCTGGTCGGGCGTGATGACGACCCGGCGGCCGGGGTTGCCGAAGACGTCCGCCTGCCGCACGCCGTCGAGCTTCTCCAGGTCGGGGATCGCCGAGGCCTGCAGCCGGTCGACGAGCTGCTCCTGGTTGCCGGACGCCGAGACCGCGACCTGCAGCACCGGCAGGTCGTCGAAGGACCCGGTGACGATCTGCGTCTGCACCGAGTCGGGCAGCGACAGCGCGTTCACCGCGGTCTGGATCTTGTCCTCGGCGCTCGCCAGGTTCGATCCGTACTGGAACGACGCCGACACCACGCTCTGTCCGGTGGACGAGGTCGCGCTGGTGGACTCGAGGTCCGGGACGACCTGGATCGCCTGCTCGATCTTCGTCGAGACGTCGTTGGACACGACCTCCGGCGTCGCCCCGGGGTAGGCGCTGACGATCGCGACCTGCGGGAACTCGACGCTGGGGATCAGCTCCTGCTTGAGGCTCGTCAGCGCCACGCCCCCGAAGACCGCGACGACGATGGTGACGAGCGCGATGAGGGCCCGGTTGCGGAGGCTGAAGACCGAGAGGAGGTGCACGTCATCGATCCTCGCAGGACGCGTCTGCGAGCGGCCGGGTTCAGGCCCCGATCAGCAGGTAGAGCCCGAGGACACCGACGGCTCCGACGACCCCGGTGCCGAGGGCGATCACGCGGCCGACCGACGACCGGGCGGTGGCCACCCCGACGACGAGCACGATGACACCGACCGCGATCTCGACCACCCAGGTCACCGGGCCGGTCGTGGCCACCACCTGCAGCAGCGCCCGTACCCCCTCGCCGATCAGGATCGCGGCGGTGACCCCGAAGGCTCCGGCACGCCAGCGGGCGTCACGGGAGCGGACGAACACGGCGACCGCACCGGCGAGCAGCCCCGCAGGACGCCGAGCAGCACCCACAGGTTGGTGACGGACAGGAAGTCCGGGTAGCCACGCAGGTTCGTCGTGGCCCAGTAGCCGACGTGCATGAGTTCGAGCAGCACGACGCCGAGCAGCATCGCGAGCGGCAGGGCGAACCGGCCGGCACGGGCCCCGGCGCCGATGCACAGCGCGACGGCGACCAGGAACCAGGGGCCGGCGGAGTTCGCGACGGACGACAGCGCGGGCACCGTCTGCCCGAACGAGGTCAGCACACCAGCGAGCAGCGCGCCGCTCAGGGCCATCGTGACGCGCACCAGAGCCGGCACCGCGGGGCACGGCTCGGCCGGCGACGCGGACGACGGGGACGCAGCAGCGGCCGGAGCACCGGCGGACAGGGTCGCGTTCATGGCATCAGCATCGCGTCGTCCGCCGCCGCGCACATCACCCCACGGAGCGAGAACGACCCCGGCCCATCACCCCAGAGGATGACCCCACGACGGCTCACACCACCGCGGCGAGCGAGCCCCGCACCCCGGCGGACTCTCCACCGACCCGAGCCCACGCCCGTTCGAGCACGTCCACCAGACGACCGCGGTCCGCCGGCGCCATCGTGAACGGCACCCGCAGGAACCGTTCGAACCCGCCGTCCGGTCCGAACACGCCGCCGGACGCCAGCACCACCCCCTCGGACCGCGCGGCCAGCACGAGCGCACTCGACACCGGACGGCCGAGGCCCACCCACGTCGTCAGCCCACCTGCGGGCGACGGGACGTCCCATTCCGGGAGTCGTGCCCTGAGCGCGCCCACGACGTCGTCGCGACCCTGTCGCAGGTACTCGCGCCGCGCCTCCAGGACGGCGGCCGTCCGTGGGACCAGCTCCCGCGCGACCAGCTGGTCGAGCACGGGCGTGCCGAGGTCGCCCGTCGGGCGGGCGGCGAGCAGCCGCTGCAGGAGCGCCGGCGCGGCACGGATCCAGCCGATCCGCAGGCCACCCCAGAAGACCTTGTCGGCCGACCCGATCATCACGACCGACGCCCCCGACGGGTCCGATGCTGCCAGCGGCAGCGACGGCGCGCCGCCGATCCGCAGCTCCCCCATCGTCTCGTCGGCGACCACCGTCGTGCCGACCGACGCCGCGACCGACAGCAGGAGCTGGCGGGTCGAGGCGGTCATCGTCGCGCCGGTCGGGTTGTGCAGCTCGGGCATCACGTAGGCGACGGCCGGGGCGGTCCGGCGCAGCGTCGTCTCGAGCGCGGCGGCGTCCCACCCGGTCCGCGCGTCGACGGGCACGCCGACGAGCCGTCCGCCGGCCTCGCGGAACGCCTCGTGCGCGTGCGGGTAGGTCGGGGACTCGACGAGCACGGCGTCCCCGCGGCGGACGAGCACCCGGGCGAGCAGCGCGATGGCGTGCTGCGCGCCGATCGTCACGATCACCTGGGACGGGTCGGTCGGCAGTCCGCGCTCGGTGTACCGGTCGGCGATGGCGGCACGGAGCCCGGGGTCGCCGACGGTGTCGTACCCGATGCCGGCGAGCGCCGCGGGCACGTGTCGCACCGCCCGCTCGACGGCCTCGGCCATCCCCGGTGCCGAGTGCAGCGCGGCCTTGCGCAGGTCGAGGAGCTCGCCGTCGACCACCCCGCCGAGCCGTTCCGGGTCGGGACGACCGATCAGGGACGCGGGCAGGTGGACCACGCTGCCGGAGCCACGGACCGACACGACGAACCCGTCGGACCGCAGTCGGGCGTACGCGTTCGCCACGGTCGTGCGGGAGATGCCGAGCGCGGTCGCGAGCCCACGCTCCGCCGGCAGTCGCACGCCCTGTGCGACCCGGCCGTCGATGACGAGAACACGGATGGCGTCGGACAGGGCCTCGTACGCCGGGGCGTCGGTGCCGTCGCGCCAGTCGGTGAGCAGCAGGGCAGCAGATCGGGCGCTCAGCAGCACGGGTGTCATGGGTCCACGGTAGCGCGATTGGCTCTCGACCAGCAGTCCAATCCACACCGACGATGAACCCATGTCCCGCAGCACCGCCCTCACGTTCCGCTTCGTCCAGCTCTTCGTCGGCCTGTTCCTCTACGGCGCCTCCACCGCGCTGCAGGTCCGAGCGGTCGTCGGCGTCTCGTCGTGGACCGTCCTGACGCAGGGCCTCGAGAACGTGGTGCCGTGGTCGTTCGGCGTCATCACCGTCGTGTCGAGCGGCGTGATCCTGCTGTTCTGGATCCCCCTGCGCCAGAAGCCGGGCATCGGCACCCTGCTGAACGCGCTGGCGATCGGGCCGAGCGCCGACCTGGTGCTCTGGCTCGTGCCGGAGCCGTCCGGACTGCTCTCCCGGATCGCCCTGTTCGTCGCCGGACTGGCACTGCTCGCCGTCGCGACGGCGTTCTACATCGGCGCGGGGTTCGGCACCGGGGCCCGTGACGGCCTGATGGTCGGGCTGCACGAGCGCCTCGGCTGGCCGCTCTGGCTCGCGCGCACCCTGGTCGAGGTGTCCGTCGTCGTCGTCGGCTGGATCCTCGGCGGCAACGTCGGCGCCGGTACCGTCATCGCCGCCTTCGCAATCGGTCCGATGGTGCAGCCGCTCATGCCGTTCTTCCGCCGGTTCCCGTGGAGCCCCGAGCACCGGGTCGTCCGGGAGGCCCGCCCCACCTCCGTCGCGCACGCTTCGTGAGCAGGAATGGTCGGGTCGCAGGGCCCCACCCGACCATTTCTGCTCACCATCCGCCCGGCACCCTTGCGGCGCGTCGACTCGCGATATAGCGTGACCTCCACAGACGCGATACATCGCGAGTTGGAGGAAGCAACATGACGCAGGAGAAGTGGCTCGTCGACGAGCCCAAGGTCATCGACACCGGCATCGTCCGCACACTCCGTGTCGGACTCGTCGGTGGTCAGGTGGACGTCGTGGCACACGACGAACCCACCGCACGGGTCGAGGTCCACAGCGTGTCGGGCAAGCAGCTGAAGATCGAGGTCGACGGCGACACGCTCACCGTCGACCACCCGCAGATCCGGTGGGACGACCCCATCGGGTTCCTCAAGTCGTTCCGCGGCAAGGCCCACGCGGACGTCAGCATCCTGGTCCCCCGCGACGCCTCGGTGCACCTCGGCGTCGTGTCGGCGGGTGCGCTGCTGTCCGGCACGAACCGCGGGGCGATGCTCAACACCGTGTCCGGCGACCTCGTCGTCGACGGTGTCGCCGGCGACGTCACGGTCAACGCCGTGTCGGGCGCGACGACCATCCGCGAGCTCGACGGCGCCCTGACGGTCCACACGGTCTCGGGTGACGTCGTGGCCACGGGTGAGATCCCGCGGTTCCAGGCGGACGGTGTCTCGGCGGACGTCGTGCTCGACCTGCACGGCGTGCCGGAATCGGCGCGCGTCAACACGGTCTCCGGTGGCGTGAGCGTCCGGCTCGAGGACGGCGTCGCCTACCAGTGCACCGTCAGCACGGCGTCCGGCAAGCTGCAGTTCGACGACTCCGAGATCCGTGGTGTGCGCGGCTCGTACGTCAAGCAGGGAGGCGAGCTGGCCGGCCAGTGGCTGGACCTGCGCGTGAACTCGGTCTCCGGCGACATCGCGGTGCTGCACGCCCCGCCGGCAGCAGCGGAACCGACCGCGGCCCCGACGACCCCGGCCGCACCGACCACCCCGACCGCCCCGACCAACGACGGCGAGGCGCCCGGCGGGGTTTCCGGTACTGCTCCCGCCGCCGACACCACTCCGACGGACGACGGCGAGGTGCCCGCATGAGTCCCGTCTTCGCCCACGGCCACCTCCGCCTGTACCTGCTCGTGCTGCTGGCGGACCACCCGATGCACGGCTACGAGCTCATCCAGGCCCTCGGCGACCGGTTCGGCGGCACCTACGTGCCGAGCGCCGGCACCGTGTACCCGCGACTCGCGAAGCTCGAGGAAGAAGGCCTCGTCTCGAAGACCGCCGACGGCCGCAAGACCGTCTACGCGATCACCGACGCCGGCCGCACCGAACTCGCGGCCCGTGCCGACGAGATCGCCGCGGTCGAGTCCGGGGTCGCCGACTCGGTGAAGTCCCTGGCCGACGGCGTCCGCGCCTCGGTCGGCGAGGCGATGCGCTCCCTCCGTGCAGACCTCGCCGCCTCGGCGGAGAGCCCCGGCACCGGTTCCCACGAGGACCCCGTCTCGGTGCCGTCGGAGAGCGCCCGCGCCCTGCGCGAGCTCGAGATGGCGCTGTCGTCGTTCCGGCAGCAGGTCCGCGCGGACCTGCGCCGACGCGCGACCCGCGGCACGCTCCGTGCGGACACCGTGACGCGTCTGCGTGACGGTCTGGAGGCCCTGCGCAAGTCGCTCTGACGGCCCGCGGCCGACAGGCGGTCGCGCCCCGTGCCTCCCGGCCGCCCGTCGTACCGCCCCGTCCACGGAACCAGGTTCCGGACACAGCACCACGCCGATCCGTGGTGTCGTGACCGGAACCCGGTTCCGGTCGCGCGCCCCAGCCTGCGGTCGGCGCGCTACAGCCCGCGGTCGGCGAACGCGACCATCGCGTCGCGCAGCGCACGTGCCGCACCTGCTCCGGCCCAGTCGTAGGCGTGCGCGAACCGCTCGTCGTGCACGTACATCTCGGCGAGTGTCCGGAACCGCTCCGCGGTGAGGTCCGCCGGTGGCGTCGACTCGGCGAGCCACGCGAACTGCCGCCGCGCCAGTGCCTGCGCGGCCGGTGAGTCCGGGCCGTCGCCGGACGCGGCGAGCGCTGCGGCGTCCTGGGCGATCGCGCGCAGCTCGTCCTGGAACGCCTGCCTGCCCGCGGTGCCCTTCGCGTCCCACCAGGCGGTGCCGCGCTGCCAGGCGTCCGCTCCCCAGCGCTCCTCGACCTCGTGCTTGAAGCGGGTCTGGTCGAACCCGTCGAAGGTGTCCGTGGCGTTCATGGTGTCCCCGTTCTCGATCCTGGTGATGGTGGTGCGCACGGCGGCGAGCTGCCGGGCGAGGCGGTCCCGCTCGCGTTCGAGCCAGGCGACGTGCGCGGTGAGCGCGGTGACGTCGTCCTGCTCGCCGTCGAGGACCCGGCGGATGTCGGGCAGCCCGAGGCCGAGGCCGCGCAGCAGCAGGATGCGCTGCAGCCGGACGAGCGCCCGGTCGTCGTAGCGGCGGAGCCCGCCGTCGCCGACGGCGGTGGCCGGCAGCAGTCCGATGGCGTCGTAGTGGCGGAGCGTGCGGCTCGACACCCCGGCGGATCGCGCCACGTCGGCGATGCCGTGGGGTGCTTTCGCAGCTGCGGTGGCGATGTCTGACGGATCCCTCATGCAGCCCACCGTAGAGGTTGACGCAGCGTCAACCGAAAGGGGTGATCGGGGTGCGGCATCGACGACACGCGACCGAGCGGGAATGACCGCCCGGGCACCCGTGTTGACTCCCGCCCGGAACTGAGTAGGTTTGCCGCTCGTGACGAACGAGGTCCGGTCGCTGAAAGCGCGACTGATCGGGGATCCCCTCCCTCCGAGAAGCTCGAAGGACAGCTCCTCCCGAAGCACCTGGCACTGCCGATCTTCGCGAGTGACCCGCTGTCCTCCGTCGCGTACGCACCGCAGGAACTCCTGATGATCCTGCTGCTCGGCGGGATGTCGTTCCTGACCTTCGCACCGTGGGTGGCCGCGCTCGTGGTGCTGCTGCTCGTGGTGGTCGTCGCGTCCTACCGGCAGCTCATCAAGGCGTACCCGTCCGGCGGCGGCGACTACGAGGTCGCGCACCGGAACCTCGGCGAGAAGGCCGGGCTGGTCGTCGCGAGCGCGCTGCTCGTCGACTACGTCATGACGGTCGCCGTGTCGGTGGCCTCCGGCGTGGACAACATCATCTCGGCGCTGCCGATGCTGAACGACGTCCGCGTCGAACTCGCGCTCGTGTTCGTCGTGCTCCTCGCCGCCACGAACCTGCGCGGCGTGCGGGAGTCGAGCAAGGCCTTCGCCATCCCCACCTACCTGTTCGTGGCGTCGGTCTTCGTGATGGTCGTCACCGGCCTGGTCCGGGTCGCCGCGGGACACGCCCCGGTCGCCGAGTCTGCCGGGTACACCGTCGACAACGTCGAGCACACGACGCAGGCGGCGTTAATCCTGCTGCTCCTCCGTGCCTTCGCCTCCGGCTGCTCGGCCCTGACCGGCGTCGAGGCCATCGCGAACGGCGTGCAGGCCTTCCGGCGTCCGAAGATCAAGAACGCGCAGGCGACCCTGGTGGCGATGGGCGGCATCGCGATCGTCCTGTTCATCGGGCTCATCACGCTCGCGCTCGTGTCCCGCGTGCACTACGCCGAACGCGCCTGCGACCTGCAGGGTTCGCGGACTGCGCCACGACGCCGCAGCGCTCCCTCATCGCGCAGATCGCGGCGGCGACGTTCGGTGACAACTCGGTGCTGTTCTTCGTCATCCAGGCGACGACGGCCGCGGTCCTGCTCCTCGCCGCGAACACGGCGTTCAACGGGTTCCCGTTGCTCGGCTCGATCCTGGCCCGCGACTCGTACGCCCCCAAGGCCCTGTCGACCCGCGGCGACCGGCTCATCTACTCGAACGGTGTCATCGTCCTGGCGCTCGTCGCCGCAGCGCTGCTCGTGGTGTACCGGGCGAACGTCACGAGCCTCATCCAGCTCTACATCATCGGTGTCTTCGTGTCGTTCACGCTCGGCCAGACGGGCATGGTCGTGCACTGGACGCGCCTGCTGCGCGCGGACCGGGCCGGCACCGCCGATCCGTCCGTCAACCGCGCGCAGGTGGTGCGCTCCCGCACCATCAACGCGATCGGGGCCACGTTCACCCTGGTCGTCCTGGTCATCGTCACGATCACCAAGTTCACGCACGGCGCCTGGCTCGTGTTCCTGATCATGCCGATCCTGTACGTGCTCATGCTCGGCGTGAACCGCTACTACCGCGACGTCTCGCACGAGATCGAGGCCGACGTCGAGACCGAGTTCGGCGCCACCGGTGACCATGCCGTCGTGCTGGTGAACAAGCTGCAGAAGCCCGTGCTCAAGGCCCTCGACTACGCGATCGCCGCCGAGCACGCCAGCTGCGAGGCGATCCACGTCGCGATCGACGACGCCGACGCCCAGCACCTGCGCGACCAGTGGGCCGAGTACGGCATCCGGATGCCGTTGACCATCGTGCCGAGTCCGTACCGCGACATCTCGATGCCGCTCATCAAGTACATCAAGGCGCACCGGCTCGAGCACGGCTCCGAGGTCGTCACCGTCTACACGCCGATCTTCATCGTCGGCCACTGGTGGGAGGGCCTGCTCCACAACCACCGCGGCCGTCGCATCCGCAAGAAGCTCCTGCTTGTGCACGGCGTCACCGTCGCGCTGGTGCCGTGGCTGCTCGACTCGTCCGAACTGCTGTACGGCCGCCGGTCGCGTCCGCTCCCCGGCCAGGAACGTCGCGGCGAGCCCGTGCGGCCGCCGCTCCGCCGGTCCCTCGCCGGCTCGGCCGGAGCGCCGGTGGACGGTGTCGTCGACGATCGCCTGGCCCGGTCCGCGCAGCGGAACAGCCTGCAGCCGCGTCGTGCGACCCGTCCGGCCGGTCCCGCGGAGGGCGTCGACCCCGCGCAGTGCACCGGCGAGCTGCACGCGCTCGTGCCGACCTCGCCGCGCCGGGGCGACGAGTCGTAGCATCTGACGTCATGACGATCACCGACCTGCGGACGTTCGCCACGTTCGACGGCCACGGCGGCAAGGTGTCGAAGCGCGTCGAGGTGCTGGACCACGAGCCCGTCGCGGGCAGCCGCCACGAAGGACTCGTCGCGGTGCGCGGCGAACACCCCCTGGGTGCGCTCGACGAGCGCGCCGCCGACGAGTCGGCAGCGCTGTCGCGCGGCGTCCCCAGCGTCGGGTGGGTCGACCCGTCGACGCTGCGCGACTGGTACCGCCCGGACCGCGTGGTCATCACCCGGCTCGAGGCGCGGCAGTCCGGCATCGAGCCCGGTCTCTACGCCGATTCGCGCGGTCGCGGACGGGTCCGGATCGACGGCCTGGAGGCACGGCTCGCCCCCGACGGTCGGCCCGCCTTCCGCGCACTGGCCGGTTCCGAGGCGCCCTGGGTGGTCGACGTCCCCCTGCCGACGGACCTGGCGGTGCGGCTCGTGGCGGTCGCCGAGGTCGACGAGGGCTTCGAGGTCGTGACCGCTCCGGTGTCCCCGTTCCTGCAGCCCGGCGAGTACGCGGCGTACGACGACGACGTCCCCGGACTTCCCCGCGGCCGTCCAGCGGCCGGGTCGTGGTGTCCGCGACCGTGCTGCTCGACGGATCGCTGCACGAGGTCGAGCGGATCGACGAGCAGGCCGCGACGATCTGGGTCCGGCGCGAGGGTCGGACCGTGCCGATCGCCACGAGTGCGGTCGGTCCGGACCTGGTGCGGTACTCGGCCACGCCGGTCTGACGGGGGACACGCGCCTGCGGGGTGCGTCGGGGGTGCGGCGTAGCGTCCTCGGCATGAGTGATGCAGAAGAGACCCTCGGCGGCGCCCGTCCGGACCCGTCGACCGACGCGAGCAAGGACCCCGAGCAGTGGGTCACCGGTGACGAGCCGATGACCGGACCCCAGCGCAGCTACCTCGACACCCTGGCCCGCGAAGCCGGCGAGGAGCTCTCCGCCGACCTGACCAAGGCCGAGGCCTCGGAGCACATCGACCGCCTGCAGCAGCAGACCGGCCGCGGCACGGACGCCACGGGTTCCTGAGAGCGGGTCCGCCCTTCGGCGGACCCCAGCCTGGGCATGTTCTGGTGAAGTCCGGGCAGACCCCGGGCGGGGGGAATCGATGACGCGTCACCGGTTACCGTCGTGGCCATGCGAACGACATCGACCTCCATCGGCCTGACCGCGCTCCGCATCGTCCTCGGGGTGGTGTTCATCGCCCACGGCGCCCAGAAGTTCGCCCAGGGCATCCCGAACGTGGCCCAGGGCTTCTCCGGGATGGGCGTGCCGCTCGCCGACGTCGCCGCGCCCCTGGTCGCCGGCCTCGAACTCGTCGGCGGTGTGCTGCTCGTGCTCGGCGTCGCCACCCGCGTCGTGGGCGTCCTGCTCGCCGTGGACATGGTCGTCGCGGGGTTGCTCGCCCACGCGTCGTCCGGCTTCTTCTCGCAGGACGGGGGCTTCGAGTACGTGCTCGTCCTGGCGGTCGGCTCGCTCGTCGTGGCGCTGACCGGCCCGGGGCGGTTCTCGCTCGACGCCGTGTTCCTGGCGTCGTCCCGTCGCCGTCGTGGCGCGCAGGAGCCCCTGCCCGCCTGACCCGCCGCGTTTTGCCGCCGCCACCCTGGTGCGAGGTTGATCACTCAGTGCGGCGAAAGAACCTCGCACCGGGTGGTCAGCCTCGCACCGTGCGGGCATCGGACTCACGCGGCGGCGAGCACGTCCATCACCTGGCGGGCGATGAGCCGTCCGGCCCGGTTCGCACCGATCGTCGACGCCTGCGGCCCGTAGCCCGCCAGGAACAACCGCGGCTCGTCGACCGAGCGCCCGTCCGCCACGACGACCCCGCCGGCCGCGGTCCGCAGGTGCAGCGGCGCGAGGTGCCGCAGGTCGGCCCGGAACCCGGTCGCCCAGAGCACCGCGTCGGCGTGCACGTGCGTGCCGTCGACTGTCACCACGCCGGTCTCGTCCATCCGGGTGAACATCGGCTGGTCGCGCAGGACCCCGCGGTCGATGCCCGCCCGGATCCGCCGCGAGACGGGCACGCCCGTACCGCTCACGATGCTCGGCAGCACCTCGCCGGCACGAGCAGCCCGGTCCTGCTCGTCGACCGCTGCGACCGCCGACTCGAGGTCGAGCGACGACGAGTCAGCCCACACCATCGGCCGCCGGGTGAACCAGTGGGTCGACCGGGCGACGCCGTCGAGTTCGAGCAGGAAACCGATGGCACTCGTTCCGCCGCCGACCACGACGACGTCCTGCCGGGCGAACTCCGCGGCGCTGCGGTACTCGGTCGTGTCGAGCTGTCGTCCGCGGAACGCGCCGCGGCCCGGGTACCACGGCACGAACGGCGTGCCCCACGTGCCCGATGCGTTCACCACGACGTCGGCGCGGATCCGGGTCTCGGTGCCGTCGGCGGAGCGGGTCGTGACGCAGAGTCGGCCGTCCGCGGTGCGCGAGACCGACGGCACCGAGACCGGACGCCGGACCCGCAGGTCGTAGTGCTGCTCGAACCGCCGGTAGTACTCCCCCACGACGTCCCGGGCGGGTCGTGACCGATCGGCGTCGTCGAACTGCAGCCCCATCGCCCGCATCCCCGGCAGGTCGTGCACGCGGTGCGCCGCGCCGAGCCGCAGGGCCTCCCACCGGAACTGCCAGGCGCCGCCCGTGCTCGGGGCACGATCGAGCAGCACCAGGTCGGTGCCGGGCACGAGCCCCAGGCGGCGCAGGTGGTATCCCACCGACAGTCCAGCCTGCCCCGCCCCGATGACGACGACACGGGCGGACTGGTCGGCTGGGTTCTCGAGGGGTTCGGTCATCACTTCGATTCTCCTGTGCGCGGAGCCGTCGCGGCGACGTCCAGATCGAGGTACATGGTAGAGTGATCGGCAGATTTCAAACCACGAACCGTCTGGTTCCCCGAGTGATCTTCCGTCATTCGCCAGGACCGGACCAGAGCCGAACGAGGGGGTCACGCATGGGGCGCGGCCGTCAAAAGGCGAAGCACACCAAGGTCGCCCGTGAGCTGAAGTACTTCAGCCCGCAGACGAACTACGGTGCACTCGAGCAGGAGCTCTCCGCCGGACAACACTCCGATGACGATCTCGTCGACCGCTGGGCGGACCAGTACGGTCCCGAAGCGGCAGACGAATCCGACGAGTTCGAGACCGAAGCGGACCAGAACAAGTCCGCCTGACCGGCACAGCCGTCACGCCGCGCGCCTCCGGGCAGCGCGGCGTTTCTGCGCGCCCGGACGGCCAGGCACCGAGGCCGCACGGCCAGATGCCGAGGCCGGACAGCCAGGCGCCGAGGCCGCACGGCCAGATGCAGAGGCCGCACGACCTGTTCTCAGCCCGTGCGACCTCGACCAGCCCGGGTCAGGCGGCGTAGCTCCCGACGAGCCGCACGGCACCGCCGTCGACACCCTTGGCGCCCTGTTCGAAGCCGGTCAGGTCGCGGGCCGACGTGGCGATCGTGCCGACGGGCCACGCGGGCATCCCGGCGACGCCGAGCGACTCGATGACGTCCACCGCGGCACTGGCGGACACCACGGCGAACATGCCGATGCCCAGGTTCCAGGTGCCCTCGGTGTCCTCGATCGGGGTGCCGGCCATGTCGGCGAGCACGCGGAAGACGGGGAGCGGCTGCCAGGTCGAGCGGTCGACCTCGATCCACGAGCCGACGGGCAGCACGCGCGCCAGGTTCGCCGCGATGCCACCACCGGTCACGTGCGACAGGGAGTGCACGGCGCCCGGGTGCTGCTCGAGCAGCTCCAGCAGCGGCGTCGTGTACAGGCGGGTGGGCTCGAGCAGTGCTTCGCCGACCGAGACACCGCCGAACTCGGCCAGCTGGTCGGTGTACCCGACCCCGCGCGACGCCAGGATGTGCCGGACGAGCGAGTACCCGTTCGAGTGCAGCCCGGACGACTCGATCGCGAGCACGACGTCGCCGTCCTGCACCAGGTGGGCGCCGAGCTGCGAACCGGCCTCGACGACACCCGTCGCGGCGCCGGCCACGTCGTAGTCGTCCGGACCGAGCAGCCCGGGGTGCTCGGCGGTCTCGCCACCGACCAGCGCGGTGCCCGTCGCCGAGCAGCCGCGGGCGATCCCGGCGACGATGTCGGCGATGCGGTTCGGCACGACGCGCCCGCAGGCGATGTAGTCGGTCATGAACAGCGGCTTCGCACCGACCACCACGATGTCGTCGACGACCATGCCGACCAGGTCCTGCCCGATGGTGTCGTGCTTGTCGATCGCCTGGGCGATGGCGACCTTGGTGCCGACGCCGTCGGTCGAGGTCGCGAGCAACGGGTGTGAGAAGTCCTTCAGGAACGACACGTCGTAGAGTCCGGCGAAGCCGCCCACGCCGCCCAGCACGTGGCTGTTGTGCGTCGCCGCGACTGCGGACTTCATGAGTTCGACGGCCAGGTCACCGGCAGCGGTGTCCACTCCGGCTTCGGCGTACGGGTTGGGCATGCGGAGTCCTTCGCGGTGACATGGCAGACTTGTTCGGTACCCCCCGATTCTACGGTCTGGAGCACACCCGCGAATGTGCGGCATCGTCGGCCTCGTTGCACAGGGCCCCGCCAACCAATCCATCTACGACGCACTGCTCCTCCTGCAGCACCGCGGGCAGGACTCGACGGGCATCGCCACGGTCGAGGGTCACGTGCACCACATGCACAAGACCCGCGGCCACGTACGGAGTCGTTCCGAACCCGTGACATGCGCGCCCTGCTCGGCACCATGGGCCTCGGACACGTGCGCTACGCCACCAAGGGCGCGGCGAGCAACGAGGAAGAAGCGCAGCCGTTCTACGTGAACGCGCCGTACGGCATCGTCCTCGTCCACAACGGCAACCTCACCAACACGCGGGAACTGACGCGTGAGCTGTTCGACATCGACCGTCGGCACCTCAACACCACGTCGGACACCGAGCTCCTGGTGAACGTGCTGGCGCACGAGCTGCAGGGACAGGTCCGCGGCACGGACCTCGACCCCGGGCAGGTCTTCGACGCCGTCGAGCGCGTGCACGAGCGGGTCGAGGGCTCCTACGCCACGATCGCCACGATCGCCGGCCACGGGCTGCTGGCGTTCCGCGACCCGTTCGGCATCCGGCCGCTCATCCTCGGCCACAAGTTCGACGAGGCCGGCCAGCCCGAGTGGGTCGTCGCGAGCGAGTCGCTGGTGCTCGAGTCCGGCGGCTACGAGATCGTGCGCGACGTCGCCCCGGGCGAGGCGATCTTCATCGAGATGAACGGGCAGATGCACGCCCGGCAGTGCGCGAAGAACCCGCGGCTCGTGCCGTGCTCGTTCGAGTACGTGTACCTGGCCCGTCCCGACTCGGTCATGAACGGCATCTCGGTCTACGACGCCCGCCTGCGCCTCGGCAACCGGCTGGCGGACACCATCGAGCAGTACGCGCCGACCGGTGACATCGACGTCGTGATGCCGATCCCGGACTCGTCCCGGCCGGCCGCGATGCAGGTCGCGCGGAAGCTCGGCATCGAGTACCGCGAGGGCTTCTACAAGAACCGTTACGTCGGCCGGACCTTCATCATGCCGGGCCAGGCGGAGCGCAAGCGGTCCGTCCGGCAGAAGCTCAACGCGATGTCGTCGGAGTTCAAGGGCAAGAACATCCTGATCGTCGACGACTCGATCGTGCGCGGCACGACGAGCAAGGAGATCGTGGAGATGGCCCGCGCCGCCGGTGCGAACGAGGTCACCTTCACGAGCGCCGCTCCCCGGTCCGGTTCCCGCACGTCTACGGCATCAACATGCCGACGCGCGACGAGCTCATCGCGCACGACCGGAAGATCCCGGAGATCAACCGCGTGCTCGGCAGCGATCACCTGATCTACCAGGAGATCGGCGACATGCGGGACGCCATCATCGAGGGCTCCGACGTGACCGACCTCGAGATGAGCTGCTTCACGGGCGAGTACGTCACGGGCACCGTGAGCCCGGAGTACCTGTCCTGGGTCGAGGCGAACCAGCTCAGCTAGGTCGCGTCCGAGACGCACCCACCTGACAGACGGAGGCCCGTGGCGGTGTCGCCACGGGCCTCCCGTCTGGAAGCGGTTGCGGCTACGGCCGCTGGTCGCCGTGCTCGTCGATCTCGCCGTCGACCGTCTCGGGCGGCAGCTCGACCTCGACACGCTCCGCCGTCAGGCGGGCCGCGCGCCGGGCGAAGACCCGGTCGAACACGACGGCGACGACCGCGCCGACGAAGGCACCGATCGTGACGCCCCACAGGCTGAAGTAGCCCACCAGGCTGCCGAAGCTCGACTCTTCCTGCTGGCCACCGAGGTTCATGGTGAGCGAGACGACGATCAGGGTCGCGATGAACCCCAGCACCGCACCGCCGACGATGAACACCCCGAACTTCGGGGCACGACGGATCGTGACCTCGTCAGAGGTGGAGACGGCGTTCGGCGCAGGGGCCGGGACCGGCTGGTCGTCGGGTCGATCGGTGTTGCTCACCCACCCATTGTCCCCCACTGTGGGACGTCTCCCGGCCTGTCCGCGCAGTCCGATCCAGGAGAGGATGATCCGTACGCGTTGGTATCCCAAGGGCTGGAGGTGACACGGATGCGAGAACGGACCGTACGGGGACGAGGCCGCACCCCGAGCACCCCGGCGCGCGTGACCTGGCCCGTGATGCAACGCCACGAAGAGGACCGTGCCGTGTCCGTCGTCGCGGAGCACCAGTGGAGCGTCGCGCTCGTCGGCGCCCCGGGTCTCGGCAAGAGCACCGTCGCCGCCCGCGTCACCGACCGCGTCACCGGACGGGACGCCACCGGGCGCACGGTCGTGGTGCCCATCACCGCCGTCGCCTCCGGGCGGTCGATGCCCTTCGGCGCGATCTCGGACCGCTTCGGCGAGCTGCCGGCGACCCTGTCCGAACTGTCCGACGACGCCGGGGCCGAGCAGCGCCTCCGGGCGATCGCCGACCTGGCCGACCGCGACGTCCTGCTGCGCGTCGACGACGCCGACCACCTCGACGCGATCTCCGCCCGGTACGTGGCGTGGCTCGTCCGGCACCAGGGTGCGCGGCTCGTCCTGACCTGCCGTGACTTCACCGCGCTGCCGGAACCGCTCCGCGCACTGTGGCAGGACGACCTGCTCGAGCGCATCGACCTCGAGCCGCTCACCCTGCGCGAGACATCGGCCCTGGTGGCCGAGGCGCTCGGCTCGCAGCTCGAGAACGCCTCGGCCGAACGGGTGCACCGCGCGACCGCCGGCAACCCGCTCTACCTGCGCGAGGTCGTCCGCGCCGCCCGCACCTCGGGTGCCCTCGAGCACACGGCGTCCGGGTGGTACTGGCGCGGCCGGGTGACGGCGTCGAACAGCCTCGCCGACATGTACCGGACGGAGCTCGGCTCGTTGCCGGAGGACCTGCGCGACGTCGTCGACATCGTGGCACTGGCCGACCCGATCCCGCTCGCGCGGCTGCTCGGCCTGGTCAGCGGCGGCGACGTCGACCGCGTGGTCGCGCTCGGGCTGGTCCGGATCGACTCGCTCGACGACGGCGCCGCGGTGGCCCGTCCGCAGCACCCGCTCGTCGGCGACGTGATCCGCGGCCTGGTACCGGTCGCCCGCCGCACGGCACTGTTCGCCCGCGCGAACGCCTTCCGCGCCGACAGTCCCGAGGGTGCCCCGCCCGCCGCACGGTTGCGGTCGGCGCTCTGGGCGCTCGACTGCGGTGTCGTGCCCCCGGTCGAGCAGCTGCTCGACGCGGCGCAGGTCGCGGTGCGGCTGCAGGAGCACGAGAGCGCGATCGCCCTGGCCTCCGCAGCGCTCCGGCGGACACTGCACCCGAACGAGCAGGTCGCCGCGCGCTGCCTGCGGTCGCTGGCGTACTCGTACACCGACGGGCGCGAGGCCGGTCGCGCCGACGCCGAGGCGGCCTGGGCCGTCGCCCGTGCGGACCCCGGCACGGTGGACGACGCCCTCGTGGTCGAGGCCTGCGAGATCCTCGCCAACATCCGGCAGTTCCACGACGACGACGTGCTGGCAGCGGTCGCGCTCACCGACGTCGCCAGCCGCCTGGTGTCCGGCGAGGCGGTCGAACGGCTCCGCCTGCTGCGCCTTGCGCACCTCGGCTGGGGCGGCCGCTTCGACGAGGTCCGCGCCGAACTCGAGCGCAGCGGCATCGTGCACGCCCCGACCATCCCGTTCGCGTTCCTGTGCGTCGCCCCCTGCGCGATCATGGCGCTCGCGACGGCCGGCCGGCTCGACGACGCCTCGGCCCTCGGTCGCCGGGCACTGGCCACCGCGATCGAGCACCTCGAGGACGCACCGTGGAGCGTCGGCGAGATCGTGTCCGTGCTGCACCAGGTGCAGGTCTGGCGGGGCGACCTCGCCGACCTGCTCACCGAGGTACCCGTCCGACGATCCAACCCGTACCTGAAGTACGACTTCACCCTGGAGCTCATCGGGGACGGCAACCTGGCCATCGGCCAACGGCGCTGGGACGACGCGATCGCGGCGTTCTCGGCAGCCTGCGAGCGGTACGACGTCGCGGACCACGGCGGCTTCGCGGCCTACCCGTGGGCACGACTCGCGATGGCGTACGCCTACGCCGGTCGCACCGAGGACGCCACGCGTGCACTCGACCGGGCGAGGGCCACCCCGCAGCGGGCGATGCGGATCACCGGCGAGCAGGTCGCGGTGACGATCGCCTGGACCGAGGCGGTGCTCGGCAACCCGGCCGGGCTCCGGCACGCCGACGACATCATCGACCGCGGGACGGCGAGCGGTGGGTGGACGCACGTCATGTACGCGCAGACGCTGCACTACGCGATGGACATGCTGAACGGACGCGAGACCGGTACCTCGCTCGGTCGGATGCGCGAGGCCGCCGCTCGGGTCGACGGTCCGCTCGCCGCGGCGATCGTCGAGTACGCCGACGCCCTGACCGCACGCGACCGGACCCGGGTGATCGCGGCGCAGGGGGTGCTCGCGTCGCACGGCATGGCGGTCACGGCCGGCCGGCCGAAACCACCGCTCACGAACCGCGAGTACCAGGTCGCCGAGCTCGCGGCGCAGGGGTTGAGCAACCGCCTGATCGGCGAAGAGCTCGGGCTCTCGACGCGGACCATCGACGCGCACCTGTCGCGCGTGTTCGGCAAGTGGGACCTACATGCTCGTTCGGAGCTCGCCGGACTCTTCTGAGTCGACTCGTGACGCAAGAACGTTGCGCATTGCAGCACGACGCGCCGCGGCGGTTGACACGTTGTGTGGAACATCGCGTACCTTGGTCCCTGTCGCCGGGTTCGGACCCGTTCGGGTCGGGTCCGAATCCCGGCGACTTCAAGCGTAGGTTCGCAGTGCATGCGCCCGCATCGGTAGGGACTACCTAATTCGGTTCGTCCGCCTAGGTAGTGCTGAACGCGACTAGAGCGCGACCCGCACCGGCAGGAACGCCGTCAGGTCCGCACGCGAGCCGGAAGCGCTGACACGTGACTGCGCGACGGCCTCGCCCCAGCTCAGCTCCGCGGTCGCGAGCGCGAGCCACGTCGTGGCGTCCGTCTCGACCACGTTCGGCGGCGTGCCACGGGTGTGGCGCGGTCCGGGGACGGCCTGGACCGCGGCGAACGGCGGCACCCGGACCTCGACACTGTTGCCCGGCACGTCGTCGGCGAGGCGCTGCAGGGTCCACCGGACGGCCGTCGCGACGGTCGCTCGTGCCGTGTCGCCCTGCTGCACCGCGGTCAGTGCGGCGCGGCCGGCGGCGTCCTCGATCCTCCTGGGTGGCATCTCCACAGGCTAGCCGTCGCCTCGCGGGGGGCGAGTCCTGATCGGTAGGGTGATCGGGTGCGAATCCTCGTCCTCGGTTCCGGTGCCCGCGAGCACGCGATCATCACGGCCCTCCTCGCTGAACAGGCGGGCCACGTCATCACGGCTGCTCCCGGCAACGCCGGCATCGCCGCCGATGTCGAGACCGTCTCCCTCGACCCCACCAACGGCGCACTCGTCGCCGAGTACGCGATCGAGAACGGCGTCGAACTGGTCGTCGTCGGGCCCGAGGCGCCGCTCATCGCCGGTGTGGCCGACCCCGTCCGCACCCGGGGCATCCCGGTCTTCGGGCCGGGCAAGGCCGCCGCGCAACTCGAGGGCTCGAAGGCCTTCGCCAAGCGCATCATGTCCGAGGCGAACGTGCCGACCGGCCGCCCGGTGTACGCCGGCACGGCGGACGAGGCCGTCGCCGCGATCGACGAGCTCGGCGCACCGTACGTCGTGAAGGCCGACGGGCTGGCCGCGGGCAAGGGCGTCCTCGTGACCGAGGACCGTCAGGCCGCGATCGACCACGCCACCTACTGGCTGCAGCACGGGCACGTCGTGGTCGAGGAGTTCCTCGACGGCGAAGAGGTCTCGTTGTTCTTCCTGAGCGACGGCCACGACGTCCGCCCGCTCAGCCCCGCGCAGGACTACAAGCGCCTGGCCGACGGCGATCTCGGGCCGAACACCGGCGGAATGGGCGCCTACTCGCCGCTGCCGTGGCTGGCCGATCGTTGGGCGTCCGAGCAGGCCTTCGTCGACGAGGTCACCGAGCTGGTCGCGCTGCCCACCGTCCGTCGTCTCGAGCACGAGGGCACCCCGTTCGTCGGGCTCCTCTACTGCGGGCTCATCGTCACCGAGCAGGGCGTCCGGGTCATCGAGTTCAACGCCCGCTTCGGCGACCCGGAGACCCAGGTCGTCCTCCCCCGCCTGGCGACGCCGCTGAGCGGACTGCTGCTCGCCGCCGCGACGGGGCAGCTCGGGGGCACCCCGGCACCGTCGTTCCGTCCGGACGCGGCGGTCACGGTCGTGCTCGCGAGCGAGGGCTACCCGGAGAACCCGCAGACCGGCCGTCCGATCACCGGCATCGACGCCGCGAACGCCCGCGACGGCGTCTCCGTCGCACACGCCGCCACCGGGCTGCTCGACGGCTCCCTCGTCGCCACCGGCGGTCGTGTGCTCAGCGTCGTCGCGACCGGGGCCGACTTCGTCCAGGCGCGGGAGCGCGCCTACGCGGGCCTCGGCGACATCACCTTGCAGGGCGCGCAGTACCGCACCGACATCGCCGCGAAGGTCACCCGATGAGCGCCGCGCCCGTGATCGAGGGCTGGGAGCACGTCTCGTCGGGCAAGGTCCGCGAGCTCTACGTGCCGACCGGCACCGCCGACATCCAGAGTGCGTCCGAGCTGCTGCTCGTGGCGTCCGACCGCGTCAGTGCCTACGACTTCGCACTCGAGCCACCGATCCCCGGCAAGGGCGAGCTGCTCACCCGCCTGTCGCGCTTCTGGTTCACGCAGCTGAGCGACGTGCCGAACCACATCATCGGCCCGTCGTCCGGTGGCACCCCCGTACCGGCCGAGGTCGAGTCGCGGTCGATGCACGTCATGCCGCTCGAGATGTTCCCCGTCGAGTGCGTCGTGCGCGGGTACCTGGTCGGCAGCGGCTGGGCCGAGTACCAGCAGACCGGCAGCGTCTGCGGCGTCGCCCTGCCCCAGGGGCTGTCGAACGGCGACCGGTTGCCCGAGCCGATCTACACCCCGGCCTACAAGGCACCGCAGGGCGAGCACGACGAGAACATCTCGTACGAGCAGACCGTCGACCTGGTCGGCGCCGAGGTCGCGGCGACCCTGCGCGACCTGTCGCTGCACGTGTACACCGAGGCAGCCGCGATCGCCCTCGAGCGCGACGTCGTGATCGCGGACACCAAGTTCGAGTTCGGGCAGGACGCCGACGGCCGGATCCGGATCGCGGACGAGGTCCTGACCAGCGACTCGAGCCGGTACTGGGACGCCCGGGCCGACGGTCGCACGGACTCCTTCGACAAGCAGATCGTGCGCGACTGGCTCAGCGCCAACTGGGACCGCCAGGGAACGCCCCCGGTGCTGCCCGAGGCCATCGTGTCCCGCACCGCCGCGCGCTACGCCGAGCTCATCGAGCGCCTCGGCGCCTAGTCGCGCGCGACCACGACGACGGTCAGGTCGTCGCCGGGGTCGTGGTCGACCGCACGCGACCGCACCCGCTGCAGGAACGTCGCGATGTCCGGCGACCCGCGGTAGAGCACCCCGAGCTGCGACAGTGACGCGAGCGTGGAGTCCCACAGCTCGAGCGCGCCGTCGCTGACCACGATGACCACGTCACCCGGACGCATGACGAGCGACCCGGAGGCACGTTCGATGCCCGCGGGGTGCAGCCCGATCGGCAGGTCCGATGACCGCAGGATCCGCTCGGCGCCGTCGTCGCGGAGCTGCAGGACGAGTCCGTGTCCGGCGTCGGTGAAGTCGATCCGGCCGGTCGAGGGCGTGAGCCGGCCGTGGAACATCGTCGCGAACGACTCGGCGCGGCTGAGGTCGGGTGCTACCTGCGCCTCGAGCTCGGCGACGGCGACGTCGGGTGCCAGGTCGCCGCGGGCGAGCAGTGCACCGCGGATGTTCGCGGCGAGCAGCCCAGCCGACATGCCCTTGCCCATGACGTCCGCCACCGTCAGGTGCACGGCGTCGTCACCCGAACGGTGCCAGTCGTGGAAGTCGCCGGAGACGACGCCGTGCGGCACCGACAGCCCGGCGATCCGGTAGCCGGGTACGTCGACGGTGCCGGGTTCGAGCCCCGCGAGCACGGACCGCAGGCGGTCCTCGTCGGCGCCGGCTGCCAGTTCCCGCTCGGCCCAGACACCGAGTTCCTGGAGCAGGGCGACCTCGTCGGCGTCGAGGGTCCGCGGTTCCGGGTCGATGAGGCAGAGCGTGCCGACCTTGACGTCGTCGTCGCCGAGCCGCAGCGGGACCCCGGCGTAGAAGCGCACGTTCGGGTCGCCGACGACCATCGGCATGTCGGAGTAGCGGGCGTCGATGCGCGCATCCGGCACGAGCACGGGGCCGCGCTCCCCCAGCGTCCGCCCGCAGAAGGTGTCCTGCAGCGGGATGACCGGTCCGAAGTGGCTGTCGCTCTGCTGGGACTTGATGGTCAGCGAGGTCTCGCCCGCCAAGTTGAGGAAGGAGCCAGAGACACCGAGGGCTTCACGCGCGATGCGGGTGATCCGGTCGAAGCGCTCTTCGGCGCCACCCTCGACCACGTCGAGTGCGGCGAGCAGCGCTGCTCGGCGCACGGCGTCGGGCGCGCCGGTGACTGGGACGGTCGTCGCTGTCTCCGAGTGCATGCACCCACGCTAACGCGCCAACCGGACAGGTCCTGTCCCCACTACGGAGGACGCACCACCCCAGTCCGCGGGGCAGGCTCGCCGAGTGTTCGGCGGCCGACCCTGGTCCGGCGCGGCCCGGCGCCGGACTACCCTGGACGCGTGTCCCGCCGTGTCCTGCCCGCCGTCGCCCTCGCCGCGGCGGCACTGGTGACGCTCGCGGGGTGCGGTGCCCACGACTCGACCGGTCAAGTCTCGGTCACCGTGTCGGACAACGCCGCCGACCGACCGTACGAGGTCAAGGTCTTCGCGTCGACGGGCAAGCTCTCCGAGCACCAGCGGGTGTTCCCCGGTGGCACCGCGGACTTCGCGGGGGTCCCGCTCGGCAAGGTGACCGTCCGCGCGGGCTCACTGTGCCCGCAGACGACGACGGTGACGAACGACGCCGTCGCGACGGTCACCCTGACGACGACGGGCTGCTGAGCGCGGGTCGGTTCAGACCGCGCCGGGGCCCCGTGCGATCGTCTCGTGCGGCTGCTCGCCGAAGCGTGCGCGGTAGTGGGCGGCGAAGCGCCCGAGGTGCGTGAACTGCCAGCGACGGGCGACGTCGCTCACCAGCAGCGCGCCCGAACGCGATCGGCCGAGTTCGAGGTGGACCCGGTCGAGCCGGACCTCGCGCAGGTACTGCATCGGCGTCACCGCGAGCCGCCGGCGGAAGAGGTCCTGCACGCCGCGCTCGCTCAGGCCGCACGAGTCCGCGATGTCGCCCACCGAGAGCGGCCGGTCGGCCTGGTCGTGCACGAAGCGGATCGCACGACGCATCCGGTGCTCGACGTCGGACCGCGACGGTGAGAACGTCGACAGCACGACCGTCGCGATGCGTCGGTTCAGGGCAGCCCGCTCATCGGCCGGCAGCGCGGGGTCGAGGACGCGACCGGTGACGTCGCGGAGCAGTGCTCGGAGGGTTCGATCCGAGGGTCGGCGGCGGCCGGTTGCCGGAACTCGGCCGCTGGGCCGCCGTCGCCGTCGCCGTCGCGTCCGCCGAGCAACGCCGGCGACAGGTGCAGCAGGGTCATCGCCGTGGCGTCGGTGTCGAAGCCGTACGCCACCGAGGCGGAGAGCATCATCGGGCGTTCGGCGCCGACGTCCCAGCTCGAGCCGTCGTCCGCGGTCAGGCGGGCACGGCCGTCGGCGAGCCAGAAGACCACGTGGTCCGCTCGGGGGCCGATCGTGCCGGAGCGGTGTCCGTGCGTCCCGATGCGCCGGATCGACAGCTCTGCGTCACCCCCGGTCACGTAGTCCATGGGCGCAGCGTCCATGGACGCAGCGTCCATGGACGCAGCGTCCATGGGCGCAGCGTCCATGGGCGCAGCGTCCATGGGCGCAGCGTCCATGGGCGCAGCGTCCATGGGCGCAGCGTCCGTGGGCGCAGCGTCCGTGGGCGCAGCGTCCGTGGGCACAGCGTTCATCGGAACAGCGCCTCCACTCACCCCGCTGCGGACGGTCCGGCACGGGAATCGGAACGCTACCGCACCGGACGACCGGGGCGGGCAACGACCGCCGGGGACCGATCCGGGTCGCTCAGGACGGGTCGGGCACCTGGTCCCACTCGTCCGCGTACCGCGAGAGCACCGTCCACCGTGACACCGGCCACGTGGTGATGAACGCACGACCGACCACGTCGTCGACCGGCACCGTGCCGTGCACGCGGGAGTCCGCCGAGTTGTACCGGTTGTCGCCCATCACCCAGATGCGCCCTTTCGGCACGGTGATGTCGAAGTCGGTGCCGGAGACCCGGTCCGACCCGATCTCGGGCACCACGTACGGTTCGTCGACCGGGTGGCCGTTCACCGACAGCCGACCACCGGTGCCGCAGCACGAGACGGTGTCGCCGGGCAGGCCGATCACACGCTTGATCAGGTCGTCTCCCTGCCCGGTGCCGAGCCAGCCGCCCGGGTCCTGGAACACGACGACGTCACCGCGCTGCAGCGGCACGGCGCCGGGGACGAGTTCGTTGACGAGCACACGGTCGCCGATGAGCAACGTGTTCTCCATCGACGCGGACGGGATGTAGAAGGACCGGACCAGGTAGGTCTTCACCAGGAACGACGCCAGCAGCGCCACGACGACGATGACGACGAGGTCGCGGAGGAACCTCCAGCCGGCGCGCTTCGGCTTCGGCTCGGACTCGGTGGCGCTCAATGCGTCAACACCACCTTCACGAGACCGATCACGAACGCCACGGCGGCCAGCACGATGCCACCCCAGAGCCCGAGGAACGTGGGCCGCTTGCCACTGAAGCGCTGCATGAAGACGCCGACCATCCCGATGCGCACGACCAGGATGACCAGGGCGGCCGTCTGCGCCCACCCCGTCGGGATCCACCCGATCCACGCCACCGCGTACAGCACCGCGGGGATGAGCCCGGACGTCGCGATCGGGTTCGCGTTCCGCATGATCGTCACGACCGATTCGCGGCGGGCGTCGTCCGTCTGGGAGTCGTCGCCGCCGAGGCCGTGCGCCACCAGGTGCGCGAGCACGTGCGCCAGGTAGGTCAGGACCGCGGTCGCCAGGACGGCCCAGATCGCCGAACCATGGTGGATCGCGGCCGGGTCGACGGCGATCGCGGCGGCGAGCACCGTGATGTTGCCGTAGATGTAGGACGACATCCGGTCACGCACGTGCTCGATCGGCAGGTCGCGCGGGTCCGGACGACCGCCGCGGGGTCCGCGTCCGCGTCCGAGCGGTGGTCGTGTGCGTGGCATCCGTCCATCTTGGCCCTCGCATGCCGGTCCTCGCCGACAGGACACCGAGTGCGATGGCCACACGCGTGGCCGGTTCCGGCAGACTGGGTGGCGATCGGTGCGACGGCGCACCGGACAGGAGGCCCGTATGACGTCCGCACGACCACTCGCCCTCGTGACCGGCGTGGGCCGCAGAGCCGGCATCGGCGCGGCGCTCGCCACCCGTCTGGCGACCGACGGCTGGGACCTGGCCATCTCGTGGTGGGGCCCGTACGACGACCGCGTGAGCGGCGGGGCGGATCCCGACGGGGTCGAATCCGTCGTGCAGGAGTGCGAGTCGGTGGGTGCACGCGTGACGCGCCTCCCGGTCGACCTGGAGGACCCGGACCAGGCGGCCGCCCTGGTCGGCCGCGCCGAGACCGAGGCGGGCGCACCCGTCACCGCGCTGGTGATGTCGCACTGCGAATCGGTCGACTCGGACGTCCGGACCACGTCGGTCGAGTCGTGGGACCGGCACTTCGCGGTCAACGCCCGCGCGCCGTTCCTGCTCGTGCAGGCGTACGCGGCGGCACTCGAACGCGCTGGCGACGCCGCGCCGCGGGACCGACGGCGGATCGTCGCACTGACGAGCGACCACATCGCGTACAACCTGCCGTACGGGGCGTCGAAGGGGGCACTCGACCGCCTCGTGTTCGGTGCCGCGAAGGAGCTCGGCAGCCTCGGCGTCAGCGCGAACGTCGTGAACCCCGGCCCGAACGACACCGGGTGGATGTCCGACGACGTCAAGCGCTGGGCGGTCGAGGGCACGCCGCTCGGCCGGCTCGGACGACCGTCGGACACCGCTGCACTCGTCGGGTTCCTCTGCTCGGAGCAGGGGCGCTGGGTGAACGGGCAGCTGCTGACGTCGGACGGCGGGATCTCGAACCGCGCGTGACCCGCGCAGTCGGCAGCCGGCGCCGAGTCTCGGGGTCAGCGACACTTCTCGTGGCTGCGGGCGCGAGAAGTGTCGCTCAGCCCGAGTCTCGGCCGCCCGCGGCGGACCGCGTCAGCCGCGACCGGGCGCGGTCACCTCGATGCGGTTCGCCCACGGGTCCTCGAACGCGACCGTCCGGCCGTCGTCGGCGGTCTGCACCCCGGTGTCGTGCATGCGTGCGACGAGGGCACCGAGGTCGTCCGACCCGGGCACCTCGATCCGCACGAGCCCCAGCCCGAGCGCGAGCTGGCGGCGCCCGGCGCCGCGGGAGTTCCAGGTGTTCATCGCCATGTGGTGGTGGTACCCGCCGGCGCTGACGAACAGTGCCTCGCCCCACCCGGCCGTCGTCGCGAAGCCGAGCTTGTCGACGTAGAAGTCCTTCGCGCTGGCGACGTCGCCGACCGACAGGTGCACGTGGCCGACCCGACCCGGCGCGTTCGGCGCGGACTCCACCGCGTCGGCCGTCAGGTGCTCCTGCAGGAACGCGTTCGGGTCGACGTACTTCGTGTCCATGTCGACCATGCCGTGCGTCCACGACCACTCTGTGCGGTCGCGGTCCCAGTACAGCTCGACGCCGTTGCCCTCGGGATCGGTGAAGTAGAACGCGTTGCTCACCAGGTGATCGGCGCTGCCGGTGAAGGTCTGCGGGAACTTCGTCGCGACCGAGTAGAGCGCGGCGGCCAGGTCGGCCCTCGTGTCGAACAGGATCGCGGTGTGGAACAGGCCGGCGTCGTGCGGGCCGGCGTGCTGCATCGACGGCGCGTGCTCGAGGATCACGATCGGGATCGCCAGGCCACCGGCGCCCGGTCGCCCCAGCACGGCGACGCCGCCCTCGTTCGAGAGCAGCGCGAGCTGGACGCCGTCGCGGTAGTAGCCGATCATCCGGTCGAGGTTCGCGACGCGGAGGGTGACGGCACCCATCCCGGTGTCGGCGGCGAGGAGGTCCTGCGTGTGCATGGCACCAGTGTGCGCCCATTTGGTTGACGCGTCAACCAAATGGTGCCGGTCGCCTGCGCCAGAGCGACAGATCCACGCGACCCCGGTACGACGTGTCCGCCAAAGTGACAGATCGCCGCGAACAGTTCGCGGCGATCTGTCGCTTTGGCGGACGAGACGAGCAGCGGATCGGGCGCGCAGGCGACGGGCGGCCCGGTGTGCGTCCGACTCGCCAGTCGCGGTCAGCGGGAGCGGAAGTAGCGGTGCAGCGCGCGCTCGCGGATCGCGGCTGCGGCGAGCGCCCCACCGAGCAACGCGCCGACGAGCCCGAGGGACGCGATCGCGATCGCCTCGCGCACGATCGGCAGCGCGTCGTCGACGTCGAGGCCACGCACCGACGCCACCGCGACGCTGGTCGCGACCAGGGCCCCGACCGATCCCCAGACCACGTGCTGCAGGACGATGCCGAGGACCTGCGCGCTCCGCGGTACCCCGACGTGCCGGTCGGAGGCCAGGGCGAGCCGGCGCCGTGCGACCGCTGCCGCGCCGATCGTCAGCCCCACGAGGGCCGCTGCACCGATTGGGACGAGCACTGGCTGCCGCGCCGCGGGGTGAAGACCGCGCCCAGGGTCGGGTTGAGCTGCCCGGCGGTCGGTCGGTCTTCGCCGTCGGCCCCGCTCGCTGGCAGGACGGTGCGCCGGAGCATCGAGACCGTGTCGTCGCGCTGCGGCCACACCGTCACCCAGCAGGCGTCGAACGGCGACCCGTCGTCCACCGTCGGCGCGAGGACCGCGTACTCCAGGTCGGGGTCCCGGCCGTCGTCGGGGTGGTCGTACACACCGGCGACTCCGGTGCCCGCGCCGCCCACCGTCACGAGGCGATCGCCGGCAGCAAGCCCCAGGGTCTCGTGCACCGTGGGCGAGACGATCACTCCCGCGGCCCCGCCGGCAGCGGAGCCGCCGAGCAAACCACGCACCCCGGCGGTCACCTCGTAGGTCGGGATCGCCGAGCCCGGCAGCGCGGCGGGGACGACCCCGGCGTCGAGGCGCCGGAACGCACCGGACGCGATGACCCCTTCGGCATCCGCGAGGGCATCGCACACGCGGCCGTCGATCCGGCCCTCGGCCCGCTGGACGGTCGTCGCCGCACCGCCCGCGACGAACACCGCAGCCGCTCGGACGTCACCGGCGACCGCAGCTGCGCGCATGCCCACGACACCGCTGAGCAGCACCGCGAGGACGGCAGCGGTCACGGCCGCCCACGAGGCTCCGGAGGCGATGTCGCGCCACGCCTCCCGCCAGACCTCGGTCACCTGCATCCGGCGGGGGCTCATCGGTACCGCCCGAGGTCGAGCACTCCGTCGCAGGCGTCACGGGTTGCGTCGTCGTGCGTGGCGACGACGACGACCGTCCCCGCCGCGGCGAGCGCACCGATCCCACGGTTCACCTCGATCGCGGTCGCCCGGTCGAGTTGCGCCGTCGGCTCGTCGACCAGCATCAGACCCGGCGCACTCGCGATCGCGCGCGCGAGCATCAGGCGTTGCGCCTCGCCACCGGACAGTTCGGCGAACCGCGCGTGCGCTCGCGAGCCGAGCCCGAAGCGCTCGAGGACCTCGAGTGCCCGGACGTCTGCGGTCCGACGATCCGCGCCCTGGGCGACGAACGGCAGCGCGACGTGGTCGAGCACGCGGCGGCGGGCCACCCCGTGCGGGTTCTGGAACACCCAGAGCGGTCGACAGCCCGGCGGACGGACGGCGGCGCCGCGCGTCGGACGGAGCATCCCGGCGAGGATCGCGAGCAGCGTTGACTTGCCGGAGCCGCTCGGCCCGACGACCGCGGTCACGCTCCCCTCGGCGAAGGTGCGGTCGACGCGGTCGAACAGGACGGTGCCGTTCGGCCAGACGTGCCCGACGCCCTCGAGCGTCACCGACACGAGCTGGACCGGTCCGGCTCGGCACGGATCCGGTCGAGCGTTCGTCCGCTGGGCACCCGGACGAACGACTGCCCGAGTTCCGACCCGAGGACCTCGACCCGGAGCGACCGCCCCGTCGTCGGTTGCAGGCACGCCCGGTCACCCTCGAGGTCCCAGAGGGCCGTCGGTGGCACCACCTGGACCGTTCGTGGCCGGCTGAGCGCCCACGTCGCGGCCACCGTCGGTGTGCCGTCGGCCGAAGCGACCGTCGCCGCGTACTCCGGCAGGGCGGTGATCGTGGAGAGGGCCGTCGGCGACGAGACCACCCCGGCGGCGTCGGTCGGGACGTCGGCGTTCCCGATCCGCAGCACGCGCTCCCCCGGCGCCGGATCGACCGGGAGCGCCTCGATGCGCGCACCGCGGAGTTCGGCCGGGAGTTCGACGAGGACACCGTCGGCGCCGACCGCTGCCCCGACGACGGCCACGCACGCCAGGACGGTGTTCTCGGCGGCTGGCACCCATGCGAACGGGTCCCGCGGCACGACGCCGTCGGGCAGGTCGTCGCGGTCGACGCCTCGGTCGACCAGGAACTGCTGCGCAGCGTGGAGCGTGCCCGGGCCGAGGACGCCGTCGATGCTCAGTCCGGCACCGAGGCGCGTGAGTTCCCGCTGCAACCCCGTGACGTCGGCCCCGCGGTCGCCGAGCTCGAGGTCGCGCCACAGCGGCTCGTCACTGGCGAGCGCGATCACCGGCCGCCCGTCAACCCGCGCGAGGACGTCCCCAGTCCGCACGGGTGCCCCGGTCGAGCACGTCGACGTCGTCACCGTCCCGGTCCGCGACGTCACGACCGCCCGTGGGGCACCGGTGTCGAGTGCGAGCTGCACCTGTCGTTCATCGGCATCGGTGCGCTCGGTCACCCGGACGGTGCTCGCGGGAGCCGCTGTCCGGAGTGCAGCCGGCACCTCGGCCGGCACAGTGACCACGATGGCGGCGGCCGTCGCCGCCGCGACCACCATCGCCCCGAGTGACAGGAGCGCGGCAGACGGGAAGCGCATCACTGCCGCCAGAGCCCGAGCGGGTCGACACGGCACTGGATCGCAGCGTCGCTCGTCTCGTCGAACGGGAACGTGTCGGCGTCGTAGTCCTTCCGCCACTGCCGCTCGGTGTAGTCCTTTCCCACCAAGCCGGAATCCCGCAGGCAGGGAACCGTGATCTTCGCGTCATCGAGACGTTGAGGATTCCGGCGCGTCTCCTCGAAGAGCTGTGTGACGTACTCGTCGGCGGTCTCCTCGCATTTTCGGAGGATCGGGTCCGAGCGCTCGAAGAAGTCGTCGGGGTAGCGCCCATCGAGTGATTCGAGGCCGAATCCACCGTCCGGGTCGTAGTCGATCCGCAGTCCGGAGTCCGCGAGGCACCGACCCACGCGGTCGTGCGCGGCCTCGAGCTCCGCAGTGGTCACCTCACCGTCAGCGAGGATCCTGAACTCGAAGTCCGACACACCGTCATCGAGCGCGGCTCGGAACTCTTCAGCCCACGGCCCCGCCGATTCAAGGGTTACCTCCGACGACATCGTGGTCTCCACAGCGCTGCTACAGCCAGACAGGACGAGGACCGCGGTGGCCGCGACGCACACAGCGGCACGGCCACCGAACAGATGGCGCACTACCGCGCCGTCATGCCGTACGAGACGACGTTCGCCCAACACAGCTTCTGCGCCGAGATGTGCCCCTTCCCCACCCAGGCCCCGTACTTCGAGGACGCGTTCTTGATCGCGTTCCAGTGCCGCGCGCCGTTGCCGCAGGAGTTGTTCTTCCCCTTGGTCAGCGTCACCGACCCGTAGCACGCAGCACTCGCCTCCGGCGCCGTCGCGGTGTCGACCGCGATCCCGCCGCCCACGACACTCCCCAGCACGACCGCACCCAGCACGACGTTCTTGATCGACATCGATCTCCCCTTTCGTTGCGACACCTCCCCGATGTCACCGTTAACGTATTACCGTTCAGTACGGGGATGCAACGACCAGCGCCACATCCGTGCAGGATGGACGCGTGACTGATGACATCCGGTGGGAGGTGGTCGAGGAGAGCTCCCTCTCGCTCCCGGACCACGAAGCGATCGCCGCACTGCTGGCGCAGGCGTTCCCGGACTGGTCCCACTGGTACGTGGGCGGCCGCAGCTGGTCCGGCATGCAGCCCGAGCGCCGCGTCCTCGCCCGCGACCAGAACGGCGTCGTCCTGGCGCATGTCGGCATCCGCCGCATGTTCATCACGGTCGGCGGGCGCGACGTCCTGGTCGGCGACACCGGCCTCGTCGCCGTGTCGCCGCGGCTGCAGGGATCGGGCAGGGGCCGGGAACTCATGGAGCGCACGCACGCCGTGCTCGACGGGCTCGCGGTGCCGTACGGCTTCCTCGGCGCGGGCGAGAACCGCATCCCCTTCTACGCGAAGCTCGGCTGGCACGAGTTCCCCGAGGTCGTCGGCACCTTCTCGGCGTTCACCGCCGAGGGCGCCGGCATCACGAACACGGAGCAGGGCGGCTGGATGGTGCGGCCGGTGGCCGCAGCACTGGAGGACTGGCCGGCCGGCCCGATCTGGCTGAACGGCCAAGAGGTCTAGGACCAGACCACGAACGGACGGGAGGCACGGTGCCAGCTGGCACCGTGCCTCCCGTCCGTCAGGTGGTGGACCGGGGCTCACGCCCCCGCGTCCACCGGACTACGCCTCGACCGCCACCGTCTCCGGGTCCTCGTTCGAACCCGGCGCGCTCGGCACGACCGCGGCGCGCACGCGCGCACCGAGGTCGGCATCGACGTTCGTCCAGTACGCGAACACGCGCTCGCGCAGGTCGTCGCGCGTCACCTTCGAGACGTGACCAGCGATGTTGCCGACCAGGCGCGCACGGGCGGCGTCGTCGAGGACCTCGCGGACCATCGTGCCGGCCTGGCCGAAGTCGTCGTCCTCCGGGTGCAGGGTCGCGGCGGAACGCTGCAGCGCGCCGTCCGACTCCCAGCCGGGCACGTCGTCGGTCGCGGTCGGGTCGGCGTGTGCGCCACCGAGCGAGTTCGGCGCGTACACGGGCACCTCGGACTTCTGGAAGTCGAAGCGCATGGCGCCGTCCTTCGAGTACGAGTGCACCTCGTTCTTCGGGGCGTTCACCGGCAGCTGCGCGTGGTTGGTGCCGACGCGGTAGCGGTGGGCGTCCGCGTAGCTGAAGATGCGGGCGAGGAGCATCTTGTCCGGGCTGGCGGCGATGCCGGGCACGAAGTTCGACGGGGCGAACGTCGCCTGCTCGATCTCGGCGAAGTAGTTCTCCGGGTTGCGGTTGAGCTCCATCGTGCCGACCTCGATGAGCGGGTAGTCCGCGTGCGGCCACACCTTCGTCAGGTCGAACGGGTTGAAGCGGTAGCTCGCGGCGTCCTCGTAGGGCATGACCTGCACCTTGAGCGTCCAGCGCGGGTGGTCGCCGCGCTCGATCGCAGCGTGCAGGTCGCGGATGTGGAAGTCCGCGTCCTCGCCGGCGATGCGGTCTGCGTCCTCCTGCGTCAGGGTCTTGTGCCCCTGCTCGGTCAGGAAGTGGTACTTCACCCAGAAGCGCTCGCCCTCGGCGTTGATCCACTGGTACGTGTGCGAGCCGAAGCCGTCCATCTCACGCCACGACGCGGGCAGGCCGCGGTCGCCCATCAGCCAGGTGACCTGGTGCGCGGACTCGGGCGACAGGGTCCAGAAGTCCCACTGCATGTCGTGGTCGCGCAGGTGCGAGCCGGGCAGGCGCTTCTGCGAGCGGATGAAGTCGGGGAACTTGATGCCGTCGCGGATGAAGAAGACGGGCGTGTTGTTCCCGACGAGGTCGTAGTTGCCCTCGGACGTGTAGAACTTCAGCGCGAAGCCGCGGGGGTCGCGCCACGTGTCGGGCGAACCCTGCTCACCGGCGACGGACGAGAAGCGCGTGAGCATCTCGGTCTGCTGACCCGGCTGCAGGAACGCGGCGCGGGTGTACTTGCTGACGTCCTGCGTGACGGTGAAGGTACCGAAGGCACCGCCGCCCTTCGCGTGGACGACGCGCTCCGGCACGCGCTCGCGGTTGAACTGGGCGAGCTTCTCGACCAGGTAGTGGTCGTGCAGCGCGAGGGGGCCGTCGGCCCCGACGCCCATCGAGTGCTCGTCGCTCGAGACGGGAGCGCCGGAGTTGGTGGTCGTGGTGGGGGTGCCGGCCGACTGGCCGGGCGTCGTGTTCTGGTCGGACACGGTTCCTCCTTGGGTGGAACGGTTGGTTCGGTCAGGGGTGCTCGGGTGGTTCAGGGGACGCGCGGGGCGTCGGACTCGTCTGCGCTTGCGCTTGCGCTTGGGGCGCCGGCGTCGCTGGCTGCGCCATCGCCAGCGTCGCTGGCTGCGCCATCGCCGGCGTCGCTGGCTGCGCCATCGCCCGCGTCGTCGCGCTCGGCCGCGGCGCACCGCTCGCAGATGCCCCAGTAGGTGACCTCGGCGGTGGTGACGGCGAAGCCGTGCGCGTCCGACGGGGTCAGGCAGGGCGAGTGCCCGACGGCGCAGTCGACGTCCTCGATCGCGCCGCACAGGGTGCAGACGATGTGGTGGTGGTTGTCACCGGTGCGTCGCTCGTACCGAGCGGGGCTGCCGGCCGGCTCGATGCGTCGGACGAGGCCGACGCCGGTCAGCGCGGCGAGCACGCCGTACACGGCCTGGTGGCTGGTCGTCGGGAGCTCCGCCGTGAGCGCCGTGACGATGTCGTCGGCGGTGGCGTGCGGCATCGATTCGGTGGCCCGGAGCACCGCGAGTCGCGGCGTCGTGACCCGGAGGCCCGAGGTGCGGAGCAGATCGGCGTCGGCGTCCATGCTGAGCCTTTCTTTTGCAGGAATCAAGACAACACGGCAACTGTACACCAGCGTTCGCTGGAGGCCAGCGGTCTGACACATGCCCCGACCGGAATACGAAGTGTCACGATCCGGTCGCGATCAGCTGGACCAACGCTGGACCGACCGTTCCGCACGCTAGCGTCCGGACATGTCCACGAGCCACGGCCTGTCTGAACAGGCGAACAGCGCACCGGACGTCCGGGGGATCATCGCGAAGCGGGACCTGGTCGTCGACCTCATCCGGACGGCCTGCGTCGTCCTCGTCGTCATCGTGCACGTCACGATGGTCGGCGTCGCGTCCGACGACCACGGGGTGCGGGTGACGAGCCCCCTGCAGGAGCTCCCGTGGTACGTCGCCGCCACGTGGATCGGGCAGGTGATGCCCCTCTTCTTCGTGGTCGGCGGCTTCGCGAGCGCAGTCGGCTGGCGCAGCACCGTCGCCCGCGGTGGGCCGAGCCCTGCTCGCGACTACCTGGCCACCCGCCTCGTGCGCCTGTTCCGGCCCGCTGTCCCGCTGTTCGTGTTCCTCGCGCTCGGGCTCGGTGTGGCCACGGCCGCCGGCACCCCACCGGACCTCCTCGCCGAGGTCGCGTTCGGCATCGGCTCGCCGCTCTGGTTCCTCGCCGCGTACGGCATCACGCAGTGCTGCGTGCCGCTGGTGATGCGGTTCCACGAGCGCGCACCCTGGGCGACGCTCGGCGTGTTGCTCGTGCTCGCCGCGGTGATCGACGCGGTCCGCCTGGCCACCGGGGTCGCCGAGGTCGGACTGCTCAACCTCGGGCCGGTGTGGCTCTTCGCACAACAGCTCGGGTTCCTCTGGGCCGACGGCTGGTTCGCACGGCGGTCGAAGACGCTCCTGCTCGCGGTGGCCGTCGCCGCCTACGCCGTGCTCATCCCGATGACCTCGATCGGCTTGTGGGCACCGGACATGCTGCAGGACCTCAACCCGCCGATGCTCCCGCTGGCGTTCCTCGCGATCGCGCAGGCCTGCCTGGTCCAGCTCGTGCACGCTCCGCTCACCCGCCTGATGCGCACCAGGGCCGCGCTCGGCGCCGTGTTCGTCCTCGGCCGCGACGGCATGACCATCTACCTGTGGCACCTGCCGCTGTTCATCGCACTGAACGGGATCGCCCTGCTGGTCGGGGTGCCGTTCCCGTCGCCGGGCTCCGGCGGGTGGTGGGCGTCCCGGCTGATCGCACTGGTCGCGGTGCTCGCCGTCGCACTCGGGGTTGCTCGCGCGCTCCGGTGGTTCGACCGCCCGCTCCCCCGGCTGCTGCCCTCGGCCGACCGCCCGTCCTGGCCGGTCGTCGCTCTCGCTGCGCTCTGCACGATCGGTCCGGCGTTCCTGGTGATGCAGCTGCACCTGTCGCTCGGGGTCGCGGTCATCGGCGCCGTGGCCGTGCCGACCGGGGTGTGGTTGCTCTCGCGGACCACGCCAGCCCGGCGCGTCACCCGGATCTGAACCGGTTCTCACCGTTCGGGGCTGCTCGGGCCTGCACCGGCACACACGCCGGGCAGAGGATGGCGGCAGGCCGATCCCCTGGAGGCACCCGACGCCGTCGACACCCGAGTTCTGGAGCACCTGGCGGTTCGATCCCCTGTCCGCGGTGATGATCGCCGTCGCCGCGGGCGCCTACGGCTGGTGGGTCGTCGGCGCCGCACGTCGCGGCGCACGCTGGCCCTGGTGGCGCACTCTCGCGTTCGTCGCCGCACTGGTGCTGTTCGGGATCCTGCAGTTCGGCATCGTCGGCGTGTACGACCAGCAGCTCCGGTGGGCGTTCGTGCTGCGGTCCGCCCTGCTCTTCTTCGCGGTCCCCACCTTCGCCGCGCTCGGTGCGCCCGTCTCGTTGCTCGGACAGGAGGCCCGGATCGCCTCGCACACGCCGCCGACGCCGCCATGCGGTCGCGTCCAGTGCGCCTGCTCGGCAACGCGATCGTCGCGCCGCTCGTCGCCCTCGTCCTGTTCGGCCTGTTGCTGACACCGTTCGCGGCGACCCTGCGCGAATCGTCCGTCTGGGCCGTCGTGATCACGGTGACGGTGCCGATGCTCGGGTTCGGGTTGCTCGCTCCACTGTCGGAACCCGGGGTGCTGCGGTCGTCGACGTTCGTCACCGCGGAGTTCCTGCTCGCCTTCGTGGAGCTGATGATCGACGCGGTGCCGGGCATCGTGCTGCGGATCACGAACCACGTGCTCGACGGGTCGGTGGTGCAGGCCGTGGGGCAGCCGTGGTTCCCGTCGCCGCTGCGCGATCAGCACCTGGCGGGCGACCTGCTGTGGTTCATCGCCGAGGTGGCGGACATCCCGGTGCTCATCTCGCTGTTCATCCGGTGGCAGCGGACCGATCGCCGCGAGGCCCACGCCGTCGACGCCCTGACCGACGAGCAGATCGACGAGCTGACGCGGGAGCACCTGCAGCGCCGGGGTTGAGCGCGCGGGCGGGGCGCCGACCCCGAACGACGACCTCGATGTCGTACGACGTCGAGGGTGTCGCAAGCACGCAGGCCCCGGGCCACTCGTGGAGCAGCCCGGGGCCCGGGTGGTCGGCGCGGGTCAGGCGTCGGGGTGCTTGCCGTGGTGGTCGATGGCGGCGAGCTCGGCCTCGGCAGTCGCCGGAGCAGCGGCCGCAGCGTGCACGCCGTGCGCGGTCGGCTTCGCGTCGCCCTCGGCCGGCGCAGTGCCCTCCGCGTCGGGCTGCGCGGTCACGCCACCGGTCTGCTGCCAGGCGACGGTCTGCTTCGGCTTCGCCAGGAACAGCGCCGCCACGATCGCCGCGATGAGCACGATCGCCGGCAGGAACAGCGACTCACCCATGGCGCGCGAGAACGGCTCGAGCAGGAACCCGGGCAGTCCGCCGACCTGCTGCTCGGCACCACCGGCAGAGGTCCCGCCGGTCGAGGCCGGGAAGTTCGCGGTGATCCGCGCCTCCATCAGCGCGGCGATGCCGGCCGAACCGAGCACGGCACCGATCTGACGCGTGGTGTTGTAGACGCCCGAGCCGGCACCGGCCAGCTTCGGCGGCAGGTTGCGCGTCGCCGAGACGGACAGCGGGCCCCACATGCAGGCGTTGGCGATGCCGAGGAGCGCACTCGGCAGGAGCACCCATCCCCAGTCGGCACTCGACGACAGCAGAGCGCCGAACCAGAACAGCCCGGCCGAGAAGCACGCGAGACCGAACGCGGCGACCCAGCGCGGGTTCCACCGGTTGAGGTTCTTGCCGACGAGCGGGGCGAGGCCGGCGGACAGCACGGCCTGCGGCACGAGGAGCAGTGCCGCCTGGGTCGGCGAGAACCGCAGGACGTCCTGCGCCCAGAGCATGATCGGCAGCGCGAACGAGGCGATCGCGACACCGACGGCCGTGATGGCGACGTTGGCCAGGGTGAAGTTGCGGTCCTTGAACAGGCCGAGGGGCAGCAGCGGCTCACCCTTCTGCACGCCCTGCCAGACGACGAACCCGGCGAGGACCACGAGCCCGACGATGATGAGCGACCACACCGAGATCGGCCCGGCGATGACGCCCCAGTCGTAGGTCTCGCCCTCCTGGATGCCGAAGACGAGCAGGAACAGGCCAGCCGCCGACAGGAAGATGCCGAGGTAGTCGAAGCGGTGCCCGTGGCGGTCGAACGACGGTACGAAGCGCTGCGCGAGCACGAACGCCACGACACCGACGGGGACGTTCACGAAGAAGATCCACTCCCAGCCGAAGCCGTCGACGAGCAGGCCGCCGACGATCGGGCCGACGAGCGAGGCGACACCGGCGACGGCGCCCCAGAGACCCATCGCGGCACCGCGGTTCTGCGGCGGGAAGATGCGCGTGATGACGGACATCGTCTGCGGGCTCATCATCGCGGCGCCGAGGCCCTGCACGACGCGGGCCACGATGAGCATCTCGATCGACCCGGCCAGACCGCACCAGAGGCTGGCGAGCGTGAACACCACGAGGCCGATCTGGTACATGACCTTCGGGCCGAAGCGGTCACCGAGACGGCCGGTGATGAGCAGCGGCACGGCGTAGGCGAGCAGGTACGCGCTCGTCACCCAGATCACGGAGTTGATGTCCGCGTCGAGCTTTTGGGCGATGGTGGGGGTGGCGACCGACACGATGGTCGAGTCGACGAGGATCATGAAGAAGCCCACGACGAGCGCCCAGAGGGCGGGCCACGGCTTCTTCTCGGTCGTCCGCGGAGGCGTGACGGTGGTCATCGAGTGGTGTCCTTGCTGTTCGTGGGGAAGTCAGTGTCTGTGGGGACGGCCGGGCCGTCCCAGGGAGGTCGCCGCTGGCGATGCGGTCGACGGTGGTGCTGAGCCACTCGATCTGCGCGGCGAGCATCGCACGGACGTACGACACGTCGAGCCAGTACCGCTCGGTCAGCTGCTTGGCCTGCACGCGCTGGAGTGCCTGGTCGTAGTCGTCGCGCTCCTGTTCGAGTGCGACGATCCGGGCCCGGACGGCCTCGACCGCCTCGGCGTGCGGCAGGTTCTCGAGCACGGAGAGGGCCAGGTGGAACTCCGGGTACTCGTCCGCGGGCTCCGCCACCATGCGGCGGAGCCCGTCCGCGAGTGCTGCGCGACCGGCTTCGGTGATCGTGTAGGTGGTGCGCTCCGGCCGGTTGCCGTCGCGGTCGGTGCCCACGACCTCGGCGAACCCGAGCTCGGCGAGGCGGCCGACCTGATGGTAGAGCGTGCCCGGGCGGACCTTGACGTTCCGCTCCTCCTGCCGGTGGACCATCGTCTGGAACATCTCGTACGGGTGCATCGGTGCCTCGTTCAGCAGGTCGAGCGCGGCGAACGCGAGGGGCGTGAGCGACGCCATGCGGGCCTCCTGACGGATCGGTGCGGCAGTCTTCCGACTGGACTATTCGACTTCGAATATACGGAGTCGAACTGAGGTGAGCAAACGCACAGCACGCTCTCCACAGGAGGCCCGGATCCGTCCCGGCGTGTCGCGCGCGCCCCGTAGACTGGTCGCGTCCCCCACCCTGAAGCGCTGGAGAGAACACGTGCCAACGATCGTCGTCGAGGTCATGCCCAAGGCTGAGATCCTCGACCCCCAGGGCAAGGCGGTGGGCAACGCCCTCGCCCGTCTGGGCAAGGCCGACCTGACCAACGTCCGCATCGGCAAGCGCTTCGAGGTGACCGTCGACGGCCCCGTCGACGACGCCAAGCTGGCCGAGGTCCGCGACATCGCCGCCGACGTCTTCTCGAACGCGGTCATCGAGGACGTCGTCTCCGTGACCGTCGAAGGTCAGTGACCCGGATGCGCATCGGCGTCATCACCTTCCCCGGCTCCCTCGACGACCGTGACGCCCAGCGCGCGGTCCGACTCGCCGGCGCCGACCCCGTCGCCCTCTGGCACGGCGACCACGACCTGCAGGGCGTCGACGCCATCGTGCTGCCCGGTGGGTTCTCGTACGGCGATTACCTGCGCGCCGGTGCGATCGCCGCGAAGGCACCGATCATGGCCGAGGTCATCGACGCCGCCGGCAAGGGCATGCCCGTGCTCGGCATCTGCAACGGTTTCCAGATGCTGGCCGAGGCCCGCCTGGTCCCCGGCGCGCACACCCGCAACGCGCACCAGCAGTTCATCCGCCGCGACCAGAAGCTCCGCGTCGAGACCACCTCGACCGCCTGGACCTCCGGGTTCACCGCGCAGCAGGAGATCACGATCCCGCTCAAGAACGCCGACGGCCGGTTCGTCGCCGACGCCGACGAGATCAAGCGCATCGAGGACAACGGCCAGGTCGTGTTCCGCTACGTCGGCGTGAACCCGAACGGGTCCATCGACGACATCGCCGGCGTCTCGAACGAGCGTGGCAACGTCGTGGGCCTGATGCCGCACCCCGAGCACGCGACCGAGCCCGGTTTCGGCCCGGACACCGCCGCTGCCATGGCCTCCGGCACGGACGGCCTCACCTTCTTCACCTCCGTGATCGAGTCGACGCTCGTCAAGTGACGGCCGCGACTCCAGTGACAGGGAACGACAACACCGTGACGACTTACGTGCGCCCGAAGCCCGACACCGTGCAGGATGCCGCGGCGACTCCCGACAAGGACCAGCCGTACGACGCGCTGGGCCTGAAGCCGGACGAGTACGCCCGCATCAAGGAGATCCTCGGCCGCCGCCCCACCTCGGGCGAGCTGGCGATGTACTCCGTCATGTGGTCCGAGCACTGCTCCTACAAGTCCTCGAAGAACTACCTCCGTCAGTTCGGCAAGAAGGTCACGCCGGAGATGACGAAGAACCTGATGGTCGGCATGGGCGAGAACGCCGGTGTCGTCGACGTCGGCAACGGCTGGGCGGTCACCTTCAAGGTCGAGTCGCACAACCACCCGTCCTACGTCGAGCCGTACCAGGGCGCCGCGACCGGCGTCGGCGGCATCGTCCGCGACATCATCTCGATGGGCGCCCGCCCGGTCGCCGTGATGGACCAGCTCCGCTTCGGCGCGATCGACCACGAGGACACCGCACGCGTCGTGCACGGCGTCGTCGGTGGCATCTCGTTCTACGGCAACTGCCTCGGCCTGCCGAACATCGGCGGCGAGACCTACTTCGACCCGGTGTACCAGGGCAACCCGCTGGTCAACGCCCTGGCGGTCGGCGTCCTGCGGCACGAGGACCTGCACCTGGCGAACGCGTCCGGTGCCGGCAACAAGGTCGTGCTGTTCGGTGCCCGCACCGGTGGCGACGGCATCGGCGGCGCGTCGATCCTGGCGTCCGACACCTTCACCGAGGGCGGCCCGACCAAGCGTCCCGCCGTCCAGGTCGGTGACCCCTTCGCCGAGAAGGTCCTGATCGAGTGCTGCCTCGAGCTGTTCCAGAAGGAACTGGTCGAGGGCATCCAGGACCTCGGCGCTGCGGGCATCTCCTGCGCCACGTCCGAGCTCGCGAGCAACGGCGACGGCGGCATGCACATCTCGCTCGACGACGTCCTGCTGCGCGACCCCACGCTCACGGCCGAAGAGATCCTGATGTCGGAGAGCCAGGAGCGCATGATGGCGGTCGTCCGCCCCGACAAGCTCGACGAGTTCCTCGCCGTGGTCGGCAAGTGGGAGGTCGAGACCAGCGTCCTGGGCGAGGTCACCGGCACCGGCCGTCTCGTCATCGACTGGCAGGGCCAGGAGATCGTGAACGTCGACCCGCGCACCGTCGCCGTCGACGGCCCCGTGTACGACCGCCCGGTCGCCTACCCGACCTGGATCGACGCGCTGCAGGCCGACACCGCGGCATCGCTCGACCGCCCGGCCGACGGCCCCGCGCTCAAGGCGCAGTTCCTCAGCCTGTTCGGTTCGCCGAACCTGGCGTCGAAGAACTGGGTCACGAACCAGTACGACACCTACGTGCTCGGCAACACCGCGCTGTCGTTCCCCGACGACGGCGGCATGATCCGCGTCGACGAGGAGACCGGTCTCGGTGTCGCCATCGCCACTGACGCCAACGGCCGCTACTGCCAGCTCGACCCGAAGCAGGGCGCCCGTCTGGCCCTGGCCGAGGCGTACCGGAACGTCGCCGTCACCGGTGCCGTCCCCGCCGCGGTCACCGACTGCCTGAACTTCGGCTCCCCTGAGAACCCCGAGGTCATGTGGCAGTTCTCCGAGGCGGTCGAGGGCCTGGCCGACGGCTGCATGGAGCTCGGCATCCCGGTCACCGGCGGCAACGTGTCGTTCTACAACCAGACCGGCTCGACCCCGATCCACCCGACCCCGGTCGTCGGTGTGCTCGGTGTCATCGACGACGTCGCCAAGCGCGTCCCGTCGGGCTGGCAGGACGACGGCCACAACATCTACCTGCTCGGCACGACGAGCCTCGAGCTCGACGGGTCGGCCTGGGCCGGCACGGTGCACGGGCACCTCGGCGGTCGTCCGCCGGCGGTGGACCTCGGTCGCGAGAAGGAGCTCGCCGAGCTGCTCTTCGCAGCGAGCGGCGAGCAGCTGCTGACGAGTGCGCACGACCTGGCGGACGGTGGCCTCGGCCAGTCGCTCGCCGAGTCCGTGCTCCGCTTCGGCCTCGGCGCCCGCGTGGTCCTCGACGAGCTCGAGTCCCGCGACGGCGTCGACACGGCGACCGCGCTGTTCTCCGAGTCGACCGGTCGCGTCATCGTGACCGTCCGGCGCGAGGACGACGTCCGCTTCCAGGGCCTGTGCGCCGGTCGGGGCTTCCCGGTCCTGCGCATCGGCGTGACCGACGCCACGTCGAACGCGCTCGAGGTCCAGGGTGCGTTCACGGCGACGCTCGACGAGCTCCGCGGCACGCACAACGCGACGCTGCCGGCCCGCTTCGGCGACGTGATCGTCGAGGACGTCACCGAGGGGTACGTCGGCCGCGGGCCGCTCGACTCCGACGGTGCGTTCTCGCCGCGCACGGACTCCTAGGCCCGGCGGACACCGCGTGCCCATCGTCACCCTGCCCTTCGCGGAGCTCGTCGACCGGTTCGGCCCCGTGCCGGACGGCATCGAGCTGGACGTGTGGGACGTCGAGGCGCCGTACGGTCGCCCGGACGACGTCGCCATCACGTTCCTGCCGTTCTACTTCGGTGGACGGCACCGCTGGCAGTTCGTGCACGACCTGCCGGCGCTCGAGCTCCTGCAGCTGCCGAGCGCCGGCTACGAGCACGCGGTGCCGCACGTGCCCGGTCACGCCCAGCTGGCGAACGGTCGGGGGATCCACGACGACGAGACGGCCGAGCTCGCCGTCGGGCTGGCGCTGACCTCGCTGCGTGAGCTCGGGGCGTTCCAGGCCGATCGCGCCAACGGTGTCTGGGACGCCCGGAAGACCTGTTCCCTGGCCGACCGCCGGGTCACGGTCGTCGGCTACGGCGCGATCGGGTCGGCGATCGCCACCCGGTTCGAGGCGTTCCGCACCGAGGTCACCGTGGTGGCCCGCACCGCTCGCGACCAGGACGGTCGCCACGTGCACGCGTTCGGCGAGCTGCCCGAGCTGGCACCGACGACGGACGTCCTCGTGCTCATCGCGCCGCTGACGGACGAGACCGAGCGGCTGGTCGACGCCGAGCTGCTGGCCGCGCTGCCCGACGGCGCCCTGGTGGTGAACGTCGCCCGCGGCAAGGTCGTCGACACCGATGCACTGGTGGCGGAGCTGCAGTCCGAGCGGCTGTTCGCGGCGCTCGACGTCACCGACCCCGAGCCCCTGCCCGGCGGCCACCCGCTGTGGACGACGCCGAACACGGTCCTCACGCCGCACGTCGGGGGCAACACCGACCTGAGCGTCCCGCGGTCGATCGAGCTGATGCGTCGGCAGGTCGCCGCGCTGGCCGAGGGTCGCCCGTTCGAGAACCTGATCGAGCGCTAGCGACCAGTCGGAACACGCCGTCGTCTGCGCGCGACGCCTCCGTGCCGACGAAACGCCCCCGGGTTCAGCGGCGTCTCGTGAACATGGTGGCGTCGCAGCAACACGACGGCGTCAGGCGCGCACCAGCAAACACGCCGTCAGAGCGGGACGATGCACGTCGGGGTCCCGACGGCGATCTGCTCGACGGCCTCGCCCGGCACACCGTCGGCACCGATCGGCAGCACGGCGATCGCGTCCGACCGCTCGTTGGCGACGAGCACGTACCCGGGCACCCGGGCGAAGTGCCGCGGCCAGGGCCCCGCACGACGCGGACCCGACGAGCACGAGCCCGTCGTCGGCAGCGTCGAGCACCACGATCAGGTCGCGGCCACGGACGGCGACGGTGACGAGTCCGGCTTCGTCGACCTCGATGTGGCTGAGGAGCGACTCCCCCACCGCACCCTCGAACGTCGGGGTCGAGGCGATCGTCACGAGCGAGCCGGACTCGTCGCGGCGGAGTCGGTGGACCGCGCCGTCGAGCTCACCGGCGACGAACAGGTCGCCGTCGTACCAGGCCAGGTGCCGCGGGCCGACGCCGGGCGCCACGTGGTGCACGCGCAGCGCCTCGAGCGTGGGGACGCCGTCGGCCGACACGGTCACGCGGAACTCGTGCAGCGCGTCGCCGCCGAGGTCGGCGACGAGCACCGTGCCGTCGGGCGTCGCGACGGACTGGTGCGCGTGCGGCGCATCCTGCCGGTCCTGCACCGGGCCGGTGGCGGCGGGCAGGGTCGCGACGGCGATGGCCGAGGCGGGGACGGCGAGCCGGTCGGTGCGGCCGTGCACGCCGTCGGCGGGCAGGACGACGCCGTCGCTCGCGAGCACCGAGGCGGAGAACGACTCGGCCGCCGCCAGGGAGACGGCGGTGACGGTGCCGGAGACGTAGTTGGTGACGATGAGCGCCCCGGACGGGTCGACCCGCAGGTGGCACGGGGCGTCCCCGCCGGCGGAGGCGTCCCACAGGTGTTCGAGCGCGCCGTTCTGCATCCGGAAGGCCGAGACACCGCCGTCGTTCGTCTCGGACACGGCGTAGACACGGTCGCCCGACACGGCGAGGAACGAGGGATCGTCGAGCACCGCGACGGTACGAGCGCCCGCGACGGTACGAGCGCCCGCGTCCGCACGAGCGCCCGCGCCCGCACGGGCAGCGCCGCCGTCGACCAGGGAGATGCCGGTCGCGTTCCCTCCGCCGGTGGCGGTGTAGGAACCGACGAGCAGGGTGGGCAGGTCGACGCTCATTCGTCGCGTCCGGCGATGCGCTCGTGGTGGTGGATGACCTCGGCGACGATGAAGTTGAGGAACTTCTCCGCGAAGGCGGGGTCGAGGTGCGCCTCGGCGGCGAGGGTCCGGAGCCGTGCGACCTGGATCTGTTCGCGGTCCGGGTCGGCGGCGGGCATGCCCGATTCGGCCTTCAGGTGCCCCACTCGCTGGGTGTACTTGAAGCGCTCGGCGAGCATGTGGATGACGGCGGCGTCGATGTTGTCGATGCTCTGCCGGATGCTCCGGAGTTCGGCGACAGCCGTCGCTTCGGGCTCGGGCGGGGTGACGTCGTCGCTCATGCCCCGAGCCTACTGGCGGACGCGCAGCCGAACCCCGCCGACGCCTGCGAGAATGAGCACATGTCGGTCTTGCTCGTGATCTCGGGCGTGTGTGCGGTCCTCGCTGGCCTCGTCCACGTGTACATCTGGTTCCTCGAATCCATCATCTGGACGAGTCCACGCGCCCGCAAGGTGTTCGGCATCGCGACCGAGACCGAGGCCGACGCGACCCGCTCCCTCGCGTTCAACCAGGGGTTCTACAACCTGTTCCTGGCGATCGGCGCGATCCTCGGTGTCGTGCTCGTGCTGGCGGGCAACACCGCGACCGGCTGGACTCTCGTCGTGTTCTCGACCGCGAGCATGCTCGGCGCCGCGGTGATCCTGATCGGCTCCGGCCGCAAGTACGTCAACTCCGCGTTCAAGCAGGGCACGCTCCCGCTGATCACGCTGCTGTTCGCGCTGCTCGGCTCGAGCTTCCCGGTCTGAGCCGTCCCGACCACACCGTCAGCCCCGAACACCACGCAAAAGCGACAGGGTGCCGCCGAACATCGGCGGCACCCTGTCGCTCTCGCGGGTGAGAACAGGACAGGTCAGCCGAGCTTGTCCTCGAACTGGGCCGGCAGCTTGTCGAGCGCCCACTCGATCGCGGCGGTGGTGCCCATCGAGAACGCCGACGACACGTCCTTGTCGTCGAAGACGATGTAATGGCCGGCCTCGACCGACGGCACCTTCTGGAACAGCGGGTCAGCCTCGGCCTTCGACGCGTCGACGTAGATCGGCAGGATCAGCGTCAGGTCGGCGTCGAGCAGGTCGAGGTTCTCATCCGACAGCGTGACGGAGAACGCCTTGCCGGCTTCCTTGTCGATGGCCGACGGGATCGTGAACCCGAGGTTCTTCATGAACGACGAGCGGCTGTCGGTGGAGGCGTACGCGCCGAAGCCCTCGGAGCTGTACGCACCGACGACGGCGGTCTTGCCCTCGAAGTCCGGGTGCGCCTTGCGTGCCGCGGCGTAGGCGTCGTCGAGGCCGGACAGCAGCTTCTTGCCCTCGGACTCCTTGCCGAGCGCCTTCGCGATCATCGTGGTCTGCTGCTCGGTGGACGCCAGGTAGTTCTCGCCGCCCTTCGGGATCGCGACGGTCGGCGCGATCGCGGACAGCTTGTCGTAGCGGTCCTTGTCGCCCGACGACTTCACGTCGAGGATCAGGTCCGGGTTGAGCTTGAGGATGTCCTCGTAGCTCGGCTCGAGCGTCTGGATGATCTTGGGCGACTTCGTGTACGCGTCCTTCAGCCACGGGCCGACACCGTCGCCACCGAAGGCGAGCCAGTCACTCGCGCCGACCGGCTGCACGCCGAGCTCGAGCGCGGTCTCGGCGTCGCCCCAGCCGAGGGCGACGACGCGCTTGGGCTGCGAGTCGATCGTCGTGGTGCCGAGGCCGGTCGTGATGGACACCGGGAAGGCGCCGTCGGACGACGATCCCGAGGACGACTCGGACGAGCTGGAGCCGGAGGCACAGCCGGCGAGGACGAGGGAGGCTGCGACGACGGCACCCGCAGCGGCGAGGACACGTCGGAGACGAAGGGATGAGCGGATCACGAAGGGTAGCCTAACCTAACGGGGCGCTCAGGAAATCGGCTGGATAGGCTGGGTGATCGTGGCCGTCCCAGATCCAGACCGCACGCGCCTCGCGGTGCTCGGCTCCCCCATCGCGCATTCGCTCTCCCCCGCGCTCCACGAAGCGGCCTACGACGCGCTCGGGTTGGGGTGGTCGTACGGGAGGCACGAGGTCGCGTCCGGCGGGCTCGACGCGTTCGTCGCGGGGCTGGGTCCCGGATGGCGCGGGCTGAGTCTCACGATGCCCCTCAAGCGCGAGGTGCTGCCGCTCCTCGACCGCACGACCCCGTTGGTCGATGAGCTCGGGGTCGCCAACACGGTGGCGTTCCGCCACGAGGGCGACAGCATCGTCCGTGCGGGTGCCAACACCGACGTCCAGGGGCTCGTCCGTCCGGTCGAGGCCCTCGGGCACGTGCCCGGCGAGGCCACGATCCTGGGCGGTGGCGCGACCGCGGCGAGCGCCCTCACCGCGGCTGTGCGGCTCGGAGCGTCGCTCGTGCGGGTGTTCCTGCGCGACACCGCGAAGGCTGGCTCGCTCGTGGAGCTGGCCGTGCGGCTCGGCGTCTCGCTCGAGGTCCTGCCGCTCAGCGACCTGCCCGGCACCCACCACGGGTTCGTCCTGTCGACACTTCCCGGCGGCGCGGCCGACCCGCTCGAGCTGGTGCCGTCGGGGTCGGACGCCGTGCTGTTCGACGTCGCCTACGAACCGTGGCCGACCGCCGTCGCGTCGCGTTGGGCCGGTGCGGGCGGCCGGGTGCTGAACGGTCTCGACATGCTCACCGAACAGGCGATCGGGCAGATCCGCTTCTTCCTGACCGGTGACGAGGACGAGCTGCTGCCCGACGAGGCCGCCGTCCGTCGTGCGATGCGCACTGCCGCCGGCCTGCCCGCCGTCATCAGCAGCTAGCCGCCGACGACGACCCCGGCGGCCCGTGGTCAGCCGCGGGACCGCGCCTCGGCGTCGAGCAGGGCGACGGACACGTCCCACAGCCGGTCGGCCTGGTCCGGGTCGAGCGCCCAGGGCAGCACGCCGTGCAGGCCGTCCTCGATCCGTTCGACCACCGCTGCTTCGTGGCAGTCCTCGAAGTAGCGGCCGGTGACCCCGTCGAGTTCGGGTGCGGTGGCGAGCAGGACCGAGGTCGCGGCTCCTTGCTCGGGGGTCTTCACGGCATCGGCGGCGGCGATCTTCGTGGCGGCGAGGACCTCCGGGTCCCAGTGCTTCTGCAGCCCGGTCCAGATCCCGCCGGGCATCAGGGCGTTCGCGGTGATGCCGTCGGCGGCCCACCGCCGGCCGGCAGCGACGGCGAAGAGCACGTTGGCGGTCTTCGACTGGCCGTAGGCGAGTCCGGGCTCGTAGGGACGCCGGCGGAAGAACAGGTCGTCGAACACGACGGGCGAACCCCGTGGCCGCTCGACGACACCGAGACGATGCGCGCCGAACCCGAGGCCGCCAGGGCGTCGTGCAGCCCGAGCGCGAGAGCGAAGTGCCCGAGGTGGTTCGTCGCGAACTGCGCCTCCCACCCGGCGGGCGTGTACGACTCGGGCGCGTCCATGATGCCGGCGTTGGCGACGAGGACGTCGAGCGGCCCAGACCACGCTGCGGTGAACGCCTCGACGGAGCCCGGGCGGTCCAGGTGCAGTTCGACGACGGCCGGTGCGTCCGTCCCCGTCGACCGGGCGATGTCGTCCGCGACCCGTCGGCCGGCGTCGACGTCCCGCACGGCGAGCGTCACGCGCGCCCCGGCTCCGGCGAGCGCTCGGGCGGTCTCCACCCCGATGCCGGACGCGGCGCCGGTGACGATCGCCGTGCGTCCCGTCAGGTCGAGGCCGTCGACGACCTCGGCGGCCGTGGTCCGGTCGCCGAAGCGGGTGAGGTCGCGTGCGGGCATGTCGACTCCTGTCAGCTGGCGTGGTGCGGAGCCGTCAGGCGACGACACCGTCCACGTAGAACCATCGTCCCTGCTCGCGGACGAACTCGCTCGTCTCCTCGAGCGTCCCGCGGTCGTCGTCGGAACGCCACCACGCGCGGAACGCGGCCGTGCCCCGGGAGTCGAACGGGCCTCCCGAGGTCGTCGTCAGGACGTCCAACCGGGTCCAGCGCTGGGACGCGTCCAACTCGAGGCCTGCCGGACGGGTGCGCGGGTGCCAGGTGAGCAGCAGGTACTCCGGCAGTCCCAGCGCGAACGCACTGAAGCGGGAGCGCATCAGGCGCTCCGCGGTCGGCGCGGCCGCACCGCGGTGCAGGGGCCGCAGCACTCGCCGTAGGGATTGCCGCTCAGGCAGGGGCAGCGCGTCTCGTCGGTGACCACGCCGGAACGCTAGTCGACGATCGACAGCGTGACGGTGATGTTGCCGCGGGTGGCGTTCGAGTACGGGCAGATCTCGTGCGCGCGCTCGGCCAGGCGCTGGCGCTGCTCCTGCGGGGCGGCCGGCGCGTAGACGTCGAGCTCGACGGCCAGGCCGAAGGCGCCGTTGCCGGCGCTGCCGATGCCGACCTCGGCGGAGACCTCGGCACCGGTGGTGTCGAGGTCGAGCTCCTTGCCCGCGGCGTGCAGTGCACCGAGGAAGCACGCGGCGTACCCGGCGGCGAACAGCTGCTCGGGGTTGGTGCCCTCGCCGCTGCCGCCCATCTCCTTCGGCGGGCGGGTGTCCAGGTCGAGCCGGTCGTCCTCGCTGCGGACGTGCCCGTCGCGGCCGCCTCCGGTGGCGTGGGCGGCTGCGGTGTAGACGATGTCGAGACTCATGGATCCGAGGTCATCGCGCCCACCTGGACGTGTGCTGCGCGTGCCCGGGGTGCCGGGCCCGGGAGCCCGCGCCTGCCCGGGCCGCCGGGCGTGTCCGCGGCGTGCCGGCGCCGCACCCGCGCCGCACCCGCGCCGCACTTCGTGAGCAGAAATGGTCGGGCCCCACGAGCGCACTCGACCATTTCTGCTCACGAAGTACCGAGCACCCGAGCCACGACGCCGCACGCCCGGGTAGACATGACACGTGTTCAATATCGGGTGGCAGGTGTACCGGGAGCGACTGCCCGCTCTCGTCAGCGTGCAGCGCCGCCGCCGCATCGTGGTCGTCGGCGTGATCGTCGCCGTCGTCGCGCTGGCGGGACTCGTCGTACTCGGACTGTTCTTCGACGACGGCTCCGTCCCCGTCGCCGCTGCGATCGTCGTGGCGGTGCTGTTCGCCTCCGGCATCGGACTCATCGGCACGTGCTTCGTACCGGTCGGGCCGAGGGGCTGGAACGTCCCGCCGATCCCTGGCATCGGCTGGCGTACCCAAGAGGCGATCGCCCGCTACTACCGCCGCAACCCTCCCGCGGTCGACCGGAAGCACCGTGACGCCGTCCTGCACGGCATGCCCGAGACCCGCGACCTGCTGGTCCGGGCAGCGTTCCGCGGGTACCTGCTGCTGGGAGGGTGGGGACTCGCGCTCCTCGCGACCGTGCTGCTCAACGTCTTCACGATCTCGACGAACGACGACATCGTCGGTCTCTCCGCGGTCTGGATCCTCATCCCGGCGACCGGTGCCGTCACCGCCATCGGGGGCATCCGCACCCTCGGCCGTCAGGAGCAGCTGCGCGTCGAGGCCGAAGCCCTCCCGCCCGTCCCACCGGCGCCGCCCGCCCGCGGCCGGCCCGGCACCCCGAAGGGCAGCAAGCTCTCGCTGCCGGGCGACTGATGTTCTTTCCACTACTAAGAGGTAGGTGCAGCACAATATTGACGGTGACACTACAGTCGGAGTCATGGAAACGCTCATCTCGGCTCTGTTCGGCATGGCCACTCTGCTGCTCGTAGCCGTCGGCGGACTGCTTGCAGCTCTCTGGACCAAGCTGCGGCGCTCCGGCCTGGCACTCGGCACCCGAGAACAGCGACTCGAGGAACGCGTCACCGACACACTTGCTCGTGCCGGGTTCTCCGAAGATGAGATCCGCCAAGCACTGTGGGACAGTCGCGAGCCGGCGGGACCTGAGAGGAACGCCGCCGGCTCGCGCGCCTCACTTGACGATTCGCATTGATGACACCTCGCGGTCAAGAATTCCGAGACTCGACGAGTTTCCGTGGGGGCCGCGCATCGTCCCGCGGAATTTTGAGTCCGCATAGACCCGTAGGCGGCAGCCCGGAGCGACGTGGTATGAGCGCATCTTGTCGTTGAAGTTGAAGTTGTACAGGTACTCGTACTGCCCGTACGCGTAACTCCCCTGACGGATACACGGCGCCTCGTTCATGTGTTGAGTCCAGGTCCGTGAATAGCCTCCGGCGCTCTTCTCGGTGTATCCCTTCACCAGCAGGAACGATGCCTGAGGAATCGGAACGGAGCTTCGGGGCGTCGAACCGAGACGACGCTTGTCGATCATCCGCTTCGCACGAACCCCTGGGGCGATGACAGATCCCGGCAGGACCTCTCCTGAGCGCGGTGCGATCGTGATGCCGTACTTCGTGTACATGTCAATCGCGAGTTGGTCTTGACTCTCGGCGCAGAGCGAGCGCCCCGTATCCACCTCGGACCAGCAGTGCCCGTCGTCGGCGACTTCCGCCTGCGCCGGACTCGCCGCCGACGTCGTAGTGATGAGCGCGAAGACTCCACTTCCCACGGAGGCCAGAAGCGATGCCTTGCCGATTTTCTTCATGTGTCCTCCAGCTCGTCGCCAACCTGATTGTCAGCCGTTCCAACCTGCACGAAACCGGCAGTATTTACAACATCAGAACTCATATTCGGATGCCCTGTGAGCAGAACGGGACAGCGGAACGGGACAGCGGAACAGGCCGACACGACGCAACAGCCCCGCCCGCGCGACTGTCGGGGGCACAGAGCACACTGGGCGCATGTGTGGAAGGTTCGTCGTCTCCGACACCACGGCCGATCTGTTGCCCGAGCTCCTCGGTGAGCTCGCCGGCCGGACCGAGCACGTGGACCAGGACACCGGCGTCGTGGGGACGGGCCTGGTGCCGAGCTGGAACGTCGCCCCGACCGACCCCGTGTCCGCGGTGCGCCAGCGGCACGGCGAGCGCGAGCTGCCGCAGATCAGCTGGGGCTTCGTGCCGAGCTGGGCGAAGGACTTCCAGAAGCAGCGCCCGAAGCCGATCAACGCCCGCATCGAGACGGTCGCGACGAGCGGCATGTTCAGGCGGGCCTTCGCGACGAACCGCTGCATCGTCCCGGCGCAGGGCTACTACGAGTGGGTGGTGCGCGAGGACGGCAAGGAACCCCACTTCGTCCACGAGCCCGGCGGCGCCCTGGCGATGGCCGGGGTCGTGAGTGCCTGGCCGGACCCGACCAAGCCCGAAGGCGACCCGGACAAGTGGCGGCTGTCGCTGGCGATCATCACGCGGGACGCCCACGTGGCCCCGGGCGAGGTGCACGACCGCATGCCGGCGTTCCTGACGCCCGACGGTTACGACGACTGGCTCGGCGGCGGCACCGGTGGCGCCGGGGGCCTCGGCACCGACGACCTGCTGGCCCTGCTCGACCACGAGTCGCTGACGGTCGCGGCCGGCCTGGAGCAGTACGAGGTCGCGCGCACCGTGAACAGCGTGAAGAACGACGGCCCGCAGCTCATCGAGCCCGTGGCGTAGCGGCGGGTCGACGCGCGGCCGCGCGCACGCGACCGGGGCAGGAAGACGGGAGGCCCGGATCACGTGCGCCTGTCGGCTGACGTGATCCGGGCCTCCCGGTCGACCGCGGTGGTTACGGACGCGCGCTGCGTCGGATCCCCGGGGCGGCTGCGATGCCCGCCGCGATGCGGCGACGCGTCACGAGCAGCACGCCGGCCAAGAGCAGTGCGATCGCCGCGAGGCCGAGGCCGGCCAGGCCGGTCGCGCCGGTGAAGGCGAGCTCCGCGGTGTGGACCGCGGCCGCGATGCCGGTCGGGTAGGTGACCGTGATCGTCGCCGTCACCGTCTGGCCATTGCTGTCCGTCACCACGTACCCGATGAAGGTGGTGCCGGTGTGGCCCTTCGCCGGGGTGAAGACGACCTTGCCGTCGCGGACGGTCCAGGTGCCCTCGTGGCCGACGACGACGCGGTCGGACTGCTTGCCCGTCTCCGGGTCGATCAGGTGCAGGGTGCCCGCCTCGAAGGTGGCACCGCCCGAGGCGGAGTCGTTGCCGAGCGGGTCGATCGTGACCTGGTGCCCGACGGTCCCGGTGGCGGAGTCGTCCTTCGCGACCGCGGCGGCGATGACCGTCATCGTGGCGGTGGCGGTGGTGGTCTGCCCCGAGGCGTCGGTCACCGTGTAGGTGAAGGTGTCCGTGCCGGTGAAGCCGGCGGCCGGGGTGTAGACGTACGCGCCGGTGGGCTGGACCGTCACCGTGCCGTGGGCCGGCCGCCGGTCCAGGGCCGCGGTGAGGCGGGTGCCCTGGTCGTTGGTGAGCAGACCGTGGGCGGTGTCACGGGCGATCGGGGTGCCGGCGACGGTGCGGCCGGCGTCCTTCGTCGCGTCGATGCCGACGGTGACGGTGACGGTGGCGTCGACCTGCTGACCCGAGCCGTCCTGTGCCCGGTAGGTCACGGTGTCGGTGCCGGAGAAGCCCTTCGCCGGGGTGTAGACGAACGTGCCGTCCGCGGCGATCGAGACCATGCCGTGCTCCGCCGTGCCGGAGGTCACGACCGTCAGGTCGCTGCCGTGGTCGTTGCCGAGCACACCGGGGCCGGCGACGGTGACCGGCTTGCCGGACTTCGTGGCTGCCTTGTCGTTCGTCGCCGTCGGGGTGACGGTGATCGTGACGAGGCCGGTCGCGGTGTTGCCGTCGCGGTCGACCGCCGTGTAGGTGAAGGTGTCGATGCCCGACCAGTCGTGCTCCGGCGTGTAGACGTACGAGCCGTCCTTCGCCAGCACCACGGTGCCGTGTGCCGGCTTGCGGTCGGTCTTCGCCCACAGGTCGGTGCCCTCGTCGTCGGACAGGACGCCCGTGCCGACGGTCGCGATCACGGTGCCGTTGGTGGCGGTGCGGCCGGTGTCGGGCGTCGCCATGGTGCCGACCAGGACGGTGACGGTCGCCGTGGCGGTCTGACCGGAGCCGTCCGTGACGGTGTACGTGAACGTGTCCGTGCCGGAGAAGCCCTTCTTCGGCAGGTAGACGAGCGAGCCGGGCTCGGTGCCCTTGGTCACGTCGCCGTGTGCGGCGTCACCGTGGCCGGTGACCGTGAGCGTCGTGCCGTGGTCGTTGGCCGTCAGCGTCGTGCCGGCGATCGCCAGCGCCGTGCCCGCGGTGGTGTGCACGGCGTCCGCGACGGCGACGGGCTCGACCGTCACCGTGACGGTCGCCGTCGCGGTGCCGCCGGTCGGGTCGGTCACCGTGTAGGCGAACGTGTCCGTACCGGAGAAGCCGTCGGCCGGCGTGTACGTGACGGTGCCGGTGGTGCCGGTGCCGGCTCCGCCTCCGCCTCCGCCTCCGGTGATCGTGGCCTCGCCGTGACCGGGCTTGGTGACCGCGGTGACGGTGAGCTCCGTGCCGGAGTCGTTGCCCGTGACCACGACGTCGACCGGGGTCGAGGCGGTGGTGGTCGCGGTGTCGGCGACGGCCTTCGGGGCGACGACGATCGTCACGGTGCCGGTCGTGGTGCCGCCGGCGCCGTCGGTGACGGTGTAGTCGAACGAGTCCGGGCCGGAGTAGCCGGGCTTCGGCGTGTAGGTGTAGCCGCCGTCGTTCTCGACGACGACGTCACCGTGCGACGGGTCGGTGTTGTCCGTGACGTGCAGGTCGGTGCCGGTGGCGCCGTCGAGCACGCCCTTGTCGGCCGGCACGGTGGTCGAGCCGTCGGCGTCGGCCGTGGTCGAGCCGCCCGCCGTGACGGGGGTGACCCGGACGGAGACGGTGCCGGTGTTCGTGAGGCCGTTGCGGTCCGTGACCGTGTACGTGAACTCGTCGGTGCCCGAGAAGCCCGGCTTCGGCGTGTAGGTGACCGTGCCGTCGTCGTTCCGGACCGCGGTGCCGTGCTCGCCGCTCGCCTCGACGGGGATGTCGAGCACGGACAGGCCGGTGCCGTGGTCGTTGCCGGTCAGGTCGGCGGAGGTGACCGTCTTGCTGCCGCCTGCCTTGACCGTGATCTCGTCCGGCTCGGTGCCGGGCTCGACCGTGATGGTCACCACACCCGTGGCCGTCCCGCCGGAGGGGTCCTTCGCCGTGTAGGTGAAGGTGTCCGTGCCCGAGAAGCCGTCCTTCGGGGTGTACGTGTACGACCCGTCCTCCGCCAGCTCGAGGTCGCCGTTCGCCGGTGCGAGGTCGACCGTGGCGGTGAGCTTCGTGCCCTCGTCGTTCGCGAGCACGCCCGTGCGGTCGTCGCCGTCCCCGCCCACGGTCAGCGTGGTGCCGGCAGTGGCGGTCGCGGTGTCCGGGGTGGCCATCGGGCCGACGACGACGGTGATCGTGCCGGTCGTGGTCTGGCCGGAGTCGTCCCGCACCGTGTAGGTGACGGTGTCGGTGCCCGAGAATCCGGGCTTCGGCGTGTACGTGATCACGCCGGTGGCCGGGTCGATCGTGACGTCGCCGTGCGTCGTGCCGTCGGCGTCCGGCACGGCGGCCGCGTCGGAGACGGTCAGCTTCGTTCCCTTGTCGTTGCCGGTGAGCGTCTCCGGCGCGATGGTCAGCGTCTCGCCGGACTTCGTCGCCACCGTGTCGCCGTTCGCGACCGGCTTGACGGTGACGGTGACCATCGCCGGACTGGTGGTGACCTTGTCGCCGTCGGTCACGGTGTAGGTGAACGAGTCGGTGCCGGAGAAGTCACCCGTCGGCGTGTAGTCGACGGTGCCGTCCTCGGCCACCACCGCGGTGCCGTTCGCCGGACCGGTGACGATCGTGGTGACCAGGTCCGAGCCGCGGTCGTTGTGCTGCACGTCGATGTTCACCGGGGTACCGGCGCTCGTCGTCGTGGTGTCGTTCGCGATCGTCGGGTTGACCGTGATCGTCACCGTGGCGGTCGTCGGCGCACCGGCGGTGTCCGTCGCGGTGTACCGGAACGAGTCCGTGCCCGAGAAGCCGTCGGCCGGCGTGTAGGTGATCGCACCGGTCGCCTTGTCGAGGGTGAGCTCGCCGTGCGCGGGCTTGGTGTTCGACGAGATCGTCAGACCGGTGCCGAGGTCGTTGCCCAGGACGCCGGTGGCACGGGTGTCGGCGGTGTAGGTGGTGCCGGCGGCGACGCGGACGCTGTCGTCCTTCGCCAGCGGGGCGACGTTCACGGTCACGGTGACGGTGTCGCTCTTCCCGTTGCCGTCGGTGACGGTGTACGTGAAGGAGTCGGGGCCGGAGTAGCCGGTGGTGGGCGTGTAGGCGTAGCTGCCGTCCTTCGCGACGACGACGTCACCGTGCGACGGCTTGGTGCTGCTCGTGACCGTCAGGTCCGAGCCGAGGTCGTTGGCGAGCAGGCCGGGAGCGGTGCCGGGGGTGGCGGCCCCGCCGTCGCGGTGATCGTGTCGGCGACCGCGGTCGGCAGCACCGTGATGGTGACCGTGCCGCTGATCGGTGCGCCGTCGCCGTCCTTCGCCGTGTAGGTGAAGGAGTCCGGGCCGGAGTACCCGGCGGTCGGGGTGTACGAGTACGAACCGTCCTTGCCGACGGTCAGGTCACCGTGGGCGGGATTGGTGTTGCCCGTGACCGTCAATCCGGTGCCGTGGTCGTTCGCAAGCAGACCCGTCTTCGCGTCCGCGGTGGCGGTCTGGCCGGCGTGCACGCTGAACGCGTCGTCGGTGCCCGCCGGGGCGACGGTGATCGTCACCGTGCTGGTCGAGGTCTGGCCCGACGAGTCCTTCGCCGTGTACTGGAAGGTGTCCGTGCCCGAGAAGCCGTCGGCCGGGGTGTACGTGTACGAGCCGTCGGGCTGCACGGTCGCGGTGCCGTGTGCGGGCGTGGTGTTCGACACGACGGACAGGCCGGTGCCGCTGTCGTTCGCCAGGACGCCCTTCGCCGGCACGGTGAGCTTCGTGCCGTTCGGCGTGTTGCCGGTGTCCGAGGTCGTGGTGACGTGGACGGCCTTGAGCGTGTTGGTGAAGGTCACCATGACGTCGGTGCCGTCTGCGGTCGTGGCGGCGGGGAACGTGAAGGTGCCGGTGTTCCCCTTGCCGTCGGCGACCAGCGCGCCGGTCGTCTGGTTCCGTGCCACCCACGACGTGTCGTAGTTCGCCAGGTCGGTGGTGCCCGAGGCGGTCTGCGTGACCGTGTAGTCCTTGTTCGGTGTGCTCAGGACGGCGCCGGCGCGCTGCGACTGGGCGCCGGTGCCCGTGCCGGTCGTCGTCGCCGAGGTGCCGGGCTTCGTGGGGTCGATGCCGCCGCCGGTGATGGCGAGGCCGAACTGGTCGCCCGCGTTCCAGCGCCTGTCGACGCTCGCCTCACCGGTGACGGTGTCGGCGTAGTTGCAGCTGGCGAGGTCGGTGGCGGCGTAGTTGCCGACGATCGGGAAACTGCGGACCTGCGCGCCCGAGGTGGGGTCGAGCTGGTAGATCGTGGTCGTGGAGACGTTGTTCGCCGTCACGGTGTTCGACACGTACAGGTAGCCGTCGGACGAGAACGCGATGCCCGGGCTGCTGGTGCCCGCCGGCAGGGTCGCGATGGCGGAGGTCGACATGGCGGTGGCGCCCGGGGTGCTCGAGACCTCGTCGGTGTTGACGCGGTAGACCGTGTCGGCCGCGACGACGAAGAACAGGCCGCGCGAGCTGAACGCGAAGTCACCGTTGCCGGCCTTCAAGCCGTTGATCTGCCCGACCTGGCCCAGGTACGTGCTGGTGGCCGGGTCGTAGGCGCCGAGCCACCCGGCGTTGTCGCCGTAGTAGTAGATGCCGTCCTTCGGGTTCACCGCACCGCGGATCACGACGCGCTTCTGGTCCGTCGTGATCGGGTCGGACACGCTCCCGTCCTTCGGGTTGTACTGCCGGAGCGTGGCGCTGACGTTGTTCGACGCGGCGAACATCGACACGCCCTCACGCGAGATACCGAGGCCGTTGTTGGCCCCGGTGCCGAGGTTCGTGACGTCGGCGGTCGTGCCCTTGGAGTCACCGGTGGTGATGTCCACGGCGACGACCTTGCCCGTGCTGTCGATGGCGTAGAGCGTGTTCTGGTCGCACACCAGTGCACCGTTCGAGATCGCGGTGACGGCCGAGGCCGGCTCGGCCGCGATGACCGCCGTGGTCGTCGAGAGACCGGCGCCGACGAGCAACGCAGCGCCGAACATGGCGACGGTTCGGACGCCGAAGCGGCGTCGAGGCACAGCGGTGCCCTGGTTTCCAGGCAGCATGATCACTTTCGGGTCGAGACGATGCGGGCGCTGAGCGACGGCCGCCGGTTCAGGGAGAACGGTCGTTGGCGCCGGGTCGATACTGGCAGGTCTCGACACCGAAGTGGGGTCAGTGCGGGTCCCCAATAGGGGGGACCACTCGTTGTGGGGGTAGGCGCATCTCAGGGCCGCGCCACCCACTCGGGGCACAAGAAAACCCCACCGGGATCCGGTGGGGTTTCGGGGCTCGAGCGTGGGCTGGATCAGGCGGTGGCGCGGATCACGTCCGGCAGCAGCACGTGCAGCCGCTCGGCCAGACGCCCCTTCGCCTCGTCGAGGGAGCGGAAGTCCCCCACGTACTCGCCGAACGTGTCGGCGACGAAGAAGTGCGTGCCCTGCCGGTCGACGGTGCCGCCGTAGTACCCGCCGTAGTTCGCGACCCAGAGCCCGGTGTCGGGCTGCGCCCAGCTGATGCGGACACGAGCAGGCGCGGTGTCGGCGACGACCTGCGCCTCGATCTCGGCGATGACCTCGATCGTCCGGGTGTCCAGCGTCACTTCGGTCTGCTGGTGGTGATCGGCGGTCATGCTCATGGTGGTGCTCCTTCGGGCTGTGCTGCGTGCTGGTGCTGCGTGCTGGTGCTGCGGGCGTCGCGGACGCCGATGGTGCGTGGTGGGACGGGCGCCGACGGTGCCCGTGGCGCGGTGGCGCGGTGGCGCGGTGGCGCGGTGGCGCGGTGGTGCCTACTCGACCGGTCGGATGACCGACGGGAGCATGACGTGGAGCTGGTCCTCGAGCTTGGTCTGCGCTTCTTCCAGCGATGCGAACTCACCGACGACCAGGCCGAAGGTGTCCGAGGCGACGAAGCGGCCGTCGCGCTTGTCGACGCTGCCGCCGAAGTACCCGCCGTAGCCAGCGATCCACTCGCCCTGGTCTTCCTGCACCCAGGTGACCTTGGCGCGGGTCGGACGGGTCGAGGGCGCCGCGTCGGCTTCGAGGATCGCGATGGTGTCGACCGTGTCGGTGTCGAGGGTGACCTCGGCCTGCGTCGCGTTGTTGACGGTGATGCTCATGTCGCTCTCCTTCACGATCCGGGGTACATCTGCTGACACCAGAACGCTACGAGAACCACGGCCCGAACCGCCAGCGATGCCCGTTGATTCACGGGTTCTGTCAATGCGGCCGATCGGCGTCCCCCGGGTTTCCGGGGCGGTGTGACGTCTTTCCGGGGTACACGCGCCAGATCGGGGTACTCGTTTTCCGGACCTCCGAGATGCGTCACGGAATGACGGAGACACCCATCCGGGAGGCCCGACTCACTACCGTCGGTCGGGTGACCTCCGACAGTCCCCGCGATCCAGGGCACGCCCCGGCCACCGGACGCAGCCGTCGGGTCGCGACGTGGCTGGCCGCCGCCTACGGCGTCGCGGTGGTGCTCGTCGGGTTCTGGGGTTCACCCGTCGACGCGGCGGCCGGTCCGACGCTCGACCGGGTGATCACGATCGCCCATCGCCACGGGGCCCCCGACTGGTTCGGCTACGGCACGATCGAGTCCTTGTCGAACGTGGTGTTCTTCGTCCCGCTGGGCCTGCTCGTGGTCCTGCTCGCAGGAGCGCGGTGGTGGTGGGCCGGGGCGGGTGCGGGCCTGGCCGTCAGTGTCGGCATCGAGACCGGCCAGGCGCTCTTCCTGCCCGCGCGCACCGCGTCACTGGCCGACGTCCTGGCGAACGGCCTGGGTGCGGTTCTGGGCTCGCTGCTCGGGGTACTGGTGCTGTCGTGGGCGGCGCACCGACGGCGTCGCTGACACACGGACACGACGAAGCCCCCGGAGCGATGCGCTCCGGGGCTTCGTTCAGTCGCTCGAGACTCAGACGGACTCGCGCTGACGACGGACCGAGGTGCGGACCAGCAGCAGGCCACCACCGAGGACGACGGCGCCGCCGGCGACCCAGATCGCGAGCATCGAGATCGTGGAACCGGTGAAGGCGAGCTCGCCGTTGCCGTTGGTGCCAGCAGCAGCAGCCGGGACGACGGCGGTGCCGTCGGCCGGGACGACCGTCAGGGCCGAGGTGGCCACGTTGCCCGAGGTGGCGCCGGTCGCGGTGAGCGAGTAGGTGCCCGACGCGCCCTGCGGCAGCGTGACGGAGACCGCAGCGGCACCGGTCGACGACGCCGTGTAGGTCTTGGAGACGGTGGTGATGGGCAGCGCGCCCAGCGTGACGGCGCCAGCACCGGTCACGGAGACGGAGACCGTCTCGTTGGCGACGAACGAACCGGCGGCGAAGCCGACGGTCGCGGTCCCACCGGAAACGGCCGAGCCCGAGACGCTGACGTTCGACGCGGGCACGTAGCCGGCGGCGTTGGCAGCGGACGGAACGGCAACGAACGCAGCAGCGGCCAGGACGACCGCAGCGATGATCTTCTTCATGGATGTGTCCCCTAGACCCTGATGTCTCCGCTCGTGGACCCTGATGTCTCCGGCGGATTGAAGTGCGATCAGCCCCCGTACTTGCAGGCGCGATGGCGAAGTTCGCTCAATCTACCGGGGATTCACAGCTGGTGGCCAGCGGCTTTGTAACCGACTGATGAACACCGGGGTCGACACCGCGTCGACCGCGGTCCGCCCCTGGTCGGCGCCGCCCAGGTACTGCACCCGGATCGTCGTGCTTTTCCCTGGTGAGAGGGTGGTCTGGAACTGTGCGACGGGATGGTCGCCGTCCGTCGCCGTCTGCGGAGACGCCGTCTTCCCATCCTGAGCGGATGTGACGTACACCCCTGAAGAGGGGGCGTAGATCGCGACGTTTGTCCGAACTGCGCCGGGCGGTACGCCGAACGCTCCGGCTCCGGTGACGTACTCCGGCAGACTCGTCGCCGCGTCCGCCGGGGCGGTGCTCTTCAGCGTGACCTCGACCGTCCACGTCGGTCGGCCGTCCTTCCGGCACACCTCGCTGCCGACCGACACGGTCTTCTCGAGGTAGTAGTCCATCTTCGCGCCGGTGGCGTCGTTGAGGTACACACCGAACTGCTGTGAGCTCGTGTCGCTGATCGGCAGTCCCCCTGCGATGGCGGTCCCGGTGAGCTCCGACTGCTCGCTCTTGTCGGCGCTCCAGAGCTTGACCCGTCCTTCGTCGACACCGGTCGTCAGCGCCGCGATGAACTCCTTCGGGTCGAAGCCGCCCTCGGAGACCTTCGTGAACACCGCGCTGGCTGCCGACGCGAAGAAGGCGTCCTGCACGGTCGGGTCCGGGTACTTGGCGTACGCCTCGCTCAGCAGCAGCTGCACGGCGTTGTCCGATGTCAGCTGGTCCCCCGTCGCCAGCGTGACCGGACCCGTCGCCTTCAGGATGTAGCCGAGCGTCACCGGGTCGATCGACAGCACGCCGTCGACCCGCTGCCCGAACTGCCGCTTCCACATCTCCCGTGCCAGCTTCGCCGAGGTGTCGAAGCGTGGCGTCAGCGTGACGTCCTGGATGAACTCCCCCGTGATCGAGCCGTACAGGCCCTGCGTCTCCGTGGTGAGCGGCAGCACCGGGTCGTCGGTCTGCGGGAAGTCCGACGTCGACGCCTGCTGCCCGAGTGAGATCGCACCGTCGCGGACGTCCAGCAGTGCCACCGCACCGGGGATCCCCCGCCGGCACGCAACTCCGCGTTGTTCTGGAAGAGCACGAGGTACTGCTTCGCACCACCGTCGCCGAGCATCGCCGGCGCCAGCTGCACCACCTTGTCGGCGACGGCCGCCTGTTCCGAGACCGACGCCAAGGAGGCCCGGAGCTGGTTCACCGCGTCCGTCACCGCCGACACGGTGTCACCGGTGTCGATCCGGTCGGCTGCCCTGGTCGCCTTGCTGAGCGCGGTGGTCGCCTTCGCGACCGCCGGTTGCGCCGCCACGAGCGGCTGCAGGTCGATCTTGCCGCCCTCGGGCTTGAACGCGTCGACGTCGACGTCACCGAGGACCCCGGCGACCGGACGGACGGCGTCGCTCGCCACGTCGTCCACGATCGCGGACACCTGTCGGACGGCGCGGAGGTTGCCGCCGATGAACGGCGTGTGCTCGAAGACGGCCCACACCGGGTCGCTCGTCTTCGCCCGGGCGTCAGCGGCACTCGACTCGAGCTGCACCGCCGTGCGCTGTGCAGCTGCGGTGTCGCCCTTCGCCAACTGCGACCGCAGCGTGTCGACGTGCACGACGGACGATTCGAGGTCCTGCTTCGCCAGCACCCCGCGGATCGTCACCCAGGCGACCGCGGCGATCACGAGCAGGACGATGAAGAGGACGCCCCACAGGAGCCAGCGACGTCGAGGCCCCCGGGTCCGAGCAGCACGTCGAGACTCGGATGCGTCCGACATGGCCTCAGCTTAGGAGGCCGGGTCGACGTGCTCCGGAGACGTGGCCGCGTTCCGGGATATCAGCGCGCGTGAAAGCAAAGAGAGGTGCTCGCGTTTGCTATGTTCGACCCGCCGACTGCTCCGGAGAGCGACCGAGCGGACTTCGGTCGTGATGAGGGGCAAGTTGACTGGCACAGGTCTTCCATCGGTGGCGATCATCGGCACGCGTGGCTACCCCAGCTTCTACGGCGGCTTCGAGACCGCTGTTCGCCACATCGCGCCGCACCTCGCGGCCAGCGGTTGGGACGTCACCGTCTACGGCCGGCCCGGCACGACCGACGACGAGTTCGAGGCCGACCCCGAGTTCGCTCGATCGTCACGCGAGGCCTGCAGAGCAAGTCCCTCAGCACCTTGACCTTCGGGCTCACGTCCTCGTTGCACGCATTGTGGACACGACCCGACGTCGCGCTCGTGATGAACGTCGCCAACGGGTTCTGGCTCCCCTGCTCCGCGCCCGAGGGATCGCCACCATCGTGAACGTCGACGGGATCGAGTGGGAACGGGCGAAGTGGGGACGTCTCGCGCGGACGATGTTCCGGACGGGCGCCCGGATGACTGCTCGTTGGGCGACCGAGATCATCGTCGATGCCAAGGCGATCGGCACGCACTGGTCAGCGCGCTTCGGCCGTGACGGTCACTTCATCCCCTACGGCGGCGATCCCCGTTCTGTTCACGCCGCGACGCCGTTCGAGGACGGAAAGTACGTCCTCGTCGTCGCCCGGTTCGTCCCGGAGAACACCATCGCTGAGCTGTTCGAGGCAGCGCCTGAAATCGCGCGCACGCACGACGTCGTGATCGTCGGGTCGTCGGGGTTCGGGGGCGAGCTCGATCAACAGGCCCAGGCGCTCGCTGATGCGCACGAGCGGATCCACTGGCTCGGACACGTCAACGACGACGAACTCCTGCACACGCTCTGGGCACAGTCCGGCGCGTACTTCCACGGGCACAGCGTCGGCGGCACGAATCCCGCGCTCGTGCAGGCCATGGCGCTCGGCGCTCCGGTGGTCGCACGGGACACTGTCTACAACCGTGAGGTGCTCGGCGACAGCGGGGCGTTCACCGCACCCGAACCCGGTGCGATCGTCTCCGCGCTGCGCACGGTCCTCGACGACTCGGTACGACGGCGGGAGCTGTCGGAGCTCGGCCGGCAGCGCGCCGCCGATGTCTACTCCTGGGACAAGGTCTGCGCGGCCTACGAAGCGCTCCTGCGCCGGCAGCTTCCTCCCGGGGACTCGCCGTGAGGGTCCTTTTCGACGGCTACTGGTGGATGAACGGGCCGCCGTCCGGCCACATGGTGCTCCGCGAGGTCGTCGGGGCATGGCGGCAGTCCTTCCCGGCGGACGAATTGCACCTCGTCGTGCCCGCAGTGGATCTCCCCACGCTCGCGCAGAGTCGCCGGATCTCGTCTTCACTGGTACGTCGCTGCGATTCCATCCGCTCATCAACAGCGTGGCTCTCCGACACACCGATCGGCGCCTCGGGCCGTTCGACGCGACGCTTGCGCAGAACTTCGCCGCCGGCACGCGGAACAGCGGCGTCTTCGTGCACGACGTGCTGTTCCAGTCGAACCCAGAGTGGTTCACGAGAACGGAGCGGATCTACCTCAGCTTGATCCCTCGGTTCGCTCGCCGAGCCGACATCGTCTTCACGTCCTCGCGCACCGAGGTGGAACGCATCAAGGCGTGGAACCCCGAACTGCAGCGCGTCGAGTCAACGGGCCTCGGCGTCCCGACCGCCATCACACGAGAGCACGCGAGCACGGAAGCGGACCCGGAGCTGCACCCTGGCCGCTTCCTCCTCACCGTCGGCCGGCTCAACGTCCGCAAGAACGTCGGGACCGTGATCGACGCAGTGGTGCGGTCCGGGCGCGTTTCGTCTGATTTCCCGCTCGTGGTGGTAGGCAGTCCAGACGGTCGCACCGAGACCCTCTCCGCCGCCGCGCGCACGGCGGTGACGGACGGCTCCGTTCGGTTCACCGGGGCTGTCGACGACGCACGCCTCGCGTGGCTGTACCGCCAGTGCCGCATGATGCTGTTCATGTCGCTCGACGAGGGCTACGGGTTACCACCGATCGAAGCGCTCGCGAGCGGTGCCCCGGTCATCGCATCCGACCGTCCTGTGCTGCACGAGGTCCTCGGCGACGCGGTGACCTACGCCGACCCGCGTGACACCGTGGCCATCGCCGACGCCGTCGCTGCGGAGCTCGACCACCCGTGGCGTCGCGAGAGCAGCCAGGCGCCAGGGAACCGACCGTGGGCCGACGTGGTCGCTGCGATCCGAGCCGGCTACCAGAGGGAGAACGCCCGCCGATGAGCATCCTGGACACCCTCTACGCACGACTCCGCGGTCGGCCGATGAGCGCCGACGTCCCGCCACGAGTCCTGCGCCAGTTCGCAGCCGTCAAGGGGCTCCAGGCGATCGGCGGGCTCACGCTGCCCCGACGGTTCGCTGACATCGGACCGCGCTTCCGGGCACGTGGCGTCGTCATCCGTCACCCCCAGTACGTCCGGATTGGCCGAGGCACCTCACTCAACCGTGACGTCACGATCGACGGCTTCGCGAAGCGCGGTGTGTGGCTCGGCGAGAACGTCACCGTCGGCGCCGGTGCCGAGATCCGCGGCAGCGGTGTCGTCGCAGAGCCCGGAGTCGGCGTGCGTATCGGCGATCGGACATCGGTCGGACGCGGGAACGTCATCTGGGGGCAGGGCGGCATCACGATCGGCGAGGACTGCCTGCTCGGACCGAACGTGACCGTCGTCAGCGAGAACCACCGGTTCGACTCCCGCGTCGCCCCGATCCGTGAGCAGGGCCACGACCGCAGTCCCGTCGTCATCGGCGATGATTGCTGGATCGGAGCCGGCGCGATCATCCTCAAGGGCGTCACCATCGGTTCCGGGGCCGTCGTGGCCGCCGGCGCGGTGGTCACCCGAGATGTTCCCGCGTTCGCCGTCGTGGCAGGGGTCCCAGCGCAGGTGCGCACGAGCCGGAAGGACGACCGTGACGACTGATGACCGCGTCCAGTCGACCCTGTCGGTGGTCATCGTGACCTTCAACAGCGCCCGTGTCGTCCTCGACGCACTCGATGGACTGACAGGGATCGACGACCTCGAACTCGTGGTCATCGACAACGCATCGGCCGACGACACCGTCGACGTCGTCCGGAGCGCCTGGCCGTCGGCCACCGTGATCGAGAACCACGAGAACGTCGGATTCGCACGAGCGGTGAACGAGGGGGTCCGCCGATCGAACGGCGATCTCGTCATGCTGCTCAACCCCGACGCACAGATCGGGGCGCACGGCATCCGTGTGCTCCGTGACGCGCTGGGGTCGAACCCCGGTGATGTGGTCGCGCCGTTCGTCGAACAGCCCGCCCCGCAACGGATTGTGTCCGCCGGCCGGATGCCGACCGTCTGGCGGATGTTCACGCACTACTTCGGGCTGTCCCGCCTGAGCGCGCGGCTCCCGCTCCTCGAGGGGCACTACCTCCTGCCTCGCCAGGTCCACGGCACGATGCCCGTGGAGTGGGTGACCGGTGCGTGCTTCGTCGTCGCTCGACGCACGTGGGACGAAGTCGGCGGGCTCTCCGAGCGCTGGTTCATGTACGCCGAGGACATCGAGTTCTGCCACCGGGTCCGACGCGCGGGGCGCCGGGTTTGGTTGGCCCCGGAGGCGCGCGCCACGCACCTGGTCGGCCAGAGCGATTCGTCAGCGTCGACGACGGTCAACGCCGACTGGGTCCTGAACCTGCGAGACTTCTACGCCACCGACCTCGCTCTCTCGCGCCGCTCCGTGGGGCTCTGGACCGCCGTCGTCGCTTCCGGCCTCGGTCTCCGCGGGCTCGTCGCCGCCGTGCGGCACGGAACGGGAAGCCCCGCGGCCCGTCGGTTCAGCGGGTACAGCAGGGCACTCGTCCGGAGCACGCGGTGATTGCCGATCGCCCCGTGGTCGTCCTGACCGCATTCGCTTGCGATCCGCGACTCCCCAGCGAACCGACGATCGGGTGGGAGTACTTGACGACCTGGCTCCAGATTGCCGAGGAGCGAGATCTGGACGTCGTCGCGGTGATGAACGAGCGCTCCCGGATCGCGACCGCCGATCGGTTGCGCGCCGATGGCGTCGACATCGCACGACTGCAGCTGATCAGCCCTCCGGAGCCGCTGTGGTCCCGGCCCCTCCGCCACCATCGGCTGACGCGTATCGAACACATTGTGTGGGGATGGCGGACTCCCACCGCCGTTCGCGGGGTCGTGGACCTCGATCGGATCGTCCTCGCGCGGCACGTCACGTTTGCCAGCGAGCTCCTCCCGGCCCCGATCACCTGGCTCCGCCGACGAGCCCACACCGTCTGGGGTCCCGTCGGCTCGACGGGTCGCGCCGACGCCTACCTGTACGAACCACGGCCGACGGACTGGCGCAGCCGGTACCTCGTGCAGCGGCTGCGCGACTTCCTGAGCGCGATCGCCGCCAGTCGGACCGGCCGTCGCGTCGGACTCACGCTCGTCACGTCGTCGGCTCTGGCCGACCGGCTGCGGTCGGTGGGAGCAGCAGCGCGCGTGTTCCCCAACACCCGCCCGCTCACCACCGAGCCGGACACCGCTGCCCGTGGCGAAGGCCATCGCGACGGCATCCGAATCCTGTCAGTGGGGAACCTGGTGCCGCTCAAGCGCATCGAGCTGAGCATCGCGGCCCTGGCGACGCCGGAGCTCTCGATGGCCAGCCTCCGAATCGCCGGCAAGCCGGCTCCCGGCCAGACGAACGGTCTTCTGGACCTCGCTCGTCGCCTCGGAGTCGAGTCCCGTGTCGAGTTCCTCGGCCAGATCCCTCGCGACGACGTCGTCCGTGAAATGCACGCAGCGGATGTGCTCGTGCACCTGTCCGCGCGTGAGGGCGGCTCCGGCGTCGTCGGCGAAGCCACCTCGGTCGGCTTGCCCGTCGTGGCCTTCGCCGGGACCGGCGCCGCGGCCGTCCTCGACTACGCCGACGCCTCGGGCGTGACCGTCCCCCGGTCGGCACCCCGTTCGATCGGGACGATCGCCGGTGCAGTCCTGCGTGCTGCGTCCCTTCCCCGCCGTCCGAGCACCGTCTGGACGACGGACCGGCTGCTCGAAGCCGAACGGGGCCTCCTTCGTGAAGCCCTCGATCGGACGTCCTGACGATGACGGCGCTCGCACGGATCCGGGCGCTCCCGCAGCACCCCGTCGTCCTCCGGCTCATCGATCAGGGTTCGTGGTCGGCTGCTTTCTTCCTCTTCACGATCACCGCGAGCGCGTCCCTCGGCACACGGAGTTTCGCCGCGCTCACCGTCGTGACGGCGATCGGCGTGATCGCTGCAGCCTGCGCTCGGTCGTTCGCGATGGACGGTCGGATCGTGGCAGGCTCGCGCGCTGGCCTGCCCGTCGACCAGGTGATGTCCGGTCGGGCGGTTGCGCTCACGTCGGTGACCTTCGCGCTGATCGCCACCGCGGCGAGCGCGATCTGGATCGCGAGCGGTTCGACCCCCGCTTCCCTGGCGCCGACAGTGCTCGCAGGGCTGATCGTCCTCGCTGACGGCCCGCACTACCTGCTCACACTGCAGCGCCGGTTCCGCGCGGCGATCGTGGGCGCCCTGCCCTACGCCGCCTTCGCCATCGTCGCGGTGGTCTTGCTCCTCCTCGGCACCGATGTTCCCGTTCTCGTCCTGTGGATGACCGGCCTCACCGTCGCGTGCGGAGCATCGTGGCTCGCTGTCCTCCGCGCGCGCCCGCACTCGTCCCCGATTCCGGGGCTTCTCGGCACTGCATCGCGCATCTCCGCCGAGGCGCTCTACTCGGCGCTCGGATCCCAACTCGGCATCCTGATCATCTACCTCGTCGCGGTCCCCTCCGCGACCACCGGGATCCGACTTGCGTACTCGGTCGTCTTCGCCCCGGTCTTCAGCCTCATCCAGGCCCTGACGCCGCTGCTCTTGGTGCACATGAGCGACCTCGGCCAGAACGCAGGGACGGCTCGCTCACGAGCAGCGACGCGATGGGTCGCCGCGGGCCTCGCGGGCGTCGTCGTTTCGGGCCTCATCGGCTGGGCAGTGGCTGCGTCCGGCGTGGCGGGCGCGAACTACAGCCACACCGCCGCGTTCCTCGTGCCTGTCGGTGCGGCCCTGGCCGGTAACCTCGTGCTGGACACCGCGCTCCTCGTCGTCCGGTTCGGCGCTCGACCGAGTGTCCCGCACAGGATCCGCTTGATCGTCGTCAGCATCGACCTGGCGACGCAGCTCGCCCTCACCCTCACGCTCGGTCTCGACGGACTCGTGATCGCCCTCGTCGGCATGGCAGTCCTCAAGGCGATCGCAGCGGCGGTCGCCGTTCGGCTCTGGAACAGGTCGACCCCCGATGCAGAACGGATCCACGCATGATCGGCCTCGTGACCAGCCTTCGCCGTGAACTGCGCCGAGCAGCGCGAGACCTCGTGCTCAACACGGTTATCGCCAGTGCCGCGGTGGTCCCCCGTGCTCGCTGGCGGCTGCTCCGCGTCGTCGGTCTCGACGTGCACCGCTCCTACGTACAGGCGCGGTGCTTCTTCGGCGCGCGGAATGTGTCGATCGGCGCAGGCACCTTCATCAACTACGACTGCTTCTTCGACGGCTCGGCGCCGATCACGATCGGCCGGAAAGTCCGCATCGGAATGCAGTGCCTCTTCGTGACCGGCTCGCACGAGATCGGAACCCCCGACCAGCGCGCTGGCCGCGAGACCGCCGAGCCCATCGTGATCGAGGATGGTGCGTGGATCGGCGCCAGGGCGACGATCCTCCCGGGAGTCACCGTGGGCCGCGGTGCCGTCGTTGCGGCGGGAGCCGTCGTCACACGCTCTGTAGCGCCATTACAGACCGTTGCTGGCGTGCCAGCGCGTGTCGTGGAAGGTCACTGAACCGTGGTCAGGTCCATGAGCCGGGCGGCGCCCGTTCCGGTCCAGCGGCTCACTTCGCTCGACGGGCTCCGCGGTGTCGCAGCTGCGATCGTTCTCGTTCATCATTCACTACTTGTCATCCCGGCGCTGAGCGCGGGCTACTACCACGGCACGGTCCCTACGGCCCTCACGTGGTTCGTCTACTCCCCGCTCCATCTCCTCTGGGCCGGGGGCGAGGCAGTACTCGTGTTCTTCGTGCTGAGCGGCTTCGTCCTCGCTCGTCAACAGACAGGGCCTCGAGCGATCTCGTGGGCACGGTATTACCCGAGCCGCCTCGTCCGGCTCTACTTGCCGGTTGTCGCCGCCGTGCTCTTCGCGGCCCTCCTGGCATTGGTGATCCCACGCGTCGGCCTCGGAGGTCGGAGCGAATGGATGGCGCAGCACGAGATCCCGCTCACCCCGTTCTCCATCGCCCGGAACGCAACCCTGCTTTCTCCAGACTTCCTGGACAGTCCCCTCTGGTCGCTGCGCTGGGAGGTCGTCTTCTCCCTCCTGCTGCCGCTGGCCGTCATCGCAGTGCTCCACGCGCAGCGCTACTGGCTCACCGCGACCGTCGCGCTGGTCGTCATTTCGAGCGTGGGCGTTGCCCTCGACAGCGCGGCACTCACCTATCTGCCCGTCTTCCTGATCGGATGCTTCTGCGCAGCCGCGTTCGGACAGGGCCGTCTCCAGCTGACATCACGTGTCGCCGGCGCGACCTTCATCATCGGCCTGATCGCGGTGACGGCACGATGGTGGCTCGCCCCGTTCGACGATGTTGCTGAGCCCGCTGTACAACCCCTCCTCTTGCTCGGTGCGCTCGCCATCGTCGTCGGCGCTGTCCGATGGCCGAGTGCGCGGCGGCTGCTCGAGAGCTCGCCCTGCCAATGGCTCGGCCGGATTTCTTTCAGCCTGTACTTGGTCCACGAACCCGTGGTTGTCTCTGTGGGTGTCCTGCTCCCCCCGGCCTGAGCGGGCTCGGTCCGGTCATCTCGATCCCGCTCTCCGTCGTGATTGCAGTGGCGTTCTACCGCCTGGTCGAGGGTCCGTCGCACCGGGTCGCGAAGCGCCTCCAGACGCTGGGCGGCTCGGGCCGTCGCGGCTGACTCAGCGCACCGCGCCCGCAAGATCAGGTTCTGAGCCCGTTCCGAGACGTCCGGGAGTGAGGTCCTGGCGATTGAAGTACCCGGTGACGCTCAGGGCACCGAGGATCAGCGCGAGCATGAGTCGATCCGACTCTGGCATCGGACTGAAGAAGAGATCCCACACGCCGGTGAACACGGCGAAGAGGACGAGCGCGGACGTGCCGGTCGACAGGCCCAACGCCTTCGGCAGCGATCCCACGAGGAGCGCCAGAACCACCGCTCCGAACAGCACCCCACCGGCACCGAAGTGGTACCAGAGGTCGGCGACGATCGAGTGCAGATCGACACGCTGACCGAAGACGTCGACGATGAAGTACTGAGCTGTGTAGTCGCCACCGACCGCCTGCACGTGCGCGATTGCCTCGCGTGCGAGTCCACCGTTCGTGATCTCGCCAAGTCCGAACCCCCACGGATGAACCTCGAACAGGTGGAGCGTCGCAGCCCACTCGGTTCTGGATCCCTCGACGATGGATCGTCCTCCCGCGGTCTGCGTGACGGTACGCGCAGCGATGGCAGAGCCCAACAGTCCATTTCTCATGGCGAAGAGCGCGCCCTGTGCCATCGCGATGAGGCTGGCGACGATGATCACGACCCAGGGGAGCGGATGCCGTGCGATGTGTGCTCGAGCGCGTCCGCCAACGAAAGTCGAGATCAGGACGACGATCGCGATCAAGGACATGAACCGTGCGTCGGAGACACTGCTGAGCAGCGCCGAGACAGCCAGCACGCCTCGAACCAGCCAAGCGCGATGAACAGGCGCCACGGCGAGCGCCATCAAGGTGATGTACACGCCGGTGTTCCCCTTCCAGGAGAAGGGCTGCTCGATGAGCAACGCACTCAGCAGGCCACCGAAGACCACCAGGCGGACGAAGCCGATCGGGCTCAGGTGGTCTTTCGCCCACCATGCGAGCCCTATGCCGATGGGGACGGTCAGCAGCCAGGCCGACAGCGTGACCGCGGTGGTGAGCGACCCACTCGTCCCGACGGTCGGTTCGACGGTGAGCCGGAGCACGACACCGTTGACGAGCGCCGCCAATGCCACCGGCACCAACACCCGTCCGGTCTGGAACGTGGTCAACCTGCGAACGACGATCGGTGCGAGGACCAGCCCCAAGAGAAGCGTGATGACCGGGAAAAGCGTCGTCCCTGGCACCTTGAACACGAGGACGAAGGCGGCGATCGCCGCCACCGCGCTGACGGCCCCACTCGGCTCCGGTCCGGTCCGGGAGAGCGATGTTCGGCGGGGAGCAGTCATGGCCATCTCAGTACGCCCCCTCGACACCAACACGGCGCGCGCCGTGCGCCACAGGAGCACGACGTCGCCGATGATCGACCAGTTCTCGACGTAGTAGAGGTCCAGTCGGACCGAGTCCTCCCACGACAGATCCGAACGTCCGCTGACCTGCCAGAGACCGGTCATGCCCGGCTTCACCAAGAATCGCCGGTGGACATGGCTGTCGTACCGCTCGACTTCACGTTGCAGCGGTGGGCGCGGCCCCACGAGTGACATCCCTCCACCCACGACGTTGAACAGTTGGGGCAGCTCGTCCAGGCTGAAGCGTCGCATGACCGCACCGACGCGAGTGATGCGGGGGTCGTCCTTCATCTTGAATAGGACGGCGTTCCCCTCCGCACGGTCGAGTGCACCGAGCTCTTGGAGTTGGTCCTCGGCGTCCTCGACCATCGAGCGGAACTTGAGCATCGTGAACGACGCGCCATCGAGTCCCACGCGCTCCTGCCGGAACAGGACCGGGCCGTGAGAAGTGACCTTGACGATGAACGCGAGCACGATGAGCAGCGGTGACAGCGCACCGATCAGCAGCGCGGAACCAACCACGTCGAAGGCGCGTTTCGTGTAGAGCTTCCGCCCTGAGTAGGTGGGCGTCTCGACGTGGATGAGCGGAAGACCTTGAACAGGCCGTGTGTGGATCCGCGGACCGCCGATGTCGGTGAGACTGGGAGCGACGACCAAGTGCTGCCGTCCGGGCTCGAGCGTCCAGCTGAGCTCGCGGACACGTTCCGGCGGCAGATCGTCGGCACTCGTGATGACGACGGTGTCAGCGCCACTCTTCGCGAGGGCTTCCTGGACGTGGTCGAACCCCCCGTAGCTCCGGATCTCCGAGCCTGGGATCATCCCCGCGTGTCCGTTCGAGACGGTTGCGCCGAGTACGCGGTACCCGGCTTCGGGGTCCGAGCGAGCTGCGCGGCGACGTCCAACACGCTCGACGTCGATCCGACCAGCAGTACCTGCGCTGAGTACCTGCCAGACCTGCGCTGTGCGATGAGCCACTGCCGCCACATCCACCGCGAGAGCATGAGGACGAGGATGCCGATCGGGAAGGCGATCAGGACGTACCCCCGCGCCAGTTCGATGTGGAAGATGAAGGCGGCGATCGCCAACAGTCCGAACACCCGGACGCTCGAATCCGCGACGAGCCGGTACTCGCTGCTCCCGACCCCGAGTACGCGTGCACTCCGGGTGTCGTAGATGGCGAGCGCTCCCAGCCACAAGAGGATGACGCCGACCGAGATGGCCGTGTAGTTCAGACGCAGGTCGTTGGTGTTCGTCGCGAGGTTGGAGTCGAGGCCGAGCCACGCGATCTGGACTCCGAACACGACCCAGACGAGCACGAGCAGGTCGGTGAAGAGCACCCGGCGGCTGTACGACCTGCTCCAGTCCCCAGCACGGGGAGCCTCCTCGACGGCTCTTGGCCGCGACTCGGCATCCGAGGACACTCCCGTCACCATGTGACGCCTTCGTCCTTTGAGACCAGCGCATCGCTCCCGGACCACAGCCACACGGCGTTCCCAGCCCGCGCGACGGCGAGCGCCCCGTCCGGGTCAGCCTCCGCCGCGCACCCGACGACCGTGGACTTCGTCGCTGACATCACACCGACCGCGGGCAGGGACCGGATCTCCGCACCAGCACACGCGGCCGCACTGACACTCGCGACGAGGTACGAGTCACCGTCGTCCGCCAGGGACCGGACACCCGCGAGCGGCACAGCGACCCAGTCGCCGTCGCCCGAACGCCACTGCACCTCGTCGGTGCAGACGACGGCAGTGGTGAATTCACCCTCGTACGCCTCGATGGGGTCGGTACACGGGGAGTCGACGGTTCCGGTCGACAGGATCAGCCCGTCGGGTCCGACACCGGCCCCGGCTGCGCCAGCGGCTCCGTCCTTCCACGACCGCCCGTCGTCGACGGACGTCCGGACCGTCCGTTCGCAGTCGTCGCCCGTGCCGATGACCACCGAGATGCTGTCCGTGCCGGCGCGGAGCGCCAGCACGGCGCCTGCTCCGGCCCCGAGACCGACCGGAGTCCACGTCGTTCCGCCGTCCACGGTGTGTTCCAGCACCCCGTCGGTTCCGTCACAGACCCCACTGGAGGCGCGCCATGCCTCCTGACCGTCCACTGCGGACAGCAGACGACGGCCGGGCGCGACCATCCCTGCGGGATCCGCCGTGGCGGTGCCGGACGGCTCGGCCGTGCGGGTGCCCGGCGACCGGGGTGAACTCGAGAAGGTCGGCACCGGACCCGGGGACCCGTTCGACGAAGGCGCCGTCCGCGCCAGCGCGAGCGCCACGAGCACCACGTCGATGACCACCAGGGCGACGACGATGACGGCGACCCAGACGAGCATGCGGCGCGAGAAGACGCTGCCGAGGGTGCGGACCCTCGGCGCGGACTCACGTGCGGACCGCCGTCATCGAGCGGCTCCGCGAGTAGCTGCGACGCGGCCGCGCTTCGGGGGCTTCGGCATGGGGGTGTCCTCGTCCTGCAGGCCGTAGCCGTACGCGTAGCCGTAGCGGCCGTAGCCGTACGCACCCGGTCCCTTGGTCGGCATCATGGTCATGACGAAGCCGGCGATCGGGGCACCGACGTTCTCGAGCGCACTGACAGCACCGGCGAGCTGGCCCTTGTGGGTGCGGCCAGAGGCCACGGCGACGATCGCGCCGGAGGCCTTCTTCGACAGGATCGCGGCATCCGTGACGGGCAGCAGGGGCGGGGCGTCGAACAGCACGTAGTCGAACTGCTGCTCCAGGCCGGCGATCAGGTCCTGCATCGCGCGGGAACCGAGCAGCTCGGACGGGTTCGGCGGGATCGGTCCGGCGGGGAGCACGACGAGGTTGCCGCGGCCCCACGGCACGGCGACGTCCTCGATCGTGGCGCGTCCGATGAGCACGTCGGTGAGCCCGGCACCGCCCTCGAGGTCCATGTACGTCGCGATCTTCGGGCGGCGCAGGTCGGCGTCGATCAGGATCACGCGGAACCCGGCGCTGTCGAGTGCGATGGCGAGGTTCGCGACGGTGGTGCTCTTGCCCTCGGACTCGACCGACGACGTCATCACGAAGGTGCGCGAACCGGTGCCGAGGTCGAGGAACTGCAGGTTGGTGCGGAGCGTGCGGAACGACTCGGCCCGCGGGCTGCGCGGGTCGACCTGCACGATGAGGGGGCGCTCCGACGCCTTGCTGTCGTAGGCGATCCCACCGACGACCGGCTTCTCGCTGATCTTCTCGACGTCCGACTCGGTACGGACGCGGTTGTCGAGCGTCGAGCGCAGGACCGCGACACCGACGCCGAGCGCGAGACCGACGAGCAGGCCCAGCACGACGTTGACCGGCACGTTCGGGCTGACCGGTGCGTTCGGCACCTGGGCTTCCTTGACGCGGGTGAGCTTCACCGTGCTGGTGCCGTCGGCGTCGGTGGCCTCGATGTTCTGCACGACGTTCGTCAGGCTCTCGGACGTCGCGTTGGCGATGTCGGCGGCCTGCTTGGCGCTCGTGTCGTTCACGGTGATCGAGATCAGCGTCGTGTTGAGCGGCGCGTCCGAGGTGACGAGCTCAGCGAGCTGGTCGGACGTCATGTCGAGCTTCAGGCTGGAGATCACCGGCAGGAGCACGATCGGCGTCTCGACGAGGTTCGAGTAGGTCAGCACGCGCTGCTGCGTGAAGGTGTTGCCCTGCGCCAGGTCACTCGCACTACCGCTGGTCTGCGTCGAGACGAAGACCTGTGCCGAGGCGGAGTAGATCGGCTGCTTGAGCAGCGAGAAGCCCGCCGCCGCGGCGACGCCGACCAGTGCCAGCACCAGGATGAAGACCCACCCCTTGCGCAAGACCGCGATGTAGTCGCGTAGCTCCACGCGGCACCCTTCCCCGAATGTCGCCGCGTCCTGCAAGTCCCGTCACAGGTCGGCCAGGATTGTCCCAGCGTTCGGCAGGGAAATACTGCCACATCGATGAGACGCGCTCGGGGTCGTACGACGTCGAGTCTCGTTCTGCGTCCCGTACGGTGGCGACATGCAGCCCGAACCGGACGCGCCGACCGCCGACCGCCCCTCCTCGGCGGTGCGGGACCTGCAGGTCATCGTGATCGCGCTCCTCGTCGCTGTGCTGCTGTCCCGCATCGTCGGCGGCGTCGCCCGGACTGGGGTCTGCCCGCGCCGATCACGCAGGTGCTCGCCGCCGACCTGGCGGTGTGGGTGCCGCTCGTGCTTGGTGTCGGATGGGTGCTCCGGAAGTCGGCTCCGGCCGTCCTCGTGCGTCGGCTCGGGCTCGGGTGGGCCGACGTCGTCGCGGCGATCGGCATCGTCGTCGTGTGCCGCGGGCTCGACGCCGTGCTGTCCGTCGCGTTCTTCGGCGCGACCGGGCTGACGCCGCAGCCGACCCTCGGCACGCCGGACGTGCTGCTGCTCGTGGTCTCGGCGATCGGGGTGTGCCTGGTCAGTCCGGTGCTCGAGGAGATCGTGTTCCGCGGAGTCATGCAGCGTCGGCTGTCGGCCGAGCTGACGCCGCGCACGCGGTTCTTGGCAGTGCTGGTCACCGCGTTCGCGTTCGCGCTGATGCACCTGGCGATCAGCACGACCACGTCGTCGGTCGCGGGGTTCGAGGTCTTCGTGACGACGTTCGTGCTCGGTCTGCTGACGGGGACGCTCGTCGCCATGACCGGGCGCATCGGCGGGGCGATCCTGGCGCACGTCCTGTTCAACACCGTGGCCGTCGTGCTCACCTGGCCCCGCTGACACCGACCGCACGACGAGCCGCCCCGACCGGTAACGTCCTTCTCGAATGTCTCGCCCAACCAGCATCCTCGAGAGCCCCTCGCGCGGCAGGCTCCGCTGAGTGCGCTGTTGGCGCTCGGAGCCGTCCTGAGCATCACGGTGCCGTCGCTCCAGGTGACGGACGTCGACCTGTTCGTCACGAGCCTCGCGGTCACCGGTCTCGCGACGGTCGTGGCTGCGGCGGCACTGGCGCTCCCGCACGCCGTCGGGCTCGTGCCGGCATTGCTGGTGCTCGACTTCGTGGCGATCGCGCTGTTCCGGACGAGCACGGGCGCAAGTGCTTCCGTCTTCACCTCGCTCGCCGTCCTGCCGGTCGTCTGGTGCGGGTCCCTCCGTGGGCGACTGACCGTCGTGTACGCGGCGCTGGGCGTGACGCTCGTGATCATGGCGCCCTACTTCCTGACGCCGACGAACGTGCCCGGCGCGAGCGAGCTGGTCCGTCTCGGCGTCACCGTGATCGTGTTCGGGACGGTCGCGGCGGTCGTGCAGGAGCTCTCGCGGCGAGCGCGGCGCAACGTGCGCGCTGCCCGACTGGGCGAGGAACGCGTCCGAGCGGAGATCGATCGGGCCGCCGCCGTCCAGCGTTCGCTGCTGCCGACGTCGACTGACCACCTGGGCGCTGACGTGGCGGTGGCGGGCGCCTGCCTGCCAGCGAAGTCGGTCGGTGGTGACTTCTTCGACTGGTACGAGACGAACACCGGGATCGCCGTCAGCCTCGGCGACGTGATGGGCAAGGGAGTCGGAGCCGGGCTGATCGCGGCAGCCGTGCGGGCCACCGTCCGCAGTGCCCGCACCGTCGACGACCCGTCCGAAGCGCTGCTGCGGGCGGCCGACGGGCTCGCCGCCGGGGGCAGCGCGACCGACGTGACCTTCACCACGCTGTTCCACGCGCGCATCTCGACCGACGGGACCTTCCGGTGGGCCGACGCCGGCCACGGCCTGAGCCTGGTGCTCCGGTCAGACGGCGCCGTCGATCGGCTCCGGTCGAGCGACCTCCCGCTCGGGATGGGGCTCCGCGACGAGTGGGCGACGACCGAGGGGTTCCTCGACACCGGCGACCTGCTCATCTCGTTCAGTGACGGCGTGCTCGACCTGTTCGGCGGCCGCGAGGACACCGTCGACGCCGTGGCCGACCTCGCACGGGCCTGCGGCTCCGAACCCACGGCGCTGGTGGCGGCACTGTCCACGCGGGCGGACGAAGTCGCGCACGACGACGACGTGACGGTGATCGCGATCCGACGAGCACCGGTTCCGGCGGACACCTCCGCGCTGCCCGCCCACCCGGCGCGCCAGGAGCGCACGTGACGAGGTCAGCCCTCGACTCGGCGCCCTGAGAACCGCTTCTCCACGACGATCATCCACGTCAGACCGACCGCGGTGAGCACTGCTCCGAGGACGATCCCCTCGATGCGTGGGTCAGCCTCGCCCCGGCTCGGCCAGACCACGCCGATCAGGAGGCCCAGGCCGATGACCGTGAGCACGAACGCAGCGATCATGCTGGCCGAGTTCGCCGAGGACTGACGACCCGACGGGATCGCCCGCGACGAGAACGTGAGCACCAACCAACCGCCGAGGACCCCAGCACTCACCGGGAACCACTGCCCCAGCACGAGCAGCAGCCCGAGCGACAGCACGAACCCGCCGGCGCACCAGAGCCACCACCGGTTCCGGTCCCGCCGCTGCTGCCCGGCCACGTCGTCGTTCCCCATGCCTCGACCGTAGCCGAGCCCTGCAGCCGACCGGCCGCCCGCCCGAAGCGCGAAGCCGACCGGCGGCCGCCCTGTCAGAGCGCCCGCGAGAAGCAGACCGACTCGGGGTCGTCGCGGTAGGGGCCGAACGGCTGGATCCGCACGAACCCGTTGCGGGCGAGCAGCGCGGCCGCGTGCGGCTGCAGCACGCCCATCTCCGCCACGACCGCGGGTGCCTGCAGCTCCTCGGCCTGCGCGAGCAGCTCGAGCACCAGCAGGTCGCCGACGCCCTGCCCGCGGGAGTCTGGTCGGACGAACAGCCGGCGGATCTCGAAGACCCCGTCCCCCGCGGCACTGAGCGAACCGGTTCCGAGCGCCAGGCCCGAGGGGTCGCGGGCGATGACGTGCACGGCGGCGGTCGCCCCGGTGAGCGGCCGTCCGGTGTCGGCCGACCGCCCGGAGATCCGGTCGACCTCGATCCTCGCTGCGGCGCGCAGCCGGACGGCGTCCTCGAGGTCGAAGGGCTCGGCTGCGACCGAGATCGTCAGGTGCTGCATGTGCTGTCCGTTCCTCGCCGGCACGGCGTCGTCGCGGTGCCACGTGGGTGATCGGTGTACGTGCCGCCGCTCGAACCCGAATCGAGCGGCGGCACGGTGGGTGCGCTTCCGCTCGAACCCGAATCGAGCGGTCTCGCATGCAGACGGCTGGCGTCTGCCCTCGGACGCCCTAGCGTCCGTGGTCTGTGGTGGGTCTGGGTCATCCCACGAGGTCTGGGTCAGCCCACGAGGTCTGGGTCAGCCCACGAGGTCTGGGTCAGCCCCCGAGGTCCTAGTCAGCTCACCAGGTCGAGGTCCCAGACGGGCGCGACGTAGGTCCGCGACCATCCCTCGCGCAGGCGGGTCACGGCACGGTCGAAGGACTCCAGCAGGTCCATCTCCGGCCGCACCATCGACTGCAGCTGCAGCCCCTCGTAGGTCGCGAGCAGCTGCTCGGAACCGCGTGCGGGCTCCATGGTCCGCGGCTCCCGGCCGAGCAGGATGTCCCGCTCGAGGGAGTGCTGCACGAACGCGTGGAAGCGCCGCCAGCGGGAGTGCAGCATCGGCGCCAACGGGTGTTCCGGCGAGGCGGCGATGTTCAGGCTGGCCGTGAGGAACCGCATGAGTGACGGGTCGGCGATGTTGGCGGTGACGATGGCGCGCAGGAACGGCACGGTGCCGTACTGTTCGGCGAGCGGCATGAGCGGCGTGGTGCGCTGGTCGTTCCAGCGGTCGATCGTCGCCAGGAGCAGGCCGTCCCAGCTCGGGAACGTCTGGTCGACGACGTCGACCGACTCACCGGCCTCGGCCGCGACGACGGCCGGGGTCACCTCGTGCAGCGGGCGGGCCCGGAGCGCGCGGATCATCCCCTCGACGACCGTCGAGCGGAGCGACGCCGGATCCGGCGTTTCGATGTGCATGCATTCACCACACCAGGCACACGCGTCCCGCCAAAGCCCCCGAACGGGTCCTGTTCGCATATCGGACCACCGCGATCCGGTCACGGACCGCCGCGCACCACCGGCTGACGTCGCCGGTACACCCCGGGCGTCATGCCCACGAGTGGTGTGAACTGGTCGATGAACTGACTCGTCGTCGCCCATCCGCACGCGGCCGCGGCATCGGTCACCGAGGCTCCACCGGCCAGCAGGACGAGCGCCCGGTGCACCCGCAACTGTAACCGCCACTGCCGGTACCCCATCCCGGTCTCCTGCCGGAACAGGCGGCTGAGCGTCCGCTCACCCACACCGACTTCACGCGCGAGCTCACCGAGTCCGCGTGGCCGGGTCAGGTCCCGTTCGACCGCGCGCACCACCTGCCGCAGCCGCGGATCCCGCGGCTGCGGCAGATGCAGCGGCTGCTCCGGCGCGGACGCGAGCTCGTCCACGACGACCGCCCGCAGGTGCTCGATCGCCGTCTCGGAACGGCGAGCGTCCGTCGTCAACGCGAGCAGTGCCTCCCGGGCCAGCGCCGACACGGCGAGCACCGCCGGACCGGACGGGAGGCCCGTGGCGGCGTCCGCCGACAGGAACACGACCCGCATGTCGGTCGCCCCGTGGGCTCGGTGCCGGTGCTCGGCACCGGCCGGCACCCACGCGACGCGGTTCGGCGGCGCGATCCAGGCGCCGTCGTCGGTGATGAGCGACAGCACGCCGGAGGCGGCGTGCACGAGGTGACCGAGCGGGTGCGTGTGCGTCGGGACGGTCTCGGCGTGCGCGAAGGCGAAGGCGGCCTCGGTGCGCAGGTCGACGGTCCGCGCGTCGACCTGCACCTGGCTGGATTCCGACATCGGGCGGCAGTCTACGTGTTCCAGGCCGGTGCCGAGCAGTGGTGGGATCGACCCATGACCACCGCCTCGATCCCCGTCACGACCACGAGACCTCGGCTCCTCGCCGGCTGGTACGTCGGCGCGGGCCTGCTGCTCATCGCGATCAACCTGCGGATGGGCGTGGCCTCGGTCGGGCCCGTGCTCGGGGCGATCGAGCGGTCGTTGGGGCTGTCCCCGTCGGCGGCGAGCCTGCTCACGACGATCCCGGTGTTCGCGTTCGGTGCGTTCGCGTTCCTGACCCCGGTGCTCAGTCGGCGCATCGGCCTGCACCGGCTGCTCGGCCTGACGATGGCGGTGCTGGCGATCGGCATCGCGCTCCGGCTCGAGCCGCACGGCTGGGCCCTCTACGGCGGCACGGTCCTGGCCGGAGCGGCGATCGCGGTGGCGAACGTCTGCATGCCGGCCGCGATCAAGAGCGACTTCGCGCACCGGGTCGGGCTGCTGATGGGCCTGTACTCGACGGCGCTGTTCCTCAGTGCGGCAATCGCCTCGGCAGCCGTCGTCCCGCTGATGGCCGCGTTCGCCGGGTCGTGGCGCCCGGCACTGGCGTTCTGGGCGATCCCGGCGGCGATCGCGTTCGTGGTGTGGCTGCCACGAGCGCTGCAGCGCCCGGACGCCCGGGTCCGTGCCACCGGCGCGGGTGCCGCCGACGAACCGACTTTCGCGCGGCTGCTCCGCGACCCCGTGGCGATCGCGGTGACCGGCTTCATGGGGCTGCAGAGCCTGTCGTACTACGCGTTCCTGACGTGGGTGCCGACCGTGCTGCAGGACGCCGGCGTCTCGGCGCACGCTGCCGGCCTGATGCTGGCCTACTCGAGCCTGCCGGGGATCGTGACCGGCATCACCGGGCCGGCGATCGCCCGACGCCTGCGCCCGACCTGGCTGCCGGTGCTCGTCGTCGTGGTGCTCTGCGCCGCCGGGTTCGTCGGGTTGCTCGTCGCGCCGGCCGCGGGCGCCTGGGTGTGGATGACGCTGCTCGGCCTCGGGCAGGGCGGCGCGATCAGCCTGTCGCTGAGCTACATCGTGTGGCGCTCGCCCGATGCCCGGCACACCGCCCACGTGTCGACGATGGCGCAGGGCATCGGGTACCTGCTGGCGGGGCTCGGGCCGCTCGGCCTCGGCCTGCTGCACACCGCGACCGGGGGCTGGACCGTGCCGATCGTGGTGCTGCTCGTCCTGCTCGTGCTGCAGTTCGTGGCCGGAGCCGCCGCGAGCCGCGACCGTCACGTGCTCCGCCGGTAGCGCAGCGGTCTACGGCTCGGGGACCGCCACGATCCGGTTCTGGTACGCCCACACCACGGCCTGCAACCGCGACCGGACCCCGAGCTTCGGGAGCATCCGCGCCAGGTGCGACTTCACGGTCGAGACCTCGAGCACGAGTGCGACCGCGATCTCCTCGTTCGACATGCCCTGGGCGAGCAGCAGCAGGACCTCGCGTTCGCGGGCGGTGAGCACCCCGTCGGCCCGGTCCCCCGACACCGGTTGCAGGCTCCGGCGCGACACGAACTCACGCAGCACCCGCCGGGTCAGGGCGTGGTCGAGCGTCCCGTTCCCCGCGGCGACCTGCCGCACGGCGTCGACGATGGTGTCCGGCTCGGCGTCCTTGAGCAGGAACCCGGAGGCACCGGCCTCGAGCGCCCCGAACACGTAGTCGTCCAGGTCGAACGTCGTGAGCATCAGCACCGGGATCGCCGGGTCGGCGTCGGGAGCGCAGAACAACCGCGCGAGCTCGATGCCGTTCAGCACCGGCATCCGGATGTCCAGGCAGGCGACGTCGGGCCGCAACGAGCGCGCCAGCGCGAGCGCCTCGCCGCCGTCGGCGGCCACGCCGACCACCTCGATGTCGGCCTCCGCGCCGAGGAGCGCGGACACCCCGGCCTGGACCAGCGGCTGGTCGTCCGCCACCAGCACGCGGATCACGCGACCACCTCGTCACCGTCGGCGGCCTGCGCGACTGCGGCAGGTGCCTCCCGTCCGAGCGCCAGCTCCACCAGCCATCCGCCGGTGGCGGTGGGACCGGTCTGGAGGCTCGCCCCCACCAGGTCCGCCCGCTCGCGCATCCCCCGCAGGCCGTTGCCGCCCGACGGTGAGGTCGGCGCTGCCGGAGCGGCGGTCGGTGCGTTCTCCACCCGGATCACCACCCGGGTCGGGTCGCGGTCGTCGACGGTGACCGTGCACGGGGCGGACGGGGCGTGCAGGGCGGCGTTGGCCAGCGCCTCCTGCACCGTCCGGTAGGCGGCGAGCTGCGCGAGCGGACCGACGCCGTCGGCCAGCGACTGTGCTCCTCGCGCGTGGTCGCCAGCGAGCACGTCGAGGCGCACGTCACTGCGGAACCGGGCACGCTCGACCAGGTCGACGATGCCGGCGACCGTCTCGACCGCGCGTTCGGCGGGGACGTCCTCGCGGAGGAGCCCGACCAGTCGACGCAGGTCGTCGAGGACGGCGGTGCTCTGCTCCCGCACCTGACGGGCACCCTCGTGCGCGCGCTCCGGGTCGCTGTCGATCTGCCGGTCGATGACGGCGGCCATCAGGGCGATGCCGGACAGGTGGTGGGCGGCGATGTCGTGGAGCTCGCGGGCCATGGCGGCCCGTTCGCGGGACACCGCGGCGTCGACCAGGGCGTCCTGCTCACGGAAGACCGCGCTCGCCTCGGCGGTGCGGGCGGCGCGGACCTCGCGGCGGGAGCGCACCAGCAGGGTGACCAGGAGCGGGAGCCCGACGGCGCCGACGGCCTGCAGGACGCCCTGGCCGGCGGACCCGGTGAGGCCCTGGACGACGTCACCACGACCGGCACCGGAGGCCTGGTAGAACCCGATCGACTGCCCCACCACGACCAGTGCGGCGGCCCCGAGCAGCGCCGGCCAGAGTCGCACCAGCGGGACCCGCAGTGCCGCGAGGACCACGGCCACGACCACCGGCAGGGCGGTCAGGCCGAACAGCGCGAAGGCCTGCGGAGCGAGGCCCGCGACCAGCACCGGCATCGCTGCGACCAGGAGCAGCACCGTGCGGGGTGCGCGACGGGCGGCGAGCAGGACCGCCGCCTGTGCCAGCAACCCGGCGGCCAGGACGGTCCAGGCGGTGCTGAGCGGTGCCGGGGCGGTCGCGCCGAGGGTCGATCCGTCGGGGTCGATCGCGTCGAGCGGGGGCAGGCCGACGAGCAGGCCGAGGGCCACGACGGCCGTGCCGAGCGCGACGAGCACGTCGACGCGGCGGTCGCGGGTGCGCTGCGCGCCGTCGCGCTGCGTGCGGGTGCGCGGGTCAGCGGAGGCCATCGTGTGATCCTACGAGGCGCGTGCGGGCGGGGACCGGGGCATCGATCGGCAGCGCGCGGCGAACCGGGTCGTAGCCCAGGCGGCCGCGGGTCACGACGAGGAGCACCGCGGCGGCGACGGTCGAGGTGATGGTCAGGCCGATCATCAGCGTGCCGGCGGTCATGCTCGGGTACATCTCCGGGAACAGCGTCGAGATCGTGTTGTTCACGCCGACGTGCAACAGCAGGGCGAGGGGCAGGCTCTCGCCGGTCTTGTTGAACACCTGGATCATCACGACGTTGAACGTGATCGTGAACAGGGCGAAGACGACGGGCTCGCTCCAGTGCGCGTTCGGCCACCCGCCCCAGTCGCTGAGGTAGAGCGGCATGTGCCAGAGCGCCCAGATCGGACCGAGGATCGCCGCGGCTCCGAGCCCGCCGAAACGGTGCTGCAGGCGGGGCAGGGCGAAGTCGCGCCAGCCGGGCTCCTCGCTCAGGCCGGTGGAGAACAGCTGGATGAGCAGGCCCGGCACCAGGGCGGCGAACGCCAACGCCGAGGGAGCGCGCACGTCACCGCCGGCGAAGGGCAGTGCGGACGCGACGATCATGGCCGGCACGACGACGAGCGCCAGGGCGTACCAGTACCAGGCGACCCGCCAACGGAACAGCCGACCGACCCAGCGACGCAGCCCCGCACGACCGTCGGCGACCGCGGTGACGATGAACGCGCCGCCCAACGGACCGAGCAGCGCCCCGGGCAGCACGCCGGTGAACTGCGCCGTGCCGAGGACCTCGGGGAAGTGCAGGTCCCACACGCCCAGGCCGTGCGGCGACAGGATGTACGGGATCCACGCCAGCCAGCTCAGGCCGAGCGCGAGGGTGAAGAAGGACGCGAGCGGGTGCCGGGCGACGACGCCGCTGACTCCCCCACGCTCCTGCGGAGTGGTGCCGGCGGAGGGCCGGACTTCGGTGGTGTTCGTCATGCTGTCGACGCTAGGAACTGCGGCGTCGCGGGACGACCGGCTTCGGGATGCACCTGCCGGAGTTGCATCGAAAGGTGCAGGCGGTGGCGGTGGCGCGGCGGTGGCGCGGCGCGGCGCGGCGCGGCGCGGCGCGGCGCGGCGCACGGTGCGGTGTCCGCCGGCCCGTGCGAGGTTGACCGCTCCGTGCGCCGCTACAACCCCGCACCGAGCCACCAACCTCGCACCGGACGAACAAGCCCGCACCGTGCGAGTCAGCGCGGCGTCAGCGCAGCGCGGCCCGGAGGGCGTCGGCGATCAGCGCGAGCGCGGCGTCGATCTCATCCGCGACCCGAGCGTGGGTCGCCTCGGACCGGCGGTAGGGGTCGTCGACGTCGTCGTCCGCGGGGTCGGCCAGCGGCGGGACGGTGCCGCGCAGGCGTGCGACCCGTTCGACCAGCGCCTCGGGCGAGTGCACGTCGGCCAGGTCACCGGGCTCGAGCCCCGCGAGCACCCGCGCGAACTGCTTGATGGTGAACGCCCGCTTCGTCGCCCGGGGAGCGAGCGACACCACGGCCGCGCGGTGCGACCGTTCGGCCGTCAGCACCAGGTCGGCCTCCTCGACGATCGCGGCCGTCAGGTACCGCGAGCCGTGCCCGGACGGGTCACCGCCGAGCCGGACGGACTGCGCCGCGGCGGCGCCGTCCATCGCGGCACCGTCGTCGGCGATGGTGCCGGCGGACTCGACCACGAACGCCGCAGCGTCCGGGCCGAGTCGCGCCGTCAGGACCTGCGCGCCGAGCGGCGAACGGCAGATGTTGCCGCTGCAGACGAACAGGACCCGCATCGTCAGGCGCCGGCGCCGAGCAGGTCGTGCCGGACGACGATGGCGTCGCGGCCCGGACCGACACCGATCGCGGAGATCCGCGCGCCGGACATCGCCTCGACCGCCAGCACGTAGTCCTGCGCGTTCTTCGGCAGGTCCTCGAACGAACGGGCACCGGTGATGTCCTCGGTCCAACCGGGGAACTCTTCGTACACGGGCTTCGCGTGGTGGAAGTCGGACTGGTTCACGGGGACCTCGTCCACGCGGACGCCGTCCACCTCGTACGCGACGCACACGGGGATCGTCGACAGCCCGGTCAGCACGTCGAGCTTGGTGAGCACGAAGTCGGTCACGCCGTTGATGCGCGCGGTGTACCGGGCGATCGGGGCGTCGTACCAACCGCAGCGGCGCGGACGGCCCGTGGTGGTGCCGAACTCGAAGCCGTTGGCGCGCAGGAACTCGCCGGACTCGTCGAACAGCTCGGTCGGGAACGGACCGGCACCGACGCGGGTCGTGTACGCCTTGACGATGCCGATGATGCGCTCGAGCTTGCCCGGGCCGATACCGGAACCGGTCGCGGCGCCACCGGCGGTCGCCGACGACGACGTCACGAACGGGTAGGTGCCGTGGTCGACGTCGAGCATGGTCGCCTGACCGGCCTCGAACAGGACGGTGTCGCCACGCTCCAGGGCACGGTGGATCTCGAGGGCGGTGTCCGCGACCATCGGACGCAGGCGCTCGGCGTAGGACAGCAGCGACTCGACCACTTCTTCGGCGTCGATCGCGCGGCGGTTGAACACCTTGACGAGCAGGTGGTTCTTCTGGTCGAGGGCCGCTTCGACCTTCTGACGCAGGATGTTCTCGTCGAAGATGTCCTGGATGCGGATGCCGACGCGGTTGATCTTGTCGGCGTAGGACGGGCCGATGCCGCGACCGGTCGTGCCGATCTGGCGCTTGCCGAGGAACCGCTCCGTCACCTTGTCGATGGTGCGGTGGTAGTGCGTGATGAGGTGGGCGTTCGCCGACACGAGCAGCTTCGAGGTGTCGACGCCGCGGGCCTTCAGCGCGTCGAGTTCCTGGAACAGCACCTCGAGGTCGACGACCACGCCGTTGCCGATGATCGGCGTGACGCCGGGCGTGAGGATGCCGGAGGGCAGCAGGTGCAGCGCGTACTTCTCGCCGCCGACGACGACGGTGTGGCCGGCGTTGTTGCCGCCGTTGAACTTCACGACGTAGTCGATGCGGGAGCCGAGGAGGTCGGTGGCCTTCCCCTTGCCCTCGTCGCCCCACTGGGCTCCGATGATGACTGCTGCGGGCATCTGGTTCTCCTCACGTTGGCGGAGGACCTCACGCGACCAGGCGGGCCGGTGGTCCACCCGAGTCTATCGGACGGCCACCTCCGCGCCACCTGGCGCATGCAAGCGGTCAGCGCTCAGGCGCGGAAGAAGTCCTGGTACGACGGGTCGCCGACGGGCTGCGAGTAGCCGGGCTCGGCGAGACGCTGCTCGATCATCGCCTGGACGACGTCGGGCGGGGTGAGCCTCCGGCGGCGCCACTCGGTCGGGTTGGCCCGGAGCTGGCTCAGCGTGTTCTGCATGCTGCAACCCTGGCATCGAGTAACTAGTTTGTCTAACTACCTGTCCTGATTCCGCGTCTGCGGCCTGCCGGACCTACTTCGCGAGCAGAAGATGTCGGGTCCGAACGCGGGACCCGACATCTTCTGCTCACCGTGTGCGGCGCGCGGACGCGCTCGCGGCCGCTACTTGCGCGCGACCTTCGCGGTCGGCTTGGACGTCGCGGTGCCGTCCTTGTAGCCCGAGGCGTGCGCGGTCACCTTGACGGAGAACTTGTGTCCCGCGTCGGACGTGCCGAGCTTGTACGTCGCAGCGGTGGCCTTCTTGACGACCTTGCCGTCGCGGAGCCACTGGTACTTGTACGTCGCCTTCGTCGTGCTCCACTTGCCGTGGTTGGCCGACAACTTCGAGCCGACCTTCGCCGTCCCGCTGACCGTCACCTTGCTGCCCGCGGCGAGCGCGAGCGTGGGCGGGGTCACCGAGATCGTCGATGTGCCGGCCTGCTTGCCCGACGCGTTGCCGAGGTGCAGGAGCAGCACGGTGGCCTTCGTAACACCCGACGCTCGGGTGACCCGGAGGGCGCCGGAGTCGGCGAACAGGACGCCGGTGCTGCGGCCCTGCGCGAAGGACAGTGCCGGCTTCGACGGGTCGAACGAGGCACTCTTCGTCTCGTCCACCACGGACGAACCGGTGGTCGCGGCACCCGGGGCGTACGCCGACTCGGTGAGGACCGAGTAGGTGAACGGCCCCTTCGCACCGATCAGCGCACCCGTGGTCGTGAGCACCTTCACCGAGCTGTCGAAGGTGTTGACGTCCTGGCCGGGTGCCCCGCCGTTCAGCGGCTGGACGTCGACGACCGGGTCGACGTCCGGGTCGTCCGACGCGGCCTTGGCCAGGTCGATCGTCGTCGCGAACGTCGCGTCCACCGCGGCGGACTTGGCGTTGTAGACCAGGTAGTCGGGCTCGCCGTCACGGTTCGTGTCGATGAGCACCTCGACGTTGGTCACGGCGCCGGGGTTGGCGTCGGGACCGGCCGTCTGGATGCCGAACGCGATCGTGTCCGAGGCCTTGTCGTAGCTCGCGCCGTAGGAGCGGATGTCCGCCGCCTGCAGCGAGCGCTCCGCCGAGCCGGCCGGGAACGACTCGACCGGGTCGGTCCCGCCGAGCACGAACGGTGCGACGGCGGCGTGGTAGCCGGTCGTCAGGCCGCCCTGGTCGACGGTGCGCCCCGTGAGCTTCAGGTCGGCCGACTTGCCCGGGCCGGTGAAGGCGACGGTGGAGCGACCCTGCACGGAGCTGACGGGCTTCGGTGCGAGGTACGCACCGACGCGCAGCGGCACCGCGGTCGTGTCGGTCGGCGTGAACGCCACGATGCCCGAGGCGGCGCTGACGAACTCGCGCTGGTAGCCCTGCTGCACCGACTCCTGGGTGGGGTCGATGACGCGGCGGAGCTTCGTCGGGTCGGCGATCGTGAAGGTGAGCTTCACCGTCGCGGTGCGGTTCGCCGGGACGGTGACCCGCTTCGTGTTGAGCGCGAACGTCACGCCGGGCTGCGACACCTGCGGCTGGTAGGCCACGTCGTAGGTGTGCGCGACGCCGTCGGTGTTCGCGATCTGCAGGGTGCGGCTCTCGGTCGTCGCGCTCGAGACCTCGACGACACCGAACGAGGCGGTGACGAGCAGGTCGTTCTCGACGCTCCGCACGGTGGTGCCGGCGGTCACGGCCTGCAGGGCGTCGACGCGTCCGGTGCCCTGCCGGAGCAGGGTCGCCGATCGCGAGCCGTCCTTGACGTCGTGCGTCGCCGTGTTCATGAGCGCCGCCTTGACCTGCGGTGCGCTCCACTCGGGGTGCGACTGGAAGGTCAGCGCCGCGATGCCCGCGACGTCCGGCGTCGCCATCGACGTGCCGCTCATCGACATGCGGCCGTCACCCGTGCCGTTGGCCGCCGAGATCACGTTGACCCCGGGGCCGGCGATGTCCGGCTTGACGATGTCGTCGAACGAACCGTGCACGCCGCGGCTGGTGAACCCGGCGAGCGTGTTCACGGCCTCCGGGTCGGTGGCGAGTTCGAAGGCCTTGAGCTCGTCCGCGAAGCGCACGTGCAGGGTCCCCGCCTTGGCAGCTGCCTGGAGGCTCGTGGCGGCACCCAGCGTCAGCTCGGCTCCGGGGATGGTCGCGTTTCCGGCGATCCCCCCGTCGAACGTGTTGATCGTGCCCGCCAGCAGGACGCCGACGCCGCCGGCGGCCTTGACGTTGTCGAAGCGGGTCTTGGAGCCGCACTCGAGGGCGCCGTCGGTCCACTTCAGCCAGACGACCTTGCCCGCGATCTTCGCGGCGTCGGCGGCGCTGAACGCGGCGCAGCCGTCGATGTTCGCGGTCGGGACCACGACGTCACCTTCGACCGGCAGCGTGCCCGTGAAGTCCTGCGAGTACTGCGACCGGTAGGTCTTCGCGACGTTCGCGGGGGCCGTGACCTGCACGCCGTCGTAGAGCGACTGGCCGGTGGCGCTCGCGGCGACGGTGAGCGCACCCTCGGCGTTGCCCGGCGAGCCACCGATGTCGGTGAAGTCGTCGGCGTTGCCCGAGGCGATCACGGGAAGGACCCCACGTGCGGTCAGCGCGTCGATCTTGGCGTTGTCGGGGTCGTCCGGTGCGCCGTAGTCGGAGCCGAGCGACAGGTTCAGGACGTTGATGTCCTTGCCCTCGGTGAGCGCCTGGCCCACCCAGTCGAGCGCGGCGCCCGTGACGTCGGTCGAACCGCCGCCGTCACCGAACACCTTGAGGGCGTAGAGGCCCGCCTCGGGCGCGGTGCCCGGACCGATCCACATGTCCTGCACCTGCTGCGTGGTGAGCTTGGTGTAGTCGCCGTCGAACTGCTGCTTGTCGGCGGTCAGGCCGTAGCCCGCGATCGAACCGGACACGTGCGTGCCGTGGTCGCCGCCCGTGCCGTCGATCGGGTTGTCGTCCGGAGCCGGCACCGGGTCGTAGGCCGGGTCGGTCGGGTCGGCGTTGTACGTCGCACCGGCGAAGTCGTACCCGCCGAGGAACTTCGACGCGTCGTACAGGCTGGGGTCCGGGGCGCCGGAGCTCGCGTTCGCCAGGGCCTGCTGGTAGGCCGCGGTGGTGCCGGGTCCGCCGAAGTCCGCCTGCGTGTAGTCCAGGCCGGTGTCGAGGACGGCGACGTTGACGTCCTTGCCGGTGTGGCCGGTCTGCTGCCAGGCGTTGAGCGAGCGCGTGTAGACGTCGCTCGCGGCGTTCTTGGGCGAGACGCCGTCGGCGCCCGGCTTCACCAGGCTCGGGTCCACACCGGACGGTGCGGCGCTCGCGTCGGCGTTGACCGTCGGCTCGACGATCTTCTTCGGCGTGAGCGGGATGATGCTCTCGACGTCGGAGCGCTTCGCGATGTCCTGCAGCGCGGAGACGTCGGCGACGACCGCGACACCGGGGACGGTGTACTCGGTCGAGTAGAGCTCGGTGGAGTCGGCGTCGGCGCGCTTGACGGCTGCGCGGACGGCCGCGGTGGTCGACTCGATCGCCTTGACGCGGCTCTTCGCTGCCGAGGACTGGGTCCGCGACTTGGCGAGGTCACCGCCCTTCGCGGCGGCGTCCACCTCGAGGGCACCCTGGCCTGTGGTGCGCACGAAGGCGGCGACGGTCTTGGTGGGCTTGGCGTCACGCAGCGGTGCGGAGAGCTTCAGGTCGGCCACCGACACCCCGGTCGGAGCTGCGGAGGCCGCGCCCCCGACTGCGAGGCCGCCGCACGTCAGGGCCACGGCGGCGATGCCGGCGGTCAGGACGCGTGCGATGCGGTGGGAGTTCGGGTTCGGGTCGTGGTTCGGTGTTGCACGGTTCAAAGAGGGCACTCCAGGCTCAGTCCGTGGTTCGCATGAGATTGCTGTGAAGTTATGCGCTTACATTCAGAAAGGGCAGTCCGCACTTGGGGGACACCCCCGTTCGAGGGCCGGTGTTCCTGTTAAGTTGCACACACGTGTGCACGTTATTACGATGGGGTTCGTGACCACTGCTTCCCACCACGCACGCGCACCCCGCCGCGACGCGACCGAGAACCGGGCAGCCCTCCTCGACGCGGCACGGACCTGCCTGCAACGCGATCCGGACGCCTCCATCGAGACGATCGCCGCGGCCGCCGGACTCTCGCGCCGCGCGGTGTACGGACATTTCCCGTCACGGGACGACCTCGTGCGCGAGGTCGTGACCTCCGGTGCCGCTCGCATCGCCGCGGCCATGCCGACCACCTCGGACCTGCAGGAGCTGCCGCCGGCCGCGCGGCTCGCCGCGATCGCCGTGACGCTCTGGACCGAGGTCTCGCACGTCCGCTCCATGGCCAGGATCGCCGTGCGCAGCCCCTTCGCCGAGCCCGTCGCCGAGGTGTTCGCACCCCTGCGCGCTCAGGTCCGTCAAGCGTGCGCGCTCGGGATCGCCGAGGGCGCCATGCGCGACGACGTCGACCCGGCCACCCTCGGGCGTCTGGTCGAGGGCGCGTGCATCGCCGTCCTCGACGAGGCCACCCGGTCCGGCACCCCGGACGAGGCCGGACGGCGCATGGTGGTGCTGTCGGCGCTCGGCATGGCCGGCATCGACTGGCGCACCGCACTGCTGTCCGAACCCGCGGCCCCGGCCGCCGGCTCCGCTGTCTCCCCCGTGAAGGACCCCGCATGACGCTCGAACTGGACCACGTCGGCATCGGCGAGGAGCCCGGCGCGGCACTGCCCGTCGTCTCCGCCGTCGCCGCACCCGGACGCCCAGGGGTCGTCGCCGTCGAGACCGAGCAGGCCCCCGTGCTCGCCTCGCTCGTCGCCGGCGGCCGGATGCAGCCCGACACCGGGCGGCTGCTGCTCGACGGGCACGAGGACGCCGCCGCCGTGCGCCGTGCCTTCGCCCTCGTCGACACCCCGGGCGTCGCCGAGCCCTTCCCCGTGATGACCGTCAAGCAGATCGTGCACGAGGAGCTCGCGTTCGCCGCACAGCGCCCCTCGCGCGACCACGTCGACACCGTGCTCGAGGAACTCGGCCTGCGGCACTACGCCGACACCCCGGTCCAGCGGGTGCCGACCGCCGTGCGCGTCCGACTGCTCGTCGAGCTCGCCCTGCTCCGCGACGGCGTCACCGGCCTCGTCGTCACCGCGCCCGAGCGGCACGGCGGCGCCGTCGAGGAGTGGTTCGCGGTCCTCCGCGACGTCGCCCGACGCGGCGTCACCGTCGTGCTCGTCACCTCGAAGGCCGCAGCCGCGACCGTCGAGACGCTGCTCGACACCGTCGACACGACCGGAACCACCGACACGACCGGAACCATCGACACGACCGAAACCGAGGGTCCCGACGACGCGGCCCTGTCCGACGGAACCGAACCGGGCCTCCCGTCCAGCCCTTCCGTCACCGCAGAATCCGCAACCGTCCCGACGGAGGCAACCCCGTGACCACCACCTCGCTCGTCCGCGCCGAACTGGCGCGACTCACCGCGACCCCGCTCGCACGACTGGCGTTCATCGCCCTGATGATCGTGCCGCTGTTGTACGGCGGCGCGTACCTGTGGGCGAACCGCGACCCGTACGCCAAGCTCGACCAGATCCCCGCGGCGATCGTGAACCTCGACGCCGGGGCCACCCTCGACGGCGACCAGGTCGACTACGGCACCGACGTCACGAAGGAGGCGATCGACGGCGCCGACTTCAAGTGGACGAAGACCAGCGCCGCCGACGCGCGCTCCGGCGTGCGGAACGGCACCTACGACTTCGTCGTGACGATCCCGCACGACTTCTCCGAGCACCTGGTGTCCGCGCAGTCCGACGACCCGACGCAGGCGAAGCTCGTCATGACGACGGCCGACACGAACTCGTACCTGGCCTCGACGATCGCCGAGCAGGCGGGCAAGACCATGCGCACCGCCGTCGCCGAGCGCGTCGGCAAGCAGGCGGCGAAGACCCTGCTCGTCGGGCTCGCCGACGTCCGCGACAGCCTCGGCGACGCCGTGGACGGGGCCGATGAGCTCGCGTCCGGCACCGCGAAGGCGGACAAGGGTGCGCACCAGCTCGCCGACGGTACCGGCAAGCTGTCGTCCGGCGCAGCGGAGCTCGCGTCCGGCACGGCCGACCTGCCGTCGCAGACCCAGCAGCTGAACAGCGGGGCGCAGCAGGTGGCGTCGGGGGCGTCGACCCTGGCGTCCGGGCTGGCCAGCGCACAGCAGCAGACCGCTGCGCTGCCGTCGCAGACGCAGCAGTTGAACGACGGGGCGCAGAAGGTCGCCGCCGGCAACAAGCGGCTCGCCGACCAGATCGACGGGTACAGCTCCGACGTCGACGCACTGCAGCCGCTCGATGCCGACACCGTGCTCGCCGGGATCACCGACAACCTGCCCGAGGGTGTCGAGCTCACCGAGGAGCAGCAGGCCGCGCTGACCGCCACCGTCACGGATGCCGTCACGCAGGTGAACGCCACGGGCGCACAGGCGAAGAAGACCTACGCCACCGCGAAGTCGTCGGTGGACCAGCTCCGCGACGGATCGGCCCAGGTCGCGGCCGGTACCTCGTCGTTGGCGGCCGCGACTCCCGAGCTGTCCTCCGGCATCGCGTCGGCGGCGACCGGGGCGTCCACGCTCTCGTCGGGCGCCTCGCAGGTGGCAGCCGGCACGTCTGCGCTCGCGTCCGCCGCACCCACGCTGTCGTCAGGTGCTTCGTCACTCGCCACGGGCGCAGCATCCGCCGACGAGGGTGCTTCGTCCCTCGCATCCGGGCTGGACGAGCTCAAGACCGGGTCCGCGAAGCTCGCCGCGTCACTCGACGAGGGCCGCACGAAGATCCCCGCGTCGAACGCCTCGGAGCGGGAGTCGCAGGCCTCGGTCATCTCCGACCCGGTGAAGGTCGGGGACGACAACGTCGCCGCCGCGTCGAACTACGGCGCCGGCCTCGCGCCGTTCTTCATCTCGCTCGCGGCCTGGATCGGCATGTACGCACTGTTCCTCATCCTCAAGCCGATCTCGAAGCGGGCGATCACCGCGGTGCGGAAGCCCTCGCGGTGGTGTTCGGCGGCTGGCTGACCCCGGCGCTGCTCGGCCTGGTGCAGATGGTGGCGCTGTTCTTCATCGTGCGGTTCGCCCTCGACCTGAACGTGGTGCACGTCGGCGGCACGATCGGGATCATGGTGCTCGCCTCGGCGACCTTCGCGGCGGTCATCATGGCGCTCAACGTGCTGCTCGGGTCGGTGGGACAGTTCCTCGGCCTGGTGCTCATGCTCGTACAGCTCGTCACCGCCGGCGGGACGTTCCCGTGGCAGACGCTGCCGGGGCCGTTGGCCGCGCTGCACTTCGCGCTGCCGATGACGTACTCGGTCGACGCGATCCGGCAGACGATGTACGGCGGGAACCTCGGCGCCGCGTGGTCCGACGCGGGCGTGCTGCTCTGCTGGCTGCTCGGGGCGCTGCTGGTGTCCTTCGTGGTCACGGCGCGGCAGACCCGCTCCCGCACGCTGCGCGACCTGCGCCCGAGCCTGATCGGGTAGCGCGGGGCGGGTTCGCGCGGGGGCGGGGTTCGCTTGGTGAGCAGAAATGGTCGGGTGGCGTCAGGCCACCCGACCATTTCTGCTCACGAAGTGCCGCGCCCGAGGGGCAACGACACCATCTCGCCGCCGAGGAACCGCAGGTCCTCCGGCGGCAGGTCCGCCCGATCGTCGGGGTCGAGCGCGCGGGACGCGTCGTCGCGCGGGACGAAGCCGATCGCCTCACCCGCGGTCAGGTCGGCCGGCGACCCGGTGTTCCGCGACAGCGCCCACACGACGTGGTGCCCCGGTTCGCGCAGGTCGACGGTCGCGAGCACCAGGCGCGCCAAGTCGTCGGGCGAGCTCCACATCAGGAGCGCTCGCGACGACGACGGCTGCTTCCCGAAGGCCCCGATGCGCGCCGAGACGATCGACATGTCGTACCGGTCGGCGAACAGGCTGCCGAGCAGTTCCATCCCCGCCTTCGTCACGCCGTAGTAGGTGTCCGGCCGCGGAGTCGATCGCCCGGCACGCTGCCCGGTTCGTCGAGCGGCTCGGGGACCCGGCCGACCGCGTGGATCGAGCTCGCGAGCAGTACCCGGAGCACCCCGGCTGCGGCCGCCCGCTCGAGCACGTTCTTCGTGCCGGTCAGGTTCGCCGCGAGCAGGTCGTCCCACGCGGCCTCGGTCGGGATCCCTGCCAGGTGCACCACCGTGTCCACCCCGGCGAGCGCGTCGTCCAGCGCAGCGGGGTCGTTCACCGAGCCGGAGACGAACCGCTCCCCGGCGACGACCGGGTCGTCGGGCGTCCGTTCGTCGAGCAGGACGAGGTCGTGTCCGGCCGCCAGGAGCCTGGGCCGGAGAGCCGCCCCGATGCGTCCTGCGGCCCCGGTGATGAGCAGCGTCGCCATGCGGCGGACGCTACCCCGGCGCGCGAGCAGTTCCCTCATGTGGTCGACGGCGCCCGCCGCGTGCACGCCCAGGTCGGACTTCGTCCACCGCACGACCGCCCAGCCGAGCCGCTCCATCTCGCGGTAGCGCCGCAGATCACGACCCCACTGCTCGGCGTCCGTCCGGTGCTGGTCCCCCTCGTACTCGATGACGATGCGCTGCTGCGGGTACGCCATGTCGACGCGCCCCACGAACCGCCCGGCCCGGTCGAGGACGTCGACCTGCAGCTTCGGTTCGGGCAGCCCGGCGCGCACGATGGCCAACCGTGCCCGGGTCTCCTGCGGTGAGCCAGCACCGACCCGCACGAGTTCGAGCGCCACCCGCAGCTTCCGGACGCCTGCGCGCGCCCGGCCCGGTCGAGCGCTCCGCGCAGGTCGTCGACCGTCGTGGCGCACCGCCGGATCGTGACGATCGCATCGCCCAGTGCGACCAGCTGGTCGATGCTCAGGAGCGCACCGCAGTCGACCCACATCGCCGCCGGAGTGCTCACGGGCATCCCCCAGCGCTCGGCGACGGCAGCCCGGTCGGCGGTGATGCGGTGTCCGACGACTCCGGTCCGACGTGGTTGGGCGGCGGGGATCAGACTCGTGATGTGCACCTTCCCTGCGGCACCGACGGGTAGCGGCAGCTCCCACAGCACGGCTGCCGAGAGGTGGCTGACGAACTGTCCGGGCAGCAGGATCGGCCGGAACGCCTCGGATCCGTTCGACGCCGTCGGGTGGGCGTCCCCGCGCCCAGCGGATCGATCGGGTCGGCCGGACCAGGTCTCGCCGTCGGAGTCGTTGTCGGCCGACACCCGCACGGTCAGCGGCCCTGACGTCGAACGAGCGGTACCGGAGGCGGGGTGGAAGTGGGCGTGCTCGCATGCCGTCCACACTCGCGCCCCCGCGCAGGGTGCACACGCGCGAACGCACCTTCCGTGCACAACGTGCCCCGGGCCTCCCGTGTGGAGGAGTGACCACCTGCACTTGGTGAGCAGAAACGGTCGAGTCCGCACCACGGACCCGACCATTTCTGCTCACGAAGCGCACCGACCCTCGCGCCCCGCGCCCCGCGCCCCACCCCGCGCATGTCACGTCAACCGCTACGATCGACGGACGAACCAACGGAGGTCGAAGCGCATCATGGGAGACGGCAAACCCGCGACCATCTACGACGTCGCCGCGCGCGCCGGGGTCTCGAAGTCCTCGTCTCCCTGGTGCTGCAGCGCTCCCCCCGGGTGAGTGACCAGCGCCGGGCCGCCGTGCTCACGGCGATCCAGGAGCTCGACTACCGGCCCTCCACCGCCGCCGTGTCCCTCGCCGGAACCCGCAGCCGCACCGTCGGCGTGGTCCTCGACGACTTCCGGAACCAGTGGTTCGTCGACCTGCTCACCGGGCTCCGCGAGGCCCTGCAGGACCAGGGCCACCGTCTCGTCGTCGCGGACCGGTTCCTCAACACGGGGCTCGACGCCTCGCCGGTCGAGGGCTTCCTGTCCATGCGCGTCGAGGGCATCGTCATCGCTGGCGAGCCCGACACCGACCTGGCGATCCCGGCGTCGATGCCCGTCGTCATCGCCGGTGGGCGTGTGTCGATCCCCCGCGCGGACACCGTGGCGAACGACGACCGGGCCGGCGGCGGGATGGCCGCGGAGCACCTGCTCGCGCTGGGCCACACGCGGCTCGGCTTCGTGGGGCGAGCTCGGCGGCGTCGAAGGAACGCCGCGCAGGGTTCGAGGGCGCGGCAGCCGGGGCGCCAGCGGCGGGCGGCCGCGCGACGGTCGCCGTCGTGGTCCTGCCCGGCGAACCCACCGAAGAGGCCGGATCCCGCGCCCTCGGCGCCCTGCTCGACGAGCACCCCGACGTCACCGCGGTGTTCGCCGCCAACGACGTGATGGCCCTCGGAGCACTGTCCGAACTCGCCGAACGCGGACTCCGGGTCCCCGAGGACGTCTCCGTCATCGGCTACGACGACACCCCCGTCGCCGCCACGCGCTACGTCGGCCTGACGAGCATCGACGACCGCAGTGTCGAGATCGGCCGCGGCGCCGGCGAGCGCCTGCTCGCCCGCATCGCCGACCCGGGGCTGGCCGCCACCGAGTCCCTGGTCGAGCCCCGCCTGGTCGCCCGCCGCACGACCGCCCCGCGCTGACGCGGCTGGTGGGAGGCCCGTCCCGCGTCCCTCACGCCCGCTTCGTGAGCAGGAATGGTCGGGTCCGGGGCCCGTACCCGACCATTTCTGCTCAGGAAGTCGCGTCGGCAGGCGCCGCGTGCTGCACGATCCACGAGTGCATGACGATCGCAGCCGCGGCCGAGGCGTTGATGCTCCGCGTCGACCCGAACTGCGTGATCTCCAGGTGCCCGGACGCCCCGGCCACCGCTTCGTCGGTGAGCCCGGGACCCTCCTGACCGAACAGGAACACGCACCGCTCCGGGATCGCCGCGGTCTCGATGCGCTCGGCACCGGGGGTGTTGTCGATCGCGATCACCGGGCGCTGCTCCTCGGCCATCGCGACCAGGAACGCCTGCACGTCGGGGTGGTACCGGACGTGCTGGTACCGGTCGGTCACCATCGCACCGCGCTTGTTCCAGCGCCGCCGCCCGATGATGTGGACCGTGCCCGCCAGGAACGCGTTGGCGCTCCGCACGATCGACCCGATGTTCAGGTCGTGCTGCCAGTTCTCGATCGCCACGTCGAACGCGTGCCGGCGGGTGTCGAGCTCGGCGACGATGGCGTCCATCGACCAGTACCGGAAGTGGTCGAGCACGTTCCGCGAGTCCCCCGCCGCCAGCAGCTCCGGGTCGAGCCGTGGGTCGTCGGGCCAGGGTTCCGGATGCGGGCCGACGCCGTTCGTCGTCAGTTCGTGCGACGGTTCGGGCGCAGTGGTCACCGCACCAGCGTACGGCCGGGCGCAGGGAACCAGGTCCCGGTCACAGCGGCGCCGAGGCCAGGCGCCGCGGGAGTCAGGCGCCGCGGGCGACGCGCGACTCGATCCCCGCGATGAGGACGTCGAGCCCGAGCGCGAAGCGTGCGTCGTACGAGTGCTCCCCCAGGAGCTCTCCGACGAGGGCGTGCCGCTCGGGACGCCCGGCCTCGGCATCGCCCCGCCCGATCTGCACCGAGGTGTGCCCCACCACGAAGTCGTACACGACGAAGAACGCGTACATCGCCTCGGCATCCGGCAGCCCGGCGGAGCGGAGCGCCCCGACGACCTTCGCCACGACGGCGTCGGACTCGGTGGACACCAGGGCCCCGCGCCGGCTGTGCGACTCGAGCACCAGGGGGTGGGTGCGCATCAGGTCGCGGAACGTCGTCGCGAAGGTGCGCACCACCGCGTGCCACTCGTCCGGCCAGACGAAGGTGGCGGTGAACTCGTCGACGGTGCGACGGACGAGTTCACCGTGCAGGTCGTCGAGGCCGCCGATGGTCCGGTGCACGGTCATCGGCGCGACGCCGAGCCGCACCCCGAGCGCACGGAACGACAGGCGGTCGAGGCCGTCCTCGTTCGCGATCGCCGTCGCGGCGTCGATCACCTGTTCGCGGCTCAGCACGTTGGGTCGGCCCCGACGTCGTCGCGGCGCCTCGTCGACCAGGTCCGGCACCGCAGCGGGGCGGGGCGTGGCGGTCGGGGATCCGGGTTCGACGAGCACGGCGGGTTCTCCTTGATTCGGTACGTGTCCCGAAAAGCCTAGGGCAAAGCCGAGTGGCGTTCGGTGACTCGACCATCTCGGGTCCGTGGGCGACGCGCAAGAGCCGATCCGCGCCTCCCGGCCCCTTCGAAGGAACCCGTCCGACGGGCCGGCCCGTCGGCCGTGCGCAGTAGGGTGAGGCCATGGCGACCCGCGACGACGTCGAGTGCTGGCTGACCGACATGGACGGCGTGCTCGTCCACGAGAACCAGGCCCTCCCCGGTGCCCCCGAGCTCATCCAGCAGTGGCTCGACGAGGGCACCGAGTTCCTCGTCCTGACGAACAACTCGATCTTCACGCCGCGTGACCTCAGCGCGCGGCTCCGCTGGTCCGGCATCCACGTCCCCGAGGAGCGCATCTGGACGAGCGCCCTCGCCACTGCCGACTTCTGCAAGTCGCAGATGCCCGGCGGCTCCGCGTTCGTCATCGGCGAGGCCGGCATGACCACCGCCCTGCACGAAGCCGGGTTCATCATGACCGAGACCGCCCCCGACTACGTCGTCGTCGGCGAGACCCGCAACTACTCGTTCGAGGCGATCACCAAGGCCGTCCGCCTGATCCGCGACGGCGCTCGCTTCATCGTCACGAACCCCGACGCCACCGGCCCGTCGGCCGAGGGCGTCCTGCCCGCCACGGGCGCGATCGCCGCGATGATCGAGAAGGCGACCGGAAAGCAGCCGTACGTGGTCGGCAAGCCGAACCCGATGATGTTCCGCTCGGCGATGAACCGCATCGGTGCGCACTCCGAGAACACCGGCATGATCGGCGACCGGATGGACACCGACGTGCAGGCCGGCATCGAGGCGGGGCTCCACACCGTGCTCGTCATGACGGGCATCAGCGACCAGGGCGAGATCGACCGCTACCCGTTCCGTCCGAGCGAGGTCATCTCCGGCGTGCACGAGCTCGTGCGCACCGCCCCCTTCGAGGTCGAGCTGTAGCGATGCGCTGGGACCCGTCGCGGTACGCCGCGTTCGCGGACGACCGCGGGCGTCCGTTCCACGACCTGGTCGCGCAGGTCGCGTGGCCGGCCGGTGACGGACTGGAGGCCCCGCGTCGCGTCGTCGACCTGGGCTGCGGTCCCGGGGCCCTCACCGCCACGTTGGCAGCGCGGTGGCGTTCGTCGCCGGTGGTCGGGATCGACAGCTCGGCGGAGATGCTCGCGTCGGCTGCGGCCGACCCCGCTCTGGCGGGCCTGCCGAACCTGTCGTTCGAGCTCGGTGCGATCGAGGACTGGACGCCCGGGCCGACCGACGACGTGGTCGTGACGAACGCGGCGCTGCAGTGGGTGCCGTCGCACGTGGCGCTGCTGCCGCGGTGGCTCGACGCGATGCCGTCCGGGTCGTGGTTCGCGATGCAGGTGCCGGGCAACTTCGGGTCGCCGTCGCACGCGCTGATGCGGTCGATCGGGGCCTCCGGGCCGTGGGCCTCCGCGCTCGACGGCGTCCTGCGCGAGGACCCGGTGCTCGACCCCGCCGGCTACCTCGGCATCATGCTCGACGCCGGGTTCGCGGCCCGCGCGTGGGAGACGACCTACGCGCAGCTGCTGCCGGGCGAGGATCCGGTGCTCGACTGGGTGCGCGGCACCGGGCTGCGACCGGCACTGGCTGCCCTCGACGCCGCCGACCCGAGCGGTGCGCTGACGGCGGAGTACGTCGAGCGGTACCGGGTGGCGCTGCGCGAGGCGTACCCGGCGAGCGCCCACGGCACGGTGTACCCGTTCCGTCGGGTCTTCGCCGTCGGCCGCAAACCCTGACGGGTCAGCGGCGGGTCACTCGACGGTGACGAGGGTGCCGAGCGGCAGTGCGTTCACCGCGGCGACGGCATCGGCGTCGAGCCGGACGCAGCCGTGCGACACCGTGCCGGAGGTCGTGGCGTTCCAGTGCAGGCCGATCAGCCCGCCGTCGTGGCCGCCGTACGGCTCGTCGGCGGCGCCCGAGTGCAGCGATGTGAGCTGGATCGGGTGGTCCCCCGTGCCCTGGGCCGGGTCGACGTAGCGCTGCTCGAGGTACCCGGTCACGTTCGTCGGCGTCGGGGTGTCCGCCGTGCCGACTCCGGCGTCGAAGCGCTGCAGGGTCGTGCCGGCCGCGTTCACGACGGACACGGTCTGGTCGGTCGTCGAGATCACGATCCGGGAGCGCGGTGTCGCAATCTCCCGGAGCGCGCGCACCGGCACCCACGCCGCGGTCTGCGCGGCGGCGCCGGTGGTCCCCGCGGCTGACGGCAGCTGCTGGCGGGCAGGGGTGAGGACGAGCTCCCAGTCGCCGTCGCGTTCGACCCCGACGACGGTGGTCGGTTGCCGCAGGAAGTCCTGCGCGGCGAGACGGGCGACCGGGCGGTCGCGGTGGGCACCGAACAGGGGCGCGTCCGCGGTCAGGTGGAACACGGTGTCCGACCGCACGGTGCGGTCGAAGGGCACCAGGCCGGCGATGACGGCGGAGTACTGCGCTTCCGGCAGCGTCGCGACCGCGGCGGCGTCGACGTGCGGGACCGCGGGCGCGGCCGTGGCCGGTGCCGGTGCCGGTGCCGGTGCCGGGATCGTCACCGGTGCGGCGGCGGTGCGGTCGCTGCCGAGGAGCGCGGTCGTGACGAGTCCGGCCGCGGCGAGCACGGTGAGTGCCGCACCGGCGGTGGTCCAGATGGTGCGCGTGCGCATGACGTGGCTCCGAGGAAGGTGGCGAGCGGGGAACGGGGTGAAGGGTGAGGAGGGCGGAGAGCGGTGGGGCCGGTGCCCGCGGGGTGCGGGCACCGGCCGGTCGCATCGGTTGTGCGGTGGTGCGGTGGTGCGACCGGGTCAGCCGCTGACGACCGGCAGGTGGATGCCGGTGCCGCCCGTGGTCGCGCCGGGGTCGGTCGCCACGCCGGTGCCCGTCCCGACCGTGCCCGTCCCGCCGGTGCCGGTTCCCGTTCCCGTTCCGCCGGCCGCCGCCGGAGTGACGGTGATGGCGAGTGGTGCGGCCAGCACCGAGTCGCCCGTGCTGGCGACCAGGTCGACCGTGTGCGCACCGGTGGCGGTGCCGGCGGGGATCGTCACGGTGCCGGCGACCGTGCCGTCGGCGGCGACGGTCAGGGTGCCCACCGTGACGGGGTCGGAGTGCAGGACGACGGACAGCGTCGTACCGGCGGTGAAGCCCGTGCCGGCCAGCGCCAGCTTCGACCCGGCTGCGACCGACGAACCGTGCGGGGCGGTGAGGACACCGGTCAGCACCCGCGCGGCGCCGCCGGTCGACAGGACCTCCACGGCACCGTCGGTGGCGACCGACACGGTCGCGCTCGTCGCGGCTGCGAGGTCGAGTCGCTCCCACGAGCCGTTCGCCGTGCCGGTCTGGTCGAGCGGGTAGCCCGAGTCGATCTCCGTCTGGGCGAGTACCGACGTGCGCTGGGCGTCCGTCAGCGTCGGGAACGTGGTGCGGAGCAGGTTCTCCGCGCCGGTGGGGACGGAGGGCGCCTGGCCGGCGGTCCCGGTCTTCGCGAAGCCGTAGGTCATGCGCTCCTGGTAGACCCGCACGGCCGAGGCACGGTCGGTGACGATCTGGGCTGTGCCGCCGGGGATCGCCTTCCCGCCGTAGGGGTTGTTCGTGTAGGGCTTCTCCTCGGCGATGCAGTTCGCCAGGGTGTCGCCGCACTGCTGCTCGAGGTACCGCACGAGCTCGGCGCGAGCGGGCTCGAGCACGTCGGTGCGGTACTGGGTGTCCGACCAGCGGGCTGCGAGGGCGGCTTCGCCGTCGATGCGCCCACCCATGATGTCGAGCGGGTAGTGCACGCCGAGGACGATGCGGTCGTTGCCGTTCTCCGACGTGCGGGCGAGGATCTCCGGCGCGAGCTCGGGGACGAGCGTCGCCAGGGTGATGCCGGCCTGGTACGCGGTGGTGGTGTGTCCGCTGGGGTACGAGCCGCCGGTGCAGATGCCCGCGGTGCCGTAGCCGGCGTCGAGGACGACGTCGTTCGGCGAGAACTCGTGCGTGGTGTCCGTGGCGACCGGGACGCGGGTGATGTCGAGCGTGCCGTCGGCCGATGCCCACGCCTTGCCGGCGCGGTTGGTGGAGACCGACGAGGCGTTCACCGTCGCGGGGGCGCAGCCGGTCTGGTCGTCGGTCGCGGGGAGCGTCGCGGTGGAGGTCGCGGGCAGGTAGGGGCGCGGGTAGCTGTAGTGGGCCTTCGCGGTGCCGGTGCTCACGTACGCTCCGGTGCTGCCGTTCGAGCTGTTGATGACCGCGCTCGTCAACGGCAGGGCGCCGTCGAGCCGGCCCTGCACGTACGCCTTCTCGAGCACGTCGCCGAGCCCCTGCGCGACCGTGGAGGACTGGTCGTAGGCGGTGTTCGTGGCGTTCTGGTACTCGGAGTCCTGCAGCGCGGTGAACTGCTGCGCCGCGGTGGCGTTCTGGTTGATCCACGAGGTCAGCTGGTCGTTCTTCGCCAGCGTGGCCGGGTCGACGACCGTGCCGTGCAGGTCGTTGGCGCCGCTCGACGTCCAGAACTGGTCGTACCCGCTCAGCAGCGAGACGAGGTCGGGCTTGGCGGAGTCGCTCGGGTACGTCGTGGCCGCCTGGGCGACGAGGGGTGTCCCGAGCACGAGTGCGGTCGCGGCGACGGCGACGGTCACCCCGCGGACAGCGGTTCTGCGCATGTGTGGTGGCCGCTCGGGGACCGAGCGGCGCTCCTCTCTTGGTACCGACTTGGAATCACCACGACGGTAGGGAGAGGCGGTTGCCAGCGCGCGAACGGGTGTCTACCGCGAGGTGAACCGGACCGCAGGCTGTGCGGGTTCGAAGCCACGGGCCTCCAGGGCGAACGCCGCCATCGGCGGCACCGAACGCCACCGCTTCGCCAGGCGACGCGGACGGTCGTCGCGCCACGCGACCATGCCGCCCGCGACGATCCCGAACGCCAGCACCAGGAACGAGAACAGGCCGATCAGCCCGAGGCCCACGAGCCGACCGGTGTCCGACGGATCGGCGGTCGCGGAGTACCCGATCGACCCGAAGTCCCAGAACGCGTGCAGCAGCACCGGCACGAGCAGTGACCCGGTCACCCGGCGAGCGACGTAGAGCGTGGAGCCGAACGACGCCGCGAACACGACCTGGACCAGCGTCGGTCCGATGCCGGCCCCGGCGAGCGCGTTGAGCAGGTGCAGCAGCCCGAACAGCACGCACGACAGCGCCCACACGCCGAACTCGGGCACCCGGCGCCGGAGCCCGACCAGCAGCGTTCCCCGGGCCATCAGCTCCTCGAACACCCCGACGAACAGCACCCCGACGGTGAGCAGCAGGAAGTAGCGCACGGGCAACGCTGCCCAGTCGATGAACGGCAGGCGCACCACGCACACCACCAGGACCAGAGCCGGAGCCAGCGCCGCCCAGCGCAGCGGTGTCCGGGTGCGGTCGACGGTCGCGATCCGCCACCACCCGAGTCCCGTGACGACCACGGCGAGTGCGACGGCGGCGATGCCCTCGGGGACGACCAACGACCGGACGACGCTGTCCACCGTCTGGCCGAGGGTCGGGTAGTCGTCGCTCGGGCGCGACCGCCACGCGCTGATCGCCGCGAACACCACGAGCGGCGCGAGGCCGATGAGCAGCGAGGGCGGGACCGGCCAGCGGCGGCGACGGGGTTGGTGCACGTCCCGGTTGTACCAGTGCAGCCGTACGATTGGCGGTATGCGCCTGCCCTCGTTGTCGACCATGGCCGAGGACTACGTCAAGCTCATCTGGAAGGCCGGGGAGCGCGGTGGCGCCGGACTGGCCACGCGGGACATCGCGGCGACGCTGAAGGTGTCGGCCTCGACGGTGTCCGGCAACCTCAAGAAGCTCGACCGCGACGGCCTCATCGAGCACACCCCGTACTACGGCGTCGTGCTCACCCCCTCGGGCACCAGGTCGCCGTGGCGATGGTCCGACGGCACCGGCTGATCGAGTCGTTCCTGGTGTCCCGCCTCGGCTACACCTGGGACGAGGTCCACACCGAGGCCGAGGCGCTCGAGCACGCGGTGTCGGAGCGGTTCCTCGACCGGGTCGACGCCGACCTCGGGCACCCGACGCACGACCCGCACGGCGACCCGATCCCCGCCGCGGACGGCACCGTGCCCGCCACGCTCGGCACGCTGCTCGGTGCGATCGAGCCCGGTGCGTGCGGCACCGTCGACCGGGTGTCCGACGACGACCCCTCGCTGCTGCGGTACTTCGACGAGCTCGGGGTCGGCCTCGGCACCCACCTGCGGGTCGAGCGGGTGCGGGACTACGCCGGCGTCATCGCGGTCTCCCGACGTGGGGCCGACGGCGCCGAGGCGCTCGTCGACCTGCCCGCCGCCGCCGCGACCGCGATCTGGCTCGCCCCCGACGCCGACTGACGCCCGCTCCCGCTGAGGTTCCGAAATCTCGGAACCTCGGCGCGCTCAGGGCCCTCCGTGGAACCTCGGCGACGAACCGACGGCATGTCGTGGAACCTCACGCGAGCCCGGCAGCCGACCCCAGCCCAGCCAGTGACGGACGGGAGGCCCGTGGCGGCGTCGCCACGGGCCTCCCGTCCGTCAGCCGGTGTCGTCCACGGCCGCGCTCACCCCTTGGCAGACCGGGTCCGGCCGAGCGCCACCTCGCGCCGAGCCCGCTCGAGAGCGAGCGCGGACGCCGCGTCCGGGTCGTGCAACAGCCGCTCCGTGTCGGCGACGTGGTCCCGCACGGCGTCGGAGCCCCGGCCGGCAGCCGCCGCGAGCACCGGCGCCACCGTCTCCTCGCCCAACCCGACCAGTGCCCGCGACAGGCTGAGCCGCCGTTCGCGCGGACCGACCCCGAGCTGCACCGCCAACGTCCGGGCCAGGTCGGCCCGCTCGTCGTCGGGCACGAGTGCGACGGCGGTCCGCCAGGCGGCGCGGAGCACTTCGTCGTCGTGGTCGGCGAGCAGCGGGCGCACCGACGGCCACGCCGACGGGTCGCCGACCTTCGACAGGGTGTGCAACGCCTGGCTGCGGGCCTGCGGCTCGGAACGGGTGAGCGACGGGACCACCCGCGCGACGACGTCGGCCGACGGGTGCCGGGTCAGCGCCCAGGTGAGCATGTCGCGGACGAAGAAGTCCGGCTCGACGGCGCACTGCTCGACGAGCACGTCGAGGTCGGCCGCCTCCGGGGTGGTCCCGGCGGCCATCACGGCCTGCAGCCGCACCGAGGAACGGGGGTCGGCGAGGGCATCGGTGAGTGCGGTCATGGGTCCATGCAACCCGCTGCCACCGGGGCCGTGTCAAGCCTCGGGGCATAGCGTCGGCCGAGGAGCGGTTCGCATCGAGGACCGCTCGCCCGACCACGAAAGGACCCCCGTATGCCCCGCATCGGTACCAGCGACCTCCACGTGTTCCCCCTCGCCCTCGGCGGCAACGTCTTCGGGTGGACGGCGGACGAGTCGACCTCCCACCAGGTGCTCGACGCCTACACCGCGGCGGGCGGCGACTTCATCGACACCGCCGACGTGTACTCCGCGTGGGCCCCCGGCAACGAGGGCGGCGAGTCCGAGCGGGTGATCGGTTCGTGGCTCGCGGCCTCGGGCAAGCGTGACGACGTCGTCATCGCCACGAAGGGCTCGCAGCACCCGCAGTTCCAGGGCCTCGGCGCGGACACCGTCGCCGCTGCCGCCCGTGCCAGCCTGCAGCGCCTCGGCACCGACCGGATCGACCTCTACTACGCGCACTTCGACGACCAGTCGACCCCGCTCGAGGAGACCGTCCGCGCCTTCGACCAGCTCGTGAAGGACGGCATCGTCCGCTACACCGCGATCTCGAACTACTCGAAGGACCGCGCCGAGGAGTGGATCCGCATCGCGACCGAGAACGGCCTCGCGCAGCCGGTCGCGATCCAGCCGCACTACAACCTCGTCACCCGCGAGCCGTACGAGTCCGAGATCGCGCCGCTCGCCCACGCGCACGGCGTCGGCGTCGTGCCGTACTTCGCACTCGCCGCCGGGTTCCTGACCGGCAAGTACCGCTCGAAGGAGGACTTCGCCGGCAAGGACCGCGAGGGCCAGGTCTCGGGCTACTTCAACGACGAGGGGCTCGCCGTGGTCGACGCCCTGTCCACCATCGCTGAGGCCCGCGACACCGAGCTCGCGACCGTCGCCCTGGCGTGGCTGCAGGCGCAGCCGGACGTCGTCGCACCGATCGCCAGCGCCCGCAACACCGAGCAGCTGCCGGCGCTCCTGGCCTCGGCGGAGCTCGAGCTCAGCGACGACGAGCTGCAGACCCTGTCCGACGTGTCGGCGAAGGTCCCCGCGGCCGCCTGACCCGCGCATACCTCGACCCCGAACGACATCCCCGACGTCGCACGACGTCGGGGATGTCGTTCGTTGCGCACGCGGGCATCACCGGCGCGCAACGAGCGACGAGATCGATGTCGTACGACGTCGACGGTGTCGTTCCACGTCGACCGCCCCACCAGCCCGCCGCAGCCGCCGCCCGCCGCAGCCGCAGCCCTACGCCCCCGGCGCCAACGACGCCGTGAGCTCCTGCCCCGACGACCGCGTCACGAAGCACGAGATGAACCGGTCGCCCTGGTCCCACGTCGCCTGATCCGGCGCGTACGACCCCTGCACCTGCACGTCCCCGACGGCCGCAGCCGCCGAGGCGTTCAGCGCCGCGTCCGACTGGCACTGGTCGGCGGCCTGCGTCGCGAGGGTCTCGGCCCCCGGGTACGCATCCCCGTCGACCGCGATCCGTGCGGTGAGCTGCCCGATGTGCGGCGTCGCGCAGTCGACGACCGTGAAGCTCTGCGCCCAGGCGTTGGTGAACGGCGACAGGCACTCCCCGCCGGCCAGGTCGGTCCAGGCGTGCTCGCCCGGCAGCGCCGGCGTGGTGGCGAACTGGAGCGTGGCAGCCGGAGCAGCGGCCTCGTCCGAGGGAGCGGCAGACGCCGCAGCCGAGGGAGTCGCCGGAGCCGATGACGCTGCCACCGGTGACTTCGTCGGTGCGATCTCCTGGTCGGAGATGTTGTTGCCGAGGATCCACTTCGACAGCAGGAACACCAGCACGATGAGCACGACGATCAGGGCGATCGAGCCGTAGACGAGCAGCTGCTTGCCGCGCTTGCCCTCGCTCCGCAGGCGCGCCGCCCCCTGGTTGATGAAGTTGTCGCGCTCGCCGGTCGACGCGGCGGCGGACGTGGAAGACGGAACAACAGCTGACGGCACCGCGGCCGTCGGCATCATCCGCGTCCCGGTGTCCTCCGGGTCGTACCCCGTGCCGCCGAGCTGCCCGACGGCCTCGGTGCCGAACAAGTCCTTGATCGCACTCGTGTCGCTGGTCTCGCGGCCGTCCCACTCGGACTGGTCCAGGTCGTCCGGCGCAGCGGCCGGCAACGCCGTGGGCTGCGCCCCCGTGTCGTCCCCGCGCAGGCCGAGCACGGCGTCCAGGTCGTGCCCCACCGCAGGCGGCAGGTGCGCTGGGGACGCGGGCGACGCAGCGGGTTCGACGAGCGGCGGAGCAGCGGCGGCCGGCAGCGCGGTGGTCGCCGCGTCCTCCGGGAGGCCCGTCCCCGACTCCGCCCCGTCACCGGCGGCGGGCTCCGGACGCACGTCCAGTGCCTCGGTCGGCGCCGCAGGAGCAGGAGCAGGAACAGCAGCAGGAGCAGGAGCAGGAGCGGCAGCAGCAGGCGGCACGACGGCCGGCGGGACGGCACCCGGCACGGCCGGGGGCACCGGGAACGTCCGACGCGCCTGCGGCACCCCGTCGACCGGGGTGTCGACCTCGCCCGAGACGACCTCGGCCTCGGTCTCGGTCTCGTCCGCCAACGACCACGAACCGCCGTCACCGAACGCCGTCGTGTCGAACGAGTCGCCGGTCAGGGTCGTCGGGACCTCGCCGGTCTCGTCGTCGCGGATGGCCCAGTCGAACGGCCGGTCCGGTCCGGCGCCCTGCGTGGGCACGGGCCCCGTGCCGGTGATCCGGAGCAGGTCGGTGAAGCTCGGCGGCTCCTCGGACGGGGGCAGCACGTTCTCGACGCCGAGCGGCTGGTGTGCCACGGGCCCGGTGGGCGGGACGGGTGCGCCGGACCCGGTCGCACGGCCGAGCCAGTCGACGTCGGCACGGCCCTCGCCGAACGGGTCGACGCGGCGACGTTCGTCCTCGATGGCCTGCGACGCCGCGGCGCGTTCGTCGCGGTGGGTCTGCGCGGTCGGGAGCACGATCGACGAGGGGTGCGGCGCGGTGGGGTTCGGCGGCACGACGGCGGCCGGCGGGATGCGGTCGTGCAGGGTGGAGCGCTCGTGCTCGGCGGCGGCGTCCGGGCTCTCGGACGGCGCCGACAGCTGCTCGGGCATCGAAATCGCCTGCGTCGCGGCGTCGTCCAGGTCCGGAGCGGTCGGAGCAGGCACAGCCGGTGCGGAGGTTTCGGGCTCGGGCGCCGACGCCTCGAACGGCTCCGGCAGCGGTGCCCCCGTCTCGCGAGCGGTGCGCTCGGCCTCGCGGCGCTGCCGTCGCGAGGGCCAGTCCTCCTCGCCACGCGGGGCGCCGAAGATGTCCGCGGCGCTGCGGAGACCGTGGAACGGAGCGTCCGGGTCGGACGCGCGCCGGGCCTCCTGGCCGTCCACCCCGTCGGCACCGTCGGCCGCCGCTGCGGGGCCGGCCGTGTCCTCGGGGTCGCGCGCGTCGTCCGGACGCTCCCGCTCACGCGGTCAGCCCCAGATCAGCCAACCCGATGGCCGCGAAGTAGGGGTACCCGGCTGCCTCGATGGTCTCCTTGGCGCCGGTGTCGCGGTCGACGACGACCGCGACGGCGGCGATGATCGCGCCCTCACGCTCGAGCGCTTCGGCAGCCTTGAGCGGCGATCCGCCCGTGGTGGAGGTGTCCTCGAGCACGACGACGCGCTTGCCCTTCAGGTCCGGGCCCTCGACCTGCTTGCCGCGGCCGTGGTCCTTGGGCTCCTTGCGGACGACGAAGGCGTCGTAGGTCAGGCCCTGTGCGGCGGCCTGGTGCAGCACGGCGCTGGCGATGGGGTCGGCGCCCATGGTGAGTCCGCCGACGGCCGAGACGTCCGGCACCTGCTGCACGAGCTCGGTCATGACCTGGCCGATCAGCGGCGCGACCCGGTGGTCCAGGCTGACCTTCCGCAGGTCGATGTAGTACGTCGCCTTCTTCCCGCTGGTCAGGGTGAAGTCGCCGTGGAACACCGCTTCGGAGGAGATGTACTGGATCAACTGTTCGCGCGCGTCGGTCACAGCGCACAAGGGTAGCCGGTCGGACTCGCAGCGCGCTCCCCGTCCTGTGGGGTCGTCCCGAGCAGCCCTCGGTACGCTCCGGGACATGCCCCGAGCACCGCGTCGCTCCGCCGTGGCGCCGGCTCCGTCCGGCGGCCGTCGGTCCGGCGGCGTGGCCGGGGCGATCGGACGGGAGGCCCTGGGCGCCCTGGTCGCGCTGGCCCTGGCCGTCATCGCCCTCCGCCACGTCGTCGCCACGGAACGGGTCGCCTTGCTCTGGTACGACGGCGACTCGGTGCTGCTGCCCCTGGTGCACCGGTCGATGCAGCTCGGGCAGCCGTTCGAGTGGGCGATGTCCCCGGCGCTGTTCTTCTTCCCCGAGTTGCCGGTCTACCTGCTCTGCGCCCTCGTCACGGGTACCCCGCAGCAGGCCCTAGCGCTGAACGGGGTGCTCGTCCTGCTGGCCGTGTACGCACTGGTGCGGGCTGCCGCGAACGAGCTCATGCCGTCGGCCGGACGAGCGGCCCGCATCACGGTGTCGGCGGTGAGCGTGGCGTTCGTGACCCTGCTGGTGCTGACGGAGTCGTCGGGTACCGCGACGTCGCTCGAGCTGGCGTCCCTGCTGCTGACCACGACGTACTACTACGGCGTGGTGCTGGCGATCCTCGGCACCGCGGTGCTCGTGCTCCGCGCCGTGCGGGTCGGGCGGGCGTCCGTCGTCGTGCTCGTGGTGCTCGGGCTGGTGGCGCTCTGCACGACCGCGTCGAACCCGCTGTACGTGCCGTGGTCGGCCGCACCCGTCGTCGTCACGCTCGTGCTGCTGGCGGCGGTGCGCCGGGTGGGGTGGCGTCCCGCGCTGCTGCTGTCCGGCACCGTGACGGTCGGGTCGCTGCTCGGGTACCTGGTGCGGATCCCGCTGCAGCCCTTCGTGTCGCTCGACCCGTCCACCTACGTCCAGCCGTCGCGCGCCGTGGAGACCCTGCAGTTCTTCGCGGCGCTGACCGACGTGCGGGCCGGCACGGCCGCGGGCGACGCCGGGCTGTTCCTGATGTTCGTCGGGGTGCTCGTCACCGTCGGCGGCACGGTGTGGGCCTGGCGGGTCCGGACCGCGCGCACCGTGCTCGTCGCGACCGCGTTGCCCCTGGTGACCGTGGTCGCGGCGTCGATCGGGGTGGTCCTCGTCGGGTCGGAGACGCCGCGGTACCTCGAGCCCGTCGTCACCGCACCGCTGCTGGCCCTCGTCGCGGTGGCCGAGCTCACGCGCACCGCGGTCCGCCGCACCCGCGTGCACCGGCCGTTCCGCGGGGTCCGGGCCACCGTCGCGATCGCCGCCGTCGCCGTCCTCGCCGCCGGGGTCGCCACCGCACCGAGCACCGCGCACGCCGTCGCCACGGCCCGGTACAGCCCGTCGTCCTGCCTGGACCGCTGGGCGGACGGACGGTCGGTCACCGGGGTCGGGCAGTTCTGGACGGTGCGGCCGCTCGCCACGTACTCCGCGACGAACGTGCAGCTGCTGCAGGTCCGCGACACCTTCGACACGTACCCGTGGCTCGTCGACCTCGGGGCCTACCGCGACGCCGACCCGACGTTCGTGGTGGTCGGGTCCCACGACCTGTGGACCACCGCGGTCGAGGACTCCCTCGGTGCCCCGGCGACGATCACGCACTGCACGGGCTTCGACGTCTACGACTACGCGGGGACCTCCGGTGCGGACGTCCTCCGGCGCGACGTGGTCGGCAGCGCGGACGAGATCCGTCAGGAGCGCGGGTTCTAGGAGTTGTCCACAGCGGCGCGTCGGCGTCCGATCTTCTCTGTACGGATGTATAGGCTCATGGTCGATGTCTCGCCCCACCAGCCACCGCACCCCTCGTGCCTCCGTGCGCCTCCGCCTCGCCGTCACCGGACTGGCACTCGCGGGCCTCGTCGGCACGGTCGTCGTCGATGCTCCCGCCGCCCAGGCGGTGACCTACCCCACGTGGGACGAGGTCGAGAACGCCCGCGGCAAGGAATCCGCGAAGCAGGGGCAGATCACCGAGATCAAGGGCATCATCAGCGACCTCGACGCCAAGGTCGAGGCAGCACAGGCGAAGGCGCAGGAGCTCGGCGACGTCTTCTTCAAGGCCCAGGCCGTCTCGCAGGAGAAGGCGGAGGAAGAGCAGCAGCTCCGCGCGAAGGCGGACGAGCACGCGAAGGTCGCCGAGCAGAGCGCCGCGCAGGCCGGCCAGTTCGCCGCGCAGATGGCCCGCTCCGGCGGCGCCGACGTCACGACCTCGGTGCTCACCAAGGGCGAGGACGCCCGCGACCTGCTCTACGACCTCGGTGCGCTGAGCAAGCTGTCCGAACAGGCCGACCGTGTGCAGGCCGCCGCGGCCGTCGACGCCGGCGTCACTCGTTCGCTCGAGGCCCAGGCCGACCGCGCTGCTGGGGAGCTCGAGCGGCTCGCCGCGAAGGCCGAGGCCCGCATGCAGGAAGCCCAGGCTGCGTCCGATGCCGTGCAGACCGCCTACGACGAGCAGCAGTCGAACAAGGCCCGTCTCGACGCGCAGCTCGCGACCCTGGTCTCCGGCCGCGTCCGGACCGAGGCCGAGTTCGCCAAGGGCGAGCAGATCCGCAAGGCGGCGGAAGCCAAGGCTGCGCGCGAGGCCGAAGCCCGAGCGGCACGAGCCCTCGCAGCCGCAGCGGCAGCCAACGCCGGCAGCGGATCGTCCGGCGGTGGTGGCGGCTCCGGCAGCAGCGGATCGGGCAGTGGCGGTTCCGCCGGCTCGGGCGGCGGCCAGGGCTGGGTCCGCCCGGCCAGCGGCTACGTGATCAGCCCGTACGGCTACCGCGTGCACCCGATCACCGGGATCGTCACCAAGCACGACGGCACCGACCTCGCCAGCGGCTGCTCGACGCCCATCGTCGCGGCGTCCGCCGGCACCATCGACTACGTCGGCTGGTACGGCGGCTACGGCAACTACGTCCGCATCAACCACGGCAACGGCGTGAAGACGGCCTACGGTCACATCGTCAACGGTGGGTTCCGGGTCAGCCCGGGACAGCAGGTCTCGGCGGGGCAGCTCATCGCCCTCGTCGGTTCGACCGGCGCCTCCACCGGGTGCCACAGCCACGTCGAGGTGCACATCAACGGCGCCACGACCGACCCGGTGCCGTTCATGTCCGCGCGGGGCGTCGCCTTCTAGTCCCTCCGATGGCACGCAAACCGCCGTCCGCTCCCCGCGGGCGGCGGTTTGCTGTTCTCTACAGTCGCGTCTCAGCAATTTCACACTGCACCGCTGAAATGCTACGTTTCCCACATCGGTCATTTCGGATGGTGGGGGGACGATGGGGATCGAGTTCGACGACGCAGCGGCATCGCGGTTGGTCGACTGCGCGGTGGAGGTGGCGATGACCCTGCGTGCCAGCGCCGCACCGCGCCGGAGCAATGCCGAGGCTGCGCTGCTCGATTTCGACGGTGCGTACGCACGCCTGTTCGAGGCCGCACGGCTGACGGAGTCGACCGACCGCATCCGGCTCGCGAAGGGGCTCGAGGCGATGGTCGACCAGCTTCGGATCGCCCAGCGGCAAGCGGACGAGGAACGGCAGCGCCTGGCCGACCTGGCTTCGTGGCGGCAGCGCGAGGCCGACCGTGAGCTCGTGCGCACCGCTGGCGGCGTGCCGATGCAGCCCGTACTCGACTGGAGCAGTGCGGTCTTCGACCCGAAGCCGTCGAGCACACCGAAGCGCCCGTCCCCGGTGTCCGCGACCTTCAGCGCCCAGGCCCGCCAGCGCACCGGCGGTGGTCGCTCCGGCGGACGCAGCAGTGCTGATCCGACCAGGCTGCGGCAGTTCAGCGCGACCGCCCGAGCACAGGACGCCTCGACGGAACAGGACCTGGTCCGGGTGCGCAACGCCTGGACCGCGTTCACGAGCCGCTGCAGCTGGGTCCCCATCGACGGTGCCACGCTGCCGGGCGGGTTCGGCGACTACCTCGCCGAGAACGCCGAGGACGCGTCCTGGGTCGACCGGATCGCGGACGCCTTCAGCGCTGCCGGCGGGGGCTCCCTGGCGAACACCGCGCTCGACGCTGCCGCGGCGTCGACACTCCCGCCAGGGCTGCAGCGGCTGCTCGATCCCTCCCTGACACCGGCCGAGGTCGCAGCGGCCTGGGCCGCGCTCGGCTTCACCGACGCCGACGTCCGCGCGCTGCCGCTCACCACGCAGCTGCAGTTCGCGGGACTCGACGGGGTCCCGGCGGCGCAACGCGACATCGCATCTCGCGCAGTCCTCTCCGCAGCCGTGCGGGATCCAGAGCGGCTGTACCGGCTGATGGGGCTGGCGTACACCTACGGGGCGGTCAGCCTCGACGAGTTCCGAGAGCAGGTCATCGCGCTCCGTGACGGACTGCGGGACGCCGACGACTTGGCTCGGGGTATCCGGAAACCATCAACGGCCGTGGCGCAGCTCGTCGGGTTCGGCGTCTCGAACGGGGCGCTCGTCGCCGCCGTCGCGCTCGGCGACCTGGACACGGCGTCGAACGTGACCGTCAACGTGCCGGGTGCGATGACCACGCTCGACAGCATGGGTGAGAAGGTCCGCGCCGCCAACGAGCTCCTCTTCGCGGCTGGGCAGAGAGGATCCGCGGAAGACTCCTTCGCGGTCGTGTCCTGGCTCGGGTACCGCGCCCCAGGTGTCATCGAGGTCCCGCGCCAGGACCGTGCGTACGCTGGCGGGGCGAACCTCGCGTCGTTCCTCGACGGCATCCACGACAGCCGCGGCACAGCGCCGCGATCTGTCACGGTCCTCGGGCACTCGTACGGCTCCACCACGGCGGCCGAGGCACTCGCGCAGAACCGGCACCGCGTGGACTCGTTCGTCACGTACGGATCGGTCGGGTTCGCCGACACCACGAGACCTGAGCACTTGAACGTCGATCGGGTCTACGCCACCGAAGGCGCCAACGACCACACCGCGATCCTCGGCCGGATCGGGCGCAGCGATCCCCGCGATCTGCCCGACGTGGACACGTTCAGTGCGGGATCCGCCCGGGGCACGAAAGCGGTCACCGGCCACGACATGTACCCAGAAGCCGGGGGTGTCGGCTACTTGTCCCCCGATGCGACTTCACAGCGGACGATCGCGAAGATCATCGCCACCGGGAAGCCATGATGAACACCATGCAATCGATGCTCCGCACCATCACGACGGCAGTCCTCTCCCTGGGACTGCTGACTGGGTGCGCAGCAGGAGGAGACCAGATGCCCACCGACGCAGCCGGCCTGACCCAGGACGACGTCGCGGAGATGTCCCTGCACCAAGAGTTCGACGCCTTCCGCGACCACTACGAACACATGCAACGACTCCTCGAAGATGCGCAGCTGCAGGTCCACGACGGCGAATGGAAGTGGGCTGGCGGCGACGACCTGCCGCTGATCGGAGGGGACGGCGTCGCCCCACTGCCGGGCGCGGACACGAAGAACAGCTACTACGTGCGCAGCGGACGACTCTGGTCACCGCCCGGCGCCACAGGCGATGAGCGCGACCTGCAACCGATGATCGACTACTTCACCGACCAGGGCTGGACCATCGGGCAACGCGACATCACCGGCGACCACGAGCTCTGGGGGTACACCGGCGGCGGCTGGCAACTCATCTACACCGCTCAGGAAAACGGCCGCTACACCCTCGAGGTCTACAGCGAACTGTTCTGGACCAACGACGGCCACAAGCTCCGGCGGGCCGTCGCCGGCCGTTCCCTGGCTGACTTCCCCGACCAGTCGTTGCCGGGCGTGTACCCCGATCTCCCCTCGTGGGACGACCCGATCGTCAACCCGCCGAAGATCTGAACGGTGCCTCGCATCCCCGCCGCTGCGGCCCTGGCGCTGACCCTGCTGACCCTAGTGGCCGCGTGCGCAGCAGGAGGAGACCAGATGCCCACCGACGCAGCCGGTCTGACCCAGGACGACGTCGCGGAGATGTCCCTGCACCAGGAGTTCGACGCCTTCCGCGACCACTACGAACACATGCAACGACTCCTCAAAGATGCGCAGCTGCAGGTCCACGACGGCGAATGGGAGTGGGGCGGCGGCGACGACCTGCCGTTGATCGGTGGGGACGGCGTCGCCCCACTGCCGGGGTCGGACACCCAGAACAGCTACGACATGAGCAGCACCCGGCTCTGGTCCCCGCCTGGCGCCATCGACCAGGAACGCGACCTGCAACCGATGATCGACTACTTCACCGACCAGGGCTGGACCATCGAACACCGCACCATCACCGGGGACCGAGAAGTCTGGGCCACCACCGGCGACGGCTGGCAGATCCAGTACACCGCCCAGGAGAACGGCGACAACCCCCTCACCATCTACAGCGAACCCTTCTGGACCAACGACTCCAACGCCCTCTCCACTGCCATCTACGGGCGCTCGACCGTCACGTTCCCGGATCGGTCCCGCTCGGGTGTGTACCCGGACTTCCCCGAGTGGGACGACCCCATCGTCAACAAGCCCAAGATCTGACACTGCAGATACGGCACACCCCCGGGTCACTCAGACGTCGTCCACGTCGGCGTTCCAGAGCGCCCGGTACCAGTCCGTCCGCTCTGGGTCGTCGGGCACCCCGTACGCCTCGTGGAACAACGGCCCCCACCCGGGCCCGTAGTTCCACCCGAGCGCCATCGTCGCCACCGCCAGGTCGGCCCATCGATCCGCGACACCCGTGGCGTCCAGGTCGACGTGCCCGCTCCACCGACCGTCGGCACCGATGAGCGTGTTCGGCGTGCACGGGTCCCCGTGGCACACCACCGTCAGGTCGCGGGAGGCTCCGGCCCGAGACGATCCGTGTCGGCACCCGCCGCGCGGGCCCGGTCGAGCCGCGCCACGGTCGACCACACGAAGGGGCAGTCGTCCACCGGCAGGGTGTCGTGGAATGCGCGGAGCCCCTCGCCGACCGCGATCACCGCGGTCCGGGGTTCGTCGTGCCAGCGCGGGTCGACGGCACTCCACCCGGGGACGGCGCGGGTGTGCAGCCAGACGCCCTCGTCGTCGGCGCCGTGGTCGAGCACCTCGGGCACCCGCGCGTACCGTGACGCCCACTTAAGTCGCGCGGCCTCGCTGTCGATCCACCGGCCGTAGGCGTGCGGCAGGACCTTGACGAACTCGTCGGCGTGCTCGTCCGGGCCGATCCGGAAGGTCGTGCCCCCGATCTCGTTGCGCCAGACGAGGGCGACCTCGCGGCCCCGGGCGGCCTCCGCGACCACCCGCGGCACGGGGACGACGGAGTCCGGCTCGGGCAGCCCGCCGATCGACCGCACCACGACGGCCCTAGTGCACGCGGTCCGGGCGCGAGGACCCGGCCCCACCGCGCGCGATCTCGAGCAGGACCGGCAGGCGTTCGCCGAGCAGTGCGTCCAGGTCGGCCACGACGGCCTCCACCCGTTCGGTGACCTCGCGCGGTGAGGCACCCCGGCGCGGACGGACCCGCACCCGGATCGCCCGGCCGCCGCGGACGCGGTAGACGTCGACCGCGAGCGAGGCCACCTGCGGCAGCTCCCCGATCGCCGATGACAGCGCATGCTGCACGGCCGTGGACTCGACGCGCACCGAACCGGCGACGCCGTCAGCTGATCCGTCGCTCTCGACGACGGTGCCCGCACGGCCACCGCCGAGCGTCGTCAGCACCACGATCGCCAGGATGCCGACGACGACCCCGCCGCCGAGCACCCACGTCCACGACAACAGGGAGTCATCGCGCGACGTGTCCGTGCCGAGGCCCGCGAGTGCATCGCCGCCCGTGCGCCACCAGGACGCCACGAGCGGCAGGCCCTGGGCCGTCTGCACCAGGATCGCACCGACCCCGGCGACGAGCAGGACGAGCCCGACGACGACGAGCGCCGTCCGGCCGAGCCCGCGGTTGGTCGCGTTCATCCGTCGACCCGTCCGGTCGGCTGGACGCGCACCCGTGCAGCGAGGGCGGGGAGCGCGTCGATCGCGGCGAACTCGTGCTCGACGGCCTCGGTCGCGGCGACCGCGGGCACGTCCACACCGGCGGCGGGGCGCAGCACCACCTCGACGGTCCGGCGGCCCACGGTGCCGGCGGCAGCGTCCGGCCCGAGCCGTGTGACGGAACGGGCGGCACGTGCCGCGGCGGAGGCGAGCACCTCGTCGTCGACCACGACGGCGAGCCGGTCGGATGCCATCGCGTGGCGCGGACGCCGCTGCGGCAGGAGCCCCTGCAGCAGGAACACCAGACCGACGAGTGCGACGATCGCGGCGATCCCGACGACGAGCGTGCTGTCGAGGCCGTCCGGCGCGGCGAGGGCGGCGTCCACCACGGCGCGCGGGTCGACGCCGAGGACGTTCTGGTCGAGCAGCACGAGGGCACCGGCGAAGACGGCGGCGGCGGCGAGCACGAGGGTGATGAGCATCGCGATGACGACGGCACCCGACCGGGACACGTGGGTCTCGCGGCGGAGCAGACGGCGGTACGTGGCGGCGTGCTCGGTCGACGGGGCGGGGCCGGCTTCGGGAACCGATGCGGTCCGGTCGTCCACGGCGGTCACCGGACCCTCCGAGGGACGTCGACGACCGACGACGCGAACGTCACGGTCACCCGGGACACCTGTCGGCCGGTGATGGTCCGGAGGCGCTCGGCGATCGTGCCGCGGGCCCGGTGCGCGCTCGTGACGACGGGTTCGTCGGGGACCGCGTGGCTCCCCAGCACGGGCAGGGTGAGCGGGGCGGTGATCTCGACCGCCAGCGCGCCGCGGCCGTCGTCGGAGACCCGGGCACGGACCTCCCGGAAGGCCACACGCAGCGCTTCGGAGGCGACCGCCTGCGCGGTGTGCACCAGCGCCGACGTGCCGATGCGGTCGGAGCCGCGGAGCCGGACGCCGCTGTCGCCGACCGTGGCGACGGCGGCGTCGGTCACGACGAGCTCCGGCGTCCGCGCAGCACGTCGACCAGGCGACGCACGTCGACGTCACCGGCGACGATGCGGGCGACCAGGCCGCCGACGGCCATGCAGACGGCGACGACCACGAACGCCCAGAACCCGAGGGTCACCGCGACGATCGCGAGGAGGGCGCCGACGCCCATCCCGACGACGGTGGCGTTCACCGGACCCGGCCCTCGCGGACGTCGCCGTCGAGGTCGTCGGCGGTGCCGTTCAGTGCCGGGATGTTGACGTCGTTGATCGCGATGTTGACCTCGGTGACCTCGAGCCCGACGAGCTCGGTGACGGCGCTCGTGACGGCGGCGCGCACAGCGGACGCGACGTCCATCATCGGGATCGGGTAGTCCACGACGATCGTCAGGTCGACGGCGACCTGGGTCTCGCCGACCTCGACGCGGACGCCCTGGCCGAGCGCGCTCGAGCCGATCGCGTCGCGGATGGCGCCGAACGCCCGCGAGGCGTTCCCGCCGAGGGCGTAGACGCCGGGGACGTCACGCGCGGCGATGCCCGCGACCTTGGCGACGACGGTGTCGTCGATGATCGTCTTGCCCTTGGCCGTGACCTGCGTGGTGGTGGTGCCGGTCGTGGTGCCGGTCGTCACGGTCCCGTCGACGCGGTTCGTCGTCGATGCCATCAGTGCCTCCTGCGCTCGCTTGCTGGACTTCCAGCGAACACCATCGTGCCGCGCTGCGCCCGAGAGCGGCAGGCGGCGCGCTGCACGGCGGGGTCGGTCGTCCCCGGTAGGTTCGATGCCATGCGCGTGGCGACCTGGAACGTGAACTCCGTCCGCACCCGAGTGGGGCGGGTCGTCGACTGGCTGGTGCGCGAGGACGTCGACGTCCTCGGCATGCAGGAGATCAAGTGCAAGCCGGAGCAGTTCCCGGTGCAGGCGTTCGAGGACGCCGGCTACCACGTCGAGGCGCACGGCCTGAACCAGTGGAACGGTGTCGCGTTCGCCAGTCGGCTGCCGATGGAGGACGTGACGCGCGACTTCCCCGGCCAGCCCGGCTTCCTCAAGGGGCACGAGGGGCCGGACCTGCCCGTCGAGGCCCGGGCCATCGGCGTCACCGTCGACGGAGTGCGGCTCTGGAGCCTGTACGTGCCGAACGGGCGCGAGGTCGGCGACCCGCACTACACCTACAAGCTCGACTGGCTCGCGCAGCTGGCCGACCGCACCGCCGAGTGGATCGCCGCGTCGCCGGAGACCCCGCTCGCGCTGATGGGCGACTGGAACGTCGCACCGCTCGACACCGACGTGTGGGACGTCCGCGTGTTCGAGGGGCACACCCACGTCAGCGAACCCGAGCGCGCCGCGTTCCGGGCGTTCGAGGCGAAGGGGCTGCAGGACGTCGTCCGGCCGATCGTCCCCGACGGCTACACCTACTGGGACTACAAGCAGCTGCGGTTCCCGCGCAACGAGGGCATGCGCATCGACTTCGTGATGGGCTCCCAGGCCTTCGCCGACGTCGTCACCGATGCCTCGATCCACCGCAACGAGCGGAAGGGTGACGCCCCGAGCGACCACGTCCCCGTGGTGGTCGACCTCGACCTGGACACGTCGCTCGACGACGACCGACCGATGATCTTCTGAGCGGTCACACGGTCGTGACGCGTTCTGTTACGCCCGGCGTCCGCCCTCGTTGAGCAGGTGACAGCGCCGACGTAGATTTCCTGCACCGAACCCCTTCGAGAGCAGGTGAAGCCATGTCCCGCACGACGATCCTTCCCATCCAGCGCGTCATGGCGAACGCGGCCCCCGGCGCCTGGCGCGACGGCATCGTCGTCGAGACCCGCCCCGCCGACGCCGTCGTGGTGTTCCTGGACGGCGGCGTGACCCAGCTCCGGGTGGCGGACGCCGACGCCTTCCTGTCGGTCGGCGACCCGATCGCCCACCACCCGGTGGCGGAGATCCTCAGTGCCGGCGGTCGTCAGACCACGGCACGCAGCGCGTAGGAGTCCGTCGGCTCAGGCCGACATCGAGGCGAGCATCGCCTCGCACTTCGCGACCATCTCGTCGCAGGCCATGGCGCAGTAGCGGCACGACTCGTCCATCTCCATGTGCTGCCGGCACTCGGCGGCGCACATCGTGCCCATCGTCATCACGGCCATGAGCATCGCCTGCATGCTCGGCAGGTCCATGCCGGCCGGACGCATCATCATCCGCATGCCGGTGTCGGCCATCATCGCCGTGTTGGAGCACATCGCGGCGCACGTGGCCATGTCGCCGCCCATGCGCATGTCGCTCGCGGAGCACATCGTCGCGGCCATCGACGCGGCGTTCATCGCCATCATCGTGTCCTGCATCACGTCCATGTCCATCTCCATGGGCATGTCCGTCATCGACATGTTCTTCATCATCGCCATCGTGTCCATCGGAGGTCTCCGTCCGTCGTGGTCCCGAGGCGGGTCCGCCCCGTGGGTGTCAGCGTACGCGCGCCCCCGATGCGCTTCGTGAGCAGCATTGGTCGGGTCGGTGACCGCGAACCGACCATTCTTGCTCACCATCCGCGGTGCACGCGACCCCACGGCGGACGGGAGGCACGGTGCGGCCCCGCCACGGGCCTCCCGTCCGCCTCGCGGTGCGCCCACGGCGCGCTACGGGTGCAGCAGCGCGGCGATCGCGACCAGGACGGGGACCGAGCCGATCGTCGAGAGGAGCACCACGTCGCGGGCGACCGGGACCGCCGCGTCGTAGCGCTGCGCGTAGTTGAACACGTTCTGTGCCGCCGGCAACGCCGCCAGGGTGGTGAGCACGAACACGTCCTGGTCGCCGAGCCCGAACACGAACCGTGCGAACACGTACGCGACCGCCGGCATCACCACGAGCTTGATCGACGACGCCACGATGACGTCCGTCCGGATCGCCGGGTCCCGCAGCGGCGCGGCGCCGTGCAGGCTCATCCCGAACGACAGCAGGACGACGGGCACGGCAGCCGCGCCGACCAGCGAGAACGGCTCGAGCACGGGGTCGGGCAGCGTGATGCCGGTCGCCGAGAACACCAGGCCGACCAGCGAGGCGATGATGATCGGGTTCCGGAACGGCCCGGAGATCCGGCGTCCCCAGCCGCCCGCACCGGAGGTCGCGGCGTCGAGGATCGTCAACGCGACCGGCGCGATGACGATGAGCTGCAGCAGGATCACCGGCACGACCGCGGTCGCCTGCCCGAGCACGTAGACGGCGACCGGCAGGCCGATGTTGTTCGCGTTGACGTAGCTCGCGGCCAGGGCCCCGACCGTGGTGGTGGTGACCGGTCGCCGCAGCACGAACCGGAAGACGGCCGCCGCTCCGAGTGCGACGACGGCCGCGGTCAGCAGCGAGACCCAGAGCATCGGGGACAGCAGCGACTCGATGTCGGCCGAGGCGATGGTGTGGAAGAGCAGGCAGGGCATGAGCACGAAGAACGCGAGGCGACTCATCACGAACTGCGCGTGCGGGCCGAGCAGTCCGATGCGCCCGACGACGTACCCACCGGCGATGATCGCGCCGATGATCGCGAAGCCGGTCAACACGCCACCCATCGCGTCCATCCTTGCACCATGTGACGTCGCTCAGGTCGGAAATGCGTTCGCATCGAATACCGTTGCAGGCACCATGACCTCGACGAACGCCGACACCCTCACCCGGTCCACCGACTCCAGCCAGCCACTCGTGCCCCTGCTCGAAGAGCGCTGGAGCCCCCGTTCCTACGACGAGACCGCGACGATCTCGGACGAGCAGTTCGACGCCGTCCTCGAGGCCGCTCGCTGGGCCGCGTCGGCGATGAACTTCCAGCCCCGCCGCTTCATCGCGGGCCGTCGTGGCACCGAGACGTTCCGCAAGATCAACGAGAACCTGCTCGGCTTCAACGCCGCCTGGGCCTTCCGCACCAGCGCCCTCGTCGTCGGCGTGCTCGAGACCGTGACCGAGGACGGCGACGAGCGTCCCTTCGCGCAGTACGACCTCGGCCAGTCGCTCGCAGCCCTCACCGTCCAGGCGCACGCCGAGGGCCTGCACGTGCACCAGATGGCGGGCATCGACGCCGCCGGCCTCCGCGCCGCGTTCGACCTGCCGGAGCGCTTCCTGCCCTTCACCGTGACGGCCATCGGCACCGTCGCGCACCCGTCGCAGCTCGACGAGAAGGCGGCTGAGCGCGAGGTCGCACCGCGCACCCGCCTGCCCCTCGACGAGGTCGTGCTCGTCAAGGAGTAGTCCTCGCGACATACGCGGCAGCGCCCGCTCCCGTCCAGGGAGCGGGCGCTGCCGCGTAGTATGTCGTGACATGCAGCCCGAGATGAACTTCTACACCCGCAAGTGGGTCCGCCCCGAGGACCTGAACGCCAACGGCACCCTGTTCGGCGGCAGCCTGCTCCGCTGGATCGACGAAGAGGCCGCGGTCTACGCGATCATCCAGCTCGGCAACGGCAAGGTCGTCACGAAGTACATGTCGGAGATCGAGTTCGTGTCCTCGGCGAAGGAGGGCGACATCGTCGAGATCGGCCTCGTCGCCACCCGCTTCGGCCGCAGCTCGCTCACGATGCGGGCCGAGGCGCGGAACCTCTTCACGCACCGCAGCATCCTCACCATCGACGAGGTCGTGTTCGTGAACCTCGACGACGACGGCAACCCGGCGCCGCACGGCTACACGGACATCACGTACGACCGCGACCGGGTCCCCGCGACGCACCGCGCCTGACCCGCGTGACCCCGCAGACATCGCGCAGCAGTCGCGTGCGGTGAACACCGCACCCGGCACGTGATCGGTGGCCTCTGGCAGGATCGGGGCATGACCACGCCCCGCCTCGTCGCCTTCGACCTGGACGACACCCTCGCCCCGTCGAAGTCCTCCCTCGACCCCCGCATGCTCGAGACCTTCGCGTCCCTGCTCGAGGTCGTGCCGGTCGCGGTCATCTCCGGTGGCAACTTCACGCAGTTCGAGCAGCAGCTCGTCACCCCGCTCCGTCACCGTGACGGGCTGACCCTCGACGACCTGCACCTGCTGCCGACGTGCGGCACGCGGTACTACCGCTGGTCCGACGACGACTGGGCCCTGCAGTACGCCGAGGACCTCACCGACGACCAGAAGGCACGCGCCCTCGCAGCGGTCGAGTCCGTCGCGAAGGACGCCGGCTACTGGGAGTCCGAGACCTGGGGCGACATCCTCGAGGACCGCGGGTCGCAGATCACCTTCTCCGCGCTCGGCCAGGCCGCGCCGGTCGACGTCAAGAAGCAGTGGGACCCGACCGGCGCGAAGAAGGACGACCTGCGTCGCCGGGCGCAGGCGGAGCTCCCCGACCTCGAGGTGCGGTCCGGCGGCTCGACCAGCGTCGACATCACCCGCAAGGGCATCGACAAGGCGTACGGCATGCAGCGTCTCGCCGAGATCACCGGCATCGCGCTCGACGACATGCTCTTCGTCGGCGACCGGCTCGACCCCGAGGGCAACGACTACCCGGTGAAGGCCCTCGGTGTGCCGTGCCACGCGGTCGAGGGGTGGGAGGACACCGACGCCTTCCTGACCGAGCTCATCCCGACCCTGCGCTGACCCCGCGCTCAGCCCAGGCTGCGGACGGCCTCGACGAAGGCGCGGATCTTCGCCGGGTCCTTGACCCCGCGCTCCGACTCGACGCCGCTCGACACGTCGACGCCGTCGGGGTCGAGCGCCTCGACCGCGGCGACGACGTTGGCGGGGGTGAGCCCACCCGCCAGGATCCAGGCCTCGTCGATCCCGCCCTCGATCACGGCGGGGTCGATCAGCCGACCGCTGCCCGGCACGGCGGCGTCGAGCAACAGCAGGTCGTGGTCGTACGAGGCGCGCTGCTCGGCGGTCTCGCGCAGGTAGTCCTCGGCCGCGAGGGCCCGGATGGTGAAGAAGCCGGCGTCGCGGGCTCGGGCGAAGTCGGTCGCGGCCTCGCCACCGTGCAACTGCAGGGTGGTGAGCCCGACCTCGGACGCGATGCCGACGATCTCGTCGATCTTCTGGTCGCGGAAGACCCCCACGGCGTCGATGCCGTCCGGCAGCCGCTCGACGAGTTCCTTCGCCAGGTCGGCCGTCACGGTGCGGGGGCTGTTCGCGGCGAAGACGAACCCGACTGCGTCGGCGCCCGCGTCGACGGCGGCGTCCACGGTGTCGGGCGTCGACAGGCCGCAGATCTTGATCCAGCGCTGGTCGGTCATGCTGTCCATCCTGCCAGGGACCACGGACGAACGGGACGCGCGGGCGACGTCAGTGCAGCATGCCCGCGACGTAGGCGGAGCCGCACGCGACCAGCACGCCGAACGCCGCGAACGAGCCCACGAGCACGTTCCGACGGCGCCAGCGGCGGACGGCCGAGAAGGTGCCGCGCTTCGCGTGCCGGTGGGCCGCACGGTGCATCCGGTGGTCGCGCTGGTGCTTGACCCGCTCCGGTCCGAGCGGCACGGGGCCGGTGACCTGCGTGGAGCCGCCCCGCAGGGCGTTCGCGATCGCCACCGCGGTCGGACGACGCTCCGGGTCGCGGGCGGTCATCCGGCTGAGCAGTTCGCGCCACTCCGAGGCGACGTCGTCCGGGATCTCGGGGTCGTGCCGCAGGCGGGCCAGTGCCGCCTCGATCAGGGTGCCCGAGTACTCCTGCTTGCCGGTCAGGGACTCGAGCAGCACCAGTCCGAGCGAGTACACGTCGGTGGCGAAGCTGATCGGTTCACCGGCGACCTGCTCGGGACTCAGGTACGCCGCCGTGCCGATGATCGTGCCGTCGTTCGTCAGGCGGGAGCCGTCGACGAAGTGCGCGACACCGAAGTCGGTGAGCTTCACGGTCCGGGCGAAGCCGGACGACCCCTCGTCGCTGATCAGGATGTTGGCGGGCTTGACGTCCCGGTGCACGATGCCGCGCGAGTGCACGTAGGCCAGGGCGTCGGCGAGCTGGGCGCCGAGGTCGGCCACCTCGTAGTTGTGCAGGGCCCCCTCGGACAACCGGCGCAGCAGCGTCGTGTCGGCGATGAGCTCCATCACGATGAACCGGTGCGGGCCGTCGGGGAAGTCGTGCGTGCCGGCGTCGTAGAGCGGGATGAGCCCGGGGTGCGACAGCATGCTGAGGAGCCGGATCTCGCGCTCCTGCCGGACGCGGTCGGCCGTCGTCATCTTGTCCGGCGTCGCGAAGAGCTTCACGGCGACGGCGCGGTAGGTGTGCTCGTCGCGGGCTTCGTAGACGGTCCCCATGCCACCCGTGCCGATGAGCTTCACCAGCCGGTACCGGCCCGACAGGACCGTCTCCGTCCGCAAGCCGTCGAGCAGGGTCATGGTGTCCGTCGTTCCGTCGGGAGCCGCAGGTTCCGCGGCTGCTGCCGGCGTGTTGGCTCACGAGAAACGGTACGCGTCCGACTCCCGTTTTGGGCGGGTGTTATGACATCGTGATCGGCGTACTTCCCTGTGTTCATGCGGATGCATCAGGGTACCGTTCGACCTCCGACCAGGGTGAGCGATCACGCAAGGAGGACAGCGATGGCACTGACGAAAGGTGACGAGGTGCACTGGAACACCTCGCAAGGGAAGACGACCGGGAAACTCGTGCAGAAGCGCACCAGCGACTTCGAGTTCGACGGTCAGACGTTCAAGCCGACCGACGACGATCCGTACTGGATCGTCGAGTCGGAGAAGAGCGGCAAACAGGCCGCGCACAAGGAGTCGGCGCTGACCAAGGCCTGACGACGACCGGCTCAGTCGCGGGCGGGCTCGGCGCGACGACGACCTCGTGCGCCCCCGCTCGCGGCACCGTCGCCGTTGCCGTTGCCGTTGCCGTTGCCGTTGCCACCCCCGTCCGCGCGACGGTCTGCCCGCCACCGTCGGACCCGCCGGACCACGAACGTCACCACGACGACGGCGATCGCGACGTAGAGCACCCGGTCGATCCACTCGGTGTACTGCTCGACGCGGTCGTACTGCGAGCCGAACGCGGCACCGAGCAGCACGAGGGCGCTGTTCCAGATGCCGCTCGCGATGATCGTGAACACCGAGAACGTGCCGAGGTGCATGCGGTCGGCGCCCGCGGGCAGGGAGATGAGGCTGCGCACGATCGGGACGAAACGACCGAAGAACACCGCGCTCTTGCCGTGCCGGTGGAACCACGCGGCGGCCTTGCGGAAGTCGTCCTCGTCGACCAGGGGGAGCTTGCCGAACCACCGTGTGGTGCGCTCGAACCCGATCTTCGCGCCGAGCCAGTAGAGCACCAGCGCCCCGAGGTAGGACCCGAGCGTCGCCAGCACGAGGACGAGCACGAGGTTCATCTGCCCGGCACCCGCCAGGAACCCGGCCAGCGGCAGGATGACCTCGGACGGGATCGGCGGGAACACCGTCTCGATGAAGAGCATGAGCGCGACGCCCCACTCCCCCAGGGCGTCGATGATCTGGAGTACGAGGCCGGAGAGTCCGCCCAGGTCCGAGGGAGCGGTGGAGTCGCCGGTGGCGACGGTCATGGCACGGGCGGTCACGGCAGTCGTCATGCCCCCAGCATCCCTGAGCGCCCTGTCAGGACCCGGCGCGGTACCTGAACGTCAGCCGAGTCCCATGTGCGAGCTCCGCACGTGCGTCAACGACCGCGCGAGGGCACCGCGGGCGACGGCGTCACGACCGACCGTCGACGGCACGATCTCGACGGGGTGCCGGAGCTGGGGCGTGACCACCGCGGCGAGCGCCTCGGCGAACACCGGCGCCGCCGGCAGGACCTCGCCCCCGACGACCACGACCTCAGGGTCGATCGTCGTGACGAGCTGCACGACGCCCGGTGCCACGTCGTCCGCGAATGCACGGACGACGTCGACCGCCGCCGGATCCGGAACGCCATCGCCGACGTGGCCCGGTGCTGCGCTCCCGCGCCCGGCCGCGGCGAAGACCGACTCGAGGTCCGTGTCGGACGTGATCCGGGCCTCCAGGCGGGCCGGCGCACCGGGCCACCCGGTCGAGGCAAGGCCGCCCATCTCGCCAGCCGCACCGCGCGCCCCGCGCGCCAACGCCCCGTCGATGACGTAGGCCGCGCCGATCTGCCGGCCCATCACCAGGTACAGGCCGTCCTGGACGCCTCTGAAGCGCCCCCACATCGCCTCGGCGGTGGCGGCGAGCTTGGCGTCGTTGTCGAAGAACGTCGCGATGCCGGGGAAGAGGTCCTGGATCCGGCCGGGCACGCGGCGCTCGACCCACTCGGGCACCGCGACCGTGTAGTCGATCTCGCCGGCGCGGTCGACGACGGCGGGGACACCGAACGTGGCGGCGAGGACCGGGGACGCCTCGGAGTCGGCCGTCAGGCGGCGGACGACGTCCTGCACGCTCGTCCAGGCCTGCTCCGCGTCGGCGAGGTCGGCGTAGCGCTCCTCGACCCGGGTGAGGGTGTTCCCGCGCAGGTCGGCGCGGATGCCGACGATGCCGTGCAGTCCGAGGTCGACGCCGAGCACGGAACCGGCGGTGGCGTCCGCGGCGAAGCGCTTGGCGCGGCGGCCGGCCTTGTTCGGGGTGGCGATCGCTTCGGCCTCGGTCACCCAGCCCTCGTCGACCAGGTCTCCGAGCGCCGCCTCGACCGTGGGGCGGGAGAGCCCGACGGTGCGGCTGAGCTCGGTCACGGTGCGCGACGCGTCGTCGCGCAGGAGCTCGTCGAGGATGGCCCGGGAGTTCATGAGTCGGAGCACGCCCGGCGTCGTCCCCACGACACTCGGGATCGTTGACACGGTCTCGTCCACGGCCATAGCCTCCACATTACGAAAGATCATTGAGGAATGGTGGACTCCGACATGCTCATCCCACGACCGCGCCGCGCCGTCCCCGGCACCGGCGCCTTCGAGATCACCCCGTCGACCCGCATCGCAGCCGACGCAGCGAGCGGATCGGTCCGACTGTACCTGCAGCAGACGCTCCGGGCGTCGACCGGCCAGCCGGTCCGCGACGCAGCGGAAGACGGGGCGGCCTCCGCCGACGTGTCGGTCCGGACGGGCGTCATCTCGCTGCGCGTCACCGACGATCCCTCCCTGCCCGCCGGCCCGCCGTCGCCCGAGGGCGAGCGCGCCGAGTCCTTCCGCCTGACCGTCACCCCCGACGGCGTGGACGTCGCGGGCGGCTCGGCCGCCGGCGTCTTCTACGGCGTCCAGGCGCTCCTCCAGCTGCTGCCCGCCGACGTCTACCGCAGCGGCCGCGTCGGCACCGGGCCGTGGTCCGTCCCGTCCACCATCATCGAGGACGCCCCCGCCTTCGCCTGGCGCGGCGTCATGCTCGACGTCGCCCGGCACTTCCGCACCAAGCACGAGGTCATGCGCGTCGTCGACCAGCTCGCGGCGCACCGGATCAACCGGCTGCACTTCCACCTCACCGAGGACCAGGGCTGGCGCATCGAGATCCGGAAGTACCCGCGCCTGACCGAGGTCGGGTCGTGGCGTCGCGAGTCCCAGGTGGGCGCACACGTCCCCGACGCCGACGGCGTGCTGCGCCCGGCATCGTTCGACGGCCGCCCGCACGGCGGCTACTACACGCAGGACGACATCCGCGAGATCGTCGCCTACGCGGCAGACCGGTTCGTCACCGTCGTCCCCGAGATCGAGACGCCCGGACACGTCCGTGCCGCGTTGGCCGCCTACCCGTCGCTCGGTGTGCACCCCGAGAGGCCGGTGGAGGTCTGGACCGAGTGGGGCATCGCCGACGACGTCCTGAACGCTGACGACAGCACCGTCGACTTCTTCAAGGACGTCCTCGACGAGGTCATCGCGCTCTTCCCCTCGCGCTACATCGGCATCGGCGGCGACGAGTGCCCGAAGGTGCAGTGGGTCGAGGACCCCCGCACGCAGGAGCGCATGCGTTCGCTCGGACTCGAGGACGAAGAGCAGCTGCAGGCCTGGATCATCGGGCAGCTCGCAGCGCACGTCGCCTCGCACGGGCGGCAGGCGTTCGGCTGGGACGAGATCCTCGAGGGCGGCACCCTCGACCCCTCGGCGACCATCGTGTCGTGGCGCGGTCTGACCGGCGCCCGGACGGCGGCGAAGCGCGGACACGACGTCATCTCGTCGCCCGACGACCAGGCCTACCTCGACTACCGCCAGAGCGACCTGGCGACCGAGCCGATCCCGGTGTCCATCGTGCTGACGGTCGACGACGTCTTCGGGTTCGACCCGGTGCCGTCCGGCCTGACCGAGTCCGAGCGCGCCCACGTCATCGGCGGCCAGGGCAACATGTGGACAGAGCACGTCGACACCGCCCGGAAGCTCGACTACCAGCTGTTCCCGCGGGTGGCGGCGTTGGCCGAGGCGCTCTGGTCGGCCGACGTCACGGGTCCCCGCGACATCGCCGAGTTCCGCGGCCGGCTCGCCGAGCACACCGCACGGCTCGAGGCGATGGGCATCGAGTACCGGCACGAGGCCGGGCCCTTCCCGTGGGAGCAGCGTCCGGGCGTCCCGGGGCGGCCGCACTCGCGCGAGGACCGCGCCGCCTACATCGACGCGGTCACGGCCAACATCGCGGAGTAGGGCACCGGGCACGCGCGGGCGCGGGCCTCGCGCGCACGCTCGCGCGCCGCGCTGAGGTTCCACGACTCGCCGCTCACTTCCGCCGAGGTTCCACGAACGGCCCCGCAGGCCCGCGAGGTTCCGAGATCTCGGAACCTCGCGGGGTGGTCGCGACCACGGACGGGAGGCCCGGTGCCAGCTGGCACCGGGCCTCCCGTCCGACAGGTGGTGACGTCGACTACACGGCGACGGCCACGCGGTCGTCGGCCGTCTCGGACACGGCGGCGTCCGCCGCCGGGGCCCGACGCACCCACTTCTTCAGCCCGACCAGGACCAGCGCGGACACGATCGTGCCGGCCAGGATCGCGACGATGAACATCGCGACGTCCCCGATGGCGAAGAACACGAAGATCCCACCGTGCGGCGCCCGCGAAGTCACGCCGGCCGCCATCGAGATCGCACCCGTGACCGCGGCACCGACCATCGACGCCGGGATCACGCGAAGCGGGTCGGCGGCCGCGAAGGGGATCGCCCCCTCGGAGATGAAGGACGCCCCGAGCAGCCAGGCGGCCTTGCCGTTCTCGCGCTCGGGCTTCGTGAACCCCTTGCGGTACAGGACGGTCGACGCGAGTGCCAGCGCGAGCGGCGGCACCATGCCGGCGGCCATGACGGCGGCCATGATCTCGAACGGCACGACGTTGGTGGCGGTCCCGGCACCGAGCCCGGCGACGGCGAACGCGTAGGCGACCTTGTTGACCGGTCCGCCGAGGTCGAAGGCCATCATCAGGCCGAGGATGATGCCGAGCAGGATCGCCGAGGCGCCGGACAGCGAGTTGAGGAACTCGGTCAGCTGGGTCATGAGCCAGGCGATCGGCCCACCGAGCACGAGCAGCATGAGGCCGGAGGCGATGATCGAGGCGAACAGCGGGATGATCACGACGGGCATGAGGCCACGCAGCCAGCGCCACGTCGGGATGCGACCGATCCAGTACGCGGCGGCACCGGCGATGAGGCCACCGATCAGACCGCCGAGGAACCCGGCGTTCATGAAGACGGCGATGGAACCGGCGACGAAGCCGGGCGCGATGCCGGGTCGGTCGGCCATCGCGTAGGCGATGTAGCCGGCGAGCGCTGCGACGAGGAAGCCGAGCGACACGGAGCCGATCTGGAACGCGGCGGCACCGAGGTAGTAGCGCAGCCCCTCCGGCGGCAGGTCGACCAGGTTGTAGTGCTGGAGCGCGAAGACCGCGTTGTTCACGCCGTCGTCTCCGTGGGTGAGCGCGATGCCGTACCCGGCGAGCAGGAAGCCGAGCGCGATGAGCAGCCCGCCGCCCGCGACGAACGGGATCATGTAGCTGACGCCGGTGAGCAGCCAGCGCTTGAGCGCCTGGCCGAAGTGCTCGTTCTTGGCGGTGGATCCACCGTCGACGGCTGCGCCGCCCTGGACACGTGCGGCGTTCGGGTCGTCCGAGGCGCGGATGGCCTCGGCGATCATCTTGTCGGGCTCGTCGACGCCGCGCTTGACGGGTCCGGACACGAGCGGCTTCCCGGCGAAGCGACCGCGGTCGCGGACGTCGACGTCGACCGCGAACACGACGGCGTCGGCGCGGGCGATGAGTGCTGGGTCGAGGGGCTCGACCTGCGAGGATCCCTGGGTCTCGACGTGCATCTCGGCGCCGGCGCGCTGCGCCGCGGCGACGAGGGCGTCAGCCGCCATGTAGGTGTGCGCGATGCCGGTCGGGCAGGCGGTGACGCCGACGAAGACCTTGCGGCCCGGCGCCGATGCGGCGGTCGGACTGGAGGCACTGCTCGCCTTCCCGACGCCGGCTTCGGACACCTCGCCGCTCACCTCGCGGTCGACGAGCTGGACGATCTCGTCCGGGGTGGCTGCGGCGCGCAGGGCGGCGGTGAAGTCGTCACGGATGAGCGCACGGGCCAGGGTCGAGAGGACCGTCAGGTGGTCCTTGTCGGCGCCCTCGGGCACGGCGATCATGAAGACGATGTCGGCGTCGCCGTCCGGGGCGCCGAACGACACCTTCCGGGCGAGGCGAGCGAACGCCAGGGTCGGCTCGGACACCGACGCCGAACGGGCGTGCGGGATCGCGATGCCACCGGGCACGCCGGTGCCGACGCTGGCCTCGCGCTTGATGGCGTCCTCGGCCAGGACCCGGCCGTCGGCGGCGCGGCCGGTCGCGGCGACGCGGTCGGCGAGGACGCGGATGACGTCGGCCGAGGTGGCACCGAGGTCCTCGTCGAGGCCGACGAGCTGGGCGCTGATGAGGCGCGGACTCGAGTCTGCGGACATGTGCTTGCTCCTTCGCAATGGCGCTGGTCGCGCGGGTCGTGCAGGTGTTCGGGGAGTGGGGGTGTTCTGGCTGGCTGGGGCGGGGTCGGGCGGGGTCAGGCGGGCTCGGGTGCCGGGTGCGTGGTGAGCACCCGGACCGAGATCGCCGTCGGGTCGGTGTGGTCGAGGGCGGGCACGTCACTGCCGGGCAGGGCGGCGGCGGCGGCTCCGGTCGCGACGGCCTGGGCCAGGCGCAGCTCGGGCGACGCTCCGGCCACCTCGGCGAGCAGGTAGCCCGCGAGCGAGGAGTCCCCCGCGCCGACGGTGGAGCGGGCGACGATCCGCGGTGCTGCGGCGGCGAAGGCACCCTCATCGGACACCAGCACGGCGCCGGCACTGCCGAGGGTCAGCAGGACCGAGCCGACGTTCCGGTCTCGCAGGCGCTCTGCAGCGGCCACGGCGGCGTCGAGGTCCTGCTCGTAGGTGTCCGGGTCGCCGCCGACGACCTCGGCGAGCTCCTCGGCGTTCGGCTTGACCAGGTCGATCCGCTCGCCGGACTGCAGCAGGGCGGTGAACGGGACGCCGGACGAGTCGACCGCGATCCGGACGTCCTCGCCGTGGCGTGCACGGACGGCGCGGACGAGCACGGCGAGCGCGTCGTCGGGGAGTCCGGGCGGGAGCGATCCGGCGAAGACCACCCAGCGGGCGGCGGGTCCGGTGGCGGTCGCCGCGGCCGTGTCGGCGACCAGGTCGGCCAGGTCGTCCAGCCGACCGGCGAGCGACGGCCCGGGCTCGTTGAGCTTCGTGGTGGTGCCGGTCGGCTCGGTCACGGTGACGTTCGAGCGGAGCGGCGCACCGATCGGCAGGGCGGCGGTCGGGATGCCGCGCGTGGCGAGCCCGAGCAGCACGGGGTCGAGCTCGTCGCCGGGCAGCACGGCGATGGTGTCCTCGCCGCTCGCGACCACGACCCGGGACACGTTGACGCCCTTGCCGCCGGGCTCCGCGGTGGAGCGGGTGGCGCGCTGGACGGCGCCGCGCTGCAGTTCGCCGGAGAGCTCGATGGTGCGGTCGAGGCTCGGGTTCGGCGTGACGGTGACGATGCGGCGGCTCATGCGACCACGACCTCGACGTCGGCGTCGGTCAGGGCACCGGCGAGGTCGGCCGGCGGCTCCTGGTCGGTGACCACGGTGTCGATCTCGTCGAGCCGGGCGAAGCGCATCAGGGCCTCGACCCCGTGCTTCGCGGCGTCGGCGAGCACGACGGCTCGGCGGGCGGCGAGGACGTAGGCGCCCTTGACCGCGGCCTCGTACTCGTCCGGGGTGCTCAACCCGAAGCCGGCGGACAGGCCGTTCGTGCCGACGAACGCGATGTCGGGCCGCAGGGCGCTGATCTGCTCGACGGTGGCGGTCCCGACGGCGGCGCTCGTGACCCCGCGCACCCGGCCACCGAGCAGGTGCAGCTCGACGTGCTCGCTGTGCTGCAGGGTCGCGGCGATCGGGACGGAGTTCGTGATGACGGTGAGGGTCGCGCCGGCGGTGGCGGGTTCCCACCGGGCGAGTTCGGCGGCGACGGCGGCGCAGGTGGTGCCGGCGTCGATCGCGATCGAGCCCGTGAAGGTCGAGGGCACCAGGCGCATCGCGGCGCGGGCGATCTCGGACTTCGCGGAACCGTGCTGCCCCTCGCGCTCGGCAACGGAGAGTTCGACGACGCTCGAGCGGCCGATCGGCACCGCTCCCCGTGCACGCGGCGCAGGACCCCGGCGGACTCGAGGGTGTCGAGGTCACGGCGCACGGTCTCGGTGGTGACGTCGAAGTGCTCGGCCAGATCGGCGACGGAGACCCGGCCGGCGTCCTGCAGCGCTGCTGCGATCGCGTCGTGCCGCTCGGTTGCGTACATGCCCGAACTCCTTCGTTCCCGTGGGTTTCAGGAACCATAAGCCACAAACCCACATAAACACAACCACCCCGCCCCGCGTCCCCTTCCCCCGAGGTTCCGAAATCTCGGCATCTCGCGGCGCCCACAGCCCGTCCGTGGAACCGCGGCGACCCACTCGCGGCGAGTCGTGGAACCTCGGCGCCCGGCACCGGGCGTGTCAGCGCGAGCGATCACCTGCGGCCGGGCACCTGCTCACGAACACCCCACACGCACGACCACCCGACCCGCACGACCACCCCACACGCACGAACACCCCGCCGCGTGTGTGCGACGGGGTGTTCGGTCGAGCGGGTCAGCCCTTGACGGCTCCCGCGGTCATACCGCTGACGAGCCGACGCTGCACGATGAGGAAGAAGACGACCACGGGGATCGAGAACAGCACACTCGCCGCCATCAACCCACCGAAGTCCGTGCCCTTGTTCGTCGAGAAGCCCGCGAGCCAGACCGGCAGCGTGTACATCCCCTGGTCCTTGAGCATCACGTACGCGATCAGGTAGTCGTTCCACGCCGCGATGAACGCGAACACGCTCGTGGCGATGACCCCCGGCATCACGAGCGGGAACAGCACACTCCACAGGATCCGGAAAGTGCCGGCCCCGTCGACCTTCGCGGCCTCCTCGATCTCGACGGGTACAGCCACGAAGAACCCGCGCATCACCCAGATCGAGAACGGCAGCACGCTCGCGACGTAGGCCAGGATCAGCCCGACGTAGCTGTTGAGCAGGCCGAGTGTCTGGAACGACAGGAACAGCGGGATGAGCAGCGCGCCCGACGGGATCATCTGCACGAACAGGATGCCGACCAGGATCGCCCGCCGCCCGCGGAATCGGAACCGCGACAGCGCCGCCGAGGCCAGGAACCCGACCACGATCGACAGCAGGACGGCGGCCACCACGACGATGGTCGAGTTCCGCAGGTAGACCAGGAAGCCCTCTTGTGTGAGCGCGCGGGTGAAGTTGTCGAGCGTGGGGTGCAGCGGCGCCCAGATCGGGGTCATGGTGGTGACCTCGTCCGCCGGCTTGAAGGCGGTGTTGACCATCCAGTAGATCGGGAACACCCACACCAGGCAGAACACCACCGCGATGGTGTTCGCGACCACGCGCGGCTTCCGCTTCCGCGAACGCACGGGAACCGGCGCAGAGACCGGCGCAGCACTCGGGACGGTCACAGGTCCTCCTCCCCGCTGCGGACGAGCCGGCGGATGTAGTAGCTGGTGAGCGCGCCGAGGATCACGGTCGAGATGACGGCGATCGCGGCGCCCTGGCCGTACGCGTTGGAGACGAACGACTTCACGAACGTCCAGATGCCGAGCGTCAGGGTGGCCTCTTCCGGGCCGCCCCTCGTGAGCAACCAGATCTGGTTGAAGACGTTGAAGTCCCAGATCACCGACAGGATCGACACGAGCAGCAGCGTCGGGGCGAGGGCCGGCAGCGTGATCGCGCGGTACATCGTCCAGGTCGAGGCGCCGTCGAGCGCCCCGGCCTCGTAGTACTCCGGCGCGATCTGCGACTGTGCGGCGTAGAGCGTCAGGGCGACGAACGGCACGGCCTGCCAGATCACGAGCGTGAGCACGATCGTGTACGCCTGCCCGGGGTGCGACGCCCAGTTGTCCTGCGTGTGGTCGCCGAACACCCGCAGCTGCGTGATGAGCCAGTTGAGCACCCCGTAGAAGGGCTGGAACAGCCACTGCCACACCAGGCTCGAAGCGACGTTCGGCATCGCCCACGCCAGCACGAGCACGACGCTGACCACGGTGCGCATCGCGACGCCGAGTCGGGTCAGCAGCTGCGCGACGCCCATCCCGATGACGATCGTGCCGAGCACCATCGCCCCGGTGACCAGGACGGTGCGCAGGATGACCGGCCAGAACGAGGCGTCGGTCAGGACGTTCGTGTAGTTCGAGACGCCGGCGAACCCGGCTTCCCCGGTGAAGATCGCCCGGAGCCCGTAGTCCTGGAACGAGATGACGACGAGCCGGACGAGCGGGTAGACGACGAGCGCGAGCAGGAGGATCGCCGCGGGCGCCAGCAGGACGAGCGGAGCGCGCGACGCCACCGCCGACCGACGACGCGCCCCGCGGCCGGGACGGACCGGCCGCCCCGACCCGGCACCGCCGATGCCCCGGTACCCGCGCCCCCGGTCCCCTCGCCGCCGGCGACCGGCCCGGACTGCTCCGAACCGGTCGCCTGCTCTGCAGTGGAGGTCATCGACTACTGCTGCGCGTTCAGCGCGGTCGTGAGGTGCTTCGAGAAGCCCTCGGCGGCCTGCTCTGGCGACTTCCGCCCGGTGGCGATGTCCGCGAACATCGACTGGAACGACGCGTCGCCCTCGATGGTCGCCCAGCCCGGCGTCGCCGGGGTCGGACGGCTCGTGCCGCTGCCGCGAAGTACGGCTTGTGCAGGGTGTCGACGTCGTCGGCCACGGCGTCGAGCAGCTCGGTCGAGTTCGGCTCCCAGCCGTCCACACCGAACACCTGGTCCTGCTGGAACTCCTTCGAGGTCAGGATCTTCAGGTAGTACAGCGCGAGGTCCTGGTTGGCGGCCTTCGCCGGGATCCCGAGGTCGGAGCCACCGAGGAACACCGGCTGCGTCTTGCCGTCGGTCTGCGAGGGCATCGGGAACGTACCGATCTGGTCGGCGAGCGCCGGCTTCGCCGTGGTGATCGAACCGATCTCCCACGCCGAGCCGAGGAACGCCGAGGTGTTGCCCTGCGCGAAGACGTCGCTCTGCGAGGGCTTGTCGGTGTTGATGTCCTGCGTCGACTTCGCGGAGTAGTCGTTCTGGAACGTCTTCCACGCCGTCAGGCCCTGCACGGCGTCGTCGGAGTCGAGCTTCCCGGTCCACTTGCCGTCCTTGTCGGAGGCGATCTCGCCGCCGGCGTCCCAGACCCACTGCAGCCCGCCGTACCAGTACTGGCCGGGCATGTAGAAGGCGGAGAAGTCGCTCGCCGTGTTGGCGGCCTTGACCTTGTCCAGGTCGGCGGTGAGCTCGTCGTAGGTGGTCGGCACGTCGGTGACACCGGCGTCCTTCCAGACCTTCTTGTTGTAGACGACGGCGCGGTTGCCGGCGAACAGCGGGGCGCCGTAGAGCTTGTCGTCCACCGTGGCCGGCCCCTCGAGCCCGGTGAGCCAGGTCTGGCCGTCCTTGAGCTCGTCGCGGTACGGCGTCAGGTCCATGAGACCGCCGGCCGCCGCGTAGACCGGCACCTGCGTGTTGCCGAGGTCGACCACGTCCGGGGCGTCATCCTGGGCGAGCGCCGTGGTGAGCTTCGTGGTGATCCCGTCCCACTGCTGGGTCTGGATCTTCACCTTCGCCCCGGTGTCCTTCGTGAACTGCTTCTGAGCTGCGTCGAGGACCTTGTCGCTCAGGTCGCCGTTCATCATCCAGACGGTGATGGTCTTGCCCTTGCCATCGGGTGTGCCGATGGCCTTCGTGCCACCGTCGGAAGCTCCGTTGCTTCCGGCGGAGCACCCGGTGAGGGCGAGCGCGGCCGCCAGGCCGAGCGCACCGAGTGCGGCGAAACGCGTGCGTGTCACGTTGACTCCCTTGGTCCGGCCTTTATGAAAGGTCGTTGCGTATTCGCAATAGAAGACCTTCCGAGAGCCCTTGTCAACCGTTGGATCGGTCCCTGTGAGCGCGTTCGATCCGCGTGTTTCCGGGGGATCACGGATGGCGAACAGATCGTCGCCAATGCTTGACACGACTGGTCATGACCAGCCATGATCTGCGCCTCGCGTCGCCGGGGTGGACGGGACGACCGGGAGGCCCGGTGCCGGTCCCGCAGACCGGCACCGGGCCTCCCGGATCAGCACCACGGCCTCAGACGGCCGCCAGGGCGGACGTCGGTGGGATGCGCGCTGCGCGCGCTGCCGGGTACCACCCGGACACACCGCCGATCACGACGGTCGCGCCGAGCCCGCCGCCGACGGCCCACAGCGGGATCGCCACCGGCCACCCCTGCGCCAGGGCGAAGGCGACCGTCACCCCGACCCCGATCACCACACCGGCCACCCCACCCAGGAACGACAGCAGCAGCGACTCGACCAGGAACTGGTCGCGGATGTTCCGCCGCCGTGCCCCGAGGGCTCGGCGGACGCCCACCTCGGCTCGGCGTTCCAGCACGGTGATCACCATCGTGTTGGCGACCCCGATGCCGCCGACGAGCAGTGCGACGCCGCCGATGCCGACGAGCAGGCCGGTGAACGAGTCGTCGGTGGCGTCCTTCGCGGCGAGCGCGTCGGACGGCCGGGTCACGCCGACGTCCTGCGGGGACCCCGGACTGATGGCGTTCGCCAGGACGTCCCGTGCCGGCGCGACGCGCGAAGGGTCGACCCGGGTGTAGACGGCGGTCGGCGCCCCGTCGAAGCCGAGCTGCTGGGCGAGGCCGACGGGGACGAACACCTGGTTGTCCAGGTCATCGGCGAGCTGCAGGGACTCGAGGATCCCGACCACCTGCACCCAGCGACCCCTGTCCACACGCGGGTGTCGGGGCCGACCCGCTCGATGCCGAGCGCCGCCGCGGCGTCCGATCCCAGAACCATCTGGGGCGGTGCGTCCGCGGCGGGGTCGAGCCACCGACCGTCGGCAAGCCGGGCACCGAGCACCGCCGGGACGTCGCCCCACGCGGCCATCACCCCGATCCCCTTGCTCTCCGGGGCCGGGATGTAGGGGCTCCGGTAGACGGCACTCTCGGGGACCGCCCCCACGCCGGCTGCGGCTTCGACGTCGTCCTGGCGGAGCGCGGAGTCGATCGCCGTCGACGGTAACGGGGGCACCTCGCCGAAGCCGTCGGCCTGCGTCGCGGTCAGCACGTTCGTCCCGAGGGCGTCGAGCACCTGGTCGAGCTTCGCCTTGCTCGACGACGAGATCCCGACGACGGCGATCATCGCGGCGATGCCGATCGCTATGCCCAGCGCCGACAGCACCACCCGGGTCGGCCGTGTGCGCAACCCGAACACCCCGAGCCGCAGCAGGTCGCCCGGGGTGACGGCGGACCGGAGACGACGCCGCGCGTTCACGCGGCACCCCGGATCGCCGCGGCGAGCGACGCCGCATCGACGGACCGGCTCGACGGCGCGATCCCGCCGGTGTCGGTCAGTCGGCCGGAGTCGTGCTGCACCTGCCCGTCGCGCATCCGTACTTGGCGCGGCAGCGACGCGGCCAACTCCAGGTCGTGCGTGATGACGACCACCGTCGTTCCGCCCGCGTGCAGTTCGCGCAGCAGCTCGAGGATCGCCTCGCCGGACGCCGAGTCGAGCGCACCGGTGGGTTCGTCCGCGAGCAGGATCGTCGGCTCCCCGACCAGCGCCCGGGCGATCGCCACGCGCTGCTTCTCGCCACCCGACAGCTGGTTCGGCCGGTGGTCCACGCGGTGGGCCAGCCCGACCCGGTGGAGCGCCTCGACGGCACGGCGGTGGCGCTCCCGTCTGTTCGTGCCGGCGTAGAGCAGACCGTCCGCCACGTTCTCGGTGGCGGTCGCACCGGCTTGCAGGTGGAAGTGCTGGAACACGAAGCCGACGTGGTCGGCCCGGAGCAGGGAGAGCTCGTCGTCGGTCATCGTGGCGACGTCGTTCTCCGCGATCGTCACCGTGCCGGACGTCGGGCGGTCCAGGGTGCCGATGATGTTGAGCATCGTCGACTTGCCGGAACCCGACGGCCCGACGACCGCAACGAGCTCGCCAGCACGGACGTCGAGGGACACCCCGCGGAGCGCCCCGACCTCGCCGTACGTCTTCGTGACGTCGCGGAGCGCGAGCACCCGCTCGGTGGCTCGGTCCTCGAGCAGTCGGCCGGTCAACCGGGTACCACCACACGGTCGCCCTCGGACACCCCGCCGGTGACGGCGACACGGCCGGCAGCGGTGAAGCCGGGCGTGACGGGCACGCGCTTCGTCGTGCCGTCCTTCCGCACCACCTCGACGACGTACTCCCCACTTGCCCCGGCGACCAGGGCGGACACCGGCACCGACAGCACGCCCCGCTCGGTTGCCCCCTTCGCGTCGACCTGGGCCGAAGCGGCCGCTGGCAGCTTCCGGTCGCCGGCGTCGAACCCCACGGAGACGTCGACCTTCGTGCTGCCCTCCTCGCTCGTGCTCGGTGCGACGTCGGCGACCTCGCCCGGCATCGCGGCACCGCCGCCGTTGACCCGCACCACGACCTTCGTCCCGACCGCGAGCCGTTCGGCGTCGCCCTGCGCGACCGTGGCCACCACGATGCGCTTCGTGCTCGTCACCTGCAGGACGTCGCCGCCCTCGCCCGCCGCCGGCTGTCCGAGCTGCCCGTCGACGGCCGAGACCCGGACGTCGCCGTCGACGAACGCGATGTCGTCCGCGGTGAGCTGCCCGGTCACCCGGTGCCCACGGTCACGCTGCCACTGCTCGACCGCGTGCTGGGTCCGTGGCCCGAAGGTGTCGTCCTGCGCGACGTCGTACCCGAGTGCCGCCAGGTTGTCGTTGAGCTGCTGCACGTCGGTCCCGCGCAGTCCGCGCTCGAGTGCTCGCCAGAGCGGCACCGTACCGTGCATCGCCCGCACCCCGCGCTCGTCGACCGCGTACAGGAACTCGTCGCTCCGGATCACCTGCCCGGCCTTGGGCAACCAGGTCAGCGTGCCCTGCGCGGCTCCCGGCACCCCGACCGCGGTGCCGTAGCCGAGCGTGCCGGCGAACACCTTCGAATCGGTCAGGTCGCCTCGTTCGACGACCGCGGTGGGCCGGTCCTTCGGCGTCGCGTCGACCGCAGACGCAGTGGTGGCACCGGGGGTCAGGTCCACGACCGCCCAGGTGCCGATGCCGGCAGCGAGGACCGCGACCAGGCAGACGCCCGCGACCAGTGGTCGCCGCCGGGACGGCGTCACTTGTCGGCCTCCGCGCCGACCTCACCGAGGGCTTCGTCGTCGCACTTCTCGGCGACCTTCGCGAAGGTATCCGGGTCGGACGGCTTGTACGCTGCCTGGTCGTCGTCCGGGTAGTCCGCGAAGCCGTTCTCGCGGATGCACGCCGCCGACTTCCGCGAGGCCTCGGAGCTGCCCGGCATCTCCTTCGACATCTTCGGGCCGTCACCCGCCTGCCCGGAGTCCTCGGTGCAGGCGCCGAGGTCGGTCTGCCACTGGTCCGGGTCGACTCCGTCGGGCACACCGACCTTGATCGTCTTGTCGGCGCCGGAGGGGTCGGGCATGTCGTAGCCCTTCTCGCGCATGCACTCGGCGAGCGAGACGCCCATGTCCTTGCCGCCGGACCCCTTCGTGGCGTCGTCCTTCGGGGTACCCGAGCACGCGGTCAGCAGTCCGGGCAGCAGGACGACTGCTGCTGCGACGGCGATGAGGGCGCGGGAGCGGCGGATGGAGGTGGTCGTGGTGGTCATGCTGGTTCCTTCGTTCGTGAGGAGTGGTTGGGGTGTGTGTGTGGTGGTGGTCGTCAGCCCACGCGCTGCGTGCTCGGCGAGAACTCGTCCGTGCACGCGTCAACGGCGCGCAGGAACCCGGGGTCGTCGGCGCGGGCGTAGTCGCTGGTGTCGAGGACGCCCGGTTCCTGCTCGGGAAAATCGTCGAACCCGCGGTCCCGCACGCACGTTGCGACGTCGGCGTACTCGCGCTCCCAGTCCGTGGCAGGCGATGCCGAGGACCGCGCCGGCGACGACGACGAGCACCCGACGAGGGCGGTCGGCGCCGTGCCGGCGATGAGTGCGGCCGCGACCAGGACGGTACGGCGGCGGTGTGGAGTGCTGTTCATGACTCCAGGACACCAAGTGCGCTGTTTCGCGAGGCGTACCCGGTGGGTCACACCGACGAAACGTCGACCCGGACCCGGAGCCCTCCGCCGTCCCGCGCCGCGATGGAGAGCGCCCACCCGTGCGCATGCACGACGGCAGCGACGATCGACAGGCCGAGCCCGCTGTGGCGGTGCCCGGCGACGCTGTCCCGACAGCGACGGAAGGGCTCCACGAGCAGCGGCGCGACCGCGTCCGGCACCGAAGGGCCGGAGTTCTCGACCACGAACCCGTCAGCGTCCGTGGTCACGCGCACGAACCCACCGGGTTCGTTGTACTCGACGGCGTTCCCCACCAGATTGACGAGGAGCTGCCGGACGAGCGTTGGTTCACCCCGCACCCCGCCTCGAGGCCCGTGGCACCCTTCCCGGGTCACGGTCACGTCCGCCGCGCGCGCGGCTCCCACCGCGTCGCGCACCACGTCGTCGATCGTCCGGTCCAGGTCGACGGGCTCGGTCGCGCCGGTCAGGCCGCGGTCGGCCTCGGCGAGCAGCAGCAGCGACTCCACCAGGCGCTCCGTCCGGCGGTTCTGCTCGAGGAGTTCCTCGCGCGTTCGGCGGACGTCGTCGGGGTCCGCGTCGTCCGGGAGTCCGATCTGCATCGCCGCACGCTGGACGGTCAGCGGGGTCCGGAGCTCGTGCGAGGCCTGTGCCACGAAGCGGCGCTGACTCTCGAACGCGGTCTCCAGGCGCCCCAACAGGTCGTCGACGGTGCGGGACAACCGCCGGAGCTCGTCGTCGGGCCCGTCGAGGGCGATGCGCTCGTGCAGGTTGGACGCGCTGATCCGGTTCGCGGTGGCGGTGATGTGGTCGATCGGCCGGAGCATGCGACGGCTGACGAACCAGCCGACCCCTCCAGCAAGCAGCCCGGCACCGGCGATGCCGACCGCCGACCACTGCCACTGCTGCGTCGCCACGACGGCGACGAGCATCGTGGTCTGCGCCTGTTCGCCGGACGACGGGTCGGGCTCCATCCGGGTCTCTGGAGAAGTCCGGCATCGGCAGCGCCTGGCCGGTCGCGGCGTCGGAACCCGGCATCTGCGTCGAGATCGAGCTGAGCGACGTCACGTTGACGAACACGAGCACCGCCGTGGTCAGCGCCATCGAGGCGAGCGCGAACACCAGTGCGGTCCGTGCGCGGATGCTCAGGGTCCGGCGGACCCGTCTCACAGTGCGTACCCCTTCCCCGGCACCGTCCGGATCGGGTCCGGGTCGCCGAGCTTCTTCCGGAGCTTCGACATCGTCACGCGGACCGCGGACGTGAACGGGTCGATGTTCATGTCCCAGACCTTCTCGAGCAGTTCCTCGGCCGAGACGATCCGGCCGTCGGCGCGGAGCAGGGTCTCGAGCACGCCGAGCTCCTTCGACGTCAGGTCGAGCGGTCGGCCGTCCCGCGTCGCCATCCGCCGGTTCGTGTCGACGAGCAGACCGCCGCGTTCGAGGACCGGCGCGACCGGAGCGACACTGCGGCGACCGAGGGCGCGCACGCGGGCGACCAGCTCCGGGTACTCGAAGGGCTTCGCGAGGTAGTCGTCCGCCCCGAGTTCGAGCCCGTTGACGCGGTCGGTCAGGGTCGTCGCCGCGGTGAGCATGAGGATGCGGGTCAGGCTGCCGCGCGATGCCAGCCGACGGGCGACCTCGTCGCCGTGCACCCCCGGGACGTCACGATCCAGCACCACGACGTCGTAGTCGTTCACGGCCAGCAGTTCGTCGGCGTGGTCCCCGCGGTAGGCGACGTCGACGGCCATGTCCTGCCGCGAGAGCCCCTCGGCGATCAGATCGGCGAGTGCTGTTTCATCGTCCACCACGAGTACGCGCATCGGGACATTACATGCGATATTCCTAAGCATCCGCTGGGTCGAGGTGCACGATCCCGGACTGCTCGTCGATGCGGACGACGAAGGCGGCACCGGGGATCCCCGGGACGGCGGCGAGCGGCAGGCTGTCCGTGGTGAGGTGTTCCATGCCCCCAGCCTGGGACGGCGGCTGTTTCGTCGCCGTAACGCGCGAACCGGCCGCGACCCTCAGCGCGACGCGTCGAACGGCACCTCGCCGTGGTCGCTCACGCCGGCGCGCTGGCGGTAGGCCAGGTGTCCGCCGAGGTACCCGCCCACCCCCACGACACCGAGCGCTGCGAACCCGAGCAGCTTGCCGGCGCCGTGGTTGCCGTTCTTGCGCTGCCACCACGACAGGCCGTACAGCGAGATGCCGACCCAGTTGACGGCCTGGTGCACCCATCCCGCGCAGCTGCTCGCGGTCGAGTTCGGACCAGTCCACGTACCCGGCGACGCTCGCGCTGCCGGACGACACGAGGCCGACGCCGACGAGGGTCTTCGCGGCCTTCGCGTTGCCCTTCCCGCCGAACACGTCGAGCACGGCGGCGGAGATCCACGCCCCGAGCGGCACCTGCACCATGAGCGGGTGCAGCGGGTGCCCGAACGGCACGCCGTGCAGCACCTGTCGCAGGGCCTTCGGCCGGGCGAGGGCGTTCACGACCGAACGGTCGATGTCGACAGCCTTGTCGAGCACGCTCGCGTGCTCGACGGTGTCGGTGAGGCGACGGAACGCGCGGATCTCAGGCATGCCCTGGAACATAGGCCTGGAGGCGCGGTGCCGGTCTCAGGGACCGGCACCGCGCCTCCAGGCTGGTCGTTCCGGTCGGCACCTACTCCTCGACGACCTCCGCCAGCTGGAACGGCTCGACGGTCAGACCGTCGCCGTCCTCGGCGACGTCGACCCGGACGGTGTCGCCGTCGCGGACGTCACCGGACAGGATCGCGCGCGCCAGCTTGTCGTCGATCTGCCGCTGCATGAGGCGGCGGAGCGGCCGCGCACCGTAGAGCGGGTCGTACCCGCGCTCGGCCAGCCACCCGCGCGCCTCGGGCGTGACCGCGAGCTCGAGTCGGCGGTCGGTCAGGCGACGGGCGAGCCGGTCGACGTACAGCGACACGATCTGGCCGAGGTCGTCGGCAGTCAGGGCCTGGAACACCACGATGTCGTCGAGTCGGTTGATGAACTCCGGCCGGAACGCCTGCTGCACGAGCTCGCGCACGGCGTCCTCGCGCTGCTCGTCCGTCAGCGTCAGGTCGGTCATGAACTGCGAACCGAGGTTCGACGTCAGCACGAGGATCGTGTTCCGGAAGTCGACCGTGCGTCCCTGCCCGTCCGTCAGTCGGCCGTCGTCGAGCACCTGCAGCAGGACGTCGAAGACCTCGGGGTGCGCCTTCTCGATCTCGTCGAGCAGGATCACGGAGTACGGGCGACGCCGGACGGCCTCGGTGAGCTGCCCGCCGGACTCGTAGCCGACGTACCCGGGCGGGGCGCCGATCAGCCGCGAGACCGAGTGCTTCTCGCCGTACTCGCTCATGTCGATGCGGACGAGGGCCTTCTCGTCGTCGAACAGGAACTCCGCGAGCGCCTTGGCCAGCTCGGTCTTGCCGACGCCGGTCGGTCCGAGGAACAGGAACGATCCGGTCGGACGGTCCGGGTCGGAGATGCCGGCACGGGTGCGGCGGACGGCCTCGGACACGGTGTTCACGGCGGTGCGCTGCCCGATGATCCGGCGGCCGAGCTCGTTCTCCAGGTGCAGGAGCTTCTCGGTCTCGCCCTGCAGCAGCCGCCCGAGCGGGATGCCCGTCCACTGCGCGATGACGGCGGCGATGTCCTCGTCGGTGACGCTGTCGTTCACCATGCGGTCGGCGGACTCGGCCTGCTCAGCAGCCGCGAGCTCCGCTTCGATCCGGGGCTTCTCGGCGTACTCCAGGCGTGAGACCGTCGCGTAGTCGGCTTCGCGCTGGGCGCGCTGGCTGCGCATGTTGAGGTCGTCGAGCTGCTGCTTCAGCTCACCGATGCGGTTCAGGCTCGCCCGCTCGGCCTGCCAGCGCTGCTCGAGCTGGCCCAGACGTTCCTCGCGCGTGCGCAGTTCGTTCCGCAGGGTCTCGAGTCGTGCCTTCGAGGCGTCATCCTTCTCCTGCTTGAGCGCGAACTCCTCGACGCGCAGCCGATCGACGTTGCGCTTCAGTTCGTCGATCTCGACGGGGCTGGAGTCGATCTCCATGCGGAGCCGGCTGGCGGCCTCGTCGATCAGGTCGATCGCCTTATCGGGCAACTGCCGGCCGGAGATGTACCGGTTCGACAGGCTGGCCGCCGCGACGAGGGCGGAGTCGTTGATCGTGACCTTGTGGTGCGCCTCGTACCGTTCCTTCAGTCCGCGCAGGATCGCCACGGCGTCCTCGACGCTGGGCTCCCCCACGTAGACCTGCTGGAAGCGTCGCTCGAGGGCGGCGTCCTTCTCGATGTACTCGCGGTACTCGTCGAGCGTCGTCGCCCCGATGAGCCGCAGTTCGCCGCGCGCGAGCATCGGCTTGAGCATGTTCGACGCCGCGACGGACCCTTCGCCGCCACCCGCGCCCATCAGCGTGTGCAGCTCGTCGATGAACGTGATGACCTGGCCCTCGGAGTCGTTGATCTCCTTGAGCACGGCCTTGAGGCGCTCCTCGAACTCGCCGCGGTACTTCGCGCCAGCGATGAGCGAGGAGATGTCGAGCGAGACGAGCCGTTTGTCCTTCAGTGAGTCGGCGACGTCACCGGCGACGATGCGCTGCGCGAGCCCCTCGACGACGGCCGTCTTGCCGACGCCGGGCTCGCCGATGAGCACGGGGTTGTTCTTGGTGCGGCGGGTGAGCACCTGGCTGACGCGTCGGATCTCGGAGTCGCGTCCGATGACCGGGTCGAGCTTGCCGCTGCGAGCGATCGCCGTCAGGTCGACGCCGTACTGCTCGAGGGCGGTCTTCTGTCGCTCTTGCGAGTCAGGAGCGCCCTGGAGGTTCGCCATGCGTTCCGTCCTTTCGTTGCGGTGGTGTTGTACTTGAGTCTAGTGCACTCAACTTACGTCGGCGCGGAAGATTCCGGATCCCGACGGCGCTGACGATCGCGCCGGCCAGCAGGAGCACTGCCATCACGACGACCGCCCGGTGCAGGCCGGCGACGCTCATCTCGCCGCCGAGGACCACGCCCGCGAGCGCCACCATCACCAGGCCGGCGATCCGCGCGATCGCGTTGTTCACGGCCGAGCCGACGCCGGCCTCGGATTGTGGAACGGATCCGAGCACGGCGCTGGTCAGCGGTGTCACCATGAGCGCGATCCCGAACCCGATGAGCACGAGCCCGGGGAACACCGCGATCCAGTACCCGTCCGGCTGCGCACCGACCAGCAGCATCAGGAGCGCACCGACCGCGGCCACCGCCGGGCCCGCGGCCATGAACCAGCGCGGCCCGAACCGTCCCGCCAACCCACCCACCGCCGAGGAGACCAGCAGCAGGACCACCGTCGGGGGCAGCGTCGCCAGACCGGCGAGCCAGGCGGGGAACCCCAGACCTCCTGCAGGAACAGGGTGACCACGAAGAAGACCATGCTCAGGGCGCCGTAGATCGACAGGGTGGCGAGGTTGCCCACCGCGAAGTTGCGGGCCCGGAACAGCGCGAGCGGCACCAGCGGCGAACCGGTCGTCCGGGTCACGTGGCGTTCCCACGGCACGAACGCCGCGAGCGCCAGGGCACCGAGCACGAGCGCGGTGACCACCACCGGGGCACCCCACCCGAGCCGCTCCTGCTCGATGAGCCCGAGCACCGCCCCACCGACCCCGACGACCGCCAGCACGGCGCCGACCACGTCGATGCGCGGTCGGACGGCGGGGTGCACGTCACCGGTGATCCGCAGCACGAGCGGGATCGTCACGGCGATCGGGACGGCGGTCAGCACGAAGATCCAGCGCCAGCCGATGCTGTCGACCACCAGCCCGCCGACCACGGGTCCGAGGATCGTCGACGCGCTCGACCAGGCGGTCCACGTGCCGATCGCCTTCGACTGCGCGGCCCCGCGGAACGCCGCCACGATGAGGGCGAGCGCACTCGGGGTCACCAGGGCGCCGCCGACGCCCTGGAACGCCCGCGAGACGATCAGGAACTCCCCGTCGGGGCGATCGCACACGCGACCGAGGCGATCCCGAACACGACGAGCCCCCACGTGATGATGCGCACCCGGCCGAACACGTCCGACAGTGACCCGGCGACGAGGATGAGCGAGCCGAAGGCGTCACCAGGTACGCGTCGACGGTCCACTGCTGCACGACGAGTCCGCCGCCGAGCTCCTGCCGGATCGCGGGGAGCGCCACGTTGACCACGCTCGAGTCGAGCCCGACGACGAACGACGACAGGATCGCCACCACGAGCACGGTGCGCCGGTCGTCGCGGAGCGGCGCGGTCGCGCGGGGTGCGGCAGTGGTCATGTGCTCATCCTGCGCTCCCTCGGACCGCTGCGCGCCCCGCACGACGAAGCCCCCGCGACCGAAGTGGTCGCGGGGCTGCCGACAGGACGGGGCTGGGTGTCCTGAGCTGGGGTGCTAGCGCCGGAGTCGGTGTTCGGCTGCGCGCTCGGGCCGGGGTTCAGGATCGGACCGGCAGCGGGTTCGGCAGGAGCGTTCGGCACGGTGCTGGTCGGGGCCGCGGTGTTCTGCACCGTGGTGTCGCCAGCCTGAGCCTTCTTCTCGTCGTCGGTCATCTCCTTCTTGAAGATGTTGATCGACTGCCCGAGGCCCTTGGCGAGCGCCGGGAGCTTCGTCGCGCCGAACAGCAGGATGACGATCCCGAGGATGATCAGCAGGTGTACGCCGCCGAGGTTTCCGAGCATCATGACTCCTTGATCTGGAACTGGTCGCCGTCCGCAGGTCTTCTTCGACCCACGCGGCGGAAGTCCGTGTTCTTCCCATCGTAACGCTCCGGCATCCCGATGCCCAGGCCGGGATCGGAACGGACACCGTTCGCACAGGGAAGGCGCGAGGACTCCTCCACGCCGGAGGACCTCAGTACGCGCCGCGCGACCGGAGCACCGACGGTACCGTCCGGGCGAGGATCACCACGTCGTGCAGGAACGACCAGTTCTCGACGTAGTGCAGATCGAGTCGGACACCGTCAGCCCAGTCCAGGTCCGACCGGCCGCTGACCTGCCACAGCCCCGTGATCCCCGGGGTGACCAGGAGCCGACGGTCGGCGAAGTCCTCGTAGAGGGCGACTTCGCGCGGCAGCGCGGGACGGGGACCGACCAGGCTCATCGAACCGGTGAGCACGTTCCACAGCTGCGGCAGTTCGTCGAGCGACGTCTTCCGCAGGAACGCTCCGACCCGGGTGACGCGGGGGTCGTCCTTCATCTTGAAGAGCGGGCCCGCACCCTCGTTCGCGGCCTGCAGTGCGGCCATCCGCGCTTCGGCGTCGATGCACATCGTGCGGAACTTCAGGATCGAGAACTCCTCGCCCCCACGGCCGACACGGGTCTGCCGGAAGAACACCGGACCGCGGTCGTCGAGCCGGATGATCACGGCGATCACCCCGAGGAGGGGCGCCAGCAGCAGCAGCCCGAGGCCGGCGCCGACGACGTCGAGCAGGCGCTTGCCCGTGCGGCGGCGGTAGTCGGGGGTCTCCACGTGCATCAAGGGCAGGCCGTCGACGGGTCGCTCGTGCACGCGACCCGCGGCGATGTCCGCGAGGGGCGACGAGACGACGAGCTCGACGCCGTGCTCCTCGAGTTGCCACCCCAGGCGACGCAGTCGCTCGTGCCCCCCACGAACGGCACCGGCCACGACGACGGCCGAGACGGCTTCGGAACGAGCGAGCGAGAGGACGTCGTCGATCCCACTGACCACCGGCGCGGAAACCGGCCCGAGGTCGATCACCGTTCCCACAGGGACGCAGTCGGTCACGATCGCACGGACCCGGTACCCGGCGCTCGGCGTCGCCGCGATCCGCCGCCCGACGTACCGGACGTCCTCGGTGTCGCCGACGAGCAGGACGTCCTGCAACCGCTGCCCACGAGCACGACTGCGTGCCAGGACGGTGCGCACGGCCTTCCGCCCGACAGCGAGGAAGAGGAGCCCGAGCGGGAAGGCGATGGCCACGTACCCCCGGGCCAGGTCGAGCTGCGCCGCGTACGCCACGACCGCCACCACCGCGACGGCGATCAGGCTCGCGGTCACGAGCCGGCGGTACTCGTCGCCGCCGATGCCGGCGATGCGCGGGTCGCGGGTCCGGAACGTCGACAGCAGGACCATCCAGACGAGGATGATCGCCGGTGCCGTCGCGAACTCGATCCAGCCGGCCTGGAGCCGGACGGCCGAGAGCTCCCAGGGGAACCGGACCAGATGGGCGACCGCGAACGCCGCGACGAGGAGTCCGACGTCCAGCAGTGCAACGGCCGGGGCGAACCCTCGGCGACCGCCCGCGGGTGCCGAGGGCGGTGCCGTGGTCGGGGACACGGCCGAGGGAACGGTGATCGCTGCTGTGGGCGGGCGCATTGCGAGCGACATGTGGGTCCTCCTGTCGACCGGGCCGACGGGGGGTCGACCGGACGCCGGAGTCGCACGGGTCACGACAACGAGCGGCGCACCACCAAATATATCACTGTGTCGTTCTGCATATCAACGGCCGAGTGCGCGGTCCAGGCTCCACAGGACGGGTTCGGCACGGAGCGCCGGGATGTCGGCCTCGGTCACGCCGGTGAGCCGGAAGGTCACCCGTTCCCCGGGCAGCAGCGTCATGAACCCACGGTCCACGGCACCGGCCTCGGTCACGCGGTCGGGCTGCACGAGCAGGTCACGGACGAGCGTCTCGGCCTCGACGGTCAGGTCGAGCCCGCCGTCGACGGGCGTGAACGACGTGCGGTACCGCGCGGGTTCCCACCGCACGTCGACGTCGGGGCCCGGCGTCCAGACCGCCCGACGCCAGTCCATGTCCGCCACGATGAGCTCGCGCGCGGGGTCGTCGACCACGCCGACGGACTCGGGCAGGGCGACGACGGCGACCCCGGCGGACGACAACCGGACGGGCAGCGACACCTCGGCCAGGATCGTGCCGGCCGTGGTGACCTGTCGCACGCGCACCACGCTGTCGTGGCCGCCCCTCGTGGACCGGACGGCGACCTCGACGGGCGAGGACCCGAACGCACCGGGCGAGACGCCGAGCGAGAGCGTGTCCGCCAGGTCGCCCAGATCAGCCGTCTCGCCGGCGGAGGCCGAGTGGCCGGGGTGATCCGGGCCTCCCGTCCGATCCGCACCGGACGCGACCGACGAGTCGGGCGCGACCGGCGAGCCAGGTGCGACCGCCCCCGAGACCGGGGACGCCGGAGAAGCCGGCGAAGCAGCCGGCCCGGAGACGGCGGACGGGGCGACCGCCACCCGCGACACGGGACGGATCGTCAGCAGGACGTCGTCGTACAACCGGCGCAGCTCGTGCGCGAGCGGCTTCAGCCGGCCCGCCGAGTCGATCGCTGACCACGACGACACCGGCCACAGGTCGTTGAGCTGCCACATGACCACACCCGTGTTGCGCGGCCAGTGCGTGCGCCAGTGCTCGACGCCCGTCGCGATCGCCCGCGCCTGCTGCAGCTGCGTCAGGTAGTGCCACGCATCGAACGAGAAGGGCCCCGTGCCGAACCGCGGCTCCACGCCGCGGGCCAGCTTGCCCATCCCGTCGGCCGCCTTCTGGTGGTGGACCACCCCGGGTGCATCCTGCGACAGCACCTCGTCCGCGACCCCGTCCCGCAGCGTCCGCCACGCGGGCGGCGCCTGCCAGCCGAACTCGGACACGAACCGTGGCACGGATCCGCGGTACGCGGTGTCGGGCAGGCGGTTCCAGGCGTCCCACGAGTGGTGCGTCTCGTGGTCGACGTCGTTCGCGGGCAGCGACTCGGCGCCCGACCACGGCGACGCCACGGTGTAGAAGCGCGACGGGTCGACCGCGTCGACGATCGTCGGCAGCAGGTCGAGGTAGTAGTCGAGGCCCCAGCCGCGGTCACCGAGCGAGTCCGCCCAGCCGTCCACGTCGTGCAGCCAGATGTTCTCGTTGTTGCCGTTCCACAGCACCAGCGAGGGGTGCCGGGCGAGGCGGGCGACGTTGTCGCGGGCCTCGGCGATGACCTCGCTGCGGATCGGTTCGACCTCGGGGTACGCCGAGCACGCGAACGGGAAGTCCTGCCAGACGAGCAGGCCGAGCTCGTCGCAGACCTCGTAGAAGTCGCGCGACTCGTACACGCCGCCGCCCCACACGCGCACGAGGTTCGTGCCGAGCGAGGCCGCAGCGGTCAGACGGGACTGCAGGCGCGCGCGGTCGACGCGCGAGATGATCACGTCGTCCGGGATCCAGTTCACCCCACGCACGTCGATCAGGGTCCCGTTGACGTGGATGCCGAAGGGACGCCCCATGTCGTCCACCTGCGTGTCGATCCGCGTCGACCGGAAACCGGTGCGGAACGTGTCGCGGTCCAGGACCTCACCGTCGACCGTCTGCAGCTCGACGACCACGTCGTACTGCGCCTGCGCGCCGTAGCCGCGGGCCACCAGCGCAGCGCCTCGGGCACGCGCACCGTGACGACGGTCTCGTCGTCCTTCGGTGTCAGCTGCGCCCGCGACCGCTGCCGCGTCGGCGTGCCGTCCTCCTTGAGACCACTCACGGTCACGACGAGCACCAGGTCGTCGTCCTCGCCGTCCTGGTCCAGGTCGTTCAAGCCGGAGCGCTCGACCGTGATGTGGGCGTCGAGCACGCCCTCGCCGGCCTCGACGTCGACGAGCGGTCGGACCTCGCGCAGCCGCGCGGTCGACCACCGCTCGATCGCGACCGGTCGCCAGGGACCGCTCGTGACGGCGGTGAGTCCCCAGTCCCAGCCGAAGTTCGACGCCATCTTGCGGATGTACGGGAACGGCTCGTCGTACGGGCCCGGCATGCTGCCGGCCTTCGCGGCGACCCGGCCGGCCTCGCGGTACGGCGACTCGAACAGGATCTCGAGGTCCTTCGTCGTCGCGCCGGACCCGGTCTGCACGCGCGCGTCGAAGCGGTAGCGCCGGTGCATGTTCCGGGTCGTGCCCACGACGACGCCGTCCAGGCTCAGTTCGGACACGGTGTCCAGGCCGTCGCAGACCAGGTCGACGCGCTCGTGGCCCCGCGGGTCGACGTCGACCGCGGTGCGGTAGGCCCAGTCGGCCCGGCCGACCCACTTCGCGGCCTGCTCGTTCAGGTGGAAGGTCGGGTCCGGCAGCAGGCCCTCCCGCTCCAGGTCGGTGTGCACCTGCCCCGGCACCGTCGCCGGGATGCTGCGTCCCGCGACGCCGTCCGGCGCGCCGGTTCCTCCGGCCATGGTCACGGTCCAGCCGTCGCGGAGTTCCTCGCGTTCGAGGGTCATGCGGGTCCTTCTCTTCGGCGGACGGGGTGTCCGTCGCCTCGGTCGGGACGCCGGCCGGTGGCCCGCCCCGTGGCCGGTTGGTCGGCCTGGAGGCGCGGCACCGGTTGCCCGGGCGTCGTCACGTCACGCGCGCGGTCGGGTAGGGCTCGCGCATGGGGGTGCTCGGCGATGCTAGTACGGGATGCTTTCGGCAACCTACGTGGTGACAGCTCGACTTCGTGGTGACAGCGCGGTCTCGCGCGTGCAGGGTGGGGAGGTGATCACCGTTGCACTCGCCAGGACCCTCCGCGACGCCGGCCTGCGCTGGCACCCCGAGACGGGCGACCGGTTCGTCATCGACAAGCCCGAGGTGGACGAGGACGTCTACACGGTGTCCGAGATGACCGTCGAACGACACGACTCCCCCACCGGCACAATCCTGGGCTTCAACGGGACGACGGAGTGGGCGCTCGACTCCGTCACCGCCTCGGAGTCGCTCTGGCTGCCACGTGAGGACCAGCTGCGCGAACTCCTCGGGCCGTCGTTCATCGGGTTGACCCGGGTGTCGGTGAGCGGCCGGATCGTCTACACGGTCACCGCGACGATCGACGGCACGGACCGCAGCTTCGCATCCGAGGTCCCCGCGATCGCCTACGGCCAGGCCCTGCAGGCGTACATCGCCGCCGCGCTGTCCTGAGGGGCACGCCCGGGGTGCCCGATCCTGGACGTTGCCGGAATGGCTGCTGGGGGTCGTTTGGTTGCATGACACCATGACCGTTCCGAACATCACCCTGAACGACGGCAAGACCATCCCGCAGCTCGGCTTCGGCGTCTTCCAGATCGACCCCTCGTCGACCAAGGAAGCGACGCTCACGGCGCTCGAGGTCGGCTACCGCCACATCGACACCGCCGAGATGTACGGCAACGAGAAGGAGGTCGGCGAGGCCATCGCGTCGTCCGGCATCCCTCGTGACGAGATCTTCGTCACCTCGAAGCTCAACAACGGCTTCCACGACCCTTCGGCAGCTGTCGAGAACGGCAAGAAGTCGGCCGACCTGCTCGGCGGCTACACCGACCTGTTCCTCATCCACTGGCCGCTGCCCACCGTCTCGGACTTCGTCCCGACGTGGAAGGCGCTCGAGGAGCTCTACGCCGCCGGCACCTCCCGCTCGATCGGCGTCAGCAACTTCCAGGCGCACCACCTGCGACGCCTGCGTGCCGAGACGGACGTCCCGCCGGCCGTGAACCAGATCGAGGTGCACCCGTACCTGGCCCAGGACGAGCTCCGCGCCGTGAACAGCGAGCTCGGCATCGCGACCGAGGCCTGGTCGCCGATCGCCCAGGGCCTCGTGCTCGACGACGAGACCATCACCCGCATCGCCGGTGCCACGGGCAAGAGCCCGGCGCAGGTCGTGCTCCGCTGGCACATCCAGCGCGGCGACATCGTGTTCCCGAAGTCGGTCACGCGTGCCCGCGTCGAGGAGAACTTCGCGATCTTCGACTTCGAGCTCTCCGACGAGGACATGACGGACATCACGACGCTCGACAAGGGCCACCGAACGGGTCCGGACCCCGACACGTTCGACTACGTCCCGGCGTAGTCAGCGGTTCCACGAAGGGCGGTCGCGCGGTGCGCGGCCGCCCTTCGTCATGCCCGTCGGGACGCGGTGACGGTGAACTTGTCGGTCCGGACGACCTGCCGGGTCGGTCCGACGACCTTCTCGAGCACCGGTCGGTAGCGCAGGTGCGAGTTCCAGACACACCACAGTTCACCGCCGGACTGGAGGATCGTGGCCGCGTTCCGGAACATCGCCTCGGCCGCGTCGGTGGTCACCGTGGTGTCCGCGTGGAACGGCGGGTTGCAGAGCACCAGCTGGGCGGACCCAGCCGCGAGCTCGTCGCCGGCATCGGTGCGCAGAGCGGTCACCCGGTCGGCGACACCGTTCGCCTCGGCCGTCGCACGCGTCGACGCCACCGCGATCCGGGACACGTCCGTCGCGACGACCTTGACGTTCGGTCGGCGCAGCGCGATCGCCGCCGCGATGACGCCGTTGCCCGATCCGAGGTCCACGACGGTCCGGGCCGTCGGCACGGCGTCGTCCATCGCCTCGAGCAGCACCCGGGTGCCCTGGTCGAGCGAGGTCCCCGCGAACACCCCACCGTGCGCGACGAGGGTCATGCCGAGGTCGTCGACGTGCACCGACCGCGGCCACGGGTTGGTCGCAGCAGCACGGTTCGCCTGAGCGCGCAGCGGGTCCTGCGCGATGAGCAGCCGAGACTTCCCCCGCCCCCGCGAGGCCGTGACCTCTCCGAACGAGCGTCGCAGCACGTCGTTCTGCGACACGTGCATGTACTTCACGTTGCCGCCGCACAGCAGCACGACGTCGGGAGCGGCGAACCGAGCAACTGCTCGGGCGATCTCGTCGAGCCGGTCGTGCGACTTCGACAGCCGCAGCACCACGAGCCGCACGTCGCGGAAGGCGTCCTCGAGCGAGTCCGGGTGGTGGAAGCCGCGCAGCCCGAACGTGCCGGCGTTGGCCTCGAGTGCCCGTTCCCCCACGAGTGAGTCCTGCACGACACGGATGTCCGAGGCGCCGTACTGCGTGATGAGTCCGAGGGTCAGGACTCCGAGGCGGTCATCGACGACGGCCACCTCGCCGGGCTGCCGGAGTGCGTCACCGTGCACGTGCGGCGCCTCGTCGATGAGGAACCGGTCGGTGCCGTCGATCGCGATGAGGTCCGGAGCGGGTTCGTCGCGGCGGCGGAAGAGGTCGGCGAAGTCGGGCACCGCGTCAGCGTACCGATGGTCAGCGTTGCGTGCTGGCTGGGCCCACACCATCGCCCTCATCGGCCCCAAGTAACCACCCAACCAACCCCACCTGCGACAACGGGCCCGACGCTCTCCGAGTGTCGGGCCCGTTGTCCTTGCGCTCGGCATACTTCCATTATTTGTATTTCACATATGGGTAACATGTGAATACCCCCACCAAAGGAGTCCTCCATGGCACCCTCCCCTTCCGCGCGACCGCAGTCACGTGCACCGTGCTCGTCGCCACCCTCGGCGCGGGCCTCTCCGTTCCGCTGACCGCACACGCCGCAGTCCAATCGCACGCGACCGCTTCGAGTTCGGTGACGAGCTCGCCGATCGACGGCATCCCGGTCGACGACTCGATGTCCGCACCCTCGGTCCAGTCGATCGCGAACACGACGACCGGCTCCTCGGCGGTCTTGGGTTCCGCCGGCAGCGATGACGTCTACCTGCTCGTCGGCGACGAGGTCGTCGACCGTTCGGTCGGTGACGGCGGCCTCTTCCAGCTCTTCGTGCAGGACCGTCACAAGGACCAGCAGATCGACATGGTGCGGGTGCACACCGCCGAGGACGGCACCCAGACGCGCACCGACCGCATCCCGATGCCCCGCACCCTGCAGATCGCCGGCCTCAAGGAGGCCAACACCTTCACGCCGGGGACCAAGCACTTCACCGGCACCGCGACCGTGGGCGCCACGATCACTGCCACGGACAAGGCCTCGGGCGCCACGCTCTTCGAGGCGACGGTCAACGGTACCCGTGCAGCTGCCGGCTCCTGGGCCGCCGACGCCGACCTCGCCGCCGGCGCCGACTACGACCTGACGTTCACGCAGACCACGACCGACGGCCGCACGACCGTGATGCGCGACATCTCCTTCACCGAGGCCTCCGACGACGCCCCGGCGGCGCCGGTCGTCGACACCGTCGACCGTCGCCTCGACGGCGGCTTCGTCATCAGCGGAACGGTCGACGCGGCCGCGACCTCCGTCGTCGCGCAGACCAGTGAGGGCACCCCGATCGCCGAGGCGACCCCGGACGAGGGCCGCTACACGGTGACCGTCCCCGCGTCCCACGTCGGGCAGACGATCTCCGTCGTCGCCAAGACCGGCGACGAAGCCTCCGACGCCACGATCCGCGAGCTCGAGGCGCTGCCCGTCGACGGTGACACCGCGCAGCCCGCCGTCCAGGACGTCAACGTGCTCCCCAACGGCACGATCCAGGTCATCGGCGAGCGGCAGCAGACCAGCGGCATCTGGGTGCTCGACGGCGACGAGGTCGTCGGTTCGTACGCGGCCGCGAACAACGGCTGGAGCTTCAACATCGACCAGCGCCACACGGGCAAGCAGCTCGACCTCGTCGCACTGCAGTTCGACGGCTCCCGCTTCAGCGCCACCTCCGAGCGCGTCGCCCTGCCGCGTCTGCTCGAGGTGGACGGTGTCGAGAAGGAGAACGTGTACACGCCGGGTGTGCGGGAGTTCTCCGGCACCGCCGAGGCCGGCGCGACGATCACCGCGACCGACCAGGACGGCAACGAGGTCTTCACCACCGAAGCCAAGCAGAGCCGCTCCAGCACCGCCGGCTGGACCGCCTCCGCCGACCTGGCGTCCAAGGACGGCTACACCCTCACCTTCACCCAGACCACCACCGACGGCCGCACCTCGAAGATGGAGAACATCACCTTCAACCCGAAGGAGAACACCACCTCCCCACTGCGCGTCACGAGCCACCAGAACGGCACCACCTACACCCCGGGCGGGAACACCTTCGCCGGCCGAGGCACCCCCGGCAGCACCATCACCGCCGTCAACCAGTGGGGCAGCCGCATGGGCGAAGCCGAGGTGAACACCGACGGCTTCTGGCGCTTCGACCGCGCCATCGGCCCATCGGTCGACTACGTCATCACCTTCACCGAGAGCGGCACCGGCGCCACCACCACCCTCGACCTCAAGGGCCCGAAGCCCGCATCCTCCGTCCGGGTCACGAGCCACCAAGACGGCAGCACCTACGTCCCCGGCGGCAACACCTTCAGCGGCACCGCAACCCCCGGCACCACCATCACCGCCGTCAACCAGTGGAACACCGTCATGGGCGAAACCGAGGTCAACGCCAACGGCCGCTGGAGCTTCGACCGCGCCATCGGCCCGAACGTCGACTACGTCATCACCTTCACCGAGAGCGGCACCAACGCCACCACCACCCTCGCCCTGAAAGCACCCCACCCCACCTCCACGCTCCGCGTGAGCAGCCACCACAACGGCACCACCTACACCCCCGGCAACAACACCTTCGCCGGCACCGGCACCCCCGGCAGCACCATCACCGCCTTCAACCAATGGGGCACCCCGATGGGCACCGCCGACGTCGACACCGACAACCAGTGGCACTTCAACCGCGTCATCGGCCCGAACGTCGACTACGTCATCACCTTCACCGAAAGCGGCACCGACGCCACCACCACCCTGAGCCTCAAGGGACCCCACGCCTCTTCCCCCTCGAGATCACGAGCCACCACAACGGCGACACCTACACCCCCGGCAACAACACCTTCGCCGGCACCGCCACCCCCGGCAGCACCATCACCGCCGTCAACCAATGGGGCACCACCATGGGCTCCGCCGACGTCGACACCAACGGCACCTGGAGCTTCAACCGCACCATCGGCCCCACCGTCGACTACCTCATCACCTTCACCGAAACCGGCACCGACGCCACCCACACCATCGCCCTCATCGGCCCCAAGTAACCACCCAACCAACCCCCACTCTCAACGACAGAACAGGAATCCACATCGTGAACACCGCAACCATCGCCCGGCCCATCGCCATCGCCGCAGCCGCCGTCGCAGTCGCCGGACTCGTGGCCACCACGCCGGCCACGGCGCAGGCGGCCGACACGAGCTCGACTGAGCAGATCCACCTCGTCGTCGAGCGGCAGGCCGATGTCTTCATGTCGTTCGACCTCCGCTCGGACGGTGCCGTCGTCGTGGTCCCCGGCATCTCCCGCACGTTCGACGCCGCCGCCGAGTCGGCAGCGACGGTGTCCGCTCCTGCCATCGGAGAGACGGGCCAGGTCGTCTTCGAGAACGGCAAGTGCCTGCAGGCCGCTGGCCCCGCGTCCAGCGGCTGGACGATCGTCTCGAACGCGTGCGACGAACGCGGCACGGTCTGGGAGCGGACTGCTTCGGGTGCGCTGAAGATCGTCGGCCAGCCGGCGCGGGCCATGGAGTACTTCGGCAACGCGAACACCGTGACGAAGCGCGCCGTCACCGGCTTCGAGAACCCGGTCGGAGTCGACTCCGCTCGCTGATCCGCCCCGATCGACGACGACGGGCCCGACGCTCCAGGAGCGTCGGGCCCGTCGTCGTTCCCTAGCGCGGCCCGCGGTACAGCACGATCTGCGTGTTCCGCTGTGGCCGCACCCCGGCCCGCAGCGACACCGCGGCACCTGTCGTCGTCGCGGCGAACACGCGCGCTCCGGGACGGTTGATGAGCTGGTCCGCCAACGCGGTCTCGAGCTCGCGCACCCGGTCACGCAGGTCCTTGTTCTCGTTCTCCAGGTCGAGCACCCGCCGGATCCCCTCCAGCGACACCCCCTCGGAGCCGAGGCGCGCGATCTCGCGCAGCTGCGCGATGTCGCGCATCGAGTAGCGACGCGACCCACCACGAGTCCGCCCCGGCACGACCAGGCCGAGCCGGTCGTACTGCCGCAGCGTCTGCGGGTGCATCTCCGCCAGTTCCGCTGCGACCGCGATCGCGAAGACGGGCGAGTTCTCGTCCATGTCGGTCATGGCGTGTTCCTTCCGTCGTTCGCGTGGGGTGAGAACCAGCCTGGAGGCCCGGTGCGGCTTCCTGACGGAGCCGCGCCGCGCCTCCAGGCCGGGTCTACTGCTGTGGTTGCGTGACGCTAGTCACGCGCCTTGGCGAGGAGGTCCTCGCGCGGGTTCTCGTCGGGAAGCGCCTCGGCGAGTGCCTCGACGGCCTCACGCTGCTTGTCCGACAGGTGCGACGGCACCGCGACCTGGACGGTCGCGAGCAGGTCGCCCGTGCCGTTCTTCATCGCGACGCCGCGGCCCTTGACCCGCAGGACGCGACCCGACGGCGTGCCGGGAGCGACCTTCAGCTTGACGGGCGAACCACCGAGCGTCGGGACCTCGATCGTCGCGCCGAGAGCTGCCTCGACGAACGTCACGGGGACGTCCACGCGCAGGTTCAGCCCGTCGCGCTCGAACACGGGGTGCTTGCGGACCGTGACAGCGACCACCAGGTCACCAGCCTCGCCGCCGTCGGGCGAGGGTTCGCCACGGCCGCGGAGCCGGATCTTCTGGCCGTCCGCGACCCCCGCGGGGATCCGGACGTTCACCGGGCGACCGTTGCCCTGCGACAGCTTGACGGTGTCGCCGGCGATCGCCGTGGTGAAGTCGAGCGTCGTCGACGCCGTCACGTCGCGACCCTTCGTCGGTCCACCGAATCCGCGGTAGCCGCCGGAGGTCTGGCCGAAGCCTCCACCGCCGCCGAACATCCCGCCGAGGATGTCCTCGAAGCCGCCGGCACCGCCCGGGCCACCCTGGCCGAAGCGGACGCGCTGTCCGCCCCCGCCGGCACCCTGCTGGCCGAACATGCCACCGAAGACGTCCTCGAAACCACCGCCCTGGCCTCCGCCGCCCGCCGTGAAGCGGGCGCCGGAGCCCATGGCGCGGACCTGGTCGTACTCCTGGCGCTGCTCCTTGTCGGAGAGCACCGAGTAGGCCTCGCTGATCTCCTTGAAGCGGTTCTCCGCCGCGGCGTCACCCGGGTTGGAGTCCGGGTGGAACTGCCGCGCGAGCTTCCGGTAGGTCTTCTTCAGCTCGGCCTCCGACGCGTCCTTCGACACTCCGAGGACCTTGTAGAAGTCCTTGTCGAACCAGTCCTGACTGGCCACTGGTACCTACCTTCCGTTCCGGCTCAGGCCGGGACCGCCACCGCGACCTTGGCCGCACGCAGGACGCGCTCGCCGAGCTTGTAGCCCGGCTCGACGACGTCCGCCACGGTCTGGCCGGTGGCACCCGGGGTCGGGAGCTGGACGATCGCCTCGTGGATGTTCGGGTCGAAGGCCTCACCCTTCTCGCCGATCTGCACGAGCTTGAACTTCTCGAAGCCCCCGCGGATCTTCTGGCCGATGACCTGCATCGGACCCTCGGCGAGGTCACCGTGGGCCTCGGCCCGGGTGAGGTCGTCGAGCGCCGGCAGCAGGGCCCGCACCACCTCGGCGATGGCGACCTCGCGGTTGGCCTCGCGGTCACGCTCGACGCGCTTCCGGAAGTTCACCAGCTCGGCCTGTGCACGGAGCATGTCCGCACGCATCTCGGCGACGAGGTCACGGTCCGTGTCGGACAGCTTGTCCTCCTGGATACCGCGGGCTGCGTCGTCGAGCAGGGCCTGGTCCTCCGGGGAGAGGTCGTTCGCCGCGTCCGTTGCCGGGCCACCCGCGGCGGGGCCGTCCGTCGGTACTTCGACGTCAGGCCCCTCCGCCTCGATGAGGTCCTCGGGCTCGGCCGCGTTCGTGGCGTCACCCTCGACCTGGGGTTCGTCCTCGTTCGGGACGTTGTCCTTGGGATCCGTCATCGTTACTTCTTGTCCTTGTCGTCCTCGTCGTCCACGACCTCGGCGTCGACGATGTCCTCGTCGTCCGCCGGCTGCTCACCCGCGGGCTGCTCGCCGGCCGGGGCGCCGGCGTCCTGCTGGCTGTAGATGGCCTGGCCGAGCTTGCCCTGCGACTCGTTGAGCTTGTCGAAGGCCGTCTTCACGGCGTCCTCGTCCTCGCCCGCGAGCGCCGACTTGAGCGCGTCGACGTCGGCCTGCACCTCGGACTTGACGTCCTCGGGGAGCTTGTCGTCGTTCTCCTTGATGAGCTTCTCGATCGAGTAGACGAGCTGCTCGGCCTGGTTGCGACGCTCGTTGGCCTCACGACGGGCCTTGTCCTCGGCCGCGTGCTCCTCGGCTTCGCGGACCATGCGCTCGATGTCCTCCTTCGGCAGCGACGAGCCGCCGGAGATGACCATCGACTGCTCCTTGCCGGTGCCCTTGTCCTTGGCGGACACGTGCACGATGCCGTTGGCGTCGATGTCGAAGGTGACCTCGACCTGCGGGACGCCACGAGGAGCCGGCGCGATGCCGGTGAGCTCGAACGTGCCGAGCGGCTTGTTGTCGCGGGTGAACTCGCGCTCGCCCTGGAAGACCTGGATCGCGACCGACGGCTGGTTGTCGTCAGCGGTCGTGAAGGTCTCGCTCCGCTTGGTCGGGATCGCGGTGTTGCGGTCGATGAGCTTCGTCATCAGGCCGCCCTTGGTCTCGATGCCGAGCGACAGCGGCGTGACGTCGATGAGCAGGACGTCCTTGCGCTCGCCCTTCAGCACGCCGGCCTGCAGCGCGGCACCGACGGCGACGACCTCGTCCGGGTTGACGCCCTGGTTCGGGGACTTGCCACCGGTGAGCTGCTTGACGACCTCGGCCACGGCGGGCATGCGGGTCGAGCCACCGACGAGCACCACGTGGGCGATGTCGCCCACCGAGACACCGGCTTCCTTGATGACGTCGTTGAACGGCTTCTTGGTGCGGTCGAGCAGGTCGGAGGTCATCTGCTCGAACTGTGCGCGCGAGATGGTCTCGTCGAGGTTGAGCGGGCCCTCGGCGGTGAGCGTCAGGTACGGCAGCTGGATGTTCGCCGACATCTGCGACGACAGTTCTTTCTTGGCCTGCTCAGCCGCTTCCTTCAGGCGCTGCTTGGCGATCTTGTCCGTGGACAGGTCGACGCCGTGCTCGTCCTTGAACTTCTTGATCAGGTAGTCGACGATGCGCTGGTCCCAGTCGTCGCCACCGAGGCGGTTGTCGCCGGAGGTCGCGCGGACCTGGATCGTCGAGAAGTCGTCGTCCTTGCCCACCTCGAGCAGGGAGACGTCGAACGTGCCGCCACCGAGGTCGAAGACCAGGATGAGCTCGTCTTCCTTGCCCTTGTCGAGGCCGTAGGCCAGCGCAGCCGCGGTCGGCTCGTTGATGATGCGGAGGACGTTGAGGCCGGCGATCTCACCGGCGTCCTTCGTGGCCTGGCGCTCGGCGTCGTTGAAGTACGCCGGCACGGTGATGACCGCGTCGGTGACGTCTTCGCCGAGGTACTGCTCAGCGTCGCGCTTGAGCTTGCCGAGAGTGCGGGCCGAGATCTCCTGCGGCGTGTACTTCTTGCCGTCGATCTCGACGGTCCAGTCGGTGCCGACGTGACGCTTGACCGACGCGATGGTGCGGTCGACGTTCGTCACGGCCTGGCGCTTGGCGGTCTCGCCGACCAGGACCTCGCCGTCCTTCGTGAAGGCGACGATCGACGGCGTGGTGCGGAGGCCCTCGGCATTCGCGATGACGGTGGGCTCGCCGCCCTCGAGAACGCTGACGACCGAGTTGGTGGTTCCGAGGTCGATACCTACTGCACGTCCCATGTGTGGTGCTCCTTCTTGCTCGAGGTAAGTCGTTGGACTTGCGTCCGATGGACTCAACTCTACTCACCTGGTGGCAGACCGCAAGTCCGTCGGCCAAAACTTGCGTCGAGCGGACTCAAGCACCGGGATGACAGCGCAGGCCAGTAGGGGCGCTGTGCATGTGATATTCTTATATCAACGGTGTAGGGCTCAGCCTCTCGCCACCCTCCCTTCTCCGCGACTCGACGTCGCTCCTCGTTGTCGAGCCCAGACAGAAAGCATCATCATGCGTACATCCTTCAAGGCGATCGGTGCCGCGGGTATCGCGGCAGCCACCCTCGTCTCCGGCCTCAGCTTCGGCACCGCCGCAAACGCAGCAGCCGACACACCCAAGGCCTCCGCTGCAGATCAGGTTCCGTTCGTATTCTCCACAAAGGCGAACGACTCCTTCTGGGCAATGTCATCGACCGGCACACAGACCGACTTCAAGGAGTACTCGAGCCGAACCGAAGCGATCGCCAACGCCCGGAAAATCGACGTGGCGTACGACTCGTGGTCGCTCTTCAGCTACAAGGCTGGAACCACCACAGAGTGCCTCTACGTGAATCCGAACAAGCTCATTTTGTCCAGCTCGAATTGCTCTGGCGATCACTACCTGTTCAAGATGGTCGGCGGTCACTTGGTGAACAAGCAGAACCCAAATCTGCACATCGACGGCTTCCAATACAACTACGGAAAGCATTACGCGCGTTTCGGTTCGGGGGCGGCGGACTACTCCCTCAGCCCGCTGTGGGCTGAGGTGGCGTCGGTAGATGTTCCTGGGCGGTCTGCGGTGCTGAAGGGCACGGCGGAGCCGGGTGCGGATTTGATCATCAATGACACGATCCCGGCGGAGGCTGATGGTGACGGGAAGTGGTCGAAGCAGCTCACCGGGTTGAAGCTCGGGAAGCAGACCGTGAAGGTCGAGCAGTGGAAGGACGGCGAACGACTCGGGGAGCCGATCACCGTCGTCGTGGACCTCGCGATCGCGCCGTTGACGGTGAAGAACACCTTCACCGGCAACACGAACGAGCGTGTCCAGCTGTCCGGGACCGCAGACAAGGCCGCTGACGTCGTGGTCCGCACCCCGGATGAGCAGACCCACGTGGCCCCGGTCGGCACGAACGGCACGTGGAACCTGGACCTGCCGGCACCGAACAAGGCCGGCGACTACACGGTCACGGTCGCGCAGCGGCTGGCGAAGACCGGTGGCGGTTCGGATGAGACCACCCCGGTGGAGCACACCATCAACTACGGCGCCGGGGTGAGCATCTCGTCCCCGGAGCAGGACTCCGACTTCCCCGGCGGCCCGCTTGAGATGAGCGGCCGCGGCCAGATCGGTGCGACGGTGTCGGTGACGGAGAAGGGTTCCACGAAGGAACTCGCCACGGGTTCGGTCCTGGGCAACAACATCTGGTCCGTCACGACCGAAGACCTCGCCCCGGGCAAGCACACGCTCGTGGTGTCGCAGCAGTCCAAGGGGCAGAACACCACGACCGCGGAAGTGACCGTGAACCCGGGCGCGTCCACGATCGCCGACCCCACCGGCACCGTCACGTTCGATGAGAACGACATGTCGAAGAAGGCGACGGTGGCTGGGACTGGTGTCGATGGGGCCACGATCACCCTGTTCAACGGCGCCGAGCGGATCGGGACCGCGACCGTCCGCAACGGCACCTGGTCGACCCAGATCGACCCGATCGGTCCGGGTGAGCGGACGATCCGGATCGAGCAGTCCGGGATCGAGGGCGTCCAGACCGCCACGACCACCGCCGACTACGGTCAGGCAGCCACGATCGGTTCCCCGTCCGCGGGGAAGGTCACCCCGGGCATGGTCACCGTCGAGGGCACCGGCCAGACCGGCGCGCAGATCACCGTGAAGGCTGGCGGCAAGACCGCCACGACGACCGTTGTCGATGGGGTGTACTCGACCGAGATCGAGATCCCGGCATCCACCGACGCGACCCGGATCACCGTCGAGCAGCACTCCAAGGGCAACCTGCGCACCACCACGGACGTGCAGGTCACCGGCGACGGCGACCAGCAGCTGCTGCCCGTCGTGATCAACGGCCCCGCCACCTACGCCAACGGCAAGACCATCGAGGTCACCGGCACCGCGACCCCCTACGCCACCGTCGACATCGCCACGCAGTGAACACCATCAAGACCGTCACCGCCGACAAGAACGGCAACTGGTCCTTCTGGCGCGGCTTCGGACCCAACGTCATCTACACCCTCACCGCAACCCAGACCCTCAGCGACCGCCAGACATCCACATCCGAAGCATTCACGCTGAGCCCCGAGGGCAGCGACTTCACCGCACCCGTCGCGATCACCGGCCCCACCGACGGCTTCTACGACCCGACCAGCGGCGGCAACAAGGTCTCCGGCACCGCCGCGTCCAACGCGACCGTCGTGATCAGCACCCAGTGGGGTCCGATCAAGACCGTCACGGCCAACGCGCTCGGCGAGTGGGAGTTCTACCGCGGCTTCGGCCCCGACGCGGTCTACCAGCTCACCGCAACCCAGACCCGCGTCGATGAGAGCACCAGCACCTCGGAGACGTTCACCCTGTCCCCGAAGCCGTCCCAGACCGCACCCGTCGCCATCGCCGGCCCGATCGATGGCTACAACGCCACCGGCGGCACCCGCGTGCACGGCATCGCCAGCCCCGGCGCAACCGTGACCATCAGCTCCCAGTGGGGCACCCTCACCACCGTCACCGCCAACAACAACGGCGTCTGGGAGTTCTACCGCGGCTTCGGACCCAACATCACCTACACCCTCACCGCGGAACAGACCCGCACCGACAACACCACCTCGAAGTCCAGCCCCTTCACCCTCACCCCCAAGCAGTAACACCCACGGACACGGGGACGCCCTCGCGCGACGAGCTGAGGGCGCCCCCGTTGTCCCATATGCTGTCGTGTGATATATTTATGCCAACCAACCCGATCTGCAGCACTCGACCCCGGGAGCCCCCGTGACCCTTCTGGACTTCTTGCACCTCTGCCAGCGCTCCTGGCGAAGTCTCGTACTGATCGCCACCGTCGGCCTCGCCGGCGGGATCGCCGCGACGATCTTCGTCGCCCCGCTCTACCAGGCACAGTCGCAGCTCTTCGTCTCGGTTCGTGCCAGCGGGGACGACACTTCGCAGGTCGTCCAGGGGAACAGTGCCGCGCAGCAGAAGGTGACGTCCTACGTCGAGGTCGTCCGGAGTGCGAGCGTGCTCCAACCCGTGATCGACGAGCTCGGCCTGGACACGGACGTCGAGTCCCTCGCTGACCGGGTCTCCGCCACCTCGCCGGCGAACAGCGTCCTGATCGACGTGTCCGTCCTCGACGAGCAGCCGAAGGACGCGCAACGCATCGCAGCCGCTGTCTCCGAGAGCCTGGCGCACGTCGTCACCGCCGAGCTGGAGCGCTCGACGGAAGGCGGCCCCTCGCTCGTCGGCATCAAGATGATCCAGCCGCCCGCACTCCCCACGACGGCGGCCTCTCCGAGCCTCGTGAAGAACCTCGCGCTCGGCGTGGTCGGGGCGCTTGCCCTGGGCGTCGCCTTCGTGCTCCTGCGCCACCTGCTGGACAACAAGGTCCGGTCGCGAGCCGACGTCGAGTCGGTGACGCCCACGCCGATCCTCGGGGACATCGCGCTCGACGCGACGGCCAAGACGTCGGCGCTGATCGTCCACTCCGACCCCCGCAACCCCGGCGCGGAGGCATTCCGCGCGCTGCGCACGAACGTCCAGTTCGTCGACCTGGGCGGCACGCGACGGGCATTCACGGTCACCTCGGCGCTGCCGTCGGAAGGCAAGTCGACGACCGCCGCCAACCTGGCCCTCGCACTCGCGGAGACCGGAACACGCGTCGCGCTCGTGGACGCCGACCTCCGGCGACCACGCATCGCCGAGATGCTCGGTGTCGAGGGAGCCGTCGGGCTCACCGACCTCCTCATCGGTCGCGCCGAACTCGACGACGTGCTGGTGCCCTGGGGTCGCGGTGAACTCCGAGTGCTCCCGTCCGGCAGCATCCCGCCGAACCCGAGCGAGCTCCTCGCGAGCGAGGCGATGCTCCAGCTGGTCGAGGTGCTGATCCGCGACTACGACGCCGTCATCATCGACGCGCCCCCGCTGCTGCCGGTCACGGATGCCGCGATCCTCAGCCGCCTCACCGATGGCGCGCTCGTCGTCTCGGCAACGGGCCGAGCCACCCGCCCACAGCTCCGGAGCGCGCTCGAGACCCTCGAGAACATCGGGGGCCGAGCGATGGGGATCGTCCTGACGATGCGCCGACGAGAACACCACTCCGCTGCCACCTACTACAGGTACTCGAGCGACGAGAAGAAGGGCAGCGCGACGGTCACGCCCGACCACGGCCGTCGCGCCGCCGACGAACCAGCGTGACCGACCATCCGTCGAACACTGCTCCTGATCCCGACCACCATCCGAACCGAACACCCTGGAGGAAACCATGACCCCCACCGCTCCCCTGAAGGCACTCGCCGTCGTCTGCCTCGGAGCAGCCGCCGCACTCACGCTCGCCGGTTGCTCGACGGCCGATGACGACAAGGCGTCTGCGAAGCCCAGCGCCAGCGCGACCGCTGAGACCGTCGACTACGGCAAGTGCATCGATGGACAGCTGACGGTCCTCGCGTCGCAGGCTGCCGCCGGCAAGACCGTCGAGGTCGCCGACTGCGCGTCCATCGCCATCGTCGACGCCCCGAAGAAGGGCGTGACGTTCACGGTCGGGACCACCGACAAGCTCGTCATCGAGGGCAGCAAGCTCACCGTGAAGGTCCAGTCCGCCAAGTCGATCATCGTCCCGGGCAGTGGCAACTCGATCACCCACGGCGGTGAGTCGGCGGTCGAGGACCTCGGCAGCGACAACACCGTGACGAAGGGCTGACCGCAGCACCCGAACTCCAGGAGGCCGTCCACGATCGTTGGCGGCCTCCGCCGTTCCACGGGCAGCGATCGGGGCGCGGATCGGTATCGTCAAGAGGTGCAATGGAGTCACCTGAACTGGCCGAGTCCCGGTTACGCCTCGATCGAGGACGTCCCCGGTTACCAGGAGCACCTCGCGCGCTTGGTCTCCGACGCGCCGCCGTCGGTCGCGGCCCTCGCGTCCGTCGCCTGGGACGGAGCGCGCTTCGAGTCGTGGGAGATGACGGACCGGCGCGTGTCGTTCGCGGTGATCGTCCGCAACGATGAAGTACTCGACACCGAACACGGACTGTGGCGACGCTGGAACCACGCTCGGATCTCGCTCCGCCTGACAGGTGCCTCGGCCAGCCCGGCGGCGTCCGGACCGCTGGACCTGTTGGGTGGTGACGTCCACGTCGTCCGCGGTGAGATCGGCCACGTCGGGGATTCGCTCTGGGAACTCCGACTCCTCGTCTCACCAACGGGTGAACTCGCGATGTCGTTCGCAGAACTCTCGCTCACGGTCGACCCGGTGGACGAGACCGTGTGGTCCGGGCTCGAGGAACGTCCCACCCACGGCTGGCGCGGGCCCTTCGCCGACGGCTGGGTCGACTGGGCGACGCCGGCGGTCCGCGCAGCTGCTCTCGGCGACATCGGCGGGCTGTCGCTCGCACTCGAGGGCTTCAGCGCCGAGCGTGAGGACCACGACGCCCTCGATCCCCGGTGGGGCTTCGCACCCCTCCACGCCGCTGCATGGTTCGACCAGATCGCCACCGCGGAGGTGCTCGTCGACCGGGGTGCTCGAGTCGACCTGCCCGACGCCGAAGGGCGCACCGCGCTCGAGATCGCGGTCCTCAGGGGCGCGAGACGCATCAGCGCACTCCTCAGCACCCTGCACACGGCGGAAGGGGAGAACGTCAGTTCATCCCCAGAAATCTGAAATACTTTGTGCTGACACGGGGGGTGTGACAGGTTCGCATGGTCGCCCGTCCACCAGCACCGAGGAACCACCATGACGATCAACACCTACCGGGGCGTCCAGGCACTCCGCTTCATCAGTGCGCTGGTCGTCGTGGCCTTCCACGCCTGCTACTGGTTCAACCGCGACTCCGGGTCGAGCGGTGCAGCCCCGGAGATCAAGCTCATCGGCGATCTCTGCGTCTGGACCTTCTTCCTCATCAGCGGGTTCGTCGTCGTCCACGTCGTGGACTCGGGTCGCGAGCCCGACTGGTCGACCTTCGCGCTGCGCCGTGCGATCCGCATCCTCCCCCTGGCGTGGATCATGACGGGCATCAAGGTCGCGGCGGCGCTGCTCGCTCCCCGTGCCATGTTCGACGGCGACATCACCCCCACCCGGATCATCGCATCGCTCCTCCTCGTGCCGTCACGGGACTCCTCGGGCGACTTCCGTGCGCTGTGGGGTGTGGAGTGGACGCTCATCTTCGAAGCCGCGTTCTACCTCCTGGTGACGCTGGCGATCGCGGTCCGGGTCGACCCGCTCCGACTCGTGACACCCGTCTTGATCGTCGTCGCGGTCCTGTCCATCTGGCGACCCGAAGGAGGCAGCGTGCTCTGGTTCTACGCCGACCCCGTGGTCCTCTTCCTCGCTGCCGGGATGTGGATCGGTCGCGCGGCGCGGACCGGACGGATCCGGCCGGCGGTTCTCGCAACGCTGCTCTGCACGGCCTTGTACGGCGTCATCGAGATGGTCCGGCAGGAGTCGTCACCGGTCTTGGCAGTCGTGGTGTTCGGCGCCCTGACGGCCAGCTTCGGCCTCCTCATCGCCTCCGAGCGCCGGTTCGGCGGCCGCATCCCGACTTGGCTGGTCATCGCCGGCAACTCGGCCTTCGCGCTCTACCTGACCCATCCGCTGGTCGCGCAAGCGCTCCCGCGGCTCATGGGAGCGTCGGGCGTGACCGAGATCCACTGGGCACCGGTGGTGTTGATCTCCGTGGTGGTGTCCGTCGTCCTGGGTTGGGCAGTCCACCGATGGGTCGACACCCCGATGGGACGGTTCCTGCGACGTCGCTTGATCGGGCACCGGCCGGTGGCCGATCAAGCGACGTCCAGGCAGGACTCCCCGCGATCCGAGGATCGGGGAGCCGTTGACGCAGTCCTACGCCAGGGGCTGGACGGCAGCGACGTCGAGGGCGTTCGCCTGGGCCACCCCGCCGTACCAGCGGGCCGAGTCCTTCGGCGTGCGCTCGAAGGTCTCCGGGTCCCACGACACCAGGCCGAAGGTCGGACGGAAGCCGGACGCCCACTCGTAGTTGTCCAGGAGTGACCAGTGCTGGTACCCGAGGACCTCGATGCCGTCCTCGATGCAGCGGTGGATCCCCTCGAGAGCACCCTGCGTGTAGGCCTGGCGACGGGTGTCGTCCGCGGTGGCGATGCCGTTCTCGGTGATCATCAGCGGGACGCCGCCGGACAGCTCCCACGCGCTGCGCAGCCCGTCGGCCGAGGCCTCCGGGTAGAACTCCCAGCCGGTGAGGGTCGTCTCGACGTCGTCCGCCACGGGCAACGGGCCGGAAGCGCCGATGAAGGTCCGGGTGTACGCCTGCACGCCGAGGAAGTCGTCGCCAGCGGCGTTCTCGAGGTACCAGTCGTCGCGCGGGTACCCGTACTCGCGGAGCATCGCGTCCGCGCCGGGCTCACCGTTGGACTTGAACGCCTGCGTCGCGACGGTCCAGCCGCTCTGGATGCCACCCACCTGGGAGAGCACCTCCCGCGAACGCTTGTGGGACTCGAGCAGGGCGTCGGCCACGCCCAGGTCCGGGTTCGGCAGGCCGTAGGCCACCAGGTTCGACGCGTCCTCGCCGCCGGCGAGCATCGCCGCGATGTTCGGCTCGTTGATCGTGCAGACGTACCGGACACCGTCGGACACCACCGGGAGCGCGGCTTCGGTGTAGCGGGCGAACAGGTCGGCCGCGTCGGGTGCGCGCCAGAAGCCGTCGCGTTCGAACCAGCGGGGCACCGTGAAGTGCATGAGCGTGACGATCGGCTCGATGCCGAACTCGTGGCAGGCGTCGACCATGCGCCGGTAGTGGTCGACCTCGGCACGGCTGACGAACCCGCGCTCCGGCTCGATGCGCGCCCACTCGATGCTGAACCGGTACGAGTTCAGGCCGAGCTCGGCGGCGATCCGGATGTCCTCGCGGTAGCGGTGGTAGCTGTCCGCGGCGTCGCCGGACGGCTCGACGATGGTGGTGTCCGGCTCGTGCTCGTGCACCCACCAGTTCGAGTTGATGTTGTTGCCCTCGATCTGGTGCGCGGCGGTGGCGGCGCCCCAGAGGAAGCCCTTCGGGAAGTCGAGCGTGCTGATGACGGGGTCCTTTCAGTGGGCGTTCATGAACGCATCGAAGACGGCGACGGTCCCGAGCGGGTTCTCGATCTGCGGGCCGTGGTAGCTCTCGGCGATCACCTCGTACGACGCACCGAGACGCGAGGCCATGTCCGCCTGCCACGGGATCGGCCAGGCGCCGTCCCAGACGCCGTGCGCGACGAGCACCGGCAGTCCGGTCGCGCGGAGTTCCTCGGTGGTGTCGGCACGGTCCTCGAGGATCGCTGCGCCGCCGAGCACGCTGAGGACGCTCGTGTGGTCGAAGCGCTCGCGGACCATCCGGGCGTCGTCGGGGAGCTCGGCGTCGGGGCGGCCGGCCCAGAGCGGGTTCTGCGCGTCGAACAGCGCGCGGTTGGAGCACGTGTCGGCGACGATCGTCTTCTCTGCTGCCTTGCGGTACGACCAGCCGTGCGGGCCGGAGCAGAACATCGTCACGTCGCGGAACGACGTCGGCGAGGCGATCGCTGCGGCGCGGACGATCACGCCGCCGAGCGAGTGGCCGACGAGGTGGACCGGAGCGCCGTCGTAGAGCAGTCCGGCGACGCGGACGACGTCGGCGGCCTCCTGCTCGAGCGTGTACGCCGTGCGGTCGTCGGGCGAGACCGAGTCGGCCTGTCCACGACGGCTGATCGCCACCGCCGACCACCCGGCATCGCGGAGGAGCGGCAGGAACGTGCGCCAGTCCTCCTTCGAGCCGGTGTACCCGGGGACGATGAGCACGACACCCTTCGACACCCCGGACGGCACGATCCGGTAGGCCGTGAGGCGGCCGATCGGCAGGTCGATCCCGACGACGTCGACACCCTCCGGCGTCGGCAGGTGGCCGAACGCCGACACCGCCGGGAAGTCGTGCAGCGTCGTCACAGCCGGCCCTCCGCGAGGGCGCGACGGGGGTTCGGCACGGCGTCGAGCAGGGCGATCGTGTACGGGTCCTGCGGGTTCTGCAGCACCTCGGCCGTGCGTCCCCGCTCGACCACGGCACCCTCGTGGAGCACCATGATGTCGTCGGTGATGAGCCGCGCGCTGAGCAGGTCGTGCGTGATGTAGAGGAGCGAGACGCCCCACTGTTCGCGCAGGTCCTCGAGCAGGGCGAGCACGCCGGCGCGCAACGTCACGTCGAGCATCGAGACCGGCTCGTCGGCGATGATCACCTGCGGGTCGGACGCGAGCGCGCGGGCGATGACGACGCGCTGCCGCTGCCCACCGGACAGCTGGTGCGGGAGCTTCTGCGCGAACTGCTCGACCGGGGTCAGGCCCACGGTCTCGAGGAGCTCGAGCACGCGGCGTCGGGCGTCCTGCCCCTTCAGGTCCGTGTAGTTCGCGATCGGGCGGGAGAGCGTGTACTCCACGGTGTGCAGCGGGTTGAGCGCCGCGTACGGGTCCTGGAACACCATCTGCACCTCGGACCGGAGGTCCCGCAGGCCGCGCTTGCCCAGGCGCGCGACGTCGAGGTCACCGAACCGGACGGTGCCGGTCGTCGGCTTCTCGACCCCGGTCAGGAGCTTCGCGATGGTCGACTTGCCCGAACCGGACTGGCCGACCAGGGCGAGCGACTGCCCCGGCTCGAGGGTGAACGACACGTCGCGCACCGCTTGCACAGGCTGCTCGCCGCGGCGCGGAGCCGGGTAGGTCTTCACGATGTTCGAGACGACGATCGGGTTCTTCGCCGCCGACCGCTCACGCGACCCGACGGTGCTGAACGACGACGTGGCCTCCTGCCGCTTCTCGCCGGACGTCGCGCGCTGCGACCGGTCCGGGAACCCGGGCAGGGACACGATCTCGGCCCGCGGGTCGGCGTAGTGCGACAAGAGCATCTGCGTGTACTCGTCCTGCGGGTTGCGCAGGAGCTCCTTCGAGCCGCCGTCCTCGACGATGCGGCCCTCGTGCATGACGAGCACGCGCTCGGTGGCCTCGAGCACGATGCCGAGGTCGTGGCTGATCAGGATCGCCGTGAAGCCCTCGGCCTGCTGCAGCTCGATGATCGTGTCCATGACGGCGTGCTGCACGAGCACGTCGAGTGCCGTGGTCGGCTCGTCGAACACCATGAGCTGCGGTTCGAGCGACAGGGCCAGGGCGATCGAGACACGCTGCCGCATGCCGCCGGAGAGCTCCCCAGGGAACCGGGCGAGCATCGACGTCGGTAGCTTCACCTTCTCGATGAGCTCCTTCATCCGGGCGTCCCAGCGGTCGCGCGACACGTGGCCGTGCGCCTTGAAGATGTCGATGAAGTGGTTCCGCACGGTGCGCACCGGGTTGAGCGCGTTCATGCCGGACTGCAGCACCATCGCGAAGCCGCCCTGGCGCTGCTGCCGGAGCGCTTCCTCGTCGAGGTCACGGATGTCGTGACCGTTGAAGACGATGCTGCCGCCGTTCGTCCGCGCCGGCGGCTTCTGCAGACGCGTCAGCGCGTAGCCGAGCGTCGACTTGCCCGAACCGGACTCGCCCACCAGGCCGACGAACTCGCCCTTCCGCAAGCTGAACGACACGTGGTCGACCGCCTGCACGGCCGTCTGGCCGGCCGATTCGTACACGACCGACAGGTCGCGGACGTCCAGCAGGACGCCCTGGGCGTCACCACCGTCGGACGGGAGGCCCGTGGCGGCGCCGTCCCGCGCCTCCAGGCCGTCTGCTGGTTGCGTCGTACGCGAGCCGCTCATGCGGTCGCCTCCTTGCGCTTCGGGCGCGCGCCTTCGCGCAGCCGCGGGTTGGACACGGCGTCGACGCCGAAGTTGATCAGGGTGAGGCTCATCGCGAGCAGCGCGATGCAGAGGCCGGGGGCGAAGAGCAGGATCCACTGGCCGGTGAGCAGCGCGTTGGAGTTCTGCGCCCAGTAGAGGATCGTGCCCCAGCTGACGATCGACGAGTCGCCGAGCCCGAGGAACTCGAGGCCCGCCTCGGCCAGGATCGCGCTCGTGGCCGCTCCGAAGAACGAGCCGACGATGAGCGAGGTCATGTTCGGCAGGATCTCGCGGAACACGATGCGGGTCGCACCGTCGCCGGAGAACTGCGCGGCCGTCACGAAGTCGCGACCGCGCAGGGACTGCGTCTGGCTGCGCAGGACGCGTGCGCCCCAGGCCCAGCCGGTGACCACGATCACCGCGATGATGACCGCGATGCCGCCGTTCTGCAGGTACGCCGCGATGACGATCATCAGGGGCAGGCCCGGGATGACCAGGAACAGGTTCACGATGAAGCCGATGACCTCGCCGATCCACCCGCGGACGTAGCCCCAGCTGAGGCCGATCGCGACGGCGACGAGCGTCGACAGGATGCCGGCGACGGCACCCACCATCACGGAGATCCGTGCGCCGTAGATGATCTGGGACAGGACGTCCTCGCCGGCGGCGGTGGTGCCCATCCAATGGTCGGCGGTCGCGTCGGCGGACCGGGCGAAGCCGTTCTGGCTGGCACCGTACGGGGCCAGGAGCGGCGCGAAGATCGCGACCAGCACGAAGACCGCGAGGATGATGATGCCGATCCGGGCCTTCGAGTTCGACCAGACGACGCCGAACTGGCGGGCGATGCTCTTCCACTTGGAAGGTGCCTGTTGTTCGTCGGTGTCCTGGGTCCGTACAGCGACAGTGGCGTTGTTGGTCATCGGCGCGTCCTCGGGTCCAGGACGCCGTACATGACGTCCACGATGAAGTTGGCGATGAGCACCGACACGGTGATCATCAGGAAGAGGGCCTGCATCAGCGGGTAGTCCTGCCCGATGACGGCGTTGAACAGCAGGTAGCCGATGCCGGGGTAGCCGAAGACCTGCTCGACCAGCACCGAACCGCCGACCACGCCACCGAGTGCCAGACCGAAGCCGGTCAGGTTCGGCAGGATCGCGTTCCGCGCCGCGTACCGGACGGCCACGGTGCGGCCACGCAGACCGTTCGCCTCGGCGAAGGTCACGTAGTCGTCACCGAGCGTGTTGATCATCGCGTTGCGCATGCCGATGATCCAGCCGCCGAGGCTCGTCACCAGGATCGTCACCGCTGGCAGCACCGCGTGCTGCAGGGCATCGGCCGCGAACGCTCCGTTGAGCCCCGGGGTGGTGGTCGCCGAGTAGGCACCCGTGGTCGGGAACCAGTGCAGCACGTAACCGAGGAAGAACAGCAGGAGCAGGGCGGTCCAGAAGTACGGGAACGTCGACATGAACGACCCCGACAGCGTCGGGAGCGAGTCCAGCCAGGTGCCGCGCTTCCACGCCGCCGCGACGCCGATCAGGGTGCCGAGGACGAACGCGAGGATCGTCACGACGCCGACCAGGATGAGCGTGTACGGCAGGGCCTTCGACACGAGGTCGCCGACCGGCTGCGGGTAGAACGTGTAGCTCACCCCGAAGTCGAGCGTGACGACCTGGTGCAGGTAGTTGACGTACTGGTCCCACAGGTTGCCCGTGGGGACGCCGAGCTGGGCCTCGATGGCCTTCTTGGTGGCTTCGGTGACGGGGCCGTTCTGGCTGAGCTTCGCCAGCGCGGCGTCCGACGGGCTGCCCGGCATGAGGCGCGGGAGCACGAAGTTCAGCGTGACCGCGGCCCAGAGGGTCAGGACGAAGAGGACGAGTTTCTGGAGGATGTACTTCACTTCTGGTCCTCTTGCTGCTTCAGGATCTCCTGGCCGGCTGCGCTGTCCCGGAGCCGGAGCTTCGAGAAGATGAGCAGCGGTGCGGAGTCGTAGTTCTGCGGGGCCATGTACGGGTCCTCGGCGCTGGGCCAACCGACGAACTTGCCGGTGTTGAACAGCCCCCAGAGCCCGCCGTAGTACATGCCGATCACGGGCAGCTCGTCGTACACGATCTCCTGCAGCTGGTTCAGGATCTCCTGCTGCTTCGCGGTGTCCGTCGTCGCCTTGTACTCGTCGAGGAGCTTCTGGGTGTCGGCGTTCTTGTAGCGCTCGTAGTTGTTCACCGTCGACTTGCCGACCGGCTGGTAGAAGTCGCTGCTGAGCAGGGAGTTGAACGCCTGGTAGACGTCACCGTTGCCCATGCCGCCCATCGCCATGTCGAACGTGCCGTTGTTGATGTTCTGCTGGTACCCGGCGGGCTGCGGTGCCTGGATGGTCACCTTCACGCCGATGGCCGTCAGGTCGCGACGGACCTCCTGCGCGGCGCGGAGCCAGTCCGAGTAGCCGTTCGCGGTCATGATGGTGATGGACAGCTGCTTGCCGTCCTTCATGATCTTGCCGCCCTGCTCGGTCCAGCCGGACTTCGCGAACGCGGCCTTCGCAGCGTCGACGTCCTGCGTGATCATGCCCTGGTCCGGGATGTCCGGGTTGAGGTACTTCTCCTGGTTCGGCAGGATCAGGCCGGTCTGGCCCGCTGCTGCCAGGTTGCCCTCGGACGCGGTCTCGGCGATGTCGTCACGGTTCAGCGCGAGCGAGATGCCCTTGCGGACGTTGACGTCGTTGTACGGGGCCTTCGTCAGGTTCGGGATGAGGCCGATCACGCCACCGGCCGGGAACCACCACTGGTTCGTCTTCGACGCGGCGCCCCAGGTGCCCTTGACGTCCGAGATGAACGAGTACGCCCAGTCGTAGCCCCGGGTGACGGTGTCGAGCTGCGTGTTCGTCGCCGGCAGGATGAGGTGCTTGATGGCGATCTTGTCGGCCTGCCAGTACGTCGGGTTCTTGTCCATCGAGTACTGCTGGTCGGTGTAGTTGCCGAGCACGAACGGACCGGTGCCGACCGGGTTCGGGTCCCGCCAGGTGGTCGGGTCCTTCACGCCGCCCCAGTGCTGCTCACCGAGGATGTACGTCGCGCCGATGATGTTCAGGCTGGGCACGTCGTCGCTCTTGAGGTGGAAGACGACGTGGTCGCCGTCCACCTCGATGCTCTTGATGTGCTGCCAGGCGCCCTTGACGTCCATCGCCGGGAACTTCTTCAGCAGGTCGAACGTGAAGACGACGTCCTTCGCCGAGAACGGCGAGCCGTCGGACCACTCGACGCCCTGGCGGATCGTCATGTCGATCGTGCTGGCGTCCGGCTGGCTCCACTTGCTGGCGAGCCAGGGTGCCCTTGCCGTCGAGGGGGTTGATCTCGATGAGCGGCTCGTACATCCACTTGGAGGCCGTGCGGGCGTTCGCGATGTACGGATTGAAGTTGCGGTCGAACAGCGGGTTGCCGTGGTCCGCGTTGATGAGCATCGTGTCCTTGCCGATCGTGGGATCGGGTTCGGACCGGACCTGGATGCTGCAGCCCGTGGCCATCAGGGCCACGGCCGCGAGCCCGGCGATCGCCGCGACGAGGCGTCCGCGTCGTCGGGTGCTGCCGGGGCGCGTTCCGGGAGCGCGGGTCCCGGGGTCGCGCTTGCCGCGCGTGCGCTGTGGGGGAAGCGTCATTGCTCGGTCGACCTCCGTGTCGAATCGGTACTGCGCCAATGTATGCGCTTGCCATCGCGTCGCGCAACACCGGGGTTCCGTGCCGGGGTGGTACGCAGCTGCGGGCGGCGGCAGCGAGGGGCGGAGTGAGGGGCGGAGCGAGGGTCGCTGCGCACGGTGCGCGTTCCGTCGCCGGGTGCGAGGCTGCCCGCTCCGTGCGCGGTTACAGGCCCGCACCGGGCGGTCAACGTCGCACGGGATGAGCAACGCCGCACGGTGCGGACGCACCGCCGCTCGCCGCGCCGCTCGCGGCACCGCTCGTCACAGCGCCGGCGGGCAGCTCTCGCGCAGCAGCACCTCGACCGGCAGGCGGACGGCGCGCGGCGGTCCCTCGCGGCGGTCCAGCCGGTCGACGATCGCCCGCACCGCTGCACGCCCGAGCTCCCCCATCGGCTGGTGCACGGTGGTGAGCCGGGGCGACGAGAAGCGCCCGGCGTCGATGCCGTCGAACCCGGTGACGACGACGTCCTCGGGCACGCGCAGGCCCCGGGCGGTGGCGGCGTCGAGCACCCCGAGCGCCGACTGGTCGTTCGAGCACACGATGGCCCGGGGCACGTCGTCCGCCAGCAGCGTCGCCGCCAGCTCGCGCGCCCGCGCCCGACCGAAGTCACCGTGCACCACCCGGACCGACGACGCCGGCACCCCGTGGTCCGCCAACGCCGACCGGAAGCCCGTCGAGCGCTCCATGTCGTCCGGCGAGTCGATCGGGCCTGCGACGTACGCGAGCGACCGGATGCCGAGCCGCCCGATCACGTGCGACGCGAGCGTCCGCATGCCAGCGCTGTTGTCCACGCTCACGGAGTCGAACCCGTGCGACCGCCGGTCGTCGGCGAGCACCACGACCGGGATACGACGGGCGACGTGCTCGAGCAGGTCGTCCGGCACGGTCTGCGCGAGCACGGCGAGGCCGTCCACCCGGCCGGCGACGTCGTTGACGATCACGTCGCGCGAGGACCCCCGACCAGCGGCGACCATGAGCGCGAGTCCGCGCTGCCAGGCTTCGGTCTCGGCGCCGCGCAGGACCTCGTCGAAGTACAGGTTCGAGGAGAACGGCTGCGTCACGTGGCGGCGGTCGTCGACCACGCGGACGCCCTCGTCGGTGACCAGGTCCGGCCGTTCGTCGGGCACCACGTCGAACCCGGGCAGCAGCAGTCCGACGACGCCGGTGCGCTTGCCGGCGAGGGCTCGGGCGTTGCCGGAGGGGACGTAGCCGAGGCTGCGGATCGCCGCCTGGACGCGGTCCCGGGTGCCCTCGCGGACGGCGTCCGGCGTGCGGAGCACGCGCGAGACGGTCGCGATCGAGACGTTCGCGGCACTGGCCACGTCGTAGACCGTGGGAGGTGCGGTACGTGGTGCAGCCAAGCCGTGCCTCCCGTCCGACGTCCGCTGGTGCGCACCGGGGCGGCGCGGCCGCACCATCCTAGGCACGGTCCGTGACGGCACTTCTCCACATGTGCCGAAAGCCCTTGCGGCGGCCGGAGCGACCGCGCGACACTGTCACGACCTCAGTACGTCCCGTGAGGAAGCGCACCGGCGGGCAGGATGCCCGCGAACACCACGATGCCCACACGCAGGGGAAGGACACCGACATGTCACAGGCGACACGATCCGGAAGCAAGCTGGCGAACCGCGCGAGCCACGACGAGGCCGAGGTGCGCGACGCGCTGCTCGAGCGCACCGACGGCGATGGTTCGACGTTCGACCAGCTCGACGCGACGAAGGAACGCGCGGACCGCCCGTAGCGGCTCACGTCCGGCGTCGACCGGGCGACGGCCAGGAGGCGCGACCCGGCAGCTGCTGTCGGGTCGCGTCTCCGGGGCGGTCGCGTCCAGGGCGCTGCTCGCGTCACGGCGGACCGGATCACGCGCCGCGCGTCCCGCCAGGCCCGCGGTTCGGGCTCCGTCAGGTCACGCGGTTCGCGTCAGCGCTCGGTGGCCCCGACGATCGTCATGCCCGCGCCGCGCAGTCGGCGGCGCTCCTGTGCGATCCAACTGAGCAGCCGGTCGTTCGTCCCGGCGACGTGCGCTGCGACGAGCCCGGCCGCACGGTCGGCGTCACCGTCGCGCACGGCGTCGATGATGGCGCTGTGCTCGTCCCACGCGGCGTCGCGGGCCTCGGGCGTGCGCACCTCGATCCACCGGGTCCGCTCGAGACGGGTCAGGGCATCGGCGATAGCGTCGGTGATGAACCGGTTGCCGCCGAGCGCCGCCAGGTCGAGGTGGAACGTCGAGCCCATCCGGATGCCGGCCTGCTGGTCGGGTGTCGGGCGCAGTGCGTCGAGGTGCCCGCGGACCTCGGCGAGCTGTTCGGCGCTCGCCCGCTCGACCGCGAGTCGGGTGGCGGCCGGTTCGAGCACGCCGCGGAGTTCGGCGAGCGAGGCGATCTCGTCGAGGTCGATCGGGGTGACCGTCCACGAGCGCCCCTCGTGCAGGATGAGGCCCTCGCGCTCGAGCCGCGACAGTGCGGCACGGACGGGGTCCGCGAGGCGTGGAACCGCGCCTCGAGACCGCGCTCCGAGATGCGCTCGCCCGGCGCGATGTCGAGCGTCAGGATCGCGGCACGCAGGTTGTCGTAGAGCTGGGCCGTCTGCGACACCGGGGTTGCATCGGTCGTGTCGGTCACGGCCAACAACTCTAGCGGGGACATCGTCGGAATGGTATACCGTTGTGGTATACCAATTGCTTCCGACATGAAACGATGCGAGCCACCACGATGACCGCGACCGCCGCACCCCCGACGACCACCACGATCGGCCGCCGAGCGTGGACGATGCTCGCGCTCGGGGTCGCCGCGCAGGCCGCCGGGACCCTCGTGGTGACGGCTCCCGCTCTGCTCATCCCGTACCTGCACGCGAACGGTACGTCGCTGACCATGGCGGGCGTCCTCGCGGCTGCGCCGACGTTCGGCATGGTCCTGACGCTCATCGCCTGGGGCGCGATCACCGACCGGATCGGCGAACGGATCGTGATCGCCGGCGGACTCGTGCTGACGACCCTCGCGGTGGGCGGGGCCTGGCTCGCCGCGGGCGACCCGGTCCTGCTCGGGCTGGCGTTCCTGCTGGGCGGCATGACGAGCGCGTCGACGAACGCCGCGAGCGGCCGGGTCGTCGTCGGGTGGTTCCCGAAGGAGCGGCGCGGGCTCGCGATGGGCATCCGGCAGATGTCGCAGCCGCTCGGGGTGACGCTCGCGGCGGTCACGGTCCCGCAGCTCGCCGAGGGGTCCGGGATCCGCGCGGCCCTCGTCCTGCCGATCGTCCTCTGCGCCGTGCTCGCGGTGCTCTGCGCCGTCGGCATCCAGAACCCGCCCAGGCCGGCCCGGCACGGCGCCGGCCGAGGCGACGGCGAACCCGTACCGAGCGAGCGGCTTCCTCTGGCGGATCCACGCGGTGTCGATCCTGCTCGTGGTGCCGCAGTTCACCCTGTCGACCTACGGGCTGGTGTGGCTCGTCGGACTGGGCTGGTCGACGGCCGCGGCGGGGCTGCTCGTCGGGGCGTCGCAGTTCGTCGGGGCGATCGGGCGGATCCTGGTCGGGGTGTGGAGCGACCGGGCCGGCTCACGCGTCGGGCCGCTGCGGATCGTCGTCGTGAGCGCCGCCGTCGTGATGGGGCTGCTCGCGCTCGTCGACGTCACGCACCTGGCTGCCGGAGCCGTGTTCCTGGTCATCGCGACGAGCGTCACCGTGGCGGACAACGGGCTGGCCTACACGTCGGTCGCCGAGGCGGCCGGGCCGTTCTGGTCCGGTCGGGCCCTCGGCACGCAGAACACCGGGCAGTTCATCGCGGCGAGCGCAGTCGGTCCGGGCATCGGCGCCCTGGTGACGGCGCTCGGGTTCGCGGCGTCGTTCGGCATCGTGGCCGTCCTGCCCCTGCTGGCCCTGCCGCTGGTCCCGCGCGCGGACCGGTCGCACGACTGACCCGAGCGGTGTCGGGCCGCCGGGGTCCCAGGACTGACCCGCGCGGTGTGGGGCCGCCGAGGTTCCACGACATGCCGCCCGCGGTTCGCCGAGGTTCCAGCGAGCGGCGGCGCGAGCCCCGAGATGCCGAGATTTCGGAACCTCGGGGCGCGCACTCCCGGGGCGGGGGCGGGGGCGGGGGCGGGAGCGGGAGAGAACGGCCGCTAGGCGGGGACGACCGGGCCCACGGGCCAGCGCAGCAGAGCGGCGGCGGGAGCGCCACCGGGCAGCGACGCCGCGTTGACGAGCACGAGCTCGGCGTCGGTCAGTACCGCGGCCCGCACGAGCGCGCACACCGCCGGCACCGCCCCGATGACCGGCGTCCCCGCGGCCTGCTCCGGTGCGGTCGCGACCCACGGCGCCCCGGCGAGCGCGAGCAGCGTCCGGTCGCCGATGGCCACGGCGTCGAGGGCGACGGTCGCACCCTGGGCCTGCTGCAGCGCCTCGACGACGGGTCCGAGGCCGGTGACGACCTGGTTGTCGCCACGGCCGACGTGCGTGCGGAGCGAGTCCTCGAGGTCGTGCCGGCGGGTGGCGACGACGCGGGCGAGTGCGGTCTCGACGTGCTCGACGAACGCCTGCTTCGAGCCGGCGTCGGCTCGCGGGTCGCCCGGGAACACCGAGACGAGTGCACGGGTCTCGGACGAGAGTGCCTTCACCAGGAGCTCGCGCGCGGTGACGTCACCGGCGACGACGACGAGTCCGGGCCGGATCGTCCGCACGGCCTCGTCGACGGCGGCAGCGGTCTCCGACGAGTTCTGCTTCCAGATCTCCTCGGTGTGCTGCTGCCAGTGCGGCTGCTTCCACCCGGTGCCGGCCTTGGCGTAGTGCAGGGTGTCGTTCCGTCCAGCCACCTGCTGCTCGGACGCGTCGGCTGCGACCGGTGCGTGCCCGAGGCGGTAGGCCCGGAACGCCCCGCCCTCCTTGCCGGCGTGGACCACCAGGAACGGCAGGTCGACGGGACGGTGGGCGACGAGCGGCACCAGGTCGGGCACGGCTCCGACGCCGACGGACTCCGATCCGTGCAGCGGCCCGGGCAGGACCTCGCTCAGCACGACCTCGCCGTCGTGCACGAGCACGTACCGGGTGACGGGCGAGGGGACGCCGGGCTCCTGCTCGAACTCGGTGGCGACGGCGTCGACGACCTCGTCGGACGCACCCTGTGCCCGGAGCCCCTCCTCGACACCGCGGAGCTTGAGCGCCGCCTGTCGTCGGGGATCCTCGACGTTGCCGGAGACGTCGGCGTAGGCCCAGGCCCAGGTGCCGCCGCCCTCCAGTCGCTCTCCCAGGATCCGGTGCAGTTCGCTCGTCGCGTTGGTCGACGTCATGGCAGCTCCTCTCGGACGGTTGCCGGAGCCGATGAGCCCCGGCGCTCTCACGTGCGACCACACTCCACCTCGCCGCCACCGGGCGTCCACAGTCGGGAGCGAACACCCAGGCGCGAATCTGCAACGACGCTCGGTTTTGTGGTTGGCTGACCTGGACCCCGAATCGACGACGAACCGGAGTGCGGCAATGACGCCACGACCACGACCCATCTCCAGACGACAACTCCTGGGCTTCGGCATCGGCACGGCGGCGGCAGGACTGCTCGCCGGCTGCGCGGTCCCCGGTTCCACCAACGTGAACAAGGCCGCCCTCGTGCCGGCCGCCGCGTCGGGCGAGACCGTCCAGCTCACCTACTGGGCCTGGTTGAAGGACCTGCAGAAGGTCTGCGACGTCTGGAACAAGACGCACCCGAACATCCAGGTGTCGGCGAACTGGATCCCCGGCGGCAACAGCGGCGGGTACCAGAAGATGTACTCCGCGCTCGCGGCCGGCGGTGGTCCGGACATCGGTCAGGTCGAGCTCCGGCAGATCCCCGAGTTCATGCTCGCCAACGGCCTCGTCGACCTCGCCCGCTACGGCGCGAAGGACCTCGAGTCGAAGTACGACGAAGCCGCGTGGGCGCAGGTGTCGTTCGTGGACGGCGTCTACGGCATCCCGCAGGACACCGGCCCCATGGGGTTCTACTACCAGACCGCCCTGCTCGAGCAGGCCGGCGGCGAACCCCCGACGACGTGGGACGAGTGGCGGGACCTGGCCGAGAAGGTCCGGAAGACCGGCAAGCAGAACTACCTCGAGGTGTTCCCGGTCTCGGACGCGTCGCCGTTCGCCGCGTACGCGCAGCAGGCCGGCGCCCGTTGGTTCAAGGTCGACGGTGACGAGTGGGTCGTCGACATGACCGACGACAAGACCCTGATGGTGGCGGACTTCTTCGACGGGGTCATCGACGACGAGCTCGTCGACACCAGCGCCGGTGCGTACTCCCCCGGCTGGTACGCCTCGGCCGCGAGCGGCAAGATCGCCGCGGTCACGAGCGCGAGCTGGGGCGACGCCCTGATCGAGTCCGTGCAGGGCGGCGAGGGCAAGTGGAAGGTCGCCCCGATGCAGAAGTGGGGCGCCGACGGCTTCGGCTCGAGCGCCATCGGCGGCTCGACGGCGGCGGTCCTGGCGAACGCGAAGCACCCGAGGGAAGCGCTCGAGTTCATCACCTGGATGACCACCTCGAAGGAGGGCATCGACGCGATGATCAAGTACTGCGGCATCGGCTGGTCGCCCGCGGTCGACTACATCGGCAAGCAGCGCGAGCAGCCGTCGAAGTGGTTCTCCGGCCAGAACTACAACGAGGACGTCTTCGTGCCGGCCTCGAAGGAACAGAACATCGACTGGTCGTGGTCCCCCGTGACCCAGTCGGCGTTCACGAGCCTGCAGAACCAGTTCCGCCGGAAGCTCACCTCCGGCCTCAAGCTCTCCGACGCGGTGGAACTCGCGCAGCGGGAGATCGTCCAGTCCTTCAAGGACAAGGGCCTCAGCGTCAGGACGGCACGATGAGCCAGCAGACCAGCACGCGACCCGCCTTCCGCACGAGCACGAAGGCCACGAGTGCGCAGAAGCGCGCCCCGTGGATCCTGCTCGCGCCGTTCCTGGCCCTGTTCCTGCTGACGTTCATCATCCCGATCATCAGCGCCCTGTTCCAGTCGTTCACGACCGTCGACCGCGAGGGCCTGTTCGGCGAGGACGGCGTCGTCGGCAAGTTCGCCGGCTTCGACAACTACGCGATCGCCCTGCAGGACTCCGGCTTCGTCGCCTCGATCGGCCGCATGCTGCTCTTCGGCATCGTGCAGGTCCCGGTGATGATCATCGCCTGCACGATCCTCGCGCTGCTGCTCGAGTCGGCGAGCGCCCGCTGGCCGGGCTTCTTCCGCGCGATCTACTTCATGCCGTACGGCGTCCCCGGCGTCATCGCGACGATCCTGTGGTCGTTCCTGTACGTGCCCGGCCTGTCGCCGATCGTGTCCCTGCTGCAGTCGATGGGGCTGCAGCCGGACTTCCTCGGCGCCAACAGCGTGCTCTGGTCGATCGCGAACATCGTCACGTGGACCTACACGGGCTACAACATGCTCATCATCGTGGCGCAGCTGAAGTCGATCCCCGGCGAGGTCTACGAGGCCGCCAAGATGGACGGCGCCGGCCCGTTCCAGGTCGCGTGGCGGATCCAGATCCCGCTCATCGCGCCGGCCTTGGTGCTCACCACGGTCTTCTCGATCATCGGGACGCTGCAGCTCTTCGCGGAGCCGCAGATCCTGTCCACGGTCGCCCCGGCGATCGACACCGAGTACACGCCGAACTACGCCGCGTACACGAACGCGTTCGCGTTCAACGAGTACGGCGTCGCGAGTGCGCAGGCGGTCATCATCGCGCTGGCCGCGTTCATCCTGTCGTTCGCGTTCCTCGCGTTGACGAACCGCGCGCCGAAGGACGAACGCGACCGGCGCAAGCGCGCCAAGCGTGACGGCCTGGAGGCCCGCACCGCGCTCCAGACGCGCGCTGCGGCGGGCAGCACCGGTACTTCCCAAGCCGCACCGGGCCTCCAGGCCAGGTCCGGTCTGCAGAACGGAACGAAGGGGGCGGACGCATGACCGTCGAAGCACCGACCAAGCAGCCCGCCGTCCCCGTGGACACCACGTCGATCTCGGCGCACCAGCGCCGCAAGCTCGACCGGTCCCCGCGCTCGCAGATCGTCGTGACGGGCATCCTCGTCGTCGTCGCGCTGTACTTCCTGGTCCCGCTGTACTGGGTCGTCATCGCCGCGACGAAGACGACCGGCGCGCTGTTCTCGACGAACGGGTTCTGGTTCGGCGGCGAGTTCGCGCTCTGGAGCAACCTGCAGCAGGTGTTCACCTACGACGGCGGCATCTTCGTCCGGTGGATCGCGAACAGCATCCTGTACTCCGGCGTCGGTGCGGTCCTGGCGACCTACTTCGCCGCGGCCGGCGGGTACGCGCTGGCGAAGTACGACTTCAAAGGGCGGCAGTTCGTGTTCGGCACGATCCTCGGCGGTGTGCTCGTGCCGGGGACCGCGACGGCGCTGCCGCTGTTCCTGCTGTTCTCGACGCTCGGCCTGACCGACACGTACTGGAGCGTGCTCATCCCGAGCCTCGTCTCCCCGTTCGGCCTGTTCCTGTGCCGGGTGTACGCCGCGGCGTCGGTGGACACCACGCTGCTCGAACAGGCACGCATCGACGGCGCCAGCGAGCTGCGGATCTTCCACACCGTCGTGCTCCGCCAGATGACCCCGGCCCTGGTGACCGTGTTCCTGTTCCAGGTCGTCGGCATCTGGAACAACTTCTTCCTGCCGCTCATCATGCTGGCAGACCAGAAGCTGTACCCGATCACACTGGGGTTGAACAACTGGCGCTCGCAGGTCGACCGCCTGCCGGAGTTCTACCAGCTCACCACCGGCGGGGTGCTCGTCTCGGTCATCCCGCTCGTCATCGCCATCATCGTCCTGCAGCGCTTCTGGCGCGGGGGCCTCACGGAAGGATCGGTCAAGGGTTGACCAACTCCGCACTCGACGACCTCCACTCGACCTCGCCGGGTTCGGCATCACGGCTCCTCCGCGGGCCGCGCTCCACACCGACGCACCCTCGCTCTCGCTGAACGGCGACTGGCGCTTCCGGTGGTCGCCGGTCGCGTCGGTGTCCGACGCGTTCGCCACCGACGCCGCCGTGGAGGACGACCCCGCGTGGGGCGAGCTGCCGGTGCCGTCGCACTGGGTGCTGCACGGGCACGGGTCGCCGAGCTACACGAACCTGCAGTACCCGTTCCCGATCGACCCGCCGCACCCGCCGGACGAGAACCCCACCGGTGACCACCGGCGCACGTTCGAGCTGCCGGCGTCGTTCGCGGCGGCCGGTCGGGTGCTGCTGCGGTTCGACGGCGTCGAGTCGCACTTCCGGGTGTGGCTGAACGGCACGCTCGTGGGCTGGTCGACCGGGTCCCGCCTCGCGACCGAGTTCGACGTCACGCAGCTGCTCCGACCGGGGTCGAACGACCTGGCCGTGCGGGTGCACCAGTGGTCGGCGGCCTCCTACCTGGAGGACCAGGACCAGTGGTGGCTGCCCGGGATCTTCCGCGACGTCACGCTGCTCGCCCGTCCCACGGCTCCGATCGACGACGTGTTCGTCAGGGCTTCCTGGGCGCCCACGTTGGGCAGTGCCGCGACGGCCGGGACGGCTGCGTCCGGACGCCCGGCGACCGGCAGCGGGACCATCACGTTCCCGACGCTGGACGCTGGCTTCCCGGTGCGGTTCGCGGTGCCCGACCTCGGCGTCGACGTGACGTGGGCGACGGCCGACGAGGTCGCGCCGATCGAGGTCGAGGGCGTCGAGCCGTGGAGCGCGGAGCTGCCCAAGCTGTACGACGCCACGCTGTCGACCGACTCTGCCGCGACCAGCACGGCGGCGGGTGGCACCGACGGCGGTGAGACCGTGTCGCTCCGGCTCGGGTTCCGCACGGTCTCGATCGAGGGTGACCGGTTCCTGGTCAACGGCGAGCGCGTCGTGTTCCACGGCGTGAACCGACACGAGACCCACCCCGTGCGCGGCCGCGTCTTCGACGAGGAGCACGCCCGCGCGGACATGGCGCTCATGAAGCGCAACAACGTCAACGCGATCCGCACCTCGCACTACCCGCCGCACCCCCGCGTGCTGGACCTCGCCGACGAGCTCGGCTTCTGGGTGATCCTGGAGACCGACCTCGAGACCCACGGGTTCATCTTCACCGGCTGGGTCGGCAACCCCTCCGACGACCCGGCCTGGGCGGACGCCTACCTCGACCGCGTCGCACGGACCGTCGAGCGGGACAAGAACCACCCGTCCATCGTGATGTGGTCGCTCGGCAACGAGTCCGGCACCGGCCGGAACCTGGCGGCGATGTCGCAGTGGGTGCACGACCGCGACGCCGAGCGGCCCGTGCACTACGAGGGCGACTACACGGGCGAGTACACAGACGTGTACTCGCGGATGTACCCGTCGCTGCAGGAGACCGAGTCCATCGGCGGCGGCACCCCGACACCCCTGCTCGGTTGCGGCCCGGCCGAGGCCGCACGGCAACGCTCGAAGCCGTTCATCCACTGCGAGTACGTGCACGCGATGGGCAACGGCCCCGGCCAGATCGCCGAGTACGAGGCCCTGGTCGACCGGTACCCGCGCCTGCACGGCGGGTTCGTGTGGGAGTGGCGCGACCACGGGCTCCTGGCGCAGACCGCGTCCGGCCAGGACTACTACGCCTACGGCGGCGACTTCCACGAGGTCGTGCACGACGGCAACTTCGTGATGGACGGCCTGGTCCTGCCCGACGACTCCCCGACCCCGGGGCTCGCCGAGTTCGCGGCCGTCGTCGCCCCGATCCGCCTGGCGGTGTCGGACACCACGATCCTGGTCGAGAACCGGTACCACTCGGCCTCGACCGCCGGGCTCCGGTTCTGCTGGACCCTGTCGCGGAACGGCGTCGTCGAGGCGTCCGGCCGGTTCGCCGCCGGCGTGGTGGCGGCCCGCGAGTCGGCGACCGTCCCGGTGCCGTCCGAGGTGCTCGACGCGGCCACCGCCGAACTCGCACCCGGCGACGAGCTCTGGCTCGACCTGACCGCCGAACTGGCGGGCCCGACCGCGTGGGCGGACACCGGCCACGTCGTCGCACGCACCCAGCGGCTCGTCGCGAGCCGTGTGGCGGACGCACCACGGGCCTCCCGGCAGGGGTGGGAGGGCGACCGTCTCGGCGACGGGACGTTCTCGGACCGCGGCGACCTGGTGTCCTGGAAGGGACACGAGGTCGCAGGGCCCCGTCTCGAACTCTGGCGCGCCCCGACCGACAACGACCGCCTGGCGTCGCAGGGCGGCTACGAGACGGCGGACCCGGTGCTGACGCACGGTGTCGGTGACCCGGACGCTCCCCCGTCGGCCTCGCGCTGGCGGGACCGTGGACTGGACCGTCTGACCCACCGCCTGGTGTCGGTGGAACGGACCGACTCCGGGCTGGAACAGCGGGTGCGGGTGGCGGCGGCGAACAGCGGGTGGGGCCTCGAGGTCACGCACCGCTGGACCCTGACGTCGGACGGGCTGGTGCTGCAGACCGACGCGGTGCCGTTCGGGGCGTGGGACGTCACCTGGCCGCGGATCGGGGTGCGGTTCGACCTGCCGGCCGGGTTGGCCGACGAGACGGCCACGTGGTTCGGCACCGGGCCGCTCGAGTCGTACGCCGACTCGTCGCACGCTGCCCGGGTCGGCCGGTTCACCGCTCCGGTGCGGTCGCTCGGGGTCGAGTACTCGCGGCCGCAGGAGACGGGGCACCGGCCGTCGTTGCGGGAGCTGTCGGTCGGGCCGTTCACGGTGTCGACCGTGGGATCGCACCGTGCCGGCTTCACCCTGTCGCCGTGGACCGCGCAGCAGATCGACCGCGCCGAGCACCCGTACGAACTGCCGACGTCGGACCACCTGCACCTGTACCTCGACGCCGCGCAGCACGGGCTCGGCAGCCGGGCGTGCGGCCTCGACGTGCTGCCGGAGCACCAGCTCTGGCCGCAGGCGTTCTCGTGGAGCGTGGTGCTGGCGTAGGGCGGGCGCGCGCGCCGCCGGGCGGGACCGGACAGGTAGCCCTGGCTACTGTTATTCCATCGTGTAGTATGTGAATATCAGTTGCCAGGGAGGCTCGTCGTGATCGTTTTCGTCCAACCCCATCTCCGCTTCGGCGGTGCCGAACGCCAGACGGTCAGCGTCGCCAACGCCCTGTCGGAACGCGGGCACGACGTCGCGGTCGTCCTCCACTCGGGCGGCGGGGGTCTGGAGAGCACGCTCCGGCCCGAGGTCGAGCTGCACGTGCTCGGTGTCGATCACCACCTCGCGACGCCGGAGATCGCGCGACGTCTGTACGCCGTGCTCCGCCGCATGCCGCCGTCGTTCGTCGTCGTCAAGTTGTGGTCGTCGATCCTCGCGTGCGCCCTGATCGATCGGCTCCCCGGCGCGCGCGATCACACGTACAACTACTGCGAGGACCTCGACCCTCGTGACCACGCCACGTACATCGCGCTCGGCCGGGCGAAGCAGCGGCTGATCGGTCGTGTCTTCCGATCGCGGGCGCACCTGACCGCGAACACCGAGACCGTCGCATCGTCGATGGTCGACGTGTACGGGCTCCGACGCACGCCCGCGGTCATCCCGAGCACGATCGACGCCGACGAGGTCCGGCGTCTGGCCGCCGGCTCCCCCAGCAGCGGGACGACCGGTTCACGGTGGTCTCCGTCGGCAGCCTCATCGAGCGGAAGGGTCTCGACCGCACCTGGGCAGCGCTGCAGCAGCTCGATCGTCCGGTGCACTGGCGCGTCGTCGGGGAGGGACCCCTCCGGACGGAGCTCGAGGCACTCCGGCGGCGGAGCGGGCTGGTCCAGGTCAGCATCGAGGGCGGCCACGCCAACCCGTACGGGTACATGGCCGCCGCCGACGTCCTGGTGCACGGCGCGCGGAGCGAGGCGTGGGGCATCGTCCTGCTCGAGGCGATGGCTGTCGGCACCCCCGTCGTCGCCACGGGCTCGATCGGCCCGTTGGAGATGCAGCGGGCGTTGGGCGAACAGCCGGACCTGATGCAGACCGTGCCGCTCGACGACGTCGACGGCCTCCGCGAGGCGATCGAGCGCAGTGCGGCGACCGCCCGCCCGGCGCTGCGGTCCTTCGACTCCTACATCGCCCCGTTCTCGGTGACACGCGCCACCCGCATGTGGGAAGACCGTGCGGCGCGTCTCCTCGGAACGAGCCGCTGATGCGCATCCTCTTCGTCTGCAGCAGTGGGGGTCACCTCGACCAGCTGCTCACGCTCATGCCACCGCCGGAGGGCGTGGACGTCGCGTTCGCCACGTTCCTGAAGCCCGACTCGATCCCGAAGCTCGAGGGACACCGCACGCACGGACTGTTCTGGCCCACCAACCGGAGTCTCCGAGCGCTGGTCGTGAACCTCGGCATCGCCCTCCGAACGCTCCGCGCAGAACGTCCGGACCTCATCGTGAGCAGCGGAGCCGCAGCCGCCGTTCCGTTCTCGTGGGTGGGCAAGGTGCTCTTCCGGACGACGAACGTCTTCATCGAGTGCGTCGACCGCATCGACAACCCGACCCTCACCGCGCGACTGGTCCGACCGGTCACCGACACGTTCGTCACGCAGTGGGACGCACAGCTCGACGGTTTCCCGCGGTGCACCAAGGTGCGGAGCAGCAAGTGAGGATCCTGGTCTCCGTCGGGACGCACGAGCAGCCGTTCCAGCGACTCCTCGACGCCGTCGCCGCGACGATCGAGCAGCGCCCCCAGGACGAGTGGATCGTCCAGTTCGGCGTCGGTTCGTGGCGGCTGCACGCGGATCACGTCACCGCGGCCGACTACCTCGACGCCGTCGCCATGCGCCAGGCGTTGGAGTGGTCCGACCTGCTCGTGTCCCAGGCCAGTCCGGGGAACGTGTTCGGCGCACTCGCAGCCGGTACGTGGCCGATCGTCCTCGGCCGGTCGCACGCCGCCGGGGAGCACGTGGACGACCACCAGATCCGGTTCGCCCGTGCGCTCGAAGAACTCGGCTACGCCACGGACGTCGTCCGACCGGAGCGTCTCGATGCCCTGCTCGGTGCGGAAGCGTCGTACTCACCCGACGACCGTGCCGATCGGACGCGCGAGGCGGCACGGACCGCCCGTGACAACGAGCGCGCGTTCCGCCGAGACGTCTGGCGCGTCCTCGAGGAACTCGCGTGACCGCCGTCGCCTCCTCCGGGATGTTCGCCCGCGGCGTCACCGGCACCGTGGTGACCGGCATGTCGCTCGCTTCCAGGGTCCTCGCGCTCCTCCTGCTGGTACCGGCCGCACGGCTCCTGTCGACGAGTGACTTCGGCGTGTTCTCCCTGGCGCTCGGTCTGGCCATCGCCGTCGCGAACGTGGTCGGCGGCGCCCCGGCGGACCTGACGGCGACCGCGGCGTCCTCCGCCCCCGCGCGCACGTGGCGCCTGGTGACGCGGGTGGTCGCGACCCTCACGCTCGTCGAGGCCGCCCTCGTGGCGGTGGTCCTGGTCGCGCCGGTCCCGGCTCCGCTCGTCGTGCTGTCCGCGGTCGTGTGCCTCAGCGCGATCGGCCCGGTGCTCGCGATGAACCTGCTCCGCGGCCTCGACCGGCCTGTCCTCGGGGCCGCGCTCCCCTACGCGGTGCTCCCCGTCGGGCGCGCCGTGGTCGCCGTCGCCGCGCTGCACGTCGGAACCGACCTCACCGGACTCATGACCGTGCTCGCCGCCGTCGGTACGGTCGTCGGACTCCTGACGCTGACCGCGCTGGTCCTGACCCGACCGGCGGCAACGGCCGCGCCCGCCGTCCTGGCGACGGGCGGTCGGACGCGCCGTCCGCTGCTCGCCGTCGTCGCCGGGGCGACGGTCAGCGTCGTCTGGTTGACGATCGGTCAGAGCGGCGCGATCGCCCTCTCCGCGGCAGCAGGACCCGCCGTGCTCGCCGCGTTCGTGCCCACCGCCCGGCTCTGCGACGCGCTGACGGCGATCGGGATCGGCTACAAGGCCGCCGCGAACCGTGCGCTGCAACAGACACCCGACGGAGCGCTGCCCCGCGGGCCGTGCTCGGTGTCCTCGGGTCCTTCGCGGTCGCCGCCGTGGCGATGTGCTGCGTCGCCCCGTCGCCGTCCCGGCGGTGTTCGGACCGGAGCTCCGTTTCCTCCCGGGGCCCGCCGCAGCGCTCATCGGCGCAGCCGCGCTCTCGTCGCTCGTCGCGGTGAAGATCCAGTTGCTCTTCGCCGCGCGCCGGTACCGCCGGATCGTCGTGTCGTCCGCGGTCGCCTGTGTCGTCGCCGTGGGCGGGATCGGGGCGTGTGCCGCAGTGTGGCACACCGAAGGCGTGGCGGCCGCGACGCTCGCCACCACGGCAGCCTGGTTGTCCGCCCTCACGGTGCCCGCCACCGCGCTCCGCACCCGATCGGCTGGTACCCCGTGCTGACGCTCCTGGTCTCCGGCACGGTGGCACTCGCGTTCATCGTCGCGCTCTGGGTGATCCCGACCTCGTGGCTCCTCCCGGTGGGCCTGCTCACCGCTGCACTCGTCCCGGTCGGTCGGTTGCCGCTGCCCGAGGTCGTCACCGTGCTGAGCCCCGGTGCGGTGGTCGTGCTCGCGTGGGTCGTCCGACGCGACCGGACGGCACTCGCGCGACCGGCCAGGATCGTGGTGACGATCGCCCTCGTGCTCGCCGGGTGGCTCGTCATCGGAGTCGTGTCGGGCATCTCCGTGCAACGCGGACTCGGGTGGGGGGCCGCCTTCACCCTGCTCGTGCTCGTGTTCACGTTCGAGCGCCGCATCCCGACCCTGGAGGTACGCCGGGTGCTCGACACGTGGATGTGGACCCGCAGCGGCGCTGTCCCTCTTCGGAGTCGTCGAACGGTTGCTCGGATCGAACCCGCTGTACGGCGGCGTGTTCGCATCGGGCGACTACCCGATCGTCCAGTACTGGAGCGACTACCGGATCACCACGACACTCGGCCACCCGTTGAACAACGCGCTCTTCCTCTCGGTCGGCACGGTCATCGCGGTCGCCCGGTTCGTCGAGCGCGGACGAACCAGCTCGCTCGTCGCCGCGGGGATCGGTCTGGTCGGCGTCTTCCTGACCATCAGTCGCGGCGGCCTCGTGGCCGTGGCGGTCGGTGTGGCGGTCATCGTCGTCGGACCGTTGTTCCGGCGAGCGAGCGGCGCGCGAGCCACGACGGCGAGCACACGAGCGTTCGTCGCCCTCGGCGTCACCGGTGCGGGCCTCGTCGGCGTCGCGCTCTCGCCGGTCTTCCAAGAGCGTCTCGGTTCGTCGAACGGCATCGCGTCTGCGCGCGCGCGGGATGAACTCGCCCCGCTCGTCTGGACGACGTCTGAGCACCTCGGGCACCTGGGTTCCGGTCCGGGCACGTCGAACCTCCTGCTGGTGGAGCGTGGCACACCCGTCGTCGTGGAGAACTCCTGGTTCCAGCTCCTCCTGAGCCTCGGGCTCCCCGGGGCGTTCCTGGTGGCCGCGCTCGTCGTGACCGCAGCGGTCCTGGCGCTCCGTTCCGGGTCCCTGAGCGCAGCAGCGGCCCTCGCAGCCCTGTCCACGTCGGCGGCGGGGTTCAACTGGATCGAGGCCGACCGGCCCGGGATGCTCTTCCTGGGCCTGCTCGTCGCCGCAGCGATCAGCGCGGAACAGCCGGCCGCGGCGCCGCCCGGTTCCGGGCCGAGGGCATCGAGGACCGCCCCGTCGCGCTACCCCTCGAGCGCGCGGATCGCCTCCGGGTCGGACGCGTCGAGGAAGTCGGTCAGGCGCTCCGGCTCGCCGGCCTCGCCGATCGCCTCGGCCGCCCGCCGCAGCGCGAACAACGCGCGGAGCACGCCGCGGTTCGGTTCGTGCGACCACGGCACCGGGCCGGCACCGCGCCAGCCGGCGCGACGGAGGGCGTCGAGCCCGCGGTGGTACCCGACGCGGGCGTAGGCGTAGGACTCCAGGCTCGCGCCGCGCTCCCAGGCCTCGTCGGCGAGCAGGGCCCACGCCAGGCTCGACGACGGGTGCGCCACCACCACGCTGGCGATCGGGGTGTCGGCAGCGAGCGCCGCGGTCACCTCGGGTTCGGCGGGGAGCAGGGTCTCGGGGTTCGTCGACGGGTTCGGCAACAGGTTCTCCGGCATGCCCCCAGCCTGTCATCCCTTGCGCGTCCCCGTGGCCGGGATTACCGTGGGAGGCACCTCGTCGTCATCACGAGGCCCCGGGGCGGGAGACCGACCGGCGGCACGGGTGGCGGACACGGGGGTCCCCGACGGAAGAAGACGGATTGCTGTCGATCACCGGTTCTGCTCAGCCCACGCGCTGACACCGTGATCGCGCGCCCCGTCGGGCGCTCCACCGCACAGCGGTGGGTCCGGTGTCGTGCGCCCAGCATCGACACCGGGAGGCATCCCATGCCCAGCAGTCCATCCGTCGTCCTGCACGACGTCACCTTCACCTGGCCCGACGGCTCCGTCGCGCTCGACCACCTCACCGCAGCCTTCGGGCGTGGCCGGACCGGCCTGGTCGGGAGGAACGGGGCCGGCAAGTCCACGCTGGTCCGGCTCGCGACCGGCCGGCTCCACCCCACGTCGGGCACCATCTCGACGTCCGGTCCCGTCGACCACCTGCCGCAACGCCTGGCGACGGGGGCCGACGACGCCGTCGCTGACCTGCTCGGCATCCGCTCGACACTCACCGCGCTCCGGGCCGTGCTGTCCGGCGAGGCGTCGCCCGAGCACTTCGAGGAGGTCGGCGACGACTGGGACCTCGAGGAGCGGGCCGCCGCAGCGATCGCGAGCGTCGGACTCGACGGCGCCGACCTGGAACGTCCGGTGTCGACGCTGTCCGGCGGGCAGTCCGTGCTCGTCGCCGTCGCCGGGGTGCGGTTGCGCGGCCGTCCGATCGCGTTCCTCGACGAACCGACGAACAACCTGGACCGTCGGGCACGCGGGCTCCTGCTCGACCTGGTCGACGACTGGCGCGGCACCCTCGTGGTGGTCAGTCACGACCGGGAGCTCCTCGAGCACGTCGACGAGACGTGCGAGCTCCGCGCCGGTGCGATGACCGTGTTCGGCGGGACGTTCAGTGCGTTCGAGGAGCACGTGGCCGTGCAGCAGGCGGCCGTCGAGCGCGAGGTCCGGGTCGCCGAACAGCGGCACCGCACCGAGAAGCGGCAGCGCATCGAGGCCGAGACGAAGATCGCCCGACGCGCTCGCGCCGGGGTGAAGGCCGTCGAGAACATGCCGAAGGGCTACGCGAACGAGCTGCGGAAGAAGGGCGAGCAGACCGCCGGCCGACTCCGCATCGGGTACGCGGACGACGAGGCCGTCGCACTCGCCACGAAGCGTGAGGCCGAACTCCGCCTGCGCGACGATGAGTCCATCCACGTGACCCTGCCCGACCCGGACGTACCGGCGTCTCGGCAGATCGCGACCGTGACGGTGCGTGGGCGGGACGTGATCGTGCGGGGACCGGAGCGGATCGCGGTCACCGGGGACAACGGCGTCGGGAAGTCCACCCTGCTCGAACAGCTCGTCGGTGCGCCGGAAGCCCGGGAGCACCCGCTGCCCGACACCGGTGCCGTCGCCCACGTCGAGCGGATCGCGTACCTGCCGCAGCGGAAGGACACCCTCGACGACTCCGCCACGGTGCTCGACAACGTGCGCCAGGACGCCCCGCACGTCCCCGTCGCCGAGGTGCGGAACCGGCTCGCGAAGTTCCTGGTGCGCGGCGACACCGTCGACCGACTCGCCGGGGCGCTGTCCGGCGGGGAGCGCTTCCGGGTGGCGTTGGCGAGCCTGGTGCTGGCCGATCCGCCGCCGCAGCTGCTGGTGCTCGACGAGCCGACGAACGACCTCGACCTGACGAGCGTCGACCAGCTCGTCGACGCGTTGCGGGCCCACCGCGGCGCGCTCGTCGTGGTCAGTCACGACGAGACGTTCCTCGACCGGCTCGAGCTCGACGCCAGGATCGAGCTCGGTGACGGTCAGCGTCTGCCGGGACGGTTCCGGCCAGCGCCGAGGAGGAGCGCGCCGACCACGACGAGCAGGACCGCGCAGGCGATGCCGATCGAGAGCCCCGTCGAGCCGGTGAAGGCCAGTGCCCCGTCGCCGCCGTGCCGCACGCCCGGTCCGGCAGCGGCGGACGAGGCCGCCGGACCGTCGAGCTGGTCCGGTACGGGTCGGCCCGGCGTGGCGTCCTCGACGGGGACGACGGGGACGACGCCGGCGTCGACGGTGCTGTCGCGGGTGACCGCGGTCCGACCGCCTTCGGCGTCGTGCTCCCACACGATCGGTACGGTACCGGAGACACCACGGGCATCCACGTCCGAGTCCGCCGCTGGATCGTCCCCGACGTGCTCGGTGGTGAAGGCGCGGTCGTCACGGTCCTCGACGGTGACCGTGTAGTCGCCGGGACGCAGCCCTTCGAAGTGGTACGTGCCGTCGGCGTCCGAGGTGGTGTCGCGTTCGACGTCGTCACCACGGTCGTCGGTGCCGTCGAGGTGGACCTGCACGTCGGCGATGCCGGGCTCGCCGTGGTCCTGGAGGCCGTCACCGTCGTCGTCGGACCAGACGCGGTCCCCGATCGCACCGGCAGCCACGCGGACGGTGGCGGGGTTGGACTGCACCGGCAGCGCGAGGTTCGAGGCACGCACGCCGAACCGGTTCGTGTAGCGGTCGCCGTCACGCTCCCCGATCGTCGAGACTGCGACGGTGTGCGTGATGGTCTCGCCGCCCGCCACCGGCGCGGCGCGCTGGATGCGGAACGCGGTGACGTCCTGCAGTGCCGCCGGGCAGCCGTCGGCACCGAATGCCTCGGCGTCGCACCACTTCGTGGCACCGCCTGGCTCGTTGGACGGCGCGTCCCCGTCGAGCTCGACACCCGAGGGAGCGGCGGACGTGTAGGTGACGGTCTCACCCGCCGCGGAGTGGACCTCGACCGACCTGGCGAGTCCGACCGAGCCGTGGAACGACGAGTTGCGGGCGTCACCCCGGTGCGGGAGGACGTCGATCACGTCCAGGTCGGCGATCGGAGCGGCGTCGGTGTTGGTGTACGCGAGTGACCACTCGGGATCGTCACCGACCGCGACGACGGGCGCCAGTGCCCGCTTCTGCACGCCGACACCGCCGGTGGTGATGACCTGGACGGCGCGGACGGCCGTGCGGTACTCCGCGTCGGATGCGTCACTCGGCGACGCGACCTCGACGACGTTCCGGATCGCGCCAGCTGGTGCGAGCTCGGACACGGCCGCGGTGTAGGTGATCGGGTCGACCGGGGCGTTCGGCTGGACCCTGTGCAGGGTCCACGTCAGCCGTTGGCGTCGCGTGCCGTCGTCCCCGTCGACCGTGTCGATCTCCGGATCGACCGAGGCGCTCCCGGCGACGTACGAGACGTGATCGGGCAGGACGTCGCGCACGGTGACGTCCGACGGCTGACCGGTCGCCTCGCCGTTGGTCAGCGTCGGGTACAGGGCGTAGTCGACGGCGTTCCCGGGCACGGTCACGCTGGTCTCGTCGGGGGTGTCGTCCGCGTCGTGCCCGGGGTCGACGATCTTCTTCTGGATGCGTGCGAGGTTCTCGGTGATGATGACGCTGTCGGACAGGGGGCCCGCTCCGAGTTCGGGGTCGGACCAGACGTCGTGGGTCCAGGCGGTGGCGCGGTCCCCGAACCACGCGTGTCCGAAGTCGTGGGCGCGCGTGCCGTTCGGGGCGTCCCGGGTGGTGACGGAGGTGGAGAGCGTGGCGGTGCCACCACCGGGGACGTCGCCGGTCACGCGGACGGCTCCGACGGCGCCCGGACCGCCGGGCACGTCCTCGGGGGTGTCGTACCAGGGACCGTCGCCCTCGCCGCATGCCTGCTGCTGTCCGCTGCCGGGTGACGGCATGTCGTAGGCCGCGTACTGGATCGTCGCCCCGTCGATCCCGGTGGAGTACGCGGCCGTCCTCCCACCCACACGGTGGAGCCGCTGGGTGTCGCGGTCGAAGGTGTCACAGAGGATCGCGTGGTCGTAGGGCCGGAGTCCGTGGTTCCACGCGCGGACCTCGCTGCGGAGGACGGTCCCCGCAGTCAGCCACGGGTCGCCCTCCTTCGCGGACCCCGTCTCGGCGCCGGCGCCCAGCCCGGCATCGCGGTAGATCTGCTTCTGGACACCGCCCGGCGCGTACTCGACGACGTTGCGCTTGGCGCTGTTGTCCTCGGTCGGCTCGGTGCTCCCCGGGAAGTTGTCGGCGCCGCTGACCGAGCTGGCCTGGAGCGGAGTGTAGGTGTTCACCGACTCGACGGACGTGCCCGACGGCGGGTACGGCATCCAGAAGCTGATGAAGCCGCTGACGAAGTACGGCTTCACCCCGCCGACGACCGGTCCGTTGGTGACGCTCTTCGACGGCACGCGGGACGGGTCCGTCACCGTCCCGGTGATGGTCACGTCGACGTCATCACCGGGGGCGCGCTGTTCGCAGGCGAAGCTCCCCGAGTCCACGACGGCGGCGTCTCCGCCGCCCTTCCCCGCCGGGAGGCCGCCCATCCGCCACGCGGTGTCGGCGTTCGGACCGCAGACGGGCTGGCCGCCGTTCCAGAGCACCGCGTTCGACGGGACGTCGCCGAGGATCCGGGAGACGTCGTCCGTGAACCGCATGCGACCGGCACTCTTCTCGAACCCGAACATGCCCTGACCGGGCACGACGGGTTGCCAGTCGACCGCGATCGGGTAGACCAGCTGCAGACCGGCGCTGCCGTCCGGACCGATGACGTCCGTCCGGAGGATCGACGCATGGACGTTCTTGCTGAGGTTGTACCGAGCGGCGGCGGAGACGGTCGTCGCCGGGGACGTCGTGGTGATCGGTGCGGCACCATCGGCAGTACCGGTGACGTCGACGGCGATGCGGTCGCCGTTCTTCCGGTCGGCGGAGACGTTCAGCACGGCCGGGACGGCGACCGCGTGCCCTTCCGCGACGGTCCCGAGGTTGCAGGTGAGCACGTTCCCGCTGACGGAGGAGCCCGCACCGGTGCACGGGGTCGGGAGTCCGACCCAGGACGTCTTCTCCGGAGCCGCCACGGTGAACGTCTCGTTGGACGAGGGGCCGCCGGTGGAGTTCATCGTGACGCGGTACGTGACCGAGTCGAGCGTCCGGACGATGCCGTTCGCGTCGCCGGAGTCGCCGCCCGGTTCGTCGTTCGGGGTGAACGGACCGTAGCCGTCCTTCGCGATCTCGACCGCGACGTCGATCCGCGCCGCGGCGGGCGAGGGAACCGGTTCCCCCGACCCGCGCTCCTCGTCCGGCGTCGGGAGTGCGGCCGCCGCCGGACCGGCCAAGCCGAGCACGACGCTCAGCGCAACCAACGGCATGGGCACGGCGAGGATCCGGGTGCGCGATCGCATGGGGTCTCCAGGTGAGAGGGCGCGCGAGCGCCGTCGGTCACCTGGACAGTAGAATACTGATGCGTTACACGCAAGCCGCAGGTCGTGAATATACCACATGCACGATGAACGGCCTCGGGATCAGCGCCGCTTGGTCGGGCGGATCGCGAGCGACTCGATCGTCCCGCGCTCCGGCAGGTCGACGACCGTCCGGACGGCCGCGGCCACGTCCTCCGGCGCCAGGTAGTACGCGGTGTCGTAGTCCTCGCCGAGCTTCTCGGTCAGCGCCCGCTGCATGTCCGAGTCCGTCCGGCCCGGGTGCACGCTCGAGACCCGGACGCCGTTCGCCCGCTCTTCTTCGCGCAGGGCGTCAGCGAAGGCCCGCAGTGCGAACTTCGACGCCGCGTACACGCCACCGCCGGGGCCGGAGTGGAAGCCCGAGCCGCTGTTGATCGGCACGACGATGCCCCGAGCCGCCCGGAGTGCCGGCAGCGCCACCCGGGTGAGCTCGGCGACCGCGAACAAGTTCGTGGCGAAGACCTGCTCCCACACGGCACGCGGGGTGTCGGCGATGGTCGTGCCCTGCTCGACGCCGGCGGAGTGCACGAGCACGTCGAGCCGGTCGGGCAGCGCCGGCAGGTCCCCCGCGCCGAGGTCACCGACGAACGGCGCGGCGCTCGGCAGTTCGGCGACGAGGGCGTGCACCGCCTCGGCGTTCCGTCCGCCGACGAACACGTGGTGGGTGCGACCGAGGTCGGTCGCGATCGCGCGGCCGATGCCGCGGGTGGCACCGGTCACCAGGGCGACCGGACGGTTCTGGAGCTGTTCTGTCGTCACGTGGGCCAGCCTACGGAAGCCGGGCCGGGCCTCCCGTCCGGTTCCGGGATCTGTGGAGAACCGTCACCGCGACGACCACCGCGACCACCAGGACGGCCACCGCTGCGATGCCCCACGGCGAGCCGGCCAGCGCGGCGACGACCGCCCAGAACACCGCGAGCCCGACGGTGGCGTAGAGGAAGGCCCACGCGACGCACCCCGGCACCATCGCGATCGTGTACCGCCACCACGCCACGCGGGCGAGCCCGGCGGCCGCGTTCATCACCGTCTGCAGCCCGACCACCACGAAGCTCACCGTCACCACCGGCAGGCCCCAGCGTTCGAGGAGCACCGAGCCGCGGCGGACCGCCGGCGAGTGCAGCCAGCGACCCCAGCGGGAGCGCGAGGCACCCGTCACCGCGAGACGCGCGACCCAGTACGTGGCCTGCGCGCGGCAGAACACGATCACGAAGAGCGCGAGGACGAGCTGCCAGAACGGCAGCCCGTCGAGGAAGGCGGGCACGGTCGCACCGTAGCGCCTCCGTCCGGAGGAACGCCCCGTCCGTCAGTCGCCGTCGGCGCCCTGCCGGATCCTGATCCCCTCGAGGACGTCCTGCGCCCGCTTCTCGTCCTGCTTCTCGATCTGGCGAGTGTCGCGCTCGGGGAGCTGGATGTCCTCCTCCGCCCGGATGCCCGCCTGCAGCTGCCGACCGCGCTCGAGCTCGGCGTCGAACTCGGCACCGAACAGCAGCGCGTTGTTCGTGATCCAGAGCCACAGCAGGAACACGATGACGCCACCGAGGGAGCCGTAGGTGGCGTTGTAGTTCGAGAAGTTGGCGACGTAGAACCCGAAGCCGACGCTCGCGATGATCAGGATGAGGATCGCCAGGATCGACCCACCGCTCACCCACCGGAACTTCGGCTGCTTGACGTTCGGCGCCCAGTAGTAGAGCACCGCGACGACGATGATCGCGACGACGAGCAGGATCGGCCACTGCACGATCAGCAGGACCGTCGCGGCGGCGTCGCCGAGTCCGATGACGTCGCCGAAGCTCCGGGCGAGCGGGCCCGAGACGAGCACGAGCAGGCCGACGACGAGCATGACGACGGTGAACACCGTCACGCCGAGCATGGTCGGACGGAGCTTCCAGATCGGTCGGCCCTCGCGGACGTTGTAGATCCGGTTCATCGCCCGGCCGAAGGCGCCGACGTACCCGGAAGCCGACCAGATCGCGCCGACGATGCCGACGACGAACGTGATGCCGGCGGCGGGCGACCGGACGAGACCCTCGATCGGGTCCCTCAGCAGGTCGACGACGCTCTGGGACCCGACGTTGCCGATGATCGTCAGCAGGGAGTCGATGGTCTTCTGCGGATCGGACACGAGGCCCAGGATCGAGACGATCGCCAGCAGTCCGGGGAAGAGCGCGAGCACCGTGTAGTAGGTCAGGCTCGCCGCGAGGTCGGTGCACTGGTCGCCGGTGAACTCGCGCAGCGTCTTCTTGAGCGTGTAGACGAGCGTCGGCTTGGTGAGGTCTGCGGGGCTGTCCGGCTTCCGGGAGTCGTCCGGGTCCGGCTTCTGCTGCTCCTGCGCCATCGGACTACCCCGCGCCTTCAGGGCCTGCTTCGACCGCTTCACGGCGGCCTTGCGGTTCTTGTTCGCTCGTCGCTGGACCGCGGCGATGCCGGTCTGCTGCTTCACGCGGGCCTTGTGGGCCGGGTCACGGTCCAGCGCCTGCTCGGCGGCCTTCGCCCGGGCCTTGCGACCCTTGCGACCGGACTGTGCCTGCTCCTTCGCCGAGGGGCCGTCGCCGCGCGCTCCGAAGGGCAGCAGCGCGGTGATCGCCGAACTCGCCGGTGGAGTTGCCAGGTGTCCGGCGGGGCGGTTGCGGATCGCGATGCCGGTGATGATCGCCGCGATCCCGGTGAGACCGGTGATGCCCATGGCCACGAGGGGCGTGGGGTCACGGTGCCAGCGCTGGCGGGTCTTCGCGGCTGCGAGCCGTGCCCGCGCCGGGAGGTTCGCACGGCGCTTGAGCTCGGTGACGGTGTCGGTCATGCGCTCGCGCGTGCGGACGTTCGCGAGTTCGAGCTCGGGGAGACTGTCCTTGGCCATTCCCCAGTTTCTACACGGCTGGGCCGGGGGCGCGCCCAGATGGCCGCGGCGCGGCCACCCGGTCGGTGTCGCTCCCGCGGCAGTGGGCGCGGCCGCATGGCGGACGGGAGGCCCGTGGCGGGCCCGCCACGGGCCTCCCGTCCGTCGGTCACGGCGTTCAGGACGGGACGACGACGTCCTCGGGCTGGCCGCTGGCAGCCGAACGACCAGCTGCCTCCATGAGTGCGAGGCTGCGCAGGTTGTCGCGGCCGCTCGTCGCCGGTGCCGGGCCGCCCTCGACCGAACGGGCGAAGGCCTGCAGCCCGCCCTGACGGTCGGTGTGCTCGAGCACGGGCAGCTCGACGGGCTCGGCCTCGTCGTCCTGGGTGCGGCGGAGGGTGACCACGTCGCCGTCGACCGCGTTCGGTGCTCCGTCGCGGCTGGTGAACCAGAGTTCGCCGTCCTCGCCCTGGATGCTCCACTCGCCGGCCCACGCCGTGCGGGGGCCGCGGCTCAGCCAGCTGCCGCGGTAGCTGACGACCAGCCCGCCGTCGAGCTCGATGAGCATCGAGGCGATGGCTTCGTCCTGGTACTTGCTGTACGACGGGAAGGTCGCCTTGGCGAAGACCCGGACGGCCTCTTGTCCGGTGACCATCCGGAGCAGGTCGAAGTGGTGGATCGCCATGTCGTTGATCATGGCGTGCGGGAACTTGTAGTGCGGGTGCTCCTCGAACGCCAGGTCGTTGTCCCACTGCCGGAAGTCGACGTTGATCGCGGAGAGCTCGCCCACGGTGTTCGCAGCGAGCAGGTCCTGCACGGCGCGCGGTGCCGGGTACCAGCGGTAGTTCTGGCTGACCTGCAGCACGAGGCCGAGCTCCTCGGCACGGCGCACGGCGGTGACGGCCTCGTCCGTGGTGTTGGCGAAGGGCTTCTCGACCAGGACGTGCTTGCCGGCGTCCAGGGCTTCGAGCGCGAGCGGTACGTGGGTGACGGCGGGGGCGGTGATGACGACGGCGTCGGCCTCGACCCCGGCGAGCGCCTCGGTGAGGGACGCGAACGCGGCGGACGCGGGCAGCCCGAGGTCCTGCTGCACGGCGGTCAGCGTTGCCGGCACCGGGTCGACGATCCCGACCACCTCCACTTCGGAGACCTCTGGGATGGCGGTGCGGGCCCAGTTGCCGCCCCACCCTCCGAGACCGACGTGGATGATCCGGACCGTCATGCGTGCACTCCTTCGTGGCTGCCGCGTCACGACTCCCGTGACGCGTCCGTCCAGTCTGTCAGTGCTGCGCGCGGCGGGCGTCGTCGGTGCCGCGCGCGGCGGGCGCCGAGGTTCCACGCGCGGCGGCGCCGAGGTTCCACGACATGCCGTGTGCGCGGCGCCGAGGTTCCACGGAGTGCGTCGGGCGACGTCGAGATGCCGAGATTTCGGAACCTCGACGGGACGCCGACGGGACCGGCGGGACGGGACGGGACCCGGGCGCTCAGTGCGTGAAGGCGTAGGCGATGAGCGCCATCGTCACGATGAACCCCGCCAGGTAGTTGATCCAGAGGAACCGCTTCCACCCGGCGTTCGCGGCCTCGGCGCCCTGGTCCGTGATGTTCCACCACGGCAGCACGTTGAGCGCGTACGGGATCACGACGACGGCGGCGATCGGCCCCGGGAACGCCGAGAACAGCAGTGCGACGCCGGCGATCAGGTACGCGACGAACGCGAGTCGCACGGTCGCCCGCGCCCCGATGACGGTCGCGACGGATCCGATGCCGCCGGCCCGGTCGGCCAGGACGTCCTGCACGGCGCCGAAGGCGTGCGAGGCGACCCCCCACAGGAAGAACGCGATGCAGACGGCGACGAGCTGGCCGGTCCAGTGCGGTCCGGCGAGCGCCAGGCCGTAGATCGCGGGCGAGACGAAGTGGGTCGACGAGGTCAGGGAGTCGAGGAACGGCTTCTCCTTGAACCGCAGCCCCGGCGCCGAGTACGCGATGACGGCGAAGACGCTGATCGCGAGGACGAGCCACGACCACGGCCCGTTCCCGCTCACCGCCCCGAGGACGACGAGCGCGACCAGGAAGGGCACGTTCGTGACGACGACGGCCCAGAGCGTGGTGCGGTGGACGCTCTTGTCGAGCAGCGCCCCCTCGACGCCGCCCTTGCGCGGGTTGCGCAGGTCGGACTCGTAGTCGAAGACGTCGTTGATGCCGTACATCGCCAGGTTGTAGGGCACCAGGAAGTACACGACGCCGACCAGGAACGCGACGAGCGAGAACCCACCGCCGCCCTCGACGCCGACCCCGCTGCCGAGCAGGTACGCGGCACCGAACGGGTAGGCGGTGTTCACCCAGCTGATCGGGCGTGACGACACGAACAGGGCGCGCAGGGTCGACGGCCTGGAGGCAGTGCTGGCGTTCACGGGGCGTCCTCCGGTGGTGCGGTGGTCGGGTCGGGCGCGGGGCGCGCGGCGGCCGGGTCGCGTGGGCCCGTCCGGTCGAACAGGACCCACAGGCTGGGCAGCAGCACGATCGCCGCCATCGCGTACGCGAGGTCCTCGACCGGGATCGCCCCGATCTTCGCCCCGCTGATGAGCGAGGGGTCGTAGGCGACGATGCGCAGGGTCACGATGACGTTGTCGAACACGATCGTCATCACGAGGAGCGCGATCCCGGCGACGAGCGACGTGACCAGTGCGACCCGGCGGCCGGGCCCCGGTGGTCGTCCCGCTGCTCGCGCACGGCGCGCGGCCACGATCCCGGCGACGACCGCCACCACCGCCACGACGGCGAAGAACGGCAGGGCCAGGAGGGCGTAGGCGCCGGAGCCGGTCACGGGCGCCGCCGTCCGAGCGACCGCTGCACGACGGGTCGGACGAAGCCGACCAGGTCCATCGTCGAGTAGCAGAGCAGCAGCAGGAAGAAGAGCTCCTCGAGCGGGACCTCGGGGGCGAGCAGCACGCCGGTCAGCAGGTGCTGCGGGCCGATGAAGAAGATGCCGTACGCGACCCCGGCGACGTCCCACACCATGAAGAACGCGACGCCGACGACCATCACCGCAGCCGCACGCCACGGCGCCCGCCAGAAGAACAGCCGGAAGCGGGCGTCGAGCACGGTCATGCCGATCAGCGACACGACCAGGCCGGCGAGGTACAGCCCGGGCATCAGACGGTGCCGGCCTGGTTCCGCGGGGTGCCGAGCGGCGTCGGCAGCGGTTCGGTGCTCGTGTCGCCGTGGATCCGCTTGAGCAGGACCTCGGCGCTGATCAGGCACATCGGCAGACCGATGCCCGGGATCGTGGACGCCCCGGCGTAGTACAGGCCCTCGACCTTGGCCGACGCGTTCTTCTCGCGGAAGAACGCACTCTGCTTGAGCGTGTGCGCGGGGCCGAGCATCGACCCGTTCCACGCGTTGAGGTCGTCGGCGAAGTCGCGCGGGCCGATCGTCCGGCGGACCCGGATGCGGTCCCGCAGGTCGGGGACGCCCGAACGCTCGGCGACGACGTCGATGGCGCGGTCGGCGATCTGCTCGACCTCGTAGTCGCCGGCACCGTCGATCCCGCCCTTGCCGATGGACAGGTCGGCGGGCAGGGGCACCAGGATGAAGAGGTTGCTCGAGCCGCGGGGCGCGACGGACGGGTCGGTCTCCGACGGCGCGCAGACGTAGATCGACGCGGGGTCGGGGACGTGCCGGTCCTTGCCGAAGATCGCGCCGAAGTTCGCCTTCCAGTCCTCGGTGAACACCAGCGTGTGGTGCAGCAGGCCGGGCGTCGGCCCGTCGATGCCGAGGTAGACGAGCACGGCGCTCGGTCCGGGGTCGCGGGTCTTCCAGTGCTCAGCACCGTGGGTGCGGTGCTCGCGGTCGAGCAGCTGCATCTCGGTGTGCTGCAGGTCGGCGGCGCTCACGACCAGGTCGGCCGGAGCCGTGTGCTGCACGCCGTCGCGGTCGCGGTGCACGACCCCGGTGGCGACGCCGTCCTCGACGACGATCCGTTCGACCTTCGCGCCGGCGATGATCCTCGCGCCCTCTGCACGGGCCACGCGTTCGACCGCGGCGATCACCTCGGTGATGCCGCCCTTCGGGTAGAGCACCCCGTCGGCGAGGTCGAGGTGGCTCATCAGGTGGTACATGCTCGGCGCGGCGTACGGGCTCGTGCCCAGGAACACGGCCGGGTAGCCCAGGATCTGCCAGAGTCGCCGGTCCTTGACCGCCGAGGCAGCGCGGGACGACAGCGGCTGCAGCAGGAGCCGGGCGAGCTTCGGCAGGCGACGGAGCACGTCGGGGGCGGCGAGCTTCGTGAGGTCCTGGAACGTCGTGTACAGGAACCGGCGGATCGCCATCGCGTAGGTGTCCTCGGCCGAGGCGAGGTACTTCCGGATCCGCTTGCCGGCTCCGGGCTCGACGGACTCGAACAGCGCGATGTTCGCCTCGGCGTCGGCGCGCAGGTCGATCGGCTCGTCGTTGCCCTCGCTGTAGACGCGGTACCCGGGGTCGAGCTTCACGAGGTCGAGTTCGGCGTCGGCCGAGGTGCCGAGCAGCTGGAAGAAGTGGTCGAACACCTCTGGCATGAGGTACCACGACGGCCCGGTGTCGAACCGGAAGCCGTCGCGCTCCCACGAACCGGCACGGCCGCCGAGCTGCGACCGCTGCTCGAGCACGGTCACGGCGAAGCCGTCCCGCGCGAGCAGCGCCGCGGACGCCAGTCCGCTGATGCCGCCGCCGATCACGACGGCGCGTCGGGCGGGCACCTTGCGCCGGGTGGTGGCGGCGACGGCCGTCGGACGGGAGGCGCGGGGCGGGGTCATGACGTGCCTCCTGGCCGACGGGTGGCCACCTTCGACCGCACGGGGGCGCGTCCGGCGAGCACCTGTGCGGCCAGGCGCGCCTTCACCGGGTTCGGGACGCGCACGCGCGTCGTCACCAGGCGCGTCGCCGGCGTGCGGGCGATGCGGTCGTTGAGTTCCTGGAACAGGGCGTGCGCGAGCTCGACGGCGTTCCGGGCGTCGGGCGGCAGCAGCCGGATCGTCCGGGCCGCGTGGTCGAGGTCGGCCTGCACGTCGGCGACCAGGCGCTCCTTCGTGGCCTCGTCGAACGAGCGGATGTCGACCCCGGGAAGTACGAGCGACCGAGCACCTCGAAGTCGGCGTGCAGGTCGCGCAGGAAGTTCACCTTCTGGAACGCGGCACCGAGCGCACGGGCTCCCGCGATGAGCTCCGCCTGGTCGAAGGTCGGGCGGCCGGCGCGGTACACGAACGCACGCAGGCACATCAGCCCCACGACCTCGGCCGAGCCGTACACGTACGCCGCGAACGAGGCGTCGTCGTGCTCGGTGCGCTCCAGGTCCATCCGCATCGAGGCGAAGAACGGCTTCGTGAGCTCCGCGCCGAAGCCCGTGACCCGTGCACTCCGGGCGAACGCGTGCACCACGGGGTTCACCGAGAAGCCGAGGGCGATCGCGCGCTCGGTGTCGGCCTCGAGCTCGTCGAGGACCGTCCGTGCCAGGTCGGGGTCGAGCCCTGCCTCGGTCGCGGGACCGTCGACGACCTCGTCGGCGACGCGCACCAGCGCGTAGACGTTGCGGATGTGCTCGCGGGTGTCCTTGGCGAGCAGCCGGCTCGCCAGGCCGAACGATGTCGAGTAGCGGTCGATGACGACGCTCGACGCTGCCTCGGCCGTGGCGTCGTACAGGGGGAGCCGACCGGACGGCGCACTGCCGGTCCGGGTGGTGTCGGTCGTCACCGGGCGCGCTCCACGAGTTCGGTCACGAGGCCCTCCAGGCGGTCGGCGAGGTCGTACGGCAGTCCGGAGAGCTCGGCACGGGCGAGTGCGACGTGGTCGGCGATCCGGGACTCGGCTGCGGCACGGGCGCCGCAGGTGACCAGGGTCGCACGGAGTTCGGCCGCGCGTTCCTCGGTCAGGTCCGGGTCGCCCAGGTAGGGAGCGATGTCCGGCCAGCAGTCGGTCGTGGCCGCGTACGCGATGAGCATGGTCCGCTTGCCCTCGCGCAGGTCCCCCAGCACGCTCTTGCCGGTGGTCGTCTCGTCGCCGAACACCCCGAGCAGGTCGTCGACGATCTGGTAGGCGATGCCGATCTCGCGGCCGAAGGCGCCGAGCGCGGTGACGACGGTCTCGGGCGCGCCGGCGAGCACGGCACCGGACTGCAGCGGCGCCTCGAACGAGTACACGCTCGTCTTCGCCCGTTCCATCGCCAGGACCTCGTCCACCGTCGGCATCACGCCGAGGGCCAGGTCGACGTCGGTCATCTCACCGGCGGCGCTGGCGAACACGGCTTCGTCGAGCAGTTCGAGCAGACGCCCACGACGCTCGCCCGTCACACCAGAGGATTCGATGAACCGCGGTGCGCCGGAGAGTGCGAGGTCGCCCGCGATCACGGCGGCGCTCATCCCGCGGTGCTCGGCGGTCGGCAGCGGCAGCCCACCGGTGGTGCCGGCGTCGCGGTAGGAGCCGGCGACGTTCGGCTGGCCGCGGCGGGCCCAGTCGCGGTCGATGACGTCGTCGTGCACCACCAGCGCGGTGTGCAGGAGTTCGTAGGCCGCGGCGACGTGCGCAGCAGCGTGCACGTCGTCCCCGCCGAGGCCGAGGTACGCGGTCAGCACCATGCGCGGTCGGAAGCGCTTGCCGCCCATGCTCGCCTTGCGGAGCACCCGCCAGAGTTCCTCGGACGGACGGCCGTAACGCGCGGCACGAGCCGAGGACACGACGAAGAAGCGCTCGAGACAGTCGTCGACGAGCGCGAGGTCGATGTGCGCCACGGTGGCCGCTTCCTCGCTCATTGGCCTAACCTATCGGTGCAGATGAGCGCTTTCCCGGAAACCGTGGTCCTGCTGGCCGACGACCGTACCCCGATCGGCACAGCGGACAAGTTCACGGTGCACACAGACCACACGCCCCTCCACCTGGCCTTCTCGTGCCACGTCCGCAACACCGACGGGGACGTCCTGGTGACCCGTCGCGCCCTGTCGAAGAAGACGTGGCCCGGTGTCTGGACGAACACGTTCTGCGGGCACCCCGGCCCGGATGAGTCGTTCGAGGACGCCATCGCCCGCCGGGCATCACGCGAGCTCGGCATCACCGTGCGCGACGTCGAGCTCGTGCTGCCGGACTTCCGGTACCGCGCGGTCGACGCCTCGGGCATCGTCGAGAACGAGGTCTGCCCGGTGTTCCGCGCCGTGACCGACGACCTGCCCGCACCCGCGGACGACGAGGTCGCCGAGTACGCCTGGGTCTCCGAGGACTCGCTGCGGGCCGCCGTCGCCGGTGCGCCGTTCGGCTGGAGCCCCTGGCTGGGCTGGCAGCTGACCGAGCTCGAGGCCGCGGGCCTGCACATCACCCGCTGACCCGGGCGGCCGCCTGGGCCGAGACTCGCGCTCCGCGACACTCCTCGTGCCCGCGAGCACGAGAACCGTCGCCCAGGCCGAGTCTCGGACGAGCGCGGCCGAGCGCGGCCGAGCGCTTGGCTCCCCCGTGCGTCCGGAGTAGGGTCGGACGTCGGCCACGGTTGTGGCGACGAGGCTGCGCACCGCGGCCGCACGACCAGGAGAAGGGCAGGTGAGGCGCGATGTCGGGTGACCATCCTCGCGCGGGCCGGCAGCCCCTCCCCCTCGCCGCCGCGCCCGTGTCCTAGATCTCCTCCGCCCGCTGCGGTCCGCCCGCGGCATCGCGCCTGCCTGCTCCCGACCACGAGGAGCACGCGCATGGCAATGATCGACAACGCGATCTACGTCGAAGGACGTCGCATCGAGTCTCCGTCGACCCTGTCGCTCGGCGCACGCCACGAGGTCGCACGGTGCGACCTGGCGTGGATCGGGCTGCTCCGTCCGGACCCGCACGAGCTCGACGCCGTCGCGACCGAGTTCGACCTGCACGAGAACGCGGTGGAGGACGCCCGCAAGGGGCACCAGCGCGCGAAGCTCGAACGGTACGGCGACACGCTCTTCCTGGTGCTCCGCCTGGCCTGGTTCGACCGCGACGAGGGCACGGTCGAGTTCGGCGAGGTGCACCTGTTCGTCGGCGACCGGTTCGTGGTGAGCGTCCGGCACGCCGAGCGCCTCGACCTCGCTGCGCTCCGCGCCCAGGTCGAGGCCGACCCCGAGTTCCTGGCACTGGGCTCCGAGGCCGTGACCGCCGCGGTGCTCGACGAGGTCGTGGACGGCTACGCCCCGGTGGTCGAGGTGCTGCAGGACGGCATCGACGCCATCGAGGACCAGCTCTTCGCCGGCCAGGTCGACCCCGGTGTCTCGAAGCGCATCTACCAGCTGCTCAGCGAGGTGCTGTCCTTCCAGCGCGCCACGAAGCCGGTGCCCGCGATGGTGAAGGGCCTGCTTCGCGGGGCCGACAAGTACGGCGTCGACGACGAGGTGCAGCACCGCCTGCGCAACGTGCTCGACCACGCCCTGCGCGTGACGGAGCGGGTCGACTCGTTCCGGTCCCTGCTCGAGAACGCCCTGACACTGCACGCGACCCTGGTGTCACAGGAGCAGAACGAGGCGATGCGGCGGATGACCAGTGCGAGCCTGGCGCAGGGCGAGGAGAGCCGGCAGCTCGCCCGCGCCGCGCACCGCCAGGGCGAGGAGGTCAAGAAGATCTCGTCGTGGGCGGCGATCCTGTTCGCCCCCGGGCTGATCGCCGGTGTCTACGGGATGAACTTCGACCACATGCCTGAGCTGCACTGGCGGTACGGCTACCCGGTCGCGATCCTCGGCATGCTCGCCCTGATGGGTGTGCTCTGGGCGATCTTCCGCAAGCGCAACTGGCTCTGACGCGCCGCGAGGGCGCAGCGAGGCTGCGGCCCGGCACGCCGCCGGGCCGCAGCCTCGAGGACGTTCAGGTGGCGTCGATCCGCCGGACGTGCATAATGATCTGGCCCGGAATGTGAACGTGCACATCGGCGTGCCACGGCCCCGGGCGGAAACGAGCAGCAATGGCGTCATCGCGGGCACAGCAACCGCGTTCGCCCAGCATCCGTGACGTCGCACGGATCGCGGGCGTCTCCCACCAGACCGTCTCGCGGGTGCTGAACAACTCCGACGCCATCCGCGACGCCACGCGCGACAAGGTGCTGGCGGCGATGGAGCAGCTGCAGTACCGGCCGAACCGTGCGGCGCGCGCCCTCGTCACGAGCCGGACCCACACGATCGGCGTCCTGACCGCCCGGCGCGCCCACTACGGCCCGGCGGTCGCACTGCAGGCGATCGAGGACGCGGCGATGCAGCGCGGGTACTCGGTGACGACGGCGAACATCGCGGAGGCGACCGACACCGCCGTGCGTGAGGGGCTCGGGCACCTGCTCGACCTGGACGTCGAGGGCATCGTCGTCATCGCCCCCCAGCAGCGGGTGTTCGACCTGATCGAGGAACTCGGCATCCGCACGCCGTACGTGACGATGCGGGCCAGTGTCGGCGAGGACCCGACGGCCCTGTGGGTCGACCAGATGGAGGGCGCGCGGCTCGCGACCGAGCACCTGCTCGACCTTGGCCACGAGTACATCCGGCACATCGCCGGCCCGCAGGACTGGATCGAGGCCGACGCCCGCATGCAGGGCTTCCTCCGTGCCATGTCGGACCGCGACATGTCCGTCGTCCCGCCGATCCTGGGCGACTGGACCGCGGACTTCGGCTACCAAGCCGGCCGAGAACTCCTGCGGTGGCGGGACTGCACGGCGGTGTTCTGCTCGAACGACCAGATGGCCCTGGGCGTCATGCACGCGGCCCGCTCGTACGGGCTCGACGTGCCGGGCGACCTGTCGGTGGTCGGCTACGACGACATCCCCGAGGCGAAGCACTTCTGGCCGCCGCTCACCACCGTGCAGGTCGACTTCGCCGAGCTCGGCCGCCGCTGCGTCGACCTGCTCCTGCCCGGCGAGGACGAGCTCCTGCGGCCGATCGACATCGTCCCGCAGCTCGTCGTGCGCGCGTCCACGGGAGCCCCGCGCGGCCGGTGACGCGCCGCTGCACACCTTGCCGGAACGGGCATACCTGGTCGAAAGAACGCACCAGGTACGCCCGATTCCGCCAGGTACGCCCGGCTCCAGACGCGACCGACAGGCGGACTGGAGGCCCGTGTGGACGCCGCCACGGGCCTCCCGTCCGCCCAGTGGGAACGCACGCACCGCGTGCGGAACTCCGCACGATCACCCCAACGCGGGGGACGTGATCAGCCTGCTTCCGCCAGATCACGCAGGACGTTACGAAAACGCGACCAATCCGAATTGACAGCCGCACCGGGGCTGTGCGTAAATTACCTCCGTCCAGCCGATGTGACCGTTCACATGAGCGTCACACCAGCGGGGCACCGGACGCGACAACGAAGTCCACGCAGGCCACCTGCGCCCATTCGCTGCCGCAGCAGAACCACCCGAACAACTGCCGCATCGCAGCGGCAGAAGGAGATGCACTGTGGCGTCAACCCCGATCGACACCGGCCTCGAGACCCGGTCGATCACCGCACCCGAGACCATCCTCGAGATGCGCTCGATCACCAAGGAGTTCCCTGGTGTCAAGGCGCTCTCCGAGGTCTCCCTCAACGTCCGCGCCGGTGAGATCCACGCGATCTGCGGTGAGAACGGCGCCGGCAAGTCGACCCTGATGAAGGTCCTGTCGGGCGTCTACCCCTACGGCACCTACGACGGCGAGATCGTCTTCGAGGGCGAAGAGGTCCGCTTCGCGAACATCAAGCAGTCGGAGCAGGCCGGCATCGTGATCATCCACCAGGAGCTCGCGCTGATCCCGGAGCTCTCGATCACCGAGAACCTGTTCCTCGGAAACGAGCCGGGACGCTTCGGGCGCATCGACTGGACCGCCGCGCAGCTCCGCGCCCAGGATCTGCTCGCCCGCGTCGGGCTCGCCGACGACCCGGACACGCAGATCAAGAACATCGGTGTCGGCAAGCAGCAGCTGGTCGAGATCGCGAAGGCCCTGCACAAGGACGTCAAGCTCCTCATCCTCGACGAGCCGACCGCGGCCCTGAACGAGAACGACTCGCAGCACCTGCTCGACCTGATCGTCGGGCTGAAGGCCAAGGGGATCTCGAGCATCATCATCAGCCACAAGCTCAACGAGATCGAGCAGATCGCCGACGAGATCACGATCATCCGTGACGGCAAGACCATCGAGACGCTGAACGTCAAGGGCGACGGCGTCAACGAGGACCGCATCATCCGCGGCATGGTCGGCCGGTCGCTCGAGAGCCGGTTCCCGGACCGCACCCCGAAGATCGGCGAGACCTTCTTCGAGGTCCGCGACTGGACCGTGCAGCACCCGCTCGACGCCAGCCGCCTGGTCTGCAAGGGCTCGAACTTCCACGTGAAGCGCGGCGAGATCGTCGGGTTCGCGGGCCTGATGGGTGCCGGTCGTACCGAACTCGCGATGAGCCTGTTCGGTCGTTCCTACGGCACCTGGCTCGGCGGCGAGATCATCAAGGACGGCCACGAGATCAAGGTCACCAACGTCCAGCAGGCGATCCAGCACGGCATCGGCTACGTCTCCGAGGACCGCAAGGCCCTCGGCCTCAACCTGCTCGACACGGTGAAGCGGTCCACGGTCTCCGCCGACCTGCAGAAGATCTCGAAGGCCGGTGTCGTCGACTCGCTCGAGGAGTACTCGGTCGCCGAGAAGTACCGCAAGATGCTCCGCACCAAGGTGCCCAGCGTCGAGGAGAACGTCGGCAAGCTGTCCGGCGGCAACCAGCAGAAGGTCGTCCTGTCCAAGTGGATGTTCACCGACCCGGACATCCTGATCCTCGACGAGCCCACCCGCGGCATCGACGTGGGCGCCAAGTTCGAGATCTACGGGATCATCCAGCAGCTCGCGGCCGAGGGGAAGGGCATCATCCTCATCTCGTCCGAGCTGCCGGAACTCCTCGGTCTCTCCGACCGGATCTACACCATCTTCGAGGGCCAGATCACCGCTGACCTCCCGGCCGACCAGGCCGATCCCGAATCGCTCATGCGCAGCATGACCTCCGCGCGGAAGGGCGCCACCGCCTCATGAACAACCTGAAACTGCTCTTCGGCAAGGGCAACAGCATCGGCCAGTACGGCATGATCATCGCGCTCATCGTGCTGCTCGCGTACTTCGCGATCACCACCCAGGGGCTGATCCTCGAGCCCACGAACGTGATCAACCTGTTCCTGCAGTACTCCTACATCCTCATCCTGGCGCTCGGGATGGTCATGGTGATCATCGCCGGCCACATCGACCTGTCGGTCGGCTCGGTCGCGGCAGTCGTCGGCATCATCGTGGCCCAGTCGATCGCGGTGTGGAACTTCCCGGTCTGGGCCGCGATCCTGCTCGGCCTGGTCGTCGGCGCCGTGATCGGTGCCTGGCAGGGGTTCTGGGTGGCCTTCGTCCGCGTCCCGGCGTTCATCGTGACGCTGGCCGGGCAGCTCATCTTCCGTGGCGTCAACCAGATCATCGGCAACTCGACGTCGGTCCCCGTGCCGGACAGCTTCACCCCGATCGGCGCCGGCTTCCTCGGTGACTTCGGGCCCGACTTCGGCTACAGCAACGGCACGCTCCTGCTCGGCCTCGCCACCATCGCCGCACTCATCATCATCGAGGCGCGCGGACGCGCACGGCGCCGCAAGATGCAGGCCGAGGTCCCGCCGCTGTGGGTCTCCGTCGTGCGCACCGGCATCCTGGTCGCCGTCACGCTCGTCGCCACGTACCTGTTCGGCGCCGGCCCGGTCGGTACCTCGGTCCCGATCGTCGCGATCATCCTCGGTGTCCTGACGATCGTCTACGGCTTCGTCACGAAGAACACGATCTTCGGTCGCCAGGTCTACGCCGTCGGTGGCAACTCCAGCGCCGCCGTCCTGTCCGGTGTCTCCGCGAAGAAGGTCAACTTCTTCGTCATGATGAACATGTCCGTCCTCGCCGCCGTCGCCGGCATGGTGTTCGTCGCCTACTCCGGTGCGTCCGGACCCGCGGACGGCACCGGCTGGGAGCTGGACGCAATCGCCGCCGTGTTCGTCGGTGGCGCCGCCGTGGCCGGTGGTGTCGGCACGATCTCCGGTTCCATCATCGGTGGTCTCGTGATGGCGCTGCTGTCGAACGGCCTGCAGCTGATGGGCCTCGAGTCCAACAAGGTGCAGATCATCCGCGGTCTTGTCCTGCTCGTCGCCGTCGCCTTCGACGTCTACTCGAAGTCGCAGGGACGTCCGTCACTCATCGGCGGCATGATGCGGCAGTTCCAGCGGAAGGACACCGAGCAGAACACGGTGGCCGCCCAGCAGCCGCGGTCCATCGAGGACCAGCCGGACAAGATCACCCTCCCCTAGCTCACACCTCCCCACAGCGGGGCCTCAGGCCCCACCCCTCCTCAACGAAGAGAAAGCAATCACATGCGCAAGAAGATCGTCGCCGGCCTCAGCCTGGCGCTCATCGCGGGCCTCGCCCTCAGCGGCTGCTCGTCGCGCGGCTCGTCCGACGACGCCGGCAGCGGCAGCTCCACCACCATCAAGAAGGGCGACCTGATCGGTGTCGCCCTGCCCGCCAAGACCTCGCAGAACTGGGTCCTCGCTGGTGCAGCGTTCAAGAAGTCGATCGAGGACGCCGGCTTCAAGGCCGACATCCAGTACGCCAACGCCGGCAACCCCGTCCCGGACCAGCAGTCGCAGATCTCGGGCATGATCACCAAGGGTGCGAAGGCCGTCATCATCGGTGCGGCCGACGGCTCGCAGCTGACCGCGCAGGTCAAGTCGGCGAAGTCCTCGGGCGCCGTCGTCATCGCCTGGGACCGCAACATCCTGAACACGACGAACGTCGACTACTACGTCGCGTTCAACAACTTCAAGGTCGGTCAGCTGCAGGCCGAGGCGCTGCTCAAGGGCCTGAAGGAGAAGAAGGGCGACGGACCGTACAACGTCGAGCTCTTCGCCGGTTCGGCTGACGACGCGAACGCGACCGTCTTCTTCAACGGTGCGATGGACGTCCTGCAGCCGAAGATCGACGACGGCACGATCAAGATCGTCTCGGGCCAGACCACCTTCCAGAAGGTGCAGACGAAGGGCTGGCTCGCGCAGAACGCCCAGTCCCGCATGACCGACCTGCTCTCGCAGTACTACTCGGGCAGCACGAAGCTCGACGGCGTCCTGTCGCCCAACGACACCCTCGCCCGTGCCATCCTCACAGCGACCAAGGCCGCCGGCAAGGAGAACCCGGTCGTGACCGGGCAGGACTCGGAGACCGCTTCCATCCCGCTCATCATGCAGGGCACGCAGTACTCGACGATCTACAAGAACACCACGGAGGAGGCCCAGGCGGCCATCGACCTGGTGTCCGACCTCGCCGACGGCAAGACCCCGAAGACGACGAAGGACAAGAACAACGACAACGGCAAGAAGATCGTGCCGGCCGTCGAGCTGACGCCGATCCTCGTCACGAAGGACAACGCGGTCGAGGCCTACAAGGGCAACGACGCACTCGAGGAGCTCGCCAAGAAGGGCTGATCTCGCCAGTACACACGGACGGCCCCGTCTCGCTTCGGCGAGACGGGGCCGTCCTGCGTCGTCGTGGGGCTGCGGTGCGGGCTGCGGTGCGGGCTGCGGTGCGTGACGCCGTCGTCTTCGCACGGCGCCGCCATGTGCTCGAGACGCCGCAGTATTCGGCGGCGTCTCGGCGGGATCCGGGCGGGGAGCGACGACGCCGGCGTGTTGCGGAACCCGGTCCGCCCGAAGACGCCGGCGTGTTGCGGAGGGTCAGGGCCGGGTCGCGCGCAACCGCCGCGCCGCGTCGGCCAGGTGCGGTACGTCCGTGTGGGCCGTGCCGAACACCACCGCGCGGGTGGTGTCGAAGTAGCGCCGAGTCAGCCGGTCGCCGAGGTCGGACACCCTCGACCACGGGATGTCCGGCTCGCTCGCGGTGACGGTGCTCGGCAGGACGCGGACCGCCTCGCCGATCTCGACCAACCGCATCCGGACGGCGTCGTGCACCAGGTCCTCGGGCAGCCGCTCGTCGCCGACGTACCGACCGATGGCCTCGCACGCGCCGATGACGTCGTCGAGTCGATCGCCGACCAGCCGGGGCGTCACCGGTTCCTGGCTCACAGCGGCACCGCGCATCGGACGACCTCGGGGCTCATGCCGGCGGCGTCCACGACGTCCACGCGCACGCCGAGCAGTCGCTCGGCGCCGTCCTGGATGCGCATGAGCGCGAAGATGCCGAGCCCGGCGTCGACGTCGATCATCAGGTCGACGTCGCTGCCCGGGCCGTCGTCCCCACGGGCGACGCTGCCGAACAACCGCGGGTTCCGACCGCCGAAGCGCTCGACGACGGCGATCAGGTCCTGTCGCGCGGCGGCGACGCGTTCCCGCAGGGGCGGTGGGTCCTCGACCGGCAGCAGGTCGATCGACGTGGTGAAGCCCGCCGCCCGGAGCATGCGCTGGAGCGCGGCGAGCGAGGGTTCACGGCGGCCGTTCTCGTACGTGCTGATGACGCTCTGCGTGACACCGGCCCGACGAGCGAGCTGCACCTGCGTCAGTTCGGCGCGGTCACGGGCGTCACGGATGAGCGCGGCCGCCGACACCGTCGGCACCGGACGTGGAGGGACTGCGGACATGCTGCAACGATACACAGAATGCGACATTTCGTCCGCCGGGAGACATGGCGGTGTCGACTCGGAACGACGTCATCGATGTCGCACGACGTCGATGATGCCGTTCCGGGTCGGGTGAACCGCGGTCAGGGGCGTGCTGAGACGTCCGCGCGGTGGAAGTTCTGCGCCGAGCGCGACGGGGTCGGCCCACGCTGGCCCTGGTAGCGCGACTGGTACTCGGCCGAGCCGTACGGCTTGTCGGCAGGGCTGGACAGCTGGAAGAAGCACAGCTGCCCGATCTTCATGCCGGGCCAGAGCTTGATCGGCAGCGTCGCGACGTTCGACAGCTCGAGCGTCACGTGGCCGGAGAACCCGGGGTCGATGAAGCCCGCGGTCGAGTGGGTCAGGAGTCCGAGGCGTCCGAGCGAGCTCTTGCCCTCGAGCCGCGCGGCGATGTCGTCGGGCAACGTGACGACCTCGTAGGTCGAGCCGAGCACGAACTCGCCGGGGTGCAGCACGAAGGCTTCGTCCGGGTCGGTCTCGACCAGCCGGGTCAGGTCGGGCTGGTCGACCGCGGGGTCGATGTGCGGGTACTTGTGGTTGTCGAACAGCCGGAAGAACTTGTCGAGCCGGACGTCGATGCTCGACGGCTGGACGAGCGAGGCGTCGTGGGGGTCGAGACCGATCCGGCCCTCGGCGAGCTGGGCGGTGATGTCGCGATCGGAGAGCAGCACGCCGTGCAGCCTAGCGGCAGCGGACCCCGCCGATATGCTGCGAGGCTGTCCGGAGCCGGGCGGCGTCGCACCGCCGGGAGGAACCGACATGACCGCGTACACCGTCCACGAACTCGTGGTCCCCGCCACGATGGACGACGACCCGGGGACCGTGCAGGCGTTCCGCGAGTGGCTCGCCGTGTCCGACGCCGCCGAGGTCGCGGTGCACGGGCTCCGTGAACTCGTGTGGGTACCGGACGAGTACCTGCCGATGTGCCACGAGCCAGGAGCTCCGAGCCGCCTGTTCGCGGTGCGCGACGAGACCGGCGCGACGGTCGCCGCCGGGTCGTACGACACCAAGCAGGGACCGGGCACGAGCAACTGCTGGCTGGCCGTCGGTGTCGCGCCCGAGCACCTGCGTCGCGGGGTCGGGACACTGCTCGCCGACCACCTCGAGGGCATCGCCCGAGCCGAGGGACGCACGCAGTGCAAGACGTACGCCGTGTCCCGCCAGGTGGGTTCGGCGTCCGGACCCGGGTACGTGCAGGCGCCGACGGGATTCGGTGCCGTGCCCGAGGACGAAGCGGGGGTCCGGTTCCTGACCGGCCGCGGCTGGCGGTTCGGGCAGGTGAACCGGATCAGCCGGCTGCCACTGCCCGCCGACCACTCCGTCGTGCGCGAGCTGCACGACCGGGCGTCGGCCGTTGCCGGACCGGACTACGCGGTGCACGCCTGGACGGGCCGGACCCCCGACGAGTGGCTCGAGGGCATCGCGCTGCTCGAGACCCGGATGAGCACCGATGCGCCGTCCGGCGACATGGACGAACCCGAGGACGTCTGGACCCCCGAACGACTGCGTGCCCACGAGGACGAGCTCGCCCGGGCACCGCGCACCATGCTCACCGTCGCGGTCGAGCACGTCCCGAGCGGGATCCTGGCCGGCTTCACGCAGGTGGCGGTGCCGGACGACTCCGCACGCGCCGCGATGCAGTGGGACACCCTGGTGCTGCGGGAGCACCGCGGCCACCGGCTCGGGTGGCTGCTCAAGGTGGTCGGGATCGAGGAGCTGGAGCGGCGCTTCCCGGGCCGACCGTCGATCATCACCTTCAACGCCGAGGAGAACCGCCCGATGCTCGACGTGAACGAGGCCGTCGGGTTCGTGGGCGTCGGCAGCGAGGGGATCTGGGAACACCGCCCGGCGTAGGGTTCCCCCATGGCGCGCTCACGGGGGATGGACGATCTGGTCAGCGACGGGGTCTTCCTGGCCTGGGAGGCGCAGCTGCAGCTCGCCGACCGGTACGACGACCACGAACGCTGGAACGTCGACCTCGCCGCCGGCACCCTGCAGTTCGTCGGGCCGCACCCGGGCGAGTTCCGGATCCAGCTCCTGGGCTCGGCCGCACCGGGGCCGCGCAGCTGGCTCTGGGGCTGGGCGAACCCGTCGCAGTACCCCGCGTCGGTGCTCGCCGCCGCCAACGCCACCCGCGCGCTGGGCGAACGGCTCGGCATCCCGGAACTCGTGCAGGGCGAGGTCCCGTTCGGCGAGCACCGGCAGGCCGACGCCGCAGACGCCGGGTACGAGTTCGCGTGGGACATGTCGATCGCGGCACGGCTGGCGACGGGTTCGTGGTTCGGCTTCGGCGGGCACGTCGGCGGAGGTGCCCGCCTGTGGGTGCTGTTCGAGGGCCTGCTCTTCGCGCCGCCGACGGTCCCCCGGATGGTCCGGGTGTTCGGTGAGGGCCTGCAGACGACCGAGGTGCACGACCACCGCCGCGCTGTGGGGAGCTGGGCGTCGCTCCGCGGTGTGCCCTGGGACGGGCGCACGCTGACGTTGGCGGACGGGACCATCACGGTCGACTTCGACGAGCTGGGCCGGATCCGCGACCTGCAGGGGTCGTCGGCGCGACCCTGAGGCGGGCCGCAGCGCGCGCTGCGGACTGACACCGCTCCTCCAGACCGACCCGCCTACCATGGAGGGTCCGCGGTCTCGCGGACGCACGCGTCCCTGGAACAAGGTTGATGACCGTCACGTCCCCCGCAACCCAGCCCGGAGGCCCGGCGCCGGAATCCGCGCCCGTCACCGCGCGCACGTCCACCGTCGCGACCGTGCTGGTCGTCGCCATCCCGCTCGCGGTCGCGTGCTCGATCCTCGGCCTGACGATCACCGGGGCGTTCACCGCGAACCAGCAGCTGGTGTCCGCCGGCGACGTGGTCGAGTACGGCCTGCCGATCGCCCGCGTGGTGCACGACACCATGGCGGCGCTGACCGTCGGCCTGCTCATCGTCGCCGCGTTCGCGCTGCCGGCACAGAAGAAGGACCACCGGGCGCTCTCGAGCGTGCAGCACCGCGCCACACGCTGGGCGGCGGCGACCGGATCGGTCTGGTTCCTCGCCGCGGCCGTCACCGTCGTGCTGACCGGCGCCAACACCCTCGGCGTCCCGATCACCAGTCCGGTGTTCGCCCGGAACTTCATGCTGTTCGCGTTCCAGGTCGAGATCGGGCAGGCGCTCGTGGTCTCCGCGGCGGCCATCCTCATCGCGACCGTGGTCGCCGCGTTCGCCACCCGGGTCACGACGCTCGCCGTCGCCACCGTGTTCGGCCTCTTCGCGCTGCTCCCCCTGGCACTGTCCGGTCACGCCGCCGGCTCGCTCGAGCACGCCAACGCCGTGAACTCCCTCGCGATCCACCTGATCGGGGTGTGCGTCTGGGCCGGCGGGCTCGTCGCCGTCGTGCTGCTGCGCACCCGCACGAAGGGCGCGACCGGGCGGGTGGTCTCCCGCTACTCCACGCTGGCCGGGTGGTCGTTCGGCGCCGTCGCGTTCTCCGGCATCGTCAACGCCTCGCTGCGACTGACCGGTCCGCTCGACCTCGTCACGACCCCGTACGGCGCACTCATCACCGTCAAGGCCGTCATCCTGGTGCTGCTCGGCGTCGCCGGTGTCGTGCAGCGCCGCAAGCTGGTGCCCGGGCTGCTCCGCGCGCCGCTCGACCGCCGTCGGTTCACCCGGTTCGCGCTCGCCGAGATCGTGTTCATGGCCGTGGCGATCGGCGTCTCGGTGGCCGTGTCCCGCTCGCAGCCGCCGATCCCGCAGACGCCCGAGACCGGTGAGGACACCCGCTCCGGCCTGATCGGGTTCCCGTTCCCGCCGGCCCAGACGATGCACACGTACCTGACGCAGTGGCACATCGACTGGGTGTGGCTCGGGCTCGCCGTCGTCGGGGCGGTCTGGTACCTGCTCGCGGTGCGGAAGCTCCGGAAGCGCGGCGACAAGTGGCCCGTCGGGCGCACCATCGCCTGGGTGATCGGCTGCGCCCTGTTCATCTGGACCACGTCGGCCGGACCGGCTGTGTACGGCATGATCCACTTCTCGTCGCACATGGTCCAGCACATGCTGCTCATGATGTTCGTGCCGCTGCCACTCGTGCTCGGCGGCCCAGTGCTGCTCGCCATGCGCACCCTGCCGGTCCGCAACGACGGTTCCCGCGGGGCCCGCGAGTGGCTCATGCTCTTCGTGCACTCCCGGTACATGCAGTTCATGGGGAAGCCCGCCGTCGCCGGTGTGATCTTCGCCGGGTCGCTCGTGGTGTTCTACTTCACGCCGGCGTACCAGGCGGCGATGCAGTCGCACGAGTGGCACGTCGCGATGGTCGTCCACTTCGTGCTGAGCGGCTACCTGTTCTTCTGGGTGTTCATCGGCGTCGACCCGGGGCCGAAGCGTCCGCCGTACCCGATCCTGATCATCGCGCTGCTCGCGACGCTGGCCTTCCACGCGTTCTTCGGCGTCGCCGTGATGACCTCGCAGTCGGTGTTCGCGATCGACTGGTTCCACGCTCTCGGCCAGACGAACGATGCCGCGCTGCTCGACGACCAGCACACCGGCGGCGGCATCGCCTGGGGCGCCTCCGAGCTGCCGATGGTCTTCGTCGCGCTGCTCGTGGTGCGGAACTGGATCCGTACGGACAAGCGCGACGCGAAGCGGCTCGACCGCAAGGCCGAACGCGACGGCGACGCCGACCTGAAGGCGTACAACGAACGTCTGGCGGCGATCAACGCGTCCGACACCGCGCGCCGCGACTGACGGACACCAGGCGCACGAACAGGACGGCGCCCCGGGCAACTGCCCGGGGCGCCGTCCTCGTCCGTGCGGTCCGTTACTCCGCGGTGGTGTCGGCGACCGTGCCGCGAGCGGCCCGGGTGCGACGGACCATCAGGAGCACCAGGCCCGCGATGAGCAGCGCTGCGGCGAGTGCCATGGCGGTGCCCACGGCCACGGGCGAACCCGTGAACGCGAGCGCACCGGTGGTGGTCGGCGCCGGCGTGGCGGACGCGGTTGCCGACGGTGCCGATGCGGGCGCCGAGGTCTCCGGCGTGGTCGGCTCGTCGGTCGGCCCCGGCGTCGGCTCGACGGCGGGGAGTGCCGCGACGACGATCTCGAGCGCGCTGCTCGACGCGGCGAACGACGCGTCACCGCTGTAGGCAGCCGTGACCGTGTTCGTGCCGACCGGCAGGGCGTCGGTCTCGCAGGTCGTCTCGGGCAGCGTGACGGTGCACAGGACGGAGCCGTCCGCGGCCGTGAAGGTCACGGTGCCGGTCGCGCCGGCGGGCAGGCCGGATGCAGTCAGGCGGACCTTCGAGCCGACGACCGGAGCCGTCGCGTCGGTGCTCGCCACGAGCGCCGTCGACTGCGCGGTCACGACCAGCTCGAACGGCGCACCATCGGCGGCCTCGTAGTTGTCGTCGCCGCTGTAGTGGGCGTGCACGGTGTACTCGCCACCCGGCAGGTCGGACGGGATCGCGCACGTGGTGTCGGGCAGCGTCGCGGTGCACAGGACGGTGCCGTCGTCGGTGACGTACTCGATGGTGCCGGTGGCGTCCTCCGGCACGTTCGGGGTGTCGAGCGTGGTGGTGTCGCCGTGCGTGACCGTCACCGTGGTGTCGGGTACGGTCGGCTCGCCGCCGTCGCTCGGGTCGCCGCCACCGGTGCCGGGCTGGGCGCCGATGGTCGCCGAGGCCTTGCGGACGGTCAGGTCCACTGCGACCGAGGTCGAGCCGGCGTGCAGCGCGCCGCCGGAGTAGACGGCGGTCACCGTGTGCGTGCCGGCGCCGAGGCCCTCGGCCACGCAGCTCGTGTCGGGGAGCGTCGCGGTGCACAGGACGGTGGTGCCCTCGCGGTACTCGATCGTGCCGGTCGGCGCGGCGACCGTCTCCGAGCCGGAGCCCAGGCCGGTGGCGTCGAGCGTGATCTGCTCGCCGTACGCAGCGGACGTCGGGCTCGACTCGACCACGACGGCCGTCGGCACCTTGGTCGCGGTGAGCGTCCCCGTGCCGGTCGCAGCGGTGTGGTCCGCGTCACCCTCGTAGGTCGCGGTGACCCCGCGGGAGCCGACCGTCGACGTCGACGTGTCGCACGAGGCCGCACCGTCGACGATCGTCGCCGTGCAGAGCACCGCGCCGGTCTCGGTGTCGGTGAACGTGACGGTGCCGGTCGGCGCGGTGGCACCGGTCTTCGCGGACGACGCGACCTGGGCGGTCAGCGTGACCGTGTCGCCCACGGTCGCGGTGGCGTCGTCGACCGTGACCGTCGTGCCCTGCGGCTCGACGGTCAGGCCGCGGGTGACGGTGACCGCCTCGGCGTCCGTGGACGCCAGGACGGTGGAGATCGTCGCGGAGCGCGCGGCGCCGGTCACCGTGTACGGGATGGAGAGCGTCGGCAGCACCGTGCCGGGTACGACAGGCGATCCGGCGTCGACGGCCTGGTCGCACGTGACGACCTGCCCGACGGGCGGCTGGCAGGTCCAGCCCGCGCCGGTCACGCCGGAGACGTCGGGCGTGACGCCCGTCGGGAACGTGGTGGTCGTGCGCACGAGCTGCGACTCGGAGCCACCGTCGGCGGAGACGGTGGGGGTGACCGTGTACGCGCCGGAACCGGCGTGCGCGACGCTGGCCGTGCCTCCCGTGCTGGCGGTCAGCACCGGCACCGGACCGGCGGCCGTCGTGGTGCGGAGGTAGTTGACCTCGTGGATGTCGTTCTGTCCGCCGGTGCCCGCGACCCATCCGTAGGTGAGCTTGTAGGGGTAGCCGGTGGCGGGGTCGACCCACGACGGGTCGACGTTCGCGGCGTTGCCGGTGGTGAGCTTCGGCAGGGCGCCACGGACGACCTGCTGCGTGCCGCCGATGGAGGTGAAGACGACCGCGTACTGCCCCGCGGGGACGGACACCGCGGTGTTCTCCTGCGCGGCGAGCGCCGACGACGTCGGGTTGATCACGATCTCGACGGGGACCTTGGCCTGCGCACGGTCCGTGACGCCGGTCTTGTTGAGCGAGCCGTTGACCACGGTGCGGGACTGCACGCAGTAGCCGGTGCCGCCGTCGCCGGGGCCTCGGACGGTCACGGCGTTCGCCGTGAGGGTCCGGTTCGTCCCCTGGTCGGTCGTGCAGCCGGTGCCGCCGAACTCGCGGTTGCCGAAGTTGCCGAAGCGGTCGAGGCCGATGCCGAGGTACGCGTGGGAGAGGCCCTGCGCGTTGTTCGCGGTGCTCGCGCTGTAGCCGAGCGAACCGCCCAGGTAGCCGATCTTCGCCGGCACGGTCGGGTTGTACGGGTCGGTCGCGGCGAGGTAGAAGACGATGCCGTCAGCCGAGGTGCCGTTGTACTGGTAGCTGTCGAAGACCGCGTCGACGCCCTTGGTGATCGGGACGGACTGCTTCGCACCGAGGCCACCGGCCTGGTTGTTCTCCGCACCGGTCAGGCGGAGCGCGCCGCTGCCGTCCGCGTCCGTGGCACCGGCACACGTCGGGACCGAGCCGGTGTTCGACGAGCCGGCTGCCGGCTTCGCCGTGAGGCACGCGACGTTCGCGGCACCGGACTGCGTCGACGGCAGGATGTAGGCGGTGCCGGCGCTCGCGCCGGTGAACCCCTCGTTCACGAAGGTGGTCTGCGCGGGTGCCGCGGCGGACGCGGTGGTCGTGCCGAGCCCGACGAGCGCGACGCCCGCGAGTCCGGCGACGACCACGCCGGTGAGGATCTTGCGAGCGCGCGCGACGGCGCGCCCCTGGTGGTGTGTACGCACTGGAGCCCTGTTCAGTGAGAAGGGTGCCGACGAGGAGCGTGCTCGCCCGGCTCGTCGGCTCGGGTCCTCACACCGTAGAGCGGTGCTGGGTACTCGCGGGCCTCGAAACCTGCGTTCTCACCACAACTGGGGGCACCGCGTGGCCGATCCGCGCGACGAGTCACTCCGGCAGTCGTCGCGTCGGGCCGCATCGGTTCCGTCAGTCGTCGCGCCCGGCTCCGTCAGTCGCCGTGGACGATGCAGACCGCGTCGAGGTCGAGTGCGGCCTCGAGTGCCGCCGAGATCCCGGACTCGCCGTCCGACCCCGCGGGGGTGACGGTGTCGACCCACCACAGCGGCGTCGCGATCGTGGGAGCGTCCGGCAGGATCCGTTCGACCTCGTCGAACGAGTCCACCCGCCGCACCCCGAGCACGGTGATCACCGGGTGCGTGGCGTCGCGGCAGACCTGCAGCATCGGGCCGTCGTCGAGGGCGCGGACACCCCAGGACTCGTCGTGCAGGAGCAGCGCCTCGGCGACCTCCCGCGGCTCGACCGGCTGGCGGCAGAGGATGGTGACGTCACGCGGCACCCTGACCGCCTGCCACGCGGGTGTCCCGCACGTGCCCGTCGAGCGTGCCCTCGTCGTGGGCCGGGTCGAGGGGCGCTCCGCCGACGAGCTGCAGGAAGCGGTCCTCGTCGATGCGGTCGAGGAAGGACTCGAGGGCTTCCCAGCCGTCCTCGAAGCGGACGATCATGCCGCCGTCGGCGACGTGCGTGTCGCCTGCTCCGGACCGGGTGCCGAACGTCGCCGTCGTGGTGCGCGGTGGCGGCCACACCCGTCGCGGTCCAGGAACTCAGAGGCTTCGGGTCCGACGACCACGGCGAGCGGCGACGGCTCGCCGTGCGACACCGCGCGGATCAGGTGGTCGGCATCGCCCCGGCGCTGCATCACCACTCCGAAGACGGGCACGACCTGGTCGGCGACCTGCTGCACGGCGTCGAACAGGCGGTTCGCGAGCTCCGGGTCGGTGTTCTCCTCGGGCACGGTCAGGACGGCGGACATCGTCTCGACGACGACGCCACCGACCAGGTGGGCGGTCATGGTGGCGGAGAAGCCCTCGCCGACGGCGTACGAGGTCGACACCCCGGGCGCCTCGTGCTTGGCGTACTGCGTGACGACCCATCGGTCCCACGGCACGGTGAGCGGTTCGGCGGTGCCCCAGCGGGTGGGGCAGGTGCCGACGGTGTGGCACAGGGCCTCGATCGCGGACCCCATGTCCACGGCTCGCTCGGCGTGGTGGCGGAGCGTCAGGTCGATGCTGATCTGGCGGACGGAGTCGGCCGCGACCGGGTGCTCGGGCGACGGTGTGCCGACGAGTTCGGGGCCGCGGTGCACGAAGTCCTCGATGCCCGAGGCTGCTGCACCCGTCCGGCCGTCGCGCAGTGTCCCGTCGAAGTCGGCGACGGCCCACGCGGCACCGTAGGCACCGAGCGCGTGCCGCAGGGCGGGGTGATCGCGGATTCGCGCCCGGTCCGCAGCACGACCATGCGGCCGGCGTCCGCCGAACGACGGAGCAGTGAGGCGAGGGCGTCCGTCAGCCACACGACCGGCGAGGCGGACTCGACCACGATGGCGGGACCGACCACGTCGTCGATGAGGGGATGCCTGACCATCCGGGTCCTCCTCGGGTTCTTCGGCGCTGGAACTCCCTGGACGGTACACACGACGACGACACCTGTCCGTCAGGCTGGCGTGCTCACAGCGGAGACTCGGGAGGCACGACACACGCCCGACAGGAGGCGTACGGTGCGCGGTCGGCTGGCTTCCAGGCGAGAATCCGCTAGGCTTGCCGAGTCCCGTTCTGCGGGGCGCGCGAGTGTAGTTCAATGGTAGAACTCCAGCTTCCCAAGCTGGTAGCGCGGGTTCGATTCCCGTCACTCGCTCCAACTAGCATCGTGCTGTGGAGTCCAAGCCGGCATCTGTCCTCAAGGCGATCAGGGCCGAGATCATCGCCGGCACGCTCGCCCGTGGCTCCCGGCTGAAGGAAGACGCCCTCGCCGAACGCTTCGGCGTCTCGCGGGTCCCCGTGCGCGAAGCACTCCGGCAGCTCGAGACCGAGGGGTTCGTCGAGTCCGAGAAGTTCAAGGGCGTCCGGGTCGCCGACTCCTCGACCGAGGTGGTCATCGAGCTCATGCAGATCCGCCGGGGGCTCGAGGTGCTCGCCGCCGAGCTCGCCGCGCGTCGCCAGGGTGGCGAGTGCGCCGACCTGCTCCGCGCCGTCGGTCGTGAACACCGGTCCGACCAAGAGGTCGAGGCTGCGCACTCACCGCGGTTCGCGTTCCACGGGCTGGTGGCACGCGCCTCGGGGAACAGCCGGCTCGAGACGATGATCGACCACCTGATCCACCAGACGGCGTGGGCGTTCGAGCGGGTCACGCAGGACGAGGTGGCGTCGAGCAGCGACGACCACACGGCCGTTGCCGGCGCGATCCTGCGCGGTGCCTCGGTGCAGGCGGGGCTGCTGATGGACGAGCACCTGCGTCGCGACGAAGCGATCTACCGGGCCCTGAACCCGTAAGAACGTATACAAAACGCCCCGCGAGCTTGGCGGGAGTGCGTCTGGATGCTTGAATATCCAGGTGATTCAGGCAGCCGTAACGAACCGTCTCGTGTTCGAAACCAGCCCGAAACAGCTTTTCGTATACAAAAGAGTGACCGCACGGTGCACCCACCTCACTCTTCCCCCGCTGGAGTTACGAATGACTGCTGTAACCCGCTCCACCGCACCAACCCGAACCGCTTCCGCTGCCCGAACCGAAGGCGGCATCGGATCCGCCCTCGACTCGATCGGCTTCACCCGGGCCCAGTTCTGGGTCCTCATGCTCATCCTCGCCGGGGAGTTCTTCGACACGCTCGAACAGAACTCCGTCGGCGCGATGGCCACCAACATCAAGGCCTCGCTCGCCATCGGCGACGTCCAGCTCTCCACGATCAACACCGCCACCGTCCTGGGTGGGCTGGTCGGCCGGTTCCTGGCCGGCTGGCTCGCCGACAAGTACGGTCGGCGGTTCTCGCTCGGGCTCAACCTGCTCGTCTACACGCTCGGCGGCCTCCTCAGCGCCGTCTCCTTCAACTTCGACATGCTGCTCGTCAGCCGGTTCATCGTCGGGATCGGCGTCGGCGGCGAGTTCATGATCGGCATCGCGATGCTGTCAGAGATGGTGGCCACCAAGTACCGCGGCGGCCTCATCGCGACCATCAACGTCGGTGCCGGCGGCATCGGCAACTTCATCTCCTACGGACTCTTCCTGCTGCTGCTCGGCCCGCTGGCCGTCCCGCTCGGTGGCGACGACCAGGTCTGGCGCTGGACGTTCGTGATCCTCGCGATCCCGGCGCTGTTCGTCGTCCTGTACCGCCGCAAGCTGCCCGAGACGCCTCGCTGGCTGCTGTCGAAGGGACGGGTGGACGAGGCGAACCGCTCGCTCGCGGTCCTCGCCTCGAACACGCTCACCCCGCCCGCCGACGCTGCTCCCCGGTGCGCCTGACGCCGGCCGACCTGCCCCCGGTCGCCCTGCACTCGTCGCCCGCAGCGGTGTTCCACAAGCTGGTGCTCCGTCGGACGATCGCCATCGGCGTCGCCTCGTGGATGGCCTTCGGCGTGCAGGTCACGCTGAACTTCCTGATGCCGACCCTGCTCGTCGAGCGTGGGTACACCGTGTCGCAGAGCCTGCTCTACACGATGATCATGAACATCGGATCGCTCCTCGGGTGCACGGCAGCGGCGCTCCTGGCGAACCGCGTCGGACGTCGGCCCCTCATCGCCGTCGCGGGCATCCTCGGCTGCCTCACCGCCCTGGCGTTCGCGGCCTTCGGCAACGACACCGCCGCGATCCTGGTGCTCGGCGCCCTGTTCCAGTTCTTCACGATGCTGACGAACACGACCCTCGCGGCGTGGACCGCCGAGGTCTACCCGACCGCGATCCGTGCCTCCGGCGCCTCGATCGTCAACGGCATCGGCAACATCGCCGGAGCGGTCATGCCGTTCGCCGCGATCGCGCTGTACGGCTCCTGGGCCTTCGCCGGCGTCTTCGGACTCGCCGCCGTCATGTACGCGGTCCTCGTCGTCGCGTCGCGCTTCGCCCCGGAGACCCGCGGCCGGTCGCTCGAGGACGTCAACGAGAACGCCCTCTCGACCACCACCGCCTGACCCACCTGACCACCCGCACGAACCGCACCACCCCGGTGGGCCGGACACCCCGGCCCACCACCCCACGATCGGAGAACACCATGGACACCCTCAAGATCTCGGCGACCGCGAACGGCCTCAACTACCTGCCCGAGTACGTCGCCGACGTGGGCGGACTGTTCGCCGAGCGCGGCCTGTCCGTCACCGCGAAGGCCTGCGACCCGTGGACCGGCGTCCTCGACGACATCGACTCGCACGAGGCCGACCTCGCCCTCGGCGGTCTCTGGGTCCCCGCGATGTACGCCGGGACCCCGCGCAAGCTGTCGGTCGTGGGCCAGCTCAACCACGGGTTCCCGATGACCATCGTCGCCCGCGACGAGACGACCCCGATCACCCTGGACTGGCTCGCCGGCAAGGTCGTCCTGGCGCCCGGCGCCGGCGGCAGCGCCCCGTACGAGTTCACGGCCGGACTCGTCCGCGAGGCCGGGTTCGACGTCGCGGCGACCCGCTTCGTCCGCGACCTGTCGACCGCGATGCTCATCGAGCTGTACCAGGGCGGGCTCGGTGACGCGATCATCCTCGACCTCGTCTCCGCCCAGGAACTCGTCGCCGCCGGTGGGGGCACGATCGTCTTCCGGCACCTCGACGCCGGTGGGGTGATGCCGAACAGCGTCTACTACACGCGCACGGACCGCATCGACGAGCTCGGCGACCGGGTCGACCGGTTCATGGACGGCATCGCCGCCGCGATGGCCAAGATCACCGCGGGCGACGCCGACGCCGAGATCGCGGCCGTGCTCGCCGCCCGGTGGCCGGAGAAGGACGCCGCCCTGCTGCGACGGGCCGCCGACGAGATGGCTGCGGGGGGCGTCTGGGACTCCGCGGTCGTCGACCGCGAGGCCTCGGACCGCTGGATGCGCATCCTGTTCGACGGTGGCCTCACGACCCACACCCCGTCGCTCGAGGAGCTGCTCGGCGCCTCGACCGCCGTCACCGCGTCGTGACCGTCGTCCTCGGCGCCACCGACGTCGCCGGTCTCATCGACGCCGTCGACGTCGTCGGGGCCGTGGAGGCCGTCCACGCCGACCTCGGGACCGGCGCGATGCAGCAGCCGGCTCCGGTCGCCCTGACCGGCGCCGACGACGCGCTCTTCCTGCCGATGGCCGTGCGCTCCGACCGACTCGGGCTCGTCGCCGTCAAGCTGATGGCCGACATCCCCGACAACGGTGCGCGAGGGCTGCCGTCGCAGCGGTCCACGATCCTGGTGTCCTCGTCGGTCACCGGTGAGTGCGTCGCCGTGCTCGACGGCATGACGATCACCCGGGCGCGGACCGCGGCGGCGACCGTCGTCGCGACGAAGCACCTCGCCCGATCAGCCAGCCGGACCCTCGGGATCCTCGGCGCGGGCAACCTCGCCGTCGAGCACGTCCGTGCCTTCGAGGCGACGCGACCGTTCGAGCGGATCGTCCTGTGGTCACGGTCGTCCGGAACGGTCACCCGGTTCCTCGAGGCCGTCGGACCGGACGTGGCCCGACGGTGCGTGGTCGTGCCGGAGGTCCGGCGCGTGGTCGAGGAAGCCGACGTGCTCTGCACCCTGACGCCCTCGGTCGACCCGATCGTCCGCGGCGCCTGGTTGTACGCCGGCCAGCACGTGAACGCGGTCGGGGCACGTCCCCGCCCGACGCACCGGGAGCTCGACGGCGCGGCGATGGCACGTGGCACGCTCTTCGTCGACAGCCGGGCCACCGCCTGGACGAAGTCGGGTGACCTGCTCGAGGCCGTGGTCGAGGGCGCGGTCCCGCAGGACCTCCACCCGGCGGAACTCGGCGAGGTCGTCGCCGGACGCGCACCCGGCCGGACCGGGGACGACGAGATCACCGTGTTCGACTCGGTCGGGCTCGGCGCGCAGGACCTCGCCGTCGCGGCCCGGCTGATCGACCTCGCACGCGAACGGGGTGTCGGGACGCAGGTCTCCGTCGCCCGGGTCGGGGTGCCGGTTCCCGGCGTGTGACCAGGGTCGAGCGGCAGGGTGCTCCCATGCGCCGTGCTCTCCCCTGGTCGTCGGCGGCACCGTCGCCGTGCTCGTCCTCGCCGGGTGCTCCGGTGGCGGCCCCGGTGCACCGACCGCGTCGGCCACGTCGTCCGCACGGTCCACGAGCACACCGACGAGCACCCCTGCGACGACGCCGCCGCGGACGGACGCCGCGACCACCGCCGCGGTCCGCCGGGCACTCGCGGGCCTCGAACGCGAGTACGACGCCACGGTCGGCGTCGTCGCGACCGACACCGTCACGGGTGAGACGGTCGCGTACAACGGCGACCGACGCTTCGGCTACGCCTCGACCATCAAGGCGTTCGCCGCGGCACAGTTCCTGCGCTCGGTGCCCGCGGACGCCCGGAACGAGGTCGTGCACTGGACGGCCGCGGACGTCGCCGCTGCCGGGTACTCCCCCGTGACGGAACAGCACGTGGCCGACGGGCTGTCGTACGGGCAGTTGGCCGAGGCAGCCGTCCGGATGAGCGACAACACGGCCCTGAACCTCGTGCTCACGCGCATCGGCGGTCCGAGCGGCCTGGACACCGCGTTGACCGAGCTCGGCGACACCACCACCGAGGTGGTCCACGGTGAGCCGGACCTCAACACCATCGAGCCGGGCAGCACCGAGGACACCACGACCCCGGCGGCGTTCACCGCAGCCCTGGCGACCGTGCTCGACGGCAGCACCCTGGACCGCGCCGACACCGCGCTGCTGGTCGACTGGATGGGCGGCAACGCGACCGGCGACGCACTCATCCGGGCCGGGGCACCCGACGGCTGGGTCGTGGTCGACAAGTCCGGGGGCGCCGGACCGATCCGGAACGACGTGGCGCGGGTGACCCCGCCCGGCGGCGACCCGATCGTGCTCTCGGTCCTGACGACGCGGAACGACCCCGACGCCGCCTACGACGACGCCCTGGTGGCCCGGTCGACATCGGCGGTGCTCGACGCGTTCGACCGCTGATCGACCGCCGAGCGACCGCTGATCGACCGGGGCAGCGATCGCCGTTCTGCACCGCGTCACACGGCGTCATGAACGACACCTGTCGGGGACCTCGGGACACTACGCTCGCTCCATGTCCTCCTCCGGATCCCCCGTGGTCGTCGTCGGCGCCGGCATCATCGGGCTGAGCGCCGCGTGGCACCTCGCCGCGCTCGGGCAGCGGGTCCTGCTCCTCGACAGCGGCACGGTCGCCGGGGGCACCACCACCGCAGGTGCCGGGTTCGTCGGCCAGTGGGCAGCCGGGTACGCCTGGTACTGGAACGAGTCCGAGCGCGACGTCGAGCAGTACGGCATCGACTTCTACCGCGACCTCGCCGGCGCCGGCCACGGCCCGACCGGGTACCGGCAGAACGGCAACGTCTGGCTGACCGTCACCGAGCAGGGTCGGGCCGACCACCTGCCGCCGTTCGAGCAGCACCCGCTCCGGCCGGCCGGGGCGCGGACTCTCACCCCGGCCGAGGCGGCCGACCTCGTGCCCGGACTCGACCCGGCCGCCGTCACCGCGGGCTTCCTCCATCCGGACGGCATCCAGATCAGTGCGCCGGACACGGCCGCAGCGCTGGTGCACGCGGTCCGTGCGCGGGGCGTCGAGATCCGCGAGCACACGCCGGTCGCCGGTCTGGAGGCCCGTGGGGACTCCGTCACGGGCGTCCGGACCGCGAACGGCGAGGTCATCGACGCCGCGAAGGTCGTGCTCGCCGCCGGCAGCTGGACGAACACGCTCCTCGCCCCCTTCGGGCGCGAGCTGCCGACGGTCCGGGTCGTCGCCAGCCGGCTCGTGACGACGCCGTTCGGTCTGCCGGGCACCCTGCCGACCCTGATGCTGCCGGAGCTGCACGGCCTGTGGATCCGTGAACACCGCGGCGGTCTGACGTACGGTGCCGGCCCCGGGTACGAGCCGCTGCACGTCGGCGGTGCGGACCGGAGCGACGAACCCGACCGCCGCCCGGTGCGCTCGGACCTGCTCGACGCCATGCGGACGTACCTGCACCCGATCGTCGCCCGGCTGCTCCCCGCCGCCGCGAGCGTGCTCGGGGTCGACGAGACCCCCACACAGGGCGTCGTCTCGATGACCGCCGACCGGAACTTCATCGTCGGCGCGGTCCCCGAGCTGGACGGACTCGTGGTGGCCGGTGGCGACAACGAGTCCGGCGTCACGCACGGACCGGGGCTCGGGCGGATCGCGGCGGAACTGAGCGTCACGGGCACGACCACCCTCGGCGACGCGAGCCGCTACGCCCCGGCACGGTTCCCGGCGGCGGCGCCGACCGAGGCCGAGGTGGTGGCGATGATGCCGGCGCGACGCGAGGCCGACGCCCGACGAGCCGGAGCCCTGGCATGAGCGACGTGCTGAGCGACCGGGCCCCGACGCACGTCGTGATCGGCGGCGGGGTCGTCGGCGCCGCCACCGCGTACGCCCTCACACTCCGCGGCGAGCGCGTCCTGCTCGTCGAGCAGCACGCGCGCGGGCACCACAACGGCTCGTCCCACGGCGCGACCCGGATCTTCCGGCAGGGCTACGCCGACCCCGAGTACGTGGCCCTGACCTCCCGCGCCCTGGTGCTGTGGGAAGCGCTCGAGGGCGCTGCGGACGAGGAGCTCATCGTCCGCACCGGTGCCGTCGACCACGGCCGCGCCGAGGTCGTCGACGCCATCGCCGCCGCGCTGACGGACGCCGGCATCCCGCACGAGACCCTCAGCCCGGACGCCGCAGCCGCACGCTGGCCGGGGATCGCGTTCGAGGGGCACGTGCTCGCGCACGCCACGGCCGGTCGCATCCGGTCCAACCGCGCCATCGAGGTGTTCCTCACCCTGGCGGAACGGACGGGGCTCGCCGAGCTGCGCTTCGACACGCGGGTCAGCGGGCTCGAGGACCACGGCGACGACGTGACGGTGACGCTGTCGGACGGGTCCACCCACCGCACCGCGTCCGTGGTGGCGGCCGTGGGGTCGTGGGCCCCCGCGCTGGTCGGCGACCTGCTCGCCGGACGCGGGGCGGGCCTCCCGGCCATCCGCGTCACCCAGGAGCAGCCCGCGCACTTCCCCAGCCGTCTGCCGGACCACGCGTGGCCGAGCTTCGTGCACTGGGCGGCCGACGACGACGTGTACGGCCTGCTCACCCCGGGCGAGGGCGTCAAGGTCGGGTTCCACGGCACCGGCCCCGTCGTCGATCCGGACCACCGCGACTTCACGCCCGTGCCGGCCGAGGCCGAGCGGCTGCAGGCCTACGCCGCGCGGTACGTGCCCGGTGTCGACGCGACGAAGCCGACCTTCATCAGCTGCCTGTACGACAACTCCCCCGACGAGGACTTCGTGATCGACCGACGTGGTCCCGTCACCGTCGCGACCGGGTTCTCCGGCCACGGCTTCAAGTTCGCACCGCTGCTCGGCGACATGATCGCCGACCTCGCGACCGGCGGGGCCGCACATCCCCGTTTCTCCCTCTCGAAACCATCCCCCTCAGGAACCCCGTGACGACCCGACTCCTCTCCGCGCTCGCGCTCTCCGCTGCCGTCGCCGCCGTGCTCACCGGCTGCGCCTCGACCGGGGCGTCCACCGACGTCTCCGACGGCCTGGTGATCGGGACCACCGATCCCGTCACCTCGCTCGACCCGGCCGGCGCCTGGGACCGCGGCAGCTACACGGTGCAGACGCAGCTGTACCAGCACCTGCTCACCTACCCGGCCGGCAAGACCACGACGAGTCCCGAGGTCGCCGAGTCGTGTGACTTCACCGACGGCACCCACTACGTGTGCCGGATCCGCGACGGGCTCACGTTCTCGAACGGTGACGCCCTGACGGCGAAGGACGTCGTGTTCTCGTTCGAGCGCCAGGTCGGCATCGGCTCCGAGAACGGTCCGGGGTCGCTGCTCGCCAACATGGCGTCCGTGGCGGCCGACGGCGACGAGGTCACGTTCACCCTGAAGCAGGCGAACGACCAGACGTTCCCGTACGTCCTGGCGAGCATGGCCGGGGCGATCGTCGACAGCAGGGTGTTCTCGAAGACGAAGGTCCACGCGGACGACGGGGTCGTCGGGTCCGGTCCGTACGCGCTGCAGCAGTCCGCCGACGGCGGGGCGACCATCGCGTTGACGGCGAACAAGGAGTACGACGGCACCGCGCCGGAGTCGTCGAGCGTGACGATCAAGCAGTACACGAAGTCCGCCGACCTCAAGCTCGCGGTGCAGGAGGGTGACGCCGACGTGGCGTACCGCCAGCTCACGCCGACCGAGGTCACCTCGTTGTCCGAGGACGACGGCCTGCAGCGGGTCCAGGGCTCGTCGGGCGAGGTCCGGTTCCTCGGCTTCAACCTCGACACGATGCCCGGTGACGACACCGCGCAGAAGACCGCGATCCGCCAGGCCGTCGCCGCGACGGTCGACCGCGCGGCGATCGCGAAGGACGTCTACCAGGGCACCTACGCTCCGGCCTACTCGATCGTGCCGTCCGACTTCACCGGCGCGACCGATGCGTTCCAGACGGAGTACGACGGCGCCGACCCCGCGGCCATCCTCGAGAAGGCCGGCGTGCGCACGCCCGTCGCGCTGCCGATCGAGTACACGACCGACCACTACGGCTCCGGGTCGGACGACGAGTACGCACTCATCAAGCAGCAGCTCGAGGACACCGGCCTGTTCACGGTCGACCTGCAGTCGGCGAGCTGGGACACCTACGTCGGGAACGTCGGCAAGGGCGAGTACCCGGTCTTCCAGCTCGGGTTCTTCCAGGACTACCCCGACGCCTCGTCGTACCTGACGCCGGCCTACGGTTCCGAGGACGTCAACCTGCTCGCGAACCACTTCGACGACCGGGCCGTGCAGCAGCTGGTCGCCGCGCAGGCGGTCGAGGCCGACGCGACCGAGCGGACCAAGCAGATCGAGGAGATCCAGCAGGACACCGCCGAGTCCGTGCCGCTCATCCCGTTGCTCGCCGGGCAGGAGAACGTCATCGGGCAGAAGTCGCTCACCGGGCTGACGAAGTCGGTCGACGCCTCTGGTGAGTTCCGCATCTGGGAGATCGGGCGCTCGTGAGCACCGGTGACGCAGCGCTGCGCGACGCGGTCCGCGCCGGGATGCCCGCGGGGCTCGACGAGCTCGCGGCGCTCGTCGCCATCCCGTCCGTCCACGATCCGGCCGTGCAGTCGCTCGACGACTGCCGCCGCGTCGCCGAGCGCGTGCGGGGTGCGTTCGACGGCCTCGGCCTGACCTCGCGCCGCGTCACGACGTCGGACGGCTCGCAGGCGGTCCTCGCGACCCACCACGCGCCGCCCGGCGCCCCGACGGTCCTGCTCTACGCCCACCACGACGTCCAGCCCGCGGGCGACCTCGCGGCGTGGACGAGCGACCCGTGGACCCTGACCGAGCGCCAGGGCCGGCTGTACGGTCGCGGCGCTGCTGACTGCAAGGGCGGGGTCGTCACCCACCTCGTGGCGCTGCGGGCGCTGCTCGACGTGCACGGATCGTTCCCGGTCGGACTCGTCGTGGTCGTCGAGGGGTCCGAGGAGCAGGGCACCGACGGCCTCGAGGAGTACGTGTCCACCCACGCAGCGGACTTCGCCGACGTCGACGCAGCCGTCGTGATGGACGCCGGGAACGCCGCCGTCGGGGTCCCCGCGCTCGTGACCACCCTGCGCGGCACGGCGTTCGTCGAGCTGCGCGTCCGAGCGCTGCACGGCAACGTGCACTCGGGGATGTTCGGCGGTGCCGCACCCGATGCCGTCGCGACCCTGGTGGCCCTGCTCGCCACGCTGCGCGACGACGCCGGGGACACCACCGTCGACGGACTCGAGGCCTCGCAGACCTGGGACGGCCTGCCCTACGACGCCGACCGGTTCGCCGCCGATGCCGGGCTGCTCGACGGCGCGGTGCCGATCGGGTCCGGGGACCCGGCATCCCAGGTCTGGGCACGGCCGGCGCTGACCGTCGTCGGCATCGATGCGCCGGCCGTCGCCGGGTCGTCGCCGTCCGTGCAGGCGACCGCCGGTGCCGCGCTGAACCTCCGGGTCCCGCCGGGTGTCGACCCCGCTGCCGCCGGCGAACTGCTCGTGGCGCACCTGCTGCGGCGAGCGCCCGCCGGGGTCGAGGTCACCGCGCGGGTCACGGGCACGGGCGACGGCTTCCGGGCGACGGCGGGGCAGTACTCATCGGCGTTCCGGAGCGCACTGGCGTCGTCGTACCGGGTGTCCTCCGTGGGCTCCCTCGGCGGCGGCGGATCGATCCCGCTCTGCGCGACACTCGAGCGGGCGATCCCGGGGGTCGAGGTCATCCTCGCAGGGGTGTCGGAGCCTGCTGCGAACGTGCACGCGCCGGACGAGAGCGTCGATCCGTCCGAGATCGAGCACATGGCCCTGGCCGAGGCGTCCTTCCTCGCCGGGCTCGGGCGCGCCCGCAGCTGACGTCACACGACGTCGTCAGACGCCCGCCGCAGCCGATGCCACCACCGGCTTCCGACGCGTCCGAACCTGCAGCACCCCGGTCAGCAGCAGCACGACCAGGCCGATCGCGAGCACCACGAGCCCGCCGAGGAACCCGATCACCACGAGCAGCAGGGTCTCGGTGGTCATCCCGCCGCCTGCGCCGCCGTCTGCCGCCGCCGTGACGGACCCGGCTCCGGAGTCGGCCGACTGGGCGACCGCTCCGACGCCGTCGACCACGGTGAACGGCACCGCGACGACCGTTCCCTGGTCACCGACGAGCACGACGTGGTGGTCGCCGCCCTCCAGTCCGGTGGTGTCGACCGAGGCGGTGGCCGTGGCGTCCTCGACGGCGAAGTCGTCGCCCTGCACCGGTTCGGAGTAGGTCCACACGCTCCCGCCCTCGTCGTCGCCCGTCCACGGCAGGCGGAGCTCGAACTGGTCACCGGCGGTGACCTCGTCGGGGATCCCGGCGTCGGCGGCCGCGACGGTGGGGATGTCGCCGGCGTCGATCTTGCGTGCCAGCTCGTCGGAGTCCGCGGCGGGGGCCGTGGGTGGCTCGGCGGCCGAGGGTGCCTTCGCGCTGTTCCGGGGCTGGGCGGCGGTGTTCCGCGGCACAGCGGTCGGCGCGGCGATCGGCGCGGCCGTCGGCGCCGTGTCCGAGGCGTTCGTGATGGTCGGTGCGGTGGCGGCCGGCGGCAGCTGCACGACGGGCGGCTGGATGACCGTGCCGCCGTTGCCACCACCCGTGTTCGGACCGGTCGGCAGGGTGCCGGGGACCGTCTGTCCGGCGAAGTACACCGGCGTGAAGGTCTCGAGCGCGGCGTCGGCGGCGCCGTGCGCACCGATGGTGAGGACACCGCACTGCACGGCCCCGGACAGGCAGTCGACGCGCTTGGTCGACTGGCCGGTGAACGTGGAGCGCGCGATGACGCCGCCCTGCGTGAAGCCGGCGTTCTTCGTGCCGCTGAGCTTCGCGGTCGCCGCGGCGCCGGTGCCGGTGTTGTCGGGCCAGGCGACGAAGCCCTGGCCGTCCTGCCCGGTGCCGCCGGACCCGGGGACGTAGTCGTAGCCCGCGCCGGCCGCTCCCCCGGCGCTCGGGTGCTTCGTGACGTACCCGAACAGCACGTACAGCCCGGAGCCGTTCGTGTTCTTCGTGAAGCCCGAGCCCGTCACGGTGAGCTTCGAGCCCGCCGCGGCGGTCGAGAGTCCGGTGGCCGGCCGCACGTTCGTCGAGGCGCCCCGAGCGTTCTCCGCCCCGGTGATCGACCCGTCCGCGCCGACGACGGTCGACCCGCCGCCGCCGTTCCCGCCACCCGGGTTCGTCGGCGCCTGCACGGTGACGCGCAGGGTCGCGGTGTCCGAAGCGACCCGACCGACGACGGTCGCACCGAGGACGTTCGTGGCGACCGCGCGGTACCGGTCGCCGTTCAGCCCCTCGGTGGCGGTGATGCGGAGTGTGCTGGTCGTCGCGCCGGCAACCGAGGGACCGTCCTGCAGGTCGGCCCAGCCGGACGGGGTGTGCTGCTGCCACTGCACGGTGGGCGTCGGGGTCCCGGTCGTGGTGACCGCGAAGGACACCTGCTGCGGCGTGGCGGGGGTCGTGCTGCCGTCGGTTCCGGTGGTCGCACCGGTCAGCGTCACGGCGACGTCGGCTGGCTGCGCCGTGACGGTCGGGGTGGTCACGACCCGGAACGTGCGGAGCCCCTGGTCGGCGGCGTCGGTCGCGGCGTTCACGACGCCGACCACCGCGCGGCCGTCGGCAGCGACCACGATCGGGTCGCCGGTGTAGCTGGTGCCGGGCGTGTACTCGGCACCGAGCGTGGGCGCGGCGCTGCCGTCGATCGCGTACGCGCGGACGACGTTGCCGGTGTCGGTGCTGCCGGCGGCCGACACCCAGAGGCGCTTCGCGGACTCGTCGACGGCCAGGTACGCGGCACCGCCGACCCGGTCGATCGAGGTCGTCACAGCCGGGGTCCCGCGCAGCGACACAGCTCGGAGGGTGGCGTCGCCGTCGTTGCTCCACCACGCCCGGCCCCGGGAGTCGACGACGGTCCCGCCGGCGGCCCCGGACGTCGCGGTGGCGCCGATCGACACGTCGGCGACCGAGGCTCCGGTGTCGAGGGCGACGACGCGGGCGAGCGCGGCGGCCTGGTCGAAGACGACGGCGCGCTTGCCGGCCCAGTCGACGCCGACCGAGGAGATCGTCCCGGTGACCGAGCCGATCAGGGTGGCCGTGCGGGTGACGGCGCGGACGGTCCCGCCAGCGGGGCTGGTGCCGACCTCGGACACCGCATCCGAACCAGAACCAGAACCGGAACCAGCGCCAGAGTCAGCACCAGAACCCGAACCCGAACCAGCGCCAGAGTCAGCACCGGAACCAGAACCGGATCCGGCACCCGCCCCGACGGCGGCCACCCGCAGCAGCCCCGCGGACCCGCTGTTCGCGGCCGGGGCGACCTGCGCGACGATCGAGCCGTCGGCGGGGTCGATCGCGAACGCCTTCGCGGCGGGCACCGCGACGGAGGGCTTCACGTGCACGACGTCCCGGTACGCGGCGTCCGTGCCGCGCACGACGACGACGTAGCCCTGGACGTTCGCGCCGGTGCCGCCGAACTCCGCGGCGGGCAACGACGCGGTCGCGACGATGTTCCCGGTCGACGGGTCGACGCTCGGCTTCGAGGTGGCGACACCGGGGTCGATCGGCCCGGCGACGCGCTTGCCGTCGTCGTCCACGACGAGGTAACTCGCCTTGGCGGTTCCGGCAGCCGGTACCTGCACGACGGTCAGGCGCGCGCGGCGTCCCGCACCACCGTGGTGACCCGGCCGATCGTGCTGTCACCGACCGTGGTCTGCACGCCGGTGCTCACGAGTCCCTGGACGCCGGGGTCGCTGAACCCCTGGTCGCCGTCGGCGCCGCCGTCACCGTCCGTCCCCTCGGCAGCCCAGTCGCCCGTCACGGCGACCGAGAGCGGGTCCAGCGCGGTGCCCGCGGCGTAGAACTGCGTCGGGTTGCCGCCGCCGGTGACGTCGGCTGCGAAGGCCGCTGCACCCGCCGCGGTGATCGTGGTGGGCAGACCGGTCCACGAGTACGCCCCGTCGGTGACCGATCGGGTGCCCTTGGTGACGTCGATCGTCGCGAACGCGATGCGCTTCGTCCCCGGGTCGGACGTCGTGGCACCGGTCGTCGGGTCCACCAGCCGCACGTCGACCCCGGCCGTCAGGGTGCCGGTGGTCGGCGTGAGCTCGATCGCCGGGTCGCGCAGCGAGATGACGAACGTGTGTGCCCGGTAATCGAACACCGCGGCACCGGAACCCGTGACGGTGAGCTTCCGCGTGGCGGGGTCGTAGCTGCCGCCCGATGCGGTGAACCGGAACGTGCCGTCGGCGTTCCTCGACGCACCGCCGGACACCGACTGCCCTGCGGCCGGCACGTAGTTCCGGAACGACTGCTTGAACCCCCAGTCGAGCGTGCCGCCCGTGACGGACGTGCTCGGACCCGAGGCGGCGGTCGCCGCGGTGGGCACGGTGCCGGCGATGGCCGCGGTCAGGCCGATGATCGCGGCGACGGTGGCGCTGAGCGCGCGGAGGCGACGGGCCGGTCTGGTCTGGGTGTGCATCGGTTCCTCGGGTCGGGGTGGTGCGCGTGGGAGACGGTGCCCCGGGCGGACCCGGGGCACCGCGTGGGTCACCAGGTGACGGGGACCTGGACCTCGTCGAGGTCGACCGGGTTGTTCGCGACGCCGTGCGCCGAGAACGTCTGGACGAAGCACTCGTACTGCCCGAGCGCCGCGTTGGCGGTCGCGGTCTTCGTGGCGTCGTAGTCGCAGCTGACGGTGGCGGCCGCGTCGCCGGTGTGGTGCGGGTCCGCGGTGTAGGACTTCGCGACGTCGATCGTCGTGGTGAAGCCGCCGCCGGCCGTGAAGGCGCTCTTCGACACCCACTGGGCGGAGCCGAACCAGCCGGAGTTGGTGGCGTAGTCCGCCTGCTTGGGCCCGTAGACGACGTAGACGCCGAAGCCGCGCCCCTGCGCGTTCCCGTCGAAGCCGCTGCCGGTGACCGTGACGGTGCCGTCCGAGACGCCGTGGAGCGCCCCCGAGCCGTCGGTCACGACCGAGGCCGGACCGCTGACGGACAGGCTGGCGCCGTAGTCGTTCGTGACCGCGGTGGCCGCGGACGCGCTGACCGCGGGCAGGACGGCGATGCCGACCGCGGCGACCCCTGCCGCCAGCGTGATCCCGAACGAGCGTGCGATTCGTGTCATGTTCGTGTTTCCCTCTCGATGTGGGCGCCCCCTGTGAGCACCCGGGTCCGGTGGTCCTACGGCGCGACGTCGGTCGCGGTGCGTCGTGCGGTGCGACGGGAGTGCACGATCGCGAAGACGACGAGCGCCGCGACGGCCACGACGAGCGCGGACAGGCCGCCGAGGACGATCCGCAGCACGCCCGGGTCGATCCCGCCCGAGGAGCCGTCGGCAGCCGCGGCCGACGAGGGAGTCGCCCCGGTCGGCGTGGTGGGGGTCGCCGACGCGGTCGGCTCCGGCGGTGGCAGTCGGCTTCGCCGATCGCGCGGATGGCTTCGTGGTCGCGCGGGTGTCGGCGCTCGCCTCGGACGACGGCTCGGCGGACGGACGGGAGGCACTGCCCGCGTCCGTCGTGTCGGCCGGCGTCTGCCCGGTGGTCGCCCTGGTACCGCCGCCGGCCAGCGTGCCGCCGCTGCCGTACAGGTTCTGCACGGAGACGGGTGTGAACGACTCGTTGTTCGCGTTCGCGACGCCGTGCGCGCCGATCGTGATGATCCCGCACTGCACGACCCTGCAGTCGACGGTCTTCGCGGCGCCGTTCCGGTCGAGCGCCTGGAACGTCGAACCGGGGACCTTGAGGGTCGCGGACCAGGTGCCCGTGGCGGAGTCGACCGTGCCGCCGTTCGCCGCCGATGCGGTGGTGCTGCCCTCGAAGGCCACGAAGTCGAGGTACCCGGTGGGGTTGGACTCGTCGTCGGGCACGTAGCTGTAGTCCGCGCCCGTCGCCCCGCCCTTGCTCGGCTGCCAGGTGCCGTTCACGGTGCCGAACGCCACGTAGATGCCGCCGTACCCGTTCTTGATGCCCTGGAACCCGGAACCACGCAGTCGCAGCGTCGTCAGGTAGGTCGAGTCGACCTGGTTCGTGACCGCGGGGTGCCCTCGATCGCGACGCTGACACGGCCGGCTGCCGATGCTGGGGCGACGCCCACCAGGGCGGCGCCCCCGGCACCGAGCGCGACGAGCAGTCCGGCGAGCGCGAGCCGCAGCGGGCGGGTGCGGGTGGTCACGAGGAGGCCTCCTGGAGGGTTCGGGACGGCACGACGACGGGCGTACCGGTGTTCGGGTCGGGCACGACGGTGACCGGGTGCCGGTAGACGGTGCCGATGCGGTCGGCGGTCAGGACGTCGATCGGGGTGCCGTCGGCGACGATCCGGCCGCCGGCGAGCATGGCGACGCGGTCGGCGTACGCCCCGGCGAGGCTCAGGTCGTGGAGCACCACGACGACGGCACCACCGGCCCGGGCGTGCGCACGGGCGACGGCCAGCACGGCCTCCTGGTGTCGCAGGTCGAGGGCGGCGGTCGGTTCGTCGAGCAGCAGCACCGGGGTCGACTGCGCCAGGACCCGGGCGAACGAGGCCCGGGCGCGCTCCCCGCCCGACAACGAGGGGAACGCCTGGTCGATCCGGTCGGCGAGTTCGACCTGGTCGAGCACCCGCGCGACCACGGTGTCGTCGTCGACCGCGCGCGGGGTCCCCCGCCACGGAGCACGGCCCATCCGGACGACCTCGCCGACGCGGAACCCGAAGGCCACGGCGGTGTCCTGCTCGAGCACGGCGCGCCGACGAGCGGTGGCGAGCGGTGCTTCGCCGCCGGTGCGCACGCCGTCGATCGCGACCGTGCCGCTGTGCGCGAGGTCACCGGCGATCGCCCGGAGCAGGGTCGACTTGCCGGCACCGTTCGGACCGACGAGCGCCAGGACCTCGCCCGCGCGCACCGTCAGGTCGACGTCCGTGAGCAGCGGTCGCCCGTCGATGACGACGCCGATCCCGGAGGCGACCACGGCGCCGACAGCGCTCGTCTCGGTCATGCCCAGCCTCCCGACCGTCGGCGCGCGCGGCGGAGGAGCCAGAAGAAGAAGGGACCGCCGACGAGCGAGGTCAGCATGCCGATCGGCAGGTCCGCGTACGGCACCAGGGTGCGCGCGAGCAGGTCGGCGATCGTCAGGAGCAGGGCGCCGCCGAGCGTCGAGACGAGCAGCAGCGGGCCGTGCGCCGGGCCGATGACCATCCGCATCAGGTGCGGGACGACGAGCCCGACGAACGCGATGATGCCGGCGAACGCGACCGCTGCGCCGACGAGCAGGGCGACCACCACGATCGCGACGACCCGGACGGCCTCGACCCGCACCCCGACGTGCCGCGCGGCCCGGTCGCCGAGGGCGAGCAGGTCGAGCGAGCGCGTCAGCACGACGGCGCCGACGAGGCCCGCACCGATGACGGGGGCGATCGCTGCGGCCTGGTCCCACATCGAGCCGTTCAGGGACCCGAGCTGCCAGAACACGATCTGCTCGCGCGCCTGCTGGTCGCCGAGGAACGTGAGGAAGGCGAGCCCGGCCCCGGTGAACGCGTTCACGGCGATGCCGGTGAGCAGGAGCGTGACGACCTCGGTGCGGCCACCGGCACGGGACAGCCCGTAGACGAGCAGCGTCGCGACCAGGCCAGCGGCGAAGGCCATCAGCGGCGTCGTCCAGTACCCGGCGAACTGCAGCCCGAACACGATCGAGGCGCAGGCTTCGAACGCCGCGCCGCCGGACACACCGACGACGCCGGGGTCGGCCAGGGGGTTCGCGAACACGGCCTGCATGAGCACACCGGCTGCGGCGAGCGCGGCTCCGATCAGCAGCGCCATCACGACCCGCGGGAACCGGATCGTCCACAGCGCCTGGGTGACGAGGTCGTCGGCGGGACCGTCCACGGGCAGGCCGAGCGACCGGCCCACGGTCCGGAGCACCTCGGCGGGCGAGATCCCGAGCTGCCCGACGCTCGCCGACACGAGCGTCGCGACGACGAGCGCCACCACGAGCCCGGTGGTGAGCAGTGCGATGCGGCCGACCCGCGACCTGGACGTGACCGCCGGTGCGGCGGGGACGTGCGTGGCGGGCGCGATCCGTTCCTCCCGGACGGTCACGAGGGTCCGCCGGACCGTAGATCGCCGCTGCCAACGCGGCCACGATCTCGGGGGTGCGCGGCCCGAAGCTCATCACCGTCGTGTCGGCCATGTCCACGATGCGGCGGTGCTCGCCCGCGGGCGTCTTCGCGATCGCGGGGACCTGCTGGAGCAGTCCGTCGACGCCGTCGACGGACTCGAGGCCCTTGGTCATCATGATGACGAGGTCCGGCTGCATCGCGACGAGCGCCTCGGCGTTGACGGGACGCATGCCCGTCCAGTCCTGTTCCGTCGCGACGTCCCGCCCGCCGACGGCATCGATGAGCGAGTCGGCGCCGGACTCGCCGCCGAACAGGTAGTAGATCCCGGCGTTCCCCCGCACGTACAGGAACACCATCTTCAGCTTGTCGGCCCGAGCCGACGGCGCGATCCGGGCCACCTGCGCGGCGACGGCCTGCTCCTGCGCGTGCACCTCGGCGGCCAGGCGGTCGCCGGTCGCCGGGACGCCGAGCGCGGTCGCGACCTGCTCGATGATCGCGTCGGTGTTCGTGGTGTCCCGGTGCGGGTCCAGGACGACGACGGGGACGCCGGCCTTCCGGATCTGCAGCACGACGTCCCACGGTCCGAGCGAGGTGTCGGTCAGCAGCACCGTCGGGCGGAGCGCGAGGATCGCCTCGGCGGAGAGTTCGTGGCCGTTCTGGGTGACGAGCGGCAGGTCCTCGGTGCCCGAGAAGCCGGTCGAGACGTCCCGTCCGACCAGGTGGTCCCCCAGGCCGAGGCCGTACACGGTGGACGACAGCGTGCCGGAGATGTCGAGCGCGAGGATCCGGTCCGCGCTCGTGACGGTCACCTCGGTGTCCTGGTTGTCGGTGACGGTGACGGGCAGCTCGGGCTCGTCGACCGTGCTCGCCGTCGGCGGCAGGTCCGTCGCCAGGGTCGCGGTGCGCTCGCCGGTCACGTCCTTCGCGTCGGTCACCGGGGCGATGGCCTGGAGGCTCGCGGCCGGGTCCGTCGCGCTCGTCCCGCGACCCGCCGCCTGGGTCGCCCCCGCGGTGCCGGTGCCGCCGCCCGAGCAGCCGGTCGCCACGGCGAGGACGACGAGGGCGGACGCTGCGGCCGTGAGGGCGCGACGGAGTGACGACATGGAGATGATCCCGAGTGCTGGTTCGTGAAGTTAGGGTGAGCCTCACCTAACCGTTAACTTAGGTGAGCCTTGCCTACCTTGTCCAGCACGTGTCGCCGTCTCCCCGCTACGGTGGTCCCGTGCGCATCGTGGTGGCTCCGGACTCGTTCAAGGGCACCGCGACCGCGGCGTCCGTCGCCCAGGCGGTCCGCGACGGCTGGCTGACCGAACGCCCCGACGACGACGTGGTGCTCGTGCCGATGGCCGACGGCGGCGAGGGCACCCTCGAGGCGTTCGGCGACCGCGGTCCCCGGTGCGGTCCGGGTCCCCGTCACCGTGACCGGTCCCGCCGGCACTCCCGTCGAGACGTGGTGGCTCATGCTGCCCGACGGCCGTGCGGTGGTGGAGCTCGCGGCGACGAGTGGTCTGCCGCTGCTCGACGAACTCCTGCCGGACACCGCGACGAGCCGGGGTTCGGCGAGGCGATCGCCGCCGCGCTCGACGCCGGCGCCACGGGGCTCGTGCTCGGCATCGGCGGCAGCGCCTCGACCGACGGCGGCCGGCCCGTGCTCGAGGCGCTCGGGTACGACGCCGACCACGACGCGCTGCGTGCCCTGCCGCCGCTCGGCGTCACCGTGCTGACCGACGTGACCTCTCCCTGCTCGGCCCGACCGGCGCGGCTGCCGTGTTCGGGCTGCAGAAGGGGATCGAGCCCTCGCGGGTCGCATTCTTCGACGAGCAGCTGGCCGCCTGGGCCGCACGGTTCCCAGACGTTGACCCGGCCACGCCCGGCGCCGGCGCCGCGGGCGGCGTCGGCTTCGGCCTGCTCGCCTGGGGTGCGACCCTGGCCCGCGGCGCGGACGGTGTCGCCGAGGTCCTCGGGCTGGCCGACCGACTCGACGGCGCCGACGTCGTGATCAGCGGCGAGGGCCGGTACGACGGGCAGTCCGCCGCCGGCAAGGTCCCGTCGGTGGTGCGGTCGCTCACGGCGACGCACGCACCCGGGGCCCGGTCGATGCTCGTCGCCGGCGCGATCGAGGCCTCGCTCGACGACTACGCCGCAGCCGCCTCGCTCACCGTCCTCGCCACGCAGACCACCGGGGAACCGCACGACGCCTTGGCCGACCCGCTGCGCTTCGCCACGATCGCGGGCCAGCGCCTCGCACGGCTGGCCTGACCACTCCGATTCCCGCGCTGGGGAGCCCCATTGGAACCTCCCACGCTGTGGCGCGCTCCATCAGACTGGTTCCGGGCCGGAACCGGCCCGCAACGCACCCCCACGAGGAGATCATTGCGCACCGTCAACGCGTACGCGGCACCGTCAGCGACCGAGCCGCTCGTCAAGACCACCATCACCCGTCGTGACGTCGGAGCGAACGACGTCGAGATCGACATCGCCTACGCCGGCATCTGCCACTCGGACATCCACACCGTCCGCGGGGAGTGGGGCCAGATCCAGTACCCGCAGGTCGTCGGCCACGAGATCGTCGGCCACGTCTCCGCCGTCGGCGAGAACGTCACCAAGCACCAGGTCGGCGACCGCGTCGGCGTCGGCTGCATGGTCAACTCCTGCGGCGAGCGCGAGAACTGCGTCGCCGGCGAGGAGCAGTACTGCCTCAAGGGCAACATCGGCACGTACACGAGCGTCGACCCGGCCGACGGCTCGATCACCCAGGGCGGCTACTCGCAGGCGATCGTCGTGAACGAGGACTTCGTCCTCCGCGTCCCTGAGTCGCTCGACATCGAGAAGGTCGCGCCGCTGCTCTGCGCCGGCATCACCACCTACTCGCCGCTGCACCACTGGAAGGCCGGCCCCGGCACGAAGGTCGCCGTCATCGGCATGGGCGGCCTCGGCCACATGGCCGTCAAGATCGCCGTCGCCCTGGGCGCCGAGGTCACCGTCCTGTCGCAGACCACCTCGAAGGAAGCCGACTCGCTCCGCTACGGCGCGAAGGCCCACTACGCGACGAAGGACCCGGAGACGTTCGAAAAGCTCGCGAACTCCTTCGAGCTCATCATCAACACCGTGTCGGCGAAGATCCCGATGGGCTCGTACCTCGGCCTGCTCAAGGTCGACGGCACGCTCGTCAACGTCGGTGCTCCGTCCGAGCCGCTCGAGGTCCCGGCGTTCGCCCTGATCCCGCGCCGGCTCAGCTGGGCCGGGTCCGCCATCGGCGGCATCCGCGAGACCCAGGAGATGCTGGACTTCTGCGCCGAGCACGACATCCTGCCGGAGACCGAGCTCATCGGCGCCGACCAGATCAACGAGGCCTACGAGCGCGTGCTGTCCTCGGACGTCCGCTACCGCTTCGTGATCGACGCGGCCACGCTGGCATAGTCGTCACCACCTGCATGACAGGGAGGCCCGGTACCAGCTGGTACCGGGCCTCCTGTCCGTCTGTCCGTCGGGCCGTCAGCCGACCTCGTCGCCGGACGGCAGCGCGCCGCACCAGTCGACGGAACCCGCGTCGATGCTCGCCTCGAGCGCACCGGAGGTCGCGTCGACGATGCTCACCAGCTCGTCGGTCGCCGACTTCGTCGCGACCGCGACGAACTGGCCGTTCGGGGACGGGCAGACCGCCGTGACGCTCGCGTCGTCGGGGATGGTCACCGGCAGCCGGGAGGCCCGCCCACCGTCCACGCGCACGATCCGTGCCGAGACGGTCCCGTCCGACCGCACGTCCCCCAGCACGCGCAGGTACGTGTCGTCCGTCAACGGGGCGATGCGGCCGAGCACCGCCGCGTCGGTGCTCGCGGCCGGCGCCCGCAGCGCCGTCTTCGCGCCGTCGGTCAGGTCGAGGCCCTCGATGCCCGTGCCGGTCTCGACCACCGCCGTGGTGCCCGAGCCGACGAACCCGTGCAGGTACGTGGCGCTGCCGAGCCGGACGGGGTCGGCGCGGCCGCTCATGTCGACGAGCACCAGGTCGTCGCTGCCCGTCCGCACCAGGGCGCTCTCGGTCCGGGGCACGTAGGCCCACTGCCCGACCGTCATCGGCACGGCGCCCGTCTGCGGCTTCCCGTCCTCGGCGATCGCGGTGGGCAGGTGCGTGCCCGTCATGTCGACCACGTACAGACCGGTGTTCCGCGACTGCCCGGTGGACGTGTCGGCGTACTCGAACCCGAACGAGGCCGCGTCGTCGGCGACGTGCAGCGCGGTGACCCGGCCCTGCGAGGACGGCAGGGTGAGGTGCTCGACAGGAGCGTCCGGGTCCTGCACCCCGCCGGACAGCGCGACCACGTCGACCGAGGAGCTCGCGTCGCTGCCGCTGACCACCACCAGGGACCGTCCGAGCCGGGCGTACTCCGAGATGTCGGCGCCCTGGTACACGGTCGTCGCACCGCCGGCGTCGAGGGAGCGGCGCACGATGCGGTCCTTCGCGCCGTCGGCTCCCGGCACGAGGGCGAGGACGTCGGTGCTGCCGGTCCGGATCGCGGCGGTCAGGTCCGCGGTGGCACGCTGCCCCGGAGCCCGGACGTTCGCGACGGTCACGGTGTAGTCGCGGTCGTAGGCCAGTGGTCCGGCGAACTCGACCGCGATCGTGTTGCCGCTCGAGGTCACGGTGTGCGCGGCCGCCGGGGTGACGCGGACGTCGGCGGCGGACACCTGCTGCAGTGCCTGGTTCGCCGTCAGGATCACCCGCTGCGCCGGACGGGACACCAGACCGGTGGCGTCGTACGACACGTCGCGCAGGCGCGGCCCCTGCTGCGACCCGACGACGGCGGCGAGCGCGGCGACGACCGCCAGGACGAGCACGACGGCGAGGTACCGGCGGTGGAACCGGCGCGTGACCGGGCGGCGGTCGGTGCGCTCAGTACTCATACGGGTCCTTCGGCTGCGCGATCTCGGTGACCTTCGCGGCCTTGATGACGATGCGGGCGTCGGCGGACTGGTCCGGGTTCGCCGCGAGTGCGCCGGTCACCGTGACCCACTGCCCCTCGTCGGGTGCGGAGCCGTCGGCGTCATCGGTCACCACGCCGAGGCCGACGGGCTGGGCGTCGACGGCGCAGCAGCTGATCACGAAGCGGGTGAGGGTGAACGAGCCGCCCTCGCCCGGCACCACGAAGCCGGACAGCCGCACCTGCTTGCCGACCAGTGCCGTGGTGTCGGTGGTCTGCCGGATCAGCGCCGCCCAGTCCTTGACGCCGTACTCCGAGGTGTCGACCCCCTCGCTGCCGAGCAGGGAGACCGCCGCCTCGGAGCCGGTCGCGTTCGACAGGGTCGCCGAGTCCACGCTCCGCTGCTGCGCGGTGCGGGCGGACAGCGTCGTCGGGGGCAGGACCAGCATCGACACGGTGACCCCGACCGTGACGATCGCGGCAGCCCCGCCGAGGGCGAGGCGGACAGCGCGACCACGGCCGGGCCCGCGCCGCCCGTGGTCGTGGTCCGGCTCGTGCTCATCCGCTTCGTCACCGTGCGTGTGGCCGTGGCCGCGCGCGATGACCACCAGGCCCGCGACCGAGGCGGGCACCGCGACGGCGGCGAGCACGATCGTGAACACCGAGTACCGCGGGTTGATGTACAGGTCGAGGTGCCCGACCAGCGCGAGCCAGAGCGTGCACAGGGCGACCGCGAGCACGGACCCGAGCCCGAGGTAGGCCGGGGCGTTGCTGCTGCGTGCGTCAGACGAGGACATTCATCACCAATCCCACGGCGCCGGCGAACAGCACGCACACGACGGCGAGCAGCACCAGGAACCGGACCCGGAACGTCGTGCGGAGCAGGGCGATCATCTTCACGTCGATGATCGGCCCGATGATCAGGAAGGCCGTGATCGACCCGGGCAAGAACGTCGAGGCGAACGACAGCGCGAAGAACGCGTCGACGTTCGAGCAGAGCGACACCGTCATCGCGAGCAGCATCATCGCCGCGACGGACAGCACCGGGTTCGAGCCGATCGCGACGAGCGTGGAACGGGGCACGGCGACCTGGATCGCCGCGGCCAGGCCGGCGCCGACGAACAGGGCCGGCATCATCGTCGCGGTCTCGCCGCCGAACTGCGCGGCGCTCTCCCGCCAACGGTTCCGGCTCCGTGGTGCGCCGATCGCAGCGCGGCACCGGGCCTCGAACGCGGGCAGCAGCAGGTCGGCCGGGCGGCGGTGCGCGGCGACGATCCAGCCGACCAGGTTCGCGATCACGAAGCCGCCGACGATCCGGACCGGCAGGATCCAGCCGGACCAGCCGAACGCCTGCGCCGTGCTGATGATCACGAGCGGGTTGAGGATGGGGGCGGCGACCAGGAACGTGACGGCCTCGGCAGGGGTGAACCCGCGCATCATCAGGCCGCGGGCGAGTGGCACGTTCCCGCACTCGCACACCGGGAACAGCATGCCGATCAGCGAGATCACGGCGCGGCGGCCGAAGGCGTTCTGCGGCAGGACCTTCTCGAGCGCACCGACGGGCACCCACACCTCGACGACGATCGACAGCACGATGCCGAGCACCACGAACGGCAGGGACTCGACCACGACGCTGATCGCCAGCGTCAGGAAGTCCTGCACGACGTCCGGCAGGCCCGCGGTCCCGATGCTCGGGGACAGCAGCCGGATCCCCAGGAGCACGACGACGGTGAGCAGCACGAGGCCCGGGCCCGTCAGGGAACGGGAGCGGAGCGCTGCTGCGGCGGCGTGGTCGTCGTCACCCGGAAAGGATAGGCGACGCGTGCTGCGTGGCGGTCCGCGCGGCCGCCTGCGCACCGTGCGAGCGCAGCGGGCCGCAGTCAGACCCGGGCGATGCCCGCCACGTGCCGGTCGAGCGTGTCGATCGCCCACGAGGCGTCGCCCCCGGGATCGACCCGCACGATGTGCATCGCGAGCCCGTCCACCAGGGCGTGCAGCCGCCGGGTCTCGTAGGGCACGTCGGCGTCCGGCACCCCGAGCGCCCGCAGGATCCGCCCGCACCACTCCCGCATCTCGTCGACGACCCGGTCGTGGAACGGCCGGAGCTCAGTGTCGGTCAGCGCTGCCGTGCCGAGGCCCAGGTAGACGTCGAGCTCGATGCGTCGCTCCTCGTCGAGGGGCAGGAGCTCGAGCAGGACCGCGTGCGCGTACGCCGTGCTCCGCAGGTCCGCGGGCACGGCGTCGATCCGGGCCGCGGTCGCGTCGAACACGAGCTCGAGCGCGTGCGACCGGACGCTCGCCTGGGTCGGGAAGGTGTAGCGGACGGTGCTCGGCGGCAGTCCGGCCTCTGCCGCGACGTTCCGGACGCTGAGCGCCCCCAGTCCGTCGCGGGCGAGCACCCGGCACGCGGCTTCGGACACGGTGCGGCGCCGCTGCTCGACGTCCATGCTCCTGGCCACCACGCCATACTCGCACAGTCGTACGAACCCGTGCTACCGTCGAGGTCATTGTCGTACAGTCGTGCGACTATGCGACCGAACGAACGAAGGGAACATCGTCATGGCATGGGTCATCCTCGTGCTGAGCGGCGTGCTCGAGGCCGTCTGGGCCACCGCACTGAGCGCCTCGAACGGCTTCAAGAAGGTCGTGCCGACGATCGTGTTCATCGCCGGCATGGCGCTGAGCATGGTCGGGCTCGCGTTCGCGATGAAGTCGATCCCGGTCGGCACCGCCTACGCCGTCTGGGTGGGCATCGGCGCCTCGCTGACGGTCGTCGTGTCGATCCTGCGCCGGCAGGAAGCCGCGTCGCTCGCACGACTCGGCCTCGTGTTCGGCCTGGTCGCCTGCGTCGTCGGCCTCAAGGTGGTGAGCTGAGGTGGCCTGGATCGTCCTGTTCGTCAGCGCCACGCTCGAGACCGTGTGGGCGACCGCCCTCGGCGAGAGCGACGGCTTCACCCGGCCCGGCCCGACGATCGTGTTCGCGATCACGATCGTGGTCAGCCTGGGCGCGTTCGGCTACGTGCTCAAGCACATCCCGATCAGCACCGCGTACGCCGTGTGGACCGGCGCCGGAGCGGCGCTCACGGTGCTGTGGGGCATGGCCACCGGCGCCGAGCCCGTCACCGTGCTGCGCGTGCTGTTCATCGCCGGGATCGTCGGCTGCGTCGTCGGCCTGAAGCTGGTGCCGGCCCGTCCGGCGGTCGCGCCCCGGGTCTCGGCGGGGCGAGCCCGAGACTCGGTCTGAGCGACCGATCTCGCGCCGCGTGCCCCGAGAACCGTCGCTGACCCCGAGACTCGGGTCGCGCTGGCGACACAGGCGGTGACGGACGGGAGGCCCGGTGCCAGCTGGCACCGGGCCTCCCGTCCGTCAGGTGGTCACGTGACGATCAGACGGAAGCGCCCGTCCACTCGTCCTCGGCGGCGACGTGGTCGCTGCCGACCGTGCCGGCGGCGAGCGCCGCGGCGGCGCGTTCCGTGTGGCTCGGCGGGTTGGACGGCACGTCGGACGGACGGCCCTCGTCGTTCAGCTTGCGGAGCTCGGGGACGATGTCCGTCGCCAGGATGTCGATCTGCTCGAGCACGGTCTTGAGCGGCAGCCCGGCGTGGTCGACCAGGAACAGCTGGCGCTGGTAGTGGCCGACGTGGTCCTTCATCGCCGCGTACCGGTCGATGACCTGCTGCGGCGAACCGACCGTGAGCGGGGTCTGGGCGGCGAAGTCCTCCATCGAGGGGCCGTGCCCGTAGACCGGGGCGTTGTCGAAGTAGGGCCGGAACTCGTTGACCGCGTCCTGCGAGTTCTTGCGGGCGAAGAACTGCCCACCCAGACCGACGATCGCCTGGTCCGCACGGCCGTGGCCGTAGTGCTCGAAGCGCTGGCGGTACAGCCCGACCATCTGCTCGGTGTGCTGGATCGGCCAGAAGATGTTGTTGTGGAAGAAGCCGTCGCCGTAGTACGCGGCCTGCTCCGCGATCTCGGGCGTGCGGATCGAGCCGTGCCAGACGAACGGCGGCACGCCGTCGAGGGGCGCGGCGTCGAGGTGAAGCCCTGCAGTGGCGTGCGGAACTTGCCCTGCCAGTTGACGACGTCGTTCTCCCAGAGCTGGCGGACGAGCGCGTAGTTCTCGATCGCCAGGTTGACGCCCTGGCGGATGTCCTGCCCGAACCACGGGTAGACCGGGCCGGTGTTGCCGCGCCCCATCATGAGGTCCATGCGGCCGTCGGAGATCACCTGGAGCATCGCGTACTCCTCGGCGATGCGCACCGGGTCGTTCGTGGTGATGAGCGTGGTGCTCGTCGAGAGCGTGATGTCCTTCGTCTTCGCCGCGAGGTAGGCCAGCAACGTGGTCGGCGACGAGGCGACGAACGGCGGGTTGTGGTGCTCGCCGGTGGCGAAGACATCGAGTCCGGCCTGGTCGGCGTGCTGCGCGATCGTGAGGATGTCGCGGACGCGCTGGGTGTCGTCCGGCGTGGTGCCGGTCGTGGGGTCGGTCGTGACGTCACTGACCGTGAAGATGCCGAACTGCATGATGCGCCGCCTTTCGCGATATCGATGCGTTTGCATCGACTTGCTGGGTACAACGTAGCGTACGCCGGTGCATTCCCACCAGGCGTCAGCGCGCTGCGGGCAGTGCTGCGGGGTCCGTCCGGGCCGCGTGGTGCATGCCGTCGAGGAACCACACCGCGGTCACCACCGCCAGGACGCTCGCGCTCGAGGCCAGTCGTCCGGCCATCAGGATCGCGGCGTGGTCGTGGGCGCCGTCCCCCGTCAGGCCGACGACGAGCGCGGCGACGCCGACGGCCAGCGTGACCCCGGTCGCGACGAGCAGGACGACGCTGACCACCCGGCGCGGTCCCCGTCGGCCGTCCCGGTCACCTCGGAGTCCCCGGTCGACCTCGGACCGAACGCCCGGACGACGCCGAGCCAGAACATCGCGATCGCGCACGCCCCGATGATGTCGCTCACCCGGTGCCAGCCGTAGACGACCGTCTGGTTGGCGACGAACACCGCGTAGGCGGCGCCGAGCAGGGTGACGATCGGCCGGAAGCGACGGGGCGTGACCATCAGGACGGCGAACAGTGCGGCCAGCGCGATGGTCGCGTGCCCCGAGGGGAACGAGTTCGGCGTCGTCGACTGGGCGATCTCCGGGCGCTCGGCGATACGCTTGACGAGCGTCGAGGTGGCCGCCGACGCGAGCACCACTGCACCCGCGCCGAGCCCCACCGAGAGCCGTCGCCTCGGCGAACGCCACCGCGACGATCACGACAACGAGCAACAGGATCACCGGCACCGAGATGACGTTGAGCGCAGTGTCCGAGCTGAACAGGTCGGACTCACGGACCCCGCCGAGCGCGGCGTCCTCCATGCGCTGCCCCACCGGCGTCAGCACCGCGGCCGCGTAGACGGAAGGCACGATCACGAACCCCAGAGCCGACAGCACACCCCACCGCAACCGTCGCGAGACGCTCGGTCCACGCGACTCCGGTGCATTGCGCTCGGGTGTCAAGGTCACCGGGCTGGTCCTCCTCGGAGTGGTCGTCGTCGGTCTCGTCGCCCGCCTGGTGACGGCGCTGCGATTCGGACGGTCGGGGTCGGACACGATACCGTTGGCTCACCGGCCGGAGGCTGGGAACCGCGCGGCCGTCACCCGCGGATCCCGCGCTGTGCCGCTCAGTGCCGCGCCGCTCAGTCCGGCGGGCACCGCCGGACTGACGCACGTCGCGTCGGCAGTGTACGAGGAGGAGACCGAAGTGGCCATCAAGGAACCGGGCATCACCGCCTCACCGAACCGCGGGCTCGCGCTCACGGTCGGTGGCGTCCTCGCACTCTGGGGCATCCTGGGCTTCTTCTTCGCCGCCGACGGCGACCCCGGCTTCTTCAGCCGCCAGGGCGGGATGCTCTGGAACGCCTTCGGGGTCAACCCGCCGCTCGCCCTCATCTGGGTGCTGCTCGCCGCGGTCCTGCTCATCACCGGGCTCGGCACCACCATCGGTTCGCGGAACGGCAACCTGGTCGTCGGCGCCGTGCTCGTCGTGTTGGCCGTCTACGGCTTCGTCTTCGTGAACACCTCGGCGAACATCTTCGCGCTGAACACCACCGACAACGTGTTCCACGCGATCGTCGGTGTCATCCTGCTGCTGACCGCGCTCGGTGCCGACAAGGAGAACCTCCGCGCGCTGCGTGCGGCGGCTCGCGCCTGACGCTCTGACACGATCCCCGACGCCCGTCTGCCGCTCCGGCAGGCGGGCGTCGTCGTTCGTGCGCGGCGAGGAGCGTCAGGCGTCGTCGTCGGAGTCGTCGTCGCGTTTCGGCTTCCGGGCTTCGAGTGCCGTCGCGACGATGCGTGGCGCCTCGGACATGAAGCGCCGGACGTCCGTGTCGACGATGATGTCCTGCGGCCGCAGGGGCCGGGTCAGGTACAGCCCCTCGAGCGAGGTCAGGCGTGACAGCGCGACGTAGGTCTGTCCGGCGCTGAACACCCGGTTGCCCAGGTCGACCACCGCGCGGTCGTAGGTGCTGCCCTGCGACTTGTGGATCGTCACCGCCCACGCGAGCCGCAACGGGAACTGCTGGAACTCACCGACGGTGTCCTTCTTGAGTTCCTTCTTGTCGGCGTCGTAGGAGTACTTGAACTTCTCCCACACCGACGGCTGGACCTCGAAGGACTCCCCGTCGACGTCGACCCAGACCGTGTCGCGGATCGCCGTGACGATGCCGAGCGTCCCGTTCACCCACCGCTGGTCGGCGTCGTTGCGCAGGAACATCACGTGCGCACCGGGCTTGAGCTCGAGGGCTTCGTCGGCCGGGAAGTTCCGCCCGCCGAAGTCACCGTTGACGTCGGCCTTCGCGGTCTTCACCTTGCCGGGCAACCGTTCGAGCGCCGCCTTGTTGATGCGCGCGACGGTGTCGTTCCGGGTGGCGAGGGTGATGGCGTCGTCGGGCGAGGGCCGTGCGCCCGCGGTGTTCAGCTGGTCGGCGATCTCGGCGGTCACCCGGCCGTGCCGCACCGCCGTGAGCATGGCGGCGAAGGCGTCGTCGCGCTGGCGGTGCACGGTGGCGAGCTCGATGATGTTCAGCTTCGCCTCGAGCCAGACCTTGGCGTCGAAGAACCACATCGACCGGTAGTGGTCGGTGAAGTAGGCGCGTTCGTCGGCACCGCCCGGGACCGGCGGCAACTGGTACGGGTCGCCGAACATGACCACCTGCACTCCGCCGAACGCCTCGAACTGCCGCCCGCGGGCCTTGCGGAGCGAGCGGTCCATCCCGTCGAGCAGGTCGGCGTTCACCATCGAGACCTCGTCGATGACCAGGGTGTCGATGGTGTTCAGGAGCTTGCGGGTGTCCGGTCCCTGGCGCAGCTCGGCATCGGCGATGAGGCCGATCGGCAGGCGGAACAACGAGTGGATCGTCTGGCCACCGACGTTCAGGGCCGCGACCCCGGTCGGTGCGCAGATCACGACCTGCTTCTCGGTGTTCCACGACAGGTGGTTGAGCAGGGTCGACTTGCCCGTGCCGGCACGACCGGTGATGAAGACGTGGTCGCGGGTGTGCTCGATGTACTCGAAGACGGCCCGCTGCTCGTCGCTGAGCTCGACGCTCATCGTGCGTCCTGCTCGAGGGTGCGCGCGTCTGCTCCGAGCGTGCGCTCCGGGGATCCAGCGCGCCGCAGCTGCACGAGCACCACCACGACGACCGCCACCAGGAGCAGCACCCCGGCGGCCACGAGCACGAGCCCACCACGGGCCTGGTCGACGAGCGGATCGGGGCCCCACGTCCGCCCCATCGCCCCGAACCACGACGCCTGCAGGAGCCCGAGCGGCCCGCGCATCGCGACGCCGAGCGACACCGCTCCGGCGGCGACGACCGCGGCCCCGATGATCCGCACGGCCGCCGCACCGCGGGTCGGGTGCTGCTGGCCGACCGCGATCGGGGTGAACAGCGTCGGCATCGCCAGGAGCCCGACGAGCAGGAAGCCCACGTCGATGACCGTGCGCCCCGTGGAGTCGCTCACCGACCAGCGGACGGCGTCGGTGGCGAAGTACGCCCACCACACTGCTGCGGCGAACAGGAACGCCGGGAAGGGCTGCACCAGGTAGCGGACCGCGGCGTTGTCGACCAGCACACCGGTCCACTCGCGCACGCCGGTGCTGTCGTCGTCGCGCGGGTGCACCGCGGCCCGGATGAGCACGACCGGAGCCGCCGCCCACACCAGCGCCGGCACCACCAGGCCGAGCAGCACGTGCGCGCCGACGTTCGCCGACACCAGGAACCGGTCGTACTGGTGCAGCGAACCGGACGTCGCGACCACGAGCGAGATGATCGCGAGGGCCGCCGCCACCGAACGGCGCACCGGCCAGTGGACCCCCGCGCGGCGCAGGCGCACGACACCGGCCGCGTACGTCGCGGCGAGCAGCACGGCGGCCATCAGCCAGAACAGGTCGATGTTCCACTGCGTCAGCCACCCCCAGGCCCCGGGCGCATGGGGCAGCAGGTCGTCGGAGAGCAGCTCGGCGGGGCTCGGGTCGGTCGTCTTGCTCAGCGCGATCTGGTCGACCGGCGTGGCCGTGCGTCCGAGCGCCGCGGCGAAGCCCGATGCGACGCCCATCACGGCGAGCTCGACCACGATCAGGGTCCAGAACGGGCGGTGTCGTGCCGGCGCCTCGGTCAGGGAGCGGATCGCACGCCGACGCTGCACGGCACCGAGGACCTCGATGGCGACGATCGCGCCGATCTTGACCAGCACGAGGGTGCCGTACGGCGTGAACAGGTTCGACAGGGCACCCACGCGGATCTGCGCCGAGGCGACGCCCGACACCGCCACGAGCACGAAGCACCCGAGCGCGATGCTCGAGTACCGCGCCACGACCACGGCCAGGCGGTCACCGGGCAGCACGCCGCGCAGGAGCACGAGCATGGTCAGGCCACCGACCCAGAGCGCGGCGCCGATCAGGTGCAGGCCGAGGGCGGTCACGGCGGCGTCGTGGCTCGCGGTACCGGCGGCGTGCCCCTGCTGTGCGAGCGGGATGAGGCCGATCATCGAGACACCGGCGGTCAGGGCGACCATGCCCCGGGAGCGGACGGCGAAGCAGAGCACCGTGACGGCAGCCGCGACGAGCACCGTGACGAGCCAGGCGAGCCCGAGGTCCGTGCCGGTGAGGAACACGCCCATCGACTGACCGAACTGCTCGTCGATGCTGATCTTCGAGCCGGCGACGCTCAGGAACGTGAAGAAGGTGGTGACCGCGGACGACACCGTCCAGAGCCCGCTGGCGGCGGCCGCGACGTCGATGGCGCGGTTCCACTCCGGACCGGAGCGCGAGAGTCCGACGGTGGCCAGCGCGAGGCCGCCGATCGTCGCGGCGGCGGACAGGTCCACGACCAACCGGGAGATCGGCAGACCGAAGCGGACCAGGGCACCGGGGTCGGCGATTAGCGCTGCGTTCGCACCACCGCCGATGACGAGTGCCGTGAGCAGCGCCACGAACCCGACGAGCAGGAGCACGGCGGGACCGGCGATGCGCGCGATCCGATTCACCCGTCAAGCCTAGGCGGTGCCCACCCGGCCACCGAACCGGCCGGGCCGACCTGTGGGAACCGGCACGGGCCTCCCGGTCGACCCGACGCACCGAACGCGACCCGACGCACCGAACGCACCCCGGAAACGACGAAAGGGACGGCCGAAGCCGTCCCTCCCGATGCGCGGAACAGTCTTACTTGACCGCAGCCTTGAGCTTCGAGCCGGCGCTGACCTTGACCGAGTCGCTCGCGGCGATCTCGATGGCCTCACCCGTCTGCGGGTTGCGGCCGGTGCGGGCGGCGCGGTGCGTCTTCTCGAAGGCGATCCAACCGGGGATCGTGACCTTCGTGCCGTCCGCGACGGACGACGAAACGACGCTGAAGAGCGCGTCGACGACGCCGTTGACGGTGGCCTGGCTCTGGCCGGACTCGGCGGCGACGGCAGCGACGAGCTCGGTGCGGTTCAGTGACTTGTCAGCCATTGGATGTCCTCCTCGGACTTCTTGCAGTATCGGTCGGACGGACGTGCCGTCCGGCGCCCGGAGCGGTTGCCCCGTGCCACGGTGCCAGTGGGCCGAGGGCCCGGCGGAACCGGAGTTGAACCTACCAGCCACATCGGACGAATTCAGCCGACTCGCCCGGATTTCCGGGCTTGTCGCGGGTCCAGCGGGGCAGATGTGACCACTGAGGCGCCCTTGTACCCCGGACACAGCGAACGCCCCGCCACCAGGAGGTGACGGGGCGTCGGGTGCTGCGAGTGCTTACCAGGAGCTCTTCGTGATGCCGGGGAGCTCTCCACGGTGGGCCATGTCGCGGAAGCGGACACGACTGATGCCGAACTCACCCAGGTGGCCACGGGGGCGGCCGTCGATCGCGTCGCGGTTGCGGTAGCGGATCGGGGATGCGTCGCGGGGCAGCTTCTGCAGGCCCACGCGAGCGGCCTCACGCGACTCGTCGGAGCCGTTCGGGTCCACGAGGGCCTTCTTCAGCTCGAGACGACGCTCGGCGTAGCGCGCGATGATGACGGCACGCTGGTTGTTCTTCGCGATCTTGCTCTTCTTCGCCATGCTTAGCGCTCCTCACGGAAGTCGACGTGCTTGCGGATCACCGGGTCGTACTTCTTCAGCACGAGACGGTCGGGGTTGTTCCGACGGTTCTTCTTGGTCACGTACGTGAACCCGGTGCCCGCCGTCGAGCGGAGCTTGATGATCGGACGGATGTCCTGACCCTTTTTCGCCATCAGATCTTCTCCCCACGGGCGAGGACGTCCTTGACGACGGACTCGATGCCCCGTGCGTCGATGACCTTGATGCCCTTAGCGCTGACGTTGAGCGTCACGTTGCGACGCAGCGACGGCACGTAGTACGTCTTCTTCTGCACGTTCGGGTCGAAGCGGCGCTTCGTCCGGCGGTGCGAGTGCGAGATGTTGTGACCGAAGCCGGGAACGGCGCCGGTCACCTGGCACACTGCTGCCATGGTTTCCTCCTGAGGTACCGTGCGACCGGACGGCCGCACCCAAGTTCACTTGCCTGGTGCGCACGCGCAGGACCACCGGAGTGGTGCATGCGAGGGGTTGTGCACACCGCCCAGGCCCGCAGCCCCTGTCGAAGGGGGAACGGACACCACGCGACCGCGGCGTTCGCGACGGTCGGAGGGCTTGGAACAACGGGTCTACCACGCGGACGTGGAGGACCAAGGAAGAGCCTACGCGAGCTCCGGGCGTGTCGCAAGCGCACGCACCATGAGCTCGCCGAGTTCGAGCGGCGCCGTGAACATCGGCCAGTGTCCGGTCTCGAGTCCGACGATGCTGAGCTCCTCGGTCGCGACGAGTTCCGCGGCCCAGGTCTGGTGGTCTGCCACCATCGTCGCGAGCTCGGTCGCCGGGATCTCGCAGGTGATCACCGTCGCCGGGATCGTGTGCCGGGCGGCGTCGGCGTAGTGGAACCGGTCGGACGGCACGGCGGCCGGCTCCGGGATCGCGCGGTGCTCGAAGGACTCCCGCAACGCCGGCGTCATCCCGCGCACCGTGGCCGGCTCCCAGACGTCCCACGACGGCAGCGGCACCACACCGTCGACCACGGGCAGTTCGTCGTTCACGCAGCCGCCGGCGGGACCGGGGAACGTGTCGACGTAGAGCAGGTGCGCGACGAGCGAGGGCCGCTGGTCGGCGGCCATGTACGCGATCGGTCCGGCACCGGAGTGTCCGGCCAGCACGACGGGCTCGTCCGGGCTGGCGACGTCGTCCAGGCGCTCCACGAGCGCCGCGACCTGCTCGTCGAGCGTGTCGCCGTCGCGGGTGATCGCCTCGACCGTGTGGCCTGCCTGCAGCAGCACCGGGGCGACGTCGTCCCACGCGCTCGCATCGAGCCAGAACCCGGGGACCAGGATGACGTGCATGGCGCGGACGCTACTCGCCGTCGGCGTCGCCGGTCCGCGGTCCGGCTGCGGCGGCAGATGCCGTGCACACCGCGCACTCGCCGAAGATGTCGACGACGTGGCTGGCGTTCGTGAACCCGTTGGCGGCGGCGACGTCCTGCGCCCACTGCTCGACGGGGTCCGCCTCGATCTCGACGGTCCGGCCGCAGTTCCGGCAGATCAGGTGGTGGTGGTGCGCGTCCGTCGTGCAGGCCCGGTACAGCGATTCGCCGTCCTGCTGCAACGAGTCGGCGTCACCCTCGGTCGCCAGGTCCGCGAGCGCCCGGTAGACGGTGGCGAGGCCGATGGTCGAGCCCTCGTCACGCAGGTGCTGGTGCAGCGCCTGCGCACTGACGAACCCCTCGGTGGAGTCGAGGGCACCGCGCACCGCTTCGCGCTGCCACGTGTTCCGCTTGACCTTCTGCACGGCGTTCATGCTGGTGCACCCACCTTCGTTTCGGCTGACGTTCCGGTTCCGGTTCCGGTTCCGGTTCCGTCCGTTCCGGTTCCGGTTCCGTTCGTTCCGGACGGGAGGCCCGGTGCGCCCCCGCCACGCTGGTCGCGGCGGACGACCCGGTCGCGTCCACGGCGGTCGCGCCTGGCCCCGACGATCCGGCAGACCACCCAGATCGCGAACGAGATGGTCGTCACGTAGGGGCTGATCGGCAGGCCGCCGCCGAGTGCCAGCAGGATGCCACCGACGACCGACACCACGGCGAACACCGTGGAGAGCACCGGCACGACGACCGGGTGCGAGCTGAGCCGCAGGGCCGCGGCGGCCGGGGTGACGAGCAGCGACAGCACGAGCAGGGCGCCGACGATCTGCACCGACACCGCGGTGGCCAGGCCGAGGACGAGCATGAACACGATCGCGAGCGTCCGCACCGGGATGCCGGCGGCCGCGGCCACGTCGGGGTCGACCGACGCGAACATCAGCGGCCGCCAGATGACGAGCAAGGTCGCGACCACGATGGCGGCGATGACGATGAGGAACGTCAGCTGGGGGTTGTCCACCGACACGATCTGGCCGGTGAGCAGCCCGAACTTGTTGGCCGCACGCCCCTTGTAGAGCGCCAGGCACAGGATGCCGAGCCCGAGGCCGAACGGCATGAGCACGGCGATGATCGAGTTGCGGTCGCGCGCTCTCGAGCCGAGCACCCCGATGAGCAGCGCCGCGATCACCGACCCGACGAGCGAGCCCGTGACGACGTTGACGCCGAGCAGCAGGGACGCGCTCGCGCCGGCGAAGGACAGCTCCGAGATGCCGTGCACCGCGAAGGGCATGTTCCGGGCCACGACGAACGGGCCGATGAGCCCGCCGACGACGCCGAGCACCGCGCCGGCCCAGATCGAGTTCTGCACCAGGGTCACGAGCTCGCCGTAGTCCTGGAACGAGAAGACCGTCGACAGGACGTCCATCAGATCCGCCCTTCGTCCGACGCCGGGGCGTGCGGGTCGACCTCGCCGTGGTGGTGGTCGTGCGCGTCGTTCGCGCCGACGATGACGATGCGGCCCATCGTGCGGACGACGTCGACGGGGGTGCCGTACAGGTCGCTCAGGACGTCGGCGCGCAGGACGTCGTCCGGGGAACCGATCCGGAACCGGCCGCCGGCGATGTACAGGACCCGGTCGACGACGTCGAGGATCGGGTTCACGTCGTGCGTCACGAACAAGACGGCTGCATCGTGCTGCCGGTCGATGAGCTCGGTGACGCCGCGCTGGTGCCGCAGGTCGAGCGAGATGAGGGGTTCGTCGCACAGCAGCAGTGCCGGGTCGGCGGCGATGGCCTGACCGACGCGGGTGCGCTGCTGCTCGCCGCCGGACAGCTCGGCCACCGGGGCGTCTGCGAACGCGGTGGCGCCGACCTCGTCGAGGATGCGGTCGATGCGGGCGCGGTCGGCCTTCGACGTCGGCAGGACGCCCCACCGGTGCCCCGTCACACCCTGCGCGATCATGTCCCGCGCGCGCAGGGGGTGCCGGCTTCCATGAGCCGCTGCTGCGGGATGTAGCCGATCTTCCGGTGTCCACGCCGGACGGGCTGACCGAGGAACGACATCGTGCCGCTCGTCAGGCGCTGCTGCCCGAGCACCGTGCGCAGGAGCGAGGTCTTGCCGGCGCCGTTCGGGCCGAGGACCGCGACGAACTCCCCCGGCGCGATGTCCAGGTCCAGGTGTCCCCAGAGCTTCCGTTCACCGAAGGACAACCCGGCGTCGCGCAGGGCCAGGACCGGACGGGCCGCAGCCCGGTCGTCCACCGAGGTGGTCGCCGGGCTGTCGGTCGTCGCTGCTGCGGTCGAGGTCGTCACTTCTGGAGCGCCGCCTGCACCGCGTCGATGTTCGCCTGCTGCCACGAGACGTAATCCTGCCCCTTGGGGAGCGTCTCCGTGACACCGACCACCGGGACGTCGTTCTGGTCGGCAGCCTTCTTGATCTGTTCGGTCTCGGCGCTCGAGGTCTGGTCGTTGTAGGCGAGCAGCTCCACGCGCTTGCCACTGAACAGCGCGAGGGTGTCCTTGAGGGCTGCCGGCGGGACGTCGTCGCCCTCCTCGATCGCCTCGGAGAACGCTTCGGGGGTGACGTTGTCGAGACCGATCGCGTCGAAGAGGTAGCCCGGCACCGGCTCGGTGTACGCCACCTTCTCGCCGTCGTACGTCTTCTTCAGGTCGGCGGTCTGGGTTTCGAGGTCCTCCAGCTTCGTCGTGAGCGCGTCGGCGTTCTTCTCGAACGTGGCCTCGTCGCCCGCATCGAGCGCGGACAGGCGCTTCGTGACGTCGTCGACGAGCTTCACCATCGTCGGGTAGCTGTAGAACACGTGCTCGTTGAACTCGGCGTCGCCGCCCTTGTCCAAGCCGGAGAGCTTCACGACGTTGATGGTGTCGGCCTTGGTGTCCGAGGCGTCGGCGAGCGTGGTCATGAAGTCGTCGTACCCGCCGCCGTTCTCGATGAGCAGGTCGGCCTTCGACACCGCGAGCTGGGTGCGGGCGCTCGACTCGAACGAGTGCGGGTCCTGCGAGGGGTCGTTCAGGATGCTCGTGACCGACACCTGGTCGCCACCGATCGACTGGACGATCGAGCCGTAGACGTTGGTCGAGGCGACGACGGCGATCTTCCCGTCGCTGCTGGCGTCGCCCGAGGCCGAGGAGGTGGCGCAGCCCGTCAGGGCGAGCGCGGCGGCGCCGGCGACGAGCGGGAGGGCGAGGAGGCGGTTGTGCATGCTCCGACGGTAGCGCTTGCTGATAACGATTGTCAAAACCGGTATCAGCGCTCTGGTGGTGACGACAGCACGACGGGAGGCCCGGTGCCAGCTGGCACCGCCTCCCTCGCAGGCTCGGTCGGCGCGCCCCGCGCAACGCTTCGCGTTGCCGCTGAGCGGGGCGCGCCCGTCCGTCACGTGGTGATGTCTACGGCTTGGTGGCCGCCTCGATCGTGTTCTCGGCGATAGTGTCCTCTTCACGCCCGGGGGTGCGGAGGTTCCACTTCTTGATCACGAAACTGAACAGGAAGTAGTACACGACCGCGTAGCCGAGGCCGATCGGGATGAGCCAGATCGCCCCGTCCGCCTTGCCGAAGTTCAGCACGTAGTCGATCGCACCGGCCGAGAACGAGAACCCGTCGTGGATGCCGAGGGCGTTGACCAGCGCCAGCGAGGTCCCGGTGAGCACCGCGTGGATGATGTACAGCGGGAACGCGACGAACATGAACGAGTACTCGAGCGGCTCGGTGATGCCGGTCACGAACGAGGTGAGGGCGGCCGAGATCATGATGCCGCCGACGAGCTTGCGGTTCTGCGGCTTGGCGTTGCGCCAGATCGCGAGTGCACCGGCCGGCAGCGCGAACATCATGATCGGGAAGAAGCCGGTCTGGAAGATACCCGCGGTCGGGTCGCCGGCGAGGAAGCGCGGGATGTCGCCGTGCACGATGTCGCCGGCCGCGTTCGTGAAGCTGCCGAGCTGGAACCACGGGAAGAAGTTGAGCAGCTGGTGCAGGCCGATCGGGATGAGCATGCGGTTCGCGAACCCGAAGATGCCGCCACCGATCACGGCGTTGTCCGCAACGGCGGTACCGGCTGCCGTGAGCGCGATGTCGAAGTAGCGGTAGACGAATGCCATGAGCACGGCGATGACGAGACCAGCCGCAGCGGTCAGGATCGGGACGAGGCGACGACCGGAGAAGAAGCCCAGGAAGTCGGGCATCTTCGTGCGGTGGAACTTCTCCCACATGACCGCCGAGACAAGCCCCATCACGATGCCGCCGAGGACGCCGAAGTTGATGGTCGCCTGGTCGCCGTTCGCGTCCTTGACCCCCGCGAGCACAACCGGGGACATGACTGCGAACACCTGGTACATGACCATGTAGCCGACGACGGCGGCCAGAGCGGTCGTGCCGTCCGACTTCTTCGCCCACCCGATCGCGATGCCGACCGCGAAGAGGAGCGGCAGCCAGGTGAAGATGGCCTGGCCGGCAGCCGAGATGACCCCCGCGCCCGTCTCGAAGCCCGGGATCGCGCCGAGCAGATCGGGCTGCCCGATGCGGTTCAGGATGCCCGCGGCCGGCATGACCGCGATCGGCAGGAGCAGGCTCCGTCCGAGGCGCTGGGCGTTGGCGAACAGCCGGGACTGCTTCTTCGGCTTCTTCTTCTCCGGCACGTCCGTGGCAGTGGTGGCGCTCATCGGAGGTCCTCTCGTCATTGGGTGGAGCTGTCGGGGTGAGTTGAGTCGTGCAGCCAGCGCAGGTAACCTCGGCGGTGTCGCCAGGTCCGGTCCTGTCCGGTCATGACCAGTTCCGTAGTCTGAACCGAGACCGGTCCCGTGTCAACCTGGTACGAGAACCCTTAACGAGGAGGAAACGATGGCCGACATCAAGGCAGCCGACATCATCGCCGCGCTCGGCGGTGCCGACAACATCGAAGAGGTCGAGGGCTGCATCACGCGCCTCCGTGTCGAGGTCGAGGACGGCGACCTCGTCGACAAGGCCGCGCTGCAGGCTGCGGGCGCCCAGGCCGTCGTCGGCGGTGGCACCGGCTGGCAGGTCATCGTCGGCACCGTCGCCGACAACCTCGCGCAGGACATCCAGGACGAACTGTGACGGCGGTCCGCACGCCCTTCGCCGGCCCGGTCGTCGCCCTCGCTGACGTACCGGACCCGGTGTTCGCCGGCCAGCTCGTCGGCGCCGGTGTGGCCGTCGACCCGACGGGTGTCGAGGGCGCGGTCACCGCGGTGGCCCCGGTCGACGGCACCATCGTGAAGCTGCACCCACACGCGTTCGCGCTGCAGGGCTCGGCAGGCACGGACGTCCTCGTGCACGTCGGCATCGACACCGTGAAGCTCGCGGGCGAGGGCTTCGAGATCCTCGCCACCGAGGGGTCGACGGTCACGGCCGGCGACCCCGTCGTCCGGTTCACGCCCTCGGTGATCTCGGCCGCCGGCTACTCGCCGATCTGCCCCGTCGTGGTGCTCGGCTCCGCGCCGGACACCGTCGACCAGGGCACGGTGGGCACCTCGGTGCTCGACGGCGACACCCTGTTCGAGGTCTGACCCGGACCTCCCCGGTTCTTCCTTGCCGAAGCGACTCTGTGCTGCGGAACGTTCGCAGCACAGAGTCGCTTTCGCGTTCGTGCCGGACTACGCGACCGCCGGGGTCGCGGTGACCTCCATCTGCACGCGGTAGCGGTCCGAGCGGTACCAGCTGCGGGTGTGCTCCACGGGGCGCTCCCCGCGTACGACACCCGGTCGAACTCGAGCACCGGGGCACCGGTCTTCGTGCCGAGCAGGGTCGCGACGTCGTCGGCGGCCGGGTTCGCAGCCACCGTCTGCTGTGCCCGGTCGATCGGGGTGCCGTACTCGTTCGCGATGATCGAGTACACCGACCCGGACAGGTCGTGGTCGAGCAGCCCCGGGAACGCATCGGCCACGAGCCAGGCGTCGTCGATCGACACCGGAGCGCCGTCCGCCATCCGGAGTCGCTTCACGTGGAAGGCCGACACCTCGGCGTCGAGCCGCAGGGCCGCCACGGTGTCACTCGGCGGCACACGTTCCTCGCGCACCAGGACCACCGTCGTCGGGACGTGGCCCATCGCGCGCATCTCCTCGGTGAACGACGCCAGGTGCAGCGTCGACTGCACGGGGCGGTGTGCCACGAAGGTGCCCTTGCCGCGGACGCGCTCCAGGTAGCCCTCGTTGACGAGCTGCCCGAGGGCTTCGCGCACGGTGATCCGTGAGACGCCGTACTCGGCGATGAGCTGGCGTTCGGACGGGATCGCGGCCCCGGGCGCCAGGCGAGCGGTAGCGAGGTCGAGCAGGATGCGCCGCAACTGCTGGTGCTTCGGTTCGGCACCCTCGGTGATGCGGCTCGTCATGCGTCCCTCGTGCTCCGTTGCTGGTCCTGGGTGGTGGTCATGCGCGGACATGACCAGTTCCCATCACAGTAGCGAGTCGACCTCGGAACGCCAATGTGCGTGACGTTCCGCGTGGACCGGCGGGAGGGTTCAGGCGTTGCGGACGAGCCAGGCGAACTGTTCGTCGGAGAGCAGCCGGTCGGTCCAGACCTGCCCCTCGACCCCCGCAGCGGAGGACGTCTGCACCCCGGGAGCCCCCTGCCACACGAGTGACAGCCCGGCACGACGGAGCACCGCGGCGGACGCGGGGTTGTTCGTGAGCACGCGACCCGTCACGGGGACGTCCGGCGCGGTCTCGGCAGCAGCGCGCACGGCAGCGAGGGCGATCTCGGACGCGAAGCCCTGCCCCCAGGCGGCGGGAGCCAACCGGTAGCCGAGGTTCCACACCCCACCGGCGGTCATGTCGACACCGCCGACCCCGACGAACGCGTGGTCAGCAGCGGTCCGGACGGCCCACGAACCGAGTCCGTGTCGGGCCCGCCCACCGATCTTCCGCTGCACCAGGTCCACGCTCGAGCTCCGGGCGACGTGCCGTCCGCTCGGCAGGTGCTGCCAGGTGCGGGCGTCAGCGAACACCGCGTGCACGTCGTCGATGTCGGCCGGCGTGAGCGGGGTGAGCAGGAGGCGATCCGTTCGGATCTCCTGCGAGGGGTCAGGAGCTGGTGGACCATGCCCCGATCATCCCCCGCACCACCGACATCCGTGTGAACACCACGCGACGTTTGCGGAAGGCCGCAGATGGTGAGCAGAAATGGTCGAGTGGCTCGAAGCCACCCGACCCTTTCTGCTCACGAAGCGGAACGACCGACGCGCTGGCCCCGAACGCCACTCAGTCGAGCAGGAGCGCGGGCTCCTCGAGCACCGAGGCCACGTCGTGCACGAAGCGCGACGCCACGTCACCGTCGACGACGCGGTGGTCGAACGAGGCGCCGATGGTCGTCACCATGCGCGACCGGACCTCGCCGTCGACGACCCACGGCTTCGGCTTGATCGTGCCCATGGCGACGATGGCGACCTCGCCCGGGTTCAGGATCGGGGTCCCGGTGTCCATGCCGAACACGCCGATGTTCGTGATCGAGACGGTGCCGTTCGCCATCTGCTTCGGCGTCGTCTTGCCGTCACGGGCGGTGAGGGTGAGTTCCTCGAGCGCCTGCGCCAGTTCGAGCAGCGACATGTCCTGCGCGTCCTTGATGTTCGGCACGATGAGCCCGCGCGGGGTCGCCGCGGCGATGCCGAGGTTCACGAAGTGGTGGACGATGATCTCGCGATCGGTCCAGGTCGAATTCACCGAACGGTTGCGGCGGACGGCCCAGATGACGGCCTTCGCCACGATGAGCAGCGGCGAGACCTTGACGCCGGCGAACGTCGGCGACGCCTTGAGGCGCTTGACGAACTCCATCGTGTGGGTCGCGTCGACGTCGACGAACAGCGACACGTGCGGTGCGGTGAAGGCCGAGGTGGTCATCGCGGTCGCGATGGCCTTGCGGACGCCCTTGACCGGGATCGTCTCGCTGCGCACCTCGCCCCACTCGGGCGTCTCGATGTTGCGGAAGACGCTGGCCTGCTTCGCGTGCCGGATGACGTCGTCGCGGGTGACCTCGCCGGCGAACCCGGTCGCGACGATCTCGGTCAGTTCGACACCGAGGTCCTTCGCGAGCTTCCGGATCGGCGGCTTCGCGAGCACGTTGGTCGCGAGGGTCTGCTTGCGCGCGGGCGCGGAGGCCAGACCGGCGATCGCCTCGGCGGTGGTGTCCTCACCGGGATCGCTGGCCGCTTCGGCCGCTGCTGCGGCATCCACACTGGAGGCACGGCTCGCCTCGGCCGCGAGGGCTGCGGCCCGGCGGGCACCCGGCTTGCGACGCGACGGCGACGAGGTCGCCGAGCCGTAGCCGACGAGGACGGCGCCGGAGGACTCGTCCGTCCCGACGACGGAGGCACCGTCGGCGACGGGCTGCGCGGTTGCCGCAGGGGCAGCCGCGGGCGCGGCAGCGACGACGGGAGCAGAGGCAGCAGCGGGTGCCGGGGCCACCGTGGGGGCGGGCGGGGTCTGCGCGACCGGAGCTGCCGGGGCGGGCGCCACGGGCGGGGTCGGGGCGACCACGGGCGAGGTCGGGACGCTGTCGGCGACCGGTGCCGGGCCTCCCGACTGGACGGCCGGGGCTGCGACCGGCGCACCGGACGCGACCGACGCGTCGGACTCGACACGGATGATCGGCTTGCCGACCTCGACCGTGTCGCCCTCGGACACGAGCAGCCCGGTGACGGTACCGGCGAACGGCGACGGCAGTTCGACGAGCGACTTCGCGGTCTCGATCTCGACCAGGACCTGGTCGACGGTGATCTCGTCCCCGATCGCGACGCGCCAATGCACGATCTCGGCCTCGGTGAGGCCTTCGCCCACGTCGGGCAGGGGGAATTCGGCGACGGCCACTGACGGCTCCTTCGGCGTTCGGACGAGTTGGGTCGGTCGAGCTGGATCAGTACGCGAGGGCGCGGTCGACGGCCTCGAGGACGCGGTCGGCGTCCGGCAGGTGCAGGTGCTCCAGCTTCGAGACCGGGAACGGGATGTCGAACCCGGACACCCGCAGCGGCGGCGCCTGCATCGTGTAGAACGCCTTCTCGGCGACCGTGGCGGCGATCTCGCTGCCGACACTGACGAAGCCGGACGCCTCTTGCGCGATGACCAGGCGACCGGTCTTGCGGACCGAGGTGAGGATCGGGTCCCAGTCGATGGGCGAGATCGAGCGGAGGTCGATGACCTCGCAGCTCGTGCCCTCGGACTCGGCGAGCTCGGCGGCCTGCATGAGGGTCGCGACCATCGCACCGTGGCCGACGAGGGTGACCTCGGTGCCGGTGCGTGCCACACGCGTGGTGTGCATCGGGACGTGCCCGTCGACGAGGTCGACCTGGCCCTTGGGCCAGTAGCGCGACTTCGGTTCGAGGAAGACGACCGGGTCCTTCGAGGCGATCGCCTCTTGGATCATCCAGTAGGCGTCGTTCGGGGTGCTCGGGCTGACCACGCGCAGACCGGGGGTGTGCGCGAAGTACGCCTCGGGCGACTCCTGGTGGTGCTCCACGGCACCGATGTGGCCGCCGTAGGGGATGCGGATGACGACGGGCAGCGACATGTGCGCCGGCAGCCGGTTCGCCATCTTCGCGAGCTGCGAGGTGATCTGGTCGAAGCCGGGCCACACGAAGCCGTCGAACTGGATCTCGACGACGGGGCGGTAGCCGCGCAGGGCGAGGCCGATCGCGGTGCCGATGATGCCGGCCTCGGCGAGCGGGGTGTCCCGCACGCGCTCGGGGCCGAACCGGTCCTGCAGGCCCTCGGTGATGCGGAAGACGCCGCCCAGCTGGCCGATGTCCTCGCCCATCAGCAGGACCTTGTCGTCTGCCTGCATCGCCGCGGCGAGCCCGGCGTTGAGGGCCTTCGCCATCGGCAGGGTCGGGGTGGGGTCGCTCGGGACCTCGCCGGCGCCCGGGTGGGACCGCAGCGTGTAGTCGAAGAGCTGCTCGGTGGTGCTCATGCGTGGGCGCCCCCTTCGAAGCCGGCCTCGTACTGTTCGAGCCAGGCCTTCTGCTCGGCGACCAGCGGGTGCGGTTCGCGGTAGACGTTGTCGAACATGACGTCGACGGACGGCGGGGTCAGCGCCACGGTGCGGCGGCGGACGTCGGCGGCGATGTCCTCGCCCTCTTCGTCGAACGCGGCGAACTGCTCGTCCGTCGCGCCCTTCGAGCGCAGGTACGCCTCGGAGCGGACGATCGGGTCGCGGCGGACCCAGTCCTCGAGCTCGCCGTCGGCGCGGTACCGGCTCGGGTCGTCCGAGCTCGTGTGCGCGCCGATGCGGTACGTGTCCGCCTCGATGAACGCGGGACCCTGACCGCTGCGGGCGTGGTCGGTGGCGACGACCGACGCCGTGTACGACGCCAGGATGTCGTTGCCGTCGATCAGCACGCTCGGGATCCCGAAGCCGCGAGGACGGTCGACGAGCGGCGTGGGCGACTGCACCGACACGGGCACCGAGATCGCCCAGTGGTTGTTCTGCAGGAAGAAGACGACGGGCGCCTTGGTCGACGCCGAGAACACGTACGCCTCGTTCACGTCGCCCTGGCTCGTCGCGCCGTCGCCGAAGTACACGATGGAGCACGCGTCACGGTCGGGGTCGCCCGTGCCGACGTCGCCGTCGAGCTTCTGGCCGAGCGCGTAGCCCGTGGCGTGCAGGGTCTGCGAACCGATCACCAGGGTGGAGATGTGCGTGTTGCCGCGCTGGTCCGGGTCCCATCCACCGTGGGTCTGCCCGCGGTACATCGCGATGATCTCCATCGGCTCGACACCGCGCTGCATCGTGACGGCGTGCTCGCGGTACGAGGGGAAGACGTGGTCCTGGGCGCGCAGGGCGAAGGCGGAACCGGTCTGCGCGGCCTCCTGCCCGTGACTCGGCACCCAGAGGCCGAGCTGGCCGGTGCGCTGCAGGTTGTGGCCGGCGTGGTCGAACCGTCGGGTGAGGACCATGCGGCGGTGCATCGCCAGCAGGGTCTCGTCGGGGATCGCCCGCGCGGCGGCGGCGAACTCGGCGTTCTCGTCGGACTCCACGAACCGACCCTCGGGGTCGAGGAGCCGGACGGTGGTCGTCGCGGGAGCCGCGGCGCGGAATGACATGCGGGCCAGCGTAGCGGCAGGCATCAGTCGGCCACCTGGAGGTCCCCCACAAGCGAGCGGGCCGTTTCGAGGAGCGTTTCCACAGCCTCGTGCTCGCCGATCGAGATGCGGATGCCCTCCGGCGGGAAGGCCCGCACGATGATGCCGGCCTCCTCGAAGGCCGCGGCCGCGGCGACCGTGCGGTCCCCGTCGGCAGCCAGACGAAGTTGCCCTGGGCGTCCGGCACGGCCCAGCCCTGCTCGCGGAGCTCGGTGACGATGCGGTCGCGCAGCGCGGCGATCTCGGAGACCCGCTCGAGCAGTTCGCCCTCGCGTTCCAGGCTCGCCAGTGCGGCCGCCTGCCCCTGGGCCGTGACGGAGAGGGGGATCGCGCACGCGCGGACCGCCTCGAGCACGTACACCGGGCCGAGGGCGTAGCCGACGCGCAGCCCGGCGAGACCGTACGCCTTCGAGAAGGTCCGGAGGACGACCAGGTTCGGGTAGCGGGCCAGCAACGGGTGCCCGTGCACGGCGGCCTCGTCGGTCGCGAACTCGGCGTATGCCTCGTCGAGCACGACCAGCACGGACTGCGGCACCGCGGCCATGAAGGACGCGAACTCGGACTCGGTCACGATCGGGCCGGTCGGGTTGTTCGGCGTGCACACGATCACCATGCGGGTGCGGTCGGTGACGGCAGCGGCCATCGCGTCGAGGTCGTGGCCGCCGTCCGGCCGGTTCGGCACCTGCACGCTCGTGGCACCCGCGACGGTGACGACACCGGGGTAGGCCTCGAACGACCGCCAGGCGTAGACGATCTCGTCGCCCGGACCGGAGGTCGCGCGGGCGAGCTCGTGCAGGATCGCGACGCTGCCCGGGGCGACGTGCACTTCGTCGGCGGTCAGACCGAACCGGTTCGCGAGCGCGGCACGGACGGCCAGGGCGGTGGCGTCGGGGTAGCGGTTGAACGCGGTCTGCGCCTGCACGGCCTGGACCACCCCGGGGAGCGGGGGGAACGGGTTCTCGTTGCTCGACAGCTTGAAGGCGTCGTCGGCGGCCTGGCGTCCCTGCTTGTAGGCGGGGAGGACGGCGATCTCGGGCCGGATGTGCACACGCTCGTCAGTCACCGGTTCAGGTTACCGGCACGTGCGCGGGGACCGGAGGGCATCATGGGTGCATGCGATTCCTCGTCCGCCTCGTCGTCAACGCCGTGGCCCTCTGGCTCACCACGCTCATCGTCAGCGGCGTCTCCGTCACCGCGTTCGGCGACGGCGGGACCACGGCGACCGTGCTCACCTACCTGCTCGTGGCCTTCGTGTTCGGGCTCGTCAACGCCGTGATCGGCACGCTGATCCGGATCGTGGCGTTCCCGATCTACATCCTGACCCTCGGGCTCATCTCCTTCATCGTGAACGCGATCCTGCTGCTCATCGTCGCGGGCATCTCGGACGCGTTCGGCTTCGGGCTCGAGGTCGAGTCGTTCGGCTGGGGCATCGTGGGCGCCTTCGTGCTCGCCGTCTTCGCCTGGCTGATCGGGCTGTTCGTCCGTCCGGTGCTGAACCGCCAGCGGGCGTGACCCGGACGGACCTCGCGGAGGACCCCTCCCTGCGTCATGATGTGACCATGGCCCCGGACGTCGACGCCCCGTTCCGCGTCTCGTTCGTCTGCAGTGGCAACATCTGCCGGTCCCCCATGGCCGGCGTCGTCTTCGCGCAGATCGCGGCGGACGCCGGGCTCGCCGACCGCTTCCACGTCGAGTCGGCCGGCACCGGTGACTGGCACGTCGGCGAACCGGCCGACGAGCGCACGATCGCAGCCCTCGCGGCACGCGGATACGATGGCAGCAGGCATCGCGCCCGTCAGTTCGACCCGGACCGGTTCCCGGACCTCGATCTGGTGGTCGCACTCGACCGCTCCCACGAACGCGTCCTGCGATCGTGGGCACCGACCATGGACGACTCCGCCAAGGTGACGCTCCTGCTGCGGTACGACGACGCCTGGCCCCAGCAGACCGACGTACCGGACCCGTACTACGCGGACCGGCACGAGTTCGACCGAGTGCTCTCGACCGTCGAACGGGCCTGCCGGGCGCTCTTCCACCAGCTCGAGCCGGCCGTCCGTCAGGGAGCCCCATGACCCCCTTCCCCCGCAGCCGATCAGCCCGCTCGACGGGCGCTACTACCCGATCGTGCACACGGTGGGCGAGCACCTCTCCGAGGCCGGGCTCAACCGCGCGCGCATCGTGGTCGAGGTCGAGTGGCTGGTCTTCCTGACCGACCACGCGATGTTCACCACCTCGCCGCTCAGCGTCGACGACAAGGCCGCACTCCGACGCATCGTGGAGACCTTCGGCCACGACCAGATCGCCGAACTCGCCGAGATCGAGGCGACGACCCGCCACGACGTCAAGGCCGTCGAGTACTTCGTCCGCCGCCGCCTCTCGGAGCTCGGGCTGGACGCGATCGCCGAGCTCACCCACTTCGCCGCCACGAGCGAGGACGTCAACAACCTGTCCTACGCCCTGACCGTGCGGGACACCGTCGACCAGGTCTGGCTGCCGGCGTACCGTGCCGTGCTCGAGAAGCTGCGGACCCTCGCCGTCGAGCTGCGCGCCGTCCCGATGCTCTCCCACACGCACGGGCAGCCCGCGACCCCCTCGACGCTCGGCAAGGAACTCGCGGTCGTCGTCTACCGGCTCGAGCGCGTCCTGGCCCAGATCGAGGGCGGCGAGTACCTCGGCAAGTTCTCCGGCGCGACCGGCACCTTCTCAGCCCACCTCGCCGCCGACCCCGAGGCCGACTGGCCGACGCTGTCGCGCGAGTTCGTCGAGGGCCTCGGGCTCACCTGGAACCCGCTCACCACGCAGATCGAGTCGCACGACTGGCAGGCCGAGCTGTACGACCGGATCCGGCACGCCAACCGCATCCTGCACAACCTGGCGACCGACGTGTGGACCTACATCTCGATGGGGTACTTCACGCAGATCCCGGTCGCCGGTGCCACCGGGTCGTCGACGATGCCGCACAAGATCAACCCGATCAAGTTCGAGAACGCCGAGGCGAACCTCGAGATCTCGTCGGCGCTGTTCTCCACCCTGTCCGAGACCCTCGTGACGAGCCGCCTGCAGCGCGACCTGACCGACTCCACCACGCAGCGGAACATCGGCGTCGCGTTCGGGCACTCGCTGCTCGCGCTCGACAACCTGCGCCGCGGCCTGGGCGAGATCTCGGTGAACGAAGCCAAGCTCGCCGACGACCTCGACCACAACTGGGAGGTCCTCGCCGAGGCGATCCAGACGGTCATCCGCGCCGAGGTCACCGCCGGGCAGTCGAACATCGAGGACCCCTACGCGATGCTCAAGGACCTCACCCGCGGCAAGCGGGTGACCCAGCAGGACCTCATCGTGTTCGTGAACGGCCTGGACATCTCGGACGGCGCGAAGGCCCGGCTGACGAACCTGACGCCGGCGACGTACACGGGCCTGGCGGACGAGCTGGTCGACCACCTCGACGTCTGACGTCCGACGTTCCCGGACATCCGCGTGACGCGCGACGGTTCCTCACGTAAGCTCGCGACGGACGCTGGGGGGACCGCGACGTCGCGGAGCACGGAACCGGGTCCGCGCTGCACCCCGCTCGGGTGTTCGAACCGGAAGAACCCATCCATGCGCCGTACCACCATCGCCACCGCCGCCGCGGTGACCGCGCTCGCAGCCGCGCTCGTCGCCCTCCCGGGCGTCGCCACGGCCGAGAACGCGCCGAGCCCGACCCCCACAGCGTCCCAGCAGTCCATCACGGGCACCGCGGGCGAGGGCACCGCTGCGAAGACCTCGCCCGAGAGCCGTGCCGCGACGCCGGCCGGCACCGAGTGGGTCGCCGCGGACGACCTCACGACCTGGACGAGCGGCGCCTTCCCGGCGACCTGGTTCACCACGGGCGGCACGCCGACGTTCGGCGCGAGCGGCGCGACGCTGCCGACCGGCACGCTCCTCGCGCACGCCACGACCGGCAGCGCCGCGACCGACCTCACCGATGTCCGTAGCACGGTGAAGGCATCGCGGGAGGGCCTCGGCCTCGGCACCGCCGACCTCATCGCGTCGGGTGACGCCCGCTACGCACTGGTGGTCGACACCGCTGGTTCGACCGACAACGCCCCGGGCGACGGCGTCGTCCTGACCACCTCGGCCACCGGACCCACCGCCGTCGACGGCACCTGGACGGCCACGCTGCCGGTCGGCACCATCGCCGCGGGCACCGCGGCGACCCTCGCGGCCTTCCAGGCCCAGTTCGCGGCGACCACCCCGGACGCCACCATCAACGCGTACGGCGCGGTGACGCTCACCGGGACCGGCACGGTCACGGGGATCTCCCGGAACCAGGACAACACCTACTTCACCCCCGAGCCGACCGGCACGATCCGGGTGCAGACGCCGACCACGCAGTCGTCGCTCCGCGACCCGGGTGTGCAGGTCACCGCGACCGGCTTCCTGCCGGGTGAGAAGGTGCTGCCCGCGATCCTGCTGCCGGACCTCGAGTACGTCGGTGCGGACCAGGTCTTCACCGCCGACGCGGACGGCAACGTCTCCGGGACCGCCACGTTCAGCGCCGACATCCCGGCCGGCGACGTCGCCCTCATCCTGAGCGGGGACGACAGCGGCATCCTGGTCAGCTTCGCAGTGACGATCGTGGCCGACCCGACGACGCCGGGCACCGACCCCACCCCGGTCGACGACCCGGCTCCCGTCGCGGTCCCGGTCCCGGGCAACGCGGCCTTCACCGGCTGATCCGCAGCACCGACCGAACCGACGTCCTCAGCGGCGTCCGACGGCGTCCGGCGAGTTCCACGCCGGGCGCCGTCGCCACGTCCGAACCGAGGAGCCGTACCGTGCCCCGACCGTCGTCGTCCCGCTTCCGCCCCGGGGTGCTCGCCGCTGCCGTGGCGATCGCCGTCGCTGCGGTGATCGTCGTCCTGGCGATGCGCCCGTGGTCCGCTCCGGCCGCCGCGCCCACCTCGGCGCCATCGCCGGTCGCATCGAGCACGCCGACAGCGAGCGCGACCCGGGGACCGACTCAGACGCCGACGCCGACCGCGAGCCGCGGCCCGGTGGACGCGGTGCACGCCCCGGCGACGTCGACGGTCGCTGCGGTCCGCGGCGCGTCGATCGCGGTGCACACCGCCCCGGGCGGCGCGGTCACGACCACCCTGCCGAACCCCCAGACCTCCGGCGCCCCGCTCGTGTTCCTCGTGGTGGCGCAGCAGGACAGGTGGGTGCAGGTGCAGCTCGCGCAGCGTCCGAACGGCAGCACCGGCTGGGTGGAGAAGACGTCCGTCGACCTGTCCGCCGACCCGTACGCGATCGTGGTGACGACGTCGACCAACACCCTCGAGCTCTACAAGGCCGGCAAGGTCGTCGACAGCTACCCCGTCGCGACGGGTACCGGTGGGACGCCGACGCCGACGGGCCGCTTCGCGCTGACCGAGCTGCTGGCGCCGACGAACGCCGGGTACGGCCCGTTCGCCTACGGCACGACGGCGTTCTCGGACGTGCTGAACTCGTTCGGTGGCGGCCCGGGGCAGATCGGGCTGCACGGCACCGACGACACCTCGAGCATCGGCACCGCCGCCTCGCACGGCTGCATCCGCATGCACAACGCCGACATCACCGCACTCGCGGGGCTCCTGCCGCTCGGCACCCCGATCCAGGTGCGCTGACGCCCCTGGCGCTCACCGAGTGAGCAGAAGAGGTCGAGTCGCGGCGCAGGACCCGACCGCTTCTGCTCACGAAGCGGGTCTGCCGCAGCGCCCACGCGGCCGGGAGGCACGGCGTGCGCCCGGCAGTGGGCGCGACCGTCTCAGGTGGTGACGTCCAGGGCCTCGGCGACCAGCGCCTCCAGGACGGTGCGCACCACGGGGCGGACCGCACGGTCGGGGCGGACCAGCGCCTCGATCCGGCGCCCTGCGCGCACGTCGGCCAGCTCGGCCAGGTGGAACCGGCCGGACGCCCGGGTGCCCGACGTGTAGCGCGGCACCAGTGCGACGCCGTGCCCCGCGGCGACCAGGTTCTCGATGACGGGCAGGTGGATCGTCCGGAAGGCGACGCTCGGCGGTGCGTCCGACGCCGCCGCCATCGCCTGCAGGACCCGGTCGATCGGGTAGCCCTCCGGCACGCCGATCCAGGTCTCGCCGACGACCTCGTCGATCCCGACCCGTTCGCGCCCGGCGAGCCGGTGCCCCGGCGGCAGGGCGACGTCGAGCGGTTCGCGCAGGAGCGGCACGGTCTCGACCGCCCCCTGGTCCGCCGGTCGCACCCCGTCCGACCGGTGCCCGATGGCGATGTCGTGGTCGGCGGCGAGCGGCGCGAACTCCCTCGCTGACGTCCACGTCGACGAGGGTCAGCTCGATGCCGGGGTGCGCGCGCATCCGGGTGAGGACTCCGGGCAGCAGCAGTTCGGCCGCCGACGGGAAGATCGCGAGGTCGACGCGGCCCGTCGCGCCGCCCAGGTGCTCCTGCCACGCGGCGTCGACCCGGGCGATCGCCGTGGCGACGCCGGCGGACAGGCCGGCCAGCACCTCGCCGTGGGCGGTGAGCCGGACGCCGCGTCCGACGCGCTCGACGAGCGGGACGCCCACCTGCCGCTGCAGCGTCTGCAGTTGCTGCGACACCGCGCTGGGCGTGCGGTGCGTGGCCTCGGCGACGGCGGTGACACTGCCGCGCTCGGCGAGCTCGCGGAGGACGGCGAGCAGGTGCACGTCGAAGTTGACCATGCAGGAGGCTACAACGTCGGTTGCGAACAATTCGCTGGTCCTACACCTTCGCAGCCACCACGATCGGAGCATGACCACCCGTGACCGCCTCCTCGCCCTGGTCGTCGCCGTCGTCTGGGGCCTGAACTTCCCCGCGACCGCGCTCGCCCTCGAGCACTTCCCGCCGTTCCTGCTCGCGGCCCTGCGGTTCACGATCCTGGCGATCCCGACGCTGCTGTTCGTGCCGCGGCCGAAGATCCCGTTCGGGCGGCTGCTGCTCGTCGGGTTCGGGCTCGGGGTGCTGCAGTTCTCGTTCCTGTACCTGAGCATGGCGTCGGGGATGCCGTCCGGGCTCGCCTCGCTCGTGCTGCAGGCCTCGGCACCGTTCACGGTGGTGCTCGCCGGCGTGTTCCTGCGCGAACGGCTCACCGGACGACAGGTCATCGGCGTGACGATCGCGGTCGCTGCCCTCGGCCTGATCGCCCTGCACCGGTCGCAGACGGCGGCCCTGCTGCCGGTGGTGCTGGCGCTGTGCGGTGCCCTCGGGTGGGCGATCGGCAACGTCGCGACACGACGAGCCGGAGCCGCGAACCCGCTGCACCTGACGCTCTGGTGGTCGGTCGTGCCGCCGATCCCGATGGCCGTGCTGTCGTTCGTGGTCGAGGGGCCGAACCGCATCGGTGCCGCACTCGGCACGGCCTTCACCGCGGGCGCCCTGCCGGCGGACCTCGGCCTGCTCTACATCGTGCTGGTCGCAACCCTGGTCGGCTACGGGATCTGGTCGCGGCTGATGGCGACCTACCCGTCGAGCACGGTCGCCCCGTTCTCGATGCTCGTGCCGGTCGTCGGTGTGCTCGCGTCGTGGGCGGCCTTCGGCGAGGTGCCCGACCTGGTCGAGGTGCTCGCCGGCGCCGTCGTGGTCGGGGCGGTGCTGTGGTCGTCGCGACCGGCACGCGCGTCGGGTCCGTCGCACTCGTCGCCTTCCGGGGTCCCGGTGCCGACGCCGGTCGACGGGATCCCGGTGCCGGTGCTCAGCCCCGGTGCTGGCGACGCTCCGCGATGATCCCGGCGAGCGCACCGCGCAGGTGCGGGTACCGGAACTCGTAACCCGCCTGGGTCAACCGCGTCGGCACCACCCACCGGCTCTTGAGCACCAGTTCGGTCTCGGTGCGGATGGCGAAGGAACCGACCTCGAGCATCCACCGCGGCGTCGGCAGTCCGAACCGCCGACCCACGGCGTCACGGATCGTCGCCATCACGGTCCGGTTGTCGGACGGGTTCGGGCTCGACACGTTCACCGGCCCCTCGAGCTCCGGGTGGTCGCGGACGAACCGGATCGTGCCGAGCACGTCGGCGATGTGCACCCAGCTGAACCGCTGGCGACCCCGGGTCGGCCGATGGTGGTGGTACGTCCCCGCCCGCAGCCGGGAACGCGTCGGCACCCAGGCCCCGTCGTACTGCGGCCCGCCGAGGCCCGCCTGCGCCAGTCGGATGAGCGGCACGAGGGCGCTGCCGTCGCCGAACACGATCGCCATCCGGAGCGCCACCCGACGGGTCGACGGCAGGTCGGCGCCGAAGAAGGCGTCCTCCCACGCGCGCGCCACGGAGACCGAGAAGCCCTCGCCGAGCTCGCCGGTCAGTTCGTCCTGGGGTCGGTCGTCGGCGTGCCGGTAGATCGTCGCGGTCGAGGCGTTCAGCCACAGCGGCGGCGGGTGCTCGGCGGTGCGGATGGCCTCGGCGAGCTCGAGCGTGGTGTCCACTCGTGAGCGCATGATCTCGGCGCGGTTGCGTCGGCCGTACCGGCAGTTCACGCTCTTGCCCGCCATGTTCACGACGAGGGCTGCACCGTCGACGAGCTCGCGGATGCGCAGGGTGTTGCCCCACACCGCGTCGCCCGTCCGGCCGACCGTGACGACCTGGTAGCCCTCTTCGGCGAAGGCGTCCCGCAGGTACTGCCCCACGAAGCCGCTCGCTCCCGCGATCACGACGCGGCCCTTCTGCTCGCTCATCTCATCCCCGTTCTGTGTCCGGCGCGATCTCGTACCGGAACGCCCCCTCGTACCGGTACAGCGTGCCGAGCACCGGCGCCGTGAGCACCAGGGACACGCGCTGCAGGTCCGCTTCGTCATCGAATCGTTCTGTGAGCATGACCCGCGGTGCGATGCGGGCCGGGCGCGGCCCGCTCAACGGCAACGCGCCAGCGTTGCGCGGGCCGCGCCGGGCGAGCCTGCGAGCCCGGACCACTCGCGTCCCAGCGCACGGAACGTCACGCGGGCGCGGACCGCGACCCGGGCCTCCCGGACCGCCTGCCCGCGACGGACGCGAGCCGGGCGGTTCTCGACCGTGAAGGGGACGTCCCGCTCCCAGACCGGGAACATGACGGAATCGCGGGCGAACACCGCGAGCAGCGGCCAGAACCACCGGCGGGGCGTGCCGACGACGTCGAAGACACCCTCACCGCGCCCGACGTGGCCGGGCGGGATCGCGCCGAAGTACGTCGACAGTCGTGGGTGCAAGCGGGCCAGCACGTCGGGCGGTGTGGACAGCTCGTAGGGCGACCGGGTCACGTCCCGATCCTGGCATGTCGTCGGTGCGGATCCCTACGATGTGGCACATGGGTCACGACCACGGCGCAGGGCACTCGCACGGGCACGCATCCGAGCGCGCGCTGCTCATCGCGTTCTGCATCTCGGCGACGATCCTGTTGGCCGAGGTCGTCGGCGCGGTCGTCACCGGCTCCCTCGCGCTGCTGGTCGACGCGGGGCACATGGTCGTCGACACCGGTGGGCTCGGCATCGGACTCGTCGCGACCCGGCTCGCCCGCCGCAGCCCGACGACGCAGCGCACGTGGGGCTTCCAACGTGCCGAGGTGCTCGGGGCCACGGCGCAGGCGGCGATCCTGCTCGCGGTCGGCGTCTTCGTGATCATCTCGGCGATCCAGCGGCTGTTCGTGCCCGCCGAGATCCACTCCGGGCCGCTGCTCGTGTTCGGGATCATCGGCCTCGTCGGCAACCTGGTGGCCTACGGCGTGCTGCTGCGGGCCTCGGGCGAGGGGTTCACCTCGCGCGCCGCACGGCTCGAGGTCCTCAACGACACCCTCGGTTCGGTCGCCGTCATCGCCGCCGCGATCGTGCTCATGCTGACCGGGTGGGAGCGCGCGGACTCGGTCGCCGCGATCCTGATCGGCCTGCTCATCCTGCCGCGGGCGATCCGGCTGCTGCGCGAGACCGCGAACGTCCTGCTCGAGTCGACGCCTCCGGGGCTCGACCTCGACGACGTGCGGGGACACATCCTCGAGCTCGAGCACGTCATCGCGGTGCACGACCTGCACGCGACCCTGGTGGCGACCGGGGTCCCGAACCTGACCGCGCACGTGGTGGTCGACGACGAGTGCTTCTCGACGGCGCACGCTCCGCGGATCCTCGACGAGCTGCAGCAGTGCGTGGCGGAGCACTTCGACGTGCCCGTGGAGCACTCGACCTTCCAGCTGGAGCCCGCGTCGCACCGGCGGCACGAGCACGAGGTGCACGCGTAGGGGTGCCGTGTGGGTGGCTGGCTCGTCGCACCCGCCGCATCTGTCGACGCGGAACGACTTCGTCGACGTCGTACGACATCGGCTTCGTCGTTCGTTGCACGCGCGCACTGTTGCCGGTGCCCCGAGACGACATCCTCGACGTCGTACGACATCGAGAGTGTCGTTCGGGGTCGGCGGACGCACTCACCCGCGCACGCCCGCCCGCGTCAGCAGTCGTCGGTGCGCGTCGGGTACGCCGTGATGACGCGGTCGGTGGTGGCGGAGACGATGACCTTCACGAACGGGTCCGCATCCGGACGCGACCCGTCGTCGAACCGCACCGGTGCCGCGTAGCAGACCTTGCCGTCGCCGGCGTCGACGGGGAACCCTGCGCGCGGTGACACCAGCGCCGTCTGCACGGCCGTGAGCATCGCGTCGTCCCAGTCGCGGGAACCGTGGCCCGCGACGACCTCCTGCCAGTCGGCAGTGTGCCGCTGCCGGATGTGCTCGTAGCCCTGTGCCGACGTGCCGCACTGCAGGGTGACCCGCCCGAGCGCCGCGGTGTCGTACTGGGCGACGGCCGCCTGGGTCGTGGAGTCGCACCGCGCCAGGGTGGTGTCGCCGGGCAGGTCCGGCCCGGTGCGGGTGATCGTGACGGTGCCGTCGCTGGAGGCGGTCGGCGCGTCGCTCGGCGTCCCGGAAGTCGATCCGGCACCGATGGTCGGGTCGTCCGCGCCCTGCCGCGCCGTCAGGAACAACCCGCCGGCGAGGAGACCGGCGGCCACCACGGCCGCGATCCCCGTGATCACGGGACGGTTGCGGTTCTGGGGCACGCGCCCAGTATGCCGGGCGTGCGCCCCGGACGACGGAACCAGGTTCCGGGATGCGACGGGCGGGCGGGAGGCCCGCCCCGCGTCAGGCGCGCGCGGCCAGTCGGGTGCCGGCGATGACGGCCAGGACGGCGACGAGCACCACGTACCCGATCAGGACGGGCAGGGTCGGGATCACCAGGAGCGCCGCCCCGACGGCCACGACCGGCACCGTCAACCCGGCGTAGGCGATGAGGAACGTGGCCGCGAGCACCCCGCCCCGACGCTCGGGACCGACCAGGGCTCCGGCGCTCGCGATGCTGGCCCGGAAGAGCAGCCCGACCCCGGCGCCCGCCACGACGCCACCGCCGATGAAGCCGGCGACCTGCAGCAGGACCGCGGCGACGGCGAGCACCGCCAGGCCGCCGACCAGGAGCACCATGCCGAGCCGGATCTGCGTGCGCTGCGTGAGTCGGGCGAACACGATCTGCGAGACGGCGCTCGCGGCGAACACCCCGAAGGTCGTCCCACCGGCCGCCAGCCGGTCGGTGACGTGGAACGTGGTGCCGAGGAACGTCGGGGCGACAGAGGTGAAGAGCCCCTGGACCGCGAGGGCCGCGAACGCCGCGGCACCGGCTGCCCAGAACGCGGCGGCCTTGCCCTCCGGTGCCTGCATGCGCTGCGGGCGGTAGGCCACGCGGGTCTCGGGCCGTGCGACGGTCTCCGGCACGACGAGGACGAGCACGAAGGCCACGGCCAGTGCGACGACGAACACGACGTACGGCACCATGAGCGGCGCTCCGACGAACTCGGCGAGCGCACCCCCGACGAGGGCGCCGAGCGACAGCCCGCCGAGGTTCACGGCACCGGCGGCGACGCTCGCACCCTTCGCCGAGTCGGACGAACCGGTCGCACGGACCCGCAGCTCACCGAGGTGGGCGGTCGCCGTGGCGGTGAGCGTCCCGACGCCGAGGCCGGTCACGAGTCGCGCGACGATGAGGCCGGTGACGTCGTTCCAGACCAGGAACAGCACGGCGGCGACGAGCTCGAGCGCGATCGACACGAGGATGAGCGGCTTCCGCCCGTGCACGTCGCTGAGGTGTCCGGCCAGGTACAGGGACCCGACGACCCCGACGCCGTACGCGGCGAAGATGATCGTGGTGGTGAACGTGGGGAAGCCGTCCCGTGCCTGGTAGATGACGTACAGCGGTGCGGGGACCGTCGCGAACGCCATCACCGACAGGAACGCGAAGGCGACGGCCCAGAAGCCGAAGCCGTGACGCCGACGGGTGTGCGCACGACGGCCACGGGGGCCGGGACACGCTCGCTCGCGGGAGCGGATGCTGTGGCGGGGAGAGCGCCCGTCGGGGTGTCGGTCACGGTTGACATGCTCTGATGATCGCGCGCCCCGAGCATCGAGTCCAACGGATGCTCTTGATGCCGTCCATCGATCGGATCGATGATGGGGCGATGGAGACCCGCCTGCTCGAACAGTTCGTGACCGTCGCCGCCGAGGGCAGCGTGACCCGCGCGGCCGAACGGCTCTGGGCGGCGCAGTCGACAGTGTCGGCCGGGATCGCCTCGCTCGAGCGGACCTTCGGCGTGCGGCTGTTCGACCGCACCGGACGGCACCTCGTGCTCACGACCGCCGGGGAGGACCTGCTCCCGCACGCCCGCGCGGTGCTGGAGTCGCTCGACCGGATGCGCGACCTGGCGACCGTGGACGACGCCGACCTGCGCGGACGGGTGCGGCTCGGCATCTTCACGAGCATGGACATCGTCGACCTGACCGGCGTGCTGCAGCGGTTCCGGCGGCGGCACCCACTCGTCACCGTGGAGCTCATGACCTCACCGTCGGGCACGACCGGGCTCGTGCAGGACCTCGTCGCCGGGCGGCTCGACCTCGCGTGCACGGGGCTGCCGACGGTGCCGGCCGGAGTCGTGGTCGAACCGCTGCGCGAGATGCCGTTCCGCGTCTTCACGGCGTCGGACCACCCGTTGGCCGGGCGCCGCTCGGTGTCGCTCGCCGACCTCGCGGACGAACCCTTCGTCGACACCGCGCACGGGTTCGGCAACCGGATCATCCTGGACGGCGCACTCGAACGGCTCGGGATCCGACGGCGGATCGTCGCCGAGATGAACGACATGCCCGCGGTCATCCGGTTCGCTTCGGCGGGGCTGGGGGTCGGGGTCGTGCCGGACTCCGGAGTGCGGCACGACGGCGCGGTCCTCGAGCTCGAGGACGCGGTCGAACCACTCCGCATCGGCCTGGCGATCCGCACGAGTCCGGAGCCGAACCGTGCGGTCCGGACGCTGGCGCGCGACATCGTGGCCGCGCGCGTCGTCTGACGCGGCGCCGGTGGGTGGACCCCACCGACGGACAGGAGGCACGGGGCGGGTCCGCCACGAGCCTCCTGGCCGTCAGTCCCCACACCTCCCCGACGACCGCACCCAGCAGGTTGTCGGTCGGGAAGCCGATCTGGTCGACGACGACGGAGCTGTCGCCGCGGACGTACAGGGTGTACGCCTTGGCGACGCCGCCGTCGAGGGTCGCTCGGAGCTGGCACAGTGTGCCGTCCGGACGCTCGGTGCAGGTGCCACCGGCCTCGTCACCGAACGTGTCGACCTGGTTCCGGGCCTGCTCTGCGGTCGTGGTGGAGACCGTGACGTACAGCACCCACCGTCCGCACCCGGCGCCCGCCATTCACAGCTGAGTCCGGTGGCGGCGGTGCCGTCGCCACCGTCACTCGAGCCGTCGACGTCCTGCTCGGTCGCGGTGATGTCCCCGAAGAACCGGGAGTACTCCGACGCCGGCACGACCGCGCGGCAGTCCGTCGGGATCGTGGCGGTGGTGTTCAGGGGCGTCGACGTCGCGGTGGGGCGTGGCGTGCCGGTGATCGGTGCGGAACTCGGGGTGGTGGCCGTCGGCGAGGGCTCGGGCGCCTGCGTCTGGGTGGGCGCGGCGACCGGGGTGTCCTGCTGCGAGAGCGTCAGCGCGACGGCTCCGGTAGCGGTACCGACGGCGAGCAGCGCGACGACGCCGATGACCACACCGGACCGACCACGACGGCGCTTCGGGCGCGGGGTGGCACGTTCGAGGACGTGCTGCTTCATCGAGACGAGCATGCGCTGCAGGTCGTCTCCCTCGGGAGGCTCAGTGTTCATCGTGCATCACCACCTTCTTGAGTCGGCGTCGATTGCGCGAGACGCGCTGGGTGACCGCCCCGACGCTGAGGCCCAGCAGCTCGGCGGCCTCGGCGTAGGAGTGCCCCTCGAGCAGGCAGAGCTCGCAGATGCGGCGGTCGACGTCGGGGAGCGCGGCGATCTCGGCCCGGACCCAGCGCAGGGTCTCGCGGGCCTCGTCGTGCTCGGCCGGCGACGAGAGGTGCTCGGGGAGGTCGTCCGCGCGGCGGCGGGCCTGCTTGCGCCCGGTGTTGAAGGCGTGGTTCCGGCAGACGACGAGCAGCCACGGCAGCACGGTGTCCGCCGGGAGCTCCAGCGCCACCGCTCGCTGCCACAGGGTCAGGAACGTGTCCTGCACGATCTCCTCGACGTCCGACCGGTCGTCGACGAGTGCCCAGGCGTACCGGGTGAGCGTGGCGGCGTAGCGGTCGAACACCCGTGCGAGCGCACCGGTGTCCCCCTGCGCGATCGCGCGGACGAGCGCCTCGTCCGTGTCGGTCGTCACGTCCACATCCCACCTCCTTCACCCAGAGGTGTCGGCAGGACCCGCGATCCTGACAGGACCGTGGCGGAAACGTGATCTCGGGCGTGTCCGACCGCGGTGCGATCAGCGGCGACCGCCGTGGATCAGTGGAAGTCGTCGCCCTCGCCGTCGCCGGGCGTCTTGTGCCCGCCGAGCATGTCGTTGTCGTCCTGGTCGCTCGTCGACGCGAGCTGGAGCATCGCCAACACCACGACGACGACGATGAACGCGACGCCGAGGAAGATCACGGCCAGCTGCAGTTCCCGCGTCGAGAACAGCACGACGAGTCCGGTGAACACCGCGATGATCGCGGAGATCCCGAGGAGCTCGACCGGGCGCAGACGGTCACGACGGCTGGGGGTGGTCATGCGTGTGGTGCTCCGTCCGGGGCGACGGCCGGCGTGGCCGTGCCCCACTTGTGCGAGAGGCCGGCGATCACGTGGAAGACCGCCGTGATGGCGAGGTAGGCGCCGAGCAGGCCGACCAGGACGATCGAGGCGTCGAGCGTGCCGGTGACCTGCTCCACACCACCGAGCTGCTGCGAGTAGTCCGGCGGGGTGATGAGGAACGCGATCGCGAGCAGCAGGGTGAGCGCGCCGATCGTGGTCCAGTCCCGCGCGAAGGGGGAACGACGACGAGCCCGCAGACCCTGTGCCAGCTCGAGCGCACCGGTGAGCACCGCGAAGGCGACGATGACCGAGATGAACGCCGGCAGCCCGAGGCCGTTGCCGGCGAACCCGGCGACGGCGGCGAGCAGGGTGATGACGGCCTGCAGCAGCGTGGTGCGGCGGGACCGACCGTCGAGCGGGAGCCGCGCGACACCGGCCCACAGGAGCACGAGCCCCTCGACCAGCGCGAAGCCCGCGAACAACAGCAGGCCGTAGCCGGCGGCGTGGTTCGTCGAGAAGGTGATGACGAGCGCGACGACCGCGGCGGGCACAGCCCGGAGGATCAGGATCGGCCAGTACCGCGCGCGTTGGGTCGCCTCGTTCACGGTGGTGGCGTCGTCCACGGTGTCGGACACGGGACCTCTTTCAGGCATGCGGATCGTGAGATCGATCCTACCGCCGCGGTGGCAGCCGACCGACCGCCGGGGGTCCGCAGCACTGAGGATGCTCGAATGCCGGCCGGGGTGGCGTCGCCCGGACGACGCCACCCCACCGCTGGATCAGGACCGTGGCTGGTCGTCCGTCACCACCGAACGCCGTCCACGCCGACGCGCGAGCCACCAGCAGGTCGAACCGGCCGCGACGACCACCGCGGCGAGCGCGGCGACCAGCCCGAGGTCCTCGACGCCGGTGTAGGCGAGGGCGCCCCGTGCGGCCTGCGGCGCCGCGTCGGTGACGGGGCCACGGGGACCCCGGTCGCCGTCGCCGTCGTCACCGCGGGGAGCATCCGGCACCGATGCCGCGTCGTCGGGGTCGGGCGCCGGGGTCGGGGACGGGCTCGGCGCGGGACCCTCGTCGTCCTGGTCGACGACGATCGCGACCTCGGTCGACGGGTCGCCGCCGTCCGGGTCCGTCGGGGAGGTCGCCGTGGCCACGTTCACCACGTCGGAGCCGTCCCCCTGGTACTCCGGATCGAGCACGGCCCGGAGCCGGAAGTCGTGGGTCTCCCCCACGGCGAGCGCGACGTCGGAACGGCAGGTCACCCGCTGCCCCTCGGCCGTGCAGCCGTCGTCGGACCCGACGAACCGCATCGCGTCGGGCAGGTCGTCCGTCGCGCCGACCTGCTGGGCGACCGATGGCCCACGGTTCCGTGCGGTCACGGTGTACACGACCTCGTCGCCGGGCTCGACGGTCGTGGGTGAGACGGACTTGTCCGTCTCGACGTGCGCCGCGGCCACGGCCGTGACGACCGTGGTGCTCGCCCGCGAGGCGTTGTCGGCTTCGTTCGTGTCGGACATCGACGACGGCGGGGCGATGGTCGCGACGCTCTCGAGCGGCCCCTCGGCGCCGTCGGCGATGCGCCCCTCGACGGTGACGACGGCCGATCCGCCGCGGGGCAGGGCGAGGTCCGTCTCGACGTCGCCCGCTCCTGACGCGACGGCGCAGCCCGAACCCGCTGCCGGCGCGCAGGTCCAGGTGGCGTCCTCGATGCCCTCGGGGACGTCCACCCGCAGTGGGCTCGGCTCGGCGTCGTTCGGACCGGGGTTCCGTGCGGTCACGGTGTACCGGACGGTGCTGCCGGCGACCGAGGTCGCGGGCAGGTCGTGCTCCACGGACAGGTCCGCCGGCTTCCGGACCCGGAGGGCGTCGATCTCGTGGGTGTTCACGTGGCTGCCGGTGGCGCCGGCGAACCCGAGCCGCAGCGTGCTCGGCATCGGCACCTGTCCGTCGCCGTGCAGCGGGACCCCGTCGAGCACGGTGCGCATCACCTGACCGACCTGCAGCCGCACCAGTCAGCGTGAGCTCGCCGTCCTCGCCCGGCAGCAGCGTGACGCGGACCGTGCGCGGCGTCGAGCCGGTCGTCACGGTGCCCCCGGGTGCCGGAGCCCCCGCGACGTAGCGGTAGCCGTCGTTCCCGTTGCCGGACCCGCGGACGACGACGTGGTCGGCCTGCGCCCTCGGCCCCGAGCCGTTGATCCGCGACGAGAAGTTGCCGTAGTGGTCGATCGCGATCGCGGCGAACCCACCAGGGACCCCGGGCAGGTCACACGCCTGTCCGCCGCCCTCGGTCTGCGTGCTCCGGCAGGCGTACCCGAGGCCGGCGCCGAACGCCCCGACCCCCTGCACGGCGGCGCCGTCGGCGAGGAAGAGCAGCAGGCCGTCAGCGCCGGGGTCGTCCTTGTCGGTGTGCATCGCGTAGTCGAACGCGATCTCGAGCCCGGTGCCCGACGGGAACGTGTCGTTCGTCGACCACGCCCCGGCCTGGTTCCGGACGTCGTCGGTCAGGCGGAGACGGCCGTCGACGATCGCGGCGTCACCGCTCAGGGTGCCACCGGCCGCGCTGGTGAACGAGTTGTCGTAGGGGAAGTCGAGTGTCGCCGCACTCGAGCCGGTGGGCAGGATCGCAGGAGCCGCGAGGACGGCGAGGGCGGTCAGCGCGGTGCACACCGTCGCGAAGCGACGGGCAGCCCGCGACCGGAGCGGGTCCGGGACGGATGTCGGAGCAGTGGGTTCTGTCATGTCCCGATCGTCGCGATCGAGCGGTCACCGCAGGTCGGGCCGAAGCCGATCTGTGGATCGCAGCCACGGGCCTCCTGGCTGTGGAGGAAGAGCTGTGGAGGAAGAACGGCCAGAGCTGGTCCGCTCAGGCCAACCAGACCGTCGTCTCGCCCGGCAGCACGCCGGCCGCGTCACCGAGCGGGCCGGACGCGACCACGACGTCACCCGACGGCAGCGGCACGGGCGTCGTGCCGAGGTTCGTGACCGACCGCCACCCGTCGTGCCGGGCGAAGGCGACCACGTCGTCGGGGGCGTCCAGCCAGGTGAGCTCCTCCCCCTGCTGCAACCGGCGACGAGCGTCGAGCGCTGCCCGGTACAGGGACAGCGTCGATGCCGGATCCCCGTCCTCCGCCTGCACCGACGACGCCCCGAAGTCCGCGGGCTGCGGCAGCAGCGGCGCGACGTCCCCGAAGCCGAACGACGGTCCGGAGGTCGTCCACGGGATCGGCACACGGCACCCGTCCCGGCCCTTGACGGTGTGTCCTGAGCGCAGCCACTTCAGGTCCTGCAGCTCGTCACGCGGGATCGCGGCGGCTTCGTGCAGGCCGAGTTCCTCGCCCTGGTAGACGTACGACGACCCGGGCAGCGCGAGCATCAGCAGGGTCGCGGCGCGGGCACGGCGGAGGCCCCGCTCGCGGTCGAGCTCGGGGGTGGTGCCGTCGGTCAGCAGCCACGCGTCGGTGTCGGTGTCGTCCGGCAGACCGTAGCGGCTGGCGTGCCGCACGACGTCGTGGTTCGACAGCACCCAGGTGCTCGACGCACCGGACTGCTCGGACGCCGCCAGGTTCCGCTCGATGATGCTCCGGAAGGCGGCAGCCTCGAACGGCGCCTCGAGCAGGTCGAAGTTGAACGCCTGCCCGAGTTCGGTGGGCCGGGCGTACAGGACGCGTCGCGGTGCCGGTGCCCAGGCCTCGGCGACGGCGGCCCGGGGCGGGTCGTACTCGTCGAGCACGGTGCGCCAGGACGCGAAGACCTCGTGCACCTCGTCGCGGTCGTACAGCGGGTCGGAGCCGTCGAGCGGCAGCGCGTGCTCGTTCGATGCGCGGTACGGCGTCGACAGGTCCTTCGCCAGGCCGTGTGCGACGTCGACCCGGAAGCCGTCGACCCCGCGGTCCGACCAGAAGCGCAGGGTGTCCTCGAAATCCGCGCGGACGGACGGGTTCGACCAGTCCAGGTCGGGCTGCTCGGGTGCGAAGAGGTGCAGGTACCACTGACCGTCCGCGACCCTCGTCCAGGCGCTCCCGCCGAAGTTCGACACCCAGTCGCTCGGCGGCAGTTCCCCGGCGGGACCGCTTCCGTCGCGGAACACGTACCGCGCCCGTTCCGGCGAGCCCGGTGCGGATGCGAGCGCCGCGCGGAACCACTCGTGCTCGTCCGAGGTGTGGTTCGGCACGATGTCCACGATCACCCGCAGGTCGTGCTCGTGCGCGGCCCGGAGCAGGGCGTCCAGGTCCTCGAGCGAACCGAGTCGCGGATCGACCGCCCGGTAGTCGGCCACGTCGTACCCGCCGTCAGCGAGGGCGACGGGAAGAACGGTGAGAGCCACAACGCGTCGACGCCGAGCGCCGCCAGGTACGGCACGCGGCTGGTGATGCCCGCGACGTCGCCCAGGCCGTCGGCGTTCGAGTCCGCGAAGCTGCGTGGGTAGACCTGGTAGACGACGGCATCGCGCCACCAGTCCGGGTTCGTCGTGCGGGGTGTGCTGGCCGGCGTCCGAAGCGTGCTCACGTCGCCACCGTACCCAGCGGTCTGGGAATAGCACGCCGTACGCTCGGATTGGTTGTCGCAGACACTTTTCCGTCCCAGAACAACGTCTCGAACCAGAAGGATCACCATGACGAACGTCCTCGCACTCGTCGGCAGCCTCCGTGCCGACTCCATCAACCGCAAGCTCGCCGAGGCCGCGGCGCACCACGCGCCGGAGGGCATCGAGGTCACCACGTTCGACGGCATCGTCGACCTGCCGTTCTACAACGAGGACATCGACGGCGACACCCCGCCGGCCGCCGCCGTCGCCTTCCGCGACGCGATCGCCGCCGCGGACGCCGTCCTGCTCGTCACCCCCGAGTACAACGGCACGATCCCGGCCGTGCTGAAGAACGCCCTCGACTGGGCATCGCGTCCGTTCGGCGCCTCGCCGCTGTCCGGCAAGCCGCTCGCCGCCATCGGTTCCGCGTTCGGGCAGTACGGCGGAGTGTGGGCTCACGACGACGCCCGCAAGGTCGCCGGCATCGCCGGTGCGAAGGTCCTGGAGGACGTCAAGGTCGCGATCCCGCAGTCGGTCGTCCGCTTCGCGGAGACCCACCCGCGCGAGGACGCCGAGGTCACCTCGCTCGTCCAGGGCGCGCTGCACGCACTCGCCGACGCCTCGACGGAGCAGGCCGCCGCGTAGAGCGACCGGGTGCGGTCGACCGCACCACAGGACGGACGGGAGGCCCGTGGCGACCCCGCCACGGGCCTCCCGTCCTGCATGCGGGAACGAAGCAGGCACACCCACAGGAAGTCGCTAGACGGCCTCCATACGAGACGGACTAGCCTGTGCCAATGGCAACGCAGGAGATCACCGAGGCGTCCGGGTACTGGTTCCCCGACGACGACGCGACCCAGCGCGGGGTGGCCGTGCTCAACGCCCTGCGACGCTACCGGGCCGCCGAGACCGCGATGCGCCGTCGCACCCGCGACTCGATGGGCATGGGCGAGACCGACCTGCTCGCCGTGCGCTTCCTGCTGCAGTCGCAGCGCTCGGGCCGCAGCATCAGCCCGAAGGACCTCGCCGCCTACCTCAAGATCTCGTCGGCCTCGACCACGATCCTGATCGACCGCCTGGTGAAGTCGAACCACGTGCGTCGCGACCCGCACCCCACCGACCGTCGAGCGCTCGTGATCACCCCGACGACCGAGACCGACGACGAGGTCCGCGCGACCCTCGGCATCATGCACCGCCGGATGATGTCGATCGCCGAGGGACTGCCAGCGGACGAGGCCCGCATCGTGGCGTCGTTCCTCGAGCAGATGCGCGGCGCCGTCGACCAGGTCGACCCGGCACCGGCCCACTGACCGGCGCGAACACACCCGGTCGAACGCTCGGGGGACAGTGCGGTTCCGTGCGCACTGAGAGTGGTCTCGGCCGCACCGCGTAGACCGGACGGGTCACCGACGCGAAAGGAGCCACCACCATGCACGCTTCGGACAAGATGGCCAAGAACCTCCAGGCGGTCCTCGTGGACCTCATCGACCTGCACCTCCAGGGCAAGCAGGCCCACTGGAACATCCTCGGCACGAACTTCCGCGACCTGCACCTGCAGCTCGACGAGATCGTCGATGCCGCACGCGAGTTCGCCGACGACACGGCGGAGCGCATGCGCGCCCTGTACGCCGTGCCGGACGGACGCTCGAGCACGGTCGCCGCGTCGAGCCACCTCGACCAGTTCCCAGAGGGCGAGATCACGACGCACGACGCCATCGACCAGGTGACGCTCCGCCTCTACCAGGCGACCGGCACCATGCGCGACGTGCACGACGAGGTCGACGAAGAGGACCCGACGACCGCGGACCTGCTCCACGGCTTCATCGAGCGCCTCGAGCAGCTCGCGTGGATGGTCTCGGCCGAGAACCGCGCACCGAGCACGCCGCTGGCCTCCGCCACGACGCCCGCCGTCGCCGACGCCTCGGCGCACGCCTAGCGGGCCCCGTGGACCTCGGCATCCAGGGCAAGACCGCTCTCGTCTTCGGTGCCGACTCCGGCATCGGTTGGAACACGGCTCGCATCCTCCTGGCGGAGGGTGCGACCGTCGTCGTGAGCGACCTCGACCAGGCGCAGCTCGACAACAGCGCCGACCAACTCGAGGCGCCGCTCGGCAAGCTGCACGCGTTCGCCGCCGACGTCACGAGCGCGGCGAGCCTGGCGGACCTGCACGGCAAGGTGCGGGACGCCGTCGGCGCGATCGACATCCTGGTGCAGTCCTCGGGCGTCACCGGCGCCCAGGGACTGTTCCACGAGATCGACGAGCAGGGCTGGGCCGACACCATCGACGTCGACCTGATGGGTCCTGTCCGCATCACGCGCGAGTTCATCGGCGACCTGCGGCAGGGCGGTTGGGGCCGGATCGTGTACCTCGTGTCCGAGGACGCCTCGCAGCCCTACGACGACGAACTGCCCTACTGCGCCGCGAAGGCGGAGGTCCTGTCGTTCGCGAAGGGCCTGTCGCGCACCTACGCGCAGGAGGGCGTGCTCGTGAACACCGTCAGCCCCGCGTTCATCCACACGCCCATGACGGACGCGATGATGAACAAGCGGGCGAAGGAGACGAACCAGAGCTTCGAGGACGCGATCACGAGCTTCCTCGACGAGGAACGTCCCTACATGGAGCTGAAGCGCCGCGGTGAGCCGGAGGAGGTCGCGAACGTCATCGCGTTCCTCTGCTCCGATCTCGCGAGCTTCGTCAACGGCTCCAACTACCGGGTCGACTCCGGCTCGGTCGCCACGATCTGACGCCGGGAGGCACCGTGACCGACTACCGATACCTCATCATCGGCGGCGGGATGGTCGCCGACGCCGCAGCCCGCGGTGTCCGCGAGCTCGACGCCGACGGCACGATCGGCATCCTCAGTGAGGACGTCGACCGGCCCTACGCCCGCCCCGCCCTGTCGAAGAAGCTGTGGACCGACCCGGACTTCAGCTGGGACGAGAAGGTCGACCTGCACACCGAGGAGACCGGGGCGTCGTTCGTCCTCGGCACCGCGGTGACGGGGATCGACCGGGCCGCGAAGACCGTGACCACGGCCGACGGCCAGACCCACGGCTACGAGCGGCTGCTCATCGCGACCGGCGGCAAGCCCCGCGGGTTGCCGGGCCTGGAGCCCTCGGACCGCGTGCTCGACTACCGCAGCGCCGACGACTACCGGAAGCTCCGCGAGCTCGCCGACGCCGGGGCGCACGTGGTCGTCGTCGGTGGCGGCTACATCGGTCAGGAGATCACCGCGGGGGTCGTGCAGAACGGCGCCCGCGTCACCCTGGTCGACCCCGACGACATCGTGGGCGGCCGGATGTTCCCGGACGACCTCGCGCGGGCGTTCCAGCAGCGCTTCGCCGACGCCGGCGTGGACCTCCGACTCGGACGCCGGGTCGAGTCCGGCACGCAGACGGCCGACGGGGTCACGCTCACGCTCGACGACGGCTCCGTGCTCGAAGCGGACGCCGTGGTCGCCGGACTCGGCATCGAGCCCGCCACCCAGCTCGCCGCCGACGCCGGTCTGACCGTGCGCGACGGCATCGTGGTCTCGTCGACGCTGCTCACCGACGACGACTCGGTCTTCGCGGCCGGCGACGTCGCCGAGTACCCGGACCGGATCCTCGGGACCCGCCGGGTCGAGCACGTCGACAACGCGCAGCAGCAGGGTCGGCAGGCGGGCCGGAACCTCGCCGACGCCGACGAGACCTACGACCACACGCCGATGTTCTACTCCGACGTCTTCGACATGGGGTACGAAGCGGTGGGGCAGGTCTCCACGAAGCTCCGCACGGTCGAGGACTGGCAGGACCCCACCGTCACCGGTGTCGTCTACTACCTGGACGACGACGACCTGGTTCGCGGCGTGCTGCTCTGGAACGTGTGGGACAAGACCGACGAGGCCCGCAAGGTCCTCGCCGAGGCGCACGCGCTGACGCCCGACATGCTGCCGGGCCGCATCACGGCCTGACCGGCGCACGGGTCGCCCTGGACGCGACCGACGGGAGGCCCGGTGCCGGTTCTCGGCACCGGCCCCGGGCCTCCTGTCCGCTGTGTGCAGTGCCCGGTGTCAGCGGTTCGGGTCAGCCTCGGGTGCGACGGCGTCGACGACCGCCTTGCGGTCGGCGGGGTCGACCGGCAGGTCGTCCCCGTCGGCCATCGCGACCGCGTGGGCGGACTTCGCCGCCTCGAGCGTCTCGTCGTCGTTCTTGGCCATGCCGACCAGTTCGACGAAGCGCGACTTCACGAGCATCCACGCCTCGCTCGGGCTCAGGCGCGACAGGTCGGACGCCGTCGAGTCGTCGCGCACCCGCTGCAGCGAACCGACCCCGCGGTCCGGCAGCCGGTGGTCGACGTGTGCGACCGCCAGCTGCGCGACCGCGTCCGCCTGGGCGTGCATGACGGAGTGGGCACCGTCGACGACCTCGCGCAGCACCGCGTAGGGGAACACCCGTGCGAGCCGCCGGATCCAGTCCCGCGGGACCATCGCGTCGTGCTCGCCGCGGACGATGAGGGTACGCGCCTGCACGTGGGCGGCGCGCTCCTCGATCGGGAACGCGATCATCCGGGGCAGCACCTTCGAGAACCAGTGCCATCCGCACAGCGCGTACGCCGTGATGCCGTGCCACCGGACCGCCGAGGGCTCGTGCAGGGTCGACCGCAGGAACCGGAACGCGGACTGGCGGACCGTGCGCGCGTGCGAGTCGACGACCGGGCTGATGAGCACGAGGTCCGAGATCTCCGGGTGCCGCGCCGCGACCTCGGTCACGACCTGGGTGCCCATCGAGTGGCCGACCAGGACCGGGTCGACCAGGCCGAGGTCGTCGATGACCTTCTCGACGGCGTCGGCGTACCGCTCGATCGAGACCTTCCCGCGGAACCGGGGAACGCCCGCGAAGCCGGGCAGGTCGAGGGCGTGCACCGGGCCGTTCTCGTTGAGGTGCGGGGCGAGCCGCTCGTAGTAGGTGGCCGCGATGCCGAGGCCGGCGACGAGCAGGAACGCGCGCTCCCCCGGCTCGCCGATCGAACTCACGCGGACGTACGTGCCGTCGACCGCGACCCGGTCCACCTCGACGGTGACGTCGGCGTTCTCGGCCTCCGCGAGTTCGCTGGCCGGGTCCGGGGTGGCTGCCGTGCGCTCGTCGTTCACGTGGGTCTCCTCGGGTCGGGCGAGCGCCCACGATACCCGCGGACACCGCCGCAGCGTGCGCTCCCGCCCGGTCAGCCGCTGAAGGTGTTCGCGGGGAACCCGTGCACCCGCGTCGGCACCGCCAGGATCGCCCCCGAGGACGGGTGCTCCTCCAGCTGCTCCTCGGTGAGGTTCTCCCGGGCCGAGGCGACGAACAGCGTCGACATGTCGGGGCCGCCGAAGGCCACCGACGTCACGTTCGGGGTGGGCAGCTCCACGGTCTCGAGGTGCGACCCGTCGGGGCCGTACCGCTCCACCCGGCCGCCGCCGTAGACCGCACTCCACGAGCAGCCCTCGTCGTCGCGGACCAGACCGTCGTGGGCGTGGCCGACCACGAACGGTTCGAGCTCGCCGAGTTCGCCGTCCGGACCGTACGACCCACGGTAGATCGTCGATGCGCTCGTGTCGGTGACGTACATCACGGTGCCGTCGTCCGACCACTCGAAGCCGTTCGTCACGCCGAAGCCGCCGCGGAGCACGCGCGTCGCACCGTCCGCCTCGACCGAGTACAGCGCGCCGTCCGGCTCGCCCGTCGTCAGGTTCATGCTGCCGACCAGGAACCGGCCGAACGGGTCGCACTTGCCCTCGTTGAACCGGAGCCCGGCCGTGGCGTGCTCGACGCGGGTGAGTTCGCGCTCGACCACGCCGTGCTCGTCCGTCACGACGACGGTGTCCCCGAGCGCCGCGACGAACCCGCCGGAGGCCCGCGGCTGGAAGCTCGCCAGCGGCGGCGGGAGCGGGACGGTCGACACGACGGTGCCGTCGGACTGCGCGGTGACGAGGGTGCCGAGGGTGATGTCGGTCCAGCGGAGGAGCTGCTCCGACGGATCCCACACGATGCTCTCGGCGAGGACCGCCCGGGCGTCGGAGAAGACGGTCACGGGTCCGGTCGTCGCGCTGGTGCTCATCGGACCGGTCTACCGGCGCCGGCTCCGTGCTCCTCAGCCGGACCGAGCTCGCCCGGCACGTCAGAGGCGGGCGTACCGCGCGCGGAAGAAGCTGTAGACGCCGAAGGCGAGGAACCCGATGCCGATCGCGACCAGGACGAACACGCCGCCGGGCATCGAGCGCACCGCGTCGAACGCCGCGTCGAGGCCCGTCGCCTGGTCCGGGTCGCTCCGCAGTCCGGCCACACCGATGAGGACACCGACGATGACCACGGCGATGCCCTTGCCGACGTACCCGACGACCCCGAGCACCGTGACCACCCGGTCGAGCGTCCCGGACGGCCGGGTGATCTGCTTCCGGAACGTCCGCCGACACCCGATCACCACGAGACCGATGCCGACGGCGACCGCGATCGCGCCGGCGAGGAGCAGCACGAACACCCCGCCGGGCGTCGCGAGGGTCTTCGCCGCGGCGCTCTGCGACGAGCTGCTGGAACTCGACCCGGCACCGAGGGCGTACGACGCCGACGAGTACGCGATGATGCCGTAGACAACGGCCTTCGCGACGTCCTTCGCCCGGGCGAGCCACCCGCGCGTGCTGTCCGACCGGCCGCCGACGATGGCCTCGACGATCAGCCGCACGGTGAGTGCGGCCGTGCCGATCGCGATCAGCCAGAGCAGGAAGACCCCGCCCGGAACGGCCGCGATCTGCTGCAGTGCTCCGGACTGGTCGGTCTCACCGCCGGAGGACGCGTTGCCGATGCCGAGCAGGATCGCGAGGTACCCGATCAGCAGGTGGACGATGCCGCTGCCGACGAAGCCGGCGCGAGCGGTCAGCTCGAACCAGCGGCTGTCCGCCGCTCGTCGGACCTGTCGTCCGGTCTCCCGTGCTGCGTGCTCTGCTGTGTCGCTCATCCGGTCAAGCGTGCCCGACGCGGGCCGGTCTGTCCGGGCCGCGCCGGGCTGTGGACGCTGCCCGGCACCAGACGGGAGGCGCGGGGCGGGTCCGATCCGCGCCTCCCGTCTGCACCGTCGTCAGCGCACCCACCAGGCCGCGCCGACCAGGGTGCGCCGCCCCGACGGCGCTCGCCGCGCCGCGCTGCGGCGACCGCCGCAGCGACGTCCCCGGTGTTGCCCGTGGCACTCCAGCCGTCCGCCGTCGCGACGATCGACGAGTGCTTCGAGTCGATGAGGACGAAGCCGCCGCCGAGGATCCCGACGAACATCTCGTCGACCGCCTCGAGCAGGGTCTCGGAGCCGTCGTCGCACGCATCGCACCCGCAGTTCGGCAGTGATCCGACCACGGCAGCCGGGTCGCCGACGGAGAGGTCGACGGCGGTGCCCGGGAGACCGTCCATCGACCTGACGTCGACGTCGAGGGGCAGCGCGCCGTCGACGGCAGGGACGAGCCGGAGGACGCCGTCGGGCCGCGTGGTCCGCTCGGCCAGGCCGAGGTCGACGAGCACCTCGACCCAGACGTCCACGCGCGCACCGATCACGAGGTACCGCTCGGGGTCGGTGACGCGGGAGTACTCCTCGTCCAGCGGATCGCGGTCCGGATGAGGGGCCGGCCACGAGACGTCACGCTCGGGCCGCGCCACCCACGCGGACTCGACGGCGCGCAGGACGTCGGGCAGGGTCGCGACCGTCACGTCAGTCCCCCTTCACGTTGACGACCTGCCGCAGCGTGTGCCGGATCGACACGAGGTCCGACGCATCCGCCATGACCTGGTCGATCGGCTTGTACGCGCCCGGGATCTCGTCGAGGAACGCGTCGGTGTCGCGGTACTCGATGCCGACCATCGCCTCGCGCAGCTGGTCGTGCGTGAAGGTCCGGCGTGCAGCGCTCCGCGAGAACAGCCGGCCGGCACCGTGCGGCGACGACTCGAGCGACGGCTTGTTGCCGAGGCCCTCGACGACGTACGACGCCGTGCCCATCGACCCGGGGATCAGCCCGGCCTGTCCGGCCGTCGCCTGGATCGCTCCCTTGCGGGACACCCACACGGACTTCCCCCAGTGCGTCTCTCGCTGCGTGAAGTTGTGGTGGCAGTTGATCCGCTCCTGCTCGTCGACGGGGGTACCGACGACCTCGGACAGCTGCCGCACGACGCGGTCCATCATCTCCTCGCGGTTGAGCAGGGCGAAGTGCTGTGCCCACCGCAGCTCGGCGATGTACCGGTCGAACTCGGGCGTTCCCTCGACCAGGTAGGCCAGGTCGGGGTCCGCCAGCTGGATCCACCAGCGCTCCATCAGCCGCTTGGCGACCGTGATGTGCCGCTGTGCGATCTTGTTGCCGACACCCCGCGATCCAGAGTGCAGGAACAGCCAGACGCGGTCCTGCTCGTCGAGGGAGACCTCGATGAAGTGGTTCCCGGAGCCGAGCGTGCCGAGCTGGTTGCGCCAGCCGCCGTGCGCCTGCGCGGGGTCGAACCCGGCGGCGTCGGCCATCGCCTCGAGCTCGGCGATCCGCGGCTCGGCGGTCGCGACGATCTTGCGGTTCGACGCGCCCGCCGACAGCGGGATCGCGCGCTCGATCTGCTCGCGCAGCTCCTGCAGGTCCGCGGGCAGGTCGGCCTCGGTGAACTGGGTCCGGACCGCGATCATGCCGCAGCCGATGTCGACGCCGACGGCAGCCGGCATGACCGCGCCGAGGGTCGGGATGACGGAACCGACGGTGGCGCCGAGGCCGAGGTGGGCGTCCGGCATCAGGGCCAGGTGCGGGAACACGAACGGCATGCGTGCGGTCGTGCGGGCCTGCTGCTCGGTGTTGTCCTCGAGCATCGAGGCCCAACTCAGCAGCCGGTCGTTGATCTTCTTCATTGCTTCGTCTCGCTTTCAGGACGGTCGTCTGGACGGTCGTCTGGACGGTCGTCTGGACGGTCTTCGATGACGGTCCGGGACGGTGTCCGGCCTGCGCTCCGGGCGACGTCGAGCACGACGTGGCGAGGATGAGCAGGACGACGAACGCCCCGGGCCGGGTGGGCACGGGGCGTCGTGGGACGTACCGTGCCTACGCGGGATAGCGGAGGGACCGCTGCTGCTGCGGTTCGGGCAGCACGGCGGTCGCGTCGAGCTGGAGCTCGACGCGTTCCTCGTTGTGCTGCACGGCGCGCATGCGCGGTCCTTCCGGTGTGCCCGGGGCGGGCGTTTCTGCCGGCGGCGTTGCTGCCGCTGGCGTCCTGCCGATGGGCAGGAGAGCGACAGTAGTGCGACACGCCCGGGATGCGCAACTCACTCGGGCGTGTCGCGGGTCGTGCACAGCTGTGGGCCCGTTCCGTGCCTTCCACAGCGGGGTACGTCCGCCTGATGGTCGTGCCCCGGGCGCGGGCAGTCTGGGTGCATGACGGAGCGCACCGAAGACACCCTCGACGCGGTCGACACCCACGCACGCACCGACGGGTACGCCCCGCTCCGCACCTACGGAGCGATCGGCGACGGCCGGACCGTGGCGCTCATCGCCCGCGACGGGCAGATCGACTGGCTGCCGATCCCCTCGATGGACTCGCCGCCCGTGTTCGCGGAGATCCTCGACGCCGAACACGGCGGCCACGTGGCGCTCCGCCCGGTGGACCGGTCGGCCGAGGTGACCCGCGAGTACCTGCCCGGCACCAACGTGCTCGTCACGACGTGGACGACACCGTCCGGGCGGGCGACCGTGACGGACGCGATGGTCACCGGTGTCGCCGGCCGCCTGCCGTGGGCCGAGGTCGCGCGCTGCGTCCAGGGGGTCAGCGGCTCCGTGGAGTTCGAGTGGGCCGTCGTGCCCGGAACCCTGCTGGGCACTGCTGAACCGAAGCGCCTCGACACCGCGAACGGTGCCGTCATCGGCATCGACGGCATCACGATCGCGATCGTCGAGCAGGGGTTCGACCCGGTGGACGACGACCGCCCGCGCTTCTCCGGCCGGTTCACCACCGACGACGGATCGAAGCACATCCTGACCATCGTGGGCACGCACGACGAGCCGATCTTCATGCCGCGGCCGGAGAGTGCACTCGCCGCGATGGACCGGACGATCGACAACTGGGCGACCTGGTCGGAGGAGTTCTCCTACGACGGCCCCTGGGCCGAGGCGGTGCAGCGCAGCGCCCTCGCCCTGAAGCTGCTCATCTTCTCGCCGACCGGTGCGATCGCGGCGGCGCCGACCACGAGCCTGCCCGAGGACCGGACCGGCGGCAAGAACTGGGACTACCGGTTCGCCTGGGTGCGCGACCTGTCGTACACCGTGCACGCCCTGACCCGGTTCGGCCTGCGCGAGGAGACGCACGCGGCGGTGTCGTGGGTGATGCGCACCATCGCCGAGCACGACGAGGACATGCCGATCTTCTACGAGCTCGACGGCACGAAGAGCGACGACGTCGAGGAGCGCGACGTCCCCGGGTGGAACGGCATCGGCCCGGTGACGGTGGGCAACCGCGCCGGCGACCAGCTGCAGCTCGGGGTCTGGGGTGACGTCTTCGAGATCCTGCGTCAGTACGTGAACGCCGGCAACGTCCTGGACCGGAAGACCGCGGCCGTCCTGCAGCAACTCGCCGACGACGCCTGCCACCGGTGGGAGGAGGCGGACTCGGGCATGTGGGAGCTCGAGGACACCCAGCACTACGTCACGAGCAAGATCGGCTGCTGGCAGGCCCTCGACGCCGCGGTGGACCTCCACGACGCCGGGATGATCGACGGGCCGCGCGAGAAGTGGGTCGAGAACCGCGAGCTCATCGAGCAGTGGGTCGCCGAGCACGGCTGGGACGAGGAACGCGGGCACTACGTGATGTACCCGGGTTCGGATGCGCTCGACACGTCGATCCTGCTGCACGCGATGAGCTCCTTCGACCGCGGCCCACGCATGGCGTCGACCATCCGGGCGATCGAGGAGCAGCTGCAGCGCGGACCGCTGGTGTACCGCTACTCGGGCATCGAGGACGAGGAGTCGCCCTTCGTCGCGTGCTCGTTCTGGCTCGCTGCCGCGATGGCCTGCACGGGCCGGATCGACGACGCTCGGACCCTGATGGACGAGATGGTCGGCCAGGCGAACGACGTCGGGCTGTTCAGCGAGATGATCAGCGAGGACGGCTCCTTCATGGGCAACCTCCCGCAGGGGTTGTCGCACCTGGCGCTCATCCAGGCAGCGCTGACCATCGAGGAACTGACTGGCGAGGACGACCGCTCGGAGTGATCATGGAGGGGCCATGAACGACGTCGATGCACGGATGGACCGGCTCCGCAGGGCCGCTCGCTACCGCTACCAGCAGCTGGTCGACAGTGAGATCGAGCGGGGGTCGCTCGATCCGGACGAGGTGCGTGAGGAACGTCGGCTGCTCAAGGCGGCCGACGTCGCCGCGCATGCTCGGGCGCAGATCGAGGAGGCCGAGCGCCGCGGCGTCTTCGAGGGCAATCCGTACCACGGCAAGCCCCTGCCCGGGAACGACGGGCAGCACGACCCGGACTGGTGGATCCGCTCCAAGATCGAACGTGAGGACATCCGCGGCATCGCCCCGCCCGCCCTCGCACTCCGCACCGAGGACGCGGAACTCGACGACGCCCTCGACGCGCTGTCGACAGCGGCCGACGTGCGCGATGTCCTGGTGGACTTCAACGCACGGGTGAAGGAGGCCCGACGCCAGCTGCTCGGTGGGCCGCCGGTCGTGACGCCGCTGCGGGACGTCGACGACGAGGTGACCGCGTGGCGAGAGCGCCGAGATGCCCGTCTCGCCGAGGCCGCAGCGGCTGCGGCCGCACTGGCGGCCGGGTCTGACGAGCGACCTCGTCGGTGGTGGCACCGGCGTCGCTGAACGTGGTGAAGGGCCGTCCCGGTTGCCCGGGGCGGCCCTTCACGTGTGGTGCGGTGGTGCGTGTGGTGCGGGGTGTTACTTGATCTGTGCGGTGATGGTGGCGGTGCCGACGAGGAGGCCGCGCTTGACGGCGTCGGTGCCGAAGGTCTTGTTCAGCAGGCCGGCGGCGTCCTCGGAGACGTGGACGGTGGTGCCGGTCAGGATGGCGTTGTCGCCCTCGAGCTGGAGGGGCTTGAGGGAACCGCCCCAGAGCTCGAACAGGTACGCGTTGGACGCGGCGACCTTGCCGTTGACCAGGACGTCACCGTAGAGCTTGGAGGAGCCCGGGTTCACGACGAAGTTCTCGAGCGTGACGGTGGTGTCGCCGGCCTTGAGGGTCAGGCCGGAGTCGTCGTGGTTGAGCAGGCCCTGCACGTAGGGCTTGTAGTTGCCGTCCGGCGACCAGTAGGTGACCGACCCGGCGGTGATCGGGAACGACACCGACCCGTCGGCCAGGGTCGCGTCCCCGGAGACGCCGGGGGTGAGCTTGAGGGCGGTGAGGGCGTCGGTGAAGCCGGAGTCGAGCTTCACGGCGGTGGAACCACCGAGGACCTCGGGGACCGAGGCGACCGGTGCGGGGATCTTCGACGACGACGACGAGACCGTGTGGATCGCGGGGGTGGAGGCCTGTGCGGAGGAGATGCCGAACGCGGCACCGCCGAGCACGAGGGCGCCGGTCGTGGCGAGGGTGATGGAGGTCTTCAGGCTCTTGCGCATGGTGATGTGTCCTTTGCTGTGTGGGCACCCCGGCCGACGGCCGACGTATGCTCCTGTGCGTACGCTGAACAACGGCCATGTCTGACCGGAGAGCGCCCTGGGCTTTTGCCCTGTGCAACTCATTCGGCGCACCCCCGCGATCGGTTTGGAACGGGTTTCCTGAGGTTCACGGGGCCGACGTTTCGTAGCGTGGGGACATGGCTCCTGCACAGCTCTCCACCACCGACCGACTCCGGGCGGTCGACGCCTGGTGGCGTGCCGCCAACTACCTGACGGTCGGGCAGATCTACCTGCTTGACAACCCGCTGTTGGGACGGCCGATCGAGCCTGACGACATCAAGCCACGGCTGCTCGGACACTGGGGCACCTCGCCCGCCCTCAACCTCGTGTACGCGCACTGCAACGCGCTGATCGCCGAGACCGGACGCGAGTTCCTCTACGTCTGCGGCCCGGGCCACGGCGGCCCCGCGATGAACGCGAACGCCTGGCTCGACGGCACGTGGGGCGAGCTGTACGCGGACGACGACCTGCAGCGCTTCTTCCGGCAGTTCTCGTTCCCCGGCGGGATCCCGTCGCACGCGGCTCCGGAGACGCCCGGGTCCATCAACGAGGGCGGCGAACTCGGCTACTCCCTCGCCCACGCGTACGGAGCGGCCCTGGACAACCCCGACCTGGTGGTGGCGTGCGTCGTCGGCGACGGCGAGGCGGAGACCGGCCCGCTCGCGGGTTCGTGGCAGGCGCACACCTTCCTCGACCCGGTGTCCGACGGCGCCGTGCTGCCGATCCTCAACCTCAACGGGTGGAAGATCGCGAACCCCACCGTCCTCGCCCGCATCCCCGGTGAGGACCTGACCGCCTACTTCCGTGGCCTCGGCTACGAGCCGATCGTGGTGGACTCGAAGCGGGTCGACGACGACCCGTACGCCGTGCACGCCCTGTTCGACGGCGCCCTGCGTCGAGCGCTCGCATCGATCGACGACATCCAGGCGGCAGCGCGGGCGCAGGCCGAACGTGCGGCTGCCGGGCAACCTGCCGGCGCCGCCGACCTGCGCCCGCGCTGGCCGATGATCATCCTCCGCAGTCCGAAGGGGTGGACCGGGCCGAAGGAGGTCGACGGCCAGCAGATCGAGGGGACGTTCCGTGCCCACCAGGTGCCGCTGTCCGAGGTCCGCGAGAACTCCGCGCACCGCGCCCAGCTCGAGGAGTGGATGCGGTCCTACCGACCCGAGGACCTCTTCGACGCGGACGGGAACCCCGTCGGGATCATGACGACGATCCGTCCCACCGGCGACGACCGGATGAGCGCCACTCCCCACGCGAACGGCGGGCGCATCCGGACCGCCCTCGACCGACCAGCGCTCGACGCGTACGGGGTCCCGGCCGGCTCGACGGCCTCGGCCACCGGCACGCTCGGCCCGTGGCTCGCAGCGCTGATCACGAAGAACCCGTCGACCTTCCGGCTCTTCGGCCCGGACGAGACGATCTCGAACAAGCTCGACGCCGTCTTCGACGTCACCTCGCGCGTGTGGCGTGCACAACGGGCGGTCGGCGACGAGCACCTCGCTGCCCGTGGGCGCGTGACCGAGGTGCTGTCCGAGCACCTGCTGGAGGGCATGCTCGAGGGCTACGTCCTCTCCGGCCGGCACGGGCTCCTGAACACCTACGAGGCGTTCGCCCACATCATCGACTCGATGGTCGGGCAGTACGCCAAGTGGCTCGAGTCCTCGACCGACATCGACTGGCGTGCCCCCGTGTCGAACCTGTCGATCCTGCTGTCGTCGCACGTCTGGCGGCAGGACCACAACGGGTTCTCCCACCAGGACCCCGGGTTCCTCGACGTCGTCGCGTCCAAGCAGCAGGACCTGGTCCGGATCAAGCTCCCCGCCGACGCCAACACGCTGCTCGCCGTCGCGGCACACGCCTTCGAGACCACCGACCGCATCGAGGTGATCGTCGCCGGGAAGCACCCCGAGCCCGTCTTCCTGTCCCTCGAGGACGCCGTCGCCCACGCGGACGCCGGTCTCGGGGTCTGGGACTGGGCCGGCACCGAGCAGACCGTCGGTCGCGTCGACGTCGTCCTCGCCTGCGCCGGGGACGTCCCCACGGTCGAGGCGGTCGCCGCCGCGGACATCATCCGGCAGCACGCTCCCGGGGTCGGCGTCCGGGTCGTCAACGTCGTCGACCTGCTCGCCCTCGGCGACCCCCGGAAGCACGAGCACCCGATCCCCGACGAGCGGTACGACGAGCTCTTCCTGCCCGGGACCCCGACGGTGTTCGCGTTCCACGGGTACCCGTCGCTCGTGCACCAGCTGACCTACCGCCGCAACGGCCACGACGACCTGCACGTGCACGGGTTCCTGGAGCGGGGCACGACGACGTCGCCGTTCGACATGCTCATGCGGAACGAGATGGACCGCTTCGCGCTGGCGCACGACGCCCTGACGCGGGTCGACGCAGGCGCGCACGCCGAGTTGCTCGACCGGCTGTCCGCCGCACGGGACGCGGCCCGCGAGTACGCCTACTCGCGGGGCGAGGACCACCCGTCCGTCGACGGGTGGGAGTTCTCGGGGTGGCCGCAGGATCCGTCTGCCTGATCCCTCCTGCACAGGCCGGGAGGCCCGGATCACCGTCCACAGGACCGGTCACGCCCGCCGCGTGGCCGGTCCTGTTGCGTCAGGGTGGTCCACATGGATGTCGCGTCGACGAGTGCGGTCGTGTCGGTGGTCGGAGCCCTCGTGGCCGTCGGCGCGTTGGTCGTGTCGGTCGTCGACGGGCGGGCCGGACGGCGAAATACCGAGTTCTTGGGGCACCGGGATCTCTGGTGGCAGCGTTGGTCATGGGTCGCCGACCGCGCGACCTCGGATGACGAGGACAGGCGCGCGGCAGCTGCCGTGATGTCCGCGGCACTGGTGACCCGGAGCTGGACGACTGATGACGACACATGGACGTCCACGGCGCTCGCTGACTTCGAGGCAGCACGAGCGGAAGCCCGGAGACAACAGGAAGGAGTGCTCGCAGATGATCTCGACGCTGACTGATGAAGAGTTCAAACGATGGCTCGACAACCGCGAGATGACGACACCACGGCTCCTCGCGAGCCCTCACTACGGTCCGCTCATGCGCGCCAAGGGCGCCGAAGAAGAGCTCGCGCAGATGCGGATCGAGTGGCGCGAACGGCAGGAGCGCGCCCGCGCGCGGAAGCTCAAGTACGAGGCGTCCTTCGGTGAGAGCTGAACCGACGCCCTGCGAGCCTGCCACGCTGAGACCGTGACCGACCTCGTCATCCCGGCCCCGAGCCTCCCGACCGTCCCCACGACCACGGGCGCACGCTTCCCCGTCCGACGCGTCTTCTGCGTCGGTCGGAACTACGCGGCGCACGCACGCGAGATGGGTCACGACCCGGATCGCGAGCCGCCGTTCTTCTTCACCAAGCCGGCAGACGCCGTCGTCGTCGACGACGCGGACACCCCGTACCCGCCGCAGACGGCGCAGCTCGAGCACGAGGTCGAACTGGTCGTCGCGATCGGCACCGGCGGCGCGGACATCGTCGTCGACGACGCGCTCACCCACGTCTGGGGCTACGCGGTGGGCATCGACCTCACCCGACGCGATCTCCAGACCGAGGCCAAGCGCCTCGGTCGGCCCTGGGACACGGCGAAGGGGTTCGACGCCTCGGCACCCATCGGCGCGATCGTCCCGGCGCAGGGCATCGACCCGACGGCTGGTGTGATCGAGTTGGTCGTCGACGGCGAACGACGGCAGGTCGGTGACCTGGCGGCGCAGATCTGGTCGGTGGCAGAGACGATCGCGGCGCTGTCGCGGTCGGTGACGCTCGCCCCCGGGGACCTGCTCATGACGGGGACGCCCGAGGGGGTCGGTGCCCTGGAGCGCGGACAACTCGTCGTCGGGACGATCGCCGGCATCGGCACGGTCCGCACCCGCATCGTCTGACCGGGGTTTCCGCAGTGTGACGCGCCGCTGGGAGCGCTCGCAGACACGCCGGGTATCCCTGGTGCGACGCCAGGTGGGGATCGCGGCGTCGCACACGGGGCAGGACCATCGCGACGGGCGTCTGCAGCTGCTCCGGGATGACGGAGGTACGGCCGTGATGGAACACGATCTGCTGGCGACGTCGTGGACGTGGGCGGGCGACGAACCCATCCGCGAACGCGTCCACGCGGTCGGTGCCGCCGGGTTCGCCGGACTCTCGTTGTCACTCGACGACCTGCACGAGGTGCGTGCGACGACGGGCTTCGCCGAACTCCGCCGCATGCTCGACGGTGCGGGGATCGTCTGGGTGCAGCTGGGGCCGCTCGACCGCTGGTGGACGTGCACGAGCCGGACCGACGACGACGCCGCCGACCGCGGGGTGGTCCTCGAGGCCGCCGCGGCGCTCCGCGCCTGGCAGGTGATCGCTCGTGCCGACACGACGTTGCCCGGCGCTTCACCGCTCACGATGGCCGACGACTGGACCGTGCTGGCCGACCAGGCCGCGGCCGTCGGCGCGCAGCTCGTCCTCGAACCCGAGCCGTGGTCGAACCTGCCGACGATCGAACGGGCCTCGCGGTTCGTCGCGGCGGCGGGTCACCCGAACGGCGGGCTGCTGCTCGACGCGATGCACACCCTGCGGGGCGGGTCCACGTTGGCGTCGATCCGCCAAGCGGTCGCGCCCGCGACGCTCGCGGCGGTCGAACTGAGCGACGGGCTCCTGCACACCCCGGCCGGCATGACCCTGTCCGAAGAGGCGCGCGAGGCACGGTACCTGCCCGGAGCGGGCGCGTGGGACCTGCCGGGGCTCGTGCGCACCGTCCGTGAGCTCGGCTTCGACGAGCCGTGGGGCGTCGAGGTCCGGACCCCCGGCCACCGGGCGATGCCGATCGGCGACGCCCTGCGGACGGCCGCTGCGGCGACGCGCGCCGTGCTCGATGCGGCAGACGCGTACGGCGCACCGGCCGCGCCGGCGATGCCCTCGTCGCCAGCTCCGACCTCAGCGGTCGACTTCGAACCGCCCCACCCCGGACCGATCGGCGGGGCGGGCTGCCCTCGGGATCGCACCGCCCGGCCGGACGCCGGGACGCCGACACAGGCACGCCCGCGTAGCCTCCTGGAGCATGAGCGACCAGACAGCCACGACGACGACCTCCTCCGCCGCTCGCAGGAGTCCATCGACGAGGCCAAGGCCGCTGCGGCCGAGGTGTCCGAGCCCGGCGAGGACGAGCTCGTCGACGAGGACCTCCCCGTCGCGGACGACGCCGAGCCGTCGGACGGACCGGCACCGGCCGCCTGACGCTCAACGCGCCGGCCGAGCTGTCGGCATCCGGTCGGTCGCGGCGTCAGTCGATCTCGACGACGCGGACCGTGACGTCGGAGGGTGCTGCCCCGAGGGAGTGGCGCGCTGCGGTCACGACGGCGTCACGCACGGCCCGGATGACCGTGATCGTCGGCACGGCCCGGTCGGTCGTGACGACCACGCGGATCCGCGCTCCGTCCGGACGGTCCTGCACGAGCACGGCCCCACCGTCGCGCGGGATCTCGAGCACGGAGCGGACGTCGCGGACGAGCGTGGCGAGTCCGGGTCCGGGCGGCAGGACCGACCGGACGCCCGGCACCGCGAGGACGACCGCGGTGAGTTCGCGGGAGAGCACCCGGACGTCCGCGGTCACGGTGTGCCCCGACCACGACGTCGGCGACGCGGACGACGACGCTGCGGATCCGGAACGGTGCGTGCGCGCCGAGCACCGACGTGATGTGTGCCCGGAGCGCCTCGGCACGGTCCGACATCGATGCCTCGAGCGTGGCCACGATGGTGACGTCGACGTCCACGGCACCGCCGGGGACCCCGACGTCGCCGCTGAACCGGGTCCTTCGGACGACGACACCGGGTACGTCGTCACCGAGGGTGCGGACGAGTCCGCGCAGGGCCCCCTCGGTGACGACCAGGTGCGAGGCCGGATCGTCGTCGGGGACGGGGATGTCCCGTCCGGCGTGGGCGGTCGTCCGGATCGACGCGAGCACCGAGCTGATCCAGCGCTCGTCGCCGTCCACCGATGCCGCGGTGTCGAGCAGGTCCCGTGATGCCACCCGCAGGGCCTGCAGCCGCTCCAGTGCGGCGACGGCTTCGGGATCGCCCTCGATGTCCGCCCGGACCGGCGTCCGGTCGGCGTCGAGGTAGTCGGAGAGCTCGTCCAGCGTGAAGGCACCGTGACGGTCGTCGACGTCGTCGGTCATCGCCACCCCTCCATCTGTTCGAGCACGCGTCGCCGCGCACGTGCGAGCAGCCCGCGGACGGTCGGCGCGGGCAGCCCGGTCGCCTCGGCGATCTCGGCGTAGGGAGCCCCACCCACCTCGCGCATCACCCAGACGGCGCGCTGTGCATCCGGGAGTGCCTGCACGATACGCGCGAGTTCCCGCACCTGCATCCGGGTGGCGACCACCTCGTCGACGGGTCGTTCGTCCGGGGCGTCGACCATCGCTTCGAGGTCGGCGTGCGGGTGCCGCCTGCGGAGCCGGTCGAGGGCCTTGTTGGCCGCGATCCGGAAGAGCCAGTTGCGCACCCGCTCCGGGTCCTCGACCCGGTCGATGCGCTGCCAGGCCTGCAGTGCGGCTTCCTGGACGGCGTCGTCGGCCTCGCCGTCGCCGTACCCGAGGATCCGTGCTGCGTAGGCCCGCATGTGCGGTCCGTACCGACGGATCAGCACCCCGAATGCGGCCGTGTCGCCGTCGGCGCTGCGCTCGACGAGCGACGCGTCGGACAACGCCGCGAGGGCTTCGTCGCTGGACAGGGGCAGCTCCTCTTCGCGGATCTCGGATTCTCGTGTGACGAATCGGGCGTTCGTCGCGTCTTGAGTACGTGCCTACCAGGTACGCCTCCGTGCGCCTGGTTCGAGCGCGCCGTGGCCGGCCATCCCTGAAGGGTCGGTCACGGTGCTTCGACGGCGGCCCGTGCGCTCCCTGATCCGGTGCACGGGCCGTCTTCTCCCCGATTCGGTCGCTACTCGTCAGTCTCGTCGGCGAGGAAGTCCGCGTAGGTCGCTTCGGTGTCGATCACCACAGCCCCCGGATCGACCGGGATCCGCGCGGCACGATCCCCGTTGATCGCGACGCGTTCCTCGGCCGTGTACGGCGGCAGGTACTTGCTCGAGCTCATCCCCAGGCCCTTTCGTCCCGGCGAACGTAACAGTCGGCGGCGGACCGGCGGCCGGACGGGTGGAAACGTCCCCGCCCGGGCGCCGGACGGGGGACGGAATTTCGCCACGGGCGGACCCCATGCGCACGCATCAGCGCGTTCGCGAGCTGGCACCGGGCGGCCGGTCCGGCGAGCAGGTCAGTGCTCGCGCACCACGTCCTCGGGGTCCTTGTCCGGACGCCAGCCCCGCCAGGACGGCTGCCGCAGGCGCCCGTCACCGGTCCACTCGGCGAACTCGACCTCTCCCACCCGCTTCGGCGTCACCCAGTGCGCGTCCCGCGCGTCGATCCGCGGCACGTCGACGAACGGCGAGGTCTTCCGGTCGAGCGGTCGCAGCGCTGCGGCGATCTCGTCGAGGTCGCGGTCACGGAAACCGGTGCCGACCTTGCCGACGTAGTCGAGACCGTCCGGACCGGGCACGCCGAGCAACAACGAGCCGATCCCGCCCGCTCGACGACCACTGCCCGGTTTCCACCCACCGACCACGACTTCCTGCGTGGCGTGGTGCTTCAGCTTCAGCCAGGCCTCGGACCGCCGGCCCTCGGCGTACTTCGAACTGCGCTTCTTCGCGACGACCCCTTCGAGGCCCTGCTCCTGCGACGACGCCATCACGCCGCCGAGGTCACCCTGCGAAGCCGGCGGCACGTCGATCGCCCCGCCGGGCTCGACGACCGTCTCGAGCGCTTGCCGCCGGGCGTCGTACGCCAGGCGGGTGAGTTCGTGCCCGTCGGCCTCGAGCACGTCGAAGACCAGGAACCGCACGGGGGTCGTCTGCTGCGCCGCCCGCACCTCACGCGCCTTCGTCAGGCCCATCCGGTTCTGCAGGAGCTGGAAGCTCGGGCGCCCCGGTCGTCGAACGCGACGATCTCGCCGTCGAAGACGCCGTCGACCCCGGCACGGTCGCTGAGTTCCTGGAGTTCCGGGTACTGCTCCGTCAGGTCGTTGTCGTTCCGGCTCCGCAGCGTGACCGAGCCGTCCCGGACGGTGGCGAGCGCACGGACGCCGTCCCACTTCATCTCGAACGCCCAGTCGGCCGGGTCCAGCCGGGGTGCGTCCTTCGCCAGGGTGGCCTGCATGGTCCGTCGGTCCCCCGGAGCGGTGTCCGCGGGGCTGGCGCCGCTGATGCGCCGCTGTCCGTCTCGGTGCGCAGCAGAAGGACGGGAAGCCCGCCCCGCGTCCGTCGCGCCGCCGGCGTCCGCCAGCCGGTCGGGTTGCTCCTTCGTGCGGTGGATGAGCCAGTTCTTCTCGTCGCCCGCTCCGCCCCGGCCGCGGGTGTGCAGGAGCGCCAGTCGGCGAGCGCCGCCGGTCCGACCGTGCAGGGTGACGATGACCTCTTCGCCCTCGCGCCACTTCTCGAGCTCGTAGGTGCCGTCGTCCCAGAGCGTGACCGTGCCGCCGCCGTACTCGTCCTTCGGGATCGTGCCCTCGAACGCGCCGTACTCGAGCGGGTGGTCCTCGGTCTGCACGGCCAGGTGGTTCTTGCCCGGGTCGTTCGGTTCGCCCTTCGGCAGGGCCCAGCTCACGAGCACGCCGTCGTGCTCGAGCCGGAAGTCGTAGTGGTCGCGGGTGGCGTGGTGCTCCTGGATCACGAACGTCGGGGTGCCGTCCTTCCGGACCGTGGGGCTCCTTCGGGCACCGGTTCCGGCGTCTTCGAGGCATCGCGCTTCGCGCGGTAGGCGGTGAGCCGGTCGCGAGCCGGCTGCTCGGCCTCGTTCGCACGCTCGGTCCGGTCGCTGTCCCAGTGACCGTGGTCGTCGCGTCCGACGGCCAGCGAGGCGGAGGCGACCGGGTGCAGGTGGTCCCCGTGCGCCTGCAGGCGTTCGAGGACCTCGTCCAACGTGAGCTGCGCGAGCCCGCGTTCCTCGAGCTCCTTCCAGGTGCGGGGTGCTGCAACCGTCGGCCGCTCGCGGCCGCGCAGCGAGTACGGGGCGATGGTCGTCTTGTTGCCGTTGTTCTGCGACCAGTCGACGAACACCTTGCCCGTCCGCTCGGCCCGGCTCATCGACGACAGCACCAGGTCGGGCAGGTCGTGCTCGAGCGCCTTCGCGAGTTCGTGCGCGACGTCGGAGACGTTGGCCGTGGTCGAGCGGCCGTCGAGGGCAGCGTAGAGGTGGATCCCCTTCGAGCCGGAGGTCACCGGGTACGGGTCGAGCCCCATGCCGTGCAGGATCTCGCGTGCCGCGACCGCCACCTCGACGCACTCGGGCAGGCCGACGCCCTCGCCGGGGTCCAGGTCGAGCACGAGCCGGTCCAGGTTCTGCTGCCCACCGCGCGGGCCGAACCGCCACTGCGGCACGTGCAGCTCCAGTGCGGCCTGCTGCGCCATCCACACGAGGGTCGGCAGGTCGTCGACGATCGGGTACTCGTTGTCGTGCTCGGAGTGGTGGATGGTGTGGTGGCGGACCCAGTCCGGGGCGGAGTCCGGCAGGTTCTTCTCGAAGAAGACCTTGCCGTCGACGCCGTTCGCCCAACGCTTCCGGGTCACCGGGCGGTCCTTGACGTGCGGGATCATCCACGGCGCCACGCGCTCGTAGTACTCGATCACCCGCCCCTTGGTCGTGCCGGTCTCGGGGTAGAGCACCTTGTCCGTGTTCGTCAGCGCCAGTCGCCGATCGCCGACCAGGACGACGGTCTTGCGGGCCGCCGGACTCACAGCGCCACCCCGGTCGCTCCCGCCACCGTCAGGGTCGTGCCCGAGGTGTACGACGACTCCGGCCCCGCCAGGTACACGTAGGCGCTGCCGAGCTCGACGGGCTGCGCCGGCCGGCCGAAGGGGGTGTCCTGGCCGTACCGTGCGATCTCGTCGCCCGGGTAGCTGATCGGCTGCAGTGGCGTCCACACCGGCCCGGGCACCACGGTGTTCGCCCGGATGCCCTTCGCCGCGAGCTGCCGGGCGAGGCCGTTGGTGTACGTGATGATCGCAGCCTTCGTCGCCGCGTAGTCGATCATGCGGTCCTGCGGCTGGTACGCGGACACCGAGCTCGTCGTCACGATCGCGCTGCCCGGCGCCATGTGCGGCACGGCTGCCCGGACCAGCCAGAACAGCGAGTAGAGGTTGACCTTCATCGTGCGGTCGAAGTCCTCGGTCGACTGCTCGGTCACGTCCTCGTGCACCAGCTGGTGTCCGGCGACCAGGACGAGGGCGTCCAGCCCGCCGAGGTCGCGCACCGCCGTCCGGACGAGTTCGTCGCAGAAGCCCTCGTCCGTCAGGTCACCGGGCAGCATCACGGCGTTGCGACCGAGGTCGGCGATGACGTCACGGACCTCGGTCAGGTCGTCGATCTCCTCGGGCAGGGAGTTCAGTGCGACGTCGGCCCCTTCCTTCGCCATCGCGATCGCCGCGGCCCGGCCGATGCCGGAGTCCGCGCCCGTGACCAGCACGCGGTACCCCCGCATGCGCCCCGTGCCGAGGTAGGAGACCTCACCGTGGTCGGGCGGCGGGTCCATCGCACTCGCCAGCCCGGACCCCTGTTGCGTCTGCGCGGGGAACGGCGGCCTGGGGAACTGCGAGCGCGGGTCCTGCTTGTCGAGCTGGCTCATGCGCCCATCGTGCTCGCGTCGACCGGTCGACGGTCCAGCGAACCCGGATCTGTGGAGAACCCGTCGGCTGCGGGCACTCCCGTGCGGACACGGGCATCATGTGCGCATGAGGTCGATCTGGAAGGGCTCCATCGCGTTCGGGCTCGTCAACGTGCCCATCAAGGTGTACGCGGCCACCGAGACCCACGACGTGTCCCTGCACCAGGTCCACGACGAGGACAAGGGCCGCATCCGCTACAAGCGCGTCTGCGAGTTCGGCCACGAGGTCGAGTACGCCGACATCCAACGTGCCTACGACGACGGCGACAAGACCGTGGTGCTGACCGCGGACGACTTCAAGCAGCTCCCCGAGGAGCAGTCGCACGAGGTCGAGGTGCTCGAGTTCGTGCCCGTCGAGCAGGTCGACCCGATGATGTTCGAGAAGACGTACTACCTCGAGCCGGACTCGCGCTCGCCGAAGGCCTACGTGTTGCTGCGCGAGACCCTGGCGAAGACCGACCGGCTCGCGATCGTGCAGTTCACGCTGCGCCAGAAGACCCGGCTCGGGGTGCTCCGCGTCCACGACGACGTCATCCTGCTGCAGGGGCTGCTCTGGGGCGACGAGGTCCGAGCCGCCGACTTCACGGCGCTGGACTCGTCGGTGAAGGTCAGCGCGAACGAGCTGAAGATGTCGTCGTCGCTCGTCGAGAGCATGTCGACGGACTTCGATCCCGACCGCTACACCGACTCCTATCAAGAGGAACTGCAGCAGCTCATCGACGCCAAGCTCGACGCCGGTGACGACATCGACACCGAGAAGACGTTCGGCGCGAAGGACGACGAGGACGACGAGGGCGAGGGCGGTGACGTCCTCGACCTGATGGCCGCCCTGCGTGCGTCCGTGGACAAGAAGCGGACAGGAGGCTCGGGGTCGCGTTCGTCGTCCAGCTCGCGTTCGTCGTCGGGTGCCGACTCGAGCACGCCCGGCTCGACGAAGAAGGCGCCGGCCCGGAAGGCCCCGGCGAAGCAGGCGACCACCGAGAAGGCACCCGCGAAGAAGGCTCCGGCGAAGAAGGCGCCCGCGAAGAAGCCAACGGCCAAGAAGGCACCCGCCGAGAAGAAGCAGGCGAGCTAGGACCGTCCGACACGAGCCGGTAACACGCGTCCGCGAGACTGGACCCATGACTCCACAAGAGCCTGGGAGCCTGCAGTCGTCACCCGCGACCGATGGCCCGCCCGTCACCGTGTCCATCACCCGCCTGGTCGAACCCGACCGCATCCCCGAGGTCACCCACTGGGTGCAGTCCGGCGTGAACCTCGCCAACCGGTACCCGGGGTTCCTCGGCTCAGGTTGGGTGCGCTCCCGGGCGCAGTCCCGCGAGTGGCACATGCTCTACCGCTTCGCCGACCACGACTCGCTCGCCACGTGGGAGAACTCCGACGACCGCCTGCGCTGGCTCGACCTCGGCCGCGACCTGGTCGTGGAGTCCCGCGTCGAGAAGCGCACCGGGATCGAGGGCTGGTTCGACGTCCCGCAGGACGCCCCGGCCTCGAGCGCTCCCCCGCGGTGGAAGCAGGCGGTGAGCATCTGGCTCGGCTTCTTCCCGGTGAACCTGGCGTTCACGATCGTCGTCGGGCTGCTCGTGCCGTCGTTCGCGGGACTCGCAGCGCTGCCGCGGGTGCTCATCACGACGCTCGTGCTCACACCGATCATGACGTTCTGGGTACTGCCCTTCGTGACGAAGCTGATCCGTCCGTGGCTGCTCGCTCCGCCGAGGCAGCACCCGTAGACGCTACGGCGTCCCCAGCACCGACAGCTGGTCGAGCCGCTCGAGGATCACGCCCTCGCGAAGCGCCCACGGGCAGATCTCCAGCGCGGGCAGGTCGAAGATGTCGAGGCAGGCCTCGGCGACGAGCGCACCCGGAACCACCTGGTGCGCGCGGCTCGCCGACACCCCGGGCAGCGTCGCGAGTTCGTCGACCGACATCGTCAGCAGCGCGGGCAGCTTCGACCGGAGCACGTCGCCGTCGAGCGCCCGCGGCACGAGCGGACCTGCACCCGAGGGCGCCGCCCCGCAGATCCGCGCGATCGACCGGAAGGTCTTCGAGGTCGCCACGGCACGGTCCGGACGCCCGGCGCGGAGCAGCTTGCCGGCGTCGCGGGCGATCTCGACCCGGATCTCGTGCCGGATGCGGCGGACGTCGTCCTCCGTCGGGGTGCCGGCGGCGAAGTACGAGCGGGCGAGCCGTGCGGCACCGATCGGCATCGACCACGCGACGTCCGGCGCCTCGTCGGCTCCCCCGGCGATCTCGAGTGACCCACCGCCGATGTCGAACACCGCGAGGCGTCCGGCGGACCACCCGAACCACCGCCGGACGGCCAGGAACGTCAGTCGCGCTTCGTCGCCGCCGGACAGGACGGCCAGCTCGACGCCGGTCGAGGCCTCGACGTGGGCGAGCACCTCGTCGGAGTTCACCGCGTCGCGCACGGCCGAGGTCGCGAAGGCGAGCATGTCCTCGCAGCCGCGTTCCTCGGCGACGCGGACGGCGTCCGCGACGAACCGCGTCAGCGCGTCGACGCCATCGGGCGTCACCGCGCCGGCGTCGTCGAGGTGCTCGGCCAGTCGGAGCGGCTGCTTGAACGAGGACGCCGGCAGCGGCGCGGCGCCGCCGTGGGCGTCCACGACGAGCAGGTGGCCGGTGTTGGACCCGATGTCGAGGACTCCCACGCGCATGCCACAACGCTAGCGGCCGGGGAGCGTCTGGAGGCCCGACTCACGCCCGCAGGAACGCCTCGAGTTCCGCCGTGGTCGGGTACGAGGCCTGCGCGCCCGCCTTGGTCGCGGCGTACGCCCCGACCCCCACCGCGAAGCGTGCGGCGTCGACGAGGGAGTCCCCCGCCGCCAGCCGCAGTGCCACCGAACCCATGAAGGCGTCGCCGCAGCCCGTGGTGTCCACCGGCTCGACCCGGACGGCGTCGATCGACACCGGGTCCGCGTCGCCGTCGTGCACGACGCAACCCGAGCCGCCGCGGGTGACGATCGAGCGCGTGACACCGTGCTCGCCGAGCGATGCGGCCTCGTGCTCGTTGACGAGCAACACGTCGGTCAGCTCGAGCAGCTCGGCGGGGACGGCCCCGAAGGGCGACAGGTTCGTCAGCACCGTGACGCCGGCGGCGTGCGCTGCCCGGGCTGCGGCGAGGACGACGTCGATCGAGACCTCGAGGCAGAGGCCGAGCACGCCGGCGTCGTCGAAGGCGTCGGCGGGCACGTCGTCCGGCGTCAGCGTGCCGTTGGCGCCTGCGGAGATCACGATGGTGTTCTCCCCGCGGCGTCCACGGTGATGACGGCGGTGCCGGTGGCCACGCCCTCCCGGACGGCGACGTGCGTGGTGTCCGCACCCGCAGCCGCGACGGAGTCGCGGAGCAACGCACCGTTCCCGTCGTCGCCGACCGCACCGATCATGCGGACCGTGCCCCCGAGCCTCCCGGCAGCCACCGCCTGGTTGGCGGACTTGCCACCCGGCAGGATCGCCAGGTCGGACCCGTGCAGGGTCTCACCGGGCTTCGGGAACCGCTCGGTCCGGACCACCAGGTCCGCGTTGAGCGATCCGACGATCACGATGGTCTGGGTCAACGGACGGTCTCCTTCTGCGGCGCGACGGACGTGGTCTCGGCGCTCTCCGGGCGGGGGATGAGGAACGAGATCGCGAGCGCGGCGGTCGTGATCACGGCACCGAGCAGCATGCCACCCGAGTACCCGGCGGTGCCCGCGGACCCGCCGACCCCGAGCGCGATCTGCAGCGCCGGCAGGACGGCGAAGCTGACCCCGGCGCCGAGGTTGAACGCACCGGCGTTCAGGCCCGGCAAGAAGCCGGGGTTCGACTCCGGCGAGAGCACGATGCCCAGGCCGTTCAGGATGATGTTCGCGATGCCCGCGTACGTGATGCCGATCAGGACGGTCGCGGTGACCAGGACCGGCAGCGAGTGCACGCCCACCAGTGCCATCAAGACCGTCGAGACGATGCTGCCGATCAGGCCGAAGCGGAGCACGGCGCGGTAGCCGATGGTCGGCGCGAGGCGTCCGGCGAATGGACCGACGATCCAGCCGACCAGCGCGTACGGGGTGAGGAACACCAGCGAGGCGAGGTCGGGTTCCATGCCGAAGCCGGCGTCACCGTTCTGGGCGAGCGACGTGACCAGGCCGTTGACGACCGCGAAGACGCCCGTCATGGTCAGGAACGTCGTCGCGAGGAGCGCCCACGTGGCACGGCGCTTCAGGAACCGGGTCTCGACGAGCGGCTCCTTCACGCGGGACTCGACCGCCCAGAAGACCGCGAAGGCGGCGAGCGCGACGACGACGCCGCCGATCACCAGTGCCGGGTTGGCAGCACCGAGCTTGCCGGCCTCGTTGAACGCGGTGAGCAGCGCCCCGACCGAGACGACGAGCGGCACGACGCCGATCCAGTCCATCCGCGTGCCGGCCGAGGGCTTCGACTCGACGCCCCACACGGCGACGAGCGCCAGCGCGATGACGGTGACGACGGCGATGACCCAGAAGATCCCGCGGAACCCGAAGTTCGTGGCGATCCAGCCACCGGCCAGCGCGTCCACGCCGGCGATGCCGCCGTTCACGGCGGTGAGCAGACCGAGTGCGGCGCCGTAGCGCTTCGGGTCGGCGATCTCGTTGCGCAGGACGAGCAGGCAGATCGGGACGACCGGGCCGGTGACGCCCTGGATGATCCGGCCGGCGAACAGCATCGGCACGTTCACCGCGAGCGCGGCGACGATGCTGCCGACGAGCATCACGGCGAGCATGCCGATCAGGACGCGCTTGCGGCCGACGATGTCGGACAAGCGCGGCAGGAACAGCGAGAACAGCGCCGCGAGCGTGAAGTACAGGGTCTGCGAGAGCCCGATCGTGGCGTCGTCGGTCTTGAGCTCGCGCGCCATGGTGACCAGCGCAGGGCTGAGCATGCTCGCGTTGAGCTGGAACGCGATGCACGCTGCGAGGAGCGCCGCGGTGAGGGCGCCGATCGACTTCTTCGTCGATGTGGTGGTCATGGTTCTCCAGATCTCCGTCGAGGTGGCGTTGGTGGTGGCGGGGCGCGGGGTCCAGCCGGTGTCAGGGGTCTCGCCGATGCGCTCGAGGGCGTCGACGACCAGGTCCCAGAACCGTTCGTGGTCGAGCTCCAGGGCGGCGCTCGTCCGGCAGTCCTCCGGCGCGGGCGCACGGAAGTCGGCGACGGTCATGCCCAGCGTCAGGGTGCCCTGGGTCTCGACGTGGATCGGGACCTTCACGGCGCGGACGATGGTCGGGTCGATGACGTAGGCGACGGCGCAGGGGTCGTGCACCGGCGGGGCGTCGAAGCCCTGCGCGTCCTTGTACGTCTGGCCGAAGAAGTCGAGCAGCTCCCCGACGAACGCGGCGGGGGCGGTGCCGACGGCGGCGATGCGTGCGGCGACCTCCGGGGTGGCGAGGGCCTGGTGCGTCAGGTCGAGTCCGACCATGACGACGTCCCAGCCGGCGTCGAAGACGATCGACGCGGCCTCGGGGTCGATGACGATGTTGAACTCGGCGACGGGGCTCCAGTTGCCGACGTGCACGCCGCCGCCCATGAGCACGACCTGCTTGACGCGCTCGACGATGCGGGGTTCCTTGCGGGCCGCGAGGGCGATGTTCGTCAGGCCGCCGGTCGGCACGAGCGTGACGGTGCCGGGCTCGTGCGCCATGACCGTCTCGATGATCAGGTCGACGGCGTGCCGCTGGTCGAGCTCGAACGAGGGCTCGGGCAGCATCGGCCCGTCGAGGCCGCTCTCGCCGTGGATGTCCGGGGCGACCTCGATCTGGCGCAGCAGCGGCCGGTCGGCACCCGCGGCGAACGGCACCCCGGTGATGCCGGCGATGCGCGCGACGGCGAGGGCGTTGCGGGTGACCTTCGGCAGCGTCTGGTTGCCGACGACGGTGGTGACGGCCAGGAGCTCGATGTCCGGGTTGCCGTGGGCCAGCAGGATGGCGACGGCGTCGTCGTGGCCGGGGTCGCAGTCGAGGATGATCTTCGAGGGCACGCTGGGCGCTCCACTTCTTCGGGGATTCGAGGGGTCTGTGCTCGACGCGGTGGGGATCCGCGGTCCGACAGAGCGTCGTTGCGCAGCGCGTCAAGCGTTTGACATCGAAACACGTCAAGCGTTTGACGTCAAGTCGTCGAGGCGTCCTCGGTAGCATCGACCCGTGCCTTCATCCGTTGCCCCGGGCCGCCGTGTGACCGCTGCCATGGTGGCCGAACGCGCCGGCACGAGCATCGCCACGGTCTCCCTGGTCGTCAACGGCAAGGACCGCGGCCGGGTCTCCGTCCCCATCGCCACGCGGGTGCGCGACGCCGTCGACGAGCTCGGTTACGTCGTCGACCACGCCGCGAGCTCGCTGGCACGCGGGAGCGGCGACCTGGTCGTCCTCATCGCCCCCGACCTGTCGAACCCCTTCTTCGCCGAGGTCATCCGCGGCGTGCGCGACACCATCGGCGACCGGTTCCAGCTCGTGTTGTCGGTCACCGAGCGCGGCGCGCAGCCCCTGGCAGCCGACGTCCGCCGCTTCGAACGCCTCCGCCCGGCCGGCATCCTCGTCGACGCCCCGGCCGCCGGCGAGTCGATGTCGGCGAGCGTGCCCGTGGTCCTCCTCGACGCCCCGGGTGGCACCGAGGCCGTCAACTACGACCTCTCCCCCGGCGTCCACGACCTCGTCGCGCACCTGCACGAACAGGGGCACCGCCGCGTCGGGTACCTCGACGGGACCTCGCGAGCGACGACGTTCGGGGTGCGGCGCGAGCTCTTCGAGCAGGAGTGCGCCGCCGCCGGCATCACCGTGTCCGAGGTCACCGCCCGCGCCGACCTCACCGTGGACGCCGCAGCCTCGGCCACCGAGCACGTCATCGAGGCCTGGCAGGACGACGACGTCACCGCGGTCGTCGCCGCAGCGGACACCCTGGCTTACGGCGTCCTGCGCGTCGCCGGGTCGCTGGGCATCGCGGTCCCCGGTGAGCTCGCGGTCGCCGGCTTCGACGACCTGCCGTCGTCGTCGGTGACGGCCCCCGCGCTGACGAGCGTCGCCCTGCCCGGTGCCGACCTCGGGCGCGCGGCCGCGGAACGGCTGCTCGCGACGCTCGACGGCACCGCGGCCGAGCCTGCAGCGCTCCCCACCCGCCTGGTGCGCCGCGCGAGCACCGGCGCGTAGCGCCCGCCCGCCCGCCCGCCCGCCCGCCGCGAGACTCGGCGGCGGCGCGGCGAGACTCGGCTTGGACGACAGTTCTCGCGCCGACGAGCACGAATAATGTCGCTGAGCCCGAGACTCGGGGCCGGCCGCGGCAGTGAGCGCGACCAGACGACGGACGGGAGGCGCGGCACCAGCTGGCACCGCGCCTCCCGTCAGCCCGCCGTCGTCTCCCCAGCGCGCCCCGCGATCCGCAGGACGCCGCCGGATCCGGCGGCGTCTCGCTCAGTCGGAGGTGTCCCGGCGGGACGCCGGCGTCTCACCACCCGACGACACGGACTCCGACGACACGGACTCCGCCCGGCCCTCGCGCTGCGCACGCTCGAGCTCGTCGGCCTCGTCGCCACCGACGGCCTCGCCACGGGCGACCATGCCGGCCGTGTCGGAGAGCGTGATCTGCGGCAGGAACAGTGCGAGCAGGAACGCCACCGCGATGAAGGGCAGCAGGTACCAGAACACGGGCGCCAGCGAGTCGGCGTACGCGTTCACGATGCCGTCCTGCACCGCCTCGGGCAGCTTCGCCACGGTCGCGGGGTCGATGCTGCCCGCCGATGACGCCGCATCGGTCGCCGACCCGCCGGCACCGGTGAACACGTCGGTGAGCGACGTCGTGAGCCGGGCCGTGAACAGCGCACCGAACACGGCGGTCCCGAGGGAGGCGCCGACCTCGCGGAAGTAGTTGTTCGTCGAGGTCGCGGTGCCCACCTGCTCGGCCGGCACGGCGTTCTGCGCGACCAGGACGACCACCTGCATGATCAGTCCGAGCCCTGCGCCGAAGACGAACAGGTAGGCGCAGATCAGCCAGATCGGGGTGGCCGCGGCGAGCTGGGTCATCGCGAGCATCGCGATGGCGACCAGGACCGTGCCGATGATCGGGAACATCCGGTAGCGACCGGTCTTCGTGATCAGGTTGCCGGACGCGATCGAGGTCCCGATCAGGCCGACCATCATCGGCAGCATCAGCAGACCCGACACCGCGGCAGAGGTGCCTGATGCCATCTGCAGGAACGTCGGGACGAAGCCGATCGCGGCGAACATGCCGATGCCGAGCACCAGGCCGATGCCGGTCGCGAGCAGGAAGGTGCGGTTCTTGAAGAACGACAGCGGCAGGACCGGGTCCTGCGCACGCGACTCGACGAGCACGAGGAGCGCGGCGGAGACGACGAGCCCGGCGAACCAGGCCCAGGTCTCGGGGGCGTCCCAGCCGTGGTCCTTGCTGCCGCCGAACTCCGAGAAGAACACCAGGCAGGTGGTCGCGGCGGACATGAAGAGCACGCCGAGCACGTCGATGCGCTTCGTCGCCTTCTTGTTCGGCAGGGTCAGCGCGAACCACGCCACGAAGAACGCCGCGATGCCGACCGGGATGTTGATGTAGAACGCCCAGTTCCACGTGAGGTGGTCGACGAAGAAGCCACCGAGGAGCGGGCCGCCGATCGCGGACAGGCCGAAGATCGCACCGAGCGGGCCGAGGTACTTGCCACGCTGCGAGGCGGGCACGATGTCGGCGATGATCGCCTGCGACAGGATCATCAGACCGCCACCGCCGAGTCCCTGCATCGCGCGGAACACGACGAGCTGCGTGAAGTCCCCGGCGAAGGCGCACCCGGCCGACGCGATGGTGAACAGGGCGATCGCGATGAGGAACAGGTTGCGGCGGCCGAGGACGTCACCGAACTTGCCGTAGACGGGCATCACGATGGTCGAGGCGAGCAGGTACCCGGTCGTCAGCCACGCCTGGTGCGCGACGCCGCCGAGTTCGCCGACGATGGTGGGCATCGCCGTCGAGACGATGGTCTGGTCGAGGCTGGAGAGCAGCATCCCCGCGATGAGCGCGGAGAAGATGATCCAGATCCGGCGCTGTGTCAGCAGCAGCGGTCCGTCGGTGCCGGGGCGGGCGCGCTTGGTGGTGCCCGGCGCGGTTGCGCTCATGGTGTGGAGTCCTGTCCGGTGGTGATGGCCGCCCTCATCAGGCGGAGGTTCTGGGTGAGCAGCTCGTCGAACGGCGGGCCGGTGGCCTCGTCGAAGGCGTCGTCGAAGTAGGTCTCGGCGGTGACCTTCGCCAGTGCCGCCGCTGCCTCGGTGACGAGGCGCGCACGGCGGTCGGACGGGTCCGTCCAGCCGAACCGCTGTCGCAGCGCTGCGGTGATCCGCGCGAGCTGCACGTCGGTGGCCGACAGGAACCGCGCGACGAGCGCCGGTTCCCGCTCGAAGACCCGGCGCACCAGGGCCTCGTCCGACCGGTCGATGCCGTAGCGGCGGAGCTGGTCGATCGCCAACGCGATGATCGAGTCGAGCGGATCGAGGTCGGTCGGGACGACGCCGCCCGCGGCGTACTCGTCGATCGCCTCGACGTCGGCGTGCAGCTCGATGCCGAGCACGGCGTCGTCCTTCGACGCGAAGTGGTTGAAGAACGTGCGCCGTGACACCCCGACGATCTCGCAGAGCTGCTCGATCGTGAAGCCGCTCAACCCGTGCTCGATCGTCGCCCGACGCGCTTCGACGATCATGCGTCGGCGCAGCGCGCGGGTGCGTTCGGTGGTGTTCACCGAGCAAGAATTGCACTATCTGGCTGAGAGTGCAATACGGGTCGGAACGCTCAGAGCGCTTTCTCGAAGCAGAACGACCACGGCATCGTCGCCGCGTACGGCGCGTAGACCGGGATCGGGCTCCACCCGGTCTTCTCGTACAGGGCGACCGCGTCGGGCTGCTTGTCACCGGTCTGCAGGATCAGCCGTGGCGCGCCGAGCTCGCGGCCGATGCGCTCGCACTCGTCGAGCAGTGCGGTGGCGGCACCCTTGCCACGGGCGGACGTCAGCACGATCAGCCGCTTCAGCTCGACCTCGTCGCCGAGCCGCCGGATCGCGATGTGCCCGACGGCGTCGCCGGACTCGTCGAGGGCGAGGACCGAGGCGACGACGGTCGACGGGTCGACGGACAGCGCGCGGCTCCGTTCGGCCGTGATCGCCGGGTCCTCGTCGCCGTTCGACGAGCCGTAGCGTTCGTGCATCTCGTCGTCCATGCGGGCACGGAGCAGCACGGATCGGGGGTCGTCCCAGGACACGCGTTCGATCGTGATCACGGTCGACGATCCTGTCACGGATGCCGGCGGCGGTGCACGCTCACGCGCGCCCGTCCAGCGCCGCGATCGCGCCGTCCCCGGACCGCAGCGCGGCGAGCAGGGCAGCGGCGTCGTCGTGGACCTCGGCAGCGCCGGCGCCGCGGAGTTCGTCGCCGCCGATGCCGCCGGTCATCACCGCGACACACGTCACCCCGACGCGTCCGGCCGATTCGACGTCCCACATCGCATCACCGACCATGACGGCAGCGTCCGCGCGCACACCGGCCCGGTCGAGCGCCACCTGGATGATCCCGGGGTCCGGCTTCGCCTGTTCGACGTCCTCGGAGCTCGTCACCGCGGTGAGCCACTCCTCGGCGTCGAGCAGTTCGCGCAGCCGCGTCAGTTCGTGCTCCGGCGCACTCGTCGCCAGGACGACGGCGTGCCCGGCCTCGGCGACCGTACGGAGCAGGTCACGGGCGCCCGGCAGCAGCCGCAGCTGCGGCATGTGCTCGGCGAAGTAGGCGGTGTGGAACTGCTTGACGGTGTCGCGCGTCTCGTCGGACGCGTCCGGCAGCAGCGTCTCGAGCAGCTTCGCGGAGTCCATGCCGATCGCGCGGTGGATCCGCCAGGCGTCGACGGACTCACCCGCTGCGCGGGCAGCGCGCCACCAGGCGTCGATGTGGGCGTAGTTCGAGTCGACGAGCGTGCCGTCGATGTCGAAGAGGACTGCGGTCGAGGGAGCGTCGGACATCCCTCCATGCTGCCCGGGAGGCGCGGATCGCCTCCCAGGAGCACGGTCGCGCCCGTCAGACGGTGATCGATTCCCGCGGGCAGGATCAGGACCGGCACCGGTCCGAGACCGTCCGAGCCGAGGAACCGCGCGGTGGACTGCTGGCCGAGGTCGCTCAGCATCGCCTCGTGGATCTGCACGGCACGCTCCGGCGCCACCGACCGGACGTAGTCGACCGCGGCAGCGGTGCTCGTCCACGGACCGCTTGTCGGCAGGAGCAGCGTCTGCACGGGGACACCCGGCTCGAGGTACGCGTCGCCCGGGTGGAAGACGGCACCGTTGACCAGGTAGCCGACGTTCGCGATCGTCGGGATGTCGCGGTGGATGACCGCGTGCTCCTCGCCGAAGGCCTGCACCGAGAACGGCCCGACCTCGAACGCGTCACCGGCACGGACCGCAGCGACGCGGCCGTCGTGGTCACCAGCTGCTCGACGATCGCCGCCGGCCCGCGGACCACGAGCGACGGGTTCGCGTCGAGCCCGGCACGGACAGCGTCGACGTCGAAGTGGTCGGCGTGCTCGTGGGTGATGAGGACCGCGGCGGCAGCGCCGGCAAGATCAGCAGCCTCGGGCGTGAAGGCACCCGGGTCGATGACGAGGGTGGTGCCGTCCTGCTCGAGGACGACGGTGGCGTGGGTGTACTTCGTCAGCTCCATGCCGACAACACTACAACTGTGTTGTACTTCTGGTGGCCGATCCGGGTGAGGGAGCACTCAGTCGGCGCGCCGGGCCAACCGTTCGAAGATGCCGGGCAGGCGCTCGAGGGCCGCGCGTTCCTCGTCGTCGAGCTCCTCGCGGATCGCCGTCGCCAACCAGTCGGCCGCGCGAGCATGTCCCGGCGGAGGACCTCACTGCCGGTGTCGGAGATGCGGATGACCGACACGCGACGGTCGGTGTCCGACGCCGTCCGCTCGACGTACCCGAGGTCGGCGAGCTCCCCACCGTGCGCGACTGCCCCTGGTGCTTCACCGCCCGGCGACGTGCCAGCTCGGCGATCGGCATCGGCCCCTCGCGCTCGAGGAACCCGAGGGTCGTCGCGTGGGCGGTCGGCAGCGAGTCCGCCTCCCGCTTCGCAGCACGCACGACGCGACCGATCGCGTGCCGGAGCTCCACGGCGAGTTCGTCGGTCCGGTCCATGCCCGGAACGCTACCGCGTGGCCGCACAGCGGACCTCCGGTTGGATCGGAGGATGGTCCGCGTCTCCGTCGTCATCCCCGTGCGCGACGACGCTGCGCACCTGCGACGCTGTCTCGACGCCCTCGCGGTGCAGACGCTGCTCGCCGACGAGGTCGTCGTGGTCGACAACGGCAGCCGGGACGACAGTGCCGAGGTCGCCCAGGCAGCGGGGGCGATCGTGCTGACCGAACGCATCCGTGGCATCGCCCGGGCCTCGGCGCGCGGCTACGACCGGGCCTCCGGGGACGTCCTCGTCCGGCTCGACGCCGACTCCGTCCCGCCGCCGGCGTGGATCGCCGACGCGGTGCGCCTGTTGGCCGATCCGTCGGTCGTCGCGGTGACCGGACCCGGGTGTCCGCACGACGGCGGACCGCTCATCGGCCGACTGTGGGACGCCGTCTACATGCGGCCGTACTTCGCGCTCATGTGGGCCGCGCTCGGCCGCCCGCCGCTGTTCGGTTCCGCGATGGCGATGCGGCGGTGGACCTGGGACGCAGTCCGTGGCCGAGCGCACCGCGAGGACCCCGAGGTGCACGACGACGTCGACCTGAGCATGCAGCTCGACCCGGCCTGGCGGGTGGTGGCCGACCCCGTGCTCACGGTGCAGGTGTCCGCGCGGCCGTTGTCGGGCCTCCCGTCCGCCCTGCTGCGGACGCGACGCGCCTTCCACACGTTCCGCGTGAACGGGCGGCGGGCCAACCCCGTGCGTCGGTGGGCGCGCCGGGTGCGCGCGGGGCTGCGGGTGCGGCGCGGGTGGCGCACGCGCTGACGGGGTCACGGAACGGTGACGCTTGCGGACGCCGTCAGCACGTCCGCCTACGTTCGATCGCGCGGGCACGTCCGCACGACGAACGAGGGAGCGATGCGGCGGTCAGCGCGCACGACGACATCCGGGATCACGGCGACGCTGACGGCGGCACTGGCGATCGGACTCGCCCTGTCGGGCTGCGCCCAGAGCGCACCAGCGGGGCCGAGCACGCCGTCCGCGACGACGGCGGAGAGCACCGGCACACCGAGCGCCAGCCCGAGTGGCACCGGCACCACTGCCCCCGTGACCGACGACGCCGGCACGGTGCCGGCCGCTTGCACGGACCTCATCACCCCTGGCGAGTGGGACGAGGCCTTCGCCTCGGCCCCGCTGAACGACCCGTCGGTCGTCGGCGACCCGATCGCGATCCCGAAGAGCGCCTTCACCCCCGTCCTGCAGGCCGACGGCAAGCCTCTGTACTGCGTGTGGCGGGAACCGCAGGCCGACATCTCGTACCTGTCGATCGCGGTCGACACGGTCGACGCCGCGACGGCGAGCACGGAGCTGGAGAAACTCTCGGCGGACGGCTACGACTGCGCTGACCAGGCCGACGGCTACCAGTGCCAGAAGGTGTCGAAGAACGAGCAGTACCCCGTGACCGACGGGGACACCTACTTCACGCGTGGTGACATCGGCATCCACATCCAGCAGTCGAACATCGAGACCTCTGGGCTCCTCGACGACGTCGTGGACCACGTCTTCACGGCGTAGACCGAGGCGGTCAGCGCGTCGGTCTCGACCGCACGTGCGCCCGCTCCCCTGGGGCCCGTACAGGCACAGCACCTCGGTCACCGAGTCGGTGACGTTGCCCATCCAGTGCGGGGTGTGGGTGTCGAACTCGGCGACCTCACCCGGCCCGAGGTCGAGGTCGTGTTCGCCGAGCACCAGGCGCAGGCGGCCGGACAGCACGTAGAGCCACTCGTAGCCCTCGTGCGTCTTGAGCGACGGTTCGCCGCCCGGTGTGTTCGGTGGGAACAGCTGCTTGAACGACCGCACGCCGCCGCTGCGCTTCGTCAACGGCACGACGACCCGGCCGCCGTGCACCTCGGGCTTCATGTGCACCCGGGGTCTCCGGTCTGGGGCGCTCCGACCAGGTCGTCGAGCGGCACCTGGTACGCCCGCGCCAGTGGGAGCAGCAGTTCGAGGGTCGGCTTGCGCTGCCCCGACTCGAGCCGCGAGAGCGTGCTCACCGACACCCCGGTCTGCTCGGACAGTGCGGCGAGCGTGACGTCCCGGTGGGCACGGAGCGCGCGCAACCGCGGCCCCACTCCGTCGACGACCTGCGCGGTGGTGCGCGGCGTGACCGGTTCCTGCGGGCCGTGGGGCATACTGCCCATTTTGCCACATCAGCAAGGTTCTTTGCCGTTCGTACCGCAGGGGCCGCATGCTCCTTGCATGCGTGATCACTACGACGTCATCGTCATCGGCGGAGCAGCCGCCGGCCTCTCCGCCGCCCTCGTCCTCGGGCGTTCCCGCCGTTCCGTCCTCGTCGTCGACGCGGGCGAGCCCCGCAACGCGCCGTCGGCCGGCGCCCACAACTACCTCGGGCGCGAGGGCATCGCCCCCGTCGAGCTGTCCGCGATCGGGCGCGACGAGGTCGCCGCCTACGGCGTCGAGGTGGCGGCCGGGAGGATCGTGGCCGCGTCCGCCACGACGGGTGACGGCACCGACCCGGTCGGCTTCTCGGTCACGCTGGACTCCGGCACGGTCGTCACCGCCCGCAGGCTCGTCGTCGCCTCCGGCGCCGTGGACGTCCTGCCGCAGGTGCCGGGCCTGGCCGAGCAGTGGGGGCGCGGGGTCGTGCACTGCCCGTTCTGCCACGGGTGGGAGATCCGCGACCAGCGCATCGGCGTGCTCGTGACGACACCGAACGGCGTGCACCACGCCCTGATGTTCCGGGCGTTGAGCGAGGACGTGACGGCGTTCGTCACCGATCCGGCACTCGTCGACGACACCGCCCGGGCCGGTCTGCAGGCCCGCGGGATCGAGGTCGTCGACGACACGGTCACGCAGATCCGCTCGTCGGAGGGCACGCTGACCGGGGTCACGCTCGGCTCCGGCGAGGTCGTCGAACTCGACGCCCTCGCCGCGGCGAGCACTGCTGAGGCGCGCGTGGACTTCCTGTCCGGCCTCGGTCTGGTCGCGACCGACCAGTTCATGGGCGACTTCCGGTACGCGAGCGCGCTGACCGTCGACCCGGCCGGGCAGACCTCGGTGCGCGGCGTGTACGCGGCCGGCAACGTGGCGGCTCCGATGGCGACGGTGATCGCGTCCGCGGCCGCCGGGGTCCAGGCGGGAGCGGCCGCGCACGGCGACCTCGTGCAGGCCGACCTGGCGGCGGCGTTGGCCGCGGCGGCGGTGGGCTCTGGGCGAGTCTCGGCCTGAGCGACAGTCCTCGCGCTCGGAGCCGCGAGGGGTGTCGTCCACCCCGAGACTCGGGGCAGCCGTCAGGCGACGCGGTAACCCGCCTGCGCCGCCAGCAGCGGGGCGAGCGTGTACAGCTGGTCGGCGCCGATCGTCGCACCGCGGAACCCTCGAGACGCTCGACCCGGTCGAGGTCCGCACCCCGCAGGTCCACGTGGTCGATCCGGGTGTTGGACCCCTCGGCGTCGCGGATGCTGCTGCCCTCGAACGACACCCGGAGCAGCTTCGCGTCCGCGATGTCGAGCTCGTCGATGACGCAGTCGCGGAACACCACGTCGGTGAGCGTCGACCCGCGCAGGTTCACGAACCCGAACTTCATCCCGACGAACTCGACGCCGTTCAACCCGGAGTCGTACAGCTCACCCGAGCCGATGCGACCGCCGGACACCCGCACCTCGCGCCACGAACTGCTCGACGCCCGCAGCACGGGGGCGTCGAGCGTGTCGATGATCGAGTCGTGCACCCGCAGGCCACGGAAGTCGGCGCCGTCGCCCCGCAGCGTGTCGATGACGCACTCCTCGATCTCGAGGTCGGGCAGGCGCTCGCCGGTCAGGTCGAGCACGCCGATGCGCTTCCCTCGATGCGGTCGCCGGTCAGGACGTCGCCGGGTCCGGGGACCCAGTCCTGCAGATCGACGGGCTCGGTCAGGGTGATGCGCGGGGCGTCGGTGCCGGAGGAACGTGCCATGGACTCAGTCTGCCGCGTGCCGGTGACGCTCCAGCACGCTGTCGAGCCGGTAGTCCTTCGCCGGGCCCCGGGCTTCCCAGCGCACGGTCCACCGCTGCTCGTCGCCGTCCAGTGCTCCGGTGTAGTCGTCCGGAGCACAGGCGTGGGCGACGCTCGCGCCCCACACCCAGTCGTGGAACACCCGGCCGTCGGCGAAGTGCACGGTCCACGCGTGGTCATCGCCGCGCCGGACGGTCAGCGTCCGGGACACCGGGGTGGTCCGGCCGTCGAAGGTCATCACGCCCGCTTCGTCCCAGCGCACCTCGTCCGCGCCGACCGCTGTCAGTGTCGAGGTGCCGGTGACGTCGCCCTGCACGCCGGCACGCCGGTCCTCCAGGGTCCGACGGAGCACCCACTCCCCCAGCAGGTCCGTCGGCAGCAGCACCGCCCCAGGCTAACCGCGCAGGGCCTCGGCTCGCGCCGCCCGTTCCTTCCCATCACACGCGCGATGGAACGCGGAATCGGGCGTACCTGGTCGAAACTTCCGACCCGGTACGCCCGAAAGCACCCGGTACGCCCCGGCAGCGCCAGCCCAGCTACCCCCGCAGCGGATCCGACGCGGCCACGTGCGCCCCGTCCGCGAACCCGGCCACGAGCGCACGCAAAGCGTCTTCGGAGGTGTGCCGAGCCTCCCATCCGAGTACCGACCGGGCACGGTCGGTCCGCATGATCGGCACCCCGGCCGCGATGTCGATCCAGCCGGCGTCCGTCGGCTGCAACCGCAGCCGCCACGTCAGCGTCACGATCCCGCGCAGCAGCCCGAGCGGGATCCGGACGGCACCGAGCATGCCGAAGGCCCTGGCCAACCGCGGCGGGTTGAGCACGGGCGACGCGGCGATGTTGAACGCTCCGCCGGCCCGCTGGTCGACGGTCCGCCAGTAGGCGTCGGCGACGTCGTCGGCGTGCACCGCCTGGAACACGAACGGGTACGGCAGGGGCAGCACGAGCCACCGGATCCAGCGCACGATCGACATCGGCACGAGGTGCCCGAGGAACAGCCCGCGGATCTCGGCGGCGGCGTCCCGCTGGAAGATCAGGCCGGGGCGCAGCCGCGTGACGACCACGGACGGATGGTCTGCCTCGAACGCGTCCATCGCCGCTTCGTTCGCGGCCTTGTGGATCGAGTACGTCGCGGTGGGGATGCCGTCGGTCGGCCAGCTCTCGTCGACCGGGGTGCGCTTGCCCGCGGCGTCGACGCCCCGGTAGGTCCCGACCGACGAGGCGACGACGACCTGCGGGACCCCGCTCGAGCGACGGCCGACAGCACGTTCGCGGTGCCGGTGACGTTCGTCCGGTACTGCAGCGGGATGTCGTGCGTCGGCTGCAGCGCCCAGGCCAGGTGGATCACCGCGTCGGCACCGGTGAAGACCGCGGTGAGCTGGCCGACCGCATCGGACGCGCCGATGTCGACGGCGTGCCAGACCGCGGAACCGTACGGCTCCGCGTGCACGTCCGGCAGCCGCCGCGCCACACCGACGATCTCGACGCTGTCGTCGCCCCCGTCTGCCCGCGCGGCGACCCGCGCCTGCGCGAGCCGACGGAGCACCGCCGTCCCGACGTTGCCGGTCCCGCCGACGACGACGATCCGCATCAGGCGGCGGCCAGGGCCGGGTCGAGCACGACCTTCACGCAGCCGTCCTGCTTCTTCTGGAACACCTCGTACATGTGCGGGGCGTCCTCGAGCGACACCCGGTGCGTGGTCAGGTCGAGCGTGCCGAGCGGGTCCGACGGGTCCTGCACGAGCGGCATGATGTCGTCGATCCAGTGCTTCACGTTGCACTGTCCCTCGCGGATGGTGATCTGCTTGTCGAAGAGCGTCATCATCGGCATCGGGTCGGCCATGCCGCCGTAGACGCCGCTCAGGGAGACGGTGCCGCCGCGACGGACCAGGTCGATCGCGGCGTGCACGGCTGCGAGCCGGTCGATGCCGGCGACCTCGATCGCCTTCTGCGCCAGGGCGTCGGGCAGCAACCCGGCCGCACGCTGGGCGAAGCCGGCGACGGGGTTGCCGTGCGCCTCCATGCCGACGGCGTCGACGACCCCGTCCGGGCCGCGGCCGTCGGTCAGGTCGACGAGCTCCGGCACGGTGTCCTTGGTCAGGTCGAAGACCTCGGCGCCGTGCTTCGCCCCCAGGTCGCGTCGGACCTGTTCGGGGTCGACGGCGAGTACGCGGTAGCCCAGGTGCTTGCCGATGCGGGCGGCGAACTGGCCGACGGGGCCGAGTCCGAGCACGGCGAGCGTGCCGCCCTCGGGCACGTTCGCGTACTGCACGGCTTGCCACGCGGTGGGCAGGATGTCGCTGAGGAACAGCCACCGGTCGTCGGGCGAGCCGTCGTCCGGGATCACGATGGGCCCGTAGTCCGCGTGCGGGACCCGGAGGTACTCGGCCTGGCCGCCGGGGACCTGGCCGTACATCTTCGTGTAGCCGAAGAGCGCCGCTCCCGAGCCGTACTCGGTGACCTGGTTGGTCTCGCACTGCGACTGCAGACCGTTCTTGCACATCCAGCAGTGGCCGCACGAGATGTTGAAGGGGACGACGACCCGGTCACCGACCTTGAGGTTCGTGACGGCGCTGCCGACCTCCTCCACGATGCCCATGGGCTCGTGGCCGAGGACGTCGCCCTTGTCGATGTACGGGCCGAGGACCCGGTACAGGTGCAGGTCGGAGCCGCAGATCGCCGTGGACGTGATCCGCACGATCGCGTCGGTCGGTTCCTGGATGGTCGGGTCGGGGACGGTCTCGACGGACACCTTCTCGGTGCCCTGCCAGGTCAGTGCGCGCACGTCGCGTTCCTCTCGTGGTCGCTTCGGGCCGGCCGGGAGGCACGGCTCGCTTCTCCTCCTCGGTACGCGCCCGCCCCGTGGTGCGTTCACAGCCCCGCCTGGGTTCGGGGCTCCGCCGCCCGGTCAGACGACGGGATCCGCGAGCACCGTGGCGAGCACGCGCTCGTGCTCTGCGCGGTCGCCCGGACCGGCGCTGCCCGCCAGCATGATGAGCGCCTTCCACAGCGCCCAGCCACGCGCCCGCGCCCACGCATCGGCGTCGAGCCCCACGGCCTCGCGGAACACCGGGCGCGCCGCCGGGTCGAGGAACGTCCACGCGAGCACGAGGTCACAGGCCGGGTCACCGACCCCGCACGTGCCGAAGTCGATCAGGGCGGCGAGGCGTCCCGCGTCGTCCACGAGCAGGTTGCCCGGCGCCACGTCCCCGTGGAACCAGACCCCCGGACGGTCCCACGCGGTGGCGACCGCGTCGTCCCAGATGCGTTCGCACGCCGCACGGTCGACCGGCGCGCCCAGGGTGTCGAGTGCCGCGACGACCTCGGTGCCGTACACCGAAGGGTGCTCGCCACGGTGGAACGAGTGCACGCCGGCGGTCGGGCCCCGGTGGCGGGGAGGCTCGGAGCTGCCGGAGCACCGCGCCGACGTCGGCGGCGAAGCGCTCGTGGTCGAGGTCGACCGCACGTGCGGCCACCGTCCCGTCGAGCCACCGCCGGACCGACCACGGGAACGGGTACCCCTCGCCCGGTTCCCCCAGGCCGACCGGCTCGGGGACCGCGACGTCCAACCGGCGTGCCAGGTACGGCAGGACGTCCTGCTCCTTCGACCCCGGGCACGTAGCCGGCGGCGCTCGGCAGCCGGACGGACAGCGCGTCGCCGAGTCGGTACGTGCGGTTGTCCCAGCCCTGGTGGTCGACCTCGCGCACGGGCAGCCCGCTCCACTCGGGGAACTGCGTCGCGACGAGTCGTTCCACGAGTGCGGCGTCGATCCGGGGCACTTCGGTGTGCATGGCCCCAGGTTAGGCCGACGACACCGACTGATCCACGGGGTCGGGCCGGCCGCCTGCCCAGGTGACCGGCGGGACGGCCGCGCACCGGGCCTCCCGGCCGGGTCGTCAGGCGGGTTCTGCCAGGGCGAGCAGCGCGTCACGGGTGACCGCCAGCTCGCGTGCGTCCAGGTACGGCGGCATGGCGGCAGCTGCTGCGAGCCCCTCCGCCGCGTGCCGGACGACCAACGTGCGGTCCTCGGGCAGGCCGTCGCGCGCGAACACCGTGCGCCAGTCCTCGGCGTCCGCGGCGACGACCGCCTCGACCCCTGGCACCGCCATCAGACCGGTCCAGTGCGCCGTCGGCGAGAAGACCTCCATGGCGCGTTGACTGCCGCCGCACAGGGTCCGCACGTAGGCGCGGAGGACCTTGCCAGGGCGGTTCTCGGCCAGGTCGACGTGCCGCAGCACCTCGTCCTTGAACGTCGCGAGACCGTGCGCGGCGACGGCGAGGAGCAGCTCGTCCTTCGACGGGAAGTGGTGGAGCAGGCCGCTCTTGGAGACGCCGGCGTCCGCCGCGATCTCGGCGACGCTCACCCGGGTGCCGCGCTCGGCGAGCAGCCGCTCGGCGGCCTCGAGGACCGCCTGGCGGGTGCGCTCACGATCGCGGGTGCCGTCAGTGCTCATGACGACCTTCAGTGCTCATGCGGTCCATCCTGCCGGTTCGGGATCACCCGGAGTGCGACCGCGGCGGCGACGGCGAGCGCCACGGCCGCGCAGATCGAGGCGAGCTGCATACCGCCGGTGAAGGCGTGCCGAGCGTGTTCGAGGATCGGGTCGCCGTCCTGCAGGACCTGGGACGCCGACGCCAGGGACTCACGGATCCGGTCGCCGACACCGCCGCTGACCGCACCGCTCGTCACGTCGAGGTTCGACCGGTAGAACGCGGTCTGCAGCGAGCCGAGCACCGCGATGCCGAGCGCGACGCCCAGTTCGTACCCGGTCTCCGAGATGGCCGAGGCCGCACCAGCACGCTCCCGAGGTGCCGCGGCGACGACGGCGTCGGTGGCCAGGGTCATCGACACCCCGACGCCCAGGCCGACCACGGCGAGCGCGATCGCGATGCCCCAGTACGTCGGCAGCCCCTCGGCGAACGCGAGGCCGGCCATGCCCACGGCGGCGACCGCCAGGCCGAGGCCGATCGACCGGCCGGGTCCGACCCGCCGGGACAGCAGTCCGATGATCGCGATCACCGCGATCGAGGCCAGGGTCGCCGGCAGCTCGGCCGCTCCGGCGAGCAGCGGCGTGAACCCACGGACCAGCTGCAGGTACTGCGAGAAGAAGAACAGCAGTCCGCTCAGTGCGAAGACCGACAGCGAGTTCGCGACGACGGCGCCCGAGAACGCCGGGATCCGGAACAGCTGCAGGTCGATGAGCGGCGTCGCGAGGCGCTTCTGGCGGCGGACGAACCACCAGCCGGCGCCGATGCCGAGGAGCGCCGTCAGGGGCACCGTCCAGTCGAACCCGTGCCCGGCGACGTGCTTCACGGCGTACACGAGCGGCACGATCGCCAGCACCGAGAGGACGGCGGACAGCAGGTCGATCGGGGTGCGCGCGCCGCCCTTCGACTCGGGCAGCAGGATCGCGCCGGCGATGACGATCACGACGATGACGGGGATGTTGATGAGGAAGACCGAGCCCCACCAGGAAGTGCTCGAGCAGCGCACCGCCGACGAGCGGTCCGGCGGCGGCACCACCTGTCGCACCCGCCGACCACACGGCGATCGCGGTGGTGCGCTGCCGGGCGTCGCGGAAGATCGTGCGCACCAGCGACAGGGTCGACGGCATCAGGGTCGCTCCGGCGATGCCGAGCAGTGCCCGCGCGGCGATGAGGAGTTCGGGCGTCTGTGCGAACGCCGCGGCGGCCGAGGCCAAGCCGAACGCGACCGCGCCGATGAGCAGCAGGCGCTTCCGGCCGATCCGGTCGGCGACGTTGCCCATCGTGACGAGCAGCCCCGCGAGCGCGAACGAGTAGACGTCGCCGATCCAGAGCACCTGCGTCGCCGTCGGGTCGAGGTCCGCGGTCAACGACGGGACGGCGAGGGCCAGCACGGTGCCGTCGATCGCGAGCAGCACGACGGCCAAGGTGAGGACGCCGAGGGACGCCCATTCACGGACGGAGGCGCGGTGGAGCGGGGCGGTGCTGGTGCTCGGGGTGGTTTCGGTCACCCAGTGACTCTAACCGACCACATGGTCGGTAGAACCGACTGCACAGTTGGTTGCCAGTGTCGTTCGTGCTCAGCCCCGCAGGCGGTCGCGGTCCGCCGGCGGCAGGTGCTCGGTCGCCGTGTGGCGTGCCGCAGGCGTCAGGAACCGTCCGCTCTTCTCGAGGAACGCCACGAGGGCCGGCTCCGACGCGCTTTGCCCGTCTCGCGCAGGACCCACCCCAGCGCCGACTGCACGGTGTCGCTCCGCTCCCGCACCAGGCGCCCGGCGATCCCGAGCGGCACCTCAGCGTCGCCCTGCTTGGCGAACGCCAGGGTCGCCACGACCGCGATCCGGCGCACCATCGCCACGTCGGACTTCACGAGCGCGAACAGCGGCCCCGTCGAGCCACCCACGAGCGGCGCACCGACGAGCTCCTCGGCTGCCAGGTCGACCAGCGCCGGGTCGTCGAACCGCTCGGCCTTCGCTGCCGACAGGTACTCGTCGGTCAGCTCCGGATCGGGGCGCTCGCGCATCGCCTGCACCAGCAGCAGCACGGCGATGAGCTTCGCGCCGTCGTCCTCGCTCCAGAGCAGAGCCGAGCGCTCGCCGTCGTCGAGGCCTTCGAACCGCCGTGCGACCCGGCGCGCTGCCGCCACGTCCCCGCTGGAGCGCGCGAAGGCGACGAGCACGGCCTCTGCGTCGGCCCCGTCCCCGCCCCCGGTCGTACCGCGCGATGTCATCCCGTCAGCGTATCCGCGCTGCCCCGCCCGCACTTCGTGAGCAGAAATGGTCGGGTGCCCGAAGGCGACCCGACCATTCCTGCTCACGAAGGTCGCTCCATCCGGATCACCACCGCGACATCGTCGACGACGGTCTCGGCGACGAATGCGATCGCTTCCCGCTGGGCTCCGGCGGCAAGCTCGATTCGACTGACCTGCGAGATCGCTCCTGGCGCCTGATCGTTCTGGACGACCCACCACCTCCCCTCTCGATGCGCGTGCGATGTGAACGTCGTGGTCATGGGTCCTCGTTTCGTGGCAGCGAGCAGGTCCCGCTCGGTCTGGTTGCACCCCGTGGTGATACGCAGTACATTGGCCGTACACCCCGGATGTCTCGACTACCGGGCGCGAAGCCCCGCCTCTGGCGGGGCTTCTGTACTTCTGGCACGCCAGCGTTTCGGTCGCGTGATGACACCGTGCACGTCCGCGATCCTGTCGGGCAGCTGCGAGCCGCGCATGGCGGCCGCCCGAACGTGACGTACGTGGTCGGGCTCCAGTGCGAGGAGACTCCGCGCAGGGAAGGGCTCGGACACATGAGCCCGATCTCGACGCCACCCCTTTCGCGGACAATTCGCAGTGCATCGACGAAGTCGGAATCGTTCGACAGGACGAAGGCGGCGTCGACCAACCCGTCCATCGCATCGCAGACCAGGTGCGCAGCCAGACTCACGTCCGACCCCTTCTCCTCGATCTTCCGGACCCGCACGGTGCGCGGGGAACCGTCGTCGTCCAGTTCGAGCGGACTCTTCGCCATCCATCGCCGATCGGAACGGAACGTGCCGAAGTGCGTGGTGACCGCGGGGAGTGTCGCGAGGGCGCGCAGGTAAGCGCTCTGCCTGGACGGCGCCGCCGGATCTTCCCTTCGACGAAACGCACGCGCGCAGTGAAGTACCGCACGAGGACGACCTCGAAATCCGGGAGGAGCGTCTCGCTCAGCTTGCGGACGTCCAGCCACCGGCAATCCGGCCGGTGCTCCAGGGCGCGGCGGTAGAGATTGAAGCCGTCGATGTACACAGCAGCCCGCGGTTTGCGGCCGACCTCTTCCACACCCATCGGGACAGTCTGTCATGTGATGTTCCACTTGCTGGAGCGAGTGTTCGTCGGGTGCGGGGCGCCGCACTCGTGAGCAGAAATGGTCGGGTGCCCGAAGGCGACCCGACCATTTCTGCTCACGAAGTGGAGCGACGCCAGCGGCCCCGGCCCCGGCCCCGGATCAGCGGAAGTGCATGTTCTTCAGCGGGTCGACGAGCGTGCCGTTGCGCCGCATCTCGACGTGCACGTGCGGCCCGGTGGACTGCCCGGTGTTGCCGGACTTCCCGATCTCGGTGCCGAGCTTCACGATCTGGCCCTTCTTCACCCCGATCTTGCTGAGGTGGGCGGTGAGCACCGTGGTCATGCCGTAGGTCACGACGATGTAGTTGCCGTACGAGGCGTCGTTCGCCACGGTCTTCGTGACCGTTCCGGTGCCCGCGCCGTACACGGGGTGCCGACCGGGACCGGGGCATCGGTGCCCTGGTGGTAGCGCGGGACGTGTCCGGCGCCGCGGTCGTCGCCGTACCTGCCGGTGATCTTCGTGCCCTTCACCGGCCAGGCGAGCCCGGTCACGGGGCGGCTCGACCACACGCGGGTGTCCTTCGCCCCGTAGATCACGAGGTTGCCGTCGACCTGCAGGAGCAGGTTGCTCGAGCCCGCGGTGGTCGTCTTCGTGGTCCACAGTGCGACCTTGCGCGCCGGGTCCTTCGACCAGATCACGAAGTTGCCGTTCTTCTGCAGCTCGGCCCAGGCTCCGGGGTGGCCACCCGTCTTCGTGTGCCAGACCACTGCACCGTTCACCCGCTGCACCAGGTTGCCGTCCGCGCGCATCTCGAGCGTGCGGTTGGTGGTCGCGTCAGAGCGCAGGACGGTGCCGCTCAGCAGGGCACCACCGGAGGCGATCCGGTCTTGGAAGGTGTTCCACTTCACGACGACGGAGGTGCCGGCGAGCAGCGCCATGGTGCCGTCCGCACGCACGGCCAGCGCAGTCGAGTTCGCTCGGCCGGCCGAGGCCCAGCGCGCCACGCGCTTGCCGTTGCGCATGATGTCGAGTGCGCGGTCCCGCCCCACGACGGCGTAGACGTTCGAGGAACCTGCGGTGTTCGAGGCCCACAGCACGCGGTTCCCGATGCCGTACTCGACCAGGTTCCCGTCACCCTGCATGATGAGCCGGAACTGGCCGTTCTGCGAGGTCACCTGGTCACCGGGCAGGAGCTTCGTGCCGGCCGGGACCGACCCGACCCACACTGCGGACGCCGCGGCGGGTTCGGCGGTGGCGACGAGCGCCCCTGCCGCGAGGGCCAGCGCCATGACGGCGCCGGCGAAGCGTGGGAGTCGGCGCGCACGTGCGACGGTCGACGGAGTGGTGGTCATGGATCCCCTGACTCGGAACCGACCACGCCCCAGCGCGGTCGTTCGGCGCTCGCCCTGTACGAGTCACCGAACGATGGTCGCTTTTCTGCGCGGGGCGCACAACCCCTTGACAGGGGGTGCGGCTACGGCTGCTGCAAGAACTCCTTCGGTGTCGCCAGCAGCGCTTCGAGCTTGTGGAACGACTGCGTCCAGCCGGCGATGTTCATGTCGCGCATGAACTCGGGGAAGGGTCCCTGGGTCAGGGTGACGATCGTGCCGTCGCCGTCCTCGGCGAACTCGAGCGTCAGGGACAGCGCGGTGCCGTCCTCGACCCCGGGGATGCCGTGCGCGGTCGAGGTCCCGACGATGATCCGGTTCTCCTCGATCTGCTCGAGGGTCGAGGTGACGGGCGACGACCACTCGGCGTTGTCGTTGCTGACCATCGTGAGGTTCCAGGCGCCACCAACCCGCGCGTCGACCTCGACGGTGGCGACGGGGACGTGGAAGCCGAGGGGGCCGAACCAGAGCGCGAGCAGCGCTGGGTCGACGAACGCCCGGTACACGTCGGCGACGGGGTGGGCGAAGCGGTGGGTGGCGTGGGCGGTGAACTGTTCGGTCATGACTGCTCCTGCGGATCGACGGTGAAGGCGGGACTGGCGGAACCGGCGGGTGGGGCGGTGGACGGGCTGCCCACCGGGGCGGGCGTGCGCTGGGCGGCGAGCAGGGCCTCCAGGCGGTCGAACCGGCGGTCCCAGTCGGGACGCAACCGGCCCAGCCAGGTGCCGAGCTCGTCGACGGACTCGGGCCGGAGGCGGCACGTGCGCCACGTGCCGTGCCGCTCGCGGGTGATGACGCCGGCGCGTTCGAGCACGCCGAGGTGCCGCGAGATCGCCGGGGCGCTGACGTCGAAGGGCTCGGACAGCTCGGAGACGGTCGCTTCGCCCTTGCCGAGCCGCTCGACGATGCGCCGTCGGATCGGGTCGGCGAGCGCTGAGAGGACGACGTCGGTGTGGTCGGGTTCCATTGTCGCCTCCTCGGTGAACCAGACGGTTAATTAACCGTTGCGTTCAGTATGCGCGCGCTCCCGGAAGAGCGCAAGACCTCACCGGAACCGGGACGGCGGGGCCCCGAACGCCTTCGAGAAGGCGGCGGTGAACGCCGCGGGGGTCGCGTAGCCGAGCCGGCCCGCCACCTCCGTCACGGTGCCGCGTCGCAGGGCGGGGAGGCTCGACAACAGTCGTGCACGCACCCGCCAGCTCGCGGGACCCACCCCCGTGGCCGCACGGAAGTGGCGGTCGAGGGTGCGTTCCGAGACGGCCGCCGCGCGCGCCCAGTCGGCGTTCGTCACCTGGACGTCGGGCTCGGCCAGGTACGCCCGACACAGGTCGCGCAGGACACCCCGTGGCGGCAGCGAGACGCTCAGCGGGATCGGTGCGACGCGCTGCAGCTCGTGCAGGGCGAGCCGGACGAGGGTGCCGTCCCGGGCGTCGTCGTCGTACGGCACGTCGAGCGCGTTGGCGGCACGCAGCACCTCGCGCAGCAGGGGCCCGACCTCGACGACGGTGCACCGGGTCGGCCACCAGGGCACGGCGTCCGGCTCGATGTACAGGCTCCAGGTGCTGACGTCGAGCATCCGGACCTCGTGGGGTACCCCAGGCGGGATGAGCACGGCCCGGTCGGTCGGCACGGTCCAGGAGCCGTCATCGGTCTCGACGAGCATCACGCCGCTCGCGCCGTACAGCAGCTGCGCCCGTCGGTGCTCGTGCCGGGCGAGCAGGTGGTCCGGCGGGTAGTCGGTGCCGATCGGCAGGACGTCGAACGGCTGGTGGTCGAACTCGGAGACCGGGACGTTGCGCACACGACGAGGCTAGGTCTCGAAGGAACCTGCCGCACACCCGATCGTCCGCCGTGGCGAATCCCGCTGGGATGGAGGGCATGTCGTTCATCGTGCTCGTGGTCATCGGGGTCCTGGTCGGGGTCACCACCGTCCTGTTCGGGTTCGGCGGTGGGTTCGTCACCGTGCCGATCATCACCGTCGCCGACGCAGCCCTCGGTGGCGACGCCGTCCGGGTGGCGACGGCGACCTCGGCCCTCGTGATGCTCGTGAACGCCGCCGTGGCCACCGTCTCGGCCCGGCGCGGCGCACTCGCACCGCTCCGGGGCCGTTCGTCGCTGTTCGTCCTGCTCGGGGTCGGCGGCACGGTCGGGGTGCTCGCCGCACGAGAGGCACCGGACGCGCCCTGCGCTGGGGCTTCGTCGTCTACCTCGGGGTCACGGTCGCCGACCTGCTCCTGCGCCCGGGCTTCCTGCGCAGCTCGGCGACGGATCGCGCAGTCGCGACCCGCGGCGGTGGACGCGACCAGAGACCGACCCGCGGCGGTGGACGCGACCAGGGACCGACCCGCACCGGCGTGCCGACCGCCACGGGCCTCCCGATCGGTGCGGTCGCGGCGTTCCTCGGCGTCGGCGGCAGCGTGATGACGGTCCCGATGCTGCGCCGGTCCGGTGCCACCATGACCGCGGCGACCACGCTGGCGAACCCCTCACGCTGGCGATCACGCTGCCCGCAGCCGCGGTGACCATGCTGCTGCCGGCGGCCGTCCCGCACGCCGCGGGACTCGTCGGGGCCGTCGACGTCCGGGCAGCCGCGGCCCTGCTGGTCGGCGCGATGCCGGTCATCGTGCTGCTCCGACGTCGCCCGCCGCACCTGCCCGAGGTCGTGCACGCCTGGGGCTACGTCGCACTGCTCGTCGCAGCGGGCATCGTCGTGGCCCTGGGCTGAGCAGCGACCCCGGGGACAGGATGGGAGCATGCCGACCCCGAACCCCGCCTTCGTCCCGCCCGCCACGCAGACCTCGCGCCCGGACCTGCAGGGCACGTTCGGCATGGCGGCCGCGACGCACTGGATCGCGACCGCCACCGCGCAGTCGGTGCTCGAACGCGGCGGCAACGCCTTCGACGCAGCCGTCGCGGGCGCGTTCGTCCTGCACGTGGTCGAGCCGCACCTGAACGGCCCTGGCGGCGACCTGGACGGCGGTGTTCGCGACGGCGTCGGATCCGACCCCGGTCGTACTCGTCGGCCAGGGTCCGGCACCGGCCGGTGCGACGCCCGAGCACTACCGCTCCGAGGGCCTCGAGCTCGTCCCCGGTTCCGGCGCGCTCGCCGCGACCGTCCCGGGTGCCGTCGACGCGTGGCTGCTGCTGCTCCGCGACCACGGCACGTGGGAGCTCGCAGACGTCCTCGCGCCGGCGATCGGCTACGCCCGTGACGGCCACCCGGTCGCAGCCGGGGTGGTCCGGACGATCACCGCCGTGCAGGGCCTGTTCCGTGAACACTGGCCCACGTCCGCCACGCAGTGGCTGCCGGGAGGCACGGTGCCGGTCCCCGGGGACCTGGTGCGCAACGAGGCGCTGGCCGCAGTGCTCGACCGGCTCCTCGACGCCGGTGACGGCTCCGGCAGCCGGACCGCCCGCATCGACGCCGCACGGAGCGAGTGGGCCGAGGGCTTCGTCGCCGAGGCGATCGACCGCTTCGTGCGGGAGCCCCACCGACACGCGTCGGGGACCGACCACGCCGGGGTCGTCCGGGCGTCGGACCTGGCGGCGTTCCGGGCGTCGTACGAGCCCGCGGCGACGGCGGAGTTCCGCGGCTGCACGATCGCGAAGACCGGGCCGTGGGGCCAGGGTCCGGCGCTCCTGCAGACCCTGCGGTTGCTCGAACCGCTCGACGACGCACTGCTCGACCCGTCGACGTCGGTCGGCGCGCACACCATCGTCGAGGCGCAGAAGCTCGCCATGGCCGACCGCGAGGCGTTCTACGGCGACGGCGCCGTCCCCCTCGACGTGCTGCTGTCCGATGCGTACACCGACGAGCGGCGCGCGCTGATCGGCGAGCGGGCCTCGGCCGAGCTGCGACCGGGCACGATCGCGGGCGTCCAGCGGGCGATGCCGCCAGCCCGGACGTCGTACTCCGCCGGCGAGGGCGCTGGTCTCGGCGAGCCGACCGTGCAGGTCGCGCGGGACACCGAGCGCGCACCGGTCGCTCCCGTCGCGCCGGTCGCCCCGGTCGAGGACCGCGGCGAGCCGTTCGTGGCCCCGGACGGCGAGACCCAGGGCGACACCTGCCACATCGACGTCGTGGACCGCTGGGGCAACATCGTGAGCGCGACACCGTCCGGCGGCTGGCTGCAGTCGTCGCCGACGATCCCGGAGCTCGGGTTCTGCCTGGGTACCCGGCTGCAGATGACCTGGCTCGAACCGGGCACGGCGTCGACCCTGCGTCCCGGCGAGCGCCCCCGCACGACCCTGACGCCGACACTGGTGCTGCGTGACGGCGTCCCCGTGGCCGCGGTCGGTTCGCCCGGCGGTGACCAGCAGGACCAGTGGCAGCTGCTGTTCCTGCTGCGGTGGATCGTCGGTGGGTACACTCCGCAGCAGGCGATCGATGCCCCGGCGCTGCACACGACGTCGTTCCCGGGGTCGTTCTGGCCGCGCACGTGGGAGCCGGCGGGCCTCGTGGTCGAGGACCGGCTCGGCGACGACGTCATCGCGGAACTCGGGGCCCGTGGTCACGTCGTCACCCGCGCCGGCGACTGGTCGCTCGGACGGCTGTCCTGCGTGACGCGGGACCCGGCCACCGGGGTGCTCGGCGCCGCGGCGAACCCCCGCGGTGCCCAGGGCTACGCCGCGGGCCGCTGACCCGGGGTCGTTCTTTCCCAGGACACTCGCGCTGGAAAGCGGAATCGGGCGTACCCGGTCAGAACTTCCGACCAGGTACGCCCGATTCGACCAGGGACACCGCGAGGTCAGAGCGTCGGGACGACCACCGCGCGACCCGACAGCTCGCCGGCCTCGAGCTTCCGGTAGGCCTCGAGCGCGTCCGACAGCGCGTAGCGCTCGACGTCGGGGACGATCTGCCCGGCGCGGTACATGGCGACGACCTCGTGCAGGTCCTCGATGGTGCCCCAGTAGGTGTTCGTGATGGTCGACTCGTACGGCGTCCGGAAGAAGTTCCACTCGGTGGTGCCACCGGCGATCCCGACGACGGTGAACCGGCCGCCGACGGCCATGGACGCCTGGGCGACCTTGATGGTGGGCGTCGCTCCGACGAAGTCGAACGCGGCGTCGACCCCGCGGCCGCCGGTGACCTCGCGGATCGCGGCGGCCTGGTCCGGCCCGCCGGGCACCGTGATCGCGCCACGGGCGGCAGCGCGGTCCATGGCGTCCTGCTTCACGTCGGTCGCGATGACCGTGGCGCCGGTGAGCGCGGTGAGGATCTGCACGGCGATCTGCCCGAGGCCGCCCAGGCCGACGACCAGCGCGTACTTGCCGCCGCCTGCCAGGTTCGGCAGCGCGTTCTTGATCGCGTGGTACGGCGTGAGCGCGGCGTCGCTGAGCGGTGCGGCGGCGATCGGGTCGGCGTCACCGAGCGGCACGAGGTTGCGAGCGGGGACGCTGACGTACTCGGCCATGCCGCCGTCGCGCCCGAGACCGATGCCCATGTACGGGTTGGTCGCGGCGTTCTCGCAGTAGGTGTCCTGCCCCTTCGAGCAGTACGAGCAGTGCCCGCAGCCGACCGGCCCGTAGACCAGGTAGGCGTCGCCCTCGGTGAACCCGGTCACGCCGTCACCGACGGACTCGACCCAGCCGGAGTTCTCGTGCCCGAGGACGAACAGGGGCTGCTGCGACCCGGAGCCCCGGCGGCGAACTCGCGGTACACCGCGACGTCCGAGTGGCACGCGCCGGCACCTGCGACCTTGAGGAGCACCTCCCCGGACCCGGCGTGGGCTTGGGGACCTCCGTCAGGGACGGGAAGGTCTGGTACTGCTCGAACACGACGGCGCGCATGGTGGGTCTCCTCAGAACACCCTCACGCTACACCTGTTGTCGTGGGCAACACTTGTTGTCCGTCTCCGTCGAGCACCCGCCGCCCGGCGAACAGTCCCCGGTCGAACCGAGCGCCCCGGGCCCGGGCCCGGAAGGTGACCATGCCCATCACCACGAGCCACCCGATCGGCCCGGTGAACACGAGGAGCAAGATCCACAGCCCGGTGTGGTCCCGGTCGTGCAGTCGGCGGACGAGCAGCGACCACCGCGGCACGATCGTGACGATCGTCGGGACGAGCAGCGCCAGGTCCCATGCGTCCGGCCAGACATCCCGTGGACCGGACCCCCAGCCGAACCACGCCCCCTGCCCACGGTCGAGCAGGTGGAAGGACACCAGCGGCGAGGGGACAGCCCCGAGCGGATCGACGTACAGCTCCCACCGCCCGCCGGTCCCGTGCACGCCGACGATCCAGAGCGCGGCTCCGACGACCGCGAGCTCGAGCGCGACGACCCACCAGAACTCCGACCGGCTCGCCCGCCCGTGGAACCGCCACCCCTGCGTCCAGAAGCGCACCCAGGCGATCACCGGGTTCGTGACGTCGACCGGCCCCTGCTCGAGCACACGGTCACGGAACGTCGTGGCTGTGTTGTCCCCCATGCGCCCGATCGTAGGGCAGACCTGCGTCTTCGCCGTGAGCCGGTTGCGAGAACGCGCGTTCTCCGCTTGACTCGGCTGCGACGGTCCCGCTCGGGTCCGATCCCCCACACGAAAGGAGCGGCCATGCCCACGCGCACCGCACGCACCGCCTGGAACGGCGGCCTCAACGACGGTTCCGGCCAGGTCGAACTCTCCAGCTCGAAGGTCGGCACCTACGACGTCTCGTTCCCGAAGCGCGCCGCTGACGAGGCCGGTGGCAGCACCAGCCCCGAGGAGCTCATCGCCGCCGCACACTCGGCCTGCTACGCCATGCAGTTCTCCGCCGTCCTCGGCGAGGCCGGCGGCACGGTCGAGGCCCTCGACGTCAAGGCCGACGTCTCGCTCGGCCCCGACTCCGCCGGCGGCTTCAAGCTCACCGGCATCGCCCTGACCGTGCACGGCGAGGTCAGCGGCATCGACGAGGCGACCTTCCTGAAGGCCGCCGAGGACGCCAAGGCGACCTGCCCGGTCAGCAAGGCGCTCACCGGCGTCGACATCACGCTCGACGCGACGTTCGAGCAGTAGTCGGGTCGCGTCCGAGACGCGACCGACCACCTGACGGGAGGCCCGGTGCCAGCTGGCACCGGGCCTCCCGTCCGCTCTGGTCGCGTCCAGATCGCGACTGGCACCATGGTCGGATGGCCGAGCAGCACTTCCCCGGCGAACCGAAACCGGGGCGCCCACACCGGCCGCCCCGCCCCCGACGCCGCAGCCTGGCGCAGCACGACCTGCGCGACGCACGTGCCCGACTGCGCGGCACGATCTACGAGCACGTCGAACCCGACGCCAAGGGGCGCGACCAGTACACCGCCGCCCAGATCGTCGACTTCTGCCTCGACCTGGCCGAGGTGATGCTCGCCTCCGGTGCCGACACCCGCAGCGTCGAGACCGCCGTCGTCGCGGTGTCGACGAAGTGGAACCTGGCCCCGCTCGACCTCGACTTCTCCGGCAGCTCGGTGACGATCCAGTACGCGCCGGCCGACATCCCGCCGCTCGTGAAGGTCCGGACAGTGAGTTCCGACGGCTCCGACCTCGACCGGCTCGCGCGCGCGAACCAGATCGTGGACGACCTGATCCACGACCAACGGGACATGACCTCGGGCGTCAGCGCCCTCGTGGCGGTGCTGCGGATGCCGCCGCGCTGGCCCACGTGGCTCGCCGACGTCGGGCTCTCGATCCTGGGCACCTCGATCGCGATGCAGGCCGGTGGTGGGTGGCGAGCGGGCATCGGCGCCTTCGTGCTGATGTTCGGGATCATCCTGTCCGGGCGCTGGCTGACGGGTCGTGGCTACCCGCAGTTCTTCGTGTCCGGGGCTCAGGGAGCGGTCGCGTCGGTGATCGGCACCCTGGCCATCGGTGCGGGCGTCCTGCACCCGGCGGGCGCCGCCACGATGGTCGCTGCCCTGGTGGTGCTGCTCCTGCCGCACGTCTCGCTCGTGACCTGGGCCCAGGACGCGATCTCCGGCTTCCGTGCGATGGCGGTCGCTCGGGCGTTCTACATCGGCCTGGTCATCGCCGCGATCGTCGTGGGGGTGCCCGCGGGGATCGCGATGACGAAGTGGCTGCACCTCGAGGTCGACCCGTCGGGCATCGTCACCCAGGCGCTGCCGTTGTGGGCGTCACTCTCGCTCACGGTGGTGTCGGCCGGGGCGAACTGCTTCGTGCAGCAGGCCAGCGCACGGGTGATCCCCGTCGCCGTGGTGTTCTCGGTGGCCGCGGGTGCCTCGCTGTGGGGACTGCGGCAGCTCGGCCTGCCGCTGCTCGGCGCGACGTTCCTGGCCGCGGTGCTGCTCGGCGTGCTGTCCACCTACGCAGCCGCGCGGATGCGGACCGCGGTCGCGGCGATCGCGGTGCCGGCGTTCTGTGGAGCGCTGCTGCCCGGTGTCGCCGTGTCGAACGCACTGCTGAACTTCATGTCGGGCTCGTCGAGCGCGGCCCTCGACTTCGTGGCTGCGGTCTCCGTGGCGCTCGGGATCGGTGCCGGGCTCGTGCTCGGCGGCCTGTTCGCGACACCGGGCGCGCGCCGGCACTCCGGCGGACCCGTCGGGTCGTCGTGCACTCGGTCCACAACGACACCACCGCGCTCCGGGTCATCCGCGACACCGGGTACGACCCCGGCGACGGCTCAGTGCCGCGAGGATCACGGTCTGCGCCGGGCGGTCGCTGACGGTCCGGCGCTCCGGACAGGCGCTGCCGGTCCGGGCTCAGATGTCCCAGCTGCCGTCGTCGCCGTCGCTCCACGTCGCGTGCCGGCGGGCGGCCTGCGGCTCGTAGCGCTCCATCCAGCCGCGCTCGAGTCGGGCCACCGCACGGTCGAACGCCGGAACCAGGTCGAGGTCCGAGCGGAGCAGGGCCTGGAGCTGCAGGCCCTCGTACAGCGCGATGAGCTGTTCGGCGCCGCGACGGGGCTCCATGGTGTGCGGGGCGCGGCCGACGGCGATGTCGTGCTCGAGGCCACGCTTCACCTGTGCGTAGAAGAGCTGGTAGCGCGACCGCAGGTACGTCGCCATCGGGTGCTCGGGGTTGCCCGCGACGGACAGCAGGGCGACGAGCAGACGCATGAGCGCGGGGTCCTCGGCGTTCGACGCGACGATCGCGCGCAGGAGCTCGACGGTCGAACCATCGCCGACCTCGCGGGTGACCTCGTCCATCCGACCGCCGTTCCAGCGGTCGACGGCTGCGAGCACCAGGCCGTCCCAGGACGGGAAGTGCTGCCGGAGCTCCTCGACGGGGATGCCCATCCGCTCGGCGACGTGCACGGCGCGTGCTTCGTGGAAGGGAACGTCACGGAGCAGGTCGACGGTGGCTCCCACGATCGTGATCCGGAGGTGCAGGGTCGCCGCCGCGGCCGCTGCGGCCTGCGTGTCGGCGCTGGTGTTCTCGAGCATCGTGCCCTCCGTCGTTCCACGGACGTCCTGTCCGAGGTCGCCCCGACCCGGGGCACGTCCATCCAAACGCAGAACGGGGGACAACAGAATCCCCGGTACGGGTGTCAGCACATGGGGGGACACGGACACCGACACCACGCCCAGCGCGTTCGCACGGATCCGTGTGACGATGCCGGGCATGACCCCGAACGACCCCACCGCACAGGGACTCGCGACGATGGCCTCGGCCGGCTTCGAGTTCGGCGGCGACCCGGATCAGGTCGCGCACGACGTCCGCGCGATGTGGGAGCAACTCGGCCGACCCGCGGGGGCGTTCGACGCCGCCGCCCGGGCCATCGCGGTGCTGCCGCAGCGCCCCGAGGTGCCGATCGTCGACCAGGCACGTCGCCGCGCGTTCGAGCACGCGATCGGCATCAACCCGGTCGAGGTCGAACTCGCGGCAGCACTGTCGGCGCGGGAACTCCTCGAGCGGATGGCGCGCGCCGTCACCTGCTGACGTCACCACGGCCACAGACGGGACCACCCGGACGACGGGAGGCGCGGTACCCACCGGCACCGCGCCTCCCGTCAGCCCGTCGGCGACGCGCTACGGCGTCGGCATCCCACCGTCGACGTGGAGCGTCTCGCCGACCACGTAGGACGACTCACCGCTCGCCAGGAACACGTACGCCGGCGCCAGTTCGGCCGGCTGCCCCAGCGGCCCAGGTAGGTCTGCTCGCCCGCGGACGGCAGCGCCTCGGGCGGCTGCCCGCCGGCCGGCTGCAGCGGCGTCCAGATCGGCCCCGGTGCGACGGCGTTGACGCGGATGCCCTTCGGTGCGAGCTGCGCGGCCAGGCCCTTCGCCAGGTTGTTCACGGTGGCCTTCGTGGCTGCGTAGTGCACCAGGTGCGGCGACGGCGCGTAGGCCTGGATCGACGTCGTGTTGATGATCGTGGAGCCCGGCTGCAGGTGCGGCACGGCGGCCTTCGTGATCCGGAACGTCGCGTAGGCGTTCGTCTTGAACGTCTCGTCGAACTCCTCGTCCGAGATGTCCTCGATCGAGGAGACGTTCTGCTGCTTGCCCGCGTTGTTCACCAGGATGTCGATCCCGCCGAGCTGTGCGACGGTGTCGGCGACGATCTGCTCGCAGACCGCGAGTGAGGTGATGTCGCCGGGCAGCGCGACGGCCTTGCGTCCGGCTGCCTCGATGAGCGCGACGATGCGGTCGGCGTCCTCCTGCTCCTCGGGCAGGTACGAGATCGCGACGTCGGCGCCCTCGCGTGCGTAGGCGATGGCGACCGCTGCGCCGATGCCGGAGTCGCCACCGGTGACGAGGGCCTTGCGGCCCGTCAGACGGCCGGAGCCGCGGTAGGTGTCCTCGCCGTGGTCGGCGGGGACGTTCTCCGCCATCTCGGCGTCGGTGCCGGCGCCCTCGAGGTACTGCTCGTCGGGCTTCTTGTCGGCGTACATCTTCGTCGGGTCCTGCATGGCGTACTGGTCGAGCCCTGCCTGGTCGTTCTGCTGGTCCGTCATGCCGCCGACGGTACGCAGGGCGCACCACGGGCCGTCCAGGAGGCTGTCCCCCGGCGCGCGGAGCGGCCAGCGTCCGCCGGCCGCACCGGTCCAGGGCCGCAGTTGCGTCTTCCTCGTTTGTCACGGTCCGGTGACGGCCAGGACCCGATTCGGTAACACCTGTCGTTCTGGACGGGTCGGGGTCGTACCGTCGAACGGTGACCCCTCGGACCCTGCTGGCGCTCGGCGCTGCCGTGCTCGCCTTCTCGGCCGGTGCGCTGGCGCTCGACGGCACCACCGGGCTCGGAGCGGACACCGCCGTGGCGGCGGAGACGTCGCACGACGCCGCTCCGGTGCACGTGTCGAACGCGAAGCTCCGGCGGGTCGACTCGATCGAGCTCGACGCCGAGTCCCTGGTGCTCCGCAACGGCGGGAAGACCGTCATCGAGTCCTCGATGCGCGACTCCCGGTTGACCGTGAGCCTGCTCGACCGCCTGCTCGGCACCCCGTCGCGCACCCAGACGGCCGAGGGCGACGGCGGCGCGTGCTTCCCGGCCGGCACCACCTACACGTGGGGTGGCGCCATCCGCGTCGCGGCCCTGGCCACCGATGCGCGGGCGGGCAACGCCGTCGAGATCCGGGTGCTGCGCGATCAGGTCCGCAGCCGGCTCGGTGCACGGATCGAGCTGACCGGCCCCGGCGGCGTGCAGGTCGGTGACGACATCGCCGACGAGATCGCGGACGCCCCGCGCTCCGAACGGGTGTCCTACGGTTCGGACGACTCCCGCGCGTGGCAGTTGCTGCTGCGCGAGGGCTGGGTCGACCCCACCTCGGACGACGAGCGCACGGACGACCCCGCCGGCACCAACGGCGTCTCGGCCCTGACGAACGAGACCACGGTCACGGTGCTCGGCTCCCCGATGCCCGTGCACGCGCAGCGGAGCTGCTGACTCACACGCGGATCGTCGCGACCACCGGGAAGTGATCACTCGCGAACCACGTCTCCGGCCCGTCGTGGTCGATGACGACCCGGTCGGTGCGGGTGACCCCGCGGGTCAGCACCCAGTCGATGCGCTCCCCGGTGTCCACCGGCGGCAGCCAGTCGTTGAACGTCGCGGTCCGGTCACCCGGGTCACCCGCGAGCACCCAGGTGTCGTCGAACCCGGCGTCGGCGAAGACCCGTGACGCGGTTCCGGCACCGGCCGGCTCGTTGCAGTCCCCGGCGACGATGACCGGACCGGTCTCCCGCGCGAGCCGTTCGACGATGAGCGCCGCACTCTTGCCGCGCACCTCGTCGCCGTGCTCGCCGGGTTCGTGGTCCAGGTGTGTGGTGAGCACCGTGACCGCAGGTCCGTCGGTGTCCAGGAACACGGCGTGGTTCGCGATGCGCGGGAACAGGCTGCCCCACGTGTTCGAGACCGGCTCGTCCGGGGTGTCCGACAGCCAGAACGAGCCCTCGTCCGTCGGTCGGAACCGGTCGCGACGGTAGAACACCGCCGGGTGCTCCCCGCGGCGCCGCCCTCACGGCCCTGTCCGACGTCCGCGTGGCCCGGCAGCCCGGCGCGCAGGTCGTCGAGCTGGTGCGCGAAGGCCTCCTGCACGCACACCAGGTCCGGGTCGTGCCGACGGATGACGTCGAGGAGCACGGGGAGTCGGGCCGGCCAGTCGTGCTCCGGATCCGGGTTCTTGATGTTGTAGGTCATCAGGACGATCGGACGCGCTGCGCTGCTCACCCCTCGAACCTAGCGATCCGGTGCGGCCGCGGCCTCAGTTGATGCAGGTGCCCTCGGTGCCGTAGTTGTGCACGTCGGTCGACTTCGGCGCCGGCTCCTTCGTCGCCTGCTTGCTCGGCTTCGACCCCGAGCCGGTGTCGGCAGGCGTCGAGGCGGGCGCGCTCGGCACGCTGGCGGCCTTCGGGGCCTTGCCGTCGGTACCGAGCACGAGCGTGACGCCCGTCACGGCACCGGTCCGGACCGCGACGGCACCGGGCACGGCCGCCGCGACCGCCTTCGCCTGGGCCTCCTGGCCGGCGGGGTACTGCACCTGCGTGGCCGTGGTGGGGTCCGAGGAACCGGGCGGTGCGACCTGGAACCCTCGGCTCGTCAGGACCTGACCCGCTGCGGCGGCGGCCCCGTGACACCGCTGCCGTTCAGCACGGTGACCGAGGTGTTCGCGGGCTGCGCGGCCGCGGCCTTCGTGTAGGTGTCCGGTTCGCCGACCAGTCCCTGCACGAAGGCGGGCAGCTCGACGGTGTCGATCTCGACGATCGACAGTGCGGAACCGTTCACGTAGATGGTCGGCGTGCCGAGGGTGGGGATCGTGGCGGACTGGATGTTGGCCGGCCGCAGGTTGCTCATCTGCGAGGCGAGGTCGAGCAGGTTCGTGTCCGTCTGGATCGAACCCCCGACCGCCTTCAGGATGTTGCCCATCTTGACCGGGTTGAGCAGCGTGCCCGCGGACGTGACCTTCCGGGCTTCCTGCGACAGGAAGTACTGCTGTCGGACGTTGCGGTCCAGGTCGCCGTTCGGCAGACCGTGGCGCTGGCGGACGAACGACAGGGCCTGCTTGGCGTCGAGCGTGGACTTGCCGGCAGGCAGGTCGACGCCGGAGTACGGGTCGTTGGTCGCCTGGTTCAGGCAGACCTCGACCGGGCCGAGCTCCTTGACCACCTGGTAGAAACCGAGCAGCGAGACCCGGACGTAGTGGTCGATCTGCAGGCCACTCAGGTTCTCGATGGTCTTGATGAGCATCTTCGCGCCACCGGTGTCGCCGCCACCGTTGAGCGTGCCGTAGTAGAAGGCACTGTTGAGCTTGCCCTTGCCGACGTCCGGGATGTCGACGTACGAGTCGCGGGGGAACGAGATCATCGTCGCCTGTGAGCCGTCGGCGTTGATGTGCAGGACGATCATCGTGTCGGTGTTCGTCGCCCCGCCGTCCGACTCGGTGCTCAGTTCGGCGAGCTGCTCGGGGGTGGCGTTGTCCGGCCGGTGGTCGTCGCCGACCAGCAGGATGTTCTGCGCCTTGCCGTCGACGTCGTTCTTCGTGTCCTTCTTGCCGGTGATCGCGTTGACGATCGTGACGCCGCCGGACAGCTGGTTGTAGGCGTAGGCCGCGTACCCGCCACTCAGCAGGACCGCCATCGTGAGCACGCCCGCGATCGCCGGGAACACCACGCCCGCTCGTCGCTTCTGGCGCCCGTGGCGCGGCGTCACGGCACCGCGGCGCGCGGGTTCCGTCGTCTGCTCGGGTTCGTTGCTCACCGGGAAACCATAACCGGAGCGCGCGCAGGGGACATGGAATCCGGCTGGTAGGTCACCCCACAGCCCCTGCGACACCCCTCACGTGCAGCTCACTCGGCAGCGAGTCCCTGCTTGTGCGTCTCGCGTGCGCGGAGGACCGTCACGCCGGTGATCGCGGCGGCCGCCATCACGTAGAAGGCCGGCGCGAAGGTGTTGCCCGTCGCGCTGATCAGCCACGTGGCGAAGTACGGCGTGATGCCGCCGAAGACCGCGACGCTGATGTTGTAGGCGATGCCCATCGACCCGTAGCGGATGGCGGTCGGGAACAGTTCGGCCATCGCCGCGCTCACCGCCCCGTCGAACGCCGCCATGAACAGGCCGAGCAACACCATCGCGGCTGCGGCAGCCCAGAAGTTGCCGGCGTCCATGAGCATGAGCGTCGGGTACGTCAGCACGAGGAACCCCGCGCACCCGGCGAGCATGACGGGCTTCCGACCGATCTTGTCCGAGGCAGCCCGAAGAACGGCACGAGCCCGGCGATCACCAGGAACCCGATGACGACGACGCCGTAGGACACGAGTGGCGAGTACCCGAGGTCGACCTGCAGGTACGAGGGCATGAAGGTCTGCAGGATCCAGTGGCCGACCGCCTTGAGGACGACGAACCCGACGCAGAAGAGCAGGGCCTTCCACCCCGTGCGGATCGAGCGTCGCAGGGGTTCGCGGCCACCTCGCCCTTCGCCTTGAGCGCGCGGAACTCCGGGGTGTCCTCGAGCTTCGTGCGCAGGTACAGCCCGACCAGGCCGAGCGGCACGGCGATCAGGAACAGGACACGCCAGCCCCACGACTCGAGTGCCCCGTCGCCGGCGAGCGCCGTGAACAGGAAGACCAGGCCGCCACCGACGATGAACGCCGCGAAGCCGAAGACGTCGATGAAGCTCGTCACGAAGCCGCGCCGGTTCGACGGGGCGTACTCGGCCAGGAGCGTCGTCGCCCCGGCGCCCTCGCCACCGGCGGCGAAGCCCTGCACCAGCCGCACCACGACGAGCAGGATCGGCGCGAGCATCCCGACACTCTGGTACGTCGGCAGGATGCCCATCACGGCGGTCGCGCCGCTCGTGATCAGGATGACCGTCGCCAGCGTGGTCTTCCGGCCGACCCGGTCACCGAGCGACCCCCAGAACAACCCGCCGAGCGGACGCATCACGAAGCCGGCACCGAACACGGCGAAGGCCGACAGCAGTGCGACCTGCGGGTCGCCCTGCTTGAAGAAGTACAGCGAGATGACGGTCGCCAACGTGCCGTAGAGGCCGAAGTCGAACCACTCGACGAAGTGGCCGACGCCCGCGGCGACGATCACCTTCCGCATGCCCTGGCGGCGTGCGTCGTCGCCCAGGGCCACCTGGACGTCGGGGGCGGTGGCGGCATCGACGCTGGGTTGCGTCCGGGTTCCGTCGCTCATGGGTGGGCCTCACACTTCGTTGTCGAGAATTCGTTGACGATAGCACTCGTCGGGCACACATTGCCACACAGTGGGAAAGACGCGCCACCGAGTGATACCGTTCCGAGCATGCAATCCCGTGAACAGCACCACGACGTCGTGGTCGTCGGCGGCGGTCTCGCCGGTGTCAGCGCGGCCGTCGCCGCCGCCCGCCTCGGCTCGAGCGTCGCCCTCGTCACCAACCGCCCGGTCCTCGGCGGCAACGCCTCGAGCGAGATCCGGGTGTGGGTGGTCGGCGCGACGGCGCACGGCACGCAGCGGTTCGCCCGCGAGACCGGGATCATGGGCGAACTCTTCCTCGAGAACCAGTACCGGAACCCGCAGGGCAACGCGGTCTACTGGGACCAGGTGGTGCTCGACCTGGTCCGGGCCGAGCCGAACGTGCACCTCCACCTCAACACCGACGTCCGGACCGTGCAGACGACGGACGACGCCGGCGGCCCACCGCGCATCACCGCCGTCACGGGCTGGACCATGGGGTCGGAGATCGAGACGACGTTCACGGCACCGGTGTTCCTCGACTGCACGGGCGACGGCCTCGTCGGAGCCCTCGCCGGCGCCGAGTACCGCATCGGGCGCGAGGGCCGCGACGAACACGGCGAAGCCTGGGCACCCGAGCAGGCGGACGACGAACTGCTGGGCAGCTCGGTCTTCTTCTCGACGCACGACACCGGCCGGTACGACCGGTTCGTCCCGCCGTCGATCGCCGTCGACCTGTCCACGACGCCGATCCTGGCGAACCGGGCGATCCGGACCGGCGACAACGGCTGCAACTACTGGTGGATCGAGTGGGGCGGCGAACTCGACACCGTCGCCGAGAACGAACGCATCCGCGACGAGCTCTGGGGTGTCGTCTACGGCATCTGGGACCACATCAAGAACTCGGGGGCGTTCGACGCGGACACCCTGACGCTCGACTGGGTGGGCGCGATCCCCGGCAAGCGCGAGTACCGCCGGTTCGTCGGCGACCACACCCTGACGCAGCAGGACCTGCTCGAGCAGCGCTCGTTCCCCGACACGGTGGCGTTCGGCGGTTGGTCGATCGACCTGCACCCCGTCGAGGGCGTCTACGCCGAGACCGCCGGCGCCCAGCAGCGGTACACCGACGGCACCTACGACATCCCGTTCCGGTCGCTGTACTCGGCGAACGTGTCGAACCTGCTGTTCGCCGGCCGCGACATCTCCGCGTCGCACGTCGCCTTCGGGTCCACCCGGGTGATGGCCACCTGCGCAGCCCAGGGGCAGGCAGCGGGCACCGCCGCGCACCTGGTCGCCCGGCACGGCACGACACCACGCTCCCTCGGCACCGAGCAGATCGCCCTGCTGCAGCAGACCCTCCTGCGCGAGGACGCACCGGTCATCGGGGTCCGCGCCGACGACCCCGCCGATCTGGCCCGCACAGCCCGGATCACCGCGAGCAGCGAGCTGACCACGATCGACACGACGCCGTTCGCGACCGCCGACCGCTTCGACCTCGATCGCGACGTCGCGGTCCTCCTGCCCGCCGACCCCGCGCTCGGCGAGTTCCGGCTCCGCACCGAGGCGGACGACGACACCGATCTCACCATCGAGCTCTGGACCACCGGCAAGCCCCAGAACTACGCCCCGATCGACCACGTCAGCACGCGCTCCGCACACGTCGCCGCCGGACCGGGTGAAGCGGTCGTCGATCTGGACTTCCACCCGGACGCACCGTGCAACGCGGTCGTCGTGGTCCGTCGGCAGCCCGGCGTCCGCCTGGTCCTGACCGACGGACACCCCTACGGCGTGATGGCCCTGCGCGCCCGCGCCGCCGACGACGAGCAGTTCGACGACCACATCCCCGAGGAGTCCGGACAGCCCGTGACGGACTGGGAGGCGCGCGCCCTGCGCGGACACGCGTTCGCGTTCACCGCAGCCGGCGAGACGGACGCGTGGCGGGCCTCCCGGGTCAGCGACGGCCACCAGCGCCCGTTCGGCGGACCGCACATGTGGTCGTCCGGTGCGGGTGCCGGCGCAGCCGTGCTCGCGCTCGACTGGGCGGAGCCCGTCGACGTCCACCAGGTGCGCATCGTCTGGAACGACGACGTCGACGCCGACCTCATCAACCTGCACCACCACCGCACCCCCTGGGACGCCGTGCCCACACTCGCCCGCGACTACCGGATCGAGGCGTGCGTCGACGGGACCTGGCGGACGCTCGCCGCGGTCGACGCGAACCGGCACCGCCACCGCATCCACGACGTCGATCCGGTGCGCACGGCGGCCCTGCGGGTCGTCGTGACCGCGACGAACGGATCCCCGTTCGTCACCGCGAGCGCCGTGAAGGTCTCCTGACGCGCGCCGGGACGGGCCAGAATGAGGGATGGCGACCACCCCTCCGAACCAGAGCATCGAGCGAGCCGCAGCGGTCCTCGGTGCGCTCGGCGCGTCCGACGGCGCGGTGCGAGCCTCCGACATCGCGCGGGCGATCGGGCTGGGGACCTCGACCACCGGGCGGCTCCTGGCGACGCTCGAGTCGCTCGAGTACGTCCGACGCGACCCGGAGACCCAGGCGTACTCGGTCGGTCGGGCCGTGCTCGAGCTCGCCAGCCAGGGGCTCAACCACAACCCGGTGCACCGCGAGAGCCGCTCAGCGGCGCAGGAACTCGCGCACCGGGTCGGGCTGACCGCCAACGTCGGCGTGCAGGACGCCGCGTCGTGCATCTACCTCTGCCACTTCGAGGGGTCGCTCGCGCCGAAGTCGCACACGATGATCGGGATGCGGCAGCCGATGCACGCGTCGGCGCTCGGCAAGGCGCTCATGCTCGACCTGTCGCCGGACGAGCGCCGCTCGCTGCTCGGGGACGACCTGGCCCGGTACACCGACCACACGATCACGACGCACGACGCCTTGACGGCCGATCTCGCCGTCTCGGCGAAGCGCGGCTGGTGCGAGGAGAACCAGGAACTCGCGCTCGGCCGGTTCTGCATCGCGGCACCGATCCGCAACGCCTCGGGGCGGATCGCGGCGGCGCTGTCGATCTCGGGGCGCCTGACGCAGTTGCGTGACCGCGACCTGGACTCCCTCGCCGAGGACCTCATCGAGGTCGCCGACCGCATCAGCGTCGGCCTCGGGATGATCAGCGCCGTCGCGCACTGACGCGGGCGTCGCGGCTCGAGACGCGCGCGACGGCGGACGGGAGGCCCGTGGCGGCGCCGCCACGGGCCTCCCGTCCGCCTCCTGGTCGCGCGGGGCGGCGGAGCGCTACGCGCGCGACGGCAGCAGGTGGATGGCCTCCATCGCGAGCTCGGCCGCGATCGGGTCCTTCGCCAGGACGGCTGCCTTGAGGTTGGCGAGCTCGGGCAGGATCACCGCGGCCGGGATCAGCTCGGCGAGTTCGGGGACCCGGAGCTTGAAGGACAGTCCGTCGGTGGTCGACCGGCAGAGCTGCACGAGCGACGGGTTGCCGCAGGCGTCCGCCCACTGCGAGTAGATGTCGGCGCCGTTGCGGGCGACCTGGTCCTGCTCGTCGGCACCGACCCGCGCGATGACGTCGTCGAGCATCTTCACGATCTTCTTGCGCTGCGGCTCGGTGAAGTTGGGCACCGCCAGGCGCACGACGCCCCCGTAGATGACGCCGAGCGTGCGGTAGGCGTCGAGGAGCTCGTCCTTCGTCGGGGCCGCCACACGGGTGTAGCGGTTCGGTGCCATCTCGATCAGGCCGGCGCGGGCGAGTTCCGCCAGTGCCTCGCGGATCGGGGTGCGGGAGACCCCGAGCCACGCGATCAGGTCGTCGTCGTTGAGCCGTTCGCCGGGCTCCAGCGTGCCGTCCATGATCGCGTCGCGGATCTTGTCCTGCACGGTGTCACGGAGGAGCTTGCGCTCGGCGGCGGGCTGCGTCGAAGGAACTGGCATGCACCCAGCGTGTCACATGTGATGGTTCGCGCGCGAGAGGCGCGACGGCCACCACGCCCGCCGACCGAGGTCGTACGCGATCGCCGGCACGAGCAGCGAACGGACGACGATGGTGTCGAGCAGGACGCCGAACGCCACGACGAACGCGATCTGCACCAGGAACAGGATCGGGATGACACCGAGGGCCGCGAACGTCGCCGCGAGCACCACGCCAGCCGAGGTGATCACCCCGCCGGTGACCCCCAGTCCGCGCAGGACCCCCTCGTGCGGCCCGTGCCGCAGCGCCTCCTCCCGCACCCGCGTCATGAGGAAGATGTTGTAGTCCACCCCGAGCGCGACGAGGAACACGAACGAGTACAGCGGCACGCTCGGGTCCGCACCGGGGAAGTGGAACAAGTGGTCGAACACGAGCGCGCCGACGCCGAGGGCCGCCGCGAACGACACGATCACGCTGCCGATGAGCACGAGCGGGGCGACGACGCTGCGGAGCAGGAGCATCAGGATGAGCAGGATCACGACCAGCACCACGGGGATGATCAGCGTGCGGTCGCGGATGCCGGTGTCGTTCGTGTCGACGGCCGTCGCGGTGACGCCGCCGACGACCGCGCCGGGATCGACCCGTTCGACGGCGGTGCGGAGGTCGCGGACCGTCTGTTCGGCGGCGTCGGAGTCGGCCGGGTCGGACAGCGTGGCCTCGAGCAGCACGTCACCCCGCGACACCGTCGGAGCGGCGGCGCCGCCGCTCGAGGTCGAGTCGCCCGTCACGGGCACCGTGCCGGACGGTGCGTCCTTCGCGGCCGCGACGACCCCGTCGACGCCGTCGACCCCCGTGACGGCGTCGACGAGTGCGTCGAGGTCGCGCTCCGACCCGATGACCTGCGCCGGGCCGCCGGAGCCGCCGGGGAAGTGGTCGGCCAGGACGTCCTGCCCGTCGCGTGCCTGCGAGGCCCCGATGACCAGGTCGCTCTGCGGGACCCCGTCGGCCTTGAGCCCGACCAGGCCCGTGCCCATCGCGAGCAGCCCGACCGTGCAGACGATCCACACCACCCGGGAACGCTTGGCGACGAGCCGACCGACGCGGGCCCAGATGCCGCGCGCGTCCGGTCCGGTGAGCACCGGGTGGGCGCTGCCGTACGCGGGACGGAGCGGCCAGAACGCAGCGCGACGGAACGCGAGCAGCAGAGCGGGCAGCAGCGACAGGGCGGCGAGCAGGCTGAACGCGATGCCGATCGCGGCGACGGGACCGAGCGCCTTGTTCGAGTTGAGGTCGGAGAGCAGCAGGCAGAGCACGCCCACGATGACGGTGCCGCCCGAGGCCAGGATCGGCTCGAGGCTCCCCGCAGGGCCGCCTTCGTCGCACCCCAGCCGGTGCGGTGGTCGCGCAGCGCCTCGCGGAAGCGCGCCGTGTAGAGCAGGGCGTAGTCCGTCGCGGCGCCGATCACCAGGATCGACAGGATCCCCTGCACCTGGCCGTTCACGGTGACGATGTCGGCCTTCGCGAGCCACCACACCACGAGGATCGAGGCGCACAGGGCGAACGTCGCGGTGCCGAGCACGAGGATCGGCAGCAGCGGTGACCGGTAGACGATGATCAGGATCACGAAGACCGCGGCCAGCGCCACCCCGAGCAGCAGGCCGTCGATGCCGGCGAACGCCTCGGTCAGGTCGGCGGTGAACCCGGCGGGCCCGGTGACGTACCCGCTGATGCCGGCTGGCAGGGCGTCGTCGACGTCGGCGCGGATCGCCTCGACCGCGTCACCGGTGTCGGCTGCCGTGGTCAGGGTCGCGACGATCTCCACCGCGTCGCCGTCCTCGCTCGGGATCACCGGGCTGACGGCTTCGACGTCGTCGCGGTCACCGAGCTGGGTCGCGAGGTCCTTCGCCGCGGTCAGGTCGGACGACGACATGCCGCCGTCGCGCTCGAGCACGATGATCGCGGGGGCGCCCGACTCCTGTCGGAACTCCGACGATCGCTCCTGCACCTTGGTGGCGTCGGCCGATGCCGGCAGGAACGAGGTCTGGTCGTTCGTCGACACCTCGGAGATCTTGCCGAAGTACGGACCACCGACGGAGGCGATCGCGAGCCAGACCACGATGACGAGCGCAGGGAGGACGATGCGGAGGAAGCGGGACACGACGGCGAGCGTACACCGATCGTCAGCATGCTGATTACTAGACGGTCGCGAAGCTGATCACGACCGGTGTCGACCGTAGACTGCGCGCATGGACGACACGACCGAGCAGTGGCCCCTCGGCCGGCTCCTGTCGGCCGCGGCACGCTCGGTCGAGCGAGACTGGGACGAACGCCTCCGCGCCATCGGGCTGCCGCACGCCGCCCTCATCGCGGTCGACATCCTGATCCGCACGGGGCCCACCGGCGCCGACACGATCGCCCGCACGGCACGGGTGCAGCCGCAGACGATGTCACGGACGCTCGAGCGCATGGAGCGGGACGGCCTGGTCGAGCGCACCCCGCACCCCGACGACCGACGCCGGCGCCTCGTGACCGTGACGGATCACGGACGCCGAGCGTGGGAGACCGCTCGGCACATCGAGCGCGAGGTCCTGCCGGACGATCCAGCACTGCGGACGGCGCTGACGGAACTGCTCGGGAAGTCGCGTCGGCCGACCAACTGACGCGCTGTACCTGAAATACCACATGCGGTACGATGGGGCGGTCGGTGGCACGCCGACGCGAACCCGTAGGAGTCCCGCATGTCCGAACGACGGGCGGCCCGCCTGGCCGCCGACACCGCCGACACCGCCACCCACAGCAGGCGGCGCCTCCGACGCCGACGCCCGTTCCTCGTGGCGCTCATCGCGACGATCGGGTCGCTGATCGGCATCGCCGCGGTGATCGCGATCGTCGCGAGTGTCTTCGTCGGCAACATCGCGCGGAGCTACGACACCCACACGGAGACGATCCCCGACGCTCTCCCGGAGGGCGATCGCCCCGCTGCGACCGACGGCGCGGAGAACATCCTGTTCGTCGGCTCGGACCGTCGCACGAAGGACGACCCGGACGTCGGCAACGCTTCGGGCGGGCGATCCGACGTCCTGATGCTCGCGCACGTCCCCGCCGACCGCAGGGCCGTGTACCTGATGTCGATCATGCGCGACTCGTGGGTCGACGTCCCCGGACACGGGCGCGCGAAGATCAACGCCGCGTACGCCTGGGGCGGGATCCCGCTCACCGTGCAGACCGTCGAACAGCTGCTCGACGTCCGGGTCGACCACGTCGCCGAGATCGGGTTCGGCGGGTTCAAGGGCATGACCGACGCACTCGGTGGCGTGACGGTCGACTCCTCTCGAGCCTTCGACGCGCGCGGCCACGACTTCGTCGCCGGCGCGAACCGGCTCGACGGTGACGCCGCACTCGCCTTCGTCCGCGAGCGGTACTCCTTCGCCGACGCCGACCACACCCGTGTCCGGAACCAGCAGGCGTTCATGCGGGGCATCGCACAGGGGCTGTTCTCGCGGGGCACGATCACGAACCCCGGACGCATCCAGGACTTCGTCACCGCCACGAGCAAGCACCTCGCGGTCGACCCGGGGCTGACGTTCCCGACCCTGGTCGACCTCGGGTGGTCCCTCCGCGATCTCCGGCCCGACGACCTCACGACGTTCACCGTGCCGACGGCCGGATCGGGGACCGCACCGGACGGGCAGTCCTACGTCACGCTCAACGGCCTGGCCGTCGACTCGCTCTCGCAGGCGCTGCGGTCCGACGACGTCGCGGGCTGGCTGGCCGACAACCAGCGGTAGCGCTCCCGTCCCTCTCGACACGCACCACGCACGACGACGCCCGCGACCGAGGTCGCGGGCGTCGTCGTGTTCGTTCCGTGGAACGATCAGGCGGGGAGCTGCAGCTCCTGGCCCGAGTAGATGAGGTTCGCGTCGTCGATGGTCGACGTGTTCGCGGCCCACAGCTTGTTCCAGCCGCCGTCGATCTTGAGCTTGGTGGCGATGGTGTCGAGCGTGTCGCCCGAGGCGATCGTGTACGTCTTGCCGCTCGTCTTCACGGCGGCGGGCTTGCTCGGCGTGGTGGCTGCCGGGGCGGCCTCCTGCGCGGGTGCCGGAGCCGGGGTGCTCGGTGCGGCCTGCTCCGGGGCAGCGGGAGCCGGCGCGGCCTGCTGCGTCGGGGCCGGAGCAGCGGGGGCTGCCGGAGCCGGAGCAGCGGCGGCCGGTGCGGCACCGCTCGTGCCGCTCAGGCCGAGCTGGGCCGAGCAGGCGGGCCAGGCGCCCCAGCCCTGCGTGGCGAGGACACGCTCGGCGACGGCGATCTGGGCCTCGCGGCTCGCGCCGGCGGGGCTGCCGACGCCACCGTTCGCCTGCCAGGTGCCGAGGTTGAACTGCAGGCCGCCGTAGTAGCCGTTGCCGGTGTTGATGGCCCAGTTGCCGCCGGACTCGCACTGCGCGAGGGCGTCCCAGGTCGAGCCGGACGCAGCGTTCGCGGGGGTTGCCGCGAGGCCGACACCGGTCGCGGCGATGCCGGCGAACGCGAGGCCGCCGACGATGGTGCGGGTACGGGAAAGCTTCTTCATGTGATTGCTCCACCGGGGTCACGAGCCGCTTCGAACGCGGAATCCACTGCCCACCCCGACCGATCGCGGTCAGTTGTGGGGTGCGCCACCGGGGGCAGTGGTCATCGGGCCGGCGGCACCTCGGTCGGCAACCATAGGAAACTCTTCACCGTTATCAAACCGAGACAAACGGTTCTACCCGTTGGTGCTATGTACCCCGCACCCGAACCTGTACGCCTCGATGCCCATGGCCATGGTCATCGACCCGTACCCGGGTACGTCACCTTGGCAATTCCCTGGCAATGACGGCCAGCAGGCCCGGATCACGCCCGCGACAGCAGCGTGACGGCCTCGAGATGGCCGGTCTGGGGGAACATGTCGAGCACACGCGCGCGGCGCAGCCGGAACGAGGGCATGCGCGCGAGGTCCTTCGCCAGGGTCACCGGGTTGCAGCTCGAGTAGACGACGTGCTGCACGTCGGATTCCTCGAGCCAGGTCGACAGCGCCTCGCCGATCCCGCGTCGTGGCGGGTTCACCAGGACGAGCTCGGGCACCGTGTCGGGTCGGGCGCGGAGTGCGTGCTCGGTGGCGTCGTCGGCGGCGAACCGGAGCCCCTCGAGCCCGGCCTCGCGCGCGGACTGCTTCGCCGAACGGATCGCCTCGGCACTCGTCTCGATGCCCGTCACCGCTCGTCCCGGTCGCGCAGCGTGCAGGGCGAACCCGCCCACGCCGCAGTACAGGTCCCACATCGACGCCGGGTCGAGCTCGTCGATCCACGCCGAGGCCTGCGCGTACAGCTCGGTGGCGACGACGGTGTTGGTCTGGAAGAAGCTCTGCGGCCGCAGGTGCATCGTGATCCCGCCGAGGCGCATCGGCAGCGTCTCCTGCTCGGTGAGCACGATCTCCCGGTCGCCCTCGGTCACGGCCTTGTGCTCGGGCAGCAGGTTCGCCGTGACGACCACCACGTTCGGCAGGGCGTCGCGCAGCACATCGAGGTACTGCCGGATCCGAGCCACCTGCCCTTCGGACCGCAGGACGAACCGCACCATGAGTTCGCCGTCGGGCGACTCGGTGACCAGGACGTACTTCAGCTCGCCGCGTCGGGCAGCGACGTCGTACGGGATCAGCCCCGCGGTCTGGACGAAGTCGGCGAGCAGGGGCAGCGCGTGTCGGATGCCGGGCGTGCAGATCCCGCAGTGCCGCAGGTCGACGCCGCGCTGCCGGTGGTCGAGGATGCCGACGGTCGGGTGCTCGGTCGAGCCGCCGACCACCATCTTCGCCTTGTTCCGGTACCCGGACTCGGGGCTCGTGATCGCCGGTGCCCATGTGACGGCTCCGGGGCCACCGGCCGCCTCGACGGCGTCGTGCAGGAGCTCGCGGGTGCGGAGCTCCTTGTCGAGGACCTGGTCGGCGTAGGGCTGCCCCATGAGCGTGCACGACCGGCACACCCCGCGGTCGAAGTAGTCGCACTGCATGGCCGAGTCAGGATACGGCAGCGTCCCGCGTCGTCGTGGCGATCCGGTAGACCGACGTCGTCGCCGTCAGGAACAGCGTCGTGCCGTCGCCGCCGCCGAAGCACAGGTTCGACGTCACCTCGGGGACGGCCACCTCGCCGATCCGCTCGCCGGAGGGGTCGAACACCACGACGCCGCGGTGCGACGAGGACCACACGTTGCCGTGCACGTCGACCCGGATGCCGTCCGGTGCGCCCTCGCCCGGCTCGAGTCGCGCGAACACCCGGCCGTTCTTGAGCAGGTCGCCGCCGTCACCGCGGCGGTCGTAGGCGCGGATGACCGGTTCGTCCCCGATGAACTCGCGATGTAGAGGACCTGCTCGGACGGGTCGAAGGCCAGGCCGTTCGGCTCGTCGACGTCGGTCGCGACGGGGCGCAGGTCCTCACCGGACGGTCCGCACCGGAACGTCCAGTGGTCGCCGTACTCGCGCACGCCAGGGTGCCCTTCGCGCGGCTGGGTGATGCCGTAGGCCGGGTCGGTGAACCACACGCTGCCGTCCCGGGCGACGACGACGTCGTTCGGCGAGTTGAACCGCCCGCCGGCCCAGGCGTCGACGATCGGCGTGACGACGCCGTCGCGGTCCCGCTCCACCCGCCGGAGCCCGTGCGAGCACTGGACGACGCTGCCGTCGCGGTCGAGGGTCCGGCCGTTGGTGAACTCGACGCCCTCGGCGTACGTGGAGGTCTCGCCGGAGTCGGCGTGCCACTGCAGGATCCGGTCGCCGGGGATGTCCGACCAGCGCAGGGTGCGGGACGACGGGATCCAGCAGGGTCCCTCGGCCCAGGTGCTGCCGGTGGCGATGCGCTCGAGCGCGTCAGGGTCCGGCACGAGGTCGTCGAGCAGCACGGGTTCTCCTTCGAACGGTGTACCCACCCTACGTTCGTCAGGCCGCGGCCGCCGCCTCGCTGCGTCGCCGCACGGCCTTCTCGATCGCCGAGACCGCGAGGCCGAGCAGGATCGACGCCACGACCGCGAGTGTCGTGACCAGGAAGGGCTGCTCGCGACTCCAGCGCCCGGTGGCCGCCGCGATGCCGACGCAGTACGCGGCCCACACGACGTCGGCGAGCACACAGCTGACGAGGAACCGCCGAACGTCGAGCCCGCTGTCCGCGCCGACCAGGTTCGTCGTCAGCCGGCCCATCGGGATGAAGCGTCCGAGGACCGCGATGCGCCCGGGAGCCGCGCGGTAGCGGCCGTCGATGGCGTCCCGGGCCTTGCGGACCTTCGGACGCGCGAACCACGACCTCGAGCCGAGGTCGACCGAGCGCGCCAGGTGGTACAGCCCGAGGTCGCCGAGGACCATGCCGATCGAGGCCGCGGCGACGAGGACGAGGACCGGCAGGAGGCCGCCGTCACCGCCCACCAGGAGTGTGCCGACCGCGACGACGAGCGCCTGGCTGGGGAGGAAGACCGCGACACTGCCGACGGCGAGCACGAGGCCGACCACGACGAACGTCCACGGGGTGCCGATGAGCTGGACGACCAGGTCCTGTGCTGCGTCCACGCTCACCCTCCACGGGCGCCGGAGGAGCGCACCGGACTCCATCTTCCCAGGTCGGCGGGGCCCCGCTCACGTGCGCTCGACGATCGCCCGCATCGCTGCGGCCGCGGCGTCCGGGTGACCGTCGAGGACGGCATCGGCGAGCGCGATGTGCAGGCCGACGTCGTGCCGGTCCGGACGGAGGCTCCCGCGTTCGCGCAGCACCTGGCCCACGACGCGGTGCAGCCGTCGGTACAGCGCGTTGTCGGACAGGTCGAGCACGAGCGCGTGGAGCCGCACGTCGGCGGCCACGAAGTCGAGGCGGTCGTCGCGGGCCGCTGCGGCGGCGAGCTCGTCCGCGGTGGTGCGGAGCGCCTCCCGTCGGTCCGCGCACTCGTCGAGCGGCGCCCGCCGGGCTGCGGCGGCGGCGGCGGCGGGTTCGACCGCCGCGCGGAGTTCGCGGAGCTCGACCGCCACGCGGTCACCGTCCGGGCCCCGGAGGCGCCACCGCACGACGCGCGGATCCAGGACGTCCCATTCGCTCACACCGAGGACGGTGACGCCGACGCGGCGCCGCGCGGTGAGCAGGCCGAGGGCGACGAGGACGCGGACGGCCTCACGGACGATGCTCCGACTGGCGCCCGTGCGGACGGCGAACCCGTCGATGCTGTCCCGGTGTCCGGCGGGCAGGCCGCTGGTGACGATCGCTCCGCCGAGTTCGTCGACGACGCGGTCGAACGTGCTGGTCACCGTTGGGACACCGGGCTGACCACGAGCTCGTCGACGCGCATGGACGACGGCGCCTCGAGCACGAACGACACCGCACGGGCGATGTCCTCCGGCTGCAGCATCACCGATCGTGCGGCGGCGTCGGGTACCGACGGCCGCTGGTCGAGGAAGTCGGTCGCGACGTCACCGGGGCACAGGTGCGTCGCCCGGACCCCGTGGTGAGCCTCCTGCTGGTTGAGGCTCCGGACGACCGAACCGAGCGCGGTCTTCGAGGCGGAGTACGCGACGCCGGCACCGGGCTGGAAGGACCACCCGGCGTAGGACGACACCACGACGACCACGCCGCCGGACTCGCGCAGCGCAGGCAGTGCGGCGTCGACGACCGTGACCACCGCGGTGAGGTTCGTGTCGACGATCGCGCGGAAGTCCGGCAACGACTGGTCGTCCCACCGGCGCCGCGGTGCGTTCAGCCCGGCGGCGAGCACGACCGCGTCGAGTCGTCCGAACCGCTCGAGCACGGCGTCCCGCGCAGACGCGACGGCAGCGGGATCGGCAGCGTCGAGGGGCAGGACCTCCGCCGTGCCGCCGGCGGCCGTGATCGTCGCAGCGACCTGCTCGAGCCGGTCCACGCGACGCCCGCTCAGGACCACCGTCCACCCGTCTCGCGCAGCAGCCTCGGCACTCGCGGCACCCATGCCGCTGCCGCCGCCGGTGACCCAGAGCACACGCTGATCCGTCATGCTCGAATAGTATGCCTATTGCGGTCATCGATGATCCGCACCGACGACAGGAGCGACGATGCACCTCGACCTGACCGACCGCGTGGTGGTCGTGACCGAGCAGCACGCGGGATCGGGCGCACGCTCGCCGACCGCTTCGTCGCCGAGGGCTGCCGCGTCGTCGCCCTCGACCTGGCCTTCGAGCCCGACTTCCCGCTCGACCACGTCGTGTGCAACGTCGCCGACCCGGAGTCGGTCCGGGCCGCCGTCGACGAGGTCGTCACCCGCCACGGCACGATCGACGTGCTCGTGAACAACGCCGGCATCAACGTCGAGGGCACCGTCGCCGAGCTGCAGTGGGACGCCTGGCGCCGGTGCATGGACGTCAACCTCGGCGGCACCTTCCTGATGAGCCAGGCCGTCGCGCCGGTGATGCAGGCCGCGGGCCGGGGGCGGATCATCAACGCCGCCTCGTTCGCCGCCATCGTGCCGAGTGTCGGCAGCGCTGCCTACGCGGCGTCCAAGGCTGCGGTCGTCTCGTTCACCCGGGTGCTGGCGTCGGAGCTCGGCCCGTGGGGCATCACCGTCAACGCGTACGCGCCGGGCATGGTCCCGACGGCGATGAACGGATTCGCGACCATGCCGACCGAGGCCCAGGACCGCCTGCTCGACACCCTGTCGCTGCGCCGGTGGGAGACCGCGGACGACGTCGCCGACCTGCTCGTCTTCGTGGCGAGCGACGCCTCGGGCTACATCACCGGCACCCTGCTCGACGTCTCCGGCGGCAAGCTCGCGACGCAGATCCCGGCACGAGCGCACGGCCGCTGAGGACTCAGCGCAGCATCTGCTCCAGGAGCACGCGCAGCTGCCGCCGGTCCCGCTCCGGCAACCGAGCGGTGAGCGGCAGCAGTGCATCGCGGATCGCACCCTCGAGCGAGCGCGCCACCTCGAGACCGGCGTCGGTGATCACGACGTCCACCGCGCGGGCGTCGTCCGTGTTCGGCTGCCGTGCGAGCAACCCCTTCTTCTCCGCGCGCGCCACCAACCCGGTCATCGTCGACTTCTCGAGCCCCAGGTACTGCGCCAGGTCACCGATCCGCAGACGACGGTCGCGCAGGATCGCGAGGACCCGCAGCTGCGTCAGTGACAGCCCCGCATCGGCCGCGAGCCCGGTCAGCGGACCCATCGTCCGGAAGGCGGCTTCGCCCAGGGCATCGACGAGCTGCTCGTCCTCGGTCATCTCCTGCACGGCTCCAGCCTAGTTGACGAACTTCGTGATGCGAACTACTTTGTTCGTGACACGAAGCAATTGGAGGACACCATGCACGCAGCAGTCGTCACCGAGTTCGGCCACGCCCCGACCTGGCAGGAGTTCGGCGAACCGACTCCCGGACCCGGCGAGGTCGTCGTCGACGTCGTCGCGGCCGGGCTCCACCCGCGGGTCCGGTCGCAGGCCGACGGTTCGCACTACACCAGCGAGGGCGCGCTCCCCCTGGTCCCCGGCGTCGACGGCGTCGCCCGGTTCCCCGACGGCACGCTGCGCTACGTCGCCGTCGCGAGCGACACCCGCGGCACCATGGCCGAGCGCGTCGCGGTCGACCCACGGGCGAGCGTCGTGCTGCCCGACGGTGCCGACCCGGTCACCGTGGCAGCCGGCGTGAACCCGGTGCTGTCGTCGTGGGTGGCCCTGCGCCGGCGGATCGACTTCGCCCCGGGCAGCCGCGTCCTCGTGCTCGGCGCGACCGGGGCCTCGGGCACCGCGGCGGTGCAGGTGGCGAAGCACCTCGGCGCCTCTCACGTGGTCGCGAGCGGTCGCGACGCCGGTCGACTCGCGACGCTGACCGGGATCGGTGCGGACGTGGTCGTGCCGCTCGGGGATGCCGAGGCGGTGGCCGTTGCAGCCGCCGACGTCGACGTGGTCATCGACTACGTCTGGGGCCAGCCCGCCGCCGACGTCATGCGCGCCGTCGTCACCGCGCGCGCCGACCGCGGACGCCGGCTCGACTGGATCGCGATCGGTTCCACCGCAGGCCACGAGGCGACGATCCCGTCCGCGGCACTGCGCGCCTCGGGCCTGACGATCGTCGGCAGCGGGCAGGGATCGGTCGGTCGCGCCGGCTTCGTCGCCGAGCTGCCGGGCATCGTCGGTGCGATCGCGGACGGCACCGTCCGGGTGGATGCGACGGCCGTGCGGTTGGCGGACGTCGAGGCGACGTGGGCCGGACAGCCCGCCGGGAGCACGGGCAGAGTGGTGTTCACAGTGTGAACCGAGCGCGAGCATGCTGTCCGGTCGCACAGGTTCTCCACATCCCACTCTTCGTAGGCTGTGAGGGCCCAGTGAGCCGGACTGCAGCCCGACCCCGAGGAGGTGCCCGATGGTCCTCGTCCTCGTCGCGTTCGCGATCGTCGCCCTGATCGTCCCCGCCCTGACCCCCGTCCTCGGCCGCCGCGTGTTCTACGTCGCTGCCCTTGCGCCCGCAGCCGCCGCCGTGCTGACGGTGCTGCAGACGGACGCAGCCCTGCACGGCAGCGTCGTCGAACGGCACCGGTGGGTCCCGCAGCTCGACCTCGAGATCACGCTGCGGATGGACGCCCTGTCGTGGGTGCTCGCGCTCGTCGTGTCGATCGTCGGGGCCCTCGTGCTCGTCTACTGCGCCTCGTACTTCGGGCGCGACGAACCCGGGATCGGCCGGTTCGCGGGCGTGCTGACCGCGTTCGCCGGGTCGATGTTCGGGCTCGTCCTCGCCGACGACGTCATCGTGCTCTTCGTCCTGTGGGAAGCCACCACGGTCTTCTCGTACCTGCTCATCGGACACGACGCCGACAAGCGTGCGAGCCGTGCAGCCGCGATGCAGGCCCTCGTCGTCACCACCGCCGGCGGTCTGGCGATGCTCGCCGGTCTGGTCATGCTGTCGGTCGCGGCGGGCACGACCTCGCTCTCCGGCATCATCGCTGCCCCGCCGACCGGACCGATCGTCACCGTCTCGGTGGTCCTCGTCCTGCTCGGCGCGCTGACGAAGTCGGCGATCGTGCCGTTCCACTTCTGGTTGCCGGCGGCGATGGCCGCTCCGACCCCGGTCAGCGCCTACCTGCACGCCGCAGCGATGGTGAAGGCCGGCATCTACCTCGTGGCCCGGCTCGCTCCGGCGTTCGCACTGCTCGACGGCTGGCGCGAGACGATCACCGTGCTCGGTGTCCTCGGCATGCTCATCGGTGGCTACCGAGCGCTCCGCCAGACCGACCTCAAGCTCCTGCTCGCCTACGGCACCGTCGCGCAGCTCGGGTTCCTCGTGCTCGCCGCCGGGTGGGGCGCGCCCGCGGTGGCGCTCGGCGGGATCGCCCTGCTCGTGGCGCACGCCGCGTTCAAGTCCACGCTCTTCCTCGTCGTCGGCGCGATCGACCACACCACCGGCACCCGCGACCTCGGGCGCCTGAGCGGCCTCGGCCGGAAGGCACCGTGGCTGGCCGTCGTCGCCGCCCTCGCGCTCGTGTCGATGGCCGGCATCCCGCCGACGATCGGCTTCGTCGCGAAGGAAGCCGTGCTGACCGGCTTCACCGAGTCACTGCACGGTCCCGACGCCGGCTGGGCCTGGTTCGCCCTCGTCGGTGTGACGCTCGGCTCGGTGCTCACCGTGGCGTACTCGCTCCGCTTCTTCTGGGGAGCGTTCGCCCGCAAGCCCGAGGTCGCCCAGACGGAACCGCACGCCCTGCACGGCCTGGGTGTGGTGCCGTCGATCCTGGCACTGACCGGTCTCGCCCTCGGCCTGCTGACCCCGGTGGTCGCGCACGGCATCGAGCCCGCCGCGACGGTGGCTGCGCTCCCCGGCGAGGAAGTCCCACACCTCGCGCTCTGGCACGGCCTCGAACCGGCGCTCGGCATCTCGGCCGTCACCCTGGTCGGCGGTCTCGCGCTGTTCGCCCTCCGACGTCCGGTCGAGGCACTGCAGCACCAGCTCGCCGGGTTCCCGAGCGCCTCGGGCACCTACCGGCACCTCATGCGCGGCCTCGACCGGTTCGCGACGGGCCTGACCGCCGGTGTCCAGCGGGGTTCGCTCCCCTACTACCTGACGGTGATCCTGTCGGTGTTCGTCGCGGGTGCGCTCGCGAACCTCGTGCTCGGCGGGCCGTGGGAGTTCCACGTCCGGTTCTCGGACTCGTGGGGACAGATCCCGGTCGTCATCGTGATGTCCGTCGGCGCCATCGCCGTCCTCACCGCGAAGACCCGGTTCGCCGCCGCCGTCCTGGTGGGCGTGACCGGCTACGGGATGTCCGTCCTGTTCGTCCTGCACGGCGCGGTCGACCTCGCCCTCACGCAGCTCGTGGTCGAGACCGTGACCCTCATCGCATTCGTCCTGGTGCTCCGGCGGCTCCCCCGCGCATCGCGACGACGAACCCGAGCCGGTTCCGCATCGTCCGTGCGCTCTTCGCGGGCCTGGCCGGCCTCACACTCGCGATCGTCGTCATCGTCGCGGCCTCGGCGCGCACCGCCGACCCGATCTGGCCGGACCTGCCGGCGCTCACGAGCTCGTTCGGGCACGGCCTGAACGTCGTGAACGTCGCCCTCGTCGACCTGCGCGGCTGGGACACCCTCGGTGAACTCACCGTCGTCGTCGCCGCGGCCACGGGCGTCGCGAGCCTCATCTTCGTGAACTCCCGCGAGGACACGCTGCCCCGGCTCCGTGACCTGCCGGAGAAGCTCACCGCCGACGGCCAGCGCACCGACGGCGAGCCGCGCGCCTGGCTGCCGACGAGCGCCGCCATCCCGACCGGCCGCTCGGCACTCCTCGACGTCGTGGTCCGACTGCTGTTCCACGGGCTCATCGTCCTGTCGGTGTACCTGCTGTTCGCCGGGCACAACGCGGCCGGCGGCGGCTTCGCCGGTGGCCTCGTCGCCGGCATCGCGCTGGCGGCCCGCTACCTGGCGGGTGGCCCGGCCGAACTCGGCGCCGCCGCCCCGGTCCGTGCCGGTCGACTGCTCGGACTCGGTGTCGCGACGGCAGCGATCACCGCGATCGTGCCGCTGTTCTTCGGTCGCGAAGCCCTGTACTCCGAGTTCTTCGAGGCGACCGTCCCGATCCTCGGCCACGTCGAGTTCGTCACCGCCACGTTCTTCGACATCGGCGTGTACCTGGTCGTCGTCGGCCTGGTGCTCGACGTCCTCCGCAGCCTCGGCGCCGAGGTGGACCGGCAGCGCCTCGAGGATGCCGGGGCGCCTACCCGCGACACCACCGAGGGGTCGGTCCGCGACACCCTCGAGGCCCCCACCCCGGAAGGAGCGCCACATGACCGTCACCCTCGTCCTCGTGATCGCGATGGCCGTGCTGTTCTCCTGCGGCGTCTACCTGCTGCTCGAACGGTCCCTGACCCGGATGCTGCTCGGCTTCCTGCTGCTCGGCAACGCCCTGAACCTGCTCCTGCTGGTGATGTCGGGCGCCGCCGGCAACCCGCCGATCGGCAAGTCCTCCGAGGGCATCACCGACCCACTCCCCCAGGCCTTCGCCCTGACCGCGATCGTCATCACCTTCGCCGTCAGCGCGTTCCTGCTCGCCCTCATCCACCGCTCGTGGCAGCTGTCCCGTGCCGACGAGGTCGAGGTCGACGAAGCCGACGTCGCCATCGGCCGCACACGCGACGACCCCGACGACGACCCGGAAGCCGACTTCGACCCGAAGTCCCCCGAGGACGCCGACGATCCGCACGAACACCAACCGCACCAGGACGGAGTGAACCGATGACCTGGCTCGTCCCGCTCCTCGTCCTCGTCCCGCTGCTCGGCGCAGCCGTCGCACTCGGCCTCCTGCGGCACCAGAAGCTCCAGCGAGCGATCACCGTCGTGGTGCTCGTCGTCGCACTCGCCGTCGCCGCGACCCTCATGGTGCTCGTCGACCACCACGGCACCATCGTCGTGCAGGTCGGCGGGTGGGACGCCCCGTACGGCATCTCGCTGGTCGTCGACCGCCTCAGCGCCCTGCTCCTCACGGTGAGCGCCAGCGTGCTGCTCATCGTCCTGCTGTTCTCGATCGGCCAGGGGCTCGCAGCCGACGACGGTGAAGCCCCGGTCACGATCTTCTACCCGACCTACCTCGTGCTGGCCGCGGGCGTGCTCGACTCGTTCATCGCCGGCGACCTGTTCAACCTGTACGTCGCGTTCGAGATGCTGCTCGTGGCGAGCTACGTGCTCATCACCCTGGGCGGCAGCGAGCAGCGGGTCCGGGCCGGCACCACGTACATCGTCACGAGCCTGATCGCGTCGGCGATCTTCCTCGCCGCGATCGGCCTGGTGTACGGCGCGACCGGCACGGTCAACATCGCCCAGATCAGCGAGCGCGTCGCCGAGCTGCCCGAGCACGTGCAGCTGCTCCTGCACACGATGCTGCTCATCGGCTTCGGCATCAAGGCGGCGGTCTTCCCGCTGGCGTTCTGGCTGCCGGACTCGTACCCGACCGCCCCGGCCCCGGTCACGGCCGTCTTCGCCGGTCTGCTGACGAAGGTCGGCATCTACGCGATCATCCGCCTCGAGACGGTGATCTTCCCCGGGCCGCAGTTGAACAACGTGCTGCTCGTGGTGGCGGTGTTGACGATGGTCGTCGGGGTGCTCGGTGCGGTGTCCCAGACCGACGTCAAGCGCCTGCTGTCCTTCACGCTCATCAGCCACATCGGCTTCATGGTGATGGGTGTCGGGCTCGGTACGGTCGCGGGGACGGCGGCTGCGGTCTTCTACACGGTGCACCACATCGTCGTGCAGACCACGTTGTTCCTGGTGTCCGGCCTGATGGAACGCGTCGGGGGGACCACGTCGACCCGGTCGCTCGGCGGGTTGTTGAAGGCCGCGCCGCTGCTGGCCGCGCTGTACCTGATCCCGGCGTTCAACCTGGGCGGCATCCCGCCGTTCTCCGGCTTCATCGGCAAGCTCGGGCTGTTCCGCGCCGCCGCCGAGGACGGCTCCCCGCTGGCGTACGTCACGATCGCCGCCGGCGTGGTCACGTCGCTCCTCACGCTGTACGCGCTGATGCGCGTGTGGGACGCCGCCTTCTGGCGGCCGAAGCCCGCGGCCGAGGCCGCGGCACCGCACGCGACGACCGCCGAACCGCACGCAGCCCTGCGGTCGCCGGAACCCGCCCCCTTGACCGTCTCCGAGGAGACGGGTGAGGCCTTCCACCCAGGAGGCTCGGTGACGGTCACCGACGCACCCCACGCGAGCAGTGCCTCCCGTCCGACCACCGGGTCGACCGAGACGGTCGGCGAAGCGCCGACCAAGGTCCGGCTGCCGCGCATGCTCGTCGGCGTGACGACGGTCGCGGTCCTCGGATCCGTCGCCCTCACGGTGGTCGCCGGCCCGCTCTACGGGTACGCGAGCCGCGCAGCGGAGTCGCTCGAGTCGCCGGACCGGTACGTGCAGGCCGTCCTCGGGGGTGACCGGTGAACACCGACACCCGACACGTCGCGAACGCCCGCCGCATCGCGGTCGCGTGGCGGTACGACGTCCCGCTCGTCGCCGGGCTCACCGTCCTGTGGGCCCTGCTCTGGGGCTCGTGGACGCCACTGACCCTGCTCTGCGGCATCGTGGTGGCGCTCCTCGTCACCCAGGCGCTGCCGCTCCCGCCGGTCCCGCTGTCGGCCCGGTTCTCGATCGTGCACGCCGTCCGGTTCCTCGTCGTGTGGTCCGGACTCGTCATCACGGCGTCGTTCCGGGTCGCCTGGGTCGCGTTCCGGCCGCGGGGTGTCCGCCGCAGCTCCATCACGCTCGTGCAGCTGCACTCCACCGCCGAGATGACCTTCACGCTGGCGACCCTCGCGATCTCGCTGGTGCCCGGCTCGTACGTCGCCGACGTCGACCTACGGCGCAGGCGCCTGCTGCTGCACGTGCTCGACACCGAGCGGGTCGAGCAGGTCGAGGCCGCTCGTCGCGAGGCCCTCGGCATCGAGGCCATGGTCATCCGTGCCCTCGGTTCGAAGCAGGACGTCTCCGAACTGTCCGAACCGCTGCCGGAGGTCACCCGATGAGCGCCGCCGTCGTCGTCATGGGGATCGGCATCGCCCTGGTCCTGGCCCTGCTCGGTGCCACCCTCGCGCTCGCGGTGTTCCGGATCGTGCGCGGCCCGACGATCCTCGACCGGATGATCGGATCGGACATGGTCCTGACGACCGTGCTCGTGGTGATCGCGGCGTCGATGGTGGTCCGGCGCGACCTGACCGGGGTCCCCGTGCTCGTGGTGATCGCGGCGACCAGCGTGTTCGCAACCGTCGCCGTGGCCCGAGCGGTCACGCCGTCGTCGGACCCGTCGGACGAGGGCCTGAGCGTCACCACCCCCGAGCACGCCGCCGAAGAAGAGGAGCAGTCGTGACCGAGATGATCCAGGCGTTCCTCGACGGCGCCGGCGTGCGGGCGTGGATCGCACTCGCCCTGCTGCTCATCGGCTCGCTGCTGTCCCTCGGCGCCGGGGTCGGCATCGTGCGGTTCCCGGACCCGCTCGTCCGCCTGCACGCCATGGCGAAGCCGCAGGTGCTCGGGCTGGCGTTCGCCCTGGCCGCCATCGTCGTCGCGGTGGCGACCTGGACGGCGTTCTGGGTCGTCCTGCCCATCATGGTGTTCCAGCTGTTCCTGGTGCCCGTCTCGACGCACATGATCGCCCGCGCCGGACTGCGGGCGGACGACTACCGGCACGAGGACCTGTTGGTCGACGACACCGAGTCCTGACCCTTTCGGGTGTTATCCCATTTTATCTGCGATGACTAAAGCGAGGTAAATCCGCTAAGGTCTGGCGCATGGACAGCGTGAGGAATCCGTACACGCCGAACGCTGGAGCGACTCCCGAGATCGTTGCGGGACGCTTCGAGCACACCCGCGCCTTCGAAGTGCTCCTCCAGCGGCTCGCCCGCGGGCGTACAGACCAGTCGCTGATCATGACCGGGCTCCGAGGCGTCGGGAAGACGGTACTGCTCAACGAGTTCGCGGAGCTGGCGCGAACGGCGAACTGGGAGGTCGTCGAGCTCGAGGCGAGCAAGCACGACGATGGACAGTTCCGGCAGACGATGGCCTCGCTCCTCCGGTCGGCACTGCTCCAGATCTCTCCACGCAAGCGATGGACGGATCGCGCGCGACGGGCGGCCGAAGTCCTGACCGCCTTCGGCATGTCCGTGGACCACACCGGTACGTGGTCGATGACCTGGGATGTCGAGCCGGCGGAGGGGTTGGCTGATCACGGCGACCTCGCCCTGGACCTGACGGACGTCCTCGTCGCGCTCGGACAGGCTGCGCAGGAACACGGTCGGGGCGTCGCGATCCTCGTGGACGAAGTACAGTTCCTGCGGTCAGCGCAGCTCGAAGCCATGATCCAGGCCCTGCACAAGACAGTCCAGCGCAAGCTCCCGATCACCTTCGTCGGCGCCGGGCTCCCCCAGATCGCCGAGCTCGCTGGCGACGCGAAGTCCTACGCGGAGCGCCTCTTCAGGTTCCCGGAGATCGACTCGCTCGGGGACGACGACGCCAGGGAGGCGCTCATCCGCCCGGCCGAGCTGGAGGAGGCCTCGTTCGCTTCCGACGCCGTCGACCTCGCACTGGAGATCACCAAGGGGTACCCCTACTTCCTCCAGGAGCTCGGATACCAGGCCTGGGAGATCGCCGCTGGTCCGGAGATCACCGCCGACGACATCGACGCCGCTCGCGAGGGGTACCTCACCAAACTGGACCGGTCGTTCTTCCGGGTACGCCTCGACCGCGCGACAGGACTGCAGACGGCCTACCTCCGTGCGATGGCAGAACTCGGGCCGGATGCGCACAAGGCCGCCGACGTGGCTCGCGTCCTCAACCGGGAGTCCACGCAACTCGGGCCGACTCGAGCGGAGCTGATCGACATGGGCCTGCTGTACACCCCCGAACACGGCTACGCAGCATTCACCGTCCCGGACTTCGACCAGTTCATGCTTCGAGCCGTGCCGGACCTCGTGATCCCGGAAGTCCGACGCCGTGCTCGTCGGAACAGCGACGGCGATCTCTGAACGGCGACAGGGATCGGACGCCGAGAAGACCGCGACCGGCCCGGTGCGATCTGCTTCAGGCGGCGGTACGGCGACGCAGCAGCAGGTTGACGACGGCAGCCAGCACGACGACCGCTGCCGAGGCGGCGGGGAGCACCATCGCCGCGGCTGTGCCGTGCTGCTCGGCCAGGTCGCCCGTGATGGCGGAGGCGATCGACTGCCCGACGATCACGGCGGAACCGAGGATCGTCATCGTCGTCGCGGACCGGCCGACCGGTGAGCGGTCCGAACCGAGGCTGTACTGGGCGACCAGGGTCGGGCCGATGCCGACGCCCATGATCGCCAGGACGATGCCGACCGCCACGACGGAGTCGGCCTGCGAGAACGCGATCGCGCCGCCGAGCAGGACGACACCGAACACGAGCCAGCGCCAGCCGAGGCCGAACGACCGCGGGAACGCTGCGGACCCGAGGGCGAGTCCCGCCGAACCGATGCCCATCAGGCCGTAGAGCAGGCCGGCCTGGGACGCCTCGCCGTGGGTCTCCATGAACGCCGTCAGCGACGTCAGGGTCGAGCCGAAGAACAGGCCGATGCCGAGGATCCCGACGACCACGACGACGAGCCGCGGACGCAGGAGTTGGCGCGCCGGGGCCTGGGTCAGTTCCTCGTGCTGCCCGAGCACGAGCTTGCCGGTGGGGTGCAGCGCGAAGGCGGTCACGAACACGAAGGTCAGGGCCGAGGCACCGGCCACGGCGACCCAGGGGGCGATCGCGCTGGCGAGGATGCCGACCAGGAACGGGCCGATGATGAAGACGGTCTCGTCGGCGGCGGACTCGTACGCCATCGTGCCGCTGAGGGTCTTCTCGCGGCGGGCCGGCCGCATGCGCTGCGCGATGATGGCGACGAGCCGGGTACGGGACATCGGCGCGACCTGGGGCGCGGACGCCCCGATGCAGAACGCCATCGCGAGCACGGCCAGGTCCGGCGCGCTGCCGCTGACGACGAAGGGGAACGCGCCGAGCAGCGCCGCGTTGACGAGGCCGACGGGGACGAGCACGGCACGCTGGCCGAACCGGTCCGCGGCGGCGCCGACCATCGGTCCGAACACCGCGGCACCGATGCCGACCGAGGCGGAGTTGACGCCGCCGAGGGCGACGGAGTCACGCGCGGCCACGACGAGGGTGAGGACCCCGACGACCATCATGGCGAACGGCAGGCGGGCGATGAACGCCACCGGGAAGTACCAGCGTCCGGCGAGGGAGACGAGCGAGGCGTCTCCGGCGGTCGCGGTGTCCGTGCGCTCCGGGGCGGGCGCGGACGGGGTGGGACTGGTGTGGAGCATGGGGGGTGTGCCTTCTCGGCCCGGCCCGGTTCGGTGGGGGCGGACCCATCGGGTGCCGCCGTTGTCCGCCGGGGAGCCGGCGGCCGGTAGATACACACTGCGTGTTTCAGAACTGCTTCCATCGTACCAACCGTTCCGGTCGGGGCCAGGGGTAATGCTTCGTCACCGGACCGTCCTGCGGCCCGCTCGGCCCATATCGTGGCGCGCATGGAACAGCGACGCATGGGGCGCACGGGGCGCCCGTCAGCTCGCTGACGCTCGGGACGCGTGCCGTCGCCGGCGTCGCGGCCCACGACCCGTCGGCCGGAGTGACCCTCGTGCTCGAGGCGCTCACCCGCGGCGTGACGTCGGTCGACGTCTCGGACGCCGACGGCGCGGGCCTGGCCGAGACGGCTGTGGGCGCGGCGATCGCCGGACGGCGCGAGGACGTGTTCCTGTCGGTGCGGTTCGGCGCCCCGGTCGACCAGGACCCGGCGCACCGGGGCAACGGGCGGCGGTGGATGTTCCGTGCCGTGGAGCGGAGCCTGCAGCGACTCGGCACCGACGTCATCGACCTGTACCAGCCGGCGCTGCCGGACCCGGCGACGTCGCTCGACGAGACGCTCGACGCCCTCGCCGACCTGGTGGCACAGGGCAAGATCGGCGCCTTCGGCCTCCCGGGTTCCCAGCCGAGGAACTCGTCGAGGCGCAGTGGCTGCGGTCCGGGTCGAAGAGCGCCACCGCCACCCACGTGCCCTACTCGATCCTCACCCGCACGGCGGAGCGCACGGTGTTCCCCGTCGCCCGGCGGTTCGGCCTCGGGGTCCTGGCCGGAGCACCCCTCGGCGGCGGCTGGCTCGCGGGCACCTACCGCAACGGCACCGTCCAACCTCGTTCACCGCACGTCGACGAACAGCCGGACGCGTACGACATCGGCGCCCCGCGGAACCGTCGGAAGCTCGAGGTCGCCGACCGGCTCGGACGCCTGGCCGACGACGCCGGCTTCACGGTGTCGGAGCTCGCGGTCGCCTTCGCCCTGACCCACCCGGACGTGTCCTCGGTGGTGATCGGGCCGCGCACCGTGTCGCACGTCGACGCCTACGTGCAGGCTTCCGAGATCGTCCTCGACGACGGGCTGCTCGACGCGATCGACGCGATCGTCGCGCCGGGCACCCACGTGCTCGAACGGGACACCGGGTTCGCCCTGCCGGCGCTCAGCCGCGAGCGACTGCGCGGTCGGACCCCGGTGGGCGCCGGACCGAACCGCTCGTAGGGCCGGGGTCAGGAGACGTCGCCGGCACGTGCTCCCGCCCACAGGTCGACGTCGGTGATGCCGACGGAGTGCTCGTCGATGGTGCGGAGCTCCTCGTCGGTGAACGAGGTGTTCGCCAGCGCCGCGACGTTGTCCTCGAGCTGCGACACCTTCGACGCCCCGATCACGAGCGAGGTCACCCGCTCGTCACGGAGCGCCCAGGCCAGGGCGAGCTGCGCCAGGGACTGTCCACGAGCCGCGGCGACGTCGTTCAGTGCCCGGAGGTGCCCGACGACCTCCGGGGTGATGCTCGAGGCGTCGAGCGACTTGCCGGCGGCGGCTCGGGAGTCCGAGGGCACCCCGTCCAGGTACTTGCCGGTGAGCAGGCCCTGCGCGAGCGCGGTGAACCCGATCACGCCGAAGCCGAGCTCGCCGGCGGCGTCGAGCAGCCCCTCGGTCTCGATCCAGCGGTTGAGCATCGAGTACGACGGCTGGTGGATGAGGAGCGGGGTCCCGAGGTCGCGCAGGATCGCGGCGGCCTGGCGGCTGCGTTCCGCGTCGTACGACGAGATGCCGACGTAGAGCGCCTTGCCCTGCTGGACCGCGGTGTGCAGCGCACCCATCGTCTCCTCGAGCGGGGTCGAGGCGTCGAGGCGGTGCGAGTAGAAGACGTCGACGTAGTCGAGACCCGTCCGCTGCAGGGACTGGTCGAGCGAGGCCAGCACGTACTTCCGCGAACCGCCACCCTGACCGTACGGCCCCGGCCACATGTCCCACCCGGCCTTGGTCGACACGACCATCTCGTCGCGGTACGGCCGGAAGTCCTCACGCATCAGGCGCCCGAAGTTCACCTCGGCGGCTCCGTACGGCGGGCCGTAGTTGTTCGCGAGGTCGTGGTGCGTGATCCCGAGGTCGAAGGCGCGACGGCTGATCGCGCGCTGCGTCTCGAACGGCACGTCGTCACCGAAGTTGTGCCAGTACCCCAGGGAGAGCAACGGCAGGTCGAGGCCCGAGCGGCCGGTGCGGCGGTACGTCATCGAGTCGTAGCGGTCGTCGCTGGCGATGTAGGTCATGGACCGAGCCTGCCACCGGCACCATCGGACGAGCGCAACGAGCGCGATCGGACGAGCGCGACGAGCGCGACGAGCGCAGCACGCGCGATCGGGTGCATGATCGTCGCACCGACACGGAAGGGCACGACCATGGCACGGACGACGACGACCGAGGGCACCTTCACCGACGAGGAACGCGCGGCGATGCAGGAGCACGCCGCCGAGGTCAAACGCACCCGCGGTACGAAAGGCACCAAGGCGGAGAAGGCGGCAGCGGACGCCGCTGCGGTCGAGGCGAAGATCGCGGAGATGCCCCAGCCCGACCGCGGGCTCGCGGAACGCATCCACCGCATCGCGCTCGAGGTGTCGCCCGACCTCGCACCGAAGCTCTGGTACGGCATGCCCGCGTACTACAAGGACGGCAAGGCGGCGTTCTTCTTCCAGGACGCCGCGAAGTTCAAGGCCCGCTACGCGACGCTCGGGTTCCAGGACTCGGCCGCGCTCGACGACGGGACGTTCTGGCCGACGTCGTGGGCGATCACGCCGGAGTTCTCCGAGGCGGATGAAGCGACCGTCGCCGATCTGATCCGCCGGGCGGTCTCCTGATCCCCGACCGGTAGCGTGGAGCGCATGACCGCGCTCCGTACGGCCGACCGATGACCGCCGTGGGTGCGCCCGCCCTGTTCGCGCTGGTGTTCCTGCTGTTGTACGTCGTGAGCAGGCGGCGTGACCCGCGGATGCTCCGCAACGGGGTGTTCCTGACCGCAGCCGCGTTCTTCGCGCTCGCCACGGCCGTGACCGCCCTGACGCTCGTGGTCCCCGGGTTCAGTCTGCTCGTCGGCACCGTGCTGCTGCTCGTCCCGCTCGCGGTGGTCGTCCTCGGTGTGGCGCTCATCGCGAACGGGTTCCGGATGCTCCGCTCCGAGGGGCGCAGCCTCGGCAACACGCTGTCGCTGGTCGCCGGGGTGCTCGTGTTCGTGCTGCCCGCGGTCGCCATCGCACTGTTCGTGTCCGCCAGCGGCGAGGGCTTCACACTCTGGGACGGCACCCGGATCGCGGTCGCCGTGCTGATGGTGTTCGTCTGCGGGTACTTCGCGGTGTCCCTCATCGCGTTCGCCGTGTACTCCGTGGTCTACGGCCGGATGCGCCACGGGACGGTGCCGGACGCGATCGTCGTCCTCGGTTCCGGGCTGATCCGCGGCGAGGTGCCGCCCCTGCTCCGAAGCCGTCTCGACCGGGCGCTCGTGGTCTACCGCGCCGAGCGGGCCGCCGGGCGCCGGCCGCTGTTGATCCCCTCCGGCGGGCAGGGCGACGACGAGCCTCGCCCCGAGGGCACCGCGATGGCCGAGTACCTGTTGGCGAACGGCGCAGATCCCGAGGACGTCCGGCCCGAGACCGAGTCACGCAACACCCGTGAGAACCTGCGGTTCTCGCGCGCCGTGCAGGCCGAGGCCGGGCGCGACGGTCAGGTCGTCGTGGTCACGAACAACTACCACGTGCTCCGCGCCGCCACCCTGGCCCGGCGGCTCGACCTGCCGGCACAGGTGGTGGGTTCGCGGACGGCGCCGTACTACGTGCCGAGCGCGTTCCTGCGCGAGTTCGTCGCGGTGGTCGTCGAGCACCGGTGGCTCAACGTGGTGGCGTGCACGCCGTTCGTCCTGTTCACCGCGTTCCTGCTCTGGGAGTCGTTCCAGCAGCGGTAGACGTGACCAACGGACGGACGGGAGGCCCGTGGCGGGCCCGCCACGGGCCTCCCGTCCGAGCCACCGCAAGATCTCGACCATGGTCGAGATCCAGCCGCCCCGCCCGACCGACCTGCTCCCGATCGGCGAGATCGTCCGACGCACCGGCGTCGCCGCGTCGGCCCTGCACTTCTACGAGCGCAAGGGCCTGATCCGCCCCGAGCGCACCGACGGCGGCACCCGCATGTACCCGCGACACGTCGAACGGCGGATCGCGATCATCCAGGTGGCGAAGCGCCTGGGCATCCCGCTCAGCGAGGTGGCCGAGCAGTTCGGCACGCTGCCGGCCGACCGGATGCCGTCCCTGCGCGACTGGAACCGGCTGAACGAGCGGTGGCGTGCGCGACCCGGGCCCGCCAGCTGGAACTCGAGCGGCTGCAGCAGGAGATGACGCAGTGCATCGGGTGCGGCTGCGTCTCGCTCGGGGCGTGCTCGGTCGTGAACCCGGGCGACGCGCTCGGCGACGAAGGCCACGGCGCTCGGCGGCTGCTGCCGATCGAGGACGACGCGCCGCAGGACTAGACCCCGCGCAGCCCCTCGTCGATCCGGTCGAGCAGCGCGAGCGCCTCGGGCACCCCGTGATCGTCGTCGCCGAGCGCGGCGCGGAGCTTGCCGGCCCAGTGCGCGCGGAGGCGTCCGATGCTCTCCCGCGCCACGTCGGTCGAGTGCAGCTGCACGGTCCGCGCATCGTCCGGGTCCTGCCGACGTTCGACCATCCCCTTCTCCACCAGGGACCGCAGCGCGACGCTGAGGTTGCTGCGCTTGAGTGCCGTCGCCTCGGCCGTTGCGCTCGGCGAGGTGCCGGGGTTGCGGTCGACCCAACGCATCACGAGCGCTTCGGTCCCGGTGAGCGGCACGATGTCGAGCGCCCCGGCACCGTGCGGGTCGATCTCCCGCGAGATCCGCAGCACGACGTCGGCGAGGTCGGCGAGGACGTGGTCGGACACGGCGGAGTGCATGTCCGTACTGTACCGAGGATCGGCAATGAGTTATGCTTTCATAACAATGACCACGGACACCGGAACCATCCGCGCGCACGCCGCGACACCCACGACCAGGCAGCAGGGCATCACGACACCGCTGCTGCTGGTGCTCGGCCTGCTCAGCGCCGTCGCCCCCTTCGCCACCGACCTGTACCTGCCGGCGTTCCCGCAGATGACCACCGAGCTCGGTGCGAGCGCCACCACCGTGCAGCTCACCCTGACCGCGTTCCTGGTCGGCGTCACGGCCGGCCAGCTCGTCTTCGGCCCGCTGTCCGACCGGTTCGGCCGCGTGCCGCCGCTCATCGCCGGCGCGGCACTGTGCGTCCTCGCGAGCGTCGCCGCCGTGTTCGCACCGAACATCGGCGTGCTCATCGCGGCTCGACTCCTGCAGGGCCTGGGCGGTGCGGCCGGCATGGTGATCAGCCGTGCGGTCATCTCCGATCTCGCGACCGGCAAGCCCGCAGCCCGCGCGTTCTCGCTCATGATGATCGTCGGCGGGGTCGCCCCCGTCGTCGCTCCGCTGCTCGGTGGCCTGCTCACCGGTCCGATCGGCTGGCGCGGCCTGCTGTCGATCGTGCTCGGTCTGTCCGTGGTCATGCTCGTCGCGGTGCTCGCCGTCATCCGTGAGACCCACCTGAAGGCGCACCGCGACGTGCTGCGCGAGGAGCGGAAGGGCTCCGGTTCGCCGCCCGCGCGCTGCGCTCCCGCACCTTCCTCGGCTACATCGCCGTGTTCGGCTTCGCGTTCGCCGTGATGATGGCGTACATCTCCGCCTCGCCGTTCCTGTACCAGGACATGATCGGGCTCGGCACCGTCGGCTACGGCCTGGCGTTCGGGCTGAACGCGCTGGCCCTGATGGGTGTGAGCATCGTGTCCGCCAAGCTCACCGAGACGCGTTCGGTCACCGGGGTGCTGTCGCTCGGCATCGCCCTGGTGTTCGCCTCGACGGTCGCGTTCGCGCTGCTCGTCGTCTTCGCGGCGCCCGTGTTCTGGCTCGCGGTCCCGCTGTTCACCGCGGTCGGGTCGCTCGGACTGGTGCTCGGCAACGCCACGGCACTGGCCCTCGGCGCGGTCCCCGCCGCTGCCGGCAGCGCGTCGGCCGTACTCGGTGCGCTGCAGTTCGGGCTCGCGGCGCTGGTGTCCCCGCTCGTCAGCATCGGCGGCTCGGTGACGGCGGCACCGCTGGCGATCGTGATGCTCGCGTCCGCCGTGGTGGCCGTCGTGGCGCTGCTCGTCGCCCGGGGACGCACCCGCCTGGCCTGACCCGGTACGACGTCCTCGACGTCGTACGACATCGAGGACGTCGTACCGAGTCGGTCACCGACCCCGCAGGAACGGGATCCGCGGCATGAGCCAGTCGACCCACACCACCCGCACCCCCGGGGCCACGGCGAGCGCCCACAGGATCGAGGCCACCGCGTCGGTCGGGTAGTGCACCGCGTCGATCGACACCGAGAAGAACACCACCACGATCGCGACGACCCCGAGCGTCCGTGCGAGTCGGTGCCACCGGGTCTCGCGCAGCAGCCAGATCAGCGCGATCACGAACGCCGTGATGTAGACGGTGTGCCCGCTCGGGTACCCGGGGTCGGGCTGCACCGGGAACGGGTGCGGCAGCACCGCGACGTCGGGCCTGGCGCGGTGGACGATCTCCTTCACGACCGCGGACGGCACCCACGTGATGGCGATCGTGCCGCCGAAGGCCAGGGCCGGGCGGAGACTCCGGGTGCGCCACCAGATCACGGCCACGACGACGACGGTGATCCCGATCGCCGGGCCCGGACTGATGACGTGGTAGACGGCGGTGGTGAACGCCCCGATCGCGCCGGTGTGCAGGGCGTTCAGGGCCTTCGACAGTCCGAGGTCGACCGTGCCGAGGGCGAACCCGACGAGCGTGATGACGACCACGGCGATGACCGCGATCGCGACGGAGACGAGCGGGTAGGGCGACGGCTCGAGGATCCCGGTGCCGTCGGACTCCGGTCGGCGGGGGCGGAGCAGCGGCGCGTCGGTCATCCGACCATCGTCCCAGCCCCGACTCCGACCACGGGCCCGGCGAGCCTCTGAAAGCACTCAGCGCAGCCGCCCGCGAGTAGACAGGAAGCATGCCAACCGTTGCCGAGAACATCGTCGCCACCCTCCGCAAGAACGACGTCGCCCGCGTCTACGGCCTGCCGGGGGACTCCCTCAACGGCTTCACCGACGCCCTGCGCAAGGACGGCACGATCCGGTGGGAGCACGTCCGCCACGAGGAGGCCGCTGCGTTCGCCGCGAGCGCCGAGGCCGAACTGACCGGCGAGCTCGCGGTCTGCGCCGGCAGCTGCGGTCCCGGCAACCTGCACCTCATCAACGGGCTGTTCGACGCCAACCGGTCGCGCGTCCCGGTCCTCGCGATCGCCGCGCACATCCCCACCGCCGAGATCGGCTCCGGCTACTTCCAGGAGACCCACCCGCAGGAGCTGTTCCGCGAGTGCTCGGTCTACGTCGAGTACGTCGCCGACCCGACCCAGATGCCCCGCCTGCTCGAGATCGCGATGCGCGAAGCCGTCGAGAAGCGCGGGGTCGCGGTGCTCGTGATCCCCGGCGACGTCCTGCTCGCCGAGGCGAAGGACGACCGCACCACCCGCATCGAGCGCACGACGCCGCGCATCGTGCCGAGCGAGGCCGAGCTGCTCCGCACCGCCGAGCTGCTGAACGGCGCCGACAAGGTCACAATCCTGGCCGGCGCCGGTGTCGCCGGGGCCCACGACGAGGTCATCGCGCTGGCCGAGCGCCTGCAGGCCCCGATCGTGCACGCCCTGCGCGGCAAGGAGCACATCGAGTGGGACAACCCCTACGACGTCGGCATGACGGGTCTGCTCGGCTTCGCGTCCGGGTACCGCGCGATGGAGGACGCCGACGTCGTGCTCATGCTCGGCACCGACTTCCCGTACCAGCAGTTCTTCCCCGCCAAGGCGAAGCACGTGCAGGTCGACATCCGCGGGTCGCAGCTCGGCCGGCGACACCCCGTCGACATCGGCCTGGTCGGCACCGTCAAGGACACCGCCCTCGCGCTCATCCCGCTGCTGACCGGTTCGCACCCGACGAAGCACCTCGAGGAATCGCTGAAGCGCTACCGGAAGACCCGCGAGAAGCTCGACGACCTGGCCGTCCCCGCCGGCAAGAAGAAGCCGCTGCACCCGCAGTACGTCGCCCGGGTGCTCGACCGGATCGCCGCGCAGGACGCCGTGTTCATCCCGGACGTCGGCTCCCCCGTGGTGTGGGCGTCGCGCTACCTCACGATGAACGGCAAGCGTCGTCTGATCGGCTCGTTCGTGCACGGCACGATGGCGAACGCCGTCCCGCAGGCGATCGGTGCGCAGACGGCGTTCCCGGACCGCCAGGTGATCGCCCTCGCGGGTGACGGCGGGCTGACGATGCTGCTCGGCGAGCTCATCACGATCGTGCAGAACAAGCTGCCCGTGAAGATCGTCGTGTTCGACAACTCGTCGCTGAACTTCGTGGAGCTCGAGATGAAGGCCGCCGGGTTCGTGAACTACGGCACCGAGCTGCAGAACCCGGACTTCGCCGCGGTCGCCGAGGCGATCGGCATCAAGGGCTTCAAGGTCGACGTGTCCGACGACTTCGAGGACGCGATGGCCGCCGCGCTCGCGCACGACGGCCCCGCGCTCGTGTCCGTCCGCGCGAACCGGCAGGAGCTCTCGATGCCCCCGGCGGTCACGCTCGAGCAGGCGAAGGGCTTCACGCTCTACGCCATCCGCACGGTGCTGTCCGGTCGCGGCGACGAGCTGCTGGACCTCGCGTCGACCAACGCGCGCCAGCTGCTGTAGACGCGACCGCACGGCGGACGGGAGGCACGGTGCCAGCTGGCACCGTGCCTCCCGTCCGTCACGACGTCACCACCCGAGCGGCTGTCCGTCCTCCAGGAACACGCCGGTCGGGCCCTCCGGGCCCACGCTCGCCGCAGCCGCGACGGTCGCGGCGCTCACCTCGACGGGGCGACCGTGCGGGTTCGGCACCCCGCCGAGCTCGGTCGCCGTGTAGCCGGGCTCGAGGACGACGAAGCGCACCTCGGGTGCGATGCGGGCGTACTGCACCGTGAGCATCGAGACGGCCGATTTGCTCGCGCCGTAGACCGCGGCCTGCACGGTCGACGCCGCGCTGTCCGGGTCGTGGACCGCCGTGAACGAGCCGAGCGCGCTGCCGACGTTGACGACGAGGGGGCTGGTCGATCGGCGCAGGATCGGCAGCGCGGCCTCGGTCGTGCGGACGATGCCGACGGCGTTCGTGTCGAAGACGGCGAGCGCGTCCGGTCCGTTCAGACCCCACATCGCGATGCCGGCGTTGTTGACCAGGACGTCCAGGCCGCCGTTCGCGGCGATGTGCGTGAAGGCTGCGGCGACCGAGTCGTCGTCGCGGACGTCGAGCTGCACGGAGCGTGCGCCGATCTCGGCGGCGACGGCCGCGCCCTGGTCGGCGTCGCGAGCGCCGATCCAGACGGTGTGGCCGGCTGCGACGAGCTGGCGGGCGGTTTCCTTGCCGAGGCCACGGGTGGCGCCGGTGATGAGTGTCGTTGTCATGGGTCCAGCGTCGCGCTCGACGCGGGTCGGCAGGGAGTCGCCCGGTTGTCGTAGGACTGGTGGGGCCAGGACGGGGCCGCGACGTGCGCGCAGACTGGTGGCATGGCGGACACGGACTTCGGGCACACCCTGCGACGGCTCCGCGACCACGTCACCCCCGCGGCCGCCGGCATGACCGTCGGGCCGCGGCGTCGCGCGGCGGGGCTGCGGCGTGAGGAACTCGCGGGCCTCGCGGGGATCTCCGCCGACTACCTGACGCGCTTGGAACAGGGTCGCGCGACGTCGCCGTCCGCCCAGGTGGTCGAGGCGCTGACGCGTGCCCTCAGGGTTCCGGACGCCGAACGGGAGCTGCTGTACCGGCTCGCCGGGCACGCGACGCCGGGCGCGGACGTCGTACCGTCGCGGATCCCGCCGAGCGTGCAGCGGTTGCTCGACCGGCTCGCCGACACCCCCGTCGCGGTGCTCGACGCCGCCGGCAACCTGCTCGTCGCAAACGCTCCGCACGAAGCCCTGATGGGGCCGATCGGCGGGATGCGCGGGAACGAGCGGAACACCGCATGGCGGCACCTGGTCGGCTCCGGCAGCCGCGCCGTGCACACACCCGCGGAACAGGCGGCGTTCGAGGAGAACCTGGTCGCCGGACTCCGCATGACCGCGGCCCGCTACCCGCTCGACCGGCAGTTGCAGCGGCTCGTGCAGGACCTCCGGGCGGCGAGCCCGCGGTTCGTCGAGCTGTGGGACTCGGGTGCGACGACCCTGGGCGAGACGGCCCGCCGCAAGGTGATCGACCACCCCGACGTCGGGCTCGTCACGCTCGACTGCGACACCCTGGTGGTCGGGCCCGAGGACCTGCGGATCCTGGCGTACACGGCCGTGCCGGGGTCGGTGGACGCCGAGCGGTTGGCGCTGGCGATCGTGCTGGGGACGCAGTCGTTGGTGGAGTGACCGCTCGCCCCCAATTCGTGGGGGATGCTCGCGACGTGGCCCTCAGCCCGTTCCAAGGTTGGCTACGATCCGAGAGCGCCGGCTTCCGGCGATCTCAGACGTCCGGTCTCCTGCCGGACTGCACACCCGAGGGGACCCACCCGTGCAGCACAGCACTGCAACACTTCGACGCGCCTGCGCGATCGCCGCAACCATCGCCGTGATCGGCCTGAGCACCGGCTTCGGCGCGTTGACGGCCACGACCGCCTTCGCCGACGAGCAGCCCGTCGCACCGACGACGACCGCGACCGCGTCCCCGGCGCAGGGCACTGACAGCACGGCCGACGGCGCTGACGAGTCGGCTCCGCCGGTTCCCGGGGCGACGTCCACGCCGACGGCCGAGGCGACAGCTGATCCCACCGCGGAATCGTCCCTGCCGGTCAGCACGTCGGCCGCGACTGCGACTCCCGATCCCACCGCGCCCGTCGCAGCCGAACCGGCCGCTTCGCCGACCGCGACGATCACCGGGGACGCGACCGTCGGCAGCACCCTGACCGCGATCGGGCACGACTTCACCGGCGACCTGGCCTACGCGTGGACCAGCGGTGACACGTCCTTGCCGGTCACCGCCGACTCGTACGTCGTCGCTGCCTCGGACGCCGGCAAGACCATCCGCGTCACGATCACCAGCGACACCGACGAGTCCGCGACGACCACGACGGCCGTCGTCACGCAGGAGGCGACCTTCCCGGAGGCCTCGACCGAAGACGACCCGATCACGTTCTCCGCGGTCGCCGGTGAACGCTTCACCCACACGTTCGCCGCCGAGGGCTTCCCCACACCGACGTACTCGGCTGCGTACTACTCGCTCGACGATCCGTACGCGAGCGAGGACGACGGTGACGAGTCCGGGTACCTGCCGTACGGCCTGTCCCTGGACCACGCCACCGGCGCGCTCTCCGGGACGCCCCGCTACTCCGGCACGTACGCGTTCCGCATCGTCGCGACGAGCGGCACCACGACCGCGTCGCAGTACGTCAACATCACGATCGACGCCGCCGCACCGCTCGGCGTGGAGGTCAACGCCGAGGACAAGGACACCTTCCTCACCGCGCACTCCACCAGCTGGGTCATCGAACGCGACGGCACCGTCTGGACGTTCGAGAACGAGACCACCCGTCAGCCCGACGGTGGGTACATCGGGTTCGGGGTCGGGTTCGAGGGCGGCCAGCCCACCATCGACCAGGGCGGGACCCTGCTCGTCAGCGGCCACCTGGTCGACCGCTTCGGCAACGAGGTCGACGACGCCGACGGCTACCCGGTGCCGTTCACGGTGACCTCGGATCACCCTTCCGACGTCATCACGCCGAGCCGCGATCCGTGGGTCGCGACCGACGTCACGTTCCCCGAGGCGTCGACGCACTCCTCGAGGTCGCCTCGAGCGGGTTCGCGACCGCCTTCACGGTCGTGGTCCAGCCCACCGCCGCTCTGGCTGTCTCCCCCACGGGCACGGTCGCCACCCCGACCGCCACCACCGGCGAGCTCGCCTACACGGGCTCCGACGCGATGCACCTGCTCCCCTGGGCCGGCGGGCTCGCCGTCACCGGAGCAGCGGTCATCGCGCTGCAGGCCTCCCGCCGCCGGAAGCAGCACTGACGTGGGCGCGAAGAACCTCATCCCCGAAGCCACGCTCGTCGCCTACCTGGTCGGCGTGCCCCTGGCCGTGATGGGTGCGATCGCGGCGTTGATCCTCGGTGGCGTCGAAGGTGCCGTGGTCGGAGCGTCGGCGTTCGTCGGCGGCATCCTGTTCGTGTGCACCGGCATGATCGTCAGCACGATCGACCGGCGCTGATCCGTCGTCCGGCGCTGCCGGCTACGCGGCGTCCTCGACGTCGAAGACCACGACCCGGGCACTCGCCCCGCCGATGAACTCGGCTACCGGCCGGTGCTCCGGGTGCGGCAGGTACCCGGCGAGCGCCTCGCGGTCGCGGAACCGGACCACGAGCATCCAGTGGAACCCGCCCTCCAGCCCCTCGGTGCTCACGCTCGTGCCCGACTGCACGGACTCGACACCGTCGATCCGTGGCAGGTGCTCACGCGAAAGCGCCGAAGCGTCGGAGGACCGGTCGGCCCCGTCCCACGCCACCAGCACGGTGTGCGTCACTGCGGACATGTCAGTACCTCCGAATCTCAGAACGCGGGCGTTCCGCCGGCGATCGTGATCGTGGACCCCGACTGGTAGCTCGACTCCGGGCTCACCAGGTGCACGTACGCGGCACCGAGCTCGGCGGGCTGACCGGGCCGGCCGAACGGCGAGGTCTCGCCGAAGTGCGACACCGTCTCGGCATCGTCAGAGCCCGGCTGCAGCGGCGTCCACACCGGCCCCGGTGCGACGGAGTTCACGCGGATGCCCTTCGGCGCGAGCTGCTGGGCGACGGCCTCGGTGAAGAGCTTGATCGCGCCCTTCGACACGGCGTAGTCGATCTTGTCGGCCGACGGCGTCGACGCCTGGATCGAACCGGTCGTCACGATGGTGGAGCCCGGCTCGAGGTGCGGCACCGCTGCCTTGGTCAGCCAGAACAGCGAGTAGATGTTGGTCTTGAACGTCGAGTCGAACATCGACGTGTCGAGGGTCAGGATGTCCTCGTTGCTGTCCATGCGGCCGGCGACCATGACCAGGGTGTCGAGACCGCCGAACTCGTCGACGCCCTTCTGCACCAGGTCGATGCAGTACTGCTCGTCGGAGATGTCCCCGGGGAAGAGCAAGGCGCGACGTCCCTCGGATCTCGAGCAGGTCGCGGACCTCTTCGGCGTCCTCCTGCTCGTCCGGCAGGTAGGACAGCACCAGGTCGGCTCCCTCACGCGAGAGGGCGATGGCGGCGGCGCGACCGATGCCGGAGTCGGCGCCGGTGATGATGCCGCGGTATCCGGTCAGCCGCTCCCGGCCGACGTAGCTCTCCTCGCCGTGGTCGGGCTTCGGGTCCATCTTCCACGCGGCACCGGGCAGCGACTGCTCCTGCTTCGGGTACGGCGGGGCCGGGTAGAGGGTGTTCGGATCGCGCTTGTCGTACTGACTCATGCGTTCCACTGTCGTCGTCGCGCGTGGACGCGCGTTCAGCCGCTGCGGTCCTGGGACACGGCTGATGACGGACGGGAGGCCCGTGGCGGCGTCGCCACGGGCCTCCCGTCCGTCACGTGGTTCAGACGCCGGCCGTGGTCCGGATCCAGGACGAGGCCTGCGACAGCAGGGCGTAGTTCGAGCCGGCCTTGGTGTCGGCGCCGGGGTCGGCGCTGTCACCGGTGGAGCAGACGGCGACGACCTTGCCGTTCACGAGCAGCGGGCCGCCGGAGTCGCCGTGGTTCGAGGCACCGGTCACGCCAGTGAGGTGCTGAGCACGACCGCTGTACGCGTCGGTGCTCGCACCGGTGAGCGAGACGGTGGCCTGGTAGAGCCCGTCGGACTGGGTCGCGTTCGCGCGCAGGCCGTAGCCCTGGATGGTGCCGGTCCCGCTCGACTTGGCGGTCGCGGTGAGGTCGAGGGGCGCGTAGGTGGACAGCGAGTAGGCGGTCCGCAGGTGCACGAGTGCGATGTCGCCCGCGGGCGAGGCGCTGACGCGGTCGACGGCGACGGCGGTGCCCCGGTTGGTCGTGGAGTTGGAGTGGTAGACGTTCATCGCACCGATGCCGTCGATGCAGTGACGGGCGGTGAGGATCCACGAGGCGTTGATCTGCTCGCCGGTGCAGTTGCTGACGTAGCCCGACGGGATGGAGCCGCCCGACGCTTCGAGCTGGACCGCCCACGAGGTGGTGGGGGCCTTCTCGCCACCGACGACCTTCGTGCTGGCCGGCAGTGCCGAGGCGGGTGACGCGGCGAACACGCCCGCGGTGATGACGGCCGCGGCGGCGAACGCGGCTGCGATGGACTTCTTCATGACGACTCCTCTGTCGGGGAAGCACCTGACCCGTTGCGCTGTGCAACTAGGCAGCATCCTGACCCTCGTTCGAGGGCCGCACCAGTCCGCACTTCGACGGACCCGGTCGCCCTAGGATCGTGTCGACCGGGAAACCGAAGGGGCGACATGAGCACGAACACCGCGCGGAAGACGCGCCCGACCGTCGTCACCATCGCGTCCGGCATCTGGTGCGCCGTGGTGCTCGTCCGCCTCGGGTTCCTGGTCGTCGCGGTGGTGCACACCGACGGTGGGCTCGCCGTCGCACTGGTCGGCTCCTTCATCGGCCTCGCCTTCGCGGCCTTGTTCGTCTGGCTGGCGATCCGGATGGCCCGCGGATCGGCGTCCGCACGGCTCTGGCTCGCGATCGTCGCCGGCTTCGCCGTGGTGAACACCGTGGTCGGGCTCGTGCTCGGCGCGGGGGCCGCAGGCTTCCTCTACCCGACCGCCCTCGTCGCCGCGACGGTCCTGAGCTACCTGCCGTCCACGCGAGGGTTCTTCCCGAAGACCGAGCGCCGCGATCGCCCCGCCGAACCCCGCACGATCGGGTGGGACCCGGCGACCGGTGAGCGGATCACCGAGCCGGCACCCACCGACGGACCCGCCGGCTGACGGATCAGCGGTCCCGTCAGCGGGTGCTCCAGAACGAGATCGACCGACTCTCGTCGCGGATGACGATCGTGTGCGACGCCGCACGGTCCGCGACGGGCCGGTTGCCCTCGCCGCCGTACCAGTACGAGACGTACCGGCGCTGGCTCGGCGACCAGCCGACGACCTCGACCTTGTAGCGTCCGGGGCTCAGCACCGCGCCGAAGGTCCCGCCCCGACCGGGTGACCAGTAGCTCAGGTGTGTGTCGAACGTGCTGCCGATCGACTCGCCGTACACGTGGACCGTGGCGCCGGTGAAGTCGGTGTCGAGCTGTGGGTTGAGGATCCCGGTGAGGGTCACGCCCCGGGTCGAACTCGCATCGATGCCGTCCACGACCGTCTCGGTGCGAACCCCGGCCTGGTGCGCGACCCGGACGTACGAGCGCTCCGCGGTGGAGCCGGGTTCGCGGTGGAAGCTTCGACAGCGACAGCGGGGTGGCGGACGGGCGGGGACGGTAGGCCTCGTCGTACGTGAAGGTGGTGTTGCCGGTGGCGTTCATCTCGAAGGCACCGACCGGCTCGCCGTCGAGGAACGCGCGGAGCTCACTCATCCGCAGCCGCAGCCTCTGCGTCGAGGACCAAGCCGAGCACGGTGAGCGCATCGAGAGCGAGTCGGAGCTGCGCGGTGCCCTTGCCGTTCTCGAACTCGTTCACCCACCGGCGACTCACACCCATGCGCTGCGCCAGCTCCCCCTGGGACCACCCGAGCTCCACCCGGCGCTCGTGGACGGCATCGCCCAGCGCCAGGACACTGTCTACACGCACGGGGCACCTCCGGAGCAACTGATCGCGGCAACTCAACTGTAACCGATCGATTACACAGTCGCACTGTAACCGATCGATTACAACTGACTCGTGTAACCGATCGGTGACAGCCTCCACTCGGAGATCACACGCACGAAGCCCTAGACCGACTCGGCCTCCGGCACCAACGCCCGCACCTGCGACGCAGCACCGAGCGCCACGGCGTCCGACCCGAGGGTGGACTGCGCCAGCCGGATCGTCGCGCCGCTCACCGGGGGCTCGGCCGCGATCGCCGCGGTGATGGCCGGTTCGAGCAGATCCCACGACCGCGCGATGCCGCCGCCGATCACGATCGTCGTGACGTCGAGGATCCCCGCGGTGAGCAGGGCGGCGCGCGCCAGTCCCCAGCCCGCGGCCTCGAAGACGGCAGCGGCGTCCGTGTCACCGGCACGCGCGGCGACCGCGACGTCGCGCGCCGACAGCCGCCGGCCGGACCGTTCGGCGTACCGGTCGGCGATGCCCCGCGCGCCCGCGATGGTCTCGAGGTGCCCGATCTGTCCGCAGGTGCACAGCGCGTCACCGAAGCCCGGCACGTGGCCGATCTCACCGGCGGCCCCGCGCGGCCCCGCGAACAGCCGTCCGCCGAGCACGAACGCACCGCCGACCCCGGTGCCGAGGGTCATCCCGAGCACGTCGGACTCCCCCGCGACGGCACCCGTGGCGATCTCGCCGAGCAGGAACGCGTTCACGTCGTTGTCGAGCGTCGCCGGCACGCCGAGGGCGTCGTTGACCGCGCGGGTCACGCCGTAACCGGCCCAGCCGGTGAACGAGTTGCCCGTCACCAGGACGGTGCCCGTGGCCGCGTCGACCACGCCGGCCGCGCCCACCCCGACACCCGTCAAGGAGGCCCGGTGCCGGACGAGCAGGCCCGTCACCGCCCCGACGGCGGCCGTCACGATCGCCGCCCCGCCCGCGTGGGCGGGCGTCGGCAGGTCGACGCGGTCGATGACCTCGAGGTCCGGGGTCGTCAGCACGACCTTGGTGTTCGTGCCGCCGACGTCGACGCCGGCGATCACCCGGTTCACGCGGTCACCGCCGCGAGCGAGGCGAGACGCTCCGTCCGACGCTGCCGTTGCAGGACGGGGTCCGGCACGGGTACGGCGGCGAGCAGGCGTCGCGTGTAGTCGGTGGTGGGGTGGAGCAGCGTCGTGCCGGTGGTGCCCTGTTCCTCGACGACGCCCTGGCGCATCACGACGACGCGCTCGGCGAAGTGCTGCACCACGGCCAGGTCGTGCGAGACGAACAGGCACGCGAAGCCCAGGTCGTCCTGCAGTTCGCCGAGGACCTCGAGGACGGTCTCCTGCACGCTGACGTCGAGCGCCGAGGTCGGTTCGTCGGCGACGAGCAACCGCGGCTCGAGCACCAGGGCGCGGGCGAGTGACACCCGCTGGCGCTGGCCGCCGGAGAGCTCACGGGGTGCACGCGAGGCGAGCGACCGCGGCAACCGGACGGCGTCGAGCACCTCGTCGATCCGCCGACGACGGTCCGCCGACGACATCCCACGGCGGTGCACGGCGAGCGGTTCGGCGATGCACTCCGCCACGGACATCCGGGCGTCGAGCGAGGCCACCGGGTCCTGCAGCACGACGCCGATGCCGGACCGGAGCGCCCGACGATCACGGCCACGGGCGCTGCGCAGGTCCTGCCCGAACAGCGACACGGTGCCGGACGTCGGCGTGATGAGCCCGAGCGCCACCCGGGCAGCGGTGGACTTGCCGGAGCCGGACTCGCCGACCAGGCCGACCGTCTCGCCCGCGTGCACGGCGATGTCGATCCCCTGCAACGCGTGGACGGCGCGCGCCCCGCGCCCGAACGTCACCGTGACGTTCCGCAGGTCGACCACCGGGGCTGCACCGGGCCTCCCGGCCGCCGCGTCAGCGGACCCCGCGTCGACCGCAGCGGCGGGACGGTCGCCCGCCACGTCGAGCCGCGGCACCGCGGCGAGCAGCCGCTTCGTGTACTCGTGCTCCGGACGGAGCAGGACGTCCTCGACGCTGCCGGTCTCGACGATCTCGCCCTGCAGCATGACCGCGACGCGGTCTGCGAAGTCCGCGACGACGCCCATGTTGTGCGTCACGAGCAGCACGCCCGTGCCGGTGTCGACAGCGAGCTTCCGGAGCAGTTCCAGGATCTCGGCCTGCACGGTCACGTCGAGGGCGGTCGTCGGCTCGTCCGCGATGAGCAGCTTCGGCGAGTTCGCGATCGCCATCGCGATCACCACGCGCTGGCGTTGCCCACCCGAGAGCTGGAACGGGAACGACCGGCCCGCTGCTCCGGCGACGGGATCCCGACGCGACGGAGCAGGTCGACGGCCTCGGCCGCGGCCTGCGCGGCGGTGACCGTTCGGTGGTTCCGGATCACCTCGGCGATCTGCGCGCCGACCCGGGTGAGCGGGTCGAGGGCCGTCGCGGGCTCCTGGAAGACCATCGACACCGTCGAGCCCCGCAGGGCACGGAGCGACGGTTCGGGAGCGCCCACCACCTGGTGCCCGGCGACGAGCGCGCTGCCCGTCGCGGTCGCGTTGCCGGAGAGCAGCCCCATCGCGGCGAGCGCCACCGTGGACTTGCCGGAGCCGGACTCGCCGACCAGGGCGAGCGTCTCGCCCGGCGCGACCGAGAGGGACACGCCCCGGACGGCCGACACGGTGCCGGACTCGGTGCTGAACGAGACGCCGAGGTCGGTCGTCCGCAGGATCGGTTCGGTGGTCATCAGCGGCCCCTCACGTCGAAGGCGTCCCGGAGTCCGTCGCCCACGGCGTTGAACGCGCAGACGATCAGGATCACGGCCAGACCCGGCGGCACGATGAGCCACCAGTGTCCGGAGTACGCGGCGGTGAGTCCCGCCGAGAGCATGCCGCCCCAGTCCGTCGCGGGCGGCTGCACGCCGAGCCCGAGGTACGAGACGTAGGCGACGAGCAGGATCGCGTCGGCGACCTGGAAGGTCGCGGCGACGACGATCGTGGACACCGAGTTCGGCAGCAGGTGCTTGCCGATGGCGCGGGCGTGCGAGCCACCGATCGCGCGCAGGGTGAGCACGTAGTCGCGGTTCTTCAGCGTCAGGGTCTCGGCGCGGATCAGGCGGGACGGCACCAGCCACGACACCAGCCCGAGGATCAGGATGAGCCCGGCGACACCAGGGTCGTGATGGCCGAGATGACGAGCAGGATGAACAGCGCCGGGATCGCGATGCCCGCGTCGACGACGCGCATCATCAGCGCGTCGACCCAGCCGCCGACGTAGCCCGCGACGGAACCCCACAGGGTGCCGACGACGGTGGCCAGGACCCCGGCGGCGATGCCGACCATGAGCGAGACCTTGCCGCCGTACATCAGCCGGCCGAGCACGTCGTGGCCGACGGCGTCGGTGCCGAGCCAGTGCGCCGCGCTCGGACCCTGGTTGGCCTGCTCGAGCAGGGTGTGGGTCTGGTCGGTCGGGTACAGGAACGGCCCGACGAAGCAGAACAGGACGATGACGACGATCACGGCCAGGCCGATCACGGCGAGCGTGTTGCCGCGGAACCGGCGGGCGGCGAGTCGGAACCCGGTGGCCGCGACGGTGACGGGGGCGCCCGGGGCCTCGGGTGCCAGTTGTACGGCGCTCATGCGCGGCTCGCCTTCACTCGCGGATCGATGAGGGACTGGGCGACGTCGGCGAGCAGGGTGCCGATGACGGTCGCGATGGAGATGACGAGGACGCAGCCGAGCAGCGTCGGGTAGTCCGACGACTGCGCCGCGTTCCAGAACAGGAGCCCCATGCCGGGGTAGTTGAACAGCTGCTCCGTGACGAGGGCGCCGCCGAACAGCACGGGCAGGTAGTAGCCGAGCATCGCGACGACGGGCGTCAGCGAGTTCCGGAACACGTGCCGGCGCAGGATCGTCATCGTCGAGGCGCCACCGGCGCGGGCGGTGCGGACGTAGTCCTCCTGCAGGTTCTCGAGGGTCGAGGCCCGCATGTAGCGGCTGAACACGGCGATCATCGCGAGCGCTCCGGTGACGACCGGCAGGACGAGCCCGGCGGGGTCCTGGAACACCTCGGCGAGCGTGGTGCCGCTCGGCGCCTGCGACGGCAGCCACGGCAGCTGCTGGCTGAACACGATGATCAGGATGAGGCCGAGGAAGAAGGCCGGCGTCGAGTAGAAGACGAAGGCCAGCGCGGTGGCGGCGTAGTCGACCGCGCCGTTGCGGCGGGCGGCCTGGAGCATGCCGACCGGGATCGCGACGACGAGGCCGAGGACGGCGGAGATGCCGGTGAGGACGAGGGTCTTCGGCAGGCGCTCGGCGATGAGCTGCGACACCGGCTCGTTGAGCGTGTACGAGGTGCCGAGGTCACCGGTGAGCAGGCGGCCGAGGAACCGCAGGTACTGCACCGGCAGGGCCTGGTCGAGTCCCTGCGCCTGGTTGAACGCGGTGATCTGCGCGGGCGTCGCGGAGACGCCGAGGACACCGCGGGCGGGCCCGCCGGGCAGCGCGTGCAGCAGGCAGAACACCACGATCGTGACGATGAGGATCACCGCGAGCGCCTGCAGGACGCGCCTGGTGAGGTAGAGAGCTGTGGTCATGCGGCTTCCGATGGTCGGATTGGAGACGTGCGAGGGACGGGAGGCGCGGTGCGCGTCGGACGCGCACCGCGCCTCCCGTCCGTGGTCACGGTCTTACTTGTTCCACTTCCACTGGGCCGGGTGGAAGTTGGCGAGCGAGTCCTGGTCGAACCCGGACAGGCCCTTCTTGACGACCGAGATCTGGTAGTCGGGGCTCGGCAGCCAGATCACCGGCAGGTCCTTCGCGACCGCGGCGCTGTAGTCCTGCACGGCGGTGGCGTCGGTCGAGGTGGTGGTCGCGTCGATGAGGTCGTCGACCTGCTTGTTCGAGTAGCTGCCGAAGTTCGCCGAACCACCGGTCTGGAAGAGCGACTCACCGGTCGGGTAGGCCGGGAAGTACCAGCTGCCCGCGGTGCCGAAGAACGACAGGTCCCAGTCACAGCTGGCCTCGTCGCTCGTGCAGGTCGGGGTCTGCGACAGCACGCTCGACACCGGCGCGGTCTTGATCGTGAAGCCGATGCCGGTCTTCGCGAGCGAGGACTGGATCGCGCTCATCATGTTGTCGGTCACGGTCGAACCGGACTGCGACAGCACACCCATGGTGAACTTCGTGCCGTCCCGCACACCCTCGCCGCACTGATCCGCCGACGTGCCGGGGTCGGTGCAGACCATCGTGCCGCCCTGCTCCTCCCAGCCGTGGCTGGTCAGCAGGTCCTTGGCCTTCGACGTGCTGAACGGGTACGGGTTGTCCTGCTGCACGTCGGAGACGTAGTCGGACTCCTGCGCCTGCGGGATCGGGCCGTAGGTCGAGGTGGCGGTGCCGTTGAAGACGACCTTCGACAGGGACTTCTGGTCGATCGACATCTGCACGGCCTGGCGGGCGTACAGCTGCTTGAAGACGGCGCCCATGTCCGGGTTGTTGAAGTTGTACGGCATGTAGGTGATGGCCCAGCCGGTCCACGGCTCGACCTCGTAGCCCTTCGCCGTGAACGAGGACTCCTGGTCCATGTCCGTGGCGTTGATGTAGCCGTAGTCGACCTCGCCGGAGCGGACCGCGTTCACCTCGGCGTCGGCCGTCGTGAACGGCAGCAGGTTGACGGTCGTGATCGAGGGCTTCTCGCCACCGTCGTACTTCGTGTTCGCCGTGAGGGTGACCTTGCCGGCGGTGGTGAACGCCTTGACGCCGTACGGACCGGAGATGGTCTTCCACAGGTCGTCGGTGGCGTAGTCCGAGATCTTGCCCGCCGCGGTGTTCAGGTACTTCCAGACCTGCTTCGCGCCGGCGGTGGTCTCGTCGGCGTCGGTGACCTTCGCGCTCGCGCTCGTCTTGTCCCAGGCGTGCTGCGGCAGCGGGATGATGTGGCTCAGCTGGTTGGCGAGCATCCAGTCCGAGTTGTACGCCTTGTCGAACGTGATCGTGAAGTGGGTGTCGTCGACCGCCTTGAACGACGTCCAGTTGTCCGGCGCCTTGCCCTTCGAGTACGAGCCCCACTGGTCCTTGTTCGCCTTGATCAGGTTGAACCAGAACTCGACGTCGCGGCTCGTGATCGCCTCGCCGTCGGACCAGTGCCGGTCACCGAGGGTGATCTCGACGCTCTTGCCGTCGTCGGCGAACTCCGCGTCCGTGGCGACGGACCCGTCCTTGTTCCACGCGATCTTGCCGGTGGAGCCGTCGTACGCGACGAGCGGCTCGTACAGCGACTGCGCGATGGAGCCGTTGTTCGTGTTGAGGTGCGCGGCGGTGCCGATCGGCAGGATCCAGTTGGGCGTGAAGTTCGCAGGAAGGGCGTAGTCGATCTCGTCCGGATTCGCGTTCGAGGTGGCGGAACCGCCCCCGGAACATCCGGCGAGCAGGGCGCTCACGGCGATCGCTGCTCCGGTGAGGAGCGCCCAGCGGCGGGGCTTGGTCATGTGTGTCTCCTGGTGCGTGGGAGTTCTGGGGAGGTGGAGCACGCGTGCCGAGCGGCACGGACACAGTCAATGGCCAAAGCCGTTGGAAAAACAAACATCTTCGTGTAAAAACTGCGTTTCTGCCGTTTGGACGAAAGGGTGAACGGGCCGTTCCGCCGGTTAGGCTCCGGGTGTTCGGTCGGTTCGGCCGTCGTTTCCCCCGGATTGGAGAAAGTCGTGACGGACCTCTCTGCTCGCGTCCTCGAACTCGTCGCGTCGGGTCAGGCCGCGAGTCGCACCGAGATCGCCACACTGCTCGGCGCCGCTCCGTCGACGGTGTCGCACGTGGTCACCCAGCTGCTGTCGCACGGGCTGCTCGCGGAAGAGGGCACCGACGTCTCGACCGGCGGCCGTCCCCGCAAGGTGCTCCGCATCGGCGGCGTCGACGAGTACGCGGTCGCCGCCGACGTCGGCGGTGGGCACGCGCGGGTCGGGATCGTGCTGCCGGGAGGCGCGCTCGAGTCCGTCGCGAACGTCCCGTTCGCGCTCTCCGACGGTCCGACCGCCGGCCTGCAGCGGTTGGCCGGCCTGCTCGAGCGGCTCGCCGACGACCGGGGCCGCGCCGGTCTGCGCGGGGTCGGTCTCAGTCTGCCCGGACCCGTCGACGTCGAGGCCGGTGTCGTCGACCTGCCGAGTCGGATGCCGGGCTGGAACGGGTTCCCGGTGGCCGCCTGGTTGTCCGACCGCTTCGGCCTGCCGGCGATCGTCGACAACGACGCGAACTGCATGGCCGCCGGCGAGCAGAGCGTGCAGCCTCCAGGACGCCGGCAGACCATCACGATCAAGGCCGGGTCGGCGATCGGCGCGGGCATCGTCATCGACGGCCGCCTGTACCGCGGGTCCACGGGCTCGGCCGGGGACATCACCCACGTGCGGATCGACGCCGCCGGTGACACCCCGTGCTCGTGCGGGAACACTGGGTGCCTCGAGACCGTCGCGTCCGGAGCTGCCCTGGTGCGGATCCTGTCGGGCGCCGGGGTCGACGTCTCCTCGACCGCCGACGTCGTCCGACTCGCCTCGGACGCCCACCCCGAGGCCACCCGTGCCGTGCGCCTGGCCGGTCGGTACCTCGGCGAGGTGCTCGCGGCCAACGTGAACTTCTTCAACCCGGACGCCGTCTACCTGGGCGGCATCCTCTCCACCCTCGACCCGTTCATCGCGGCCGTGCGCAGTCAGCTCTACGAGAGCTGCCACCCGCTCATGACGCAGCACCTGGCCATCGAGCCGGTGTCGCTCGGTGCCGATGCCGGGCTCGTCGGTGCCGGCCAGTTCGCACTGCAGCGGGGCCTCGCCGCCTCGCTCGAGGAGCTGTCCACCCCCATCCCGCAGTCCACCACCAGGAACAGGAGCGTCCGTGTCTGAGACCGTGTCCGCCACCCCCGCCGTCCCCGCCGGTGCCCGTCGTCCGGTCGTCGCCATCGCCGGGCTGGCGATCGAGACGTCGACCTTCACCCCCACCCGCACCCACGCGCCGGCGTTCCACCCGGACCGTGGCGACGAGGTCGTGGCGCGGTACCCGTTCCTGTCCGCGATGTCGGACACGGCGGACTTCCGCGGGGCGCTCATCGGGCACGCGCTGCCCGGCGGCATCGTGGACCGCGACTCGTACGAGGAACTCGCGTCGGAGATCGTCACGCGACTGCGCGCGATCGTCGACGCCGAGCACGTGGACGGCCTCTGGTACGACATCCACGGCGCGATGGTCGTCGAGGGGCTCGACGACGCCGAGGCGGACCTGCTCGGCCGGATCCGTGCGGTGATCGGCCCGGACGTCATCGTGTCGGCGTCGATGGACCTGCACGGCAACGTCACGCGCGAGCTCGCCCACCAGGTCGACCTCGTCACCTGCTACCGGATGGCCCCGCACGAGGACGCCATGGAGACCAAGGAACGTGCCGTCCGGAACCTGGTCGACGTGCTCACCACGCGTCCTGCCGGAGCGCAGCGCCCCGTGAAGGCCTGGATCCCGATCCCCGTCCTGCTGCCCGGGGAGCAGACCTCGACCCGCCTCGAACCCGCCGCCTCGCTGTACGCCCAGGTGCCGCTCGTCGAGCAGACCGACGGCGTGCTCGACGCCGCGATCTGGGTCGGCTACGCCTGGGCGGACCAGCCCCGCGACCAGGCCGTCACCGTCGTCACCGGGTGGGACGAAGCCGCCGTCGCCGCCGGGGCCGAGCGCCTCGCCCGTGCCTTCTGGGACGTCCGTGAGGACTTCGTCTTCGTCGCCCCCACCGGCACGTTCGACGAATGCCTGGCCGCCGCGCTCACGCCCGGCGCCGCACACCCGTACTTCGTGTCCGACTCCGGCGACAACCCCACCGCGGGCGGCTCCGGCGACATGACCTGGGGGCTGACCCAGGTGCTCGCGAACCCGGCCTTCGCGAGCGCCGACGGCCCCACCCTGATCTACGCGAGTGTCCCCGGCGCCGCCGCCGTGGCGACCGCAGTCGAGGCCGGTGTGGGTGCGACCGTCACGGTGACCGCCGGTGCGTCGGTCGATGCCGTGCACGCCGGACCGATCACCATGACCGGCCGGGTCCACGCGATCAAGCACGGCGACCGCGACGCCGAGACCGAGGTCGTGCTGCAGGTCGGCAGCGTCTTCGCGATCCTGACGAAGCTGCGCAAGCCGTACCACCACGAGCACGACTTCACCGACCTCGACCTGGCACCACGGCAGGCCGACGTCGTCGTGGTGAAGATCGGGTACCTCGAGCCGGAGCTGTTCGACATGGCCGCCGACTGGATGCTCGCGCTCACCCCGGGCGGTGTCGACCAGGACCTGCTGCGCCTCGGGCACCACAGGATCGAGCGGCCGATGTTCCCCTACGATCGAGTGTTCCCCGAGGCCCCGGACCTGACCGCCAGGATCATCCCGGCCTCGGACCAGCCACTCGGAGCCTCTGCATGACCCCTTCGCCCGTTGCACTCGAGATCGCGGTCACGTCGCCGCAGGGTGCGGTCGTCGCACGGGACGGCGGGGCCGACCGGGTCGAGCTCTGCGTCGGGCTCGAGCTCGGCGGGCTGACTCCGTCGCAGGCCCTGGTCGAGACGACCCACGAGACCGGGATCCCGGCGCACGCGCTGATCCGGTGCCGCCCCGGCGGGTTCGTGCACACCCCCGACGAGGTCGAGCTCATGGTGCGCGAGGTCCGGACGGTCCTGCGCTCCGGTGCCGCCGGCGTCGTCGTCGGTGCGCTGCGCCCGGACCGGACCCTCGACGAGGACGCCCTGCGCCGCTTCGTCGACGCCGCCCGCTCGGTCAGCACGACCGCCGAGATCACCCTGCACCGGGCGATCGACCACGCGGTGGACCCCGTCGCGGCAGCAGCCACGCTCGCGGCGCTCGGCTTCACCCGCGTGCTGACCTCCGGCGGCGCTCCCACCGCAGGAGCCGGCGCTGCCACGATCGCGCGGATGGTCGACGCCGCCGGGCCGGTGCAGGTCATGGCCGGTGCCGGTGTCACCCCGGCCGACGTCCCGGCGTTGGTCGCGACGGGTGCCGCCGCCGTGCACCTGTCGGCCAAGCGTGCCGCGCCGGACAGCGCGCACGCCGGGGTCCCGATGGGCGGGGCCGACGACGGTTCCGCGCACTTCGTGACCGATGCCGAGGTCGTCGCGGCCGCCCGACGCGCCCTCGACGCCTGACACCGAGCCCGCGTCAGCCGCGACGCCCCGCTCGGTAGCATGGCGTCGTCCCCGTCACCGTCGACCGGTCCACCCCGCGAAGGAGCCCCCGATGCCCCCGACCCCTCCCCGGATCGGCCTCGTCGGCGCCGGCGGCATCGCCCACGCGCACATGCCCGGCCTGCTCCGCCTCGGCCCGGTCGTCGTGTACGCGCAGGACGGTGCGCAAGACCTGGCCGCCGCGTTCGCCCCGGCCGCAGCCGCCGCGGGCTCGTCGATCACCGTCGTCGACTCGCTCGACGACCTGTTCGCGGTCGTCGACGTCGTGGAGGTGGTGACGCCGACCTTCGCCCACGCCGAGGTCGTGCGCGCCGCCCTCGCCGCCGGCAAGGACGTCGTGTCGGAGAAGCCGCTCGCCCGGACCGACGCCGACGCTGCCGACCTGGTGGCCCGTGCGCAGGACGCCGGCCGACAGCTCTTCCCGGCCCACGTGGTGCGCTTCTTCCCCGCCTACGTGCGCCTGCACGACGCCGTCACCACGGGCCTCCTGGGCGACCTGGCCGTCCTGCGGTTCGTGCGCTCCGGGGCCTTCCCGACCCGCACCGCGTGGTTCGCCGACCGGGCGCTGTCCGGCGGCATCGTGATGGACCAGATGATCCACGACCTCGACATCGCGCGGTGGGTCGCCGGACCCGTCACCACGGTGTCGGCGGTCGGCGTCCGTGCCGGCACCGAGGCCGAGCCGGTGGAGGCAGCACACGTCCTGCTCACGCACGAGTCCGGGGCGATCAGCCACGTCGCCGGGATCTGGGGACCGCAGCACCTCGCGTTCTCGACCGAGTACTCGGTGACGGGCACGCACGGCAGCCTGGCGCACCGGTCGCTCGACGAACAGGACTACGTCGCCGACCTCGCGGTGCCCGACGCCGCGGACGGCTTCCTGCCCGAGGTCGACCCCGCCGACGACCCGTACGGGCTCGAGCTCGCCGAGTTCCTCGGGGCGTTCGCCGGCGGTTCCGCTCCGCGGGTGACGGCTGCGGACGGCGCCGAGGCGGTCCGGATCGCGAACGCGGCACTCGAGTCGATGGACACCGGGCAGCCGGTGTCCCTGACGACGGGGGCTCGCGCGTGACCGCCCTGAAGATCGCCGTGATGTCGTTCGCCCACACCCACGCGATCGGCTACCTCACCGCCCTCACCGCGATGCCCGGGGTCGAGGTCCGCGGTGCCGACCCGGGCGGCGTCAGCACGGGCGAGACGATCGTCGAGCTGCGCGGCCGCGACCTGGCCGACGAGCTCGGGGTCGACTACGCGGAGACGTACGACGAGCTGCTCGCCTGGGGCCCGGACGCCGTCGTCGTCACGAGCGAGAACGCCCGGCACCGCGAGCTCGTCGAGGCCGCCGCCACCGCCGGTGCACACGTCCTGTGCGAGAAGCCGCTCGCGACCACGTGGGAGGACGGCCTCGCGATCCGCGACGCCGTCGAGGCAGCGGGCGTCGTGCTCATGGTGGCGTTCCCGGTGCGGTTCACCTCGGCGTTCGACAAGCTCCGTGCGGCGCACGACTCCGGAGCGCTCGGGCAGCTGTTCTCGGTCCGTGGCGCGAACAACGGCATGCTCCCCCTGACCCGGTCGTGGTTCACCGAGCCGGAGCTGTCCGGCGGCGGCGCGATCGTCGACCACGTCGTGCACATCGCGGACCTGCTCGAGGGCCTGATGGGGTCGGCACCCGTCACCGTGACCGCGGTGGCGAACCGCACGCTGCACGCGGCCCGGGCGCAGGCGGAGACCGCCGGACTCGTCACGATCACGTACGCGAACGGCGTCGTCGCCGCGATCGACTGCTCGTGGAGCAAGCCGGACACCTCAGCGGTGTGGGGTGGGCTGACGCTCGACGTCGCCGGGACGGGCGGCACGGTGTCGCTCGACTTCTTCGGGGCGGCTGCTCGCGGGATCGTCGCGGAGACCGGGCTGCCGATCGAGTCCCGCACCGGTGCCGACCCCGACGCGGCGATGCTCCGGACGTTCGTCGACGCCGTCCGGGCGGGCGTGCAGCCGCAGCCGGACGTGCACGTCGGGCTGCGGACCCTGTCGATCGTGCTCGCCGCGCAGGAGTCGGTGGTGTCGGGCCGCACCGTGTCGGTAGCCAGCGAGTAGCGACACGACTCGCGGGAATGGCCCGCGACCGGCGCTGCTTGACGACCCCATGACCTCGTCAGCAGAGCGCCGCGGGTGGCTCGGTGTCACGTCCGTCGCACTCGGATCCTTCGTCCTCGTGCTCTCCGAGTTCCTGCCGATCGGGCTCCTGCCCGCCATCGCCGCCGACCTCGACGTCGGGATCGGCGCGGCCGGGCTCATGGTCGTCGCCACCGGGCTGGTCGGTGCCGTCGCGGCGCCGGTCGTCACGGTCCTGACCTCGCGGGTGGACCGCCGTGTCGTGCTCGTCTCGCTGACCGTGCTGCTCGTGGTGGCGGACGGGCTCGCAGCCATCGCGCCCTCGTTCGGTGTGCTGCTCGTGGCCCGGATGCTCCTGGGCGTCGGCATCGGCGGGTTCTGGGCGATCGGCGCCGGCATCGCCGGTCGACTGGTCCGGCCGGCCGCCACGATCCGGGCGACCTCGCTCATCACCGCCGGCGTCTCGGTCGCGACGGTCGTGAGCCTGCCGCTCGGCGCCCTCGTCTCGTCGCTTGCCACCTGGCGGCTCGCGTTCGTCATCGGCGGTGTGCTCGGTCTGGTCGCGCTCGTCCTGCAGCTCGCGATGCTGCCGCGCATCCCCGCGCAGCAGCAGGTCCGGTTCGCGACGCTCGCCTCGCTGCTCCGCGTCCCCCGCGCCCGTGTCGGTCTGATCGCCGCCGCGTTCCTGTTCGCCGCACAGTTCGCCGCGTACACGTACATCGCCCCGTACCTGCAGGACCTGGTCGGGGTCGGACCGGACACCGTCACGCTCGCGCTCCTGGTGTTCGGCGTCGCGGGGATCGTCGGGAACTTCGCCGCCGGCTTCACCCTGGGACGGAGCGTGCTCGGGACCATCAGCGTGTCCAAGGTCGCCCTCGCGGTCGCCGTGGTCCTGCTCCCCCTGCTCGCGCACTCCGTCGTCGGGGTGTTCGTGCTGCTCGTGGTGTGGGGGCTGGTCTGGGGCGCGTTGCCGCTCGGCATGCAGACGTGGATGTCCACGGCCTCGCCCGCCGGGTCCGAGACCGGGCTCGCGCTGTTCGTCACGACCATCCAGCTCGCGATCGCCGCGGGGTCGGTGCTCGGCGGCGCAGCGGTGTCGTCGTTCGGTCTCGCTGCGGACTTCTGGTTGTCCGGAGGGGTCGCCGTCGTGGGTGCGATCGTGCTCGTCTCCCTCAGGCTGCGCCGCTCGAGCGCAGCGCCGGTCGCCGACGAGGCTCCGGCACCGGTGCCGGTGACGACCTCGACGGGTTCCGTCGCCGTCGCCTGCCCCTGACCGCCACCCGCGCCGTCAGGGCGCGGGGAGCGTGACCACGGCGTCGGCTGCGGTGATCGCCACCGGATCGTGTGCGGCGTGCACGACCACGACGCCGTCGGCGGCCTCGGCGGCGAGCGCCGCCACCACGAGCGCAGCGGATGCCGAGTCGACGCCGGCCGTCGGTTCGTCGACGAGCAGCACGCGCGCCCGCTGCGCCAGCCCGAGTGCCACGAGGGTGCGCTGCCGCTGGCCGCCGGACAACGCGTCGAGCGGGCGGTCGGCCAGTTCGGTGATCGCCATCCGCTCGAGCTGCGCGTCGACGACGGCGCGGTCGTCGCGTCCGAGCGGTCGCCACCAGGCCCGGTGACGCCACCGGCCCATCGTGACGGCCGCGCGGACCGTGAGCGGGAGCGTGGTCGGCGGGACGGACTGGCTCACGTGGGCGACGCCGCCTGACGGGAGGCCCGTGATGCGCCCGGCGGTCGGCCGCAGCACGCCCGCCACCACGTTGAGCAGCGTCGACTTGCCGGACCCGTTGGGTCCGGTCAGCGCGGTGACCCGGCCGGCCGGGAAGGCCGCGTCGAGGCCGTCGAGGACGGTCCGCTCCCCGCGGACGGCGGTCACCTGCTCAAGGCGGACGGCGGGCATCGGATCGGTCGTGGGCACCTGAGCACGCTATCAGTATCGATACTCGTTTTCATGTAGCGTCTCGGATCGTGACCTGGCTGACCGATCCCTTCACCGTCGACTTCATGGTGCGTGCCCTGACCGGTGGCGCCCTGGCCGCGGTGCTGTGCGCCGTCGTCGGGACGTGGGTGCTCGTGCGTGGGATGGCGTTCCTGGGCGAGGCGCTGTCGCACGGCATGCTGCCCGGCGTCGCGATCGCAGCGCTCACCGGCGTGCCCGCAGTGCTCGGCGCCGCCGTGAGCGCCGGCGTGATGGTGTTCGGCGTCGGGGCGCTCCGACGACGCGGTGGCTTGTCCTACGACACCTCGATCGGGCTGCTCTTCGTCGGGATGCTCGCCCTCGGGGTCATCATCGTGTCGGCATCACGGTCCTTCGCCACCGACGTCACCGCGATCCTGTTCGGCGACGTGCTGGCCGTGACCCGCACCGACCTCGTCGGCCTGGCGATCGCGGTCGCCGTCGCCCTGCTCGTCGCAGCCGTGTTCCACCGACCGTTCACGGCACTGGCCTTCGACGTCCGCAAGGCCGCGACGCTCGGCCTGCATCCCCGGCTCGCCGAGGTGGTCCTCATCGGCCTGGTCACGCTCGCCGTCGTCGCCTCGTACCGCGCGGTGGGGACCCTGCTGGTCGTCGGACTGCTGCTCGCGCCCGCCGCCGCGGCCCGCGCCTGGACGAAGCACGTGGCCTCGACGATGCTCCTCGGCGCGGTGCTCGGTGTCGTCGCCGTCCTGGTCGGCCTGCTCGTCTCGTGGCACGCCGGCACCGCCGCCGGCGCCAGCATCGCGGCCGTCGCCGTCGCCGGGGTCGCCCTGTCCCACGGGCTGGCAGCCATCGCACGCAGCACCGCGCGCGCGACCACCAGGCCCGTCGAACACCCTGTCCGAGCACCAGCACGAGAGGCACCATGAACCACGACCCGACCACCGACCGCCCCCACGCACGCGCACGACGCACGCGACTCCTGGGTGCCCTGGGCCTGACGACCAGCCTCGCGCTCACCGTCACGGCGTGCTCCACCGCGTCGACACCGCCGGCCGACGACGCCAGCGCGACCACGGCCCCGCACGGCTACGTCGCGGGCGCGACCGAGTCCCAGGAACCACAGCTGGGCCTCCTGGCCGTCTCCGCGACCGGCGAGACGGCGCTGCACGACCTGCTCACCGGCGAGACGACCGACCTGGACCGCATCGGCGCAGCCGAGCACTCCGCGACCGACGGTCGGTTCCTGGTGACGAGCGACGGCGACCGCACCACGGTCGTCGACGGGGGATCCTGGACCGTCGACCACGGCGACCACACGCACTACTACGCCGCCGAGCCGCGCGTCGTCGGGACGCTCGAGGGCGGCGGTCCGGTCCAGGTGCACTCGTCGGAGACGATGACCACGATCGCCTGGCCGGAGCGCGGCGAAGCGGTGGTGCTCGACCGCGCGGCACTCGGGCAGGGCGAGCTCGACGAGACCGCACGACTCGACGCGACCGTGCTGCTCCCGCTCGGCGAGCACCTGGTCGCCGCCGAGGGCGACACCGTCCGCGTCCTCGACACCGACGGAGAACAGACCGAGTCGGCCGGGTCGACCAGCGCCGGACAGGCCTGCACCGACCCCGCTGGTGGCATCGTCACCCGCGCGGGCGCCGTGGTGGGCTGCGCCGACGGAGCGGTCGTCGTCGACGATGCCGGTGCGACCTCGTTCGTCGCACTGCCGGACGACGCCGAGCGTCCGACCGCCTTCGCCGCGCGGGCCGGCCGCCCCACGGTCGCCGGACTCGCGGGCGACAGCGGCTTCTGGTTGCTCGACGTCCGACAGGGCTCCTGGCGGCACGTGCCGACCGAACGGCCGCTGCGTGCGGTGGTCGCCGTCGACGACCAGGACGAGCACGTGGTCGGGGTCGACGACGCGGGTCGGGTGGTCGTGGTGACCGCCTCGACCGGGAAGGTCGCGACGACTGATCCCCTGGTCGACGGCGACACCGACACCGACACCGCGCCGCTGCTGCAGCTCGACGCGCAGCGCGCCTACGTGGCCGACCCCACGGCCGCCGTCGTGCACGAGGTCGACTTCGCGGACGGCGCCCGCGTGGCCCGGACCATCGAGCTCCTGTTCGCGCCCGTCGCGTTCGCCGAGGTGGGACGGTGAGCGGAACCTTGCCGGTCGGGCGCACCGCGCGTGCGGTGGCAGCGGCCCTCGTCGTCGCAGCCGTTGCCGTCACGACAGCCGGCTGCAACACGACCGGGTCGGACCGTCCGCTCGTCGCCGTGACGACGAACATCCTGGGCGACGTCGTGACCGAGGTCGTCGGCGACGACGTCGACGTCATGGTGCTCATGCCCCTGGCGGCGACCCGCACTCGTTCGAGGTCTCCGCGCAGCAGGCGGCGCGACTCCGGAGCGCGGACCTGGTGGTCGAGAACGGCCTCGGGCTCGAGGAAGGCGTGGCCCACCACGTCCGCGCCGCGGCCGACGACGGCGTGGCCGTCTTCACCGCGGGTGACGCGATCGACGCCCTGGAGTGGACCACCGACGACGACAGCGGCCCGGACCCGCACTTCTGGACGGACCCGGCGCGCATGGTCGACGTGGTCGAGGCCCTCGACGAGGAGCTGGACGCCGTCGGCATCGACACTCCCGGCGCCGAGGCCTACACCGACCGGCTCGATGCCCTCGACGACGACCTGACCGCCGCGTTCGACACCATCCCCGCCGATCGCAAGGCCCTGGTGACGAACCACCACGTGTTCGGCTACCTCGCCGACCGCTACGGCTTCCGGGTGGTGGGTGCCGTGATCCCGAGCGGCACGACGCTGGCGTCCCTGAGTGCCGCCGACCTGCGTGACCTGGCGAACGCGATCGAGCAGGCCGGCGTCCCGACGATCTTCGCCGACGCCTCGCAACCCGCACGCCTGGCCGAGGTCCTGGCGGACGAGGTCGACGTGCAGGTGTCGATCCGCTCGCTGGCGACCGAGTCCCTGACCGAGGACGGCGCCGCGTCGACCTACCTCGGGATGATGCGCTCGAACACCGAGTCGATCGTCGACGGCCTGACGGCTCCGATTTCTTGATGAGAATGAGAATCAGTACAGTGTTGCCCATGACCAGAACCAAGACCCTCCGCGCCGCGGCACTGCCGGCCGCGCTGCTCGGCACCGTTGCCCTGGCCCTGACCGGGTGCGCCACGAACGCCGCCGATGCCGAGAGCACCTCGGCCCCGAAGGCCGACAGCACCCGCATCACGCTGACCTACGACGGCGGCCTGCTCGTGCTCGACCAGGATCTGCAGGTCGTGGCCGACGACGCCGTCGACGGCTTCACCCGCGTGAACCCCGCCGGCGACGGCCGCCACGTGCTCGTCACGGTGCCCGAGGGCTTCCGGGTGCTCGACACCGCAGCGGACCCGGCCCTCACCGCCGCGGTCTTCCCGGCCGACACCGGTGGGCACGCCGTCGTGCACGGCGACCGCACCGCCCTGTTCGCCGACGGCACCGGCGACGTGACGACCTTCGACAACACCGACCTCGACGGCGACGCCCTGCCCGACGCCCGGACCACCGAGTCCGAGGCGGCGCACCACGGCGTCGCGATCGAGCTCGAGGACGGCACGCTCCTGACCACCATCGGCACCGAGGAGAGCCGGAGTGGCGTCCGAGCCCTGGACGCCGACGGCGAGGAACTCACCTGCTCCGAATCGTGCCCGGACGTGCACGGCGAAGGTGCGGTCCAGGACGAGGTCGCGGTCTTCGGCTGCACCGACGGCGCGCTCGTCTACGCCGACGGCGCGTTCGAGAAGCTCGACGCCCCGACCGAGTACGGCCGCACCGGCAACCTGTTCACCACGGACACGTCGTCGGTCGCGGTCGGTGACTACAACGACGACCCGGACAGCGAGGGCTACCTGCTCGACCAGATCGCGCTGATCGACGCGGCTTCGGGGAAGTACACCGTCGCGGACCTGCCCGACGGCGTCGGCTTCACGTTCCGCGACCTCGCACGCGGCCCTGGCGACGAAGCGGTGGTCCTCGGTGACGACGGCGCCCTGCACACCTTCGACGAGACCAGCGGGGAGCAGCTCGACTCGTTCCCCGTGCTCGACGCGTGGGAGGGCCCGGCCGAGTGGCAGGACGCCCACCCCGCCGTGAAGGTCTCCGGCGACATCGCCTACGTCACCGACCCCGCCGAGCGGAAGGTCCACGCCGTCGACCTGACCACCGGGAAGGTCGTCGCCTCCAGCGACGCACTGCCGGGCGTGCCCAACGAGATCGCGGTCGCGTAGCGCTCTGCAGGCGACCACGCGCAGACGGGCGCGCCCCGCTCAGCGGCAACGCGAAGCGTTGCGCGGGGCGCGCCGACCGAGCCTGCGAGGGAGGCGTGGCGACACCGCACCGGGCCTCCCGTCCGTCCTGGGGTCGCGTCAGCCCTGCGGCGGCGCGTAGAACTGCAGGTCGTTGCCCTCGCTGTCCTTGAACGGCACGATCTTGCCCCACGGGTGCTCACTGATCTCGCCCTGCACGTCCGCACCACGCTCGCGGATGCTGGCCAACTCGTCCTCGATCGACCCGTCCGGCTGGAACGTGATGACCGCTCCCCGCCGCTCGACGAGCTCGCCGACTCACGGCCGTTCAGGCCGATCATCAGGCCGTTCGCGTCGATCTCGCTCCAGTCGTCGGACTCGTCCGTGACCGTCAGGCCGAGGGTGTCGCGGTAGAACGCGACCGCCCGCTGCATGTCGGTGACCGGGACCCATACCGCTGCGACTCCGCTTGCCATGGTGCTGCCTTCCGTCGGTGTTGCCGTGCTGCGGAGCGTAGGCAGCACGCGATGCGCACCGACTCAGCGGTCCCTCGTGCGTTCGGAAATCGGATGACACCTGCAATCCGACTGCGCATCGGCCTCGAATGCCCTGTGCGTCACATCCGCGACGCGCACGAAATGAGAGGTCCCACCATGACCAGCAACGCAGCAACCGCTCGCAACCGCACCGGCTCGACGTGGACCCAGAAGGGTGCGCTCCTCTTCGGTGTCGTCTTCCTGATCGTCGGCATCGCCGGCTTCATCCCCGGACTCACGATGGACATGGGGTCGATGTCGATGGCCGGCCACGGTTCCATGGCCCTGCTCCTGGGCCTGTTCCAGGTGTCCGTCCTGCACAACATCGTGCACCTGCTCTTCGGCATCGTCGGACTCATCGCAGCCCGTTCGGCATCCGGCGCTCGCCTCTACCTGGTCGTCGGCGGCATCGTCTACGCGGTCCTGTTCGTCTACGGTCTGTTCACGGCCGGCATGGCGGACCCCGCGAACTTCGTCCCCCTGAACAGCGCGGACAACGTGCTGCACGCGTTCCTCGCCGTCGCGATGATCGTCCTCGGCTTCGTGCTGCCGCGCATCGGCGCTCGCACGCGCTGACAGTCGCCCGTCGTCTGACGCGTTCGCGCCCCCTGGCGGGCATCGCGCCCATGTGAGTCGGGGCGCGATGCCCGTTCCGGGGCGCGGTACGCGGCGGCGGCGCTCCACACGTCCACCAACCCGCGGCGTACTGTCCGACGCATGCCCGCTCTCACCGACACGTTCACCCTGTCCAACGGCCTGCACATCCCGAAGATCGGCTTCGGCACCTGGCAGATCCCGTCCGGCGACGACGCCTACGACGCCACGAAGACCGCCCTGGACGCCGGCTACCGCCACATCGACACCGCCCTGGCCTACGGCAACGAGGCCAGCGTCGGCCAGGCCATCCGTGACAGCGCCGTCCCCCGCGACGAGGTCTTCGTCACGACGAAGCTGCCCGCCGAGATCAAGACCGCCGACGGCGCCCGTGAGGCCTTCGAGACCTCGAGCCGCAACCTCGACGTCGGCGTCATCGACCTGTACCTCGTGCACGCACCGTGGCCCTGGGACGCCATCGGCTCCGACCACCGCGACGGCAACGTCGAGGTGTGGAAGGTGCTGGAAGAGGTCTACGACGCCGGCAGGACCCGCTCGATCGGTGTCTCGAACTTCGCCGTCGCCGACCTCGAGGACCTGCTCGGCCGCACCGACGTCGTCCCGCACGCCAACCAGATCCGCTGGTTCATCGGCAACACCCAGGACGAGACCACCGCGTTCGACCGCGAGCACGACATCCTGACCGAGGGCTACTCGCCGCTCGCCACCGGTGGCCTGCTCGAGAACACGCAGATCGCCGAGATCGCGGCGAAGTACGACAAGACCGTCGCCCAGGTCGCGATCCGCTACCTGCTCGAGAAGGACGTCCTGCCCCTGCCGAAGTCCACGACCCCGTCGCGCATCGCCGCGAACGCCGACGTCGACTTCGTGCTGTCGGCCGACGACGTGGCCGCGCTCGACGCGCTCGAGGACACCACGAACTGACGCGATCGGACATCGGGCGACGCGGGAACACCGCAGCCCCGTTGCCGGTTGCACCACACGGTGCCGCAGCCAGCGGCACGACAACCTCAGGAGGCCACCATGACCACCACCGAAACCGCCATCCTCGCCGGCGGCTGCTTCTGGGGAGCGCAGCAGCTCCTCCGCCGCCGACCCGGCATCATCAGCACCCGCGTCGGCTACTCGGGTGGCGACACCCCGAACGCGACGTACCGCAACCACGGTGACCACGCCGAGGCGGTCGAGATCGTCTTCGACCCGTCGGTGATCTCGTACCGTGACCTGCTCGAGTTCTTCTTCCAGATCCACGACCCGTCGACGAAGGACCGCCAGGGCAACGACGTCGGACGCGCCTACCGTTCGGCGATCTTCTTCACCTCGCCGGAGCAGGAACAGGTCGCGCGCGACACCATCGCCGACGTGGACGCCTCCGGCATCTGGCCCGGCAAGGTCGTCACCGAGGTCGAGCCCGCGGGCGACTTCTGGCAGGCCGAAGAGGAGCACCAGGACTACCTGGAGAAGTACCCGGCCGGGTACACGTGCCACTTCGTGCGCCCGGGGTGGAAGCTCCCGCACCGCGACGAGGCGACCGCGGCGGTCTAGGGCAACCCACCAAGCGACGGGAGGCACGGTGCCAGCTGGCACCGTGCCTCCCGTCCGTCCAGGGTCACGCCCACTGCATCCGGCGTGCGTCAGCCGCGTGGCACCAGTGCGTCGATCGCCGCGAGCTCCTCGTCAGTGAGCGGGGCACCCGCGAGGGAGTCGAGCGTGCCGTCCAGCTGACGAACGCTCGATGCCCCGACCAGCGCCGACGTGACGGCGGGCTGCCGGAGCACCCACGTGATCGCGAGCTGCGCGAGCGTCTGCCCGCGGGCAGCCGCGATGTCGTTGAGTGCGCGCGCTGTGGTCAGGTACTCGTCGTCGATGCGGTCCGCACCGAACCAGCGGCCCTCGGCCGCACGCGACCCGACCGGCACCGAACCGTCCAGGTAGCGGTCCGTCAACAGCCCACCGGCCAACGGCGAGAACACGATCGCACCGGTGCCGAGACGCGTGAGCTCGTCGAAGAGCCCGTCCTCGGGGACCCGGTCGAACATGTTGTAGCGCGGCTGGTGGATGAGCAGGTGCATGTTCTCGGCGGCGAGCGCCTCGGCTGCCGCGGCGGTCTGCGCCGGGTCGTAGTTCGAGATGCCCGCGTAGAGCGCCTTGCCCGAACGGACCGCGGTCACGAGCGCGCTGACCGTCTCCTCGATGGGGGTCTCGGGGTCGGGACGGTGCGAGTAGAAGACGTCGACGTAGTCCAGCCCGAGGCGCCCGAGCGACTGGTCGAGCGACGCGAGCATGTACTTGCGCGAGCCCCGGTCGCCGTACGGGCCCGGCCACATGTCGTAGCCGGCCTTCGTCGACACCACGATCTCGTCACGGTACGGACGCAGGTCCGACTCGAGGATGCGGCCGAACTGCTCCTCGGCCGACCCGGCAGGCGGACCGTAGTTGTTCGCCAGGTCGAAGTGGGTGATCCCGCGGTCGAAGGCGTGCAGCACGACGTCGCGCTGCGTGGCGAGTGCGCGGTCGGCGCCGAAGTTGTTCCACAGGCCGAGGGAGATGCGCGGCAGCATGAGGCCGCTCCTCCCCACGCGCTGGTACGGGAGCTGCTCGTAGCGGTCGGCGGCAGGCAGGTGGACGTCAGGCATCGTTGCTCGATCCGGGGTCGGGGACAGGCCATCGAGAACGCTACCGCTTCGGATCACGCAGCCGCTTGGTCACCTGAGGGACACGTCCGGTTGGGCAGTTGTCGGGTCACACAGGACAGGATGGGACCAGCCGACCGATCGGCGGGCAGAGGAGACACCGTGGACACAGCGCCGTACTCGCAACCACTCCGGGAGTACATCGAGCAGCTCCGGACCGAGGGCTACAGCGTCGCCGACGGGCACACTGCTGACCCGGACCTCATCGACCCGCACGGCAACCCCGTCCTGACGTGGCGCGACGACTACCCGTACGACGAGCGGCTGCCGCGCGAGGAGTACGAGTACGCGAAGTACCAGCTGCAGATCGAGCTCCTGAAGTGCCAGTACTGGCTCGAGGACACCGGGCAGAAGGTCGTCGTGCTGTTCGAGGGCCGTGACGCCGCGGGCAAGGGCGGCACCATCAAGCGGTTCACGGAGCACCTCAACCCCCGCACCTCGCGCGTGGTGGCGCTCAGCAAGCCGAGCGAGCGGGAACGCGGCGAGTGGTACTTCCAGCGCTACGTGCAGCACCTGCCGTCGGCCGGCGAGATGGTCCTGTTCGACCGCTCCTGGTACAACCGCGCCGGCGTCGAGCGGGTCATGGGGTTCTGCGACGACGCCGAGTACGAGTCGTTCATGACCCAGGTGCCGCAGTTCGAGCGGATGCTCGTCGACTCCGGCGTCCACCTGACGAAGTTCTGGTTCTCGGTCACCCGCCGCGAGCAGCGCACCCGGTTCGCGATGCGGCAGCTCGACCCCGTGCGCCGGTGGAAGCTGTCCGACATCGACCTGCTGTCCCTCGACCGTTGGGAGGACTACACCGAGGCGAAGATGGCGATGTTCACGCGCACCGACAAGCGGTACGCGCCGTGGACCATCGTGCGGTCGAACGACAAGAAGCGCGCCCGACTCAACGCGATGCGGTACTTCCTGACGCAGTTCGACTACCCGGACAAGGCGGTCGACGTGATCGGCAAGCCGGACCCGCTCATCGTGCGGCGCGGCAAGCGGGACGTCGACATCGAGTGAGTGGACCGTCAGGAGTCGGCACTCGGGCGTAGGGGTTCCGTCAGGGCGCCTTCCCCTTGCCCGTCCGCGCGGGAACGTGTCCGGTGTGACACTGACAGCGATCATGCCGACGCTCCGCGCGTCCCTGCCGGATCCCATGGACCCGGTCCTGTGGCCGGCCCACACCGTGGCGACCACCAACGACCTGGTGGTCGCCGCGATCTCGATGGTCCGGCTCGCCGACCTGACCGGCACCCCGAGCGTCCACACCGCGGAGCAGTCGCCGCCGCGCTACCGCCCCCGCGGCTGGACCCTCGTGACGTGAGCGTCGCGGTCGCGTCGGTCACCCGTGTCCGACGGCCGCGCACCGGGGTGGTGCTCCTGGAACTGGACGCGGTCCTGCCGACCTGCGCCGTGCTCGACCAGGTGCGTCTGATCGGACGCCGGAGCACCGCTCCCTCGCCACGATGTACGTCGTGTCCCGATGTGACGGTCAGGCCGACGGCCCGTTCCACCGCCTCCCGGCTCCGCTGCCGGCCGATGTCCGCGATGGTGACCTGGTCTGCTTCCCCTGCCTCACGACGGTTCGGCACCGGGACGTCGTCAGCACGGCCGTGCCCGTCCGCGCCGAGCTCCTGCCGGTGGAGCGGTGACCACGGCGACGTCGGTCCGCGACCGCCTGATCGACGGGCCGCACCTGTGGGGCCGGTACACGATCCGGCCGGTGGGGCGCACGCTGTGGGCCTCGCGGACGCTCGTCGTGTTCCCGCCCGGTACCAGCAGGAGTGAACGCCTGCTGCTCCGGGCGTGGCACGTCTGGCCCGCCGTCGGGGCGTTCACCGCGCTCGTGGTCGTGGTCGTCGCCGTCTCGGTACCGGCGGCGGGCATGCCCGTCGGACTCGCGCTGTACGCCGCGGGGTTCGCGGTGCTCGCGCGGGCCACCAGACGACTGCGGCCACGGGTGCGCTCGATCACCGTGACCACGTTCCTGGGCAACGGTCGGCCGGAGGTGTACGGCGACGAGCGGCTCCTCGCCGGCTCGCTCGACGCGCTCGATCCTGGAGCGGGCGGTGCGGGCGCACCGGCTCGCGCCCGTCGACTTCGAGCTCATCTGGGCGGATGTGTGGGCCGCGCTGCCGGAGCAACCACCGCGGGCAGGGTGACCCATCCCGAGCGCGGTGCTCCACTGGCCGGACCCGCCGGCTCAGCGCCGCCAGGCTGCCCACTCGGGGTCGTGCCCGGGCCAGACCTCGACGCCGGGCTCGGCGGCCATGTCCGCCAGTCGGTCGATCGAACGCTGCGCCTCGAGCTCGTCCCCGGCCCTCCCCACCCACCCACACGGAGTCCGCTCGGTGAGGTTCCGCTCGAGGTCGGCGGCGTCGCACGCGAGCACCACGGTCCGAGCCGGCAGGTCGACGCGGAACGACTGGTGCCCCGGCGTGTGTCCGCGGGTGTCGAGTGCGGTCAGGCCGGGTGCCAGTTCCGTGTCCCCGTCGAGCAGGAACACCCGGACGTCGGCGTCGAGCACGTCGTCGACGACGACCGTCTCCTGCCGACCGATGCCGCTCTGCAACCAGTCCCACTCCCGTCGCTGCAGCGCGACCGGGGTGCCCGGTGGGACGAGCCGCAGGCCGCCCGTGTGGTCGAGGTGCACGTGCGAGATCGCGCAGAGCGCCAGGTCGTCCCACGCCAGTCCCGCAGCCGCGACCCCCTCGGCGAGCGCGTCGCCGGGCGGTACGACCGCCGTGTAGCTCTCGTACTCGTAGTGCGCGGCCCGCTCCTCGGGGTCGCGCACGCGGTCGACGTTGAACCCGCCGTCGAGGAGCACCCAGCCGTGGTCGAAGACGACGGCTGCGGCGGTGACGGGTTCGAGCAGGAAGCGTGCGGGATCGCCGCCCCGCAGGGAGATCGACTCGGGGATCGGTTCCCACCCGAGCACGAGCGGCACGAGCCCACGTGGCCGGCCCCCGAGCGCAGCTCCGGTCCGCACCGCCCCGTCGAACGTCTTCGCCATGCCTTGCACCTCCGGCTTGATTGGATACAATTTGAACCAATCCGAATCCATTGTGCCGGAGTTCCGGGAGGACGCCATGACCGACGCGATCGACATCAACATCCCGATCCACACCAAGATGTTGCACTGGGGCCGGCGCCCCACCTTCGAGATGGTCGAGGAGATCGCGGACGGGTACCCGTCGGACGTCTCCCGCTGGCTGATCGGTGCGCACACGGGCACGCACGTCGACGCCCCGTCGCACTTCGTGCCCGGTGCGACGACCGTCGACGAGATCGCGCTCGAGAGCGTGGTCGGCCCGGTCCGCGTCCTCGACCTACGACACGTCGTCGAGGAGATCACCGCCGACGACCTCGAGGAGGCGGGTGCGGCCGGCGCCGAGCGCGTGCTGTTCCGCACGCGCAACTCGACCGACGCGCTGACCCGGAACGAGCGGTCGGAGACGTGGGTCGGCCTCGGCCCGAGCGGCGCGCAGTGGCTGGTCGACCGCGGGGTCCGGTTCGCCGGCATCGACTACATGACGATGGAGGCCCCGGCGCACACGGAGGCGTGGCCGACACACGTCGCCCTGTGCGGCGCCGGCGTCGTGATCCTCGAGAACGCGGACCTGTCCGAGGTCGAGCCCGGCGACTACCTGATGGTCTGCCAGCCGGTGCCGTTCGCGGGGCGCGAGGCCGCTCCCGCTCCGACCGTCCTGCTCCCCCTCGCCGTGGCGACCCACGCATGAGCGTCCACGTGGTCCTGGTCCACGGCGCCGGCGGTTCGCCGTCCACCTGGTCGTCCGTCGCCCCGCTCCTGCGCGACCGCCGCATCCCGTACACGCTCGCCGACAACGCGATGACCTCGCTCCGCGACGACGAGGCCTCGGTCCGCGCCCTGGTCGACGGCATCGACGGCCCGGTCCTGCTCGTCGGCCACTCCTACGGCGGCGCCGTCATCACGAACGCGGGCACGCACGACCGCGTCGTCGGACTGGTCTACGTCGCGGCCTTCGCTCCGGACGCGGGCGAGTCGGTCTCCGGGATCGTCGAGACCCGGGAACCCGCTCTCGTCTCGCAGTACATGCACCGCGGCCCGGCCGGCGAGTGGATCGCACAGGACGACGAGGAGTCGCGGCTGGCGCTCGCTTGGGACGTGCCCGAGGACGTGCTCCGGGCCGCACGTGCGGAGGGTCGTGTCACCGCCGACGCCGCCTTCCAGCAGCCCACGGCAGAGCCCGCCTGGCGGACCCGCCCGAGCTGGTACCTGGTCGCCACGAGCGACCGGCACCTGCTGCCCGCGATCCAGCGCGACTTCGTCGCCCGGATGGGAGCAGTGGTCGACGAGGTCGACACGAGTCACGCCGTCGCGCACGCCGCTCCGGACCGGGTCGTCGCCGTCATCGAGCGCGCGGTGGCCGCGCTGCGCTGACCACCGCCGGCTGCGCGGGTGGCGCCTCGGTCAGGAGGCCGTGGTCACCAGTCCGTCCAGGTCCTTGACCACACGACCCGCCTGCATGACCGCGCGCACGCTGGCAGCGTCGGCCAGCGCGCCGACGTCGGCGAGCGGGTCGACGCCCGAGACGACCAGGTCACCGGCCTTGCCGGGCTCGACGGAGCCGAGCCGGGCCTCCAGACCGAGCAGCCGGGCACCCTGCAGCGTGCCGGCCGTGATCGCGGCGAGCGGCGAGAGCCCGACCTGCACGAGGCGGGCGAGTTCGGCGAGGTTCCGACCGTGCGGGTGCACACCCGCGTCGGTGCCGAGCGCGACGGGCACGCCGGCGGCGACGGCACGTCGCACGCTGTCGAGGCCGCGAGCGTGCAGTGCCGCGCGCTGTGCGAGGCGTTCCGCAGAGGCGGTGGACGGGTCGAGTTCGCGCAGGAGCGTGCTGAGGGTGGGGACGAGCACCGTGCCGCGTTCGACCATGAGCGCGATGGTGTCGTCGTGCAGGTCGTAGCCGTGTTCGATGCTGGCGGCTCCGCCGAGCACGGCGGCGCGGGCCGCGGCGTCGGTGAGCGCGTGGGCGGTGACCGGGCGGCCGCCGCGTTCGCCGACCAGGTGGACGACGAGCCGCACGTGGTCCTCGGTGATGCCGACGTCGTCCGGGTCGTCGGTCGGCGAACCGACCCCACCGGACGTGGAGACCTTGATCGCGTCGGCGCCGGTGCGGAGCAGCGAGCGGACCGTCCGGACGACGTCCTCGTCGGTGTCGACGACGCCCGGCGCGGGCATGCCCGGCCGGACGGCCCAGGCCGGCAGCGATCCGTTCGGCCGGACCGGGTCGGCGTGGCCACCGGTCGGCGAGAGCATGGCGATCGCGAGGTGCAGGCGCGGACCGACGACGGTGCCCCGGGCGACGGCGTCGCGGTAGCCGGGGGTCAGCCCGTCCAGGTCCCGCGCGGTCGTGACGCCGGCGTGCAGGGTGCTCCGGAGCACCTCGGCGACCTCGAGCACGTGCTCCTCCGGGAACCGTGCCCGCTGCTCCTCGGGCGTCGTCGGCACCATGCTGAGGTGCACGTGGGCGTCGACGAAGCCGGGCAGCAGCCACCGGCCGGACAGGTCGACCGTCGGCACGTCCGCAGCCGGGGCGCGCCGTGGACCGACGTAGGTGACGTCGCCGTCACGCAGCTCGACCTCGGCGTCGGCGCGGGGCGGCGCACCCGTGCCGTCGACCAGGGTCGCGCCGACCAGTCGGAGCACGCCGTCGGCGTGCGGGGTCGTCGGGAGTCGTGCCGCCACAGCGGGCCTTCCGGGTCGGTCAGCCGGCCAGGCTGAAACGGGCGGAACCGGGGTCCGCGTCGAGGAGACGACGCGTGTACCAGTGCTGCGGATCGGCGTAGATCTGCTCGACCGGACCGGCCTCGACGACCTCACCCTGGTACAGCACGACGACCTCGTCGCTCACACGCTGCACGACCGCCAGGTTGTGCGAGATGAACATCATCGTCAGGCCGAGGGACTCCTTGATGTCGGCGAGCAGCTCCAGGATCTGCGCCTGCACCGAGACGTCGAGCGCCGAGGTGATTTCGTCGGCGATGACCAGGTGCGGGTCGATGACGAGGCCGCGGGCGATGGCGATGCGCTGCCGTTGCCCGCCGGAGAACTCGTGCGGGTAGCGGTGCATCATGTCCCGTGACAGCCCGACCCGCTCGAGCCAGCCGCCGATGCGGTCCTCGTGGGTGGCGACCCGGGGGCGGATGGGGTCGATCGCCTCGGCCAGGGTCTGCGCGACGGTCCGTCGCGGCGAGAGCGACGAGTACGGGTCCTGCGGGATCATCTGGATCCGACGGCGGTACCCGCGCAGGGTCGACCGGTCGGCCGCGGTCAGGTCGACGCCGTCCACCGCGGCGCTGCCCGAGGCGGGCTTCACGGTGCCGACCAGGACCTTGGCGAGGGTGGACTTGCCCGAGCCGGACTCGCCGACGACGCCGACGGTGCGACCTCGCTCGAGGCGGAGGTCGACGCCGTGCAGGACGGTCGTCGAGCCGAACGCGACGTCGAGGGCGCGGACGTCGATCATGGGGGCCGTGCCGGTGTCGGTTGCGCGGCGTTCGCGCGTCGTCGTGGTGTCGGTCATGCGTGTGCCTCCGCCTGCTCGGTGCGCGTGGACTCCGTGGGCACCGTCACGACCGGAGTGGCCGCCAGGAGCTGCTTCGTGTACGGGTGGTCGACGGTGTCCGGGGAGAGCCCGGCGACGTCGTCGATGCGCTCGACGATCTCGCCGTTCCGCATCACCAGGACCCGGTCGCACAGTGCTCGGACGACGCCGAGGTCGTGGGAGATGAACAGCACGGCGGTGCCGGAGTCCTCGTTCATCCGCTTCAGCACCGTCAGCACCTCACGCTGGACGGTGACGTCGAGGGCGGTGGTCGGTTCGTCCGCGATGAGCAGGTCGGGCTTCGTGCTCATCGCCGACGCGATCATCGCGCGCTGCTTCATGCCGCCGGAGAGCTGGTGCGGGTACTGGCGCAGTCGACCCTCGGGATCGGTGAGCATCACGGCGCGGAAGCCCTGCGTCAGGAGTCGGATCGCGTCACGTCGGCTGTGTCGCAGCCGCATCCGCAGCACGTCGGACAACTGGATGCCGAGCACCATGGCCGGGTTCAGCGCGGTGCCCGGGTCCTGGTAGACCAGGCCGATGCGGGATGCGAGCACGCGGTCCGGCACACGACCGAGCAGGTCGACGCCGCCGAGTTCGAGCCGCCGCGCGGAGCCCTCGAGCCCCTCGCCCAGCAGCTTGGCGACGAGCGAGGCCGTCAACGACTTGCCCGAACCGGACTCGCCGACGATCCCGAGCACCTCGCCCCGCCGGATGGTGAACGAGACGTCCTTGACCAGGGCGCGTCCGCTCGCTGCGTGCTGCACCGAGATGCCGTCCGCGACGAGCACGGCGTCGTCCTCGACCGCGAGCGTCCACGGGCCGGTCGCGCGGGTGGTGCGGGACCGCGTGGTGTTCGACCGCGGGTTCGCGGCAGCGGCCAGTCCGTCCCCGACGAGCAGGGCGGCGAGGGAGGCGAAGGTCAGCGCGACCGCGGGGCCGACGATGACGACGGGGTTCACGACGATCCGGTCGAGTCCGTCGTTGAGCAGGGTGCCCCAGTCGAACGCGGGGGTCTGCGCGCCGAGGCCGATGAAGGACAGTCCGGAGATCTCGACGAGCGATCCGGAGAAGGCGCCGGCGATCAGGATCAGCGTCGGCTCGGCCATGTTCGGCAGGACGTGCCGCATCGCGACGCGGTGCGCCGGGACCCCCATCAGGCGTGCCGTCGTGACGTACTCGCTGGTGGAGATCTTCGCCGCCAGGTTGGCGGTCAGACGGGCGAAGCCGGCGATGTTCGCGACGGCGATGGCCACGACGACCTGCACCATGCCCTGCCCGAGGATCGCTGCGACGATGATCGCGACGAGCATCGTCGGGTAGCTGACCGCGAACTCGATCCCGCGCAGCCCGAGCTCGCGCACCCGGCGGGGGGCGAGCCAGACGCCGATGCCGAGCGCGATGCCCACGATCGCGGACAGGGCCGTGGCGGCGAGCGCCATCAGGACCGTGGCCCGGGTGGCGACCAGGGTGCGCGCGAGCATGTCGCGGCCGAGGGTGTCGGTACCGAGCGGGTGCTCGGCGGTGGACCCCAGCCCAGAGGTACCGCCGATACCCGTGGCCTGGGCGCCGAACACGAACGGGGCGACGACCGCCACGATCAGGATCAGCCCGAACATCGCCAAGCCGACGATCAGCCCGCCGTTCCACGCGAAGGTCCGGGGACGCGATGCCGGGTCGGTCGTGGCGGCCCGGACGGTGGTGATGGTGTCAGCCACGCTTCTCCCCGAGGGTGCGCGGGTCGATGAGACCCAGGATGATGTCGATGACCAGGGTGATCACGAGCGAGATGAGCCCGATCACGAAGACCGCGGCGCGGATCACGGGGTAGTCCTTGTCCACCGCGATCGCCTGCACGATGACGCCGCCCAGACCCGGCCACGCGAAGACCGCCTCGGTGATGAGTGCCGAGCCGAGCAGGGCCGTCAGGATGATCCCGGACAGCGTCAGTGCGGTGGTGAGCAGGTTCGGCAGCATGTGCTTGGCGTAGATCGACAGCGCCGGCAGCCGCCACCCGCGGGCGGTGCGCATGTAGTCCTGCTCGAGGATGACGGCGGTCTCACGGCGGACGATGCGGGCCACCGAGCACGTGCCGCCCACGGTGAGCGAGGCGATCGGCAGGACCGCCGCCGCGCCGAAGTCGTAGGCCGGCGAGTACGCGGGCGGCAGCACGTGCAGCAGGACCGCGAAGACGACGACGAACCCGGTGGCGAGCACGTACGTGGGGATCGACGAGATCAGGCCGGTGACCGCCGAGAACGAGACGTCGAGCCAGCGGTGCCGGTCGCCGCGGGTGAGGACACCGACGGTCATGCCGAGTGCGAGTCCGAGGACGAGCAGCAGCAGGACCGCGGCGATCGTGATCGTCAGCGTGTACGGCACGGCCGTCATGACGATGTCCATCGCCGGCGCGCGGTACTTGTACGAGTCACCGAAGTCGCCCTGCACGACGCCGGCGACGTAGTGCCACAGCTGGACGGGGATCGGCTGGTCGAGACCGAGTTGGTGCCGGACGAGCTCGACCTGGGCGAGCGTCGCGGTGTCGCCGGCGATGGCCGTTGCCGGGTCGCCGGGGATGAGCTGCACGATGAGGAACGTCACGAGGACGAGCAGCGCCAGGTTGATGACGAGTCCGACGGCACGGCGGAGCAGGAAGCGGCGCCATGCGCCACCGAGGCTCGCGGCCCGGGGTGCGGCGGCGGTCGGGGTTCCCGGAGACCCGGGGTGCCCGGACCGGGCACGGGGAGATGGTCGACGGTGGTGGTGCTCATCGCGGGTCCTCCTGGTGCTCCGGTCCGGGCTGGGGTGGTGCGGTGGTGCGCGTTGCGTGGTGCGTGGTGCTCGTTCGGTCAGGCGATCAGGAGACGATCCGCATCGCGGAGACGTCCCAGTAGCCCGAGAACACGTGGGTCTCGAAGCCCTTGCGGGCCACGTACCGGTGCGTGTCCGTGATGAGCGGGGTCATGTCGACGCGCTCGAGGATCGACTTCTGCGCGGTGGCGAAGTCCTCGCACTGCTGGTCGGCGTCCGACGTGGCCATCGCCGCCTGGTAGGCCGCGAGTCCCTCGGGGTTGTCGCTCGAGGACACGTTCGTGCCGCCCTCGGCGTAGGTCGGTCCGACGTAGCGCGCGATCGAGGTGTTGATCAGCCCGGTCTGCGCGTCCTCGGCCGCCACGGCGACGTCCCAGGTCTTGGGCTCGGTGCGCATCTGCTTGGTCCAGTCGGCAGGGTCCGGTGCCGAGACCTTCACGGTCGCACCGGCGTTCCGCAGCGACTCCGCCAGGAAGTCGGCGGCGGGGTCCCAGTTCGACATGATGAGCAGGCGGATCGTCTTGCCCGTGAGCTCCTTCGTCGCGGCCTTCGCGTCGTAGGACTGCACGAGCGACGAGTCGTCCACCGCGCAGCGGTAGCTCGCCGCGTTCACCGTGTTCTGCTCGACCCCGAGTCCGTCGAGACCGGCGTTGTTGAACCCCTTCGTGTCGATCGCCTGGGCGACCGCGGCACGGAGCGGCTGGTCGTCGGCGAACACCGAGCCGGAGCCCTCTGCCTCGTTGAACACGAGGTTGTAGGCCGAGCTGGCGAACTGCACGGTGGAGTAGTCGTCGCCGCTGAAGCGCTCGGCGTTCGAGTCGTAGAAGCGTGCGACGTCGACACCGCCGGACTGCAGCAGGTTGGCGCTCGTGTTCGAGTCGCCCTGCACGGTCAGGTTGATCGTCTTGGCCGGCTCACCGGTGACGGTCTTCCACGCCGGCCAGGCCTCGTAGTCGGACCGCAGCGCGTAGGAGACGCTCTTGCCGGCCGAGGACTTCGCGAGCGTGTACGGGCCGGACCAGGCGCCGTCGACGGTGCCGGCCGCGAGGCCCTTCGTGTCGGCGAGACCGGCCGGGCAGATGATCCCGGTACCGGGGCGGGTCAGGCCGCCGAGCAGCTGCGAGTACGGCTCGCTGAGCGAGATCGTCAGCGTGCCGGCGGCGTCGTCGGCGGTGAACTCCGGGTCACCCGAGCCGAAGGCCTGGTTCTTCCAGGTCTGCGCACCCGAGTCGTCGAGCCCGACCAGGTACTCGAAGGACTTCTCGACGACCGTCGGCGTGATCTCGGTGCCGTCGGAGCACGTGGCGCCGTCGCGGATCGTGAACTCGTACTTCGACGCCGACTCGGCGTCCCACTTCGTCGCGAGCCCGCCGATGTAGCCGCCGTCGTCGCCCTCGCCCTGCCGGAGCAGGGTGTCGAAGCCGAGTCGTGCGACCTCGACGTCCGAGCTGGCCGAGGCCTTCGCGGGGTCGAAGGTCGCCGGGGCGTACCAGAGCTCTGCGTTGATCGTGTCGGTGCTCGACGAGCTGTCGCCGCCGTCAGCGGAGCCGGACGCGGTGCACGCGCTCAGGGAGAGTCCGACGGCGGTCGCCAACGCGACGCCGACGAGGATGCGCTTCCTCACCATGGTGCTGTCCTCCAGTGGGATTCGGGGTGATGCCAGGGAGTCAGTCCCAGGGCGGGTCCAACTTGGATCCAATTTAGAACAATCCGCATCCAACTGTGTTTCGAGTGGATTACATCTGCCCGGGACGAGCTGCGGCGTCGAAGACCGTCACGCCGCCGACGTCGGTGCGCAGGACCCGCGCCGCGGCGAACTCGTCGACCGTGCACGCGGCCGGGTCCACGTCGAGCAGCACCCAGTCCGCCAGGGCGCCGGCGCGCAGCACGCCGCGACGGTCCTCGGCGAAGGACGCGTGTGCCGCACCGCGCGTGTAGGCCTCGACCGCCTCGAGCACCGAGAGCGCCTGTGCCGGGCCGATCGGCTCGTCGAGGCCGCGCATCCGACGGGCCGCGGCGACGGGGACCACCTCACGCGGGTCGAAGGGGAAGTACGGCGCGTCCGAGCCCATGGCGACCGTGGCACCGGCGTCGGCCCAGGTCCGCATCGGGTTGACCTCGTCGACACGGCTGCCGAGCCGGCGCTGCAGCCCGGCGGCGTTCTTCCAGGCGATCGAGGGCTGCAGCGACGCCACGACACCGAGGCGTGCCGCACGGTCAGCGCTCGCGACGCTCGGCTCGAGGTACGCGTGGATGAGCTGGCAGCGGAGTCCGGCGACCGATCGCCCCGTGTCCCGTTCCGCTGCCTCGAGCCCGTCGAGCACCTCGGCGACCGCTCGGCTGCCCACCGCGTGGACACCGAGCCCCCACCCCGAGGCCACGCACGACGCGGCAAGGCGGGCGAAGTCAGCCGCCGAGATCCGCTGCACGCCGTGGTCGTCGCCGGTCCAGGGCCGTTCGAGCAGCGCCTGCCCCTTCATGCCCTCGCCGTCGTAGTAGACCTTGACCGGGCCGAGCCGGAGGCGGTCGTCGCCGTCACCGGTCACGCCGTCGATCGAGTCGAGCACCGCCAGGGCCGCATCGACGTCGGGAACCGCTGCACTGCCGAGCTCGGGGTAGGGCATCGCGACCACGCGCAGGGTCAGGAGTCCCTGCCGGTGCGCCTCCCGGTACCCCTCGAGCTCGGGCAGCGTGACGGCCGGGTCGACGACACCGGTGAACCCCATCGCGTGCAGCAGCGGCTGGATGCGGCGGATCGCGGCGAGCCGGTCCCCGAGCGTCGGCGGTGCGTCCCCGATCCAGTCCGGGGCGTCCGGGTCCGCGTCGCCGTCGGCGAGCATCGCGGCCGAGAACGTCGCTGCGTCGGCGTCGCCGTCCACGAGCTGCAGCGCTTTGAGTCCGGCGCGCTGCGCGTGCGCGTGCGCGTCGGTGAACCCCGGCAGGACGGTGCCCTCGACGTGGTCCTCGGCCGTGCCCTCCGGAGCCGCCGCCCGCACGTCATCGAGCGTCCCGACCGCCGCGATCCGGTCGCCGACGACGAGCAGGGCCTCGGCGGTCGGCACCCCGGGGTCCATCGTCCGGACGTGCCCGACGACGAGCCGCGCGGACCGGCCGGCCGCCTCACACACCGACGGGCTCCCGCTCGTCGAGCCAGGTGCGCACGTCCGCAGCGGTCACCAGGGCGTCCCGCTGCAGGTACCCGATCGCCTCCAGTGCCGCGTCGTGCGCGCGTTCGCTCGACCCGGCGACGCAGTCGGTGAGGACCCGGACGGCGTAGTCGTGCTGGTGGGCGTCGGCCGCCGTGTAGTGGATGCAGACGTCGGTGAGTCCGCCGACGAGCAGGACGGTGCCGGCCTTGTACGCCTTGAGCACGATCTCGAGCTCGGTGCCGAAGAACGCCGAGTAGCGCCGCTTGCGGATGACGAACTCCTCGGGCCGAGGGTCGATCCACGAGGCCAGCTCGGTCTGCTCCTCACCCTCGATGCAGTGCGGGCCCTCGGCGCCGTCGAGCTCACGGCCGATGTCGACGAGGTCCGGCTTGTGGACCTCCTGGATGAAGACGACGGGCACACCCGAGGAGCGGCAGTGCTCGATGAGGTCACGGACGCGCGGTGCGCGCTCGGCACGGCCGCCCATCACGGGGATGCCGGGCGTGGGCATCGTCGAGGCAGCTCCGCCCTGGATGTCGACGACGATCAGGACGGGGTTGCCGGAGACGGCGAGCATGCTGGTGGTTCCTTCCGGGACGGATCGTGCAGCGGGTGGGGACCGGTGCGCGCCGACGCCGTCATCCTCTGACGGGATCCGGCACCGCAGGGGTCCGGGGTGTTTCCGCGGTGTTAAACCTCAGGTGTCGCCGAACCGGGCGGTGTCGCCGAACCGGGCGGTGTCCCCGCGGGCGCCGTCACCGCTCCAGCCGCCGCCCGCGCGCTCCGCCGCCGCCGGAAGGGCAGCAGCTCGGCGACCCCGACCGGCCCGAACCCGTTCCCGACCGCGACCCACACCCGGGCGTCGGGCGCGTGGTCACCGAGCAGCTCCGCGCAGACCCCGCACGGCTCGATCAGGTGCATCGTCCCGCCCGGCCTGCGGAGCACACCCACGACCGACACCACCGGCGACCCGGCGACGACGGCCGCACTCAGCGCAGCGGACTCGGCGCAGACCGACGCGCGACCGGCCGATGCCTCGACGTGCAGCCCGGTGACCACACTGCCGTCGGCGAGCCGGAGTGCCGCGGCGACCTCGTGCACCCCCGTGCGGTACCGCCGGTCGAGCACGTCGGTCGCGATCCGGAGCAGCTCCTGGTCCGCGGCGCCCATCCCGGACGGCGGGCCGGCGAGCACCGGTCGGTCAGACGCGGGCGAGCCGCTGCTCACGACCAGCCCAGGATCCGCGCCATGTTGCCACCCTCGACCAGGGCCCGATCGGCCTCGTCCGGGATCGCCTTCGCGATCTTCATGCGCTCGAGGTCGAAGTCGCTGCCCGGCCACTCCGACCCGAGCAGGATCTTCTCCGCGCCGAGGCGCGCGTACGCCCGCTTGACGTCGGACATCAGGGTGGCCGAGGTCTCGAGGTAGACGTGCGGATTCCGCTCGGCGACGATGATCGCCTCGGGCACGTTCCACACCGCACCCATGTGGGCGATGATCGTCGGCACCGTCGGGAAGTTCCTCGCGATCTCCTCGATGGAGAACGGTGCACAGAACGCGTCGTCGAGTGCGTTGATCAGCACGGGCAGGCCGAGCTCGGCGCAGACCTCGAACAGCGGGTCGAGCAGGCCGTGGTCCGCGACGTGGTAGCCGTGCAGGCTGGGGTGCAGCTTCAGGCCGACCAGCCCGCCCTCGGCGAAGCGACGGATCTCGTCGGTCGCGTTCTCCCACTGCGGCATGACCTGGCCGAAGCCGAACAGCCGGTCCGGGTGCGCGGCGACCAGGTCCATCAGGAAGTCGTTCTCGATCCCCTGCGCGAGCGAGCAGACCATGGCGCGGTCGACCCCCGCGGCGTCCATGCGGTCGAGGATCCGGTTCGCGTCGAACGGCGTGTACGCCGGCGGCTCCTCGCCCGGGCGCACCCCGCTCAGGTAGTCACTGCGGCCGCGGCGGTCCTGCGTGGTGTTGTAGGCGTCGATGATCATCGTGGGCGTCTCCTCCTCGGCGGCTCGTGGGGCGGAACTCCCGCACATGTGATCCGATAATGCCAGAATTGGATCCAATTTGGTAGCACTGGGACGCGAGACACCCAGCCTGGAGGCGCGACGCACCCCCGCCGCGCCAGCTCAGTGCACGACGACCATCGCGCCCATGGCCAGCACGCTCACCAGTGACGCCGCCCGGCGCACGGACTCGACCCGCGGCACCCGGCCGCCGACGACGTTCCACAGCACCACACCGGCGTGCACCGCGACCGCCACCCCGACCGGCAGCAGCACTGCACCGTGGAGTGCCCTGCGCCGGCACCAGCACCGGCATGGCCACCTGCGAGCAGCACGAACACCGCGCCGAGGAGCATCCCGAGCGCGTGCAGATGGTCACCACCGGGGCGACTCCGGCGACGCCACCGGTCCACCGCAGCCGTCCCCATCGCGCATCCACCGAGCAGGAGTGCCCAGAACGGCGCCGGCACCACGTGGAGCGCCGGCACGTGGATGTCGAGCATCGCGACGAGCATCACCGCCTCGGCGACGAGTGCGACCGGCCCGACCCGTCGCCCGCCAGCGACGCCGAGCCCGAGCGCACCGACGGCTGCGACGAGCATGACGACGAGCAACACGGACATGATTGGATCCAATCACGAGCGAGTCGGATACGGCAACGGGATCCAACACCTGGCAGGATTGGATCCGCAGCGGGGGTTCGCTGTGACGACGTACCGAGGGAGACCACGACGTGACCACCAGCGACGGCAACGCACTCGTCGACGACCTCGCCGCCCGGATCCGCGCGAAGATCATGTCCGGCGAGATCCCCATCGGCGCACCGCTCCGCCAGGCCGACCTCGCCGCGCAGTTCGGCATCAGCCGCACGCCGGTCCGCGAAGCGCTCCGGCAGCTGCAGACCGGCGGCCTCATCGAGGTCGTGCCGAACCGTGGCGCGGTGGTCCGGGTGCCGGTGCCGTGGGAGGTCCGCGAGGCCTACGAGGTCCGCGCCGAGCTCGAGTCGCTCGCAGCCCGTCGGGCCGTCGACCGACTCGACGACGCCACGATCGCGCAGCTCCGCTCGGTGAACCAGGCGATGTACGAGCGCTCCCTGGCGGCGGCCGAGGGCGAGCAGCCGAAGCAGCGCGAGGGCAGCGACAACGACCAGTTCCACGGGCTCATCTACCAGGCCTCCGGCAACACCCGGCTGACCCGGATGCTCGTCGAGATCAACGACGCCTTCCCCCGGAACGTCTCGGCCCTGGTGCTCCGCGAGAACTCCCGGCACCGCGAGGAGAACTTCCGCGAGCACGAGGAGCTCATCGAGGCGCTCGTCGCCGGCGACCGCGAGCGCGCCGCCGAGCTCATGCGCGACCACGTCCTGCGCGCCGGCGAGCACCTGGCGCACTGGTACGAGCGCCGCTCGTCCACCGTCTTCACCGGCTGACCCGGCGCGACCAGCGAACGCGGCACGAGAGACCGGGCCGCTCAGCGCCGCACCGACGGGGCGGGGCCGACCCGCGCCTCCCGACCGGGCCACGCCGGCCGTCTACAGGACCGGCGCCCGCCGGATCCAGCCGGTGGCCTCCTCGATCGCGCGCGTCACCGCGAGCAGCTGGGCCTCGCGGCCGTACCGCCCGACGACCTGCACGCCGACCGGCAGCCCCTCGGGCGTGAACCCGGCCGCGGTCACCACGACCGGGTGCGCCGTCAACGTCAGCCGGTTCGCGAGCATCTGCCACGTGAAGTAGCGGTCGAAGCGGTGGCCGTCGACCTCGTCGACCCACTCGACCTCGGCCGGCGGTGCGACCACCGGCGTCGCCGGCAGCACGAGCACGTCGTGCCGGTCGAGCACCGCAGCCGTGTCCCGGTACATCCGGGTCCGACGCTCGTACGCATCGGCGAGCTGCGCCGCCGTGGTGGCGCGCCCCTGCTCGACGTTCCGGACGTAGTCCGGGCGGAACCCGGTGGCACCGGCGTCGACGGCGTGCCGGCCACCCAGGAAGAACTCGAACGTCTCGATGGTCTCCCACGCTTCGTCGGCACCCGCGAAGTCGGGCTCGTCCGCCTCGACGACCGCTCCGAGCCCGGCGAGCTGCTCGGCGAACGCCCGGTGCACGGCACGCACGGCCGGGTCGATCGGCAGGCCGCCGGCGTCGTCGCTCCACGCGACGCGCAGGCCGTCGAGGTCAACCGGTCGGACCGGGTGCTGGGTCATGGCGGACATCGGCCAGACGGTCTTCTCGACGGCGAGCGCCTGCATGAAGCGTGCGGCGTCGGCGGAGTCACGCGCCATCGGACCGGTGACGCCGTGCGGCGTCCAGGCGTTGCCGGTCCGGCCGCTCGGCACCCGGCCCGGGCTGGGCCGCACGCCGACGACGTTGCAGAACGCGGCCGGGTAGCGCAGGCTCCCGCCGCTGTCGGAGCCGTCGGCGATCGGCAGGATCCGCCCGGCGAGCGCCGATGCGGCACCACCACTGGACCCACCCGCGTGCCGCGAGGTGTCCCACGGGTTCACGGTCGTGCCGAACACCGGGTTGAAGGTCAGGACGCCCTGGCCCATCTCCGGCGTGTTCGTCTTGCCGATGATGATCGCGCCGGCGTCGCGGAGCAGCGTCGCGAGGACGCTGTCGTGCTCGGCGGGGCGCGCGTCGGCGAACGCCGCCGACCCGTTCGTGGTCGGCAGGCCGGCGACGTCCATCAGGTCCTTCACCGCGGTGGGCAGGCCGTGCAGGAGCGGGAGCGGTTCGCCCGCGGCGCGTGCCTCGGCGGTGCGGCGGTCCGCCGCTTCTGCCGCGGCCAACGAGACCGAGTCGGGCTGCTGGGAGACGACGGCCTGGAGGCGCGGGTTGCGTTCCTCGATCCGGTCCAGGTGGGCGCGCATCACCTCCACCGCCGACACCTCGCGGTTCGCGACGGCGTCGGCCAGGCGGACGGCGGACCAGTCGGCGAGGTGCTCCGCGGTGTGCTCGGGCGCGGGCATCAGCGGCCGCCCTCGTGGTCGTGCTGCTGCTCGGCGTGGACGTGCCCGTCGTGCGCGGCGTCGGCGTGGTGGTCGTGCACCGCGTGGTCGTGCGCCGCGTGGTCGTGGTCGTGGCCGGCGCCCGGCGCGCAGTGGTCGGTCGCCGACGGCGGGACGTCGAGCGAGGGGTTCCGGTCGAAGAAGCCGTCCGGTTCGAGCCGGAAGCCGATCGTGTCGACGGGCATGATCGGCCACTGCTCGGGCCGCGGGAAGTGGTGCACGCCGAGGACGGGCCACAGCACGAGGCGCTCGTTCTCGAGGGACCGGTCCGCCTGCTGCCAGACGTGCACCCCGTCGTCACCGAGCTCGCCCTGGTTCGGGTACTCGCCGGCGATGAAGCGCTCCTCGGGGTCGAAGACGCTCGCCCAGAGGTGCTTCGCGACGAACGGCGCCTTCCGCTCGACGATGCTGCCGGGGCGGACGTGCAGCTGCGCGGTGTTCTGGACCGCCAGGCGGTAGGCCGTGCTCTCGCCGTAGCGGTTCTGCGCGGACTCGCTCTCGATGCGCCAGTGCAGCGCGCGGGCCGGGTCGGTCATCCGGGCGCCGTCGGCCTCGGAACCGATCGGCGTCTCGACCGCGATGCAGGCGTTGCCGTAGGGGTTCAGGGCCTCGTCGGGCTCGGGCTCGGCGTGCACCTCGACCAGCCGGTTCAACGGCCCGTCGACGGCGGTGTCGAGCCGGACGGCGAAGTAGTGCTGGTGCGTCGGGGCCTGCACGTTCGGTGCGACCATCCGGCCGTACCGCGGGGTCTCGCCGTCGGCGATGCCGGACACCGACATCAGGCCGGTGAGCTTGACCTCGAGCTCGACGGAGCCGTCCTGGTACAGCGACCAGTAGAAGCCGTAGTCGTAGTTCGCCACGGTCGCGAAGCTCGAGATCACGAGTCGGCGGTTGCGACGGACCTCGGCGCTGCCGGTGCGGGTGTTGACGTGCTTCCAGAGGATCGAGTCGTCCTCCTCGTGCAGGCAGATGCCGTTGACGATGGTCTGCGGTTCGCCGTGGCCGTCCAGGAAGTCGACGTCGAAGTAGCGGATCTCCCCAGGCAGTCGCAACCGAGCTCGAGGCTCGCCGTGAGCGGGCCGGCGCCGTACTCGCCCCAGTCGAAGAAGTTCTTCCGGTACGCGGTCGGGTCGCTGTCCAGGTACGGTACGTACATCTCGTTGACGGCCGCACGGTGCAGCACCGGTCGCTCGACGTCGCCGTCACGGTAGGACAGGTCGTGCAGCACGAGCCCCTCGCGGTGCGAGAAGCCGACGCGGAACGTCCAGTTCTGCCAGCGGACCTCGTGCCCGTCGATCGTGAAGCCGGGACCGTTCGGCTGGACGATGTCGAGCGCGGAGACCTCGCGGTCGGGACCCCAGGTGCCGGAGGTGTAGACGCCGGTCTCGCTCGCCATCGGGATGACGCCGTGGTCCTCGATCCGGATGACCTCGAGGGTGTCGAGGTCGAGGATCGGGACGAGCCCGGCGACAGGCCGTGCGTAGCCGTTGTCCTCGGGGAACTCGCGGTACCAGACCGTGCCCCAGCTCAGGCGGCGGTCGGCGAGGTCCTCGGGCACGAAGCCCGTGATCGACTCCGGGTCGACCCAGACGAGCGACGTGTCGGTGATCCCGCGCTTCGCGAGCGCCTCGATGATGAGCGGCGACTTCCGTGCGGCCTGCGCGATGAGCCGTGCTTCGTCACTCGAGACGCCGGGGCGACGGTGGTCCACGTCGGTCCACAGCTCGACGATCGCGGGCGAGTCCGGGCCGGCGGTCCACCCGCGCACCTCCCACGCGGCGTGGGCGTCCGGGTCCATCACGACGATCCGCACCGGACGGGCGCCACCGGCGGTCGTGCCCCTGGCCTTCTCCTCGTCGAGCGCGATCCCCCAGAAGCGCGGCCGGTCCCCGATGCGCCCGGAGGCACGGACGGCGGTGACGAAGGAGGCGATCTCGACGGAGGTCAGCGGATCGAGGACGTGGGTGCTGCTCATGGGCTTCCTTCTCGGGTGGATCGTGCGGTCAGTGGGCGTCGAGGACGACGGCGCGGCCGTCCGCGCGGGGGTCGCTCGCGGCGTCGAGGTGTCCGTCGGCGTGCAGCCGGACGGTCTGGACGTGCCCGGCCTCGTCGACGGGGCCGTCGGTGCGGGCGACCGGCAGGCCGAGGGCTTCAGCCGCGGCGATCGCGTCCTCGGAGCCGGGTTCGGCGACGAGCGTCATTACCTCGTGCCCGAGGTCGCGCGCACCGATCACGAACCGCGGTCGGCCGAGGACCTCGTCGGGGTCGCTGCCCGCGGCGACCAGGTCACGGGCGAGCTGGGCGAGGATCCACGGCTGGGCGCTGCCGCCCTGGCAGCCGAGGCCGAGCACCAGGTCGTCCGTCTCGGCGATCACCGGCAACAGGGTGTGCGGCGGTCGCAGGCCCGGTCCGACGTGGGCGGGGTGTGCGGGGTCGGTGCTGAAGGCGGAGCCGCGGTTGTGCAGCACCACGCCCGTCCCCGGGTCGAGGATGCCGGAGCCGAAGAGCTGGTAGACGCTCTGGATGAGCGTGACGACGGTGCCGTCGCTGTCCGCAGCGGTCACCGCGACCGTGTCGCCGAGGGCACGGCCGGCGCGGGGCAGTGCTCCGACCCGACCGGAGTCGCGTGGGTCGAGCATGGCCGCGACGTCGATGGAGCCGCCGCGGGGGTCGCCGAGTTCCGCCTGACGGACGAGTGCGGCACGGTGCACGGCGTCGACGAGGTCGGCGGTCGCGGAGGTCGCGGTGCCGTGCTCACTGCCGCCAGCGAGTGCTTCCGGCAGGATCCCGAGCAGCACGACGCCCTGCGTGGGTGGCGGAGCGACCCACCATCGGGCACCGCCGATCGTCGTGCCGCGGGGCTCGACGAGCTCGGCGTCGTGCGCGGCGAAGTCGGCCTCGGTGTGTGCACCGCCGAGCTCCCGCAGCCGAGCGGTGATCGAGGCGGCGATCCGTCCCCGGTACATCGCGCCCGGGTCGGCAGCGAGTTCGGTCAGGGTCGCGGCGAGTGCCGGCTGCACGAGCGGGTCGCCTTCGGCCAGGAGCGCCCCGGTGTCGTCGGTGAAGACCTCGCGCATCCCGGGGTCGGCGTGGAGCTCGTCGGTCCGGACCGCGATCGCACGGCCGAGTCCGGCGGAGACGGGGACCCCGTCGGCCGCGAGTCGTGCTGCGCGGGTCAACGGGTCGGCGAGCCCGAGCCGGCCGCCGAGTGCGTCGATCGCCTGCCATCCCGCGACGACGCCGGGGACCGTGACGGTCTGGGCGCCCTGCCGGGGCATCCGGTCGTGCTGCGCGAGCGCCGCGACGTCGATGCCACCCGGTGCGGCGCCGGCGGAGACCACGGCGACGACGGGCCGTCCTGGCCGACGGACGAGGGCGACGAGGTCCCCGCCGATGCTGCACTGGTGCGGGTAGACGACGGTCAGTGCCGTGGCCGCCGCGAGCGCGGCGTCGATGGCGTCCCCGCCGGCCGCGACCGCCTCGGACGCAGCGTCGAGGGCGGCGGGGTGCGGTGCGGCGACGGCGACGCGTCGGGTGGAGGGTGCTGCTGGGGCGGTCATGCGGTGGTCACCATCCGTGCGGGGCTGAGGAACGCGAGGTCGGGGCGGTCGATGCCCTGCACCAGGTCGGCGACGGCCGCACCGATCGCCGGCCCGAACTTGAAGCCGTGGCCGGAGCAGGCCGCGGCGAGGAGCACCTCGGGCTGCTCGGGCAGGGCGCCGACGACGAACCGCTTGTCCGGGGTCATCGTGTACAGGCAGGCGACGGCCTGGGCACCGGCGGTGACGATGCCGGGGACGAACCCTTCGAGGAGCTCGGCCAGGTGCGCGACCTCGGCCTCGGTCGGCGGTGCGACGGGCACGTCCGGGTCCCACACGGGTCCGGCGTCGATGCCGATCTTCGCGCCGGATCCGGCGGTCTCCGGGAGCCCGAAGACGAGCCCCTCCGGCAGGTCGACCGAGAAGCACCCGAGCGCGGGCGGCTGCGCCACGGTCTGCCCCGTCGGCGCGGTGAGCGTGACGATGCGCCAGACCTCGAAGAACGCGGCGGCCTCGGGTACCAGCTGCGACGCCCAGGCGCCGCCGGCGAGCACGAGCCGTCGCGCGCGGACACTGCCGGCGTCGGTCCGGACGGTGACGACGCCGTCGTCGACCTGCCAGTCGAGCACGGTCTCGCCGTACCGCAGGTCGGCACCGGCCGCCGCGGCGGCGGACTGCGCGAAAGCGAGTGCCCGCGCGGCCTCGAGCACACCGGCGTCGGGGTCGTGGACCGCGCCGTACGACTCGGGCGGACGCAGCGAGGGCGCGAGCGTCGGCCAGGCTGCGCGGTCGACCGGGAGGCTCGCCCCACCCTGCATCGTCGGCTCGCCCCGGTGCGCGTACAGTCCACCGGTCCGGTGCAGGAAGGGCGCGCCGGCTGCGGTGCCCCAGCGGTCCCACCCGCGGTACGCACGGTCGACGAGGTCGTTCCACACCGGGTGTGGGTAGGCGCGGCGGATCATCCGGGTGGCGCCGTGCGACGAGCCGCGCTCGTGTCCCGGCGCGAAGCGCTCCACCGCGACGACGTCGAGGCCGCGGCGCGCGAGCTCGTACGTGGCGGCGGATCCGTGGATGCCGAGTCCGAGGACGACGACGTCGTGCACGGCCGTCACGCGCGGACCTCGGCGACGACGTCCGCGACGCCCTCGAGCAGGACCCGGACGTCCTCGTCGTCGTTGTACACGTGCGGCGAGACGCGGACGACGCTCGGCAGGCCGCGGGCGCCCAGGTCCCACTGCGCGTGGCTCGCGGGGACGGAGATCGAGTCGATGCGGCGCTGCCGGAGCCGGGCCGAGACCTCCTTGCCGGCGACGCCGTCGACCGTGAAGGTGACGATCGCGGACGCTGACGCGGACGGGTCCGCCACGGTGACGCCGTCCACGGCGTCGAGCGCGGTGCGCAGGTGGGCGCCGAGGCCGACCAGGTGCGCCTCGGTCGCCGACGGCCCGCGGTCGAGGGCCTCGCGCAGCGCCACTCCGAGGCCGAGCCGTGCGGCGACGGAGCACTCCCACGTCTCGAGCTGTCGCGCGGTGCCGTCCATCGTCCACTCATCCTCGCCGGTCCAGACGGCTCCGCGGACATCCGGCGCCCACGCACCGACGCCCTCGAGCATCCCGCGGCGCAGGTAGGCGATCCCGGTGCCGCGCGGCCCACGCAGGAACTTCCGGCCGGTGGTGACGAGGGCGTCGCAGTCGACGGCGCGCACGTCGATGTCGATCTGGCCGACTGACTGCGTGGCGTCGACGACGGTCAGGGCGCCGTGGCGACGAGCGACGGCGCTGATCTCAGCGATCGGTTCGACGAGGCCGGACGAGGTCGGCACGTGCACCGCGCTCACGACGACACGGCCGCTCGCTCCGGCGACGGCGCGATCCAGGGCCTCGAGGTCCATGGCACCGGTGGCGTCGCTCGGCACGACCTCGAGCCGTACGTCGTCGTGCCGCTGCATGGCCAACAACCGGAGCGCCTGGCTGACGTAGCTCGAGCGGGGTGCGACGACCGTGTCCCCGGCGCCGAGCCGCAACGCGTCGAAGACACCGCGCAGGCCGCTCGTGGCGCTGTCGAACAGGGCGATCTCGTCCGGCGCCGACCCGAGCAGGGTGGCGGCCGCGGTGTAGACGCCGGCGACCTCGTCGGCGACCTGGTTGGCGGCTTCGTACCCACCCACCCGCTGTTCCCGGCGCAGGTGGGTGACCACTGCCTCCAGGACGCCGTCGCTGACCAGGCCCGCGCCGGCCGCGTTGAAGTAGTGGCGCCCCGCGGTGCCGGCGGTGCGGGACCGCTCGGCGGCGACGTCGATCGCCGTCACTGCCTGGGCGGCCATCGTGCCGTCCTCGAGACCGATCGTCATGTCGCGGGTCCTTCCTCGTTCGCGTCACCCCCGGACGCTGAATGGATCCCATCATAAACAGGTTGTATCCATTACCGCCACCGCCGGATACTGTTGAGCCATGGAGCACTCCGCTGAAGCCCGCGCGCAGGAACTCGGACTCGTCATCCCGGACTACGCGAACCCGCCTTACGGTGGCCGGTACGGCAGCTCGCTCCGCGCGTTCCACCGCACCGGGGACCTGCTGGAGCTGAGCGGCATGACCCCGGAGTCACGGGACGGCACGATGCTGCACCCGGGGTCGGTCGGGGTCGACATCACCCTCGAGCAGGCTCGTGAAGCGGCCCGCTACACCGCGGTCAACGCCCTCGGCATGATCCGCTACGCCCTCGGCTCACTCGACGAGGTCACTGCGCTGTCCCGCGGGCTGTGCTTCGTCCTCTGCCCGCCCGGGTTCGAGCAGCTCAACCAGGTGTCGAACGCGGCCAGCGACCTGCTGTTCGACGTCTTCGGACCGGACGTCGGTCGGATGGGCCGCGCGTCGATCGGTGCGACCGCCCTGTCGCGGAGCGCCTGCTTCGAGCTCTGGCTCAGCCTGGAGTGCCGCCCCCGCCGAGCCGGGGAGTGAGACCGCTCGCCGAGACCGGCACGCGGGGGACCGCGTTCTGGCTCCTCGTCGTGGCGTCGACCGCCGGCTACGTCGTCAACGGTGCGAGCACCCCGGTGGTGCCACGGGTGGCGACGGACCAGCTCGGCGCCGACCCCGCCGTCGGTGGGCTGCTCGTGTCGCTCGCGGGGTTCGTGGCGATCGGCGCGATGCCACTCGCCGGCATCCTGAGCGACCGGCTCGGTCCACGACGCGTCCTCCTCGGTGCCGGGTTGCTGGCGGCGGCCGGACTCGGCATCGTGCTCGTCGCGCTGAGCGTCCCGAGCCTCGCGGTCAGCCGGCTCGTCTTCGGCGCCGGCAACGCGGCCACCGCCACCGCCCTGACTGCCTGGGTCGTCGCCGAGGTCCCGGTGACCCAGCGGAGCCGCGCACTCGGCCTGTTCGGGCTCGCCGTCTGGATCGGTCTCGCCCTGGGGCCCGTGGTCGGCGAGAACCTGTACCAGTCGGCCGGACACCGCATCGTGTGGGTCGTCACGATCGGCATCCAGCTCGCCGGGCTCGGAGTGGCACTGCTCACGCGGGGCGGATCGGCTCCGGTGCACCGCAGCCCGGCACGACCGGCCGGTGCGGGTCTCGCGGCGGTGCTGCGGGCCGTCGTACGACCGGGTGCGGCGGGACTCGTGGCCTGGGCGGCCGAGGGCTTCATGATCGCGTTCCTCATCCAGCACCTGGTCGGGCAGGGCGTCGGCGCGCAGGGACTGACCGGGGCCGCGAACGTCTTCACGGTCTTCGCAGCGAGCGTCGTCGGGGTGCGACTGCTCCTCGGCGGACTGCCGGACCGGATCGGGCCCGTCCGCACCGCACGAGGAGCCCTGGTCGTCCTCGCCACAGGGCTGGCCGTCCTCGCGGTCGCACACGACTTCCCGACCGCGGCCGCCGGTGCCGTCCTGGTCGGTGCCGGGTACTCGCCGCTCTTCCCGACGCTCACGATCCTGAGCACCCGGACGCTCGACGACCGCACCCGGGCCACCGGCGTCGGCGTCTTCTCGGCCGTCACCAGCGCGGGCTACGCCGTCGGCTCACTCGTGGGCGGGGTCCTGGTGTCGGCGGTCGGTTCCGGGTGGGCGCTCGTCGTCCTCGCCGCCCTGCAGCTCGCCGCGGTGCCCGCGCTCGGCAGGCACGACGGCGGCGGCACCGGTCGCGACCTCAGAGCGCGATGACGACGCTCTTCGACTCGCAGAACGCGCGCAGGGCCTCTTCGCCGAGGTCGCGGCCGAGGCCGGACTCGCCGACCCCGCCGAAGGACAGTGCCGGGTCGAACAGGTTGTAGGTGTTCACCCACACGGTGCCGGCGTGCAGCCGCTGGCCCATCCGGTGGGCGCGGGACAGGTCACGGGTCCAGACCCCGGCGGCGAGGCCGTACGTCTGGTCGTTCGCGATGGCGATCGCCTCGTCCTCGTCCTCGAACGGGATGACACCGACGACGGGCCCGAAGATCTCCTCGCGCGCGATGGTCATCGTGTTCGAGACGCCGGTGAAGAGCGTCGGCTCGACGTAGTAGCCCGGGCGCTCGGGCACGCCGCCGCCGACCGCGACCGTCGCCCCCTCGGCCTTGCCCTGCGCGATGTACCCGAGCACCTGCTGCCGCTGCTCCTCGGACACGAGCGGTCCGACGGTGATCCCGCCGTCGAGCCCGTCGCCGACGGGGACCTTCCGGACGGCGGCGACCAGGCGCTCGGTGACCTCGTCGAGGACCGACCGCTGCACGAGCAGGCGGCTGCCCGCGGTGCACATCTGGCCGGAGTGCCCGAACGACGCACGCATCGCGGTGAGCACGACGGCGTCGAGGTCGGCGTCCTCGAACACGATGTTCGGGCTCTTGCCGCCGAGCTCGAGGGTCAGGCGCTTGAAGTCCGCACTCGCGGCGGTCATCACCTTGCGGCCGACCTCGGTGCTGCCGGTGAACGAGACCTTGTCGACACCGGGGTGCGCGGTGAGCGCGGCACCGACCCGGCCGTCGCCGGTCAGGACGTTGACGACCCCGGCGGGCACACCGGCTTCCTCGCAGATCGCGGCGACCCGGAGCATCGTGAGCGGGGTCTGCTCGGCCGGCTTGACGACCACCGTGCAGCCCGCGGCGAGCGCCGGTGCGAGCTTGAACGCGCCGGTCATGATCGGGAAGTTCCAGGGCAGGATGAGCGCCGCGACGCCGACCGGTTCGAGGGTCGTGTACACGTGGTGCGCTCCGCCGTCGACGGGGACGACCGTGCCGGTCAGGCGCGAGGGAGCGCCGGCGTAGTAGCGGAACACCCGGGCCGAGGTCGCGGTGTCGGCGCGGGAGCGCTCGATCGGCTTGCCGTTGTCGCGGGTCTCGAGCACGGCGAGTTCTTCGAGCCGCTCCTCGATCAGGTCCGCGACCCGGTTCAGGATGCGGCTGCGGTCGTGCGGGCTCATCCCGCTCCACCGGCGGTCCTCGTGCGCCGGCGCGCGGCGGCCACGGCGTCGTCGACGTCGGCGGGACCGGCCTGGGGCACCCGGGTGAGCAGCACCTCGGTGGCGGGGTCGAGCACGTCGAGCAGTTCGGCGCCGTCGGGTGCAGTCCAGGTACCGTCGACGAGGAACGGCTCGAGCGGGGCCAGGGGTGCGAGCGTGTCTCTCATGACGGTTCCTCCGTGGGACGTGGGTGCGGTGGGTCGGGGTGCTCGGTCAGGGGCGGTCGAGCAGTCGAGCGGGCTCGTCGACCGTGATCCGGGTGAGGACCTCGTCGGGCACGCCGAGTGCGCGGAGGCCGGGGACGACCCGGGCGGTCAGGTGGTCGAGGCCGTGTCCGCCGTACCGGCGGAGCTGGCCCTTCGTCCAGGTGGCGTGACCGAAGACCCAGCGGGTGTCGGGGGCGCTCTCGCGCAGGGCCAGGAAGGCGTCGAGCCGTTGCGGATCGCTGGCGTTGCGGATGCGACCGACGTGCGAGCCCTCGTTGCCGAAGCAGAGCTCGAGCACGGCTCCTGCCTGGCCGAGGTCGCGCAGGTAGGGCAGGTCGAGGAACTCGTCGACGGTCGAGAACACGACCCGGCTCGGGTCGACCCCCTCGGCCACGACGTGCGCGAGCACCTCGAGGCCGTTCCGGGCGTCGGCGGCCAGCCGGACGACGACGGCCGCGCCGGTGGTCGCCGCCGCTCGTGCAGCCGCCGTGAGACTGCGGCGTTCCTCGAGTCCGTCGGCGGTCGCGAACGCCGTCGTCGTCCCCATCAGGCCGAGCAGCCCGGCGCGGTACGTGGTGCCGGGTACCGAGCCCGTCAGTGCCCGTTCGAAGAGCCCCTGTCGCCCGTCGGTGTCCAGGTCGAGGTACCACTCGGGCAGCAGTCGTGGCAGGTAGGCCCCGTAGCCGGCGACGATCCCGACGCCGCTCGCCCGTGACAGGTCGGGCAGCCGGGCGTGGTCGGGGCCGAAGCCGAGGGAGCTCAGGTCGACGGCGAGCCCGAGGCCGCTGCTCCGCGCGGTGCGGAGTTCGTCGGCGAGCAGGTCGACGTCGTCGAGGCGCAGGTTGTCCGCGAGTGCGAGCTGGCTCCACCGCAGGGCGGCAGCCAGGTCCGCGGTGACCGCGAGGCTCGGTTCCAGCGCTTCGACACCGGGCCGCTGCAGGGCGCTCGCGTCGGTCAGCAGGTGCTCGTGCATCGACACCGCACCGATCCCGGACGACTCGACGGGGCCGAGGACGGTCTGGATCACGACGTGCCTTTCGCGGTGGCGGACTTGACGGATCCAATCTACATCGGTTTGGATCCCTCTTGTCCACACGTGTCGCCGGGCTCCTCGCTCGACTCCGAACGTTTACACGCGAGCCCCTTCCGTCACGTGCCCGAAACAGCCGGGCAACGACGGCGACACGGGTCCGCACGACACTGGTCGCACTACCTGTCGCCCGACAGGTACTCCGCGAAAGGTCTGCAGCCATGCGCTCTCCAGAGTCACCGCTCCACGCACCGCGCGCCACGTCCAGCGTCGACCCCGTCGACACCCAGGGCTCCGCCCGACTCGGCTACGAGCAGGAACTCCACCGCGGGGTCGGCTCGTTCTCGTCGTTCGCGGCCGGGTTCTCGTTCGTCTCGATCCTGACCACCGTCTTCCAGCTGTTCGGCCTCGGGTTCGGACTCGGCGGTGCCGCGTTCTTCTGGGCCTGGCCGCTCGTCTTCGGCGGCCAGCTGCTCGTCGCGCTGAACTTCGCGCAGCTCGCCGCCCGGTGGCCGATCTCGGGCGCGATCTTCCAGTGGTCCAGTCGTCTGGCGGGCGCGCGCTTCGGGTGGTTCACCGGGTGGACGATGATCATCGGGCAGATCCTCACCGTGGCCGTCGCAGCCATCGCGGTGCAGGCCGTGCTCCCTGCGATCTGGAACGGGTTCCAGGTCGTCGGCGGCCCCGGAGCCGACCCTCCCTCGCCTCGTCGACCGGTGCTGCGAACGCGGTGGTGCTCGGCATCGTGATGCTCGTCGTGACGACCCTGGTGAACATCACGAGCGTCCGGCTGATGGCGCGGGTCACGAGCTTCGGCGTGCTGATCGAGATCATCGGCGTCGTCGTGCTCATCGGCGCGCTCTTCCTGCTGCCGCACCGCAGCCCTGCGGTGGTGTTCACGACCGCCGGCTCGACGAGCACCGAACCGTACGTCTGGGCGTTCCTGGCATCGTCCCTGATGGCTGCCTACGTGATGGTCGGCTTCGACTCCGCCGGTGAGCTCGCCGAGGAGACGCACAACCCCCGCCGGACCACCCCGAAGACCATCGTCCGCGCGCTCACCGTCTCCGGCCTCGGCGGCGGGCTGCTCATCATCGGCGCCCTGGTCGCCGCCCCGAGCCTGACCGACGGCAAGCTGGCGACGCAGGGACTCGCCTGGGTGATCACCTCGACGCTCGGCGACGTCTTCGGCCGGCTGCTGCTCTGCACCGTCGCGGTCGCCGTGTTCGCCTGCACCCTCGCCGTGCAGACCGCCGGTGCGCGCATGGTCTACTCGATGGCCCGCGAGAAGGCCCTGCCCTTCCACCGCACGCTCGCTCGGGTCTCGCCCCGGACCGGGACGCCGATCGCCGCGTCGATCGTCGTCGGTGTCGGTGCCGGCCTCGCACTCGCCGTCAACATCGGTCAGTCCGCGATCTTCACCGCCCTGTCCAGCCTGTGCATCGCGATGCTCTACCTGGCCTACCTCGGCGTCACCGGCCCCCTGCTGGTCCAACGCATCCGGCTCCGACGGTCCGGCTTCCCCGCCGGCGTGGACGAGGACGGCAAGCCGCTGTTCACACTCGGCCGGTGGGGCATCCCGCTCAACGCCCTCGCCGTCGCCTTCCAGATCGGCATGGCGGTCAACCTCATCTGGCCGCGCCCGGAGATCTACGACCTGACCGGGAACTCGTGGTGGCTGCAGTACAGCGCACTGCTGTTCATCGGCGCCGTCCTGCTCGTGGGTTGGGTGTGGTCGGCCCGGCGGCACCGTGCGCACGGACCGATCACCCTCGCCGAGGTCCCGTCCACCGCGTCGGTCCCCGCCGTCCAGGCACCCGCCTCCGCGACCGCGACCGCGACCGTCGAAGCCTGACCGAAGGAACCCCATGCGCGACCTCCACCAGACCGACAGCGTGCTCGCCTCGCGTTCCGATGCGCGCGCCCAGGCCGGGACGCAGTCCGAGTACATGCCGTACCTGCCGGCGTCGACGTCACCGTTCGCCCCCGACGGCGTGGACCGCGCACAGCTCGTCTGGGCAGAGACGGTGGCCCCCGGCGGGTACACGCACAAGGTCCTGGCCAGGGGCTCTCGTCTCCGCTTCGACGACCCGACGGGGCAGGCCTGCGCCAACCTCCTGGTGTTCAACGCGCTCGAACCGTGGGAGCGGTTGAACGTCGCCGACACGCAGAAGATCCCGTGGCAGGCCTACCTCGGCGTCGGCACGCCGCTGCTCAGCGGGGACGGCCGTGCCCTGGCGACGGTGGTCGAGGACACCTCGGGGCACCACGACGCCTTCTGCGGCACGTCGACCGACGCCTGGAACGAGCGGAAGTACGGCGGTGCGGCACCCGAGGGGCCCAGCCCGAGCGGCCGGTCGCTCTTCGCGAAGGCCGCCGCCAAGCACGGGCTGACGAGGCGTGACCTGCCGCCGAGCGTCTCGTTCTTCCAGGGCGTCCGGATCGACGACGAGGGGGCGATGACCTTTACGGGGTCGGCCGGTGCCGGGCACCACGTCACCCTCGTCGCCGAGCTGCCGCTGCTCGTGCTCGTCGCGAACGTCGCGCACCCCATCGACCCCCGGCCGGAGTACGCCGTCGGCCCGCTCCGGGTGCACGCCTGGCGTGGGGCACCGACGACCGACGCGGACGAGCGGTTCACGGCGACGCCCGAACTCACCCGCGCCTACCTGAACGCCATCGACTACGCGGAAGCACGAGGCCTCTGATGCCCGACACGACGACGCACACCCGCACCTCCACCGTCCCGGTCGGCGCCGTCCACGCCCCCGACGTCGCCCTGGACTGGAGCGAGTCCCTCGTGCCCGGCGACGTCGTCCGCGACGACCGGGTCGCCCCGCTCGCACCGTGGTCCGCCGTGGTCCGCGCCGGCGAGGTGCTCACCATCGTCGACGTCGGCGGCAACCAGAGCGCCGACTGCCTGGTCTACGACGCGCACGACCCGGACGAGCGCTACAGCGTCCCGGACACCCTCGCGGCCCAGGGGAACGCCTACGTCCGCACCGGCACCGTGCTGATGTCGAACGAGGGGCACCCGCTCATGACGGTCGTCGCCAACGAGATCGACCGGCAGGACACCATCGGCGGCGCGTGCTCGAAGGAGTCCAACACCCTGCGGTACGGCCACCACACCCAGTACCAGCACGGCTGCCGCGAGAACTTCCTGGCCGAGGCCGGACGGCACGGCCTCGGCGCCCGCGACATCGTCTCGAACCTCAACTGGTTCATGAACGTCCCGGTCGAGGCCGACGGCGCCCTCGGGATCGTCGACGGCATGAGCGCACCGGGCAAGCGCGTCGCCGTCCGGGCCGAACGCGACGTGCTCGTCATCGTGTCGAACTGCCCCCAGATGAACAACCCGTGCAACGACTTCTCCTGCACCCCGCTGCGCATGATCGTGGTCCAGCCGTGATCGCCGCACCCGACACGGAGGACACCGTGCCCCAGCCACCCGCGCTCTCCACCGACACCGTCCTCGTCGCCAACCGCGGCGAGATCGCCCGCCGGGTGATCCGCTCCGCCAAGGCCCTCGGCATGCGCACCGTCGCCGTCTACTCGGACGCCGACCGGGCCGCGCCGCACGTCCGCGAAGCCGACGTCGCCGTCCGCCTCGGCCCGGCGCCCGCCCGCGACTCCTACCTGCGCATCGACGCCGTGGTGCAGGCAGCGAAGGACACCGGCGCCGGCTTGGTCCACCCCGGCTACGGGTTCCTGTCGGAGAACACGGACTTCGCCCGCGCCTGCGAGGACGCCGGCATCCGGTTCGTCGGGCCGACCGCCGACCAGATCGTCCGCTTCGGCGCGAAGCACACCGCCCGCGAGCTCGCCGCCGCTGCCGGGGTCCCGATGCTCGCCGGCACCGGCCTGCTCGAGAACGTCGACGACGCCGTGGCCGAGGCCGAGCGCATCGGCCTGCCGGTGATGCTCAAGGCCACCGGTGGCGGCGGCGGCATCGGCATGCAGGCGTGCGCGACCCTCGACGAGGTGCGCGCGGCGTACACGAGCGTCACCCGCACGGCCACCGCGGCCTTCGGGTCCGCCGGCATCTTCCTCGAACGCCTGGTGCGACCGGCCCGGCACGTCGAGGTCCAGCTCTTCGGCGACGGCCAGGGGCGCGTCGCGGTGATCGGCGACCGGGACTGCTCGTTGCAGCGTCGGAACCAGAAGGTCATCGAGGAGGCCCCGGCGCCCGCGCTGCCCGAGCACGTCCGCAGCGAGCTGCACGAGTCCGCCCGTCGCCTGGCCGCGAGCGTCGGGTACCGCAGCGCCGGCACCGTCGAGTTCGTCTACGACCCGGTGCGCGAAGAGGCGTCGTTCCTCGAGGTGAACACCCGCCTGCAGGTCGAGCACCCGGTGACCGAGGAGGTGTTCGGAGTCGACCTCGTCGACCTCATGCTCCGCCTGGCCCGTGACGGCGCCGACGGCATCGGCGACGACGTCTTCGACCGCACCTGGACCCCGAACGGCCACGCCATCGAGGCCCGCGTCTACGCCGAGGACCCGGCGAAGGGTTCGTTGCCCTCCAGCGGCCTCGTCACCCAGGCGGTGTTCCCGAGCGCGACCACCGAGTCCGGCGACCCGAGCGGACTCCGCGTCGACGGCTGGGTCGAGACCGGCTCCGAGGTCTCGGCGTTCTACGATCCGATGCTCGCGAAGGTCATCGCCACCGGCGAGACCCGCGACGACGCCCTCGACCGGCTGCGCGACGGCCTCGCCGCCACGCGGATCGACGGCATCGTGACGAACGCCGGGCTGCTCCGTGCCCTGACCGACGACCTCGAGCTCCGCACCGCCACGCACTCCACCTCGACGCTCGACGAGACCGACGACCCGGACCCGCGCATCGACGTCATCGCCCCGGGCACCATGACGATGATCCAGGACCTGCCCGGCCGGGTCGGGTACTGGCAGGTCGGTGTCCCGCCGAGCGGACCGTTCGACGCCGCGTCGTTCGCCGAGGCGAACCGCGCCGTGGGCAACCCCGACGGCGCCCCCGCGCTCGAGATCACGGCGACGGGTCCGACGTTGCGCTTCTCGACCTCCGCCGTCGTCGCGCTCACCGGCGCACCGGCGCCCGCGACCCTCGACGGCGACCCCGTCCCGCTCTGGGAGCCGATCGACGTCGGCGCCGGACAGACCCTGGCGGTCGGGACGGCCCCGGGCCCGGCTTGCGCACCTACCTGGCCGTCCGCGGCGGCTTCGACGTCCCCACGTACCTCGGCTCCACCGCCACGTTCACGCTCGGTGGCTTCGGCGGCCACGCCGGTCGCGCGCTGCTCGCCGGCGACGTCCTGCGGCCGGGCTCCCCGGACTCCGACGCGGCGCACCCCGCCTTCCCCGGGGGCGCCCGCCTGGGCCTGGTCGGCGGTCCGACCCCGGCCGAGCACCGCACGGCACTCACCGACGCGTGGGAGATCGCCGTGACCGAGGGGCCGCACGCCGCCCCGGACTTCTTCACCCGCGCGGACCTGGACGTCTTCTACGCCACCGACTACGGCGTGCACCACAACTCGGCGCGCACCGGCATCCGGCTCATCGGGCCCCGACCCGAGTGGGCGCGGACGGACGGCGGCGAGGCCGGTCTGCACCCCTCGAACATCCACGACACCCCGTACGCGGTCGGTGCGATCGACTTCACCGGCGACACCCCGATCATCCTGGGTCCGGACGGGCCCTCGCTCGGCGGCTTCGTCTGCCCCGCCGTGGTCGCCAGCGGCGACCTGTGGAAGCTGGGCCAACTCCGACCAGGTGACACGGTCCGGTTCGTCCCCGTCCGCGAAGCCGACGCCGCCGCGCTCGAGGCGAACCGGGCCTCCCGGACCGTCCCCCGCACCGGGGGCGACGGCGACGACGGCGTGATCACCCGCCTGGAGGCGACCGACGTCCGTCCGAGCGTCGCCTACCGACGCGACGGCGACGACAACGTGCTCGTCGAGTACGGCGACATGACGCTCGACATCGCGCTGCGCATGCGCGTGCACGCGCTCATGACGAAGCTGCAGCAGGAGGCGCCGAAGGGCGTCCTCGACATCACCCCGGGCATCCGCTCGCTGCAAGTGCACACCGACGCGTCGGTCCTGAAGGCCCGTGACGTGGCCGGGCTCCTCCGCGAACTCGAGGACGAGATCCCGCCCACTGACCAGCTCGTCGTGCCGTCGCGCACCGTCAAGCTCCCGTTGTCGTGGGACGACCCCGCCACACGCCTCGCCATCGAGCGGTACATGAACGGCGTGCGGAACGACGCACCGTGGACCCCTGGAACATCGAGTTCATCCGGCGCATCAACGGTCTGGAGAGCGTCGACGACGTCTTCCGCACCGTCTTCGACGCGAGCTACCTCGTGCTCGGCCTGGGCGACGTGTACCTCGGCGCCCCGGTCGCGACGCCGCTCGACCCTCGGCACCGCCTGGTCACCACGAAGTACAACCCGGCCCGCACCTGGACCGCCGAGAACTCCGTCGGGATCGGCGGTGCGTACCTCTGCATTTACGGCATGGAGGGGCCGGGCGGCTACCAGTTCGTCGGGCGCACCGTGCAGATCTGGAACCGGTTCCGCCGCGGCGGGCTGTTCCAGGAGGACCCGTGGGCGCTGCGCTTCTTCGATCGCATCGAGTGGTACCCGGTCGGTGCCGACGAGCTGCTCGAGCTGCGGGCCGAGACCGACGCCGGACGGGGCTCGTTCGAGACCGTCGACGGCGAGTTCTCGATCGCGTCGTACAACCGCTTCCTCGAGGCGAACGCGGGCTCGATCGCGGACTTCCGGGCGCAGCAAGCGCGAGCGTTCGGCGAGGAGAAGGAGCGGTGGCGAGCCTCCGGCGAGTTCGACGTGCGCGACGAACCGGCCGCCGTCGTGGCGGACGAGGTCGTCCTGCCCGCCGGGGCGACGGCCGTGACCGCGCCCTTCACCTCGACGGTGTGGCAGGTGGACGTGCGACCGGGTGACCGGGTGGACGAGGGACAGAAGTTGTTGGCCGTGGAGGCGATGAAGATGGAGTCGATGGTGCACGCACCGGTGGAAGGCCACGTGTTGGAGGTCTACATCAAGCCGGGCGACCAGGTCGCACCGGGGCAGGTCCTGGCCGCGATCGGAGCGGGAGCGTGAGCGCGGCGAGCGCCGCTGCGGACCGCGTCCGCGACGCCTTCGACCGCATCGACGCCGCCGACCGGCCCGAGGTCTGGATCACCCTGCGCGACCGCGCCGCGGTCCTGCAGGAGGCCGAGGCCGTCGACCCGACGCTCCCCTCGCCGGCCTGCTGTTCGCCGTCAAGGACAACATCGACGTGGCCGGCTTGCCCACGACCGCCGCCGCCCGCTCCTACGCGTACGAACCCGCCGCCGACGCGACCGCCGTCGCCCGCCTGCGCGCCGCCGGCGCGGTCGTCGTCGGCAAGACGAACCTCGACCAGTTCGCCACCGGCTTGGTCGGCACCCGGTCGCCCTTCGGCGCGGTCCGGAACGCGTGGGACCCGACGCGGATCTCCGGCGGCTCGTCGAGCGGTTCCGCCACAGCCGTCGCGCTCGGCATCGTCGACTTCGCACTCGGCACGGACACCGCCGGGTCCGGCCGCGTGCCGGCGGCGCTCGGCAACCTGGTCGGTGTGAAGCCGACCAAGGGCCTGGTGCCGAACACCGGTGTCGTGCCGGCCTGCCGCTCGCAGGACTGCGTCACGGTCTTCGCCCGATCGCTCGACCTCGCCCGCACGGCGGCGGAGCTGATGGCTGGGCTGGACGACACCGACCCGCTCGCCCGCATCGACGTCGCCCTCGCCGACGTGCCCGCCGTCCCGCGGATCGCGATCCCGCTGCCGTCGCAGCTCGAGGGCCTCGCGCCGGGCTGGGCAGAGGCCTTCGCCGCCGCCGTCGAGCGCTTCCGCGCACTCGGCCACCAGGTGGTCGAGGTCGACATCGCACCCCTGCTCGACGCAGCGTCGCTGCTCTACGACGGCGCGTTCGTCGCCGAGCGGTACGCCGCCGTCGGCGCGCACGTCGAGGCGCACCGCGACCTGGTCGGCGACGACCTGGACCCGTCGGTCGCCACGATCGTCCTGGGTGGCGCCCGACCGACGGCAGCGGACCTCTTCGCGGACCAGGAACGCCTCGACGTGCTCGGCGCCGCGGGACGCGCCGCCCTCGCCGGCACCACAGCGCTCCTCACGCCCACCACGACATGGCACCCCACCCTCGACGAGGTCGCGGCCGATCCGATCGGCGCGAACAGCCGGATGGGTCGGTACACGAACTTCGCCAACCTGCTCGACATGGCCTCGCTCGCCGTCCCTGCCGGCTTCGTCGACGGCCTGCCGTTCGGGGTCATGCTGACCGGTCCCGCGTTCACCGACCGACGGCTCGCGGCGCTCGGCGCCGCGTTCCTCGCGCCCACCGTCGACCTGCTGGTCGTCGGAGCGCACCTCCGTGACCAGCCGCTGAACGGCCAGCTGGTCGCGTCCGGCGGATCGTTCGTCCGGGAGGCCCGCACCGCGTCCGACTACCGGCTGTACGCCCTCGACACGGTGCCGCCAAAGCCCGGGCTGGTCCGGGTGGGGCTGGTCGCGTCCGGCGCTTTCGCGCCGGGGTCGGGCTCGGGCTCGGGCTCCGGCTCGGCTTCGGGGTCGGGCTCCGGCTCGGGGTCGGGCTCGGGCATCGCCGGTGAGGTCTGGCGGCTGCCCGCCGCCGGGTTCGGCACCTTCGTGGCGTCCCTGCCCGCGCCGATGGCCATCGGCACCGTGACGCTCGAGGACGGCACCGACGTCACCGGGTTCCTGGTCGAACCCTTCGCCGTCGAGGGCGCACTCGACATCACGGCGTTCGGCGGCTGGCGGGCCTACCGCGAGCAGGCATGACGCCGCGCTGGGAGGATGACTCCATGTCCTCCGACGACCGACCGGCCAGGCCCGGTCGCCCGAGGGCCGTCCCGAACGCCGACTCGGCGCTCAGTCCCCGCGACCAGATCCTCGACGCCGCCGCCGCACTGTTCGTCGAGAACGGCATCAGCGCCACCTCGACCCGAGCCATCGCGGAGCGGGTCGGCATCCGCCAGGCCTCGCTGTACTACCACTTCGCCGGCAAGGACGACATGCTCGTCGAACTCCTGACGACCTCGGTCCGGCCGAGCCTCGGGGTCGTCCGCGAGCTCGAACAGCGGGTCCCGGCGTCCGCCACCGCAGCCGGCGCGCTGGCCGCGCTCGTCCTGATCGACGTGGAGACGCTCGCCCGCACCCCCCACAACATCGGCACGCTCTACCTGTTGCCCGAGGTGCAGGGCGAGCGCTACGACGGGTTCCGCGCCGAGCGGATCGAGCTGCGGGACGCCTACGGGCGCCTCGGGTCGCTCGCCGCCGACTCCGACGTCACCGTCGCGATCTCGCCGGCACGGCTCGGCGGGATCCTCATCCAGCTCGCCGAGACCGTCATCCAGCTCCGCCGCGTCGGAGGTGTCGAGGAGGCCGACCGCGACGCCATCGTCGCGACCTGCCTGCGGGCGTGCGGGCTCGACACCGCCGCGGTCGCGGATGCCCGGCGCGAGGCCGAGTCGTTGCTCGTCGCCGTCACCGTCTGACCCGCTGTTCCGTTCGTCTCTGTCGCCCCATCTGGAGGTTCTGCCATGACCGCGCTCTCCCCCACCGCACACCGTCCGCTCGCCGACGCCCTGCTCCCCGCACCGCGGTCGTGAGCACGGCACTCGTCCTCGGCGGCGCACTGCTCACTGCCGGCGCCGCACAGGTGTCCGTCCCGCTCTGGCCCGTCCCGATCACCGGGCAGACGCTCGCCGTCCTCCTGGTCGGCAGCGCCCTCGGTGCTCGCCGCGGTGCCCTGTCGATGCTCGTATACGCGCTGCTCGGAGTCATCGGGCTGCCGGTCTTCGCGGGTGGCTCCGCCGGGTTCGGCGTGCTCGTCAGTCCCTCCGGCGGGTACATCGTCGGGTTCATCGCCGCCGCTGCCCTGGTCGGGTGGATCGCCGAACGCTTCGGCGACCGCCCGCTGCGGAACTCGGTGCTGTCCTTCGCGCTCGGCACCGTCGTGACGTTCGCCATCGGCATGGGCTGGCTCGCGGTGTCGCTCGGGCTCGACCTGCAGCAGACGCTCGAGTTCGGGCTGTACCCGTTCGTCCTCGGCGGCGCGGTGAAGGCGCTGCTCGGTGCCGGTGCCATCTCGCTCGGGTGGACGGCGGCGGTTCGGCGACGCGTGGCTGCGCGGGACGCAGGCCGCTGAGGCGCATTCGGCGGGCCATCGTGTTAGGTTGTGCACAACATGATCGAGCACAACCGATGACCCGGACCGCCGGGATCCTCCTCGCCCTGCACGGAGCAGGCACGTCGATGACGCGACCCCTGCCGGTCCGGGCGCACCGGATGCAGGAACGCGGTTTCGTGCCCGGCCTCCCGCACGCACTCCTGGTGCCGCTGCTCGAGATCGCAGCCGGCGCAACCCTCGCGCGGGGCGCACGTCCGTGGACCACGGCTGCCGCAGCCGCAGCGACGGCACTCGGAGCAGTGCGCACCAGCATCGACCTCGAAGACCGCACCGTCACCGCGGGAACCGTCGCCGCCGCAGCACTGGCCGTCTCCGGCGCGACGGCGGTGGCCCGCGCGCATCGCGTCGGCCTCCTCGCGGCGACCGGTGCAGTGATCGTGTTCGAACTCACCCGCCGGCGTCGCATCCGCAGCGTCGGTCGACGCACCGCTCCACCATCCCCTGTGAAAGGCACGTGCCCCTGATGACCTCCCGCCGCCGCACTTCCCGCTCGACCAAGCCCCGCACCGTCGTCCGCATCCTGCTGGGTGCCGCCATGACCTGGGCCGGCATCAGCCACCTCACCGTCGCCCGTCAGGAGTTCCGGGCCCAGGTGCCGGAGTTCGTCCCGCTGGACCCGGACGTCACGGTCCTGGCCTCGGGCATCGCCGAGATCTCCCTCGGCGCCGCCCTCGTGCTGCTGGTCCGTCGGCAGGCCACCGTCGGGTGGGTCGCCGCGGTGTTCTTCACCGCCATCTTCCCCGGCAACATCGCCCAATGGATGCACCACCGTGACGGCTTCGGCCTGGACACCGACACCAAGCGGTTCGTCCGGCTCCTGTTCCAGCCCGTGCTGATCGCCGTCGCACTCTGGGCCACGAACGCGCTCCGCAAGCGGCGCTGAGGCGGCGGCAGAGCGCCCCGGTCGCTCACGTCCTCGAGGGCGATCGGTGCTGCATCTGGAGATGCAGGAAACCCCCGCGCGAACGGGGTTTTCTGAGAAGTGGGGGGCGATTCACGGATCTCCTCGCTTCGGCCTGGCGACGCGGATCCGCCGACCGCTTTAAGGGGACCGCTTCCTCCGGCCCTTCTCAAATTTTCCTCCGAGCCCGATCAGCAGCGCTCTGACCTGGCTTTGCCAATGGCACGCAGCGCCCTCTCACTCTGTCACACCCGATTCCCCGACCGCCACGCGGACGATGGAGACCTTCAGCCTCAGTTCGGTTCTGACTCGCCGCCCGTGCTGCGTCGAGTCGACGCTTGCAAAAGGACGGTGTCCAGTCGGTTCCCGATCGGATCGAGTCGGCGATGACCGCATATATCACTGAGAAGTCGCTTCTCACAGGTTCCGAGGCGGCCAGCGGGAGCGCTGCCGCCCACTCAGATGCGGCTGAAGGACCCGCTGCTTCAGCCGCCACCTACGCGCGCAATCCGCGCTGCCCGCACTGACGACCGTGGGTGTTGAGCCGTGCTCCGACGAGCTGTGCCACCGCGAACCTTCGCGACAGCGGGCCAAAAATACGCAGGATTACTAGGCCTGACTGTTTTGACTAATGTACGTAGACATAGCCTCCCACGCTGTGGCCTCTTGAATCGGCTCGTACGCCCCCTTGCCTTCAAGCGACAACGCGTTGAAAGGACGTGTCTGCGCCGGTACCTTCACCGTGAGTAGTCCGCTCTTGGTAATAGTCACCCAGTAGTAGAGCTCTCCTGCGCCCTCGGTCCACAGGTAACGCACGCGAAACTGCCACTCGTCCCGATCGCGCTCCCACCAGTTTCCCTCACGTCGATGAGTGAACGGCACCCTGCGACCACGGGCCTCCTCGGCGAACTTCCTTGCCAGCCGCTGCCACATCGCCCAGGCCGTTTCCGTTGTCATCTGAGCACCTTAGAATGGAGTGGGCGGTCGCGGCAAACCACACGGCAATTAAGCATCGCGATCCACCAGATGTTCCTAACTTGGGACAGTATCCGACGTCAATCCGGTGGTGGCGCGTGCAGCGCGTCTGCAAACGATGGTCCAGAGGGTGGTGCGGCGAGCATCCATGTCGACAGAGCCTCCCCCAAGGCGTAGAGACGCTCCTTCGTTCGCTCTTCGGCATCGTCAGCGGTCAAGCCGGTGTACGCGGTGATGGCGTCATCGATTGAGTCACCGGGACGAAGCTCTGAGGCGATGTCCTGCAACCCGAGATGAATCAAACCGTTCCGCAGCTTTGCATTCGACAGCACCCAGCGTGTGCGCTCGTCTTCAAGAAGGCTGGAAACTGCCGCTGGCACGGAGGTGGGTCGTTCGGTTCGTAGGTCTTCGAGCGCCTTCAGCCCTTGGTACAGAGCGACGAATCGGTGCTTTTTTGCCGCCTGAGCGCACCACCCGCATCCGATGCGGTCGCTACTGAATTCTGCTGATCTGACCACGCTTTGCACAGTGGCGAGAGCCATCGCGACTGCCGCGGGTAGTTCCCCGGCGAACAGCCGGGGAAGGGCTTCTGCGCTCGTTGCATCCCAAGCTACGTAGTCGAGTCGAGCAGCGTGATGGTGGCTTACGATGCCGGAGCTTTCAAGAAGCGCTCCGGCGATGTTCCCGGTGCCGACCGCGAGACGATATGCGGCGGGCCCTACTTGGTCAAGTGTCGCCGTCTGCTGCGGTTGCAGACCGATGAGGAAATGAGCACTAACTGATGTGATGTAGGGGCGCTGGTCGAGAGTGATTACGGAAAGATCGTCACGGAGGAAGTCGAACTGCGGACCGAGCCGGCCTGCAGGGAAGTAGGCTTCATGGTTCGCTTCGAGTAGCGCTTCGAAGTGGGCGATGACTCCTTGGAGGTGCCGCTTGTTGTCCGCAAAGAACTTTCCGCTCATGCGCGCAGCTTTCGCGGTGTCCGGATCCCACCGGGCTGGGAGATCGATGTTGAGGGTCCGTGCGAAGTGTGTCTGTGCTTCGTACGCTGCCATCACCCCGTACTGAACCAGGGCGAGTTCCGCGGCACCCGCTATGTCGTCGATGCCGATCAGTGAGCAGGCCACGTAGTGCATGTCGCAGCGCGCTATGGCGAGAGCGATCGTCTCTGCTGGGTCGAGTTCTGGCCACTCAACTGGTCCGTTCACGCCCCCAGCTCCTCGTAGTCGATTGCATTGAGCAGCGCCTGTAGTTCCGGTTCGTCTTCGAGCGGAAGCGGACTAAGCGTTCTAGCCGCGCCAACTTGCTTGAGCTGCAGTTCGCTGCTGACGTCGTTGATGATGCGGACGGACTCCGTTGTCTCCCACTGCACCCCGTCGAGCCGTTCCCGTTCGAATCGGGCGGCAATGAACACATCGGGGTGGCGGTTGCCGTACGCGTCGCGTTCCGGTGTCGTCGCGGCGACGATGCGGACCGAGTTCAGCCCGGGAGCGACGGCGAAGGCCTCCTTGACAGTGACGAGGATGCAGCCGGCGACGGCGGTGGCGTGCCAGGTTGCTGCTTCTTTCTTCGGCACAGCCTTGATGGTCGGTCGGCCGGTTGGGGTTACGTCGGGCTTCTTCTGCGGCATACCGGCGAGGGTGGGGACGATGACGACGAGGGTTGCTTCGTCGCCGCTGACTCCGAGCGGCGCGGCGGCCGCGTCGTTGTCTTCAAACGCAGCGGCTAGAGCCGCGATGACCGTGTCCGGTTCGTTCGTCCGCAGCCGGGCCCATTCGGTGTCAAGTTGCGTCTGCGCTGCGGTGAAACTTCGCATCCGCTCGAGTTCCTGGGCTTGAACTTCGAATTGTGCTGCCGCGGCTGCTTGCGTGAGGGCGTCGCGCCGGCGAGCCCTGGCGAAGATGCTGATGCCTTTGAGGCTTGCCTTCCGGTGGCGCTGCTCCACCTCGGCGGCATCGACGAGTGGCGGTTCCGGAGCAACGGGCGGCTCCGCAGGGGTGAAGTGCTCATGGTGCAAGCCCGCGATTCGTCGGTACACCTCGACGAGCTGGTCAGCAGCCTCTGCACGGCTTGACGCAGCTACGGACCGGGTCACCGCCCCGGAGGAGCTCCGCCGACTGACTCCAAGGCTTGTCGAGTAGTTCACGGGTCCGACGCCGGAGGAGAACCCGGGCGCCCCGCCGCCGACATGCACGCGAGCCGCCCGCGGGCCGATGCTCGTCCGTACACCCCGACTCGACACTCGCACTCGTACGCCAGGCGCCATACGCACTGAAAACCCCATGGGATCAGCCTAGGGGTGACGGTGACTCAACCTCAGACCCTGTTTGTGGGGGACGGTACTTCGGATCCGGTGGCTGAATGACGTGAGACATGCCCGGCGCCGACGCCCAAGCGATGTCCGCGGCTGCTGCGACGATGACGGCATCTACTGGTGGGCGGATCGGGCGACATGGGCTCAATTGGTTATTCCGGCGTTGGGGACGGTGGGAACGTTCGACGCTGCGGGTGCTGCATGGATTACGAGTCGGCAGGCGTTACCGATCGCTCGCGACGCCGACCGTCAAGCGCAGCGCGACGCAACACGTGGGGAAGCGGTGGAACAGGGTCGGCTGCTCGTCGAATGGGTGACGCTCGGTCGGAACCAGCAGTTTATTACTCGGCGGCTGGATGAGGCGGAGCCGGTGGAACCGCACCGTGTCGCCGTTGCTCGTGAGGCGAAGGCAGCGTTGCTGGTCAGTCGCGTCCCGGCGGCGCGGCAGCTGCTCGAGCTGACGGAGCACGACTTTGGGTACGACGCTCGGCTGCGAATTGAGGATGCGACGCTTGCCCGTCAGTATGACGACGCATGGCGGACCCGCACCTTGCAGCGAATCACGTCGTGGACACAGGATCCCTGGCGGCAGCAAACGCACATCCTGCAGCAGTACGCGATGATGCGCACTGCGCCGGGGGGGGGGGGGGGGGGACCGGCTCACCGCAGCGTTTGCGGACGCCCGAACGCATACCGAAACTGTCTGAAAGGCTCCCTCCAAACGTGGACGATGAACTCGCGACGCACATCGCTGACACTGTTGTCGGCATCTACCATCGGGAGCTTCGCGGTTTTGATGGGGTGGAGACCGCGCCGAAGGACGGGGACCGCGTCTACGAGATGCGTCTACCCGTCGCAGCTGTCGCGTACGCGCCGCTGTTCGACGTCATGCTTCGCGCCCTGCAGGCGCTGCCCGAACCGCCGTACGAAAAAACCGCCTGGCTGTACTCGTTCACGTTGCAGGGCAGGTTGGTCCGGCTGCGCTGGACAAGAAACGGACTCCGCCTGGACCTGTTCCGCAAGGATGACCTGCACCACGATGACGCAGCGGACGCCGACCGGATCGCGCGGAGGCTGCTCAGCGCAGCAAGGTCGTTCTACCGTCGTGTGGTGGAGCCGCAGATTGAACCCAGCATCGCAGCTGGCCGGGCAGTCGTCGTGAACCAGGTGCCCAGGTACCGCGGGATGGTCGACTTCCGCTACAGGACAATCGTCGACGCGCGAATGGACACGACAGACGACGGTATGCATGCCGGAAGCGAGGACCGTGCCGAAGCAGTCCGCCGGTTCTTCGCAGCCACGTTGCAGCCGAAGTTCCACAACCGGGAACAGTCGTACCGTGCGACGGCGCTGATCGCTGGCTACTTCTCCTGGGTGCAGCATCTGCTGGTGGTGCTCACTGCGTTCTCACCCACCGCCCTGCGCGACGAATTCTCGCTGCAGACGCTCCTGAAAGCAAAGTGGGCAGATCAGTTCGACGCGGCGTACCCGAAACCCCACGACGCAGTCACCACAAAACTGAAAGCCGGCCTAACAGACCTCGCCACAGAGTTCCGGAACCCGCTGCTCCATGGCGGCGGAGGACGATTCGAAGACGGGGTAGTCATCGAGTGGGCGCCAGGCAACCAAATCATGGCCCTCAACCCGGATGCCCTTACCGACCAGTACATGATCCTCGCCCCCGCGTTGACCGCTGCGCAGGTCGATGATCTCCTCGCCCGCATCGCCCGGATCGACAGGGCGTTCGAGGCGCACCCGTTCTTCGACTGGGCGGCGCAGGGGCTGGAAGCCGACTTCCGGCGGGACGCGATCACCCGTGCTCGCGCAGCGCTCCACGACGGCGTATTGGCCTCGTACACCAACGCAGCGAGTCGCGCCTACGACCCCTCGGTCAACTGGGACCGGTGAATATCGTCACGGCCACACGACGGTCTCGCCCATGAGGCCCAGGAACCGCTCGAATTGCGGCACCGTCAAGTTGCCCCGGACTGCAGCCTGATTGATGACGTCCCGCCGTGACCATAGTCGGGTGGCGCCGTCCGCACGCCGGCTGAGATGCACCGTCATGTCCAAGCGCGCGAGTTCCGCAACAACGTCTGCGTCCAGTGTTCGCGCACCACTGAGGATGCCGTCCACCTGCGCATACGCAGCGTCGAGGTCAGCTGCAGTGGCGTCGGTCCCGTCGACGTGGCCGCGGCCGCGCGGGTGGGTGGCGGCGATCATCATCGCGAAGGGGCTGAGTTCACCGCCGCCGATGCGGTTCAACGTGTACCGGGGGTCAGCAGCTCGTTCTGCTCGTTCCTCCAACCAGTGTCGGTTTCGGCTCCGCGCAGCAAAAACTCTGGTGTTGTCGAACGCACGGAACTCGTCCACGGGCAGGATCGATCGGTAGACGTCGCCGAACAGGAGGCGGTCAAAGCTCTTCCGGCCGGACCAGTGCGCGCGGATTCGTTTACGGATGTCTGACGACTGCCCGACGTACAACTGCTTGTAGTCATCGAAGATCATCACATATGCGCCATCAGCTTCCGCCCAATCGGCGAGGCGCTCTACCGGTTTCAAGGACTTCGCCTTCCCCAGGAGTTGCTCGAGCGACTCCTCGAACCCGCTCCGGTCCAGCGTCTCAAAGTAGCGAATCGACAAGTCGAAGTTCCGAAGCGCACGATCGCGTTGCACCAGCAGATACATGTCGGAGTGCTCCGCATGCGCTGCGTCGCGGTACGCCCATGCAACATCGTGCCAGAGCGTCTCGCCGAGCAGTTCGCGCCGCATCCGCTCGTGAGGTTTCCGGTTCGGGTAACCGTAGGTTGCTCGGCTCATCCGTTCACCAAACGGTGACGGGCGAAGTTGCTCACCGAAATGTTCGAATCCCACCGCTTGCCCCCCCTTCAGCTGTTCTCCCCGGTCAGCGTAGGGCCTACGGTTGTTGCTGCGGCTCCGGCGCGTGCCCCCACGCGTCGGAGTCGTTCGATGTCGGTACTGCGCCGTACCGTCTCCATCGTGAAGAACCGTCGTCGCGGACCATCCGCTGAGCAACGTGCGGAGTTGCAGGCGGTCCTCGACAACGCGGCGGCGATGACCGCGAAGCGGCAGGAGCCCCGCCGACACCACCTGGTGCCCCGCTTCTACCTGAATGAGTGGGCCGTCGAAGGACAAGTGCAAGTGACGGATCTATCGCAGCAGCGGAAAACATTCACAGTTCGGCCAGAGCAGGCTCTCGTGGAGACCGACTACTACCGCATCAACGAGGACATGGTCGACGGCGGGTCTCCCGTGGCTTGGGAGTCATGGCTGTCCAACGTTGAGGCCATCGCGGCGCCTCTTCTGCCGATCGTGCGAGACCACGGCCTGCACACGCTGCCATTGGAAGATCAGGGCCGGTTTCTGCAGTTCGTCGCGGTGCAGATGACACGCTCCCGCTACTACCGGCTACAGGGACGGTGGATGCTCGGCGCCGGTTACTACCGAATGTGGGAACTGGACCGGCCGGGTGCAATCGCTGCGCACCTGCGGGACCGCGGCACGGAACCAACACCGGAATTAGTTGCAGCGCTGCAGGAGTATTTCGACCGGGTCGTCCAAGACCCATGGAAAGCGATGTTCAGTCCGGAACTCGAGATGGACGCGTCGATGCGCGGCGCGAACGCGCTCCTGCCCGACCTTGCCGGACGAACCCCGGTGACGTTCACCTCCGCGGCACCGCTGCTCACCACAGACGAGCCGGTGACGTTACTTGCCGAACACCACGGGGATATGACATCACCACACTCGGGATGGCACGGAGCGCCAATCATCGCGATGCCACTCGGACCCCATCACGTGCTGGCGCTGTTCCGGCGGGATCTACCTGCCGTCGATGTCCAACGACCGCTCAGTCGCTCCGACTCACTGGAGCTGAACAGGGTTCTGCTGGGTAACGCACACCGCCACACTGTGTCCGTTCCCGGCGACAAACTCGCCGAACGGCTCTACGTCCCGGACGAGAAAGCACCGGTCCGGCTCCGCAAGGTCCGGACCGGCGATGGGTGCTCATTCCTCCAGACGATCCCGATGCGGCGCTGGTCAGGCGAACGTGACGCCCCGCAGCGACCGGTGTCGTTTTGGTGGCCGCCGGTGCTGCCGCCCGCTCCCACCGTGCCAAGCACTGCGGAGGGATGGGAAGCGGAACGGCTCCGGTACTACGACACCTGATTCGAGCCGTCGCATCAGCCAGACGACGCATCCGCGCGCGCGGATGAATAGACGAGCCTGGTTCTGCTGCCGCACTGGCAGTGGAAGCGGAGAGTTCGATGGCGACGACCGATAACCGTCACCGCGATCCGAGGCGACGGCACCGTCGTCATCTCGCAGCACTCCCCAGCTCGTCCTGCACGCGTGTGGGACGAACACGAGTATCACACGAAGCTCGTCAACCTTCGCGTATACGTCCTGCACATCACAGCTCGACTGACGCACGACGGGCCGGAACCACGCGTTCTGGCCCGTCGTGCCATGCCCCCGGAACACGAGTCAGGCGGGAACGCGGCGACACGACATCTCGCTCGCGGACAACGTCACGCTGCATCAATGCGAGACTTACCGAGTGACTCTCACTTCACCTGGATTGGCCGTGACGTTCCAAGACGCCGCCAATCACTACCGCATCGGCATCGGTCATGCCCACAATGTCGTGCAGGCCCACCGAGCGTCGGGCGGCCCGAAAGCAGGACCGCGGTTCACGGAAGTTTCCCTCAACCGCGCAATCGTGCTCATGGCGATCGCGAGCTGGCAGGCGCTTGTGGAAGACCTCGTCTACGCCTCGTTCCCGTACACGAGTGGGGTATCCAACACCGGTCGCATCGCAAAGTACCAGCACGAAGTGAAAGCATTCTCCACGCCCAACGCCGATCGGACCCGGCGACTCATCAGCGCGAACTTGGACGGCTTCGACGTGTTCCCTCATTGGACGTGGAGTTCCCACGGCGGACAGGGGCTGGGCTACATCGAAACACCCCCGCATGAAGCAGCGGCGCGCCTACAAGCCTGGATGCGGATTCGGCACGCCGTTGCCCACGGCGCTCGCGATCTCTACACGAGGTTCTCGGAACCGTTCGCCGTGGAGCGAACCGATGGAGTCGAGGAGCAGTACCCCGACATCCGCGGCTTCGCCTCGAAGAACTATCGTCAGGGCGGCCGGGCAACGCTGAGTCTGACCGACGCACGTCAGTGCTTGACGTTCATCAACAATCTTGCTCACGTTACGGGCACTGCTCTCACATCGCATTTTGGCGCGGCACCCGTGGTGTGGCGCCAACGCGGCGGCGTGGACGGTGTGTGGTGACGAACTAATAGTTCGCCCCCGATCCTCAGCCTTCGGCGTCGTGAATCGCGCCCCGTTCGTTGGGCTATCAGGTTGGTGTGCAGGAACGCGCTGGATTGCGGCAGGCTCGGATGCACTGGAAACGACGGCAACGCGGTCTCGGCAAGTTGACCCCGATCGAGTACGAGACGATCATCGACCCACAGGTCGCACTCGCGGCCTAAACCAGCGAGTCAACCAAACCTGCAGCAGTCCCACCCCACAGCCGGGGCCTGATGGCCGCTTTAGACATTCTTCGGCTGGAACGGATCGCAGGTAGCGCGAGGTCTCGCTCGTCCGGTACAGCCCGGTACATGGGCGCGGCGACCGCCGTCAACATCGGCGGGGCACTCCTGCTCGACCTCGGGCGGACCACGGACCGACACCTTGCCCCCGGGGTGCGAACGGCGCAGCAGGCGGGTCCGGACGTCTACGCGCGGAACGACCTCCACCGTGGCCAACTCGTTCCGCCGCCGTGACCCGCCGCCGTGACCCGGCGTCGGATCCCGACGCTGCGTAAGCAAATGAGGACCCCTCCGCTTACACCAACGCCGCCCCGCAGGCGGCGGCCTTCAACCAGCGTGAGTACCTCTGGGCCGGCGTCGAGAACCACATCCCAGGTTCCGCCCGAGTCAACCAACTGCTTCTGTCGGTCTTCACCGGCCCCGTCATTGCCGAAGCGCGGCGCTCCCCAGCCTCGCCCACGGACCTCGGACCGCGGGCCGCCGCGGACCGCGCTAAAGCGGACTGGGCGATCCGGGACACCGCACGCTGCCGCACGCCGAAACGAACGGCCGCCTTCCCGTCGCGAGATGTCGGCGGTTCGACGCGGCGCCGATCTCCGCCTTCCGGTCAGGAAAACCGCCTCGGTCGTTCAATCGACATAGAAGTCCTTCGTTTTAGTGTCGTCGCCATCCTTCCAACTGACGCGCAGAATACTCTGCCCGCCACCCATCGTGTAGAAGGTGTTGACCCGACGAGTCTGACCAGCATGAACGACCGTCGGATCGTCATAGTTCCCGAGGTGCATAGAAGTAGGCTGACCGGTTGATTCGAACGTCACCCCCTGGGCGTCCTCAGTACCAGTATTGGTGACTTCGAGCCAGTGGCGTGTCGCGTACTTTGGCTTGCCCTTGCTGTCCGCGCCGGTCATTTCGCGTTCCTGCTGGGGCTGGACGAGAAACTCAACGGCCCCCCGCTGCCCTTCAGCCGGCATCGAGGTTTCGATGGCAGCGATGTCGTGTTCAATCGCCTTCCAGATCTCGTGTTCGAGTTGACTCACATTGCTGTACTCGCCAAGTAGACCCTTCGATTGCATATCGCTCCGAAAAGCTCGCAGCGCGTCAAGTTGAGCAGTGTCGACGTCAGCCGGAAGCTGTGCGGTGGAGAAATAGAGGTGGACGGGTTTTCCAGCTTCGAGGGCGTGGTCAATCTCTTCTGCGGTCCCGGAGATGGCGTCCGGTGTAGCAGAACCAAGCCGCCCAGCAAACATCGCGATGACGACGTCTGACTGATCGACGCCTTGTGCGTTGATCAGACGTTGAGGGTGCGCTCCCAAAACGGGAACCGCGGAAGTCTCCCAGCGCCACGGGCGCAGAATTACGCCACGCTTTTCAGCGTTGGCGTCGTTCCAACTGTAGATGGCGCGTTCAACTGCATCTCGGTCTTCTTTGACATCTGATGGTGACGCGATCATCACGGTCAGGACGGTCGCAGCATAGCTCATGGGCGCACGATAACGCATGCAGGCGACGATGGCCCAGTACGCCCCGCGCGGTCGAGCACGATCACGAACTTCAGTCAACCAAGGGTCGGGACTGTTGGACACAGCACGTCCGCGGCGATGGGCGTTGCGCGGCGCTTCCAGGGCGATCCACATTGTGCCCGCGGCGACAGAATGCGAAGTCGGTGGTGATATGAGGGCTTACCCGGCGCTACCACTAGCCCTTCAATCATTGCCATCTCGGGGGCTTGCGGTCAGTCCGCCGACCCAGCTCCTCGCTGATCTACACGTCGGCAACGACTGGACACTGTCGTCCGCGTCGGCGGTCAGTGGCGGGCGCTGGGCCGAGATCGCAGAAGTGTTCGTCTACGACGTGGACAGCGTCGGCGCTTCAAGTTATTCGACGAGCCGTATGGCCGGTAGCCCACCGGCCACCGGCCAGCGGCCAGCGGCCAGCGGCCAGCGGCCAGCGGTAGTCAACCGACCTGCCGAGCACCCCCGCGTCGCAGCTAGCCAGCCCGCTTCAAGCCTCACGGATCCTCCCCAACGGAACGCCGGCGGCCTCGAACCTCGCAGCTCGGTCGGCCCGACAGGCTTCGCCATCAGCACGGATCAACGCGCTTCCGGACGAAGGTCCCCAAAGTGGGGAGACCTTCGCTTGGCCGCATCGGCACTGATCGTGTCGCGACACCCGAGCGCAACGAAGGCCCCCAGGGCATCCTGGGGGCCTTCGTTGCGGGCTTCACGAGTTCCGTGAATCTCTTCACCGAGTTCCGTGAATCGCCCAGTGGCGGTACCGGTGGGATTTGAACCCACGGTGGAGTTGCCCCCACACATGTTTTCGAGACATGATCCTTCGGCCGCTCGGACACGGTACCGGGAAAGAGTTTACACGATCCGGGAGGCCCGTCACGCCACCCGACGTCGGCTCGCCCTCCACAGGCGGTCACCTCCACAGCTCTTCCCACACCCACAGGGCGCCCACGTCGTCGACTCGGCCTGCGGGCGTACCGTCCACGACATGAAGACCCGCACGCTCATCGCACTCCTGACGTCCGTCCTCGGTGGGGCCGGTGTCCTCGGGGCAGCCGCCGTCGGGGCCCGGGCCGGCGTCAAGGGCCAGCGGGCGGCCGCGCAACGGGTGGTCGACATGCTGCCGATCCACGCCGACTGGTGGCACGAGCGACAGCAGCACGAGGGGCAGCTCCTGTACGTGGCGATCGGCGACTCGGCGGCCCAGGGCGTCGGCGCGACGGTGCCGTCGCGCGGGTACGTGGGTCTGTTGGCGCGCCGGATCCGGCACCGTTCTCACGAGTCGGTGCGGGTCGTGAACCTGAGCGTCTCGGGCTCGACGACCTGGGGTGCCAAGCGCGACCAGTTGCCGAAGCTCCGGCAGTACACACCCGACATCTGCACGGTGTCGATCGGGGCGAACGACATCGCGGACTTCGACCCGGACAAGTTCGAGCGGAACATCCGGGCGATCTACGGCGCGGTGCCGTCGCACGCCGTGGTGGCCGAGCTGCCGTGCATGTTCGTGCCGGACCGTGAGCGCAAGGTGGCGGTGGCGAACGAGATCGTGCACCGGGTCGCCGCCGAGTTCGGGCTGACCGTGGCGCCGCTGCACACGATCACGAAGCGGGTCGGGGTCCGCCGCACGTTCTTCAACAGCTACGGCGACCTGTTCCACCCGAACGACCGGGGGTACGAGGTCTGGGCGAGCGCGTTCGAGCCGGCGGTCGACGCCCGGGTGGACACGGTCGCGGCGATCCGGCACTACCTCTCGGCGCGTGAGGCGGAGAACCTCGGGCGTGAGGCCGGGGCGGTCGCGAACGCTCGTGCCGAGCAGGACACCGACGGTGCCGAGGCACTCGACCATGCCAACCGGCCGAGTCCCGTCGAGCGGTTGCGCAACCGGATGACGGGGTCGATCGCCCTGCCCGACGAGTCGGTGCACCGCTCCGGCGATGTCGGCGGCACGGCCTAGCCTCGACGACATGGCGCGCCCGCAGTCCCTCTACCGATGCACCGAGTGCGGCTGGACCAGTGTCAAGTGGGTCGGCCGGTGCGGCGAGTGCCAGACCTGGGGCACGGTCGAGGACTCCTCGGCGGTCTCGGCGAGTACTCGTGGCACCGCAGCTGTGGCCGTCACCGGCGCCCGAGCCGCGCGGCCCATCACCGAAGCCCGCGGCACGACGGTGCAGCGCTGGCAGACCGGCATCGGCGAGTTCGACCGCGTGCTCGGCGGCGGGGTCGTCCCCGGCGCAGCGGTCCTGCTGTCCGGCGAACCCGGCGTCGGCAAGTCCACGCTCCTGCTCGAAGTCGCTTCGCGCGCCGCGGCGTCCGGCAAACGCGTCCTCTACGTCAGCGCGGAAGAGTCCGTCGACCAGGTCCGGCTCCGCGCCGAGCGCACCGGGGCGATGCACGACGACCTCTACCTGGCGAGCGAGGTCGACCTCGGCGTCATCATCGGCCAGATCGACCAGGTCAAGCCAGACCTGCTCATCGCCGACTCCGTCCAGACCATCTCGTCCAGCTCGATCGACGGCATCGCGGGTGGGACGTCCCAGGTGCGCGAGGTCGCCTCGACCCTGATCCGCATCGCGAAGGACCGCGCCCTCCCCGTCCTGATCGTCGGCCACGTCACGAAGGACGGCACGATCGCCGGGCCGCGCCTGCTCGAGCACCTGGTCGACGTCGTCTGCCACTTCGAGGGCGACCGGCAGACCGCGCTCCGCTTCGTCCGGGCACTGAAGAACCGCTTCGGCCCCACGGACGAGGTCGGGTGCTTCGACATGGGCGGCGATGGCATCCACGAGGTCCCCGACCCCAGCGGCCTCTTCATGTCCAAGAACGCGACCCCGGTGTCCGGCACGTGCGTGACCGTGGCGCTCGAGGGGCGCCGGGCGCTCCCGGTGGAGGTCCAGGCGCTCATCGTCCCGAGCTCCGCACCGCAGCCCCGTCGGGTCGTGAACGGCGTCGATGCCTCACGCGTGGCGATGCTGCTCGCGGTGCTCGAACGCCGAGCCGGCCTCAAGCTCTCCGATGCCGACGTCTACGTCTCGACGGTGGGCGGCATGAAGCTCACCGAACCCGGAGCCGACCTCGCGATCGCTCTGGCCCTGGCGAGTGCGGCACGTGACCGCCCGTACCCGCACACGCTCGCGGCCGTCGGTGAGATCAGCCTCGCCGGCGAGATCCGTCCGGCCACGGGCACGAAGCAGCGGGTGAACGAGGCGAGCCGACTCGGCTTCACGACCGTCCTCGGCGCCGACTCCGGGCACCTGCGCGAAGCACTGCGGGTGGCGTTCTCGATGACGCAGTCAGCTCGCGAGCGCGAGCTCGACCGCGCGTTCTGATCGCCTAAGCGCGCAATGCGGCCAGTAGGTCGCCCGGGGTCGCCTGCATGGTGTTCGGCCCGGCGATGTCGAAGAACACGCCCTCGAGCATGTCGAGGTGGGCGGCGAGGAACTCTTCGAGTCGCGGTCCGTCGTAGACCATGACCTGTCGGATCTTCTCGTCCGGCACCATCGCCGTGTAGGCGTCCGCCGACGAGAACAGCAGCAGGATGCGCTGTTCAGAGCCTTCGCGCCCGAAGACCCGCACCTGCATGTCCTTCTTGCCGGTCACGAGCCGGGGGACGATCACGATGTCGTTGCGCAGCGCGAACGCCACCGCAGCGACGTCCTGCTTCGCGAGGGCTTCCTCGAGTTGTTCACTCCGGAAGCGCTGTTCCTTGTCTGCCATCTGAGCAATTCCACCAGATTTTCGTCGTTCAGTGACGCACGGGTAGCCAGTCGGCCCAGAGCACGCTAGCCTGATGGAACCGCTTCGGCGGCGCTCAACGTTCGAGCGAGGTGGTTTGCCCCTCAACTCGGACTACCAGGGTCACTGGCCATCAGGCCTGACCCCGAACCCGTCCCGCCGGCACCTGCCCGCGTGGCGCATCACCCCCGTCGACGTACGTCGGGGCTCCGCAGGTGCGATCGCACCATGGCGGAACGCAAGAAAGCTAAGGAAACGCCATCATGGCATCTACCGGTACCGTCAAGTGGTTCAACAACGAAAAGGGCTTCGGCTTCATCGCCCCGGACGACGGAAGCGCTGACGTCTTCGCGCACTTCTCCGCGATCGCCGGCAACGGCTACAAGTCGCTGGAGGAGAACCAGAAGGTGGAGTTCGACATCACCGAGGGCCGCAAGGGCCCGCAGGCGGAGAACATCACCGTCCTCGGCTGATCACATCAGCTTCGAACGGCCCCGTCGTCCTCTGGACGGTGGGGCCGTTTGCTGTCCACTGACATGTTGGACTGGTGCGCAGTGGATACATCGTCTACGTCGACGAAAGCGGAGATCACAGTCTCACGCGCATCAATCCGGACTACCCGATGTTCGTGCTCGCGTTCTGCATCTTCCTGGTCGACGTCTACGTCGACCGGATCGTTCCGCTCGTCCAACGCCTCAAGTTCGACTTCTTCAACCACGACATGGTCGTCCTCCACGAGCGGGAGATGCGTCAGTCAGCTCCGCCGTTCGACATCCTCCTGAACGCCTCCGTCCGCAGCGATTTCATGGCAAGAGTCGACGCCGTGTTCGATGAGCGCTTCGGGGTGGTTGCATCCGCCATCCGGAAGCACGAGTTCGTCCGCCGGGTCGGGGAGGACACGAGTCCGTACCACGTCGCGCTCGAGTTCGGGCTCGAACGGGTCTTCTTGCAGCTCCAGGATCGAGGAGCGTCCCGGTGCGAGACGTTCGTGGTCTTCGAGAGCCGGGGCCGCTCCGAGGACCGGGAGTTGGAGGCCGAGTTCGACCGAATCATGAGCACCACGAAGATGCGTGGGATGGCCGAGACCTTCCGTTTCAAGATCGCGAGCAAGCAGACGAACAGTGCCGGGCTCCAGATCGCCGATCTCGTCGCTCGTCCGATCGGCACACATCTCCTCAAGCCCGAGCAGCCCAACCGCGCGTGGGACCGGATCCTCGAGCGCATGCCGAAGTCGCCGTCTGGTTCGGTGAAGGGCTGGGGCCTGAAGGTGTACCCGTGAAAGCGAGAACCCCCGGGGTTCCGGGGGTTCGACGCCGATCGGGCATTCCCAATCCACTTGGATCGAGGCTACCAGCCCGCGCGGCGCCCGGGCTACTGCAGGATGAACTGCACCGAGGCCTTCGACTCGAGGTTCCCCACCTCGACCTGCAGGTGGTAGCTCGCCCCGTCGGCGGAGACCGCCGGGCGGGACGCATCGCACGTCGTGGTGGACGACCGGGTGCGGTCCCAGGCGATCGCGGGCGTGGTCAGGGTCTGCCCGGACTTGATCGTGACGTCCTGGTTCGTGCCGCCGGTCTGGCAGTCCTTCGACGACCAGTACTGCTCCTCGCCCGAGCTGATCGTCAGCACCTGCTGCGCTGACCCGAGGTCGAGGTGGCACGAGTTCGTGCCGGTGTTCTTGATCGACATGGCGATCTTCGGGTCCTCGGTGGGGCCGTACGCCTCCTTGTCGAGCACGGGCGTCAGGACGACCTGGTCCTTGCTGCACGTCGACCCGTCGGCAGCGCCCGACCCAGACGCCGACGCAGATGCCGACGCCGAACGGGACGGGACAGCGGACGACGCACCACCGGCCGAAGCGGAAGCCGAAGCGGACGGCGAGGACGTGGGCGCTGCCGTCGGGGTCGACGCGCTCCCCGTCCGACGACGATGAGCACGATCACCACGACGATGATCACGAGTGCGCCGAGCACGGCTGCACGACGGCGCCAGTACACGACCGGCTTCTCGGGCCCGACGGGGTGACGCAACGACGACATGCGCACAGGGTAGACAACCGCGGATGTCCGGTGCGGGACCCCGCCGGGTGCCGCGCGAAAGCGTCAGAGGATCTTCAGCATGCGGGTGTTGCCGAGGGTGTTCGGCTTGACCCGGGCGAGGTCGAGGAACTCCGCGACCCCTTCGTCCGACGATCGCACCAGCTCGGCGTAGACCGCCGGTTCGACGACCTGCTCGCCGATCTCCAGGTACCCGTGCTTCGCGAAGAAGTCGACCTCGAACGTCAGGCAGAAGATCCGCGCGACGCCGAGTTCGCGGCCGTCGTGTTCGAGCGCCTCGAGCATCCGGTGTCCGACGCGCTTGTGGATCCAGTCGGCGTCGAGGGCGAGCGTGCGCACCTCGGCGATGTCGTCCCAGAAGACGGCGAGGGCACCGCAGCCGATCGGGACGCCGTCGGGACCCTCGGCGATCCGGAACTGCTGGATCGAGCCGTACAGCGCGACGTTCTCCTTGCCGAGCAGGATGCGCCGGTCGACGTAGGGGGCGATGAGCCGCTGGATGTGCGGGACGTCCGAGGCGAGTGCCGGACGCACCAGGATCCCGTGCTCGTCACGTTCGTGGAACGCGTGCTTCCCGTGCTCTGTCATCCCGACAACCATAGCCGGGCGCGGACGAGCGGCACCCGACCGCTCCGGGGGACACCCCGCTGTGCTGCGCCCAGGCGTGGCCGCCTACCGTCCACTCCATGCCTCAGATCATCGAAACCGTCGACGTCAACGTCCCCGTCTCCGCAGCGTACGGTCAGTGGACCCGCTTCGAGGAGTTCCCGCACTTCCTCGACGAGGTCGAGAAGATCGTCCAGGTCGACGACAAGACCACCGACTGGACCGTGAAGGTCGCCGGCCAGGAGCGCGAGTTCCGCGCCGTCATCACCGAGCAGCACCCCGACGAGCGGGTCGCCTGGGCCGTCAAGGACGGCGAGACCGACCACGCCGGCGTCGTCACCTTCCACAAGCTGTCCGACAACGAGACGCGTGTGACCGCGCAGATCGACTGGGAGCCCTCCGGCTTCCTCGAGAAGCTCGGTGCAGCGGTCGGCGTCGGTGGCCACGCCATCAAGAAGGACCTGCAGAACTACAAGGAGCGCGTCGAGTCGGCTCCGACCGACACGGGCTGGCGCGGCGACGTGCAGGCGTGATCACGGCCTGACACGTCCGCACGCGGACAGACGGGAGGCCCGGTGCCAGCTGGCACCGGGCCTCCCGTCTGTCTGGTGTCGGGTCCTAGGACTCGATCTCACCCTGGGGCGCGTCGGTCGCGGTCTCGACCGCGGCTGCGCCGGCGAGGACCTCTTCGCGGCCCGGCTGACGCCCGGTCTCGAAGTGGAACGCACCGTCGACGAAGTCGACCTTGACGTGGTCACCGGCGGTGAGCTCACCCTGCAGGATGTGCTCGGACAGCTGGTCCTCGACCTCGTGCTGCATCGCGCGACGCAGCGGGCGTGCACCGAGGGACGGGTCGAACCCGACCTTGATGAGCTGCTCCTTGGCGGGGAGGGTCAGCTCCACCGTCATGTCGCGGTCGAGCAGACGGTCGGCCAGGCGCTTCACGAACAGGTCCACGATCTGCAGCAGCTCAGGCTGCGACAGCTGCGGGAACACGATCGTGTCGTCGACGCGGTTGAGGAACTCCGGCTTGAAGTGCTTCTTGAGCTCCTCGTTGACCTTGCCGCGCATGCGGTCGTAGCCGACGGCCGAGTCACCCTCGACCTGGAAGCCCACCGGGCCACCGGCGATGCCCTGCGAACCGAGGTTCGTGGTCATGATGATGACGGTGTTCTTGAAGTCGACCACGCGGCCCTGACCGTCGGTGAGACGGCCTTCCTCGAGCACCTGCAGCAGCGAGTTGAAGATGTCCGGGTGGGCCTTCTCGATCTCGTCGAACAAGACCACGGAGAACGGCTTGCGGCGCACCTTCTCGGTGAGCTGGCCGCCCTCCTCGAAGCCGACGAACCCGGGAGGGGCACCGAACAGACGCGAGACGGTGTGCTTCTCACCGAACTCCGACATGTCGAGGGAGATCAGTGCGCCCTCGTCGTCGAACAGGAACTCGGCGAGCGCCTTGGCGAGCTCGGTCTTGCCGACGCCCGTGGGCCCGGCGAAGATGAACGAGCCCGAGGGGCGGTTCGGGTCCTTCAGACCGGCACGGGTCCGGCGGATGGTCTTGGACAGGGCCGAGATGGCCTCTTCCTGACCGATGACCCGCTGGTGCAGTGCCTTCTCCATGAAGACGAGACGCGAGGTCTCCTCTTCGGTGAGCTTGAACACCGGGATGCCCGTGGCCTGCGCCAGGACCTCGGCGATGATGCCCTCGTCGACGGTGCCGGACGCGGCGACGTCACCGGCACGCCACTGCTTCTCGAGGCGGAGACGCTCACCCAGGAGCTTCTTCTCTTCGTCGCGCAGGCTGGCTGCCTTCTCGAAGTCCTGCTCCTCGATGGCGGCTTCCTTCGACCCGCGGACCGTCGAGATCTTCTCGTCGAACTCGCGGAGCTCCGGGGGCGCCGATAGGATCGAGAGGCGCAGGCGTGCGCCGGCCTCGTCGATCAGGTCGATGGCCTTGTCCGGCAGGAAGCGGTCCTGCACGTAGCGGTCCGCCAGGTTGGCGGCCGAGACGATCGCACCGTCGGTGATGGACACCTTGTGGAACGCCTCGTACTTGTCGCGCAGGCCCTTGAGGATGTTGATCGTGTGCGGCAGCGACGGCTCGTTGACCTGCACCGACTGGAAGCGACGCTCGAGTGCGGCGTCCTTCTCGAAGTGCTTGCGGTACTCGTCGAGCGTGGTGGCACCGATGGTCTGGAGCTCACCGCGGGCGAGGAGGGGCTTGAGGATCGACGCGGCGTCGATCGCACCTTCGGCAGCACCGGCACCGACGAGCGTGTGGATCTCGTCGATGAAGACGATGATGTCGCCGCGGGTGCGGATCTCCTTCGTGACCTTCTTCAGGCGCTCCTCGAAGTCACCGCGGTAGCGGGACCCGGCGATGAGCGAGCCGAGGTCGAGCGAGTAGAGCTGCTTGTCCTTCAGCGTCTCGGGCACGTCGCCCTTGACGATCGCCTGGGCGAGGCCCTCGACGACGGCGGTCTTGCCGACGCCGGGCTCACCGATCAGGACGGGGTTGTTCTTGGAGCGGCGGGAGAGGATCTGCATGACCCGCTCCATCTCCTTCTCGCGCCCGATGACGGGGTCGAGCTTGCCGTCGCGCGCGGCCTGGGTGAGGTTCCGACCGAACTGGTCGAGGACCTGCGAACCCTGCTGCGCGTTCTGCTGCTGCTCGCCGCCGACGGCGACCGCTTCCTTGCCCTGGTAGCCGGACAGGAGCTGGATGACCTGCTGGCGGACCCGGTTGAGGTCGGCGCCGAGCTTCACGAGCACCTGGGCTGCGACACCCTCGCCCTCGCGGATCAGGCCGAGCAGGATGTGCTCGGTCCCGATGTAGTTGTGGCCGAGCTGCAGCGCCTCGCGCAGGGACAGCTCGAGCACCTTCTTGGCACGCGGCGTGAACGGGATGTGCCCGGTCGGCTGCTGCTGACCCTGGCCGATGATGTCCTGGACCTGCTCGCGGACGGCGTCGAGCGAGATGCCGAGCGACTCCAGCGCCTTGGCAGCAACGCCCTCGCCCTCGTGGATCAGGCCGAGGAGGATGTGCTCGGTGCCGATGTAGTTGTGGTTGAGCATCTTCGCTTCTTCTTGAGCGAGGACGACAACACGACGGGCTCGGTCGGTGAATCTCTCGAACATGTGCTCTCCCTTGGCCCTTTCTGACGGAGCCGACAGCTGGTCCGGTCTCGTCTGAGTCCGGTCACGTACTCCGAGAGTAACCAGCGCTCCCCGTGCGGGCTGCCCCTGTTCGCCGTGGGCGTGACCTCACTGCGCGATGTGCGCAGTGAGCGAACGGAAGAGACGACGGGAGGCCCGTGGCGGCGTCCGCCACGGGCCTCCCGTCTGGTGTTCCGTCGCGCCTCAGGCGCGGCGCGCTGCCCGGCGCAGGGCGCGCCGGAAGCGGCGCGGCTCGACGCCCAGGGCGTCGAGGACGTCGTGCGCCGAGCCCATGAAGGGGTCGTCGACGCCGTCGAGGACGGCCAGCACGACGTGCACCGGGCGGACGCGCTCGGCCGGACCGGCGAGGACGGCTGCTCGTGCGAGGACCCTGGCGGCCGCCGGGGTGCAGGCGACCCGGTCGTGCTCGTCCGGGCACGCGGCCCGCGCACCGACGAAGACGCTGATCTCGGAGCGGACGGCCTCGGGGGTCACGCCGTGCGCGTCGATGATCGGGCGGAACCGGGGCATCCCGCTGCAGAGGGTGACGGCGGCGAGCAGGAGGTGCTCCGCGTCGACGAAGCCGAAGCCCGTCTCGTGGGACTCGAGGTCGGCGAGCAGCACGATCTCGCGACCCTGCCGGACGGTGGGGAGGGCGACGGACAGCTGAGCGATCTGCATGTATTCAGAATATCGCATGCAATGGCAATTGAACACCCCTCGGTTCAGCGCGGCTCGGTAGCATCCGGTCATGGATCAGCCCGTCGTCGGCCTCGTCGTCCACCCGACCAAGAACGTGCAGGAGTCCGTCACGACCCTGCAGCGATGGAACGCGTCCGGCCGGGGCGAACTCGTCGCCCGCCGAGCCGACGCGCAGCGGATCGGCGGGGGCATCACCGCGGTGGAGGACGACGACTTCACCGCACGCGTCGACCTCGTCGTGGCCCTCGGCGGCGACGGCACCATGCTCGGCGCCATGCGACTCGTGGCGAAGCGCCCGGTCCCCGTGCTCGGCGTGAACTACGGCAACGTCGGGTTCCTCGTGGAGATCGAACCGCCCGAGCTCGAGGCAGCGCTCGACCGACTGTCGGCCGGCGAGTACCAGCTCGAGCCGCACCACGCGCTCGAGGCCCGGCTGTCCTGGAGCGGCGCACGCACCGACTACCTGGCGTTCAACGACCTGACGATCGTGCGGCGCCCCGGTTCCGGTCAGGTGTCGGCGGACCTCAGTGTCGGCGGGCTCGGCTACGGCTACTACCGCGCCGACGCCATCGTCGCCGCGACCCCGGCCGGCTCCACCGCGTACAACTACGCCGCGGGTGGCCCGGTGCTCTCCCCCGCACTCTCCGGGTCCGTCGTCACCCCGGTCGCCCCGATGGCGGGCATCGACCGCGCCGTGGTGCTCGCCGCGCGCGAGCGCTACCGGTTCGACATCGCCGAGGGCACCAGGAGCGCCGCACTCGAGGTCGACGGGCTCGTCGTCGGCGAGGTCGCCACCGGCGCGCAGATCGACGTCCGACTCCGCAAGGACGCCGGCAGCGTCGTCCGACTCGACGCCGAGCGGCACGGACGCACCGGTCGGGTGAAGCTGAGCCTGCTCGACCTGCCGGTCCGGCCCGACCAGCTCATCGAGCTGATCCCGAGCGACCTGCGGCAGAAGCTCGGGCGCGAACTCGACCAGTAGCGGTCCGGCCGGCGTCCGGCGCCCACGAACGTGAATGGCCCGCTCGAGCAGTGCTCGAGCGGGCCTTCCCATCACCCCACCGGATCGTCTTCCCACAGACCGACCCGGGTTCCCCTGCCGACGCGAGCGCCGGCCGAAGCCTGCTGACCTCAGTCGGTCAGGTACAGCTGCATGTCCTGCGAGACCGCCTTGGCGAACAGGCGCAGCTTGGCGCGCGACTCCACCCGGCTGACGGCCTGGCGGGTCGTGTGCACGATCTTCGAGATCTCGTCGAGCGTCATCGGCTTGTCGTCGTCGAGGCCGTAGCGCATGCGGATCACGTTGGCTTCCTCGCTCGGCAGCTCGGCGACGATCGAACGGATGTCGCGGTGCAGGAGCGTGGTCTCGGTGAGCTCGTTCGGGGACGCAGCGTCCTCGTCCTCGATGAAGTCACCGAGCTCGCTGTCGTCCGAGTCGCCGACCACCGTGTGGATCGAGACCGGCTCGTGCGAGCGACCCTTGAGGTCGACGAGCTCTTCCACCGTCATGCTCAGCTCGGCGGCGACCTCGTCGGGCATCGGCGCGCGGCCGAGGTCGACGGTCAGGTCGCGCTCGGTGCGGGAGATCTTGTTGATCAGCTCGACGGTGTGGACCGGGATGCGGATCGTGCGGGCCTTGTCGGCGAGACCACGCGAGATCGCCTGGCGGATCCACCAGGTGGCGTAGGTCGAGAACTTGTAGCCCTGCGTGAAGTCGAACTTCTCGACCGCACGGACCAGGCCGAGGTTGCCCTCCTGGATGACGTCCATGAACGGCAGGCCACGCTGCGAGTAGCGCTTCGCGATGCTGACGACCAGGCGGAGGTTCGAGGTGATCATGCGCTCCTTGGCGCGCTCACCGTCGCGGACGAGCCAGCGGAGTTCACGCTGCAGGGTCTTCGCGAGGCCCTTCTCGGTCGCGAGCTTCTCTTCCGCGAACAGGCCGACCTCGATGCGACGGGCGATCTGCGCTTCTTCCTCGGCGGTGAGGAGCGAGAGGCGACCGATGTGGCGCAGGTAGTCGCCGACCTGGTCGACGGAGGCACCGCGGACGCCGGCGAGCTGCTCGTCGGCCTCGACCTCGGTGTCGAGGGAGGTCGTCGTGGACTCGGCGGCCTGGGTCTTCGATGCCGCTGCCTTCTTCGTGGTGGCGCGGCGGGTGGTGCTCGGTGCAGCCGGTGCGATCGTCATGGTGTTGCTCCCTGCGTTCGGCGGTGATGGCTTCGTGCGGTGGTGCTGGGGGTGTTGCTGGGGGTGTTGATGAGTAAAGCGGTCCGGAGGTGTACCCCACAAACCGATCGGAATGATTCTCAGGCTTCTCCGTGCTTCGCCATCGAAACCGTCCCCCGTGGGGTACAGCGATGCTGCCAGTGTGGTCCCCTGAACTGCCGCGGATCAAGGGTGTGACGTGATGTTTCCGGCGTTGCAGGAGTGTTTCTCACGCGTTTCCGAACCTGTACCCCGTGGCGCCGCGCCTTCCGGACATGCAAAAGGGGTACGTCCGGCCGGATCGATGCAATCCGGCGGTCGTACCCCGAAAACCGAGTGGGTGGGGGTCACCAGGAGGGTTCGAGCCACCCGTCCCGGCGCTTGGACGCCTCGAGGTCGGCGTCTCGGTCGAACTCGTCGTACTCGCTCTCGATGTCACCGACGAGGCTGCGGCCCGTGAAGGGATGTGTGGTTGCCATGCGGACGATGCTCACCCCAGCGCGCGACGGCGAGGTGAACGGCGTGTGACCGGTCGAGGGCGCACAGCCGTCGAGCGGGCACAGCCGTCGAGGGGGCGCGAACGATGAAGGCCGCCGTCCGCGGTGCGGACGACGGCCTTCGGACGGTACGTGGGTCGGGCGGCGCTACTCGGCCGAGGCCGGCGCCGGCGCGGGGACGCCGTGCTCCCGCTCGAACCGGGCACGCTCCTCGGCCTCGACCTTGGCGTACGCGGCACGCTCGGTGCGGTCGGCCCGCATGATGGCGCGCATCACGAACCAGAAGATGAGGCCGACGACGATGGTCGGCGTCAGGGCGAAGATGATCCCGGTCACGACTCCATGCGGCACCGGAGCATCGTACCCCGGGGAACCGGGTCTTACTTCACCAACGGGAACAGGATCGTCTCGCGGATGCCGAGGCCGGTGATCGCCATGAGCAGGCGGTCGACGCCCATGCCCATGCCACCCGACGGCGGCATCGCGTGCTCGAGGGCGCGCAGGAACTCCTCGTCGACGCGCATCGCCTCGGGGTCGCCGCCGGCTGCGAGCTTCGCCTGCTCGACGAAGCGCTCCCGCTGCACGACCGGGTCGACGAGCTCGGAGTACGCCGTCGCCAGCTCGAAGCCGCGGACGTACAGGTCCCACTTCTCGACGATGCCCGGACGGGTGCGGTGCTCGCGGGTGAGCGGCGAGGTGTCGACCGGGAAGTTCATCACGAACGTCGGGCGGTCGAGCGAGTCGATGACGAAGTGCTCCCAGAGCTCTTCGACGTACTTGCCGTGCGTGGCGTGCGCGACCTCGACGCCCTCGGCAGCGGCGAGCTCCTGCAGCTCGGACAGCGGGGTCTCCGGGGTGATCTCGCGACCGGCGGCCTCGGACAGCGAGCCGTACATGTCGATGCGCGGCCACTCGCCGCCGAGGTCGTACGTGCTGCCGTCGGGCAGGGTGACCTCGAGCGAGCCACCGGTCACGGCCCGCGCAGCGCGCTGCACGAGCTCCTGCGTCAGGTCGGCCATCTGCTCGTAGTTGCCGTACGCCTGGTACGCCTCGACCATCGCGAACTCGGGCGAGTGCGACGAGTCGGCACCCTCGTTGCGGAAGTTCCGGTTGATCTCGAACACCCGGTCGATGCCGCCGACCACGGCGCGCTTCAGGAAGAGCTCGGGCGCGATGCGCAGGAAGAGCTCGGTGTCGAAGGCGTTCGAGTGGGTCACGAACGGACGAGCCGAGGCGCCACCGTGCTGGGTCTGCAGCATCGGCGTCTCGACCTCGAGGTACTCGTGCTCGGTGAAGGTCTGGCGGAGCGAGGACATCACGGCGGCACGCGCGCGGACGGTGGCGCGTGCTTCGTCGCGGACGATGAGGTCGAGGTAACGCTGGCGGACCCGCGTCTCCTCGTTCAGTTCGTTGTGCAGGTTCGGCAGCGGCAGGATCGCCTTCGCCGCGATCGCCCACTCGTCGACCATGATCGACAGCTCACCGCGGCGCGAGGAGATCACACGGCCGTGCACGAACACGTGGTCGCCGAGGTCGACGAACTCCTTCCAGCGCGCGAGGGACTCGTCTCCGACCTCGGCGAGGGACACCATCGCCTGGATGCGGGACCCGTCGCCGGACTGCAACGACGCGAAGCAGAGCTTCCCGGTGTTGCGCGAGAACACGATGCGGCCGGCGACACCGACGACGTCCTGCGTCTCCTCGCCGGTCTCGAGGTGCGCGTACCGGTCGCGGACCGCCGGGATCGTCGTCGTGATCGGGAGCTCGGCGGGGTACGCCTCGATGCCGGACTCGAGCAGCTTCGCGCGCTTGTCGAGCCGGACCTGTCGCTGCTCGCTGGTCTCCTGCTCGGCCAGTGCGGCGGCGTCGGCGATCGCGGTGTCGGTGGTGGCGGTCTCGTCGGTCATGCGGGTGCGGCTCCGATGGTCGTGGGGGTCGGGGAAATGCTACCCGCGACGCGCGCCCGCCCCCGAACCGGCGGCCACCCTCGCTACAGCGTGGACTGCCCGTCGGCGGCCGTCAGTGCGTTGTCGACGGCGGAGCGGACGAGCGCACCGAGCACCCGGCCGGGGTGGTCCACACCGATGCCGGAGAGCGTGCCCGCCGACTGGTCCACGATCGCGGTCGAGAAGCTCACGGCGGCGCGGACGGCGTCGGCGTAGGCGGGCCGGTCCCCCTCGGCGATGACGAACGGCTCGGCGCCCATCTCGACCACCAGGGCCTGCGCGATGGGCAGCACGGGTGAGGAGCGGTGACCGCGCAGTAGGCGTCACGGAGCCGCGACAGGTCGACGCTGGTGCCGGTGAACGCCATCGCGGGGTGGATGGCGAGCGGGATCGCGCCGGCCGCCATCGCGGGGGCGAGGATGCCGACGCCGTGGTCCGGGCTGGTGTGCACGACGAGTTGTCCGGGCTGCCAGATGCCGGCGTCCGCCAGGCCCTGCACGAGCGAGGCCAGCTGGTCGTCCGGCACGGCGAGCAGCACGAGTTCGCTCCGCTCGACCAGGTCCGGCGTCGCGAGCACGGGAGCGCCGGGCAGCATCGCCTCGGCACGGTCACGGCTCTCGGCGGACACGGCGGTCACCCCGACGACCGCGTGTTCCGCGTTCGCGAGTGCGGCGCCGAGCACGGGTCCGACCCGTCCGGCACCGACGACGCCGACGCCGAGGCGCCCGGCCCTCATCGGACGGCCCCGGTGGGCGGGACGTCGCTCCACCCCGGGCCGGGAGGCACGGTGCCGGGCCGGTGGTCGGCGTCGGGTCCGGCAGGGGCTCCGGTCCCGGGCCACGGCACGTCCGCAGCGTGCCTGGCGGACGCGGGACGGGCCTCCCGTTCGCGCCACCGGTGGGACGTGTCGACCGCAGCGGCCTCGACGGCGCGCTGGGTCGTCTCGGACCACAGCCGCTGCGCGTCCCGTGCGTCGAGCGCACCGACGCGGGCCGAGACCGGCCCGGCGACAGTGTGCACGTGGACGGCGGCGAGCCGCAGGGCACGCTCGAGCGGACCCTGCTCGACCTTGACGCTCTGCACCCGGGGCAACGGCACGATGACGAGCGACCGCCAGACGGCGCCGAGCCGGAGCAGCACCGCGCCCTGCACGAACCGGTACCCGTTGCGCCGGAACGCGAACGGGCGGAGCCACGCGCCGCGGCGCGGGGAGTGCACGAAGCCGCCCTCGTCGCCGCTCGTGGTGAGGCTGTCGTCGACGACGCTGACGGCCTCGGCGGAGCCTTCCCGCAGGGCCTCCTGCGAGGCCTCGGGGCCCGCGACGGCAGTGCCGACCAGGCCGGGCAGGATGATGTCGAGGACCTCGCGGACGTCGGCCGCGGTGCCGACGGGCAGCACGATGGCGGAGGCCTGCTGGTTGCTCGATGCCCCGTTGCCGGCGTTCGTCGCACGGTTGATCCGGACGTCCCACCAGCCGAACGGTCGCCAGAGCAGCGGCTGCGCGACACTGACGGCGTGGATGCGGCCCGGGGGCAGCGTCTCGTTCGAGGTCGAGACGAGCCCGAACCCGATCCGGATGCCGTCGCGGGTCTCGGCGATCGTGTACTGCAGCGACCGCGAGAACTTGCGGACGTAGTAACTGCCCGCACCGATCACGGCGGGGAACAGGCCGAACAGGATGCCGTACTCGCCGGTGAGCGCGACACTGACGATCATCGCCGCCACGGCCAGCAGGATGAAGACGGTGGTGCCGGAGAGCAGCATCGACGCGATCAGCCGGCCGGGCTTCACCTTGACGATCCGGGTGGCCTGCACCGCGGCGGGGTCGAGCTCGGGCGAGAACATCTCGTCGACGCGGTCCTGCAGCACACCGTTCGACGCGCGCGCCGGACCACTGCCACGGTCGTCGTCCTTCGCACCCGAGGCGAGCACGAGGATGCGCAGCCGCAGGTCGTCGGCGGCCTTCACCCCGAGGTACGCGAGCTGCACGTTGGCGTCGTTGCCGGCCTGGGCGATCTCGAGCTTCGCCGTGCCGAACACCCGCGGGATGAGCGGACGCGAGATGTTGATGCCCTGGATCCGGTCGAGCCGGGCCTTGCGGTGGTTCCGGAACAGCACGCCCGAGCGGACCTCGACGATCTCGCCGGTGACCCGGAACTCGTGCATGCGCCAGGACAGGTAGAAGAGCCCGATCAGCACGAGCAGGAACACCGCGACGCCGAGCAGCACCCAGCCGACGACGCCGTGCTCGTAGACGTAGCGGACGGGGTCGCCGTCCTGCTGCTCGCCGCCGGGGATGAAGAACTCGACGAGCTGGTCGCGCAGGCTGTTCAGCACGTAACCGAGGATGACGATCAGGAAGATCCCGCCCTTGAGCAGCGGGGTCAGCGGGTGCAGGCGGTGCCACTCGCCGTCGGTCAGGGGCGCTGCGGCAGCGGCGTTCCCGCGCGTGGGCGGGGCGGGCGGCGGCGGGCCGGGTCGGAAGGTCACCGCGACCCCCTACAGCCCGGCGCGGCGGGACTCGGCGAGCTCGACGAGCCGGTCGCGCAGTTCGTCGGCGTCGGTCGCGGGGATGCCGGGGATGCGGACGTTCGTGGCGGCCGCGGCGGTCACGAACTTCAGCTCGCTCATGCCGAGCGCCCGGTCGAGCGGACCGCGCGCCACGTCGACGAGCTGCATGCGCCCGTACGGCACCGCCGTGAAGCGCTGCCACATCAGGCCGCGGCGGACCACCAGGTCGTCGTCGCGCAGGGCGTAGCCGATCGCACGGACCCGGCGGGGCGTCAGCGCCGCGGTGACGAGCGTGATGACGAGCACCACGATGCCGATGAGCAGCCAGACCGTTCCGGCGCCCGAGCCGAAGCCGTCGTTGACGACCCCGATCAGGACCAGGCCGGCGGTCACCACGAGGCCGATCACCAGGGTCGTGATGAGTTCGGTCCACACGAGCTTCGCGGACACCCTGGTCCAGTCGATGCCGGTCAGGCCGAGGCCCGGCTCGTCGAGTCGTTCACGCGCCATCGCGGGCCTCCAGTGGGTGTGCTCGGGTCAGTTCGCCGTCGTGCCGTTCCGGGGGTCGCCCGGCTCGTCGTCGTCACCCGGAGGAGCGATGCACATGCGCTCTGCCACGAGTGCGCAGACCGTCAGCACGATCCCGCCCCCGACGGCGACCACGTTCGGCAGGGTCGAGCCTAGCGAAGGCGTCACCGAGCGGGTCAGGAGGTACACGACCAGCCCGATCGCGAAGCCGCCGAACAGGACGCCGCAGATGCTCGAGGCCTTCGCCAGCACCACCACGCGCGTGGCGTAGAGCGGGTCGACCGGGCGCTGTCGGCCCGCGCCCTCGCGGGCGTGCCGGCGGACGGGTCGCGCCATGAGCACGACGGCGACGCCGATGAACGCGAGCGTGATGCCGAGCGGCACGGCGAGCAGCAGCGTCGGCGACTGTCGCGACGCGAGCACCGCGTCGAACGCGAAGCCCGCCACCGCGGTCACGACGGCGATGCTGAGCAGGGTGGAGGGACGGGTCGGCTTCACGGCTGGGTCACGTTCCCTTCGGTGGTGGCCCGGGAGGCGCGGGGCACGTCCGCGAACAAGCGCGGCTCGTCGACGCGCTCGGTGTCGTCCCCCACGGCGGCGAGCAGGTCGGCCACCGGTCCGGCGCCGGGCAGGACGGCCGCGGGGTCGGCGTCGAGCCACGGTGCGAGCACGAACGCGCGCTCGGCGGCACGGGGGTGCGGGACGGTGAGCGTGGCGGTGTCGATGCGCAGGTCGTCGACGGCGACGACGTCGAGGTCGAGGGTCCGGTCGCCCCAGCGGACGTCGCGGGTGCGGCCGTGCTCGTCCTCGATGCCGTGCAGCGCGTCGAGGAACGCCTGCGGCTCGAGGTCGGTGTCGACGACCACGACGGCGTTGCGGTACCGCGGCTTGGTGTCGTCGCGGCCGTCCAGGGTGACGGCGACCGACTCGACCTCGTGGCTCGACGCCACCGGGTGGACCCCGGGCAGCGCGGCGACCGCTCGGGCGGCGGCGCGGAGGGTGCTCCCCGGTCGCCGAGGTTGGCGCCGAGCGCGACGACGACGCGGCTCACTCTTCTTCCTCGTCCGGCACGGTCGCCCCGCGGGCACGGCGGATGGTGATCGAGACGTCGGAGAACGGCACGGTGATGGGCGCCTGCGGCTTGTGCACGGTGACCTCGGTCGCCAGGGCCGCACGGTGGGTGAGCACCGCGGCCGCGATGCGTTCGGCGAGGGTCTCGATCAGGTCCACCGGGTCGCGTTCGATCTCGGCGACGACCTGCTCGGCGAGCACGCCGTAGTGCACGGTGGCGTCGAGGTCGTCGCTGCCCGAGGCCGCGCGGGCGTCGAGCTCCACGGCGACGTCGACGACGAAGTCCTGACCGTCGGCACGTTCGTGGTCGAAGACCCCGTGGTGGCCGCGGGCACGGACCCCGACGAGGCGGATGGTGTCGTTCACGAGCGAGCTGCCCTCCAGGCGTCCCAGACGTCGAGCACGGCACGGGTCGGTGCCGGGTCGTGCACGCGCACCCCACGCGCCGCGTTCGGCGGCGAGCAGGCTGATGGCGGCGGTGGCGAGGTCGCGGTCCTTCGGCGGGGCACCCTCGGGGCTGCCCACTCCGTCCAGGAACCGCTTGCGTGATGCGGCGACGAGCACCGGCAGGCCGATCGAGGCGAACCGTTCGTAGCCGGCCAGGATCTCCCAGTTCTGCACGCCCTGCTTGGCGAAGCCGAGGCCCGGGTCGATCACGACCTGTTCCTGGCGCACCCCGAGGACGATGAGCTCGGCGACCCGCATCTCGACCTCGCGCCGGACCTCGTCGACGGCGTGCACGTACTCGGCGTTGCGGTACATCCGGTCACTGTGGCCACGCCAGTGCATGACCACGAACCCGGCCCCGGTCGACGCGACCACGCGGGCCATGTCCGGGTCGGCCAGGCCGCCGGACACGTCGTTGACGATCGCGGCGCCGAGTTCGACGGCCCGTTCGGCGGTCGAGGCGTTCATCGTGTCGACGCTGACCGGGATGCCCTCGGCGACGAGCTGCCGGACGACCGGCAGCACACGCTCCTGCTCGACCGGCACCGGCACGCGCTCCGAGCCCGGCCGGGTCGACTCCCCACCGACGTCGATGATGTCGGCGCCCGCGGCGACGAGGTCACGCGCGTGCTGCACGGCGGCGTCGTAGGCCTGGTGCAGCCCGCCGTCGCTGAACGAGTCCGGCGTCACGTTGAGGATGCCCAACACCCGCGTGCGGTCCGGTGCCGGACCGCCGCGGGTGTCGAGCCGACGAGCACGTCTCGTCGGCAGGTCGGTCATGCCGGCCCCCTACGCCGGGGCGATACCCGGGTTGCCGAAGGGGCGACGACGGGGCTTCGAGGTCGACTCGCTGTCCGACTGGTCCGCTGCGGTGGCGGCGGCCTGCCCGGGCACGTCGATCGCGGGCAGGTTGCTCACCGGACGCTTGTCGCTGGAGAGCCACTGCGGGCGCTCCGGCAGCTTGCGGACGTCCTTGAAGATCTCCACGAGCTCCGGGGCGTCGAGCGTCTCCTTCTCGAGGAGCTCACCGGCCAGGCGGTCGAGGATGTCGCGGTTGTCGTTGAGCACCTGGTAGGCCTCGTTGTGCGCGGCCTCGAGCAGCGCACGGGTCTCGGCGTCGACGGTCTGGGCGATGTTCTCCGAGTAGTCGCGCCCGGTCCCACCGCTCATGTCACGGCCGACGAACGGCTCGCTCGACCCGGAACCGAGCTTGACGGACCCGACGGCCTGGCTCATGCCGTACTCGGTGACCATCTTGCGAGCGGTGCCGGTGGCCTTCTCGATGTCGTTCGAGGCGCCGGTGGTGGGGTCGTGGAACACGATCTCCTCGGCGACGCGTCCACCCATGGCGTAGGTGAGCTGGTCGAGCAGCTCGTTGCGGGTGACCGAGTACTTGTCCTCGAGCGGGAGCACCATCGTGTACCCGAGGGCACGACCGCGCGGCAGGATCGTGATCTTCGTGACCGGGTCGGTGTGCCGCATCGCCGCTGCCGCCAGGGCGTGGCCGCCCTCGTGGTACGCGGTGATCAGGCGTTCCTGGTCGGACATGATCCGGGTCCGACGCTGCGGGCCCGCCATGACACGGTCGACGGCCTCGTCCAGCGCGCGGTTGTCGATGAGCTGCGCGTTCGACCGGGCGGTGAGCAGCGCGGCTTCGTTCAGGACGTTCGCCAGGTCGGCGCCGGTGAAGCCCGGCGTCTTGCGGGCGAGCAGCTCGAGGTCGACGCTCGCGGCGAGCGGCTTGCCCTTCGCGTGCACCTCGAGGATCTGCTTGCGGCCGGCCATGCCCGGGGCGTCGACACCGATCTGGCGGTCGAAGCGGCCCGGACGCAGGAAGCGCGGGGTCGAGCACGTCGGGGCGGTTCGTCGCGGCGATGAGGATGACGTTCGTCTTGCCGTCGAAGCCGTCCATCTCGACGAGCAGCTGGTTGAGCGTCTGCTCGCGCTCGTCGTTGCCGCCGCCGATGCCGGCACCACGGTGACGACCGACGGCGTCGATCTCGTCGATGAAGACGATGGCCGGCGAGTTCGCCTTGGCCTGCTCGAAGAGGTCACGGACACGGCTCGCACCGACACCGACGAACATCTCGACGAAGTCCGAACCGGAGATCGAGTAGAACGGCACACCCGCTTCGCCGGCGACGGCGCGGGCGAGCAGGGTCTTGCCGGTTCCGGGAGGGCCGTACAGCAGCACGCCCTTCGGGATCTTGGCGCCGACGGCCTGGAACTTCGCCGGCTCCTTCAGGAACTCCTTGATCTCGTGGAGTTCCTCGATCGCCTCGTCGGAGCCCGCGACGTCGGCGAACGACACCTGCGGGTTCTCCTTGTTGTTGATCTTGGCCTTCGACTTGCCGAACTGCATGACCTTCGAGCCGCCGCCCTGGGCGCTCGAGAGCAGGAACCAGAAGAGGGCACCGATGATCAGGAAGGGGAGCAGGACGCCGAGGAGCGACAGGAACCAGTTGCCCGTGTTCACGTGGTCGTCGTAGCCCTTGGGCAGGTTGGCGTCGTTGACGGCCTGGATGACCTCTTCGCCACGGGGCGTGGAGTAGTAGAACTGCTCCTGCTTGTCGCCGTCGCGGGTGATCATGTCGACCCGCTGCTCGGTGGAGTTGACGATGACGGACGAGATCTTGCCGTCGGCGAGCTGCTCGAGGCCCTTCTGGGTGCTGACCTCGGTCGTGCTGCCCTGGCTGATGACGCTCCAGCCGATGAAGATGCCCGCCAGCGCGATCAGCACGTAGAGGTACGGGCCGCGGAAGATGCGCTTGAAGTTCATGTGATCCGGGCGCGAGTGCCCGACACCTTTCTCTGCCGAAGTTGCGTGCAGGTCAGCATACGGCCGCGATTCTGTGGCGAGAATGGGTGTCCTCTGCGGGCGAACTCCACCCGAGGCATGTACCCCTGGACGGGTTACGAGTACACGTGCGGCGCCAGGACGCCGACACCGCGCAGGTTCCGGTAGCGCTCGTCGTAGTCCAGGCCGTACCCGACCACGAACTCGTCGGGGATGTCGAAGCCCACGTACTTGACGTCGACCTCGACCTTGGCGGCCTCGGGCTTGCGCAGCAGGGCGACGATCTCGACGCTCGCGGCACCGCGGGACTGCAGGTTCTGTTTGAGCCAGGACAGCGTCAGACCGGAGTCGATGATGTCCTCGACGATGAGGACGTCCCGGCCGTGCAGGTCGGTGTCGAGGTCCTTGAGGATCCGCACCACACCGGACGACTTCGTGCCGGAGCCGTACGACGACACCGCCATCCAGTCCATCCGCGCCTGCATCTTGAGGTGCCGCGAGAAGTCCGCCATCACCATGACGGCACCCTTCAGGACGCCGACGAGCAGGGGGTCGCGGCCCGCGTAGTCGGCGTCGACGACCGCCGCGAGTTCGGCGAGCTTGTCGTCGATCTGCTCGGGGGTGAAGAGGACTTCGGACAGGTCTGCCTGGACGTCGGAGAGTTCCACCGGTCCAGCCTAACCGGCACTGAACGACAGGCGGTCACCGGATCGCGACGCCCGGACGCCCGGCAGGTCGATCGGCCCCTGTCCGCTCCAGTCCGTGACGAGCCGGCAGACCTCGAGCGTCTGCACGCGCGACAGCGTCACGCCGAACTCGCTCTCCACCGCCAAGCGCACGAGTCGCTGCCGGAGCGCCGGCGGGTTCGCCCCGAGTGCCCGGACGGACAGGGAGATACCAGCCTCGGAGTGCTCGGCGATGTCCTCCGCCAGTTCCTCGGCGAAGTGGTCGAGTGCCGCCGAGTCCTCGCGCAGCTGGTCGGCCGTCCGCGCCAGCGCCTCGGGCACCCCGGCTCCGAGCTCGCGTTCGAGCACCGGCATGAGCGCGTTCCGGACCCGCACCCGGGTGTACGCCGGGTCGTCGTTCTGCGGGTCGTGCCACGGCGCCAGCCCGGTTGCGGCGCACGCCTGCCGTGTCGCGTGCCGACGCACGGTGAGCAGCGGGCGGCCGTACGCCGGCCCTGGTCGCGCCGTGCGAGCGGCAGCATGCCGGACAGGCTGTCCGGCCCGCTGCCGCGCAGCAGGCCCAGCAGCACCGTCTCGGCCTGGTCGTCCAGGGTGTGTCCCAGCAGCACGAGACGCGACCCGGTGGCGGAGGCGACCTCGGCGATCGACGCGTGGCGGGCCTCCCGGGCGGCGCCCTCCGGACCACCGTCGGAACCGACCGCGACCCTGCGGACCTCGACCGGGTCCAGACCCAGCTCGGATGCCTGCCGGGAGGCGCGGCTCGCGACCGCCTCGGAGCCCGCCTGGAGCGCGTGGTCGACGACCACTGCCCCGGCTCGGAGCCCCTGCTTGCCCGCCTCGAACGCGGTGGCCGCGGCGAGCGCGAGCGAGTCCGGTCCGCCGCTCAGCGCGACCAGCACGAGGTCACCCGCGATGACGACGCCGTCGTCGAGCGCGGTGGCGAGCAGGTCGCGGACCGCCAGGCGGGTCTCGGCGACGGCAGGGTCCAGCCGGGGACGCGGAGAGTTCACCCGGTAACGTTAGCCGCGCTCTCGGGACCACCGACAGCCCCACCGACACACCAGGAGTACAGACATGGCCGCGTACGACGTCGTCGTCGAGATCCCCAAGGGCAGCCGCAACAAGTACGAGGTGGACCACGAGACCGGTCGTGTCTACCTCGACCGCGTGCTGTTCACGTCGTTCGTCTACCCGACCGACTACGGCTTCTTCGAGAAGACCCTGGCTGACGACGGCGACCCCGTGGACGCGCTGCTGCTCCTCGAGTTCCCGACGTTCCCCGGCGTGGGCGTCAAGGTCCGTCCGGTCGGCGTCTTCAAGATGAGCGACGAGGCCGGCAAGGACGAGAAGGTCCTCGTGGTCCCCGCGAAGGACCCGCGCTGGACGCACATCCAGGACATCTCGGACGTCGACGAGCAGACGAAGGCCGAGATCGCGCACTTCTTCGAGCGCTACAAGGACCTCGAGCCGAACAAGTGGGTCAAGGCCGAGGGCTGGGGCGACGCCGCCGAGGCCGAGGCGATCGTGCAGGCCGGCCAGGCCGCGTACGTGCCCGCTGGTCACTGACGCTTCCGGACGCTTCCTGACGCTTCCGGACGCCGGACGGCGCCCGCTCTCCATCCGGAGGGCGGGCGCCGTTCTGCGTTCGTGGGGCTGTGCCGTGCGGGTTCAGGCGTACCTGGTGGGAACGGGCGTACCTGGTGCTCTGATCCGGGCAGGTACGCCCGATCCCGCTTGCTACCGCAGCCGTTCTGGGAAGGACCGGGCACACCGGGAAGGGGCTACAGGGAACCGCTCGGGCGGGCGACGTAGGGCAGGAGCTGGCTCGGCGTCCAGACCGCCCGCTCGACCACGCCGACGCCTGGTCGGGCTGCTTCGACCATCATCCCGTTGCCGGTGTAGATCGAGTCGTGGTAACCGCCGGAAGCGGTTCCGTTCGACGAGTAGAAGAGGATGTCGCCGGGCTGGCGCTGCGAGAGCGGCACGAGACGGCCGATCGAGCCGAAGTAGTTGTACTGCCAGACGACGTTGTGGCCGCCGGTCGCGATGCCCTGCGAGCTGTAGGCCATCATGACGAGGCCGGAGCAGTCCCAGCTGTTCGGGCCTGCGCCACCGATGAGGTACGGCTTGCCGAGTTGGGTGCGGGCGTAGGAGATGGCGCCGGCGGCCTTCGACGGGCTGCTCGGGACCGTCGGCTTCGGTGCCGGAGCGGGGGTGCTCGGCTTCGACGGGGTGGGCGTACTCGGCTTGGCGGGAGCGGGCGCTGGTGCCGGTGCCGGGGCGGGAGCCGCCGGCGTGCTCGGCTTCGACGGGGTGCTCGGGCGCGAGGGGTGGTCGATCCGCTGCCGGAGCCGACGCTCGGGTTCGTGGTGCTGCCGCTGCTCGTACCGGTGTCGGTGTCGCCACTGGTCGTGCTGGTGCCGTTGCTGCTCGTCTGGGCCGCCAGGGCGGTCTCGGCCGCCTTGGCCTGCTGCGCACTCCAGTACGCGCTCTCCGTCGCGACGCTCGTGCCCTTGAGGTACGCGAGCTGACGGAGGACCTCGCCCTGCTGGTCCTGCTGCTTCTGCACACGGGCCTGGGCGTCGGCCGAGACGTCGTTGGCGGTGGCGAAGGCGGTCTTCGTCGCCTCGGTCGCCTTGCTCAGCGCCGTCGTGGCGACGGCCTGCTGGTCGGCGAGCGAGTCCACGGTCTTCTGGTCGGAGCGGGCCTGGGCCAGGATCGTCGCCGACCGCTCGGACAGGTGCGACATCGTGCCGACGCGGTAGAGCAGGTCGCCGGAGTCCGAGGCGTCCGTGAGCATCGTCGTCGACCAGGTCGCCGCCGCCCGTGCGGGACAGCTCGACGACGAGCGCGGCCACCTGGCCCGCGGAGTCGTCCGCCTTGCCCTTCGCCCGCTTCGACTGCGCGGACAGGTCGGCGAGGGTGTCCTTCGCCTCCTGCTGCTGCGAGGCGGCGAGGGCGTACGCCTGCCCGGCCTGCTGCTCGACGATGCCGGCGCGGTCCGCGGTGGCCTGCAGCGAGGTCAGCCGGTCGCTCAGCTCGTCCACCGTCTGCTGCGCGTCGGCGGCATCCGACTTCGCGGCCTTGACGTCGTCCCAGGACGGCGCCGACGGCGCGGCCTGGGCGGGTCCTGCGACGACGACCGACAGTCCGATGCCGAGCACGGCGACGGTGGCGATCCCGCAGGAGAACGAGCGAGCGGACAGGGTCATGGCGGGGTCAACGCATCCCGGCTGCGCTGATGCTCATACCGAGATCCCCCGCGCTGCCATGAAGGGGACCGGGTCGACGGCAGCACCGTTGACCCGGGTCTCGAAGTGGAGGTGGCACCCGGTCGACCAGCCGGTCGAACCGATCTTGGCGATCTGCTGCCCGGCGGAGACGTGCTGGCCGTTCGCGACCATGATCCCGCCGTCGACGATGTGTCCGTAGGCCGTCGAGATGCCGCCGCCGTTGTCCAGGATGACCTCGTTGCCGTAGCCGCCGCCGTTGCCCGCGAAGGTCACGGTGCCGTCGTGGGCCGCGTAGATCGGGGCGTAGCAGGCGGGAGCGAGGTCGACCCCGGCGTGCAGTGCCGTGGAGTGCGTGTACGGGTCGACGCGGATGCCGTAGCCGCTGGTCTGGAAGCCGCCGGCCGGACGGACCCACCCGGCAGAGTTGGCCGTCCCACCGCCGGTGCCGCCCTGGCTCGTCGCCGCGGCCTTCGCGGCTGCCTTGGCCGCAGCAGCGGCGATGCGCGCCTGTCGGGCCTTCTCAGCGGCGACGCCCTTGCGGTAGTCGGCCTCGACACCGCGCTGCTTGGTGGTGAGGGCGGTCAGCTGTGCCTCGAGCCGCGACTCGTTGTCGTTCTGGGCGTCGACGGCGGTCTGCGCCGCGTCGGCAGCACCCTGCGCCTGCTGCATCTTCGACTGGGCTGCGTCGGCGAGGTCGCCCAACGCCGCCTTGGCCTTGTCCGCCTTGTCGGCCTGGGCCTGCGCAGTACCCCGGTCCTGCGACGCCTGCGAGTAGATGCCGTCGGCCTGCTCGCTCGAGCTTCGACATGGCGCCGAGCTCGTAGAGCAGGTCACCGGAGTCCGAGGGGTGCGTGAGGATGTCGGTCGTCACGTCGTTGGCGCTGGCCCGGCCGAGCTGCGCGGCGAGCTGACCGGCCTGCTCCTCGGACTGTGCGGCGGTCTGCTCGGCGTCGTCCGCCTGGGACTGGAGCGTCTTCTGCTCGAGGGTCGCCTCGTCGTACTTGTTCTGTGCAGCCTGGTAGGCCTCGCCAGCCGCCTGTGCGGCCTTCTGCTTCGCAGCGGCCTCGGACTTCAGGGTCGAGATGAGCGACTTGATCTCGGTGACCTTGGCCTGCTGGGCACTCGTCGAGGACTTGGCCTTCTGCACCTCGGACCAGCTCGGGTAGCTCGCGGCACTGGCCGACGTGGCCGGGGCGAGGACCGCGAGGGTGCTGCCGGCGAGCGCGACGGCGACCGCGGCGGCGACGAGGCGGCTGCGGTTGCGGAGGGAGAGCGAAGGTAGAGGTCGACATGTATCTCGATTTCGTAACAGCGCGGCAAGGCTCACGCACGTAACACTGTTAACAGACGCAACAGTAACAACAGGTGTCGCAGCCCCACAGCCCCTCGGACGAGGGGCGTGGAGCTGACGACGATGCTCGCACCGCAACCTCGACACCCGGTGCCGGGCGGGCGCGACACGCCGGGGATTCCGCGGGAACGCGGCCCGATTTGCGAACCCCGGGGGGCATCCGTATGCTTGTCCATCGGTAGCGCGAAGCACCACTTGCGGCCCTATCGTTTAGTGGCCTAGGACACCGCCCTTTCACGGCGGCGGCACGGGTTCGAATCCCGTTGGGGTCACTCTCCGAGTGAGCGAGCAAGTAGTACTGAGCAACACCACAGCAATTCAGCATGGCCCTGTAGCGCAGCTGGTTAGCGTGCCGCCCTGTCACGGCGGAGGTCGCGGGTTCAAGTCCCGTCAGGGTCGCCACGGCTGGATAGCTCAGTTGGTAGAGCGTTCGAGCTGAAAATCGAAAGGTCCACGGATCGATGCCGTGTCCAGCCACCGGTGAAGGCCCCTGCTTCGGCAGGGGGCCGTTTCCGTTGTCTGAGCCGTCTGGCCTGGGTCGGCGCTAGGCCTCGCGGGTCTTCGGGCTGCTGTCGTTCGTCTTCGCCGGGTCACGCTCGACCACGGCACCGAGGGCATCGTCGATCCGGCTGAGCAGCTCCGCGGGGATCGTGACACCGGCAGCGCCGGCGTTGTCGTGCACCTGCTCCGGACGCGATGCTCCGATGATGGCGCTCGCGACGTTCTCGTTCTGCAGCACCCAGGCGACGGCGAGCTGCGCCATCGACAGGTCGAGCTCCTTCGCGATCGGCTCGAGCTCCTGCACCGAGGACAGCACCTCGTCGCGCATGAATCAGCTTGATCATGTCCGCGCCACCCTTGTCGTCGGTGGCGCGTGAACCCTCGGGCAGCGGCTGACCCGGCTTGTACTTGCCGGTCAGGACACCCTGGGCGATCGGGGACCAGACGATCTGCGAGATGCCGAGCTCCTTCGAGGTCGGCACCACCTCTTCTTCGATGACCCGCCACAGCGCCGAGTACTGCGGCTGGTTCGAGATGAGTTGGAACCCGAGGTCCTTGGCCAGCGCGGCGCCGGCCCGGAGCTGCTCCGCGGTCCACTCGGCTCACGCCGACGTACAGGACCTTGCCCTGGCGCACGATGTCGGCGAACGCCTGCATCGTCTCCTCGAGCGGAGTCTCGTGGTCGAAGCGGTGTGCCTGGTACAGGTCGACGTAGTCGGTCTGTAGGCGGCCGAGCGAGCCGTCGATCGACTCGAGGATGTGCTTGCGGGACAGCCCGGTGTCGTTGTGCCCCTTCGGCCCGGTCGGCCCGAACACCTTCGTGGCGATCTCGAGCGACTGGCGCCGCTCCCCCTTGAGGGCTTCGCCGAGGACGGTCTCCGCGCCGGTGTTGGCGTAGACGTCGGCGGTGTCGAACGTCGAGATGCCCACCTCGAGGGCGGCCTTGACGCAGGCGACGGCCGCGTCGTTCTCGACCTGGGATGCGTGGGTGAGCCAGTTGCCGTAGGTGATCTCGGAGACCTTGAGGCCCGAGTTGCCGAGGTAGCGGTACTCCATGTGCGTGTCACTCCTGTCGTGGGGCGCGTCGGTGCGACCCGACCCGTGACGGTAGTCGGCCGGGACGGTGCAGGATCACATGGGACGACGGCGCAGGGCTGCGCCGCGGAGAGCGAGGGAGCATCCATGACCGGAGCGAGCGTGTTGTTCATCGGCGGGAGCGGCGTGATCAGCGCCTCCTGTGTGCGGGAGGCGACCGAACAGGGCAACGACGTCACGGTCCTGAACCGAGGGACCACCGGGGGCAGGCCGATCCCGGAGGGTGTGACGCGCCTCCAGGCCGACGTGTCGGACCGCAGCGCCCTGGCGGACGCACTCGGCGACCGCCACTTCGACGTGGTCGTGAACTGGATCGCCTTCACGCCGGACCAGGTGCAGGCCGACATCGACTTCTTCGCCGGACGGACGCGGCAGTACGTCTTCATCAGCTCGGCCTCGGCGTACCAGACGCCGGCGACGCACCTGCCGATCACGGAGTCCACGCCGCTGAAGAACCCCTACTGGCAGTACTCGCGCGACAAGATCGCGTGCGAGGAACTGCTGATGGAGGCGTACCGGGAGCAGGACTTCCCGGTGACGATCGTGCGGCCGTCGCACACCTACGACGAGACGAAGCTGCCGCTCACCGGCGGCTGGACCGCGGTGGCGCGGATGCGTGCTGGGAAGCCGATCATCATCACCGGTGACGGCACGTCGCTGTGGACGCTGACGCACAGTCGTGACTTCGCGGTCGGGTTCACCGGGCTGCTCGACAACGCGTCGGCGATCGGTGAGGCCTTCACGATCACGAGCGACGAGGCGCCGACGTGGAACGCCATCGCGCACGAGATCGCGGCGGCGGCGGGGGTGTCCGACCTGCAGATCGTGCACGTGCCGGCGGACGCCATCAACGCCGTGGACCCGGAGTGGGGTGCGGCGCTGCTCGGCGACAAGGCCAACAGCTCGGTGTTCGACAACAGCAAGGTCCGGTCGCTCGTGCCGTGGTACCGACCCCGGACGCCGTACCGGCAGGGTGTGCGCGAGGTCATCGCGTGGTTCGAGGCCAACCCCGAGGCGCAGGTCGTCGACGAGCGCCTCGACGCGCTGATGGACGAGCTGGCGGCGCGCTGGGCGGTGTGAGCCGCACTTGGTGAGCAGAAATGGTCGGGTGCCATGTGGCGACCCGACCATTTCTGCTCACGAAGCGCGCGCGGCTCAGGCGCGCGCGGACAGGACCGACGCGAGCGTCCCCATCGCCGTGCGCAGTTCGTCGTCGGTGACCACGAGCGGCGGGGCGAAGCGGATCGTCGAACCGTGGGTGTCCTTCACGAGCAGCCCGCGTTCGGCCAGGTCCTTCGAGATCTCCTTGCCGGTGCCGAGCGCCGGGTCGATGTCGATCCCTGCCCAGAGTCCGGCGACGCGGTGCGACACGACCCCCTTGCCGAGCAGGTCGTCGAGCAGTCCGCGCAGCAACGGTTCGCCGTCGAGGGCGCGCTGCTGGAACGTGCCCTCGCCGAGCATCGCCACGACCTCGGCGCCGACGGCCGCGGCGAGCGGGTTGCCACCGAAGGTCGAACCGTGCTCACCGGGACGCAGCACGCCGAGGACAGCGCGCGAGCCGACGACCGCGGACACCGGCACGATGCCGCCGCCGAGTGCCTTGCCGAGCGTGATGAGGTCGGGACGGACCCCGACGCGCTGCACGGCGAGGGTGTGGCCCGTGCGGCCGAGTCCGGACTGGATCTCGTCGGCGATGAACAGCGCACCGAACTCGTCGCAGACCTCCCGGACTTCCGGGAGGTACGACGGCGGCAGGATGACCACGCCGCCCTCGCCCTGGATGGGTTCGAGCAGCACGGCGACGACGGTGTCGTCCATCGCCGCGCGCAGGGCAGCGGCGTCGCCGTACGGCACGGTGCGGAAGCCCGGGGTGTACGGCCCGAAGTCGTTGCGCGCGTCGGGGTCGTCGGAGAACGAGATGATCGTGGTGGTGCGACCGTGGAAGTTCCCGGACGCCACGATGATCGTCGCGCGGTCCGCGGGGACCCCCTTGACGCGGTAGCCCCAGGCGCGGGACACCTTGATCGCGGACTCGACGGCCTCGGCACCGGTGTTCATCGGCAGGACCATCTCGGTCTCCGTCAACGCCGCCAGTGCCGTGGCGAACGGCCCGAGCTGGTCGTTCACGAACGCACGACTCGTGAGCGTCACCCGGTCGAGCTGCGCCCGGGCGGCGTCGAGCAGCCGCGGGTTGCCGTGGCCGAAGTTCACCGCGGAGTACGCGGCGAGCCCGTCCAGGTACTGCTTGCCGTCGACGTCGGTGACGGTCGCTCCGGCACCCGACGCGATGACGACGGGCAGCGGGCTGTAGTTGTGCGCGAGGGCGCGGTCCTCGACGGCGAGCGCCGCCGCGGTGTTGACCCCGAGCGACGCTGCCGCCGACATCAGCTGACCCCGAGCGAACGCGCGACCGAGGTGCCGGTGCCGACCGGGTGCAGGTCGAGCGTGCAGCACTTCACGCCGCCACCGCCGAGCAGCAGCTCGGACAGGTCGACGCCGATCGGGTTGTACCCCTTCTCCCTGAGCTGTTCGGCGAACCGAACAGCTCGCGCGGCGATCACGACGTTGTACCCGTCGGAGTAGGAGTTCAGGCCGAGGATCGCGGCGTCTTCCTCGGTCGCGATGATCGCGTCGGGGAAGCGCTCGCGCAGGATCGCCAGCGACGGCTCGTCGAAGGCGCTCTCGAGGTACGCGATGTTCGACCGGCCGGAAGCGTCGGGTTCCGGGTCGAGCACGGCGATGGCGGTGTCGAGGTGGTAGAAGCTCGGGTTGATGAGCTTCAGGGTGACGACCTCGCGGCCGTAGATCGTCGCGAGTTCGTCGTGCGAGGTGCTGTCCGACCGGAAGCCGGTGCCGGCGAAGATCGTGTTGCCGATGAGCAGGAAGTCACCCTCGCCCTCGTTGGTCTGCTCCGGCTCGGCGACGGTCAGGCCGGCCTGACGGAACCAGTCCATGTACGCCGGGCCCTCGGGCTGGCGCTCGGGGTACTGGAACTTCGCGCCGTAGGCGATGCCGTCGAGCACGAACCCGCCGTTGGCCGCGTAGACCATGTCCGGCAGGCCGTCGATGGGGTCGATGTACGAGATGTCGAAGCCGAGCTGCTCGTACACGTCGACGAGCGTCTGCCACTGGGCGACGGCCTTCGACGTGTCGGTCGGCTCCTCCGGGTGCATCCACGGGTTGATCCGGTAGCTCACCGTGTAGAAGTCCGGCTTGCACATCAGGATCGTCCGCTTGGTGGCGGTACGGGCCGGTGCATCGGTGGTCGAGGGTGCGGTGTTCGACATCAGTCCTCCTGAGAAGGGACCGGGGCCCGAGCCTGCCAGGAACCGAAACGGAACGAAGGAGAGGTGCTCCGGCGAGATGCAGGCTCACTCGCCGTAGCGGACCAGGTCGACGCCACTCGAAAGTCTGGCATGAACCGTCCGAAGAGTGCAGTCCCCCATCCGTCGGACCGTGACACCCGTTCGGGTGACGCACGTTTCGTGCGTCCGACCCGCCGACCTCGCAAGAAGTCCGCGTACGATGGGTGCAATGGATTCGCTCGACCACCGCATCCTGGATCAACTCCGGGACAACGCCCGCGCCGGCTACGGCGACATCGAGTCGGTGGTCGGACTCTCGGCATCGGCCGTCAAGCGCCGTGTCGACCGGCTCGTCGGCGACGGCGTCATCCAGGGCTTCACGATCAAGGTCGACCCCGCCGTCGAGGACCGCGGCACCGAGGCCTGGGTCGAGCTGTACTGCCGCGGCACGGTCTCCCCCGACGAGCTCCGTGCGCTGCTCGACACCGTGCCCGAGGTCATCGACGCCGGCACGGTCACGGGGAGCGCCGACGCCGTCGTGCACATGCGCTCGAAGGACCTGTCCGCGCTGGAGGAGGCGCTCGACAAGGTCCGCCTCGCACCGCAGGTGGACCACACGCGCTCCGCGATCGTGCTCTCCAAGCTGGTCAGTCGCGACACCGCGTAACGTCCCACGCATGGGACGGAAGGCGGTCTGGAGGCGCGGCTCGGCACCCACGGGATCGCGCCCGGCCCGGCAGCTGGTCACCGCTGCGAGCGTCGCCTACGTCGCGAACTGCCTCTGGGGCACGGCCGTCGCCGTCCGGTTGATCCGGACGAAGAAGCTCCGCGTCGTGCACCACGGCCTGTTCGTCGTGACGGCGACGCTCACCGGGGCCGCCGCGACGACGCCCTTGTGGACCCGGGACCGTTCGGCGCTGTTCCTGCTGCCCGCAGTCGTCCCGCTCGCGCTCGCGCCCCGCACGAACCCGCGCTCCGGAGCACACTGGAAGATCGCGGTGGCCGCCGCGCCGTCCTACCTGGGGGCGCTGCTGGTGCGGCGTCGACCGTGACGACGAGACACGAGGGGAAGCAGTGGAGCTCTTCGAGGCCATCCGACGCCGCCGGACCACGAACGGGGCGTTCCTGCCCGACCCGGTGTCCGAGGAGCACCAACGGCTGCTCATGGAGCTCGCCGGCCGGGCCCCGTCCCAGCTGAACAGCCAACCGTGGCGGTTCGTGCTGGTCGAGGAGCGCGACACGATCGACCGGGTCGCCGCGATCAGCGGCAGCTCGATGACCCGCACCATGGCCGAGGGGACGTTCTTCGAGCGGTACAAGCCGTACTTCCGGTTCTCGAAGGCCGAGATGGACGAGCGGCGCGACGGCATGCTGTTCGACAAGCTCCCCGGGCCGCTCCGGCCGTTCACGAAGCAGGTGTTCACGAAGCGCGGACAGCTGCTCATGAACACCCTCCGCGTGCCGCAGAGCCTGGGTGAGGAGAACCGGAAGCTCGTCGCCGGGTCGCCGCTGCTGCTCGGGGTGATGCTCGACCGCCACGAGTACCGGCAGCAGGAGCTGTCCGGCTTCTACTCGGTGTTCAGCATGGGCGCGGCGATGGAGAACATCTGGCTCGCGACGACCGAGCTCGGGCTGGGGATCCAGTTCGTGTCCTTCCCGATGGAGACGCCGGGCGCCTGGGCGGAGATCGAAGGGCTGCTCCGGGTGCCCGAGTCGCTCGAGCTCATGGCCGTCTACCGGATCGGGTACCTGCCGCCCGAACGGCGCCGCCCCGCGATCGACTGGACGTCGAGCGAGCGGAAGCGGCCATCGCAGTACGTGTTCCGCGGCACCTGCGACACCCCGCAGCAGGGGTGGGACGACGCGCCCGTCGCGGGCCACATCGAACCGGAGGCGACCACATCGTGACCGACACCCGACCCACCCAGAGCGCCCCGGGCCTCCCGGGAACCGCCCCGGCCTGCCGGGCCGTCCCTGGATCTCGCAGGACTGGCTCGACGTCGTCTTCGTGCACTGGCGCGTCGACGTGTCGGCGGTGGCCACGCTGCTGCCAGCCGGAACGCGACCCGACACGATGGCGCTCGACGGGACCGACGACGGGGTGACCACCTGGGTGGGCCTCATCGCGTTCCGGTTCGAGGACACCCGGTTCCCGCCGCTCGGGGCGCTGGGGCGGACCGGCTCGATCGGCGACTTCGTCGAGGTGAACGTCCGTGTCTACACGGTCGACGAGCAGGGCCAGCACGGTGTCGTGTTCCTGTCGCTCGACGCCGGCAAGCTGCTGCCGACCCTCGGCGCACGCGTGGCCACCGGGCTGCCGTACTGGTGGGCGGACGCCGAGTCGCGGAGCGGCGACGGCCGCGTCGGGTACGCGATGCGACGGCACGGGACGCACCTGCGGTCGATGCTCGACGTCCGCGTGGGCGAGGTACTGGACGAGCCAGGGCCGCTCGAGACGTTCCTGACCGCGCGGTGGGGCATGCACGTGCACCGGGCCGGGCGGACACGGTTCTGGCCGAACGAGCACGACGCGTGGCCGTTGCACCGGGCCTCGGTGGTGTCGCTGCGGGACGACCTGATCGGGGCCGCCGGGCTGCCGTTCGGGTTGACGGAGCTCGAGCCGGACTCGGTGCTCTACTCGGCGGGGGTCACGACGCGGTTCGGTCGGGGGCGGTGAGGCCGGACTCGGGCTCGTCGCGCGGAGCGCGGGCGGCTGCCCGGAACTGGTGAACGGCGACGACGGCACCGAACAACCCGAAGAAGGACCCGGCGACCCAGGCGACGGTCCGGTACTCCGGGAGGCCAGGCGCGGTGAACCCGATCACGGCGAGGGTCGTGCAGATCACCGCCACCGACGCCGAGGCCCACGCGACGACGAGGTGGTCGATGCGCGGGACGACGCGCGCGAACCGGAACGTCATCGGGATCCCGGCGATCGCGCCGAACACCAGGCCGGATGGAGTCCCGACCACCAGGCTCGCCACCGCGACGACCGCCGCGCTCGTCACTGCCACCACCACCCGGGTGACGTGGCAGCGCCACGAGGCCGCACGCGTCTGCTCGTCGTACGCGCGCCAGCCCGTCACGAGCAGCGCGACTGAACCCGTCCCGAACACGACCGCAGCGGCGATGCCGACGACGAGTGCGAAGACGCCCCCGAAGGCGATGCCGAGGGCGACGTGCGCGGCGGCGAGGAGCAGCTCGAGCACCGGGTAGAGCCAGACCTCGAGCAGCCGGTTCGGGGTGTTCAGGACCCAGCCGGGAGGGGCTTCCTCAGCGAGGTCGTCGCTCTCGGGGTCTCGGGTCTCCACGTGGCCATCATGGCCGGTCGGTGTGATCGTGGTTCGGTGGCCGCCGATCCGGGGGACACCGGCTGAGTGGTGCGCGGTCGGCCGCAGGTACAAGTGAGCCATGACTCGAGTGGCAGTGGTGACCGGTGGATCCGCAGGACTGGGGCGTGCGACCGTCCGGGAGCTCGCCGCGCGGGGTGGGACGTCGCCGTCCTCGCCCGTGGACGGGACGGCGTCGACGCCGCGGTCGCCGAGGTCGAGGCCGCTGGGCGTCGCGGGCTGGCCCTGGTCGCCGACGTGTCCGACCGCGAGGCCGTCGAGGCCGCGGCCGACCGCGTCGAGCAGGAACTCGGGCCGATCGACCTGTGGGTGAACGGCGTGATGGTCGGGGTGTTCGGCAAGTTCCTGGACACCGCGCCCGAGGACTTCGAGCGGGCGCTGAACGTGACCTACCTCGGCTTCGTCAACGGGACCCGCGCCGCGCTCTCCCGGATGGTGCCCCGCGGCCAGGGGCACGTCGTCCAGGTCGGCTCAGCACTCGGCTTCCGGGGCATCCCGCTGCAGGCCGCGTACTGCGGCGCGAAGCACGCGATCGTCGGGTTCACCGAGTCCGTCGTCTCCGAGCTGCTCGAACAGGGCAGCAAGGTGAAGGTGTCGCGGGTCGACATGCCCGCCCTCAACACGATCCAGTTCGGCTGGGTGAAGTCGAAGCTGCCGCACCACCCGCAGCCGGTCGCCCCGATCTTCCAGCCCGAGGTCGGTGCCCGCGCGATCGCTGCCGTGGCCGAACGGCCGCGCCGTCGCACCTGGGTTGGCGAGTCGACCGTCTACACGATCCTCGGCAACCGGATCAGCGGGCGTTTCGCCGACTGGTACGCCGCCAAGACGCTCGTCTCCGGGCAGCAGGCGCCGGACAAGGACGGGCAGGAGCTGCAGGACAACCTGTACGAGCCGGTGCCAGGCGACCACGGCGCGCACGGTGTGTTCGACGAGTCCGCGCACGCCTGGTCGCCGCAGACCTGGTGGGTGGAGCACCGCCGGATGGGCAACGGGATCATCGGAGCGGCACTCGGTGCGGCCGGGGCCGTCGCACTCGTGGCCGGACGACGACGATGAACCGCCGCGGATCGTCGGTGCGGGGTGCAGCCGTCGTCGAGCTGGTGTCGGGCTGGACTCGGCCTGTGGCACCTCGGCCGAGCGGCTCGTGGCCACGACCAGGCCGTGCTGCACGGTGTGCTCGGCGTCCGGCAGCTCGTGCAGGCAGCCCTCGTCGCACGCACGGGCTCCGGGAACGCGCACACGCTCAGCGCCGCCGTCGACGCGGTGCACGCCGTGACGATGGTGCCGCTCGCCCTCGACCCACGACGCCGCGGGTTCGCCCTGCAGCAGGTGTGGATCGCCACGGCGCTCACCGTCGCCGAGGTCGCCGTCGTCGGTCGGGGCGGCCGGCGCTGACGGCGGGCGGCGCTGACGGCGGCCGGCGCTGACGGCGGCCGGCGCTGACGGCGCTGACGTCTGTCGGGGGTGCTCGGTAGCGTCCGGGGCATGGGTACCACCTACTCCGTCGCGTCCTCGCTGGACGGCTTCGTCGCTGCACCGGACGACGACCTCGACTGGCTGCTGCAGTTCGGCTTCGAGCCGTTCCAGGAGCACCACGACCGGTTCTTCGCTGGCATCGGCGCGATCGTCATGGGCTCGACCACGTACGAGTGGCTGCTCGAGCACGACGACACCTGGGCGTACCCGGACCTGGCGACGTGGGTGTTCACCACGCGTGACCTGCCGGTGCCGGACGGCGCCGACGTCCACTTCGTGTCGGGCGAGGTCGCGGACCACCAGGCCGACCTCGAACGGGCCGCCGGCGAGCGCGACGTCTGGGTCGTCGGCGGCGGACTGCTCGCGGCGCAGTACCAGCAGGCCGGGCTGCTCGACGAGCTCCGCGTCACCGTGATGCCGGTGGCGCTCGGTGCCGGTGCGCCGCTGCTGCCGGTCGCGGCGCCGACCCCGGTGTTCGAGCTGGTCGGGACGACGCCGTTCACCGGCGGTGCCGTCGAGCTGCACTACCGGTCCGCAGCAACCCCGGCGTAGCGTCCGAGCCATGAGCGACAACGAGCAGACCGAGCCCGTCATGGACGGCGCCAACGAGGCCACGAACCACGAGAAGCTGCACGGCCTGATCGAACAGGTCGACCACGACCACCACGGCGAGGGCGCCGGAGCGATGGCCGACCACCTGCGTGACCGGATGGACGAGACCGGCGTCGAGGACGAAGAAGCAGGCGACACCGAGGACTGACCGAGCCGGCGCCACGCCGCACACTTCGTGAGCAGAAATGGTCGGGTCCGCCGCAGCGCACCCGACCATTTCTGCTCACCAAGCGGCAGGCCGTCAGACGCGCAGCTCCGAGAAGTCCGCGTCGACATCTCCGAACCGGTGAGCGGTGATCGAGACCGACTGTTCCCGGATGAACGGGAGCATCTCGATCAACCCGGCCTCGACCACCGGCGCGTCGTGGATCGCGACGTCGATGCTCGCTCCGAGGGCTTCCTCGAGCGCCAGGGCATCGCCACCGATGAGCCGGATCCGTGCCCCGGGGCCGCCGAACGCCGTGTGCACGGGTCGGTCCTGTCCCTGCGCGAGCATGTCCCCGAGGGCGTCGGCGGGCTCGGCGTCCTCATCGCTCGTCCAGTTCGCCTGGAACACGGCGCCGGACGACGCACGGGCGTGGAAATCCTGGTCGGACTCGACAAAGTGGTCGACGACGTCCAGCGGCGACCGACTCGAGGCCAGCAGCTGACTGAGCGGACCGGGCAACGGGCGGGCGGTGCTGAGCAGGACGTGGGCGCGGGCAGCCGTGGCGGCGACGAGCGCCCGGACCAGGTCACCCGCCGAGGCGTCCTCGGCCTGCCGCACGATGACGGACTGCGGTCGGTGGCGCAGCACGTTCCGCTGCACCACGAGCCCCGACAGGTCGTGCGACCCGCCGTACAGCTCCTCGCGCGCACGGACGTCGCTGAGCGCACCGGCCCGCACCTGGTCGAACTCCTCGAACGACAAGCCGCTGCGTGCGGCCTCGATCACCGAGGTCACGCGCGGCGGGAGACCGTGCAGCTGGATGCTCTTGTGCACCGTGCGCGGGACCGGCTCCACCGGCCGAGCGTCGCGACGTACATCGGTCCGCCCGCCTTCGTGCCGGTGCCCACCGACGACCGCTTCCAGCCGCCGAACGGCTGCCGACCGACGACCGCACCGGTGATGCCGCGGTTCACGTACAGGTTGCCGGCGCGCACACTCGCCAGCCAGTCCGCCACCTCGTCGGCGTCGAGCGAGTGGATCCCCGCCGTCAGGCCGTAGTCGGTGCCGTTCTGGATCGCGATCGCCTGCTCGAGCGTCTCGGCGCGCATGATGCCGAGCACCGGGCCGAAGTACTCGGTCTGGTGGAAGTCGCTGCCCGGGCGGACGCCGTCACGGATGCCGGGTGACCACAGCCGCCCGGAGTCGTCGAGGGCCGTCGGCTGCACGAGCCAGGACTCCCCCGGGCCGAGCTCGGTGAGCCCTTGCCGCAGCTTGCCCTCGGGCTCGGCGATGACCGGGCCGACCTGGGCGGTGGGGTCGTCGGGCCAGGCGACCCGGAGCGTGCGCGTGGCGTCGACGAGCTGCCGACGGAAGCGTTCGCTCTCGCCGACCATGCCGACCAGGACGACCAGGGACGCCGCCGAGCACTTCTGGCCGGCGTGGCCGAAGGCGGACTGCACGATGTCCTGCACCGCGAGGTCGATGTCGGCGCTCGGCGTGACGACGATCGCGTTCTTGCCGCTCGTCTCGGCGCTGAGCGGCAGACCGGCGCGCCACCACCGGAACGACCGCGCGGTGTCGGCCGAACCGGTCAGGATGATGCGGTCCACGGCGGGGTGCCCGACGAGGTCTCGACCGAGTTCGTCCTCGGCAAGGTCGACGAGCTGCAGCAACGAGTGCGGCACGCCGGCGTCCCAGAGCACGTCGGCCAGCAGCGCACCACTGCGCTTCGCCTCGGGTGCCGGCTTGAGCACGACTCCGCTGCCCGCGGCGAGCGCCGCCAGCACCCCACCGGCGGGGATCGCGACGGGGAAGTTCCACGGCGGCACGACGACGGTCAGGCGAGGCGGGACGTAGCGGGCACCCTCGACGTCGCCGAGGCGGCGGGCGCGCTCGGCGTAGTAGTGGGCGGCGTCGACGGCTTCGGTGACCTCGGTGTCGGCCTCGGAGAACGTCTTGCCGGTCTCCGCCGCCATCACCTCGATCAGGTCGGCGCGGCGGGTCTCGAGCTCGTGCCCGATCAGGTCGAGGAGCTCAGCACGGTCGGAGGGGTCCTGCCGCCCCCAGTTGACGCCCGCCTGAGCGGTGCGGGCCATGATCCGTTCGAGCTTGGAGCGGTCGGCCACCTTCGCCCCGCGGATCGTCTGCGCGCCGAGCTGCGAGCGCGGTACCCGGCGCAGGACGTCGAGCGCCCACGAACGGTTGGCGGGGACGGCGGGGTCGGTGTCCGCGGCGTTCCGGAACGCGTCGCGCAGGACGGGGTCGCCGAGTGCCAGGTGGCGGTCCTGGGTGCGGTGCGTCGCGTGCACCGGCTCGTCGAGGGCCGCGACCGACGCCAGGTACCGGCCGTGTTCGCGGTCGAACACGCTGGCGTCGTGGTCGATGTCGGACGCTGCGGCGATGAAGTTCTCGGGGCTCGAGCTCTCCTGCAGGCGGCGGGCGAGGTACGCGATCGCGGAGTCGAACTCGTCCGGCTGCACGACGGGCGTGTAGAGCAGGATCTGTCCGACGTCGGCTCGGACGGCGTCGGCGTGCGTCGATGCCATGCCGAGCAGCATCTCGACGTCGACCGCGTCGGTCACCCCGCGGCGCTGGGCGAGGACCCACGCGGTCGCCAGGTCGAACAGGTTGTGCCCGGCGACGCCGATGCGCACGGCGTCGGTGCGCTCCGGGGTCAACGCGGCGTCGAGCATCCGCAGGTAGGCGGTGTCGGTCTCGCGCTTGCTGCCCCAGGTGGCGAGCGGCCAGTCGTGCACGATCGCGTCGACGTGCTCCATCGCCAGGTTCGCGCCCTTGACGAGCCGCACCTTGATCGGTGCGCCACCCCGGGCACGGCGTTCCTGCGCCCACGTCGTCAGCGACTCGAGCGCCCCTGCGGCGTCGGGCAGGTAGGCCTGCAGCACGATGCCGGCCTGCAGCCCCGCGAACTCGTCGCGGTCGAGCAGGGTCCGGAACACCGCGAGGGTGACGTCGAGGTCGCGGTACTCCTCCATGTCGAGGTTGATGAACTTGGCCTGGCCACCGGACGCCAGCGGAGCGGCCGCGAGCCGGTACAACGGCACGAGCCGGTCGACGACCCGCTCGACCGTCTGGTCGAACGCCCACATCGACATCTGCGGCACGACCGAGCTGACCTTGATCGACACGTAGTCGACGTCGTCGCGGGCGAGCAGGTCCATCGTCCCCTGCAGCCGACGGTCGCTCTCGGCGCTGCCGAGCACGGCTTCGCCGAGCAGGTTCACGTTGAGCCGGGTACCCGGCCCACCGACCTTGGCGAGCGCCGGACCGAGCTTCGCCGTGCTCGCGTCGATCACCAGGTGGCCGGTCATCCGGCGCAGGATCCGGCGAGCGGTGGGGATGACCGCCCACGGCGCCATCGTCGCGAACCCACCGCCGAGCGTCACCGCGCCGCGCAGGTACCAGGCGAGGAAGTCGGGGACGTCGCGGCTGACCTGTTCGAGGTTGCGGGCGGCGACCCGGGGGTCTTCGGGGCGGATGACCTTGTCGACGAAGCTGCGCGTGAAGTCGAGCCCACGCTCATCGCGCAGGGCCTCGGCGAGACGGGCGGCACCGGCGTCCGGCTTCGCCCCGGCGGACGCCGCCAGCCACTTGCGGACCAGCGCAACGGCGTCGTCGGTGCAGTCCTGGAGGCGGGCGCTCGGCATGCTCCGATCGTATGCCGCACCTCCGACCTCACCTTGGAGCGCGCCGCACGTCGGCCAGGAGTCATCCGGACGGATGAAAGACGCGGCGGCGGGGTCGGTCGGCCCCCACGGTGGATACGCTGGTCGGCATGTCGACGCAGGGCAACGATGGCCACGACTGGGCGACGTGGGACGCCTACCACGACGTCTGGCGACGCCTCGACCGAGCGCTCGACCAGGCCGTCCAGGCGGGCGCCGGCATCTCCATCCCCGAGTTCGAGATCCTGATCGGGCTGCAGCGTGAGCCGGACCACCGGCTGCGCGTCCGCGACATCGCCGCCGGCATCGGTTGGGAGAAGTCGCGCGTCAGTCACCAGGTCACACGAATGGTCTCCCGTGGCTTGGTCGGACGCGCCGACTGCCCGACCGATGGGCGCGGCAGCTGGGTGGAGATGACCCCCGATGGCCGCCGCGCGGTGCTCGCCGGCATCCGCGCGCACACCGGTGCGCTGGAAGACCTGTTCTGGAGGCCCGTGGGGACCGACGCGGACACCCTCCGGTCCGTCAGCGCGCGCGTCCAGGACGCGATCGGCCCCGACGTGTCGGACGAGGCCGCCTCGGGCTAGCTGCCCCCGCACGTCCGCCGAGGTTCCACGACTCGCCGCACGGGGACCGCCGAGGTTCCACGGACGACGCTGTGCTGCGCCGAGGTTCCGAGATCTCGGAACCTCGGGAGCAGAGGCTTCGGGACGGGGACGGGGACGGGGACGAGCGGGGCGCGGGGGCGGACGGGCGGTCAGAGGTCGACGACGGCGAGGGCACCCTGTTCGCCGCGGAGCCGCACCTGCACGCTCGCGATGTCGTCGCGCGGGATGTCCGTCGACGCCGACAGTCCCTTCGCGTCCTCGCCGGCGGCCGTCCACGAGCCGACGATCTGCGCGGTGCCGTCGGACCGCACGACGACCAGGTCGTACATGACCGAGCCGTCCGCTGCCCACTCCTTGCCGCCGTACGAGCAACCCCAGTCGAAGCGGGTGCCCCACTGTTCACCGCTGACGGCCAGGTCCACGTCGAGTCCCTGGGCGCCGGTCATGTCGTAGCGGTCCGCGGTCGCCGATGCCGAGACGTCACGTCCGGCCTGCACCGATCCACGGTCCCCCGCCGTGCCGACGGCGAGTCCGCCCAGGACGGCAGCGACCACCGCGAGCCCTGCGGTGGCGGCGACCCAGACCCGGCGTCGGCGGCGACGGTGTCGAACGCGGTGCGCGACGGAGGCGAGGGTGCTCTCGGAACCGGTGTCGGGCCTCCCGTCCGGTTCGGCGATCTCGATCGCCTGGTCGGCCGGCAGCTTGGCGAGCAGACCGGGCAGGCCGACCAGCTCGGCGACGGCGGCCGTGCAACGGTCGCAGGTCTCCAGGTGCTGCTCGTACTCGAGCCGTTCGTCCGGGCTCAGGGACCCGAGCACGTACGCCGCGTCCCACTCTGCGTACCGGTCGTCGCTCATCGGGTCACTCCTCGTTCCTGCAGTGCGAGCCGCAGGGCTCGCAGCCCGTAGTGCAGCCGCGACTTCGCGGTGCCCTCGGGGATGTCGTGTCGTCGTGCGATCTCCGGCACCGTGTGGCCGAGCCAGTAGGCGTCCACGACCACGCGGCGGTGGTCCGGGGAGAGCGAGGCGAGCGCGTCGGCCACGACGATGCGGTCGAGCACGGCGTCGGTGCGGTCCGACTCGGCGCGGTCCACGGGGTGCTCGGTGCCGAACTCCCGGCGGTTCCGAGCCGATCGCGCGTCGTCGACGACGAGGTTGCGCGCCACGGTGAACAGCCAGGCGCGTGCACTGTCCGGCGCGCGTTCCAGCACCGCCGGTCGCTGCCAGGCACGGACCATGGTCTCCTGCACGACGTCCTCGACCGCCGAGCCGTCCCGCGTCAGGTGCCGGACGTACCGGGTGAGCGCGTCACCGTGCTCGCGGTACAGCGTCGCGAGCAGCTCGTCGGCGGAACGACTCGACACGGTCACTTCTGCAGGTCGAGGGAGAACTCGACGGAGCCCTTCCCGTCCACGGTGACGAAGCCGAGCGAGGGAGCCTTCACGCCGTAGTCGGCGAACGTGATCGGCACCGAGCCGGCGACCTGGACGGTGCCACCCGTGCCGACCGCCACCTGCGCATCGGCGGTGACGGCCTTCGTGACGCCGTGCAGGTCCATCGTGCCGGTCAGGGTGACGTCCTGCGTGCTGCCGTCGAGCGCCGTCGAGACGTCGACGGGCTTCGTCAGCGTGAACGTCGCCGTCGGGAACTCGTCCGTCTCCAGCGCGGTGTCCCGGAAGTATGCGTCGCGTGCGGACTCGGGGGTGGTGATCTTCGCGACCTGGACCGTGACCGTCGCCTTCGCGAGGGAGCCGCCGTCGACCTCGGCGGTGCCCTCGACGTCCTTCGTGCGTCCGACCACGTTCACATCATTCCCCTGCAGCACCTCGTGCACCCGGTAGCCGGCGTACGAGGTCTTCGTGCTGGTCCAGGTGCCGTCGGCGTCCGCCGCGTCGAGGCTGGCGGACGACGTCGCCTGCAGCGAGGGTGCGGCGGCGGCCTGTCCGTTGACGGTGTTCGCGTAGATGGACGGACCGGCGATGACAGCGGCGGCCGCGATGACCACGACGCCGGTGGAGATGCCGATGATGACCTTGGTGCGTGTGCGGAGTCCCATACCCGGTCAACGAGGTGGCAGTCTGGATCGTTCACCGTCGACGGGACGACGATGCCGAAGGAGGTCGATGCACGTGGAACTGGTCATGCTGCTGGCGGCCGTCGGCGTCTCGATCGGCACGATCGTCGTCGTGCTCCGACGTACCAGGGATGCCGGATGGGTCCGGGACGCACAGCTGACGATGAACGCGAGTCCAGGCTGGACGGTGGTCTCGCTGGTGTTCCACGGGCTCGGAGCCGCAACGGGGTTCGTCATCGGTTCGGTCTTCATCGCCGGCGGCCACCCGGCGGCCGGATGGGTGTTCCTGTGCTTCGGCGGGATGCTCGGTGTGCTCGTCGGAGTACAGATCTGGGTCGCACGACGGCCGTTCCCACCGGACCCACCGGTCGACGGCCCCGGTCGCTGAACGCGGGACGCGGTCGCTCGGCGCGCGAACGTCCCCGACACTAGAGGGGACAGCAACCGAGCCCGGCCGTGCTCGACTGCCCGCCCACCACCAGCAAGGAACGCACCAGATGCCCGAACTCCCCGTCGTGTTCGAAGTCGGCTCGCTGATCGCGATCGTCGCGATCCTGCTCGCCGACCTGCTCATCGTCGCGCGCCGGCCGCACGTGCCGACGCTGCGCGAGTCGGCGACGTGGGTGGGCGTCTACGTGGGGCTCGCGCTGGTCTTCGCGGTCCTGATGCTCGTGTTCGCGGGCGGCGACTCGGCGGGTGAGTTCCTGGCCGGTTGGCTCACCGAGTACAGCCTGAGCATCGACAACCTGTTCGTCTTCGTCATCATCATGGCGCGGTTCTCGGTGCCGAAGAAGATCCAGCAAGAGGTGCTGATGCTCGGCATCATCATCGCGCTCGTGCTGCGCGGCATCTTCATCCTCGTCGGTGCCCAGCTCATCGAGAACTTCTCGTGGATCTTCTACATCTTCGGCGCGTGGCTGATCTGGACGGCGATCCAGCAGCTCCGCGGCGAGGACGATGCCGACGACCAGAAGGACAGCTTCATCGTCCGGCTGCTCCGCCGTCGGGTGCGCCTCACCGACACGTTCGACGGCATGAAGTTCCGGACCACCCACGACGGCGTGCGGCACTTCACCCCGTTGCTCATCGTGCTGATCGCCATCGGCACCACCGACCTGCTGTTCGCACTCGACTCGATCCCCGCGATCTTCGGCATCACCGAGAGCCCGTTCATCGTGTTCACCGCGAACGTCTTCGCCCTGATGGGTCTGCGGCAGCTGTACTTCCTGCTCGGTGGACTGCTCGAGCGGCTCGTCTACCTGAAGTACGGGATCGCGGTGATCCTCGCGTTCATCGGTGTGAAGCTCGTCCTGCACGCACTGCACGACAACGAACTGCCGTTCCTGAACGGTGGCGAGCACATCGAGTGGGCGCCGGAGATCAACACGTGGGTCTCCTTGATCGTGATCATCGCCGCGATGGCGCTGTCGACCCTGGCCAGTGTCGTGCGGATGCGCCACGACGGCGTCGAGGCGAAGGACGAAGAACCCGCTCGCACCTCGGACTGACGGCGGCGATCAGATGTCGGCACTCGAGACGGAACGGTTGCGCCTGCGGCCGTGGCGGAGCACCGACGCCGCGTTCCACCGTCGGCTCTGGGCCGAACGGGATCCACGCGTGCCACTTCATCGACGACTCTCGGCCGACGGGCACCCAACCGTGTCCGACCTCGAGGAGTGGGCGCGCGGGTACGACCAGACGCCGGCGCCCGGTCTGCTCGTCGTCGAGCGCCGGGACACCGGTGCCGCCATCGGCTACTGCGGCCTCGTCGCGAACGGCGTCGGTGCGTCCGACGAACCCGAGCTGGCGTACGAGTTCCTGCAGGCGTCGTGGAACCACGGGTACGCCACGGAAGCATCCGGCGCGGTCATCGATGCGGCACGGGAGCACGGGTACCGCCACCTGGCGTCCACGGTCCGCGACTGGAACACCGCGTCGCTCCGGGTGCTCGGCAAGCTGGGCTTCGTCGACACCGGGCAGCGTGAGCGCGACCAGGAGCACGGCGACTCCGTGCTGCTGCGGAAGGTGCTCTGAGCGGCAGCAGGCCGGGTGCGGGAGCGTCCACCAGGTGTCCGTGCCAAGGTCGACGGGTGCACAACAACGACACCGTCGTGATCGCCGGCTGCGGCGACCTCGGGACCGAAGCCGGCCTCCGCTTCGCGCAGCAGGGACACCACGTGATCGGCCTCCGACGCCGCGCCGAACTGGTCCCGGCCCCGATCACCGGCCGCAGCGCCGACCTCCGCCACGAGGTCCCCGAGATCCCCGCCGACACCTCTGTCGTCGTCGTGGCCTTCGCCGCGGGCAGCCGTGACGTCGACGAGTACCGCGCCACCTACGTCGACGGCCTGCGGAACGTGCTCGACGGCATCGACGCCTCGGACGCCGATCCACGCCTGCTCGTCGTGTCGTCGACCGCGGTGTACGACGTCGACGACGGCAGCGAGGTCACCGAGGACACCCCGGCGCACGGTGCGACCCCGACCGCCGAGGTCCTGGTCGAGGCCGAGGCGCTACTGCGCGACCGTGCTCCCGACGCCGTGCTCGTGCGGCTGTCCGGTGTCTACGGTCCGGGCCGCGAGCGCCTGATCGACCAGGTCCGCTCCGGTTCTGCGCGGTTGGCTCCGGGTGCCTCGCCGCACACGAACCGGATCCACCGCGACGACGCCGCCGCGGCGCTCGTGCACCTGGCGACCGTGGAGGACCCGGCGCCGACGTACCTCGGCACCGACGACGAACCGAGCCGACTCGACGACGTGCTCCGGTTCCTGGCCGACGAGCTCGGCGTTCCCGAGCCCGTCACCGGTGACGGCGGTGCCCGGCAGTCCGGTGGTGACAAGCGCTTGTCGAACGCGCTGCTCCGGTCGACCGGCTGGGCGCCGCAGTACCCGACGTTCCGCGAGGGCTACCGCGCCGTGCTGGCCGGCGAGGGCGTCCGCCACCCCTGACGCCTGACGACGCGCGGTCACGGCCGGTTGACACCGCCTCCCGGCGCCGGTACAAATACCAGCATGGGGAATATCGGCGGCGTGGTCGCTGCGACCGGATCAGTGTCACTCGCGGACAAGGGGGCTGATCTGATCGTCGCGCTGGTCGCTGCCGTGATCATCGCCGTGTTCAGCCTCGCCGTCGGCGGGAAGGGCAAGTCCGCGAGCGGATCGGGGTCGCCGTTCCAGCAGGTCACGAACAACAGCGGGACGGTCGTCCAGGCCGGACGAGATGTACACGACGTGCACATCTACGACCAGCGGATGTCGATCCAGCAGAACGTGACCGTCCACGCACAGCAGGACCAGCCGAGTTCGGGAGCCGGCGACTGGTGGCCGTTCATCGTCGCAGCCGCTGTCGCCGCGATCGCTGCCCTCGGCTTCGTCTCGTACTCGAACCTCGCGTTCGGACTGCTGATCGGTGCAGCCGCTGGCGGCGCGGTCGGGCTCGTCGTCGCGTCGGCCCGATCAGCGAGACTCGGTGTGCTCGGCGACCGCCGGGTGATCCGCATCATCATCGTCGTCCTCGTCCTCGCGGCCGAGAGCGTGCTGATCGTCACGTTCGCACTGCACCGGACCGTGTGGGGCAGCCATCGCCTGAGCGACTTCCAGGCCCTCGCCGAGAGCGTCAGGGGCAACGACTCGCCCTGGTCGATCCAGTACCCCGCGGAGGTCGCCCAAGCCCTGCACGGGCCGGCAATCTGGTTGAGCGGTCTGCAGATCACCGTGGTCTTCCTGGCCGCACTCGTCGCGGTGCTCTTCGCGATCGTGCAGATCCTCGAATGGCAGAACATGCTCCGCATCGTCGGCGGCACGGTGTCCAGTCGAGCGTCAGCGCGCGCCGAATCGTTCGCCGAGGCGTCGGTCAAGTCCGACTTCGGGTACGTCCTGCTGCCCGCGCTCTTGGTGGCCGTCATGTGGATCGTGAACGCCTTGGCGAACGGAGACCTCGCCGGGGTGCTCCAGTAACGGCCGAACCGCACGCGCACCCCTTCTGCGACAGGACACCATGTGATCACCTGGTGTCGTGTCGCGAAACGGGTGCGGACCGCGGCGGGCCGGCACCCGCGACCCCTCAGTGCCCGCGGTGGTCCTGGATCGTGAGCCGCGGCCCGAACGACGGCTTCCGGAACCCGGAGCCGCCGATCAGCCGCACGACCCGCTCCCGGTGCCCCCGCCACGGCTCGAGCAGATCGAGCATCCCGTCGTCGTCCACCGGTCCCCCGGTCAGCGCCCACCCGACCAGCGCGGGGACGTGGAAGTCCCCGACGCTCGGCGAATCGGGGTCGCCGTGGGAGCGCTGCGCGGTCTCGGCAGCCGTCCACTTCCCGATGCCGGGGATCGACTGGAGCCGCGCCGACACGACCGAACCGCCGCGACCGAGCGTCAGCGTCCGTTCGAGCGCCGGAGCCACACGCACCGCGCGCATCACCGTCGCCGACCGTCCGGGCTCGATGCCGGCCCTGTGCCACTCCCAGCTCGGGATCCGCGCCCACTCGTCGGCCGTCGGCGGCACGATGAGACCGTCCGGCGCGGGCCCCGGCGCGGGCGTGCCGTACCGACGGAGCAGGTACCGCCACGCACCCCACGCCTGGCGCGAGGTCACCTTCTGCTCCATGATCGCCGGCACGAGCATCGCGACGACGGTGTTCGTCCGGAGCAGCCGGAGTCCGGGCTGCCGGTGTCGGGCGGCAGCGAGGAACGCGTGCCCGGAGACGTCGAACCCGTCCCAGTCGTCGCCGCGACCGAGCATCTCCGGCGCGTGCTCGACCGACCACGCAGCACCGTCGCCCCACGCCGAGACCGCGATGGTGTCGCCGGCCGGCCGGATCGCAACGGCAGCGGGGCCGGTGGGCGTCCGCAGGGCGAGCCACACGACCGACCCGACCACCTTGTAGGCGGGGTCGCCGGTGCCGCGCTGCAGGGGCCGCAGGGTCGACGCGACGTTCACCGGGCCTCCCGGTCGGTACACGGTGTCGACGCGAGACGCATCGACGGACGCACCAGGAGCGCCAGACGCGTCGCCGGACGCACCGGTGGACGCGTCGCCGGACGACGAGGCGGAGTCGAGCAGGGTCACACCGGGATGGTAATGCGCAACCACCGTCAGTCATGATGGTCGCAGTCCCCACGACCCCCACCCGCACCACCCGACGACGGAGTTCCCATGCGCATCGGCATCCTCACCTCCGGAGGCGACTGCCCCGGTCTGAACGCGGTCATCCGCGCGATCGTCCTCAAGGGCATCGCCATCCACGGCCACGAGTTCGTCGGGTTCCGGGACGGCTGGCGCGGCGTCGTCGACGGCGACATCGTCCCGCTCGGCCGCAAGGACATCCAGGGCATCGCCAAGCAGGGCGGCACGATCCTCGGCACCAGCCGCACGAACCCCTTCGAGGGCCCGAACGGCGGCGTCGAGAACATCTCGAAGACCCTGGACCGCCACGGCATCGACGCCATCGTCGCGATCGGTGGCGAAGGCACGCTCGCCGCGGCGAAGCGCCTGACCGACGCCGGGCTGAAGATCGTCGGCGTCCCGAAGACGGTCGACAACGACCTGGGCGCCACCGACTACACGTTCGGTTTCGACACCGCCGTCGCGATCGCGACCGAGGCGATGGACCGCCTCCGCACCACGGGCGAGTCGCACTCCCGCTGCATGGTCGCCGAGGTCATGGGGCGGCACGTGGGCTGGATCGCCCTGCACTCCGGCATGGCCGCTGGTGCGCACGCGATCCTGATCCCGGAGCAGAAGACGAGCATGGAGCAGATCGCGAAGTGGGTGCGTGCCGCCTACGACCGCGGGCGTGCACCGCTCGTCGTGGTGGCCGAGGGCTTCGTCCCCGACCACGAGGACAACGCGCACACCGAGCGCGGGCTCGACGCCTTCGGGCGTCCGCGGCTCGGTGGCATCGGTGAGCGCCTCGCGCCCCTCATCGAGGAGATGACGGGCATCGAGACGCGTGCCACGACCCTCGGGCACATCCAGCGCGGTGGCACGCCGACCGCGTACGACCGGGTGCTGTCGACGCGGCTCGGCCTTGCGGCCATCGACTCGGTGGTCGAGGAACGATGGGGCCGGATGGTCGCCCTGAAGGGCACCGACATCGTGCACGTCTCGTTCGACGAGGCGCTCGGCGAGCTGAAGACCGTGCCGCAGGCGCGGTTCGACGAAGCCGCCATCATGTTCGGGTAGGCGCTCGTCGGGGCGCTGGCCGAGGCGCTGGCCGAGGGCGTACCTGGCCGTTTCGGGCGTACCTGGTCGTTTCTTTCGACCCGGTACGCCCGGTTCGGTCAGGCATCGTGGCAGGCACAGCCGGGAGGCCCGGGGTAGCGTCCGGCGCATGACCCGCGCCGTAGTCGTGTCCAGTTCAGCCCCGCCCACCGTCGCCGACGTCGACCTGCCCGATCCGACCGAGGGCGAAGCCCTCGTCGACGTCACGTACTCGAGCGTCAACTACAAGGACGGCCTCGCCCTCGCCCGGAACCCCGGCGTCGCGCGGGTCGACCCGCTCGTGCCCGGCATCGACGTCGTCGGCACCGTGTCGGCGCTCGGACCGGGGGTGCACGACGTGTCGATCGGCGACCGCATCGTGCTGAACGGTGCCGGGCTCGGCGAGACCCGGCACGGGGGCTGGGCGCAGCACGCCGTGGTGCCGTCCGGTTCCCTCGTGGTCCTGCCCGAGGCGATCGAGGACTCGTTCGCGGCGGCGATCGGCACGGCGGGGTTCACAGCGATGCTCAGCGTGCTCGCGCTCGAACGGTTCGTCGAGCCCGGTGCCGGGCCGGTGCTCGTGACCGGTGCGTCCGGCGGGGTGGGGACGGTGGCGATCGCCCTGCTCGCCGCGCGCGGGTACGAGGTGACCGCGTCGACCGGACGGAGCACCAACGAGGCCTCGCTCCGGCGCCTCGGCGCGACCGAGGTCGTGGACCGGGGTGCCCTGTCCGAGCCCGGCAAGCCGATGCAGCGTGCCGCGTGGGCCGGCGCCGTGGACAGCGTCGGCGGGGCCACCCTGGCGAACGTGCTGGCCGGCACCCGGTGGGGCGGAGCCGTCACGGCGTGCGGGCTCGCGCAGGACTCCGCGCTGCCCACGACGGTGCTGCCGTTCATCCTGCGTGCGGTGTCGCTGCTCGGCATCAACTCGGTGGACGCCCCGTCCGAGCTCCGGCACCGGGCGTGGGAGCGGTTGGCGACCGACCTCGACCCGGCGCTGCTGGCGGATGTCACCCGGACCGTCACCCCCGAGCAGGCGATCGAGGTCGGCGCCGAGGTGGTCGCCGGTCGGGTGCACGGACGCACCGTGGTCGACGTGCGCGGCTGATGTTCTGGGATGCTGTTATTCCGCAAACGATTGCATATTGACACGTTAGGGTTTGGATACCAAACGTCCGTGACACGAGGAGTCCGTCATGCCGGTACCCAAGTCGACCGTCGAGAACTCGCCGCGCAAGCTGCTCCGCGACGTGGTCCTCGAGAAGATGTTGGCCGCGATCCAGGACGGCACGCTGCAGGCCGGCGAACGGCTCAACGACGACGAGTTGGTCCAGTGGCTCGGGGTCAGTCGCACGCCCATCCGTGAGGCGATCGCCAAGCTCGTCGACTACGGCTTGGTCGAGATGGAGGCGAACCGGTACACCCGGGTCGCGTCGCCCACCGCCAAGCAGTTCGACGACACCATCCAGGTGCTCGCCGGTGTCACGGAGCTCGCCGCCCGCTGGGCCGTCCCGAAGCTCGACGACGCCGCGGCCACACGCCTCGTCGACACGCTGGAAGCCCTGCGCACGGCCGCCGAGCAGGAGCGGGCCGGCGACGTCTCGACCCAGGTCGGCGCGGTCGTCACCCAGTTGATCGGTGCGGCGGACAACGACCTGCTGGTCCAGCTGTCGACCTCGCTGCTGCCCCGCGCGAACTTCCTCGCCCTGACCCACCAGAGCGGCATGTTCTGGGACGTCAAGCACTTCGTCGACCCGCTCCGAGCGGCGATCGCGAAGCGCGACGGCGAGGCAGCGGCCGCGGTGATCCGTTCGCTCAGCAGCACCGTCGAAGAGCACACCGTGCAGGCCCGCGCGTTCGTCGCCGAGGGCGGCGCGCTGGCGGACGGCACCGAACGGCGCTGACGTCGGCCACGATGGAATCGTGACCGACACCGACCAGTTCCGCGCCGCGGGCGCCCAGTTCCGTGCCGACGGCGTTCTGCTCCGTGCCGAGGGCGTCCGTGTGACGCGCTCCGGCCGCGACCTGCTGCACGACGTCGACCTGACCGTCCGCCGCGGCGAGCACTGGGCGCTCCTCGGACCGAACGGCGCCGGCAAGTCGACGCTGCTCGCGGTGCTCGGCGCGACGGGCCACCCCACGGCCGGCACGGTCGAGGTGCTCGGCCGGCGCCTCGGACGCGTCGACGTCCGCGAGCTCCGTGAGCACATCGGCCACGTCGACCCGCGGCACCGGATGCTCTCCCCGCTCACCGTGCTCGAGACGGTGCTGACGGGCCTGACCGGCACCACCGACCTCATGATGCGGTGGGACCCCACGGCCGATCAGGTCGCACGGGCCGAGCAGCACATCGCCGACGTCGGGCTCGCCGCACGACGCGACGCACGCTGGCCCGTGCTGTCCCAGGGCGAACGCGGACGGACCCTCATCGCACGGGCACTGATGTCCGAACCGCAGTTGCTGCTGCTCGACGAACCGGCGACCGGGCTCGACGTCGCCGCGCGCGAGCACCTGCTCGAGACGGTCGACGCCCTGCGGCACCGACACCCCGAGCTCGGCAGCGTCATGGTCACGCACCACCTCGAGGACCTGCCGGTGTCGACCTCGCACGCGATGCTGCTCCGTGACGGTGCCGTGGTGGCACAGGGCACCGCGGACGAGGTCATCACGTCGTCGGCGGTGTCGCACGCGTTCGACTTCCCGCTCGCGATCCTGCGCTCCGAGGGGCGCTGGGCAGCACGCCGTTCCGCCTGAGACGGCGCGGAGCCGGCGCGGGGGACGGACAGCCGTGTTGCGGCCGTACCGCCCGTGCTTGAATGGTCCCTCAGGTGTCTGCGGCCCGTGTCGGGGAGGGACCCGACGCCGGACGACGGTGTCAGGCCGCGCACTGTGACAAGGGGGAACACCATGACGACCACACCGCCGCCCTACCCGGGGTCCGAGCCGCAGCCGAACGCCGGCCCGCAGCAGCCCGGCCAGCAGCCCTGGGCGCAGCAGCAGCCCGGCCAGCAGCCGTACGCGCAGCCCGCTCACGCCGGAGCCCCGTACGCCCCGCCGCCCAAGCAGTCCCGTGGTAAGCGCGTCCTGATCTCGCTGCTCGGCGTCGTCGTCGCCGTGGTCGTCGCGTTCCTGGTCCGCCAGGCGCTCACCGCCGCGTTCAGCGACTCGACGGAGGAGAAGGTCTCGAAGGCCGTCGTGCAGATCCGCGAGCAGAGCGACCTGCCGAAGCAGGTCGACTCGGTGACCTCGTGGACGGGCGTCGAGGCCGAGGGCAACGCGATCCACTACGACTACACGGTGTCGTCCAGCGTCGACCCCGCCTCGATCACCGAGAGCGCCGTCCGCGATGCGGTCGGCCCGACGCTCTGCTCGAACAGCGACACGAAGGACCTCCTCGACGAGGGCGTCGACATGCGCTACACCTACGCGTTCGACGGCACCTCGAAGACGCTCGACACGACCTTCACCAAGGCCGACTGCTCCTGACCCGTCGAGGGTGGGGCGGTGCTGTCCCCTGTCCCGCCCTCGTCGGTCCGGTCGGTACGCGGTTGTGCGTGGTGCGGTGTGCACCGTACCTGGTGCGACGTGCTGGGCTGCGATGTGCACGGCTCTCGCCATGGCGCTGCCCACTGCGCCGACAGGTGACCGGGTTGCCCGCCGGTCGTCGGGTCCGTACCCGCCCCGGTCCGTCTACCGACGCACCGCCCGCTGCTCAGTCGACCAGGGTGACCTCCCAGTTGGTGCGCTGGACGACCGCGTCGAGTTCGCGGATCTCCTTCGCCAGGGCGTCGGCACGCGACCGGAGCTCGGCGGTCGGCAGCGCGGCGAACGTGCGGAGTTCGCTGCGGAGCTGTCGGTAGCCGCCGTTCGTGCCGGCCGTGGCGTCCGCCGCTCCGGTGACGAGCGCGTGCCGCAGCCGCAGGGCATCGCGTCGGGCGAGCAGTGCGGTGACGGTCTGCCCGGACGCCACGGTGGTGCTGGCGTTCGTCGCGTTGATGCGGGCGAGCAAGACCTCGAGCGCGTCGATCGACCGTTCGGCCTCGGCGAGGAGTTCGCGGGCGTCCTCGTCGGGCTCCTCACCCTCTTGGTAGCGGGCGTTCGCGGCGATGCGGCCGCGCAGTTGCTCGATGCGCTTCTGCAGGTCGGCGCGCTCGATGAGTGCCTCGGCGAGTTGCATGTGGCCAGTCAACCAGCCGAGGCCCCGGCACGGAGCACCGACCCCGACGCCGCCGCGGCGGCTACTGCCTACGCCGTCGCGGCGGCCGCTGCCTTCGCTGCTGCGGGCAGCGCGTCGAGGATCCGCCCGACGGCTCGCTCGTCGTGGGCGGCCGTGACGAACCAGGCCTCGAACACACTCGGCGGCAGGGTCACCCCGGCGTCGAGCATCGCGTGGAAGAACGGCGCGTACCGGAACACGTCCTGCGCCCGCACGTCGTCGTAGTTCCGCGGTGCGGTGTCCGTGAAGGCGAACGAGAACAGGTTGCCGGCGCGCTGCACGGTGTGGGCGACGCCCTCGGCCGACAGTGCGTCCGACGTTGCCGCGGAGATGACCGAGGCCGTGCGGTCCAGCGACTCGTACACCGACGGCGTCGCGGCCCGGAGCGTGGCGATGCCGGCGGCGACCGCGAGCGGGTTGCCGGACAGGGTGCCCGCTTGGTACACGGGGCCGAGCGGGGCGAGGAAGTCCATGACCTCGCGCCGGCCGCCGAGCGCGGCGAGGGGCATGCCGCCACCGATGACCTTGCCGAACGTGATCAGGTCGGGTTTCCACCCGGCGCCGTCGGGGACGACCTTCGACGCCTCGAGGCCCCACCACCCGGCCGACCCGACGCGGAACCCGGTCAGGACCTCGTCGACGATGAGCAGCGCCCCGTGCGCCTGCACGATCTGCGCGAGCGCACGGTTGAACCCGCGCTCGGGAGCGAGCACGCCCATGTTCGCGGCGGCGGCCTCGACGATGACGCCGGCGATGCGCTCGGAGTGCTCGTCGAACGCTCGGCGGACGGCATCGAGGTCGTTGTACGGCAGCACCAGGGTCTGCGCCGCGGTCTCCTCGGTGATGCCCGCGCTGCCCGGCAGGGCCAGGGTGGCGACACCCGATCCGGCCTCGGCGAGCAGGGAGTCGGAGTGCCCGTGGTAGTGCCCGGCGAACTTCACGAGCAGGTCGCGGCCGGTGTAGCCGCGGGCCAACCGGATCGCCGTCATCGTGGCCTCGGTGCCCGTCGACACCATGCGGAGCTTCTCGATGGGGCCGTCACCGTCCACCGACACCCGCTGCTTCACGAGCTCGGCGAGCTCGGTCTCGCCGGGGTCGAGGCGCCGAAGGACAGTCCCCGCGCGGCGGCCTGCTGCACGGCCTCGACGGTGCCGGGGTGCGCGTGTCCGAGGATCGCGGGACCCCACGACGCCACGAGGTCGACGTACTCGCGTCCCTCGGCGTCGGTGACGTACGCGCCCTTCGCCGACACCAGGAAGCGCGGGGTGCCGCCCACCGATCCGTAGGCACGGACGGGCGAGTTCACGCCGCCGGGGATCGCGTTCTTGGCGCGGCCGAACAGCTGGTCGTTCGTGGTCATTCGGGGGCCTTCCCGGTCGAGGCGATGCCGGCGACTGCGGCGGTGGTGCCGGAGGTGCGGAGACCGGCCTCCTGGTTGAGCTTCCGTGCGATGTCGACGGCGAAGTAGGTCAGGATCGCGTCGGCGCCGGCACGCTTGATGCCGATGAGCGACTCCATCGCGGCGGCGTCGCGGTCGATCCAGCCGTTCTGTGCGGCTGCCGTGATCATCGCGTACTCGCCGGAGATCTGGTAGGCCCAGACCGGCACGGGCGACGTCGCAGCGGTCTCGGCGAGCACGTCGAGGTAGCTCATCGCGGGCTTCACCATCACGACGTCGGCACCCTCGTCGACGTCGAGCGCGACCTCGCGCAGCCCCTGTCGACCGTTGGCGGCGTCGATCTGGTACGTCCGCCGGTCGCCGACGAGCGACGACGAAACGGCCTCGCGGAAGGGGCCGTAGAAGGCGGAGGCGTACTTGGCCGCGTAGGCCAGCAGCGCGGTGCCGGTGTGCCCGGCGACGTCGAGCGCGTCACGCGCGGCGGCGATCTGGCCGTCCATCATCCCGCTCAGGCACACCAGTTCGGCACCGGCTTCTGCCTGCGCGACCGCCATGTCGCGGTACCGCAGCAGGGTCGCGTCGTTGTCGACGGAGCCGTCCGCCGCCAGGACTCCGCAGTGACCGTGGTCGGTGAACTCGTCGAGGCACAGGTCGGACTGCACGACCAGGTCGTCGCCGACCTCTTCCCTCGCCACGCGGATGGCCACGTTGAGGATCCCGTCGGGGTCGGTCGCCCCGGATCCGGTCGCGTCCTTCGTGGTGGGCACGCCGAACAGGTTCACGCCGCCGATGCCCTGGCCGGCCGCCTCGACGAGTGCGCGACGGAACGAGTCGAGCGAGTGCTGCTGCACGCCCGGCATGCTCGAGATGTCGACGGCGTCGGTGGCGCCCTCGCGGATGAACATCGGCAGCACGAGCTCGGCTGGGTGCAGCCGGGTCTCGGCGACGAGCCGTCGCATCGCGGGGGTGGCGCGGAGTCGACGGGGCGGACCTGGGGGAAACGGCCGGTCACGGGTGGCCTTCCTGTTCGGGGGCGGTGGGGTTCAGGGCCTCGACGACGGCGTCGAGCAGGGCTTCTGCGGACCGGGTGGGTCCGACGACGTGGACCGGCAGTCCGGCCGCGCGCGCGTCGGCGGCGGTTCCGGGGCCGATGCAGGCCACGAGGGTGCGGGGGTCGAGCGGGGTCATCCGGCGGGCGATCTCGCGGGCGACGCTGCCGCTCGTCACGAGCACCGCGTCGGGCGCCGCGTCGAGGGTGATCGGCTCGTCGCCGGTCCCCACGGTACGGTACGCGACCACGTCGTCCACGTCGATGCCGCGGGCCCGCAGCCCGTCGACGAGAGTCGGCGCGGCGATCTCGGAGCGCGGGAAGAGCACGGTGCCGTCGGTGTCCGGCAGCGCGTCGACGAGGGCAGCGGCCGATGCCTGCTCCGGCACGAGGTCGACGACCCAGCCCGCAGCACGCGCGGCACGGGCGGTCGGCTCACCGACCACCGCCACACGCACACCGGACGGGAGGCCCGCCACACGTTCTGCGAGCACCGTCACGGCCGTCGCACTGGTCACCACCACCCACGCGTACCCGGCTCCGCGGGATCGGTCGCCGTTCACGAGCACCGGGCCGCCGTCCGGGTGCGAAGACTCGCCGTCCGCGAGCTCTCGAGGTTCCGAAGTGCCCCGGTGGACCGCCTCCGGATGCCGAGATCTCGGAACCTCGGGGAGGTGGGCGGCCGGGTGTGGAGCGGCCGGGTGGGCAGCCAAGCGGGCGACGGCACGGTCGAGCGGGCCGCCGTCGAGCGGCGGCTCGGTCGTGATGAGGGGGACGACCCGCGGGTCGAGCCCACGCTGCCGAGCCGCCGTCGCGACGCGCTCGCCCCACGCGCCACCCCGGGGGATGACGACGACGGGAGCGGGCGTGTCCGTGACGGGCTCTACTTCACCGAGTCGGCGAGGTCCGCCAGGTCGCCGGCACCGTTCTCGAGCAGCTCAGCGGCCACGCGGCCACCGACCTCGAGTGCTTCGGCGAGACGGTCCTGCGCGGATCCCTCGAGCACGGCAGCGTGCGACGCCGTGCGGTACTCGGCGCCGTCGGGGCTGTAGACGGTGGCGGAGACGAGCAGGAGCTCGGCGTCCACGACCGCGGTCGCACCGATCGGGGCGGAGCAGCCGGCCTCGAGCTTCGCCAGCACCTCGCGCTCGGCCGACACCGTCAGGCGGGTCGGGGCATGCTCGATCTTGCGCAGCGCGGCGAGCAGGTTCGTGTCGGTTTCGCCGGCACGGGTCTCGATCGCCAGCGCGCCCTGCCCCGGAGCGCTCGGCCAGAAACCGAGGTCGAGCAGTTCGGTGGCGGCCGAGAGCCGGTCGATGCGGGTGAGCCCGGCGGCGGCGAGCACGACGGCGTCGAGGTCGTCGTCCACCCGGCCCAGGCGGGTGTCGATGTTGCCGCGGATGTCGATGACGTCGAGGTCGGGGCGCTTCGCCTTGAGCTGCGCGACGCGACGCGGTGAGCCCGTGCCGACCTTCGCACCCTCGGGCAGGCTCTCGACGGTCGCGCCGTTCCGCGCCACGAGGACGTCGCGGGCATCGGCACGCTTCGGCACGGCAGCGATCGTCAGGCCCGGGTACGGCGCGGTCGGCAGGTCCTTGAGCGAGTGCACCAGGACGTCGACCTCGCCGGCGACCAGGGCTTCGCGCAGGGCGCTGGCGAACACACCGGTGCCCCCCAGTGACGCGAGCGAGGCGCGGTTCGTGTCGCCCTCGCTCGTGACCGTGACGAGCTCGACCGGACGACCGGCCGCCGCTGCCAGGCGGTCGGCGACGTCCTGCGACTGCGCGACCGCGAGCCGGCTGGCGCGGGTGCCCAGCCGGATCGGGGTCGGAGCGTCGGTCACGGGGCGACGCCGGCGGCAGCGGGCTTGAAGCCGGCGCGGACGTTCTCGCAGCAGCCCGGGCGGCAGACGTCGTACCAGGGACCGATGTCGGTCAGGTGCGGACGCTCACTGGTCGGGGTGCCGTTGACGCGCTCGAGCACCAGGTCGACGAGTCCGGAGACGTAGGCCGGGTCGACACCGGGGGTCTGCGTGCGGACCGACCAGAAGCCGAGCTCCTGCGCGGTCTCGGTGGCTTCCTCGTCGAGGTCCCACATGACCTCCATGTGGTCGCTCACGAAGCCGAGCGGGACGATGAGCACGGCGCGGGTCGAGCCGCCCTTGAGCTCCTCGTTCATGTAGTCGTTGATGTCGGGCTCGAGCCACGGCTGCGTCGGGGGGCCGGAGCGCGACTGGTACACGAGCTTCCAGGCGGGCTTGGACGTGCCCTGCAGGTGTGCGTGCTCGGGCTGCTCGAGCAGCTCCGCCCACGCCTGGTCGAGGACGACCTGCGCGACGGCGAGGTGCTGGGCCTCGTAGGCGCCGTGCTCGTCGAAGCCGCGGTAGTCCGGGCCGGACTTCGCAGCGTCGGTCGACGGGATCGAGTGGGTCGAGAACAGCACGTGCAGCTCGGTCGCGACCTCGAGCCCGTCGTTCTCGGCGATGGCCTTGGCCATGCCGTCACGGACGCCGTCGACGAACGGGCGGACGAAGCCGGGGTGGTCGAAGAACTGCCGGATCTTGTCGATCTCGATGGTGCCGAGCAGCCCCGTCTCGTCGAGCACGCGCGCGTAGTCCTCGCGGTACTGGCGGCAGCTCGAGAACGACGAGTAGGCGCTCGTGGCGATCGCGATGAGCTTGTTGTAGCCCTTGTCGGCGGCGTCGGTGAAGGCCTGCTCGAGGTAGGGCTCCCAGTTGCGGTTGCCCCAGAGCACCGGCATGTCGATGCCGCGCGATGCCAGCTCGGCCTCGAGCGCCGCCTTCAACGCGCGGTTCTGGGCGTTGATCGGGCTCACACCGCCGAAGTGCCGGTAGTGGTGCGCGACCTCTTCGAGCCGCTCGTCGGGGATGCCCCGGCCGCGGGTGACGTTGCGCAGGAAGGGGATGACGTCGTCCTGGCCCTCGGGGCCACCGAAGCCGGCGAGCAGGATCGCGTCGTACGCGGTCGAGACCTCGACGTGCTCCGGGCCGGAAGCGGCCGCGGGGGTGGCGGCGAGGACGGGCTGACCGTTCGTGATCAGGCTGGTGTCGGTCATGACAGCACCTCCGGGAGTTCGGCGGTCGTCACGCGACGACCCGTGAAGAAGGGGACCTCTTCGCGCACGTGCAGACGGGCCTCGGTGGCCCGGAGGTCGCGCATGAGGTCGACGAGGTCGACGAGCTCGGGGCTCTCGAGCGGCAGGATCCACTCGTAGTCGCTCAGGGCGAAGGTGGCGATGGTGTTCGTCAGGACGCGGCGGTACTTGGCGCCGGCGATCCCGTGGTCGCGCAGCATCTTCGAGCGCTCGTCCTCGGGCAGGAGGTACCACTCGAAGGAGCGGACGAAGGGGTACACCGTGATCCACGCCTCGGGGTCCTTGCCACGCAGGAACGCCGGGGTGTGCCGCTTGTTGAACTCGGCTTCGCGGTGCATCGCCATCACGTGCCACACCGGCTCGGTGTCCTGGAACAGCCCGGTGCGGCGGATCTCGCGCAGCACGGCCTGGATGACCTGCGCGTCGTCGCCGTGCAGCCAGATCATGACGTCGGCATCGGCACGGAAGCCGGAGACGTCGTAGAAGCCACGGACGGTCACCCCGCGCTCGGCGGCGGACGCGATCACGGCGTCGAGCTCGGCCACGGCGTCGTCACCGACGCGGTGGACCAGGCCGAGCGGCCTGCGGAACACGGCCCAGAGGGCGTACGCCGTCATGAGGTTGGGATCGATCCCCGTCGCGGGGTCGGTCTCGTGCGGAGAGGTGTGCGCGGTTGCAGGAGCGGGCGCGTCGGAACTCATGGGTCCTTTGTCCTATCGGTTGCCAGGGTTGTGGCCGCCCCGCACCCGGTGGACCGCGCTCGGGCGGTCTACCGCCGTCGGAGCACCATCACGACGATACCCCCGACCACCGCTACTCCGGCTGCGAGGCCGGCCAGGTACGGGACCGGCTTCTCGTCGATGCCGCGCTTGACCTTCGACGCCGCGATGCCGATCTGCTTCGGCACGTTGAGCTTGTCCTCGATCGCGTCGAGGGTGTCGAACAGCTGGGCGCGGGTCGCGGCGACGCGGTCTGCGAGATCGTCGTGCGGATCGGTCACGGTTCCTCCGTCGGTGGTGCGGCTGTCGGGGCTCAGAACCGGCCGCCGACGTCCGGCTTGCGGCTGCCGTACTGGCTCGGCGGAGTGGGCTTCTTGCCCATCCCCTTCACCGCGTTGATGTCGTTCTTGACGCTGTCGATCGTGCGCTTCGGCGTGATCGGCAGGCCCTTCTTCAGGCGCTTCCAGCCGATCCACCCGAGGACGGCGGCGACGATCAGCATCACCACGGCGATCACGATCGCTGCGAGCCAGGCCGGCATCACGGTCGCCAGGCCCATCACGGCGGCGGTCAGGAGCACGCCGATCGCGTAGAGCACGATGACGAGTGCACCGACCAGCAGGCCCGCGGCGAGCTCGAAGATCTTGGCCTTCGTGAGCATCTCGGCCTTGAGCAGGTCGATCTCACCCTTGACCAGGCCCTTGACGAGCTTCGGGACGTCGCCCACCAGACCGAACAGCGAACGCGACTTGCGGTCGCGGGTGTCGGTCATGAGGTGGTGGTGTCCTTCTTCTGGCCGACCTTGCGGACGGCCTTCTTGGTCGTCTCACCGATGAACTCGGCGACGTCCGGGGTCTTGTCGGCGATGAAGTCCTCAGCGACGTGCACGCCCTTCTGGACGCCGTTGCTGTTCCAGACCTTGCCGCTGACGGTCTTGATCTGCTCGTACCGCGCCCGTCCGGCTCGCGATCCCAGGACGTACCCGAGTGCGGCGCCGGCGACGAACAGGAGCTTTCCGCGCATGTGCGATTCCTCCGTTGGTTCAGTGTGCGGTGGTCATGCGCCGAACGGAATACGTCCGACGGTCTCACCAACAGTAGCCCCCGGGCGGTCTGGGGTCCGCTCAGGAATCCAGGATCTGTCCAGCGGCGGTGCGGGCGGCTGCGATGATCCCGGCCAGGCCCCGTCCGGTCGCGGCCTCGCCGATGCCGACGACCCCCGCTCCGAGACCGGCAGCGGTCAGGTCCGGACCGTGCCAGCGGACGCGCGCAGCGCCCACGACGTGCGTCGCCGTCAGGGGGACGCCGAGCAGCGTGGCCGCGTCGTGCAGCGCCCGGGTGCCGACGGGTCCGTCCGGGTCGACCGGGAGGCTCGTGGCCGCGTCGTCGGGACCGCTCGCGCCGTGCGCGCTGGTCGCGTCGGCGGGCGTCGCGTAGCTCAGGCGCAGCACGTGGCGGCCGGCAGCCGCCTCGGCGAGCCACGGCCACTTCACCGTCGCGTGCGTCAGGGCCTTCGCCGACACGGCCTGCGCGTCCGGGTGCACGAGCATCCCGGTTCCTCGGGGGCTGCGTCGAGCTCGGGCTGGTCGACGACGAGCGTGACGAGCTCGATCCCGGTCCGGTCCGGTGCCGCGGTGCGCTCGGGATCGGGCACCGACGACAGGGTGTGCTGCGCGGGCAGGCGTTCGACCGTGCCGTCGGCGGAGACGACCTCGACCGCGTGCGCCTCGATCCGGGTCGCCCGGGTGTGCAACCGGACGTCGACGCGGTAGGTCTCCATGTCGGCGACGAGTTCGTCCACGAGCCGGACGATCCCGCCCCGGATCCCCTGCACCGGGGTACCGGCGGCAGCACGGGCCCGGAGCGCCAGGACCGCGCGGGCCAGCGAACCTTCGCGGAGCAGTGCCGCGCGGAGGCCGGGAGCCACCCGCTCCGGATCGAGCTGGTCCGGGTGGGTGGAGTGCACCCCGCCGGCGATCGGGACGACCAGGTCGTCGAGGACCCGCTCCCCCATGCGCCGCCGGACGAGTTCGCCCAGGGACTCCGCCTTGGCGCCGACCGGTCCGGGCAGCAGCGAGTCCATCTGTGCGCGGAGCCCGCCCTTCTGCCCGACGACGGCGAGCACGTCGGCGGCCATCGGGGTGCTCGGGATGCCGAGGAGCCCGGTCGCGGGGATCGGCGACGTCCGGCCGTCACGGGTCATCAACCAGGCGCCGCGCGGGTCCGGGGCGACGACGTCGTTGCCGAGCCCGAGTTCGATCGCCAGGCGGCCGACGGCGTCCGTGCGGGTGGCGAACGAGTCCGCCGCCATGTCGAGGTCGAGGCCGCCGACCGTGTGCCGCCGGATCATGCCGCCCAGCACGCCGGACGACTCGACGAGCACGACGTCCGCGCCGCCCTTCGCCAGGTCACGAGCCGTGACGAGTCCGGCGATCCCGCCGCCGACCACGACGACGTCGGTCACGCGGCAGACCCGTCACCGAGCGAGTGGACGAGTTCGACGACACGCGTCAGCACTGTCGGGTCGGTCTCGGGCGGCACACCGTGGCCGAGGTTCACGACGTGGGCACGAGCGGCCCCGCCACGGCGGACGACTTCGCGCACGTGCGCTTCGAGGACCTCCCACGGGGCCGCGAGCATCGCCGGGTCGAGGTTGCCCTGCACGCTGACGCCGGTGCCGACGCGGCGGACGGCATCGTCGAGCGGGAGCCGCCAGTCGACCCCGACCGCGTCGACGCCGACCGTGTCGGTGCCGAGCGTGGTCATGTCGGCGAGGACCTCGCCGCTGCCGACGCCGAAGTGGATGCGCGGTACGCCCAGGTCGGCCACGTGGGACAGCGCCTGCGCCGAGTGCGGTGCGACGTACCGGACGTAGTCGGCGCGCGACAGGGATCCGACCCACGAGTCGAAGAGCTGTGCGGCCGAGGCCCCGGCGAGCACCTGGGCCCGGAGGAACGCCCCCGACACCTCAGCCGCCCAGGCCAGCAGCCGCGACCAGGTCTCCGGCTCAGCGTGCATGAGGGTGCGTGCGCGGATGTGGTCCTTCGACGGGCCGCCCTCGACCAGGTACGCGGCGAGCGTGAAGGGTGCGCCTGCGAATCCGATCAGCGGGATGTCGCCGAGTTGCTCGACCGTGCGGGCGACCGCCTGCCGGATCGGTTCGAGGGCCGCCGGGTCCAGCGGCTCGAGGGCGTCGACATCCGCCGCGGTGCGGATCGGCGAGCCGAGCACGGGGCCGCGACCGGGGACGATCTCGACGTCCACGCCCGCGAGCTTGATCGGCACGACGATGTCGCTGAAGAAGATACCGGCGTCCACCCCGTGCCGGCGGACGGGCTGCAGCGTGATCTCCGACGCCATCTCGGGGTCGAGGCACGCGTCGAGCATGGCCGTGCCCACCCGGAGCTCGCGGTACTCGGGCAACGACCGACCGGCCTGCCGCATGAACCACACCGGCAGTGTCTCCGGACGGTCACCCCGCAGGGCCCGGACGAGGCGGGACCCACTCGTCCGCCCTGATGCCAGGGGGTGGGAGTCGGGGAGGGATGTGGTCGTCACGTCGGTCACCGGATGATTGTCCCATCGAGCGCGTTACCATTGGCTACGTGCTCATCTGTCTCACGGCGTCGCATCGCAACGCCAGCTTCGACCTCTTGGAGCGACTGAGCATCGCTGCCCCGGCCGCAGCAGGCCACCTCGTGACGGATTCCGACGTCCTGGACGGCGCCGTCGTCCTCGCCACCTGCAACCGTTTCGAGGCCTACCTCGACATCGCCGGCGACGACCGCGACTCCGCCGTCGCCGCCACCGTGCAGGCCGTGGCCGCTGCGAGCGACCTGGACGCCACCGAACTGCGTGATTCGGTCAACGTGCTCGGCGGCAAGGACGTCGTGCAGCACTTGTTCGCCGTGTCGAGCGGGCTCGAGTCCGTCGTCGTCGGCGAGACCGAGATCTCCGGGCAGGTCCGCCGCTCGCTCGAGGACGCCCGGAGCAACGGCACCACCACCTCGGACCTCGAGCGGCTGTTCCAGGAAGCCGCCCACACCTCGCGCGGCGTCAAGACCCGCACCCGGATCGGCGCCGCCGGTCGTTCGCTCGTGCGCCTCGGCCTGCAGCTCGCGTCGTCGCGCGTCACCGACTGGGCCCACACCCGCGTGCTGCTGATCGGCACCGGGAGCTACGCGGCCACCACCATCGCGGCCCTGCGCGACCGCGGCGCCGCGCACATCCAGGTGTTCTCGCCCTCGGGCCGTGCCGCCTGGTTCGCCGCGAAGCACGACCTCGTCGCCGCCCGTGACCTGCGCCACGCGATCGGCACCAGCGACGTCGTGATCACCTGCACGTCGAGCGAGCTCCCGGTCGTCGCACCAGCCGACCTCGACGACGGCATCCGCCGCATCGTCATCGACCTCGGACTCCCCCGCAACGTCGACCCGGCCGCTGCCGGTGTGGACGGCGTCGAGCTGCTCGACCTCGAGACCATCAGCCTGCACGCCCCGATCTCCGAGCTGAACGCCGAGTCCGAGGCCCGTGCGATGGTCGACGACGCCGTGTCCCGCTTCCGGGCGCAGGCGCTCGAGCAGTCGACCACCCCGGCCCTCGTCGCGTTCCGCAAGCACGTGTTCGACATCCTCGACGACGAGATCGACCGCGCCAAGCGCCGCGGTGACGCCGACGGCGAGTCCGCCGAGCACACCGAGCGGGCCCTCCGGCACCTGGTCGGCGTCCTGCTGCACCGCCCGTCGGTCCGCGCCCGCGAGCTCGGCCGCGCCGGCCGTGGCGAGGAGTTCGTCGGGGCCATCGACGCCCTGTTCGGCGTGCGACCCGAGCCCGAGGCAGAGCTGCCGGCGCCCGTCGTCCCGCTCGCCGACCGCACCGCACTGGACCCGACCGTCTCGAAGCGCGCCGACGAGGCGGACGCGAGTTGAGCCTCCCGTCCGCTCCCGCGACCCTGCGTGTCAGCGCGCTCCTGCTGGTGCGGGACCGACGCGTCCTGATGGTGCGCGCGCGAGCGCGCGACGTGCTCTACCTGCCCGGCGGCAAGGCCGAGCCGCACGAGACCGACCTCGACGCCGCCATCCGCGAAGCACACGAGGAGACCGGCCTGCGGGTGACAGCCGATGACGTCGACCCGTTCGGTGTCGTCCTCGAGCCGGCCCACGGGCAGGCGCCCGGCACGATGGTCGCGATGACGCTGTTCCTGGTCCGACCAGGAGGCCCGTTGGACTCCGCCACGCCCGTCGCCTCGGCCGAGGTGGACGAGGTCGAGTGGGTCACCTCGGCGGACGCCGGTCGCTGCCCGCCAGCGGGCGTGGAGACGCTCCGCCGCCTGGTGGCGGCGGAGCGCATCGACTAGTCGTCAGGCCTGGTCCTTGTCGACGTAGTGGCCGGTCTCGCCGTCCTGCGTCGGTTCGGCCTCGCCGGGGATGTCCGACTCGACGTACTCGCCGTCGGGTCCGCTCGACTCCGGGCGGGCCTCGCCCGGGATGTCGCTCGCGACGAACTCGCCGACGGGCTCCGTCGTCGTGACGCGCTCCTCGCCGGGGATGTCGCTGTCCGTGAAGGCGCCTGCGCGGGTCTCGACCCCGTCCGCGCGGCCCTCGTCGCCACGTGCCTGTTCGTGCTTGCCCGTCATGTCCGACCTCCGCTGCTCGGGTTCCTTGCTCCGGAGTGTGCTCGCGGTCCCTGGATGCCGACCGAACCGCGGTCTCCCGGTGGTGGTTGCCTGTGCACCATGCAACGCAGCAGTCGATCGAAGTTCCTGCTCGCCGTCACCGGGCTCGTCGCAGTCGGGGCGTTGGCGGGTTGTGCCTCCGGCGGGGAACCCTCCGCTACCGAGACGGTGACCGCACCCGCGCCGTCGCCGTCCGCATCGTCGTCCTCGTCGGCGGCGTCGTCGTCCGCGACCCCGTCGTCCGGCTCGTCGGCGTCAGCCGGCACGGGTTCCGGGTCCTCCGGATCCGGGTCGTCGGGGTCCGGGTCGGCCGCTGGCAGTCGCTGTGCCGCGTCCTCGCTCGCCGCCAGCATCGAGCCGGGCAGCGGCGGTGCGGCCGGCAGCGTCATCGTGCACCTCGCCCTGCAGAACACCGGCTCGGCGACCTGCACCCTGCAGGGATGGCCGGGCGTCTCGTTCGTCGGCGGTGGCAACGGCAGTCAGATCGGTGCCGCGGCGACGCAGGAGAAGAGTTCACCGCACCCGACCGTGACCCTGGCCGCCGGGCAGACCGCCGTAGCGCCGCTCAAGATCGTCCAGGCCGGGAACTACTCGAAGGCCGACTGCTCGCCGAAGACCCCGGACGGCTTCCGCGTGTACCCGCCGGGATCCAAGCAGTCGCTGTTCGTGAAGGACGCCGACTTCCAGGCGTGCTCGTCCGCCGATGCGTCGCTGCTGTCCGTGCAGGCGCTCGTGCCGGAGGGGCAGGCGACGTCGTAGCGGATGATCAGCGGGTGGTGACCACGAGCTTCCCGGACCGTGCCCCGTCCTCCATGTCGCGGTGGGCCTGCACGATGTCCTCGAGCGGGTAGATCTTCGCGATCGGTACCGTTGTGCTCCCTGCTGCCACGGCGTCCAGGAAGCCCTGCAACACCGGTGCCGGCAGGTCGCTGGCTGCACCGGAGTACGCGGTGAGTCGGACCCCGTTGGGGATGACGTCCATCGGGTAGAAGTCGCGGATGGTCCAGACATCGGAGAGCATCCCGGTGAAGGACACGGTGCCGTGGACGGCGGTGGCCCGCAACGTGTCGGGCAGGGTGTCGGTACCGATGAGCTCCACGGCACCGTCGACACCGGCCGGTACGATCCGGCGGACCTCGTCGGCGATGCTTCCGGTGTCGATCACGACGTGGTCGGCGCCTGCGCGGTGCAGCCGCTCCGTACGGTCCGGGTTGCGACTGGTGGCGATGACGGTCATGCCCCGCTGCTTCGCCAGGACGATGCACGCGAGCCCGACCGACGAGGTGCCGCCACGGACCAGGAGCGTGTCGCCCGGCTGCGCGTCCACACCCACCGTGAGGGAGCCGTGCGCGGTCTGCAGCATCTCGGGGACGGCACCGATCGTGGCCCAGTCGAGGGTGCTCGTGAACGGCACGACGCTGCTGGCCGGAACGAGGGTGTACTCGGCGTAGCCGCCGTCGTGGTCGCGGCCCATCCCTCCCATCAGGGCGGCGACCTGCGTTCCGACCGCGCACTCGCCGCCGGGTGCTGCCACCACGGTCCCCACCGCTTCGATCCCGGGTACCCGCGGGAAACTCCCGAAGTGCCCCATGCCACGGCGGAAGTGCAGCTCGGATCGGTTCAGGCCGAAGGCCTCCACCCGGATCAGCACCAGACCCGGAGCGGGGATGGGTACCGGGACCTCACGCAGTCGGAGGACCTCGGGACCACCGGGCGCGTCGATGACCACGGCGCGCATCGTCGCCGTCATCGCGCACCCTCCAGCGCAGCCTGCAGCCGCCCGAGGGCGGCAGTCGCGGTGGCGATCGCTTCGATGTCAGCAGCGGCGAGCACGGTGTCCAGCGCCGCCTCGAATCGCTCCTGCGCCACGGCGACGGCGTCCCGACCCCGGAGTGAGAGGGTGCTGCGCACGCTGCGGCGGTCACCCGGATCCGTCGCTCGTTCGACGAGACCGTCGGCGGCGAGCCGGTCGAGGAGACGACTGGCGGCGGCGATCGACGTCCCGACCCCGGTCGCGACGTCCTGCACACGCGCTCCCGTCGGCGCCGCGTCGACGACGCGCAGGACCTCCAAGCGGGCCAGGCTCAACACGCCCTCCCCGCGCATCCGCCGCTCCACCGTGTTCCACAGATCGGTCTCGTGCCGTACCAGGGCGGTGAAGTACTCGCGGGCACGAGATCCTCGCTCGTTCCCGGCTGTCTCGCTGCGGGAGGTCGGTTGCATGCTCATGCGGCGATCCTACGCTCGTTGCTTGCTATGTAAAGTAGTCGGCTCACGCACGCTCGCTCCGTCGACAGGACCACCATGACCACCGACACCCACACCGCCATGCAGCGATTCGTCGAGTTCATCAACACCGGCGACGCGTCGATCGGCCGTCAGGTGATCTCACCCGACGCGGAGTTCCTCACGCCGTTCTCGCCGGAGCCGTTTCGTGGCCTCGAGGGGTACCTGCAGATCCTGGCGATCATGCGGAGCGCGTTCTCGGACGTCCAGTGGCGCATCGAGCGGCTCGTCGTCGAGGGCGACGCCGTCGCAGCGCGGTTCGAGCTCCGGGACACGCACGACGGCGACTTCCTCGGGACCGCCCCCACCGGGCTGCCGGTGGCCGTCCACGCGAGCAACTTCTACCGCTTCGCCGACGGCCTGATCGTCGACGAGGTCGGGCAGCCGGACCTGATGGGTCTGCTCGGTCAGGTCGGGGCACTCCCGCAGGCCCTCGAGGTGCACGACGTCGAGCCGCAGCCGCTGCGCTCGTTCGTGCTGCTCCGCTGAGCGGAACGACACCGCACCGACGTGGGACTGCGCCCGCCCGGATCAGCGGTGGGCGGGGGCGTGCACTGCCTCGAGCAGTTCGGTGCCCATGGTCCGCAACGCCTCGATGACCGCGAGGCGCCGCTGCAACGAGGCGTCGTCGAACGTCACCGTCACGGCGTAGCTGACCGACGAGCCCGGGCCGCGGAGGATCCCCGCCTCGGCGCGGACGCCGGTGCTCGATCCGGTGACCGCGACGACCTGCAACCCGTGGTCGAGCGCACGGTGCGCCAGGGGGTCGAGGCCGAACGAGCCGGCCACCAGGTTCAGGTCGCTCGCCAGCGACAGCCAGCCGAGCACCCGGTTCGACACCGCTTCGTCCACGACCTCACCGAGCGCAAGTCCGCGCATCACCCACGCGAGCTCACCCGTCGGGGCCACCGAGGCATCCGGGGCGTCGTCCGGACCACGACGGTCGCGCACCCGGTCGATCAGGGCGGTCCGCTCGATGCCGAGCGACTCCGCACGCTCGCGGACGGCGTCGATGCCGACCGTCGACAGCAGTGCGTTCATCGCCCAGGTGTCACCGGTGGCACCGACCAGGGTCGCCAGGTCGGGCACCTGCATCGTCGGTTCTTGCAGGAACTGCCACAGGCCAGCGCCGGTCGCGGTGTCCCGTGCCATGCGCTGGAGGCGGTCGCCGTGCAGGCGGCCGTCCTCGAGCTGCGCCGCGACCTCGATCAGCAGCAGGACCCGCCCGAGGCTCGCGACGGGCTGCACGACGGTGTCGTCGATCGCCAGCAGGGCCTTGCCGGTCGAGGTGTCGATCACCGACGCACTGACCCCGGCACCGTCGAGCGCGAGCGCGCCGAGGGCCTCGGTCGTGGCGCCGAAGCGGTCGTCGGGTCGACCGCTGTGCCGACCGCGTGCTCGACCGCCACCACCTGAGCGGTCCTCCGGCCGCCGACGGCGTGACGACCGAGCCGCGTCCGGCTCCACCATCACCAGATCGCGACGCGCTCGGCGGGGTCGAGGTACATCGCGTCCTTCTCGGTCACGCCGAACGTGTCGTAGTAGCCGTCGATGTTGCGGACGACCTGGTTGCACCGGAACTCGTTCGGCGAGTGCGGGTCGATCGACAGCAGGCGCGCGGCTTCCTCCGGACGGATCGCCATCTGCCACGCCTGCGCCCAGCTCAGGAAGAACCGCTCGGCACCGGTCAGGCCGTCGACGACCGGGGGCTCCTGGCCGTCGAGCGACAGCAGGTACGCCTTCCACGCGATCGACAGGCCACCGAGGTCGCCGATGTTCTCGCCGATCGTCAGGGCACCGTTGACGTGGCCGTCCGGCACCTCGGTCGGGACGAGCGCGTCGTACTGGGCGATGAGGGCCTTCGTGCGCTCCTCGAACGCCGTGCGGTCGGCCTCGGTCCACCAGTTCTCGAGCTTGCCGTCGCCGTCGTACTGCGAGCCCTGGTCGTCGAAGCCGTGCCCGATCTCGTGGCCGATGACGGCACCGATCGCACCGTAGTTGGCGGCGGCGTCGCGGTCGGCGTCGAAGAACGGGAACTGCAGGATCGCCGCGGGGAACACGATCTCGTTGAAACCGGGGTTGTAGTACGCGTTGATCGTCTGCGGGGTCATGAACCACTCGTCGCGGTCGATCGGCTTGCCGATCTTGCCGAGCTCGCGGTCGACCTGGAACGACGCGACGGCGCGGACGTTCGCGACGAGGTCGTCGGGCACGACCGGCAGCGCCGAGTAGTCGCGCCACTTGACCGGGTACCCGATCTTCGGCGTGAACTTGTCGAGCTTGTCGAGGGCACGCGCGCGGGTCTCGTCGGTCATCCAGTCGAGCGCCGTGATGCTCTGCCGGTACGCCTCGACCAGGTTGGCGACGAGGTCGTCCATCGTGGCCTTCGAGGTCTCGTCGAAGTGCTCCTGCACGTAGATCCGGCCGACGGCCTCGCCCATCGCGCCCTCCACCAGGGAGACGCCGCGCTTCCAGCGCTCGCGCTGCTTCGGCGCCCCGGTGAGTGCGGTGCCGTAGAACGAGAAGTTCGTGGCGGAGAACGCGCTCGTCAGGTACGCGGCCGAGCCACGGATGACCTGCCAGCGCAGCCAGTCCTTCCAGACCTCGAGCGGCTGGTCGCGCAGGAGCTCGGCAAGGCCCGTGATGAACGACGGCTCGCGGACCACGACGGTCTCGAACGCGCCGGCCGGTGCGTCGATGGCCTGCCACCACGTCTGCAGGTCGATGCCCTCGGCGAGCGCCGCGACCTCGGCCCAGGGCAGCTTGTTGTAGGTCTTCTGGCTGTCGCGGGTGGTGACGTTGTCCCAGTGCTTCGACGCCAGGGCCGTCTCGAGCGCGATGACGTGCTCGGTGCGGTCGCCGCCGTCCTCGAACCCGGCGAGCGGGAACATCGCCGCAACGAACTCGCGGTACTTCGTCCGGATGTCGGCGAAGCGCTCTTCACGGTAGTAGGACTCGTCGGGCAGGCCGAGACCGGACTGCTCGAGGAACACGACGTAGGACTCGGGGTCGCCCGGGTCGTTGTCGACGAAGAGCTGCAGGAAGCTCGGCAGTCCCAGCCGCTCGAAGCGTCCGACGGTGGCGATGAGCTCCGGCACGGACTCGATGGCCGTGATCTCGGCGAGGAGCGGCTCGATCGGCGCGGTGGCGAGCTCTTCGAGCCGTGCTTCGTCGGTGAAGGAGGAGAAGAGGTCACCGACCTTGCGCGCCTCGGTGCCGGGTGCGGCCTGCTGCGAGCGCTCGATGATCGCGCGGACGGCGAGTTCGGCGGCCTCCGCCAGCACCGTGAACGAGCCGTAGCGGGCCTTGTCGTCGGGGATCGGCGTCTCAGCGATCCAGGTGCCGTTCACGTGGCGGTACAGGTCGTCCTGGGGGCGCACCGCGGGGTCGAGTTCGTCAGTGTGGATGCCGGAGGCACGTGCGACGTCGGTCATGCCGTCCACGATAGCCACCGACGCCATGTTCGAGCGGAGTCAGTCGCGGTGGGCTGCGCGACCACGGAGGACCCGCGATGCACCGAGACCGGCGAGACCGGCGGTCAGCAGCGCGGCGGCGATCCCGATCGGCGTGCGCGGGTCGTTGCCCGTGTACGCGAGCTGCTGCACGGTGCCGCCGGTGATCCGACCAGCGGCGGCGTGCTGCGCGGCCGGGTGGGTCCCGGTGGACACCCCGGCGTCGGGTCCCTGCCCGGGCGTGGGCGCCGGGCGCGCCGGGATCCGTGGCAGGACCAGTCGCAGGGATCCCTGCTCGACGCCGTCGACACGCTGCCGTGCGACCACGGCGTCCTCGGGCAGGACCGAGCGCGGGACGACGAGTTCCCAGGTGCGCCCGGTCATCGTGGCGACGGGGTGGCCATCGGAACTCCGCAGCGGCTTGCCGTGGTCGTCCTCCAGCGAGACGACCCCGCCGATCTCGCCGGAGCCCGAGAGCTTCACCGAGCCGTCCGGGAGTTCCTCGGCGGTGCCCGTCAGGGCGATCGGCACGGTGACGCGTGCCTCGGTCGTGCCGAGCACCTCGGTGCCCTCGGACGTGGTGACGGTGACCCGGTGGAAACGCGCAGCAGCCGGGTACGGCACCTCGGCGTGCCAGGTCGAATCGGCTGCGGTGGCGACCGTCACGGGCCGACCGTCAGCACCGACCACGGGGCCGTCCTGGTCCGAGAACCGCAGGGTCGTCCCGACGGGGGCACGGCCGGCGAGTGCCACCCGCTCGGTCTCCCGTGACGCCGTGGCCGTGGTGACGACGGCCGCCCCGGAGACCGTGTAGTCCTCGTCGACCCCGCCGTTCTGCGTGCCGTCGAAGTACTGGAAGGCTTCGACGTGGTGCTGCCCGAACGACAGGCCGTGCAGGGTGAACGACCAGCTGCCCTCGGCGTCGACGTCGGCCTCACCCGCGGTCGTGCCGTTGTCCTTGATGACGAAGTGGGCGCCCGGGTAACCCTCACCCTCGATGCTGATGGTGCGGGCGATGCCATCGACGGTTGCGAGCATCCCCGGAGGGGTCAGTGTGCGCAGCTCGACCGGCAGGTCGATCACCGAGCCGGTCACCAGGGACGTGACACGGACGACCCGTTCGCCCCGGCCGACGCGGACCTCTGCCGACCACGCGCCGCCCGGACGGACCTCCGTCGAGACGGACTCGACGCCGTCGCCCGAGATCGCGATGCTCCCGCCGACCGGTCCGGTGCCGGCGACCGTCACGATCCCCAGCCCGTGGTTGATCGACCGCACCCCGGCGGTGAAGTCGGCGGCGGGCGTCGCGGCCGTCGACGCGGCTGCGCCCGGCGCGGCCGTCGCCGCGGACGCGACCGCGACGGGCGACAGGGCCGCCGCAGCGGCAGCGAGCACCGCCAGCGCGATGCGGCTCGATCGGACGAGGGTGTGGGGGCTGACGCATGGCTGCTCCTCCTGTGGTACGTCACACACCATATACAAGTTGTCCACAGCTGGGAACCGCCGAGCGTCACGGGCGTACTGCTGCCGGTACGGTCATCGCATGGGACTTCCGTGGAAGCTGCACGGCGACGGCAAGACCGTCTCCGCGACGACGATCGTGGCACCGGACGAGCGACTCACCTGGGGCCGGACGATCGGTCTCGGCGTGCAGCACGTCGTCGCGATGTTCGGCGCCACCTTCCTGGTGCCGCTGCTGACGGGCTTCCCGCCGTCGACGACCCTGCTGTTCAGCGGCATCGGCACGATCCTGTTCCTGCTCATCACCGGCAATCGGCTGCCGAGCTACCTCGGGTCGTCGTTCGCGTTCATCGCGCCGATCGGCGCCGCGACGAAAATCGGCGGCATCCCCCTCGCCCTGTCGGGCATCATCGTCGTCGGTGCCCTCCTGGCGATCGTCGGGCTCGTGGTGCACCTGGCCGGCGCCGGCTGGATCGACCGTCTGATGCCCCCGGTAGTGTCCGGTGCGATCGTCGCCCTGATCGGGTTCAACCTGGCTCCGGCGGCGAAGGACAACTTCGCGGCCGCCCCGGTGGTCGCGGTTATCACCCTCGCCGCGATCATCCTGGTCACCGTCCTGTTCAAGGGGTTGGTCGGTCGCCTGTCGATCGTCATCGGCGTCCTCGTCGGCTACGTCGCAGCACTGATCGGCGGTCAGGTCGACTACTCCAAGGTCGACGCGGCACCGTGGATCGGCCTGCCGACGTTCACCGCTCCCGCGTTCGACCCGTCGCAGCTCGCGATCTACCTGGCGTTCGTGCCGGTCGTGCTGGCGCTCGTCGCCGAGAACGTCGGCCACGTGAAGGGTGTCGGACAGCTCACCGGCCGCGACCTCACGCCCCTCACCGGCCGGGCGCTCTTCGCCGACGGCATCTCCACCGTGCTCGCCGGTGCCGGCGGCGGCTCCGCCACCACCACCTACGGCGAGAACATCGGCGTCATGGCCGCCACCCGCGTCTTCTCCACCGCCGCGTACTGGGTCGCCGCGATCGCCGCCGTCCTGCTCGGCCTCTCCCCGAAGATCGGTGCGGTCATCTCCTCGGTCCCCGCCGGCGTGCTCGGCGGCGCGACCACCGCCCTGTACGGCCTGATCGGTGTCATCGGCATCCGGATCTGGGTCGAGAACCGGGTCGACTTCTCGAAGCCGAAGAACCAGCTGACCGCTGGCATCGCGCTCATCATCGGCATCGCGGACTTCACGTTCGCGTTCGGCCAGGCGAGCTTCGGCGGCATCATCCTCGGCACCATCGCCGCGATCGTCGTGTACCACCTGATGGACCTGATCGGGCGGGCGCGCGGTACCGACGAGGCGACGCCCGCTGCCTCAGAGGACGCGCACGCCGCCACCGGCGGCGTCCCCGCCGAGCCGCGCGCCGACTGACGCGAGTGGTCGGCCGGAACGCGCGTCCGGCCTGACGACGTGGGACCACCAGACGGGCAGATCGTGCAGTGCCGCTGACCCACCCGTCGGACTGGCCGTTCTGAGCCGGTGTGCTGAGATTGCACGATGAGCACGCACCTCGAGCGCACGCGCACCTTCACCGCGATGCACGTCCCGGGCGCACCGGTCGTCCTGCCGAACGTGTGGGACGTCGCGTCCGCGCGCATCGTCCTCTCGGCCGGAGCGCGTGCGATCGCGACGACGAGCGCCGGCGTCGCCTGGTCAAGCGGCCACCGCGACGGCAACGACCTGACCCGGGACGGCGCACTGGACGCCGTTCGGCCGATCGCGGCGGCGGTCGACGTCCCCTTCACCGCCGACATCGAGCGCGGGTACGGCGAGACACCGAGCGACGTCGCCTCGACCGTGTCCGCGTTCCTCGAGCTCGGCGTCTCCGGCGTGAACATCGAGGACTCCCTCCGGCCGGTGGCGGAACAGGAGGACCGCATCCGCGCAGCCCGCCAGGCTGCGGATGATGCCGGCATCCCACTCTTCGTCAACGCTCGGATCGACACCCACCTGCTGGGCGGGCCCGGCAGCGACGCCTGGGCGGAGGAGACGCTCACCCGTGCGAACGCCTACGCCAGGGCCGGCGCCAGTGGCGTCTTCGTGCTCGGAGCACTGTCGGCCGCCACGATCTCGATGCTCGTGGACGCGATCGAGCTGCCCCTCAACGTCGCGTTCGGGCCCGGGACCCTGTCGGTCGGTGACCTCGCCCGGGCGGGAGCGAGCCGGGTCAGCGCTGGATCGGCCATCGCCGAAGCCGCGTACAGCGTCGCCAGCGATTGGGCTGCACAGATGTTCGGCACGCCGGGTGCTGTCGTCTCGGCACCACCGACGCTCGGCTGGGCCGCGATCAACGAGGTCGTCCGCGACTGAACCCCGGAACCGGTGCCGAGCGTGTGAAACTCGCAGGTTCCGTCCGCCGGGTCCTCCCCGAGGAGGAGGTTCGCCGACCCCACATCTCGTGTCCGGGGAGGACGCCGTGGTGTGGTCACGCTCCCTACCGTTGTCTCGTCGGGATGCGCCCGACGTGGTGGAGGGTGATGATGACGATGACGAACACGCCGGCAACTGTGGATCGCCGTGGGGTGGTGTGGTTCACGTTGGCGGGAGCGCTGACGATCGCATTGGTCGTGTGGCCGGCAGCGATCGCCGGTTGGTCCTCGGGGACGCACCTGTCCGTCGCGGCGCTTCCCGGAGCCGTGTCCTCTGGGTTCGCGCAGTGGGTGGGGTCCGGGCGGACGTCGAGTTCGCCGTTGGCCGCGGCCGTGTCGTTCTGGACCGTGTTCCACGTCGTGAAGGCGATCGTCGCGGTCGCCCTGCTGGTCGTCTTGGTCCCGGTCGGGCAACGTGTCTGGACCGCGTTCGCACAGGCAGGTTCGCGGGGGCGTCGCGTCGGGCTGTTCCTGGTCGGCGTCCTGGGTGCTCCGATTGCCCCGGTCGTGCTGCTGGTCGTGATGGCGAACGTGCAGGGTGCGGTGGCTCCGCTGTCATCGGTGCTGAACTTCCTCCCGATGGACGGCACCTCGGTGCTCCAGGTCCGCGGTGAGCTCGCGTCCGGGACGATGACCCCGCCGTTGGCGGCGCTCATCGATGACTTCCGCCGCTACCACGCAGCACTCGTCGTGACCGCGGTCGCTGCGATCATCGTGGTCGTCGCCGGGACAGCGGCGATCTGGGTGCAGCGGACCCGGACCCCGAAGGCCGATCGGCGTCTCCGCCGGGTGCTCGCCGGCGGCGGGATCCTGCTCCCCGGAATGCTGCTGTTCCTCGGGATCGTGCTCCTGGCGAACCTGTCGACCGTCGCGGACACGGCACCCGCCCTGGCCGCGTTCTTCGACGGCAGCGGGATGTGATGGTCCTGGGTCACGACCGCACGGTACGGCAGTGGTGGCGGGCGCACCCGATCGTCGCGGATGCCGTCATCGCCGGTGCCCTCGCCGTCGCGGTGACACCGCAGCTGGTCTTCCACGCCCGGGCCGGTGACCCGCTGCTCGTGGCGTACGTCACGCTGTCGCTGGCGATGATCGCGCCGCTGACTGTGCGTCGACGATGGCCCGTTGCCGTCTTCTTCGGCATCAGCGTCGTCGCCGCCGTGCAGTGGTCGATCGGGGTGCAGCTCGCTGCGGACGTGAGCGTGCTGGTCGCGCTGGCGACCGTTGCCGCCCACCGCCCGGTGCGGGACACCGCGATCACGGTCGCGATCGCCGAGGTGGGTGCGGTGGCCGCGTCCGCCACGTGGCCGCAGGGGCTCCACTTCACCGAGATGCTGACCGTCCTCACCGTGTTCGTCCTCGCGGCGACCGCGTGCGGTGCCTCGGTCCGCAACCACCGCCGCGTGGTCGCGGTCCTGCAGGAGCAGAGCGCTCGCGCACAGCGTGAACGTGAGCAGCAGACACTGCTCGCGGTCGCCGACGAGCGCAACCGGATCGCGCGGGACATGCATGACGTCATCGCCCACGGCCTCGCCGTGATCGTCACCCTCGCGGCGGCCAGCACCGGCAGGGCGGCTCGGCAACCGGAGCGCGTGGACGAGGCCGTCGGGTTGATCGAACGCACCGCCCGCACGGCCCTTGCCGACACCCGTCACGCGGTCGGGACGATCCGAGCGAGCGATGGACTGCTGCCCACGCCGAGCATCGACGGGGTGCCGGCGCTGCTCGACCTCGTCACCGCAGCCGGCCTGCGTGCCACACTGCAGACCGCCGGCGCCGTCGACCGAGTTCCGGCAGCGATCGGGGTCGCCGTGTACCGGGTGACCCAGGAGGCCATCACGAACACCCTCAAGCACGCGAGCGCGACGACGTTCACCGTGAACATCAGGGCCTCGCGAGACGCGCTCGTCCTCAGCATCGAGGACGACGGCACCGGATGCACGTACGAGACCCGAGCCGGAGGCTCCGGGCTGGTCGGGATGGAAGAACGCATCACCCAGCTCGGCGGCATCCTCGATGCGGGACCGGATGGCACCCGCGGATGGCGGATCGCTGCTTCGATCCCCCTCGCCATCCGGCCCGGAGGAGCACGAGCATGACCATCCGCGTGCTCCTCGTCGACGACCAGGCCCTCATCCGGATGGGGTTCCGGCTCATCCTCGACGACACAGAGGACATCACGGTCGCCGGCGAGGCCCCGGACGGTCGGAGCGCCGTCCGACAGGCGAACGCACTTCGCCCGGACGTGATCCTCCTCGACATCCGGATGCCCGGCATGGACGGCCTCGAAGCCACCGGACGGCTCCTCGCAGAGGACCCCGACGCGAAGATCCTGATCCTGACCACCTTCGACCTCGACGAGTACGCCTACCGGGCGCTTCGTGCCGGTGCCAGTGGATTCCTGTTGAAGGACGCGCCGGTCGCCGAGCTCCTCGCGGGCGTCCGCGCCGTCGCTGCCGGCCATGCCGTGACCGCGCCCCGCATCACGCGGCTCCTGCTCGACCGCTTCGCACCGCAACTCCCCACCAGGCCACTCCGGGCACCAGACGGGCGCGCACTCCCGAACCTCACCCAGCGGGAGAACGAGGTGCTCCTCCTCGTCGCGAAGGGCCAGTCGAACGCCGAGATCGCCGCAGCGCTCGGCATCGGCGAAGTCACCGTCAAGACCCACGTCGCCGGAGTCCTCACCAAGCTCGGCCTCCGCAACCGCATCGCCGCAGCGATCTACGCCCACGAACACCACCTCACCTGACCGACAGCGAGGCGGGCACGGTCTGACACACTCAGTCGGGTGATCGCGCTCGTCTCTGCCCCGACGAATCTCGGCCTGCGGCCACCAGAGCCAGGCGCGGTGCCCGGCACGGCGAAAGCACCCGAGGCGCTCCGCGAAGCCGGCCTCCACCGCCGGTTCTCGGAGCAGGGAGCTGCTGATGCCGGCGTGGTCCTTCCCGGCCGTTACGTCGATGACGACGCAACCCGTGCTCCCGGTGTCGTTCGCAACGAACGCGCCGTGATCGACCACGCGCGGCGGCTCGCCGACCGCATCGACACGGTGCTCGCCTCCGGAGCCGCACCGTTGGTCGTCGGCGGAGACTGCAGCGTGCTGCTCGGCGCCGGCCTCGCGATGAAACGACGGGACGGCGTCGGATTGGTGCACGTCGACGGCCACACCGACTTCCGGAACCCGGGCAACAGCGACGCGTGCGCGAGCGTGGCCGGGGAGGACCTCGCCGCCGCCGTCGGGCACCACTGGCCGTCGCTGTCCGACATCGACGGTGCCGGCCCGTACTTCGATGCTGCACGAACTGCTCACGTCGGCTGTCGCGACGACAACGCCGAGCTCGCGGAGGTCCGCTCGGTGCTCGGCGCAGTCGTCCCGACCTCGGAGTGGCGCGCCCGTGGCACTGCCACAGTCGTCAAGGCCCTGCGGACGACGGCGGGTGCGGCGGGCTACTGGTTGCAGGTCGACGTCGACGTGCTCGACGCAGCGGTGATGCCCGCCGTCGACAGTCCCGATCCGGGCGGCTGCACGCCACACGAGCTGATCGAGCTGCTCCGCGCGCTCGCTCCCCGTGCCGTCGGCGCATCGATCACCGTCTACGATCCGGATCTCGACCCGGACGGCACGCATGCCCGACTCCGCACAGAGGTCCTCACGGCCAGCCTCGGCAGCCTCGGCCGTGAGCTGCAGGAGCCGCGACCTGGGCCGGATCGGTGATCAGGACGCCTGCTCAGCCGAGGCCGAGGCAGAACGCCATGACGGCTTGCTGTACCGGGAGGAGTCCGGCCTTGAAGTCGTGTCCGACGAATGCGGCGTGTTCGACAGCGTCGACACTGACCTCACGGCCGCGCACGAACGGCGGACACGGGTTGAAGCGGACTCCCGGCGGCGCGAGGTCGAGGAGAGCCGCCGTGATCCGATATCGCTCGAGCGCGTCAGCATGCGCACCGGGACCGTCGGTGAGGACAACGTCCGCAGACCGAACAGCGGCCTCGAGGTCGTCGGTCCACGCAGCCCCCGGGGTTGCGAGTTCGGCCGGGCAGCACTGGATGAGGTCGAGTTGCAAGACTCGAGCAGCTTCCTGCCACGCCCTGGCGATGTTGCCGTCCGCGCCCACGAAGAGGAAGCGCATCACGGTGATGTCGCCCCGCTGCCGCAAGGCGTGAAGGTCGGACAGCACCTCGCACGGATGGTTGTCGTCCGTCATCGCGTTCACGACCGGCAACGCGTGAGCCGCGGCCAAGGCGTGGACCACGGCGAGGTCGTGGTGGCGCACCACGACGATGTCGACCCAGTTGTCGAGGTAGCGGGCGACGTCTGCCAGTGCCTCCGGCTTGTCGAGTGTCGTGTCCGGGAACACGATCGGTTCGAGCCCCATGAGCGAAGCGCCCCGCTCGAACGTGGCCCTGGTGCGCAGGCTCGTCGGCGGGAAGAACATGACGGCCGCGCCCTCCGTCACGGGCCCCCGGCCCGCACGGAATGCGTCAGCCAGGTCGAAGACCGCGTCGACGTCAGATGCAGACCAGTCATCGAGCTTGACGAGAGAACGCATCCGAGCAGCGTAGGGGCCCGTGCACCAAGCCATCCAGCAGGACCGGCCAAGTCGACGATGGCGACCATCACCGGGTGTGCGAACGACGCCCGTGCCGCATCCCCGCCAGAATGGCCCGGTGCACCGACCGATGACAGCCGCAGTCACTGCCGAACGGCGTGCGGTCGACCGCGACATCGTCCGGCTGGCGGTACCCGCGCTCGGCGCGCTCGTGGTGGAGCCGCTGTTCCTGCTGACCGACACCGCGCTCGTCGGGCACCTCGGCGCGACGCCGCTGGCGGCCGTCGGACTCGCGAGCGCCGTGCTGTCAACGGTGACCGGCCTGCTGGTGTTCCTGGCGTACTCGACGACGCCGGCCGTCGCCCGCGCGCTCGGTGGCGGCGACCGTCGCGGCGCCGTCCACGCGGGCATCGACGGGATGTGGCTCGCGCTCGTGCTGGGAGTGGTGCTCGCGCTCGTCGGGTGGCCGCTCGCCGGGCCGCTCGTCGACCTGTTCGGTGCGTCGCAGGAAGTCTCGGCGGCGGCGACCGCGTACCTGACGGTGTCGCTCATCGGGCTGCCCGGGATCCTGGTCGTCACCGCCTCGACCGGGCTGCTGCGCGGGCTGCAGGACACGAAGACCCTGCTCGTCGTCGCGACCATCGGGTTCGTCGCGAACGGGCTGTTGAACGCCGTCCTGATCTACGGCGCGGGCTGGGGCGTCGAGGGGTCCGCCGCCGGCACCGTCATCGTGCAGTGGGCGATGGCGATCGTCTACGTCCGGATCGCGGTGCGCGCCGCGCGATCGTCGGGAGCGCCGCTGCGGCCTGGTGCCTCGGGCGTCGTCCGGGCGCTGCGGTCCGGGGCCTGGCTGTTCCTGCGGACCACGTCGTTGCGGATCGCGATGCTCGCGACCGTCGGGGCCGCTGCCGGGCTGGGGACCACCGGGCTGGCGACGACGCAGGTCGGGCTGACCGTCTTCTCGACGCTGGCGTTCGCGCTCGACGCCCTGGCCATCGCCGGGCAGGCGCTCGTCGGGCACGGGCTCGGGGCGCGGGACCCGGAGCGTGTCCGGCTGGTGACGCGGCGGCTCGTACTGCTCGGGATCCTCGGTGGGGCGCTGCTCGGGGCGCTGACCCTGGCCGTGAGCGGAGTGCTCGGGCCGGTGTTCTCCGACTCGTCCGCTGTGCAGGACGCGCTGCCGCTCGTGCTGGTGCTCATCGCCGTCGGGATGCCCGTCGCCGGGTACGTGTTCGTCCTCGACGGGGTGCTGATCGGGGCAGGGGATGCGCGGTACCTGGCGATCGCGGGCGGCGTGAACCTGGTCGTGTACCTGCCGTTGCTGTGGTGGGCTGGTGGGATGCTCGCGGGGCTGTGGGCGGCGTTCGCCCTCGGGTACATCGGGGTCCGGGCGGTGACGCTCGGGCTGCGCGCGCATCGGCGCGGATGGGTGGAACAGGCGTTGGCGCGGTGAGCGGGTCTGGTTCTTCCAGCGGGGCTTCTGTGCCTGTGGCTCCGTCGTCTTCTGTGGCGTCGTCGGCCGTGCTCGCCACGGTCGGGATCGGGGTGCAGGGCGTCGCGAAGCTGCTCGTCACCGTCGTCGTCGGGCGGGTGTTCGGCACCGAGACCCTCGGGCAGACCACGGCACTGTTGTCCCTGTCGGTGTTCGTCGCGCTGCTCTGGCCGAATGCCGCGGGCAACACTGCTTCTCGGTACCTGGCGATCGCACTTCGGGGTCGGCGGTCCGACGCCGCGGTGAACCGGCTGCTCGGGGTCTCGATGCTGGTGTCGAGCGTGCTGCTCGCCGCGGTCACCGTGCCGGTCGCGCTGGCCTGGGGCAACGGCCCCGGGATGGTGCTCGGTGGCGTCGGCGTCGTCGTCGGCTACGGCCTGTACTGCTACGCACGCGGAGCGCAGCTCGGCTACGACCGGGCGCCGCGTGTCGCGCTGTGGGACTCCGTGACGAGCGTCCTGGCGCTCGGGTTGCTCGTGGTGGCGTGCGTCGCCCGCCTCGAGCCGTTCGTGCTGCTGCCCCTGGCCATCGGGTACACGGTGTTCGCGATCGCCTGCTGGCCGCGGGGCAACGGCTTCGCACCGGTTTCGCGCGAACCCGCCGCCGGGGTGCTCGGGTTCGCGGCGTGGAACGTGCTGGCGGTGGTGACGTCGAACGGGTTGCTGCAGTTGACGATGATCTCGGCGCAGGTGACCTCGTCGGCACACGAGGCCGGGGTCTACGCCGCAGCGTTCACCCTGGCGACGCCGGCGTCGATGCTCGGGCAGGCGCTGGGGCAGGTCCTCGTGCCGGCGTTCGCGCACCGGACCGATGGTGGATCGTTGCGGTCTCGCGGAGCGCTGCTGCTCGTCGTCGGGTTCGCCGCTGCTTCTGCCGTCGTGTTCGGCCTGGTCGCGCTGCTCGCCGGGTGGTTCCTGCCGATCGTCTACCCCGCCGAGGGTGCCGCTGCCGTCGCGGACCTGCGGTACCTGATGGTCGCGGTGTGGGTGTTCACCGTCGGGCTCGTGCCGGCGGCGTTGTTGCTCGCATCGGGGAGGTCGCGGCAGGTCGCGCTGGCGTCGGTCGCAGGCTTCGTCGTCGGGGCGGTGCTCATGGCGGTGCTCGGGCCGGTCGCGGGAGTCGCGGGTGGGACGACGGGGTTCTTGGTGGGGAGTGCTGTCAACCTCGTGGCGGTGGTGGGGCTCGGGGTGCGGCGGCGCTGATTCCTCCGCACATGGTGGGCGTCCGCGCTGTGCCTCAGGCCGTCACCCAGCGACGGATCAACACCTCGAGTTTCCGCGCATCGACCGCTGGCGCCGCCGCTCGTCGTGCGCGGAGCTTCATCGCCAGGGAGAGCAGGATCCGACACGCATCGCCTCGCGCACCCGTCGTTCCCTCCTCGTGCAGACTCCAGCCGCCGGCCGCCTCCGCGCCGTGCGCGTCGAGGATGTGGAAGAGGTTCGAGAGGTCGATCGTGTCCCTCGGTGTCTGCGCCCACCGATCCAACCAGGCGTACGCCTTCAGGACCACGGCCGCCTCGACCGCCGGGACCGGCACGTCACAGACCAGCTCGGTCTCGTCCTGCAGCGTCAAGTGCGCGTCGACCATGATCGGCTCGGCGAGTGCGAGGTGGAGCCCGGGCATCGCGTCGAAGCGCCGACCGCCGCGAACCTGGTCGCCGAACCTGCCGGACAGCGTCGGGATCAGCAGGTCGATGACCTGCTCCTCAGGCGGCTCGCCCTTGACGTACCGGTTCGAGTTCACTGCCATGTACCCAGCCGCCGTGAGCGCTTCGTGCATCGTGCCGTCATCGGCCAGCTCCAGCGAGATCCTCACGTCAGCGTCGCCCGTGCGCCGCTCGATGAGGCCAGCGCTGGGGAACGCCGCCGCGAGGAGGCCGACCATGTGGCCGCCGATGACGCGCGCTTCCGCGTGCCCGTCCATGACACTCGCGACGTCGTGCAGCGCCCGGTACGCCGCATCGTCCTCCGGGCCTGTGGCGATGGTGTGCGCCGCTTTCCTCATGCGCCGGAACCCCGGCGCCGCAGTACCGTGTTGCGAACGCGTTCAGCGGCTTCTTGCTGGTCACCGGTCGTACCGGTCGCCAGGACGTCGTACGCAGCCATCAACGGGTCGACGGACCCGCGAGGCGATCCGTACCTCTCCGCAGTCGTGAAGATCGTCAGATCGTCCGGCACCGTGATGGAGAGCGTGTAGTCATCCGGGCTGCCCATGGCGAACCCCAGGGCGCTCGGATCGAGGCCCTTGCCGAGGTACAGCGTGACGTGCTCGGGCTGTCGCCAGGGCGCGATCGCGCGCGCCGCGAGGTCGCCGGAGAGGAGCGCTGCTGCGCGCTTCCCACAAGGTGTGCTTGGTCCTCGAGAGAGGCATCGTGCCACCAGTACGTGGTGATGCCTCCGGGCCCCGGGTACCGATGCACGACGTGCTCCCACAGCGTCAGCGTGTCGGTCGCGACGTAGCCCCCGCCGATTCGATCGACGAGGCCGCCTTCGCCCTTCAAGTGCTTCAAGGCGTAGGACACCCCTGACTGCGGGACGCCGAGCTCGGATGCGATCTCTGCCTGCCGTCGGGGTCGCGGATCGAGCACGAGCGAACGTGCGATCGCGAGACGAACGTACGGGCGGCGCCCCCTCGGGCGGGGCGAAACATCCGGCTCCTCGCGGTGCGCTTCCCGGTTCAACCAGAGCGTCGAGGTCTCGTCGTCCCAGACGATCAGACGGCTGTTGCTGACGACTGCCCGGCGAAGGCCCTGCGACATCGAACGCACCTGGTACAGCATCCAGTCGTCACCGATCTTCTGCAGGTCGCGCTCGACGTCGCTCGGCGTCGGGGGCGGGACTGGAAGCTCAGGAAGATACTGCGCCCCGTGTCTGTGGCGAAGGACCGCCTCGACTCCGGCCAGGCGTTCACACCGGCTGCGGCCAGCTCGCTGAGCACTTTGCTCGTGTCCACCGCGCCACCTCCATCGCAGTTATCAACAGTAACGCGTGTGCTGTCTTTATTGATATTATCGCGCCCTCCTGCCTTCGGAAGCTCCCGCGACCACGGAACGTCGCAGCCCGCTCCCCGATCGCCACTGCTCGCGGGCGGCGTGGTGCTGCTCGTCGACCTGCGCCGTCGACGTGCGTGACGGGCGCCACCACCTGACGGACGGGAGGCGCGGTGCCAGCTGGCACCGTGCCTCCCGTCCGATGCCCACGCGGGTGTCGGGCGACGGCCCGCTCCGTCGGGACGGTGCGGTCAGCGCACGCTGGGCGGCGGCCCCGTCGTGTCCCCCACCCGCAACTCCGAGACGAACGACGCCGGCTGCGGCTCCGCCCCCTCGAGCATCGCCAGCGCAGCTCGGGCGGCGGCCTGTCCCTTCTGGACGAACGGCTGCACGAGCGTCGTCAGGTGCCGGATCGGCGTCCGGTGCAACAGGCTGTCGTCCACCGTGATGCCGTCGAACCCGACGACGCTGACGTCCTCGGGCACCCGCAGCCCGGCGTCGAGCGCGGCCGAGATCACCCCCACGGCGATCAGGTCACTCTGCGCGATCACCGCGGTGGGGCGGGGTCCGTCCGCGGCGAAGAGCTCGACGCCGGCCAGGCGCCCCTCTTCCACCGAGCTGCCAGCAGTTTCGATCGCCACGGCGGAGGGGTAGACCTCGCGCACGCCCCGCAGCCGTTCGAGCGTGGTGAACGCGATCCCCGAGGCGAAGCGGTCGTCGTCGACCGGCCCCCGCCGACGAGCAGCATCGAGCGGCAGCGTCACCACCGTGACCGCAGTGTGGCCGAGCTCCTGCAGGTACTCCGCAGCACGGCGTGAGGCATCGCGGTTGTCGAGCTGGACGGGGACGGCGCCCTCGATCTCATCCGCCTCGATCGCGACGACGGGGATCTGTCGACGCCGCAGCACCGCCACGGCCGGGTCGATCCGGACGTTGCACCCGACGAGCACGACGGCGTCCATCGGGGCATCGACGAGTGGGCCGGCCCCCTGTTCGTCATCGAGCGGACTCCGGACCAGCAAGAGCGAAGCCCCCGCAGCCCCGGCCACCTCGGCGATGCCGTCGAGCGTCAGGACGTTCACCGGATCGCGGAACGCATCGCTCAGGCGCTCGTCCATCACGACGCCGATGACGCCGGAACGGCCTCGGCGGAGCGAACGCGCACGGGGGTCGGGGCCGCCGTAGCCGAGCTCTGCGGCGGCGGCGAGGACTCGGGCCTTGGCGTCCTCGGACACCGGGCCGCTGCCGCTGAACGCGAGCGAGGCCGTCGACGGCGCGACACCGGCGGCGCGGGCGACCGCGGCCAGCGTCGGGCGCGACGGACGGGTGCCGCCGCCGCGGGAAGGCGACGCGCCGAGTGCTGTTGCCGGTTCGTCCATCGCCGGTTAGCGTAGCGGGAACAAGCGGTCGAATCGATTCGATAGCGGCCGACACCGAACAGAACGCGCACCGCGACCACCAGCAACGAAGCACGATGGGACCACCATGACGACGCCGTCCACCCGCACCGTTCCGACCACCAGGGCCTGGATCATCGCGGTGTTCGTGGTGTTCACCCTGTCCGGGCTCGACATCGCGACGTGGCTCGGCCGGATCCCGAGCGTCCGCGACTCCCTCGGGGCGAGCACCTTCGAGATGGGCCTGCTCGTCCTGGGCATGGCCGTCGGTTCGATCGGTGGCCTGACCTTCGCCGGCCACATCGTCGCCAAGCTCGGCGCACGTCGTGGGATCCAGATCGCCGCCGCCTGTCTGGCGCTCGGCATGGTCTTCGCCGGCATCGCGGTCACGCTCGGGTGGGGCTTCGCCGCCATCTGGATCGCCCTGATCGCCTTCGGGTTCGGCAACGGCCTGTGCGACGTGTCGATGAACGTCTCCGGCGCCGCTGCCGAGAAGGCCGGCGGGCGCACGATCATGCCCCTGTTCCACGCAGCGTTCTCCCTCGGCACACTGGCCGGCGCCGGGCTCGGTGCCCTGGCCGAGCGGCTCGAGATCCCGGTCTCCGTGCACTTCATCGTGCTGGTCGTCATCACGAGCGCCGTGATGCTCGTCGCCGTCACGAAGTTCCAGGACGAGCACCGCTTCGCCGAGCAGGTCTCCACCGACACCAGTCCGGTCGCGACGCCGCTCACCCGCATGCAGGTCTGGGCGCAGCCCTCCACGATCCTGATCGGCGTGATCGTGCTCGGCATGGCCCTGGCCGAGGGGTCCGCGAACGACTGGCTGCCGCTCGCGATGATCGACGGCCACGGGCTCGACAACGCCGCCGGCGCCGGGGTGCTCACCGTGTTCCTCGCCGCGATGACCGTCGGCCGCGTCGCCGGCAGCCCTCTCATCGACAAGTTCGGGCGCGTCCCGATCCTGCGCATCAGCGCCGCCGTCGCGGTGGTCGGCCTCGGCATGCTCATCTTCATCGACAACGTGCCGCTCGCGATCGTGGGCGTCGTGCTCTGGGGCCTCGGTGCCAGCCTCGGTTTCCCGATGGGCATGTCGGCCGCCGCCGACGACCCCCGCACAGCAGCCGCCAAGGTCAGCGCCGTCGCCACCATCGGGTACGTGGCGTTCCTGGCCGGTCCTCCGCTCATCGGGTTCCTCGGCGAGCACGTCGGACTGCTCGGTGCGCTCCTGGTCGTCTTCGTGTTCATCATCGCGGCGGGACTCGCGTCGGGTGCTGCCCGTGAGACCGGCGCCGCCGCCCGGCCGACCCGCGAGGGCGGCGACGGACACGGCGGGGGCGAGCCGCGCCTCCCGGCCGACAGCGCTGACCACGCCGACAACGCCGACAGTGCCGAGAACGTCGACAACGCGACGAGCGCTGCCGACGCAACCGGCACTGCCGACGCGACGAGCGCGCCGTCCGGGTCGGGACGCGACGCCCGTTAGGCTTCCCGGGTGCGTCTCGTCATCGCCCGCTGCTCCGTCGACTACGCCGGACGGCTCTCAGCCCACCTGCCGCTCGCGACCCGTCTGCTCATGCTCAAGGCGGACGGCTCGCTGCTCGTGCACTCCGACGGTGGCAGCTACAAGCCGCTGAACTGGATGAGTCCGCCGTGCTCGATCGAGATCACCGAGCCGGACGAGGAGCAGTCGGTCGCCGGCATCACCCAGGTGTGGACGGTGACGCAGAAGAAGACGCAGGACAAGCTCATCGTCTCCCTGTACGAGGTCGTGTCCGACGAGACCCACGACCTCGGCGTCGACCCGGGCCTGGTGAAGGACGGGGTCGAGGCGCACCTGCAGCAGCTCCTCGCGGAGCAGATCGAACTGCTCGGCGACGGCCACACGCTGGTCCGCCGCGAGTACATGACGGCCATCGGGCCGGTCGACATCCTGGCGCGCGACGATGCCGGGGCGAGCGTCGCGGTCGAGATGAAGCGCAATGCCAACATCGACGCGGTCGAGCAGCTCACGCGCTACCTCGAGCTCATGAACCGCGATCCGCACCTGCGTCCGGTGCAGGGCGTGCTGGCGGCGCAGACGGTGGCACCGCAGGCGCGCACCCTCGCCGAGGACCGCGGCATCCGCGTCCTCGTGCTCGACTACGACGCGATGCGCGGCATCGAGGGCGGGCACACCCGCCTGTTCTGACCGCGGTCGCCGCGCGGCGCGTTGGTGCGTTGCTGCGGTTGCCCGCCGCCGCCCGACCGGGAGGCCCGGCGCACGTCCGCCCCGTCGCGCGCGGCACCAGGATGGTCCCGTCGACCGCCGCCGGTAGGGTGGGCAGGACATGACCAGCCCGTTCTCCGCCATCCTGTTCGACCTCGACGGCACCATCAGCGACTCCGCGCCGGGCATCCTCGAGAGCCTGACGCACACCTTCCGCACCGTGGGCGTCCCGGTGCCCGACCACGACACCCTGATGTCGTTCGTCGGCCCGCCGATCATGGACACGTTCCGGGTCGCGATGGGCATGGACGAGGCGCAGGCGGAGCACACCCTCGCCGTGTACCGCGAGCACTACTTCTCGCACGGCGCCCTCGACTCGACGATGTTCCCCGGCATCGACGTCGTGCTCCGGACGCTGCACGACGCGGGGCTGCCGATCTCGACCGCGACGAGCAAGCCCGAGACGCCGGCGACGTACATCCTCGAGCACTACGGGCTCACCGGGGACATCGACATCATCACGGGTGCCAGCGACGACGAGGTCCGGTCGAGCAAGGCCGACGTCGTCGAGGAAGCGCTGCGCCGCCTCGACGCCCGCGGGTTCGACATCAGCCGCCCGGTGCTCATCGGCGATCGGGTGCACGACGTCGAGGGCGCCACGGTGCACGGTGTGCCGGTGGTCTTCGCCGAGTGGGGGTACGGCTCCCCCGCCGAGGCCGAGGGCACCATCGCCACGGCAGCCACCCCGCTGGACCTGCTCCCGATCCTGCTGCCGTGACGGACTGGACCGGCACGACGGACGGGATCGACGCGACGAGCGGCCGCGGCCGGACCGGCGCGACGCGGCAGGGGCTGCGTGCCGCCGCGTGGGTGCTGCCCGCCGCCATCGTCCTCATCGCACTGAACTTCCGCGGGCCGATCGTCGCGACGGCCCCGGTCATCGGCGACGTCCGGCTCGACCTCGGCCTGACGTCCACGATCGCCGGGCTGCTGACGACGATCCCCGTGCTCTGCTTCGCCCTGGCGACACCGTTCGCCAGCTGGGTCATCGCGAAGGCCGACCCCGAGCGTGCGGTGTCCCTGTCGCTCGTCATCGTGCTCGCCGGCACCGTGGTGCGATCCATGCCGTCGTCCGCCGCACTGCTCATCGGCACGGCGGTGATCGGCATCGGCATCACGATCGGCAACGTGGTGATCCCCGTCGTCATCCGGCGGGACACCTCGCCGGAGCGCGTCGGCCTGGTCACCGGCGTCTACACGTCGGCGCTCAACGTCGGGTCGATGATCACCTCACTCGCGACCGCTCCCCTGGCGGCGCTGTGGGGTTGGCCCGTCGCGATCGCGGTGTGGGCGGTCTTCGCGGTCATCGCCGGGTTCGCCTGGACGTACGCGGTGGGTGCCCGGGCCGCGTGGCGCCGCCCGGCGCGCTCCGACGACGACGAGCCCCTGCCGATCACCGGTCCGATCGACCAGGTGCTCGACACCGGGGCGATCCGGACGATCCGCGCCGACCGGGCCGCGGCGGCCGCTGCTGCCACCGCCGCCGAGCCGGTCCGCCCCGCACGACGACTCATCACGTGGGGGCTCACGCTGGCCTTCGGCGGCCAGGCGTTCTCGTACTACGCCCTGACCGCCTGGATCCCGACCCTGCTGCACGACGAGATCGGGTTCTCGAAGGCGTCGTCCGGGGCGAGCTCGTCGGTGTTCCAGATCCTGGCCGTGGTCGGTGCGCTCGGGGTCCCGCTGCTCGCGGCGAAGTGGCGGCCGCGGGCGATCATCGCGCTCGTCGCGTTCCTGTGGCTGGCGATGCCCCTCGGGCTGCTCTTCGCCCCGCAGCTCTGGCTGCTGTGGTCGGTGCTCGGCGGCGCGGCCCAGGGCGGCGGCATCACCGTGATCTTCATCGTGATCGTGCGGATCGTGTCGAGCGACGCCGATGCCCGTCGGATGTCCGCGTTCGTGCAGGGCGGCGGGTACCTGATCGGCTCGGCCGGACCGCTCGTCGCCGGGGCGCTGCACGGTGCGACCGGGGACTGGACGGCACCGCTGCTCGTCGTGCTCGTGTCGGTGCTGACGCTCGGGGTCGTCGGCACGATCGCTGCGCGCCGCGTGTCCTGAGCGGCCCGCTGCGCGTCCATCGAGTGCGCAGGAGACGTCGGGTCCGCTCGTCCGAACCGTCGCCTTCTGCGCAGTCGTCGACCGGGCCTGAGACGGCGTTCCGACTCGGCCCCGGAACCGCTGTGCCACGAGGCCCACGGCCGCGAGTCGTCACAGCGCAGCACCCGGCTTCGCGGCGTTCCGGCGGCGGGGTCCCGGCGCACCGTCAAGCCGGACGGCCACTGTCCAGAGGGTGGACACCGAACGACCGGCACGGTGGCGGGACCAGCCCGTCGCGGCACTGCTCACCCTGCTCGCCATCGCTGCCGGGATGACCGTGCTGCTCGGCTGGAACCTGGGCCGGGGCGGCGACGCCAGCTTCTACGAGGCGTCGGCGAGGTCGATGTCCGAGTCGTGGCCGGCGCTGCAGTCCGGTTCCTTCGACCCCTCGGCGACGGTGACGCTCGACAAGCTCAGCGGCTTCGCCGTGCCGCAGGCGCTGAGCCTCCGGCTGTTCGGACCCTCGACCGCTGCCCTCGCGCTCCCCCAGGTCGTCGAGGGGTTCGTCACCCTGTGGGCCTGCTCGCTCGTCGGACTCCGGTGGGCCGGGGTCGGCACCGGACTCGTCGCGGCGGCAGCGGCTGCCTCGACACCGATCTTCGTGTCGGTGTTCGCGCACCCGATGGAGGACGGCATGGTCACCGCCGCACTCGCCGTGGCCCTGCTGTGCTGGCAGCACGCCGCCCTGACCGGGCGCTGGTGGCCACTCGTCGCCGCGGGCCTGGCCGTCGGCGTCGGCTTCCAGGCGAAGATGGCGCAGGCCTGGTTCCTCCTGCCGGCGCTGCTGCTCGGCACCCTGCTGGCCACGGCGCGGCAGGACGGCGGCCCGCTCCGCCTGGGCATGCGGGTGGTCCGCGCCGGGGTGTTCGGGATCGTCGCGGTCGGGGCGTCCCTGTCGTGGGTCACGGCGCTCGCGCTCACCCCGGCGGCATCACGGCCGTGGGCGGACGGCTCCACCGACGACAGTCCGCTCGCGATGGTCTTCGGGTACAACGGCATCGACCGGTTCCTGCCCGGCGCGGTCCCCGGGTCCGTCCGGTCGTCCGCCGTCCCGCTCGGCCCGCACACCTGGCGCGGCGGTGCGGCCGGGGTCGACAAACTGCTCGGACCGCACCTGGCGTCGCAGGTGGCCTGGCTCCTGCCCGCGGCGCTGTTCGGCGTGGCGATCGCTGCCGTGGTGCTCGTCCGACGGCGAGTCCGACGGCGAGTCCGGAGGGCCGAGCACTCGTCGACGGAGGTGTCGCGCGCCATCGCCGGCACCCCGTTCGGGAACGCCTTCGACACCAGCGCAGGATCCGCCACCCTGGTCGTGCTAGTCGTCTGGCTCGGCACCGCGGCGGCCGTGCTCTCGGTGGCCGCGGTGCCGCACACCGCCTACGTCGCGGCGATCGGCGTGCAGCTCGCCCTGCTCGCCGCACTCGGGTGGCGCGGAGCGGTCGGCCTCGTCCGGGCACAGTCTGCGTGGCTCCGGGCACTCCCGGTCGTCCTCGCCGTGGCGCAGCTCGGGTGGGTGGTGTTCCTCGCGGGGGGCACCACGATGCCGCGCGTGCTCGCCGGCCCCGCGATCACGGTCTCGACGGTCGCCGTCGTCGCGACGGTGGTGTCGGTCTGGTGGCGACCCCGCTGGGAGGTGACGCGCGGACCGGGCCGACACCGGGCCTCCCGGACGGCGATCGCGATCGCGACAGCGGTGGCGGTCGTCACCGGCCCCGCGGCCTTCTCGCTGCAGGCGCTCGACGCGACCCGGGACGGCAGCGGCGTCGACGCCTCCGTCGGGCCGTGGCCTGCGCGCTGGCCGATCCCGGCCGGCAGCCCGGACGTCTTCCACGTGTCGTACCCGGACCCGTGGGGCGGGTCGACGCCGTACCCGGGCGCACTCCGCCGACTCGTCGCGGCCGCGCGACGCGTGGAGGGTACCGGCACGGTGAACCGCTGTTCCTGACCGACACGTGGCGCATCTCCGCGCCCGTGATCGCGGCGACCGGGCTCCCGGTGCTGACGGACGGCGGCTTCTCGGGCAGCGTGCCGGTCTTCACGACGCAGCAGATCCGCCGCAGGATCGCAGACGGCCTGCGCGTCCTCGTCGTCGAGGCCCACGCGCCCCGCACCGATCCGGTCCTGCGCGCCGCTCTGGCCGGAGGCTGCCGCGACCGCACCGGGTTCGTGCGGCACGCGCACCTGCCGGTGCGACTGCGTCAGGCGAACGGGATCACGTGGACCGTGTGGCACTGCGGGCTGCCCGGCCCGTCGGTCGGTCCGCGTGGACCCCACGCCGGCCACGCATCAGCGCGCGGCGAGCACCTCGCGCAGGGACATCGGCGCCCGGCCGGTGATCCGCTCGACGTCGCCGGACACGTGCGCGAGCGCTCCCTCGGCGATCGCCGTGTAGGTGCTCACCCACGCATCGGCCTGCCACGGCTCCGGGTTCCACCGCGCACGTGATGCGTACGCCTCGTCGAGGGTCTCCGGGTGGTAGCTGACCGTGCGGCCGCGGACCTCGGACACGATCGCCGCCGCCTGGGCGAGGGTGATCGCCTCGGGGCCGGTGAGCTCGTACGTCTGGTCGCGGTGGGCGTCCGGGTCGTGCAGCACCGCGGTCGCGACACGGGCGACGTCCGCACGGGCGACCGCCGCCATGGCGCCGTCGCCTGCCGGGCCGCGGATCACGCCGTCCTCGCCGACGAGGTCCTCGACGAAGTCCAGGTAGAAGCTGTCCCGCAGGAACGTGTACGCCGTGTCGGTCGCGCGGATCGCCTGCTCGGTCGCCCAGTGGTCGCGGCCGAGGGTGAAGGTCGCGTCCTCGGCCGCGCCGAGGAACGACGTGTAGACGACGTGCCGCACGCCGGCTTCGGCAGCTGCTGCGACGAAGGTGCGGTGCTGGTCGAGCCGGTCCTCGGCCTCGGCCGCCGACACCATCAGGAGCACGTCGACCCCCTCGAGCGCCGCCCGGCTGGCGTCGGCGTCGGCGAACGTCGCGACCGCGACCTCGGCGCCGGGCAGCTCCGGGGCGCGCGCTGCGTCGCGCACGATCATCCGGAACGGCGCGCCGTCCGCGGCGAGCGCGCGTGCGACGGCGCCCCCGATGTTGCCGGTCGCTCCGGTGATGGCGATGGTCATGGTCGCTCCTTCGATCGGTGTCGCGTCGTTCTGATGGTCACGTCCGCACCGTCCTGGAGGCACGGATCACCGTGGGCGCGACCCTCGCCGCGTTCACGCCGTCGACCTCCACCGCCCACGCGCGCGCGGCGTCGTGGTCGCGTCCGTGACGCATGTGCCGACCGACCAGGCGGTCGACCCGAACCCCGTCGTCGACGGCGCAGAACCAGGTCTCGGTGAACAGACCGCCGAGCGCTGCCCACGGTTCGGCGCCGTCGAGCAGGTAGTTCCCCTCGGAGACCACGAGCCGGGCGGCCGGCGGGACGGCGATGCTGCCGGCGACGGGCTCGTCGATGCGGCGGTCGAAGTCCGGCGCCCACACGGTGGTGTCGGCAGCGACCAGTCGTCGGACCAGGGCGACGTAGCCGTCGGCGTCGAACGTGTCGACGGCGCCCTTGCGGTCGTGCCGGCCGAGGGCGTCGAGCGCCGCGTTCGACAGGTGGAAGCCGTCCATCGGCACCTGCACCGCGGTGCCGGCCCCGAGTCGCTCGTCGACGGCGGCGACCACGCGGCGGGCCAGGGTCGACTTGCCGGCACCGGGAGCACCCGCGATGCCGAGCACTGCCCGGGTCCCCGCCGAGGCCAGCTCGACCGCACGCTCGACGGCGTCGTCGACGCTGCTGTCCGGGTGGCTCACGGCCCCATCCTGGCAGAGCGCGCCGACACCGGACCAGGGTGGTTCACTGGCCGCATGGTCGATGCGACGAAGGCGTTCAGCGGGTTCTCGGTCCGGGACGTCCCGGAGGCGAAGGCGTTCTACCAGGACGTCCTGGGGGTCGAGGTCACCGAGGACCACGGCATGCTCTTCCTGCAACTCGGCGACGGCCACGGTGTCCTCGTCTACCCGAAGGGCCCTGCGCACGAGCCGGCGGGCTTCACGGTGCTGAACTTCCCCGTGCCGGACGTCGACGCCGCGGTGGACGAGCTCACGGCGAAGGGGGTCACGTTCCTGCAGTACGAGGGGATGACCGACGAGAAGGGCGTGAACCGCAAGGGCGGGCCGCTCATCGCCTGGTTCACCGACCCGTCGGGCAACGTGCTGAGCGTCGTCGCCGAGTGAACATGTTGTGTTCAGAAAGCTCGCGCCGGTTCCACTGACCGCCCTACCGTCGTCCCACACCGACGAGAGGACGGCCATGACCGCTGTGGTGGGACGACATTGGACCCGCGAGGAACTCCTCATCGAACGCGCGCGGGTCCGGGCGCAGTGGGACCTCGATGAACGAGAGTTCGCGCCGACCGAGCAGTGGCGCGACCTCTTCATCGACGAGTTTCTGGCACAGGACTGGCTCGACAGCATCTCCTTCCTGCTGGGTGAGCGATGACCGGCAGTGCGGAGTCAGCGGCGCAACAGCAGATGGAACTCGCGCAGGCTCTCCTGGACGCTTGCCTGCCCGGACACGGGGCGCGAGTCGACTACGACCTCGACGTGCCGAGCGGGACGATCGGGACGATCGTCATCCGCTGGTTCGACCACCTCGACGCGCTCGAGGTGAACGAGAGCCGGTTCACCCTGTTCCTCGCAGACGACCGGCAACCGCTGGTCCGTTTCGAGTTCCGAGAAGCGTTGACCGCCACCCCGCAGTCGCACTGGCACCTGCACGCCGAGCGCGGCTCGTTCAGTGCATTGCTGGCCAGGGCGGGCGACAACGGATCAGGGCGTCGCGACGCCGCTCGGCTGTCCTCGTTGCACTTCCCGCTCGGCGGCCCGCACTTCCGACCGAGTCTCGCCGACGTGGTGGAGTTCGTCATCGTCGAGTGCGGAGTCGATTCGCTCCCGACCTGGCGGTCAGCGGTGCACGAGTTCCGGAAGCAGTGGCGCCGAGGTGAAGCGGCCGCGACTGCTCGTCAGTTCCCCGCCGAGACCGCCGGGGCGCTCCGCGCACTCGGGTGGTCCGTCCAGCCGCCGGCACCCGCGGATGTCCCGGCGCAGTTCGCGACGCTGGCCGCCGGATGAGGCGTCAGCGGGTGAGCGCGCCCGCCCACGCCAGCGCGACGGGTACGAGCAGCCCGTGCCGGTGGTGCGGGAGCTCGGCGATGGGCAGCCAGCGCGACTCGTCGGTCGACCCGTCGATCTCGTCGCGCAGTGTGCCGCCGACGACCGTCGCGCGGAACACGACCTGCACGGCCTTCATCGGGCGACCGTTGGCGTGGATCCGGCGCTCGGCGGGGACGACGTGGTGCCGGACGCCGAGCAGGGCGCCGACCTCGGACTCGTACCCGGTCTCCTCGCGGACCTCGCGCACGACGGCCTGCTCGACGGTCTCGTCGAACTCGACGCCACCGCCCGGCAACGTCCACGTGCCGGCTTCGGGGAAGCGCAGCTTCGCCAGGAGCACCCGGTCACCGTCCGTGATCACGCCGTACGCGGCGAGCCGGGTGTCGTAGTCGGTGTACTCCATGGGCCGACCATGCCAGGTGGGCGAGCCGACGCACGCAAGCCGCGCCGTGCCTCCCGTCCGTGCTCCCGCCCGGAGTCCTCAGGCGTCGACGCGCGCTGCTGCCCAGCCGACCCGCATCCGGGCGACGGCGCGGTCGAAGCCGCTCAGCGGCTCGGCGTCGTCGCGGACCATCGCCTGCAGCTGCAGCCCTTCGAACAGCGCCATGAGCTGCTCGGCCGCGTGCCGGGGCGAGGCGCCCCGCGGCTCGCGTGCAGCGACGACGTCACGGACCAGGGCGAGGGTGAGGTCCTCGAACGCCCGGGTGTACTGGGTGCGGAACCACCCGGCTGCCGGGTGGCCGGGGTTCGACGCAGCGCTGAGCACGGCGATCCGGAGCCGGACGAGGGCCGGGTCTGTGATGCCGGCCTCGAGTCGGGCGCGCAGGTACGCGACGGCACCGGCTCGTTCGGCGACGGGCCACAGCGCGAGTCGGCTGCCGTTGTTCCACCGGTCGATGACCGCGACGACGAGGAGTTCCCACATCGGGAACGCTCGGCCGACCTCGGCGACCGGCACCCCGGCGTGCTCGGCGACCTCGTCCGGTCCGACCCGGTGGAAGTCCGTCGCGCGGTACGCCTCGATCGCACCGGACACGATACGTGCACGGAGATCGGCGTCGGGCGTGGGCATGCTGACGATTGTCCGGTCCCGGGGGCGACCACGCGACCGCCAGTTCAGGGGCGCGACGACGGCCAGTGCCGATCGAACGTCAGTGCCGATCGAAGGTCAGCGTCTCGTCGTCCAGGGCGGTGACGGCGCCGGTCCGGGCGAACTCCGCCCAGATCGCACGGAAGGCCCGGCCGCGCCGCTCGACCTCGGGCCAGTCGCGCGCGGGGACGAAGCGGGTGCCGGCCCAGGCCTCGCGGCCGCCGAGCAACAGCGGCAGGTCGCTCATGTGGACGGCGCCGGTCGGCGCGGTCGTCACGCCACGGAGGAGCCGGTAGGACGTCGCCCGCCCACCGGCTCGGCGGTGCCGCGCGGTGAAGCGTCGGACGTCGCGGCCGTAGATGACGTCGGAGAGCGGACGGACCACCCACCAGCGGAGCGCCGGGCGCAGGATCCGTGACCGAGCGACCCGCGACAGACCGCGGACCAACGGCACGTACATGCCGGTCTCGTCCGTCGCGGAACCGATCAGGACGTCGACGTCGGGAGCGACTCGGCTCCAGGCAGCGTCGAGGTCGCGTTCGGCGGGCAGCGGGGCGAACCCGTACTGGGTGCCGAACGGCATCCCGCCCGCCAGTCCGTACGGCGCAGCAGCCCGAGTACCGAGGGCCTGCCGTTCGAGCAGGTCGTCGAGCGGGGTGTCGGCGTGCACGGCACCGACGGCCCGGATCACCGCGCGGTTCATCCGGGACCGACCGCGGGACAACCCGAGCGGTGCGCTCTGGATGATCGCCCGGCGGAACAGCCCGGCCGCGCCGTCGCTGATCATCAGGTGGGCTGCTGCGTCGCCGCCGGCGGACTGCCCGAACACCGTGACGAGGTCGGGGTCGCCCCCGAACGCGGCGATGTTCGCCTGCACCCAGCGGAGCGACTCGAGCAGGTCGAGCAGTCCGAGGTTCGCCGGGATCGACGCCCCGTCACCCAGGAACCCGAGGACTCCGAGCCGGAAGGTCACCGACACCACGATCACGCGCTGCTCGGTCACGAGGTCGCGCGCGTCGTAGATCGGCAGGTCGCCGCCGCCGATGACGTACGAGCCGCCGTGGATCCAGACCATCACGGGCAGCCGCTCGTCGGGCGTCACATCGGCGGGCAGCGTGATCGACAGGCGCTGGCAGTGCTCGTCGACGGTGATGTCCTCGACCTCGCCGAGCAGCTGGTCGACGAACTGCGCGTGCGGCTGCGGCGCCACGGGGGACGGCGTCGACGCGTGCAGTTCGCTCGCGAAGGGCGGCATCGGCTCCGGCGGCGCGAACCGGTCGGCCCGCGCGTAGGGGATCCCGAGGACGCGGACGACGTCGCCGTCCACCGTCCCGACGATCCGGCCGGCCGGGGTGTCGAACGGGGCAGGCGTCGCGTCGAGCATGGGCTCCACGCTACCGAGGGTCGCTGACCCGCTCGTGGGTCGGCTCGGCGACCGGACGCAGCGAGCCGGATGCGGCGAAGGCGGCCACGAAGAGCACGGCGATCAACCAGAGTGCGCTGAGCGCGCCGACCTGCTCCGCGATCGCGCCGATGACGGGCGGGCCGGCGAAGTTCGCGAAGTACCCGATCGACGCGACGACGCTGACCCGGGCAGCCGGGTTCGGGCCGCTCTGCGCCGCTGCCGACATGCCGAGCGGGAACCCCATCGAGACGCCGACCGCCCAGAGGACCACGCCGATGAGCGTGAGCCACCAGGACGTGCCGACGATGAACAGGACGGCGCCGAGGATGCCGAGCGCGGTCGTCCAGCGGACCGTCCGGACCCGTCCGAGCCGGTCGACCACGGGGCCGGCGAAGACGCGCGTCGCGGCCTCGGAGACGGCGAACACGGTGAAGAAGAGTGCGCCGACCGTCGCTGTCTGGCCGTGTCCGTCGGTGGTCGCCAGGGCGAGCCAGTTGTTCGCCGACCCCTCGCCGAGTTCGACGCCGAGCATCACGACGCCGATCAGCAGCAAGCGGACGTCCGCCCAGCCACGTGCCCACTGCCGCAGGCGCTGCCGCGGTGTGAGCGTCGTGTCGTGTTCCTCGGCGCGCGTGCCGTCCGGGATCGCACGCATGGCGATCACGCCGACCACCAGGATGACGACGGCCTCACCGATCAACTGGGCCGAGGGGGTGATGCCCAGCCACGCGCAGAGGGCGGCGATCCCGGCGCCGAGGGCCGCGCCTCCCGACCAGGCGGCGTGCATCAGCGGGAGCAGCGTGCGACCGGCGAGCGCCTCGATCGCCGTGCCCTCGACGTTCGCCATGACGTCGAGCGCGCCGATCCCGGCACCGGCGACGACGAACCCGACGCTTGCGAGCGGCACGGAGTGCAGCGCAGCGGCGATGCCGATGAGCGCCAGTGCGGCGGGGACCAGGACGGCGACCGCCGTCAGGGCGCGTCGGCCGCCCAGGCGCCGGAGCAGCGGGGCGGCACTGAGTAGCCCGCCGATCGAGCCGATGGTGACCCCGCCGAGCATGAGGCCGATGGTGCCGATGTCGACACCGAGTTCGACGCGGAGCTCCGGGAGCCGTGGACCCCAGCCGGCCAGGCTGATCCCACCGATGGCGAACGCGACGATGATCGCGTTCCGCCACCCGGCGAGCTGGCTGCGGTCGACGTCGACCCCGGAGGTGTGCATCCGGCTATCGAACCCGCTTGATGGGGATCACCACAAGGGCACCGACGATGGCGATCGCGCCGGCGGCCCAGCACATGAGCGTGTAGTTGTCGGCGGCGTCGCCCGACCCGATCTTCAGGAAGAACAGTGCGACGGCCGGAGCGAGCGACTGCGGCAGCGCGTTGGCGATGTTGATGACCCCGAGGTCCTTGCCGGGGCGGTCGGCGTTCGGCAGCACGTCGACGACGAGCGCCGTGTCGATGGCCGAGTAGATGCCGTACGCGAAGCCCATGATGACCTCGGCCACGTAGAAGCCGTTCACGGTGTCGGCGTGCGCGAGCACGACCAGGCCGACGGCGAACATCGCCGTCGAGCCACCGACGAAGACCTTGCGACGGCCGATCTTGTCGGACGCCCACCCGGACAGCGCCGCGCTGACCAGGAGCGCGATCGTGTAGAGCAGCACACCGAAGGCGACGGCCGCGGTGGCCTCCTTCGCGTCCTCGATGCCGAGGTGCTTCTCCATGTAGAGCAGGCGGTAGGTCGTGAACATGAAGGTGGCGAAGATGATCAGGAAGCGCGACCACCAGGCGAACGCGAAGTCCGGGTTCTTGATCGGGTTCGTCCAGAACGAGGCGATGAGGTTCAGGAACGTGAACTTCTTCAGCTTGTACGTCGGCAGGTCGTCACGGGCGACCACGGCGTACACCGCGACGAGGATGATCGCCAGGATGCCGGGTGCGATGAACAGCACGGGCAGGTTCGCGACGAAGAACACCGACAGGTAGGTGCCGGCGAGCACGGCGATGTTCTGCGCGAGGGCGATGATGCTCGACGAGCGGCCGCGCTGCAGCTGGGGGACGTTGTCGGCGAAGCTCGCGAGCAGGGTGGCCAGCGTCGCGTTGGCGGCGAGCTGGGCGAGGAGCCAGGCCAGCGTCAGGTTCAGGACGTCGGGCGAGTAGGCGATCCAGGCCAGGGCGATCGCGAACACGACGACACCGCTCAGCAGCCAGGGCCGACGACGACCCCAGCGGGTGCGGGTGCGGTCGGACAGCGCGCCGGCGAGGGGTTCATGATGAGCGCACCGAACGCGCCGATCGGCAGCACCGAGCCGATGACGTTCGCCGCGTCGTCGCCGACCAGGGCCTGCGCCTTGAGCTGCATGCTGACGTAGACCGGTGCCATGAGTGCGACGAAGAGGCCGAACTGCCCGAGGAACAGGGCGATCTGGTAGCCGATGCCCACCTTCACGGTGCTGATCGGCTGGGTGATGCCCTCTTCGGGGTGCAACAGTGCCGGGCTGCCGGGTTCGGGTGTGCTCATGACGCCTCCTTGAGTCGATGCTGGTGGCCAAAACCGTCCTGTGCACGGTTTTGACTGGCTGAGCATACATCGACAGGTGTCGTTCATGTACCGACGTGCGACACGGAGGGACGCAAAAACTACACACCGGGTGGTTTTGGGGTAGCGTCGTCATCGATCTCGCCGTGGAGCATCGCTCCTCGACGGACTGCGACACCCGGTGCTTCGACACCTGGGAGTCGCGACCCCCAGACAGGACCGAAGGAGCCTCTGCAATGCCCACCACTTCTGTGCAGCTGTACTCGCTGCGAGACGCCATCGCCGAAGACCTCGACAAGGCCATCGCCCGCGTCGCCGAGATCGGGTACGAGAACGTCGAGCCCTACGCGTTCGTCGAGCGTGCCACGGACCTCGAGCGTGCCTTCGCCGCGACCGGCCTCACGGCACCGTCCGGCCACGTCGCCGTGATCGACGCCGAGGACACCGCGCCGATCTGGGACGCCGCCGAGCGCCTCGGCATCCAGACGGTCATCGACCCGTTCATCCCGACCGACCGCTGGCAGACCGCCGACGACGTCGCGAAGATCGCCGAGCGCGTCAACGTCCTGACCGCCGAGGCAGCCTCGCGCGGCCTGAAGTTCGGCTACCACAACCACCAGTGGGAGTTCACGAACAAGGTCGACGGTCGCACGGTCTACGACCACTTCGTCGAGCAGATCAGCCCGGAGACGGTGCTCGAGCTCGACACCTTCTGGGCCACCGTCGGCGGCGCCGACGCCCCCGCCGTCCTGCGGGCACTCGGCGACCGCGTCGTCGCCATCCACGTCAAGGACGGCAAGGTCGACGGTGACATCCTCACCGCACTGCCCTCGTCGGAGAGCGCGCTCGTCGTGCCCGAGGCGCTGCAGCGTGCGTTCGAGAACCAGACCCCCGCGGGCCAGGGCGACGTGAATGTGGCGGGCATCCTCGCCGCGGCGCCGCAGGCCATCCGCGTCGTCGAGTTCGACGCCTACTCCGGCGACGTCTTCCAGGGCATCACCGAGTCCCTCGCATGGCTGAAGGACAACGACAAGTGAGCCGCATCGGAGTCGGCATCATCGGTGCGGGGAACATCTCGGACCAGTACCTGACGAACCTGACCCAGTTCGCCGACGTCGAGGTCCTGATGGTCGCCGACCTCATCCTCGAGCGCGCCGCGTCCCAGGCCGAGAAGTACGGCGTGCCCGCGTCCGGCACGGTCGAGGAGCTCCTCGCCCGCGACGACATCCAGATCGTGGTGAACATCACGATCCCCGCCGAGCACGCCAAGGTCGGCCAGCAGATCATCGCTGCCGGCAAGCACACCTGGAGCGAGAAGCCGGTCGCGACGAACGCCTCGGACGCGCAGGAGCTGCTGGCAGCCGCTGCGGCCGCCGGTGTCCGCTACGCCTGCGCGCCCGACACCGTCCTCGGTGCCGGCATCCAGACCGCCATCCGCGCCATCGCCCGCGGCGACATCGGCACGCCGCTCACCGCGACGACGATGTTCCACGTGCCCGGACCGGACCAGTGGCACCCGGACCCCGAGTTCCTGTACGCCCAGGGCGCCGGTCCGCTGTTCGACATCGGCCCGTACTACGTCACGACGCTCCTGCACGCCTTCGGTGCCGCCTCGCGCGTGCAGGCCGTGTCGTCGAAGTCCCGCGAGACGCGTGTGATCGGCTCCGGCCCCCGCGCCGGCACCGAGTTCGCCGTCGAGGTGCCCACGCACCACGCAGCGCTCATCTCGTTCGAGGGCGGCCAGTCGGCCCAGACGACCCTGTCGTTCCAGCACGCGCTGCCCCGCAACGGCTTCGTCGAGATCAACGGCTCCGAGGGCACCATCGTGCTGCCGGACCCGAACGTCTTCGACGGCGACAGCACGCTGTGGACGCTCGGCAAGGACGAGCCGACCACGCTCGAGCACAAGGGCTCCACCTGGGGCCGTGGCACGGGTGTCGTCGAGCTGGCCCGCGCGATCGCCGAGGGCCGCCCGGAGCGCGCCTCCGGTGCCGTCGCGTCGCACGCGCTGGACGTCATGCTCGGCATCCGCGACGCCGCCGAGTCGGGTCAGTCCGTCGAGATCACCTCGTCGATCGACCCGATCCAGCCGCTCCCCGAGGACTTCGACCCCGCCGCCGCGGTCCTCGCCGAGGTCGCGAACGCGTAGTCACGTCGTGCGTCGCGCACCGCGCCGCACCTGGTGAGCAGAAATGGTCGGGTCCCGAACGGGGACCCGACCATTTCTGCTCACGAAGCGCACGCGCCACGCACGCGCCGCACGCGCACGCGCCACGCGCCACGCTCACTCCGGCGGCGCCGGCACGATCTGCTCGAGCAACCGCAGCACCTTCTCGCCGTCGACCGCCTCGGGGTCGAGCAACCACTGCACCTGCAGCCCGTCGGACGCCGCGATGCTCAGCGAGGCGAGGTCGACCGGGTCCAGGTCGCTGCGGATCCGCCCCGCTGCCTGGTCCGCCGCGATCAACGCGGCCAGGTCGGCCCGGAGCCGCGTGAACCGCTCCCGCATGAAGTCACGGGTCGCCGGGTGGCCCTCCTGCACGGCGTCGGCCGCGAGCGTCGTGTAGAGCTGCACCAGGCCCGGCACCGCACGGTTGCGCGAGGCACTGTCGCGCATGTCCCCGATCGCCGACTTCAACCGGTCGGGCGCCCCTGCTCGCGCACCTCGTGCTCGCGGTAGACGGCGAGCAGCAGTTCGTCACGGCTGGGGAAGTAGTGGCGGAGCGCCGCGTGGGTGATCCCGAGGGCCTCGGCCACGGACCGCAGCGACGATGCGTCGACGCCCTGTTCCGCGACCATGCGGATCATCTCGTCGAGGATCTGGGTCCGGCGCTCGGCTCCCTTGCGGTACCCGCCGCGTCGCGGCGGGGCCGCGTCGTCGTCGGCGGGGTGCGTCATGCACCCAACTTACCGCTGGAAGGTTTTTCCGCCACCGTCTGGAGGCCCGCAGCGATCCGGTACCGCGCCTCCCGTCGACGGGTGCTCGCGTCGACCGCCTCGGTCGCGTCGGGCCGGTCGCGTCGGGCCGGTCGCGCCAGCCCCGGGCTCGTCAGCCCTGGTCGTCGACGGTGTACTCGTCGACCGGCGTCGGCTCACCGTCGGCGAGCGCGTCGACGATCCTGGTCAGCGACTCTGCGAGCACGGCGTTGTCGGCGTCGGACAGGTGGTCGAGGACCCCGACCACAGCCTCGTGGAAGCGGGCGTACGAGGCATCGATCTTCTCGGCGGCCAGGTCGGTGGGTTCGAGGACCTGCGCGCGACGGTCGGTGGGGTGCGCGGTGCGGACGAGGAGTTCCTTGTCGACGAGCGCGTCCACGAGCTTCGTGACCGAGGCGTTCGACACGGTCAGCATGACGGCGAGGTCCTTGGGGCCCATGGTGCGGCCGTCGCGGTGGGCCTGGAGCATGTACCGGATCGCCAGGGACTCGTTCTTGCTCAGCCCGCTCTCGATGCGTGCGGACTCGATCTGCTGCTCTTCGGCATGCTGGAGGCGCAGCAGCGCGTCGACGGCGGTCTTCGCAGCCTCGGATCGGGGCTCGTGGGCGTAGAGGTGGACGTGCTCTCGACGGACGACGGTCAACGGCATGTGATCATGCGCTCCTTGCTACGCGGCGGGGACGGTGAAGAAGTCGGCGTACGCCGGCTCGGCGCGACCGGCGAGGAGCGACGGGTCCTCGATGCGGCGCTCGACGTAGGCGTCGATGACGGCCGGGTCGGTCAGACCGATGCGGGTGTGGCTGCCACCGATCCGTGCCGCCCGTGGCATCCCGGAGTACGTGCTGTGCATGTCTGATCCCGCCCTTCTGCGGCCGTTCGTCCCCTGCGGACGCTCGAACTCTTTCACGACGTGAACGTTTTCCGCAACGAACGATTCGCAAACTGTACGTTTCGCGCGCCGAACCGGTTCAGATCATCGCCGCGGCCATCACCGTCACCGCGATCCCCATGGCGAGCGTCTCGACGACGGGGAGCGCGCGGGTCCGACGCCGGATGCCGTCCCGCACCATGTGGGCGGTGAGCAGCAGGTAGCCGGTGGTCAGGCCGCCGAGGACGACCTGCCACGTGACCGCGACCGCACCGCCGTGTCCGTGCATGCCGACACCCGCCATGCCGGTCATGCCGGGGTCGTGCGCCATGCCGACCCCGAGCGCCCCCATCACCAGCAGACCGAGCGCCGCGTGCAGTCGCCCGAACCGACCGTGCGCCGAGGTGCCCCGGACCGCCGGAGCCGACCCGGGCCTCCCGTCCGAACCGGACGCACCGGACGCACTCTGCACCCGGTGCACCGCCGCGACCACCACGGCGAGCAGCGCGAGCACCACGAACCAGAGCACCCCGGGCAGCACGCGCGGACCGAAGGCCCCGTCCACCATCGCGGCCACCATCACCACTGCCGCCACCACGTCGACCGCACGGCCGGGGCGCCACGCCCCGACCGTGCAGCAGGCCCCGGCGGACGCCGGCACGATCGCGGCGAGCCCGAGCAGGTCGGTCACGTCAGTGTCCGTGCCCGTGGTCGTGCTGGTGCTCGGCTGCGTCGTGTGCGGCCCCGACGGCGCCGGAGACGTGGTGCGAGCAGTGCGACCCGGCGGACGCCCCGATGGCCGCCGGCACGTTCAGCGCCGGGTTCCGCGGGAAGAACCCGTACGGCTTGAGCGTGAACTTGGCGTAGTCGACCGGCATGACGGGCCAGTCCTCGGGCCGCGGGAAGTGCGTCGGGCCGAAGGTGTGCCAGAGCACGATGTCCTCGCCGTCGAGCGGACGGTCCCCCTCGACGTACCGGGCGACCCCGTCGCCGCCGGGGTTCTGGTGCACGAAGTCGCCGGCGGCGAAGCGCTCCGCCGGGTCGTACTGCGTGACGTACAGGTGCTTGCGGGCGAACTCGGCACGGGCGGCAACCGAGGACGAGTCGTCGGCGAGCAGCACGGGGGCGTCCTGCGGGTACAGCACGTAGCCGGTGGCGCGGTCGAGGTGGTTGCGCTCCTCGGTGTTCGAGACGAACCACGTGCGTGCCTTGGACGCGTCGGCGAGACGGCCGGACGACGACTCCGACGCGATCCGGGTCACCGACTTCGTGAACGCGTTGCCGTGCTCGTTGCCCGGTCCGACCGGCACCCGCACGGCATCGACCTCGTCCACGGCGTTCGACAGTCCGTCGACCATCATGTCGAGCCGTGCCGAGAACAGGTGCTGGTGGTACGGGGCACCGAGGCCCGGGGCCACCTCGGAGGCGTACGGGTAGTCCCCGCCGTCGACGGAGCGCCCCGGGTACGAGCTGGTGAAGAGCACGCCGGTGAGCTTCGCCTCGCACTCGATCGTGCCGTCCAGGTACAGGTACCAGTAGAAGCCGTAGTCGTAGTTGCCGACGGTGGTGAAGAACGAGATCACCAGGCGCCGGGACCGACGGACCTCCTGCGAACCGGTGTAGATGTCGCCGTGCTTCCAGAGCGTGCCGAAGTCCTCCTCGTGCATGCAGATGCCGTTGCGGATGGTCTGCGGGTTGCCGAGCTCGTCGGCCAGGACGGCGTCGAAGTACTGGATCTCGCCGACGCAGTCGCGGCCGAGCTCGAGCGAGTTCGTGAACCGACCGAACAGGTACTCGCCGGTGTCGAAGTAGTTCTGCCAGAACCGCACCGGAGACGGGTCGCCGTACGGCACGAGCATCTCGTCGATCGAGGCCCGGTACACGATCGGGCGCAGCCGCTCGCCGTCCTGCCACGAGAGCTGGCGGAGCACGAGTCCCTCGCGGGCGTCGAAGCCGACCTGGAACCGCCAGTTCGCCCACTCGACGAACTCGCCGTCGACGCGGAACGACGGCCCTCGGGCTGGGTGATGACGATCGGCTTGAGGTCGAGCGGTTCGCCCTGCATCGCGGGGTCGTCGAAGTTCCCCGAGGTGGTCGGAACGGGCATGTCCGCCACGTCCACGATCCGCGTGACGGCCCGGTTCGCCGCGTCGACGTACGCCGACAGGCCGTCGACGGGGTGCGCCCACACGTGGTCGGCCGGGTGGTCCTGCTTGAAGGCGAGCACGCGCAGGATGCGCCGACCGACCTCCTCCGGGTAGTCGTAGTACCCGGCGGACAGCGGCACGCACTTGACCTCGTCGGCGGACAGGCCGCGCTTCGCCAGGGCGGCGACCCAGCGCTCGTCCGCGTTCGCGATCTCGCCGACGGCGTCGAACTCCTCGATCAGGACGGGCAGCTGTCCGCGGGACCCGTCGAGCACGTCGGTCCGCAGGACCGTGCCGGTGGTGATCGACACGACGCGGTCGGTGGAGCGACCGGTCGCCATGTCGAGCAGCATCACCCGGGCCGTGCGGTCCGGCAGGGGGCCGTCGCCGGCCTGCCACGCCAGGACCTCCTGCTTGTGCGGCTCCTCGAGGCCGACGTAGGCGAAGCGGGTGGTGTCGGTCCAGTCCGGCTGCGCCGTGACGAGGTCGCGCACGGCGGTGAACTCGTCGGGCGTCAGGCTGCCGAGCGGGTGCGTGGTGGTCTGGGTGTCGGTGGTCGGGTCGGTGATCGTCATGTGCGTGGTGCTCCTTGCGCGTTGCGTCGTGCGTGGGGTCAGGTCGGTTCGGCCGGGAGGCGCGTGGTGCGCCCGGCGGGTCAGCTCTCGGTGGCGAGCCGGTCGAGCATCTGCTCGTAGCGGCTCCGACTGCGGCGTCGCAGCACCACCGCCTGCACCACGCCGATGACGGGGACGACCACGACCAGTCCGGTGAGCACGATGCTCACGACGCCGAAGACGCTCGCGCCCGAGGCGTCGACGTCGCCGACGAGCGTCGGGAAGTTCACCCAGATCAGGACGGCGGCGGCGACGAGTCCGAGGAACCCGAGGACGGGCGCGACGATGGTGTTCCAGACCCGCCGGTCCCCGGGGTTGCGGCGGAAGTACACGATGACGGCCAGGCTCGTCGCGGCCATCAGGATCGCGACGCCCAGGGTGGCGACACCGGCGAACCAGCTGAACACCTGCAGCACCGGGTCGAGGCCGAGCACCGCGAACAGCACCATCAGCACGGCGGCGGTGACGGTCTGCACCAGGCTCGAGGTGTGCGGCGACGCGTGCTTCCGGTGCACGTCGCCGAGCCGGCCGGGCAGCAGCGACGCGTTCGCCATCGAGTGCTGGTACCGGGTGATGACGTTGTGGAACGACAGGACGCAGGCGAACATGCTCGTCAGCAGCAGCACGTTGAGCACGGCTTCCCCGGCGCTGCCGATGTACTGCGCGGCGGTGGTGAGGATGAGTGATCCGGGGTCCTTCGCGACCTCGGCGAGGATGCCGTCGGGGCCCCAGGCCATCACGAGCCCCCACGACGCGAGTGTGTAGAAGACACCGATGCCGATCACGGCCGTGTAGGTCGCACGGGGGATGGTCCGCTCCGGGTCCTTCGCCTCGTCGCGGAAGATCGCGGTGGCCTCGAACCCGATGAACGCGGCGATGGCGAACATCAGCCCGACGCCGGGCGACCCGGACATGATCTGCGTCGGCTCGAACGGTGCGAGGGACAGGCCGTCGGCCCCGCCGCGGAACACGATCGCCGCGACCAGGACGAGCACGATGCCGACCTCACCGACGAGCATCACACCGAGCACCTTGCTCGACAGGTCGATGTGCCGGTAGCCGAGCATCCCGACCAGGGCCACGACGACCAGGGACCAGACGTACCAGGGGATGTCCGGTCCGCCGAGACCCGTGACGGTGACGCCGAGCAGGTATCCGATGTAGCCGTGCACGCTGACCTGGATGGTCGTGTACGTCAGGAGCGCCAGCGTGGCGGCTCCCGCGCCGGCCGGCCGACCGAGCCCGTGCCCGACGAACGTGAAGAACGCGCCGGGCCGCGGCACGTGCCGGGTCATCGCCGCCAGGCCCACCGAGAACAGCAGCAGCACGACGGCCGACGCGGCGTACAGCGACGGGAACCCGACGCCGTTGCCGAGCAGCATGCCGAGCGGGGCGGCTCCGCCGACGACGGTGAGCGGGGCGGCGGCCGCGACGACCATGAACACGATCGCGGTGACGCCGAGCGAGCCGCGCATGGTCCGCTGCGGCGCGGGCGCGGCTCCGAGTGACGCGGGGTCCTTCGTGATGCTGGACATCGTGGCCTTCCGGGTGGGTGGAACGGGGTGGGTGGGGATCGCAGGTGGTGGTGCTGGGTGTGACCACGGTCCCGTGCCGCCGTTGCGGTGCCGTTCCACCGGCGTGAAGCCCTGTCGCCGCCGAATGGGACGTGCTCGTCGGAGGCGTCTCATTTGCGTGAGACGCCGCCGAAACACCACCGAGACACGGGCGCAACGGCGCAGCCCTACGGTTGCCGCATGACCGCGCTCGACCGAGCCATCGCCGACCCGCCCCGGGTGCCCGGCGTCGGCACGCGCTCCCCCGTCGACGGGTTGTCGCGGAGGAGCATCGGCCCGGTCGACGTCCTCGCGCAGTCGGTGTCGGCCGTGGCACCGTCCGCTGCCGCGACCACGATCCCGGTCCTCGTCGCGACGGTCGCGGGGCAGGGTGCCACGTGGTCGCTCCTGGCGGCGATGGCGCTGTCGTTCCTGGTCGGGCGGACGGTGAACCAGTTCGTCCGACGCGTCGCCGGCACCGGGTCGCTCTACACCTACGTCTCGCTCGGGCTCGGCCCGGTCGCCGAGGTCGTCGCGGGCGCCGCCCTGCTGCTCGGGTACGGCTTCATCGCGATGTTCTCGCTCACCGGCAGCGGCTACTACCTCGACTACCTGCTGTCCCGCTTCGTGCCGGCCGCCGGCGACGACGCCCTGGTCACGATCGTCGTGGTGCTGGTGATGGGCGCGGCCGTCTTCGCGGTGATCGCGCTCGGGGTCCGGTTGTCGACCCGGCTGACGTTGCTCGTCGAGTCACTGTCGGTGGCGGTCATCGTGGTCCTGATCGTCGCGCTGGTCGCGCGCCTGCACCCGGCCGACGTCTCCGCCGTCGCCCTCGGGCCGACGCAGCCGGCGTCGTTCGCGGTCGGCACCGCCCTCGCCGTGACCGCGTTCGTCGGGTTCGAGAGCGCGTCGGTGCTCGGTGTGGAGGCCCGGCGCCCGTTCCAGGCGATCCCCCGCGCGATCTCGTGGACCGTCCTCGTCGCCGGCGTGCTCTACGTGGTCAGCGCTGCGGCCCAGCAGATGGGGTTCGCCGCCGTGGGCGCCGACCTGGCGTCGAGCGCCTCACCCGTGAACGAGCTGGCGAACGCCTTCGGCATGCAGTGGATCGGGTGGGCGCTCGACCTCGGGATCGCGGCGTCGTTCGCGGCGTGCGCGATCGCCTCGACCACGGCGCTCGTGCGGGTCCTGTTCGCGATGGGCCGCGAGGGGGTCCTGCCCCGGGTGCTCGGCCGGGCGTCGCCACGCTTCCGGACCCCGTTCGTGGCCGGCGCGGTCGCGTGCGGCGTGCTCACGGTGCTGCCGGTCCTGGGCCTGGCGAGCGGGATCCCGACGTGGACGCTGATGGAGGCCGAGCTCGTCGTCGCCGCCCTCGGGTACATCGCCGCGTACGCCCTGACGTGCTTCGCGGCCCCGGTGTTCCTGCGGCGCATCGGCGAGCTGACGGTGGGGGTCGCGGTGGTCGCCGTCACGACCGGGGTCCTGCTCACCGCCGTCCTGCTCACCTACCTCGGGGTCGAGGCCGCGTCGTCCCGTTGGCCGGCAGTCGCCCTCGCCGTCGGGACGGTCGCCGCGGTGGTGGTCGCGTTCCTGGTGGCCACGCGTCGGCGACCCTGGCGGCGGGGTCGGAGCCGCGCCGTGTACGACGTGCCGGTCGAGGCGGACCTGCTGGGGGCCTCCCGTCCGTCCGCCGGAACCGGCCACCAGGCGGAGGTGCGGTGAGCGAACCCGGACTCCGCGCGCGGCAGCCGAAGGCGATCCAGAACGCCCTCGCGGTGCTGGAGGCCGCCGCGCACGCGGGACCGGGCGTCACCGCCCAGCAGATCTCGGACGCCCTCGGGATGCCGCGGGCCACCACGTACCGGCTCATCACCCTGCTCGTCGAGGACGAGTACCTCGTCCGGTTGCCGGACCTGCGCGGTTTCGCCCTCGGCCACAAGGTCGCCGACCTGGCCGGGGTGTCGCCGGCTCCGGCACTCGCACCGCTGCCCCGGGCCGTGCGGTCGGTGCTCGCCGACGTCCGCTCCGCCGTGCGCGCGGGCGTGCACCTGGCGCGCTACGACGCCGCCGGTGTGCGCGACATCGACGTCGACCCGGACTTCCCGCTGCTCGACGAAGCCGCGCTCCGGGCCACACCCGGGTCGAGTGCGATGGGGCGGTTGCACGCCGAAGGGGGTCTCGGACCGGTCCACCAGGTGGGGGCGTTCACGGCGGGTTTCGGGTGCCTGGCGCTCCCGGTCCGCGGCGAGCGCGGCGAGCTCGTGGCGGGGCTGACCCTGTCCGCGCCGGCGGCCCGGGTGTCGTCGCCGGGTGACGCGTTGGTGCACCTGCGCCGGGCGGTGACGCGGCTCGAGCCGCTGCTCGGCTGACCGGCTCGCGGACAGCGGTGCGGTCCCGGCATAGCGTGGGCGCGTGGACCTCGAACTCAAGAACCGTGTCGCACTCGTCGTCGGAGGCAAGGGGTACATCGGTGCCGCCGTCGCCGACCGCCTCCGGGCCGAGGGGGCGACCGTCGTCGTCGCGTCCCGCACGGCCGAGGACTCCGACAGCGGCGTGTCGATCGACACCGCCTCGCAGGAGTCGGTGGACGCCGGCATCGCCACCGTCCTCGAGCGGCACGGGCGCATCGACGTGCTGGTCGTGACCGCTGCCCCGAGCGCGAGCACCCTCGACCCGGCCCGGAAGTCCGACCCCGAGCAGGTCCTCGACGCGATCGACGGCAAGGCGCTCGGGTTCCTCCGCGTCGCGAACGCCGTGCTCCCCGCCCAGCGCGAGGCCGGATTCGGCCGCGTGGTCGTCGTGAGCGGGCAGAACGCCTACTTCTCCGGCAACATCACGGCGTCGCTCCGGAACACGGCGGTGAGCGTCATCGCGAAGAACCTGGCCGACGACGTGGCGGGTACCGGGGTCACGGTGAACGTCGTCAACCCCGGGACCGTGACGGACAACCCGTCCGCCGAGGTCCGGCCGGGAGGCCCCGGCGACTCGACCCCGCAGCAGATCGCCGACCTCATCGCGTTCCTGTCGTCGCCGCTGAACGCGGTGTCCGGCGAGTCCGTCTCGATCGCGCACCGCCAGCGGGGATCCGTCGTGGTCTGATCCCCGAGTACCCGGTGCTCGCCCCTCGCTTCACCCGCAGGGACGAAGCGCTTCGCTCCTGCGCCCGATGCCCCGGCGACTCCGGACCGCGAGTCTGGTGACATGGAGTCCTCGACGAAACACACGATCGCCACGCTGCTGCTCTGCGCCGCGATCGTCGCCACGACCGTCATCGCCCTCGCCGCCATGACCCCGGGCGCGTGACGTCGGTCCGCGCTGCCCGGCGTGGGCGGCATGCGATGATCGAGCCGTGACGGACCGGCGCACGTTCATCCGGCCGCTCGCCACCCGTTCGATCGTCGTCGACGTGGCGTGGGCGGTCCTGGCGGCGTTGGTCTTCCTGCTGCCGCTCGAGGTCGAGCTCGAGCACGCGAGCTTCTTCGCCGTGCTCGCTGCCGCCGGCGCGATCGCGCTCCGTCGGGTGTCCCCGTCGGCGGCGATGCTCATGGTGGTCGTCCTCGGGATCATCCAGGTCGGCGGCGGCGAGCGCCCGTCACTCGTCGACCTCGCCATCTTCGTCGTCATCGGCACCGCGGCCGTCGTCGGGACCCGGACCGAGGTCATCCTCTCCGGAGTGCTCGCGCTCGTCGCGGGCGTCGGCGCGACGTTCTACCTCGCCGTCACCGGCTTCCGGTACCTGGTGCTGCTCAACGGCCCCCGCGACCAGGCGTTCCTCGCGATGGCCGCACCGGTCGCCGCGCTCCTCGGGGTGTGGGCCGGCGGGGTCGCCGTCCGTGCGTTCCGGTCGCGCGACCGCGAGTCCGTCCGCCGTGCCGACGCCGAGGCGGCCGCATCGCGCGCCGAGGCGGTGGCCACCGAGGCCGAGGCGACCGCCACCCGCGCCATCGACGTCGCGGAGTCGGAGCGCATCCGCGCGGACATCGCCCGCGACGTCCACGACGTCGTCGGCCACTCACTCGCGGTGATCATCGCGCAGGCGGACTCCGTGCCGTTCCTGGCCGACGAGGCCCGTGTCCGCGAGGTCAGCGCGACCATCGCGAGCACCGCCCGCAGCTCGCTGGTCGAGGTCCGCCAGGTCCTCGGGCACATCGACGGGTCGGGGTCGACGACCGATCCCGGCTCGCTCGAGGAGATCGTGCAGGGCATCCGCGACGCCGGGGTCGACGTCGACCGCACGGTGCGCGGTGTCCCCGTCCCGCTCCGCCCGGACACCGGCACGGCAGCCCGGCGCGTGCTGCAGGAGATGCTCACCAACGCGCTCCGGCACGGTGCCCCGGGGCTGCCCGTCGTGGTCCGTGAGACCTGGCGGAGCGCCGACGTCGTGCTCGAGGTCGAGAACGTCGTCGGCGACGGCACCACCGGGGGCTCCGGCCGCGGCATCGACGGCATGCACACCCGCCTCACCGCACTCGGCGGGTCGTTCGACGCCGCCGCGCTGGACGACGTGTTCGCCGCACGCGCCCGCATCCCGTTCGACGTCCAAGGGGACCCGTCCGATGACCGAACCGATCAGGATCCTGCTCACCGACGACCAGGCGCTGTTCCGCGCCGGTCTGCGCGTGGTGCTCGACGCGCAGGAGGACATGCAGGTGGTGGGTGAGGCCGCGGACGGCGCCGAGGCCCTCGCCCGCATCCAGGAACTCCGACCCGACGTCATGCTGCTCGACATGCGGATGGCCGGGATGGACGGCGTCGAGACCGTCCGGCAGCTGTTCTCCGGCGCCGTCGAGGGCCCGCTCCCCCGCGTCGTCGTGCTCACCACGTTCGGCCTCGACCCCGCTGCCGCGACCGCGATCCGACTCGGCGCGAGCGGCTTCCTGCTCAAGGACGCCACCCCGACGTTCCTGTTCGCGGCGGTCCGGGCGGTGCACGAGGGCAGCTCGGTGATCGCCCCGAACGACCTCGCGCAGCTGTTCGGGGCCGACGTCGCGAGGGCACCGGCGCCGCAGCCGCCCGAGTTCCAGGCGCTGACCGAGCGTGAGCGGGTGGTGTTCGGCTGGGCGTCCCGCGGGCTCTCGAACGCCGAGATCGCGACGAAGGAGTACGTCACCGAGTCGACCGTGAAGACCCAGATCTCGAGCATCCTCGGCAAGCTCTCGCTGCGGGACCGCGTGCAGCTCGTGGTCTACGCGCACGACCACGGACTGGCGGGCACCCGCGACGCGTCCTAGGCCGCTGCGACCTCGTCGAGGATCGCCTCGACCGCAGCCGGGTCGTGCGCGAACCGACCGAGGAACAGCCCGCTGATCCGCCCTGCACCTCGCGTGAGCAGCCCCGGCCCGGCGCTGCCCTCGTACAGCACGGTGCTCCCGCGCAGCTCGGGTCGCGTGGCAAGGTGATGCTCGATCCCCGCGAGCACCGCCACGATGTGGTCGTCCGGCGCCGGCGCGGGCGCACCGATCGCCCACACCGGCTCGTAGGCGACGGTCATCGCCCCGGCCAGACCGTCCGCGACGGCCGTCGAGACACCACGGTCGAGCTGCGCGGTCACCTCCGCCACCGCTTCCGCTGCACCCGACGGGGAGGCTCGGGTCGTCTCTCCGACACAGAGGAGCGGACGCAGGTGGTTGCGGAAGGCCGCGTGCACCTTCGCGGTGACGGTCGCGTCGTCCTCGTGGAACAGGGAGCGTCGTTCGGCGTGCCCGATCTCGACCAGGTCGACCCCGATCTCCCGCAGTTCGGCGCCGGAGACCTCGCCGGTGAACGCTCCTTCGTCGGCCCACGACAGGTCCTGCGCGGCGAGGAGCACCCCGACCCGGAGAGCACATCGCGCACGGGCACGAGCGCCGGGAACGTCGGCGCCACGAACAGCGAGGCCGCTCCCGACCGGGTCGCGGGGTGCCGCCGGGCGATCTCCGCGGCGGCCGCGGCCCACTCCAGGGTCCGGGCGTGCGAGAAGTACGTCTTCAGCGACACCCCGATGGTGATCACGGTGCGAGGGTCTCCACGATGAGCGCGAACGACACCGCACCGGGGTCCGGTGTGCCGACGGCCTGCTCGGCGTGGGTGCGTGCGCGGCCCATCTTCGGCACGAGCGACGCGGTGGCGTCGGCGGCCTCGCGGGCGGCGCTGACGGCGTCGGCCCAGGCGTCCGCGAGCGACGCTCCAGCGTCGACCCGGGTGCGCAGCACCTCGTCGAACGGCACGAGCGCGTCGACCATGGTCTTGTCGCCGACGGTCGCGCCGAACGCGAGGACGGCCTCGGTGGCGGCGTGCACCGCGCTCTGGACCGTGGCGGCTGACGGACGCTCGTCGTCCCCGAGGACGCGACCCAGTGCCTCCAGGGCGGCTCCCCAGATCGCACCGGACGTGCCACCGGCCTTGTCGGACCACGCGTCTGCGGCGACCCGCAGGACGGAACCGACACCTGCGCCGGAGGTTACTGCGTGGCTGGCTGCGGCCGCTGCGGCGTGCGCGCCGCGCTGCATGCCGATGCCGTGGTCGCCGTCACCCGCGACGGCGTCGATGCGTCCGAGCTCGTCGGCGTGCTCGTCGAGGAGCGCGCGGACGGCGGCGAAGCCGGCCGCGGCCTGCTCGCCGACTGCGCGCGAGTCGTCGCTCGCCGCGCCGATGGCGACGCCCTCGGCGTCCGCCTCCACGGTGGAGGGATCGACACGCTCCTGTGGGACGGCACCGCCCTTGCGGTACGCGGGGGTGTCCGCGGGCGCTGCCCAGAGTTCCTCGAGTTCGGCGTCGAGCCAGAACAGGGTGAGCGAGACGCCGGCCATGTCGAAGCTCGTGACGAGTTCCCCGACCTCGGGCTCGACGATGACGACCCCGGCGTCGGCCAGCCGCTGCTGCACCGAGCGGTAGACGACGAAGAGCTCCTCGTACTTGACGCTGCCCAGCCCGTTGAGGATCGGGACGACGCGCGCGCCGTCGGGTGTCACGCTCTCCGGCAGCTCGTCGAGCAGTCGGGTCACCAGCAGCGACGCCAGGCCGTCCGCGGTGGGCACGTCGGTCTCGTCGATCCCGCGTTCGCCGTGGATGCCCATGCCGATGGCCATCCGCCCCTCGGGCACCGTGAACAGGGGTTCGTCGGCGCCGGGCAGCGAGCACCCGGAGAACGCGACACCGAACGACCGCGTGCGGTCGTTGGCGCGCTCGGCGACGGCCGTGACCTCGTCGAGGCTGCGGCCCTGCTCGGCGGCGGCACCGGCGACCTTGAAGACGCAGAGGTCGCCTGCGATGCCACGCCGTTCCTGCGGGCGGTCCGCGGGCGCACTCACCACGTCGTCGGTGACCCGGACCGTGCGGACCGGGATGCCGTCGGCCTCGAGTGTGCGGGCCGCGGCGTCGAAGTTCAGGACGTCACCGGCGTAGTTGCCGTAGCTCAGCAGCACGCCGCCGCCGTGCTCGGCGGCCCGTGCGACCCCGGCCACCTGCTGGGCGCTGGGACTGGCGAACAGGTTGCCCATCGCGGCACCGGCTGCCAGGCCCGGCCCGACGAGGCCACCGAACGCCGGGTAGTGGCCGGAGCCGCCACCGATCACCACGGCGACCGTGCCCTCGGGGCTGGTGGTGGCGCGGGCGACGCCGCCGTGCACCTTCCGCACCCATCGTCCGTTCGCGGCGACGAAGCCGTCGGTCGCCTCGTCGGCGAAGTCCGCCGGGTCGTTGAACAGTCTGGTCACGCGTTCGTCTCCTTCGACGTCGTGGTGCGGACATGCGAGGTGTCGAGGAGATCATCCGCCTTCGACCCCCGGAAGAACTTCGTGCAGAAGATCATCACGGCCGCGACGAACGCCAGGACCCCGAGCGAGACGATCCCGAACGCACCGCTGTCGGTCGGCACCACCTCGTTGATCGCCGTGCGCATGATCGGGGCGACGAACCCGCCGAGGTTGCCGAGCGAGTTGATCAGGCCGATGCCCGCCGCGGCGGCTGCCCCGGTGAGGAACGCCGTCGGGTACGCCCACGTGATCGGGCCGACGGCCAGGAAGCTCGCGACCGCCAGCGTGATGAAGACGATGCCCAGGATCGGTTGCCCGTTCGCACCGGCCCACGCCGACCCGAGGATCGACAGCCCGGTCGTGATGTAGAACATGGTGCCCCAGCGACGGCGGCGACCGACCGAGTCCGCCTTCGAGCCGACCAGGTAGCAGGCGACGAGTCCGACGAGCCACGGGATCGCGGTCACCAGGCCGACCTGCCACCCGACGTCCTGCCCGAGCAGCGAGGAGACCTGCTGCGGCAGGTAGAACGTCGTGCCGTACACGGCGACCTGCAGGCAGAAGTAGATGATCGTGAAGTACCAGACGCGGCCGCTCGCCATGGCCTTCCAGATGCCGGTCGGACCGTCCGCGCTGCGGGCGGTGTCCTCGCGCGCCATCGCCGCCGTGAGCGACTGCTTCTCGCCCGGCTCGAGCCACTTCGCCTGCTGCGGACTGTTCGTCAGGAACACCAGGGCCGCGATGCCGGCGAGCACCGCGAGGATCCCCTCGCCGAAGAACATGACCTGCCACCCGTGGAACGGGGTCGCCTGGTCGCCGAAGCTCAGCAGTCCGCCGGACAACGGGGCGCCGATCATCTGCGAGAACGGCTGCGCCAGGTAGAAGATCGCGAACATCCGCACGCGCACCTTGTTCGGGAACCACTCCGACAGGTACATGATCACGCCGGGGAACAGCCCGGCCTCGGTCACACCGAGGATGAAGCGCAGGACGATGAACATCGTGTCGTTCGTCGTGAAGGCGAACAGCGCGGCGACGATGCCCCACGTGACCGCGATGCGGGCGAGCCAGAACCGGGCGCCGAAGCGCTTGAGCAGCAGGTTCGACGGGATCTCGAAGATCGCGTAGCCGATGAAGAAGATGCCGGCGCCGAGCGCGAAGGCCGCGTCGGAGATGCCGCGGTCGACGCTCAGGGCCTCTTCGGCGAACCCGACGTTGGTGCGGTCGAGGAACGCGACGAAGTACAGGATGACGAGCATCGGCATGAGGTGCTTCGTCGCCTTGCCGATGGCGGACTTGAGGCCGGGGTCGTTCGTCGACCCGAGCGCGGGGGCAGGGGGAAGTGACACGGGTTCGCTCCTTTGCGAGCACGGTGCGGTTTCGGGGCGTCCGACGGTCGGTCGGCCGGTCGGACGGGAGGCACGGATCGCGTCGCGCGGACGGCGCGCGATCCGTGGCCGGTCGGCTCTAGTGCATGTACAGGCCGCCGTCGACGTTCAGCGTCTGGCCGGTGACGAACCCGGCGTCCTCGCTGATCAGGTACGCGATGGCCGCGGCGATGTCCCGCGGTGTGCCGATGCGCGGCAGCACGCCGTCCGCTGCCATCTCGGTCTTGCGCTCCTCGGTCAGGGTGCCGCCCATGATGTCGGTGTCGATCGGGCCGGGGGCGATCGCGTTGACGGTGACGCCGAGCGGGCCGAGCTCGCGGGCCAGGCCACGGGTCAGGCCGATCACGCCGGCCTTCGCCACCGTGTACGGGGTCTTACTGAAGGTGCCGCCACCGCGCTGGGCGGAGACCGACGAGAGGTTCACGATGCGGCCGTAGCCGTGCTGCACCATCGACTCCGCTGCCCGCAGGCTGGCGAAGTGCACGCCGTCGAGGTTGATCGACAGCACGCGGTGCCACTCCCCCTCGGGCAGGTCGAGGTAGGCGTGCGCGGACGAGACGCCGGCCAGGTTGACGAGGGCGACGACGGGGTCGAGTTCGGCCTCGATCGTGTCGAACGCCGCCCGGACCGCGGTCTCGTCGGCGACGTTCGCGCCGACGCCGACCGCACGGACTCCGTGCTGCTCGCGGATCTCGGTGGCGACCTGTTCGCTGGCGGTCTGGTCGAGGTCGATGATGCCGATGTCCCAGCCGGCCTCGGCCAGGTGGTGGGCGGTGGCGCGACCGATGCCGCGCGGTGATGCCGCTCCGGTGAGGACGACGGTGCGGTCCTGGTTCTGCGTGTTCGTGTTCGTGTTCATGCTCGTCCCCCTCAGTGGATCGGGGCCGGGCCGAGGTCGTCGAGCAGCTTCTGCATCGCGACGTAGGCCTTGTTGCGGTAGGCGACGAGCTCCGGCGTCCGCTCGGCCGGCACCTCGAGGTACCCGGCGCCGGACTTCGTGCCGAGCTCGCCCGCGTCGACGTGCTGCTGCAGCGACGGCGGGGTGGCGAAGCGCTCGGGCCAGCGGGTCTGCAGCGACTCGAAGCAGAACGCGTAGACGTCGAGCCCGGCCATGTCGGCGATCGCGAACGGGCCGAAGAACGGCAGGCGGAACCCGAACGTGGTCCGCACGATGGTGTCGATGTCGTCGGGGGTGGCGATGCCCTCGTCGGCGATCTTCGTGGCTTCCTCGAACAACGCGTACTGCAGGCGGTTCAGCACGAACCCGGTCGAGTCCTTCACCCGCGCCGACTGCTTGCCGGTCGCAGCGACGACGGTCTCGCCGACCGCGATCGCGTGCTCGTTCGTGGTCGGGTGCGGGATGAGCTCGACGCCGGGGATGAACGGGGCCGGGTTCGAGAAGTGCACACCGAGGAACCGCTCTGGGCCCACGACCGCCTCGGCCAGCGACTCGATCAGGATCGTCGAGGTGTTCGAGCCGATGATCGCGTCGGGGCGGGCGGCTTCGCTGATGCGGCGGAGGGTCGCGTGCTTGATCTCGATCTTCTCGGGGACGGCCTCCTCGATGAAGTCGGCCGCGGCGACCGCTTCCTCGATGGAGGCGGCGGCGGTGAGGTGGGCGTCGACGCGCGCCACGGCGTCCGCGGGGAACAGGCCGTCCGCGACGAACTGCTCGGTCTCTGCGATGAGCCGGGCGCGGTTGGACGCGGCGATCTCGGCCGAGACGTCGGCGATCCGGACGGTGTGGCCGGCGAGGGCGAGGACCTGGGCGATCCCGCCGCCCATGTAGCCGGATCCGACGACGGCGATGTCGAGGGTGCTCATCGGGTTGCTCCTTCGGTGCTGGTTGCTGCAGTCGGGGTCGCCGTCGCGTCGAGCTTCGTCGTCGCGAGCACCGATCGGATGTACTGCTGGTTCGTGGCGCAGACGCCGAGGCTGTCCCCGCCGTACTGCTCGGTCATGACGATCCCGCGGAACCCGTCGGCGACGGCGTCGCGCAGGACCTGGCGGTAGTTGATGAGGCCCGTCTCCATGGTGCTCGGCGCGCTCGTCGCCCAGCTACCGTCGCCGGCCTCGTCACGCGTGTAGTTCTTCACGTGCAGGTAGTTCGTGTGCGGCATGGTCTTCGCGAAGAGCTCCCGCCAGTCCTCGATCGGCCGGTGCAGGCGGATGAGGTTCGCGACGTCCGCGTTCAGGCCGACGTTGTCGAGCCCGATGTCCTCGACCAGGCGCACGGCGCTGTCGGCGGTGCCGAGGTAGGTGTCCTCGTACAGTTCGAGGGCCATCGGCAGTCCGACGCTCGCAGCGTGCTCGCCGAGCTCCCGCAGGCGCTTGACCGCCGCGTTCCAGACCTCGGGGTCCTCCGGGTCCTTCGGGCCCTGCGCGGTCCAGAACCACAGCGCGCGTTTCTGGGCCTCGGTGAACGGCTGGTGCAGCCCCGTCGAGAACACCTGCATGCCCCACTCGGCCGCCGCGTCGATGGTGCGGTGGGCGTAGGCGAGGTTGTCCTCCTCGTGCCCGGGCTGGATGACGCTCTTGCGCTGCAGGTGCACGGACGGGATCCCGATGCCGTGCGCCTTCGCGACGGCGAACAGTTCATCGCGACGGGAACGCTCGAGGTCGGCGGGGCGAATGTGGCTGTCGGCGAGTTCGGCGAGCGAGAACCCGGCGGCTGCGATCTGGGCGAACACGTCGTCCCACACCTCGGCCGGGGCATCGTGGAACGCGGCGCCGTCGCGCATGACCTGGGCGAAGCCGTGCAGACAGGCGGCGATCGGCCAGGTGTCCGACGTCCAGGTGGTGGGGTCCCAATCCTGGTCGACCCAGTCCTGCGGTGTGCTCACGGAATGCTCCTTCGCATGTCGGGGTTCGGCGGTGAACCTCTTTCCTATAGGAAAGATACTCGCACCTCGACAGAGCGCAACCCCTGTGGGATCAGCTCGTGTGCGAAGCGTCCGCGCGCGACCGGAGCCGGACGGCGTCGATGTGGTGCCGCATCGCCGCCACTGCTTCGGTCGGCCCGACCGCGAGGGCATCGACGACCGCTCGGTGCTCGTGCACGGCGCGGTCGGTGTCGTCCCCGCCACCCTCGACGATCTGCCGCATCCGGTGCACCCGCGTCGTGATGATCTCGGACATCTCCTCGAGGAACGGGTTGCGCGTCGCGTCGAAGATCAGCTGGTGGAACTGCCAGTCGCTCCGGAAGAACCGGGCCATCAGCTCTTCCGGGGCGTCCGCAGCACCGACCGCCGCGACCTCGTCGGCCACCGCAGCCTGCTCGTCGAGCGCCGTGCCGAGCCGCTCCCGCAGGGCGTCGACGTCCCCGCGGGCGGCGAGCTCGACGGCGCCGCTCTCCACGATGAGCCGGGCGTCGAACAGTGCCTCGAGTTGGTCGCCGGCCAGGGGTGGAGAGACCCGGTAGCCCTTGTTCGCCTCTCGGGTGACGAGGCCGGTGCGTTCGAGCTGCACGAGGGCTTCGCGCACCGGCGTCGGGGAGACGCCGAGGGTTCGGGCGAGCCCGTCGATCGACAGCCGCATGCCGGGTTCGACGTCGTGGCCCATCAGGACCTCGAGCACCCGGTCGTAGACGCGGTCACGCAGGCCGAGCTGCGCGATGCGTTCGGTCCCGAAGCCGGGCATGGTCGTGGACATGGGTCGATCCTAGAGAATCCACGAATCCCGACGCCGTTGCTCCGCTCAGTACAGCGCGGCGATCCCCCGTGCATCGCCGAGCCCGAGCGTCCGCTGCGCCGTGTCGCACACCGTGGATGACGGCTTCATCACGAGCCCCGACTTCTGCGCCGTGTGCCCGAGACCGTACGAGTGCTCCCACTCGTGCGTCGCGATGCCACGCAGGTCGAACCGGTTGTCCGAGCACGTGCTGGTCGATGCCCACCGGTGGCTCGTCGAGTACCGCTGGTCGGTCTCGAAGGCGACCCCGCCCGTGAAGGACCAGATGCACGTCAGCGCCAGGGTCTTCGACGGCAGCTTGCCCCACCCGACGACGCTCGTCCGGTTCGAGGTCCCGCAGCCACCATCGGCGGTGACCGCAGCCTGCTGTGTCGCGGTGCCGAGGTACTCCTGCGCCGCCGTCGACTGGACCGTCTCACCGCACGCCGTGATCGTGCCGGTCCAGGCCTCGGCACCGCGCTGGATCGCTGCGACGTTCGACACTCTGGCCCCGGTCGGGTTGTACCGCCACCGGACCGTGGACTCCCAGTGCGCGCCGGTCAGCACGTACGCCTTGCTCCCACAGCTCGCGGACGTCGTGGCGACGCTGTGCGAGACGGTGCCACGGATCGTCGCTCCGAGCGTTCGGCGCTGCTGGGCTGCGTGTTCCTGCCGGACGGCGGTGGGTGATCCGGCCCACACCTCGTCGACCTGCACCGCGATGCCCGCGGCACCTCGGTTCGCGATCACCACGTCACCGGGGTCGGTGGCCCCTTCGGCGACCGGGGCAGCGGTGAGCGTGACGCCGGCGGCGGGCACCGCGAAGGTCCGGCCGTCCTCGAGCGCGACCACGCCGGAGTCGACGCGGCACCCAGAGGCGAGATCGTGGACCGAGATGCGGTCCCCTCGGCAGCTGGGCGCTCCCGCGATGCCCGGTGCGGCGACGACCGCCGTCAGGGCGAGCCCGAGTGCGACCGCGGCTGCGGCCTTCGACGACGTGCGCACTGCGCCCTCCTTGATCACACCGCACCCGAACCACGGTGGCGGACGGCTGCATCAGTGTCCGAGGGAGCGGAAGAGTCGACAAGCCCCCAGAACGGCCGCGGTGCGCAGAGCGGACCGGGTAACGTGCCGCCATGCAGTGGGGCGACACCGGACTCGACGACCACCAGATCGCATTCGTGCTCCGCACGCTCCCTGATGCCGTCCTCGTGGCGGACGACTCGTGGGGCCTGCTCGACACGAGGGTCCTGCACGTCGTCGACGGCGACGTCGGCTACACCGTGAAGGCCTCGGGCCAGGACAACACCCACTTTCCCCGCGAACTCGACGCGCACCGGACCGTGACCGACGACCTGTGCGCCGCCGGGGACACCGGTGCCCTCGTGGCCGCGGACGAACAGCACCGGGTCCTGATCCTCGAGCGCGTCCCCGGTCACCTCGCCCTCGGGACCCCGGACGAGTACGCCCCTGACGTCCACCGGCAGGCCGGCGCAGTCCTCCGGCGTCTGCACGACCACGGCACCCGGCACGACCCGACGTTCCTGCTGCACGAACAGGCGAAGGCCTTCCGTGCCCTCGATACCCCGCACCGGATCTCGTCCGACGTCGTCGCCCGGACCCGCGCGGCGCTCGAGATCCTCCCCGCCGACCACCCGGACGAGCCCTTGGTCCCGACCCACGGCGACTTCCACCCGCGCAACTGGATCGTCGACGACGAAGGCGACCGCCACGGACGGCTCCGCGTCATCGACTTCGGCCGCTTCGGCTGGCGCCCGGCATCGTTCGACCTCACCCGCCTCGCGGTGCTGCACTGGCAGGACGATCCGGCCCTCCAAGCGGCGTTCTTCGACGGCTACGGCGACGATCCGCGCGAGTCGGACGCCTGGCGCTGGCTGCAACTCCGCGAAGCAGTGGGCACCGCGACCTGGGCATACACCGTCGGCGACGAGGGCTTCGAGGCCCAGGGCCACGACATGCTGCGGCGTGCCCTCGCCGCCTTCTGACGGTCAGGAACGACGGCAGCTCACGGCACCCGCACGAACCGCGGCGCCCCACGGTCCCGCAGTCGGAAGCCGAGGTGCTGGTACAGCCCGATCGCCCCGGTGTTCCCGGCAGCCGCGTGCATGAGCGGCGTCTCACCGCGCTCCCGGATCCCGTGCGCGACGGCGAGCACCAGCCGCCGCCCGAACCCCTGGCCTCGGTACTCCGCATCGGTGCACACGGCGCTGATCTCGGTCCACCCCGGCGGGTGCAACCGCTCCCCCGCCATCGCGACGAGTCGCCCGTCGCGCCGGATGCCCAGGTACGTGCCGAGCTCGATGGTGCGCGGCAGGAACGGCCCCGGCTTCGTCCGCTCGACCAGTGCTGTCATCTCCGGCACGTCGTCGGGCGTCAGCACGACGGCCTCGTCGTCGGGGACCCCCTCGATGGCCTCACCGGTGAGCTGCACGCCGCCGGCGCCCTCGACCAGCTCCCACCCCGACGGCAGTACAGCAGCGGCACCGACGCCGAGCATCCCACCCGATCCGAGCAGCGCCCGGACGTCCTCCCAGTCCTGCGGCGTGGGCTGCGCGGGGACGCCCGTCCACACCGACACGTCGGTCTGGTACCGCACGACCTCGCCTCGGCGCTCGGCGAACCGCGCGTGGTGGCTGTTCAGCGCGGCCATCGCGGGGGCGTCGAGCACCCGCGTCGGCGTACCGTCGTCGGCGATGGTCAGGTCGAGCGTCCGGAGCGCCTCGCGGCGGGCATCGCCGCCGCGGAACCCGAGGTCCTCGATCCGCCGACGGTCGCCGTCCGCCCACCCGGCGGTGTCCGCGACGACCCCGGAGGCGTAGTTGTTCGTGGCGCGTTGGACGACCTGCTCGACGTCCGCTGCCGAGGTCACGAGGACTTCTCCCGGTCGGGGCAGCGCGGTCGAGGTCGGCGCAGTCGTCGTCATCCCATCATTCTCCGCCCGCGGCGAGCGCCGCCACCGCATCATTGCACCCCGTGACGGCGCGGTGCGAGGTTGTTCACCTGGTGCGAGGAAACAACCTCGCACCAGGCGTGGAACCTCGCACCAGCGAGAACCCCGGCGCGCACCCCGCGACGCAGCGCCTCACGCCAAGCGCGACGCCACGAACTCCACCATCCGCCGCACCAGCAGCGCCCGCGACGACGCCCGTCGGTACTCGTGCCCCTCACCCTCGAGCTCCAGGTACTCGACGTCGTGCGACCGCTCCCGCAGCGCCGCGACCACCTGGTGCGCCTCGCCGATGGGGACGTTCGTGTCGAGCTCGCCGTGCACGACGAGCAACGGCGCCGTGACGTCGTCGATCGCCCGCATCGGCGACAGGGCCGCGAGCAGCGCTTCGTCGTCGACGGGGTGCCCGTACTTCGTCGCAGCGGCCGAGGCGATCCACGGTTCGGTGTCCCGGTAGAACGTCGCGAAGTCGCTCATCCCGCACACGGCGACACCTGCCGCGAACACGTCGGGCGTGAACGCCACCGACGCGAGGGTCGCGTACCCGCCGTAGGAGCGGCCCTCGACGGCCACCCGGGAGCGGTCGGCGTACCCGTTCGACACCAGGAACCGTGCGCAGTCCACGACGTCGGCGAGCGCGTTCCACCGCAGTCCCAGGTCGTCGGCGTGCACGAACTCGTGTCCGTACCCGGACGATCCTCGGATGTTCGGGGCGAGGACGGTCACGCCCGCTGCGGCGAGCGCCTGGTGCTGCGGCGAGAACGTGGGTCGTTCCTGCGACTCCGGTCCGCCGTGCAGGTGGACGAGCGCTGCGCGCGGGCCGGGAGGAACGTCCCGCGTCCCGTCATCGGCATCCGCCACCGACACGGCCGGCTCCACTGCCCGGTACAGCCAGCCGGTCAACTCCAGTCCGTCACGCGCGGCGAACCGCTCGAGCGTCGGCTCGACCAGCTGCACGTCCGGCAGCGCGGGGACGTCGGTGACCCGGCTCCAGGTGAGCGCGTTCGTGTCGAGCCGCCAGAGTTCCCGCGGTCGGGTGGGCCCTTCGACGGCGAGCAGCACGCTCCGGCCGTCGCGGCTCAGCACCGGGTCGGTGACGACGTACCCGGGCAGGTCCGGCACCGGGGTGCGCGAGGCGTCGTGGGTGTTGATGAGGTCGAGTTCGCTGCGCCCGTCGACGTTCCAGACGAGCAGCAGCGTGCGGCCGGCGTCGTCGGCGTCGAGGTACTCGAGCTCGGCGTCGGCGCGCTCGATGATCCGCCGGGGTGTACCGCGCCAGCCGTGGGGTCCGACGGGCTGGGCGACGAGTCCGCGGCGGGGCAGTCCGGCCTCGGTGGCGACGTAGGCGACGAGCGGGCTGGTCTCGCTCGCGGGCGAGGGCCGCAGGAACGCGATGTCAGCGGACCCGTCGGGGTCGTCGGCGAACAGGGCGTGGCTCTCGTCGGTCAGCCGGTCGACCACGACGACGAACTCCTGCCCACGCTGCCCGTCACTCAGCACGACGAGGCGTTCCTCCACCGAGAGGTCGAGGATGTGGATGAGTTCGCCGACGGCCAGGTCGTCGCGGTCGCCGGACACCGGGTCGACCAGGTACGAGCGGGCCGGCTGGTCGGCTTCGGTCGAGGGCAGCGTGATGACGACCCGGTGCCCACTGCGGCTCCACGGGCCGAGTTCGGCGTGCTGGTACCGCGAACCGGCGATCTGCGCGGCGTCGGTGCCGTCCGGCCGGACCACCCAGACCTGCTGCTTCACGCCGCCGTCGGTCGCGATCGCCACGGCGAGCCACTCCCGTCGGACGACCACGACACCCGGATCACGGGGTCGTCGGACAGCGCGATCCGGACCGGTTCGGGCAGTTCGCCGTCGACGACGACGTCCTGCACGAACACCTCGGGGGTGCCGTGCCGGTCGCTCACGAACGCCACGCGCCGGGCGTTCCGGGTCATGGTGGGGCCCCACGACCCCCAGGCGGCGGCGAGCCGCTCACCCAGGTCGGCCGCAGCCCTGGTCGTGACCGAGGGACGGACGTCGGCAGACGACGCGACGCTCGCCGCGCCTCCAGTCCGGAGGGAACCCACGTTCACCGCACCCCTGCTGCTGCAGCCACATCTCGATCAGGCCGAGCTGCCAGAGCGCGTTCGCGCCGATCTCGGTCCGCGTGCTGTTCGGGTCCTGGAGCATCCGCTCGACCGTACCCGGGTCGAACAGACCGCGCTCACGTGCCTCGGGCGCGTGCAGTGCCGCGCGCACCCGCTCCAGGTACGGGCCCTCGAGCTGCCGGATCGCGGGCACCGGGAACGACCCCTTGCTGCGGTCGATGACACTGTCGGGGACGATGCCGCGCGACGCTCGCTTCATGACGCCCTTGCCGCCGTCCGACAGCTTGAGCGCGGGCGGGATCGCGCCGGCCAGCTCGACGAACTCGTGGTCCAGGAACGGCACGCGCGCCTCGAGGCCCCACGCCATCGTCATGTTGTCGACGCGCTTCACGGGGTCGTCGACGAGCATCGTCATCGTGTCGCTGCGGAGCGCAGCGTCGACGCTCGTCTCCGCGCCCGGAGCCGCGAACGTGGCGTCCACGAACGCCGACGGGGTGTCGTCGTCACTCTTCCAGCGCTCCCCGAGCAGCTCCTGAAGCGCCGGCCAGCGGCGGTCCATGAACACGGAGCGGTAGGCCTCGGCCGCCTGGTCGCGGGGCACGTCGGCGAGTGGCGGGTACCAGTCGTAGCCGGCGAGCACCTCGTCGGCACCCTGGCCGGACTGCACGACCTTGACGTGCTGCGAGACCTCCTGCGACAGCAGGTAGAACGCGACGCAGTCGTGGCTGACCATCGGCTCGCTCATGGCGGCGACCGCACCGTCGATGCCGTCGAGCAGGCGCGTCGAGGGGATGTGGATGCGGTGGTGGTCGGTGCCGAAGTGCTCCGCGACCTGGTCCGAGTACTCGAACTCGTCGCCGGATTCACCGCCCGCGGCCTCGAAGCCGATGCTGAACGTCGCGAGGTCCTGCTGCCCGGCCTCGGCGAGCAGCCCGACGACCAGGGACGAGTCGATGCCGCCGGACAGCAGCACGCCCACGGGGACGTCGGCCACCATGCGGCGCTCGACCGCGGTGCGGAGCGACCCGATGAACGCCTGCTCCCAGTCGCGATCGGTCCAGTCGGCCTTGCCCGGGTCGCGTTCGAACCGCGGCTCCCAGTAGACGGTGTCGCGGGATGTGCCGTCGCGCTCGATCACCCGGACGGTGGCGGGCGGGAGCTTGCCGACGCCGGACAGGATCGTGCGGGGGCGGGCACGATCGAGTGGAAGCTCATGTAGGAGGCGAAGGCGACGGGGTCGATGGACGTGTCGATGCCGCTGCCGGAGCTGCCCGTTCCGCCGTCCCCCGCCAGGATCGCGGGCAGGGAGCTCGCGAACCGCAGCCCACCGCGGACCTCCGCGACGTACAACGGCTTGATGCCGAGCCGGTCCCGCGCGAGCACGAGTCGACCGCTGGCGTGCTCCCAGATCGCGATGGCGAACATGCCGATCAGGTGCTCGACGAAGGCCGTGCCCCACTCGGCGTAGGCGACGGCGATGACCTCGGTGTCCGACGTCGAGAAGAACTCGTGCCCCTTGCCGCGCAGCTCGTCGCGGAGCTGCTCGTAGTTGTAGACCATGCCGTTGTAGGCGATCGTCAGTCCGGCCCGGGGCAGCACCATCGGCTGCGCACCGGCGGTGGACAGGTCGACGATCGACAGCCGTCGGTGTCCGAGCGCGACCGGCCCGCGTGCCCACAGCCCGTCACCGTCGGGGCCGCGGTGCACCATGCACCCGGTCATCCGTGCCACTGCTCCGACGTCCGGGGCCGTGCCGTCGAACCGGATCTCGCCCGCGAGTCCACACATCAGCGCTCTCCTCGGCCGCCGCCGTCGCGGCGGATCCCACGATCCAGGTGTCCTTGGCGCCGCCGCCGCGCGACGAGTTCACGACCATGCTGCCCTCGGGCGCCACCCGTGTCAGCGCGACGTCGGCCAGGTGCGCGTCGTCCGCTCCGGTCCCGGTCAGGTAGACGAACGCGCGCAGGTCGACGTGCCGTGGGTCGAGGCCCGCCGGTCCGATGGTCGGGTGCGACGACAGCTGCACCACTTCCTGTCCGACCCAACCGGCTGGGTCGGCAGCGATCTCGCGCCGTCGTTCGGCGACCTCCGGGGCACTCGCGCTCGGCCCGATCAGGACCCCACGTCCGCCTTCGCCGTCGACCGGCTTCGTCACGAGTTCGCCGACCCGGTCGAGCACGGACAGCCGTTCGCCCTCGATGCTCGTGCGGTACGTCGGCACCGACTCGAGCAGCGGCTTCTCGTCCAGGTAGTACCAGATCAGGTCCGGCACGTTGACGTACATCGCCTTGTCGTCGACCAGGGCGTTGCCCGGGGCGTTCGACAGGTGGACGTGTCCGGCCTCGGCCACGTCGAGGACGCGGGCGCCCAGCTCCGGCGCGTGGTCAGCAGTCAGGGCCCGCACGTCGCGGTCGATCCGCAGGTACAGCCCGTCGAGCACGTCGCCGGTCGTCGCGTCGACCACGCGTCCGTCACGGACGTCCAGGTCGGACCCGGCCAGGAGGCGCAGCCCCGCTCCGTCGGCCAGCCTGCGGTGCTCGAACCACGCGCCGGCGGCGGGGCCGTCGCTGACGAGTGCGAGCACCGGGTCCGGGCTGCCGGTCACCGCGGTCGCGTTGGTGCGCAGGGTCTCGCGCAGGCGGTCGGTCACGCCGTGCGGGTCGCGCAACAGCGCCGGACGGGGCGCGTCGGGCACGACGGCGTCCATGAGCTCGCGGAGGGCGATGCCGTACGCCACCCCGGAGGGCGAGCGCACGTTGTCCTCGAGCACCCGCCAGCCGCCGAACTCGTTCCGCACCAGGTCGAAGCCGAGCACGGGTGCCCGCACCGCGTGACCGGGCAGGCGCGAGGCGTCGGGGTCCCAGCCGTTCGCCCCGACGAACTGGTGCTCGTCCATGACCCCGTCGGCCACGATCCGCCGCTCGCCGTACACGTCACGCAGGAACAGCTCGATCGCCCGTGCGCGCTGCCCGAGGCCGCGCTCCAGCTGCGACCACTCGTACGCGCTGATCGTCCGCGGCACCAGGTCGCACCCGAAGGCCTGCACGCCGCCGTCCACGACGAAGCCGACCTCGTGCTCGCGGGTCCAGGCGTCGCGCGCGGCGCAGTGCTCGTTCGTGGTGTCGGCGTCCCAGGCGGTGAAGTACGTCGCCAGGTCGCGGAACGCCGGACGGGGACGGGAACCGGGTCCCACCGCTTCGTCACCGGCGCGCACGCGGTAGCCGGGGACCGCGACCGCCGGGTCCTCGTCGCGGCCGGACGGGGTGCCGGCGGTGTCCTCGACCACCAGGGCGACGACGTCGTCGAGCTCCCCGCGCTCGGCGTACGCGGTGCGCTGTCGATCGGTGGAGTTGCCGCGGGCCAGGGTGTCCTCGAGCAGGTCCGTGACGGTGCCCCAGTCGCCGAGCTCCTCGAGTTCCGGACGCAGGCGGGACACCAGTTGCCGGACGGCGACCTCGGCGGGCAGGCGGTCCGGGTGCTGCCCGAGGCCGAGCAGTTCGCCGCTCAGCCCCGTGCGCGCCGCCTGCCACATCGCTGCACGGTGCAGGGGTTCGCTGCGGGGGTGCCACTCGGCGCCGGACTCGACGGCGATCTCGGCCTTCCGCACCGCGGCCCGGAACAGGCCGGCGATGAGCACCGCGTCGTCGACGATCGGGGTGGCGTCGCAGACCCGGAGTTCGAGTGTCGGAGCGTGCGAGGACGGCCGCACGTCGAAGTACGCCATCTTCTTGTCGGCGATCACCCCCGAGGCGATCAGGTCGTCGAGCACCTTGTCGTACTCGGCCGCGTTCGACACCCGCCCGAAGCTGCCGGCCGACGGCCACCGCTGCCAGATGATGCTGCGGAACGACGAGTAGCCGGTGTCCTGCCCGTTCCAGAACGGACTCGACGCGCTCAGGGCCAGCAGCACCGGCAGCACCGGCGCGACCCGCTGGGCGATCTGCACCGCCAGGTCGCGGTCGCTCACCCCGACGTGCACCTGCAGGCCGCAGATGAGCTGCTCGTCGACGAGCATCCGGTACTGCTCCTGCATCCGGCCGTAGCGTCCGCCGCTGGTCAGTTCGAAGTCGGCGTACTCGGACCGCGGCGCGGTGCCCACCGACGCGATGGTCACCCCGGCCGGGGCGATCGCGGCGCTGAGCTCTCGGCGCAGGTCGACGATCACCCGCCGCAGGTCGTCGAGGGTGCGCACCACGGGGGTGTTCGTCTCGATCGTCGTGCGCTGCAGTTCCGCGCCGAAGCGATCGGCGGGCAGCTTGGGCAGAAGGCGCGGGCCTTCGCGGAAAGTCGGCCGGACTCGAGGTCGATGAGGTGCAGCTCTTCCTCGGCGCCGAGCGTCAGCTCTGCACTCATGGCTGGAACCTACGCGCGGCGGCTGTGGTGCGCGCCGCGGCACACCGCCCGACTCGCGTCCGTAACACGGTCGTCGATCGAGCGTCACGAGCACTGGTGGAGCACGACGTCACCCCGTGCGAGGTTGCACACTCCGTGCCTGGTTACGAGCGCGCACCGAGTGGCCAACCTCGCACCAGCCGCGAACCGTCAGCCCCGCGTCCGCGCCAGCCGCCGGTTGAGCGCTCCGTTCAGCAGCGCCACGAGCAACCCCACCGCGAACACGAGCGTCCCGAAGCACAGCACCTGCGGCGGCATCCCGGCCTTCGCGGCTCCGTAGACGAACAGGGGGAACGTGACCGCGGGCCCGGCGACGAACGAGGTGATGACGTAGTCGTCGATCGACATCGCGAGCGCCAGCAGCCCGGCCGCGAGCATGCCCGGCGCGAGCAACGGCAGGGTCACGAGCCGGAAGGCCTGGAACGGCGTCGCCCCGAGGTCGCTCGCGGCCTCTTCGAGCACCCGCGACGTGCCGGAGATCCGGGCGCGGAGCACCACCACGACGTACGCGACGTCGAACGCCACGTGGGTGATGAGCACGGTCAGGAACCCGGTGCCGAGCCCCACCGACAGGAAGAACGACAGCGACGCCGAGCCGACCACGATCGAGGGCGCCGCGATGTCCGCGAACACGACGGCGTTCACGGCACCGCGGCCGGGGAACCGGTACCGCTCGAGCGCCAGGGCCAGCGGCAGCCCGATCGCGACCGAGATGATCGCGGCCAGGAACGCGACGACGACCGAGGTGACGAACGCGGCTCCGAGCCCGGACACGTTGACCAGGTTCGCGTACCAGTACGTCGTGAAGCCGTTCCACGCGAACGACAGCCGGTTCGTCGGGGCGTCGTTGAACGAGTACACGATCATGTAGACGATCGGCACGAGCGTGATCGCGATGGTGACCCAGTAGACGATCGCGAGCCACGGCCCGCGGCGGTTCACGCCGTGGCGGTGGACGACGGGCGACGAGGTGGTCACGGTGGACGGTCGAGACGGTGCGACGGCGGTCATACGAGGTCCTCGAGGTCGTCGGTGCCGGAGACGCGGGCGTAGATGAACAGGATGATGCCGAGCACGACCATGAGCACGGTCGACAGTGCCGCGGCGACGTTGTACTGCTGGTTGCCGGAGTAGGCGTCCTGGATCGCCTGGCCGATCGTGTACGTGTTCGTGCCGCCGAGCAGTGCCGAGTTCACCGGGTCGCCGACGCTGTCGATGAACACGAGCAGGACGCCGGCGAAGATGCCCGAGCGGGACAGCGGCAGCGTGGTGTGCCAGAAGGCCCGGAACTTGCCGGCGTACAGGTCGTTGGCGGCCTCGCCGAGCCGCGGGTCGATGCGTTCGAGCGCGGCGTAGATCGGCAGCACCATGAACGCCAGGTCGTTGTAGGCGTCGCCGAAGATCACCGCGCCGCCGGTGCCGAGGATGTGGAAGTCCTTGCCCGCCAGGCCGATCGCCTGCAGGAACGTGACGACCGGACCCTGCGACGCGAGCACGAACGCCCACATGTCGGTGCGGATGATGAACGACACCAGGAAGCTCACGAACACGAGCATGAGCAGCGGGTTCTTCCACCGCGGGGACACCCGGAAGGCGATGAAGTACGCCACCGGGTACCCGACGATGATGGTGGCGACCGTTGCCGCGGCGCCGTACCAGAGCGACCGGAGCAGGAACGTCAGGTAGGGCACCTGCGGGTCGATGAACAGGGAGCCGTAGATCCCCCAGTTCCACGTGAAGGTGTACCCGTCGTCCGGGTTGCCCGACATGAGCGAGACGATGAGCCCGGAAACGAGCGGGATGACGAAGAACACGCAGAGGTAGGCGGTCCCGACCAACGCGAGCAGGAAGGGCGTGCTGCGACGGCGCCCCCGACGGACCGGTGCCGGACCGGCGCCCGGTGTCGGTGCGGCTCCGGCCCCGGCGACCCCGACGGCGGTCACGACTGCACCACCGCGTTGAAGATGCCGTTCCACTCCGAGTACTCGTCGTAGTTCTCGAACACCCGGAACTCGTGCGACCGGTCGAGCACGTCGGAGTCCGGGAACACCAGCGGGCTGTCCGCCACCGTCGCGTCGTCGAGCTCGTCACGGACGTAGGCCTCGGCGCTGGGGACCGGGCAGACGTAGTTGACCCAGTCCTCGACGATGCCCGCGATCTTCGGCGTGTAGTAGAAGTCCATCCACTCGAGGGCGGCCACCGGGTTCGCCGCCTGCCGGGGGATCATGAGGTTGTCGTGCCACATCATCTGGCCCTCCTCCGGCGTGACGAACTTCAGGTCCTCGAACCCGGACTGCTGCGCCTGGAAGACGTCGCCGGACCAGGCCTGGGTGATCCAGGTGTCGCCGTTCTCGAGCTTGTTGATGTAGCTCTGGTCGTAGAAGCCGGTCACGCTCGGGCGCAGTTTCCGCAACCAGGCCTGCGCTTTCCGCCAGTCCGCCGGGGTCGACGTCTCCGGGGCGATGCCGTTCGCGAGCAGTCCGAGGGAACCGAGCTCGGTGTTGTCGCTCATCAGCCCGACGCGGCCCGCGAACGCCGGGTCGAGCAGGTCCTGGAACGACGTGATCTCGCGGTCGATGTACTTCGGGTTGTAGGCGATCCCGGTGAACCCGGTCTGCCAGACGACGGAGTGCTTGTTGCCGGGGTCGTACGTCGGGTCCTTCACCGAGTCACCCGCGTTCGCCGCGAAGTTCGGCAGCCGCGAGTGGTCGAGCTCGCACACGAAGCCGTTCTTGATCATCTGGGTCAACTCGAACCCGTTGGTCATCACGACCAGGTCGTAGCCGGTGGCACCCTGCGCCCGAAGGATCGGCGAGACGGTCGCGTAGAACGTCGCGTTGTCCTGGATCACCGCCTGGTAGTCGACGCTGATGCCGGTGGCCTTCTGGAACAGCGCGAGCGATTCGGACTTGCCGTGGTCGGAGTCGATGTAGAGCGGCCAGTTCGCGAAGTTCAGGGTCTTGGTCGCCTTCGCGTCCTTCCAGAACGCGGTCCAGTCGACGGCGTTCTCGGCGCCGGAGGCGGCTGAGCCCTTGATGCTGCAGCCCGTGAGCAGCGCCGCGAGCGCGGCGGCTCCTCCGCCGGCGAGCAGGCCGCGTCGGCTGACGCGCGCGGACGTCAGTCCGCGCAGCAGGTCCGGGCCGGGTCCCCCGCCGGTCACGCGAGCGATCCTGCCGTGGCGGGTGCGGACTGGAGGCCCGTGGCGGCGTGGGTGGTGACGGTCTGGTCGGACGCGGGGTGCGCCTCCAGACCGAAACCGTGGTCGACGCCCCACGTGAGCCAGACCTCGGTGCCGGTGGCGATCCGCGGTCCGCCCTTCGAGTTCTGCGCGAAGACCGAGACGCGGCCGGCACCGGGGACGTCCACCAGGTACTGGGTGCTGACCCCGGAGAACGAGACGTCGACCACGCGGCCGGGGCCGAGGATGTTGCGGCCGGCTTCGGGGGTGGGTTCCGAGGTGCGGATCTTGAGCTTCTCGGGACGGACGCCCACGACGACGCTGCCCGAGGTCCGGACGGCGCGGTCGGCCGGGACGGCGATGGTGCCCGCCGGGGTCGCGACCACGAGCAGCGGGCCGTCGGTGCCGCGGACCTCGCCCTCGAGCAGGTTCGACTGACCGAGGAAGTTCGCGACGAACGCGGTGCGGGGCAGTTCGTACAGGTCCTGGGGGCTGCCCATCTGCTCGATCCGGCCGCCGTTCATGACGGCGACCGTGTCGGCCATCGTCATCGCTTCTTCCTGGTCGTGCGTGACGTGCAGGAAGGTGAGCCCGACCTCGGCCTGGATCGTCTTGAGTTCGAGCTGCATCTGGTGGCGGAGCTTCAGGTCCAGCGCGCCGAGCGGCTCGTCGAGCAGCAGGAGTGCCGGCCGGTTGACGATCGCGCGGGCCAGGGCGACGCGTTGCTGCATGCCGCCGGACAGGGAGGCGGGGCGCTTGTCGGCCGAGGCGTCGAGCTCGACCAGGTGCAGGGCCTCGCGCGCCTTCGTCATCGGGTCCGGGATCCGTCGCCGCTTCAGGCCGAACGCGACGTTGTCGAGCACGCTCATGTGCGGGAACAGCGCGTAGTTCTGGAACACCGTGTTGACGGGCCGCTGGTAGGGCTTCGTGTCGGTGACGTCCTCGCCGCCGATCGTGATGGTGCCGCTCGTGGGCTCCTCGAGCCCGGCGACCAGTCGCAGGGTCGTGGTCTTGCCACAGCCGGAGGGGCCGAGCAGGGCGAAGAACGAGCCGGCCGGCACCGTCAGGTCCAGCGCGTCGACCGCGGTGTGCCCGGGGAACGACTTGGTGATCTGCTCGAGTCGGAGATCGGCTCCGGATTCGGCGAACGTGCCGGTCATTGCCATGGTGCCTCCTGCTGCTTCGGAAGGATCGGGGTCAGCCGATGTAGGACATGACGTGCTTGATGCGGGTGTAGTCGTCGAACCCGTACTGGGACAGGTCCTTGCCGTAGCCGGAGTGCTTGAAGCCGCCGTGCGGCATCTCGGCGACGATCGGGATGTGGGTGTTGATCCACACGCACCCGAAGTCCAGGTCACGGGCGAAGCGCATCGCCCGCGAGTGGTCGGTCGTCCACACCGAGCTCGCGAGCCCGTACTCGACGTCGTTCGCGGCGCGCAGTGCTTCGTCCTCGGTCGTGAAGCGCTGCACGGTCTGCACGGGGCCGAAGACCTCTTGCTGCACGATGCGGTCGGTCTGGCGCAGGCCGGACACGATCGTGGCCTGGTGGAAGTAGCCGACGTCGCCCTGCCGCCCGCCGCCGAGCTCGATCGTGGCGTGGTCGGGCAGGGTGTCGACGAAGGACCGGACCTGGGCGAGCTGGTTCGCGTTGTTCACCGGGCCGAAGTACGGGGTGGTCGTGTCGGCGCCGGTGGTCGCGGTCGCACGTGCCGAGGCGGCGAGCGCCGCCACGAACTCGTCGTGGACGCCGTCCTGCACGAGCACCCGGGTGGCGGCGGTGCAGTCCTGCCCGGCGTTGAAGAACCCCGCGGCGACGATGCCGGCGACGGCGGACGGGATGTCGGCGTCGTCGAACACGATCACCGGGGCCTTGCCGCCGAGCTCGAGGTGGGTGCGCTTCAGGTCGCCGGCAGCGGCGCGGGCGACCTCCATGCCGGCGCGGACCGACCCGGTGATGGACACGAGCTGCGGGGTGGGGTGGTCGATCATCGCGGCGCCGGTGGTGCGGTCGCCGACGACGACGTTGAGCACGCCGGGCGGCAGGAACTCGGCGGCGACCTCGGCGAGCAGCAGGGTGGAGAGCGGGGTGGTGTCGCTCGGCTTGAGCACGGTGGTGTTCCCCGCGGCGAGCGCCGGGGCGAACTTCCACACCGCCATGTTGAGCGGGTAGTTCCACGGGGTCACCTGGGCGACGACGCCGATGGGCTCGCGCCGGACGAACGAGGTGTGGTCAGCCATGTACTCGCCGGCGCTGCGGCCCTCGAGGTTGCGGGCGGCTCCGGCGAAGAAGCGGATCTGGTCGACGGACAGCAGGATCTCGTCCTCGACCAGGGTGGCCCGGGGCTTGCCGGTGTCGAGGGACTCGAGGTCGGCGAACTCCGATGCCCGCTGCTCCATGGCGTCCGCGATCCGGAACAGCGCGAGCTGCCGTTCGCCGGGGTCGTGCGGCGCCAGGTCGCGAAGGCGGTGCTCGCGCTGGTGAAGGCCGCGTCGACGTCGGCAGCCGTGGACACGGGGGACGTGCCGTAGACCTGCTCGGTGGTGGGGTCGACCAGGTCGAACCGGGTGTCCGCGCCCGACTCGACGAACGACCCACCGACGAAGTTGCGCACCTCGTGCGTCGTGGTCACCGTTTCCGTCGTGTCCAGCATGGCGGTGATCCTGACACGGATTCCGGCGGCGCGGAAGACGGATTCGGAGGTTGTGGAGAACCGTAACAACGGAAATCGTCGCGAAACACGGTGTTCACAACGGAATCCCTTGCGCGCTCCGAGCCTCGCTGCCATGCTGTCCGGCATGGCGGCAGCACCACGACGTCCGGGACCGATCGACGACACCTCGAAGCGGATCATCGAACAACTCCAGGCGGACGGCCGCCGTCCGTACGGCGAGATCGGCAAGGCCGTCGGTCTCAGCGAGGCGGCGGTCCGGCAGCGCGTCCAGAAGCTCACCGAGACCGGCGTCATGCAGATCGTCGCGGTCACCGACCCGATGCAGCTCGGCTTCCACCGGCAGGCGATGATCGGCATCCGGGTCAGCGGCGACACCCGAACAGTCGCCGATGCCCTCGAACAGCTGCCGGCGGTCGACTACCTCGTCATGACCGCCGGCAGCTTCGACCTGATGGTCGAGGTCGTCTGCGAGGACGACGACGACCTGATCGAACTGCTCAACGACACGATCCGGGCCATCCCGGGCGTCGCCGGCACCGAGACCTTCGTCTACCTGCAACTCCGCAAACAGCTCTACGACTGGGGAACGCGATGACCATCTCAGACCAGACGACCGGACAGCCCACGCGGCTCCACTCCTACGACCCGTTCGCCCCGGTCGACGACGCCGACCTGCAGCGGAAGTCCCGGGACCACCTGTGGATGCACTTCGCCCGACACGGCGCGAACCAAGCCGGTGCCGACGTGCCGATCATGGTGCGCGGCGAGGGCCACCACGTCTACGACAGCCACGGCAAGGGCTACATCGACGGGCTCTCCGGCCTGTTCGTCGTCGCCGCCGGCCACGGTCGGAAGCGCCTGGCCGAGATGGCCGCGAAGCAGGCGGAGACGCTGAGCTTCTTCCCGATCTGGTCCTACGCGCACCCGGCCGCCATCGAACTCGCCGACCGCCTGGCCGAGCACGCCCCCGGCGACCTCAACAAGGTCTTCTACTCGACGGGCGGCGGCGAAGCGGTGGAGACCGCCTTCAAGCTCGCGAAGTACTACTGGAAGCTCCAGGGCAAGCCCATGAAGCACAAGGTCATCTCGCGCGCGGTCGCCTACCACGGCACCCCGCAGGGTGCCCTGGCGATCACCGGCATCCCGGCGATGAAGCAGATGTTCGAGCCCCTGACGCCCGGTGGCTTCCGGGTGCCGAACACGAACTACTACCGCGCCGAGGAGATGGGCTTCCCGGGCGGCACCGAGGAGCAGTTCGGCTTCTGGGCGGCCGAGCGCATCCGCGAGATGATCGAGTTCGAGGGCCCCGACACCGTCGCGGCGGTGTTCCTCGAACCGGTGCAGAACTCCGGCGGCTGCTTCACCCCGCCGCCCGGGTACTTCCAGCGGGTGCGCGAGATCTGTGACGAGTACGACGTCCTGCTCGTCTCGGACGAGGTGATCTGCGCCTTCGGCCGGATCGGCACCATGTTCGCCTGCGACACCTACGACTTCGTGCCGGACATGATCACGTGCGCGAAGGCGATGACCTCGGGCTACTCCCCCATCGGCGCGACCATCATCAGCGACAAGCTCTTCGAGCCGTTCTCCAAGGGCGACACGACCTTCTACCACGGGTACACGTTCGGCGGGCACCCGGTGTCGGCCGCCGTCGCGATGGAGAACCTCGACATCTTCGAGGAAGAGGGCCTGCTCGCGAACGTGCGGCAGAACGCCCCGCTGTTCAAGGCCGAGCTCGACACCCTGAAGGACCTGCCGATCGTCGGTGACGTCCGCGGTGACGGCTACTTCTACGGCATCGAGCTCGTCAAGGACAAGGCCACCAAGACGACCTTCGACGACGACGAGTCCGAGCGGCTGCTGCGCGGGTTCCTGTCGAAGGCGCTGTTCGACGCCGGCCTGTACTGCCGGGCCGACGACCGTGGCGACCCGGTCGTGCAGCTCGCCCCGCCGTTGACCATCGGGCAGCCGGAGTTCCGCGAGATCACCTCGATCCTGCGGAGCGTCCTGTCCGAGGCCTCGTCGAAGATCTGATCGTGAGCGGCTACCGGGGCGTCTCGTTCTGGCTCGACCAGCTCGCGTCCACCGGACGCGACGACCTGGCGCCCCGGCCGCCGCTCGACGGCGACACGACCGCGGACGTCGCGATCGTCGGCGGTGGACTGACGGGTCTCTGGACCGCCTGGTACCTGCACCAGGCCGACCCGGGCCTCCAGATCGTCGTCCTGGAACGCGAGATCGCCGGGTTCGGCGCCTCCGGTCGCAACGGGGGCTGGTGCTCGGCGCTGTTCCCGCGATCCGCCGAGTCCGTCGCGCGCGAGCACGGCCGCGACGCCGCCCTCGCACTGCGCGCAGCGATGCGCGACACCGTCGACGAGGTCGGCCGCGCAGCGGCCGAAGCCGGGGTCGACTGCGACTACGTGAAGGGCGGCACCGTCCTCTACGCTCGGTCCGCCGTGCAGGAACGCGCGGCGCACGACGAGGTCGCCTCGTCGGCCGAGTGGGGCGACGCCATGTCGTGGCGCGCGGCCCGGCCGGCGACGCCGCCGGATCGGCGGGGGTCGCGTGGACCCCGGACTGTGCGCGCGTGCAGCCCGCAGCACTGGTGCGTGGCCTGGCGGCCGCCCTGGAGGCCCGGGGCGTCCGGATCGCGGAGCACACGCCCGCCTCGTCGTGGGATCACGGGCGTGTGGTCACGTCGCGTGGGACCGTCACGGCCGGCGCGGTCGTCATCGCGGTCGAGGGGTACGGCGCACAGCTCGAACAGACGAAGCGGCGGATCCTGCCGCTCTACTCGCTCATGATCGCCACGGCGCCGCTGCCCGCGGCGGTCTGGGACCGCATCGGCCTGGAGCACGGGCAGACGTTCTCCGACTACCGGCACCTGCTCGTGTACGGACAGCGCACGGCGGACGACCGACTGGCGTTCGGCGGACGCGGAGCCCGCTACCACTGGGGGTCCGCGATCACCCCGGCTACGACCGGGTACCGCGCGTGTTCGAGCACCTGCGGCGGTCCCTGGTGGAGTTGTTCCCAGCCGTCGCCGACGCCCCGATCACCCACACGTGGGGCGGCCCGCTCGGCGTGCCGCGCGACTGGTGCGCGTCCGTCACCTGGGACGGGCACGTCGGCACCGCCGGCGGCTACGTCGGTGACGGACTCTCCACGACGAACCTGGCCGGGCGGACGCTCGCCGACCTCGTGCGCGGGGTCGCGTCGCCGCTCACCGCGCTGCCGTGGGTGAACCACCGCTCACCCGACTGGGAGCCCGAGCCGCTCCGGTTCCTCGGGGCGAACGCCGGGCTCGTGGCGACCGACCTGGCCGACCGCGAAGAAGCCCTGACCGGACGGCCGAGCCTGGCCGCGCGGCTGATGGCACCGTTGACCGGAGGCCACTGATGGTTGCACTCGATGCCGACGTCGTCGTGGTGGGGGCCGGGGTCGCCGGACTCGCCGCTGCCCGAGCACTCGCACTCGACGGCCAGCGGGTCGTCGTGCTCGAGGCCCGCGACCGGATCGGCGGCCGAACCTGGACCGACACCGCGCTCGACGTGCCCGTGGACCTCGGCGCCTCGTGGATCCACGGCGTCGACGGCAACCCGCTCTGGGCCCTGGCTCCCCGCTTCGGCATCGAGACCGTGGAGTTCACCGTCGGGAGTTTCCAGTTCGACGGCCGGCCGATCGCGTGGCACGGCCCTCCGGCGCACCGCTGTCCGCTGCGGAGGCGTCGGCGTTCGTCGCGGACCTGCACACCGTCGACGCGGCGCTCGACACCGTCGTCGCACACGCTCCACCGCCCTCGACGTACGCGGCCGCCGTCGACACCGTGCTGCGGTCCCTGCAGTGGCAGGGCGACCGGGCCGCGCGGGTCCGCGAGTACATGGCCCACCGCTCCGAGGACCTCTGCGGCGCACCCGTGACGGTCCTCGACGCCCGCGGCCTCGAAGAGGAACACGTCCCCGGCGACGAGGTGGTGTTCCCGCGCGGCTACGCCCAGTACGCCGCCCTGGCCGAGGGGCTCGACGTCCGGCTGTCCGCGGTCGTGCGGTCGGTGACGCAGTCCGCGACGGGTGTCGTGGTCGGACTCGCCGACGGTTCGTCGGTCACGGCGGACGACGTCGTCGTGACCGTGCCGCTCGGGGTGCTGCAGGCCGGCGACGTGACGTTCGACCCACCGCTCGCCGAGGCGGTCACCGGTGCGATGGGCCGGCTCGGGATGGGGGTCTACGACAAGGTGTTCCTGCGGTTCCCGGAGCGGTTCTGGGGTGATTCGTGGGTGGTCCGTCAGCAGGGGTCGGCCGGTGTCGACTGGCACTCCTGGTACGACATGTCCCGCGTGACCGGAGCGCCGGTACTGGCCGCACTGGTCGGCGGGACCGGGGCCCGGCGCCTCGAGACCCTGCCGGACGCCATGATCGTGGAAGAGGGCATCGGCGGCCTGCGTCGGATGTTCGGCCTGTCGGTCCCGGACCCCGAGGCGTTCCGGATCACCCGGTGGGCCGACGACCCGTTCGCACGCGGCTCCTACTCGTACCTGCACGTCGGGGCGTCACCGGACGACCACGACCTGCTCGGAGCGCCGTCCGGCCGGGTGCAACTCGCTGGCGAGGCCACGTGGGGCGACGACCCGGCGACCGTGCACGGCGCGCTGCTGTCCGGACTGCGGGCGGCCGGGCGGTTGCTCGGCTCCGAGGTCGACCCGCTCGTGCTCGCGACGCCCGTCAGCGGCTGATCGGCTCAGTCGAACGCGGGGGTGTCGACCGAGCACGTCACGGGCTCACCCGCGGCAGCGGTCTCCGTGGCGATCTCGCGCTTGCCGTCGAGCAGGATCCGGCACGTCGCCGTCGCACCCCGCGCCGGGGTCGCCCGGACCGAGGCACGTTGCTCGGCGAGGACGATCGACTCGTGCTCCCAGGTGCCCGTCTCCTGCGTGCCCGTCTTCTGGGTGCCCGTCTCCTGCGTGCCGAGCCGGTGCACCTCGGGGGCGTCGCCGCGCTGCTCGGCACCCTCGACGCGGACGTCGGACAGTTCCGACCCGGCCGGCCCGTCGACCTGCACCTGGTACGTGACCGCCCAGGCGTCGCCCGTCTGCTGCTGGATGAAGGAGCAGCCGGTCGCGGTGAGGGCCAGGCCCCCGGCGAGCACGGCGGCGGCCACGAGACGGACGGGGTGGTGGATGCGTTCGGTCATGGCTCCAGCCTCGACCGGTGCCGACCCGGTGTCGTCCGCCGCTCGGTGCGGCGTCCTGCACCTCCGGGGCGACCCCGCGTCCGTCGAGCGGTGGACACGACGGACCGACGCGCCGCTGCGGGTCACCTCCGCGCGCAGCCGGTGCGCGACACTCACACCGTGACCCCGACCAGGACCCGCCACCGCCACGAGCACCGCGCGCCGGTGGCGATCGCCGTCCTGGTGAACCTCGGGCTCAGCCTGTTCCTGCCGAGCGAGGTGCTGTTCTTCCCGTCGTGGGTGGTCCCGGTGCTCGGCGTCCTGCTGCTGATCCCGCTCGTCGTCTTCAACCCGCGACGACTGACCCGCGAGACGACCTGGTCGCGGTGGGTGTCCTTCTCGCTGGCGATCCTGCTCACCGTCGCGAACCAGCTGACCGTGGTCCGGACGATCGAGCTGCTCCTCGGTGGCCACGCGGACGGCGGTGCCGTGCTGCTCACCGCCCTGCAGGTGTGGGTGAGCACGATCATCGCGTTCGGGCTCGTGTACTGGGAGCTCGACCGGGGCGGGCCGGTGGCTCGTCGTCGTCCCGAGCTGTGGACGAGTGACGAGGCCGACTTCCAGTTCCCCCAGGAGACCGACCCGAAGACCGCCGCATGGCGTCCGGTCTACCTCGACTACCTCTACGTCGCGATGACGAACATGGTGGCGTTCAGCCCGACCGACACCATGCCGATGACCGTGCGCGCGAAGATGATCATGGCCTACCAGGCACTCGGGGGGTTCATCCTGCTGGCCCTGGTCATCTCGCGCGCGGTCAACATCATCAGCTGACCAGCGCCTCGGACGCGTCCCAGAGCCGTGCTGCGTCCTCCGTCCGGAGCATCGGAGCCCACGGTGCCCGACGTCCGGCCGTGCCCCCGAGCTGGCCGATGCCGGTCGGCCCGGCGAACCCGCCGTCGAGGTCCGGAGCCGTGGCCGCGAGCAGAGCCGGCTCCGCAGCCGTGGCCGGTGTCCCCACGAGGAGCCCGCGCGCCGACAGCCACCGGATCACCCGGACCTGCGGGGTGTCGCCGCCGCGGCCGATCTCCGGGCGGGCGGCGAGCAGGCTCGTCGGGGCGACGCCCGGGTGACTGACCGCACTCGTGACACCCCACCCTCTGGAGCGGCTCCTCCGACCGAGTTCGAGGGCGAAGAGGGCGCACGCGAGCTTCGACTGCGCGTACGCCCGCATGCCGTCGTAGTCCCGCTCGGACTGCAGGTCGTCCCAACGGATCGACGCACGCCGCGCCGCCACGCTCGTCTGCATCACGACCCGGCCGCTCGCTGCTCGGAGCAGGGGCAGCACTCCGCCGACGAGCGCCACGTGGCCGAGGTGGTTCGTGCCGAACTGCAGCTCGAAGCCGTCCTCCGTGGTCCCGCGTTCCGGCGGGGTCATCACGCCGGCGTTCCCCACGAACACGTCGATCGGCGTTCCGTCGGCCCGCAACCGGTCACCGAGCGCCCCGATCGAGGTGAGCGAGGACAGGTCGAGGTCCTCGAGCACGACCGACGCCGCCGGGTGCCGCTCGCTGATCCGGGCCGCCGCCGTCGCCCCTTGCCGCGGTTCCGCACGGGCATGACGACCTCGGCTCCGGCTCCGGCGAACCGGGCGGCGATCTCCAGCCCGATGCCGTCGCTCGCGCCGGTCACCAGGACCCTCCGACCCGTGAGGTCCGGGAGGGGCAGCTGCTCGGTCCGTGCCATGGTTCGCCTCTTTCGTCGTGGACGCCGGGGACGACGCTCACGACGATCGTCCCCGCCCTCCGCCTCCGCAACCACGGCCTGATGATCCGTGGATACGCCGTCGTGTCCGGGAGAAGATGGGGCCGTGATCGACCGAGCATCCCTGGCGGACTTCCTCCGCGGGCGTCGCGCTGCACTCCAGCCCGAGGACGTCGGCCTCGCGCGCGGGCAACGGCGCCGCACGACCGGACTGCGCCGCGAGGAAGCGGCCCTGCTGAGCAACATGTCCGTCGACTACTACGCGCGGTTGGAGCGAGAGCGCGGCCCGCAGCCGTCCGACCAGATGCTCGCGTCCATCGCGCAGGGACTGCGGCCACGATCGCGGAGCGCGACCACCTCTTCCGCCTCGCCGGACACGAGCCACCAGCGGCCGCCTCCGGAGGGGACCACGTCAGCCCGGGGATGATGCGCATCTTCGACCGGCTCGCCGACAGCCCCGCCGAGATCGTCACCGAGCTGGGCGAGACACTGCAACAGACGCCGCTCGCCGTCGAGCTGACCGGTGACGCGCGCGGCCGCCGAGGCGACGACCGGAGCATCGGCTACCGGTGGTTCGCCGCTCCCGGTCCCGCGACGTGCACCCGGTCGAGGACCACGCGTTCCTGTCTCGGATGTACGCCTCGGGGCTCCGGGGCGTCCTCGCACGCCGAGGCCCCGGTTCCCGAGCAGCGCCTGGCCGACCACCTGCTCGGGACGAGTGCGGAGTTCCGCGACGTCTGGGCACGTCGCGAGGTCGGCGTGCGACCCCGTGACGTGAAGCGGTACCGCCACCCGGAGGTCGGCCTGCTCACGCTGCAGTGTCAGGTGCTGAACGACCCCGAGAGTTCCCAGACGCTGCTGGTCCACACCGCGGAGCCCGGCAGCGAGAGCGCGGAGCGGCTCCGGCTGCTGTCCGTGATCGGCGCGACGAGCACGCAGCGCTGACCGCCGGGCCGTCAGGAGCCGTGTGCCTCCTCTGACACCGGCTGCCACTCGCGCCAGGTCGCCAGGCGGGACTCGTAGTCCTGCTCGGCGATGCCGAGCGGCGCCTTGCCGAAGAAGACGCGCAGGGCGGCTGCTCGGCGTCGACGACCTTCAGGATCGCCGAGCGGGTCGCTTCGGGCTTGCCGGGGTCGGCGGCCGACGGGCGCTTCGACGCGGCTTCGCGGACGTCGGCGTACGCGGCGATCTGGTCGCTCTTCTTCGACGACGGCCCGGACCAGTCGGTCGAGAAGCCGCCCGGCTCGATGAGCGTCACGTGGATGCCGAAGCCGGCGACCTCCTGCGACAGGGACTGCGACAGCCCCTCGAGCGCCCACTTCGATGCGTGGTAGGCGCCGACCGTCGGGAACGCGCTGATCCCGCCGATGCTCGACACCTGGATGACGTGCCCGGAGCCCTGCTCGCGCATGATCGGCAGCGCGGCCTGGGTCACCCAGAGCGCACCGAACAGGTTCGTCTCGAGCTGGGCGCGGACCTCGTCCTCGGTGAGTTCCTCGACCATGCCGAAGTGGCCGTAGCCGGCGTTGTTCACGACGACGTCGAGTGAGCCGAAGTGCTCCGCCGCACGCTGCACGGCCGCGAAGTCCGCGGCACGGTCGGTCACGTCGAGCTGCAGTCCGAGGAACGTGTCCGGGTACTGGTCGACGAGTGCCTGCACGTCGTCGGTGTTGCGGGCCGTGCCGGCGACGGAGTCTCCACGTTGGAGCGCGGCTTCCGCCCACTCGCGGCCGAAGCCCTTCGACGCTCCGGTGATGAACCAGGTCTTGCTCATGCTGTCTCCTCCTGAGATCTGACGCGATCAGGCAACGCTCCGCGCCCCAGTGGCACCTGGAGGTCCGGGTGACGGACGCGGCAAGCGGACACCGGTGCACCGTGCTCAGGGCCGCGGTGCCGCGAACTCCAGGTTGACGTCGTCGGGGTCCTGCACGGACAGGATCACCAGGCCGAACGGCGGCAGGTCGGTGACGTCGCCGTGTTCGATGCCGGCGGCGTCCAGTCGCTCGACGGCGGCGTGCAGGTCGTCGACGGACCCGACGCGGAACGACACGTGGTCGAGGCCGACTCGGTCGGGATCGAACCGGTCCTCGGCTGGGGCGACTGGTCGCAGGCCGAGCGTCTGCCCGCCGAGGGTGAACGAGCACCCACCGTAGGTCCGCCACGGGTCGTCGTGGATCGTCGGGTCGTCGATCTGGTCGCTGAAGTCGCTGCCGGGCGGCATGCCGAACAGCTGCTCGTAGAAGGCCTTGCTGCGGCGGATGTCGGTGACCGTGAGGCGCACGTGCGAGAAGCCGAGCGGCGTGACGATGGGTTCGCTCATCACCCCACCCAACTCCACCTGGGCCTTGCGCTCATTGACCATGCGATCAACAATGGCGGGATGGACGTCCTCATCGCTCCCCCGCACCCGTCTCCGCTGCACCAGGACACCGGCACCCCCCGCCGCTCGACCCGCGTCGCCCTCGTGCAGGTGCGTTGGCTCGCGGACCCCGCTGCCCACCGCGCACAACTCGCCGACGGCATCGCCACCGCCGCGGCCAACGGCGCCGCGGCGGTGTTCCTGCCCGAGCTCACCCTGCGCCGCTACCCCGGCGACACCCCGGCCAGTGGTGTCCCGAAGGACCTCGCCGAGTCACTCGAGGACGGCCCGACGGTCACCTTCGCCCGCGCACAGGCGATCGAGCACGGGGTCTTCGTGCACGCCTCGCTGTACGAGCGACCTGCCGACGACGACCACCCCGACGACCCCCGCGGCCACAACACCGCTGTCCTCGTCGCCCCCGACGGCGCCCTGGTCGGCCGGACCCGCAAGACCCACATCCCGATCAGCGCCGGCTACCACGAGGACACGTACTTCCGCCCGGGGACGGACGACGACGCCTTCCCGGTGTACGAGCCGGCGGGACTCGGCGCACGCCTCGGGCTGCCGACCTGCTGGGACGAGTGGTTCCCCGAGGTCGCCCGATCCTACGGCCTCGCCGGGTCCGAGGTCCTGGTGTACCCGACGGCGATCGGCTCCGAACCGACCTTCCCGGACTTCGACACCGCCCCGATCTGGCGGCAGGTCATCGTCGCGAACGGCATCACCGCCGGCCAGTTCATGGTCGTCCCGAACCGCTGGGGCGACGAGGGCGACATCACGTTCTACGGGTCGTCGTTCATCTCGGACCCGTTCGGCCGCGTGCTCGCCGAGGCACCCCGTGACGCCGACGCGGTGCTCGTGGCGGACCTCGACCTCGAGGCCCGGACGGAGTGGCTCCGACTGTTCCCCTTCTACGTGACCCGTCGCCCGGACCTCTACGCGGGGCTCGTCGCCCCGGTCGACGAGGACCGTCACGCGTACGGCGCACGCGACGCGATCGACGCGGCCATCGGGGTGGCGGCGACCGACGCCGGACCGGAGGCGCGCGCATGACGTGGGTGATGCCTCCCGAGACGGCTCCGCAGGAACGCACCTGGATGGCGTTCCCGCGCCCCGGCCTGACGCTCGGTGACGACGCGGCGAGCGCCGAGGCGGCGCGACGGACGTGGGCGACCACCGCCAACACGATCAGCGAGCACCAGCCCGTCACGATCGTCGTGGACCCGGTCGCGCGAGCCGACGCTCGTCGCCTGCTGTCGACGGCGGTCAAGGTGCTCGAAGCGCCCCTCGACGACTTCTGGATGCGCGACATCGGGCCGACGTTCGTCGTCGACGACGTGACCGGCGAGCTCGGCGCCGTGGACTGGGTCTTCAACGGCTGGGGCGCGAACCCCTGGTCGACGTGGACCCGTGACGCCGAGGTCGCCGCCACCGTCGCGGCCGCCGCCGGTGCACGGCGGATCCCGTCGCTGCTCGTGAACGAGGGCGGCGCGATCCACGTCGACGGTACGGGCACGGTCCTGGTGACGGAGACCGTGCAGCTCGATCCGCGACGGAACCCGTACGCCGACCGCGAGCGCGTCGAACTCGAGCTGGCCCGGACGATCGGCGCGACGGACGTGGTCTGGCTGCCCCGCGGCCTGACCCGTGACTACGACGGGTTCGGGACCCGGGGCCACGTCGACATGGTCGCGACGTTCGCGGGCGCGCCGAGCGGCACCAGCGCCACCAGCGACATCAGCGACACCAGCGACATCAGCGACACCAGCGCCACCACGACCTCCCGCACCGTCCTGCTGCACGCGCAGCCCGACGCCGGCCACCCGGACCACCTGGTGATGCCGCAGATCCGTCGGGCGCTCGAGCAGGCCACGGACGCGACCATCGTCGAACTGCCGGCCCCGTCGACCCTGACCGACGACGACGGCCCGGTCGACTGGAACTACGTCAACCACGTGGTGGTGAACGGCGCCGTGATCGCCTGCGCGTTCGGTGACGCCGTCGCCGACGACCGCGCCCGCGGCATCCTCGCCGACGTGTACCCGGGTCGTCAGGTGCGTTCGATCGACGCTCGTCCGGTCTTCGCGCGCGGCGGCGGCCTGCACTGCATCACGCAGCAACAGCCGGCGGTCTGATCCATCGCCGCGGTGTACAGCGACTGCCCGACGTCTGTACACCGCGGCCGGTCCACCGAGCACTCGCACATCGGTATGTTGCTCCGAACCAGTCCGGGCGACGCTGCCCAGCCCAGCTCCGGCGCTGCCCACCCCCGACCCAGCAGGAAGTCAACGCACATGGCATCACCGACCGCGGTCCCCGCACCGACAGCACCGGCAACGCCTGCGCGCGGCGGTTCCCTGAAGCGGAGCCTCGGACTCTGGGCGATCGTCGGCCTGGGCCTCGGCTACATGACCCCGACGGTGGTGTTCGACACCTTCGGCATCGTCTCCGGGCAGACCGACGGCGCCGTGCCGAGCGCGTACCTGATCGCGCTGGTCATCATGGCCCTGACGGCGATCAGCTACGGGAAGATGGTCCGGGTCTACCCGGCGGCCGGCTCGGCCTACACGTACGTGCGGGAGTCGATGCACCCGAACCTCGGGTTCATGGTCGGTTGGGCGTCTCTGCTCGACTACCTGCTGCTGCCGATGGTGAACGCCCTGATCATCCGGCTCTACCTGGAGCAGGTGTTCCCGGCGCTGCCGTCGTGGGTGACGGTCGTCGTCTACACGGTGTTCGTGACGACGGTGATCTGCCTGTCGATGCGCGGCACGTCGAACCTCAACATGGTGCTGCTCATCGGCGCGATCCTGGCGATGATCGCGTTCGTGGTCTTCACCGTCATCGAACTCGTCCACGGTGCCGGCGCCGGCACGATCGCGAGCACCGAGCCGTTCGTGCACGACGGTGTGACGATGTCCGCCCTGCTCACCGGTGCGACGGTGGTCTGCTTCTCGTTCATCGGCTTCGACGCCGTGACGATGTACACGGAAGAGGCGAAGTCGATCCGGATCATGCCGAAGGCGATCATGCTGACGGTGCTGCTCGGCGGCGCGATCTTCCTGGTGTCCGCGTACTTCGCGCAGCTGCGGTTCCCGACGAACACCCCGTTCGGCGAGTTCACCGACGACCCGCTCCCCCAGATCGGCCTGCTCGTCGGTGGCCCGGTGTTCCAGGCGGTCCTGGTGTCGGCCGGCTTCGTCGCTGCGCTGGCGTCGGGGCTCGCCTCGCACGCGAGTGTCGCCCGCATGCTCATGGTGATGGGCCGGAACAACGTCCTGCCGAAGCGGGTGTTCGGCTACGTCAACCCGCGCACGCACACCCCGGTGTTCAACGTCGTGTTCGTCGGCGCGGTCACGCTGCTCGCGATGAGCTTCTCACTCGACACCATCTCGTCGTACATCAACTTCGGCGCGCTCGTGGCCTTCACCTTCGTCAACGCGAGCGTCATCGTGCACTTCGCCGTCCGGCAGGGCCGTCGCCACACCGCGGGTGACCGGTGGAAGTACATCGTCCTGCCCGGCCTCGCGATGGTGCTGACGGGGGTGCTCTGGTCGCAGCTCCACGCCGACGCGCTGATCGCAGGAGGAGTGTGGGCCGCGATCGGCTTCGCCTACCTGCTCGTCATCACGAAGGGCTTCCGGGTGCTGCCGAAGAGCTTCGACGAGAACCAGCCCGTCACGGGTGTGAACAAGCAGCTGACCGACCAGGCCTGACCCACCACGAGAGGACGCCATGTACGCCGTCACCGACCCCACCACGGGCACGACCCTCGAGACGTTCCCGACCATCACCGACGACGAGCTCCGTGCGGCGATCGCTGTCGCGGACCGCGCCCACCGCGAGCGCAGCAGCACCGTCGCGGACCGCGCGGCCCTGCTCCACCGCGTCGCGGACCTGTACCGGGAGCGTCACGCCGACCTCGCCGCCACGATCGTGCGCGAGATGGCGAAGCCGATCGACCAGGCGGAGGGCGAGGTGGACTTCTGCGCCGACATCTACGACTACTACGCCGACCACGCCGAGGAGTTCCTCGCCGACCAGCCGATCACCCTGGCCGACGGCTCCGAGGGCAGCGCCTTCATCCGGAAGTCGTCGATCGGCGTCCTGCTCGGCATCATGCCGTGGAACTTCCCCGCCTACCAGATCGCCCGGTTCGCCGGTCCGAACCTGCTCATCGGCAACACGGTCCTGCTCAAGCACGCACCGCAGTGCCCCGAGTCGGCCCTGGCGATCGAGCGGATCTTCCGCGACGCCGGGTTCCCCGAGGGCGCGTACACGAACGTCTTCGCGACGAACGACCAGGCCGCCGACGTCATCGCCGACCCACGCGTGCAGGGCGTCTCGCTGACCGGGTCCGCCCGCGCCGGTGCCGCCGTCGCCGAGATCGCCGGCCGGAACCTCACGAAGGTCGTGCTCGAGCTCGGTGGGTCGGACCCCTTCATCGTGCTGTCCACCGACGACCTCGACTCCGTGGTCGAGTCGGCCGTCACCACCCGCCTCGAGGGCAACGGGCAGGTCTGCAATGCCCCGAAGCGCTTCCTGGTGGTGGACGACCTGTACGACGACTTCCTGGCGAAGTTCACGACGGCCATGTCGGCGGTCTCGCCGACCGACCCGTCCGTGCCCGGCGCCGAGCTCGGGCCGCTGTCGTCCCCGACCGCCGCGGACCGGCTGCAGGAGCAGCTCGCGTCCGCCGTCGCGCAGGGAGCGACGGTCGTCACGGGCGGCGACCGCCGGGGCAACGCCTTCGTGCCGACGATCCTGACCGACGTCACGCCGGACAACGACGCGTACCGCGAGGAGTTCTTCGGCCCCGTCGCCGCCGTGTACCGGGTCGCCGACGAGGACGCCGCCGTCGCACTCGCCAACGACACCCCGTACGGCCTCGGCTCGTACCTGTTCACGACCGACGCCGACCAGGCGCTCCGCGTCGCGGACCGGCTCGAGGCCGGCATGGTCTACGTCAACATCGTCGGCGCGGACAGCCCCGAACTGCCGTTCGGCGGCGTCAAGGCGAGCGGCTTCGGCCGCGAGCTCGGCCCCCTGGGGGCCGACGAGTTCGTCAACAAGAAGCTGATCCGCATCGGCTGACGGACGCTCTGGACCCGGCTCCACGACGGACGGGAGGCACGGTGCCAGCTGGCACCGCGCCTCCCGTCCGCTCGTCGGTCGCCGCTACTGCTGCGGGTCGGCGGGCTCGCCGCCGGAGTCCGTGTCGCTGTCCTGCTCCGGGTCCTTCGTGGCGTCGCCGGAGGGCGACCCGTCGGGCAGGTCCTCGGTGTACTGCGCTTCGGCCTCGCTGGGGTCGCTGGATCCGTTCGCCGTCGTGTCGCTCATGGCCCGGACGCTACGCGCGGTCGACGCTGCACCCGTTCAGACGGACGAGGCGGCAGCGCCGGAGCCGGCGGCGACCGGGGTGACGGCCAGGATCTCGTCGGCGACCTCGCGCCCGATCCGCACCGCACCGTCGACGTGCTGGTACCCCTGCCCGGCCAGGTCGCTCGACGCGAACCGGATCGGACCGACGGCTGCACGCTGGTCGGCGCCGTAGCGGACGAGCCCGCCGAGGTCGAAGCTCGCCGCGTAGGCGCCGCGGGTCCACTCCTCGGTGCCCCAGTCGCTCTCGTAGTAGACGACCGGGCGCAGGGCCTCGTCGCCGTAGTAGTGGGCGAGCGAACCGAGCACCCGGGCCTTCCGTTCCTCCGCCGACAGCGTGAACAGGTCGTCGGCGTGCTGGTCGGAGACGAACCCGACCAACGTGCCCTGCTCGGAGCCGTGCTCGGTGTTGTCGTACGCCTCGTGCACGACCTCGTAGGGGCTGAACGCGGTGCCGGAGAGACCGGCGCCGCGCCAGAACGGCCGGTCGTAGACGGCGTGCACCTTGATGACGAAGCCCATCGACAGGTGCTGGTGCAGCTGGTGCTGGCGACGGGGCAGCGGCGGCTCGTACGAGATCCGTGAGTACAGGGGCGGCGGCACGGCGACGAGCGCCTGCCGGGCGTGGACCTCGAGGCCGCCGTCGGCGAGCGCGACGACCCCGTCGTCGGTCCAGCGCAGGGTGCGCACCGGCGCGTTCAGGTGCACGGCGTCACCGAGGCGCTCCGCGAGTCGTTCCGACACCTGTTGCATGCCGCCGACGACGCGCTTGTCCAGGATGAAGTCGGCGTCGACCAGGTTCGTGAAGCTCCCGGCAGAGGCGGCCATCAGCAGGGCCTGCAGTGCCGAGAACGCGTGTGCCGGCTTCGTGAGCATGGCGCCCGCGATGAACAGTTCGACGTTGTCGGTGGCGACGCGGTCGTCGCTCAGCGTGTGGAGCCAGGCGCGGAAGGAGACCTCGTCGAGTGCCGCCGCGTGCGGGGACTCCCACGGACGCGCGGGGTCGACCGCTGCGACGTACTCGTCGACGACCGTCACGAGTCGCTCGATCTCGTTCGCCGTCGCCTCGGGCAGCGGGAAGATGTCGCCGGTGTACTCGGTGCGGGTGCCCTCGGCGTCGACGTAGACGCTGGAGCCCTCGCGGTACCGGTCGTACGTGTCGAGCCCGAGTTCGTCGAGGGTCTCGAGCAGCGCGGTCTGGTCGGGCGAGACCCACTGGCCACCGATCTCGAGCGTGACGCCGTCGATGTCGTTCGTCCAGGTGCGGCCGCCCACGCGGTCGCGCGCCTCGAGCACCGTGACGGTCAGTCCCGCGGCGCGCAGGCGGTTCGCGGCGGTCAGGCCGGTGACACCGGCTCCGATGACGACGACGTCGCTCTCGATCATCGTGCTGCTCCTTCGGTGGTGGTGCTCCGGAACGGGTCCGGGGTCAGCGTGTACATGGTCTCGAGGTACTCGGCGATGCCCTCGCCGCCGCCCTCGCGGCCGAGGCCGGACTGCTTCACCCCGCCGAACGGGGCCGACGCGTTCGAGACGACCCCGGTGTTGAGTCCGAGCATGCCGGTCTCGAGCCGCTCCATCAGGCGCCGCCCTCGGGCCGGGTCCTCGGTGAACGCGTAGCCGACCAGACCGTACTCGGTGTCGTTGGCGGCGGCCACGGCCTCGTCCTCGGTCCGGAAGGTCCGGATCGCCAGGACGGGCCCGAAGATCTCGTCGCGGAGCAGGTCGCTGCCGGGCTGCACGTCGGTCAGGACCGTGGGCGCGTAGAAGGTGCCGGGGCCGTCGACCGGGTGTCCGCCGGTGCGGAGCGTGGCGCCGCGGTCGAGCGCATCGGTGACCAGGCGGTGCGCCTTGTCGACGGCGCGGTCGTCGATGAGGGGTCCGATGGCGACGCCGTCCTCCGTGCCGCGTCCGACCCGCATGGCCTCGACGCGTGCGGTGACCCGGCGCGTGAACTCGTCGACGACGTCCTCGTGCACCAGGAACCGGTTCGCGGCGGTGCACGCCTGCCCGGTGTTCCGGAACTTGGCGGCGAGCGCGCCCTCCACGGCCAGGTCGAGGTCGGCGTCGGCGAACACCAGGAACGGGGCGTTGCCGCCGAGCTCCATGCTCGTCCGGAGCACGTTCTGCGCCGCCTGGGCGAGCAGCGTGCGTCCGACCGGCGTCGAGCCCGTGAAGGACAGCTTCCGGAGCCGGGGTCGGCGATCACCGGCCCGGAGACGTCGGCGGCCCGTGTGGTCGGGACCACGTTGACCACCCCGGCGGGCAGACCGACCTCGCGCAGCAGGTCGACGAACAGCAGGGTCGTGAGCGGCGTCAGTTCGGCCGGCTTCACGACGACCGTGCACCCGGCGGCGAGCGCCGGTGCGATCTTCCGGGTCGCCATCGCCAGCGGGAAGTTCCACGGTGTGATGAGGAACGCGGGGCCGACGGGCTTGTGGGAGACGGTGGCACGGCCGGTGCCCTCCGGGTTGGTGCCGTACGAGCCGCCGATCCGGACCGCTTCCTCCGAGAACCAGCGCAGGAACTCCCCGCCGTACGCGACCTCGCCGCGGGCCTCGGCGAGCGGCTTGCCCATCTCGAGCGTCATGAGCAGCGCGAACTCCTCGCGTCGTTCCTGCAGCAGGTCGAACGCGCGGCGGAGCAGCTCGGCGCGGTGCCGCGGCGGTGTGCTCGCCCAGCCCGTCTTGGCGGCTTCCGCGGCGTCGAGGGCGCGGACACCGTCTTCGGGGGTTGCGTCTGCGATGTCGAGCAGCGTCTCGCCGGTGGCGGGGTCGACGACGGCGAAGGTCCGGCCGTCGGCCGACGACTGCCAGGTGCCGTCGACCAGGAGGCCCGTGGGGACGCGGGCGAGCAGCTCGCGTTCGGCGTCGGTGCGGTCGGCCGCAGGGGCGGTGGTGGTGCCGGTGGTCATGCTGTTGCGAGTCCTTCCAGGACGACGTCGAGTCCCTCGTGGAGCAGGGCGTCGTCGATCGACAGTGGGGGCAGGAACCGGACGACGTTGCCGTACGTGCCGGCGGTCAGCGCGATGACGCCGTGCTCGAACGCCGACCGCACCACCTTCCCGGTCAGTGCTGCGTCCGGTTCGCCGGTCGCGGGGTCCACGAGTTCCATCGCGACCATCGCGCCGCGTCCGCGGACGTCACCGATCCGCGGGTCGGTCGTCTGCGCGGCACGGAGTCGTCCGAGCAGCACCTCGCCGATCTCGCGGGCTCGGTCGATCAGCCCGTCGTGCTCGAACGCGTCGATCGCGGCGAGGGCGGCGGCGCAGGCGATCGGGTTGCCGCCGTAGGTGCCGCCGAGCCCGCCGACGTGCGCGGAGTCCATGATCTCGGCGCGCCCGGTCACGGCGGACAGGGGCAGACCGCCGGCCATGCCCTTCGCGGTCGTGACGACGTCCGGCACGATCCCCTCGTGCTCGCTCGCGAACATCGACCCAGTGCGCGCGAAGCCGGTCTGCACCTCGTCGGCGATGAGCACGACGCCGTTCGCCGTGGTCCACTCGGACAGGGCGGTGAGGAACCCGGGCGCGGGGACGACGAAGCCACCCTCCCCCTGGATCGGCTCGATGAGCAGCGCAGCGGTGTTCGCCGCGCCGACCTGCTTCTCGATCTGGCTGATCGCGCGCTTCGCCGCCTCGGGCCCGGAGAGGCCGTCGTGGAACGGGTAGGACATCGGGACCCGGTAGACCTCGGGCGCGAACGGGCCGAAGCCGTCCTTGTAGGGCTGGTTCTTCGCGGTGAGCGCCATCGTGAGGTTCGTGCGGCCGTGGTACGCGTGGTCGAACACCACGACGGCCTGCCGACCGGTGTGCTTGCGCGCGATCTTCACGGCGTTCTCGACGGCCTCGGCGCCGGAGTTGAACAGCGCCGTGCGCTTCTCGTGGTCACCGGGGGTCAGCCGGTTGAGTGCCTCGGCGACCGCGACGTACCCGTCGTAGGCGGCGATCGTGAAGCACGTGTGGGTGAAGGCAGCGACCTGCTCGGTGACCGCGGCGACGACGGCGGGGTGCGCGTTGCCGACGCTGGTCACGGCGATCCCGGACCCCAGGTCGACGAACGAGTTGTCGTCCGCGTCCACGACGACCCCGCCACCGGCCGCGACGACGGCGATCGGCACGGCGACCCCGACCCCGGCCGCGACGGCTCCGGCCTTCCGCGCCATGAGCTCGCGTGACCGGGGCCGGGGACGGCCGTGACGAGCCGTCGTTCCTGGGGCAGCGAGGGGCCGCCGGTGGGCGCACTGATCGATGGTGCTGCGGTGGAGGACATGCGGCGATGGTAGGAGCCTGCGGCGACCCCGGTGGCTGTCCACCGTGTACATCGAGCACCGGTCGGATCGCCCCGGTGGATAGGGTGCTCCCATGCCCGCGACGCTGCGTTCCCTGTTGCACCGTGCCGACCTCCGCCTCCGACCGCTGACCGACGCGGACACGGGCGCCCTCGACGCCCCGCTGTCGTGGCTGCACAGCTCCGACCTCGAGGACCCGACGCCGTTCCTGGCCGACGGGCAGGGACTGCTGACCACGGGCACCCAGTTCGGCGCCGAGGCCGAGGTCCCGGAGGACGTCGCCGGCCCCTACGTCCGCCGACTCGTCGAGCGGGGCGTCGTCGCACTCGGGTTCGGCACCGAGGTCGTCCGCGCGGGCACCCGGACGCCCTCGTCGCCGCCTGTTCGCAGCACGGGCTCCCGTTGTTCGAGGTGCCCTACGAGACCTCGTTCATCGCGGTCGCGCAGGCGAACGCCGAAGCGGTCGCCCGCGACGCGAACGCCCGGAACGCCTGGGCCCTCGCCGCACAGCGGGCGATCTCGCTCGCAGCGATGCGCCCGGACGGGCTCGGGGCCACGATCGCCGAGCTCTCCGGGCAGCTCGACGGCTGGGTCGGGCTCTTCGACGTGTCGGGGCGCCTGGACCGCGGGCACCCGGCGGACGGCGTGCCCGCGCAGGACCTCGAGCTGCTCCGGACCGAGGCGCTGCGCCTGTTGCGTGCGGGACAGCGGGCGAGCCTGCCGGTGACGACCGAGCACCACACCGGGTTCACGCTGCAGACCCTCGGCAGCGGTGGCCACCTGAGCGGCGTGCTCGCGATCGCCAACGGAGGAGCACTCGACCGCGCCGGACGCGAGGTGGTGACGTCCGTCATCGCCCTCGCCGGACTCGCGCTGCAGCAGAACCGTGAGCTGGCCCGGGCACGCGGGCTCCTGCGCACCGGCCTGCTCACCATGCTCTCGGTCGGCGATCCGGAGGTGGTCCAGTCGACCTCGCGCGAGGTGTGGGGTCCCCTGCCCGCCGAACCCGTCCGGATCGCGGCCCTCGACGTCGACGACCACGACCTCGACACCGTCGTCGACCTGCTCGAACTGTGGGTGCAGGACCGGCCCGGACAGCTCTTCTTCGCCGTCGACGACGCCCTCTTCCTGTGCGTGAGCGCCGACGACACCGCGATCGTCGAGGAACTGGTCGGGCGCTTCGACCTGCGGGCCGGCCTGTCGGACGGTGCCGCCTACCGATCGTTCGGACGCGCTCGCACCGAGGCCGTGCAGGCCCTGGACCGTCGGCGCGAAGGACGACCGGGCACCACCGAGTTCGGCGACCTCGCCCGGGAAGGCGTCCTCGCACACCTGGCCCACGTGGACGTCGACGCCGGAGCCGTCGCACGCGCGTTCCTCGCTCCCCTGCTCGAACACGACCGGTCGGCGGGCACCGAGCTCACCCGCACCGTCCGTGCCTGGCTCGAGCAGAACTGCGAGTACGACCGCGCCGCCCAGGTGCTCGGCATCCACCGCCACACGGCACGCTCCCGGGTCGAGCACGCCGGCCGGCTCCTCGACCGCGACCTCGCCGTCTTCGCGACCCGTGCCGACCTGTGGGCGGCCTTCGTCGTCGAGGGCGCGTGACGCGCGGATACGGTGGGACGATGCCGACGACACCGGCCCGCCGGCGCCTGAGCCCGGCCGAACGCGGATCCCAGATCGCGGCGGCTGCCGTCGACCTGGCGCGCGCCGAGGGCCTCGCGGCGGTGACGCTCCGCGGGGTCGCCGCCGTGATCGGGGTCGCGCCCTCGCTCGTCGCCCACTACCGCCCGAGCATGGAGGACCTGGTCGGCGAGACGTTCCGCACCGTCGCGGCAGCCGAGGTCGCCGAGGTCCGCGCGATCGTCGACGCTGCTCCCGACCCCGTCTCCGGCCTCCGCACCCTGCTCGGCTGCATCGCCGATCCCGCGCGCGACGACGTCGCCACCCTGTGGGCCGACGCGTGGAGCATCGGCCGCACGAACGCGGCACTGGCGACCGCTGCACGGGACGTCATGGACGACTGGCAGCTCCTCGCGACCACGGTCGTCGTCGACGGAGTGCGCACGGGCGTGCTGCGGACCGACGACCCGGACGGCGTGGGACGCCTGCTCTTCGCGCTCGTCGACGCCACCAACGGGTACGCCCTGGTCGACTACCTCGACCGCCCGACCCGCGAGGGCCTGGTCCGCACGACGATCGCCCGAGCGGTGGGCCTGGACGGCTCAGCCCTGTCGGGGTGACACCCGCCGCAGTGCCACCGACCGCAGTGCCACCCACTGCAGCAGCATGATCGTCTTGCCGTCGGCGATCCGGCCGTCCTCGACCATCGCGAGCGCCTCGTCGAGTGCCAGCTCGAGCACCTCGATGTCCTCGCCCTCGTCCTCGACCCCGCCGCCCGCCTCGACCCGGTCCGCCGGCGTGTAGGCACCGACGTAGAAGTGGACACGCTCGGTGACCGAGCCGGGGCTCATGAAGACGTCGCCCACGCGCACCAGGTCGCCCAGCCGGATCCCGAGCTCCTCGGCGGCCTCGCGGCGGACGGCGGTCTCGGGGTCGTCCTCGTCGAGCAGCCCCGCCGCCGACTCGATGAGCATCCCGTCCGGGTGCCCGTTCACGTAGGCCGGCCACCGGAACTGCCGGGTGAGCAGGACGGTGCCACGCTCGGCGTCGTACGGCAGCACCGTGGCGCCGTTCCCGCGGTCGTAGGTCTCGCGCTGCTGCCGGTCCCATCGGCCGTCCCGGCGCCGGACGTCGAGCGTGGTGCGACGGAGCACGTGCCAGCCGTCCGACACGACCTCGACGTCCCGCACGACGACGTCGGGGTTGCGGTCGAGGTCACGACCGACGGCGTCGAGTCCGGTCCGCCCACGGGCATCGGGGACGTCGACACCGGGACGAGGGGCTGCTGCACGATCATCGGTCACCTGGTCACGCTAGCGGCGCGGGTGGACCCGGAGCGATGCGGGAAGAACCGACCACGGGTTCTCCGGACCCGGCGTGTCGGGGTCGAGCCGCGCCTCCTGGCCGGATCCCGACCACGCGACGGACGCCGATCGGACCTGATCCGCCATCCGGCGACGGCCGCTCCGGGACGCCCCGGAAGAAACACGAAAGGCCCCGGATTCCTCCGGGGCCTTTCGCTGTTTCGCCTGGTGCGCGAGGGGGACTTGAACCCCCACGCCGTTTCCAGCACACGGACCTGAACCGTGCGCGTCTACCAATTCCGCCACTCGCGCCAGCCCCAAAACACTACCACGCACAGACTGCCCCCTGCGCCAACCACTACCATGCAGTGGTTGACGACCGACGACTCTGGAGACACATGGGCCTGCTGGACAACTTCGAGCGAGGGCTGGAGCGCGCCGTGAACGGCGCGTTCGCGAAGACCTTCCGCTCCGGTGTGCAGCCGGTCGAGATCTCCAGCGCCCTGCGCCGCGAGCTCGACACGAAGGCCGCCGTGGTGTCGCGAGAGCGCATCCTGGTGCCGAACGAGTTCACCGTGCGCCTCGCGCCGCCGGACTTCACGCGCATGAACGACGTCGGTCGTCCGCTCATCGACGAACTCACGCAGATGGCCCACCAGCACGCCGTCGCGCAGAACTACTCGTTCTCCGGACCGGTCACCATCCGGCTGCAGCAGGACGGCACGTTGTCGACGGGCATCCTGCAGATCGACTCCACCACGGTGCAGCGCGACGTCGCCTGGATCGCCGTGCTCGACATCGGCTCGCAGCGCCACCGCCTGCAGCGCGGACGCACGGTGATCGGCCGTGGCAGCGACGCCGACATCACCATCGCGGACACCGGGACGAGCCGGAAGCACGTCGAGGTCCTGTGGGACGGCAAGCACGCCCAGGCCACGGATCTGGGCTCGACGAACGGCTCGAAGCTGAACGGACAGCACTTCCAGCAGGCGATCGTGGAGCCGGACTCCACCATCGAGATCGGTCGTACCCGTATGGTGTTCCGGGTGATCCCGGAGAACGACGGAGGTGCTCGATGACCACAGGCCTGACCCTGCTCGTCCTGCGCTTCGCGTTCCTCGCGGTGCTCTGGCTGTTCGTCTTCGTGATCGTCTTCGCCCTGCGCAGTGATCTCTTCGGCCAGCGCGTGCGCACGATCCCCACGGATTCCAAGTCGGCTCCCTCCGGACCGACGACCCCGACGATCCCCGCAGCGGCGGCGCCGGCAGCGGCCTCGGGTGGCGCGTTCACCGACCTGATCGGGCAACCGACCCAGGCGACGCAGTCCGCATCGCCAGCCGCGACCCGCCTCGTGATCACCGAGGGCGCGCGTGAGGGCATGGAGATGCCGCTCGGCGGCGGACCGATCACGATCGGTCGCTCCAGCGAGTCCAACGTCGTGATCCGCGACGACTACACCTCGACCAACCACGCCCGGCTCGACCTGCGCGCCGACGGCTGGCTCCTCACCGACCTCGAGTCCACGAACGGCACCTTCGTCAACGGTCAGAAGGTGAGCGCTCCCCTGATCGTCGCGGAGCGCACGCCGATCACGATCGGGACGACGACGTTCGAGCTGCGGCGGTAACCCGGCATGACCGCTCGCACGTTGAGCGCCGCTGTGTCCCACGTGGGCCGCATCCGCGCGAACAACCAGGACTCCGGCTACGCCGGGGCGCACCTGTTCGCGGTCGCGGACGGCATGGGTGGGCACGCCGGCGGCGACGTCGCCTCGGCGATCGCGATCCGGCGCATCAGGGAGGTTGACCGCGAGTTCCCCTCCGCACACGACGCCGAGTTCGCGCTGCAGTCGGCACTGATCGCGGCGAACCAGCTCATCACCGAGACGGTCTTCGAGCACCAGGAACTGACCGGCATGGGCACCACGGTGTCCGCGATGATCCGGGTCGGCGAACAGATCGCGATCGCGCACATCGGTGACTCGCGCATCTACCGCCACCGCGACGGTGAACTGCAGCAGATCACGTCGGACCACACCTTCGTGCAGCGCCTGGTCGACAGCGGCCGGATCACCCCGGAAGAAGCCGCGGTCCACCCCCGTCGCTCGGTGCTCATGCGGGTGCTCGGCGACGTCGATGCGGCACCCGAGGTCGACACCGCGATCATGGACATCCAGCCGGGTGACCGCTGGCTGCTGTGCTCCGACGGCCTGTCGTCGTACCTGGCCGAAGAGCGCATCCGGCACGCGCTGGCGTCGAACATGGACGCCAACCAGGTCACGCAGCGCCTGGTCAAGGAGACGCTCGACCACGGCGCCCCCGACAACGTCACCGTCGTCGTCATGGACGTCACCGCGGACGAGGTCGACGACGACGACGACGCGGCCACCACCGTCGGGTCCGCGGCCGCTCCCTGACCTTCGAGGCGTCGACCGGCCGCAAGCCGATCCGCCTCCCCACGATCCTGCTGCACCCGCTCAAGGTCACCACGGCTCCAGAGGACTCGCACTTCGAGCCCGAGTCCGACCAGTTCTTCGCCGAACTCATCGCCGAGGACCGCCGACGCCGCATCCGACGTCGGGTCTCGTGGACGGTCGCGCTCGTGGTGGCCGTCGCCGCCCTGGTGGGGGCCGTCTTCCTCGGCTGGCGGATCACCCAGGACCACTACTACGTCGGCACCGACCGCGGCACGGTCGCCATCTACAAGGGCGTGCAGCAGTCGATCGGACCACTGGCGCTGTCGGACGTCTACGAGGACACCGACATCACGGTGTCGATGCTGCCGGACTACACCCGCGAGAACGTCCGCTCGACGATCAACGCGCAGTCGCTCGGTGACGCGCGCGACATCGTCGACCGACTGCGCAAGGCCGCCGAGACCGGGCAGGACCAAGCCGGTACCGGCGGTGACGGCGGATCCACCTCGTCACCCTCGCCGTCGCCGACCCGGTCGTCGACGCCCACGCCGACTCCGACCCGGGGCTCGCGATGAGCAACGCCACCGCCCAGTCGTTCACGCAGGCGATCACGATCAAGCTCCGTGAACCCGCACGTGCTCGGAACCTCGAGCTCGTGCTGCTCGTCATCGCCTGCGGCATCTGCGCCGGCGCAATGGTCCTCGTGCAGCTCGGCACCAAGGGGCGGCTGTTCGACACCTCGGTGCTGTGGGTCGGCGCGGGCATCCTCGGGCTCGGGCTCGTGATGCACGTCGTGCTGCGGGTCGTCGCGAAGAACGCCGACCCGTTCGTCCTGCCGATCGCACTCGTGCTGAACGGCATCGGCATCGCGGAGATCTACCGCATCGACGTCCACAACGGCCTGACCGGCTGGGACGCCATCGGTGTGAAGCAGATCGTCTGGACGATGCTCGCGATGGTCCTGGCGATCATCACGCTGCTGCTGGTGCGGAACCACCGGTTCCTGCAGCGGTACCGCTACATCTTCATGTTCCTGACGATCGCGCTGCTGCTGCTGCCGATCCTGCCCGGCATCGGCCAGAACATCGGTGGCGCACGCGTCTGGATCAAGATCGGGCCGTTCTCGTTCCAGCCCGGTGAGCTCGCGAAGATCACCATGGCCCTGTTCTTCGCCGGCTACCTGGTGACCGCCCGCGACTCGCTGTCGATCGTCGGCAAGAAGTTCCTCGGCATGACGTTCCCGCGCGCCCGTGACCTCGGCCCGATCCTGGTGATGTGGGGCGCCGCGATGGCGGTCCTCGTCTTCCAGCGCGACCTCGGCACGGCGCTGCTGTACTTCGGCCTGTTCCTCGTGATGATCTACGTCGCGACCGCGCGCATCAGCTGGGTCGTCATCGGCCTCGCACTGTTCGTCGGCGGCGCCCTCGTCGCGCAGAGCGCCCTCGAGTACGTGCACGGCCGGTTCGAGCAGTGGCTCGACCCGTTCAACCAAGAGGTCTTCAGCCGCGACACCCAGGCCAGCTACCAGCTCGTGCAGGGACTGTTCGGCTTCGCGAACGGCGGCATCACCGGCACCGGCCTCGGCCAGGGGCGCCCGTACATCACGCCGGTCGCCAACGCGGACTACATCATCGCCTCGCTGGGCGAGGAGCTCGGCCTGATCGGCGTCTTCGCGATCCTGGCGCTCTTCATCGTGCTCGCCTCGCGCGGCATCCGTGTCGGGTTCATGGCACAGGACGACTTCGGCAAGCTGCTCGGCGTCGGCTTCGGCTTCGTGATCGCCCTGCAGGTGTTCGTCGTCGTCGGTGGCATCACCCGCGTGATCCCGGTGACCGGCCTGACCACACCGTTCATGGCCGCGGGTGGTTCCTCGCTCATCGCCAACTGGATCATCGCCGCGATGCTGCTGCGACTCACCGATTCCATCCCAGCCGAACAACGCGTCCAGCAGGGCGCGATCCCCGCCGCGAGCGGGCGGTCCGCGCGCGCGACCAGGAAGGAGCGTCGTCGATGAACCGACAGCTCCGCGGTGTCTCGACCGTCATCGTGCTCATGTTCGTCGCACTCTTCGTGTCGACGACGTCCATCCAGTTCTTCTCGGCGGACTCCCTCCGCGCCGATTCCCGCAACTCGCGCACCATCTTGGACAGTTACTCGACCAAGCGCGGTGCGATCCTCGTCGGCGGCAGCCCGATCGCCGAGTCGACCCCCGTGGACGACCAGTACGAGTACCAGCGCAAGTACACGAACGGTGAGCTGTACTCGGCGGTCACCGGGTACTTCACCATCGGCCAGGGCAACACCGGCATCGAGAGCGCGGAGAACACCGTGCTGTCGGGCAACTCGGACGCCTCGTTCTTCCAGAACCTCAACTCGATCCTCACCGGTCAGGACGTCCAGGGCGACAACGTCAACCTGACGATCGACCCCGCCGTGCAGCAGGCTGCGTACGAAGCCCTCGGCACGAACAGCGGTGCCGTCGTCGCCATCCAGCCGAAGACCGGCAAGATCCTCGCGATGGTCTCGAAGCCGAGCTACGACCCGAACACCCTCACCTCGCACGACACCGCGAAGGTCAAGGAGCAGTACGACGCCCTGCTCGGCGCGTCGTCGTCCCCGCTGCAGAACCGCGCGATCGGCGGCGACCTGTACACGCCGGATCCGTCTTCAAGCTCGTCGTGGCATCAGCGGCGCTCGAGGGCGGCAAGTACAACCTCGACTCGACGTTCCCGAACCCGTCGCGCCTGCAGCTCCCCGGCACGAGCTCGTACATCAACAACGCCGAGGGCGGCACGTGCGGCGGCGGCGACAAGGTCAAGCTCCGCACGGCCATCCAGTACTCGTGCAACATCCCGTTCGCCGAGCTCGGACAGAAGCTCGGGTACGACGCGATCAAGAGCATGGCCGACAAGTACGGCTTCGGTGACGCCATCGAGGTCCCGATGTCCGCGACCGCCAGCCAGTACCCCGAGGTCGACTCCACCGCGCAGCTCATGCTCAGCGCCTTCGGCCAGGCGAGCGTCCGGGTGTCCCCGCTGCAGATGGCCATGGTGTCGGCCGGCATCGCGAACGGCGGCAAGGTCATGCAGCCCTCGCTCGTCGACTCGATCACCACGAGCGACCTGAAGACGGTCGAGTCCTTCTCCCCGAGGCAGTACAGTGATCCGCTGTCGTCCTCCGAGTCCGCTGACCTCACCGAGGCCATGCAGAGCGTCGTGAACGCCGGGACCGGAACGAATGCCAAGATCGACGGTGTCGACGTCGCAGGGAAGACGGGCACGGCCGAGGGCGGAACAGGCGATCCCTACACGCTCTGGTTCACCGGGTTCGCGCCCGCGAAGGACCCGGAGGTCGCCGTGGCGGTCGTCGTCGGAGACGGCGGCGGGCTCGGTCAGTCGGGAGTCGGCAACACAGTCGCGGCCCCGGTCGCGAAGAAAGTCATGGAGGCGGTGCTGAACAAATGAGACCCACCAGCGGACTCACCTTCGGTGGGCGGTACCAGCTCTCGTCCCGGGTCGCCATCGGCGGCATGGGAGAGGTGTGGCAGGCCACCGACCTCGTCATCGGCCGAACCGTCGCACTCAAGATCCTCAAGGACGAGTACCTCGGCGACCCCGGGTTCCTCGAGCGCTTCCGCGCCGAGGCCCGCCACGCTGCGCTCGTCAACCACGAGGGCATCGCCAACGTCTTCGACTACGGCGAAGAGGACGGCAGCGCCTACCTCGTGATGGAGCTCGTCCCCGGCGAAGCGCTGTCGACCATGATCGAGCGCGAGCACACGCTGCCCGTCGACAAGGTCCTGGACATCGTCGCGCAGACCGCGAACGCCCTGCAGGCCGCACACGCGGTCGGTCTGGTGCACCGCGACATCAAACCCGGCAACCTGCTCATCACGCCGGACGGCCGCGTCAAGATCACCGACTTCGGCATCGCGCGCATCGCCGACCAGGTCCCGCTCACCGCGACCGGCCAGGTCATGGGCACCGTGCAGTACCTCTCGCCCGAGCAGGCGAGCGGGCACCCGGCGTCGCCGTCGACCGACATCTACTCGCTCGGCATCGTCGCGTACGAGGCCCTCGCGGGTCGTCGTCCCTTCACGGGCGAGTCGCAGGTCGCGATCGCGATGGCGCACATCAACGAGCAGCCGCCGGCGTTGCCCGGGGACATCCCCGAACCCGTCGCAGCCCTCGTGATCTCGTGCATCGCGAAGAAGCCCGCCGATCGTCCCGCCACCGCCGCCAACCTCGCGCGCGCCGCACAGGCGCTCCGTCGTGGTGACGTCGCAGCGGCCACCGTCGCCGTCCCCGCCATCGCGCAGGGTGGCACCGTCGCGTTCAACCCGCCGCAGGGTCAGGGCAACGACGCCGCCACGGCACTGCTCGGCACCCAGTCGGGCGCGGCAGCCGCGGGCGCCGGCGGACCCGGCGCACCGGTGTCCCCGTCGAACGACGAGGCCGAGGAGCCGAAGAAGAAGCGCGCCTGGATCTGGTGGGTCGTGGGTGTCGTCGTGGTGCTCGCGATCGCCGCCGTCATCGGCGCGTTCGCGCTGAACGGTTCCGCCGATCCGAGTCCGTCGCCGTCCAGGTCCGTCTCGAAGAGCCCGCGCCCCTCGCAGACGCCGACCCCGACTCCGACGCCCTCGCCCACCGAGACCCGCGTCACGCTGAGCAACGACGAGTACGTCGGCATGTCCACCGCCGAAGCCGAGTCCCAGCTCCAGAGCCTCGGCTTCCAGACGGCGGTCGAGGACGGCGACGCCGCACCGAACGCCGACCAGGCGAACACGGTGCAGTCGATCACGCCGACGGGCAGCGTCCTGCAGGGCTCGCTGGTGACCATCCGGCAGTACACGACGCCGCCGTCCGTGGCGAAGCCCACCGCAGCGAAGGCCGGCACCGTGTCGTCCGACGGCTCGGTCCTGTTCAGCTGGCAGGCGTCCGAGTGCCCCGTCGGGTACACGGTCTCGACGTACACCTGGGTCGCGAAGAACGGCAAGGACGCGTCCGGTGCGACCTCGGGCACGATCTCGTCGACGGCGGTGACCATCCAGGCAGACGCCGTGGACACCCCCGTCACCTTCGTGTACTCGGTCACGTGCGGCTCCAACGGCAACACCCTGCCGAAGTCGCCCGGCTCGGACGCTGCGACGGCGACCTGGACCGCGGACGAGACGGATCCGGGCGACACCACGGACCCCACCGACGGGGCCAACCCCACCGAGACCCCGATGGACGGCAACTGAACGACCCCCGGACGGGGACTGTCGACACCGTTCGGTAACGGTTCGGTCGACCCCTCGCCGACCAGCGTCTCACCAGGTGGTGCTGCCGTACACTAGCCCGGACGGACAGACGGAGGAGTACGTGCCAGAAGGTGTGACCGCGGGGATCACCCTCCTCGCCAACCGTTACGAGATCGGTGATGTCATCGGCCGAGGCGGCATGGCAACCGTGCACCTCGGCAACGACACCCGTCTCGGTCGCAAGGTCGCGGTGAAGCTCCTGAAGCCGAGCCTGGCCAACGACCCGGCGTTCCGCACCCGGTTCCGGCAGGAAGCCCAGGCAGCTGCACGCATGGCCCACCCGACGGTCGTCCGGGTGTACGACGCCGGTGAAGAGACCGTGACCGAGACCTCGGGCGCCGAGGTGCAGGTCCCCTTCATCGTGATGGAGTACGTCGAGGGCCGTCCGCTCTCCGACATCATCGCCGAGGGCGCCGTCGCTCCGGCTGAGGCCGTCCGCATCACCGAGGGCATCCTGACTGCGCTCGAGTACTCCCACCGCGCCGGCGTCGTGCACCGCGACATCAAGCCCGCCAACGTCATGGTCACGCACAACGGCCAGGTCAAGGTCATGGACTTCGGCATCGCCCGAGCCATCACCGACACCTCGGCCACCGTCGCGCAGACCACGTCGATCCTCGGCACCGCGTCCTACTTCTCGCCGGAGCAGGCGCGCGGCGAGACCGTCGACGCCCGCACGGACATCTACTCCACCGGTGTCGTGCTGTTCGAGCTCCTCACCGGCCGTGCGCCCTTCCTCGGCGACACCCCGGTGGCAGTGGCCTACCAGCACGTCAGCGAACAGCCCGTCGCTCCGTCCTCGATCACGCCCGAGGTCTCTCCGGCACTCGACGCCGTGACCCTGCACGCCCTGGTCAAGGACCGCACGCGCCGGTTCCAGAACGCCGCCGAGTTCCGCTCGGACCTGCAGCAGGCCGCTTCGGGTCGGGTTCCGGCGTCCACCAAGAAGATCCAGCAGAACGCGGCGAACGACGCGTCGACGGTGCTGTTCGGGGTCGACCCGCGCACCACCTCGAACCCGGCCGCGGCCTTCCGCGAGCTCGACGACGACACCGCCGAGCACCGCCCGCAACGCACCCAGAACCGTCCACCGGTGGCGTGGATCTGGGTCGGCATCCTGCTGACGGTGGCGGTCATCGTCGGCGTCGTGTTCTTCGTCGCCAACCTGCAGCCGGGAAAGCCGCCGGTCTCGTCGTCCGTGAGCGTGCCGAACGTGACCGGGTCGACCTACAGTGCCGCGGTCAGCGCCCTCGAGAAGAAGGACCTCACACCGGTCAAGGTCGAGGAGAACTCCGACGACGTCGACAAGGGCATGGTCATCCGCACCGACCCGGGCTCCGGGATCAACGTGGGGCGGAAGTCCAACGTCGACGTGGTCGTCTCGCTCGGCCCCCAGCGGCTCCCGGTCCCCGAGTTGAACGGGCAGTCCCAGGCAGCCGCACAGCAGACGCTGGAAGACGCCGGCTTCCGCGTCGGCGCGATCAGTTCCGACTACTCGTCCGACCTGCCAGAGGGCACCGTGATGAGTTCCGACCCCGAGTCCGGTTCGCTCCACACCAAGGGCATCGTGATCAACCTGACGGTCTCCAACGGCAAGGTGCAGCTGCCGAACGTCACGAACCAGCAGTTCGCCGATGCCAAGGCGTCGCTCGAGCAGCTCGGCCTGACCGTGACACCGTCACCGTCGTACTCGTGCACGGGTGGCCTCGTCACGCAGCAGGACACCCCCCAGGGCGACGTCGCCCAGGGAAGCGCGGTCGCCCTGACCTACTGCGCCGCGTCGAGCCAGCCGACCAAGGCCCCGTCCGACGACGGGAACGACAAGGGCGACAACGGGGACAACGGCGGCGACAACGGCGACGGTCGCTGACCAACCGATCAGGGACGCCGCCATCGGGGCCGTCGACCCGACCACACGCGTACGCGCGCAGCGTGACGGACCGGTGACGGGCCTCCCGTCGGCACGCTGACGGCCAGGAGGCCCGGCGCCTCCCCGCCACGCGTCCGTGCGCCCGTCGGGTCGTCGCGTCCACTGCTCCAGGCGCGTCGACGCACGACGCCGTCGAGCGCGCCCTCCTGGCGCGTCAGGCGCGGTGGGTCGCGATGAGCGGGCCGAGCCCTTCGGCGCGTTCAGCGGCACCGGACAGACCGGTGGTCTCGAGCCAGTTGCCGACCATGCGGTAGCCGCCCTCGGTCAGGACCGACTCGGGGTGGAACTGCACGCCGTAGAGCGGGTGGTCGCGGTGCTGGACGCCCATGATGACGCCACCGCCGGTCCGGGCCGTCACGGTCAGTTCGTCGGGGACCGTGCCGTCGACGATCGCAAGGGAGTGGTACCGCGTCGCCGTGAAGGGGTGCGGGACTCCGGCGAAGAGCGTGCTGTCGTCGTGGTCGACCTGCGAGGTCTTCCCGTGCATGAGCTCGTCGGCGTGCGTGACCGTGGCCCCGAGGGCTTCTGCGATGGCCTGGTGGCCGAGGCAGACCCCGAGCAGGGGCGTCCCGGACGCGATCGCCGCGTGCACCGTCGGGATCGAGACGCCGGCGTCGGCCGGGGTCCCCGGGCCGGGTGACAGCAGCACACCGTCGTAGTCGGCGATGCGGTCTGCGATCTCCGACTCGGGGAAGGCATCGTTGCGCACCACGTCCGTCTCGGCCCCGAGCTGCTGGACGTACCCGTTCAGCGTGTAGACGAAGCTGTCGTAGTTGTCGACGACGAGGATCCTGGTCATGGCGGTTCACCGTACTCGTGGGGGATGTGTGCAGCGGTCTGCGGGCCGATCCACACACGTGGTCACGGTAGGATACCGGCCATGGCCAGTGACAAGGACCGCACCAAGCCCGCCCGGAGGACCCGAGCCGACTCGGTCGACACCGCGGGGGACGCCCCGAACCCGGTGTGGTTCAAGCCGGTCATGTTCGGCTTCATGATCATCGGCCTCGTCTGGGTGATCGTCTTCTACATCTCGAACGCGACCCTGCCGGTGCCGAGCCTCGGCTCGTGGAACATCCTCGTCGGCTTCGGCATCATGTTCATCGGATTCCTCATGACCACCCGCTGGCGCTGATCCACAGCCTCGAGACACTCTGACGCCCGTCGCACCAGTTGGTGCGGCGGGCGTTGTCGTTCTCCACAGGGCTTTCGGCCGCTGGTACCCAGATCATCGAGGATGCCGGCGGTTCTCCACACTTCTCCACACTCTCCACATCGTCATCCACACCCGGACCCCGGAGTTATCCACAGCTGAGTCCACAATGGGGATAATCACACGCGTGTAACTCACCGGTTTCTCCACACCTGTGGATAACTCTGCAGGTGCCTTGTGGACGAGGTCTTGTCGGGCCCGATTCGCGCCCCGAGGTGACGGTGGAACGACGAACGCCCCGCCGCGGAAGCGACGGGGCGTTCGGTGGACGTGTGTCCGGATCGGGTCAGCCGATGGTGACGGCGTACCCGACTGCCGTGAGGACGATGCCCACCACCGCGGAGGCGACGAGCAGGCCGATCTGCAGCGGCCGCTGCCGGATGTTCCGGGTCTTGGCGAACACGAAGCCCACGAGGAAACCGCCGATGATCCCACCGACGTGCGCCTGCCACGAGATGTTCGTCCCCGGGAGGAAGCCGACGACCAGGTTGAGGCCCATGATCACCAGGAGCTGGACGGCGTTCTGACCGAGGCTCCGCTGCAGGACGAAGAACGCCGCGAAGAGACCGAAGATCGCGCCGGACGCCCCGACCACCCAGGTACCGGGGGCGAGGAACGTGACGAGCATCGAACCGAAGATCCCGGTGATGAAGTACAGCGCCACGAACCGCCAGGCACCGAGCATGTTCTCGAGCATCCTGCCGAAGATCCACAGTGCCCACATGTTGAACACGATGTGGAGGATGCCCGAGTGGACGAAGAGCACGGTCACGACCCGCCACGGCTGCGTGGGCAGCAACAGCGAGTTGTAGGCGAGCAGGCTGGTGAAGAACCCACCACTCACCTGGTCCAGCAGCCAGATGGCGACCGTGATCGCCACGATGACGACCGTCGCCTTCTGGTCGAGCATCGCGAAGCGCCGTCGCGCGACCGTCAGCCCACTGGGGGCTCCGGACGCGCGACGGTTCGCTGCGAACTGTGCGCGCTGTTCACGCACGCACTCCGGGCAGTGCACCCCGACTGCCGCCGGCGTCTGGCACTCCGGGCAGATCGTCCGCCCACAGCGCTGGCAGAGCACGAAGCTCTGCCGGTCCGGATGCCGGTAGCAGGTGTTGTTCGGGTTGTACGCCTGGTCGGTCACGTGAGGATCAGACGCCTTCGACGTCGATGCTCTGGATGACCACGTCTTCGACGGGCTTGTCACGGCCGTCGGTGGGGACACCCTCGATGGCGTCGACGACGGCACGCGACTCGTCGTCGGCGACCTCACCGAAGATGGTGTGCTTGCCCTGCAGCCACGGCGTCGCCACCGTGGTGATGAAGAACTGCGAGCCGTTGGTGCCACGGCCACCCTGGATGCCGGCGTTGGCCATGGCGAAGATGTAGGGGTTCTGGAACGTGAGCTCGGGGGAGATCTCGTCGTCGAAGCGGTACCCCGGGCCACCGATGCCCTGGCCGAGCGGGTCACCGCCCTGGATCATGAAGTCCTTGATGATGCGGTGGAAGACGACGCCGTCGTAGAGCTTGTCGGTGGAGACCTTGCCCGTGCCCGGGTGGGTCCACTCCTGCTTGCCCGTGGCGAGGTCGACGAAGTTCTTGACGGTCTTCGGTGCGTGGTTGCCGAACAGGTTGACGCGGATGTCGCCCTTGTTGGTGTGGATCGTTGCGACAGCGGTGTGCAGAGACATGTTCCGATTCTCGCATGTACCGGCTGCGTACGGACCGGACCCACAGGTGAGGCTCCGTGACCTGTCAGGGACTCTGGTGGCAGGATGGGGTCACGCCGATCCGATGGAGGTACCAGATGACGACGATCGAGATCCCGCGCAAGCGTCGGAAGCAGATCAAGAAGCTCAAGGGCCAGACCGCCTCGCTCCTCGGAGAGCAGCGCAAGGTCCTCGAGCACGCGAACGCGATCCTGGCGGAAGCCCGGTCGAACGCAGCCGACGCAGCCCGCAAGGACATCGCCCCCCGTGTGCAGAACGCGATCGACAACGGGCTCCGTCCCGCGGTCGCGACCGGGGTCCACGCTGCGACGTCCGCAGCACAGAACGCTTCGCACAAGTTCCAGTCCGAGGTCATCCCCGGACTGGTGTCGACCGCTGGCTCCGTGCTGAGCGTGACCGACCTCGCGAAGGACCCCCGGGTCAAGAAGATCGTGAAGAACGCCCAGAAGAAGGGCAAGAAGGCCAAGAAGGCTGCCGTGAAGTACGTGCCGTCGCAGCAGAAGAAGGGCATCGGCTTCGGTGGTGTCGCACTCATCATCGTCGGCGTCGTCGCCGTTGCTGGTGCTGCGTACGCCGCGTACCAGACGCTCCGCGCCGACGACGACCTGTGGGTCGCCGACGACGCAGACACGGCGGAGAAGCCTGCCGCCTGACCTCCACGGTTCGTACGAAGGGCCCCGGCACTCCGCCGGGGCCCTTCGTCGTTCCCGGGTGCAGCGCTGCGACAAGGTTCGGTGTTCCGGTGTCCGGTACCGCGCGGCCGCGCCCGTCGGCCGACGCCGAGGTTCCACGACACGCCGCCCGTTGCCCGCCGAGGTTCCACGGATGGCCCCAGGAGCGCCCGAGATGCCGAGATCTCGGAACCTCGGCGGCGCGAGACCTCGGCGCACGACCCGAGCACGCACGACGACGACGAACGCTCGACGTCTCGCCGAGGCGGCCATAGCGGAGCGGCCAGTGCCGAAGGCACGAGGCAAGCACGGCGGAACGACCCGGCGGAGAGAGGAACGACCGCAGCAGGGTCATCCCGGAGTGGAGTGGAGCCTGGGAGAATCGAACTCCCGACATCCTGCTTGCAAAGCAGGCGCTCTACCAACTGAGCTAAGGCCCCGGGTGCCACCGAGGTGATCGGTGGCGGGATGGAATTGTCGTGTGTTCCGAAGAACTGGTGGGGCTACAAGGACTTGAACCTTGGACCTCTTCGTTATCAGCGAAGCGCTCTAACCGCCTGAGCTATAGCCCCTCAGACCGGATGAAAGCCTACCCCACGGATCTCGCAGAACGAAATCGAGCGATCGGCTCACCCGGCCCGGGTGTGTCAGTTGTTCGTGAAGCCGACGAGCAAGCCGCCGGTGATGCGAACACTGAGGTTGTAGAGGACGCTCACGATGGCCCCGAGCACGGTGCCGACGACCACGTTGAGGATGCCCACGACGATGGAGAACCCGAGCACCTGACCCAGTGAGAACTGGTCCATGATCGAGTAACTGTTCTGACCGGTGACGTCCTTCAGCAAGGCGTCCACCTGCGTGAACACGCCCGTCTGGTTGAGGATGACCCACACCAGCGCCGTGGCGACCACGATCACGATGCTGCCGGCCAGGGCGATGAGGAAGCTGAGCTTCACCATCGACCAGAAGTCGACGTAGACCAGCCGCAGCCGCACTTGGCGGGTGCCGACGGGTCGCTTCGCCTTCTTCTGGAGCTTCTCGGCGACACTACTCATTGCTTGACTGGTCCTCTCCGGCCTCGTCCGCGACGGGCTCGGTGTCGATGGGATCAGTGGAGTCCGGTGCCGCTTCGGAAGGGCTGACCGTCTCCACCGGGCCCGCTGGCTCGATCTCGGCGTCGTCCTGGTCGACCAGGTTCCGCTCGGTGTTCTGGGCCACTGCGATGATCTTGTCGTTCGCCGCGAACCTGGCGAAGACGACACCCATGGTGTCGCGACCCTTGGCAGGGACCTCGGCCACGGCAGACCTTACCACCTTGCCCGATTGCAGCACGACGAGCACTTCGTCGTCCTCACCGACGATGAGAGCACCCACAAGGTCACCTCGGTCGGTCGCCAACTTCGCCACCTTGATGCCGAGACCACCGCGTCCCTGGATGCGGTACTGGTCGACGGCGGTGCGCTTGGCGTACCCACCCTCGGTCATCACCCAGACGAAGCCGTCGTCCGCCACCACGCGTGCGGCCAGGAGCGAGTCGCCGTCGCGGAAGGACATGCCCTTCACACCGGAGGTCGACCGACCCATCGGCCGCAGGGTGTCGTTCGTCGCGGTGAACCGGAGCGACATGCCCTGTCGGGAGACGAGCAGCAGGTCGTCGTGCTCGTCGACGAGCAGCGCCTGCCGGAGCTTGTCGCCGTCGCGCAGGTTGATCGCGATGATGCCACCGGTGCGGTTGGTGTCGTACTCGGTGAGCGCGGTCTTCTTCACCAGCCCGTGCTCGGTCGCGAGGACGAGGTACTGCGCGACCTCGTAGTCACGGATGTCGAGCACCTGCTGGATCTGCTCGTCCGGCTGCATCGCGAGCAGGTTCGCCACGTGCTGGCCCTTGGCGTCGCGGCCGGCTTCCTGCAGCTCGTACGCCTTGGCGCGGTAGACCCGGCCCTGGTCGGTGAGGAACAGCAGCCAGTGGTGCGTCGTCGTGACGAAGAAGTGCTCGACGATGTCGTCCGCGCGGAGCTGGGCACCACGGACACCACGGCCACCTCGGTGCTGCGAGCGGTACTGGTCGCTGCGCGTGCGCTTGACGTACCCGCCGCGGGTGATGGTGACGACCATCTCCTCTTCGGGGATGAGGTCTTCCATCGACATGTCGCCGTCGTAGCCGAGCATGATCTCGGTGCGACGGTCGTCGCCGAAGCGGTCGACGATCTCCTCGAGCTCGTCGCGGATGATCGTGCGCTGCCGGGTCTCCGACGCCAGGATGTCCTGGAAGTCGGCGATCTTGCGCTCGAGCTCTTCGGCCTCGTCGTGGATCTTCTGGCGCTCGAGCGCGGCCAGTCGACGGAGCTGGAGCTCGAGGATCGCGCGCGCCTGGATCTCGTCGACGGACAGCAGGTCCATCAGGCCGGAGCGGGCCTCTTCGACGTCGGGCGAACGACGGATGAGCGCGATGACCTCGTCGAGGGCGTCGAGCGCTGCGAGGTAGCCGCGCAGGATGTGCGCGCGCTTCTCGGCCTCGCGCAGGCGGAACTGGGTGCGGCGGACGATGACGTCGACCTGGTGCGCGACCCACGCCGAGATGAACCCGTCGAGCGGCAGGGTGCGGGGCACACCGTCGACGATCGCGAGCATGTTCGCGCCGAAGTTCTCCTGCAGCTGCGTGTGCTTGTACAGGTTGTTCAGCACGACCTTGGCGACGGCGTCGCGCTTGAGCACGATCACGAGGCGCTGGCCGGTGCGACCAGAGGTCTCGTCGCGGATGTCCGCGACGCCGGCCAGCTTGCCGTCCTTGACCAGGTCGGCGATCTTGATCGCGAGGTTGTCCGGGTTGACCTGGTACGGCAGCTCGGTGACGACGAGGCAGGTGCGACCCTGGATCTCCTCGACGTTGACGACGGCGCGCATCGTGATCGAACCACGACCGGTGAGGTAGGCGTCCTGGATGCCCTTGGTGCCGAGGATCTGCGCACCGGTCGGGAAGTCGGGCCCCTTGATGCGCTGCATGAGCGCGGCGAGGAGCTCTTCGCGCGTCGCCTCGGGGTTGTCGAGCGCCCACTTCGCGCCCTCGGCCACCTCGCGCAGGTTGTGCGGCGGGATGTTCGTCGCCATGCCGACCGCGATGCCGACCGAGCCGTTGACGAGCAGGTTCGGGAACCGTGCCGGCAGGATCGCCGGCTCCTGGGTCCGACCGTCGTAGTTGTCCTGGAAGTCGACGGTGTCCTCGTCGATGTCCCGGACCATCTCCATGGCGAGCGGCGCCATCTTGGTCTCGGTGTACCGCGGGGCTGCTGCGCCGTCGTTGCCCGGCGAGCCGAAGTTGCCCTGGCCGAGTGCGAGCGGGTAGCGCAGCGACCACGGCTGCACCAGACGGACCAGCGCGTCGTAGATCGCCGAGTCACCGTGCGGGTGGAACTGCCCCATGACGTCACCGACGACGCGGGAGCACTTCGAGAACGCGCGGTCCGGACGGTAGCCGCCGTCGAACATCGCGTAGATCACGCGGCGGTGCACCGGCTTCAGGCCGTCGCGGACCTCGGGCAGTGCACGACCGACGATGACCGACATCGCGTAGTCGAGGTAGGAACGCTGCATCTCGAGCTGCAGGTCGACCTGCGAGATGCGGTCACCGGAGACGACGATGTCCCCGCTGTCGCCGTGGACGATCTCGGGCTGCTCGTCGGGGGCGTTCTCGTTGTCGTCAGCCATTGGCTTGCGTTACCTTTCTGACGGCCGGGAGGCCGTGGTGACGTTCGTCGCGGTGGACGCGACCACAGGTGGTCCGGACCAGAGCGCGCGGCTGGCACCGCGCCTCCAGGCCAGGGTCGAGACTGTTCAGATGTCCAAGAAGCGGACGTCCTTGGCGTTCTGCTGGATGAACTGGCGACGTGCGTCGACGTCTTCACCCATCAGCGTCGAGAAGGTGCTGTCCACCGCGGCGGCGTCCTCGAGCGTGACCTGCAGGAGCGTGCGGGTGTCCGGGTTCATCGTGGTGTCCCAGAGCTCCTTGTAGTCCATCTCGCCGAGGCCCTTGTAGCGCTGGATGCCGTTGTCCTTCGGGATCCGCTTGCCGGCGGCGATGCCCGACTGCATCAGGGCGTCGCGCTCCCGGTCGCTGAACACGTACTCGTGTGCGGCGTTCGACCACTTCAGGCGGTACAGCGGCGGCTGCGCGAGGTACACGTAACCGCGCTCGATGAGCGGCCGCATGTAGCGGAACAGCAGGGTCAGCAGCAGCGTGGTGATGTGCTGTCCGTCGACGTCGGCATCGGCCATCAGCACGATCTTGTGGTACCGGGCCTTGTCCGGGTCGAAGTCCTCACCGATGCCGGCGCCGAACGCCGTGATCATCGACTGGATCTCCTGGTTGGCGAGCGCGCGGTCGAGCCGCGCCTTCTCGACGTTCAGGATCTTGCCGCGCAGGGGCAGGATCGCCTGGGTCATCGGGTTGCGGCCCTGCACGGCGGAACCGCCAGCGGAGTCGCCCTCGACCATGAAGATCTCCGACAGGGTCGGGTCCTTCGACTGGCAGTCCTTCAGCTTGCCGGGCATGCCACCCGACTCCGAGCAGCCCCTTGCGACGCGTGGTCTCGCGGGCCTTGCGGGCCGCGAGCCGTGCCTGCGACGCCTGGATCGCCTTGCGGACGACGTCACGGGCCTGGGTCGGGTTGCTCTCGAACCAGTGCGTGAGCTCGGCGCCGACGACGCGCTGCACGAAGCCCTTCGCCTCGGTGTTGCCGAGCTTCGTCTTCGTCTGGCCCTCGAACTGCGGTTCGCCGAGCTTGACGGAGATGACGGCCGTGAGGCCTTCACGGATGTCGTCACCCGTCAGGTTGTCGTCCTTCTCCTTGATGATCTTCGTCTCGCGCGCGTACTTGTTCACCAGGTACGTCAGCGCCGCGCGGAAGCCCTCTTCGTGGGTGCCGCCCTCGTGCGTGTTGATCGTGTTCGCGAAGGTGTGCACGCTCTCCTGGTACGAGGTGTTCCACTGCATCGCGACCTCGAGCGCGATCTTGCGCTCGGTGTCCTCGGACTCGAAGCCGATGACGTCCGGGTGGACGAGGTCCGCCTTCTTCTGCGCGTTGATGTACTCGACGTAGTCGGCGAGACCACGCTCGTACATGAAGGAGTCGTTCCGCGCCTCTTCCCCTTCTTCCGGGGTGCGCTCGTCGCGCAGGTTGATCCGCAGGCCCTTGTTGAGGAAGGCCATCTGCTGGAACCGGGTGCGCAGGGTCTCGTAGTCGAAGACGACGGTCTCGAAGATCTCGGCGTTCGGCCAGAAGGTGATCGTGGTGCCGTGCTCGTCGGACGGTTCGTCCTTGGTCAGCGGTGCGACCGGGACGCCGTCGGTGTAGCTCTGGCGCCAGACGTGGCCCTGCTGTCGGACCTCGACGTCGAGCTCGGAGCTCAGCGCGTTCACGACGGAGGAACCGACGCCGTGCAGACCACCGGACACCGCGTACGCGCCGCCGCCGAACTTCCCGCCGGCGTGCAGGACGGTCAGGACGACCTGGACGGTTGAGACGCCCTCGGCCGCGTGGATGCCGACCGGGATGCCACGGCCGTTGTCGACCACTCGGACACCGCCGTCTTCACGGATGGTGACGTCGATGGTGTCGCAGTACCCGGCGAGGGCTTCGTCGACGGAGTTGTCGACGATCTCCTGGACCAGGTGGTGCAGACCGCGGGGCCCCGTCGAACCGATGTACATACCGGGACGCTTGCGGACCGCCTCGAGCCCCTCGAGCACCTGAATCTGGTCTGCTCCGTAGGACGGTTCGCTCTGCGGGGTCTCCGCGTCGAGCGGGTTCTGCGGGTCGTCTTCAGATTCTGATGCCATGTCGAGCGTGCTCCTGCCTGCGCGCGGAACGCCCGCGCACTGCACCTCCCAGTCTACCGCAGAGGCCCCTCTTTCGAGGGCTCATCCGGCCCACAGGCGGGCTTTTTGGCACCACAGGATGATTTCGTCGGCTCAACCGTAGGTGTCGCGAGGACCGCGCCCCTGGACCGTCCTGGGGCCGCGTTTCCAGGTGGGGACGTCCGGCCCTGAAACCCGGATCGACTCCACCCCGGCTTCCGGGTGCCGCTCGGCGATGGTCGTCGTGACACTGGCACGCATGAGACGGAGCTGGGTCGCCCAGGCGGTCGAGTCACACCGGATGACCAGCGCACCGTCGTCGATGGTGACCGGGGTGGAGTGCTTCGCGAGTTCCTCACCGACGACGCTCGGCCAGTCCACGAACAGCTCCGAGCGGGCCAGGGGTTCGGTCCACCCGAGCTCGTTGGCCAGGGATCCGACGACGTCGCCGAGCCCTCGGGGTTCACGGCCGCGGCCGTAGGGGACGGTGTCGGCGTCGAACTCGCGGGAGCGACGGCGGCGGGCGTCGACCCCGCGCTTCGACGGGTCGCCGAAGACGGCTCGGAGGTGCCGGTACAGCCGCGACGGCTCGGTCGGCTTCCACGGGCGGGGCATCAGGAGTCGGCTTCCGGCGGGGTCGCGTCGGTGTGGTCCATCGCGTCGGGTTCGTCGGTCGCGTCGGTTTCGTCCGTGGTCGACCTGGAGGCCCGGCTGGCGTCCGCCTCGTCGGTCACGATCGTGCCCGCCTCGATCCGCACCGTGTGCGCGGCCAGCTGCGAGGGGACGTCGCCGAACACCGCTGCCGTGATGAGGACCTGCTCGTAGTCGGCCACGGCGTTCCCGAGGCGCTCACGTCGAGACTCGTCGAGTTCGGCGAACACGTCGTCGAGGATGATGATCGGGTCACCGAGGTTCGACTCGGCCCGCAGGATCGACGCGCTCGCCAGCTGGATCGCGAGCGCGAACGACCAGGACTCTCCGTGACTGGCGTACCCGCGGGCAGGTAACCCGTTGAGCTGGAACAGAACGTCGTCCCGGTGCGGCCCGACGAGGGTCAACCCGCGGTCGAGCTCGTCGCGACGACGCCGCTCGAGGGCAGCCGCGAACGCCTCGGCTGCGGCGGTCACGCTCACCGGCTCGTCGGGGGTACCGAGGACCGGGTCCGTCGCCGCGGCGGCCTCCGGGTCGCCGCCACGGATCGAGAGCACACCGGCGATGGAGGCATCGTGGTCTTCGCCCGCGACGGTGGCGTACGCCTCGGCGACGAACGGTGCGAGCCGGCGGGTCAGGTGGTCGCGCGCGGCGACGATCTCGGCACCGAGTCCGACGAGGCGGTCGTCCCAGACGTCGAGCGTCGACAGGGCGTTTGCCTTGGCGCCGGTGGCACGGGCCGACTTGAGCAGGGTGTTCCGCTGGCGGAGTGTGCGGTCGTAGTCGGCCAGCACCCCTTGCATCCGCGGTGCGATCTGGCCGAGCAGCTCGTCGAGCATGCGTCGCCGACCGGCCGGTTCGCCACGGACCAGGGCGAGGTCCTCGGGAGCGAAGAGGACCGAGGTGCAGTAGCGCGGGAGTTCTCGGGGCTTGATCGCCGACCGGTTCACCTGCGCACGGTTCGCTCCGGTGCGGTTGATCTGCACCTCGGCGAGGATGCTGCGGTCCTCGTGCGCCAGGCGGGCCCGGACGATCGCGGCGTCGCAGCCCTGACGGACGAGCGCGGCATCCGTCGGGACCCGGTGCGAACCGAGCGTCGACAGGTACCCGATCGCCTCGACCAGGTTGGTCTTGCCCTGTCCGTTCCGCCCGACGAACAGGTTCGGCCCGCGTGCGAGGTCGACGTCCGCCTCCCGGTAGTTCCGGAAGTCGGTGAGTTGGAGATGGTCGACGTGCACGCGGGCCGAGTCCGGGTTTCCCCGGGTGGTCCTAGGACTTCTTGACGGCGTGACCGCCGAACTGGTTGCGGAGCGCCGCGACGGCCTTCATCGTCGGGGACGCGCTGCCCTGACGCGAGACGAAGCGGGCGAAGATCGACGCCGAGAGCGCCGGCATCGGAACGGCGAGCTCGATGCCCTCTTCCAGCGTCCAACGCCCCTCGCCCGAGTCCTCGACGTAGCCCTCGAGCTCGTCGAGCTTCGGGTCTTCGTTGAGGGCCAGGACCATGAGGTCGAGCAGCCAGGAACGGACGACCGTCCCGCGCTGCCACCCGGCGAACACGGCGGGGACGTCGGTGATCAGGTCCTTGGCCTCGAGGAGCTCGTAGCCCTCGCCGTAGGCCTGCATGATCGCGTACTCGATGCCGTTGTGGACCATCTTGGCGTAGTGCCCCGCGCCGATCGGACCGGCGTGCGAGAAGCCCTCTTCGCGGGGGCCCTCGGGGCGCAGTGCGTCGAAGACCGGCATCGCGAACTCGACGTCCTTGACGTCACCGCCGACCATGAGGCCGTAGCCGTTGTCCTTGCCCCACACGCCGCCGGAGACACCGGCGTCCATGTAGCGGATGCCGCGCGCACCGAGCTGCTCGGCGTGCGTGGTGTCGTCGAGCCACTTCGAGTTGCCACCGTCGATGACGAGGTCGCCCTCGTTCAGGACGCCGGCCAGCTCGGTGATGACGTCGTCGGTGATCTTGCCGTGCGGCACCATCACCCAGACGAGTCGCTGACCCTCGGGCAGGGCGCCCGCCAGGTCTGCGAGGCTCGCGACGTCGGAGACGGCGGGGTTCGCGTCGTAACCGGTGACCTCGATCCCTGCGTTGCGGAGACGGGCACGCATGTTGTTGCCCATGCGACCAAGGCCGACAAGACCGATGTGCATGATTTCCTCTTCTGTTTCGTCGTCGCGCTGAGGCCGCAGCTGGTGCGTCAGCGCAGTGTTCCTGTTGCGCCTATCGCAGCAGCAGGTTGGGCTGCAGCAGGTACCGGTATCCATCGGTCGCGGCAGCCTCTTGCGAAGTCTGGCCGGTGATCAGCACCGGGCCCGGCTTGTTGGGGTTCTCCGTCTTGGTGAAGGAGATGCGGACGAACTCGGAGTGCACCGCGTTCAGTCCGTCGAGGAGGAAGGCGGGCTTCAGCGAGACCACCGTTTCCTCTCCGGTCAGCAACGCACTGATCGACTCTGACGCCTGCGCTTGTTCGGATCCGATCGCCTCGAGCGTGAGCCCGTCGACCGTGAAGGAGAACCGGAGCGCTGCTTCGCGCTCCAGGACGAGTGAGACCCGTCGGACGGCTTCGACCAGTTCCGCAGTGTTGATCACCGCGTGGTCGTTGACGTTCTCGGGGAAGAGCCGGCGGACCGGCGGGTAGTTGCCCTTGATGAGCAGGGAGGTGACCGTCTTGTCGTCGGCGTGGAACGCGATGAGCTCGCGGTCCGAGTTGCCGCTGATCGAGACGGAGACGGTGGACGCCGACCCGAAGGTGCGACCGACCTCCTGCAGGGTGCGGGCGGGGACGAGGGCGTGCAGCGGGTCCGAGCCGACGCGGCCGGAGTCCCACGCGATGGTGCGGACGGCCACGCGGTACCGGTCCGTGGCGATGAGCGACAGGTCGTTGTCGCCGACCTCGAGCTGGACGCCGGTGATGACCGGGGTGACGTCGTCGCGGCTCGCGGCGACGGCGACCTGCGACACGGCCTCGGAGAAGGCATCGCCGGGGATGACACCGGTCTGCGGACCGATCTCGGGCAGCGTCGGGTACTCCTCGACCGGCATGGACAGCAGCGTGAAGTGCGCCGATCCGCAGGAGACCGAGATCTTGGAGTCCTCGGTCGTGAAGGTCACGGGGGCGTTCGGCAGTCGGCTCGCGATGTCGTTCAGCAGGCGACCGCTGACCAGGACCGTGCCCGGGTCGTCGATCTGCGCCGAGATGGACGTCTGCGCCGAGACCTCGTAGTCGAACGACGAGAGCGTCAGACGATCGCCGTCGGCGTGGATCAGGACGCCCGACAGGATCGGGAGGGTCGTGCGCTGTGGGAGGAGTTTCACCGCGAAGGAGACGGCTTCGGAGAAGACGTCCCGGTTGACCTCGAACTTCACAGCTGGAACCCCTGTCGATCGGCTTGGACTGTCCGGCCGCCCCATTCTGGCACAGGCGGACGTGGGCCGGATTTCTTGTCATCCCGCCGTCCACAAGGTTGTCCCGCGGAGATGGATCGTTAACCAGGAGTAATGGTGTTAACGCCTGTGCACACTGTGGATAACCCTGTGCATGCCGCTCGGCCGTAGGGAACTACACGGTTGTGACTTGTGGGCGGTCTGTGGGCGACGTCGGGATGAATGAATCTCATCTATCCACTTCCATCCCCAGTTTCCACAGGAGGCCCCCTCGCTGTGAACAACCGGCCGGCGTGTCCTCCACAGTTATCCACAGGCTATCCACACTGTGAGAACTCCGGCCCATGGAACCGTCTCAGATGGTGGATGCGCCCGGAGACGCACCGATCTCAGCGGTAGCGGCGGTCCTGCTTGATGCGGCTCGTGAGCTCGGTGACCTGGTTGTAGATCGACCGCCGCTCCTTCATGAGCTCGGTGATCTTCTTGTTCGCGTACATGACCGTGGTGTGGTCGCGGTTGCCGAACAGCTGCCCGATCTTCGGGAGCGACAGGCTCGTGAGCTCGCGGCACAGGTACATCGCGATCTGTCGCGCGGTGGCGATCGCCTGCGAACGGGACGAGCCGTACAGGTCGTCGACGGAGAGCTTGAAGTACTCCGCGGTGTGGTTGATGATGTCCGTCGGCGCGACGACGTTGTCCTCGTCCAGGGTGATCAGGTCCTTGAGGACGGTCTGCACCAGGGCCATGTCGACAGCCGTCCGGTTCAGGCTCGCGAACGCCGTGACGCGGATGAGCGTCCCCTCGAGCTCCCGGATGTTGCTCGACACCTTCGACGCCATGAACTCGAGGATGTCGTCCGGCACCTGCAGGTGGTCGGACTGTGCCTTCTTGCGGAGGATCGCGATGCGCGTCTCGAGCTCCGGCGCCTGGACGTCGGTGATCAGACCCCACTCGAAGCGGGAGCGCATGCGGTCCTCGAAGCCGGTCAGGTGCTTCGGTGCGACGTCGGACGTGATGACGACCTGCTTGTTGTGGTCGTGCAACGTGTTGAACGTGTGGAAGAAGGCCTCCTGCGTGGAGTCCTTCCCCTGCAGGAACTGGATGTCGTCGATCAGCAGGATGTCGATGTCGCGGTAGCGCTGCTGGAACTGGTTCGACCGGTTGTTCGCGATCGAGTTGATGAAGTCGTTGGTGAACTCCTCGCTCGACACGTACCGGACGCGGATCCCCGGGTAGAGGCTCTCGGCGTAGTGCCCGATGGCGTGGAGCAGGTGGGTCTTGCCCAGTCCGGAGTCGCCGTAGATGAAGAGTGGGTTGTAGGCCTTCGCCGGAGCCTCGGCCACCGCGACCGCTGCGGCGTGGGCGAAGCGGTTCGACGAGCCGATGACGAAGTTGTCGAAGTTGTACTTCGGGTTCAGCCGCGACTCGGGCCGGCCGCTCGTGCCCGGGGAGTCGATCTGGCTCGGCACGAAGGGTGCCTCGATGTACTGGCGGGGTGCAGCGCTCTGCTCCACCGCTTCCTGCACGGGCTCGGCGTACTCCGGCACGTTCGGGTCGACGCGCGGCTCGGACGCCATGTCCGGGTTCACCGTGATGGCGAAGTTCGCGACCGAGTCGTCACCGATGCGGGCGACGGCCTCGGTGATCGGGATGCGGATCCGCTGCTCGAGCATGCCGCGGGTCAGGTCGTTGGGGACCTCGAGGTACAGGGTGCCGGCGAGGACGCCCTTCGGTTCGACCAGGTTGAGGAACCCGTGGAGCTGCGGCGTGATGCGGGGGTCTTCGCTGAGGATTCCGAGTACGGATGACCAGAGGTCCTCGACGGGGTCGGCCGGCATCGTCATGTCGCGCTCGTCTCCAGGTGTGTGTCGTGCGTTCGGTGCCGGACCGGGGTGCGTCCTGCTGGGTCGGACGTGCCGGAGTGCCGCGGGGTGTGGCACTCAGCGGACCGTGTCGTGCGCCGGCGGTTCGTCGGGGTCTCGGGGGCTTCGTCGACGCCTCGTACCGCGCGTGTTCCCACAGGGTTGTCCACAGTGTTGTCCACGACCGCCCGGATCCGTCGGACAGGAGTACTTCCCTGTCGTACCGGGGCGCGGGGCCGATCGATGACCCCACTGTAAAGGACCGGGCCGGGTGGCACCGAACGGAAGTTGTCCCCAATGTGGAGAATGGACCGCAGCGGTGTCCTCGACGCCTCCGGCACCGAGGCCGGCCCGATCGGCGTTTGACCTGCTCGCTGCTGTCACGTACCGTTAACCAGTTGACTGCGGCCGATTGGTCGCGCCCATCTGCGTCGTTCGACACCGAGCGATGACACATACATACGTGACGGCTCGCCGCGAGCAGCCGTGTGGAGAGATCATGAGCAAGCGCACCTTCCAGCCGAACAACCGTCGCCGCGCCAAGAAGCACGGCTTCCGCCTCCGCATGCGGACGCGTGCCGGCCGCGCCATCCTGTCGGCGCGTCGCGCCAAGGGCCGCACCGAGCTCTCGGCCTGATCAGGCTCACCGCCTGATCCGGTCCTCGGTCTGACCCCGGCATCGCAGTGTTGGCCAGCGCCAACCGCATCGTCCGCGGGGACGACTACCGGAACGTCGTGCGTCGTGGTCGCAAGAGCGCCACGGCGCACGTCGTCGTGTCCGTGGTCCGTCGCTCGACGGACCCCACCGGACCGTCGCGGTTCGGCTTCATCGTCGCCAAGACGGTGGGCAACGCCGTGACCCGGAACCTGATCAGGCGGCGGCTCAAGGCGATCGCGCACGGCATCCTCGCCGACTCCCCCGTGGGGTACGACGTGGTGGTGCGCGCACTGCCAGCCGCATCGCAGGCCGGATGGCCTACCCTGCTCGAAGACGTCGTGCGCTCCTTCGCGCGCGGGGTGGAGAAGGCAGCATGAACCGCACCCTGTGGACCCGGCTGGCCTGGGTCGCCGCGTTGCTCCCACGCAACGTGTGCGTCGTCGTGCTCCGCGCCTACCGTGCAGTGATCTCCCCGTTGTACGGCAACGTCTGCCGGTACCACCCGTCGTGCTCCCGGTACGCCCTCGAAGCGATCCAGCAGTACGGCGTCGTCCGCGGATCCGCGATGGGCGCCTGGCGCATCGCTCGCTGCAACCCCTGGGCTGCAGGCGGGATCGACGACGTCACGGAACGTCGTCGCCCGTTCGTCGTCAACCGGTTCGGGTTCGTCCTCGCGCCGATCCCGCAGCAGCCGCACCCCGCGGTCGGAACGGCCCGGCCGGTCCTGCTCCCCCAGCGCACTCGAAAGGCGTAGCCGTCCCCATGGACATCATCGGTACGATCCTCTGGCCGCTCAAATGGGTGGTCTCCGCCATCCTCGTCGGCTTCCACTGGATCTTCGAGAGCATCGGCATGGACCCGGGCGCGGGTATCACCTGGGTCCTCTCCATCATCTTCCTGACCTTCGTGGTCCGCGCCGCACTGATCCCGATCTTCGTGCGGCAGATCAAGTCCCAGCGCCGCATGCTCGAGGTCGCGCCGCAGCTGAAGAAGATCCAGGACAAGTACAAGGGCAAGAAGGACCAGTTCTCGCGTGAGGCCATGAGCCGCGAGACCATGGCGCTCTACAAGGAGACGGGTACCAACCCGCTGAGCTCCTGCCTGCCGCTGCTGCTGCAGATGCCGATCTTCTTCTCGCTGTACTCAGTGCTGCACGAAGCGCAGATCAACAAGACCGGTATCGGCCTGCTCACGAACGACCTCGCGGCGTCGTTCGGCAACGCGGCCCTGTTCGGTGCCCCCTGCACGAGACGTTCACGAACGCTTCCGGGTGGGAAGTGCGTGCGATCGCCGGCTTCATGATCGTCGTCATGACGGCCTCGCAGTTCATCACGCAGCTGCAGCTCGTCGCCAAGAACATGTCGCCGGAGACCAAGGCGTCGCCGATGTACCGCCAGCAGAAGATGATGCTGTACATCCTCCCGCTGGTCTTCGTGATCTCGGGTCTGAGCTTCCCCCTCGGCGTCATGTTCTACTGGCTCGCCTCCAACGTCTGGACGATGGCGCAGCAGTACTTCGTCATCCGCAGCATGCCGACGCCCGGTTCCGAGGCGGCCCTGGCACGAGAGGCACGCCTGGCCAAGAAGGCCCAGCGTCGTGGGATCGCCAACCCGGTGCTCGCCGAGGCCGGTGCCGGTGCTGGTGCTGGTGCTGCCGAGATCGAGGCCGTGCGCGTCACCACCCAGCGTTCGCAGCCGGTCGGCAAGCAGCGCTCGAAGAAGAACGGGAAGAAGTAAGTGACCGAGCAGGACACCGCCGCAGCCGTCGACTCCACCGAGGCCCCGGACGAGGACGCCCGTGACGAGGCCGACATCGCTGCGGACTACATCGAGGAACTCCTCGACATCTGCGACCTCGACGGAGACATCGAGATCGAGGAGCGCGCCGGTCGCGTCTACCTGTCGGTCACCGACGACGGCGAGGCGCTCCGCGTCCTCTCGAAGCCGGACACCGTCACGGCGCTGCAGGAACTCACCCGCATCGCCGTCCAGGCGGAGACGGGCGAGTTCAGCCGGCTCATCCTCGACGTCGGCGGCTCACGCGACGCTCGTGCGGACGAGCTGCAGCGACTGGTCGACACCGCCGTCGAGCGCATCGAGGGTGGATCGTCGTCCGCAGCACTCCCCCGATGTCGTCGTACGAGCGCAAGCTGGTCCACGACCTCGTCGCTGAGAAGGGCTTCCACTCGGAGTCCGAGGGTGAGGGTCGGGACCGCCACACGGTCGTCACCCGATGACGGACGAGTCGGTGTCCGCGGACACCGCTCCCGCACCTTCGGACGCTGCTCCGGTGCTCGAGGCTGAGCCGGCAGCTGCGTCCGCGCTCTTCGGCGATCAGATCGAAACGGCTCGGTCGTTCACGAACGAGCTGGCTCGCCGGGGCGAGGAGCTGGGCCTGATCGGCCCGCTTGAGTTGCCTCGACTCTGGACGCGACACATCCTCAACTCTGCATTGCTGGCGCCCCTCCTGGAGGCCCGTGGCCGGGTTGCCGACGTCGGCTCGGGTGCAGGATTGCCCGGCCTCGTGCTCGCGATCGCCCGTCCGGACGTGCACTTCACGCTCATCGAGCCGATGGAGCGTCGAGTGGACTGGCTCACCAGCGAGGCGAGCCGGCTCGGCCTGTCGAACGTGACAGTGGTCCGTGGCCGCGCCGAGGACGTCTCCGACGACATCGTGGTCGACCAGGTCACGGCGCGAGCAGTCAGTGCGTTGTCGAAGCTCATCCCGATGACGGTTCCGCTTGTCCGTTCGGGTGGGCAGCTCATCCTGATGAAGGGTGCGCGAGTCGACGACGAGATCGAGAAGGCACGCAAGGTGATCCTGCGCCAGCACCTCTCGGACGTCGAGGTCCTCGAGCTCGGGGACGGTGTGGTCGCAGAGACTACGCGCGTCTTCCGGGCTACAGTTGACTGACCCTGCGGCTCGGATCGGGACAACTGATCCCATGCTGCTCCACGTTTCACGTGAAACATCGAACCGGGGAAGAGGCACTCGTTGAGCTCATCGACCGATTACGACGCGTCGACTCCGCTTGCTCGCGAGATCGCCGACCTGAACCGCCGGCGCCGGGCGATCGCGACACAGCAGTTCCCGTTGCCCCCGAAGACGCGGATCATCACCGTGTCGAACCAGAAGGGCGGCGTCGGGAAGACCACGACGACCGTCAACTTGGCCGCCGGGCTTGCCCACGGTGGCGCACGAGTGCTCGTGATCGACCTCGACCCACAGGGCAACGCGTCAACGGCCCTGGGGGTCGACCATCAGGCTGAAGTCGCGAGCATCTACGACGTCATCGTCGACGAGGCCGCGATGGCCGACACTGTGCAGCGGTCCCCCGAGTCGGACACCCTCTGGTGTGTCCCGGCGACGATCCACCTCGCGGGTGCTGAGATCGAGCTCGTCTCCTTGGTCGCTCGAGAGCAGCGGCTGCGCACGGCGCTCGATCTGTACCTCCAGTCGCTGGATGAGCCGTACCACTACGTGTTCATCGACTGCCCGCCGTCCCTTGGTCTGCTCACGATCAACGCGTTCGTGGCGGCGCAGGAAGTCCTGATCCCCATCCAGTGCGAGTACTACGCGCTCGAGGGACTCAGCCAGCTGTTGCGCAACATCGAGCTCATCGAGCGGCACCTCAACCCGAACCTCCGGGTCTCGACGATCCTGCTGACCATGTACGACGGTCGGACCAACCTGGCGAATCAGGTGGCGAACGACGTGCGCGAGCACTTCGGTGACCAGGTCTTGAAGGCGATGATCCCCCGATCCGTCCGGGTGAGTGAAGCGCCGAGTTACGGACAGAGCGTCGTCGCGTACGACGTGAACTCCACCGGGTCGCTCTCCTACTTGGAAGCGGCCGCCGAGATCGCAGCACGAGGAGCGTAGGACTGATGGCACCCAAGCGAACCGGACTCGGACGCGGCATCGGCGCGCTCATCCCGACGGCAACGGACCAGCAGGACCGCCCGGTCGACGTGTTCTTCCCGACCGGTGGGTCACCGGCGTCCGCACCCACCGCGGACGAACTCGTCGCGGTTCCGGGAGCCCGACTCGCGAACCTCAACCCGCTGGACGTGATCCCGAACGGGCAGCAACCGCGTAAGGAGTTCCGCGAAGAGGAGTTGCAGGAGCTCGTCCACTCCATCCGTGAGATCGGCGTGCTGCAGCCCATCGTCGTCCGCCCGATCCCCGGGGCTGCGGGGACGGAGCCGCAGTATGAGCTGATCATGGGTGAGCGTCGCCTCCGGGCGACCAAGGAGCTCGGGCTCACGACGATCCCGGCGATCGTCAAGGAGACGCCGGACGACGCGATGCTCCGGGACGCCCTGCTCGAGAACCTGCACCGGGCGCAGCTCAACCCGCTCGAAGAAGCTTCGGCGTACCAGCAGCTCCTGGCGGACTTCGGGATCACGCAGGAACAGCTCGGTCAGCGCATCGGCCGATCGCGTCCGCAGATCACCAACACGATCCGTCTGCTGCGGCTCCCTCCCCCGTGCAGCGCCGGGTCGCTGCCGGTGTGCTGTCAGCCGGCCACGCTCGCGCGATCCTTGCTGCCCCGGACGCCGAAGCCATGGAGTACCTCGCCGAGAAGATCGTCAACGAGGACCTGTCGGTGCGCGCTGCCGAAGCGATCGCGCAGCAGTTGGCGACGAAGACTCCGCCGAAGACGGCCCCGCAGCCGTCGAAGAACCAAGCACACTTCAACGACCTTGCCGAGCGCATCGGCGACCGGCTGAACACCCGGGTCAAGATCGCGGTGGGGGCGCGGAAGAGTTCCGTGACCATCGACTTCGCGAACGGCGACGACCTCAATCGCATCCTGTCCGAGCTCGGGATCAGCGACATCTCGTCCTGACGGCTCGCCGACGGTGCTGTGCGGCCCGTAGCGGGCCTCGCAGGCCCGGTACGGGTGTTGGGGTCAGCGAGACAGAATTCGGCCCGATACGGGGCGCGGAGCCGTTCAGTTGGTTGACGTTCACGAGCAGCGAACGGGAAGTCCGAACGTTTCACGTGGAACACTGCCAAGCTCGCATCATGAGATCCCGCAATCCCGAGCCGCTCTGGCGTGACGTCGTGGGACAAGAGCTCCGCGCTCGTCGCCGTGGCCGCGGGGACACCCTGCACGACGTTGCTCGTCGTGCAGGGGTGTCGCCGCAGTACTTGTCGGAGATGGAACGGGGGCGGAAGGAGCCTTCGAGCGAGATGCTGGCAGCGGTGGCGGGCGCACTCGAGAGCTCGTTGCTGGACCTGACCGCGGCGGCGGCAGAACAGCTTCGCGAGCGGGCACGTTCGACAGGTACTGGTAGCGAACAAGTGCGGAGCGCGTTCGTCCTCGCAGCGTGACGCGTCGCCAGTCAGCGCCGCCGGTCAGCGCCGACGGTCAGCGTCGAGTGATCACGTGGTCCACGAGCCCGTACTGCTGGGCCTGACGGGCCGTGAAGACGCGATCGTGATCCGTGTCGGCTCGGAGACGGTCGACACTCTGGCCGCTGTGCTGGGTGAGTACGTCCTCGATCTCGGCCCGGATTCGAACGACTTCGTCGGCCTGCAGGATGAGCTCGGGAATTGCCCCTTGTCCCTGAGCAGCGGGCTGGTGGAGCACCACCCGAGCGTGCGGCAGGGCCGATCGCTTTCCTTCGGCGCCTGCGGCGAGCAGCACGGCTCCGACACCGATTGCCTGGCCAACACAGGTGGTCGCGACGGCGGGGCGGATGAACCGCATGGTGTCGTAGACGGCGAGCATGGCACTCGGGTCGCCGCCGTCGCAGTTGACGTAGAGCTGGACGTCCGAGTCCGGGTTGTCTGACTCCAGGAAGAGGAGTTGCGCGATGAGGGCATTCGCCACGCCAGCATCGATCGCGGTACCGATGTAGATGATCCGCTCAGTGAGCAGGTGCGAGTAGACGTCCAGGACCCGATCGCCGCGAGCGTCCCGCGCGATGACGTTCGGGATTGTGTAGGCGCTCAACGGTCTCCTCCCCTGCCGCAGGTCCGCCAAAGCCCGTCACCGTGGAGCGGGGCTGCTGGGGCCGGATCACCGAGAAGTCGTCGACGATCACGTCGACGAACCCGTAGTCGAGGGCCTCCTGCGCGGAGTACCAGTGGTCGTGCAGCGAGTCCTCGAAGATTCGGTCGACCGGCTGGCCGGTGTCCGCTGCGATGAGTCCGAGCACGGTGTCGCGGGTGTTGCGGAGGTGGTCTGCCTGCAGCGCCACGTCCACCGCACTCCCCCGATCCCTGCGGATCCCTGGTGCATCAGGATCCGGCTGTGTGGCAGTGCTCGCCGTTTGCCAGGAGTACCCGAGGAGAGGAGGAACTGCCCTGCACTGCAGGCGATCCCGAACGCGAGCGTGCTGACGTCGTTGGGGATCACCCGCATGAGGTCCCGGAGTGCGAGCATCGCCGGGACCGAGCCTCCGGGCGAATGGATCCAGAGCGCGATGTCGTTCCAGGGGTCCGCCGTCGCGAGCTGTACCAGCTGCGTCATGAGGACGGTGCCGTTGTCGTCGTCGAGGGGGCCGTCGAGTACGAGCACGCGTTGGTCGAGAAGGGCTCGCCGGTACTCGGTCGTGAAGGCTGAGGGGGTGGTGAATCGGTCATGCGTCCACCGTGCGCCGGCAGATGACCAGACGCATGCGATGCTGCTCAGAGCAGATCAGCTCTCAGCAGCGAACCGCGGGTGCCGACGTTCCACGTGGAACATCGACGCTTGCGAACGCCCGTGTTCCCCGTGGAACGCGGACCGTGGGAGCGTGCGGATCAGGCGTGGTGGTCGCGGATCGCCTGTTCGGCGAGCTCTGCGTACGTCCACCCGAGATCGAAACCGGACGCGGAGAGTGCCTGCGGCAGCAGCGACGTCTCGGTCAGGCCCGGGAGCACGTTGGCCTCGAGGAACCAGGGCGTACCGGCGCCGTCGACGATGAGGTCCACACGGGACAGGTGGCGGAGGCCGAGTGCCGCGTGTGCCGCGACGGCGGCGTCGGCTGCAGCGGTCGCGAACTCGTCGGACAGTCGAGCGGGGTGTAGAACGTCGTCTCCCCCGCGTTGTACCGGGCCTCGAAGCCGTAGATGCCGTTCCGCGGGACGATCTCCACTGCGGAGAGCGCCACCGGCCCGTCGCCCGTGTCGATGATGCCGACCGCGACCTCGGTGCCGCGGATGAGCTGTTCGACCACGACGTCGTCGCAGTACGTGTAGGCCGTGACCATGGCTCGTGGCAGGTCGTTGACGTCGTCGACGAGGGTCACTCCCTGCGCACTCCCGCCGCGTGCCGGCTTCACGGCGAGCGGGACCGGGTGCTCCCCCGCGATGGCCTTGAGTACCCCGACGGCACCGAGCTCGCGGAACACGTCGTGGGACAGCGTGACGGATCGAGGGGTGCGGACGCCTGCCCGCGCGACCAGCGCTGACGCCGTGGGCTTGTCCCATGCCAACCGGGCCGACGTGGAACGTGAGCCGACGAACGGGATGTCCACCGCCTCCAGGATGCCCCGCAGGGCCCCGTCTTCACCGGAGGCGCCGTGCAGAGCCGGCCACACGACATCCGGGCGGGACTCGGCGAGAGCCGGAAGCAGCAGCGCGTCGGCGTCGCGGAGGTCGACCTGCCAGCCGTACCCGGTCAGCGAGTCGGCGACTCGTCGCCCGGAGCGCAGGGAGACGTCACGCTCGTGCGAGATCCCTCCGGCGACGACGACGACGTGACGACGGGTGAGCTCAGCCATGGGGGTCCTCCGGTGTGGAACGACGGTGCTGGTGGGCCACGCACCGCGGAAAAGCGCTGATCAGGAGATGTTCGGCGGCGGAGCGCTGACCGAGGACGTCTCGCGGACGACGCTGTTCGGCCGAGTCGTCGGGCCGAACGTCTCGATCAGCTCGAGTTCGTCGTTGACGACGTTGGCGAGCCGCTTCACGCCGACGCGGATCTGCTCGGGGGTCGGGTAGCAGAACGACAGACGGATGTGCCCGCCGCCGCGACCGTCGGCGTAGAAGGCCGTCCCGGGCGTGTAGGCGACGAGCTCCTTCACAGCGCGCGGCAGCATGCCCTTCGAGTCGAGTGACTCGGGGAGCGTCAGCCAGACGAAGAAGCCACCGTTGGGCTTCGTCCAGGACAGGTCCGGTAGGAACTCCCCCAGGGCGGACAGCATGGCGTCACGGCGCTCTGCGTAGATGCCTCGGAAGGTGTCGACCTGGCCCTTCCAGTCCGCGGCGTCCAGGTAGGCGTTCACGACGTACTGACCGAAGGAGTTCGGGGCGAGGACGGCGGACTCGTTGGCGAGCACGAGCTTCTCGCGGATGGCGTGCGGTGCGAGCGCCCAGCCGACGCGGAAACCGGGTGCGAGGGTCTTCGAGAAGGACCCCAGGTACACGACGCCCTCTTCGTCGATGGAACGGATCGCCTGCGGTGCCGGCTCGTCGAACCAGAGGAGTCCGTAGGGGTTGTCCTCGAGCACCAGGATGTTGTTCGACCGGCAGATGTCGAGCACCTCGATGCGGCGCTCCCGGCTCATGGTGACGCCGGCCGGGTTGTGGAAGTTCGGGATCGTGTAGAGGAACTTGATCCGCTTGCCCTGCGTGCGGAGGTTCGCAATCGCCTCACGCAGTGCCTCGGGCACCAGACCGAGCTCGTCGGTCGTCACGTGGACGGTTTCGGCTTGGTACGACCGGAACACACCGATCGCACCGACGTAGGACGGGGACTCGGCGAGGACGACGTCGCCCGGGTCGATGAACAGCCGCGTGACGAGGTCCAGCGCGTGCTGCGAGCCCGTCGTCACGACGACGTCCTCGGCACTGGCACGGATGCCCTCGAGGCTCATGACGTCCACGATGTGCTCGCGGAGGGACCGCAGACCCTGTCCGCCGCCGTACTGCAGTGCCATGGCCGCGTGCTCGTTCATCACGCGGTCCAGGGAGCCCGTGACGAGCTCCCTCGGCAGCGCGGAGACGAACGGCATGCCGCCGGCCAGCGAGACCACCTCGGGGCGCGAGGCGACGGCGAACAGGGCTCGGACCTCGGAGGCGCTCAGCCCGGCGGTGCGCTGGGCGTAGGAGTCGTACCAGGGGTCGAGGCTGTTGCCGTTCGTCATACCGTGCTCCGATCAGTGAGACATTCCCGCCACACTACGACATCGACCCCGGAAACCCGGGCTCCGCGGCGGGGGCCGATCCGCAACGGGTGGCATGCGAACGCCCCGCCGACGCCTGCTGAGCAGGACGAGGACGGGGCGTTCGGTGGTGCTGGTGCGACCTACGCGAGGAACTCGGCGAGGTCGGCCTCGAGCGCGGGCTTCGGCTTGGCGCCGATGACGGTCTTGACGACCTCGCCGCCCTTGAAGACCTTCATCGCCGGGATCGAGGTGATCTGGTAGTTCATGGCCGACTGGGGGTTGTCGTCCACGTTGAGCTTCACGATCTCGATCTTGCCGGCGTGCTCTTCGGCGATCTGGTCGAGGATCGGCGAGACGGCGCGACACGGGCCGCACCACTCGGCCCAGAAGTCGACCAGGATCGTCTTGTCGGACTTGAGGACCTCGTCCGAGAAGGTGGCGTCGGTGACAGCCTTTGCGTTGGACATGGGTGTCCTTTCGTGAGAAGTCGGTACTGGGTGTGGAACCGCGGACGGGCCCCCGGCATTCCGGGGGCCGTACGGGTCAGGCGGAGATGGTGACCGGCTCGACCGGGGTCTCGCCCGCAGCAGCGTCGGTCAGCGTGTCCTCGAGGTCGGCGAGGTACTTCTCGGCGTCGAGCGCGGCGACCGCACCGGAACCGGCGGCCGTGATGGCCTGGCGGTACGTGTGGTCGAGCACGTCGCCTGCGACGAAGACCCCGGGGACGCCGACCGCCTTGGACGTGCGGCCCTCGACGGCGATGGTGCCCTCGGGAGCGAGCTCGAGCTGACCGTGCACGAGGTGCACGCGGGGGTCGTTGCCGATCGCGATGAACAGACCGTCGAGCGCGAGTTCGCTCTCGGTGCCGTCCACGGTGTCCTTGAGCGTCACGCCGGTAACTGCGGAGTCACCCTGGATGCCGATGACCTCCTTGTTCCAGGCGAACTCGATCTTCGGGTCGTTGTGGGCACGGTCCTGCATGATCTTCGACGCGCGGAGGGTGTCCTTGCGGTGGATCACGGTGACCTTGTCGGCGAAGCGGGTGAGGAACGTCGCTTCTTCCATCGCGGAGTCGCCGCCGCCGACCACGGCGATGTTCTTCTGGCGGAAGAAGAAGCCGTCGCAGGTCGCGCACCACGAGACACCGTGGCCCGAGAGGCGCTCTTCGTCGGCGATGCCGAGGTGGCGGTACGCCGAACCGGTCGCGTAGATGACCGCGAGGGCTTCGTAGGTCTCGCCGGAGCCGACGGTGACCTTCTTCACGTCGCCGGTGAGGTCGACGGAGACGGCGTCGTCGTACAGGACCTCAGCGCCGAACTTCTCGGCCTGCTCCTGCATCTTGATCATGAGGTCGGGACCCTGGATCCCCTCGGGGAAGCCCGGGAAGTTCTCGACCTCGGTCGTCTTGGTGAGTTCCCCGCCCGTCTCGACGCTGGACGCGACGATGAGCGGCTTGAGTTCTGCGCGCGCGGCGTAGATGCCGGCGGTGAACCCGGCCGGACCGGAACCGATGATGATGAGCTGGCGCATGCCTGACTGCCCTTCCGTTGCGTGCTGACCGGGTCAACACATGGTACCGGCGCGGCATTCCGCGACGTCCGGGAAGCGTGCGGTCAGCGACCGAGCTTGCTCTTCACCATGCCGACGGCGTTCTTGATCTCGCCGTTCTTGGCGACGACGAGCGCCCCGAAGTACACGAGGACCATGACGGCGCCGGTCAGGACGATGGTGATGAGTGCCCCGGTGCGGTCGGACATCGCGAACCCGGCTGCGGAGAACGCCCCGAGGAAGTTCGCGACCACCAGACCGACCACGCCGGCGATCAGCGCGGCGATGATGAACTGCACGTGCGAACGGGTCACGACGGGGCCCTCCATGCCACCCAGGCGCTTGCGGACGAGCACCAGCGCCACGATGGTCTGCGCGGTGCCGGCCAACGTGGTGCATGCGGCGATCGCGACCCCGATCGTCTCGTTGGGGAGCGTGGTCACCGCCAGCGCGCCGACGACGAACAACACGGACTGGACGCACTGCATCAGGAACGGCGTGCGGTGGTCGTGCATGGCCCAGAACACGCGCTGGATGATGAACAGGATGCTGAAGAGCACGAGGCCCGGCATGTAGGCGAAGAGCACGGCGCCGATCGACAGCGCGCCGTCGAACGTGTCCGAGAACATCCGTCCGAACGGCACGGCGACGACCATCAGTGCGACGGACGCGAAGACCGTGAAGAGCCCGACGATGCGGAGCGAGAGCGACAGGTTCTTCTGGACCGCGCCGAGGTCGCCGCGCTCCGCGTCGTGGCTCATGCGCGTGAAGTAGGCGGTGGCGATCGAGACCGTGATGATCGAGTGCGGCAGCATGAACAGCAGCCATGCGTTCTGCAGGACGGCGTTGCCGGCCGCACCCGAGCCGAGCGACGCGACGCGCGACTGTAAGATGCCGGCGAGCTGGGTGACGAGGATCATCGCGAACAGCCATCCGGCCGCGGTCCCCGTTGCCTTCAGACCGACGCCCCGCCAGCGGAAGTCGGGACGGAAGCTCAGGCCGGCTCGGCGCCAGAAGAACGGCAGGAAGGCTGCCTGGGCGAGGACGCCGAGCGAGGCGCTGCCCGCGAGCACCGCGATCTTCGTGGCGTCCCAGTCGTCGACGCCCGAGTTCGCGGCGCTGCCGCCGAACATCGCGATGAAGACGACGAGACCGGCGAGCGAGATGACGTTGTTGAGCAGGGGCGCCCACGTGAACGGTCCGAAGACCTGCTTCGCGTTCAGGACCTCGCCGAGCAAGGAGTACATCGCGTAGAAGAGGATCTGCGGCAGGCACCAGAAGGCGAAGAGGACGGCGAGGTCGTACGCCTCGGGTGAGAGGCCCTTGCCACCCGAGGTGGATTGGGAGCTGTACAGGCGCACCAGCAGCGGAGCAGCGAGGGTGGCGACGATGGTGATGACGATGAACACCGAGCCACCAAGCGTCACGATCTTGTTGACGTAGGACTGGCCGCCGTCGGTCCCGTTCTTCATGGCGCGGACGATCTGCGGGATCAGCACCGCCGACAGCAGGCCGCCCGCGATGAGGGCGTAGATGTTGTTCGGCAGCTGGTTCGAGATCGCGAAGGCGTCTCCGGCAGGGCTCTTGTACTGCCCGATCGCGTAGGCCAGCACGAACGTCTTCGCGAACCCGAGGATGCGCGACAGCATCGTCCCCGCCGCGAGCATCGCACTCGCACGCCCCAGGCTGCGCTCGGCGACCGGTTCCGCATCGACGTCGGGCTGGGGCTGGGTGGCGCTGATGGTCGGCTCCTCGGGGTCGCGGGCGTCCGCGACAGGGCTGGTACGGGCGTCGGACGGGAGGCCCGGTTCGACTCCGGCTCGGGCGATCGCGTCCTGCAGGTGGTCGCCACCAGGAGCCGCGACAGCGGCCGTACCGGAACCGGCCACGGCGAACGCGGTGGGTGCCTCGGCGCGGTGATCCGGGCCTCCCGGTCCGACGACCGATCCCGCGGGCGAGGCGGGCGCACCGGGCGCACCCGGCTGCACGGCGAGCGGGCGGTTGGGGTCGTCGTCGTCCTCGTCGTCGAGTTCGCCGTTGCGACGGCGGATGCGCTTCCGGATGCTGCGGAAGATGCCGAAGCCGAAGATCGCGATCAGGGCGACCGCTGCAGCAGCGGTGATGACCGTCTCCCACTGCGCCTGGACGTTGAGCTCGACGGTGGCCGGCTGGGCGATCGCGACGCCGGTCGGGCTCGACAGCGACATGGTCAGCTCGACCTTGCCGTTCGCGACGGACTGCACGGGGACGGTCGCTCGGGTCGACGAGTCTGGTTGGATCTCGACCACGATGTCGTTGCGGACGACCCGGAGAGCGGAGTTCGACGGCTGGACGGCCAGGTGCACCGTCACCGGGTAGTCGGAGCTGTTGCGGATGGAGACCGGCAGCGAGGACCGGTCGCCGAGCAGGGTCAGGCTGCTCGAGTCGACGATCCCGACCTCGGTGGTCTGCTTCGCCCAGGCGGCCGTGCGGGCGTCGACGGCGGCCGTCAGCCCGTCGTTGTCCCCCGCCACGCGTTCGACGCGATGGCGAGCAGTCGGAGGCGTGCGGGTGCGGTCAGTTCGGCGGGGGTGTCGAGGATCGTGGCGAACGCGGAGAGCCCCTGTTCGCCCTGCACCAGGCGCTTGAGCTGTGCGATGCGGCCGGCCCCGGTGGACGCGCTGTTGAGCGTGAGTGACCCGGCGACGGCGTTCGACGCCGTTGAGAGGTCGGCGGGCGCCACCCAGGCGGTGCTCTCGAGGGCGTCGAGGGTCTGGCTGAGGCGCGCGGAGTCCGAGGGCCAGTCGCGACCGAGGGTCAGCAGGATCGGCCCCGTGGCGGTGCCGTCGCGCGCCGAGGTGGCGAGCGTCGCCGTGAGTTCGGACATCGCCGACGACCAGCTCTGGCGGTCCGGTGCGGTCGCGGCCTTGCGCAGCAGGGACGACATCGACTGGTCCGACACGAGGACGTGGTCGTCACCGATCTTCTCCGACGCCGAGATCGTGGCGTTCGCGCCGGCGGAGGTGTTCCCGCTCGACACGATGGTGGTGTCCTTGCCGGCACGCTGCAGTGCCGTGAGGTCGGCCGCGGTCACGGTGCCGTCCGCCGGCCACGCGATGGAGTCCATCGAGTACGGGAAGTCCAGCAGCTGCTCGGTCGTGGGCAGCGTGTCCGTGGTCTCGCCCGTGTCGGAGCCGGAGCCGGAGCCGGCGTCGGTGGTGGCGTCGTCGCTCGGGGACGCGGTGCTGCTCGGGGTCGTCGTCTGGCCGGGGGTGGCGGTCGGGGTCGGTGCGGGGGTCTCGGCGCCGGGGAAGTTCTCGGACTTCACGGACTGGTCGAGCGAGATCGGGGCGAGGATGCCGTCCGACCCGGCCTGGCGCAGCCCGGTGACGTCGGCGTCTGCGTAGGACAACGCGAAGGTCTCGTTGCGCAGCGACTCGAGGCGCTGGAGCCACGCGGTCGCGGAGGACGGGGCGTTCTCGCCGAGGATCCGGATCGAGGCGATGATCCGCGGGTCGACGGCGACGGCGACGTTGTGGTCCTCGGCCGCGTCGAGCTGCTGCGTCAGGGTGCCGTCGACCGAGGTGGCGGAGGCCAGGACGGCCGCGGTGAGGATGCCGTCGGTGGACTTCGGGACCGTCACCGGCATCGCCACCGAGACGCTGACCGGCACCTGCTCGAAGTCCGGGTACCAGGTGATCGCGGAGCGGGCCACGGCGAAGGTGTCACCGGCCGTGTACTCGGCCGCGATGCGCCGCGCACCGAACGACGAGTACCCGCCGAGTGCCACGTTGCCCGAGACGATCTCGACCGAGTCGATGGTGACCGAACGGTGCGCCGGGACCTCCGGGATGTCCACGGAGTCCATCGGGGCGCCGAGGTAACCGGTCGTGGTGGTGTCGGCAAGCCAGTCGGCGAGGACGTCCCGCGTGCTCACGGAGCGGAAGATGTCGAACTCCGCGGAGCCGGCGGGCAGTGCAGTGTCGGTGTCGTTCGTGACGGTCACCGAGAGGGTGAGGTCCTGGTCGCGCTGGACGATCCCACGGTGCGCGGGAGCGACCGAGATCGTGGCCTTGCCCGCATCGGCAGCAGCCGGATCGGCGAGGTGGGTCTTGGCCGACGAGACCGTCGCGGCATCGGCGTGCGGGGCACTGACGGGCGCGACGACCAGGCCGAGCGCGACGAGGGTCGACGCGGCTGCGGCGAGCGTGGTGCGGAGGATGTGCATACGGAAGCGGGCCACGGGGTCGGTTCGGGCCGAGCACGAGTGTATGAGGCGTGACCATGAACAGGTCCCGTGCGCGCGGGGTTGTGGAGAACTCGGGGCCTCGATCTGGGAGGATGAGCACCGTCATGCAGTCCGTTGCCCAGGCCGTCGAACGACTCGACGCACTCGCCACCACCGAGCCCGTCGACCTCCTCGCTCGGGCCTTCGCCGACGCCGGACACGAGCTGGCCCTGGTCGGCGGACCCGTGCGGGACGCCTTCCTCGGTCGTCCCGTCACCGACCTCGACTTCACGACGAGCGCCCGTCCGGACGACATCCTGCGCATCGTCGAGCCGATCGCGAGCGCCACGTGGGACGTCGGCCGCCAGTTCGGCACCATCGCCGCGCGGGTCGGCGGCGAGCAGGTCGAGATCACCACCTACCGCAGTGACGTGTACGACGGCGAGACCCGCAAGCCCGAGGTCGCGTTCGGCGACACCATCGAGGACGACCTGCTCCGCCGCGACTTCACCGTCAACGCGATGGCGCTGCGGCTGCCGGCCCGTGAGCTCGTCGACGTGCACGGCGGCGTCGAGGACCTGCTGGCCGCCCGCCTCCGCACCCCGCAGGCCGCCGTGGTGTCGTTCCGCGACGATCCGCTCCGGATGATGCGGGCAGCGCGGTTCACGTCGCAGCTCGGGTTCACCGTCGACGACGACGTCCGTGCCGCCATGCAGGACCTCGTCGACTCCATCGACATCGTGTCCGCCGAGCGGGTACGCGACGAACTCGTCAAGCTGCTCAACACGGGCGACCCCGTGCCGGGCATCCGCCTGCTCGTGGACACCGGGCTGGCGCAGCGGTTCCTGCCCGAGCTGCCCGAGATGCAGCTCGAGATCGACGAGCACCACCACCACAAGGACGTCTACGAGCACTCCCTGACCGTGCTCGAACAGGCGATCGGCTACGAGGCCGAGCGGCACGCGGGCGACCCGCCGGACACCGTGCTCCGGCTCGCGGCGCTGCTGCACGACATCGGCAAGCCCGCCACCCGCAAGCTCGAGCCGGGCGGCGCCGTCAGCTTCCACCACCACGACCTGGTGGGGTCGAAGCTCGCGAAGAAGCGGCTCCGTGCCCTGCGCTTCGACAACGACACGATCGCCGCGGTGTCCCGCCTGATCGAGCTGCACCTGCGGTTCTTCGGGTACACCGACGGTGCCTGGACCGACTCGGCCGTCCGGCGCTACGTCCGCGACGCCGGCCCGCAGCTCGAACGGCTGCACGAGCTGACCCGCTCGGACGTCACCACGCGGAACCGCCGCAAGGCCGACCGCCTGGCGTTCGCGTATGACGACCTCGAGGAGCGGATCCGCGTCCTGGCCGAGCAAGAGGAACTGGACTCGATCCGGCCCGACCTGACCGGCGACGACATCATGCGGATCCTCGACATCCCGCCGGGGCGTGCCGTGGGCGAGGCCTACCGCTTCCTGCTCGAGGCGCGGATGGACGACGGACCCCTCGGCGCCGACGCAGCCGAGGCGCGCCTGCGCGACTGGTGGGCCGCGCGGGACGCGACGAGCTCCTGACGCGACAACCGGCGCCCGAGACGCGACCGCCTGACGGACGCGACGGTTCTGCACAGACCGGTGGCGCGCCTCCAGGCCGTCGGGTAGTCTGTGCAGGTTCCCCGGCGCGTGTCTGCGCGCTGTGGCACATGCATCAACCCTCCTGCCCCGGGAACTGCCCGGGGCCGCTGAGACCAGAGGAGGTGGGTTCCGCATGCACCAGTACGAACTGATGGCGATCCTCGACCCCGAGATCGATGAGCGCACCGTCGCTCCCAGCCTGGACAAGTTCCTCGCTGTCATCCGCAACGACGGTGGCACCGTCGACAACGTGGACGTCTGGGGCCGTCGCCGGCTCGCTTACGAGATCGCCAAGAAGTCCGAGGGCATCTACGCCGTCGTCGACTTCACGTCCTCGCCCGAGGCCGCCAAGGAGCTCGACCGTCAGCTCGGTCTCTCCGAGGCCGTGCTCCGCACGAAGGTCCTCCGCGCCGAAGAGGGCATCGCGCAGGTCGCCGCCCAGAAGCAGCGCGACGAGGCACGCGCAGCCCGCAAGGCTGCCAACGCCTCCGCAACCGCGACCGCGAGCGCCGAGTAACCCGTGGCCGGCGAAACCGTCATCACGGTGGTGGGCAACCTCACCGCGGACCCCGAGCTGCGGTACACGCAGAACGGGCTCGCAGTGGCGAACTTCACCATCGCCTCCACGCCTCGCACGTTCGACCGTCAGGCGAACGAGTGGAAGGACGGCGACGCGCTGTTCCTCCGCGCGAGTGTGTGGCGGGAGTTCGCCGAGCACGTGGCGGGGTCGCTGACGAAGGGCTCGCGCGTCATCGCGCAGGGTCGTCTGCGTCAGCGTTCCTACCAGGACCGCGAGGGTCAGCAGCGCACGAGCATCGAGCTCGAGGTCGACGAGATCGGCCCGTCGCTCCGGTACGCGACCGCACAGATCACCCGCGCAGCGGGTGGCGGCGGCGGTCGTGGCCAGGTCGGCGGCGGCAACGGTGGCGGTCAGCAGGGCGGCGGCAACGGCGGCTGGAACAACAACGGTGGCGGCAACGCCTCCGCTGGTGGCCAGTCCGACGAGCCGTGGTCCCCGCAGGGTGGCCAGCAGGGCGGCGGCAACGCACAGTCGAACGACGTGTGGAGCACCCCCGGCGGCAACTTCGACGACGAGACCCCGTTCTGATCCTCCGCGTTCCGACGGACACACAACTTTTCTTCTAAGGACAAATCACTATGGCTGGAAAGAGCACCGGCGACCGCCGGAAGCCTCGCGGCAAGGGCGGCAAGAACGCCGCTCCCGCGAAGTCGATCAAGGTCGGCGTCATCGACTACAAGGACGTTGCGACCCTTCGCAAGTTCATCTCGGAGCGTGGAAAGATCCGCGCCCGTCGCATCACCGGCGTCTCCGTCCAGGAGCAGCGCCTCATCGCCCGTGCCGTGAAGAACGCCCGTGAGATGGCGCTCCTCCCCTACGCCGGCTCCGGCCGCTGATCGGAGGTCGACACATGTCGAAGCTCATCCTCACCCACGAGGTCTCCGGCCTCGGTTCCGCTGGTGACGTCGTCGACGTCAAGAACGGCTACGCCCGCAACTACCTCATCCCCCAGGGCTTCGCTGTCGCGTGGTCGAAGGGCGGCGAGAAGCAGGTCGAGTCGATCCGTGCCGCGCGCACCGCGCGTGAGCTCGCCACCATCGAAGAGGCACAGGACCTCAAGATGAAGCTCGAGAACGCGACCATCTCCCTGGCGGTCAAGGCCGGCAAGGACGGTCGTCTGTTCGGCTCCGTCCGTCCGGGCGACGTCGCTGACGCCGTCCAGGCGCAGGGCGTCGGCTCGCTCGACAAGCGCAAGGTCGAGGTCCCCGCGACCATCAAGACCGTCGGTGACCACGAGGCCACCGTGCGTCTGCGCGAGGACATCACTGCCGTGATCTCGCTCAAGGTCGTCGCTGCCAAGTAGCACTGACGTTCCGCTCCACGACGGGCGGGTCTCCTTCGGGAGGCCCGCCCGTCGTTGCGTTGGCGGGGGCGGGGTCGGGCAGCTGGGTCGGATCGCGCCTCTGCCGTACCGGACGGGAGGCCCGCCCGACGTTGCGCTGGCGGGCTCGGCTTGGCTGGCTGGTTACCTCTCAGGCACGCTCCGGCTTGCTGGGAACGGCCCGAGAACACTTCCCACAGGAGGGGTGCTTGTCAAGTCGTTTTACACAGCAGAAACGTGTCAAATCGGAACCTTCAAGGCGTAGTTGAACCCCACTTTTCCACACACCGTGTGAACATGAAAACCCCCGGTCAAGTGGTCGAAAGTGTGTTCCCATGGCCGTGTTTCCACAGGCTCGTCCACAGTTCTCCACACAGCATTCCGGCGTGTTCCGCAATCCCTCCACAGAGTTATCCACAGGGCCGTTTGTTGGGGATAACTCTGCGGCCGTAGCTTGGCCCAGCGACTCGGGGATGTCGGTCGCTGGGGGTAGAAAGTCGTTGCGGGTGTCCGACCATCGTGTCCGGTCCCGCGTCGTTCAACAGAGGAGAGAGTGTGTCGATCGCGCATCTTGAGCCCGCACCGCAGGAGTACGCGGAGCGCGGCATGGAACGCACCCCGCCGCACGACCTGTTGGCCGAACAGTCGACCATCGGCGGCATGCTCCTGTCGAAGGACGCCGTCGCCGACGTCATCGAGACCGCTCGTGGCGTGGACTTCTACGTCCCCAAGCACGAGGTCATCTTCGACGCGATCCTCTCGCTCTACTCGCACGGCGAGCCCACCGACGTCATCGCCGTCACCGACGAGCTGACCAAGACCGGTCTGCTGTCCCGCGGTGGTGGCGCCGAGTACCTGCACAGCGTGACGAGCATGGTGCCGACCGCGGCCAACGCGGGGTACTACGCCGGCATCGTCGCTGAGAAGGCCGTGCTCCGTCGCCTCGTCGACGCCGGTACCCGCATCGTGCAGATGGGCTACGCGTCCGAGGGTGAGGTCACCGACCTCGTCAACAGCGCCCAGGCCGAGGTCTACAACGTCGCCGGCGGCGTGCAGACCGAGGACTACGTCCCCCTGACCGACGCCATCTCCGCCGCGCTCGACGAGATCGAGGCCGCCAAGGGCCGCGACGGCCAGATGACTGGCGTGCCGACCGGGTTCGCGCAGCTCGACGGCCTGACGAACGGCTTCCACCCCGGGCAGCTGATCATCGTCGCCGCTCGACCCGCCCTCGGTAAGTCCACCCTTGCGCTCGACCTGTGCCGCGCCGCCGCGATCAAGCACGACCAGACCGCCGCCTTCTTCTCGCTCGAGATGGGTCGCGCCGAGATCGCCATGCGTCTGCTCTCCGCCGAGACCAGCGTGCCGCTGCAGAACATGCGCAAGGGCACCGTGGACTCCCGCGACTGGACGACCATCGCGCAGACCCGCGGGCGCATCAACGACGCCCCGTTCTTCATCGACGACTCCCCCAACATGACGCTGGTCGAGATCCGCGCCAAGTGCCGTCGACTCAAGCAGCAGCACAACCTCAAGCTCGTCGTCATCGACTACCTGCAGCTGATGACCTCGGGCAAGAAGGTCGAGAGCCGCCAGCAAGAGGTCTCCGAGTTCTCGCGTGCACTCAAGCTGATGGCGAAGGAGCTCCAGGTCCCCGTCATCGCGCTGTCCCAGCTGAACCGTGGTCCCGAGCAGCGTGCCGACAAGAAGCCGGCGATCTCCGACCTGCGTGAGTCCGGGTCGATCGAGCAGGACGCCGACATGGTCATCCTGCTGCACCGCGAGTCGGCGTACGAGAAGGACAACCCGCGGCAGGGTGAGGCCGACCTGATCGTGGCGAAGCACCGTAACGGGCCGACGGACACGATCACCGTGGCGTTCCACGGGATGTTCTCGCGGTTCGTGGACATGCCGCAGTAAGGCGCATGTCGTCCGCCAGGTGACTGGTCCAACTGGCACACATGAGACTTTCGAGACGCAGCCTTCGGCGCCGGGATGGCGGGCGGGGTGGGAGCGCTCGATGCGCGAAGAGCCCCTCGACCGGAGTCACGGAAGTGTAACGATGGGTCTACCCCTCCAACGGGGGGTCGTAGGGTCGGTTCGTCAGCAACGTTGCTGACTACAACGGGACCGACCTCAGCGTCGGAGACAGGGGACCGAAGTATGAACCACTCACGAATCCGCCAGATGACCGCAGGGGGCGCCATCGCGGCGGCTGTGCTCGCTGGCTCACTCGTCGCAGCACCGGCGAACGCTGCGGCGTCCGAGGATCCGCTCGCGGTCGTCCAGCAGCAGGGCCTGCTCGGCACGAGCGATTCCGCACCGACCGGAGCAGCTGCCCAGTCGAGGGTCCAGGTGGACTCTGCATCGCACGTCGCAGTCACGCCGGTCGTCCCAGGGGCTGCGACGGCCGATGCCGCCACCGGCTCGGACGTCTACCGCGGCGCCGACTTCGGGACGGTCACGGGCACCGGGGCGAACGGCACGAACGCCAGCTTCATCGTGATCAACAACTCGTCGGCGCCGACCGACTACGAGTTCGAGATCGGCTCCGAGACCGACACGCTCGCCCTCGTGGACGGCGGCAAGGTGCAGGTGAAGAACGCCAGCGGCGACGTCGTCAACTACCTCGAGACGCCGTGGGCGCACGACGCTGACGGCAAGCAACTCCCGACCTCGTACTCGGTCGCACCCGGCTCGAACGTCGTCACCCAGCACGTCGACACGACCGGGGCGGCGTTCCCGGTGACCGCCGACCCGTCGACGGGGTGCGGCGTCGGATGGTGCTCGGTGTACTTCAACCGCGCCGAGACGAAGGCGATCGCAGCGGGCGGACCTGCCGGGACGGCTGCGCTGACGGCAGGGTGCGCCCTCATCGGCACTCCCGTCGTCGGCGGTGTCTGCGCCCTCGTCAGCGGTGCGATCACCGCCTTCGCGCAGGGTGCGAACGCCAACGACAACTGCCTCGGTATCGTCGGGTACGGAGTCCCCGGGACTCCGCTCTCGGGTTGGAACCCGTTCGTTCTCGACAAGAGTGCCAGCCAGTGCAACTAGTGCGACTAGTGCAAGTAAGGACGGACTGATGTCTCCTCGCAGCTACAAGATCACCCTCGCCGTCCTCGGCGTGGCCAGCCTCTTGCTCGTCCCGTTCCTCGCGCAAGGGATGCTGCCGGCAACCGTCGGCACGGTTGCCCTCGTCGTGGTCGTCGTCTGGGTGCTCTACGGCGTCGTGAACGCCAAGTTCACGCAGCGCTCCAGCCACAAGTAGGCGCGTCGCACCACTGAACGACCCTCAGCCGGTTGGCCGAGGGTCGTTCTGCTGTGGACCGGGGTGCTGGGGCGAACCCGACCCACGCTGAGAGTTCACCGCCCGACTTGGCCACATGGCCAAGTCGGGCGGTACGGTCGGACCATGACCCTCCAGCAAGAGCACCGCAGCGTCGAGGAACGGCGCGAGCAGCTCGTCGACGCCGCGATCGCCGTCCTGCGCGACGGCGGCATCAGTGCCGTGACCACCCGCGCGGTCACCGCCCGCGCTGGCCTGCCGCACGGCGCCTTCCACTACTGCTTCGCATCGAAGGCGCCGCTCTTCCGCGCAGTGCTCGAACGCCAGCTCCGCACGGCCATGGCGGTCGCGTTCGCACCGCCGGTCACGCGGCTCGACCTGGAGGCCCGGATCGCCTCCGGCCTGTCGGCCCACCTCGCGCAGACGCGCGACGACCCAGCGACCGCACTCGCCGTCGTCGAGCTGGTCACCCACTCACGGCGCGACCCCGACCTGCAGGACCTGGCCGCCTGGGAGCAGCACGCGTACCTCGACGCCGTCCGCGAGCAGGTCGACGAGTGGACCGCCGAGGACGGCATCCGCTGGGCAGTGCCGGTCGAGCACGTCGTCCGGCTGCTCATCGCGACCGCCGACGGCATCGGCTCGACGTGGCTCGCCGATCGGGACGACACAGCCGCACAGGCCACCGTCCGGGTCGCGGCACGGGCAATCGCTGCCCTGGCGGACGGGAGCGGAGCATGAGGTGGCTGTTCCTCGGGACCGCGATCGTCGCCGAGGTCACCGGAGCGCTCTCGATGCAGGCCGCGGTGGACCAGCCCGGGTGGTACGCGCTCGTCGTCGTGGGCTACGTCGCCGCGTTCGCGATGCTGATCCTGGTGCTCCGCGCGGGGATGGCGGTCGGGGTCGCCTACGGCATCTGGGGAGCCTCCGGCGTCGCCCTGACCGCGGTGCTCGCGGCCGCGCTGTTCGGGCAGGCACTCACGCTCACCATGGTCGCCGGCATCGTGCTCATCGCTGCCGGGGTGCTGCTGGTCGAGATCGGTTCGCAGCGAGCGCTCGCCGCACGGAAGCGCCAGACGCCAGAGTGCGAGGCGTTCTGATGGCTTGGGTCCTGCTCGCCGTCGCGATCGTCTCCGAGGTCGGTGCCACGATCAGCCTCAAGCTCGCCACCGACGGCAAGAAGGTGTTCTTCGTGCCCGTCGTCCTGGGGTACCTCGTCGCGTTCAGCCTGCTCGCCGTGGCGCTGACGCTCGGCCTGCCGATCGGTGTCGCCTACGGGATCTGGGCCGCGACCGGTGTCGCACTGACGGCGATCCTGGGCCGGGTGCTCTTCCGCGAACCCTTGACGGCGCTCATGCTCGGCGGGATCGCACTGATCATCGCCGGGGTCTTCCTCGTCGAGCTCGGACACTGACCGGGGGCTGCGTCGAAACCGAACCTGCGCCAGAATCGCACCATGACCGACAACCGTGACGACCAGCCGCGCGTGATCGCCGTGAGCCGGGACGACGTTCATCGGTTCAGCAAGCCCGTCGTCGACGAGGTGACCCTGGTCGAGGGCTGGGGCATCGAGGGCGACGCCCACGCCGGGACGACCGTCCAGCACCGTTCCCGCGTGGCACGTGACCCCTCGCAGCCGAACCTGCGGCAGGTCCACCTGCTCCACGCCGAGGTGTTCGACGAGGTCGCCGAGGCCGGGTACCACCTCGAGCCGGGCCAGATGGGCGAGAACGTCACGACCCGCGGCGTCGACCTGCTCGGCTTGCCGACCGGGACCGTGCTGCACCTCGGCGACGAGGCGTGCGTCCGTGTGACAGGCCTGCGGAACCCGTGCCAGCAGATCAACGGGTTCGAACCGGGTCTGCTGCGCGAGGTGCTCGGCCGGGACGAGGACGGTGCGGTGGTGCGGAAGGGCGGCGTGATGAGCGTCGTCGTGACCGGCGGCGTCGTCCGGACGGGTGACCGCATCCGGGTCGAGCTCCCCGCCGGCGAGCAGCAGGCGCTGCAGCCGGTCTGACGAGCGCCTACTCCCCGCCGCCGCGGCCTGCTGGTACAGGCTCGTGGCGAGGTCGTTGAGCACCTCGTGCAGCTCGCCGCCGTGTGCGCCGTCGACAGCCCGGAGCATGGCGGCGTAGCGCTGCCGGTAGTCCGCGACGACGTCGTCGCCGGTCGGCAGCAGCCGCAGCAACGACCCACGACGGTCGTTCGGGTTCGGCGCGCGCTCGAGCAGTCCGGCGGTGCTCATCCGGTCGATCATGTTCGTCACCGCGCCCGAGGTCAGGCCGAGGTACCCGGCGACCTCCGTCGGCGTCGAGTAGCCGGTGTCGCTGATGAGCACGAGTGCTCGCAGGGCGTTCTCGTGCACCCCGGCTCGTGTACTGAGCTGGTTCACCAGGCTCGCGTTCGCGCGCACGACAGCGGTGAACGCGGCCATCAGGTCGGCGGCGTCGTCATCGTGTGCGGCGGGGGTCACGGGGGAATCCTTCCATGTCGGGAACCCGGGGGACACGAGCGTCCCCCGCACTGGGGTAGGTGTGCGAGTGGCTAACTTGGTCAAGCAATGACTATCTTAATGATTGAAGCAAATCCGCCCGAGTGACTTGCTTCCCCCAACCACTGCGAACCACCGAACCGATGAGGTACACCGTGTCCACCAAGCTCCGCACCTCCGCGCTGAAGCGGATCCGTTTCGCCCCCGTGGCGCTCCTCGCCGGCATCTTCGCCGCCGTGCTCCTCTCCCTCTCGCTCACCGGCACCCTGTCCGGGTTCGCGGCGAGCATCACGAACAGCAGCAACACCGCCGCCAGCGGCACGCTGATCATGCAGGAGCAGAACGCCGGCGCGACCGTCACCTGCCTCAGCACCGACGGCGGCTCGGTCTCGACGAACTCCGCGACCTGCTCGACGATCAACAAGTTCGGCGGCAGCACGACGATGACGCCGGGCAACACGGTCAACACGGCGATCTCGATCAAGAACACCGGCACCGCTGCCGCGAGCACCTTCACCCTGACGCCGGGCAGCACGTGCACCCAGTCGAACAACGGCTCCTCGAACGGAACCGCGACCGACCTCTGCGCCAAGATGAACCTCGTCATCACCTCGGGCTCGACCACGGTCTTCAGTGGCACGCTCGCCAGCTTCAAGGGCGCCGCAGCGTCGGCCTTCACGATGCCCGCAGCTCCGGCCGCCGGCGCCTCGACGCCGTTCAACTTCGCGGTGACCCTCGACTCCTCGGCGGGCAACACCTACCAGGGCCTCGCAGCCTCGGTCCCCATGACCTGGACGTTCACGGCCTGATCCCGCTCCGGGCCGGCTCCCCCAGCCGTCCCGGGACGTCCCGTGACCCCAGACCGGCGACGCTCGACCGACCCCCTCCGGCCGAGCGTCGCCACCCCCGTTCCACCACGCGCAGTAGCCGCACCCCACCGAGCCGCAGGAGCACGACATGAGCCAGACCGCAGCGATCCCGCTCAGCGGCACGCTCGACCGTCCGGTCCTCCGCGGTCGCGCGGTCACCCGCTCCGAGACCGTCCTCGCCTGGTTGCTCGCCCTGGTCGCCGCGCTGCTGCTCACCGCCGCCGTCCTGTTCCTGTCCGCCGGCGGCCGCTGGTTCGTCGTCGAGACGCCCTCGATGGGTGAAGCAGCCCCGGTCGGCACCCTCGTGCTCGACCTGCCGGTCGACGTCACCACCCTGAGCGTCGGCGACGTCGTCTCGTTCGAGACGTCCGCGAACCCGGACGTCGTCTACACGCACCGCATCATCGCGATCGACGCCGACGGCGGCTTGCACACCCGGGGTGACGTGAACGGCGCGGTCGACCCGTGGACGCTGTCGCAGGCAGACGTGATCGGCACCCCGGCGCTCCTGGTCCCGCACCTCGGCTGGCTGTTCCGCGCCGCCCCGATCCTGCTCATCGGCACGCTCCTGATCCTCACCCTGACCAGCGCATTCACGGACCGGGTGACGCGCACCTGCCTCCGGATCGCCGGCTCCGCCCTGACGGTCTCGTACGCCGCGTTCGTGCTCAAGCCGTTCGTCAACGTGACGACCATCACGAACACCTCGAGCCCGACGGGCGTCGAGGCCACCGTCATCTCGTCCGGCATCTTCCCGGTGCGCATCGACGCCCACGGCGGCAACACCGTGCACCTGGTCGACGGCGAGGTCGGCCGCGTGGTCATCCACGAACTCACGAAGAACGGGCACTACCAGCTGACCTCGAACATCGACCTCGACCCGCTCGGGTGGGTGGCGCTGATCGCCGTGTGCCTGGTGCCGCTCGTCGCCTGCCTGGCCGTCGGTCGCGTCGAGGCGGTGCGCGCATCGTGATCCTCCGTCGCCTGCGTGACGGCCGTGTCGTCGCCCTCCTGCTCGTGGTCGCCCTGGCCGTCGTCGTCCTGCTGAACCAGTTCGCCCCGACGCGCTCCGCCTACAGCGCCACCGTGCGGAACGACACGAACACCGCCGCGACCGCCCCGTACTTCACCTGCACGGGCGCCGTCGGAGCCGACACCGCGAACGCCCTGTTCGCGTACCGGCTCACCGAGTCGACGAACGCGAAGACCGCCACGGACTGGTCGGGCCGTGGCGTGAACGGCACCTACCAGGGCGCGATGACGGCGGTCACTCCCGACCCGAACGCCTGCCCGCGCGACACCGGCAGCGCCTACGTGCTGAACGGCTCGACGAGCTACGTCTCCACCTCGCGCTCGTACGCCAACCCGACCACCTTCAGCGAAGAGGTCTGGTTCAAGACCACGGTCGCCGGTGGACAGCTCATCGGCTTCGGCAGCAGTCAGACCGGCGGATCTGGGCAGCACGACCGCAAGCTCTACCTCAACACGAGCGGCCAGCTCGCGTTCGGGACGTACAGCGGCACGACCCAGGTCGTCTCGTCGCCGAAGGCCTACACCGACGGCGCGTGGCACCACGCCGTGACGACGATGTCACCGGCCAACGGCATGCGCCTCTACGTCGACGGCACGCTGGTCGCGTCGAACGCGACGTACAAGACGCCGGAGAACTACACCGGCTGGTTCCGGATCGGCTACGACACCATCGGCGGATGGCCGGGTTCGCCCGCCAACGCCTACTTCACCGGGTCCATGCGGTACGCGGCCGTCTACGGGACGGAACTGTCCGCCGCCCAGGTCGCCGCCCACGCAGCAGCCGGTCGCTGACGCGCCCGCGGTCGCGCCCACCCCGCCGCGTGAGGTTCCGAGATCTCGGAACCTCGCCGGCGCGCAGCGCCCCGATCGGAACCTCGGCGGAACGCGGGCGGAGTGTCGTGGAACCTCGCGCAGCCCGACACTGCCGCGAGCCTCCCGTCAGGGTCCGGGGCGGGCCCACCAACCCCCGGATTCGGCGCGACGAATACCGCTGATCAGGCCTTTTCATGCCAGGCACCGTGCCAGTATCGACAGGTCCTGAGACGTCGGCGTCTCCGTCCGACCGTCTCGAAAGGCGCCGCCCCCATGTCGTTCTGGGCCCTCTTCCTCATCGCGCTCGGCGTCTCCGCAGACGCCTTCGCCGTCGCCCTCGGCAAGGGCCTGCACATGAAGCGCTTCGACGTGCGGCACGCCCTCGTCATCGCGCTGACGTTCGGTGCGTTCCAGGCGCTCATGCCCCTGCTCGGGTGGCTGCTCGGTTCGGCGTTCGCGCAGTACATCGCCGCCTTCGACCACTGGATCGCGTTCGGGCTGCTCGCGCTGATCGGCGGCAAGATGCTGTGGGAGGCGTTCTCGAAGCACGAGGACACCGAGCAGGACACCGACCGCCTGCCGATCCGTGAGCTCCTGGTCCTGGCGATCGCGACGAGCATCGACGCCCTCGCGGTCGGGGTCACGCTGGCGTTCCTGCCGGTGTCGATCGGCGGCGCGGTGCTGCTCATCGGTGTGACGACGGCGGTGCTGTCCTTCGCCGGCGTGCTCGTCGGGCGCCGTGTCGGAGCCCGGTTCGGCAAGCCGGCCGAGATCGCCGGCGGTGTGGTGCTCATCCTGATCGGCGTGAACATCGTGCTCGAGCACACGGGCGTCATCGGCTGAGGCTGCGGAACGGGCGCGATTCGTCAGATGTCGAGGACGCCGTCAAGGGCGGCGTCACGCGCAGGGATGTCCCGGGTCGCGATGTCCTCCTCGAGGTACACCGTCACGTACGTCCAGTCCTCGACGTGGCCGGCGTCGTCGAACACCCGGTACCGCCGGCGGAGCCGCAGGTACGGCACGTCGCTGTGCTCGAACGACACGACCACCTCGGTCGCCGGCCACTCCCCCTCGACGACGACCGCGACGGCGCGGTAGGCGCTCGCTGCACGGCGAGGCTCCGGGTGGTCGCGGGTCCACAGGATCCCTGGTTCGGCCAGCGACTCGAACACACCGACCAGTGCGGCGACCGCCTGCTCCTTCGTCGACTCGTCCGTGTCGTCGAGGGGCCACCGGGCGCCCTCGACCCCGGTGAGGTCGAACCGCTCGATCCACGGGGCACGAGCCGCTTCGAGCCGTTCCCGTTCGTTCTCCCACGACGACTCGTCCTCGTCGTCGTCCACCGTCCGTGCTGGCAGAGCATCGGTGGTGATGGTGGTCGGCAGACCGTCGGAGAGGTCCACGTCGACCTCGCGGTACTGGTAGGTGTAGAGCAGCCCGCCCGTGGTGTCCGGGATCCGCCGGGGCCCGGTGGGGGCGTACCGGACGGTCAGCACTGAGCCCTCGCGACCGACGCCCTCGACCAGGTGGTCGACAGTGATCGTCGCGCGGCTGCCGTCTGGTCGAACGAGCACCAGGTCGGTCGCCGGGGTGGGCAGCGGCGGACCCGGGTCCGCGAGGGGCTCCATCGTCGGGACGAAGCCCTCGCCCTCGTCCCCGAAGCCGATGCTCCAGGTGTACGGACCATCCTCGTCCTCGTCATCGAGCAGTTCCGGGTCGTCGTCCTCGGCGGACGTCTCCGTCGCGAGCATGGCCGCCCACGCCTCCGGTGTCGGCCAGAACGGCTCGGCCGGCGCCCACGGCAGGGTCTCCGGGTCGATGCCGTCGAGCGGATCGTGTCCGTCGGAGTCGTCGGCATCCGCATCGCCGTCCGGGGCGCCGTCCCCGTCGTCGCCCGCCCACATCGACGCGGGGCGCGGATCACCGATCCACAATCCGTCCACGTCGGCGCCGAGCGGCTGGCGATCCCCGAGCTCGACCGCGGTCGTCACACCGGTCGGCGTGACGTGCACGGCGGACCGGGACACCTCGTCGCCGCCGTCGCCGTTCGACTCGTAGACGACCCACGCGCCCGCTGTGGTCGCCAGGACGCGGACATCGTCGACCGCACCGTCGGGCAACGGAGCACCAGGCCACGTCACCCACCGCACGTCGTCACCCGTGACGACTGCTGCGACCGGACGTGTCGCGTCCGGCACGATCGTCGCGTCGCCGACGGCGACGGCGTCCGCGGGGTCGAGGAAGCTGCTCATGCTGCGACCGTACTGCAGCCCTGTGGCCGGGCCGAGAACGGACGGGAGGCGCGGTGCGGGCCCGCCCCGCGCCTCCCGTCCGTCCCGCTGCTCGTCCACCTGCAGCACATGCCCCCGCCACCCGGCGCATGATGAACGCATGTCCCGCATCCTCGTCACCGGCTCGACCGACGGCCTCGGGCGGGCGACCGCCGACACCCTGCTCCGCGACGGCCACGACGTCGTCGTGCACGCCCGGAGCACGGCACGTGCGGACGCGGTCGCCGACCTGCTCGACCGTGGTGCCACGCTCGTCATCGCCGACCTGTCCGACCGCGCCGCCGTGATCGCTGCCGCGCGCGACCTCGACGCCGGTGACCCGATCGACGCGGTCGTGCACAACGCCGGCGTGATCTCCGGCCGTGCGCTGATCCCGGTCAACGTCGTCGCCCCGTACCTGTTCACCGCGCTGCTCCGGACGCCGACCCGGCACGTGTACCTGAGCAGTGGGATGCACCGCGGCGGCCGGCCCCGACTGGACGGCGTCGACTGGGACGGCACCGCGGAGACGAACACGTACTCGGACACCAAGCTCTTCGTGACCGCGCTCGCAGCCGAGGTCGCGGCGCGCCGGCCCGGCGTCCTGAGCAACGCCGTCGACCCGGGCTGGGTCCCGACCAAGATGGGCGGCGCGGGCGCGTCGGACGACCTCGAGCTCGGGCACCGCACGCAGGAGGCCCTCGTGACCGACCCCGACGCAACCACCAGCGGTGGTTACTGGTTCCACGGACAGCGGCAGGAGCCGCACCAGGCGGTCGCTGACCCGCAGTTCCGCCGCCAACTCGTCGACGCCCTGGCGACGGCGACGGGCATCACCCTCTGAGGCAGGACAGGAGCACCATGTCGACGGTCAGGGTCCACAACTTCGCGATCTCGCTCGACGGGTACGGCGCCGGAGCCGACCAGTCGGTCGACCGGCCGTTCGGGCACGCCGACGGTCGACTCATGGGGTGGTTCGCCGCCACCGCCACCTTCCGTGCGATGCAGGGCGCGTCCGGCGGGACCACCGATGTCGACGACGAGTTCGCCCGCGCCTGGGGGCCGGAGATCGGTGTCGAGATCATGGGGCGGAACAAGTTCGGACCCCAGCGCGGACCGTGGCCCGACGACGGCTGGACCGGGTGGTGGGGCGACGAACCACCGTTCCACACGCCCGTGTTCGTGCTCACGCACCACCCGCGCGAGCCCCTCGAGATGGCGGGCGGGACGACCTTCCACTTCGTCGACGCGACCCCGGCGGAAGCGCTCGAGCTCGCCCGCCAGGCCGCACCGGGCCGCGACGTCCGGATCGGCGGCGGGGTCGAGACCGTCCGCGAGTTCCTGCAGGCCGACCTCGTCGATCACCTGCACCTGGTCGAGGTGCCGATCGTGCTCGGCCGGGGCGAGCGGCTCTGGGACGGACTCGAGGGGATCGAGGAGCGCTTCGCCGTCGAGACGGTCGCGTCGCCGTCGGGCGTCGTGCACCGCACGTTCACGCGGGTGGCGCACTGATCGCACGGGCCGGCGGACGAACCTGAGCCGTCGTGTCGGCCGGGGACTACCGTCGACCGCAGGTGACCCAGGCCCCCGGCTGCCGGCACGATCTCTTCGTCCGATGCCGACCGGGAACGCCATGTCCTCCTCGCAGACCGATCTCCCACACCAGCACGACCCGACGAGCTGGACCGCGCTCGAAGTCGGCCGGTGGGAAGCCCGCTCCGGCCGGTCCCACATCGGGACCGTCGTGTACACGAACCGGTACGAGGTCCGTGGGTGGTCCGGCGAGGTCTTCGGCGACCACACGAGCCTGGAGAGTGCGAAGGCACAGGTCGAGGCGACGGCGCGGTGGAGCCTCGGTGAGCGACCGTGGTCACCCGACGGAGTCGACTGATCAGTCCATCGCGTCGTCGTAGATCCCGATCAGGCGGTCCAGGAACGCCTGCACCGTGGCGCGTTCAATGTCGTCCATGTCGGCGACGACGTCCTCGATCCCCTCGATCAGTGGCAGCACCAGGTCGTACGCACGGTCGGAGGACCGCTCGGCCGCGGTGACGACGAGCTTGCGGCCGTCGCTGGGGTGCCGCTCCCGCGTGACGTGGCCGGCGGACTCGAGTCGGTTGAGCACGAGGGTCATGGCAGCGGTGGAGATCTCCAACCGTCGCGCGAGCTCGGTCGGAGTGGACTGGCCCTGGCTGATGAGGTGGTCCATCGCCTCGAGCCCGGCCGCGTCGACGTCGAGCGCCCGGGCGAGGTGTCGCTCGAACCGCTGCTGGCGGACCCCGACCTGTTGGACCCGAGCGCGGATGTCGTCGTCGGGCAGCGGTCGTCCGTCCCGACGGGCGGCTTCGCGGTCGCGTCGGTCGTCGCGGTCTCGTCGTCCGTCGGTGGGCGCTGTCGGTTCGTCGTGCGGCACGAGGTCGATGGTAGTCGTGTAGATTGCCAATCTCATTGGTAATCAAGATTCGAGGCAACATGTCGACCGACCGCAAGCGCGTCCTCATCTCCGGTGCGAGCATCGCCGGGCCCGCCCTGGCCTACTGGTTGCACCGGTACGGGTACGACACGACGATCGTCGAGCGCGCGCCGGAACTCCGGACCGGCGGCCAGAACGTCGACGTGCGGGCGCCGGGCGCGAGGTCTCGCGGCGGATGGGGATCGAAGACGACCTCCGTGCCGCCACGACCGGTGAGATCGGCACGCGGTTCATCGGCCGCTCCGGTTCGGTCATCGCGGAGTTCCCGGCCGGGACCACGGACTCGGGCGGCGCCACGGCGGAGCTCGAGATCCTGCGCGGTGACCTCGCGCAGCTGCTCGTCAGCCGGACCACCGACACCACCGAGTACCGGTTCGGCGACCGCATCACCGGCATCGCGGACAACGACGGCGGCGCCGACGACGGCGTGACCGTGCAGTTCGAGCACGCCGCCGACGAGCGGTTCGACCTGGTGGTGGCGGCGGACGGCATCGGGTCGAGCACCCGGCGACTGGTCTTCGGCGACGAGCCCGAGATCCGGTCCCTCGGCCTCGAGACGTCCTACGCGACGATCCCCCGCACCGACGCCGACGACGACTGGTGGCGCTGGTACAACGCACCGGGTGGCCGATCGGTCACGCTGCGCCCGGACCCGCACGGCACGATCCGGGCGACACTGTCGTTCGTGACCGACCGGACACGGGAGCGCGCCGGATCCGAGCGACGATCGATCGAGGAGCAGCGCCGACGACTGCACGAGGTGTTCGCGGGCGCCGGCTGGGAAGCACGTCGTGTGCTCGCGGGCATCGACGCTGCCGACGACCTGTACTCCGAGTCGATCGGGCAGGTCCGCGCGCCGCGGTGGTCCGAGGGTCGGGTCGCGCTCGTGGGCGACGCCGCCTACTGCGCCTCACCGGTCAGTGGCATGGGCACGAGCCTGTCGCTCACCGGGGCGTACGTGTTGGCCGGCGAGCTCGCGGCCCACGTCGACCACCGCGACGCCTTCCGTGGCTACGAGCGCATCATGCGGCCGTACGTCGACCAGGCGCAGCAGCTGCCGCCGGGGGTGCCGCGGGTCGCGAACCCGAAGAGCCGACTCGGGATCGCTGCGTTCGGTGCTGCGGTCCGGGTCGCCTCCACCCCGTTCATCGGTCGGCTCGGGGACCGGTTCTTCACGCCGCCGGCGGACGCGATCGACCTGCCGGACTACGCGCACCTGGGCTGACGTGCCACCTACAGGAGCCCGGTCAGGACGCCGCCGTCAGCCCGGATCGCGGCGCCGTTCGTCGCGGCGGACAGCGGGCTCGCGAGGTAGGTGACGAGCGCCGCGATCTCGGCCGGGTCGATGAAGCGCTCGAGCAGGCTTGTCCGGTTCTGACCGATGATCGCGGCCTGCATCGCCTCGACCGGAAGAGCCTGCGCCTCGGCGATCGCCTCGACCGTCGTCGCGACACCGTCGGAGTACGTGGGACCGCCGAGGACGGTGTTGATCGTGACCGAGGTCCCACGTGTCTGCTTCGCGAGTCCGTTCGCGAGCGCGATCACCGCGGCCTTGGTCACGCCGTAGTGCACCATGTCCGCGGGGACGTTCACGCCGGACTCGCTGCCGATGAACACGATGCGACCCCACCCGCGTTCGAGCATCCCGCCGAGCAGGTGCCGCGACAGGCGGACTCCGCTCATCACGTTGACCTCGAAGTACCGGGACCAGTCCTCGTCGGCGATCGACTCGAAGGCGGCCAGGCCGAAGAGTCCGACGTTGTTGACGAGGACGTCGGCGTCGTCGAGGGACCCGAGCAGTCGGGTGACGTCGCCCGGGTCTCCGAAGTCGGCCGCGATCCCGGACACCGTGGCTCCCGGCTGGTCACGCCGCAGGCGATCGACGGCGGCTTCAACCCGGGCGTCCTCTCGGCCGTTGACGATCACGCGCATGCCCTCGGCCGCGAGTGCGGAGGCGATCGCGTACCCGATGCCCTGCGTCGATCCGCTGATGAACGCCGTTCTGCCTCGGAGCTGCAGGTCCATGGATCCTCCTTCGTCGTCCCGCGTCGCTCGACCCGTGACTTGCCTGAGCAAGTCAGCGTACGACCGTTCACTTGCTCAGGCAAGTCACCGGTCGTACGATGCCGAGATGACCCCGCCCGACGAACCACACGGCCTGCGCGGCGAACGACTCGAGATCTGGGCAGCCGTGGCGACGATGCTCGAACGGTTCCCGGTCGCCCTGGACGCCCAACTCCAACGAGACAGTGGCCTCACGCACTTCGAACTCGGGGTCCTCACCGCCCTCGACGCCGCGCCGGACAGGACCCTGCGGATGAGCACGCTCGCCGGGTACGCGAGCTCGACGCTCTCGCGGCTGTCCCGCGCGGTGACGCGGCTCGAGGCGAAGGGGTGGGCGCGCCGTGTGGTCGACCCGACGGACGGCCGCTTCACCCTCGCGGTCTTGACGGATGACGGGCACGGCAAGGTCCTCGAGTCGACGCCCGCGCACCATGCCCTGATCGAGCGCCTGGTCTTCGACACGCTCACCGAGACCCAGACGCGGCAGCTCGGGGTCATCGCGCGGAGCATCGGCGACGCAGTGGACGCAGCTCCGGCGTGGACGCCGCCCGGGGCCCGCCAGCCGTGACCGGACTGACACGTCCGGGCTGCACCACGCTGGTGCGGTAGGTTCCTGCCCAACGCATTCCGGACGCGAGAGAGGGCGCGGATGGCGCAGGGACACCGCTCTCCCCACGATGAGCGACGTCGCAGCCGTCGCCGGCGTCTCGAAGAAGACCGTCTCGAACGTCCTGTCGGGCTACGAGCACGTCTCCGCCCGCACCCACGACCGGGTGATGGCTGCGGTGGACGAACTCGGCTACGAGCTCAACGTCTCGGCCCGGAACTTCCGCGCCGGCCGGTCGAAGGTCATCGGCCTGGCGGTGCCGGAGCTGCGGCAGGCGTACTTCGCCGAGCTCGCCGACGCCGTGATCCGCGCCGCCGGTGCCGTCGGGTACACGGTGCTCATCGAGCAGACCGCGAGCGGCGTGCGCGAGGCGGACGCGATCACCCGGATGCGCGAACACTCGATCGACGGCATCATCTACAGCCCGCTGACGGTGCGGTCGAGCGATGCTCCCGCGCTCGAGGTGAAGTTCCCCCTCGTGGTGCTCGGCGAGCCGATCCCGGACAGCCCGGTCACGTTCATCACGATGTCCAACGCGGACGCCCTGCACGACGCGACGGCGCACCTGCTCGACGCGGGCCGTCGATCGATCGCGTTCATCGGTTCCGAACCGTCGGGGCCGGTACGGACGGCGCAGGAACGCCTGCGCGGGTACCGCGAGGCGCTCGCCGAACACGGCGTCGCGTTCCGGCAGGAGCGGGTCGTGCCGACGGCGCTCTGGCACCGGGCCGAGGGGGCAGCGGCGGCGCGGGCACTGCTCGAGTCCGGCGTCGAGGTCGACGGGATCGTCTGCTGCAACGACGCCCTGGCGCTCGGGGCGATGAGCGCGTTGCAGCTCGCTGGTCGGACCGTGCCGGACGACGTCGCGGTCGTCGGCTTCGACGACATCGAGGAGTCGGCGTACGCGACGCCCGCGCTGACCACGGTGTCGGCCGACCTGGACCGGGTCGCGGCGACGGCGGTCGGGGTCCTCGTCGAGCAGCTCGAGGAGGACGCGGCCGTCGGTCCGGGCGTGCTGCGCTCGCCGCATGCCCTGGTCGTGCGGGCGTCGTCGGCGCCCGTCGCCGTGGAACGCACGGTCTCCGCCTGAGGTCTTGACCTGCCCGTCGAGCACGGACTACTGTCCAGATTTACACCGGTGTAAATCCGGCATGGACGAGGTCCCGCACACCGAAGTGCGGGACGGATGGCAGGTTTTCGATGAAGAAGCACATCGCGGTCGTCGCGCTCGCAACAGCGGCGGCGATCTCCCTGGCCGGGTGCGCCGGCTCCCCCGGATCGTCCGCGAACGCCCACGTCGACCTGACGTTCTGGCACGGGTACACCGAGGCCGACGGCAAGGTCCTGGACGGCATCGTCAAGGACTTCAACGAGTCGCAGGACAAGGTCACGATCACGACCCAGACGAAGACGTGGGCGGTCATCGACGACACGATGCTCCCCGCGCTGACGGCGAAGAAGGGCCCGGACATCGTCGCGATGACCTCGGACCGACTGCCCGTCTACGCCGAGAAGAAGGCCCTCGTCGACCTGAGCGACTTCTACGACGACGACACCAGCAACACCGGCGAGCTCAAGGAGCAGGCCGTCGCGATGGAGCAGGTCGACGGCAAGGAGTACGGCGTCCCGAGTGGCTTCGTGCCCCTGTCCGTGATCTACAACAAGAAACTCTTCGCCGAGGCCGGCATCGACGCGTTCCCGACGACGTGGGACGAGTGGGTCGCCGACGCGAAGAAGCTGACGAAGGACGAGAACGGCGACGGCACCCCGGAGCAGTACGGGCTCGTGCTGCCGGACCACCAGACGGTCGGCAACGGCATCTGGCCGAGCCTGTTCGCCGGCAACGGCGGCTCGATCACGAACGACGCCGGGACCAAGTCGACCATCGACTCCGCTGCGAACGTCGAGACGCTCGAGTACTGGGCGAAGGCGATCCGGCAGGACAAGATCTCGCCGACCGGGGTCGACGGCATCGCGGCCGACAAGCTCTTCACCGCCGGCAAGACCGCCATGGAGATCGGCGGCCCGTGGATGGCCGGCGTCGCGAAGGCGTCCGACATCGACTACGGGATCGCCGCGATCCCGGCCGGGCCGAAGGCGCAGGTGGCCTCCGCCATCGGCATCTCGCTCGGCGTGACCGCACAGACCGACGACCCGAAGCAGGCCGCTGCCGAGGACTTCCTGCGGTACTTCAACGAGAAGAACGTCGCGACCAAGTGGGCGCTCGGGTCGGGTTGGCCGTCCCTGCGCACCGACGTGACCGCCGCCGACGTCGACGCGAACCCCACCGTCGCGGCGCTGACCGGTCTGCCCGGCACGACGATCCCGCTCCTCCCGGGCGTCGTGAACAGCGGTGACGTGCTCACCGCCCTCGACACCGCGACGCAGAAGTCGATCGCGGGCGGCGACCCGGAGTCGCTCCTCGGCACCGCCGACACCGACGTGCAGTCCGCCCTGAAGTAGAGGACCACGATGACCACGCAGCAACTCGGCCGACGCCGTCGGTACCGTCCCCCGGGGCAACTCGGCGGCCGGACGCCCCTGAACGGGACCTTCCGCCGCCGTGCGACCGTCGTCGGCTTCCTCGCACCCGCGATCGTCATCCTCGGGGCGTTCGTCCTCTGGCCGATGCTCTCGGCACTGCGGCTGTCCTTCACGGACGCCAGCGGCTTCGGCGACCCGAGCTGGGTCGGCTTCGCGAACTACGTCCGGGTCTTCACCGACCCGGACGTGGTCCGCTCGATCGGCAACACGGCGCTGTACTCGGTGCTGTTCACCCCGGTCGCGATCGCCGTGGCGCTGGTGCTGGCGTTGGCGCTCAACCACCCGGCACTGCCGTTCCGCGGGTTCTTCCGCTCGGCGCTGTTCCTGCCGTTCATCGTGTCCCTGGCGGTCGCCGCGTTCGCGTGGTCGTACCTGCTCGACCCGCAGATCGGCCTGCTGAACCACTGGCTCCAGGTGGGCGGCATCCGGCTCGGCAACGTCCTGCAGGACCCGACGCTCGCCATGCCGACCGTGGTGCTCGTCGCGGTCTGGAAGAACTTCGGCTTCTACATGGTCATCTTCCTGGCGGGGCTGCAGGAGATCCCGACCAGCCTGTACGAGGCGGCGCAGCTGGACGGCGCGAACGGCCGCCAGCGGTTCGCGAACGTGACGTTCCCGATGCTCAGCAACACCATGGCGTTCGTCGTCATCGTCGCGCTCATCGCCGCACTGCAGGCGTTCGACCAGATCTACGTCCTGACCGGCGGCGGGCCGTACCGGTCCACCGAGACGATCGTCATGCAGATCTACCAGTCCGGGTTCAAGGACCTCGACCTCGGCTTCGCGTCCGCGCTGGCGTACGTGCTGCTCATCGCGACCCTGCTGCTGAGCCTCGTGCAGTTCCTGTTCTTCGGCAAGCGCGGAGAGGACACCGCATCATGACCGCACTCCCCGTCCGGCCACGGTGGTCCGGCGCAGGACCGTGGCCCGGCGCCCACCGTCGATGCGCTGGCTCGGCTTCGCCGCGGTGCTCATCGTCACCCTCGCGGTGCTGCTCCCCGTGCTCGTCATCGTGTTCACGGCGTTCAAGCCGGCGAGCGAGGTGAACGCCTACCCGCCGACGCTGTTCCCGCACACGTGGACGCTCGACAACTTCCGGGCGATCTTCACGCAGCTGCCGTTCGGCCGGCTCATCCTGAACAGCTTCGCCTTCGCCGGCGGGGTGACCGTCTTCGCGCTGGCGTTCGACGCGCTCGCCGCCTACGCGCTGGCCCGGCTCGACTTCCGGGGCAGCAAGGTCCTGCTCATCGTGATCATCGCCAGCCTGATGATCCCGTTCCAGGCCACCCTGATCCCGATCTACCAGCTCGTGTCCGACCTCGGGTGGGTGAACACCTTCGCTGGGCTCATCGCACCGCGGGCGGCGGACGCGTTCGGGATCTTCTTCCTCCGGCAGTTCTTCGTGTCGCTCCCCCGCGACCTCGACAACGCGGCGCGCATCGACGGTGCGTCCGAGTGGCGGATCTTCCGGAGCATCATCCTGCCGAACGCCGTGCCGGCACTGCTCACCCTCGGCATCTTCACCTTCGTCAACAACTGGAACGACCTGCTCTGGCCGCTGGTGTTCACCACCGACCAGGACATGGGGACCATCACCTCGGGGCTGACCCTGCTGACCGGACCCGGCGGCATCATCCCGCAGGGCGTGATGATGGCCGGCGCCCTGATCGCCGTGCTGCCCCTCGCCGTCATGTTCCTGCTCGTGCAACGCCGCTTCATCGAGAGCGTCGCCAGCACCGGGCTCAAGTGACGACGACACCGCGCGGTCCCCTCGGGGAGCGCCCACCACGAATCGAGACACCATGCACTGGTCCGACGACGGACGGCTGCACTTCGCCCTGGGCATCGAGGACACCTTCGTCCCGCAGGCCCGGCCGGGTGAGCGCCCCATCGACGAGTACGAACTCACCGACCACTACCGGCAGTACGCCGCCGATCTCGGCCTGGCGGTCGACGTCGGCGCCGAGATGCTCCGCTGGGGCGTGCCCTGGTACCGGGTCGCCCCGGAGCCCGGTGTGGGACTGGTCGTGGGTCGACGGTGTCGTGCAGCGCTTCCGTGAGACCGGCCTGCGGCCCGTCATCGACCTGCTGCACTACGGCACACCGCTCTGGCTCGACGGCCAGTTCGCGAACCCCGACTACCCGGCGCACGTCACGGAGTACGCCGCCCGGTTCGCCGCCCGGTACGGCGACGTCGCGACCGACTACACGCCCGTCAACGAGCCCGTGATCCACGCCCTGTTCTCCGGCGAGTACGGGTACTGGCCCCCGTACCTGACCGGTGCCGAGGGTTCTGCCCGCATCGCCTCGGCCCTGGCGAAGGGGTTCGTCTCCACCCAGCACGCGATCGCTCGTGAACTCGGTGACGCCGCCACCTTCGTGCACGTCGACGCCGGCATCCGGTACGTCGGCGACGTCGACGCCCCCGAGCACCGTGACACCGTGGCGCGGCTCCGCGCCCAGACGTTCCTGGTCGAGGACCTCGTGACCGGCGGCGTCGACGACCACCATCCGCTCGTCGGGCGGCTGCGCTCCGGCGGGGTCACCGACGCGGACCTCGACTGGTTCCGCCAGCACGCGGTCCGGCCGGACGTGATGGGCGTCAACTACTACCCGCTGCACTCCACCGAGGTCTTCGAGGCCGGCGTCCACCACGGCGGCGGCTTCGCCGACCCGCGTCCGTACCGCGACACGGGGGCCGAGGGGCTCCGCGACGTGCTGACGACGTACGCCGAGCGGTACGGCGCCCCGGTCATGCTGACCGAGACGTGCGTCACCGGGTCCGTCGACGAACGCATCGGCTGGCTCGACGACTCCGTGGCCGCCGTGCACGAGCTCCGCGCCGAGGGCGTCCCGGTGGTCGGGTACACCTGGTGGCCGCTGTTCGACATGTACGAGTGGACCTGGCGGCACACGGACGCACCCCGCCAGGAGCACCTGCTCACGATGGGCCTCTTCGACCTCGTCGAAGACGGCGACGGCGGGCTCGACCGCCGTCGCAACCCGGTCGCCGACGCCTTCGCCGCGCATGCGCGGCAGGAACGAGCCGTGGCAGCGGCCCTGTCGGCGACCACCTGAGGGACAGGAGGTCGGGTCGGGTCGGGCCGTGCCTCCAGTCCGTCTCCGCGCACCACCACTGCACCACCAACTGAACGGAGCACCATGTCCCTCCGCCTCGGCGCCGCTCCGGCGCCTCGTCGACGCCGAACGCTCGCGCTCGTCGTCACCGCTGCCGCTGCTGCGGCGGCCCTCGTCGCCGGTGTCACCGGCCCAGCTCCCGCCCAGGCGGTCACGACCGGCAACGGAGCCCTCGTGTACTCGCCGGCAGCGGGCACCGCCTTCAACCCCGAGGGCGGACGTGCTGCCGGCACGACCTACGCCAAGAACATCGTCCTGAAGAACAGCGGATCGGCGAACGGCCAGCAGTTCGTCACCTTCGACCAGCTCGTGCTCGAGAACGGCGTGCAGGTCTACCCGATCTACCGCAGCACCGACAACGGCACCTCGTGGAGCCGCGTCGCCACCGTGAAGCCGAGCACGCAGTTCCCGACGCTCACCCGCACCGCCCAGCCCTCGCTGTACGAGACCCCGATCCAGCTCGGCACCATGCCCGCCGGCACCCTGCTGCTGAGCGGCATGATCATGCCGACCGACCGGGCGAGCAGCCGGCTGGTCATGTACAAGAGCCTCGACCACGGTCTCACCTGGTCGTTCGTGAGCACCGTCGACACCGGCGGTCCCGCCACCTACGACCCGAGTCCGACGTCCACCACCTCGACGGTCTGGGAGCCGTCCGTCGCGGTCGACGCCAACGGCGGCCTCGTGACGTACTTCTCCGACGAGCGGCAGAAGGCGAACAACGTCCTGCAGGCCGTCAGTTACCGACGGTCGACGGACGGCGGTCTCACCTGGGGTGGCCTGGTGAACGTCTCGGCGCCGACGAACAAGAGTGACCGGCCCGGCATGATCACGGTCACCCGGATCCCGAACGGCAACTACGTGGCGACGTTCGAGGTCGTCAACCGACCGAGCCAGACGAACAACACGGCGCCGGTGTACTTCAAGACCTCGCCCGACGGACTCACCTGGAGCCCGGAGACGAGCATCGGCACGAAGATCGCACTGCCCGACGGCCGCGGGGTCGGTTCCTCGCCCGAAGTCCGCTGGGTCCCGACGACGGGCAACGCGAACGGCATGATCGTGGTGTCGTCGAAGTGGTCGCTCGACAGCGCCGGCAACATCGACGGCGGGCAGAACTTCGTCGTCAACCGCAACCAGGGCTCCGGCTCGTGGGAGCAGCTGCCCTACGCGGTCACGTACGACGCCCGCGACGCCGAAGGTGGCACGTTCAGCGGCTTCGCCCAGGGCTTCGACTCGAGCGCGGACGGCAAGACGCTCTACCAGGCGACGAACGTCGAGAACCCGACGACGACCTACAACGACGTGCGGGTCGGGTCGATCCCGATCAACGCGCTGCGGTACGAGGCCGAGTCGGCGGTGCGGAGCGACACGAGCACGGTCACCCAGGCCGACGCCGTCGGCGGCGCGAAGGTCGGGAACATCAACAACGCGACCAGCTCCGTGCAGTTCACGGTGCAGGCGGCGACCGCGGGGACCTACACCGTCAACGTGCGGTACGACAACGGGACCGGGGCGACGAGCACGCACGCGCTCGCCGTCAACGGAACGTCGGCCGGGACGGTCAGCTACGCGCCGACCGTCAACTGGGGGCGCTTCGGGTGGGCGCAGAAGACCGTCACCCTGAAGGCCGGTGCGAACACGCTGACCTTCACGAAGGGCACGGGGTTCGCGGAACTGGACCAGATCCAGGTGTTCCAGCCCTGACGCCGCACCTGCTGCCCTGGTCGTGACCAGGTGGCGGACGGGAGGCACGGTGCGGGCGCGCACCGTGCCTCCCGTCCGTTCTGGCGTTCCGTCTCAGGCCGCGACCGCTCCGTCTGCCGGCTCGCGCAGCGCCGGGCAGTGCTCGGCAGTCGGGTGCTCGCTGATGGCGATGACCTCGTCGAGCCGGCCACGCGCCGCCTCGAGTTCCGCCATCTGCGCCGTGATCCGGTCGCGCTCGGCGACGAGCAGCGCGAACGACTCCGGCGTCGCGTGCCCGCTGTCCACGCACGGCAACAGCTGCACGATGGTGCGGCTCGGCAGACCGGCGGCGAACAGCTGCTGCACGAGCTGGACGCGTTCGACCGCCGGGGCGTCGTAGACGCGCTGCCCGCTGCTGGTCCGCGACGCGGTGGGCAGTCCCTGCTCTTCGTAGTACCGCAGCGAGCGCACGCTGGCGCCCGTCTCCGCGGCGAGGTCGCCGATCCGCACGTCGTCTCCGATCCTGGGCTTGCCCCTGACATGGATGTGAGGTCTTAGCGTAACCGAGCCGCTGCGGGAGACACCCGCGCGGCAGGAGGAGACACCATGGACATCGCTGGATCGGTCGCACTCGTCACCGGCTCGAACCGGGGCATCGGACGCCGCTTCGCCCTGCAGTTGCTGGAGCGCGGCGCCACCAAGGTCTACGCGACCGCACGCCGACCCGAGCTCGTGGACATCGAGGGCGTCGTGGCGCTGCCGCTCGACATCACCGACCAGGCGTCGGTCGAGGCGGCGGCCGCAGCCGCCGGCGACGTCACCCTGCTCGTGAACAACGCGGGCATCTCGACGACGGGCTCGCTGCTCACCGACGACCTGACGGACGCACGCCGCGAGATGGACACGCACTACTGGGGGAACCTCGCGATGATCCGGGCGTTCGCACCGGTGATCGAGCGGAACGGCGGCGGCGGCATCGTGAACGTCCTGTCCGCACTGTCCTGGTTCGTCTACCCGGGATCCGGCGCGTACGCGGCAGCGAAGGCCGCCGAGTGGAACCTGACGAACGCCGTCCGGTTGGAGCTCGCCGGCAAGGGGATCAGCGTGCAGGGGCTGCACCTCGGGGCGGCGGACACGGACATGATGGACGGCTACGAGGGGCCGAAGGTCGACCCGGCCGACGTGGCGCGGGCCGCGCTGGACGGCGTCGAGCGGGGTGCGGCCGAGGTCGTCGTCGACGAGTGGAGCAGCGCGGTGAAGGCGTCGCTGTCGCAGGACCCGTCGGCGTTCTACGCGCAGTTCGCCTGAGCGGGGTGACGCCGGGGCGTGGTGGAGCCCCGGCGTCGGGCCGCGGCTGGGAGTGCTCACATCCGCGGGTCCCACACTGACGCCACGGTGTCGCCGTACCGAGTCCGAGATCCTCTCGAGCTCCCGCGGGGAGCCGCCAAGGGAGTCATCATGACGGACCAGTCCGAGGCGGCCTCGACGCCGCTCGCGCTCACGAGTGTGGTGGCCTCCGGCCTGCCCACCGAGCTCGGCAAGCCCACGGCGGCGAAGTACTACGACGTCCCGGCGGTGTTCAACCGCCGACCCGACGCTGCCGAGATGGCCGGCCTGCGCGGTGCCGACGGACACGCGCAGCTCGTGACGGCCGGCTACCCCGACGTCACGCTCGACGTGCAGGACCGTCGTCTCGTCATCGGCAACACGAACCTCGGACAGCTCGAACGCGGTCTCGCCACGGTGGTCGCGACGATCGTCGACGTCGTGAGCCGGGCGTCGCTGTTCGACAAGGAGCAGGTCCGTGACGCAGCGCGCATCGAGTTCGACGACCGCACGGCCCGGGCCCGCGAGGTCACGCGGGCGGCGGAGCGGATCCACTTCGTGCCGGAGCCGACGCGCGTCAGCGCGGGCTGACCGTGTCCGCGCGGGTCGACGTGCCCGACGGGCGACGCCAGCGGGGCACTGCGCTAGCGTTGCACAACGCGGGGACCGGATCAGCCCCGCGTTCACGGACCCGGACGGTTTCCTCGCGATGAACGACTTCACGACGGCAGTCTCCGCACTGCAGGCCGCACCCGACGGCACCGACATGTGCCCGCCGTTCCTGACGACGCTGCCCGTGACCGGGGTCGGCATCTCCACCCTCGGCAACCCACTCGGGTCGGCGACGGTGTGCGCGAGCGACGCGCGCGCCGCGCGGATCGACGAGATCCAGTTCGACCTCGGCGAGGGCCCGTGCTGGCAGGCGCTGACGACCCGCCGCCCGGTCCTGGAGTCCGACCTGTCCGGCACGACGAACACCGACTGGCCGCTCGCGCTCGAGGAACTCCTCCGCGCCGGGGTCGGGGCGGTGTTCTCGTTCCCGATGCGCATCGGGACGATCCCGGTCGGCGCCGTCGACCTGTCCGTGGACAGCGAGCGCACCCTGACCGTGGGGCAGATCCGCGGCGCCGTGGAGCTCACCGAGGTCGCAGCCCGTCGGGTGCTCCGTGGTGCCTTGCTCACCGCAGCCGCCGACGGCCGTGCCGACATGGGCACCAGCCGCTACTCCCGACGAGAGGTGCACCAGGCGACCGGCATGGTCGCAGCACAGCTCGGGGTGGACGTCACCGACGCCCTCCTCGTGTTGCAGGCGCACGCCTTCGCCACCGAACGCACCGTCCGCGACGTCTCGAACGACGTCATCGCTCGCCGCATCGACCTCGCCCGGCCGTACGGTTCCGAGAACTGAGGAGCACGCACCATGGCACCGACCCGCGAGCGCCGGCTCATCGACACCTTCGTCACGCTGACCGACACCCTCGTCGACGAGTACGACGTCGTCGACCTCCTGCAGAACCTGGTCGACAGCGTCGTCGACATCTTCGACGCCTCGGCGGCCGGCATCCTGCTGGCCAACCAGCACCAGGAACTCGAGGTCGTGGCGTCGACCAGTGAGCGGTCCAGCTTCGTCGGACTCCTGCAGCTCGACGCCGGCGAAGGGCCGTGCGTGGAGTGCTTCGCGACCGGGCGTCCGGTGTCCGTCAGCGACCAGGCGGAGATGCAACGCCGGTGGCCGACCTTCGCCGCCGCGTCCGCCGAGTCGGGGTACGCGTCGGTGCACGCGATCCCGATGCGGTTGCGGGACACCACGCTCGGGTCGCTCAACCTGTTCCGCGAGACCGAGGGTGCGCTGAACCGCGACGATGCCTTGGCTGCTCAGGCCCTGACCGACGTCGCGACCATCAGCATCCTGCAGCAGCGGACCCTGCAACACGCGGCGCTGACGCAGGCGCAGTTGCAGCGAGCCCTCGACAGCCGGGTCGTGATCGAGCAGGCCAAGGGCTTCGTGGCGTACACGCACTCGGTCGACACCGAGGCGGCGTTCGAACTGCTGCGGCAGTACGCGCGGTCGAACCAGGAGCGCCTCGCCGACGTCGCCCGAGCCATCGTCGAACGCCGCCTGGTCCTGCCCGCCTGATCCCGTGTGTCCCCGGTCCGGGCTGGCGTACGATCACGAGCAAGTCGTAGCCCCGGACCCCGGTTGCAGGCGCAGCACTGGATCCAGGAGGAAACCATGGGCGACGAACTGGTCGTACCGACGGGCTACCGGAAGACCGAACGACGGTCGGCTCGTACCGACACCACCTCGACCTACACCGCGCTGCTCGCGCAGGTCCGCACCGCTGGGCTGCTCGGTCGCCGCACGGGCTGGTACTGGGGCCTCATCGCAGTGCTCGCCGCGCTGCTCGGCGTCACCGGCGGGGCGTTCGCCGTGCTCGGCGGCTCCTGGTACCAGTTGATCGTGGCCGGGGTGCTGGGCGCCCTGTTCACGCAGTTCGCGTTCCTGTCGCACGAGGCCGCCCACCGACAGGTGTTCGCGTCGCACCACTGGAACGACCGGGCGGCCCGGTACGCCGGCACGTTCCTGACGGGCATCAGCTACGCGTGGTGGATGAACAAGCACACCCGGCACCACGCCAACCCGAACACCGTCGGCAAGGACCCCGACATCTCGTTCGACGCGATCTCGTTCCGGCCCGAAGACGCTGCCAGCCGGACCGGGTTCCTGCGCGTGCTCGTCCGCGTGCAGGGGTACGCGTTCTTCCCGATGCTCCTGGTCGAGGGCGTGAACCTGCACTGGCAGTCGATCCGCACGTACACGAGCCGTGGCCCGGTGAAGCGGCGGTGGGCCGAGGGGTCCGTCTTCGTCGGCCGGTTCGTGCTCTACCTGGGGGTCGTGTTCTGGTTCCTGCCGGTCGGCATCGCCTTCGCGTTCCTCGGTGTGCAGCTCGCCGTGTTCGGGTTCCTCATGGGGATCGCGTTCGCGCCGAACCACAAGGGCATGCCCGTCATCGAACCCGGCCGCCGCGTGGACTTCTTCTCGCGCCAGGTCCTGACCTCGCGCGACATCGGTGGCGGCGCCTGGGTCGAGTACTTCATGGGCGGTCTGAACCACCAGGTCGAGCACCACCTGTTCCCGAGCATGGCCCGACCGAACCTGCGGGCCGCCCGGGACATGGTCCGGAAGTACTGCGCCGACCAGGGTGTGCCGTACACCGAGACGACGCTGGTGCACTCCTACGTCATCGTGGTCCGGTACCTCAACGAGGTCGGTCTGGCGGCTCGCGACCCGTTCGCGTGTCCGATGGTGGAGCGGCTGCGCTGACCGACCGCGACGGCTGGGCGCTTCCTGTCCTGTTGGCGCAGCCCTGGACCTGACGGGGGCTCATCGGCGAGCATGGACCCGATCAGGGACGGCGGGCACAGGGGCCCACCGCGGGAAGGGCAACCATGCGTCCTGTCAGGAACACGCTCACCACCGGGGCGGTCATCGCACTCGTCGTCGGCCTCACCGCGACGGCGGCACCCGCGCAGGCGACGACGCCGGGGACATCGGCGCCGACGGACGGTACCCGGTGCGCAGCGGGGACGCTCTCGGTGCAGACGCTCCGGTCGGGGTGCACGGTCTCGTCGGGCACGGTCGCGCTGCCGGACGGACGCACGTTCTCCGTGCCGGCGCCCGGTGAGAGCGTCATGGCCAGCAGCTCGTCGGCGCCGGGTGCTCCGGAGCTGGCGGAGGTCGTCATCGCGAACACCGGCTCCGGCGGTGTCGCGGTCCGCATCGACGAGGCGTGGAGCGGTTCGGCGCCCGCCGTGCGCCGCGAGCAAGCGAGGAGCGCGGCAGCCACCGCACCCGCAGCGCCGGCCGCCACGACCGCGGCCACCACCAAGTGCACCAGCACGGCCAACGCACGGAACGGGTACCGCTGGTCGAGCACCGTGAAGTGGTACTACAACGAGTCCGGCCAGCGGTCGACGTACGCCAAGGACGCCCTGCGCAAGGCGGCGAACGCCTGGACCGGCACGATCGCGTCGTGCGGCCGCTCGGTGACCTCGTCGGCGCGCAACTCCTACGTCCGCCTGGCGACCCAGGCCCCCGGGCTGACCGACAAGGGCGGGTGCACGGCGAGCAACGGCTACAGCGTGCTCGGCTGGGAAAGCTGCCCTCCGGTACCCTCGGGGTGACGTGCGTCTGGTACGACGGCAACGGCATCGCGAAGGAGTCGGACCAGCGGTACGCCACGAGCTACAACTGGAGCTCGACGGCCACCTGCTCGGGCGCACGGTTCGACACCCAGGCGGTCGCCACCCACGAGTGGGGACACCTGTACGGACTCGGCCACGTGCAGACCGGCACCGATCAGGTCATGGAGCCGTCCGGCGGCTACTGCGACACCGGCTCACGCACGCTCGGGTTCGGCGACATGACCGGCATCGCGGCGATCTACTGAGGCGCGGCTGCGGGCCGCGCCCCGTCGTCAGACCGCGCCCCGTCGTCGGACGGCGTCGGCCCGCAGGAAGTCCGCGATCGGGGTCGATCCCGAGTTGAACCGGATGGTGTTGCCCGCCGTGCCGGGGGTCTCGAGCACGTCGGCGATCACGTGTGCGACGTCGCCGCGCGGCACGTCGCTCGACGAGCCAGCCCAGTCGACCGAGCCGGTGGCCTCGTCGTCCGTCAGGGTGCTCGGCGCCACGATGGTCCACTGCAGACCGGAGTCGCGCACCACGGCGTCGGCGACCGCCTTCGACTGCGCGTAGGCGAAGAAGTCGTTGTCCTGCGGTACCCCGTGGTCGAGCTGCGACCCGGACCACGACACCATGACGTAGCGGTCGACGCCGGCCTGCTTCGCGCCCTGCACCGACAGGATCGCGGCGTCGCGGTCGATCGCCCACGTGCGGTCGGCGGACCCGCCGCCGGCACCGGCGGACCACACGACGACGTCGTGCCCGTGGACGAGCTCCGCGAAGTCGGTCAGGGACTGCTGCTGGATGTCCGCGACCCGGGGTTCGCCGCCGTGGGCACGGATCTCGTCGGACTGGTCCGCGTCGCGGATGACCGAGGTGACGGTGTGGCCGCGGTCGCTGAGGATGCGGGTGGTGAGGAGTGCGACCTTGCCGTGGCCGCCGAAGACGATGACGTTGCTCATGCGGCGGACGCTACTCGGGCCAGCTCAGTACCCGCAGTCCGTGAGGACCCTCGGAGCGCTCGCGGCCTGCGTGCGTACGGTCGGACCTGACCACGTCTGGAGACACGATGAGCACGCAGCACGAGCAGCACACCCTGGTCCGCACCCTGGTGCTCGGCATCCTGAGCGGCGGCCGCAGTGCCACCCCACTCGCGGTGCTGGCGCTGAACCACGACCGGTCCTCGTTGAAGGGGTCGTGGCAGGACTGGAAGGTCTTCAGCACCCCGCTCGGCCGCGGACTCCTCGTCGCCTCGGCCGTCGGTGAACTCATCGGCGACAAGCTGCCGATGACCCCGAACCGCATCTCCCCGCCGGCCTGATCGGCCGCATCGGGTCCGGTGCGCTCGTCGGCGCAGCACTCGGCACGACCGGCAAGCGCGACCTGCGCATCGAGGGCGCGATCCTCGGCGGCGTCGGTGCGATCGTCGGGTCGTTCGTCGGGTGGGGTGCCCGCAAGCTCGTCGGTGCCACCACCCGCCTGCCCGACCCGGTCGTGGCGCTCGCCGAGGACGCCGCGACCATCGCCGGCTCCGTGAAGGTCATCACCGCCGACTGATGCGCATCGTCGTCATCGGAGCCACCGGTCACATCGGCACGTTCCTCGTCCCCCGCCTCGTCCGCGCCGGTCACGAGGTCATCGCCATCAGTCGCGGCACCAGCACCCCCTACGCCGACTCCCCCGAGTGGCAGCAGGTCGAACGCGTCACCGCGGACCGCGAGCAGGAGGACCGCGACGGCACGTTCGGAGCGCGGATCGCCGCGCTCGGCGCCGCCGCCGTCGTCGACCTCGTCTGCTTCACCGAGTCGTCCGCCGCCGCTCTCGTCGAAGCGCTCCGCGACACGGGAACGCACCTCGTGCACTGCGGATCGATCTGGCGCGCGGGTGCATCCCGTGTGCTGCCGATCACCGAGGACGACTTCACGCCGCCCTTCGGCGACTACGGCGTGCAGAAGGACGCGATCGCCCGGATGCTCAAGAAAGAAACCGCGTCAGGGGGTTTGGCGACGACGACGCTGCACCCGGGTCACATCAGCGGTCCGGGCTGGATGCCGATCGGTCCGCTCGGCAACCTCGACCCGTCGGTGCTGACGAGGCTGTCCGCCGGCGACGCGATCGAGGTCCCCGGCATCGGTGCCGAGACCATGGCCCACGTGCACGCGGACGACGTCGCGCAGGCCTTCCAGCTCGCCGTCGAACACCGCGAGGCGGCGGTCGGCGAGGACTTCTTCATCACGGCCCCGACGGCGCTCACCGCGCGTGGGTACGCCCACCTGGCAGCGTCGTGGTTCGGCCAGGAGGCCCGGCTCGAGTCCGTCAGCTGGGACCGGTTCCGCGAGACCACGGCTCCAGAGCACGCTGGCGCGAGCTGGGAGCACCTGTCACGCAGCCAGGTGTTCAGCGTCGAGAAGGCCCGCCGTCTGCTCGGCTACGCGCCCGGTTTCACCGCCGAACAGACGGTGCTCGACGCCGTCCGCTGGCAGGTCGACCACGACCAGCTCGAGGTCGCCGGCCCCCTCGTCGTCTGACAGACCGGCCGCGACCTCAGTCGGCAGGCGCGCCCTCGTTCACGGCGGCGAGCCCGTTGAGCGTCCGCGGGTAGCCGATCACGGGCACCAGGACGGTGAGCACGTCGAGCAGCTGCTGCCGGGTGTTCCCGACGTGCAGGTTGCCCGCGACGTGTCCCGTGACCTGCGCGTCCGCACCGCCGAGTGCGACGAGGACCGCGAACGTCAGCAGCTCACGCGTCGGCAGGTCGAGCCCGTCCCGTCCGACGGTGTCGCCGAAGCAGTTGCCGGACAGGAACCGCTGGAAGTGCACGGTGTCGTCGGCGGCGTTCTCGTACATCGCGTCGACACGTCCGGCGCCGACGACGGCGCTCTGGACCGCACGGCCCCGTTCGAGTCGGTCGCCGGGGTGGTCGTCGACCGACCCGGGAGCGGCAGCTCGACACCGCGCGCGATCAACACGTCGTTGGTGATCGTGAGGAAGTCCGAGGCGCGCGCGGACCCGACGTAGGCGACGGCCTGGTAGCCGATCTCCTTCGCCTCGACCGGGGTCAGTGACTCGTCGAGCGCGGTGCCGAGCAGCTGTCGGAAGGCGGTCTGCGCGCCGGCGGCGATCATCGCGCCGAGCTGCACGACCGCGCGGTCGTGGCTGTTGAGCGACGCGTGCTGCAGCGTCTCGTCCACGAAGTCGGCGTGGTACTGGGCGAACTCGGGGTCGGTGTCGGCGAACGTCATGCCCCCGACGCTACGACCGCCCCGCCGACCGAGGGAGGTACGGGCCTCCCCTTTCGCCGTGGGCGACCGGCCTAGCGTGGCAGCCGTGCCCGGCGAGACCCGCGGGCACGGAGAGGAAACCATGGAGTACCGCCAGCTCGGACGCACCGGCGTCGAGGTGAGCCCACTCGCTCTGGGCACCATGATGTTCGGTCCGTGGGCGAACGCCGACGTCGACGACTCGATCCGGATCATCCACCGCGCCCTCGACGCGGGCATCAACTTCGTCGACACCGCCGACGCCTACTCGGACGGCGTCTCCGAGGAGATCGTCGGCAAGGCCATCAAGGACCGCCGTGACGACGTCGTGCTCGCCACGAAGTTCTTCATGCCGATGGGCGAGGGCCCGAACCGCTCCGGAGGCTCACGCCGCTGGATCGTGCAGGAGGTCGAGAACTCCCTGCGCCGCCTCGGCACCGACCACATCGACCTGTACCAGGTGCACCGTCCGTCCCCGACGACGGACGTCGAGGAGACCCTGGGCGCACTGACCGACCTGGTCCGCCAGGGCAAGGTCCGGAACATCGGATCGTCGTCGTACTCGGGCGCCGAGATCGTCGAGGCCCAGTGGACCTCGGAGCGTCGTGGGCTCGAGCGCTTCCGCACCGAGCAGCCGCCGTACTCGATCCTGGTGCGCGGCATCGAGGAGGACGTCCTGCCGACCACGCAGCGCTACGGCATGGGCACCCTCGTCTACAGCCCGCTCGGCGGCGGCTGGCTCAGTGGCCGCTGGCGCAAGGACGCTCCCGGCACCCCGACGGCGAAGCACCGCCCCGCGGCCCGGTTCGACATGTCGACGCCCGCGAACCAGCGGAAGCTCGACATCGTCGAGGAACTCGCACTCCTGGCCGAGTCGCAGGACATGTCCCTCATCGAGATGTCGTTGGCGTGGGTGATCCGGCACCCCGGCGTCACGAGCGCGATCATCGGCCCGCGCACCATGGAGCAGCTCGAGTCGCAGCTCCCCGCCGCCGACCGCGTGCTCAGCGACGAGGTCCTGGACCGCATCGACGAGCTCGTCGCACCGGGCGTCACGATCAACCCCGACGACAACAGCTACGGGCAGCACACCCTGGTGCCCGCCGCACGTCGCCGGTGAACGCGACCGACTGACGGACGGGAGGCCCGTGGCCAGCTGGCCACGGGCCTCCCGTCCGTCATCTGGGCACGCGCACGACGTCAGCGACGTCGGAACAGCTCGCCGAGGTGCCACGGGCCGGGCGCAAGGCGCACGGCGGCCTCGGCACGCACGCGCTCCTCGAGCGCACGGTCGCGGGTCAGGTCGTGGATCTCCTGCTCCGCGCGCCAGCGGAACCGCAACCGGCCGAGGAACCCGAGCGGTGCAGCGGCTGCGGTCGTCGGGACGGACTTGGTCTCGCTCATGCGTCCTCCGGTTCCGGGACGGCCACGGCCGTCGTGGCGACGAGGTTCGCGAGCAGCTGCAGGCGTTCCTCGGACGGTGAGCCCGGCTCGGTGCCGTAGGCGATGAGCGTCAGACCGGTGTCGGTCGCGAGCTCCATCGTCTCGTACGTCAGGTCGAGGTCGCCGACCTCGGGGTGGTGCACCCGCTTCGAGCCGTTCAGGTGCCGCATGACGCCGTGCGCTGCCCAGCGCTGCCGGAACTCCTCGCTGCGGGTGGAGAGCTCGCCGATCAGGTCGGTCAGTCCCTTGTCGTACGGTGACCGGGCGGCCTCGGCACGGAGCACGGCCACCATGTCGCTCGCGACGACGTCCCAGTCGCGCCAGAACTCTTGACCGCGTGGGTCGAGGAACGCGAAGCGGGCGGTGTTCGGGGTGCCGGCGGGGTCGAGGAACAGCGGCGAGTACAACGCACGTGCCAGGGCGTTGCCGGCCAGGAAGTCCGAGCGGCCGTTGCGCACCCACGCGGGCATGGTCATGCCGTCGAGCATGCGCTGCACGTTCGGTCGGACCTTCGACGTCGGGGGCTTCCGCCGCGTGGTCGCCGAGGCGTTCTGCACGCGGGCCAGGTCGAACAGGTGCGCGTGCTCGGCGTCGTCGAGGCGCAACGCGCGCGACAGCGACTCGAGCACGCTCTCCGAGACGCCGGTGAGGTTCCCGCGCTCGAGGCGGATGTAGTAGTCGACGCTCATGCCGGCGATGAGCGCGAGCTCCTCGCGGCGGAGACCCTTGACCCGTCGGGCGCCACCGAAGTCGGGCAGCCCGACCTGCTGCGGCGTGACGCGCTCGCGGCGGGTGCGGAGGAAGTCGCGCACTTCGCTTCTGGTGTCCATGCGTCCACGGTAGGACCGTGCCGCGCGGGGAAGAAGGGGTTGCTGGTACCCGTCAGGGTCAGGGGCACCGGCCTAGCGTCGTGCGCATGGACACACTCACCCTCAACAACGGACTCGAGATCCCCGCGATCGGCTTCGGCGTGTTCCAGAGCGCACCCGACGAGACCGTGGACGCGGTCCGCACGGCACTGGAGACCGGGTACCGCCACATCGACACGGCCGCCGCGTACGGCAACGAGCGCGAGGTCGGCGAGGGCATCCGCGCCTCCGGTGTCGACCGCGACGAGATCGTGGTCGAGACGAAGATCTGGGTCTCCGACTACGGCTACGACGAGACCCTGCACGCGTTCGAGAAGGCCACCGGCAAGCTCGGGTTCGACCGCGTCGACGTACTGATCCTGCACCAGCCCGCGCCGGACCGCTTCGAACGGACGGTGCAGGCGTACAAGGCGCTCGAGACGCTGTACGCCGACGGTCGGGTCGGAGCGATCGGCGTGAGCAACTTCATGCCGCACCACCTGCAGTCGCTGCTCGACGCGACCGACGTCATCCCGGCGCTCAACCAGGTCGAGCTGCACCCGTACTTCACGCAGCCCGACGTGCAGCGCGCCGACGCGGAGCACGGGGTCCTCGACCAGGCGTGGTCCCCCATCGGCGGGATCACCTTCTACCCGGGCTGGGGTGACGAGCGGGTCAGCGTGATGGACGACCCGACGATCCGGACCATCGCCCAGACGCACGGCAAGACGCCGGCGCAGGTGATGCTCCGCTGGCACGTGCAGCAGGGGCGGAACGCGATCCCGAAGTCGACGAACCCCGGACGGATCGCGGAGAACTTCGACGTCTTCGACTTCGTGCTGTCCGACGACGACCTCAGGGCCCTGGACGCGCTCGACACGGGCCGCCGGAACGGCCCGGACCCCGACGGTGCGGACACCAGCCGCTTCGAGCGGGTGATCCCGGAGGCCTGACGCGACCACGGGCGGCCGGGAGGCGCGGTGCGGTCGCGCCCCGTGCCTCCCGGCCCTGGAATGGTCGCGACCACCGCGTCAGGTGAGCTGGCGCGCCCGCTCCGCGATGCCCTCCGTCGCCGCCCACGATGCGAGCAGACGGAGCGCGTCAGCGGTCGGGCTGCCCGGGGTCGCCGGGTAGATCGTGAGCGCGAGCCCGGGGTCCTCGGCGAGTTCGAGCGTCTGGAAGTGCAGTTCGAGCGGACCGACGACAGCGTGCCGGAAGGACTTCACGCCGGCGTAGTGGCGGCGGACGTCGTGCGCGGCCCAGAGGGCGCGGAAGTCGTCGCTCCGCATCGACAGTTCGCCGATGAGGGCTGCGAGGTCACGGTCGTTCGGTGTACGCCCGGCCTCGCGCCGCAGGATCGCGACGTTCGTGTGCGCCGCCCGCTGCCAGTCCTGGTAGAAGTTCCGGGCCTGCGGGTCGAGGAAGATGAAGCGCGAGAAGTTCATCGGCCGGGCCGGTGCCGCGACCAGGTCCGAGTGCATCGCGTAGCCGAGCGCGTTGGCGGCGACGATGTCCTGCCGGTTGTTGATGATCATCGCCGGCGCATCGGTGATGACGTCGAGCAGGTACTGCAGCTCCGGGCGGACGGCGGCCACCGGCACCACCTTGCCCGCGCGCCGCGGTGTCGCGTTCTGGTGCCGGGACAGGTCGCGCAGGTGCTCGAGCTCGGCGGCGTCGAGCTGCAGTGCGCCGGCGACGGCCTCGAGCACGCTGTCCGAGACGCCCTGCAGGTTCCCCCGCTCCAGCCGCGTGTAGTAGTCGATGCTGACGCCTGCCAGCCGTGCGACCTCTTCGCGCCGGAGCCCGGTGACCCGACGGCGGGTTCCGAACGTCTCGACCCCGGCCTGCTCGGGGGTGATGCGGGCGCGGCGGCTGGACAGGAAGTCGCGGGCTTCGTCGCGGTGGTTCATGCCGTCACGGTAACCGGCTGGGCAGCGTGCGAGCGAGGGGCTGCCGGAACCCCTGTGGGGTCGTCACGGCCGCGTGAGCGGGACCGAGACGATGCGATCGTCCCCCGCTGCGGGGTCACCACGGCCGTCGGTGTTGTTCGTGACGAACCAGAGGGTGTCCGACGGCCCCTCGAGCACGGTCCGGATCCGGCCGAAGTCGCCCGGGAAGTACTCGGTCGACGTCCCCGGGTCGTCCGCCGGGATCGCCCGGAGCACCTCGCCGCGCAGGTTGGCCACGAACACGGTGTCGTCGACGACCGTCAGGCCACTCGGGGACGCCTCGTCCGTCGACCACTGCTGCACCGGGTCGACGAAGCCCTGGTCCTCGCCGCCCTCGCCCTCGACCTCGGGCCAGCCGTAGTCCTCGCCCGCCTCGATCACGTTCAGCTCGTCGAGGGTGTTCTCGCCGAACTCCGACGCGAACATCGTGCCGTCGGAGGACCATCCCAAGCCCTGTACGTTGCGGTGCCCGAGGCTCCAGACGGGTGACCCGTCGAACGGGTTGTCGTCCGGCACGTCGCCGTCCGGGGTGAGCCGCAGGATCTTGCCCGCGAGCGAGTCCTCGTCCTGCGCGTCACTGCTCGTGCCGGCGTCCCCGACGCTGGCGTAGAGCATGTCGTCGGGGCCGAACGCGATGCGGCCGCCGTCGTGGAACGTGTTCGACGGCAGCCCGTCGATGATCGTCGTGGCGTCGCCGAGCCCCCACGACCCGGCGCTGCCCGTCAGTTCGAACCGCTGGATCCGGTTGCCGTCGTCGGCCGTCGAGTACACGAACAGGTCGTCGTCGTGCAGGGCCAACCCGAGCAGCCCGCCCTCGCCGCCGTGGCTGACGCCGTCGACGGTGCCCACCTCGCGCGTGGAGCCGTCGTCCAGCAGCTCGAGGACCTTCGCGGAGTCGCGTTCGCTGACCAGGGCGTCGCCGTCGTCGCCGGTGCGGACGACCGACCACGGTGCCTCGAGCCCGGTGACCACGTCACTGGTGTCGCCGTCGAGCGCGACCTGTCCGGTGGGCAGGTCGGCGGGGGCGGTGGCACGGGTGCTCGCCGACGAGCCGCGGTCGTCGTCCGGCGCGGCATCCGCGCAGCCGCTCAGGGCGAGGGCGGCCACGGCGGCGATGCCCGCTGCGGACCAGGCGCGTCGGGTGCGGGTCGGGCTCGGCTGCTGGGTCGGGTGTTCGCTGCTGTCCACGGTGGTCCTCCCGGATCGTCCGTCGATCACACACGCCGTGTTCGGGAAACGGCTGAGGGGTACGACCGGCACCTCCCTCCGGTGCGCACATCGGCCTACCGTCGGGGCCATGGAGATCCAACCGAAGCAGCCGACCGTCAAGAACCCGGCCGCGCAGTTCACCGGCGACGTGTACCTCGACGCCATCGCCAGCCCGAGGAAGCCGGCCAGTCGATGACCGTCGCGAAGGTCCGGTTCCTGCCCGGCGCCCGCACCGCCTGGCACTCGCACGCCAACGGCCAGACCCTGCACGTCACCGAGGGTGTCGCGCGCATGGGTACCCGTGACGGCGGCGTGATCGAGGTCCAGCCGGGCCAGACCGTCTACACGCCTGCGGGTGAGGAGCACTGGCACGGTGCGACCCCGACGGATTACATGGAGCACCTCGCGATGCTCGACCTCGCCGACGACCCGGCGACCACCACCACCTGGCTCGAGCACGTCACCGACGAGGAGTACTCCGCATGACCACCATCGCCATCATCGGGGCCGGCAAGGGCCTCGGTCTCGCCGTCGCCGAACGCTTCGGCCGTGAGGGCTTCTCGATCGCCCTCGTCTCCCGCAACCAGGACCGCCTGGACGGCCTCGCCGCGTCGCTGCGCGAGCAGGGCATCACGGCCGCCGGGTTCGCCGCGAACGTCCGTGACGGCGATTCGCTCCGCAGCGCCCTCGAGCGTGCGACCGAGCAGCTCGGCCCCATCGAGGTGCTGCAGTACAGCCCGCTCCCCGCCAAGGAGTACATGCGTCCGGTGCTCGAGACCACCGCGGACGACCTGGTCGGCCCGATCGAGTTCTCGGTCTACGGTTCGGTCAACGCGGTCCGCCAGGTGTTGCCCGGCATGCGCGCGATCGGCCACGGCACGATCCTGTTCGTGAACGGCGGCAGTGCGGTGCGTCCCGGCGCCCGGGTCACCGGCACCTCGGTCGCCTTCGCGGCCGAGAGTGCCTACGCCCAGCTCCTGCACGACGCCGTGCGCGACGAGCAGGTCCACGTCGGTCAGCTCATCATCCCGTTCGGCATCGACGACGGGCAGCCGGAGCACTCCGGCGAGTCCATCGCGGATCGTCTGTGGGCGATCCACTCGGAGCGCGGCGAGTTCCGCACGTACGCGGAGGCGCTGCCCGACCCCGCTTGAGCGCGGTTCGCGCCGCGCCGCTCGCCGCTTCGTGAGCAGGAATGGTCGGGTCCGCGGCGGCCACCCGACCATTTCTGCTCACCATGTGGCGGACGGGCGCGGACCGTTCAACGGCGACGCGAAGCGTTGCGCGGCCCGCGCCGACCGAGCTTGCGAGGAGGGTGGCGACGCCGCCACGGGCCTCCCGTCCGCCCTGGGGTCAGGTCGAGAGCAGCGCGACGGCACGCGCGGCGCGTGCGGCGACCGCCGCCGCCGTCGGGGCCGCAGCCAGGCCGAGCAGGCGCTGGCGGTGGAGTTCCCCGAGCAGCAGGGTGAAGAGCTCGGCGGCGGTGTCCGGAGTCGCTCCGGCACGGACCAGGGCCTGCTGGGCGGCGAGCGGGCCGGCCTCGTGGAACTCGCGGGCGAGCTCGGGCGACCGCGTCGACTCCGCGACGACGAGTCGGTGCAGGGCGACCGCACGGTCCGAGAGCAACGCGCTGCCGATCGCCGTGGCCGTGGACACGAGGTCCGCGGCGGGCTGGTCGGCGTACGGGTGCTGCCGCCGGACGACCGCTCGGAGGATCGCGGGCTTGTCGCCGAACGCCGTGTAGAGCGTGCGCTTCGTGACCCCGGCCTCGGCGGCGACGCGGTCGAGTGCGACGCCCGCGAACCCGTGCTCCAGGAACAGGTCGGTCGCGACGTCGAGGATCCGCTCGTCCCGGGCGATCCGCTCGTCAGTGGTCGGACGTCCACGCTTGTTCACGGACCCATCCTAGCGGTAATGATACGCTCCCGTTTCATTACCGAGGAGGGTCCATGACCGATGTGGTCTGTCACGTGGCGATCGCCGACGACTGGGAGATGAGCCGCGGGTTCGGCGAGTACGAGGTGTCCACTCGCGGGGTGCCGCTCGAGCCGGGCGGGTACGTCCGCGCCACCACGCCCGACCGGGTGTCCGAGGTCGTCGCCGAGCGGTACGGCGACCTCGCGTTGCCCCTGCTCCGCATCGACCTGAGCGTCGAGGGGCTCGCAGCTGCGGGGGTGATGGTCGAGTGGGTCGACGGACTCCCGCGGGTGCGGGGTCCGATCCCGATGGACGACGACGTCGTGCTGGCCGAGGCGCCCATCGCCCCGCGGTGAGCGGCACGGACGAACGGCGACCACTTCGTGAGCAGAAATGGTCGAGTCCGCCGACGGCGACCCGACCATTTCTGCTCACGAAGTACCGCGTCCTAGGCTGGGAGCGATGTCCAGCGTCCTCCTCACCGTGCACGTCGTGGCGGCGCTGCTCACCCTCGGTCCCGTCGCGGTCGCCGGGAGCATGTTCCCGAAGCCGGCCCGCGCGCTCGTCGCCGGTCCGGGCGACCAGGGGGCCAGAGCGGTCGCCAGGGTCCTGCACCGGATCTGTCACGTGTACTCGATCATCTCGCTCGCGGTTCCGACCTTCGGCACGGCCCTGGCGTTCGAGGTCGGGGCGCTCGACGAGGCCTGGCTGCTCGTCTCGATCGGTCTGACCGCGGTGGCTGCGGGGATCCTCGCGCTCGGGGTCCTGCCGGAGCAGCGCGAGGTCCTGCGCGGCAACGGGACCGAGCGCTCGCCGCGGAAGCTCGCTGCCCTGGTCGGCCTGTTCAACGTGGTGTGGGTCGTCGTGGCCGTGCTCATGGTGGTGCAGCCCGGCACCTGACCGGGACTGCACCGGGACGGCGCCGCGTGCAGCGCCGCCCCACACCTCAGTGCGCCCGGCGCACCGCCACCCGGCGTCGGCCGTGCGCGGTGAGCCATGCCCCGGCCGTCACCAGCAGCGGCAGACCGATCGCGAGCAGGGCCAGCATCGACCAGTCCGGCACGAACGGCATGTGGTTCGACCCGACAGCTGGTTCCGTGAACCGCAGGGTGAGTGCCCGCATCGGCAGCAGCCCCAGCAGAGTGCCGATCACCGCGCCCACCGAGGCCAGGATCGCTGCCTGCCAGGTCGACACCCGCCGTCGCAGTCGTGGTGCGGCACCGATCGCGTCGAGCACCTCGTCGTCGCGGCGCCCGTCGGACCGCGCGAGCCCGATGGCCACCGCCGTCGCACCGATCGTCACCGCCGCGGCCAGCGCGAGCACGATCGCCCGGATCAGTGCGCCGTTGTCGACCGGCCCGGCCTCGTACGCGAACTGCGGGCCGTCCCACCGGGCTCGGTCCGCGCCGCCGAAGCTCTGCCAGGCGGAGCTCAGCTCGTCCCACTGCTCGGGCGCGATGTCCCCGGGCAGCGTCGTGACGAGCATGCCGTCGACGGCGCGCACCCCGTAGTGCGCAGCGGTCGCCTTCGTCATGAAGACGCCGACCTGGATCCGCGGCGACTGCACGTCGAGCACGGCCGGGATCGACACGCTGGCGTCCGGCTTCGTCGTCGTCGTGATCGTCGGGCTCTCCCACGTGCGGTCGTGGAACGTGTCGATGCGGACCGCGCCGTCGTGGGCGTACTCCGGCCAGAGCGACACGGCCTCGCCGCCCTCGAGCGCGTCCCGGACCGCGGCCGAGGGGCGGTGGCCGGTGAGCACGGCGTAGTCGTCGACGGTGCCGGTCCAGATGTGCGGGACGGTCGCGTCAGCGGTGTCGAGGTAGTACGAGCACGACGTGGAGTCGTAGCCGTCGCAGTCGAAGTCCGTCCACCGGTGCGGCATCGTCACGGACGACGGGGTGTCGCCCGCCCAGCCCTCGGCCACGCCGAGCACCCGGATCCGGTCGTGGTCGAGCACCCGCGCCACGACCTTCGCCGCGTGCGCCGTCAACGCCGCGTCGTGCCCGCTGGCGGCACCGTCCTTGCTGGACAGCTGCACCTCGGACGTCGCGACCCCGACCGCCGTCGTGTACTCGTACCCGCGGACGTACTGCGCGTGGCTCGATGCACTCCACGTGATCACGACCGACGCGACGAACACGACGCTCATCACACTGGCGAGCACCGGCACCGTCCGGACCGGGTTGCGCCGGGCATCGCGGGCGGCCAACCGAGCCGACAGGCCCAGGCGTGCGGACATCCGGGACACCAGGGCGAGGAGCCACGGCGAGCAGATCGCGATGCCGAGCTGCATCAGGCACGGCCCGAGCGCGACCCCGGCACCGACCACCCAGGCCCAGTGGTCGTCCTGCACCCGGCGGTCGTTGAGCATGAGCACCCCGGCGCCGCAGGCCAGCGTCATCACGGCACCGGTGATGATGAGCACCGGCCCCCAGATGCGCCGCCGACGACGAGCGGGACGGTCGACGGGCGCGGGTCGGAGCGAACCCCGCAGCGCCGCGAGCACGTTGATGCGGGTGGCGGCCCGAGCGGCGACGAGTGCGGAGACCAGTCCGGCCAGGACGCCGGCGGCCGCGACCACGAGCAGCAGGAGCGGGGGCACGTGCAGGCCGGGGAACGACACGACGTCGCCGTTGTCGATCAGGCGGAACACCGCGACGCCGATCCCGGTGCCCACCGCGACGCCGAGGACGGCGCCGATGGACCCGAGCACGAGGCCGGACCCGGCGACGATCGTCCGGACGAACCGCTTGTCCCCGCCGACGCTCGTGACGATCGCGTACGAACGGGTGTCCGCCCGGGTGCCGACCAGGAACGCGGCCCCGGCGAGCAGGGCGACCTCGAACATCGCGAAGACCCCGAGCAGTGCCATCGCGCCGAGGTACCACCCGAGCGACGAGTTCACCTGGCCGCCGGGCAGGCGGGCGTCCGGCAGGTCGAGCACGACCGGGCGGGACTGCACGACGATGCCGTGCGCGTTGAGCTGCCGGATCTCCGACCAGGTCGGGGCGTCCGACGGCAAGTAGACGGTGACGTCGGTCAGGCCGACGTCGTCGGTGGTGTCCGTCGTCGACAGGGTCGTCCCCCACGGCAGGAACACCCCCTGCTCGCTGGGCGCCGAACCGAGGTCGCGCATCGTCCCGGTGATCGTGAACCGCTTCGTGACGGGATCGGTGAGGTCGACGGTGTCACCGATGTGTGCGCCGAGCCGGTCGAGGGTCGCGGGCGTGACCATGAGTTGGTTGCGCGCGGTCGGCGCCGAACCGTCGAGGACGCGCCAGTGGCCCTCGAGCGACGGGTCCCAGACGCTGCCCTCCACCGCGGCCAGACCCACCGGGCCCCGCGGACCCTGCACCACGACGGGTGTGCCGCCGACCGGGATCGACAGTGCACCGTCCGGCACGTGGGCGAGCACGTTCGCGAACGGCGCGTCCTCGTCGGCCTTCGTGACCCGGCTGTTCCGCTTCGCGTCGGTGAACTGCCACTGCACCGGGTCCTGCCGCATGCCGGGCAGGTCCGGGCCGGAGACCCGCATCTGCGCGGCTGCCTTGCCGAGGTCGTAGTCCAGCGACTCCGCGGTCGTGGGCTGCGTCGACTGCACGACGACCGCCACTGCCGCGAACCCGGCGGTGGGGATGCCGATGAGCGCGATGATCAGCGCTGCTCGTCCGGCCTTCGCGAAGGCCAGCCGACGCCCCAGACGGAGCGCCGGTCGGAGGGCGAACGGCCTCCGGCCGGTACCGAGACGCCGACGCCGGCTCACGACGCGGTCCGGTCCGACAGGGTGAGCTCCACGCCCGAGTACACGGTCTCGTCGACCACGCGACCGTCGCGCAGGAAGACGATCCGGTCCGCCCAGGCAGCGTGTCGTGCGTCGTGGGTGACGAGCAGTGCGCCGGCTCCGGCATCGACGTGCCGCCGGAGCATGCGGAGCACGACCTCGCCGGTCTGCGAGTCGAGGGCGCCGGTCGGTTCGTCCGCCAGCACGAGCCGACGTTCGCCGACGACGCCCCTGGCGATCGCGACGCGCTGCTGCTGCCCACCGGACAGGTCGTCGGGGTAGGCGTCGGCGCGGTGTGCGAGTTCGACGTTGTCGAGTGCCAGTTCCGCGGCGCGGCGGGCCTGCGAGGCCTTCCAGCCGTCGAGCTCGAGCGGCAGCGCCACGTTCTCGACCGCGGTGAGCGAGGGGATCAGGTTGAAGTCCTGGAACACGAACCCGATGAGGCGACGGCGGAGGGCTGCGAGTTCCTTGGCGGGCCGGTCGGACACGAACTCGCCGTCGATCAGCACTTCGCCGCTCGTCGGCGGCAGCAGGGTGCCGGCGCAGGCGAGCAGCGTCGACTTGCCGGAGCCCGAGGTCCCCATGACGGCGACCATCTCGCCGCGCTGGACGGCCAGGTCGATGCCAGCCAGCGCCGTGACGGCCTTCGCGCCGGAGCCGTAGTGCACGCTGACGGCGTCGAGCTGCAGGAGCGGTGCGGCGCTCACCGTGCACTCCGCGCGGTGTCGGCGGCGGTCGGGGACGAGGAGCCAGCGTCGGCCGCCGAGTGCTCTTCCGGCCGGTACCGCGCCACGGTCGACTCCACGTGGTCGAGCCACCGCACCTCGGCCTCGGCCTGGAACACCATCGACTCGAGCACGAGCGACCACGCCAGGTCCGTTGCGGGATCGGTCGTGCGCTTGAGCCGGGTCAGGTCCTGCAGGTTCCGGATCGCGGCACCGCGCTGCACCTGCACCAGGCGCGCGACGTCGACGCCGGGCACCGTCACGGCGAGCGCGAACTTGATCGCGAGTTCGTCACGACCACGCTTGGCGGGCACCGGCTCGCTGAACCAGCGCGCCACCTCCCCGCGACCCGCGTCGGTCACCGTGTAGACCACGTGGCCGTCGTCATCGGTGTCGCCGCGGGCCACGAGGCCGTCGCGTTCCAGGCGGTCGAGCGTCGTGTAGACCTGGCCGATGTTCAGCGGCCAGCTCCCGCCGGTGCGGTGCTCGAACTCCCCGGAGCTGGTACCCGTACCCGGGTCCCCCACCAGCAGCGCGAGTACGCCCATCCGTACGCTCATGACACTTTCCCCGTCTCTCGTCCACCATGGACATACCGAGTATGCCCATACCGCGTATGCATGCGCAAGCGCGGTGGTGGAGAGCGCGGGAGACGGACGGGAGGCACGGTGCCAGCTGGCACCGTGCCTCCCGTCCGCCGTTCGGTCGCGTCCGCGACCGAAGGGTCAGGAACCCAGCTTCGACAGCTCCTCGAACTCGTCGTCGGTGAGCTCGATGGTCGCGCCCTGCAGGTTGTCCTCCAGGTGCGAGACGCTCGAGGTGCCGGGGATCGGGAGCACGACGGGCGAGCGCTTGAGCAGCCACGCGAGGGCGAGCTGCGCCGGGGAAGCACCCTTCCGCTCGGCGATCTCGGTGAGCGGGGAGTCCTCGCCGGTCAGCCCGCCGGTCGCGAGCGGGAACCACGGGATGAACGCGATGCCCTGCTCGGTCGACCAGTCGAGGAGCTCCTCGGCGTCGCGCTTCTGCAGGTTGTACAGGTTCTGGACGGAGACGATCGTCGCGATCTCCTGGGCCGCCTTGACGTCGTCGACCGACACCTCGGACAGGCCGATGTGCCGGATCTTGCCCTCGTCCTGCAGCTTCTTCAGCTCGCCGACCTGGTCCTCGAGCGGGACCTTCGGGTCGATGCGGTGCAGCTGGAACAGGTCGATGCGCTCGAGGCCCAGGCGGCGGAGGCTCATCTCGGCCTCCTGTCGCAGGTACTCCGGGCGGCCGACCGGCGGCCACTCGTTCGGGCCGGTCCGGGTGAGTCCGGCCTTCGTCGCGATGACGACGTCGTCGCCGTAGGGGTGGAGCGCCTCGTGCAGCAGCTCCTCGGCGACGTAGGGGCCGTACGAGTCGGCGGTGTCGAAGAAGTCCACGCCGAGCTCGACGGCGCGCTTGAGGACGCGGACGGCCTCATCGTGGTCCTTCGGCGGCCCCCAGACTCCGGGGCCGGTGAGCTGCATGGTGCCGTAGCCGAGGCGGTGGACCTCGAGGTCGCCCCCGATGCGGAAGGTGCCGGAGGCGGCGGCCGGACGGTTCGTGGTGTCGGTGCCAGTGGTCATGTCCCCGGTCTACGCCGGAGGTGTTGCCGGTCCCTGAGTCGGTGTCCCCCGGCCCTCCGACCGGTCCGGACGCGGGTACGGCGTCTCGCCACGTTCCAGCCCGGCGACGAGCTTCGTCAGCCGGTTGGTCCGCGAGGTCGCACTCGGCGCAGTCGTGATCCGGTGCAGCACGGCGTACCGGTTCGTCGCGTCGAGCTCGGCGAACAGGGCGGCTGCCGCGGGTGAGGCGTCGAGCGCGGCCTGCAGGTCCTCGGGGACGGTGGCGGTCGCCGGCCCGGCGTACGCGCGGTCCCACCGGCCGTCGCCCTTCGCCCGGTCGATCTCGGCCTGGCCTCGGTCCCGCATCCGGCCGTCGGCGATGAGCGTCGCGACGAGTCCGAGGTTGCGCTGCGACCAGAGTGACGCCTTCCGGCGGGGTGTGAACCGCTGGCGGTAGGTCGTGTCGTCCCGCCCACGCCGCTGCCCGTCGATCCAGCCCGAGCACAGTGCCTCGTCGAGGGCGGTGTCGTAGGTCAGGGTCGTCGGCTCGGTGACGCCCTTCTTCGCGAGCACGAGCCACACCCCGTCGGCGTCGCCCTCGTGCTCGTCGAGCCAGGCGCGCCAGGCAGCGACGTCCGGCAGCACCAGGTCGACGATGTCCATGCGGTCATCGTAGGTCGGCCCCGGCTCCTGCCCGAGACTCGGCGTGGGCGACAGTTCTCGCGGTGCGCGCCGCGAGAACTGTCGCTCACACCGAGACTCGCGTGCGTCGGGCCGAGACTCGTGGGTGCTCAGACCCAGTTCGGCTGGTCGAGCACGCCCGTCGGGTCCGCCTGTTCGGCGATGCGGTGCAGGCGCGAGGTGTTGTCCCCGAAGTACGCCGACGGGTCCGTGATGGCCGCGTCGCAGTAGTTCGCGTACGCCGCGTCGCCCCACGCCGGCCGCATGGCCCGTCGGAACCCCCGCACGTACGCGTCGAACGGTGCAGGGTCCGCGCCGTCGGCGAAGACCGCCGTGTACTGCACGGTCATGAGCGCGGACCGCCACGGGAACGCCGAGTCGGTCCGGCCGACGTCCGCCACGACGCCGCCGAGGGCATCGAGCGCGACCCCGCCCTCGAGGTTGCCGTCGACGTCGCCCGCTGCAGCCGCCTGGGCGACGAGCGCGTCGATCTGCGCGTCGGTGAGCTTCGCCGATCCGATCGACGACGTCGCTGCCTCGGACACCCGCTGCGGCTTCCCCGCCAGCGCGGACATCGCGGCGCCGTAGGTGAGCACCCGCCCGGTGTGGGCGAGGGGCTTCGCACCGGTGGCGGCGATGAAACCGTCGACGGAGGTGTCGGCGCCGGTCTTCGATCCGGTCCACACGCCGGTCACGGTGACCGTCGGGGCGGAGTGCCGACTGCCGTTCAGCAGCTTGAGCGTCGACCACAGCTTCGGGTCGGCGGTGGGCGCCCAGTCCTGCCAGGCGCGCACCACGGCAGCGGCGGCCGACCACGCGAACGTGATGCTGAAGAGCAGGACGGGAGGCGCGGCCTGCGTCCGGTACGTCAGCGCGGTCACGACGCCGACGGTTCCACCGCCCCCACCGCGGCAGGCCCAGAACAAGTCGGGTTCACGTGATGTCGAGACCTCGTGCACGGCGCCGTCCGGAGTGACGAGCGTGACGCCGGTCAGCTGGTCGCAGGTCAGCCCGAACGAGCGGACGAGCACGCCGACCCCACCACCGAGGGTGAGCCCGCCGATGCCGACGGTCGGACAGGAGCCGGCGCCGATCGCCCGTCCGGCCTTCGCCAGCGCGGCGTAGACGTCCCCGAGCTGCGCACCCGGGCCGATCGTGACGGTGTCGTCGTCGTGCAGTTCGATGCCGTCGAGGTCCTGCGTGCTGATCACGAGGGACCGCGGGACGTCGGTCCCGGGTGCGCCGCCGGCCGACCAGCCCGTGTACGAGTGCCCGCCCGCGCGCAGTGCGACGGGGGTGCGGGTGTTCCGCGCGAACGCGAGACCGGCCTGCACGTCCGGAGCCCCGGCGACGCGCAGGATGCCCTGTGGGTCGGCGTCGTCGTAGCGCGGGTTCTCGAGCACGCGTGCGCTGTCCCAGCCGTTCGACCCGGACCGGAGCACCGTGCCCGAGACGGCGGCGGCGAGGGCGTCCCACGAGTCGGGGCCGCCGGGCGTCGGCGTGCTCGAAGGCGTCCTCGTCGGCTGTGCGGAGCCGCTGGAGGTCGGTCGCGGCGAGCCCGACGGAGCGGGGCTCGGCCGGCTGCACGCTGCCAGGACCCCGGCGAGCCCGAGTCCGACGCCCCCGGCGAGCAGGATCCGCCTGGTCGGGCGGTGCGTCACGATCCGGCGAGTCCGCCGCCGGCACCGGTGATGCCGGGGTGTGCGGACTTCGCGAGGCCCTCGGTCATCGAGTGCGCCGCTTCGGCGTCGGCGAGGGATCGGGCTCCGAGGGTCGGGTCGACGGGTTCGAGGTGGGCGAGGAGCTTCGCACGACGGCGGTTCTGCACCTCGAGCACGGTGAGCAGCGCGGCGATGGCCACGACCACTCCGATGACGATCCACACGACGACCACGACGTTCCCCTTCCGTCCCGGGGCGTCCACCCCGTCCTCCGAGCGTACCGCCGCCGTGTCTACGCCGCGCTGCTGATCCGCACGGCGCCAGCCCACCCGTGCACCCACGCGGGCAGTTCACGGTCGGCCGGTGCTCCGCCCACGGCGTCGAGCAGGTCCGCCATCGGGACCGTCCCGCCGGCGCGGCGCAGGAACCGCGCCTGGACGACGGCACGGGCGACGACGGCTCCGCGACGGACGAAGGTCTGCTCCAGGTACACGGCCCGGTCGTCGACGCCGAGCACCCGGGTCACGAGCTCGAACCGCTGCCCGAGCGTCAGGGACCGCTTGTACGTGATGGTCTGCGCCGAGACGACCGGGTACCAGCCGCGCTCCGCGATCGCGCCCCAGAACCCCGACCGCAGCATCAGGTCGAGCCGCCCGAGGTCGAGCATCGACAGGTACTTCCCGCTGTTGACGTGCCGTAGCGGGTCGAGGTCGGTCAGGGTCACGCGGAACGGTGTGCGTGCCTCGTCCCAGAGCGACGGCCGCCGTCCACCCGTCGTCGGGCGGAGCCGGACACGCAGGCGCAACAGGAACAGCCGGAAGTACAGGTTCACGCCCCGATCACACCAGAAGCGCGCGCTGCCCCGCGTGGACCTTGGAGGATCCACACGAACGGTGCCCGTGTCTGACCGGCACAGGCAGTGCCTTCCTCCGAGCGGCGCACCCGGAGTAGACCTGCACCATGCAGACACGCAAGCTCGCAGACCTCGAGGTCGGACCCGTCGGCCTCGGCACCATGGGCATGAGCGCCTTCTACACGGGCGCCGGCACCGACGACGCGGAGTCGATCCGCACCATCCACCGCGCGATCGACCTCGGCGTCACCCTGTTCGACACGGCCGAGGCGTACGGCCCCTACACGAACGAGGACCTGCTCCGCCGGGCCCTCGCCGACCGCCGCGACGACGTCGTGATCGCGACGAAGTTCGGCCTCATCACCCACACCGCCGGTGAGGAGACGCCCGCCACCGGCCGCGGCATCAGCTCCGCACCGGAGTCCGTGCGCGAGGCCCTCGAGGGGTCCCTGCGGCGCCTCGGCACCGACCACATCGACCTGTACTACCAGCACCGCGTCGACCCGGCCGTCCCGATCGAGGACGTCATCGGGCAGCTCGCGGGCTTCGTGCAGGAGGGCAAGATCCGGCACATCGGCCTGTCCGAGGCCGGACCCGAGACGATCCGGAAGGCCCACGCGGTCCACCCGATCACCGCCCTGCAGAGCGAGTACTCGCTGTGGACGCGCGACCCCGAGGGTGCGGTGCTCGACACCCTTCGCGAGCTCGGCATCGGACTGGTGCCGTACTCGCCGCTCGGCCGCGGGTTCCTGACCGGTGCGATCACGAAGCCGTCCGACCTGGACTCCGACGACTTCCGCCTGGCGAACCCGCGCTTCCAGGAAGAGGCGTTCGCGCAGAACATGCGCATCGTCGACGCCGTCAAGGCGATCGCGACCGAGGCCGACGCGACCCCGGCTCAGGTCTCCCTCGCCTGGCTGCTCGCCCAGGGCGACGACGTCGTGCCGATCCCGGGCACGAAGCGCGTGTCGCGGCTCGAGGAGAACGTCGGTGCCGCCGACCTGACCCTCACCGCGGACCAGGTCGCGCGCCTGTCGGCGCTCCCGGTCCCGACCGGCGACCGCTACCCCGACATGTCGACCATCGGTCGCTGACGCAACCGGATGACGGCCGGGAGGCCCGTGGCGGCTCCGCCACGGACCTCCCGGCCGTCTCGGCGTGCGTTTCGGGCGCTGGTCCGGTGACCGACGCGACCCACGCCCGTCATCCCGGGGAAACACGGGCTGCATAGCGTCCGGAGCACAGGGAAACCACCGCTCGAAGGGGACGCCATGACGACCACGAAGACACCGCGCGCGACACCGACCGAGGACGGTGTCGACTCCGTCCCACCGCTCGCCAGGCTCCTGCCGCTCGGCCTGCAGCACGTGCTCGCGATGTACGCGGGCGCGATCGCCGTGCCGCTCATCGTCGGCGGGGCCCTCGGCTTCGACAGCGCCGACCTGGCGTTCCTCATCAGCGCCGACCTGTTCGTCGCGGGCCTCGCCACGATCGTGCAGTCCGTCGGCTTCTGGCGGTTCGGGGTCCGGCTGCCGCTCGTGCAGGGCGTCACGTTCGCCGCCGTCGGCCCGATGATCGCGATCGGCACCGAGCACGGCATCACCGCCGTGTACGGGGCGACGATCGCGTGCGGCGTCTTCATGGTGGTCGTCGCACCGTGGTTCGCGCAGCTCGTCCGCTTGTTCCCCCCGATCGTCACCGGCACGGTCATCCTCATCATCGGCCTGTCGCTCATGAGCGTCGCCGCCGGCTGGGTCACCGACGGCGGGAAGGACGGTGCTGCCGACCCGCTCGACGTCGCGTTCGCCGCCGGGGTGCTGCTCGCGATCGTCCTGGTCGAACGGTTCGCGCCGCGGGGGCTCGCCCGGGTGTCGGTGCTGTTCGGGCTGCTGCTCGGCACGGTCGTGGCGCTGTTCGTCCCCGGCATGGTCGACGGGTCGGGCATCGGCGACGCGGGCTGGTTCGCCTTCGTCACGCCGTTCCACTTCGGGCTGCCGACGTTCGACCTCGCCTCGATCGTGTCGATGCTCGTCGTCGGGCTCGTGATCATGACCGAGACCACCGGCGACATGATCGCGGTCGGCGAGGTCACCGGCCGCCCGGTGTCGAAGCGCACGCTCGCCGACGGTCTGCGCGCGGACGGACTCGGCACCGTCGTCGGCGGGGTGTTCAACACGTTCCCGTACACGGCGTTCGCGCAGAACGTCGGGCTCGTCGCACTGACCGGCGTGCGCTCCCGGTACGTGGCGACGGCGGCCGGCGGCATCCTCGTGGTGCTCGGTCTGGTGCCGAAGGTGGCCGCGGTGGTCGAGGCGATCCCGCACGCGGTGCTCGGCGGTGCCGGTGTCGCCCTGTTCGGCATGGTCGCGGCGTCGGGCATCAGGACGCTGTCGAAGGTGCGGTTCGACAACCGGAACGTGCTCGTCGTGGCGCTGCCGCTCGGCATCGCGCTGCTGCCGACCGTCGCCCCGGAGATCTACGGGCAGTTCCCGACGTGGTTCACGCTGGTCTTCGACTCGGGGATCTCGGCCGGCGCCGTCGCGGCGATCCTGCTCAACCTGCTGCTCGGCTCGCGCGCCGTGGCCGAGCGGTACGGCGAGGACCCGGCGGTCGGTTCGTACGACGGGGTGCGGTCGACGGCTCCGATCGCGCTGCCGCGCGAGGAGCCCTCGGCCTAGACGAAGGCGGGCAGGTGCTCCCACGCACGGGGCGCCTCGGCCACGCCGTCGCGGACGACCGTCCCCTCGATCAGCCCGTAGGGACGGTCGGCCGCGATGAACACCTCGTTCTCGTTCGTCAGGTCGAACGGCGACAGGTCCACGACGAAGTGGTGCTTGTTCGGCATCGCGAACCGCACCTCGGCGAGCTCGGGCCGCAGTTCGATCGCCGCCCGCCCCATCTCCCACAGCGTCTGCTGCAGAGCGAGCGAGTGCACCGTGGCGAACTGCTCGAGCATCACGGCGACGACCTCGTCGTACAGGGCGTCGTAGTCGATCCCCGCTGCGACGGCGGACGGCAGGTACCGCCACCGCGCCGTGACCTCGGTCGCCATGATCCGGTCCGTCGTCTCCGGCAGGGTCGTGAACCGCGACCGCGGGAACCCGTGGAACTCGGACCCGGTCGACTTCAGGACGACCAGGTCCTTCACACCGCCGGTGACGTGGCGCTCGCCGCCCTCGACGTGCACCGTCGCCAGACGGGTCCCGGTGCCGGTGCGGCGGAACGAGTGGTCGTGCGGCTGCCCGTCGACCGTGATGCGTTCCCACGGGTGCACCTCGGCCTGCCAGAGCCCGCCCTCGACCCAGTCGAACTCACTCGTGAACTGGTCGGCGAGCAGCGCGAGGAAGTCCTCCGGGGCGCCGACGCCGTGCTCCTTCGCCAGGGCGAACACGGTGTTCTTCTGGGTGTCCGTCGCGACGATCCGGGAGTTGTCGCCGCTGGTGAACGACCCGGCGAACGCCTCGCCGATGAGCTGCGACGTCACGGTCAGGTCGGCGAGCTCGTGCCGGTCGCCGTGCCGGGTCACCCGCACCAGGCGGTTCTCGGCCTTGCCGTACTTGTTCGGCCCCAGGTGGACGGTGGTCTCCGACATGGCGGTCAACTCCTCGGTAGGTGCTGTAGGCGAAGGGGCTCAACAGCAGCGGGACGTGCAGGTGCTCGGTGCCCGTGACGCGGAACGCCACGGTCACGAACGGGTGGAAGGTCAGCACCCCGGCGGCGGCGAAGTACGGGCCGGTGTCGAAGCGCAGCACGTGGTCGATGCGCTCGAGCACGTCGGGGCCGAGCGCGGCGCGGCCGTCGGCGTCGGTCGAGCCGGTCGCGACGACGTCACCGTCGACGGTGCTGAGGATCAGGCCGACGCCGACCGCCGGGGTGCCGGTGGTGGCGTCGAGCACGTGCGTGGTCAGGTGCGGCACGGCGAAGGTCGCACGGATGCGGTGCAGGGCGATGTCGGACAGGGCAGCGGCGGCCTCGCGCGTCTCGACCACCGGGTCGCCCGCGAGGCGCCGGTCGAGCTCGGCCAGCAGCTCCTCGGGGGTCCGACCGGCGGCCCGCACCAGGAACACCCGCCCGAACCGCTGTTCGTACGCGGCGTTGCCGTCGGCGATCCGGCCGGCCACCGCGTCGGCGGCGCTGCGCATCGACGACTGTTCGCGGGCCGATGAGGCATCGGTCGTCCGCTCCCCGATCCGCGGGTGCTGCGCCAGGGCGTGGTCGAGCTCCGGCGCACCCCACGACGCCGACTCGACTCGCGCTCGGTCGAGCAGCGCCGACACCGTGCCGAACGGGCGCGCGGCCACCAGGGCGTCGACCCACGCGGGCACGTCGGCCCATCTCCGGATCACCGCGGCGGCGTCGGAGGCGGTCGCGTCGTCGAGGTCGCCGAGGTCCATGTGCCGAGGCTATGGAACGTCCGTTTCACCCGCGTTACCGGAGGATTTCCCCCGCAACGCGACCCGCGGCCCTGAAACGGTCGCGTCTGCCGGACGGGAGGCCCGTGGCGGCCCCACCCCGCGCCTCCCGTCCGTCGTCCGTCGCGTTGCGGACGCGAGACGCCGGCGGCTCAGACCTCCGTGGCGAAGGACGCTGCGCGCAGCTGCAGGTCCTCGATGCGCCGCAGGCGCGCGGCCTCGACGTCGTAGCCCTCGTAGGCGGGCGGCGGCAGCTTCCGGACGTTCCGCGAGCACTGGAAGTCCTGGCAGACGAGCGTGCCGACGGTGTCGCCGTTCCGTCCCGCCTTGCCGGACCGCTTCGCGCTGTAGAACACGACGTCGTTCGGCAGCTTGACGTCCTGGCACCACGAGCACTGGGCCCGCGAGCGCGACGAGGCCTCGGCCTGCCGGAACACGATGCCGACGAGCGTTCCCTCGAGCGTCGGCACGACGGCGTACGCACGCCGACCGATCTTCGGGTCGCGCCAGCCCAGGAAGTCGAGGGCGTCCCAGTCGATCGTCCCGAAGTCGGCGGGCAGCGTGATGTCGGTCGTCTCCTTGCGGGAGGCGTTGACGAAGGACGTGCGGAGGGTCTTCTCCGTGATGGGGAGCATGGTGCATCGCTTTCGAGCGGGCCCGGGGCGTGCGGACGCACACCGCACCGGGCGGGAGGAGGTCAGGGTTCGACGAGGGCGGCCGTGCCTGCAGGCACGACCGGGGGCCTCACGCCCTGATGCCGGCGCTCCGGGCGCCGACCACCTCCTGGAAGCTCACCCCAACAGCCTACGTCGACGTGTCAAGCGGCGGGGACGGCCGTCACCAGGACGAGGGCGCCATCGTAGGTCGGCCGGATCCGCAGCGCCCCGTGCCGCCGGTCCCACTCGCCGGAGTCGAGCGCGGTACGGAGGGCGGCCACCGATCGCCGTGCGGTGAGCTCGTCGACGAAGCTCCACGCCGAGTTCGCCTTCCGGGCGCCCGGGTCGAGCAGGCGCTCCGGCCGGGCGTAGTACGCCTCGGAGAAGCCGTCGACGCAGGTGAACGGGATCGGCAGCGGGGTGCTCGTGACGGTGTCGTCGCCCAGTGCGGCGGTGATGCGGTCGAGCGCCGGGTAGCGCCGGGCCTCGGTCGCCATCACCTCGGGTGCGTACTCGGCGAGCCAGAAGTCCTCGATGCGGGCCGGGTCGCACGTCAGGATCACGATCGGGCCCCGGGTCACCCGGCGCAGCTCGGCCAGCCCGAGCTCGAGGTCGCCCCACTGGTGCACCGAGAACGTCGTCATCGCGGCGTCGAACGTGTCGTCGTCGAAGGGCAGGCCCTCGGCGGTGGCGTCGATCGCCGTCGACAGGGTGTCCGGTCGTTGGGCGCGCATCGACGCCGAGGGTTCGACGGCCGTGACCTGTCGGTCGGTCGGCTCGTAGGACCCGGCACCGGCTCCCACGTTCAGGACCGTGCGGGCGTCGCCGAGGGCCTTCACGATCGCGCGGGCGAACGTCGGTTCGGGGCGCCGGTACTGCCGGTAGTCCTGCCCGATGCGGGCGTAGTCCGCGTCCCCGCTGATCCGTCCGTCGTCCTCACGTCCCCAGCCTACGAACCGCGCACCGGGCCGACCAGTGGTTCAGTCGACCGACTCGGACTCGGGCTCCGCCGCGCGCAGGGCCGCGTACTGCTCGGACCGTTCCGTCGCGGCCCAGGTGCCGAGCAGGGCCAGCGACCGCTCGGACTCGCTGCCCGGCTCGGCCGAGTACGTGAACAACGTCAGGCCGGGGTCGGCGACCAGGTCGAGCGCCTCGTACGACAACCGGAGCTCGCCGACGATCGGGTGGTCGATGCGCTTCCCGCCGGCGCGCTGCAGTCGGACGTCGTGCGCGGCCCACCAACCACGGAACTCCTCGCTGCGCGTGGAGAGCTCGCCGACCAGGGTGATGAGTCCGGGCTCGCACGGGTTCGACACCGCGGCTGCCCGGAGCACGGCGACGGCGTCCTTCGCGGTCTGCGCCCAGTCCGGGAAGAAGTCTCGGGCCGCGGGGTCGAGGAACGTGAAGCGTGCGGTGTTCACGGGGCGCCCCGGGCCGGCGAACATCGGCGAGTACAGCGCGCGACCGAGTTCGTTCGTCGCGACCACGTCACCGCGTTCGTTCCGCACCCAGGCCGGCGCGCCGGTGATGGCGTCGAGCAGGCGCTGGACGCCGGGGCGGACCCGGGTGGGGACGGTGCGGTGCATCGTCTTGACGCCGGAGTTCGCCAGTCGCGTGAGGTCCCACAGGTGGACGCGCTCGTCCTCGTCGAGCTGCAGGGCGCTCGCGAGGCCCTCGAGCACGCTGTCCGAGACGCCCTTGAGCGATCCACGCTCGAGGCGCGTGTAGTAGTCGACGCTCACGCCGGCGAGCATCGCGACCTCGTGCCGCCGCAGCCCGGGGACGCGTCGGACCCCGCCACCGAACGACGGCATGCCGACCTGCTCGGGGGTGAGCCGCGCTCGCCGGGAGGACAGGAAGTCGCGGATCTCGTTGCGCACGTCGATACCCATGGGGAGAGCGTACGTGGCGGCGCTGTCCGTCCGGCAGGCACTGGCGGTACCCGCCGGGCGGACGGGAGGCCCGTGGCGGCGCCGCCACGGGCCTCCAGGTCAGCTGCGCGGAGTTCAGAGCGTGACGTCGGCCGTGATCCGCACGCGCGCCACGCGGTGACCGTCCATGGCGGTCACCTCGAGGCGGTGCCCGCCGGCGGCGACGACGTCGCCGACCTCCGGCACGCGGTCCAGGTGGACCTGGACGAGGCCGCCGACGGTCTCGTAGTCGCCGTCGGGCAGCGCGGGACCGCCGTCGGCGACGAGGTCCTCGAGCACCGTGGACCCATCGACGCCGTCGTGCTCGGCGGTGGGTTCGTCGTACTCATCGCGGATGCGGCCGACGAGGTCCTCGAGCAGCGCCTCGAGCGTGACCATGCCCGCGCTGCCGCCGTACTCGTCCACGACCAGGGCGATCTGGTGCCCGTCGGTCCGCATGTCCGCGATCGCGCTCGACAGCGACTTCGTCTCCGGCAGTGCGAGCACCGGGCGCACCAGGGTCGACACCGGCGCGGACGGGTCGCTCGGACGGAGCAGGTCGCGGAGGTGCACGAAGCCGTCGACCTCGTCGCGTCCGCCGGAGGTCACGAGGTACCGGGTGTGCCCGACCTCGATCGCGTGGTCGGTGGCCTCGGCGATGGTCAGCGCGGCGTCGATCGTGGACACGTCGTACCAGGGGCGCATCGACTCGCGCAGGATCCGGTCACCGGCGTCCAGCGCACTCCGGGCGATCCGGCGGCCCTGCTCGTCGACGCCGGTGTGCTCGTCGACGAGGCCGCGGAGCTCCTCGGTGCTCATCGACTCGCTGCGGGCGTTCGGGTCGCCACCGAGTGCGCGGACGACCAGGTTCGTCGAGGCCGACAGCACCCAGATCACCGGGCGCATCAGGGTCGCGAAGCGGTCGAGGGTCGGCGCGACGAGCATCGAGAAGCCCTCGGCCCGCTGCAGGGCGAGTCGCTTCGGCACGAGTTCGCCGAACACGAGCGACAGGTAGGCGATGACGAGGGTCATCAGCACGAGGGCCACCGTCTCGGCGGCCCCCTGGCCGAGTCCGAGCCCGGTGAACACGGGTGCGATGTCGGGCGCGATCGACGAGGCGCCGTACGCGGCGGAGAAGAACCCGGCGACGGTCACACCGATCTGCACGGCCGCGAGGAACCGGTTCGGATCACGCCCGAGTTCGGCGACCCGCAGGCCACGAGAGCCCCGGCGTTCGAGCTGCTGCAGCTGCGACTCACGGAGCGAGACGAGTGCGATCTCGGCGGCGGCGAAGACCCCGCCGACGAGCACGAAGAGGATGACGAGCCCGAAGGCGATCCAGGTGTCGGCGCCCATCAGCGGGCAGCTTCCTCGGATCGACGACGGGCGGGCGGTCTGTGGTGATCGTCCATGCCTGTGAGTCTGCACAGGGCGGCTGGGACGTCACCCCACCAGCGCTCGACGTCTGCTGTGCGTCCGGGGTGCGTGCGGGGTGGGTGGTGTCGGGGGCTACGTCGTCAGCGAGCGGCCGATGCGGGCTTCGAGCCACGCCTCGGGGTCGATCGGGGTCACGCCGTCCATCAGGACCTCGAGGTGCAGGTGCGCGCCGGTCGAGACGCCGGAGGACCCGACGAGCCCGATGAACTCGCCGGCCTCGACCTGGTCGCCGACCTTGAGCGGCGACGACCCGGGGATCATGTGCCCGTAGAGCGTCGACACCTGGCGGCCGTCGATCTCGTGGTCGATGATCACGGCGTTGCCGTACGAGAAGTACGTGCCCGAGATCCGGACGGTGCCCGCGGCGACGGCACCGATGGCCGTGCCCATGCCGGGCGTGAAGTCGAGTCCCTGGTGCAGCGAGGAGCACGCGCCGCACGGTGCCGAGCGGTAACCGAAGCCCGAGCTCATCTGCACGGGGCCGGGGAACGGCGAGCGGACCGCGCCGCCGTACGAGACGGCTTCGCCGGCGATGCCGCTCGTGTCAGCCGTGCCGCCGGTGGTGACGATCCGGCGCGTCGTGCCGCCGCCGACGGTGAACCCGTCGCGGTCGAGCCCGGTCGCGGTGACCGCCTGGGTGACCGCGTAGTCCTGGGTGCGCACGATCGGTGCGATGGTCGACGTCGCCATCGAGGTTCCGGCGCTGGCGTGGGCGGGCATCGCCGAGGCGGCGAACATCGCGATCGCAGCGGCTGCGCTGGTCAGGGTGATCCGTCCGGCACGACCGGACCGGGAGGGCCGTGGGGCCGTCGCGACGCTCGTCACGGTGGCAGCGGGGCGGCGGACCACGCGCGTGATGCGGGTGTCGACGTGCTCGGTCGTCGCGCGGGCTGCGGTGGCGCGGCGGCCGACGGGCTTCGCCACGCTCGCGGCCTTGGCCGGCTTCGCGACCTTGGCGGGCTTCGCGACCTTGGCGGGCTTCGCGACCTTGGCGGGCTTCTCCGGCTTCTCCGGCTTGTCCGCTCGGCGCTGGGGCTTCCGGGCTGCAGCGCGCTCGGCCTCGAGGGCAGCGCGACGGGACAGGTGCACCACCGGGGTCTCCGGGTGCTGGTCGAGTTCGGGTGCAGTCGTCATGGCCGCCCACCATTCTGCACGACTCTGTCGCTTTGTACAGGCCCCACCGTGATCTTTTCGTTACCGCGGGGCTGGGAGGCACCTGATCACCGGGGGCCCCGACGTCCCCCGGCCGTCCGACATCGGTAGCGTCGTGGGAAAGCGACGGAAGGACCCGCACCATGGCCCGATCGCCGCGAGAGCGGCCCGCGCAGGTCGACCTCGGCACCGCCGACGTCGTGCTCGCCGGCACCCAGGAACTCCTGCCCGTGCTCCGCGCCGCCGCGGTGCGCGCGGGCATCGACGCCGCACGCATGCGGGTCATCGGTGTCGACGACCTGCCGGACCCCGAGGAGACCTGGGACGCCGAACTCGCGGTCATCGCGATCCGGCGCCCCGGTGACGACCCCGCGTTCCACCGTGCGCAGGCGGCCGCTGAGCTCATCGATCCGCTGCTCGTTCCGCACGCCGTCCGGATCGTGGTGACGGTCTCGGGACTGACACGGTTGGCGCCGAAGGTCGAGCGCACCCTGACGTCCGAGGTGCTCCACCAGATCGACGCCGCATCGGCGCCGTCGGGGTTCGAGCGGCCGTTCCGCAGCATGCGCATGCGGCTCGGGCTCGCAGCACTCCGGGCCGCCGGCGTCCGGGTGTTCCGGGTGTCGATCGGTACCTGATCGGCCAGACCGGGCCTGATCGGCTGGCCGTCGTCAGCGGGCAGGCGCCCCGCGGAGCTCGAGGGCGATCTGCTCGGCGTCGAGGTTCTGCAGCATCGACTCGAGCACCTCGGCGTCGAAGGAACCGTCGTCGCGGGCGTCGAGGATCGCCGCACGCTGCGCCTCGAGCACCGCGAGTCGTCGCGCCTTCTCGCGTCCCATCCACGCCCGGAGCTCGGCCGGGTCGGCTGCCTCGAGTTCTTCGCGTGCCCGAGGGCCGGACTCGCGGGTCCCGGGGACGTCCTCGGCCGCCGTCCGCATGAGCTCGAGCAGCCGCTTGCGCTCCTCGGTGTCCCGCGCCGATGTGTCGGGCGCGGGAGCGGCGATCCGTCGGAGCAGCGGGCCGATCGTGCCGCCCTGGACCACGAGCGAGAGCAGGGCCACCGCGAACGCGATGAACACCAGGAGCGATCGTTGCGGCGTCCCCTCGGGCAGGGTCTGCGCGGCGGCGACGGTCACCGCCCCGCGCATGCCGGCCCAGACCACGGCGGTGCCCTCGCGCCAGCCCAGTGGCGCCTTCGTGTAGTACGCGATGTCCGCCAGGGTGCGGCGGACGCGCGTCGTGAACCGGTCGAGTTCTCGCTCCGAGGGCGCTCGGTTGCCCGGCCGGTGCTCGCGGATCACCTCGCTCATCGCGTCGCGGTCGCCGGCGTGCATCTCGGCGAAGCGTTCCTGCATCCGCTCGCCGCGCTTGGCGGCCGCCGACAGCGCGAACAGCAGCGGGACGACGTACGCGGCCCGTACCAGCACGGTGAGCACGAGGGCGCCGACCGCGATGAGCAGCGCCGGACCGATGCCCGCGTGCTCCCGCTGCACGTCGCCGAGGATCCTCGCGAGTTCGAGCCCCATCGTCAGGAACACCGCGCCCTCGAGCACGAGCTCGATGGTCTGCCAGTTCTGCGCGTCCGACAGGCGGTGCCCCGGCGGGAGCTTGCGCGGCCCGACGATCCCGGTGAACAGTCCGGCGACGACCGCGGCCACGAGCCCGGACCCACCGAAGTGCTCGGTCGGCAGGGCGGCGACGAACGGCACCGCGAAGGACAGTGCCGTGTTCACCGCGGCGTTCGGCACCCGGGCGCGGACGAACACGTTCAACCAACCGACGAACCAGCCGATGACCACGGCGATGGCGACGGCCTTGGCGAAGTCGCCGAGCGCACCCCAGAACGAGAACGATGCACCAGCGGTGAAGATGGCCGTCCGGAGGAGGACCAGGGCGGTGGCGTCGTTGAGCAGCGATTCGCCGTCGAGGATCGAGATCGCCCGGCGCGACACCGAGGTCTGCTTGACGATCGAGGTGGCGGCGGCGTCGGTGGGACTGACGATCGCACCGAGGGCGATGCCCCACCAGAACCCGAGGTCCGGCACCACCCAGGCGAAGAACAGGCCGAGCACCAGGCTCGACGCGATGACGAGCAGGACCGACAGGCCACTGATGGCGCCGAACTCGCGCCGGAAGTTCATCGACGGCATCGACACCGCCGACGAGTACAACAGCGGCGGCAGGACCCCGGCGAGGATCCACTCCGGCTCGATCTCCGCGTCCGGGATGAACGGCAGCAGGCTCGCGATGATCCCGACGACGACGAGCACGAGCGGTGCCGCGACCCCGATGCGGGGCCCGAGCACGGCGGCACCGGCGATGGCGATCAGGGCGATGACGCCCACGACGAGGAGTTCGGTCACCGGTCCAGCGTGGCACCGTGCGCGCGATCAGGTCCGGTCGGGTCCGGCGCTGTGGACTGCTCCCGCCTGGACCGAGGGATGCGGAGGGGCGGTGTGGGCGACGACCGCGACGCTGCCGACGGCGAGCACGAGCGCCAGGGCCCCGGCGCTCACCGCTGTGCCGATGCGGCGGAGTCGGGAGCGTCCACCGCGGTCGCGTGGGGCGAACCGGGCCAGTCCGCGGCGGGGTTCCGGCCCGACGAGCCACGGACCGGATCCGTCGTCGTCGTACGAGAACGGCCCGCTGCCGTCCGGCGCGTACCGGTACGGACCGCTGCCGTCCGAGGCGTAGGCCGAGCGGAGGTCCTCCGCGGTCCACCCGAAGTCCTCCGGTGTCGCACGTGTCGTCGCCATGATCGCCCTCCTGCGGCTCTGGAACTGCGGAAGACCAGTCCACCGAGCGTTCCTATGAGTCGACAGTGCGCATCCAGGACGTCTGCCGTGTACCTGCCGGACGCAGGCCGGACCATGTATCTTGATGTCGAGACATCCCGCACCACGAGTAGCGTGGACGTACCGACGGTCGAACAAGGGAGTACCCGCCAGCATGGCCAAGATCATCTACACCCTCACGGACGAGGCGCCGTTCCTCGCCACCCACTCCTTCCTCCCGGTCATCCAGGCCTTCGCCGGCACCGCTGGTGTCGACGTCGAGACCCGCGACATCTCGCTCGCCGGCCGGATCATCGCCCAGTTCCCGGAGCGGCTCACCGACGAGCAGCGCGTGGACGATGCCCTGGCCGAGCTCGGTGAGCTCGCGAAGACCCCCGAGGCGAACATCATCAAGCTGCCGAACATCTCGGCGTCGATCCCGCAGCTCAAGGTCGCGATCAAGGAACTGCAGTCGCAGGGCTACGACCTGCCCGACTACCCGGACGAGCCGAAGACGGACGAGGAGCGCGACGCCCGCGCCCGCTACGGCCGCGTCCAGGGCAGCGCGGTCAACCCCGTGCTGCGCGAGGGCAACTCCGACCGCCGCGCTCCCCTGTCCGTCAAGAACTACGCCCGGAAGCACCCGCACCGCATGGGTGCGTGGAGCGGCGACTCGAAGACGAACGTCGTCACGATGGGCGTCGACGACTTCCGCTCGAACGAGAAGTCCTGGATCGCCCCCGCCGACGACGTCCTGACGATCACGTTCGTCGCCGAGGGTGGCGAGACCCAGGTCCTCAAGCAGTCGATCCCGGTCGTGCAGGGCGAGGTCGTCGACGGCACCGTGCTGCACGTCGCAGCGCTCGAGGCCTTCCTGCAGGACCAGATCCAGCGCGCCGCGGCCGAGGACATCCTGTTCTCCGTGCACCTCAAGGCAACGATGATGAAGGTCTCCGACCCGATCATCTTCGGCCACGTCATCAAGGCGTTCTTCCCGTCGGCGTTCGAGCGCTTCGGTGCCGACCTCGCAGCCGCCGGGCTCACCCCGAACGACGGTCTCGGCTCGATCCTCGCGGGGCTCGACGCCCTGCCGAACGGCGCGGAGATCAAGCAGGCCTTCACCGACGGCATCGCCGCGGGCCCCGAGCTCGCGATGGTCGACTCGGACAAGGGCATCACGAACCTGCACGTCCCGAGCGACGTCATCGTGGACGCCTCGATGCCCGCGATGATCCGCACCTCCGGCCACATGTGGGGCCCGGACGGCGACGAGCACGACACCCTCGCCGTGATCCCGGACTCGAGCTACGCCGGCATCTACCAGACCGTGATCGACGACTGCCGCGTCAACGGTGCCTTCGACCCGGCGACGATGGGTTCGGTCCCGAACGTCGGGCTCATGGCGCTGAAGGCCGAGGAGTACGGCTCGCACGACAAGACCTTCGAGGTCCCCGGTGCGGGCGCCGTCCGCGTGACGAACGCCGCCGGCGACGTCGTCATCGAGCACGACGTCGAGCCCGGTGACATCTGGCGCGCCTGCCAGACCAAGGACGTCGCCATCCGCGACTGGGTCAAGCTCGCCGTCACCCGTGCCCGCGCCTCGGAGACCCCGGCCGTGTTCTGGCTCGACGAGACCCGTGCGCACGACGCGAACCTGATCGGTCTGGTCCGCCAGTACCTGGGCGAGCTCGACACCGAGGGCCTGCAGATCGAGATCCTCTCGCCGGAGGACGCCATGCGCTTCTCGCTCGAGCGCATCCGCCGCGGCGAGGACACCATCTCCGTCACGGGCAACGTCCTGCGCGACTACCTGACCGACCTGTTCCCGATCATGGAGCTCGGCACCTCGGCGAAGATGCTCTCCGTCGTCCCGCTGCTCGGCGGCGGTGGACTGTTCGAGACCGGTGCCGGCGGCTCGGCCCCGAAGCACGTCCAGCAGCTCGTGCAGCAGAACTACCTGCGCTGGGACAGCCTCGGTGAGTTCCTGGCCCTGGCGGTCAGCCTCGAGCACCTCGCCGGCGTGACGGGCAACGAGCGGGCGAAGATCCTCGGTGAGACGCTCGACCGTGCCACCGGGACCTTCCTCGAGCAGGACAAGTCCCCGGGCCGCAAGCTCGGCTCGATCGACAACCGCGGCAGCCACTTCTACCTGGCCAAGTACTGGGCGGAAGAGCTCGCGGCGCAGACGACGGACACCGAGCTCGCCGCGTCGTTCGCCGAGATCGCGGGCAAGCTCGACGCGCAGGAGCAGCAGATCGTCGAGGAGCTGAACGGCGTGCAGGGCCACCCGGCCGACATCGGCGGCTACTACCGCCCGGACGACGCCAAGACGAGCGCGGTCATGCGCCCGTCCGCCACGCTGAACGCGACGCTCGCCGCGCTCTAGACGCACGCACCTGACGGACGGGAGGCCCGGTGCCAGCTGGCACCGGGCCTCCGTCCGTCGCGGCGCGCGTCCGCCCCGCCCGCCCGCCCCGCCCGCCCGCCCAGTCCCCGCCCAGTCCCCGCCCTGTCGCGTCCCGTGAGGTTCCGAAATCTCGGCATCTCGGCCCGCGAACGGGCCGTCTCCGGAACCTCGGCGAACCTGAGCGGCATGTCGTGGAACCTCGCGGCGGCGCGAATTCGCGGCGGCACCACCCCGCGACGCCGGAGCCGGAACGAGGCTCAGGAGCGCGGGACGGGCGGCCCCGCCGCCAGCAGCACCACGAACACCAGAGCGACCGCCACGACCCCGATGACGACCGCGACCGCGGGGCGACGCACCACGAAGAACAGCAGACGGTCCCAGAAACCCGAGCGCGCGTCGGGTGAGCGGCGCCACGGGCCCTCGAGCATGCCTCGGCGGGCGACCGCGACCTCGAACGGGACCGTGGCGTAGGGCACGACGGCGCTGGCCCAGCCGAGCACGAGCGCCCCGAACGACCACCGCTGGTTGACCGCGACGACGGTCGTGACCACCAGGTAGGCCAGGAACACGAAGCCGTGCACCCCGCCGCCGATCCGGACGCCCCAGTCGCCGGCGTCCAGGCCGTACTTGAGCACCATCCCGGCGATGAGCATGGTCCAGGTCACGAGTTCGGCGACCGCGGCGGCACGGAACAGGAGCGGGGAGTCATGCCCACATCGTCGCGGACGCGTCCCGGGAAACCCCGACACTCCGGTGGTCGTATCGATTCGACGCCCGGGGAGGCTAGCGTTGGAGCCATGTCAGTGCCGACCGAGAACCGTCCCCTGAACATCGTCGTCTGGAACGAGAACGTGCACGAGACCCGCGGTGACGCGACGGTCATCGGGCACTACCCCGACGGCATGCACACCGTGATCGCGGCATCGCTCCGCGAGCACCACCCCGACGCCACCGTGAGCACCGCCACGCTGCAGGAGCCCGACCACGGCATCACCGCCGAGCGCCTGGCCACGACCGACGTCCTGTTCTGGTGGGGCCACGCCGCCCACGACGAGGTCAGCGACGCCGTGGTGGACCTGGTCGTCGACGCGGTGCACGCCGGCATGGGCCTGGTGGTGCTGCACTCCGGGCACTACTCGAAGCCGTTCAAGCGCCTGATGGGCACCACCTGCTCGCTGAAGTGGCGCAACGACGGCGAGCGCGAACTCGTCTGGACGATCGCGCCGGAGCACCCGATCGCCGCCGGGGTGCCGCACCCGATCGTGATCGACCGGCAGGAGATGTACGGCGAGTACTTCGACATCCCGCGCCCCGACGAAGAGGTCTTCCTGTCGACCTTCGCCGGCGGCGAGGTCTTCCGGTCCGGGGTCGCCTACCGCCGCGGTCTGGGGAAGGTCTTCTACTTCTCCCCCGGCGACCAGGAGTACCCCGTCTACCACCACCCGGACATCCAGCGCGTGCTGTCGAACGCGGCGGCGTGGGCCGCTCCGGTGTCCGAGCGACGCGAGTTGACGGCCGACCAGCACCCGCGGGACTGGTTCCTGACGGAGGGTGCGGGTAGACAGGGCGCATGACCCAGCTGGACCCCGCCGCGCACCGGACCGCCGTCGTCGAGGCGCTCGGTGTCCTCGGCAGTGGCCCGGAGGAGCGGTTCGACCGCATCACCCGCATGACCCAAGAGGCGTTCGGGGTCCCGCTGACGTTCCTGAACCTGGTGCACGGCAACGTCGTGACGGCGCAGTCGACGCAGGGGTGGCGGCAGGGCGGGAGTGCCCCGGCGGAGCAGGTCTTCTGCTCGACGACGGTGCTCACGAACGAGCCGATGGTGGTGCCGGACGCGCTGCTGGACCCCCGGTTCCGCGACCTGGCAGCGGTCACCGAGCAAGGCATCCGATTCTACGCCGGAGCCCCGTTGTCGATGCTCGACGGCACCCGGGTCGGCACGCTCTGCATCATGGACGCGACCCCGCGCGAGCTGTCGGCGGCCGACCTCGACCTGCTGCGTGACCTCGCACGGTGGGCGGAGCGCGAACTCGGCCACGCGATCGACCGCGATCGGGTGACCCGCGTGCTCGAGGGCCTGGTCCCCGAACCCGTCGAGGTCCCCGGACACGACCTCGACACCCTGGTGCTCCGGACCGAGGACGGCGGCGGAGACGTCGCCGACTGGCGACTCGCCACCGACGGTGCACTGCACGTCACCATGGGGAGCGTCGCGGCGGCCGGACGCGCGTCCGGCCTGTTGGCCTCCGCGGTCCGCGGTGCCGTCGTCGCACGCACCGAAACCGCCATGCAGGACGCGATCGGCGGACTGGAGGCCCAGATCACCGCCGACCTGTCCGCCGCGGACGCCGTCGGTTCGCTCTTCCACCTGCGGCTCGACCCGACGTCGGGGCACGTCGACTTCGGGGACGCCGGCCACGGCCTCGCGGTGCTCGTCCGCGCTGACGGCAGCAGCCGGGCGCTGCACTCGCTCGACCTGCCGCTCGGCCTGCAGCCGGAGTCCGTGCCGCGGTCCCCCGCCACGCTCGACCTGGCGTCGGGCGACCGGCTCGTGGTGTGCACCGAGGGAGTCCTGGCGCTCGAGGGATCCGACACCTCGACGACCTGGCCGCCCTGGTCGCTGCCGAGCCGACCGGTGCCGCGGTCGTCGAACGGGTCCGCGCCCTGGTGCCGGCCGGTGCAGCCCACGACGTGACGCTGGTCGTGCTCGGGCGGCGCTGAACACCGCCCGCTGACGACGCCGCTGCCGCGCAGTCGTGCGCCGCCGTCAGGAGCGGAAGCGGTCCTGCCGTGATCGCGGTGCACCGGTGAGCGCGACGACGAGCAGCGTGGCCAGCAGGCCGAAGCCCGCGAGCTCGATGCCGAGGCCGGCGAGCTGCCAGTAGGCACTGCCGACCACCTGCGGCTGCGTGATCGACTCGGGCCACCACGCGTCGATCAGCGGGAACGAGCCGGGGAACGGGTCGAGGCCGAACACCACGAGCCCGCCGAGCAGCAGGACGACACCGAGCAGCGCCATCACCCCGCGGGAGCGCCCGAGCATGTGGACGACGAGCGCGGCCGCCATCCCGGCGAGGCCGACGACGGCGATCAGGAACGCGAGCACGACGACGGTCTGCGGCGCGAGGGCCACCCAGTCGAGCACCGCGATCGGCAGCAGCAGCCACCGTCCGGTCCGCGCCCACCGCGCGGGGTTCCGCCATCCGTCCATGGCGGCCAACCGTAGGGCACCCGCCCGGACGCGGGCCGTGCGCAGCCTCGGAGCGGACTACGATCGGCAGGTGATGGCCCAGGACGGACGCACCCGGCAGCAGCGGGCGCTCGAGACCCGCGCGGCGATCATCGGGGCCGCGGCTGCCGAGTTCGACGAGCGCGGGTACCTCGGCGCGTCGATGGACGGCGTCGCCGAGCGGATCGGGCTGACCAAGGGCGCGCTGTACTTCCACTTCGCGTCGAAGGCCGACCTCGCCGGTGCCGTGATCGCGCAGCAGCACGAGGTCTCGCGGCGCTACGGCGAAGCCGCGGTCGCCCGGAGCCGGACGCCGCTCGAAGCCCTCATGTGGATGTCACGGGGACTGGCGACCCAGATGGTCACCGAGGTGGTCGTGAGCGCCGGCATCCGTCTGTCGACCGAGGTCGCGACGCACGACGTCCCCCGTCAGGACCCGTACACCGACTGGATGGCGCTCATCGCACAGACCGTGCGCCAGGCGATCGACGCTGGCGAGGTGGACCCGCGGTGGGACCCGGACATGGTCGGACGCGTCGTCATCCCCGCGTACACGGGCGTGCAGACGGTGTCGGACGTGCTCGCCGACCGCACCGACCTGTACGAACGCCTGCGGGAACTCTGGACGGTGCTGCTCGCCGCGCTCGTCACCGAACGCCTCCGGCCAGAGGTCCCGCGACTCGTCGCCATCATCGCGCCGGAATGACGCGGGTCCCCCCAGGGAAACACCCACGTCACCGCTTCACGAGGATACCCAGCGGTCGGTTTCCGCACCCGCCCCCGTTCGCGGGCATGTGTCCACCGGCCCACTAGCCTGAGCCGGTGCCCACACCACCGGCAGAGGTCGACGTCGACGTCCCGCTCGTCCGGGCACTGCTGCGCGCCCAGCACCCTGACCTGGCGGACCGACGGCTCGTGGTCGTCGCGAACGGCTGGGACAACGTCATCGTGCGACTCGGCGACGAGTACGCCGTGCGGTTGCCGCGTCGGGAGCTCGCGGCACGCCTGGTCGAGCACGAGCAGCGGTGGCTGCCGGAGATCGCCGCCCTCGTCGCACCCGTCGTCCCGGTGCCGGCTCCGGTGCGCGTGGGCCGTCCGGCCCTCGGGTACCCCTGGTCGTGGAGCATCGTCCCGTGGCTCCCGGGAGCACCCGTCGGTGAGCGTGCTGCCGGTGTCCGGGTCGCCGAGGCCCTCGCGGAGTTCGTGCGACGGCTGCACGTGCCGGCTCCGCCGGATGCTCCGGCGAACCCGTTCCGTGCGGTGCCGTTGGCGACGCGCAGCGACGGCGTCCTGACGCGACTCGCCACGCAGGACGTGCCCCGGGCCGTGGAGCTGGCAGCGGTCTGGCGGACCGCGGCGGCGCTGCCGACGCACACCGGGCCTCCGTCTGGGTGCACGGCGACCTGCACCCGTTCAACCTGCTCGTGGACCGCACGCCGGACGGCGACGAACGCCTGTCGGCGGTCGTCGACTTCGGCGACGTGACCTCGGGGGACCCCGCCGTCGACCTCGCCACCGCCTGGCTGACGCTCGACCGGGAGGCCCGCCACGCGTTCCGGACGCTGGTCGCCGCTCCGGACGGCACCTGGGGACGCGCGCGCGGGTGGGCGATCGCGCTCGCCTCCGCGCTCGCGACGTCCGACGAACGCGCCTTCCGGAGCGTCGCGCGGCGCAGCATCGACGCGGTGCTGGACGGCTGAGACCCGCGGGGCTATCGTGACCGCACCATCCGTGCACAGCCGATCGGAGGGGCCCTCATGACCCTCGAGTTCCGCGTCCAGCACGACGTCGCCACCGACGCCTCTCCCGCCCCCACCCGATCCGAGCGAACCGGCCTCCGCGGGTTCCTCGACCGCCTCGCCGAGCGCCGCGCCGCCGCACGCGTCCGACGGGTCGAAGCCCGGCTGCAGGAACTCGGCGAGCTCGAGCACCTGCTGTCCGACGCGCGTGGCGTCGTCGAACGCGGCTGGATCCAGCACGCCTGGTTCGCGTACCTCGACGAGCACGGCCGGATGCGGAAGGCCACGAGTGCCGCCGCGATGGACGTGCAGGGGCGACCGCTCGTCGCTGCCTGCCTGGTCGGCGCGGTCGTCTCGGCCGCTGGCGGGCCGCACGCCGTGCACTCGCCGCGGGTCCAGCACTCCCTCGACCTGGTCTGGCACGCGCTCGCCGTGGACGAGGGCGCGCCGGTGCTCTGGTGTCCGGCGCCCGACGTCCGGATGGGCCGCGTGCGCGACCTGACGAGCTGGAACGACGCCCCTGCGCGCACCTCGGCCGAGGTGGCCGGGCTGCTGCTCACCGCGGAGCGGGTGGCCGTGCAGGAATCGGCACGCCTGCAGGACGTCGTGGTGGCACGATCGAGGGCATGAGCAGCACCGACGCCGTCCCCGAGGTCCACCCCGCGACGACCACCGGCCTCGCGTCCAGCGGGAACTCCGCCCTGTCGGACGAGGGCGCGTCGTCGGACACCGATCCCCTGGCCTCGGCCGCCGCGGTGAAGCGGACGCTGCACCGGTACCTGCAGAAGCACCGCGCCGCGCTGCTCGGCAAGCTCGACGGCCTGGCCGAACGGCAGGCCCGCTGGCCGGTGACCCCGACCGGCACGAACGTGCTCGGGCTGGTGAAGCACGTCGCCGGTGTGCAGGCCGGGTACTTCGGCGAGGTCTTCGGTCGACCGTTGCCCGACGCGCCCGCCTGGCTCGAATCGGAGGACGGCGAGGACATGTACGCGACGCTCGACGAGACCCTGGACGACGTCGTTGCCTTCCACCACCGCAGCGCAGCGCACGCCGACGCGACCATCGAAGCGCTCGACCTCGACGCCCGCGGCACCGTCCCCTGGTGGCCGGAAGAGCTCCGCGAGGTGACGCTCCACCGCATCCTGGTGCACATGGCGTACGAGACGGCCCGGCACGCGGGGCACGCCGACATCGTGCGCGAGATGCTCGACGGACTGGCGGGCGACGGGGACGGCAACCTGGCCGACAAGAGCCCGGAAGAGTGGGTCCTCTGGCGCGAGCAGCTCGTCGACATCGCCGAGCGGTCCGGCCTCCGGGGCTTGGCCATGTAGCCGATGGCCCCTCACGATCGTTACCGTTCTCTCAGGCTCGACGGTCGAACTGGCCGCTGACCAGGGGTTCTCGCTCGGCTGTCTGCACAGGAATCGATCGTCTCCGCTGCGCCTCGTCGTGCGACCGGTCCGTGCCCTGCGTAGCTTTGGCGCAGCTTGTGCCCCGACCCGTGGGCAGTTCGGCCGACCGGAAGGGGAGCGCCCACCCGTGTTCCAGTACGTCGTGGAGCGATGGAGCCAGATCTGGTTCTCGTCGTGGCAACACTTCTCACTGGTGGTCCAGTGCACGGTGCTCGCCACGGTCATCGCCGTGGTGCTCGCCACACTCGTCTACCGCAGTCCCCGCCTGACCTCCGTCGCGAACGGGGTGTCCGCCATCGGCCTCACCCTGCCGTCCTTCGCGGTCATCGGCCTGCTCATCGTCCCGCTCGGCTTCGGCGTGCTGCCGTCCGTCGTGACGGTCGTCTTCTTCGCCGCGCTCCCGATCCTGCGCAACGCGGTCGTCGGCCTCGCCGAGATCCCGCCGAGCGTGGTCGAGTCCGCGCGCGGCATCGGCATGAGCCGGTTCCGGACCCTCGTGCAGGTCGAACTGCCGATGGCCTGGCCGATCATCCTGAGCGGCGTCCGCGTGTCCGCCCAGATGGTGATGGGCATCGCGGCCATCGCCGCGTACGCGCTCGGCCCCGGGCTCGGCGGCTTCATCTTCTCCGGACTCTCGCGCCTCGGCGGCGCGAACGCCCTGTACTCCGTGGTCGTCGGGGTGGTCGGCGTCGTCCTGCTCGCCCTCGTCCTCGACCTGCTCCTCCTCGGCCTCGGCCGCCTGACCATCTCGAGAGGTATCCGTGTCCAGCACTGACTCCGCCACCACCACCGCGCCCGACGGGGACGTCACCGGCCGCAGCATCCTGCTCGACGAGGTCACCAAGCGGTACCCCGGACAGTCGAAGCCCGCCGTCGACGGCATCACCCTCGAGATCCCGGCCGGCAAGATCGTCATGCTCGTCGGCCCGTCCGGCTGCGGCAAGACGACGACCCTCAAGATGATCAACCGCCTGATCGAGCCCACCGAGGGCCGCATCGTCGTCGGCGACGACGACGTGACCGGCATCGACGCCGACGAGCTCCGCCGCCGGATGGGCTACGTGATCCAGGCCGGCGGGCTCTTCCCGCACATGACCGTCGCAGCGAACATCGCGATCGTGCCGAAGATGCTCGGCTGGTCGAAGGAGAAGATCGCGGCGCGCGTCGACGAGCTGCTCGACCTGGTCTCGCTCGACCCCGCCACCTACCGCGACCGCTACCCCCGCGAACTCTCCGGCGGGCAGCAGCAGCGCGTCGGCGTCGCCCGGGCGCTCGCCGCGGACCCGCCCGTCCTGCTGATGGACGAGCCGTTCGGTGCGGTCGACCCGATCACCCGGCAGCGCCTGCAGGACGAGCTCCTGCGCATCCAGGAAGAGCTGCACAAGACGATCGTCATCGTCAGCCACGACTTCGACGAGGCCGTGAAGCTCGGCGACTGGATCGTCATCTTCACCGAGGGCGCCCACATCGTGCAGTACGACACCCCGGAGCGGATCCTGGCGGAGCCGGCGAACGAGTTCGTCGAGAACTTCATCGGATCGGGCGCCGGGCTGAAGCAGCTCACCCTGAACCGCGTCCGCGACGTCGAGGTCGTCTCCGCGGTGACCTGCTCCCCGGCGAAGAGGCGAAGGCCGTCCTGCAGCGCATGCAGGAGGCCGGGGGTCACGGGCACGCCGTCGTGGTCGACCGTCGGCAGCGGCCGATCGGCTGGCCGTCCCGACGGCAGCTCGAGCGCCTGGACCGGATCCCGGACGGCGTCGACCCGGAGCTGCCCATCGTGGGCGAGGCCTCGACGCTCAACGACGCCCTCGACACCATGCTCGTCTCGAGCGCGGGGGCCGCACTGGTCACCGGTCGGGGCGAGGCGTTCCGCGGTGTCATCACGGTCGAGGTCGTCATGGAGGCCATCACCCGGTCGCGTGCGGCAGCGGCCGACGACCGCGCGTACACGCCGGTCGGCACGAACACCAACCAGATCGAGACGCTGCCGTCCTCGCCGGCCGCGCCCGTGATCGCGCCCTCCGGGGAAGACCTGTGAGTGCTGTCACCGCCGGACCCGCCACCGGCGCCAGCACGTCCTGGAAGGGCCTGCTGTTCCAGCCGATCGCGATCCTGGTCGTGCTCGCCGGGTTCGCGGTCTGGCTCGCCACGGCCGACCTCACGCCCACCGAACGCACGACGCTCAACCCGGCCGACATCCTCGACCTGACCGGGCAGCACCTCGTGCTGACCCTGCAGGCGACGGTGCTCGTGCTCGTGATCGGCATCCCGCTCGGCATCGTGCTCACGCGCGGTCCCCTCCGCCGGGCAAGCCCGTACGTGCTCGCCGTCGCGAACTTCGGGCAGGCGGCCCCCGCTGTCGGCCTGATCGTGCTGCTCGCCGCGTGGCTCGGCCTGAACAGCTGGTCCGCCGTGGTCGCACTCGTGCTCTACGCGATCCTGCCGGTCCTCCGGAACACCATGATCGGCGTGCAGAGCGTCGACTCACGCCTCGTCGAGGCCGGCCGTGGCATGGGCATGAGCGCGTTCAGCGTCCTGATGCGCGTCGAGCTGCCCCTCGCGGTGCCGGTCATGCTCTCCGGCATCCGGACGGCGCTCGTGCTGCTCGTCGGCACCGCGAGCCTGGCCACCTTCGTCGGTGCCGGCGGCCTCGGTCTCCTCATCACCACGGGCGTGACGCTGTTCCTGCCGAAGGTGCTCGTCGCCGGTGCGCTGCTCGTGGCGCTCCTCGCCCTCTCCATCGACTGGCTCGGCCGCGTGGTCGAGACCGTCGCACGTCCGAAGGGACTCCGATGAACCGCCGTACCCGCCGCCTCCGCCGCGGGGCCGCCGTCGCACTCGCCGGTGCCACTGCGCTCGTCCTGGCCGGCTGCGGCCTGCAGCCCGCGACGTCCTTCGTCCCCGAGGCCGGCCCAGGCACCATCGAGCGCATCGACGACCTGCCGGACGGTGCCCACATCACCGTGACGTCGAAGAACTTCACCGAGCAGCTCGTGCTCGGCAAGATCGCCGTGCTCGCCGCGAAGGCCGCCGGGTTCGACGTCACCGACGAGACCAACGTGCCGGGCAGCGTCGCCGTCCGCGAGTTGATGACCTCGCACGGTGCGGACTTCACGTACGAGTACACCGGCACCGCCTGGCTGACCTTCATGGGCCACGCCGAGGGGATCCCGGACAAGACCGAGCAGTGGGAAGCGGTCAAGAAGGAGGACGCCGGCAACGGGCTCACGTGGCTGAACCCGGCGCCGATGAACAACACCTACGCGTTCGCGGTGCGGGACGAGGCGGTCAAGGAGCTCGGCGACATCACGACCCTGTCCGACATCGCGAAGCTCCCCGTCGACCAGCGCACCTTCTGCGTGGAGTCGGAGTTCAACTCGCGTGCCGACGGGTTCAAGCCGATGCTCGAGAAGTACGGCTTGGAGCTCGGCGGTTCGGGCGACAACGGGATCCCGAGCGACAACGTCAGCATCCTCGACACCGGCACGGTCTACACGGCCACCGACCGCGGCAAGTGCAACTTCGGCGAGGTCTTCACCACCGACGGCCGCATCAAGTCGCTCGGCCTGACCGTGCTCGAGGACGACAAGGGCTTCTTCCCGGCGTACAACGTCGCGCCGGTGCTCGACTCGGCCACGCTCAAGGAGTACCCGCAGCTCGCCGACGTCTACGACCAGATCTCGCCGAAGCTCACCGACGCGGTGCTGCAGGAGCTGAACCGTCAGGTCGACGTCGAGGGGCGCGAGCCGGCCGACGTCGCGTTCGACTGGATGGTGAAGGAGGGCTTCATCACGAAGCCGTGACGGCGATGCGCGTAGCCGTGTCGCGGATCGACGCGACGACGCGGGCACGGACCTCTTCCGGGTCGGAACCCTCGTGCCGCGCCGAACTCCGCAGGCCGGTCATGCACATGCCGAGCAGCATCTCGGCGGCCTGCGGAGTCGCGGCGTCCGGCCCCCACGCCGGATCGCGTTCGAGGATCGTGCGCACCGCGCCCGTCATCGCCTCGGCCACGGTCGTCATCCGGCTGACCTGGCGGCGCATGAGCTGCGGGAAGCGCACGATCACCTCTTTCCGGGCGAGCCGCTCGTGCTCGTCGCCGAACGACGAGCCGAACACCAGGAACGCCAGGTCGACCACGGCCTGCGCAGCCGGCTCCCCCGCGACGGTCTCGAGGTGCGCTGCCAGGGTCTCAGCGTCCAGGTCGAGCTCGGTGTGCCCGAGGACCGCGTCCTCCTTGCTCTCGAAGTAGTTGAAGAACGTGCGCGGTGACACCTCGGCGCGTGCGGCGATCTGTTCGATCGTGGTGTGGTCGATGTCCTGCTCGAGCGCGAGGGACCGAGCCGCCTCCGCGATGCGGTGGCGTGTCTCGATGCGCTTGCGGTCGCGCAGACCCATCTCGGTGGCGGGCGCGGTGTCGGGCATGGCCCGACTGTAACCGGAACGTCACATGATCTACAGCAAACGCAAACTTGCAGTCGTGCAGCGGACACTACGGTGGGGCCATGACCACTCCCGTGCTCGAGGCCCGTGACCTCGCCAGGACCTACGGCCGAGGCCCGACGCGGTTCGACGCGCTCAAGGGGGTGTCACTCCGGGTGCACCAGGGCGAGAGCCTGGCGATCGTCGGCAAGTCCGGGTCGGGCAAGTCGACGCTCATGCACCTGCTCGCACTGCTCGACAAGCCGTCGACCGGGCAGGTCCTGCTCGACGGGACCGATGCGGCGACCCTCGGCGCGCGGCAGGTGAACCGCACGCGCAACAGCACCTTCGGGTTCGTGTTCCAGCAGTTCTTCCTGACCCCCAAGACCTCGGTCCTCGACAACGTCGTGCTGCCGCTCAAGATCGCGGGCGTCTCCGGAGCCGAACGGAAGCGCCGCGGCATGGCGGCGCTCGACTCCCTCGGTCTGGCCGACAAGGCGAAGAACGACGCCAACGACCTGTCCGGCGGGCAGAAGCAGCGCGTGGTCATCGCACGCGCGCTGGTCGGTGAGCCGAGCGTCATCTTCGCCGACGAGCCGACCGGCAACCTCGACACGAACACCGGGCAGGTGGTCGAGGACATGCTCTTCGGCCTGCAGCGCGAACGCGGGATCACGCTCGTCGTGGTCACGCACGACGAAGAACTCGCGGCCCGCTGCGACCGCAGCGTCAACGTCCGCGACGGACTCATCGTCGGTGGATCGGACGGCACGCCCACCGCCGGTGCCGCGGTCGACCAGCAGGCCACGCACGGAAGGCACTCCGCATGAACTTCCTCGACCTGCTCCGCACCGCGGTCTCGAACACCTTCCGGTCGAAGCTGCGCACGACCCTGACCGTCATCGCGATCTTCATCGGCGCCTTCACGATCACGCTGACCTCGGCGATCGGCACGGGGGTCAGCAACTACATCGACACCCAGGTCTCGTCGATCGGCGACACCGGTTCCCTGACCATCACGAAGGCCGTCGACACCGCGTCGACCGACAGCGGCCCGGCGAAGTACGACCCCGACGAGTCCGGCCAGAGCGTCGACCGCGGTCCGGCGTCGTTCTCGTACCTGTCGCAGTCCGACGTCGACGACATCCGCGCGATCGACGGCATCAAGAGCATCCGTCCGGCGGTCGCCCTGGCGCCGAAGTACGCCGAGCACGGCGACGACGGCAAGTACGTCGTCTCCCTGACCGCAAACGCGGGTGAGCTCGACGCCGACCTGGCGAGCGGGAAGCAGCTCGACGACGACACCGACGCGAACCAGGTGATCCTGCCGACGAACTACCTGGAGAACCTCGGACTCGGCAGCGCGAAGGCCGCCGTCGGCAAGGAACTCACCTTCGCGGTGGACGACTACCAGGGCAAGGAGCACACCCTCACCGCGACGGTGGTCGGTGTGCAGAACGAGTCGCTGTTCGGCGGCGGTGCCGGGGCGAACGCCGCGCTCACCGACGCGATGCAGGCCGCGCAGGAGATCGGCAAGCCGGACTCGATCGCGACCTCGTACGCCAGCGCCACCGCGACGCTCGACTCCGGGGCCTCCGCGACCACGGTCAAGAACGCGCTGTCGGACGCCGGGTTCCTCGGGCAGACCATCCAGGACCAGCTCGGCCAGTTCCAGACCGTCATCAGCGGCATCGTCGGGGTCCTGAACGCCTTCGCCGTCATCGCCCTGGTGGCTGCGGGCTTCGGCATCATCAACACGCTGCTGATGAGCGTGCAGGAACGCACCCGCGAGATCGGCCTGATGAAGGCGATGGGCATGGGCGGCGGCAAGGTCTACACGCTGTTCTCGCTCGAGGCGGTCTTCATCGGGTTCCTCGGCAGCGCCATCGGAGCCGGGGTCGCGATCCTGCTCGGGACCGGGATCTCGAACGTGCTCGCGGGCACGCTGCTCAAGGACCTGCCGGGCCTGCAGATCATGCAGTTCGCGCCGAGTTCGGTGGCGACGATCATCCTCGTCGTGATGTTCATCGCGTTCCTCGCCGGCACCCTCCCCGCACGCCGCGCCGCACGGCAGAACCCGATCGAGGCACTCCGGTACGAGTAGGGCCGGGCGTGCATAGTCTCTGACGGGTGGCGGCATTCGGGCGGGACCTCGGCGACGGGTACACGCTGACGCTGCGCGACCTGACGACGGTCGACCCGGTGCTGGAACTCGTGCGCGCGAACCTCGACCGGCTGCGGGCGGCCGAACCGTGGGCGTGGGATCCGCAGGACCGCGACACCATCGGGCTGCACACCGAACGGCTGCTCGGCCAGTTCGCGATGGACCGCGCGCTCCCCTGCGTCATCCGCTCCGACGACCGCATCGTCGGGGTGGCGTCGCTGACCTTCGACCCGTACCTGGGTCAGGCGTCACTCGGCTACTGGGTGGACGCCGGACACGAGGGCCGCGGTGTCGCGGGACGAGCCGCCGGGGTCCTGGTCGAGGTCGCGCGGGCACGCGGCACCGCACGGCTCGAGATCCGGACCGGCGTCGACAACGTCCGCAGCCGCGCGCTCGCCGAACGGCTCGGGTTCGCCCTCGAGGGCACTCTGCGGGGTGCGCTGCCGCTCGGGCCCGTCCGCGCCGACGTCGCCGTCTACGGCCTGCTGCTCTAGGCGCGTCTCTCCCGCCGACGTGCGCGTGCGTCAGGAGCCCTGCGTCGCCCCCTGCCAGACCGCGAACACACCGCCGACGACCGCCAGCACGAGCAGCAGGATCCAGACGGCGAGCGCGATGAGGTTCAGGAAGATCCCCCAGCCCGCACGACCATGGGCGAGCGGTTCCCGGCTGCGCGACGCGACGCCCAGGCACAGCCCGACGATCGGCGCGACGAACGTCCAGCCGGCGAGCAGCGAACAGATCCCGAGGACGAGGCTCGCGGTGCCGAGACCGGTGCGGGGGACTCCGTGTACGTGACCATGCACCCGACGCTACGAAACCACTCGGGGCGTGTCGTCCCTCCAGGGCGTGATCCGGGTCCACCTGCCGACGGATGGTCACCGGACGCCGGTATCGTCGGAGCATGGCCTTGTTCGGACGACGCAACCACGACGTGCGCGATCGACCCATCAGCCAGGTCGAACTGAAGCGGGCCGTCGACGAGGGGTTCCTCATCGCGAAGGCCGCGGTCACGATCGCGGTCGGCAACCGGATCATCACCAACGCGCTGCGCGACCAGGGGTACTTCGACCACGCGCTGATCGCCGAGGCCGCGCGTGAGGAACTCCACCGCATGGCCGAGGAGCAGCGGGGCGACGCCGCGCGCATGCGGGAGATCCGGTCGACGTCGAGCAAGTCGAAGGGCCGTTCACGGCACCAGCACGACTACCGCCGCGGTGACGACCTCAAGCTGCGCACGCGCGAGGCGACGTACGAGCAACTCGCGACGATGCTCGACAAGCGCCGTGACGACCAGCACTTCGTCGACGGCATCGTGCTCGCCGCCCGCGCCCGAGCCTGGGACGACATCGGCACCACGGTCGTCGGGCGCCTCGGCTGGGCCCAGCGTCCGGCCGACGACTACGAGATCGGCCGTGACGACCGCCTGCAGCAGATGCTCGACGAGGACTTCGCGACGTTGCTGGCCGAGCACCCCGTCGGCTCGACCCCGGTCGACGCCGACGAGCCCGACGACGCCGACGGCGACGAGGACGGCTCCGACCCGGCCGACCCCGACGTCGCCCGCCCCTGAACCGGTACTTGATATTCCACCCCGGCGTCGCTAGGCTGATCGGGTAACGCCCCAGGACCATTCGGCACCGCCGGACTCCTGGGGCGATTGCTGTTCAACACGGCAGTTCGGGGAGCGCAATGATCGATCCAGCGACGTTGCCGGAGTTGCCGCATCTGCTCAGCGCGCCACGGTTCAACCGGTACGCGGCTCGGTACGGCGGCCGCGTTGACCTCGGATCTCGGCTGTACGCCTGGAACTGCGAGATCGCGGCGGCGTTCTGGGGGCCGGTCGGGTGCCTCGAAGTGTTCGTCCGGAACGCGATCCACGACCAACTCCGACGATCCCGCCGGGACGACTGGTGGAACGACCCAACGGTCCGGCTCCTGGATCGAGAGCGTCGGGCAGTGAGCGATGCCACCCGGACACTCGTCCGCCGTGGCGTGAGCGACCCCGAGCCGGATCAGATCGTCGCGGCCACGAGCTTCGGGTTCTGGGTGGGGCTCACGGACGCGGGGGTCCCGCGAGATCCGTTGTGGAGCTACGAGACGACGCTGTGGCAACCCCGACTCGTGCACGCCTTCCCCCGGCTGGGGAAGGTGCGCCGAAAGCAACTGCATCGTCGCCTCGATGACGTCCGCCGGTTCCGCAACCGTCTCGCGCACCACGAGCCCGTCCACGCGGCTCCACTCGAACGGATCCGCGATGACATCATCGCGATCGCGGGGTACGTCGACCACGATGCTGCGGCCTTCATCGCCGGAGCACAACGGATCGACGCCGTCGTGGCCCGGAAGCAGATCGCTGTCTCATCCGGAGCCTCGGTCATCTGACCGGGACCACGCGCAGACACGAGTCCCTAGGCTCGGACCATGGTTGATGCGGTGGTGGTCGGGGCCGGACCGAACGGACTCGCAGCGGCGGTGACGCTCGCCCGTGCGGGCCTGTCCGTCGAGGTGGTCGAACGGAACGACACGATCGGCGGTGGTGCGCGCACCGCCGAGCTCACCCTGCCGGGGTTCCTGCACGACGTCTGCTCGGCCGTGCACCCGATGGCGCTGCAGTCCGAGTTCTTCCGCCTGTTCCGGATGGAGCAGCGCATCGAGCTCCGTCTGCCCGAGGTGCAGTACGGGCATCCGCTCGACGGGGGCGCGCGGGCATCGCGTACCAGGACCTCGAGCGGACGGCCGCCGAGCTCGGTGTGGACGGCCCGGCCTTCCGGAACCTGATGGGTCCGCTCGCCCGCGCGGCCGACCAGGTCGCCGACTTCGCCACCGACGCCCTGCTGCACGTGCCGCGACACCCGCTCACGGTGCTGCGGTTCGGCCTGCGCGCACTCGAGCAGGGCAGCAGCGTCTGGAACGCCCGTTTCCGGCAGGACGCCGCCCCGGCGATGGTCTCCGGGGTCGCGGCGCACTCCATCCAGCACATGCCCTCGCTGGCGACGGCCGCCGCGGCGCTGTCGCTCGGCGCCTACGCGCACGCCCGCGGCTGGCCCGTGCCGATCGGCGGCAGCCAGGCGATCGTCGACGCGCTCGCCGACGACCTCGTCGCGCACGGCGGACGGATCGTCACCGGGCACGAGGTCCGGTCGCTCGGTGACCTCACGCCGGCGAAGGCGGTGCTCTTCGACACGAGTGTCCCCGGCATGCTGCGGATCGCCGGCTCGCAGATCCCCACGCCGAAGCGCGGTGCGCTCCGCCGGTTCCGGTTCGGCAACGCGGCCGCGAAGGTCGACTTCGCGCTGTCCGACCCGGTGCCGTGGACGAACGAGGCGCTGCGCCGGGCCGGCACGGTGCACATCGGCGGGACACGAGCCGAGATCGCCGCCGCGGAGGGCTCGGTCGCACGCGGCCGGCACGCCGAACGGCCGTACGTGCTCGGCTCCGAGCCGACCGTCGTCGACCCGACCCGCGCGCCGCGGGGCAAGCACGTCTTCTGGGCCTACGCGCACGTGCCGGCGGGGTCCGACGTCGACCAGACCGAAGCGATCACGCGTCAGGTCGAACGGTTCGCACCGGGGTTCCGCGACACGATCCTGCACACGTCGAGCCGGACGGCCGCGCACATGGCGGACCACAACCCGAACTACGTCGGCGGCGACATCGCCGCGGGTGCCGCGAGCTTCTGGCAGCTCGTGAAGCGCCCGGTGCTGTCCAGCGACCCGTGGCGGATGGGCGGCGGCATGTACCTGTGCTCCGAGTCGTCCGCGCCCGGCCCCGGCGTGCACGGCATGGCCGGTTGGCGTGCCGCGAAGAGCGCTCTCCGGCACACCTTCGGGCTGCCCGACGACGTCGACCTCACCCCGGAAGGCTGATCACCATGGCGAAGAACGTCCGCATCCTGCACTGTGCTCCCGAGGACGTCTTCGACGTGCTCGGCGACGGCTGGCTCTACACGACCTGGGTGGTCGGCGCCTCACGCATGCGGAAGCAGGAGGCCGGTTGGCCGCAGGTCGGCACGCACCTGCACCACTCGTTCGGTGCCTGGCCGCTCGTCATCGACGACGTCACGACCTCGCTGGTGTGGGACCCGCCGCACCGCATGGTGATCCAGCCGAAGGGGTGGCCGATCGGTGAGGCCCGCGTGGAACTGACCGTGGAGCCGCACCGCAGGGGCTGCAAGGTGACGATCGTCGAGAACGCGGTGGCCGGTCCGGGCGCCTACGTCCCGGACTTCCTCATGCAGCCGCTCATCTGGGTCCGGAACCACGAGACGCTGCGCCGCCTCGGGTGGGTGGCCGTCGGACGCGCCGCGAACGCCTGAGACGTCCCACGAGCCGGACGGGAGGCCCGTGGCGGCGCCGCCACGTCCCTCCCGTCACGGCCGTCGTGCCGCTGGCGCGTCACGCCGGAACCGGCGGGTGGGGCCCACCTCCCGTCCGGCTCCTGGTCGCGTCGACTACTCGGCGCGCGAGAACTCGCTGGCGCGCGCCACCTGCTCGTCCGTCAGGGCGACGCCCGTGTAGCGCTCGAACTGGCGCGCTGCCTGCAGCGCGATGACCTCGGCGCCGGTGATGACGTGCTTGCCGGTGTCCCGCCCCGCACGGACCAGCGGGGTCTCCGACGGGAACGCGACCACGTCGAAGACCGTGTGGGCCGCCTCGATCCGGTCCTGCGCGAAGGCGAGCGCGTCCTGCTGGTCGCCCCGCATGCCGAGCGGCGTGACGTTGACCACCAGGTCGGACTCCCCCGCCTCGCGCTCCTCGGCGACCCACTCGTAGCCGTACTGCGACGCGAGCGCCGGGCCGGTCTGCTCGTTGCGGGCGACGACCGTCAGGCGGTCGAAGCCGGCGCCGCGGAACGCCGCGGTGACGGCCTTCGCCATGCCGCCGGAGCCGCGGAGCAGCACCCGGGACGCGGTGTCGACGTCGTGCGACCCGAGCAGCGCGGCGATCGCCTCGTAGTCGGTGTTCGACGCGGTGAGCACGCCGTCGTCGTTCACGACCGTGTTCACCGACTGGATGGCGGCGGCGGACTCCTCGACGTGGTCGACGAGCGGGATGATCGCCTCCTTGAAGGGCATCGACACCGAGCAGCCACGGATGCCGAGGGCGCGGATGCCGGCCACGGCGCCGGGCAGGTCGGTCGTGGTGAACGCCTTGTAGAGGAAGTTGAGCCCGAGCTCGTCGTACAGGAAGTTGTGGAAGCGGGTGCCGATGTTGCTCGGCCGGGCCGCGAGCGACATGCAGACCTGCATGTCCTTGTTGAGGATGGGCATGCGGCCAGTCTCCCACCGTCGTAACGATGGAGCGGTCCACGCGGACCGTTCGTCGTGCTCGGGGTAGCGTCGGACGCGATGACTGAGATCCCGGAGACCATGCGCGCCGTCCGCTTCGACGAGTGGGGTGATCGCTCCGTGCTGCACGTCGCCGAGGTCCCCGTCCCCGAGGCCACCGCCGGTCGGGTGCTCGTCCGGGTCCGCGCCGCCGGCATCAACCCGGGCGAGTCGGCGATCCGCCAGGGGCTGTTCGACGGCGGGTCCTCCGACGCGCTGCCGTCCGGTCAGGGCACCGACTTCGCCGGCATCGTCGTGGCCGTCGGCGAGGGCGTCGACGGCGTCGACGAGGGTGAAGAGGTCCTCGGGTGGTCGTGGGACCGCGCGAGCCAGGCCGAGTACGTCTCGGTGCCGGCCGAACAGGTCGTGCAGAAGCCGCGACTGCTCGACTGGACCGTCGCCGGCGGGCTCGACATCGTCGCCACGACCGCTGCCGCAGCCGTCCGTGCCGTCGACCCCCGACCCGGCGAGACCGTCGTCGTGTCCGGTGCCGCCGGTGGTGTCGGCGGGTTCGTCACGCAGCTGCTGACGAACGAGGGCATCGACGTGATCGCGATCGCGTCCGAGGCGAACCACGAGTGGCTCCGGTCGAAGCGTGCACGGCCCGTTGCCTACGGCGAGGGCCTGCAGGAGCGCATCACCGAGCTCGCCACCAACGGCATCGACGCCGTCATCGACACGTACGGTCCGGAGTACGTGCACCTGGGGATCGCCCTGGGTGTGCCGGTCGACCGCATCGAGACGATCATCGCCTTCGAGGCTGCCGCCGAGGTCGGTGCGAAGGCCTCCGGCAGCGCGGACACGGCCGACCCGGAGATCCTCGGCGCCCTGGCGATGCAGGTGGCGAACGGCGAGGTGGAGGTGCCGATCGCGGCGACCTTCCCGCTCGACCGGGTGCAGGACGCCTACGAGCAGCTGGAGCAGCGGCACACCCGCGGGAAGATCGTGCTGATCCCCTGACGGGCATCGGTGGTCGGGGCCCGGGCGTCCGGGGTCGTTCCGGGGTCGTTCCGGGGTCGCTCAGGGGTCGTTCGGGGGTCGTTCGGGGGTTGTCCCCACCGTGCTCCGGGGTACTGCCCGGATGCCCTGGCTCGTCGCTGGTGCGTAGCGTCGTCCCCATGAGCACACTCTCCCGTCCCCGCAACGGCCGCATCCTCGCCGGTGTCTGCGCCGGCCTCGCCGATCGCTTCGGCCTGTCCCGCACCCTCGTCCGCATCGGCTGGGTGATCCTGAGCCTGTTCCCCGGGCCGCTGTGGATCGCCTACGTCGTCCTGTGGTTCGTGGTGCCGGCGGAGGGCAACACCCGCCGCTGAGCCGCGGTCCGTCCGGACGGGACCGGGCCCGGGCCCGGGGGCCGAGCTTCGCGGTGAGCGACAGTTCTCGCGCTCGTGAGTCCGTGATCTGTCGCTCAGCCCGAGACTCGGCGCGGCCAGCTCGAGGCCCGGTCCGTCCGGACGGGTTAGTGTGGCGGCGTGCCGGTCTCCGTGTTCGATCTGTTCAGCGTGGGTGTCGGTCCCTCGAGCTCGCACACCGTCGGGCCGATGCGGGCCGGCGCCGAGTTCGCGTCCCTGGTGGCCGGGCTGCCCGTCGCCTCCGTCGCCGTCGACCTGTACGGCTCACTGGCATCGACCGGGCAGGGCCACGGCACCCTCGGCGCCGTGGTCGCCGGCCTGATGGGGTCCCACCCCGAGACCGTCGACCCGGACGCGATGACCGCGGCGCTCGACGCCCTCGAACACGACGGCCTGCTCCGACTCGACGGTGGGGCGACCGTGCCGTTCCGGATCGCCGACATCGTGCTGCACCCTCACGATGCTGCCCCGGCACCCGAACGCCATGCGGCTGCGAGCCCGTGACGGAGCCGGTGCCGACCTGGCCGACGAGACGTACTACTCGATCGGCGGCGGCTTCATCGCGCGCGACGGCGTGGACGACGGTGCCGTGGACGACGGTGCCGAGGTCGCGGGGGCGGCGATCCCGGTCGACGACCGCGTGCCGTACCCGTTCTCGAGCGGTGCCGAGCTGCTGGCCGCCTGCGCTGCCTCCGGTCTGCCGATCAGCGGAGTGGCGCTCGCCAACGAGTCGGTCACCCGGACCGACGCCGACGTCCGCAGCGGGCTGCTCGACATCCACGCGGTCATGGACTCGTGCGTCGACCGCTCCGTCCGCCGTGACGGATGCCTGCCCGGCGGACTCGACGTCCGGCGTCGTGCGGCCACGTGGCACGAGCAGCTCACCCGCGAGGACCCCGACCACGACCCGCTGTTCGCCATGGAGTGGGTGAACCTCGTCGCCATGGCGGTCAACGAGGAGAACGCCACCGGCGGCCGGGTCGTCACCGCACCCACCAACGGCGCCGCCGGCATCATCCCCGCGGTGCTGTACTACGCGCTCACCTACGTCCCCGCGATCACCGCCGCCGACCGGGACGACGCCGTCGTGCGGTTCCTGCTCACCGCCGGCGCCGTCGGGTCGATCTACAAGGAGCGCGCATCGATCTCCGGCGCCGAGGTCGGTTGCCAGGGCGAGGTCGGCTCGGCCGCGTCGATGGCGGCCGCCGGGCTCGCCGAGGTCCTCGGGGGCACTCCGGAACAGGTCGAGAACGCCGCGGAGATCGCGATGGAGCACAACCTCGGGCTCACCTGCGACCCCATCGGCGGCCTGGTGCAGATCCCGTGCATCGAGCGGAACGCGATCGCGGCGAACAAGGCGATCAACGCCGCACGGATGGCCCTGCGTGGCGACGGCGTGCACCACGTGTCGCTCGACCAGGTCGTCGAGACGATGCGGCAGACCGGGGCGGACATGTCGACGAAGTACAAGGAGACCGCCATGGGTGGGCTCGCGGTGAACGTCCCGCTCTGCTGAGCACTGCGGTTGCCCGGGCGGTGACCGCTCAGCCGTGCAGGAGCGTCAGCAGTCGTGCGGTCTCGGTGGAGATCGCCTCACGCCCGGCCGACACGTACTTCCGGGGGTCGACCAGGTCGGGCCGCTCGTCGAGCACCGCGCGCAGCGCCCGGGTGAACAGGCCGTTCAGGTGCGTCGAGATGTTGATCTTCGTCATGCCAGCCCGGACCGCGCCGCGCAGTTCGTCGTCGGACAGCCCGGACGAACCGTGCAGGACCAGCGGGACCGGCACCGCGTCACGCAGACGTTCCACCAGGTCGCGGTCGACCGAGGCCTCGCGGTTCTGCATCGCGTGCGAGGTCCCGACGGCGACGGCCAGGGCGTCGACCCCGGTGTCGGCCACGAACGCGGCGGCGTCGGTGGGGTCGGTGCGGACACCCGGAGCGTGCACGCCGTCCTTGCCGCCCACCTCGCCGAGTTCGGCCTCGATGGCGACGCCGGCGGCGTGACACCGGAGCGCGAGGTCACGGGTGGCGGCGACGTTCGCCGTGAAGTCCAGGTGCGAGCCGTCGTACATGACGGAGTCAACGCCCAGGTCGATGCCCGCGGCGACGAGGTCCGGGTCCTCGATGTGGTCGAGGTGGACCAGGACGTCGACGTCGGCGGCCCGGGCGATCGCCTGGGTCGCGGTCGTGATCGGTGCGAGACCGCCGTGGTACCGGACGCAGTTCTCGCTGATCTGCAGGATGACGGGCAGTCCGGCCCGCTCGGCCCCGGTGACGATGGCCTCGGCGTGCTCGAGCAGCACGACGTTGAACGCGCCCACGCCGCGGTGTGCCGTGCGGGCGGTGTCGAGCAGGCCCGTCAGGGCGAGGTCGGTGATCATGCTGGGGTCCTCGTTCGGTCGGAGTGGGTCAGGAAGCGGTGGACATCGGCGGGGTCGACCTCGCCCGCCACCGGGCGCAGGACGGCTGCGGCGCCGTGGGCAGCGGCGGACCGGAGCGCTCGGAGCAGGGTGTCGTCGGTGAAGGGGGCGCCGGTGCCCTGCTGGTCACCCGATCGGACCAGGGCACCGACCAGACCGGCAGTCGCTGCGTCGCCCGCCCCGGTCGGGTTGCCCGAGACGCCGGGCACCGCTGGGACATCGAGCACGTGGTCCGTGGTGTGGGCGGCGATGCCGTGCGCTCCGCGGGACACCACGACGACGCCGGCGCCGCGTTCCAGCAGCCGGAGGGCGGCGGTGCGCTCGTCCGCGGCGCCGGTGGCCTCGAGCAGCTCTTCGCGGTTGGGCTTGCAGACGGTGGCACCCGCGCTCGCCGCCGCCAGCAGTGCGGCACCGGAGCAGTCCACGACGCTCAGGACGCCGTGCTCGTGGGCCGTGGCGACCCAGCTCGCGACGACGTCGGGTGCGGCACCGCCGGGCAGTGAACCGGACACCACGAGGGCGGTGGCGTCGGCGCGGCCGAGCAGTCCGTCGACCGCTGCGGCGACGGCGTCCCACTCGGTGCCGGTGAGCACCGGGCCGGGCTCGCCGAACATCGTCGGGTGGGCGACGTCGTCGACCACGGTGACGGTCGTGCGGGTCGTGCCGGACACCACGACGTCGGTGTGGTCGAGGCCGAGGTCGTCGAGCGCGTCCGACACCCAGCGGCCGGGTGCCTCCCCGAGGGGCAGGACGGCGTGCGTCGCGACACCCGTCGCCGCCAGGACCCGACCGACGTTCAGGCCCTTGCCACCCGGATGCCGTGCGACGTCGAGGACCCGCTGGGTCTCGCCGATGCGCTGTTCGGCGACCCGGTACGTGACGTCGACGGCCGGGTTCGGGGTGACGACGACGATCACGAGGCCACCGCCGTCCGCAGGGGTTCCGCACCGCACCGGTGTCGGGGTCGAGGACGAGGAGGTCGGCGGGTGCGACGACCGTGAGCGGCGCCGGTCGACCGAGCAGCCGAGCCGCACGTGTGGCCGATGCCGCGACGACCTCGGGCACCGCGACTCCGCTCGTCAGCAGCCCTCGGACCGCGTCGGCGACGGTGATCGTGCTGCCCGCCAACGACGACCCGTCGGCGAGCACGGCGACCCCACCGCGGACCGAGACCGCGGACCCGGCGATGGTGTGGTCGCCGTCGGGGCAGCCCGTCGCCGACATCGCATCGGACACGAGCACCAGGCGGCCCGGTGCGCTGCGCTGGACGAGCCCGATCGTCGTGGGGTCGAGGTGGTGTCCGTCGACGATGCACTCGAGCAGCACGCGGTCGTCGGTGAGGGCGACCCCGACCGGCCCCGGTGTGCGGTGGTGCAGCGGCGGCATGCCGTTGAACAGGTGCGTGACGAGCGTCGCACCGGCGTCGATCGCGCGGCGGGTCTGCTCGGCGGTGGCGTCGGTGTGCCCGATCGCCACGACGACCCCGGCGGCGACGAACCGCGCCACGGTGCCGAGGGCGCCGGGGAGCTCGGGGGCGAGTGTCACGACCCGCAGCGCGCCGTCGGCGGCAGTCAGGTACGCGTCGACCTCGAGCGGGTCCGGGGCGTGGAGCAGGTCCACCCGGTGGGCTCCGCGGCGGGCCGGGGACAACCACGGCCCTTCGAGGTGCAGGCCCGCCAGCGTGCCGTCCGAGGTGAGCGGTCGTAGGCGCGCGAGGGCTGCGACGGTGTCGTCGGGACGCCCGGTCGCGATCGAGGCGACGAGCGTCGTGGTCCCCCGTGACCGGTGGTGCGCGGCGGCCGCTCGGGCGTCCGCTGCGGAACACGTCGCGAAGTCGTGGCCGAGTGCGCCGTGGGCGTGCAGGTCGACGAAGCCCGGCACGACGGTGCCCTCGACGGTGACCGCGGAGTCCGCGCGCGGCGGTGTGCCGGCACCGACCGCGAGAACGGTGGCATCGTCGCCGAGGACGAGCCACCCGTCGTGCAGGTCGTGGGCGGCGGTCACGATGCGTGGCGCGCGGACGAGCGTGGTCACAGCAGCACCCCGTTCTCGAGCACCCGCCGTGCGAGCAGGCCCGCGCCGATGGCTCCGGCGGCGTCGCCGTGGGTGGCCGGCAGGATCTCCGGTGCGCGGACCCCGACGAGCCGCTCGGCCACCGCCGTGCGGAGCGGCCCGAACAGCAGCGGTCCGGACTGGGCGAGTCCCCCGCCGACGATGACGGTGTGGCAGCCGGCGACCGCGGTCGTCCAGGCGAGGGCGTCCGCGAGCACGGCGATGCAGTCGTCCCAGACGGCGGTCGCCACGGGGTCGCCGTCGCGCACCCGGAGCATGGCTGCGTGCGCCGATGCCGACCCGGAGCGGCGTGCGACTCCCCCGGCCGATGCGATCTCCTCGACCCGGCGCCCCGCGTGCGGTCCGGACGGGATCAGGACCTGGCCGATCTCCCCCGCCCATCCGCCCCCGGACACGACCTGGCCGTCGACGACCAGCGCGCTGGCCAGGCCGGTACCGACGGGTACGAACGCCACCGATCCGCGGGACAGTGCCGTGTCACCGGTGTGGGTCTCGGCGAGGGCACCGGCGCGGACGTCGTGGCCGAAGGCGATCGGGACGTCGACACCGCGTCGGACGAGCTCGGCCCGCACGAGGTCGCGGACCGGCACGTCCCGCCAGCCGAGGTTCACCGCGAGGACGACGGTGCCGGCGGCTTCGTCGACGACACCGGGCGTGACGAGCCCGACGGCGTCGAGCCGACCGCGGTCGAGTGCCCGCACTGCCAGGTCGGCGACGGCCACGGCCAGTCGGAGCCCCGACGGATCGTCGCGCGGCGTCGGGACCCGGGTCTCGTCCAGGACGAGTCCGTCGGCGTCGGTCAGTCGGGCCTTGGTGCCCGTGCCGCCGACGTCGACCCCGAGCAACCGCGCCTGCGCCCGCCATCAGGTGAGGATGACCGACCGCGTCAGCGAACGGGGTTGTCCGGGTCCAGCCCACGGCCCTCGGCCAGGGCGACGGCGAACCGGTGCACGACGACGAGGCCGGCGATCGGGTCGAGGTCGTGCTGCACGAAGCGCGCACCGGTGGCGGCGACCTCGTCGGCCAGCCCCTGCGGAGCGGCACCGAGCGACCAGACGAGTCGGCCGGGCTGCGCGATGGCGATCGGCCCGTGCCGGTAGTCCATCGCCGGGTAGGACTCGGCCCAGAACTGCGCGGCCTCCCGCGTCTTGAGTGCGGCTTCGAACGTCAGGCCGACGGCTGCACCGCGGCCCACGAAGGAGACCTGCTCGGCGTCGAGCAGGTCGTCGATCGGCAGGGTCAGCGCGATCTCGGCCTGGGCGGCGAGGGCCTCGACGTCGTCGCCGATCGACGCGCGCAGCAGGGCGAGCGCCGTGGTGGCGAACCGCGTCTGCACGACGGAACGCTCGTCGGCGAAGGGCAGTGCGACCACGTCGTCGGCCACGGCCGCGGCGGGACTGTCCGCGACGGCCGTGATCAGGACGGTGCGCTGCGACGGCAGGGCCTGCAGCAGGTCGACGATCTCGGTCGTGGTGCCTGAGCGGCTGATGGTGAGCACACGGTCGTACTCGCGCGACGCGGGGTACTCGGAGCCGGCGAAGGCGTCGGTGACCCCGAGGCCGGCCTGCTCACGGGCGACGGCGTAGCTCATCGCGATGAACCAGCTCGTACCGCAGCCGATGACGGCGACGCGTTCACCGGGCTGGGGGAGCGCGTCCGAGAAGGTCGGCAGGAGTGCGGCGGCGGCGCGCCAGGTCTCCGGCTGGGAGGCCAGTTCGGCGCTCACGAAGGTGTCGGTCATGGGAGCCTTCCGGTCCGGTTCGATCCGGGTGATCGATGATCAGGAAGCGTAGCGAGCGATCGTGCGCGATGGAAGACCAAAGCGTCAATTCCGATCACCGAGCAGTCGTGATGGCACCGTAGGATGGCCGTCATGACCCCCCAACAGCGGCTGAACGCCCTGCTCGAACTGGTGAGCGAACGCGGCAACGTGTCGATCGCCGAGATCGGCGAGCTGCTGGGGATCTCGGCCGCCACGGCCCGACGCGACCTCACGACGCTCGCCGACCAGCGGCTCGTCACGCGCACGCACGGCGGAGCAGCGGCGCTCGGGGCCGGCTACGAACTGCCCCTGCAGTACAAGATCGCGCGCCAGGCCGAGGCGAAGACCGCCATCGCCCGTGCCGCCGCGCGACTGGTGCAGCCGGGCGAGACCGTCGGGCTGAACGGTGGGACCACCACGACCGAGGTCGCGCGGGAACTCGGCAAGAGCGAGCGGTTCATCCGTGCCGACGGCGAGTTCGGGATCACCATCGTGACGAACGCGCTCAACGTCGGGTACGAGCTGTCCGTCCGCGCCAACGTCAAGATCGTGGTCACGGGCGGGGTGGCGCGGCGGCAGTCGTACGAGCTCGTCGGCCCGCTCGTCCGCGACACCCTCGACGAGTTCGCACTCGACCTCGTGGTCCTCGGGGTGGACGGGCTCACCGGGCAGTACGGCGCCACGACCATGCACGAGGGCGAGGCCGAGGTCAGCCGGCACTTCGCCTCGGTCGGCCGACGGGTCATCGTGGTCGCCGACTCGACCAAGATCGAGCGGTCGACGTTCGCCAGGATCTGTCCCTGGACCGCATCGACGTCCTGGTCACCGACCAGCCCGTCCCGCCGGCCTTCGCAGCCGACCTCGCCAGCGCCGGCGTGGAGCTCGTCGTCGCCGACTGAGCCGACGGACGACCGCCCGGATCGCGGGCGCGACGTTTCGATCGTGTAAAACCCTCCCGCCGTGGACCCATGAGCGATCCGTGAGCGCCTATTGTGCATTCATGATCGATTCGGCATCATGGGCGTCACAATCACGCAAGGGAGCGAGATGAGCATGGGCGTTGACAACGGGATCCTCCGCGTCGCGGTGATCGGGATGGGCCAGCGGTCCGCGATCGCACGGCACATCGCCGAGGCGGTCGCCGCGGACCCGGCACTGCGGGCGCAGGTCGTCGCCGTGGCGGACGTCACCGCAGGGGCCGCGAGCGCGGGCGGGCCGAGTACCCCGATGCGCTGGTGGTCGAGCACCACCGGGACCTCACCGGCCAGGTCGACGCTGCGATCGTGACCACGCCGGACTGGACGCACGCCGAGATCGCGATCGACCTGCTCCGCGCGGGCATCGCCGTCTACCTCGAGAAGCCCCTCGCCATCACGGTCGAGGACGCCGACGCGGTGCTCAACACCGCCGCCGAGACGGGCACCCCGCTCTACGTCGGCCACAACTTCCGCCACGCGGCCGTCGTCCGCCTGATGCGCGAGATCGTCGACCGCGGCGAGATCGGCGAGGTCAAGGCCGTCTGGTGCCGCCACTTCGTCGGCAACGGCGGGGACTACTACTTCAAGGACTGGCACGCCGACCGTGCGAACGTCAACTCCCTGCTCCTGCAGAAGGCCAGCCACGACCTGGACGTCATCCACGCGCTCGGCGGTGGGGACACCAGTCGCGTCGTGGGCATGGGGTCGCTGTCGGTCTACGGCGACGTCACCGACCGACGGGACCGCAGCGGCGAGCTGATGGGGGACTGGTTCTCCCACGACAACTGGCCGCCGCTCGCCCAGACGGGGCTGAACCCCGTCGTCGACGTCGAGGACGTCTCGATGGTGATGATGACGCTCGACAACGGCGTGCAGGCCAGCTACGAGCAGTGCCACTTCACCCCGGACTACTGGCGGAACTACACCGTCATCGGCACCGAGGGTCGCCTCGAGAACATCGGCGACACCGGCGGTGGCGTCGTGAAGGTCTGGACGCACCGTCGCGGCTGGGACACCGCGGGGGACCGCGAGTACCCGATCGACGGCGTCGAGGACGGCCACGCCGACGCCGACCTGATCACCATGACCGAGTTCCTGCGGTCCGTCGCCCTCGGCGAACCGACGGAGCTGTCCCCGATCGCGGCGCGCGCCGCGGTCGCCGCCGGTGCCCTGGCGACCCGTTCGCTGCGTACCGGTTCCGTCCCCATCGACGTCCCGCCGCTGCCGGCCGAGACGATCGCGCACTTCAGCCGGCCCGCCACACCCTCCACACGACCCGCTCCGCACCCCACCCACCCCGCCCAGACCGTCGGTTCCTGACGGCCGTGCGAAAGGACCTCCCGATGACCGCACACATCCCCGCCCGAGGAACCGGCGTCCGCCGGATCCTCGTCGGCGCCGTCGCCGCCCTCGGCGCGGCCGCACTCCTCGCCGGGTGCTCCACGTCCTCCGGGGCGTCGAGCTCCGGCGGCGACTACACCGCCGCTGCGAAGGACACCAAGGCGAACCTGACGTACGCCGTCTGGGACGAGAACCAGGTCAAGGCGATCAAGGCCAACCTCAAGGGCTTCAACGAGGAGTACCCGGACATCAAGGTCAGCGTCGACGTCACGCCGTTCGCCAACTACTGGACGAAGCTGCAGACCCAGGGTTCGAGCAACACGCTTCCCGACCTGTTCTGGATGAACGGCCCCAACTTCCAGCTGTACGCGGCCAACGGCAAGCTCGCGCCGATCACCGGCGAGGTCAAGGCCGGCGACATCGACCCCGCGAAGTACTCGAGCGCGCTGAACGACCTGTACACGTACGACGACACCCAGTACGGCGTGCCGAAGGACTTCGACACCATCGGCGTCTGGGTCAACAAGGCCCTGTTCGAGAAGGCCGGCATGGACCTGCCGTCGAAGGACTGGACCTGGGACGACTTCCAGAAGACCGGCGCCGAGCTCAGCGAGAAGCTCAAGGCCGACGGCGCGTACGGCGCGGCCGGCGGCATGGACGGCCAGACGACCTACTACGACACGATCTTCCAGGCCGGGGGATCGGTCGTGAACGCGGACGGCACGAAGTCCGAGTACGCGTCGAAGGCCTCGGAAGCGGGCCTGCAGTTCTGGACGGACCTGATCGACTCGGGCGCTTCGCCGTCGATGAAGCAGCTCACCGACACCACCGCCGACCAGTGGTTCACGTCGGGCAAGCTCGCGATGTACCAGGGCGGCAGCTGGTTCCGCTCGGCCCTGACCGGCACCGCGATGGAGAAGGACATCGTCGTGTACCCCCTGCCGAAGGGCAAGGAGCAGGCGACCGTCATCCACGGTGTCTCGAACGTCGTGTCCGAAGCGAGCAAGAACAAGGCCGCGGCGCAGGCGCTCCAGGTCTACCTCGCCGGCAAGACCGCCCAGCAGCAGCAGGGCGACATGGGCGCCGTCATCCCCGCCTACGAGGGCACGCAGTCCGCCTTCACGAAGACGATGCCGGACGCCGACCTGCAGGTGTTCCTCGACGCCGTCGACTACGCCAAGCCCCTGCCGGTGTCGAAGAACACCGCCGCGTGGAACACCCTCGAGACCAACCTCCTGCCGAACGCCTTCGACGGGTCGACCCCGGTCGACGACGTCGCGAAGCAGCTCGCGCAGAAGATGGACGCCGCCCTCGCCAAGGAACAGTGAGTCCCGAGCCGATGACGATCAACACCGAGCGGCCGCAGCGCCTCCACCCCCGCCCGGACGACGCGTTCGTCCGGGCGGGCGCCCCCGGCCCGACGGCCGGCGGCAAGCGCGCACCCCGACGGACCGACGGCTGGTGGCCGTGGCTGTTCGTCCTGCCGCTGCTCATCGGCGTCGGCACGTTCTACATCTGGCCGATCATCCAGACGTTCTGGTACTCGTTCACCAGCTGGGGCGTGTTCGGCGGTGCGACGTTCAGCGGCGTCGCGAACTACGTCCGGCTCGCCGGTGACCCGCAGCTGTACCAGTCGCTGCTCAACACGATCGTCTACACGGTCATCGTGCTGGCCGGCATCCCGATCGCGGTGTGGCTCGCCAGCCTGCTGAACACCCCGGGCCTGCGGTTCGCGCAGTTCTACCGGGTGCTCTTCTTCCTGCCCTACGTCGCCATGCCGGCCGCGATCGCCCTCGTCTGGCGCATCATGTTCAACGGCGACTACGGCATCGTGAACTGGTTCATCGGACTGTTCGGCATCGACGGTCCGTACTGGATCTCGACGCCCGGGTTCGCGCTCGTCGCGGTGAGCTTCGTCGGCCTGTGGTCGTCTCTCGGGTTCTCGATGATCATCCTCGGCGCAGGCCTCAAGGACATCCCCCCAGAGCTGTACGAGGCCGCCGAACTCGACGGCGCGAGCCGCTGGCGGCAGTTCCGCTCCGTCACGGTCCCGCTGCTCAGCCCGAGCATCTTCTTCGTGGTCATCGTCACGACGATCTCGAGCTTCCAGCTGTTCGACCTGCTCTACGCCATCCTCGGCAGCACCAACCCGGTGATCCCGAAGACGATGTCGCTCGTCTTCTACTTCTACAGCGCCGGGTTCATCGACAACGACAAGGGCTTCGCGGCCGCGATCGCGATGGTGATCTTCCTGCTCATCGGCATCGTCACGCTCGTGCAGTTCCGCGTCCAACGGAAGTGGGTGCAGGCATGACCGCAACCGTCACACCGCCACGGGCAGCACGCCGGCCCGGTCGTCGCGGCGGCAGTCACTGGTGGATCCACGTCGTCCTCGGCGTCGGCGGCTTCGCGATGGCGTTCCCGTTCGTGTGGCAGATCATCATGTCGCTGTCCACGAACGCCCAGGTGCAGTCCGTCACGCCGACGTTCTGGCCGGGGAGCTGCAGTGGCAGAACTACGCGCAGGTGTTCGAGCGTCTGCCGTTCCTCAGCCAGCTCGGCACGTCCGTGTACGTCACGATCATCCGCACCCTCGCGCAGATCGTGCTCTGCACGCTCGCCGGCTACGCCTTCGCCCGCATGCGGTTCCGCGGCCGGGCGGTCCTGCTCGCGATCGTGTTGTCGATCCTGCTCGTGCCGTCGCAGGTCTACCTGATCTCGCAGTACCAGATCGTGCAGGGGCTCGGATGGCTCGACACCCTGATGGGGATCGTCGCGCCGGGCCTGTTCAGCGCGTTCGGCACCTTCCTGATGCGGACGGCGTTCCTGAACATGCCGCCCGAGCTCGAAGAGGCTGCGCGCATGGACGGCGCGAACCCGTTCCAGACCTTCTGGCGGATCATGCTGCCGCTCGCGCGTCCCTCGATCAGCGTGCTCGCGATCACGACGGTGCTGTGGTCGTGGAACGAGCTGCTCTGGCCGCTCGTCGTCTCGACCCGTGCCGAGGACATGCCCCTCGCCGCAGGACTCGCGACGCTGTCGAGCGACCGGACGATCGACTACCCGGTGCTCATGGCCGCGAGCCTGATGGCCATGGCCCCGGTGCTCATCATGTTCATCGTCCTGCAGCGGCGGGTGATGGACGGGCTCGCCTCGTCCGGGCTGAAGTGACCGCCGACACCCCCGGCCAGGAGGCCCGTCCTGCGTCCGTCGCGGTCCTCGCCGCCGCCGTGGGGTCACCGGACGACTCCGCCACGGTGGCGGCCGCACTGGCCGCCACCGTCGCCGACGCGGAGCCCGCCCAGCGGGACGCCCTGCTGGTCGCCGCGTTCCGAGCGTCCGTGCCCGGCAACGCCGCGGCGCTCGAAGCGCGGGGACTCCCGCGCAGCCTGGCGGCGGCGTCCGTCGCCGACGTCGGCCGGAAACTCGACCGGTACGGCCTGCGTGGCACGGGGGTGGACTGGCTCGTCGCGGTGGCGACCGGTCGCGTGGTGGCCGTGGGGCGCCTCCAGTACGAACTCGGCGACCACCTGCCGGACGGTCAGCCGGCCTGGGGCGTCCACGTCCCGGAGACCGGGCCGCTCGATCCGGGTGCCTGCGACCGGTCGTTCTCCCGCGCGCCGGAGGTCCTGCGAGCCCTCGCACCGGCGCTCGCCGCCGGTCGGTGGCAGTGCCGCTCGTGGATCCTCGATCCCGGTCTGGCCACGGTGCTCGGTCCCGATGCGAACCTGGTGCGCTTCGCGCGACGGTTCCGGCTCGCGCCGCCCGGCCCGCACGACGCCGCCGAGGGGGACGAGAGCGTGGCGAAGTTCGTGTTCGGCGTGCCGCTGGCCACGGCGCGCGTCTCGAACGCGTCCGGTCGCCTGCCCGGGGCGGTGCTCGACCGGTGGGCGGCGGGCGCGCACTGGACCGAACGGACCGGCACCGCACCCGTCGTCTGATCGCGCGCAGCAGGCAGCGCGTACCGTGCAGCGCATGACGAAGCCCGACCACGACCACCTCGACGACGGCGTGGACATGACGTTCGAGGAACGACGCCAGGACACCTTCCGGCGCATGTCCGGGTCCGACGCGCACGACGCCGACCCCCGGGTCGAGGTGTCCCGCGCCGAGGACGGCGACGTCCGCATCGACGTCGCTGACACCGCAGCCGTGCGCCCCGGCGGTCCGAAGCGCGCCTGAACCGTCACCCCGTCAGCCGGTGACGGTGGGGCACGGCATGATCGTTCCGTGCACCTCGTCCTCCGCCGTGTCGACGGCGGCGTCCTCGCGACGCCCCTGACCGACTCGGGGACCGCTGACGGTGAGCCGATGCGCGTCGACGAGTCGGGCCTCCCCGGCCTTCGTCGCGGCGCACGATGCACCGAGCGTGCGCTGGGTGTGGGACGACACCGCACGCTGGTACCCGGCCGTGCTCGCCGCCGGCGGACGCGTGGGGCGCTGCGTCGACCTGCGGTTGTGCCGACGGATCCTCCGTGCAGCGCTGGCCGCGCGCGGTTCCGCACTCGCGGCCGCACCGGCGGACGCGCTCGACGCGCCGATGGCGGAGGCCCGGGTCGTCCGGCCGACGCAGGCCCAGCTCTTCGACGACGCCCTGTTCACCGCGTCGGTGCCGGACGACGACGTCGACCCGGTCGCCGAGTTCCGGGCACAGCTCGCCGCGGTCGCGGGGTCGACCTCGCCCGGCGCCCTCCGCCTGCTGACGACGGCGGAGTCCGCCGGAGCCCTCGTCGCGGCGGAGATGCTGCACGCGGGGCTGCCGTGGCGTGCCGACGTGCACGAGCGATTGCTCGAGGAGACGCTCGGGCCGCGCGTCCCCTACGGCGTGCGGCCGCGCCGGCTCGAGGAGATCGCCGCCGTCGTGCGCGAGCGCCTCGACGACCCGACGCTCAACCCGGACTCGCCGGCCGACGTCCTGCGCTCGCTGCGCCGTGCGGGGCTCATGGTGACGAGCACCCGCAAGTGGGAGCTGCAGGAGATCGAGCACCCCGTCATCGAACCGCTGCTCGAGTACAAGCGACTCGCGCGGCTCCTGACGGCGAACGGCTGGACGTGGCTCGACGACTGGGTGCGCGACGGGCGGTTCCACCCGAAGTACGTGGTCGGCGGCGTCGTCACCGGACGCTGGGCGGCCGACGGCGGGGAGCGATGCAGCTGCCGAAGGGCATCCGCGGGGCGGTCGTCGCCGACCCGGGCTGGAAGCTCGTCGTGGCCGACGCTGCGCAGCTGGAGCCGCGCGTGCTCGCCGCGATGGCCGGTGACCGCGCGATGGCCTCCGCGGGCGACGGACGCGACCTGTACGACGGCGTCGTGGCCTCGGGCGCGGTCGAGACCCGGCAGCAGGCGAAGGTGGCCATGCTGGGCGCGATGTACGGCGCCACCCAGGGCGAGGGCGGCCGGCTCGTCCCGCGCCTGGTGCGGGCGTTCCCGCGTGCGCTCGACCTGGTCGAACGCGCCGCGCGGGCGGGGAGCGGGGCGAACCCGTCACGACGTTGCTCGGTCGGACGTCACCCGTGCCGGAGTCGTCGTGGTTCGAGGCCAGGAACCAGGCCTACACGGTCGAGGGGACCCCGGCGATGCAGCGTGCCGTCGAAGCCCGGGCGCGGAGCTGGGGGCGGTTCACCCGGAACTTCGTGGTGCAGGGGACCGCGGCCGAGTGGGCGCTCGCGTGGATGGGGTCGTTGCGCTCCCGGCTCACCGCGCGGTTCCCCGGGGCCGTGACGGACGGCCCGCACCTGGTGTTCTTCGTGCACGACGAGATCGTGGTGCACGCGCCGGAGGAGCACGCCGAGTGGGTGGCGACGCAGATCGGTGAAGCCGCGGTCGACGCCGGTCGGCTGCTGTTCCAGGACTTCCCGGTGACGTTCCCGCTGTCGGTCGCGGTGGTGGGGGCGTACTCCGAGGCGAAGGACTGACCGGTGCCTGCCTCGGCGGTTCCCGGGCGCTTCGGGCAGGCTGGACGGATGGACACCGAACGCGGGGACGCCGCCGACCGCACCGTCGGCGAGGTCGACCTCACACGCTGGCGCACCCGCGCGGGCCGGGCGACCGCGCAGGGGTGGACCACGCTCGGCCACCGGTACGGCGCGATGCCGCTCCTGCTGCTCACGCTGGCCGTCGGGATCGGCATCGCCGTCGTTGCGACCTGGCTCGCCTCCGAGGTCTACGACGCCGTCCGCGAAGCCGACGACGTCGCGGTGCTCGACCGTCCGGTGCTCGACTGGGCACTCACCCTCCGGTCGCCCGTGGGGGATCGCCTGGTCACGTGGTGGACCGACATCGCGGGCACGATCGGCATGCCCATCGTCGCTCTCGGGTTCCTGGTCGGGTTCACCATCCAGCGTCGGGCGTGGACCCTGCTGGTGCTGCTCGTCGCGGCGAGTGGCGGCTCGCTGCTCATGACGATCGCGGGCAAGGACCTCATCGGTCGAGCGCGTCCGCCGCGCTCCGACGCGGTGCCGCCGTACGAGCACTCGCCGTCGTTCCCGTCCGGCCACACCCTCAACGCGACGGTGATCGTGGGGACGATCGTGTACCTGTTGCTCCTGCGACAGTCGCGGGTCGTCACGCGGGTGTGGACGATCGTCGTCGGCACCCTGTTCGTGCTGTCGGTCGGGGCCTCGAGGGTGTTCCTCGGGCACCACTGGCTCACCGACGTTCTGGCGGCGTGGGCGCTGGGGCTCGCCTGGCTCGCCCTCGTGATCACGGCGCACCGGCTGTACCTGACGGCGCTCCGCCACGGTGCCGAACCCACCCCGGCCTGACCCGGATCAGGGACCGGCGGCAGAGCCCCGTCAGCCGCTACCGGTAGGTTGCCCCGCATGGAAGAACGGGTCTTCGGCGGCAGGTACCGCGTCACGGGCACGCTCGGACACGGTGGCATGGCGTCCGTGTACCGGGCGGTCGACGAGCAACTCGGCCGCGAGGTCGCCGTCAAGGTGTTCCGCATCGGGCCGGTCGACCACGGTGAACGCGCCCGAGCCGAGTCGGAGATCCAGACCCTCGCGACACTGCGCAGCCCGACCCTCGTCACCCTGTACGACGCCGCGCTCGACGACGAGGACGGGGACTCGTACCTCGTCATGGAGCTCGTCCCCGGCAGCGACCTCGCCACCCGACTGCGCGAGGGACCGCTCGACCCCACGACCGCGGCCCGTGTCGGCTCGCAGGTGGCCGACGGGCTGAGCGCCGTGCACGCGCAGGGCATCGTCCACCGCGACGTGAAGCCCGCCAACGTGCTGCTCGAACGCGACGGCACCCACGTCAAGCTCGCCGACTTCGGCATCGCCCTGCTCCGTGACGCCTCGCGCGTGACCGGCACCGGCACCGTGATGGGGACGGCTGCGTACCTGGCGCCGGAGCAGGTCCTCGCGCAGGAGATCACCGGCAAGGCCGACGTCTACGCGCTCGGGCTGGTGCTGCTCGAGTGCATGACCGGCAAGACGCCGTTCCCGGGCAGTGCGATCGAGTCCGCGACCGCGCGGCTGACCCGCAGCCCGGAGATCGACCAGCACCTGCCGACGGCCTGGCGCACGCTCCTGCACGTGATGACCGCGCAGGACCCGTCCGAGCGCCCGAGCGCGGCCGAGGCAGCCGAACGACTGCGCGCCCTGGGCCGCGACGAGCCCTCGACCGCTACGCAGCTCCTGCCCGGCGGGCCCGGAACACTCACGGCGGCCGCAGGCGGTGCGGCGGCCGGTGCTGCCGCGGCCGGTGCCGCCGCCGCAGCCACGGCTCCGATGGCCGCGCACGCGGACGACGCGACCCGCGTGATGCCGGCGAGTGGCGCCTCCCGTCCGGGTGGACAGTCGGGTGCGGACGACGCGACCCGTGTGATGGACGCCCAGCAGCCGAACGTCGCGGACGACGTGTCGACCACCGTCCTCGGTGCCCAGCGCGGCGCCGGCGGCCTGACCGGCGCCGGCGGAGGGGTGCCACCCGCGGCCCCGCCCGTCCGCCCGGGCACCGGCGACGACCCGGCGCAGCGCGAGAAGCGGCGCAAGGGACCGATCATCACGGCGATCGTCGTGGTGATCCTGGTGCTCGTCGGCATCGGTGTCGCGGTCTTCGCCCTGAACGGGGACGGCGACAGCACGCCCGCACCGACGGACTCGACCTCGACCGCACCGCCCGAGCAGGAGCCGAGCGAGGACCAACAGCCGAGCGACGAGCAGCAGCAGCCGAGCGAACCGGCCGAGCAGCAGCCCTCCGAACCGGCCGAGCAACCGTCCGAGCCTGCTGAGCAGCCGAGCGAGGAACCGAGCGAACCGGCACAACCGACGCAGGACCCGCCGGTCGGTCCCGAGCCGAGCAGCCCGGCGTCCAACCCGGTGCAGCAACCCCAGGACGGCACCGGCGCGGCGGACACCGCGGTCGACTCCGCGCCCGGCAAGTCCGAGAACGCCCCGGGCAGAACAAGGGCTGACACGCCGAGCGTTTTCGTCCAGACGCTGGACCAAATACGCTGGACCCGTGCGAGAACTGCAACGGAGCGGTGGGCCGACGACGGCCGTCGCGGCGCGGAACGGTGTCGGCTTCGGATCGTCGGAGGGGTGGCTGGTCGAACGAGCAGCGGGGACGGCGCCGTCGTGGCGCTCGTCCCCGGCTCCGGTGGCCGAGTGGTCGCACCCGGCGACGAACTGTCGTGGGTCTGGTTCCCCGAACGCACGCTGCCGCAGGGCGCCACCGAGCCCACCGAGGCGGACCTGCCGCACTTCTGGGATGCCACGGCCTTCGCCGTCGACGTGGTCTTCACCGACGGCACACGACTGAGCGAGCACGAGGCCGTGCGTGGCGGACAGGCTCGCGACCAGTACGGCGACCCGCTCACGCCCGAGGCGCAGGACGCGGCCCGCAAGCAGTGGGTCGACCAGTGGAACCGTCGCGCGGTGGACCTCACGCCGTTCGCGGGGCTCGTCGTCGACCGACTGGAGGCCCGGCTTGGCTCCGACACGCAGCCGTCGGACGCCGACGGGGAGCGTCCAGCCCTGCGCGGCTGGCTCGACGACGTCCGGATCGCCCCGGCACGCCCGGCACCGGTCACGCCGCTCGACCACGTCCGCACGACCCGCGGCACGCAGGCGTCGTCCCGGTTCTCCCGCGGCAACAACGCGCCGCTCGTCGGCATCCCGCACGGCGGGGTCTTCGGCCTGCCGATGACCGACGCGTCGAGCAACCGCTGGCCGTACGCGTACCAGGAGCACTCCCGCACCGAAGCCGACGGCCGGGTCCGACCGGCGATCCAGGCCTTCGCGACGAGCCACATCCCGTCGCCGTGGATGGGGGACCGCGGGGTGTTCCAGGTCATGCCGTCGCCGCTCGACACCCCCGACGTCGACCGGGCCGCCCGCGCGCTCGGCTTCGACCACGACGACGAGATCGACGGTCCGCACCGGTACCGGGTCGCCCTCGACCAGGGTGTGACGGCCGAGATGACCGCGGGGGAGTTCGCCCTCGGCTTCCGGTTCACCGGTACCCGCAGCATCGTGCTCGACCACCACGGGTGGGTCTCCGACGTCTCCGTGACCGTCACCGACGGCACCGCCGTGGTGGAGGCCCTGCTCGACGACCGCCCCGGCACCCTGCCACACCACGTGCACGTCCGGATCCCGCACGTGACCGCGGACCACACCAGCATCGGCGAGCACGAGCTGCGCGGCTGGCTGGCCGTGGACGGCACCGCTGTCGTCGACGTCCTGCTCGGCATCTCCACCGTCTCCATCGAGGACGCCCGCGCGAACCTCGACGCCGCCGGCTCCTTCGACGCCATGTGCACCCGCGCCGAGGCGCTCTGGACGGAGAAGCTCGCGACCCTGTCGTTCGACGGAGCCACCCCGGACCAGCTGGTGAGCCTGTACTCCGGCCTCTACCGGCTGTTCCTCTACCCGAACCGCGCCGGCGAGACCGCTCTGACCGGGTCGCCGCACCACCGCTCCCCGTACGGAGCCGTCCTCGCCGACCCGATCCGCGACGAGCCCGGGCCGGAGGTCGTCGAGGGGCCGTTCACCACCACGAACGGGTTCTGGGACACCTACCGCACCGCCTGGCCGCTCCTCGGACTCCTCACCCCGGAGACCGCCGGCGAGCTCGCGCAGGGCTTCGTGGAGCACCACCACGACGGCGGGTGGACGCCGCGCTGGAGCGCCCCCGGCGCCGAGGACTGCATGACGGGCACGACGAGCGACACCGTCTTCGCCGACCTCGCGGCGAAGGGCATCACCGGGTTCGACCTCGCCGAGGCGTACCGGAGCGCCGTGCGGAACGCGACCGTCCCGCCGCGTGACGAGCGCGTCGGACGGAAGGGGAGCCTCCCGGGAGCCTTCCGCGGCCACGTCGACACCGCGACGTCCGAGGGGATGTCCTGGACCCTCGACGCCGCCATCAACGACTGGGGACTCGCGGTGATGGCGGGGCTGCTCGCGTCGCGGGCGGGCACGCCCGCCGACCTGTCCCGGTTCGATGCCGAGGCGGAGTGGTTCGCCCGTCGATCGCTGCAGTACCGGCACGTGTTCGACTCCGAGCGGGGCTTCTTCATCGGCCGCGACCCCGACGGCTCGTGGCGGGTCGGCACCGAGTTCGACCCGCGCGACTGGGGCGACGACTACACCGAGACGAACGCGTGGGGTACTGCCTTCACCGCACCCCACGACGGCGCCGGCATCGTGGACCTGCACGGCGGCCCGGCGCGGTTCGACGCCGCGCTCGACGCGTTCTTCGCGACACCCGAGACCGGCGCGACCATGCGCTCCGGCGCGTACGGCTTCCCCATCCACGAGATGACCGAGGCCCGCGACGTCCGGATGGGCATGCTCGGCCTGTCCAACCAGCCGGCGCACCACATCCCGTTCTTCCCGATGTTCACCGGTCGGCACGACGACGCGCACCGGATCGTCCGCTCGGCTCTGGAACGACTCTTCGTCGGCTCCGATCTCGGCCAGGGCTACCCCGGCGACGAGGACAACGGCGAGATGAGCGCCTGGTACGTCTTCGCGACGATCGGCCTGTACCCGCTGGCGCCGTCCACGGGCACCTACGTGCTCGTGCCGCCGTCGGTCCGCAGGACGGTGCTGCGGCAGCCGGGAGGCGCGGAGACCGTCATCGAGGTCGCCGACGGTTCCGCAGGGGCGTACGTCGCGTCGGTGACGGTCGACGGCTCGCCCTGGACCTCGGTCAGCATTCCGCACCACGTGGTGGTGTCGGCGTCGCACATCGTCTTCACGCTGTCGTCCGAACCGCAGGGCTGGGCGTCGGACACCCGGCCGGTGTCGGCCTCCGAGGTCCACGGCTACCGGGACGCTCCGGTCGACCTGCTGCCCGTCGGGACGTCGTCGGAGGGCTCGTCGCCACTGGTCGATGACACCGGGCGGACCGTCACGGCGCTCGCCGCGGGGGAGTCCGTGTCCTTCGGCGTGTCGTGCCCCGCCGCCTCGTTGTACACCGTGACGGTGGCATCGCCGGGGTCCTACTCGTGGCAGGTGTCCCTCGGCGAGACGGTCACGGCCGTCGACGGGGCCGAGTTCACGTGGGCCGGGCAGACCCGGGTGTTCCGGATCATCGGCGGCGGCTCGTCGTTCGTGTTCACGGCGGGTACCGACGTCGGGTTGACGCAGCTCGAGCTGATCGCGGCCGACGGACAGCGTTGACCCGGCGTTCACCGAGCGGGAGCATGCTCGCCCCATGTCGATGAGCGCACCGTTCGATCCCGAACAGCAGGGCCGGTCCATCCCCGTGGACGGCAGTGACGAGTCCGAACTCGAGATGGAGGAGGACCGCGGCGCCGACGTCGGCGACGACTCCGCCGACCCGAGCGTCTCGCCCGTCAGCCACCACGAGGAGGACGAGGCCGGCGGCGGCCCGGTGTTCCGGCGTCCGCACGCCGGCGAGCGGCTGCACCCGGACGACCTCTGACCGTTCCGGGGTCCTCCGGGGTTTCTTGGGCGATTGCCAAGCGGCTCGGGCATGCTCGTGCGCATGTCGATCGCGAACTCGTGGGACCCGTCCGGTGGCCGTGCAATCCCGGAGGACCAGGTCCGTCAAGACGGGCTCGAACTCGACGAGGACCCGGCGATGCTCGGGATCTCGTTCGACGTCGTGGGTGGTGCCTCCGCCGACCCCGCCGGGGTGTCCCCGGTCGACGTGAACGTGCCGACGCCGAGGTCTGTGGGCTCTGCCTCCGACGACTAGCGCGCGCCTCGTCGACTGGCCGTGCGGCTCCATCTGGTCGTTAGTATTCCAGAATGGTACCGACGGCTTACGTGGACGAGTCCGAGCCCGGAGACGAACGTGACCCCGGCGCGTACATCCTCGGGGCGGTGACAGTTGCCGACAGCGATGCTGAGCGGTTCCGAGACTCGCTCTGCGCCATCAAGCCACGATCGGCGCGGAAGCTGCACTGGTCTGAGAGCGACGCCCGGCACCGTACCGGGATCGTCGGGATGCTGTGCGACCATCCGTTCGAAGCCATCGGGGTCGTGATCGTGACTGACAGATCCGTCCGGAGCGAGCGTCGTCGCCGTCTTGCTCTTGAGCACTTGATCCTCGAACTCCGCGCGAGCGGTGTCGACCGAGTCGTCCTCGAATCTCGCGGGCCCTCGGACCGGAACGATCGCGCGCACCTCGACGCCCTGCGGTCACGCAAGTTGGTTCACGGGCTGGTGTTCGAGCACCTGCCGGGTGGTCGCGAGCCACTTCTCTGGGCGGCGGATGCGGTCTGCGGCGTGGTCGCGCTGGCTCGGCGAGGGGAAACGGCCTATCTCGAGCAGCTGGACCATGTGCTGAGCGTCCACGAACACCGTCGGTGAACGCGCGAATCCCCGGGCCCCGCTATAGCCGCAGGAGCTCCCGGGGATCACTTCCGCACCCACCTCGATGGGGCGACTGGTCTCAGTGTGACATATCAGGCGGGATGGCGGAAGGGTCGGGGACCCGGTACTTGAAGCCGACGTGCGATCCGGTGAAGCCGAGGCGCTCGTAGAACCGGTGCGCATCCGTCCGGGCGGCGTCCGAGGTGAGCTGCACGAGCGGGGTCCCGAGGTCCGGCGCTGCGACGTCGGTCACCCAGCGCATCAGCGCGCTGCCGATGCCGCCGGAGCGGAGTGCGCTGCTCACGCGGACGGCCTCGACCAGCAACCGCGTCGAACCGCGGCGGGCCATGCCCGGGATCCGGGTGAGCTGCAGCGTGCCGACGAGCCGACCGGACTCGTCCTCGGCGACCAGCAGCGCGTTCGTCGGGTCCTCGGTGATCGATCGAAGCGCCGCGGCGTACTGCGGGCGGTCCTCCGGGGCGGCGACATCGCCGCGGGCGGCACTGATCGGGTCGTCGGACAACAGCGCCATCAGGGCGTCGAGGTCGCCGTCGGCCGCGTTCCGCACCACCACCGAACCGGCGCGGGCGGACAGGCGGACGGGCAGGGTGAGGTCGTGGAGCACGACTCCACCCTGCCCGACGGACTCACGGAACGGTGTGCCCCGCAGCGGTGAAGATCCGGTACCACTCCTCACGCGACAGCTCGACGTCCGAGCCAGCCGCCGAGTCGCGGACACGCTGCGGGTTCGTCGTGCCGAGGACGACCTGGAAGTGCGCGGGGTGCCGGGTGATCCAGGCGACGGCGATGCCGGTCGGGGTGACCCCGTGCGCGGCGGCGATCTCCTCGAGGGCGTCGTTGAGGTCGGCGTACTGTTCGCGGTCGCCGAGGAAGACGCCATCGAAGAACCCCTTCTGGAACGGCGACCAGGCCTGCAGCGTGATGTCGTTGATCCGCGAGTAGTTGAGGATGTCGTTGTCGCGGGAGATCGACTGGTCGAGGCCACCCATGTTCGCCGTGAGGCCCTGCGCGATGACGTTGGCGTGGGTGATGCTCAGCTGCACCTGGTTGAACGCGAGCGGCTGGCGGACGTGCTTCTTGAGCAGGTCGACCTGGCCGGGGGTGTGGTTCGAGACCCCGAAGTGGTGCACCTTGCCGGCGGCGTGCAGCTCGTCGAAGGCCTTCGCGACCTCTTCGGGCTCGACCAGGGCGTCGGGGCGGTGCAGGAGCAGGACGTCGACGTACTCGGTCTGCAGCGCGGTGAGCGATTCCTCGACCGACTCGAGGATGTGCTCGTACGAGAAGTCGAAGTACGCGCCGTTCGGGGTCGGACGGATGCCGACCTTGGTCTGCAGCACGATCTCGGCGCGCTCCGCGGGCGACAGCGTGACGGCCGCGCCGAACCGCTCCTCGCAGCCGTGCCACTCGCCGTACACCGCGGCGTGGTCGAACATGTTCACGCCCGCGTCACGCGAGGCGCTGTAGAGCGCGCGGATGTCCTCGTCGCTCATGTCGTTGATCCGCATCAGGCCGACGACGACGTCGGAGGCGGTGAGGTCCGTCTGTGGCAACTCCAGTGTCTTCACGCCCACGATCCTGCCAGCCGGTCCCCGGTGCAGGCAGGCCCTGCCAGTACCCCAGGCCGGCGCATCGAACACCCGCTCAGTGCACGGAGAACCCGCCGTCGACCGCGATGGACTGCCCCGTGACGTACGCCGAACCAGGGCCGGCGAGGAACACGGCAGCGGCGGCGAAGTCCGAAGCGAGTCCGTTCCGGCCGACCAGCGTCCGCGCCGCGAGCGCTGACACCGCGGCCGGGTCGGAACCGAGCCGCTCGTTGAGCGGGGTGCGCACGAAACCGGGGATGAGGACGTTGGAGGTGACCCCCTGCGCGGACCAGGCCTCCGCTTGGGACCGGGCCAGTGCCTCCAGGCCGGCCTTGGAGACCCCGTACGCGCCGCTCGCGGCGAACGGACGGTGCGCCTGCTGCGAGCTGATGCTGATGATCCGGCCGTGGCCACGTGCTGCCATGCCGGGCGCGAGACGCTGCCCCAGGACGAACGGGGCGTCGAGGTTCACGGCCATCGTGGCGTCCCAGGTGGCCTCGTCGAGGTCGGCCATCGGCGGCCGGAGGTTGATCCCCGCGGAGTTCACGAGGACGTCGACGTCACCCGCCGCGTCGGCGAGGGCGTGTGCCCGGCGCGCGTGGACAGGTCCGCGACGATGCCGTCGGCCGAGCCACCCGCCTGCCGGATCGCCGCGACGGTGGCGTCGACGGTCGCAGCCGTCCGTGCCGCGATGCGCACGTGCGCTCCCGCGTCCGCCAGAGCGACCGCGATCGCCTGTCCGATGCCGGAACTGCCTCCCGTCACCAGGGCGGTGCGTCCGTCGAGACCGAAGAGCTGCTGCAGCGACATCCGGCCAGGCTAGCGAGGCCCCGTACGCTGGGCCGGTGCGTGACGACCTGCTGCCGATGCTCGCCTGCCCCGTGTGCGCCGAGCCCCTCGGCCGGGTCGACGGCGGCCAGGTCGGCTGTGCGACCGGGCACCGGTTCGACGAGGCGAAGCAGGGCCACCTGACGCTCCTGCCCGCGAGGCGCCGTGCACTCACCGCGGACACCCCGGAGATGGTCGACGCCCGGCTGCGGTTCCTGGGGCGCGGGCACTACGCGCCCGTCGAGCGGGCGCTCGCCGAGGTGGTCGCCGAGGCGACGGCACCCGGCATCGTGCTCGACGTCGGGTCCGGTCCGGGGACCTACCTGGCGCATGCGCTGGACGCAGCGCACGTTCCGGACGGTGCGGACGGGAGGCTCGGGGTCGCGCTGGACCTGTCGGCCATCGCGATCCGACGGGCGGCCCGCGTCCACGAACGTGCCGGAGCCGTCGTCGGGGACGTGACCGAGCGCCTCCCGGTCGTCGACCACGCTGCCGCCGTCGTCCTCGACGTCTTCGCACCGCGCAACCAGACCGAGTACGCCCGCGTCCTGCACCCCGACGGCGTGCTGGTCGTCGTGACCCCGCGCACCGGCCACCTGGCTGAGCTGGCCGAGGCGACGATCTCCGTCGACCCGGAGAAGGAGCGGCGGCTGCACGACTCGCTCACGCCGTCGTTCGTCCTGCGGTCCTCCGAGGACCTGACCTGGACGATGGACCTCTCCGCCGAGGACGTCCACGACGTCGTGCACATGGGGCCGAGCCACCACCACGTCGCTCCGGACGCGGCGTTCGCCCCGGCGACGGTGACGGCCGCGGTCACCGTGTCGACGTGGACGCCAACGCGCTGACCGCGACCACCGCGACCGACTACTCCTGAGCCGGGGCGACGTCGAGCGCCCAGATCACCCCGAACTTGTCGCGCAGCTGGCCGGCGAGCGGGGACCACGCCGCGGGACCGAACGGCTGCCGGATCTCCGCGCCCTCGGACAGCCCCTCCCACGCTGCGGTGATCTCGTCCGCATCCGTGCCGCTCAGGTACACGTAGAAGGCGTTCGTGCCCTGGTCGTAGGGCTGGCCGGGCCACACGTCGAAGGCCATCACCCGGATGCCGCTGGCGGTCTGCACCTGCCCCCAGACGATGCGGTCGGCCCAGGCGGGTTCGTCGGTGGCGCCCATCGCGCCGTAGGTCATGGACTGCGGTTCGGTGCCGAGCGCCGCCGCGTAGAAGTCGAGGGCCTCGCGGGCGTTGCCGTCGAAGTTGAGGTGGGAGTCGTCGTGATCGTCATGGAACGAGGATGACGGTCAATGCGGCCAGATCGTGTCCGCTTCTCCGGCGAGAATGATCGACATGGCCGGACCCTCCTCGCGCATGCTCGCGCTGCTGTCGCTGTTGCAGGTGCACCGTGACTGGCCGGGCGACGAGCTCGCCGGACGCCTCGAGGTCAGCCCTCGCACGGTCCGCCGCGACGTCGACCGGCTCCGCGAGCTCGGGTACCGGGTCGAGGCACTGCGCGGGCCCGCCGGCGGGTACCGGCTCGCAGCGGGCTCGGACCTGCCGCCCCTGCTGTTCGACGACGACCAGGCCGTGGCGATCGCCCTGGCGCTCGCCGTCGCGCCCGCGTCGGGCGCGGACATCGCCGAGTCGGCTGCCCGAGCACTGGCGACGGTCCGGCAGGTCATGCCCGCGCGGCTTCGATCGCGCATCGACGCGGTGCAGGCGGTCTCGACGTCCGGGCGGACCCGCACCGACCCGGACGTGCTCGTCGCGGTGAGCGAGGCTGTCCATCTGCGCGAGGTCTTCCGGTTCGGGTACGGCGAGGACGAGACCCTGCACCGGGTGGAACCGCACGCCGTCGTCGCCCGGAACGGTCGCTGGTACCTGCTCGACTGGGACCTCGACCGCGACGACTGGCGCACCCACCGTGTCGACCGGATCACCCCGCGGATGCGCACACGGGTGCCCTTCACCCAGCGGCCCGTGCCCGGTGGCGACACCGCGGCCTTCGTGTCGGCGCGGTTCAAGGGATCGGCGCAGGCCGACGTGTGGCCGTGCGTCGGTTCGGTCACCGTGACGGCCGCCGACGCACGGACGATCACGCCCTACCTGCCCGAGGACGCCGTCGTCGAACCCCTGTCCGACGAACGGAGCCGCGTGACGCTCGGCTCGTGGTCCTGGTCGGGGCTCGCCGGAGCGTTCGCGGGGTTCGCGGTCGACTTCGTGGTCGAGGGTCCCGAGGACCTCCGCGTCGCCGTCGGTGCGCTGGCGACGCGGCTCCGGGCGGCGAGCGCGCGTTAGCGGGGCGCATGCGTCCGCCGGGGCGGCGTGAGGAAACCGTTAGGAGCGGCCTGGAGGCCCGGCGCAGGACCCAGCATCGGTGACGGCACCACACGTGGTGCCGTCCGCGTCGCCCGGCGCGGACACCGCAGACCTTCTGGAGTCCCTCGTGTTCGACGTGTTCGTCGTCGCCGGTGTCCTCGCCGTGTTCGGCGTGGTGGCACTGATCGCCAAGGGGTGGAACGGCTGTGATCGGCATCACCATCGCGGCCGCCGTCCTCGGCATCGCCGCAGTCGTGTACCTCGTCTGGGCGCTCGTGCGTCCGGAGCGGTTCTGATGGGCGCGGGCACCGCGGACGTCTGGGCGGGGATCGTCCAAGTCGCCACGCTCGTCCTGCTGCTCGTCGTCGCCTACCGGCCGCTCGGCGACTGGATGGCCCGGGTCTTCACACCCGTGCGGCACAACCGGATCGAGCGCGGGGTGTACCGGCTGATCGGGGTCGACCCGGACGCCGAGCAGTCGTGGCCCGTGTACCTGCGCGGCGTGCTGCTCTTCAGCGTCGTCGGCCTCCTGCTCGTCTACCTGCTGCAGCGCATCCAGGTCGTGCTGCCCGGCGACCTCGGGCTGCCCGCCGTGGGCCCGTCGCTCGCGTTCAACACCGCGGCGTCGTTCGTCGCGAACACGAACTGGCAGTCGTACTCACCCGAGGCCACCGTCGGGTACAGCGTGCAGATGGCCGGCCTCGCGGTGCAGAACTTCCTGTCCGCAGCCGTCGGGCTCGCCGTCGCCGTGGCGCTGGTCCGCGGGTTCGCCCGGCGCAAGTCCGGCACGCTCGGCAACGTGTGGGTCGACGTCGTCCGCGGCGTCGGTCGACTGCTGCTGCCCGGCGCGTTCGTCTTCGCGATCGTGCTCGTCGCCGGCGGCGTCATCCAGTCGTGGGGGAGCGGCACCGACGTCACCACGCTGGTCGGCGGCACGCAGCACCTGCCCGACGGGTTCGTGGCGTCGCAGGAGGCGATCAAGGAACTCGGCACGAACGGCGGCGGCTACTTCAACGCGAACTCGGCGCACCCGTTCGAGAACCCGCAGGCGTGGACGAACCTGGTCGAGGTCTTCCTGATGCTCGTCATCCCGTTCTCGCTGCCGCGCACCTTCGGCCGGATGGTCGGTGACGACCGCCAGGGCTACGCGATCCTCGCCGTGATGGGCGCGATCTTCCTCGTGTCCCTGTCGGTGATGTCGATCGCCGAGCTCGGTGGCGGCGGACTCGCCACGCACGCAGCCGGCGCCGCGATGGAGGGCAAGGAGACCCGGTTCGGGATCCTCGGCACCACCCTGTTCGGCACGACGTCGACCGCGACCTCGACCGGTGCGGTGAACGGCATGTTCGACAGCTTCACGCCGATCGGCGGGATGATGGCGATGCTGAACATGATGCTCGGCGAGGTCACCCCCGGCGGCGTCGGCTCCGGCCTGTACGGCATGCTCGTGCTCGCCGTCATCACGGTGTTCATCGGCGGCCTGCTCGTCGGTCGGACGCCGGAGTACCTCGGCAAGAAGATCCGCGCCAAGGAGATGACCTTCGCGGCGCTGTACATCCTGGTCACGCCGACCCTCGTGCTCCTCGCGACCGGACTCTCGCTCGTGATCCCCGGTGTCCGCGAACAGGTGCTCGGCACGTCGATCTTCAACCCCGGCAACCACGGGCTGTCCGAGCTGCTCTACGCCTTCACCTCGGGTGCGAACAACAACGGCTCGGCCTTCGGCGGGCTCACCGCGAACACGACGTGGATGAACTCCGCGCTCGGTGTCGTGATGCTGCTCGGCCGCTTCGTCCCGATGGTGTTCGTCCTGGCGCTCGCCGGGTCGCTCGCCGCCCAGGACCGCGTGCCCGAGACGGCCGGCACCCTGCCCACCCACCGCCCGCTGTTCATCGGGCTGCTCGGCGGCGTCGCCGTCATCGTCACCGCACTCACCTACTTCCCGGTGCTCGCACTGGGCCCGCTCGCAGAAGGACTGTCATGACATCCGTGACCTCCGAGCACGAGGCGACCACCGCCCCGGAGCCGGCCACCCGCTCGTCCGCATTCGGACCCCGTCAACTGGTGGCGGGCCTCCCGGGCGCGCTGCGCAAGCTCGATCCGCGACTGATGTGGCGGAACCCCGTCATGTTCATCGTCGAGGTCGGCGCCGCGCTGACGACGGTCGCCGCCGTCGTCGAGCCGTCCGCGTTCACCATCGCCATCGCGGTGTGGCTCTGGTTGACCGTCGTCTTCGCGAACCTGGCGGAGTCGGTGGCCGAGGGGCGGGGCAAGGCGCAGGCCGACACGCTGCGGAAGACCCGCTCGACCACGAGCGCCCGCCGGGTGCTCGTGTACGACCCGGCCGACGCAGCGGCGACCGGCAACGCGACCGAGGAGATCGCCTCGGTCGACCTGGCCAAGGGCGACGTGGTCGTGGTCGTCGCGGGCGAGGTCATCCCGGGCGACGGTGACGTCATCGACGGCATCGCGTCCGTCGACGAGTCGGCCGTCACGGGTGAGTCCGCGCCCGTCATCCGCGAGTCCGGCGGCGACCGCAGTGCGGTCACCGGCGGCACCCGGGTGCTGTCCGACCGGATCATCGTGCGCATCACCTCGACCCCTGGTGAGACGTTCATCGACCGGATGATCCGCCTCGTCGAGGGTGCAGCCCGGCAGAAGACGCCGAACGAGATCGCGCTGAACATCCTGCTCGCCTCGCTGTCGATCGTGTTCGTGATCGTCTGCCTGACGATGCAGCCCATCGCGGGACTCGTCGGTGCGACGGTCAGCGTCCCCGTCCTGATCGCCCTGCTCGTCTGCCTCATCCCGACCACCATCGGGGCCTTGCTCTCGGCGATCGGCATCGCCGGCATGGACCGGCTCGTGCAGCACAACGTGCTCGCGATGTCAGGCCGCGCGGTCGAGGCCGCCGGCGACATCACCACCCTGCTGCTCGACAAGACCGGCACGATCACGTACGGCAACCGTCGGGCGTCCCGCGTGGTGCCGGTGCCGGGTGTGCCCGAGGCCTCGCTGATGGCGGCAGCAGCCCTGTCGAGTGCTGCGGACTCGACGCCCGAAGGTCGTTCGATCGTGTCGCTCGCTGCTGACGCCGGGGTGACGCCGGCACTGCCGGACGGCGCCGTCGAGGTGCCGTTCACGGCGCAGACGCGCATGTCGGGGCTCGACCTGCCGGACGGGTCGCAGATCCGGAAGGGTGCCGCTGCGGCCGTGCTGGCCTGGGCAGACACCCCCGACGCCGGTTTGGTTGCCGCGATCGACTCCACCGTCGCGGAGATCTCCGACCAGGGCGGCACCCCACTGGTCGTCGGCCGCCGCTCCTCGGACGGCGCGGTCGCCCTGCTCGGTGTCGTGCACCTGAAGGACGTCGTCAAGGACGGCATGGCGTCACGGTTCGCCGAGCTCCGGTCGATGGGCATCCGCACGGTGATGATCACCGGCGACAACCCCGCACCGCGGCCGCCATCGCGCACGAGGCCGGCGTCGACGACTTCCTGGCCGAGGCCACCCCGGAGGACAAGCTCGCGTACATCAAGCGCGAACAGGAGGGCGGCAACCTCGTCGCGATGACCGGCGACGGCACCAACGACGCCCCGGCCCTGGCGCAGGCCGACGTCGGCGTCGCGATGAACACCGGCACGACGGCGGCGAAGGAGGCGGGCAACATGGTCGACCTCGACTCCGACCCGACCAAGCTCATCGACGTCGTCCGGATCGGCAAGCAGCTGCTCATCACCCGTGGTGCCCTGACCACCTTCTCCATCGCCAACGACGTCGCGAAGTACTTCGCGATCATCCCGGCGATGTTCCAGGCGGCGTTCCTCGGGCTCGCGGCCCTGAACATCATGGGGCTGCACAGCCTGTCGTCCGCGATCCTGTCGGCCGTCGTCTTCAACGCGCTCGTCATCGTGGCGCTCATCCCGCTGTCCCTGCGCGGCGTCGAGTACCGCGCCGCCGCAGCGTCGTCGATCCTCGGCCGCAACCTGCTCGTCTACGGGCTCGGCGGCGTGATCGTCCCCTTCATCGGCATCAAACTGATCGACCTCGTGGTCGGTCTCATCCCGGGGTTCTAGTCATGGCATCTGCACGTTCCACCGTCCGTTCCGCTGGTGTGGCGATCCGCCTCACCCTGCTCGCCACCGTCGTGCTCGGCGTCGGCTACCCGCTCGCCGTCTGGGGCGTCGGGCAGGGGGTGTTCCACGAGCAGGCCAACGGCTCGGAGGTCACCGACTCGTCCGGCGCCGTCGTGGGGTCCTCGATCATCGGGCAGTCGTTCTCCGGCAAGCAGGCTGATCGCTGGTTCCAGTCGCGGCCCTCCGCAGCTGGCGAGGACGGCTACGACGCCGGGGCCTCGTCCGGCTCGAACCTCGGGCCGAACAACCCGGACCTGCTGAAGGCCGTCAAAGAGCGGCAGCAGGAGGTCGCGAAGGCCGACGGCGTGTCCGTGTCCGAGGTGCCGGCCGACGCGGTCACCGCCTCGGGTTCGGGCCTCGATCCGGACATCAGCCCCGAGTACGCACTCCAGCAGGTGCAGCGGGTGGCGTCCGCGCGGGGCATGTCGGTCGACGATGTGCGGACGCTCGTGACCGAGCACACCGAGTCGCGCCAGCTCGGGTTCCTCGGCGAGCCCGTCGTGAACGTGCTGGCCCTGAACCTCGCGCTGGCGAAGGCGTCCTCGTGATCGATTGCGCCTCGCGGTGGTCATCGCGCCCCGACTCACTGGGGCGCGATGACCACACGGGGCGCGATCCCGCCCTGCGCCTGGCTTCGCACCCGCTGCGGAACTCGACGCGAGAGGATGAGCACGTGAAGCGCGGCAAGCTACGGGTGCTGCTCGGTGCCGCACCGGGCGTCGGTAAGACGTTCACCATGCTCGAGGAGGGCCGCCGGCTGCTCGACGAGGGCCGGGACGTCGTCGTCGCCGTGGTCGAGACGCACGAACGCGCCGCCACCGCCGCGCTCGTCGACGGCCTCGAGGTCATCCCACGCCGCACCGTGGACCACCGCGGCGTGGAGCTCGACGACCTGGACCTCGACGCGGTGCTCCGGCGAGCGCCCGAGGTCGCCCTCGTCGACGAACTCGCGCACACGAACGCTCCCGGCAGTGCGAACGAGAAGCGCTGGCAGGACGTCGAAGCGCTGCGAGCCGCTGGCATCGACGTCATCTCGACGGTCAACGTGCAGCACATGCAGTCCCTCGGCGACGTGGTCCGCGAGATCACGGGCACCGTGCAGCGCGAGACCGTCCCCGACGCCGTCGTGCGTGCGGCCGACCAGATCGAGGTCGTCGACCTGGCGCCGGCTGCCCTGCGCGAGCGGCTCTCCGACGGACTCGTGTACCCGGCCGCCCGGATCGATGCGGCCCTGTCGAACTACTTCCGGCTCGGGAACCTGACGGCGTTGCGCGAGATCGCGCTGCTCTGGCTGGCAGACGAGGTCGACGACGCGCTCAAGGCCTACCGCGCCGAGCACGGCATCGAGCACCGGTGGGAGACCCGGGAGCGCGTGCTCGTCGCCCTGACCGGCGGGCCCGAGGGCGAGACCCTGCTGCGCCGCGGGGCCCGCATCGCTGCACGCAGTGCCGGGGGCGAACTCGCGGCCGTGCACGTGACGACGAACGACGGCCTGCGCGAGCGGCACCCGGGGGCGCTCGGTGCCCAGCGCACCCTGCTCGAACAGCTCGGCGGGACGTACCACCAGGTGGTCGGCGACGACGTGCCGTCGACCCTCGTGCGGTTCGCGCGGTCGATCGACGCGACCCAGATCGTCGTCGGCGTCAGCCGTCGCAGTCGGCTCGCCGCGGCCCTGACCGGCCCGGGCATCGGCAACACGGTGATCCGTGAGTCGGGCGACATCGACGTGCACGTCGTCACGCACGAGCGCGCCGGTGGTGGCTTCGCCCTGCCGAAGCTCGGCGGCAGTCTGTCCCGCGGACGGGTCCTCGCCGCGTTCGTGCTCTCGGTCCTGGTCGGGCCCCTGCTCACCTGGGTCCTGTCGATCGGCAGCGACCCCGACGCCATCACCGTGGACGTCCTGGCGTACCAGTTGCTGGTGCTCGTCGTGGCGCTCGTCGGCGGGATGTGGCCGGCGGTGTTCACGGCGGTGCTGTCCGGACTGAGCCTCGACTTCTTCTTCGTCCAACCCCTGCACATGGTCACGGTGCAGCAGCCGTGGCACCTCTTCGCCCTGGTCATGTACGTGATCAGCGCCGTGCTCGTCAGCTTCGTGGTCGACCGGTCCGCCAGACGTTCGCGTGCTGCCCGTCGCGCCGCGGCGGAGTCGGGCCTGCTGATGGGGATCGCCGGCAGCGTCCTCCGCGGCGACGACGCCCTGCAGGCCCTGCTCGACCGCACCCGCGAGGCCTTCGGGTTCGCCGGCGTCCGGATCCGGCAGGGGAACGAGGAACCGGCCACGTCGGGGACGTTCGGCGAATCGCCGGACGCGGCCACGAGCCTCCCGTCCGGCGCCGTGCTCGAGTTCGCGGGCGCTCCGGACGACCCGACCCAGCGCCGGCTGCTGCGTGTCGTCGAGCAGCAGCTCGACGCCGCGGTCGAACACCGCTCGTTGACACGCACTGCGCTGGACGCGGAGCGGATCGCCGCGGCGGACCGCGTCCGCAGCGCGATCCTCGCGGCCGTCGGCCACGACGTGCGTCGGCCGATCGCGGCCGCCTCGGCCGCCGTCCAGTCGTTGCGTGCGTTGGACGTCGACCTGTCACGGGCCGACCGGGAGGCACTGCTCGCGACCGCCGACGAGAGCCTCGGTCAGCTGGCGGTGCTGTTGGCGGACCTGTTGGACGTCAGTCGTGTGCAGGCGGGTGTGCTCGCGGTCGCGTCCGGGCCGCTGGCCCTCGACACGGTGGTCGCCCCCGCGCTCGACGAGCTCGAGCTCGGGCCCGACGACGTCGACCTCGACCTGCCGGCGGACCTGCCCCGGTCCTCGCCGACCCGGTCCTGCTGCAGCGGGTCGTCGTGAACCTGCTCGCGAACGCCGTCCGCTACGCACCCGACGGCACCCGTGTGCGCGTCGCGGCGAGCGCCTTCGGCGGCGGGGTCGAGCTCCGGATCGCCGACCACGGTCCGGGTATCCCGTCGGACCGGGTCGACGAGGTCTTCCAGCCGTTCCAGCGGCTCGGCGACACCGACAACGAGACGGGCCTCGGGCTCGGTCTCGCACTCGCGCGGGGCTTCACCGAGGGCATGGGCGGCACGATCGAGGTCGATGACACCCCGGGCGGTGGGCTCACCGTCGTGGTGCGGCTGCCGATCGCCGGGCACGTGGGAGTGGAGCTCCGGTGAAGGTGCTGATCGCCGACGACGACGCGCAACTCGTCCGAGCGCTCTCCGTCACGCTCGCCGCCCGCGGGTACGAGGTCGTGACGGCGAAGGACGGCCGTGCGGCGATCGACGCCGTCATCACCGAACGGCCCGACCTGGTGCTGCTCGACCTGGGCATGCCCCGGCTCGACGGCATCGGGGTGCTCGAGGGCATCCGGGGTGGTCGCAGGTGCCGGTGCTCGTGCTGTCCGGACGGACCGACTCCTCCGACAAGGTCGACGCACTCGACGCCGGCGCGGACGACTACGTGACGAAGCCGTTCCAGATGGACGAGCTGCTGGCGCGGTTGCGGGCCCTCGGACGACGCCGTGCCCCGGCGGGTGTCGACAGCGCGCCGACGATCCGGATCGGCGACCTCGTCGTGGACCTCGTCGCGAAGCAGGTCACCCCGGCCAGCGGTCCCGCGATCCGGCTGACCCCGACCGAGTGGCGCCTGCTCGAGGTGCTCGTCACGAACCCCGACCGGCTGATGACCCGCGAGATGCTCCTGACGGAGGTGTGGGGGCCGTCGCACGGCAACGACTCCGGGTACCTGCGGCTGTACATGGCGCAGCTGCGGCGGAAGCTCGAGCCCGACTCGGCGACCCCGCGGTACCTGGTCACCGAGTCCGGCATGGGCTACCGCTTCGCGCCGGGAGGGCGGTGACGAAGGCGGTCGGACCGCTGTCGCGTGACTGGCGGGTCGCTGTCGTGCAGGTGTCGGGTCCGTGTCGTGGTGCGTCGTTCCGGGGATCCCTAGTGTTCAGGGCATGAACGAGATGCGGATCGGGGAGCTGCGGCGGCTGCGCGGGTGGACCCAGGAACGACTGGCCGAGGCGAGCGGCCTCGCGGTGCGGACGGTGCAGCGGATGGAGAGCGGCAACGACGCGAGCCTGGAGTCGCTGTCGTCGGTGGCCGCGGCGCTCGAGGTGCCCGTGCGGGACCTGTTCGTCACCGAGGAGCGGGAGTCCCTCGAGCCCGGAGTGCGCGGACTCGACGAGCGGGCGGAGCAGCAGCAGGTGCAACGCGAGTCGGCGACGCGGGGGTGGCAGTACCTCTACTCGGGTGTTGGCATCGTCGTGACACTCGGGACGATCGCCCTCATCGGTGACGGGGTCTGGACCGGGTTCGCGATCTTCGTGATCCCCGTCTACTGGGCCGCTGGCAAGCTGCTCTCGCAGTTCCTGATGGCGACCGTCGTCGAACCCTCGCTCGACCGCCGGTACCCGCTGTCGCGGTCGCGGCGGGTCACGCCCGGGAACTGAAGGCGGCGAGCTCGGCACGGGTGCGGGCCCCGTGCTTCCGGAGCAGGTTCGCCACGTGGTACTTCACGGTGTTGACGCTGATGCCCAGGCCCTCGGCGATCTCGCGGTTGCCGACACCCGTCGCGAGCAGCCGCAGCACGTCGCGCTCCCGCGGGGTGAGGTCGTCGTCCGCGACCGAGTCCACCTCGGTCGGCGAGGGGTCGAGGGGCAGCGAGATGTCGAGGACCGAGCCCCAGTCCGGCGTGCTCGACACCTGGACGCGGCCGTCGAGCGTGACGACCCGTTCTGCGATCGGCCGCATGGCGTCGTCGTGCACGTCGAGGGTGCCGGACCCGTCGTCACGGAGCTGCATGAGCAGGTTCCGGCCGTCGCAGTCCCACTGGATGCGGACCCGCTTGGCCGCACCACCGTCGACAAGCGCGAGGACGGCGGTCCGGACGATGGCGCGGGCCGCGTGGGCGACGTCGCCGGGCAGCGCGCGTCCGGTGGTGGGCGGCTCGACGAACTGCACGTCGAGGTCGCCGAACCGGACGAGCGGGCGCAGGTCGGCTCGGAGGCGCGAGAACGCCCCGGTGACCGGCTCCAGCAGGGTGCTTCGCTGGTGGTCGGTCTCGGTGCGCAGGTCGACGAGTGCTGCCGACGCGATCTCGACGGCCTCGGCCCGCGCGGCGGCGTCGGACACCCGTGGTGACCGGAGTACGGCGAGCACGGACTCGAGGGTGAGCGCCTGACGGTCCGCCTGCTCGGCGACGGTCCGGGCGTGCTCGAGGCGGCGAGCCGACTGGCGGGCTCGCCACGGGCCTCCCGGTCGGGTGCGATGGCGTCCATGGGAGCCGAACCTACCTGTCCCACCCGTGCGGACGGGGCCACCCGATCGGGTGGGATGCCTGCCGACGCGGGTAGCGGTGCGGCGGCCCGCGTGACGGCATGCTCGTGCACATGGCAGAACCCACCGTCCCCGCAGCGTTCGACGTGATCGTGCGCGAGGTCACCGACCTCGCCGCGAACGTCGACGACGCGTCGGCCGAGCGCGCCCTCGACCTGATCGACCGCTCCCACCGCGTCTTCGTGCACGGTGCCGGCCGTTCCGGACTCGCACTGCGCATGACCGCGATGCGGCTCATGCACCTCGGCCGCGACGTCCACGTCGTCGGCGAGGTCACCACGCCCGCGATCCGGCCCGGGGACGTGCTCCTCGTCGCGAGCGGGTCCGGCACGACCACCGGCATCGTGCAGGCGGCCCGCACCGCGCACGACGTCGGAGCGTCCGTCGTCGCCCTGTCGACCACCGACGACTCCCCGTTGTCCGAAGTCGCGGACGTCACCCTCGTGCTGCCGGCAGCGACGAAGACCGACCGCTCGGGCACGGCCTCGGCGCAGTACGCCGGCAGCCTCTTCGAGCAGGCCGTCGCCCTGGTCGGCGACGCGCTGTTCCACACGCTCTGGTCCCGCGGCGGGCAGTCCGCCGACGACCTCTGGCCCCGACACGCAAACCTCGAATGAAAGGCATCCACATGCAGCTCCAGTTCGCCATGGACACCCTGACCACCGAAGCCGCCCTCGAACTCGCCGCCGCGGCCGCGCCGCACGTCGACGTCCTCGAGCTCGGCACGCCCCTGATCAAGAGCGCCGGCCTGTCCGCCGTCACCGCGATCAAGGAAGCCCACCCGGACAAGATCGTCTTCGCCGACCTCAAGACGATGGACGCCGGCGAGCTCGAGGCCGACATCGCGTTCTCGGCCGGAGCCGACCTGGTCACCGTCCTCGGTGTCGCTGGTGACTCGACCATCGTCGGCGCCGTCAAGGCCGCGAAGAAGCACGGCAAGGGCATCGTCGTCGACCTGATCGGCGTCTCCGACAAGGCCGCTCGTGCCCGCGAGGTCGTCGCGCTCGGTGCCGAGTTCGTCGAGGTCCACGCCGGACTCGACGAGCAGGCGGAAGAGGGCTTCACGTTCTCGACCCTGCTCGACGCCGGCAAGGAGTCGGGCGTGCCGTTCTCGATCGCCGGTGGCGTGAACGCGTCGTCCGTCGCCTCGGTGCAGGAGGCCGGTGCCCGCATCGCCGTCGCCGGCAGCGCGATCTACAGCGCGTCGGACGTCGGCGCAGCAGCCGCGGAGATCCGCGCCGCGATCAAGTAGCGTCCGCGGCGCCCGCGGCGTCCGCGTCGTCCGCGTCGTCCGCGTCGCGATGGTGAGCAGAAATGGTCGAGTGCGCATCCCGCACCCGACCTTTCTGCTCACCGAGTGACCTCCGTCCGCACTCGACGAACCGGGCGATCCCCTGCCCGACGGTCGGAACGAGGTGCTGATGCGCCGTACGGTGGTCGCATGAACCGAGTACTGCGGTGGACCGCGTGGATCGTCGCCGTGCTGCTGCTGGTCGTGGTGGTGTTCCTCGTCTGGGCGCACATCGTCATGCAGGGCACCCGGAGCGCTGCGCTGCAGGTCTGGCGCGACGACCGTGTGTCGGTCCAGGACGCCGGTGACTCCGTGGTGATGACGCCCACGGGGCAGGCCGACGGCAAGGGCATCGTGTTCATCCCGGGTGCGAAGGTCGATCCGTACGCGTACATGGCGACCTTCCGGCAGGTGGTCGCGAACGGCACGACGGTCGTCATCACGAAGCCGACGCTGAACCTCGCGTTCTTCGACACCCGGCCGCTCTCCACCTTCGAGGCGCACGCGCCGGACGTCGCGACATGGGCGGTCGGCGGGCACTCGCTGGGCGGGGTCCGCGCCTGCCAGCTCGCGCAGGACGCGGACGGCCTGCTGCTGCTCGGCAGCTACTGCGCGAACGACATCAGCAGCTCGTACATCGACGTGCTGAGCGTCTCGGGCTCGCGTGACGGACTCTCGACGCCCGACAAGGTCGACGCGGCCCGGCACCTGCTGCCGTCGACCGCGACGATGACCGAGGTCGAGGGCTCGAACCACGCCGACTTCGGCGCCTACGGCGACCAGCCGGGCGACCGCACGGCGACCATCAGCCGCGAAGCCGCCCGCGAGCAGATCTCGTCGGCGATCGAGGAGTGGGCGCGCGACCTGCCGCCGGCCTCCGGCCTGCGCTGACCGGGAGGCCCGTGGTGCGCCGCGTCAGCGGATGACGCCCGCCTCGTGGTCGCGTCCAGAGCGTCGCCCGGTGATCCGGGCGACGAAGTACAGCACCACGCCGACGGCGAGCAGGATCGTCGCGTAGAGCCAGACCTGCCCGCTCTGCTGCGTCAGCAGCAGCACGCACGACGCGACGCCGAGCACGGGGACGAACGTCCACACGCGGAAGTGGTCGTGGTCGACGCGGTCGCGGCGCAGCACCAGCACGGCGACGTTCGTGCTGATGAACACGAAGAGCAGCAGGAGCACGACGGTCTCGGCCAGGACACCCACGTCGCCGACCAGGGTGAGGAGCATCGCGACGACGGTGGTCGCCATGATGGCGGTCCACGGCGTCTTCCGGTTCGGCAGCACCTTCGCCAGCAGCGCGGGCAACAGTCGCTGCTCCGCCATGCCGTAGGTCACCCGGCTCGACATGATCATGGTGAGCAGGGCGCCGTTCGCGACGGCGACCAGGGCGATGAGGCTGAAGACCCAGTCCGGGATCGGGACTCCGCTGGCCGACACCACGGCCAGGAGCGGCCCGGTCGAGTCCGACAGTTCGGACGCCGGCAACGCGATCGAGCTGGCGAGACCGACGAGGACGTAGACGACGCCTGCGGTGGCGAGGGCACCGAACAGGGCCTTCGGGTAGACCCGGCTCGGCTCGCGGACCTCCTCCGCGACGTTCGCCGAGGTCTCGAACCCGACGAACGAGTAGTAGGCGACGATCGCCGCGCTCAGGGTCGCGAGCGCCGGGTTCGCCTCGGCCGGGAACGCGCCGATGCGGGAGACGTCGCCGCCTCCGCCGCCGAGCATCACGGCGACGACCACGATGACGATCACGAGCCCGGAGACCTCGATGACGGTCATCACGACGTTGCTCTTCAGCGAGTCCGAGATGCCGCGGGCGTTCAGGCAGGCGATCAGCGCGAGGAACACGATCGCGGTCGGGACGGGCGGCAGGTCCACGAACGTGCCGAGGTAGTCGCCGGCGAACGCGAGCGACAGGCCCGCGGCGCTCGTGACACCGGCCGCGAGCATGCTGAACCCGACCAGGAACGACACGATGGGCGTCTTGTAGGCACGCTCGGCGAACACCGCGGCGCCGCCGGCCTTCGGGTACTTCGTCACGAGTTCCGCGTACGAGCCCGCGGTGAGGAGGGCCAGCAGCAGCGCGAGCAGGAGCGGTGCCCAGAGTGCGCCGCCGACGTCCTTCGACAGGGTGCCCATCAGCGCGTAGATCCCGGCGCCGAGGACGTCGCCGAGGATGAAGAGGTACAGGAGCGGCCCGGTGATGGCCTGCTTGAGCTTGGATCCGGCGCCGTCGTGCTGGGGCGCCGCGGTGTCGCTGGTCATGGTGGAGCCTTCCGTCCGGACCAGCGTGTCGACCGTCGGCTCAGGGAGTTCACAGGCCGCCGGCCGCGAGTGAACACCCGTCCTGGAGCGGTCCTAGACTCGACGAGAGCAACGTCCACGAACCCCGTTCCCTGAAGGGCTGCAGATGACGACGCCGACCCGGCGCACACCCGCGCGACTCGCGGACACGCGAGCGCTCCTGTTCGACCTGGACGGTGTCCTCACCCCCACCGCCGACGTGCACATGCGCGCCTGGAGCCGGCTCTTCACGCCGTACCTCGAAGCGCACGGGGTCGCGCCGTACACGCAGGCCGACTACTTCGCGTACATCGACGGCAAGCCGCGGTACGACGGCGTGCGGTCGCTCCTCGGCTCGCGGGGCATCGACCTGCCGGAGGGCACCCCGGACGACGGCCCGGACGACGACACCGTGTGCGGTCTCGGCAACCGGAAGAACGCCGAGTTCACCGCTGAGCTGGACGAACACGGCGTCGAGCCGTACCCCGGCTCGCTCCGGTTCCTCACCGCCGCGATCGACGCCGGCTTCCACGTCGCGGTCGTCTCGAGTTCCGCGAACGCCGTCTCGGTGCTGCGGACCGCCGGCATCCTCGACCGGTTCACCGTCGTGGTCGACGGGCTCGTCGCCCGCCAGGACGGACTGGCCGGCAAGCCCGCCCCCGACACGTACCTGGACGCCGCAGGGCGCTTCGGGCTGACCGCTGCCGAGTGCGTCGTGGTCGAGGACGCCACCAGTGGTGTCGAAGCCGGCCGGAACGGGGCCTTCGGGCTCGTCGTCGGGGTCGACCGCGGAGCGGGCGCCGACGCGCTGCGTGAACACGGTGCCGACGTCGTCGTGACGGACCTCGCAGACCTGGTCGCGGACCTTCCCCACGCGACCACCAGCACGACGTAGCCAGCGCGCCGGAGGCGAGCCGCGCCTCCCGGTCGAACCGACGTCCCCACGCCACCCTCCCTTCCCACGGAGCACCATGAACCCCATCACCTCGGACCCGCTCGACCGCGTCCGGTACCCGATCGACGAGTGGGCACTCGTCGAGACCGAGTACACCCCTGACCAGCAGGGCGTCGCCGAGACGAACTTCGCCGTCGGCAACGGGTACCTCGGCCTGCGCGGCAACCTCGACGAGGGCCGCGGCGGTGTGCAGTACGGCACGTACATCAACGGGTTCCACGAGACCTGGCCGATCCGGCACGCCGAAGACGCCTTCGGGTTCGCCAAGACCGGCCAGACGATCATCAACGCGCCCGACGCCAAGGTGATCCGGCTGTACGTCGACGACGAACCCCTGGTGCTGGCCGAGGCGGACATCCTCCACCACACGCGGCGCCTCGAGTTCCGCGGCGGCTACCTGTTCCGCGAGACCGAGTGGTCGACGCCGTCCGGCAAGCGCGTGCTGATCCGGTCCCGCCGTCTGGTGTCGTTCACCGATCGGCACCTCGCCGTGATCGACTACGAGGTCACCGTGCTCGACGCGGACGCCTCGATCCTGCTGTCCAGCCAGATCCTGAACCGCCAGGACGTGCAGGACGAGTACCACGCGGGGATGCGCGCCGCCGCGAACGCCTTCGACCCGCGCAAGGCCGAGGCCTTCACCGACCGGGTGCTCGAACCGAAGCTCAAGCGCAGCACCGGTGCCCGTTCCCTGCTCGGGTACCAGGCGTCCAGCTCCGGCATGACCATCTGCGTCGGTGTGGAGCACCACCTCGAGACCGAGAACAGCTGGGACGAGTCGTCGTCGATCGACGACGACCTGGCCAAGCACGTCTACCGCGTCCAGGCGCGTGCCGGGCAGCCGATCCGACTCGTCAAGCACGTGGTGTACCACACCTCCCGCGGTGTCCCGGTGCGCGAACTCGCCGACCGCTGCGACCGCACGCTCGACCGGGCACACGCCGAGAACATCGACGAGACGTTCGAGAAGCAGCGCGTCTGGCTCGACGACTACTGGGCACGCAGCGACGTCGAGATCGCCGGGCAGCCGGAGATCCAGCAGGCCGTCCGGTGGAACCTGTTCATGCTCGCGCAGGCCACGGCCCGCACCGACGGGCACGGCATCGCCGCCAAGGGCGTCACCGGCTCCGGCTACGGCGGGCACTACTTCTGGGACATGGAGATCTACGTCCTGCCGTTCCTGTCGTACACGGCGCCGATCGTCGCCCGGAACGCACTACGGTTCCGCTACAACATGCTCGACGCGGCACGCTCGCGGGCACGCGAGCTGAACCAGCGGGGTGCCCTGTTCCCGTGGCGCACGATCAACGGTGAGGAGTCGAGCGCGTACTACGCCGCCGGCACCGCGCAGTACCACATCGACGCCGACATCGCCCATGCCCTGATGCAGTACGTGCGGGCCTCCGGTGACACCGAGTTCCTGAAGCGCGGGGCGATCGACGTGCTCGTCGAGACCGCTCGGCTGTGGGCCGACCTCGGCTTCTGGCGCTCCAACGGCGACAAGAAGTTCCACATCGACGGCGTCACCGGGCCCGACGAGTACACGACCGTCGTCGACGACAACCTCTACACGAACGTCATGGCGCGGGCGAACCTGTGGTTCGCGGTCAACGCGTGCCGCGAGCTCGCGGCCGACGACGTCGAGGAGTACGACCGGATGGTCCGGCGCACCGGTCTGCGCCCCGACGAGCTCGTCGAGTGGGAGCACGCCGCCGAGTCGATGGAGATCCCCTTCGATCCGCACCGCGGCATCCACCCGCAGGACGCCCAGTTCCTCGACAAGGAACTCTGGGACCTCGAGAACACCCCCGAATCCAAGCGTCCGCTGCTGCTCCACTACCACCCGCTGGTCATCTACCGCTTCCAGGTACTCAAGCAGGCCGACGTCGTGCTCGCGCTGTTCCTGCAGGGGCACGAGTTCACCGCGGCCGAGAAGCGCCGCGACTTCGACTACTACGACGCGCTCACCACGGGCGACTCGACGCTGTCGGCGGTCGTGCAGTCGATCATGGCGGCCGAGGTCGGGTACCACGACCTCGCCGACCAGTACTTCCAGACGGCGCTCTACGTCGACCTGGCCGACCTGCACGGCAACACCTCGGACGGCGTGCACATCGCGTCGACCGGCGGTATCTGGGGTGCGCTCGTCAACGGGTTCGGCGGCATGCGCGACCACGGTGGCCGGATGACGTTCAACCCGCGACTGCCGCGGCACTGGGACTCGCTGACCTACCGTCTGACCGTGCGCGGGTCACGGGTCCGGGTCGACCTCGGGCAGGACGCCATGACCTTCACGGTCGAGACCGGCACGGGCTTCACCGCCTGGGTGCACAACCAGCAGTGGGACATCGAGGCCGGCGAGCCGACCGTTGTTCCGTTGCCGCACCAGGGGCCGCGGATGTCCGGGCACGCACCGACCACGAGCGACATCCAGGGCACGCTCCGTGCCGACGGCTCCGTGATCACGGCGTCGATCCCGACGATCTCGCTCCAGCGCGACTTCGACGTGGACGAGACGACGGCGTAGGGCGTCGGTCCGGCGGTCGGAAGGGCCCCGCTCGACCGGTCAGCTCGCGACGAGCTCGACCTTGAAGCGGTCGTCGTCCTCCAGGAAGGCCGCACGGTGGTCCGGTCCGCCGGCGAACGGGTGCCGGTCCTCGTACAGGCGGGTCCAGCCGTGCGTCGGTGCGGTCTCGAGCACGACGTAGACGTTGCCGAGTCGCCAGCTCCGCCCATCCGACCACTCCTGGAACGGCGTGTACCCGAGCTCGCCGAGCAGCCAGCCCCACGCGCTGCTCGCCGTGGCGAGACGGGCGGTGCGGAGCTCGACGTGGTGCAGGGCGCCTCGGGTCACAGGAACTTCCGGAGCGTGTTCGTGTTGCGCGTCGTGGTCGTGCGCTTGAAGCGTGCTGCCCCGGCCCGCTTCGCGAACACGGTGTCGGTGCTCGACCCCTTCGGGCACGACCAGTACACGACCCCGTCACCCCGGGCGACCTGCTCCACGGCGGCGTCGAGCGTGAGGTCGGCGAGCAGCGCGTCGAGGGCGTCGTCGTCGGAGCCGAACACCACATAGTCGTGTCGATCGTCGGCCCGGTCGAACGGGAACCGTTCGACGATGCCTTCGAGGTCGTCGTGCGGGACGAGCACGATCCACGCGTCGTAGCCGAAGCGCTCGCGGAGCGCCTGTTCGATCGTGGCTTTCAGGGTCGGCGCCTCGGCGTCCGCGCCGAACACCACGTTGCCGGATGCGAGCACCGTGCGGACGTCCTCGAAGCCGAGTCCGCGGAGCAGTTCCGCGAGGTCGGCGTTCTTGATCGTGATGCCGTTGACGTTCACTCCGCGCAGCAGCGCGATCCACTTCGCCATGCCGGAACCGTAGCGCGGTGGCGGCGGTCCCAGTCGATCAACTGCACAAGAATCATTGCGCAACAGTTATTGTGCATCTATCGTCAGAGCATGACCGTGCGCAGACTCGACGACGCCGCCCACATGCGCGCCCTCGCCCACCCGACCCGGCTGCGGATCGTCGGGCTCCTCCGCTCCGGTGGGCCGCAGACCGCGGCGATGCTCGGCGACGAGATCGACGAGGCGCCCGGCACGATCAGCTACCACTGCAAGCGGCTGGCCGACGCGGACTTCATCGAGCCGGCGCCGGAGCTCGGTTCGGACCGGCGGGAGCGGTGGTGGCGGGCGACTGCGGACCACACGTCGTGGGACCTCGCCGATGCGTTCGACGACCCGGAACGCATGCTCGCCACGACGGCACTCGACCACACCGTCGCCGATGCGTACGCGGCCGAGTACGGGCGGTTCATCGACCAGGCGCCGGTGCTCGGCCGTGAGTGGGTCGCGGCGTCGACCAGTTCCGACGAGGTGCTGCGGCTGACCGCCGAGGAACTCACCGGCCTCGGCGCCGAACTGCGTGCCGTCGTCGAGCGATGGACGGCCGTGAGTGACGCGCACACGCCGGGCGACGGGTCGGAGCGCGTCATCGCCGTCACACAGAGCTACCGGATGGGGCGACCGTGAACGCCCGGGCACGGTTGCGTGCACTGCTCGCGGTCCAGGTCGTCTCGCGGACCGGCAACGTCGTCACGACCGTGGCCGTGCCCTTCGCCGTGCTGGCCCGGGGCGGATCGGCGACGGACGTCGGGATCGCCGCCTTCGCCGCGACGGTGCCCATCGTCCTCGGCGGCCCCTTCGGCGGGGCGCTCGTCGAACGGGTCGGGTTCGTCCGTTCGAGTGTGGCGTCGGACCTCGTCAGCGGTGCGACCCTGCTGGCGATGCCGGTGCTCGCCTGGACCGTGGGTCTGCCGTTCTGGGCGCTCCTGTCACTCGTCTTCGTGAGCGGCCTCTTCGACCTGCCCGGGGAGTCCGCACGTCGGGTCCTGCTCCCGGGACTCGCACGATCGGCCGGCGTCCCGCTGGAGCGCGCGGTCGGTCACTTCGAAGCGTCCCAGCGACTCTCGGTGCTCATCGGTGCACCGCTCGGCGGGGTGCTCGTCGCCGCCGCGGGACCGATGGCCGCACTCGTCTGCACCGCGGTGGCGTTCGGCACCGCAGCCCTGCTCGCTGCGGTGCTGGTCCGGCCAGCGGGCGACGGCGCAACGGCCGTGAGCGCTGACGCGGCTCCGACCAACGGGTACTGGCGGGACATCGCCGAAGGGTTCCGGTTCTGCGTCCGCGATCCGTTCTTCCGGCTCGTGATCGCCCTCGTGCTGATCACGAACCTGCTCGACGCGGCCCGGTCGACGACGTTGCTCCCGCTCTACGCCGCCGACACCCTCGGCGGGGCGCAGGCGCTGGGCTTCGTGACCGGGACCTTCGGGGGTGCGGCGTTCCTCGGGTCGGTGGCCTTCGGGTACGTCGCACACCGCGTGCCTCGCCGGATCACGTTCGTCGTGTGCTTCGTGCTCGCGGGTGGGCCCTCGCTCCTGGTGCCGACGCTCGGCCTCGGGCTGCCGTGGATGCTCGCGGCTTCGGCGGTGTCGGGCCTCGCCGCCGGGTCACTCAACCCGATCCTCGGTGCCGTCGAGCTCGAGCGCATCCCGGAGCACATGCGCGCTCGGGTGTTCGGGCTGCTCGGAGCCGGGTCGTGGGCGGGGATCCCGCTCGGCGGACTGCTCGCCGGGTTCGCGGCCGAGGGTGTCGGTGTGCAGGCGACGTTCGGGGCGGTCGTCGTGCTCTACACCGTCGTGACGCTCGCGCCGCTGACGGGTGGCGCCTGGCGTCTGATGGAACGACCGGCTCCGGAGCGGGCGCCGGTCGACCGCGTGACGACGTAGTCCGCATCCGGGGCGGCGCTCACGTCCACGTCCGCGCGACGCCCCAGCCGCTGCCCTCGGGCACGATGTCGACCACCAGGGTGTCCCCGTCGTCGGCCGTGGCCTGGAACCGCCAGCCGACCGTGCGCTCGGGGGCGTGGGTGATGGCGGTCGGCAGCTCGGCCCGCGTCACGGTCAGACGGGTCGGGGTGTCGCTCACCCGCCAACGGCGCCCGCCCCAGACCAGCCGGCTCGGTGCGCCCTCGGCCCACCACACCGTGGCGGCTGTCTCCGTGATCATCATCGGGTCTCCTCGTTCGAACGTGTGTTCGAATGCTAGGTCGCAATCGAACGCCGAGCAACTGCGACTTGTGTTCAGAATGCGTTCTGAATACGATGACTCCATGACCTTGACCGCTCCTCCTCGCTCACGTCGTGCCGTCCAGTCGTCTGACCTCTCACGCCATTCGAAAGACGTGTTCGCCGCAGCCGAGGAAGAACCGCTCGAGGTCACGCGGCGCGATGGAAAAGCGCTCGTGCTCACGACGAAGGAACGCTCGGACGACGACGACGCGGTCCTCGAGATCGCTGCGCAGTTGATCGCTGCAGTGACCGTCAACGAGGGGCTGCCACTCCACGATCGACTCGCCATCCCGTACCCGTGGATCAAGCTGCTGAGTCGAGACGACCAGCAGCGATTCGCACGCGAGATCGTCGATGTGGCACGTGGATCCTTCTCGCTCAGGCAGCCGCGGGCCTTGCTCGTCGAGATGCAGGCGTGGCGCAGCAGTGCCGAGGCGATCGCGGCGGGCTGGAGCACCGGCGACCCAGAACTCCTCGAGCACCCGATCGTAATCGACGCGCCGTGAAGCCGTGGTCAGTCGCGGCACTGGTGTCCCCCGGCCGGTACGGACGACGGAGTTCACGGTCGTCCTGGGCACGCGCTCGGCAGAACACGGCTGGCGAGACGTCCTGGCGACACAGCGGAACGCAGTCGTGTCGGCCTGGGAGCGGTTGACCAGCGATCCCTTGTCCGAAGACCTGGCCTGCCATGCGCTCCGCGGTGCGCTCGGCGTCGTCCGGCACTCGGGTCGCGAATGGACACGTCGGCAACTCGAACTGAAGCGGGGAGCGCGGATCTGGTTCACGGTGGACGAGGCGGGATCGAGTCGTCTGCATCACAGACGTCCACACGCGTCATCCAAACCAGACGAAGTGACTGCGCCTGACCTCGGACGCCCTCGTGTAGACGGGGTGCATGACGAACGACGATCAGGGCCCCGACGGACAGCACCAGGTCCCCGAGGGGGTCTCCGACGCCACGGTCGAGGCGCTCGGCACACTGTCGGCCGCGGTCGAGGTCATCGAGCACGCCCGCGGCCTGCTCTACGGCTTCCACCGCCTGACGGGCACCGCCGACCTGAACCTCGGCGAAGCCGTCGAGCAGCTCCGGAAGGCGGGCCACACCGAACTGGCCGACCGCATCGACACGGAGCTGGTGGGCCGCAACGTCATCGCCGGCCGCTGGACGTTCCAGGTCGTCGAGGACTACGACGACGGGTACTACGCGCTCGCGAAGGAGCTGGAGCGCACTGCGCGGGACGAGCTCGTGCAGGGGCGCCGCCACCTGTTCGAGGCGGGCATGAAGGAGGACCGGCGGACGGGCGGTCGACGCCACCACGAGGCGACGCCGAGCGACCTGCCGGACTGAGCACGGGCCTCCCGGCCGGCCCGAACGCGAAAGCGACAGTTCTCCGCGGATGTTTCGCGGACAACTGTCGCTTTCGTGGACCGCCTCGACGGCCCCACAGGAACTGGCGCTCTTGCAGACCAGCCCCTGCCCAGCGCCAGGCCTCAGCCGACGCCGAGCAGCGCCTCGAGCGGCCCCCGCGCGAAGTACAGCAGGAAGCCCGCGGCGACGACGTAGAGCAGCCACGACACCTCGCGACCCCGGCCGGACAGCAGCTTGATGAGGACCCAGCTGATGAAGCCCACGCCGATGCCGTTCGCGATCGAGTAGGTGAGCGGCATGACGACGATCGTCAGGAACGCGGGCAGGGCCGACCCGAAGTCCGTCCACGAGATGTCCGCCACCTGCGCGACCATCAGGGCGCCGACGACGACGAGTCCGGCGGCGGCGACCTCGAGCGGGACGACCTGCGTGAGCGGGGTGAGGAACATCGACGCCAGGAACAGCAGGCCGGTGACGACCGACGCCATGCCGGTGCGCGCGCCCTCGCCGATGCCGGCGGCGGAGTCGATGAAGACGGTGTTCGACGACACCGAGGCGCCACCGCCGGCGATCGCGCCGACACCCTCGACGACGAGCGCCGACTTCAGGCGGGGAACGTGCCGTCGGGTTTCGCGACGCCGGCGGCCTTCGCCAGGCCGGTCATGGTGCCCATCGCGTCGAAGAAGTTCGTGAACACGAGCGTGAAGACGAGCATCGACGCGGCCAACGGCCCGATGCGGCTGAACGCGCCGAACAGGTCGGCGTGGCCGACGAGCGACAGGTCGGGGAACGCGAAGAGCGCACTCGGCAGGCCGGGGGCGTTGAGGTTCCAGCCGGTCTTCGAGTCGACCGAGGTCGGCACCTGGAAGATCGCCTGCAGGATGATCGCGATGATCGTCGTCGCGACGATCCCGATGAGCAGCGCGCCCTTGACCTTGCGGGCCATGAGCGTGCCGATGATGACGAGGCCGATCAGGAACACGATGGTCGGCAGGGCGCCGACGGAGCCGTCCTCACCGAGCTGCAGGGCGGCGACGCGAGCCCGGACGATCGCACGAAGCCCGAGTCGACGAGGCCGATGAAGGCGATGAACAGACCGATACCGACGGTGATCGCTGCCTTCAGCTGCGCCGGGACGGCGGTGAAGATCATCGTCCGGATCCCCGTCAACGCCAGGACCACGATGATCACGCCGTTGATGACGACGAGTCCCATCGCCTCGGCCCAGGTGACCTGCTGCACGACGCTGACGGCCAGGAACGAGTTGATCCCGAGGCCCGCGGCGATGCCGAACGGCAGGTTCGCGATGACGCCCATGGCGATGGTCATCAGGCCGGCGACGAGGCCGGTCGCGGCGGCGACCTGCGCGTTCTCGAGCCAGCCGCCGGAGACGTCCTTGGCGGCCTGGTCGGCGCTGAACCCACCGAGGATCAGCGGGTTGAGGATGACGATGTACGCCATCGTCACGAACGAGACGAGTCCGCCTCGCACCTCGCGCGGGATCGTGGATCCGCGCTTCGTGATGGAGAAGTATCGATCGAGGCCGGTCGCGAAGCGGTTCCGGGGTGGGGTGTCGGTCTGCGGGGCGCTCACCGAGCAAGTTTAAAGCCTGCTGGGTTTCCGGCATGTCACAGGATCCTCACAGGGCGCGCAGGGTGCGCCGATGTTCGACCGGGAGGCCCGACCCGCGTGATCGGGGGACGTCACGCCGTGCGCCGGCTCGCGTTCTCCGGCCATGGCTGGTGTTGGATGGACCGGTGACGTCACGCATGGACCGTGCCCGCGTCGAGGCCGCGGTGCGCGAACTCCTGCTCGGCATCGGCGAGGATCCCGACCGCCCCGAACTCGAACGCACACCCGCTCGGGTCGCCGACTCGTACGCCGAGTTCTTCGCCGGCATCGGCACGGACGCCGTGGCCATCGCCCGCGACGGCACCGTGCACGCCGAGGACGGCGAACGCGGCCGACTCGTCATCGTCCGCGACGTGAAGTTCCGGTCCGTCTGCGAGCACCACCTGCTGCCGTTCCTCGGGGTCGCGCACCTGGCCTACGCGCCGGGCGACCGGCTGATCGGGCTCGGCACCCTCTCGCGTGTGCTCGATGCCGTGGCCTCGCGTCCGCAGCTGCAGGAACGACTGGGCGAGCAGGTCGCCGCGACGATCGCCGAGGGGCTCGGCGCCGAGGGGGTCCTCGTGGTCCTCGACGCGCAGCACCAGTGCGTGACGACCCGTGGGGAGCGCCAGACCGGCTCGACGACCGTCACGGTCGCGGCGAACGGCTCGCTGGCCGACGCCGCGGGCCGGGCCGAGGCGATCGCGCTCATCGGTGCGGGGCGTGTGACGGACACCGAGGCGGACGCATGACGTCTGAGGGGGCCGCCACGGGCCTCCAGGCAGGATCGACCGCACCCGGCTGGGTGGTGCCCGACCTGCGCGACCCGGTCCGTACGATCGGACGCCGCACGTTCGACTTCGACCACCGCATCGCCGTGATGGCGATCGTGAACCGCACGCCTGACTCGTTCCACGACCGCGGTGCCACCTTCGAACTCGACCGCGCCGTCGCCGCCGCCGTCCGGGCTGCCGAACAGGGTGCCGACTGGGTCGACATCGGCGGCGTGAAGTTCGCTCCGGGGCCGGAGCTGCCCGCTGCGGACGAGGTCGACCGCGTCGTCCCCGTCGTCGAGCAGCTCGCCCAGGAGTCCGACGTCACCATCAGCGTCGACACGTTCCGCCCCGAGGTCGCCGCAGCGGCGATCGCAGCTGGCGCGAGCGTGGTCAACGACACCACCGGCCTGTCCGATCCCCGGATGGCGGCCGTCGTCGCGGACTCCGAGGCGACGATCGTCATCACGCACTCGCTCGCCGAACCCCGACGGCCCCTCGCAGCGCCGCCGCAGTACGACGACGTCACCGCGTCCGTCGTCGGGTTCCTGCGGGAGCGCGTCGACCGAGGCGCTCGCCGCGGGGATCCCGGAGTCGCGGATCGTCGTCGACCCGGGCCACGACCTCAACAAGAACACCGTGCACACGCTCGAGGTGACCCGGCGCCTGCCCGAGGTCGTGGCGCTCGGCTACCCGGTGCTCGCGGCGGTGTCCAACAAGGACTTCGTGGGGGAGTCGCTCGGACGCCCGCGCGGCGAACGCCTGGCGGGGTCGCTCGCCGTCGCGACCGTGAGCGCGATGCTCGGGGCGCGGATCGTCCGGATGCACGACGTCGCCGAGAGCGTCGACGCGATGCGCATGGTCGAGGCAACGCTCGGCTGGCGAGCCCCGGTGGAAGCACGGCACAACACGTGAACCTCCTGCCCCCGTCGATCGCTGAGCTGTCCGACGACGACCTCATCGACCTGTACAGCGCGGGTGCCTCGGCGCCGTGGCTGCGGGTGAACTTCGTGGCGACGCTCGACGGGTCCGCCTCGGCCGCCGGTGTCTCGGGGTCGCTCGGCGGCCCGGACGACCTGCGCGTGTTCGACCTGCTCCGCCGGGTGGCCGACGTCGTGCTCGTCGCCGCGGGCACCGTGCGGGACGAGGGCTACGGGCCGATGGTCCTGCACGACGCCGACGTGGCCTGGCGCCGGGCGCACGGCATGCCCGACCACCCGGTGTTCGCGATCGTGTCGCGGTCACTGTCGCTGGACGCCGGATCCCGGGTGTTCACCGAGGCCCCGGTCCGGGCGGTCGTCCTGACCTCCGCGGCTGCGGCGGCGTCGGACGCCGGGGTCGCGCTGTCGTCCGTCGCCGACGTCGTGCCCTGCAGTACCGACACCGACCCCGACTCAGTCGACGTGTCGCTCGTCCGCGACGCACTGGTGGCGCGGGGGCTCGGCACGATCCACTGCGAGGGCGGCCCGTCGTTCCTCGGGTCGCTGATCGCCGCGGACGCCGTCGACGAGCTGACCCTGACGATCGACCCGTCGCTCGAGGGCGGCACCGGGCCCCGGATCGCCCGCGGCGGTTCCCCGGAGCTGCGGCGGATGCGCCCCGCGCACGTGCTCCGCGGTGCGGGTGACGTGCTGCTGACCCGGTACGTCCGGGCGGAGCCGACCGCCCGCGTCTCGGTGCCGGTCGACCGCGTCTCGGTGCCGGTCGGCCGCGTCGGCTAGGGTCGGGCGCGTGATCGACATCGTGGCGTCCGGGGTCCTCTTCGACATGGACGGGACGCTCGTCGACTCGACCGCGGTGGTCGAGGCCACCTGGACCCGCTTCGGTCAGGACCGCGGCATCGAGCCCGCCGAGATCCTGGCCTTCTCGCACGGCCGTCAGGCGATCAGCACGATCGAGCACTTCCTGCCCGACCTCGACCGCGACGAGCAGCTCCGCATCGCCGCCGCACTGGTCGCCGAAGAGAGCGCGAGCAGCGAGGGCATCTTCGAGATCCCCGGCGCCGCGGCCTTCGTCGACCGGCTCCTCGGGGCGGGGGTGCCGGTGGCCCTCGTGACGAGTGCACCGCGCGACCTGGCCGCCGGCCGGATGGCGGCAGCGGGCCTGACCATGCCGACGGCGTTCGTGCCGTCCGAGGACGTCGAGCACGGCAAGCCGCACCCCGACGGGTACCTGCGCGGTGCTGCGCTGCTCGGTGTCGCGGCAACCGATTGCGTCGCGTTCGAGGACGCCCCCGCCGGTCTCGAGTCGGCCATCGCCTCGGGCGCGACCACGGTCGTCGTCGGCCCGCACGAGTCGGACGTCACGGCCGGGCTCTACCGGGTGTCGGGGTACGACGGCATCACCGTCGAGGCCGAAGGGTCCGCTTTCCGCATCCGCGGCTGAGGACCCGCTGCGTCCTGCGGGCACGCCCAGCGCCTCCCGACGACCCTCGGGGGTGCGGCCGGAACCACCGGGCCGCACGTGCGGCCGGAACCACCGTGCCGCGGAAGGAGCGACCATGGCAACCCTGGACGGCAAGAAGGTCCTCGTCATCGCGACGAACTACGGCGTGGAGCAGGACGAGATCGTCGTGCCCGTCGACCAGCTCCGCGAGCGCGGCGCGACGGTGACCGTGGCGGCGCAGGACTCCGGTTCGATCGCGACCCTCGTCGGCGACAAGGACCCCGGCAAGTCCCTCGACCCCGACACCACCATCGCCGGTGTCAACGTGACCGGGTACGACGCACTCGTGGTCCCCGGCGGCACCATCAACGCCGACACCCTGCGACAGGACAACTCGGCGGTCTCCCTGGTGACGGCCTTCGTCGAGGCGAACAAGCCCGTCGCGGCGATCTGCCACGGCCCGTGGGCCCTCATCGAGGCCGGTGTGCTGCGCGGACGGACGATCACCTCGTTCCCGTCGCTGCAGACCGACGTCCGGAACGCCGGCGCCGAGTGGGTCGACCAGGAGGTCCAGGTCGACGGCGGCATCATCACCTCGCGGAACCCCGACGACCTGCCGGCCTTCGTCGACGCGATCGAGAGCGCGTTGACCGCGTGAGCACGGCGCGCTGCCGCTGACGCCCCTGCCGCTGACGGCCCTGCCGCTGGCGGCGCTGCCGTCAGCCCAGCGCGACGGGGCGGGTCGTCCGGAGCACCGCGGGTCCGAGGGTGAGCACGCCGTCGGACTCGGGGTCGCACCGCACGCCGCCCCGTCCACGCATCGCCCGGAACGCCCCCGGCGCCACCTCGTGGTCCATCCAGGCGCACGGGTTCGCCGACCGGTACCCGCGGAACAGCACGGCATCGCTGCCGGGACTCTGCAGCAAGAACGGCTCGCCTCGGAGTGCCTCGACGTCGGCGCCCCGCAGGAACACGTTCCGCCGGGTCGCCACGGGGTCGACCGGCACGCCGAGCGATCGTTCGACCTCTTCGAGGCCCTCGAGTCCGATGACCGTCACCGAGGCGTGCACGTGCGCCCGTGCCGCGAAGTAGCGGTCGCCGACGATGCCGAGTCCCGCACGCAGTTCGATGCGGTCGCGCAGCTCGTCGGGGTCGTCCGGCCGGACCGGCAGGGCACCGTCGGCTGGCCTGCCCTCGTAGCGGTGGCGGCGCGACACGAGCAGCAGCGCGATCTCGACGTCGGTCCGGAACGGCAGGTCGGCGCAGTCGGCGAGGCCGGCGAGCTCGTCGGAGCCGACCCGGTGGTCAGACCCGGCCACGTCGTCTCCGGAGGTCACCCGCCCAACGCTAGCCGGGCCTCCCGGTCGATGCCGCGCCGTCGTCGGTGCCGCTGCGTCGAGGTTCCACAACACGCCGTCGGTGTGGCGCCGAGGTTCCACGGGCGAGCACATCGAGCGCCGACATGCCGAGATTTCGGAACCTCGGGGCCGCCCGACCGCCGCCCGACCGCCACCCGGGCCCCGCCGCGGCGTCCGATTTCCGCCAGTCGCGGTCGGTGGTGCGTGTCAGGCTGGGCCCGTGACCATCCCCGGAACCGACCAGCTGCACGCCGAGCGGTACCGCGTCGTCGCCTCGCGCGACGCACGCTTCGACGGCCAGTTCGTCACCGCCGTGCACTCCACCGGCATCTACTGCCGACCGAGCTGCCCGGCACGCACGCCCCGCGAGGCCGGCGTCACCTTCTACCGCACGAGCGCCGCAGCGCACCTGGCGGGCTTCCGCGCCTGCAAGCGCTGCCTGCCCGAAGCGACCCCCGGCAGCCCCGAGTGGGACCTGCGCGAGGACGTCGCCGGTCGCGCCATGCGCCTCGTCCTCGACGGTGTCGTCGAGCGCGACGGCGTCCCGGGGCTCGCCGCACGGGTCGGCTACTCCGAACGCCAGCTCAACCGCATCATGACGGCCGAGCTCGGTGCCGGCCCGAAGGCGCTCAGCCGCGCACACCGCGCCCAGACGGCACGCACGCTGCTGACGTCGTCGGACCTGCCCATCGCGGATGTCGCCTTCGCCGCCGGGTTCGCGAGCGTCCGCCAGTTCAACGAGACCGTCCGCGAGGTCTTCGCCGTCACCCCGTCCGAGCTGCGCGCCCGGCGGACGCTCCGGCCCGCGTCCGACGGCGCACTGCACGTGCACCTGCCCGCGCGGCCGCCGTTCGACGCGCAGGGGCTCCTCGACTGGCACGCACTGCACGCCCTGCCGGACCTGGAGCAGGTGGACACCGACGAATCCGGGCGGGTCACCTCGTACGGGCGGCTGCTCGACCTGCCGGGAGGCCCGGGCTGGTTCAGCGCATCGGCCGCGGTCGCGGGGACGGCCGGGTCCACTGCTGCCGGTCGCGGCACCGGGATCGACCTGCGGGTGCGCGTCACCGACCTGTCCGACCTGCCGACGCTCGTCGCCCGCGTCCGGTCGTACTTCGACCTCGATGCTGACCCGGTCGCCGTCGACGCGGTGCTCGGCTCCGTGCCCGAGCTGGCTGCGGCGGTGCAGCGGGTCCCCGGCCTGCGGCTGCCCGGTGCCGTCGACGCGCACGAGATCGTGTTCCGCACCCTCATCGGGCAGCAGGTCTCCGTCGCCGCGGCCCGGACGGCCCAGACGCGGCTCGTGGCGGCGCTCGGTGCTGCCGTGCCGTCGGCGATCCTGCCGGAGGGCCTGCTGTTCCCGTCCGCCGAGGTCATCGCCGCCCGCGGCCACGAGGTGCTGCGCGGTCCGGCCGCCCGCGTCGACACGATCCTGCGGGTCGCCGCGGCGCTCGCCGACGGGTCGCTCGTGGTCGACGGCGGACAGTCCCTCGACGAGCTGCGTGCCCGGTTGCTGGCGGTGAAGGGCATCGGGCCGTGGACCGCCGACTACGTGGCGCTCCGGGTCCGGCACCACCCCGACGTGTTCCTCCACAGCGACCTCGCGGTGCGCAACGGTGCACAGGAACTCGGACTGCCCGGTACGGCGCGCGAGCTCTCCCTATGGTCGGAGCAGGTGGCGCCCTGGCGGAGCTACCTGACGATGCACTGCTGGCGACCGATCATCGACCGCGCGATCGCGACGGCCGCCGGTGCGCGGGTGCACGGCACCGGCCGTGCGCGGCACGCAGACAACGACCCTCGGAAGGACGAACGATGACCGACGCAACCATCCAGACCCTGGACACCCCGGACGGGGCCTTCACCGTGCTCGAGGACGCCGAGGGCCGTGTCCTCGCCTCGGGCTGGACCGACTCCGTCGACCGGATCCTCGGGCGGCTCGCCGACCGGTACCGGCCCAGTCGCATCGTCGACGGCACGGTCGCCGCCGCTGATGCCGTGGACGCCTTCTACTCGGGCGAGGTCGAGCACGCCATGCAGGTGCCGGTGCGGCAGTTCGGCACCGACCTGTTCACCGAGGGGTGGCGGCAGCTCCGCCGCATCCCCGCCGGCGGGACCCTGACCTACACCGAGTTCGCGGGGGCGATGGGCCGTCCGGACGCCGTGCGGGCTGCCGCCAGTGTGTGCGCACGGAACGCTCCCGCCCTGTTCGTGCCGTGCCACCGGGTGCTGCGTTCCGACGGCACGCTCGGGGGCTTCGCGTGGGGGCTCGACGTCAAGCGATCATTGCTCGAACGGGAGTCGGTCGGCACCACGGCGCTCGTCTGAGTTGTACAAAACGCTCTAGAATGTACAGGTGAGCGAAGTGTCGATCTCCGAAGCACGTAGCCGCCTGGCGTCGATCATCGACGACGCCCGGCACGAACCCGTCTACCTGACCCGGCGCAACAAGCGCGTCGCGGCGGTGGTGGACGCGGATGTCCTGGACCGCCTGCTCGAGGCGGCCGAGGACCTCGACGACCTGGTCGCGTACGACGCTGCCATCGCGGAGAACAAGCGCATCGGCGGCGAGAACGTGCAGTGGGACGATCTCAAGCGCGAACTCGGACTCGGATGACCTGGTCGGTCGAGGTCATCCCGTCCGCGCAACGTGTCATCCGCAAGCTCCCGCCCGACGGTCGTCGGCGGATCGAGGGACTCCTCGCGATCCTCGCCGACCACCCGCGGCCCCCGGCAGCTCGGAAGCTCGTGAACCGACCCGGTTGGCGGGTGCGATCAGGTGACTACCGTCTGATCTACGAGATCGACGACGGCCGACTCATCGTGATCGTCGTCGATGCCGGCCACCGCCGAGCGATCTACCGCGACCGCTGAGCGGAGCCGGACCCGGACCCGGATCGGTCGTCTCCCCCTGGTTGCGGGTGTCGACGTGGGAGCGCTCCGATGCCATGCTTCGAGGACCGACCCGCCCGGTCCCTCCCGAGGACCCGACGCAGCGCCGTCGAACCACCCTCGGAAGGCCCCCAATGGACCAGCACGTCGACCGCACGGTCGTCTCCGCCGACGGCACGGTGATCGCCGTGTCCGACGCGGGGACCGGTCCGGCGCTCGTCGTGGTCGGTGGCGCCTTCGACCACCACGGCACCCCCACCGTCGAGCACCTGACCGAAGCGCTGCAGGACCGCTACCGGGTCATCACGTACGACCGGCGGGCCGCGGCGCGAGCGGCGACACCACCCCGTGGACGATCGAGCGCGAGGTCGAGGACCTCGCGGCCGTCGTCGCGAGTGTGGACGGACCCGTCGCCGCGCTCGGCCTCTGCGTCGGCGCGGGTGTGGTCCTCCGCGGCCTCGCCGCCGGTGTCCCGTTCGGGGCCGCCGTGCTGTGGGAGCCGCCGTACCGGGCGACGGTCGACCCGCACGCCGACGACGTCGTCTTCGCCGACCTGCTCGACGAGCACGTCGCCGCCGGCCGTCGTGCCCAGGCCGTCCGGGCGTTCCTCGCGCACGTCCTGGGGGTGCCGATGGGGCAGATCTCGGCGCTGCGGTTGCGGGGCGCGCTCTGGCGGTCCCTCGTCGTCGACGCCCACGTGCTCAGCCGCGACGTGCGGGTGCTCAACGGCCTGGCGATCCCGGAGCGGGTGGCAGCAGCGGTCGGTGTCCCGGTGCTCGTCGCCGCGGGCAGCGACGGCCACGAGTGGATGCGGCAGGCGGCCCGAGCAGTCGTCGAGGCCGTGCCGGGTTCGGACTACGTCGAGGTCCCCGGGCAGGGTCACGTCCCCGACCCGGCTGCGATCGGCGCCGTGCTCGACGGGTTCACCGCGAGGGCGGTCACGCTGGGCTGAGAGGATGGTCCCGTGAACCCAGCTCGTGCTGGGGAGTTCAGCTCTCCTGCGAAGATGGTGCCGTGAACCCAGCTCGTGCTGGGGAGTTCAGCTCTCCTGCGAAGATGGTGCCGTGAACCCAGCTCGTGCTGGGGAGTTCAGCTCTCCTGCGAAGATGGTGCCGTGAACCCAGCTCGTGCTGGGGAGTTCAGCTCTCCTGCGAGGATGGTGCCGTGAACCCAGCTCGTGCTGGGGAGTTCAGCTCTCCTGCGAAGATGGTGCCGTGAACGCACCTCGTCTCGGTCTCCTGCTCGACGTCGACGGGCCCATCGCCAGCCCGCTCTCCCGCACCATCGCGATCCCGAGCATCATCGAGGACCTGGTCGCCCTGGCCGCCGAGGGCATCCCCGTCGTCTTCAACACCGGCCGGAGCGACGCCTTCATCCGGAGCGAGGTGGTCGGTCCGCTGCTGGCGGGTGGTCTCGCCGAGGGCGGCCGCGTGCACGCCGTCTGCGAGAAGGGGGCCGTCTGGTGCTCGATCGGCCCGCAGTACGAGGGCGGCATGAGCGAGCTCACCGTCGCCGACGACCTGGCGCTCCCGCGCGACTACGCCGACGAGATGCGCGAGCTCGTCCGCACCGAGTACGCCGACCTGGTGTTCTTCGACGAGACGAAGCGCGCCATGGTGTCGATCGAGCAGCGGGTGGAGGTGCCGAACGCCACGTACCTGGCCCGGCAGCCAGAGTTCGACGCGAAGGCGATGGCGGCCCTCGAGCGTCGCGGCCTGGGCGTGCGCCGTCTCGACGACGTCCGACCCGACGCCGACGGCGCCGTGCAGTGGCGGATCGACCCGACGATCATCTCGACCGACGTCGAGTCCGACCGCAGCGGCAAGGACATGGGCGCCGAGCGGTCGCTCGAACTCCTGGCGCAGGACGGCGAGCTGCCGACGGCCTGGCGCACGATGGGCGACTCGCGCAGCGACTACGCGATGGCGGACTGGCTGCACGCGAACGGCCACGAGGTCGCGCACGTCGACGTCCGTCCCTCGGACGGCGTGCCGGCGACGCCGTACCCGGTGCTCACCGCACCCGACGGGGTGATCCACGACGAGGCCGGAGCGCGGTTCCTGGCGGACTGGCGCCGATCCGCCTGAGCCGAGCCGGGCCTCCCGGTCGACCCGCCCTGCCCACGGAACCCGGTTCCCGTGCGCCCAGCGGCTCCGCTGTTTGCGTGTCGGGGTGGTACACCAGTACTGTCACGGGGTCCGCCGCCCAGCCGATGACGGGATCCACCCCATGGCAACGAAGCTCCGCATCAAGTCGATCGAGGCCTCACTGGCCGACTCCGAGGAGCAGGGCCGGTCCCTGAAACGCTCCCTGAAGACGTTCGACATCGCCGCGATGGGCATCGCGGTCGCCGTCGGCGCCGGCATCTTCTCGGTCGGCGCGAACGCCGCCGCGAACTTCGCCGGGCCGGGCGTCATCATCTCGTTCCTGCTCGCCGCCGTCACGTGTGGCCTGGCGATCATGTGCTACGCCGAGTTCGCCTCGACGATCCCCGTCGCCGGTTCCGCGTACACGTTCACCTACGCCACGATGGGTGAGCTGCTCGCCTGGATCGTCGGCTGGGACCTCATCCTCGAGACCCTCACCGCCAGCGCCGTCATCGCGAAGTACTGGGGCATCTACCTCAGCACCGCGTTCGACGTCTTCGGCGTCACCCTGCCGAGCACGATCCAGCTCGGCCCGATCCCGTTCACCTGGGGTCCGGTCCTGATCGTCGGCATCTTCACGGTGCTGCTCGCCTTCGGCACCCGCCTGTCGTCGCGGGTCTCGGCGGTCATCACGATCATCAAGGTCGCCATCGTGGTGTTCGTCATCGTCGCCGGCGCGTTCTTCGTCAAGGCCGCGAACTTCACCCCGTTCATCCCGCCGTCGGAGCCCGCCAAGGGCGCCGAGGGCAGCGTCTGGACCCAGTCGCTCGTGTCCTGGTTCACCGGTTCCGAGCCCGCGCAGTACGGCGTCTTCGGGCTGCTCGCCGCGGCGTCACTCGTGTTCTTCGCGTTCATCGGCTTCGACGTCGTCGCGACCAGCGCGGAGGAGACCGAGAACCCGCAGAAGACGCTGCCCCGCGGCATCTTCATCGGCTTGGGCATCGTGACGCTGCTCTACGTCGGCGTCAGCATCGTCATCACCGGCATGGTCTCGTACCAGCGCCTGGCGCAGGAGGACGCACCGTCGCTGGCCTCGGCCTTCGACATCGTCGGGTTGCCGTGGGCGGCCGGCATCATCGCCATCGGCTCCCTGATCGGTCTGACGACCGTCGTCATGGTGCTGCTGCTCGGCCTGTCCCGCATCGTCTTCGCGATGAGCCGTGACGGTCTGCTGCCGCGCTGGTTCTCGAAGACGAACCCGAAGACGCAGACGCCGGTGCGCGTGCAGGTCGTCGCGGGCGTCGTCGTCGCGCTGCTCGCCGGCTTCACCGCGGTCGACAAGCTCGAGGGCATGATCAACATCGGCACGCTGTCGGCCTTCGTGCTGGTGTCGATCGGCATCATCGTGCTCCGCAAGTCGCGCCCGGACGCCCCGCGCTCGTTCCGGGTGCCGTGGTCGCCGGTGATCCCGATCCTGTCGGCCGTGCTGTGCTTCTGGCTGATGCTGAACCTCGAGGTCGAGACCTGGCTGCGGTTCGTCGTCTGGCTCGTCATCGGCTTCGCCATCTACTTCGGGTACAGCCGCCGCAACAGCCGGGTGGGCAAGGGGCAGCAGTAGCGGGCTCCGGCCTCCTACGCGCCGACGACCAGCAGGACGCCGAAACCCAGCATCACTACGGCGACCAGGCCGTCGAACACCCGCCACGTCAGCGGCTTCGCGAACAGCGGCCGGAGCAGTCGCCCGCCGAACCCGAGCGCGCCGAACCACAGGCAGCTCGCCGCGACGGCGCCGACGGTCCACAGCCAACGGTCGTCCGGGCCCTGCTGGTTCGCGACGGACCCGAGGAACACCAGCGTGTCCAGGTACACGTGCGGGTTCGCCCACGTGAAGACGAGCATGGTCGCTATTGCCGTGCGCATGGTCGCCGCCTGCCCGGGAGGCGCGGTGCGCGTCCGCCCCGTCACCACCGTCCCCGGGTGCTCGGGTCCACTGCCCGTGCCCGTGCCCGTGCCCGTGCCCGTGCCCGGCTCCGGCACGCCGTCGTCCGCCGCCTCGTCGGCCACGCGCATGGCGTCGCTCGACGGCCGCAGTGCCCGTCGCGCGGCGAGCACGCCGTAGGTCACGAGGAACGCGGCCCCGACGAACCGCACGACGACGAGCGCCACCGGGAACCGCTCGACCACGGCCCCGACGCCGAGCACCCCGGCGACGATGAGCACGGCGTCCGACACCGCGCACACGACGACCGCCGCCGTCACCACGCGCAGACCCGAGCTGACCGCCAGCCGGAGCAGGTAGGTGTTCTGCACACCGATCGCGACGATCAGGGCGAGTCCGGTGCCGAGGCCGGCGAGCAGGGGAGGAGTGCGGTCACGTCCACGACGCTAGGTGCACCCTCGTCTGTAGACCAGCTCACGTTCCTTCAGCACCGTAAGCTGCACTGCATGGTCCGGTTCCAGCGCGAGCACCTCGAGACCCTGCTGGCCGCCGTCGACCACGGCACCCTCGACGCGGCCGCCCGGGCCCTGGCGATCACCCCGTCGGCGGTCTCGCAGCGCATCAAGTCGATGGAGCAGCAGGTCGGCCGGGTCCTGCTGCAGCGGACGACCCCGGTCACCCCGACTGCCGACGGAGCGGTCGTGCTCCGGCACGCACGTCAGGTGCGGTTGCTCGACGACGAGACCGCTCGCGCACTCGGCGAGACCGACGCCGACGGTGCGGGGTCCGCGGTGCCGTCGATCCCGCTCGCCGTCAACGCCGACTCGCTCGGCACGTGGTTCCTCGATGCGCTCGCACTCGTCCGTGCCGACACCGAGGTGGTCTTCGACCTGCACCGCGAGGACCAGGACCGCACCGCCGAGCTGCTGCGCGCCGGCACGGTGATGGGTGCCGTGACGGCCGAGGCGGATCCCGTGCAGGGCTGCTCGTCGGTACCGCTCGGCATCGACCGGTACCGGGCGGTGGCGTCGCCGGCGTTCGTGGACCGCTACCTGTCCGACGCCGACACCGAGCGGCGGATGCTGAGCCGCCTCGACCGGGTGCCGCTCGTCGACTACGACCGCGACGACGACCTGCAGCAGGGCTACCTCCGCCGGGTGCTCGGCCACGCGCCCTCCGGTCCACGCCACTTCGTCCCGACCTCGGCCGACTTCGCACGGGCGGTCTCGCTCGGCTTCGGGTGGGGGATGCTGCCCGAGGCGCAGTGCCTCGATGCCCTGGCGCGAGGCGAGCCGCTCGAGCTCACCCCGACCCGCCGGGCGGACGTCGCCCTGTGGTGGCAACGGTGGAACCTGGCGTCGCCGCTGCTCGAGCGGGTCACGGACGCCGTGCGGACGACCGCCGCCGAGCGCCTGCACCCCGTCAGCCGGTGAGCAGGCACGTGCCGGGGCTCGTCGCTGCGTCCGCGGCTCAGGTCTGGCAGCGCGGGCACCAGTAGGTGTCCCGCAGGGTGAGCTCCGAGTCACCGAGGTCTCCTCGCCGGATCCGGGTGCCGCACCGCAGGCACGGCTTGCCCGCGCGTCCGTAGACCCAGAACCGACGCCCCGGGCGGTCGATCCCCGTCGTCACCCGGTGGCTGCGGTCGCGGTTCGCCAGGATGAGCCGGCTCGCCAGGGAGATCGTCCGGCCGGCGTCGTGCACCTCGGCCACCGGGCGGGTCGGCAGGACTCCGCGCAGGAAGCAGAGTTCGTTGCGGTAGACGTTGCCGAGCCCGGCGAGCACCCGCTGGTCGAGCAGCGCCAGTCCGACCGGACGTGCAGGATCCCGCGTCAGGTTCTCGAGTGCCAGGTCGGCGTCCCAGTCGGGCCCGAGCAGGTCCGGGCCGAGGTGCCCGACGACCTCGGACTCCTGGTCGCGCGGGACCACCTCGAGCACCCCGAGCGTGAACCCGACGGTCGAGACGTCCTCGGCATCGAGGATCGCGCGTGCCTGGTGCGCCGGACGCCGCCAGCGCTCACCGGGGGCGTAGACGTCCCACCGCCCTTCCATCTTCAGGTGCGAGTGCACGGTCAGGTCCCCGATCCGGTGCAGCAGGTGCTTGCCACGGGGCACGACCTCGTCCACGGTGCGGCCGACCAGGTCGACGGTCGCGAACGCGGGCACCCGGAAGTCGCTCCGGGTCAGGACCTTGCCCGCGAGCGCCGTGTGCAGCCGGTGCGCTGCCCGGTAGACGGTGTCGCCCTCAGGCACGGAGCCGGAGTCCCTGCGGGGTGGCGGTGAACCCGGCGTCGCCCAGCGCGGTGCCGAGCGGGGTACCGAGCACGAACTCGCCGTCGACGCGCTCGACCGCGAGCTTCCGCAGGCCGGTGCGCACGATGCCCGCGATGGACGCGGCTGCGACGGCCAGGTCGGCGGGATCATCGGTGAAGGTCAGCACCGACTTCCCGCCCCGCTCGACGTACACCGCGAGCCGGCCGTCGACGGTGGTGACGAGCGCTCCGGCCTTGCGCCCGGGCCGGCGGCCGCGCGCGCCGGTGGTGGTGGCCGGTTCCGGGGCCTTCTGCGCAGCCGCAGCGACCGCAGCGACGTCGGCGCTCGTGTCGCCCGCATCGGCCGCCGCGCGGTCGTCGGACGGCCAGGGCAGCGATGCACCGTACGGGTTCGCGGGGTCGGTCGCAGCCAGGGTCAGTGCCTCGCGCTTCCGGTCCGGGTCGACGCGTTCGTCGTCGTCGAGGTCACGGGCGTAGGTCCGCAGCCGGTCGATGGTCGGGCCCGTGGCGAACTGTGCGGCGCCGAGGCCCTCGATGAAGTAGCCGCGTCGCGCCCGCCCGGACTCCTCGAACCGCGAGAGCACCCGGTACACGCCCGCGAACCCACCCCGGACCCCCTCGACCTGGACGGCCCCGCGAGTGACGACCCCGTAGCGCTCGAGCAGCTGTTCGGCGGTCGCGGCGGCCCGCACGGTCGAGTCGGACTCGGCCAGGGGGAGCAGGGACCAGCGGCCACCGACGGACGGCGGGCCGGACTGCGTCGGCATCGTCGGTCGTCGCCGCCCGCGGTAGGCGCGGGCCCGCGGGGCGCTGCTGCTCTTCGCCTTGCCGCCGAGCATCGAGCGGAGCGGAGCGAACGTGTCGTTCGTGATCTGCCCGGCCCAGACGAGGTCCCACAGCGCCGTCGTCAGGGCCGGGTCGTCGGTGCTGCCGACGGCCTGCCCGAGCTGGCGGAAGAAGTACGCGCCGCCGCCGGCGAGGGCACCGAGCACGTCGCGCTGCAGCTCGGTGGTCTCGTCGCCGGAGGGCTCGGCGAGCGTCGTCGATGCCGTCTCGGCCAGGTGCAGGCGCACCCACCCGTCGTTGCCGGGCAGGGTCCCGCCGCCGGACCACAGGACCTCGCCCGTGGCGGTGAGCTCGTCGAGCATGTTCGTGGAGTAGTCGGTCACCCGCGCGGGCAGCACCAGGGTCTCCCAGGCGCTGGCGGGCAGGGCGACGCCGGCGAGCTGGTCGATCACCTGCAGGACTCCGTCGACCCCGCGCAGACCGCCGCGGGTGCCGGGGGTCTGCACGTGCTGCCAGGCGGGCAGGAAGCGCGCGAGTGTGTCCGGCGACACCGGCTCGACCTCGTGGCGGAGCGCGGCGAGGGACTTCGTGCGGATCCGGCGCAGGACCTCGGCGTCGCACCACTCGGCGCCCTGCCGATCCGGGCGGAACTCGCCCTCGACCACACGCCGGTCGGCGACCAGGCGGCGCAGGGTGTCCTGCACGACGGCGATCCCGAGGCCGAGGCGACCCGCGGCCTCCTGCGCCGAGAACGGCCCGTGCGACCGGGCGTAGCGGCCGATCAGGTCACCGAGCGGGTCGACGACGGGTTCGACGAACGCGGTCGGTACGCCGATCGGCAGCGGGACCCCGAGGGCGTCACGCAGGCGCGAGGCGTCCTCGATGACGGCCCAGCGGGTGGACCCGGCGTGCGAGAACGACAGGACGCGGCGGTCCCGTTCGAGCGCGGTGAGGATCGCCTGGACCTCGGCGTCGGCCGCCTCGCGGTCCGGGGCCCCTGCGAGCCAGCTCCGGTCGACGGCCTCGGACAGGTCGAGCGCCCCCACCAACCGCAGGACGTCGACGAGCCCCTCGGCGTCGCGGGCGCGGCGGTCCGGCGACAGTCGCTGCAGGTCCTGTTCGACCGAGGCGATGACCGCCGGGTCGAGCAGCTCCCGCAGTTCGGCACGACCGAGCAGCTCGCCCAGCAGCGTCGAGTCGAGCGACAGCGCCGCCGCCCGACGCTCGGCGAGCGGGGAGTCGCCCTCGTACATGAACGCGGCCACGTACCCGAACAGGATCGAGCGGGCAAAGGGGGACGGCGTCTCGGTCTCGGTCTCGACCAGGCGGATGCGGCGGCCGGCGATCTCGTCGGCGATGCCGAGCAGGGCGGGCACGTCGTAGACGTCCTGCAGCACTTCGCGCACGGTCTCGAGCACGATCGGGAACGACGGGTACTTCCGGGCCACCTCGAGCAGCTGCGAGGCGCGTTGCCGCTGCTGCCACAGGGGCGAACGCTGCCCGGGGTTCCGACGGGGCAGCAGCAGGGCGCGCGCCGCGCACTCGCGGAACCGCGCGGCGAACAGCGCCGAGCCACCGACCTCGTCCGTGACGAGTGCCTCGAGGTCGTCGCGCTCGAACACGAACAGGTCGGCGCCCGGCGGTTCGGCGTCGGTCTCGGGGATGCGCACCACGATGCCGTCGTCGGCGGCCATCGCGTCGCCGTCGATGCCGTGGCGTTCACGCAGCCGTGCCGCGACCGCCAGGGCCCACGGCGCGTGCACCTGCATGCCGTACGGCGAGTGCAGGATGAGCCGCCAGTCGCCGAGTTCGTCGCGGAAGCGCTCGACCACGAGCGTGGTGTCGTTGGGCACGTGCCCGGTGGCCGCGCGCTGGTCGCGCAGGAAGGTCAGCAGGTTCGTGACGGCACGCTCGTCGAGGCCGCCGGCGGCGACCCGAGCGCGGGCGTCGTCGTCCGAGGCGCCTTCGACCTCGCGCACGAACGCCCCCGTCGCGCGACCGAGTTCGGCGGGGCGGCCGATGCCGTCGCCCTTCCAGAACGGCACCCGACCGGGCTGTCCGAAGGCCGGGCTCACGATGACCCGGTCGTGGGTGATCTCCTCGATCCGCCAGCTCGTGGCTCCGAGGGCGAAGACGTCCCCGACGCGGGACTCGTAGACCATCTCCTCGTCGAGCTCACCGACGCGGGAGGCCTTCTCGCCGACCATGAACACGCCGAACATGCCGCGGTCCGGGATCGTGCCGCCGCTCGTCACCGCGAGCCGCTGGGCCCCGGGGCGTCCGGTCAGGGTGCCGTGCACGCGGTCCCACACCAGCCGCGGGCGGAGCTCGGCGAACTCGTCGCTCGGGTACCGCCCGGTCACCAGGTCGAGCGTGGCGTCGAACGCCGACCGGGGCAGCCCGCTGAACGGGGCGCTGCGTCGAACGAGGTCGAACCAGTGCTCGACGTCGACGGTGTCGATCGCCCCGGCAGCGACGGTGTGCTGCGCCAGGACGTCGAGGGGTTCGCCGGCACCGAGATCGACTCGATCTGCCCCGAGACCATCCGTTCGACCGTGACCGCACTGTTGACGAGGTCGGCGCGGTGCTTCGGGAACAGCACCCCGCGGGAGATCTCGCCCACCTGGTGCCCGGCACGCCCGACGCGCTGCAGGCCGCTCGCGACCGAGGGCGGCGCCTCGACCTGGACGACGAGGTCGACCTCGCCCATGTCGATCCCGAGCTCGAGCGAACTCGTCGCGACCACGCACCGCAGTCGACCGGACTTCAGGTCGTCCTCGATGATCGCGCGCTGGTCCTTCGACACCGAGCCGTGGTGGGCGCGGGCGAGCACGGGCACTGCGGTGTCGGAGCCACCGCCACCGGTCTGCCCGGACGCGCCGATCATCTGCGCCGGCGGCCGCTTCGTGCCCTGGGGTGCGACCGCGTGCGCCGAGGTCCGCGCGGGTGACTGCGGGCGACCCCGCGCCACCGGCAGGCCGTCGTCGGCCGGCGAGACACCTGCCGGGACCAGCGCGTCGGCCACCTCGGCGGGCGCTGCCGCAGCGAGGACGCGCTCTTCGTGGATCTCGTTCAGCCGCGCGGTGAGTCGCTCGGCCAGTCGCCGCGAGTTCGCGAACACGATCGTCGACCGGTGCTCCTCGATGAGGTCGACCACACGCTCTTCGACGTGCGGCCAGATCGAGCCGTTCGCGGGCGCGTCGGACGCGTCCGCACCGACCGGCGGAGCACCGAGCTCGGCCATGTCGTCGACCGGCACGACGACGCGCAGGTCGAAGGTCTTCTGCGCCGGCGGCGCGATGATCGTCACCGGCGCCCGACCCCCGAGGAACCGGGCGACCTCTTCCGGCGGCCGGACCGTGGCGGACAGCCCGATGCGCTGCACCGGCTTGTCGAGCAGGTCGTCGAGTCGTTCGAGCGAGACGGCCAGGTGCGCTCCGCGCTTGGTCGACGCGACGGCATGGACCTCGTCGACGATGACGGTGTCGACGTTCACCAGGGTCTCGCGCGCCTGCGAGGTGAGCATGAGGTACAGGGACTCGGGCGTGGTGATGAGGATGTCCGGCGGCTGGCGGAGCAGCTTCTGCCGGTCCGACGACGGGGTGTCGCCACTGCGCACCCCGACGGTGACCTCGGGTGGTTCGGTGCCGAGCCGCCGGGCCGTCTGCGTGATGCCGACGAGCGGGCTGCGCAGGTTCCGCTCGACGTCGACGCCGAGGGCCTTGAGCGGCGAGACGTACAGGACCCGCGTGCGCTGCTTGGCCGGGGGCCGGTCGGTCGCGCTGATGAGCCGGTCGATCGACCACAGGAACGAGGCCAGGGTCTTGCCGGAACCGGTCGGCGCGATGACGAGTGCGTGCTGCCCCGTCGAGATGGCGTCCCACGCGCCCGCCTGTGCGGGGTGGGGGCGTCGAACGCACCACGGAACCACTCCGCGGTCGCGGGGAGAAGCGCTCGAAGACGTCCGTCATGGTCCGTCCCATCCTGCCCGTCACCACCGACAGCAGCCCGAGCGGGGAGTACCCCTTGACAAGACGATAGTTAGCGATCTATCGTAAACACATCGCGATACGACGAAGACGAAACCAGTCAGACCGATCGCGAGCCGACTCAGCAACAAGGAAGGACGCATCATGCGCCCCATGCACAACGACAACGACAGCAACCACCACCCGCGCGGCCCCCGTTTCGGCGGCGCGCGGCAGCTCCACGGCGCCGGCTTCCCCGGCCGCGACCGCGGTGACCACGAGCACGGCGGCCGAGGTGGCCGCGGCTTCGGCCCGGGCTTCGGGCCGGGCATGGGCTTCGGCCCCGGCTTCGGTGGCTTCGGCGGACCCGGCTTCGGTCGCGAACGCCGCCGCCGCGGTGACGTCCGCCTCGCGATCCTCGGCCTGCTGGCCGAGGGGCCGCAGAACGGCTACGCCGTGATCAAGACCATCGCCGAGCGCACCGGCGGTGCCTGGAAGCCGAGCCCCGGCTCGGTCTACCCGACGCTCCAGCAGCTCGTCGACGAAGACCTCGTGGTCTCGTCGGGTGACGGCCGCAAGACGCTCTTCGAGCTCACCGACGCCGGCAAGGCCGAGGCCGAGGCGAAGGCCGACGAGATCGCAGCGGCACTCGACGCAGCTCCAGGGATCCCGGACGCGCAGCGCGAGTTCTTCGAGGCGCTCCGGAAGACCATGGGCGTCCTGCAGATGTACCGGACGACCGCGACGGAGGACCAGGCGAAGGCCGCCACCGCCAAGGTCGACCAGCTCCGCAAGGACCTCCTGCAGATCCTCGCCGACTGACGGACAGGAGGCACGGTGCCAGCCCGCACCGTGCCTCCCGTCCGTCGTCGCCGGGGCTGACCCCGCGCATCGTGAGCAGAAATGGTCGAGTCCGCACGTCGGACCCGACCATTTCTGCTCACCAAGCGCGTCCCGCGCCGCTCACCGAGCGCGCTGCACGCCCGCGCCTACGCCCCGATGAACGCCGCGACGTCCGACAGCTCCGCTGCCGACACCGCGTGCGGCAGACCCTCGTACGTCCGGTCCGTCACGGTGGTGTTCGCCGCCGCCCACGCCTGCGTCCGCGCGGTGGCCTCCGCCGGGATCACCGGGTCGAGGTCGCCGTGCCCGAGGAACACCCGCGGCCGGGCGGCGGCGACGGCCTCGTCACGCGAGTCCGTCGCCCCCGGTACGACGAACCCGGACAGCGACACCGCGAAGGCGAACGCAGCCGGTCGGGCCCGCAGCAGCTGCAGCGCCATCGATCCGCCCTGCGAGAACCCGAGGAGTCCGATCCGCGGGTGGTCGGCGGCGACGGAGTCGACCCACGCGAGCACCTCGGCGACCGCGGCGTCGACGGGCTCGAGCGCGGGGAGCCCGGCGTCCCGAGCGGGTACCAGCTGAACCCCTGGCCCCACGGCATCGGCGCCCGCAGTGACGCCATCGTCCAGGCCGCCGGCAGCGCGGGGGCGAGTCCGAGCAGGTCGCGTTCGTTCGACCCCACCCCGTGCATGGTCACGAGCAGCGGTGTCCCTGCGCGTTCTTCCGCGGGACGGGTCCACTGCACCAGGTCTGCATCGATCATGTGGACAACGCTAACCATCCCCAAGTCCCGCGCCTTCCGCCGAACTCGACGCCGTCCCTGGTAGACACGGTGCATGGCCTCGTTGCAAACCCCCGACCCCGACTCCGGCTGGCTGTCCGACGAGGAACTCGCCAACGCGCGTCGTCGACTCCCCATCTGCTACGTCGAGGCGATCCCCGTCCGCACCGACGGGCTCGGCGTCGTGACCGAGGTCGGGGTGCTCCTGCGTGTGGCCCCGAGCGGCTCGATCGTCCGCACCCTGGTGTCCGGTCGCGTGATGTTCGGCGAGTCCATCCGCACGGCGCTCTTCCGTCACCTCGAGAAGGACCTCGGCCCGATGGCGTTCCCGCAGCTGCCGTCGAGCCCGACGCCCTTCACGGTGGCCGAGTACTTCCCGCTGCCCGGCGCCTCGGTGTACACCGACGAGCGGCAGCACGCGATCTCGCTGGCCTACGTCGTCCCGGTCACCGGCACGTGCGAGCCCCGGCAGGACGCCCTCGAGCTCACCTGGATGACCCCGATGGAAGCCGCGTCCGACGGCGTCGCCGACGACATGGAGGGTGGCCGCGGTGCCCTGCTGCGCGCGGGCCTCGCGTCGGTCGGCGCGCTCATGTAGCGCCCGGCACGGTCCCCGAGCACAACGGATCACCCGATCACGACGAAGCCCCCGGATCCGATCGGATCCGGGGGCTTCGCAGCGCGGTACTGGACCGGCTTGTTACTTCGTGTCGCGGTCGCTCTTGAGGCTGTCGGCGACGCCGGAAGCGGCGTCCTTGACGTTCGTACCCGCCTGCTTGGTGTCGGCCTTGACCTGATCGGTCTTGCCCTCAGCCTTGAGGTGGTCGTTGTCCGTCGCGTTCCCGACGGCCTCCTTGACCTTGCCTGCCGCCTTCTCAGCGGCGTTCTTGATGTCTTCGATCCCAGCCATAGGCACTCCTTCCAACAGCGGACGTTTCCCCGTCAGCCGCTTGCGCGGCATCCGGTGAAGGAGAACCTACGCCTCGGAGGCGTGCGTTTCGCAGGCGCCCCCAAGGTTGTCCCCCGCTGGTCAGCGCGGGCCGGGTCGACAGATCAGTGGCGGTCGGCAGCGCCGGCCGGACGGGAGGCGCGGCGCGACGAGCCACGACGGCCCCCGCCCGACTCCTGGCCGGCTCCACGGCCCGCTGCGTAGCCACCGTCCGAGGACCAGACCGCAGAGGACCCACCGCGCACCGTGTCGCTGCCGGCACGACGGCTGCCGCCGGTACGGCGACCACCCGTCGAGCCCGCGCCCGCGGCGGCGGAGCGCCCGGTGCCCTCGGAACGTGCGCCGCGAGCCGGACGGCCCTGACGGCCCCGGCCGAACCGGCGGACTCGGAAGCCGAGCCGGAGCGCGCGGGCTGACCCGAGCCTCCCGGACGGCCACCGCGACCACGGCGACCACGGTCACCGGCGGAATCGGCGGAACGCTGCTTCGGCTGACGCTGCTGCTGTGCGGGCTGGTCCTCGGCGACGTGGCGGATCGGGGCGATCTCGCCGACGAGCGTGGTGACCGCCGGGGAGGTCGCGGTGACCTGCTGCGGGGTGACCTTGATGGCTGCGGCGCGCATCATCTGCGCGACGTCGCGACGCTCGGCGGGCATCGTCACCGTGACGACGTCACCGGACGAACCGGCACGGGCGGTACGGCCCGAGCGGTGCAGGTACGCCTTGTGCTCGGTGGGCGGGTCGACGTGCACGACGAGCTCGACGTTGTCGACGTGCACACCACGGGCGGCGACGTCGGTGGCGACGAGGACGAGGGCCTCGCCGGACGAGAACTTCGCCAGGTTCCGCTCACGGGCGCCCTGCGACAGGTTGCCCTGCAGGTCGACGGCCGGGATCCCCTGGCTGCTGAGCTGCTTGGCGAGGCGCTTGGCGTGGTGCTTGGTGCGCATGAAGAGGATGCGGCGACCGTTGCCCGAGGCGAGGGTGCTCACGAGGTGCTTCTTCGCGTCGGCGTCGGCGACCTCGAACAGGTGGTGGGTCATCGCCTCGACGGGGCTGTTCGCCTCGTCGACGGAGTGCATCACCGGGTTGTGCAGGAACTTCTTGACGAGCTTGTCCACGCCGTTGTCGAGCGTGGCGGAGAACAGCAGACGCTGCCCCTGCTCGGGCGTCGCCTGCATGATCTTGGTCACGCCGGGCAGGAAGCCCATGTCGGCCATGTGGTCGGCCTCGTCGAGGACGGTCACCTCGATGTCACCGAGGTTGACGTGGCCCTGCTGCATGAGGTCGGCGAGGCGACCCGGGCAGGCCACGACGACGTCCACGCCGCCGCGCAGGGCGTCGACCTGACGGCCCTGTCCGACGCCACCGAAGATGGTCGTGGTGTTCAGGCCCATGGCCTTGGCGAGCGGGGCGAGGGCGACGTCGATCTGGGTCGCGAGCTCACGGGTGGGGGCGAGCACCAGGGCACGGGGGCGGCCGGCACGGCGCTTGCGGCCACTGGCGGCGAGGCGGGCGACGAGCGGGATCGCGAACGCGATCGTCTTGCCGGAGCCGGTGCGGCCACGGCCGAGGACGTCCTTGCCCTGCAGGGAGTCGGGGAGCGTGTCCTCCTGGATCGGGAACGCGGTCTCCTTGCCCTGGTCGGCGAGGACGGCGACCATCGGCGCGGGGACGCCCAGGTCGGAGAAACGGAGGTCATTGGTGGTCATGGTGACCTTTCGAGCCGGATGAGACCGGCTGTGGGCGCGCTCTGAGGCAGCGCGCGGGCGGGATGCGCGCCAACAGAGGTGGCTGGCGCAGTCGCCGCAGCAGAGAAGCCTGGGCACCTTCGGGAGGTGCTCGATCATCGACCAGAGGATCAGTGGAACGTGGTCGGGAGTTCGGGGCGTCCGTACGACGCACGAGACGATCGGCGTCTCGAGTACCACCAGCATAGCGTGTGCACCCCGCAGAACCCAGGACCGGTCCGTTCGCCGTGCGCGTGCGAGGATTCCCGGGTGCGTACGCAAACCGTCCTGATCACCACCGCGATGGCCCTGGTGGCCGTCCTCGGCACGGCCGGTTGCGCCGAGGCTGCTCCGACCAGCGCTGCGGCGAGCTACCGCAACCTGCCGACCTCGGGGCGCCCGGACTACCAGCTCGGCGGCTCCTACACGCCGCCGTCCGGCGTGACGATCGTCGAGCGGGACAGCACCGCGAAGCCCGCGAAGGGCAAGTACGACATCTGCTACGTCAACGGGTTCCAGACCCAGCCCGAGTCCGCCGGCACGTGGACGAAGTCCTACCCGTCGGCGATCCTGCGCGACCGGGCCGGCAAGCCGGTGTCCGACCCGGGCTGGCCGGACGAGATGCTCCTCGACACCCGGACGGCGGCGAAGCGCGCGCTCATCACGAAGGTGCTCACGAAGTCCATCGCCCGCTGCGGCGATCGCGGGTTCGACGCGGTCGAGTTCGACAACCTCGACTCGTGGACCCGGAGCGGGAAGCGGCTGACGCGCGCCGGCAACCTGGCGCTCGCGAAGTCGCTCGTCGACACCGGGCACCGCCACGGCCTGGCCGTCGGGCAGAAGAACACGCCACAGCTCGGGGCCTCCGGCCGGAAGCAGACCGGGTTCGACTTCGTCGTCGCCGAGGAGTGCGTGCAGTACCAGGAGTGCTCGGCGTACACGAAGGCCTACGGCAAGCGGGTCATCGACATCGAGTACGCGGACACCCTCGAGCGCTCGTGGGCATCGGTGTGCGGGCTGGAGGACCGGCCCGCGATGACGATCCTGCGCGACCGCGACCTGGTGACACCGACGGACGACGCCTACGTCTTCGAGCACTGCTGAGCGCGCGGGTTCCTTCCCAGAACGGCCGCGATGGAAAGTCGGATCGGGCGTACCGGGCCGGAACTTCCGACCAGGTACGCCCGGAAGCACCAGGTACGCCCCGAAGCCCCGCGCTACGCGGGCCAGGCGTCCTTGAGCGCGGTGGCCGCCTGGTCCGCCGACAGTCCCGCGGCGCGGGCAGCGGCTGCCAGCGCGCGGGCCGCATCAGCCACGGCGTCCGGCACCTCGGCCGGCCGCACCACCCGGGTGCCGGCACCACGCGCGGTGTGCACGAGCCCGGCCTCCTCGAGCAGCTGGTAGGCCTTCGCGACCGTGCCGGCCGCCAGCCCGAGCTCGTCGGCCAACCCCCGCACGCTCGGCAGCCGTTCGCCGTCGACGAGGTACCCCGCGCCGATCTGCGCCGCGATCTGCGAGCGGACCTGCTCGAAGGGCGGTACGCGTCCGCCGGCGTCGAGTGCGACCAGTCCTGCCATGCGTTCCACCCTAGAAGTCGTACTGCTCGCCGACCGGGATCGGCACCGGCACGGTGTTGCCGGGAGGCGCGAGCGAGCACGCCCACGCCGGGTCGTACGCGCACGACGGGTTGTACGCGAAGTTGAAGTCCAGCACGAGCGAGTCGGCGTCGTCGCCGCCCAGGTCCGAGCCCTTGATCGTGTCGAGCAGGTAGCGTCCGCCGCCGTACGTACCGCGGGCCTTGCCGGCGCTGGAGTCCTTCACCGGGACGAACAGCCCGCCCCCGTAGCCGCCGTGCGACCAGACGTCGAGCGTGCCGACGCCCGGGACCGTCACGACGCCGAGACGATCGAAGTGCACGGTGCCGTCGGTGCCGGTCTCGTAGTCGAACTCGGCGGGCTCAGCCGCCTCGATGCGCACCTGGAACCGCCAGGCGGGGTCGTAGTCCGGCACGGGCAGCGACTCGAAGTCGCGGGCATCGTCGTCCAGGAGCGGCGACGCGGGGTGCTCCGCAAACATCGCGTCGCGGGTCTCCCGCCACAGCGCGTGCGCCGTCTGGGGATCAGGCGTCGCGCGGACACGGCGGTACAGGTCGAACGTCATGCGCCGCCAGTCCACGGTCGCCAGCGTGCTGCGGACACGGTCGTCGGTCGTCGGCTCCTGGGGGCGCGTCTGGCTCACGTGGTCGAGGCTACGCCCGCTCCGCGGTGGACGGGAGGCCCGACTCGCCTCGGTCAGGCAGCATCCGTCCGCCAGGTGGGCGCGAGCGCACGCATCCGGTACGCCCGCCACTGCCAGATGACCCACATCCCCGGCCACAGCAGTGCGCCGAGGGGCCACGGCCGCATCCGGTAGGTCAGGCGGTCGATGAGCAGCGTCCGGTCGCCGGGAGCCGGCACGACCGCCATCCGGTGGCGCATCGTCATGCGGCCGAACAGCCCGCTCGTGCCGCCGCCGTTGTCACGCTGGACGGGGACGCCGTCGATCTCGTACAGGTCGAGGTCGACGTGCGTGTCGCCGCTCGGCACCAGGCCGAACGCACTCGCGGTGATCGGGTGCGGGTGCCCCGGTTCCCACCGCACCGGGAACCCCTCGGCGCTGCGCGAGCGGTACACCAGGAACGGCTTCGTCACCGCGACCATCACGGACGGGGACAGCAGGGCATCGCGCACGGCGTCGACCGGCGCATCGAGGACGATCCGGATACCGACGTGCATGCCCAGGACCCTACGCTCGCGGCCGACGACCACTCAAGGCAAATGTGAAATACGAGTATGTGAGTGTGTACAGCATGCGATCCACTCACCCCCGCCTGCCCCTGCTCGCCGCCCCAGCCGTCCTCCTCGTCCTCGCCGGCTGCGCGGCCGGAACGCCTCCCGCGGCCGACGCGCACGACGCCGGTACGTCGTGGTCGTACGAGGGAGCAGGTGCCCCGCAGCACTGGGGTGGTCTCACCGACGAGTACGGCACGTGCGGAACCGGCGCCCAGCAGTCCCCGATCGATCTGCCGGCCGCCCGCGGTGGCGCCGACCTCGACCTCGTGGGCTCGGGCGCTGTCCGGGGTCTGACGGCGGACAACGGGCACACCGTGCAGTTCACCGCCGGCGACGGTGCCTCGACGACCATCGCCGGCGCGGACCTCGACCTGGTGCAGATGCACTTCCACGCGGGGTCGGAGCACACCGTCGACGGCGACCCGGCCGACGCGGAGTTCCACTTCGTGCACGCCGACGACCGCGGCGCCCTGACCGTCGTCGGGGTCCTCGCCGAGCGGGGCGCGCACAACCCCGCCTACGAGAGCTACCTCGCCGGTGCGACGGCAGGGGCGGGTCGCGAGAGCACGGTGGACGTCGAGGCGATGCTGCCCGCGTCGCGCTCCTTCGCGACCTACGAGGGGTCGCTCACCACGCCGCCCTGCACCGAGGGGGTGCGGTGGATCGTGCTCGAGGACCCGATCGAGCTCGGCGCCGACCAGCTCGCCGACCTCGAGGCAGCGCACGTCGAGAACGCGCGTCCGGTCCAGCCGCTCGGTGACCGGACGGTCCGTCACACGCTCTGACGGTCAGGCGTGCCGGGCGGACCGGCGGCGCGACCCCTCGGCGCGGTCGTGCCGCCGGAGCCGCTCGGCCAGGGACAGCCGGACCGCCGGCCACTCCGAGGCGATGATCGAGAACACCACCGTGTCGCGGAGCGTGCCGTCGCGACCGATCGAGTGGTTCCGCAGCACGCCGTCCTGCTTCGCGCCCAGGCCGGCGATCGCGGCGCGGGACTGGTGGTTGTGCCAGTGCGTGCGGAACTCCACCGCGATGCACTGCCAGGCTTCGAACGCGTGGGACAGCATCAGCAGCTTCGCCTCGGTGTTGATGCCCGATCGCTGCGCCGACTTGGCCAGGAAGGTGCTGCCGATCTCGACGTGTCGGTTGCCCGCGTCGATGTTCATGAAGGTCGTCGAGCCCACCACGCGGCCGGTCGGACGGTCCCGCACCCCGAAGGGCACCATGCGGCCGGCCTCGTGCTCGGCGAGGCGCCGGTCGATCTCGTCCTCGACCTGGGCCGGCGCAGGGACCGAGGTGTACCAGGTGCGCCACAGATCGCCGTCCGTCACCGCTGCCCGCAGGTCTTCCGCGTGCTCCTGCGCGAGGGGCTCGAGCGTCACACGGTCGCCGGTCAGGGTGGGCGCGGGGGCGATCTCCATGGAAGTGCATCCTACGGTCGTCGACCATGGTGGAGCCTGTCGGGACGGCCACCCTGTGGAGAGGGACAGCATCGTCCGGGCGGCTATCGTGACGGACGTGGCAGAACGCACCCAGGAGCAGTACCAGGTCCGGTTCGCGTGGGGCACCGGTGGGGCGGCACGCATCGCCCACGGCGCACACCTCTTCGTCTGGGTGGACGTCCTGCCGAGCTCGCCGGACGCGGCGCGCAGCGCCGCGCGCTGCGGAACGCGACCGCCCAGCTGCCGGACGGTCCGGAGGTCGTGCTCGGCCACCTCGGCAACGCGAGTGCGATCGCGGAACGGGTGACGGGCCTCCAGGACGATCGTGGCGACCGGTGCGTCGTCGCGGTCATGGCCGCCGGGCTGCACCATGCCGGAGCGCTGGACGACGCGGCCGAGGCCGCGGGCGAGACCGTCGACGTGCCCGACGCACCCGACTTCGCCGTCGAGGACCTGCTCGCCGCCGGCGCCGTCGTCGATGCGCTCGCCGCGGTCGGGATCGACCACACTCACCGGAGGCAGCCGCGGCCTGCGCGGCGTACACCGGGCTCCGGCGCGCGGTGAAGCACCTGGTCACGGCGTCCGAGAGCGCCGCCGTCCTCGGTCGCGAGCCGGTGAACGCGGCGCTCGTCGTCGGACCGGACCTGGTCGTCCTGCGGGAATCGCGGGGCCGGGCGTAGCGTTCGGGCGGACAGGGACCGGAGCGCCGTCCAGGCCGTCCGGCACCAGCGAGCGAAGGAGCAACGCATGAAGGCAGTCGTCGGCGACACGGTGATCGCGGAGGCCCAGGAAGAGGACCTCATCAAGATCGAGGGCAACTGGTACTTCCCGCCGTCGAGCGTGAAGTCCGAGCTGTTCACCGAGAGCCCCACCCAGTACCACTGCCCGTGGAAGGGCGACACCCAGTACTTCACGGTGAACGTCGACGGACAGGCGCTGCAGGACCGCGCGTGGTCCTACCCGACGCCGATCCCGTCGTCGTTCGACCGCGTCGGCAAGGACTACTCGGGCTACGTCGCGTTCTGGAAGGACGTCACGGTCGTCGAGTGACGACCGACGTCACGGCGCTCACTGCGTCACCGTGAGCACGATCAGTGCGACGTTGAGCGCCACGATGACCGCCGCGATCACCCACGCCACCACGCGGGTGGTCGCGGCGTTCACGTCCGTGCCCATGATGCTGCGGCGCGACGTGTAGACGACCAGCGGGACGATCGCGAAGGCGATCCCGAAGCTCAGCACCACCTGGCTCACCACCAGCAGCATCGTCGCGTCGGCACCGATCGCGAGCAGCACGATCGCCGGCACCAGGGTGATCACACGCCGCGCCACGAGCGGGATCCGGACGTGCAACAGCCCCTTCATGATCTCGGCGCCGGCCATGCAGCCGACCGAGGTCGAGGCCAGTCCGGACGCCAGCAGCCCCACCGCGAAGAGCACCCCGACGACGGGCCCGACGTGGTCGGCGATCGCCCGCTGGGCGCCGGGGATCGAGTCGGTGCCGGCGACGCCGGGCAGGGTCGCCGCGGCCAGGACGAGCATGCAGATGTTCACGCCGCCGGCGACCACCAGCGCGAGACCGACGTCCCACCGGGTCGCGACGAGCACGCGGCGGCGCTCGGGGCCGGCGGGCACGTCGCCGTGCCGGTCGCGGGCGAGCGCCGAGTGCAGGTAGACCGCGTGCGGCATGACCGTCGCGCCGAGCATCGACGCCGCGAGCATCACCGACTCCGAGCCCTCGAACCGCGGCACCAGGCCGCTGACGAGCTCGGCGGGGGAGACCTGCGCGAAGAGCAGTCCGGCGCAGAAGCCGACGGTGAGGATCGCGAGCATCGCCGTGACGACGGCTTCGAAGGTGCGGGTCCCGCGGCGGCTGTGCAGGGTCAGCAGGAGCATCGAGACCACGCCCGTGATGAGCCCGCCGGCGACGAGCGGCAGGCCGAAGAGCAGGTGCAGGGCGAGCGCGCCGCCGATCACCTCGGCGATGTCGGTCGCGGCCGCGACGACCTCGGCCTGCCCCCAGAAGAGCAGCCTCGGGGTGCGACGCATCCGCAGGCCCAGGTGCTCCGGCAGGGACTTGCCCGTGACGACGCCGAGCTTGGCGGACAGGTACTGCACGACGACCGCGCTCGCGTTCGCGGCGACCAGGACCCAGAGGAGCAGGTAGCCGTACTTCGCCCCGGCGGTGAGGTTGGCGGCCACGTTGCCGGGGTCGACGTAGGCGATGGCCGCCACGAACGCCGGGCCGAGCAGGGTCAGGCCCGCGGCGCGGCGGCGCGGCGTGCCGGAGGGCTGCTCGGTGGTCCTGGCGGCGGCGGTGTCGGTCACGGGACCCAGCATGCCAGAGAATTCGGCGCGCCGAATCTTTTCTTCGCGGTGCCTTGACGGCTGGCTGGAGGGTGGTCAGGCCGCCGCGCGCCGAGCGCGGTGCGCACGGACCTTGGCGCGGTTCCCGCACCGCTGCATCGAGCACCAGCGACGCGTCCCGCCCCGCGAGGAGTCGTAGAAGACCAGCGCGCAGTCGTCCGCCGAGCAGCGGCTCAGACGCGTCGGCCGGCCGTCGGCCTCGACGTCGTCGAAGCCGACCTCGGTGAACAACGCGACGGCGTCACGCGCGACGCTGGACAGTGCCTGGGCCAGGCGGACACGGTTGGCTCCGGCACGTCGGCGGCCACCCGGGAGGCTCGGGGGCACGTCCGGCAGGGCGGCGAACAGGTTGACGGTGTCGATGTCGTCGGGCGCGGGGCGCGTGCGGCCGGTCCCGGCACGCAGGCCCGCCGCGACGGCGGTGCGCTCGGCCGCGGTGGTCGCCGGGCCGGGGGCCGCGGCGACGGCGAGTCGGGCGATCGCGGCGCGGAGCGCGCGGGCGTCCTGCAGCTCGCGCGCGCTGGCCCCGACGTCGATCGGTTCGGTGTGGTCGCTGAGCCACTCGTCCAGGTCGGCCGGGCTCGCGAGCAGCTCACCGAGCTGCGATCGGGGACGCCGGCCGTCCGGGTCGTCGGCGAACCCACCGGTGTGCGCGAAGTCCAGGGCGATCCGACCGGCGTCGAAGAACCAGGTGGATCCGGCGTCCGTGCGGATGTGCTGCCCCGTGTGCATCCGTCCAGGCTAACGGGTTACCGGCGCGCCTCCGAGCGCGGACGGACTCATGCGGTAGTCGAGGCCACCGTCGACGGGGTGTCAGCCTCGCTCCGGCGCCGCCAGACGATGGCGTTGCGCGCGTCGAACCGGCGGGAGCACCGGGCACAGGCGAGCTGGCGGGTGGGCGTCCGGTAGCGGAAGTGCTCGTGTCCGGCGGGGCAGGTCCCGATCCACGGTGCGAGCTCGCTGGCGATCGGGCCGTCGTGCAGCCGTGACCCCGTGTACCCGATGGCGGACGCGGTCCGCTTCCACTTCGGGCCGTGGCCCGCACGTGCCCCGGCGAGGGCGTGCGCGACCTCGTGCAGCAGGACCTGCTCGACGTCGTCGTCCGAGAACCGTGCGGCCAGGTGTCGGCTGACGGTGATGCGCTTCCGGGCGAAGTCGCACTGTCCCGCACGGGTCTTCGCGTGGTCGAACCCGAAGGCCCATGCGCCCGCGCCGAGGTGCTCGGTGATGAGTGCCTCGGCTCGGGAACGGACCGTCTCGAGTGCGGTCACTGGTCGGCGCGGGGGTCGGCCTGGCCCTTCTTGGCTGCCCGTGCGGCGATCCGTCCCCAGATGTCGTCGGCCTCGGTGCGCGCGGCGTCCGGCGCCCCGAGCACCCGGCGGCGGATCGGCGGGACCTGCTTGACCGGCTCGGCGACGCGCATGGTCGGTTCGTCGTCCTCGGCGCGGCGGGCGGCGACCTCGCGAGCCGTCCGCGGCTTGTCGGCGGGTTCGGCGGGGTGCGTGATCGAGGCACGCATCGCCGCCTCGACCGCGGTGCGCAGGGCGTCGGTGCGCTCGGACGGGGCACCGGCCTGGCGGAACGCCTGGTAGGCACGGGACAGAGCGGCACGGGACTCTTCGAAGCGGTCGTTCTCGAACAGCGACCACCCCTCGATCTCGGCGGCGGCACCCTCGAGCTCCGGCCACTCCTCGGTCGCGGCGGTGTCGCGGGCCAGAGCGGCCTCGGTCGCGGCACGCTCGTGGCGACCGAGGTCGTGCAGGATGTGTGCGCGCCGGATCCGGGCGGCGACCTTGTCCTGGCGCTCGCCCGTGAACATCGCGAGGCGGAAGACCTCTTCCGCCACGACGAGTGACTCGTCGAGTCGGCCGAGCAGGCGGAGGAGTTCGGCGCGTTCCGCGAGCGCCTCGGTGCTGCGGCTCTGACCGAGGTCGCGCAGACGCTGGTGCACGGCGTCGACGTCGACCGCCGGCCGCAGGCTGATGGGCGCGAAGGTGCTGCCCGGGCTGACCCCGGCCGTCACGGGAGCCGCGTGGCGCGGTTCACGGGACGGGTCGGACGGGTCGGGCTGCTGACGGTCGTCGGGCGGGAGGGACATCGGTTCGAGGGTAGCCGCGCTCTGCCGGGAGCGGCCGGTGCGACGCGCTCAGGCTTCGCGCCGGTCGACGCGAAACGGCCCGCCGTGCCGGAGCACGACGGGCCGTTCAGGACGGGCTCAGCGGATCAGGACATCCCGCTCGCCGCGACCGCAGCGACGCCGACCGCCACGACGAAGACGATGAGCGCGACGACGGCGAGGACGATCGCGAAGACGCCCCAACCGCGGCCACGCTTGGTGACGGCAGCGATGATGCCCTGCACGATCGCCCACAGGCCGAGGGCCGTGCCCAGGTAGAACATGAGGGACCCGGTGATGACGTTCGACGAGGTCATCAGCTCGGTGATCTGGGCGTCGCTCGGCGTCGCCCCGCTGTTCTGCATCGAGTCGCGGAAGGCATCGGAAGCCCCGAACGACTGCCCGAACAGGTACCCGCCGATGGCTCCGACGACCAGGGCGGCGAGGCCGACCACGAACGCGATCACGCCGACGGTCTTCTTCTTGGCCTTCGGCTCCTCGTAGCTCTGCCACGCGGGCGAGCCGGAGCTCGCGGGCGCCGCGGCGTACGGCTGCTGGTTGTACTGCTGCTGCTGGCCGTACTGCTGCTGGCCGTACTGGTCCTGCTGCTGCCCGTACTGGTTCTGCTGCTGCCCGTACTGGTTCTGCTGCTCGCCGTACTGCGGGGCGGACTGCCCGTACTGCGGCGTCGGGTCGCTCCGCTCGCCGTACCGCGGTGCGTCGGCGGCGGGCTGCTGCTGCTGCGGGGCTTCGCCCCAGCTCGGCGCCTGGCCGTCGCCCGTCCGGTCCTGGTTGCTCCGGTCGTCGTTCGTCATCAGGGGATCCCATCGCTCGGTCGCGCACCTGCGCGGTCGTTCAGACCATCCTGACAGCCGCACCCGCCGAGTGCCCGGGAACGGCCTGGCGCGCCGCCCCGTCGTCACCGCGGGGTCAGGCGCCGAACACGCTCCGGTTCGGCTCCGGTGACGCGACGGCCGTCGCGTCGGTGACGATCGGCGCCCCGGCGATGAACGCCCGCAGCTCGGCCCCGTGGACGACCTTCGCCGGCATCGGATCCGAGGAGTACCGCCGCGGCATCTCGGCGATCGGCAGGTCGGTCGGCGAACCGAGCAGCACGATGTTCCCGAACCGCCGCCCCTTGAGCATGCCGGTGTCCGCCACCGCTGCGACCGACGGCAGCACGGCCTGCAGCGTCGACGCCTGCCCCCGTGCGAACGCGAGACCCGCGCCGTCGGCCACGTTCACGGCGACGACGCCGGTCGGCGACAGGAACGCGGCGACCTCGCGGTAGAACTCGATGCTCGTCACGTGCGCCGGGATCTGCGAACCGCCGAAGACGTCCACCACGGCCAGGTCCACCGTGCCGCGCAGCCCGGAGGGGAGCTTGCCGAGCACCTCGCGCGCGTCGCCGTACCGCACCCGGATCGACGCACCGCGGGGGAACGGCAGGACCTCGCGGACGTGGTCCACCAGGTCGCGCTCGAGCTCGATGACCTGCTGGCGGGAGCCCGGCCGGGTCACCGCGACGTACCGGGGGAGCGTCAGGGCGCCGGCGCCGAGGTGCAGCGCCGTGACCGGGCCGGACGGCAGCAGGTCGATGGCGTGCCCGATCCGCCGGATGTACTCGAACGCCAGGTGGGTCGGGTCCTCGAGGTCGACGTGCGACTGCGGCGTGCCGTCCACCACGAGCGTGAAGGACCCGGGGCGGTGCCGGTCCGGCTCGACCACCGAGTACCCCGCACCGATCCGGAACCCGTCGAACGCATCAGCCATGCGGTCAATCGAACACCACCTCGACCGGCACCGCGATCACCACCCGGGCCCCCACCCCTGGTTGGTGTGCTCGCGGACGCGCCGGAACGAGGCTGGATCCATCGGTCGGGGACGTCCCGCCGGGTCACCTCGAAAGGCACACCATGTCGGTCCAGCTCCTCGTCAACGTCCTGATCGGCGTCGCTCTCGTCGGCTTCCTCGGGTACCGCCAGGCCACTTGGCAGTACCTCGACCCGGCGCGCATCTGGCGCACGCCGATGATCATGGCGATCATCGGCGTGGTGGTCCTGGCGCAGTCGGGGGCGACGATCACCACGATCGACGTCGTGTTCCTCGGCATCGAGGCCCTGATCACGATCGGCGTGGGCCTGACGATGGGCACCATCACCCGGTTCCGCACCGTCGCCACCCCGGACAGCAAGGGTCGGACGATCCAGTCCCGCACAGGCTGGCTCGGGGCGTCGCTCTGGATCGTGCTCATCGCGGTGCGCGTCGGCCTCGACGTCCTCGGCGGCCACCTCGGTGAGCACCTGCTCACCTCGACCGGCGCGATCCTGCTCGTGCTCGCCCTGAACCGCGCCGCACGCGCCGTCGTCATCGACCAGCGCATCCCGCGCGGCGACCGGACCGCCGGCCGCCGCACCACCCGCGGCATGATGGTCCGGTGACCCTGCTGAGCGGACCGGACCCGACCGACCTCCCCGGGGTCGGTCCCGTTCGGCAACCGCCTGGGGACTCAACGCCCTCGGCATCGTGATCGTCGGGTTCTGGTTCGTGAAGAACGGACTCGAGCTGCAGCTCCCCGCGTGGGTGTGGGTGCTCGGCGCGGTGGCGCTCGCCGCGTGGGCGCTCCGTGAGTTCGGCCGGACGCCGCAGCTGCTCGTCGTCGCGGGCGTGGTGATGATCGTCGCCGGTTCCCTGACGGTGGTGGCGACCGACTCGCTCATGATCGTCCCCGTGATCGTCGGGATCGTCCTGCTCGGCGCGAACCTCCGGGTGCCGGTCTGGGTCGCAGCGGTGACCGCGGTGGGGGCGGTGGTGGTGATCGCCGTCTGCGCGACGATCGAGCACGCCTCGGTCCAGTTCGTCCTCGGCACGAGCGGTGGGCTGCTGCTCGGCGTGCTCATCGGGTTCAGCCGCCGGCAGTTCCGGGTCGCGGCGCAGCGTGCGCGGCAGGCCGAGCGGGACCAGCAGCGGGCACAGCTCCTCGCCGACCGGTCCCGGGCCTCGCGGGACATCCACGACGTGCTCGCGCACTCGCTCGGGGGTCTCGTGCTGCAGCTCGACGCGGTCGAGGCCCTGCTCGAGGCCGGCCGGGTCGACGACGCGGCGAAGCGTGCCGGCGAGGCCAGGACCCTGGCGGCGGACGGTCTCGCCGAGGCCCGCCGGGCCGTGCACGCCCTCCGCGACGACGCGGACGCCGAGCCCGATGCCACCCCGGACGGGGCCGCCGTCCCCGACCCGACCACGACCGCGGACCGCGCCACCACCCCGGACCGGACCACAGCCCCGGACCAGGCCACGCGGACCACCGGAGCCGACGTGCCGGACGCGAGCCGCGCCTCCCGGCCGTCCACCGACCACGTGCCGGACCGCACCGACCGCACCGACCGCACCGACCGCACCGACCGCACCGACCTGACCGCCCTGGTCGCCGCCCACCGATCGTTCGGCGGCACGATCGTGGTGCAGGGCGACACGACCCTGGCCGCACTCGACGAGGCACACCGCGCCGCCGTCGTCCAGGTCGCCCGCGAGGCCCTCAGCAACGCCCGCAGGCACGCCCCCGGCCGACCCGTGTCACTGTCCGTCGTCCGCGACGGCGACGCCGTGGACGTCGTCGTGGCCAACCCGCTCACCGGCGGCGGCCAGGGGCTGCTCGGGATGCGCGAGCGCGTCGAGGAGCTCGGCAGCGGCGCGACGGTCGAGGCCGAGCGGTCCGACGACGAGTTCGTCGTCGCGGTGCACCTGCCGGTGGACGCCGTGGTCACCACCGAGGGGGACGCCTCGTGACCATCCGTGTCCTCGTCGTCGACGACCAGGCGATCGTCCGCGACGGCCTGGTGACGGTGCTGTCGCTCGTACCGGACCTGCACGTGACGGGTGAGGCCGCCGACGGCGCCGAGGCGATCGCGGCGGTGGACCGTGACGCTCCCGACGTCGTGTTGATGGACCTGCGCATGCCCGGCACCGACGGGCCGACGGCGACCGCGCGCATCGTGGCCGACCACCCGCAGGTGGCGGTGCTCGTGCTGACGACCTACGCGGACGACGAGTCGATCGTGACCGCGCTCCGGGCGGGTGCGCGCGGGTACCTGACGAAGGACGCCGGACGGGCCGAGATCGCGACGGCGATCCGGGCGGTCGCGTCGGGGCAGTCGACGTTCGACGCGACGGTCGGAGCGCGGCTGGTGGCGCAGCTCGCCGGCGGCGGGGCGACGGCATCCGCGCCCGCTGTGCCGCCGGTGCGAGACCGGTTCCCGGACCTCACCCCGCGCGAGGCCGACGTGCTCGAGCACATCGCGGCCGGCCGGACGAACCCGCAGATCGCGGCGGAGCTGTTCCTGACGGTGCCGACGGTGAAGTCGTACGTGAACCAGGTGTTCGCGAAGCTCGGGGTCGCCACCCGCGCCGAGGCGGTCGCGCGCGTCCTGCGCTGACCGGTCCTGGCCGGTACGTGAATGCGTACACATGGACGGCCAGCCGACGCCAAGACTCGTTCCGTACTGTTCATCCGGTCGTCACGCGGGACCGCGTCGATGCGTGCAGTGCCCCACACCTCGCGCGTCCGCCCTCCCGACGTGACCACGACGTGCCGTCGAGCGCCCCCACCGCTCGAGCGTGCGCGCCGTCGGCACGTGTCCGCGTGCCCCTTCCGGTCACCCGCGTGCGCTGGCCGTGATCACATCGCACCCGTCATGTAAAATACGGGATGCAACACTCCGCCGAGCCGCAGGAGACCCGACATGACCGCCGACACGATGAGCGTGCCCACCGCACGCCCGACCGCACCGACGACCCGCGCCGCCACGCGCACCACCGCGAGCCGGACGACGCGGGTGCCCCGCGCCTCCCGTCCGGCCCACGCCGACCACGAGACGGCGCCCACCTGGATGCGTGTCGTCGGCACGGTCCTGCTCCTCGGCGGGCTCGGCCTGACCGCGGCGGTGACCGCGTGGCCCGGCGACGCACCGGAGACCGCGCTCATCGTGCCGGCGCTGGTCGCCGTCGTGGCGGGCGTGCTCCTGCTGCTCGCGCGAGCCGGGTTCGCCGTCACCGACACGCACGTCACGCTGCACTTCCGGCCGCTGCCGCCACGGCGCATCGCACGCCGGCACATCGCCGACGTCCGACTCGTCGAGGCGGACGCCCGCACCTACGGCGGCGTCGGCCTGCGGATCGGTCGCGGCGTGCGCGCCCTGATCCTCACCCCCGGACTCGGGATCGAGCTCACCGACGACCGTGGCCGCGTCACCTTCGTGCGCACCCGCCGACCCGAGGGCGCCTTCCGTGCGCTGGCGGGACGGCAGGGCCAGCCGGGAGGCGCGGCGCACGTCGAGCGCGAGCGCCTCGGCTGAGCGCACGGCCGGGTCCACTGCGCGGGCCGGGTGCGCAGGCCCGTTGCGGGCCGTCGCCGGCCGGACGCGGCCGGGAATTCCGCGGGCGCGCAGCGGCTTATACACGCCACTGCCGAATCTGGTCAAGCCAGGACTGGACAGCACGACTCGGCGCGAACTATGATGGCAGTTCGCGCTCCCTGGCATCCGTGTCGTCATATTGCGGTCGACGCAGAGTTCTGAGTTGTACAAGCTCAACTCGCCCTGGTGCAGCCGGACCCGTATATGGCGGCGGGTCCCGCTCACGGAGATCATCCCACACGTGCACCGACGTTCCGCGTCAGGCACGCGTCGGCGTGGTCGCAGGGCATGAACTCGCGGGGATCGCCGAGCGATCATCTACTCACCTACATGCTGCTCGTCAGTATCGGCCCGACGGGGCCTACGGAGGTCACACCCTTGGCTGCTGCGCCCAACGCATCCACCAACCCCAAGAACGGTCGCAACCACTCGCGACTCTCGTTCGCCAAGATCACGGACACCCTCACGGTTCCTGATCTGCTCGCACTCCAGACGGAGAGCTTCGACTGGCTCGTCGGCAACGACGTCTGGAAGGCCCGTCTCGCAGAGGGACAGGAGCAGGGTCGCACCGACCTCGCCCTGCACTCCGGGTTGGAGGAGATCTTCGAGGAGATCTCCCCGATCGAGGACCTCGGCGAGACCATGCAGCTCTCGTTCACGGCGCCCGAGCTCGAGGACCCCAAGTACTCGATCGACGACTGCAAGGAGCGCGGCAAGACCTACGCCGCTCCGCTGTACGTCAACGCCGAGTTCATGAACCACATGACGGGTGAGATCAAGACGCAGACGGTCTTCATGGGCGACTTCCCGCTCATGACCGAACGCGGCACGTTCATCATCAACGGCACCGAGCGCGTCGTCGTGTCGCAGCTCGTCCGTTCGCCCGGCGTGTACTTCGAGCGCCAGCAGGAGAAGACGTCCGACAAGGACATCTACTCCGCTCGCGTCATCCCCTCGCGTGGTGCGTGGCTCGAGTTCGAGATCGACAAGCGCGACCAGGTGGGCGTGCGCATCGACCGCAAGCGCAAGCAGTCGGTCACGGTCTTCCTCAAGGCGCTGGGTCTGACCAGCGAGGAGATCATGGAGGAGTTCCAGGGCTTCGCCTCGATCGAGTCGACCCTCGAGAAGGACGCCATCCTCACGAAGGAAGAGGCGCTCAAGGACATCTACCGCAAGCTGCGCCCGGGCGAGCAGGTCGCTGCCGAGGCCGCGCGTGCGCTGCTCGACAACTTCTACTTCAACTCGAAGCGCTACGACCTGGCGAAGGTGGGCCGCTACAAGGTCAACCGCAAGCTCGGGATCGACGCCCCGCTGTCCGACTCGGTGCTGACCGTCAAGGACATCGTCGCGACGATCAAGTACCTCGTGTCCCTGCACGCGGAGAAGACCACGCTGAACGGCGTGCGTGACGGTGAGCCGGTGCAGCTGCGCCTCGACGTGGACGACATCGACCACTTCGGCAACCGTCGCATCCGCGCCGTCGGCGAGCTCATCCAGAACCAGGTCCGCACGGGTCTGTCCCGCATGGAGCGCGTCGTCCGCGAGCGCATGACCACGCAGGACATCGAGGCGATCACGCCCCAGACGCTCATCAACGTGCGTCCGGTCGTCGCCGCGATCAAGGAGTTCTTCGGAACGTCCCAGCTGTCGCAGTTCATGGACCAGAACAACCCGCTCGCGGGCCTGACGCACAAGCGTCGTCTCTCGGCCCTCGGCCCGGGTGGTCTGTCCCGTGAGCGTGCCGGCGTCGAGGTCCGTGACGTCCACCCGTCGCACTACGGCCGCATGTGCCCGATCGAGACCCCGGAAGGCCCGAACATCGGCCTGATCGGCTCGCTCGCGTCGTTCGGTCGGATCAACTCGTTCGGCTTCATCGAGACCCCGTACCGTCGCGTCGTCAACGGCGAGGTCACGAAGACCATCGACTACCTGACCGCCTCGGAAGAGGACGAGTTCGTCGTCGCGCAGGCCAACGCCCCGCTGACCGACTCGTTCCACTTCGCCGACGACAAGGTCCTCGTCCGCAAGAAGGGTGGCGAGGTCGAACTCGTCGCCAAGGGCGAGGTCGACTACATGGACGTCTCGCCGCGCCAGATGGTGTCGGTCGCGACCTCGCTCATCCCGTTCCTCGAGCACGACGATGCGAACCGCGCCCTCATGGGTGCGAACATGCAGCGTCAGGCCGTCCCGCTGCTCCGTTCCGAGTCGCCGCTCGTCGGCACCGGCATGGAGGGCTACACCGCGATCGACGCCGGTGACGTCGTCACCGCCGACAAGGCCGGTGTCGTCTCCGAGGTCTCGGCCGACGCCGTGACCCTGCAGCTCGACGAGGGTGGCACGCAGACCTTCTACCTGCGCAAGTTCGACCGCTCCAACCAGGGCACGAGCTACAACCACCGCGTGGTCGTCTCGGCCGGCGAGCGTGTGGAGCAGGGCGAGGTCATCGCCGACGGTCCCGCGACGGAGAACGGCGAGCTCGCGCTCGGCAAGAACCTCCTCGTCGCGTTCATGCCGTGGAGGGCTACAACTACGAGGACGCGATGATCCTGTCGCAGAACCTCATCAAGGACGACACGCTCTCCTCGATCCACATCGAGGAGTACGAGGTCGACGCCCGCGACACGAAGCTCGGCAAGGAGGAGATCACCCGTGACCTCCCCAACGTCAGCCCGGACCTGCTGGCCGACCTCGACGAGCGCGGCATCATCCGCATCGGTGCCGAGGTCCGCCCCGGCGACATCCTCGTCGGCAAGGTCACGCCGAAGGGCGAGACCGAGCTCTCCGCTGAAGAGCGCCTCCTCCGCGCCATCTTCAACGAGAAGTCGCGCGAGGTGCGCGACACCTCGCTGAAGGTGCCCCACGGTGAAGAGGGCACGATCATCGGCGTCAAGGTGTTCGACTCGCAGGACGGCGACGACGAACTCGGCTCTGGTGTCAACCAGCGAGTGGTCGTCTACATCGCCCAGAAGCGCAAGATCACCGCGGGTGACAAGCTCGCCGGTCGTCACGGCAACAAGGGCGTCATCTCGACCATCCTCCCGGTCGAGGACATGCCCTTCCTCGCCGACGGCACCCCGGTCGACATCGTCCTGAACCCGCTCGGCGTCCCCGGCCGCATGAACTTCGGCCAGGTCCTCGAGATCCACCTCGGTTGGCTCGCCAAGCAGGGCTGGAACGTCGAGGGCATCCAGGAGTGGGCATCGGCCCTCCCCGAGGCAGCGCACAGCGCCGCTCCGGGCACGAAGGTCGCCACCCCGGTGTTCGACGGTGCGTACGAGCGCGAGATCGAGGGCCTCCTCGACTCGACCCTCCCGAACCGCGACGGCGAGCGCCTGATCGGCTCGTCCGGCAAGGCGCAGCTCTTCGACGGTCGCTCCGGCGAGCCGTTCCCCGAGCCCGTCTCGGTCGGCTACATGTACATCCTCAAGCTGCACCACCTGGTCGACGACAAGATCCACGCTCGTTCGACGGGTCCGTACTCGATGATCACGCAGCAGCCGCTGGGTGGTAAGGCGCAGTTCGGTGGCCAGCGATTCGGTGAGATGGAGGTGTGGGCGCTCGAGGCGTACGGCGCCGCCTACGCCCTCCAGGAGCTCCTGACGATCAAGTCCGACGACATCCTCGGCCGCGTGAAGGTCTACGAGGCGATCGTCAAGGGCGAGAACATCCAGGAACCCGGCATCCCCGAGTCCTTCAAGGTCCTCATGAAGGAGATGCAGTCGCTCTGCCTGAACGTCGAGGTCCTCTCGGCCGACGGTCAGGCGGTCAGCCTGCGCGACAACGATGACGAGGTCTTCCGCGCTGCGGAGGAGCTGGGCATCAACATCTCCTCGCGGTTCGAGTCGTCGTCCGTCGACGACATCTGATCCCGCCCGTACATCGAAGCCTGAATCAAGCAAGAGAGAAGAACATTGCTCGAAGCAACTTCCTTTGACGCCATTCGGATCGGCCTCGCGACCGCCGAGGACATCCGTCAGTGGTCGTACGGCGAGGTCAAGAAGCCGGAGACCATCAACTACCGCACCCTGAAGCCCGAGAAGGACGGTCTGTTCGGCGAGCAGATCTTCGGCCCTTCCCGCGACTGGGAGTGCGCCTGCGGCAAGTACAAGCGTGTCCGGTTCAAGGGCATCGTCTGCGAGCGCTGCGGCGTCGAGGTCACCAAGTCCTCGGTCCGTCGTGAGCGCATGGGCCACATCGAGCTCGCTGCCCCCGTCACGCACATCTGGTACTTCAAGGGCGTCCCGTCGCGCCTCGGGTACCTCCTCGACATGGCGCCGAAGGACCTCGAGAAGGTCATCTACTTCGCGGCGTACATGATCATCGACATCGATGAAGAGGGCCGTCACGCGGACATGCCCGGTCTCGAGAACGAGATGCGTCTCGAGATCAAGACCCTGGAGAGCCAGCGCGACTCGATCATCGCCGACCGCCTCAAGAAGCTCGAGGACGACCTCGCAGCCCTTGAGGAAGAGGGTGCGAAGGCCGACGTCAAGCGGCGCACCAAGGACACCGCCGAGAAGGAGATGTCCCAGGTCCGCAAGTCGTTCGACGAGGACATCACCCGTCTCGAGCGTGTGTGGGAGGACTTCCGCAACCTCAAGGTGGGCGACCTCAAGCCCGAGGACGCCGTCTTCCACGAGCTCCAGGACCGGTTCGGGATCTACTTCGACGCCTACATGGGCGCCGAGGCGATCAAGCTCCGGCTCGAGGCGTTCGACCTGGCTGCCGAGGCCGAGGCGCTGCGTCTGCAGATCGCCGAGGGCAAGGGCCAGAAGAAGATCCGCGCGATCAAGCGTCTGCGCGTCGTCAGCTCCTTCCTCGCCACCGGCAACTCGCCGGCAGCGATGGTGCTCGGCGTCGTGCCGGTCATCCCGCCGGAACTGCGCCCGATGGTGCAGCTCGACGGTGGCCGTTTCGCCACGTCGGACCTCAACGACCTCTACCGTCGTGTGATCAACCGCAACAACCGTCTCCGCCGCCTGCTCGACCTCGGTGCCCCCGAGATCATCGTGAACAACGAGAAGCGCATGCTGCAGGAAGCCGTTGACGCGCTGTTCGACAACGGTCGTCGTGGACGTCCGGTCACGGGTACCGGCAACCGCGCCCTGAAGTCCCTGAGCGACATGCTCAAGGGCAAGCAGGGTCGTTTCCGCCAGAACCTGCTCGGCAAGCGCGTCGACTACTCGGGCCGTTCGGTCATCATCGTCGGCCCGCAGCTGAAGCTGCACCAGTGTGGTCTGCCCAAGCAGATGGCGCTCGAGCTCTTCAAGCCGTTCGTGATCAAGCGCCTGATCGACCTGTCGCACGCGCAGAACATCAAGTCGGCCAAGCGCATGGTCGAGCGTTCGCGTCCGCAGGTGTGGGACGTGCTCGAGGAGATCATCCGCGAGCGCCCCGTGCTGCTGAACCGTGCGCCGACGCTGCACCGTCTGGGCATCCAGGCGTTCGAGCCGCAGCTCGTCGAGGGCAAGGCCATCCAGCTCCACCCGCTCGTGTGTGCTGCGTTCAACGCGGACTTCGACGGTGACCAGATGGCCGTGCACCTGCCGCTGTCGGTGGAGGCCCAGGCCGAGGCCCGCATCCTGATGCTCGCCTCGAACAACATCCTGAAGCCGTCCGACGGCCGTCCGGTGACCCTGCCCGCACAGGACATGATCATCGGTCTGCACCACCTGACGACCGTCCGCGAGGGCGCCGTCGGTGAGGGCCGTGCGTTCTCCTCGGTCGCCGAGGCGATCCTGGCCAACGACCAGCACACGCTGCACCTCAACGCCATGGCGAAGATCCGCATGACGGGTGTCCACTTCGCCGAGGGTGAAGCTCCCGAGGGCTACGAGCAGGGCGACACCGTCCTCCTCGAGACGACCCTGGGCCGTGCGCTCTTCAACGAGACCCTCCCGGCGAACTACCCGTTCGTCCAGAAGGTCACCGACAAGGGCGTGCTGTCCGCGATCGTCAACGACCTCGCCGAGCGGTACTCCAAGACCGAGACGGCCGCTGCGCTGGACCGGATCAAGGACGCCGGCTTCTACTGGGGCACCCGCTCCGGTGTGACCGTCGCCCTGTCGGACGTCGTGACGCCTCCTCGCAAGAAGGAGATCATCGCGGGCTACGAGATCCAGGCCGCCAAGGTGCAGGGCGAATTCGACAAGGGTCTGATCACCGACTCCGAGCGTCGCGCCGACCTGATCAAGATCTGGACCGAGGCCACCAACGAGATCGCGCAGGAGATGCGGGACAACTTCCCCGTCGACAACACGATCAACCGCATGGTGTCGTCGGGTGCTCGTGGTAACTGGCTGCAGGTCCGCAACATCGCGGGTATGCGTGGTCTGGTGAACAACCCGAAGGGCGAGATCATCGCCCGCCCGATCATCAACTCGTACCGCGAGGGCCTGACCGTGGCGGAGTACTTCATCGCCACCCACGGTGCTCGCAAGGGTCTTGCCGACACCGCGCTCCGTACCGCGGACTCCGGGTACCTCACCCGTCGTCTCGTGGACGTCTCGCAGGACGTCATCATCCGCGAGGACGACTGCGGTACGACCCGTGGCCTCGAGCTGCCGATCGCGACCGTGGACGCCGACGGCAAGCTGGTCCGCGACCCGCGCGTCGAGAACACCGTGTACTCGCGCACCCTGGCCACCGAGGCCGTGGACGCCAAGGGCACGGTCGTCGCCGAGGCTCGCGAGGACGTCGGTGACGTGCTCCTCGAGAAGCTGCTGGCAGCCGGTGTCGAGAGCATCAAGGTGCGCTCGGTCCTGACCTGCGAGTCGGCCGTCGGTGTCTGCGCGAAGTGCTACGGCCGTTCGCTCGCCACCGGCAACCTGGTCGACATCGGTGAGGCAGTCGGCATCATCGCCGCGCAGTCCATCGGTGAGCCCGGTACCCAGCTGACGATGCGTACCTTCCACACGGGTGGTTCGGCCTCGGCCGACGACATCACCCAGGGTCTGCCGCGTGTCACGGAGCTCTTCGAGGCCCGTACGCCCAAGGGCGCGTCCCCGATCGCCGAGGCCCCCGGCCGCGTCGTCGTCGAGGACACGGACAAGGGTCGTCGGATCATCCTCACGCCGGACAACGGTGACGAGCCGTTCATCTACCCGGTGCTCAAGCGTGCGACGCTCCTCATCGAGGACAACCAGCACGTCGAGCTCGGCGAGCAGTTCATCGCCGGCACCGTCGACCCGAAGGAAGTCCTCCGGGTCAAGGGTGTCCGAGAGGTCCAGAAGCACCTGGTCAACGGTGTGCAGGACGTCTACGGCTCGCAGGGTGTGCCGATCCACGACAAGCACATCGAGGTCATCGTCCGGCAGATGCTCCGCAAGGTCACCGTCGTCGACCACGGCGACACCGACCTGCTGCCCGGTGAGCTCGTCGACCGGTCGCGCTACAACATGCTGAACCGTGCGGCGCTGCAGGAGGGTCGCAAGACCGCCTCGGCTCGCCAGGAGGTCATGGGCATCACGAAGGCGTCCCTCGCGACCGAGTCGTGGCTGTCCGCCGCTTCCTTCCAGGAGACCACCCGCGTGCTCACGCAGGCGGCCATGGAGGGCAAGCAGGACCACCTCGTCGGCCTCAAGGAGAACGTCATCATCGGTAAGCTCATCCCCGCCGGGACGGGCCTCAGCCGGTACCGCGACGTGGACGTGAACGCGACGGAAGAAGCGAAGGCAGAGCGGTACCCCAACCGCATCTTCGCGGACGACTCGTCGTTCTCGGACGCCGACCTGAGCTTCGTCGACTTCGACAGCTTCTCGTCGGACGACTTCACGCCGGGCACGTACAACTGAGTCTGATGTGATCCCACGAAGGCCCCGTCTCCGCAAGGAGGCGGGGCCTTCGTCGTGTCGTCACCACGTGACGGACGGGAGGCCCGGTGCCAGGCCGCCACGGGCCTCCCGGCCTGCGAGCGGTGGCGTCTAGAGCGCGCGGTCCGCGCCGTTGTCGCGACCCGAACCGCGACCGGTCTCGTCCACGAGCGAGAACAGGCCGAGGACGTTGCCGTCGGGGTCGCGGACGTCGAACCAGTTCACGGCGCCGTCGACGCACTCGACCGGTCCGATGTCGATGCCGAGCGAGCCGATGCGGGCGTGCTGCGCGCCGACGTCGTCGACGCCGAACCGGACGCTCACCGGGTTCTCCTCGGCGGAGTCGTCCTCGTAGAGCTGGATCCAGATCCCGCCGACCTCGTACTCGGCGACACCGTCCTCGGGTTCGAGGTCCGGTTCGGTGCGCTCGAAGACGGCGCCGTACCAGAGGCAGGACGCCTCGATGTCGGTGACGGGCAGCCCCACGGTCACGCTCGTGATGTCCATGACTCATCATGGTCCCGGTCGGGCCTGCTCGTCGAGGGGCTCTCCGCGGTGTCTCGCCGCGCGGCGGAACTGGCAGGGTGGATGGATGGCGACCCTGCGCGAACGGATCACGGCCCCGGCACACCTCTCGTTCCCCACGCCGATCGGCGGGCTGACGTTCCGCGCGGGCGCGCACGACGACGTCGGGGCGATGCACGCCGTCGCCGTCGCGTCGGCCGCGGTCGACGACCCGCACGCTCGTCCCTCCACAGCTGACCTCGAACGGTCGTTGTCCACCGAGGGGCTGGACGTCACCAGGGACACCGTGGTGGGCGTCGATGCTGGAGGGCATGTGCAGGCCTACGGCATCGTCATCGACGTCCCCTCCCGCGTCACTGCTGCGCGCGCCGTGCTCGACGGGGCGGTCCACCCCGACCTGCGCGGGCAGGGGATCGGACGGCGGGTGCTCGCCTGGCAGGTCGGCCGGGCCCGGCAGCGCCTGGCGACGCTCGACGTCGACCTGCCGGCGACGCTCGACGTCGGCGGACGGCAGGGGTCCTCGGCGCTCCGGCTGGCGGCGCACTTCGACTTCGCGCCGGTGCGCACCTGGCTCGACATGCAGGTCGTGTTCGACGACCGCGGGCCGGACGCCGACGCGGTGCCCGTCCTGGCGGACGGGCTCGTCCTGCGGCCCGTCACGGCGGACGACATCGAGCCGCTCCGGACGGCCAAGAACGACGCCTTCCGCGACCACTGGGGTTCCCAGCCGATGGTCGCGTCGGACTGGCGGGGGTTCCTCACCTCGGACAAGAGCCGGCTGGATCTGTCGCGGGTCGTCGTCGGTGCCGACGGTTCGGTCGTGGCGTTCACGATCGTCGAGGTGGAGCCCGACGGGTTCGCTGCCCGGGGCCGTTCGTACGGGTACGTGCACTGGGTCGGCGTCGTGCGTGCAGCACGGGGGACGGGGCTCGCCCCGATCGTCCTCGACGCCACCCTGCAGGCGATCCGTGCCGACGGGCTGTCCGCGGCGGTGCTGCACGTCGACGCCGAGAACCCGAGCGGAGCCGGGCGCATCTACGAGCGACTCGGGTTCGTCGCCGGCGAGGTCCACGTCACCGCGTCGGCGTCGCTCTGACCATCGCGTCTGGGGTCCTGGACCCCAGTTCTGGGTGCATCCGGACCCCCTCCGCCCCCTCCTTCTGGGACTGCGGCCGACGACTGTCGCAGAAGTAGCGTGGTCGAGCGCCACATCCCTGGTGGTGCGCAACCCGACCACGTCTCGCCGCGCGCGAGTCCAAGGAGGCACAGGACTCATGGCGACCCTGTCCGAGATCCTCATCCTGAACGGCGCCCTGCCGATCGAGCACCTCGACTCGATGACGGGCGACGAGGACCTGGACGAGCGCGCCATCCGCGGCCTGGTCGACCAGGGCGTCGTGAGCGAGGCGCAGTTCATCACCGCCCGCGCAGCGTCGAACAACTCCCGCACCGTCCCGTTGACCGACTACCCGGTCGACGGCACCGCGGTCTCGATCCTCCCCGCTGCGCTCTGCCGGCGCCACGGCGTCCTCGGCGTCGGGTTCGAGGGCGAGCTGCTCATCCTCGCGATGGTCAACCCGACCAACGTGCTCGCGATCGACGACGCCCGCGCTGCGTCCGGCCGGCCGATCAAGCCGCTCCAGGTCGACGAGCGCGACCTGCTCACCGCGCTCGATCGCTACCTGCGTGCCGACGACGAGCTCAACGACCTGACCTCGTCGCTGGAAGAAGAAGCCTCGGTCAGCTCCTCGGCCCAGGTGGACCTGGCCGACGGTGCCCTCGACGACGTCCCGATCGTCCGCTTCGTGAACCTGCTCGTGTCGCAGGCGATCCAGGACCACGCCTCGGACATCCACATCGAGCCCGGTGAACACGAGGTCCGGATCCGCTACCGCATCGACGGTGTGCTGCACGAGATGGCCCCGGCGCCGAAGAACATCCAGAACGGCGTCATCAGCCGCCTGAAGATCATGAGCGACATCGACATCGCCGAGCGTCGCAAGCCGCAGGACGGCCGCATGTCGGTCCGCCACGGCGGCCGCCAGATCGACCTCCGCGTGGCGACGCTGCCCACCGTGTGGGGCGAGAAGGTCGTCATGCGGATCCTCGACAACACGAACACGTCGCTGACCCTCAAGGACCTCAACCTCCTCGAGCAGAACTTCCAGGCGTACCAGCGGTCGTACTCGAAGCCGTACGGCATGATCCTGGTCACCGGGCCCACCGGCTCCGGCAAGTCCACGACGCTGTACACGACCCTGAACGCGGTCGCGAAGCCCGAGATCAACGTCATCACGGTCGAGGACCCGGTCGAGTACCGGATGGCCGGCATCAACCAGGTGCAGGTCAACCCGAAGGCCGGGCTGACCTTCGCCTCGGCGCTGCGCTCGATCCTGCGCTCCGACCCCGACGTCGTCCTGCTCGGTGAGATCCGCGACCACGAGACCGCCCAGATCGCCATCGAGGCATCCCTCACCGGCCACCTCGTGCTGTCCACCCTGCACACGAACGACGCCCCCTCCGCCGTGACCCGACTCACCGAGATGGACATCGAGCCCTTCCTGGTCGGCTCCGCGCTGGACTCCGTCGTGGCCCAGCGTCTGGCGCGACGGCTGTGCGACCGTTGCAAGGCCCCCGCCGTGTACGAGGCCGAACAGCTCCGGACCCTCGGGTTCCTGCGCCCCGGCGACGAGGTCCCGGCGTTCTTCGCCCCCATCGGCTGCGCGGTCTGCTCGAACACCGGGTACCGCGGCCGCATCGCCCTGCACGAGGTCATGACCGTCACCGAGGAGATCGAGCGCCTCGCCGTCTCGCGTGCCTCGAGCGCCGAGATCAGCCGCGTCGCCCAGGCGCAGGGGATGCTGACGCTCCGCCAGGACGGCTTCGAGAAGGTCAAGCTCGGTCTCACGAGCGTCGACGAGATCCTGCGCGTGGTCGCGTAGTCACGAGAGAGCGCAGCAGATGACCGACTCCGTGTACGACATCACGATCCCCGGCGACGAACCCGTCGCCGGCTGGCACCCGGGCAACCCCGGCACCGAGGTGGGCTCCCGCCGTGCAGCACGCCTGGCTGCCGCCGCAGCGTCGGCCCCTCCGAGCAGGTCTACGACCTCGGTGACGACGCCGCCGGCTGGCCGGCACCGTCCGGATCGCCCGTCGCCGTGCCGGTCGCGCAGCCGCTCGCCGCTCCGGCGACGCCGCCCGCCGGCGTGCCGTCGTCGATCGCGACCTACGGCTACGCCGAGGCGCCGACGCAGCAGCTCCCCACGGCCCCTGCGGCCCCGGCACCGGCTGCCACGATCGGCGGCGACATCGAGTTCTCGCGCCACGCACGCGAGGTCGCGGACCCGGACCTGATCACCGCGCTCGCCCAGGTCGTGTACCAGGGCGCATCCGATCTGCACGTCACCGCCGACGCGCCGCCCACGGTCCGCGTCGACGGCTCGCTCCGTCCCGCAGTCCCCGGAGGCGCGTGGTCGCGCGGCAAGGTCATCGCCGCACTCAAGACGATGCTGTCGGTCGAGCAGGCCGGCCAGTTCGACCAGGAGCAGGAACTCGACTTCGCCTACTCGCTGTCGCCGGAGTACCGCTTCCGCGTGAACTTCTACCAGCAGCGCGGCAACTGGGGCGCGGCCTTCCGCATCATCCCCACCAAGATCAAGACGCTCAAGCAGCTCGGCATCCCCGAGCACGTCGCCGACTTCGCCGGCCTGCCCCGCGGACTCGTCCTGGTCACCGGCCCGACCGGTTCCGGCAAGTCCACGACCCTCGCCGCCCTGATCGACCTGGTGAACGAGAGCCGGGCCGACCACATCGTGACGGTCGAGGACCCGATCGAGTTCATGCACGAGCACAAGAAGGCGATCATCAACCAGCGCGAGGTCGGTGCCGACACGCACTCCTTCGCCGCTGCGCTGAAGCACGTGCTGCGCCAGGACCCCGACGTCATCCTGATCGGCGAGCTCCGCGACCTCGAAACCATCTCGGTCGCGCTCACCGCGGCCGAGACCGGTCACCTGGTGTTCGCCACCCTGCACACGCAGAGTGCCCCCGGCACGATCGACCGTGTCATCGACGTCTTCCCGCCACACCAGCAGGGCCAGATCCGCACGCAGCTCGCCGCGACCCTGCAGGGCGTCGTCTGCCAGACCCTGGTCCCGAAGGCCAACGGTGTCGGCCGGGTCGTCGCCACCGAGATCATGACGATCACCCCCGCCATCGGCAACCTGATCCGCGAGGGCAAGACCTACCAGATCACGTCCGCCATGCAGGCCGGCCGTGACCTGGGCATGCACACCATGGACCAGGACCTCGCCGAACTGGTCAACGTCGGCACGATCTCGCGCAAGGCCGCGATGGACAAGGTGCACGACGAAGAGGGCTTCGACCGGCTGGTGCAGCGCGTCGAGTCACCGTCCGACTCCTCGGCAGCCGCGATCGCCGCCAGCGGGATCGACTTCGGCGACAAGTTCTCCGGAGGCTACTGATGTCCCTCGCATTCGACTACCGCGGGCGCGACGGCGCCGGCAAGCTCGTCAAGGGGCGCCTCGACGCCTCGTCCGAAGGAGCGGTCGTCCAGCGGCTCCGGGGCATGGGCGTCTCGCCGATCGCGATCACGGAGTCCAAGGCCGGCACCGGCCTGCAGACCGAGATCAAGATCCCGGGCTTCGAGAAGGGCGTCGGTCTCAAGGACCTCGCGATCATGTCGCGCCAGGCCTCGACGATGCTCACCTCGGGACTCTCGCTGCTGCGCGCGCTGTCGATCCTCGCCGACCAGACCGAGAACAAGAAGCTCAAGGACATCCTCGGCAAGGTCCGCGACGACGTCGAACGCGGTGTCTCGTTCTCCGACGCGGTGGCGAAGTTCCCGGTCGACTTCCCGCCGATCATGATCAACATGATCCGTGCGGGCGAGACCGGCGGGTTCCTCGACCAGGCCATGGACTCCATCGCCACGAACTTCGAGAAGGAGCACAAGCTCCGCTCGACCATCAAGTCGGCGATGACCTACCCCGTGGTCGTGCTGTGCATGTCGCTGGCCGCGGTCGTCATCATGCTCATCTTCATCGTGCCGATCTTCCAGAACATGTTCTCGTCGCTCGGTGGACAGCTCCCGATCCCGACCCAGATCCTCGTCTCGATGTCGCACGCCATGCGTTGGCTGGCGCCGGTACTGGCCGTGATCGCGGTGGTCGGCTGGTTCTGGTACCGGGCCAACAAGAACACGGATCGGTTCCGGGCGTTCCGCGACCCGATCCTGCTGCGTCTCCCCGTGTTCGGCGCATTGGCTAAGAAGATCGTGATCGCGCGGTTCGCGCGCAATTTCTCGAACATGATCGGTTCCGGAGTTCCAATTCTGCAGGCCTTGCAGATCGTCGGAGAAGTATCGAACAATTTCGTCGTGCAAAGCGCGCTCGTCCGCGTTGCCGAAGCGGTTCGGAAAGGTGAATCCATCGCAGCGCCGATGGCGGTGGAAAAAGTGTTCCCGAGCATGGTCTCGCAGATGATCGCCGTTGGTGAGGACGCCGGCTCGCTCGAGACGATGCTCGAGAAGATCGCTGTCTTCTACGACGCCGAGGTCGAATCCACCACCGAATCGTTGACGGCACTCATCGAGCCGCTGCTCATCGCGTTCCTCGGAGTCGTCGTCGGCGGGATGATCGTCGCGCTCTACCTGCCGATCTTCCAGATCACCTCGCTCGTCAAGTAACCACTCGGAGTCCATGCCCCTCGTGCGGGGGCATGGAAGCACGGAATGCCCCCGTTACTGGGGGCATTTTGGTGCCCCTGACCCCCCGTTCTCGGGATTACGCACAGAAACACCCCTGAATACTCTTGTGACCGGCGGCGGAGCACTCCCCGGCACAATCCCCATCGCATTCCCAGAAGAATGGAAACCACCATGTACTTCGCTCTCATGGGCAAGCTCGACGCTCGCCGCAAGGGTCTCCTCGAGGACAACGAAAAGGGCTTCACGCTCATCGAACTCCTCGTCGTCGTCATCATCATCGGCATCCTCGCGGCCATCGCGATCCCGGTGTACCTCAACGTCCAGAACAACGCGAAGGACGCGACCGTCAAGTCGGACCTCGCGAACGCGAAGACGGCCGTCATCGCGTTCCAGACGGACAAGAACGGCGTTCTCCCGACTGGGACCGAGTTCGGCGCCACGGACACGATGACGCCGTACGGCTACACGAAGAGCGATGGCACGACGTTCACCTACAAGCCCGCGGCGACGGGTAGCTCGTTCTGCATCTCGGCGAAGGGTGCGACCACGACCGACTGGAAGATCACCGACACCACCGCAGCAGCCAAGGGCACCTGCGCCTGATCTCAGGGCATCGGAAGGGCGGCTCGTCGTGTGACGGGTCGCCCTTCGCACAACGAGAGTGACCGGAGGAGGTGACCATGTTCCGTCGAATGAACCGCGTCCTGCAGCGCGCAGAGTCCGGGGATGCCGAGGCCGGCTTCTCCATCATCGAGGTCATGGTCGCGATGATGGTGTTCGCCATCATGTCCGTGGGGATCGCCTACGGCATCGCGAACACCCTGCAGCTCACCCAGACCAGCCGCGGACGTGAAACCGCCGTCGCACTCGCGTCACAGGACATCGACACGCTCCGCCAAACCGCAGCTGCTTCGACCGGCGGCATCTTCAAGGTCGTGAGCAAGGCCGGCGCTGCCAACACGAAGACCATCGGCGGGGTGACCTACAAGATCGAGCGCGCCGTCACCTGGGTTCAGAGCGACGGAGCCAGCGGTGCCTGCGGCACGTCGAACGGCAAGCTCGCCTACAAGAGCGTCGTCGAGACCGTGAGCTGGCCGAATCCTCGTGGCGGCGGAGCAAGCTCGACGACTGTCACCTCCGCGATCGCCCCGAGCGACGCCGTCACCGACCCTGGGTACGGGACGATCATCATCTCGGCAGTGACGGCGTCGGGAAGCCCCTACCAGGGCGTTTCGATCACCGTCACGCCGCTCGCCGGGGGCGGCGGTTCGACGCTCACCACCGCCGTGCAGTCGACGGACGCGCAGGGCTGCTCGTACGCGGTCAACGTGGCGCCGGGCGACTACACGGTGACGGCGACCACGACCGGAGGCATCGACACCAACCAGGCGCAGCCGTCCTCGCAGACTCCGATCACGGTTTCTGCAGGCGCGAGCTCCCCGGTGCCGTTCGTCTACGACCGCGCGAGTCAGCTGACCCTCCAGTACGCGAAGACCTACAACGCCACCCTGCCGACGAACATGGTGACGGTGCTCTCGAGCTCGGTGGGGGCCTCGACACCATCAAACCGTGGGACGTCGCGAGCACGTCCCTCGTGGTGACGTCGACGTCGAAGCCGTCAGTGCCGGTGTTTCCCTTCACCTCGGGCTACGCGGCGTACGCCGGGCCCTACTCCAACAGTCCCAGCTCCACGGTGAGTTGTCTGAGCCCGAACCCCTCAGCGTGGTCGACACCGAACGCCGCCGGGGCCATCGGGGCCATCCCGCCCACGATCGAGACGTCGCCGGGCGCTCCTTCGTCGGCGTCTGTCATGACCGGCGTCGCCACGGTGAGCGGAGTGAAGGGCCGGTACATCACCGCTGTCTCCTCGGCGAGCCCGGCGGCGGGCGACCCCGGATGCTCAGCCGGGATGACGATGAAGTTCCCGGTCTCCTCGGCAGACGTCGCCACGGTGGCACTGCCGTTCGGGACCTGGACCATCTACTCGGGCACGAGCTTCGGATCCACCACGAAGAACGAGATCGCGTCGAACGCATCGAACGTGAAGCCGGTGACCAGTGGCTCCGTCAACCAGAAGACCGCGCTGGTGATCATCAGCTTCGACAACACGTTGACCCTCGACCCGAGAGGCCAGACGTCGTGATCCGCCTTCTCCGCCGTCTGCACCGTGATCAGGCCGGCATCAGCCTCTCCGAGCTGCTCGTCGCCGTGAGCGTCTCGATGGTCATCCTCGTCGCGGTGGGGGGCTTCTTCACCGCCACGTTGCGGGCGGGTGCGACCAACACCTCGTCCGACCAGAACGCGCGGTACGCGTCGGTCGTGATGAACTCCGTCACTCGGTACGTCCATGCCGCCAGCCTGCTGCCCAAGTCCGACGGTAGCTACGCCGCAGCCGTCACCGAGGCGGCCCTGACGCGACTGACGTTCTACGCCTACATCAACCTCGACGGGAGCGGTACCGACAACCCGGTCCAGATCCGCTACTCCCTCAACGCGGCGAAGAAGGTCGTCCTCGACCAGTGGGACGGCACGGCGTCGAACGGCTTCTGGACCTTCCCGTCGACGGCGCAGGCGCCGACTCGTTCGATGGTGATCGGAGGCCCGGTGGCTTCTCCCACCGGTGGCGCACCGATGTTCGACTACCTCGGGGCGGACGGCAGCCCGCTGCCGGCGCAGAGCGACGGCACCGTCTCGACAACGCAACTCGGCAACGTCCGCGCCGTCCGGGTCAACCTGGAACTCGGGTCGACCGTGAGTGGGGCTGCAGGGAACACGACCATCCAGAACACGCTCTACCTCTTCAACGTCGTCTACGGGACCAGCAACGGAGGAACGCCATGACCCGGCTCCGGAGCGTGCTCGAGCGGGCGCGCGACGAAGACCGAGGGATGATCCTCGGCAACGTCCTGATCTTCGGGACCGTGATGATGCTGCTCGTCGCAACGATGATCGCCGTGTCGACCTCCGGGGCGGTGAAGTCAGCGACGGACCGCAACTTCCAGAACGCGATGGCGGCCGCGTACGCAGGACTGGCCGACTACCAGTCCAAGCTGTCCAATGACAACGGCTACGCGCTCTACGGAAACTCGAGCGCGCAGTTCAGCAAGGCGAGCGGTTCGAGCTTCAGCGGGCAGGCGGACAACATCGCCTTCACGAATGCCGGCTCCACCTGGGCCAAGGTGGTCGGCTCAACCGACCAGTGGTACCGGTACGAGGTGGACAACTCGAACTACTCCGCAAAGGGCGTCCTGAAGGTCCGTGTCACGGGGAAGTCGGGGGTAGCGTCCGGTCGTTGGTCGCGAACCTCAAGGGCGACGGGTTCATCAACTACCTGTACTTCACCAACTACGAGTCGTCGAACCCTGCGATCACCGGAAGTACCTGCACGACCGTCTACCAGTGGCAGTCGGCAAGCAACAAGTGTGCGGCGGTCCAGTTCGCCGGTACCGATGTCCTCAACGGTCCGATCCGGACCAACGACGTCTTCACCGCGGCCTGCGCGACCGTGTTCAACGGGCCGGTCGAGCAGCACGACACCTCGGTCCGCCCCGCGAGTGGGACCTGCGCTGGCACTTTCAACGGGGGTGCCGCGAGTGCGGTGCCCTACCTCGGGCTGCCTGCGCTGAACTCGAACCTCTCGCAGGAGACCCGCGTCGACCTCCCGACCTCGGTACCCCGGCCGGGCTGCCTGTACACCGGCCCGACCCGGGTGTCGTTCCTGGGCAACGGGAAGATGACCGTCTGGTCACCGTGGACGAAGGCAACGCAGGTGCAGGTGAACGGTTCGACCGGTGAGGTCAAGGCGGGTGCCGACATCGCGAAGGCCGCTGCGCTGTGCGGAGCCGTCGCTGACCTGCAGAGTTCGGCAGGCGCCACGATCCCGACGCTCCCGACGAACCTGATGTACGTCCAGGACATCCCTTCTGCCGCGAACGACGTGAACGCCTGGGCCGCCAACACCTTCCCTTCCCGGTACACGAACACCTACTGCACGACGACGGTGACCGTCCGGTCGAACGGGAGCGCGACGACCACCAGCAACCAGGCCTTCAACAACGGTCAGGGTTTCCCGGCGTCGGGGAGTGGGTCAACGGTGGGCAGTCTGGGTCCTACTACCAAACCGGATCGGCATCGGACACGTACAGCTGCTCAGCTGGCGATGTCTTCGTCAGCGGGGGCTTCAGCGGCGCCATGACGATCGCTGCATCGGGCACGGTTTGGGTCACCGACGACATCACCTACGCCAGCGCCACCAACGACGTCCTCGGACTCGTGGGCCAGAACGCGGTCGAGATCTACAACCCCGCGCGGTGCAGCTCGTACCCGACGACGTACCAGCCGCGGGTCGGCTACGTGACTGACACCACCCGTTGCAACCAGAGCGGCGTCGGCCTCCTGAACCGCAGCAGCGGCGCGGGCATCACGATCAGCGCTGCCATGGCGAGCAACGCCGGCACGTTCTGGAACCAGAACTACGACATCGGGCCCAAGCTCGGCGTGCTCAAGGTCGTCGGATCGATCGCGCAGAACTGGCGTGGTGCGGTCGCAACGACCGGCAGCACGGGGTTCTCGAAGAACTACGTGTACGACCAGCGGCTCCTCACGACGGCACCACCGAAGTTCCTGCAGCCCGTCTCGACGTCGTACGGCGTCACCACGCAGGTCGAGGTCCAGACGGCGTACAAGGTCGACGGATCGTGCGCGACCACCAGCAGCGGGGCATGCCGGTGACCGCGGTCCGTGAGCTCCTCCCGGTGACCCTGACGCTGGCAGGCGTCTTCGGTCTCGTCGTCGGGTCGTTCCTCAACGTCGTCGTGTACCGGGTACCCGCAGGATTCTCGGTGGTCGCACCGCCGAGTGCCTGCCCGCGTTGCGGTCACGAGATCCGGCGCCGCGACAACGTTCCGGTGCTCTCGTGGTTGGCCCTGCGCGGTCGGTGCCGGGACTGCGGTGCGCCCATCTCGGCGCGCTACCCGTCGGTCGAGCTGGCGACTGCCGCCCTGTTCGTGGGCGTGGCGTGGTCGTGGTCCTCGTCGGTAGCCGTGATGCCGCCCGGGACGGCCGTGCTCGCTGAAGCCATCGACTTCGCAGCTCTCCTCTTCCTGATGGCCGTCTCCGTGGCACTGGCACTGATCGATCTCGACACGCGCCGACTACCGAACGCCATCGTCTACCCGTCCGCGGGCGTCCTCGGGATCCTGCTCGTCACGGCTACGGTCCTCAGCGGTGATGTCGGTGCGCTCGTGCGAGCTGTGGCTGGTGCTGCCGTGCTCGGCGGCGCCTACCTCGTGCTCGCCCTCGCGGTCCCCGGGGGAATGGGGCTCGGGGACGTGAAACTCGCCGTGGTCCTCGGCTTCGTGCTCGCGTACCTCGGATGGGGACCCCTCGCAGTGGGTGCTTTCGGAGCCTTCGTCGTGGGCGGTACCGTCGCGATCGCACTGCTCGTGAGCGGGCGAACACGGTGGCGCGGCGGTCTGCCCTTCGGGCCGTCGATGCTCGCGGGCGCCTGGATCGGGATCTTCTTCGGCCAGGACATCTGGACCGCCTACCTCCGGCTGCTCGGGCTCGCCTGACTTCTCCGGCAACCAGACTCCAACCAAAGCGAAAGCAGCATCATGGGCAAGAGCATCGTCGGCATCGACATCGCGGGTACCGCGATCCGGGCGGTCGAGGTCGCGAACGCAGACCGCGCTCGGCCGACCGTGTTGCGTTTCGCCGAGGTCCCGACGCCGCCCGACGCCGTCAGTCGCGGTGAGGTGCTCGAACCGAACACCGTGGCTGCGGCGCTGCGCTCGCTGTGGTCCACCGGCCGCTTCCGCTCTCGGGACGTCGTGCTGGGCATGGGGAACCAGCGTGTCCTGTCCCGCGACCTCATCGTCCCGGCAGCACCCCTGGAGCAGATTCGAGAGAGCCTGCCGTTCCAGGTGCAGGACATGCTCCCTGTGCCGGTCGGTGATGCGATCCTCGACTTCTACCCGACCTCAGAGGGCATGAGTGAGGACGGCCCGGTCGTGCACGGGCTCCTCATCGCGGCGATCAAGGACGCAGTCCTCGCCAACGTCCACGCGGCGCAGCTCGCCGGGCTGAACCCCGTCGGGGTCGACCTCATCCCGTTCGCGTTGACCCGGGTGCTCGTCGGCCGCCCTGGCCTGCCGGGCACCACAGTGCTGGTGCAGCTCGGCGCGGACACGACCACCGTCGTCCTGTCGACCGACGGCATTCCGCAGTTCGTCCGGATCATCCCCATCGGGGGCAACGACGTGACCCGCGCGCTCGCCGGCAACCTCGACATCGAGTTCGCGCAGGCGGAGGCCGTCAAACGTCACCTCGGGATCGGGCAGGGTGCGAGAACGCCTGATGACGGCCGGGCAGTGGCGATCATCAGCGATTCAGTACTCGAGCTGATCGCGAGCCTGCGGAACACCATCAACTACTACGTGAACACCCGACCCGGCGAGCGGGTCGAACGGATCGTCCTCGTCGGCGGCGGAGCCCGACTCGTCGGGTTCCGGAACGCGCTCGCTGAGCACACGCGGCTCCCGGTCGAGTTCCGGTCCGCATTCGCAGGAGCCGACGTCGCTCGGTCGATCCCGGCCGACGACATCGCAGTACACGAGGACGCGATCGCCGTCGCCTACGGGCTGGCAGTGGGGAGCCGAGCAGCATGACTGCAACCGAGATCAGACCGATCGTCGCCAGTCCGGACGCGACCGGCGAACAGCCTGGTCGAGGCCGTCGACCGAAGAAGGCTGCCTCGACGACGTCCATCGTCGGCCGTGAGCCGCGCGTCGACCTGCTCCCGGCCGAGGTGCACACGGGGCGCCGAGAGCGTGCGCTTGCCCGCCGGGCCTGGCTCGGCGTCGTGGTGGCGGCCGCCGTGGTGGTCGTCGGATCGGGGGTTGCGTACGTGCACCAGCTCGAGACCGCCGAAGCCCTCCGCAGTGCACAAGCGGAGACGACGTCGTTGCTCCAGCAGCAGCTGCGGTACTCGGACGTGCGACAGGCGGAGCGGGACGCAGCGCTGCTCGAGGCGGCGCAGGCAGTCGGCGGGTCGACGGAGGTCGACTGGAACGCGACCCTCGCACAACTCAAGGCCGTCCTCCCTGCGGGGGTGTCGATCACAGCGATGTCCATCGACTCGGCAGACGTGACGAAGGCGTTCACACAATCGACAGTGCCGTTGGAGGGAACGCGGATCGCCACGATGCAACTGACCATCGAGAGCCCGAGCATCCCGTCCGTCCCCGACTGGACTGCCCGCTTGTCGACGATCAAGGGGTACGCGGATTCGACCATCACCTCGGTCTCGCTCGAGGCCGACACCGGTACGTACTCGGCGACGATCGAAGCGCACCTTGGCGACAAGGCCTACGACGACAAGTACACGAAGGACGATGCCAAGTGAACAAGAGCCGCCTCTCGCTGATCGTCGCTCTCGCCGCCGCGCTCGCCGTCCTCGCTGGCGGGTGGTTCCTCGGTGCGCAGCCGCAGATCGCACAGGCGTCCACCAACGCGTCGCAGCGAGCGGACATCGCAGCTACGAACTCGGGCAACCGCGCTGAACTGCGCCGCCTCGAGAAAGCGTCCGAGTCGCTCGACTCGACGGAGCGAGAGCTTGCAGCGCTGCGCGCGTCAGTTCCTGCAGCGCCCGAGACTGACTCCTTGTTGTCCCAGCTGAATCTCGCGGCCTCTTCGAGCGGCGTCACCGTGACCTCGGTCACCTTCGGCGAGCCGAAGGCCTATCTGCCGGAGGGCTCCGGATCAGCGGCGGCGCCGAGCCCGTCAGCATCCCCGAGCGCTGCGAGCTCGAGTGCCACGCCGACGGCGGCAGCGATGCCGGCGGCGCCCACCCCTACAGCGATGACCAGATCACCGCATCGAACTTCGTGCTCATCCCCGTCACCGTTGCCGTCACGGGCTCCTACGACCAAGCGCTGAGCTTCACGAAGGCCGTCCAGGACGGCGAGCGGCTGTTCCTGGTGAACGGCATCGCTGCGACGAGTGCCGATGAGGGGGACTCGCCGATGGCGAGCCAAGCATGGTCGCTCTCCGGTTCCGTCTACGTGCTCTCGGACGCCGCACCCGCGGCCTCCGCGAAGGGCTGATCCGACCCCCTCCCACTGGGGTGTGACGCGCCACGCCGACCCTCTTCCGCGACATCCGTCGGTGTGCGTACGATGCTCACGACGCCGTGATCGCGGCTGCTCATCTCCTCTCGAACGGTCGGCTCGAACCGGCCGTTCCCGTCGTGCCCGGAGTCGCGCGTGTTGGTCGGAATCGTGGAATTCCTGGGTTGGTTCGGCGCCGCAACCGTGCTGGCTGGTTACATTCTCTTCTCCACGGGGAAGCTCCCGAACGGGCCGGTCTACCAGCTCTTCAACCTCGTCGGTGGCCTGGCGGTCGCCGTCAACGTGGCCGCGCACCACGCGGTGCCGTCCACGATCGTCAACGGCATCTGGGCGATCGTCGCCGTGGTCGTGCTGGTGAAGATGGGGCGCGCTCGACGCGCGGCGAAGCGCGGCGAGCCGGCGGCCTCCGAGGCGACCGTCCTGCACGCCGAACCGGCGTCCACCACCGGCGTCCTGCCGATCATCGGCCCGGCCCTGCGGGACCACGAGCCGGAGGAGCCCTCCGAGGCGGACGCAGCCCCGGGCCTCCAGGCAGAGCCCACCACCAGCACGACGCAGGCCGCACCGACCACCAGCACGACGCAGGTCGCTCCGATGACCGAGACCGTCCCGATCATCACCGCGACGATCGCACTCGCCCTGGTCGCCGCAGCGCAGGGGCACGTGGAGCGCGCGGACAGCGCGGACAGCGCGGACAGCGCGGACAGCGCAGGCTCTGCTGAAGGCGCCGACCACGCGGAGCGGACCGAAGCCACCCGCTGACCGTCCCGTCGGCGATACGATCACCTCATGTCCCGGTGGTTGATCGCGACGATGACGTCCGTCCTCTTCATCGCGCTCGTCGTCGCCGTCGCGGGGTTCGAAGCGCTCCTCGCCGACGTCGAGGCGATCGCGCAGCCGGACGCGACCCCGTACCTCGGCCCGGCCATGGTGATCGGCGCCGCCGTGGTGGTGTTCCTCGCGACCGCGGTCGGCGCGCGAGAGGGCAACCCCGGTGTCACCGGCCTGGTCGCCGCCGCGACCGCCTACCTGGTGATGCTCGGCGTCGGCGCCGTCGGGTACGCGGCGATCCGCCGCGACCTGACCGAGCTACTCGTCTTCCCGGCCGGTTACGCACTCGGGCCGTTCGTGGTCGGGTCCGTCGTGGTGGCGCTCCTGTCGGTGATCGGCGGGATCTCCGTGGCCCGGCACCAGGCCCGGACGACGGACCGGACGCCCACTGCCGGGCAGCGGCAGGAGACCACCGTCGCGGGGGACGACACCGTCGGGCGGTAGTCTTCCCGGGCACGACGCACACGCAACGGGGGAACGATGAGCGACCAGCACACGCCGGATCCGGACCAGCAGGACGGCTGGGGAGCCGTGCCGTCGGTGGCGTCGATCCGTGGGACGCAAGGAACGCCAGCGACCGCGCAGAACGCGCAGTACGCCCCGACCGCGTCGCGCGCTCCGCGCCGGAAGCTCCGCCGAGGCCAGCTCATCGGGATCATCGCCGGCGGCACCGCCGTCGTGCTGCTGCTCGTCGCCGGTGTCGTCGGGTACTCCGTCGGCTCGGCCACCCACTCGGCCGACCGACCGGTGCGGGCGTTCCTCGACGACCTGACCGCGGGCAAGGTCGCCGACGCCCTCGACGCAGCGGGCATCGACCGGACGAAGTCGGACGTGCTCCTCACCGACGCCGCGTACGCGAAGGCGACCGCGAAGGTCACCGGCTACCGGGTGGCCGCGACGCGCACGGACGGCGACACCGCCACCGTCCGCGCGTACCTGCGCCAGGCCGGCCGTGACGTCGCGGCGACCTTCACGCTCGACAAGACCGGCACCGACTGGGGCGTGTTCCCGGTCTGGGAGCTGCAGGCGCCGGAGCTCGGCAGCGTCGACGTCAGCGTCCGGGGTCCGTCCGGCGCCTCGGTGCAGGTCGCGGGCACGTCGACGAAGACCCCGAAGGACGGCACGGTCGGCCTCCGCGCCCTCCCCGGCACCTACGCGGTCACGTACGACGGCGGCAAGTGGACGAAGGCCACGGGTGGCAGCGCCGTCGTGAGCGGGTTCGGTGGCAGCGCCTCGACGCCCGTGCAGATGACCGCGACGCTCACGGACGCGGGGGAGCAGGCGGCGAAGCGAGCCGTGGACGCCTGGGTGGACGACTGCATCGCCTCGAACGACGCCGCGCCGGCCGGGTGCAGCTTCTACGCGTACGGCGAGAACCCCGCGTACACCTACACGAACGAGAAGTGGACGCTCGAGTCGCGGCCGACCGTCGCCGTCGGCAGCTGGACCACGAACGGCTGGCTCGTCTCCACCACCACCTTCGGCCGGGCCACCTTCACGGCGGACATCGCCGGCGCCGGCGGCACCGGGACGGCCACGGCCGGACCGCTCAACGTGAACGCGAGCGGGTACATCACGGGGTTCTCGAGCTCGGGTGCGACCTTCCGGTCGGCGGTCGGCAACGGGTCCTCGGACACCGGCTCATGACGGTGTCCGGCGTGGTGCCGGCCCGGATTGATTTCGTCCCGTTACGCGGGTAGTCTCTTCTGGGTGTGCGCCCTCGGGCGCGCCCGAAAAGTCCGGCGAGCGAGATCGCCCAGTCGGACCACTCCGTCCCCCCGCAGGTTCCTCCGCCGTCAGGCGGTCATCAGCGTGGGACGAGGAAGCCGGCGGATCGCGCCGGCCAGAGAGCACGAGCGAAGAACCAGGAGAACAGTTGCCTACTATTCAGCAGCTGGTTCGCAAGGGTCGTACGCCGAAGGTCACCAAGACCAAGGCGCCCGCCCTGAAGGCGAACCCCCAGCAGCGTGGTGTGTGCACCCGCGTCTACACCACCACCCCGAAGAAGCCGAACTCCGCACTGCGCAAGGTCGCTCGTGTGAAGCTCTCGAACGGCACCGAGGTCACGGCGTACATCCCCGGTGAGGGCCACAACCTCCAGGAGCACTCGATGGTGCTCGTCCGTGGCGGTCGTGTGAAGGACCTCCCCGGCGTGCGGTACAAGATCATCCGTGGCGCCCTGGACACCCAGGCCGTGAAGAACCGTAAGCAGGCTCGTAGCCGCTACGGCGCGAAGAAGGGTTGAGTTAGATGCCTCGTAAGGGTCCCGCCCCCAAGCGTCCCGTCGTCGCCGACCCGGTCTACGGTGCGCCGATCGTCAGCCAGCTCGTCAACAAGATCCTGCTCGACGGCAAGAAGGGCCTCGCCGAGCGCATCGTCTACGGTGCACTCGAGGGCGTCACTGCCAAGAACCAGCAGGATGCTGTCGTCACGCTCAAGAAGGCGCTCGACAACGTCCGTCCGACCCTCGAGGTCCGCAGCCGCCGCGTCGGTGGCTCGACCTACCAGGTCCCGGTCGAGGTCAAGCCGCACCGCGCGAACACCCTTGCGCTCCGCTGGCTGACCTCGTACGCCAAGGCCCGTCGCGAGAAGACGATGACCGAGCGTCTCATGAACGAGATCCTCGACGCGTCGAACGGTCTCGGTGCCGCGGTCAAGCGCCGCGAGGACACGCACAAGATGGCCGAGTCGAACAAGGCCTTCGCCCACTACCGCTGGTAGTCCGGCACCGTCCGGGCACCGGTGGTCAAGAACCCCGGCGCCCGGACGGCCGCCAACCTCTCCTACAACTCTTCCGGAGGAACCCTGTGGCACAGGACGTGCTCACCGACCTGAACAAGGTCCGCAACATCGGCATCATGGCGCACATCGATGCCGGCAAGACCACGACGACCGAGCGCATCCTGTTCTACACGGGCATCACGCACAAGATCGGTGAGGTCCACGACGGCGCTGCCACGATGGACTGGATGGCGCAGGAGCAGGAGCGCGGCATCACGATCACGTCGGCCGCGACGACCTGCTTCTGGGACAACAACCAGATCAACATCATCGACACCCCCGGTCACGTGGACTTCACGGTCGAGGTGGAGCGTTCGCTCCGCGTCCTCGACGGTGCGGTCGCCGTCTTCGACGGCAAGGAGGGCGTCGAGCCCCAGTCCGAGACCGTGTGGCGTCAGGCCGACAAGTACAACGTCCCGCGCATCTGCTTCGTCAACAAGATGGACAAGCTCGGCGCGGACTTCTACTACACCGTCGACACGATCATCAACCGCCTCGGTGCTGAGCCCCTCGTGCTCCAGCTGCCGATCGGTTCGGAGAGCTCGTTCGAAGGCGTCGTCGACCTCGTCCAGATGCGTGCACTCACCTGGCGCGGCGACGCCAAGGGTGACGTCGCGATGGGTGCGAAGTACGAGATCGAAGAGATCCCGGCCGACCTGCAGGACCGCGCCGCCGAGTACCGCGAGAAGCTCATCGAGCGCGTGGCCGAGGCGGACGACGTCCTCATGGAGCGTTACCTCGAGGGCGACACCGACTTCTCGGTCGACGAGATCAAGGCCGCGATCCGCGCCCTCACCGTGAGCAGCACGCTCTACCCGGTGCTGTGCGGTTCTGCGTTCAAGAACCGCGGTGTCCAGCCGATGCTCGACGCCGTCATCGACTACCTCCCGTCCCCGCTCGACGTGCCGCCGATGATCGGCCACGACGTCAAGGACGAGGAGAAGGAGATCATCCGCAAGCCCGACGCGTCGGAGCCGTTCTCGGCCCTGGCGTTCAAGGTCGCGGTGCACCCCTTCTTCGGTCGCCTCACCTACGTCCGCGTGTACTCCGGCTCGATCGAGTCCGGCGCACAGGTCATCAACTCGACCAAGGGCAAGAAGGAGCGCATCGGGAAGATCTTCCAGATGCACTCCAACAAGGAGAACCCGGTCGCCAACGTGACCGCTGGACACATCTACGCGGTCATCGGCCTCAAGGACACCACCACCGGTGACACCCTGTGCGACCCGACCAACCAGGTCGTCCTCGAGTCGATGACGTTCCCGGAGCCGGTCATCGAGGTCGCGATCGAGCCGAACACGAAGGCTGACCAGGAGAAGCTCTCCACGGCCATCCAGAAGCTCGCCGAAGAGGACCCGACGTTCCGCGTCGAGCTCAACGCTGAGACCGGTCAGACGACGATCAAGGGCATGGGCGAGCTCCACCTCGACATCCTCGTCGACCGCATGAAGCGCGAGTTCCACGTCGAGGCGAGCGTCGGCAAGCCCCAGGTGGCCTACCGCGAGACCCTCACGAAGATCGTCGAGCGGTACGACTACACCCACAAGAAGCAGACCGGTGGTTCCGGCCAGTTCGCGAAGGTGCAGATCGCCCTCGAGCCGATGGAGGTCACGAGCGAGAAGGTCTACGAGTTCGTCAACGCGACCTCCGGTGGCCGTGTCCCGCGCGAGTACATCCCCTCGGTCGACGCCGGTATCCAGGACGCCATGCAGGTCGGCATCCTCGCGGGCTACCCGACCGTCGGCGTGAAGGCCATCCTCAAGGACGGCGCGGCGCACGACGTCGACTCGTCCGAGATGGCGTTCAAGATCGCCGGTTCCATCGCCTACAAGGAAGCGGCCCGCAAGGCCGGTCCCGCGATCCTCGAGCCGATCATGGCCGTCGAGGTCCGTACTCCTGAGGAGTACATGGGCGACGTCATCGGTGACCTGAACTCCCGTCGTGGCCAGATCGCCTCGATGGAGGACGCCTCGGGCGTCAAGGTGGTCCGCGCGAGCGTGCCGCTGTCCGAGATGTTCGGCTACGTCGGCGACCTGCGGTCGAAGACCTCTGGTCGTGCGGTCTACTCGATGACCTTCGAGACCTACAGCCAGGTCCCGGCCAAGGTCGCCGAGGAGATCATCGCGAAGAACGCGGGGAGTGACGCTCGAGCGTCTCTCCACAGGCGGGGTGCCCGGCGACGGGCCCTCGCCACCAAGTAAAGTAAAGACACACACCGCGCATCAACGGTCGCGAGCCCATCCAGGGCCGGCCGGGGATGACGCTTCCGAGTCCTGAGGAGGACCCACAGTGGCCAAGGCCAAGTTCGAGCGCACCAAGCCGCACGTCAACATCGGAACCATCGGTCACGTCGACCACGGCAAGACCACGCTCACGGCGGCGATCACCAAGGTTCTGCACGACCAGTACCCGGACCTCAACGAGGCCCGTGACTTCGCGCAGATCGACAACGCTCCCGAGGAGCGCCAGCGCGGCATCACGATCAACATCTCGCACGTCGAGTACCAGACCGAGAAGCGTCACTACGCGCACGTCGACGCCCCCGGTCACGCCGACTACGTGAAGAACATGATCACGGGTGCGGCGCAGATGGACGGCGCGATCCTCGTGGTCGCCGCCACCGACGGCCCGATGCCCCAGACGCGTGAGCACGTGCTGCTCGCCCGCCAGGTCGGCGTCCCCTACATCGTCGTCGCGCTGAACAAGTCCGACATGGTGGACGACGAGGAGATCCTGGAGCTCGTCGAGCTCGAGGTCCGCGAGCTCCTCGGTTCGCAGCAGTTCGACGAGGACGCCCCCGTCGTGCAGGTCTCGGCGCTCAAGGCGCTCGAGGGCGACGAGAAGTGGGTCAAGTCGGTCCAGGACCTCATGGCCCAGGTCGACGAGCACGTGCCGGACCCGGTGCGCGCCACCGACCAGCCGTTCCTGATGCCGATCGAGGACGTCTTCACGATCACCGGTCGTGGCACGGTCGTCACCGGTCGCGTCGAGCGTGGCACGCTCAACCTGAACGAGGAGGTCGAGATCGTCGGCATCCGCGCGACGCAGAAGACCACCGTCACGGGCATCGAGATGTTCCGCAAGCTGCTCGACCAGGCGGTCGCCGGTGACAACACCGGTCTGCTCATCCGTGGCCTCAAGCGCGAGGACGTGGAGCGCGGCCAGGTCGTCGTGAAGCCGGGTTCGGTCACGCCGCACACCGAGTTCCAGGCGAACGCGTACATCCTGACCAAGGAAGAGGGCGGGCGTCACAACCCGTTCTACGCGAACTACCGCCCGCAGTTCTACTTCCGCACCACGGACGTCACCGGCGTCATCACGCTGCCCGAGGGCACCGAGATGGTCATGCCCGGTGACACCGTCGCCATGACGGTCGAGCTGATCCAGCCGATCGCCATGGAAGAGGGCCTCCGTTTCGCCATCCGTGAGGGTGGTCGTACGGTCGGTGCCGGTACGGTCGAGAAGATCGTCAAGTAACTCCGGTTACCTGCCTCAGCGGGGTCGAGCCTTCGGGCTCGGCCCCGCTTTGTCGTTCCCCGACAGGTCCCGGTACCGCCCACGAGTCACTGACGGCCGCTCACGGCCCTGGCGGGCGGTGGACGGGAGGCCCGGGTACGCCCGCCACGACGGCGCCCGTCCGCCCCGTGCGGCGTCCCAGGCACCGGGGAGTTGGCTCGGCCGGGTGACTCGTCTGCGCTGTTCCACGACCTCCGGTCGTGGCTACCACCGTGTCCGGAGCGGACGCGGCTTCTCGTACCGCGACCCCGACGGCGCGACCGTGACCGATGCCGCGGTGCGTCAGCGGCTCGAGGACCTCGTCATCCCGCCGGCGTGGGACGACGTCTGGATCTCGCCGTACGAGAACGGGCACGTGCTCGCGACCGGCATCGACGGAGCCGGACGCCGCCAGTACATGTACCACCCGTCGTGGCGTGAGCGGATGGACCGGATCAAGTACGACCGGGCGCTCGCCCTCGCGGAGTCGCTGCCGGTCGCACGGCGCGGGGTGACGCAGTGACCTCCGACGCCCGGAACCCGATCGCCGCCGAGCGCTGGCCGCAGCGTTCCGGATGCTCGACCAGGGATCGCTGCGGGTCGGTTCGGAGCGGTACGCCAGCGAACACGGAGCCGCGGGCTGTCGACCCTGCTGTGCGCACACGCCCACGTCTCCGGTGACGACATCGAGCTCGACTTCCCCGGCAAGAGCGGGCAGGAGTGGTCGTCGTCGATCCACGACGCCGACCTCGCGACCGTGATCACCGGCATGAAGCGCCGCGGGCCGAACGCCCGACTGCTGTCGTTCCGTGAACGCCGCGGTGACGAGTGGGAGCCGTTGTCCGCCGAGGACATCAACGCCTACGTCAAGGAGCGCGCGGGTGACGACTTCACGGCGAAGGACTTCCGTACTCTGCACGGCACGGTGGCCGCGGCCGTCGACCTGGCGCAGACCGGTCCGCTGTCCTCGCAGGCGAAGCGGAAGCGTGCGGTGTCCCATGCCGTGAAGGCCGCGAGCGACGAGCTCGGCAACACCCCGACGGTGTGCCGGCAGAGCTACATCGACCCGCGGCTGCTCGACGCGTACGAGCACGGCGAGACCATCGATCCGGCCCGGATCCACGCCGCCGAGTCCGAGGTCCGGGCGCTGCTCTACCGACAATGACCCCGGGAGCGTCCGGATGACGTAGCGTTGGTCGACGTGCCGGACCACCCCACACGGCACGGAAGGACCCACAACAGTCGTGACTGACGAGTGCATCCACGGTTTCCCCACCGAGCTCTGCGACATCTGCGCGCCCCGGCAGCGTGAGGAGTCGGCGATCCCAGCCGCTCCGGCGCCACGGCGGACCCGCATCACCACCAACCTGCGCGTCGACCCGCCGGCCTCCGGCCCCGGGACGTCGCTGCGTTCGCCGACGTCCCTCCGGTCGTCGTCGGCCGACCTGCCCGAGGCTCGGGTGTTCGCGTCGCTGCGTGCGCACCACGTGACCCACATCGACAACCTCGACGGCATCGTCGGGTCCGGCGCCATCCTGGCGGCCGACCAGGCGGAGCCCGCCGTCGACGTCAGCAGCCCCGAGACCCGGGCCGCTCGCGCCGAGGCCGAAGCGCCCGACGGCAGCACCATCGCGAGCCACGTGCCGTTCACCCTGTCGCCGGATGCCGTCCGGTGGGACGAACTCCGCACCGGCGCCGTCGGGAGCGGTGGTCCGACGCCGCCCGACGCACGCGTGCGGTGGACTACGTCGTGCTCGTCGTCCCGGTCTCGGCCTTCGGTGACTCGGTGGTCGTCGCCGACCAGGACGCCGACGCCGACGACGTCCGGTTCGCCGTCGGCCCCGACGCCGGGACGAACCTGATCCGCCGGACGGACTTCTCCGACCCCGAGATGCTCGGACTCGAGCTCCTCGCCGGGCCGAGCGTGCCGTTCTCGTCCGTCGCGGTGATCGGCGTCCCGAACGACAGGGCCCGTCAGACGGTCCGTGCGGTCCTCGCCGACCACGGCGGCCACGCGCCGCGCGTGGCGGTCTTCCCCCCGTGGTTCGTTCCTCCGGTGACGGCCGAGTAGACGTCTCCACGAGCGCCCTCCGGACCATGTCCGGAGGGCGCTCCGCGTTGCGGCGGCGACCCGTGCCTCCAGGCCGTCCGATCCGCGTGGATCCGGGGAAGCGAGCCGGTGTCGACACGCCCGGCACATCGCGACACGCCCGGGTTGCACGTGGGCTCGGGACATGCGAGACTTGTCCGGTTCCGAATTCCCCGCGGGTGCGAGTCCGCAGGATCACTGCTCTGGCAGTGCACAACCCCCCTGTTCAGCAGGGCTGGGTTGGGCCGCAGGCAGCAGAACACGACTCCCCGAGGTCATGACGGACGCGACACTGTTGCGCCCGGAGTGCGAGGAAGTCGATTGCCCACGCTGGACGGCCAAGGTCGCCCGCGCGGTTGACAGGTGAACAGCGGTCATCCCCAGCGGATGCGGCCGGTTGGTTCAGGAAAACAGCACGGTCTGCAGCAATGCGGAGCCGAGCGGCGTCAGGCGGCCTGCGGGTGCGCGGCGCAGAGAGAGGACAAGAGACACATGGCGGGACAGAAGATCCGCATCCGGCTCAAGTCGTATGACCACGAGGTCATCGACACGTCGGCCTGGAAGATCGTCGACACGGTGACCCGTGCCGGTGCAACCGTGGTCGGCCCGGTGCCACTCCCCACCGAGAAGAACGTGATCGCAGTGATCCGTTCCCCTCACAAGTACAAGGACTCGCGCGAGCACTTCGAGAAGCGCACGCACAAGCGGGTCATCGACATCGTCGACCCGACGCCGAAGGCCGTCGACTCGCTCATGCGACTCGACCTGCCGGCAGACGTCAACATCGAGATCAAGCTGTAAGGGGCTGACCAATGGCGAACTCAACCAAGACCGTCAAGGGCCTCCTCGGCAAGAAGCTCGGGATGACCCAGGTGTGGGACGAGAACAACAAGTTCATCCCCGTCACCGTGATCGAGGTCGGCCCGAACGTGGTCACCCAGATCCGCAACGCTGAGCGCGACGGCTACGAGGCGATCCAGATCGCCGCCGGTGCCATCGACCCGCGCAAGGTCAACAAGCCGGCCGCCGGCCACTTCGAGGCCGCCGGCGTGACCCCGCGTCGCACCCTCACCGAGATCCGGACCAACGACTCCGCTGAGTACACGCTCGGCCAGGAGCTCACCGTGGACGGCACGTTCACGGCGGGCCAGAAGGTCGACGTCGTCGGTACCTCCAAGGGCAAGGGCTTCGCCGGTGTCATGAAGCGCCACGGCTTCCACGGCGTCGGCGCCTCGCACGGTGCACACCGCAACCACCGCAAGCCCGGCTCGATCGGTGCTTCCTCGACCCCGTCGCGTGTCTTCAAGGGCATGCGCATGGCCGGTCGTATGGGTGGCGACCGCGTGACCGTCCTCAACCTCACGGTGCACGCCGTCGACGCCGAGAAGGGTCTGCTGCTCGTCAAGGGCGCCGTCCCCGGTGCTCGTGGCCGCTCCGTCTTCGTCCGCACCGCCGTGAAGGGTAAGTGATCATGGCCACCACGACCGCAACCACGATCGACGTCCTCGACGCATCGGGTGTCAAGTCCGGCACCGTCGAGCTGCCCGCAGCTCTCTTCGACGTCGAGACCAACGTCCCGCTGATCCACCAGGTCGTCACCGCGCAGCTCGCAGCCGCGCGTCAGGGCACCCACAAGACCAAGAACCGCGGCGAAGTCCGCGGTGCCGGTCGCAAGCCGTTCAAGCAGAAGGGCACCGGCCGCGCCCGTCAGGGTTCCGTCCGTGCTCCCGAGCACACCGGTGGTGGCGTCGTCCACGGACCGACCCCCGCGACTACTCGCAGCGCACCCCCAAGAAGATGATCGCCGCAGCGCTGCTCGGCTCGCTCTCGGACCGCGCCCGCGGTGGCCGCATCTCGGCTGTCGACGGCTTCGTCGAGGCCGACGTGCCGTCGACCAAGGTCGCTCGCACGCTCCTCGAGAAGGTCGCGCCCGTCAAGCACGTGCTGATCGTGCTCGAGTCGAACGACGAGCTGACGCTCAAGTCGATCCGCAACCTGCCGAACGTCCACGCGCTCTCGTACGGCCAGCTGAACGCCTACGACGTCCTCAAGTCGGACGCCGTCGTCTTCAGCAAGAGCGCCCTCGACGCCTTCATCGCGTCGAAGACCGCGAAGGAGATCACCGCATGAGCGGCTTCAACAAGGACCCGCGCGACGTCATCATCTCGCCGGTCGTCTCGGAGAAGAGCTACGCGCTCATCGACCAGGGCAAGTACACGTTCATCGTGGACCCCGCTCGAACAAGACCGAGATCAAGCTCGCCATCGAGAAGATCTTCGAGGTCAAGGTCGCGAGCATCAACACGCTGAACCGCCCGGGCAAGACCCGTCGCACCAAGTTCGGTCTCGGCAAGCGCAAGGACACCAAGCGCGCCATCGTGACGCTCAAGTCCGGTTCGATCGACATCTTCACGGCTGTCGGCTGAGGACCAGAGGGATAAATCATGGCTATTCGTAACTACAAGCCGACGACCCCCGGTCGTCGCGGCTCGTCGGTCGCCGACTTCGCTGAGATCACCCGTTCGACTCCGGAGAAGTCCCTGCTTCGTCCGCTGCCGAAGACCGGTGGTCGCAACAGCTCCGGCCGCATCACCACGCGTCACATCGGTGGTGGCCACAAGCGCCAGTACCGCGTGATCGACTTCCGTCGCTCCGACAAGGACGGCGTGGACGCCAAGGTCGCTCACATCGAGTACGACCCCAACCGCACTGCGCGCATCGCGCTCCTGCACTACGTGGACGGCACGAAGCGGTACATCATCGCGCCGAACAAGCTCAAGCAGGGCGACGTCATCGAGCAGGGCCCCGGCGCCGACATCAAGCCCGGCAACAACCTGCCGCTGCGCAACATCCCCGTGGGTACCGTCGTGCACGCCATCGAGCTCCGCCCCGGTGGCGGCGCGAAGATGGCCCGCTCGGCCGGCGCCTCGGTGCGTCTCGTCGCCAAGGACGGCCCATACGCGCAGCTCCGTCTGCCGTCGGGCGAGGTCCGCAACGTCGACGCACGCTGCCGCGCCACGATCGGCGAGGTCGGCAACGCCGAGCAGTCGAACATCAACTGGGGCAAGGCCGGCCGCATGCGCTGGAAGGGCGTCCGCCCGACCGTGCGTGGTGTCGCGATGAACCCGGTCGACCACCCCCACGGTGGTGGCGAGGGCAAGACCTCCGGTGGTCGTCACCCGGTCAGCCCCTGGGGCCAGGCCGAGGGTCGCACGCGCAAGCCGAACAAGCCGAGCGACAAGCTCATCGTCCGTCGCCGTAACGCCGGCAAGAAGCGCAAGTAGGAGTTCAGAAGATGCCACGCAGTCTGAAGAAGGGCCCCTTCGTCGACGAGCACCTGCTCCGCAAGGTCGTCACGCAGAACGAGGCCAACACCAAGAACGTGATCCGTACGTGGTCGCGGCGGTCGATGATCGTCCCGAACATGCTCGGGCACACCATCGCCGTGCACGACGGCCGCAAGCACATCCCGGTGTTCGTCACCGAGTCGATGGTCGGTCACAAGCTCGGCGAGTTCGCGCCGACCCGCACCTTCCGTGGTCACGTGAAGGACGACAAGAAGGGCCGTCGCCGCTAACGCGGGGACGCAGAGGAGGAACGAAATGGTGGAGTCGATCGCACGCGTGCGACACATCCGCGTCACGCCTCAGAAGGCCCGTCGCGTCATCGAGCTGATCCGCGGCAAGCAGGCCCACGAGGCGCTCGCCATCCTGAAGTTCGCCCCCCAGGGCGCTTCGGAGCCCGTGTACAAGCTGGTCGCCTCGGCGATCGCGAACGCCCGGGTGAAGGCTGACTCGACGAACAGCTTCCTCGACGAGCGCGACCTCTACGTGAGCCGCGTCTTCGTCGACGAGGGAACGACCCTGAAGCGGTTCCAGCCGCGCGCCCAGGGCCGGGCCTTCCGCATCAACAAGCGCACCAGCCACATCACGGTCGTCCTCGCGACGCCGGAAGAGGCCGAGGCTGCCGCGACGAGCAAGAAGGCGAGCAACTAATGGGCCAGAAGGTCAACCCGTACGGCTTCCGTCTCGGGATCACGACGGACCACGTCTCGCACTGGTTCACCGACAGCAAGAAGGCCGGTCAGCGCTACGCCGACTACGTGGCCGAGGACATCAAGGTGCGCGAGTACCTGAAGAAGACCCTCGACCGCGCCGGTGTCGCTCGCATCGAGCTCGAGCGCACCCGTGACCGTGTCCGCGTGGACATCCACACGGCGCGTCCGGGCATCGTCATCGGCCGCCGCGGCGCCGAGGCGGAGCGCGTTCGCGGTGAGCTCGAGAAGCTCACCAAGAAGCAGATCCAGCTGAACATCCTCGAGGTCAAGAACCCCGAGACCGAGGCTCAGCTCGTCGCGCAGGGCATCGCCGAGCAGCTCTCCGCTCGTGTCGCGTTCCGTCGCGCCATGCGCAAGGGCCTGCAGGGTGCACAGCGCGCCGGCGCCAAGGGTGTCCGCATCCAGGTGTCGGGCCGTCTCGGCGGCGCCGAGATGTCCCGTTCGGAGTTCTACCGCGAAGGCCGTGTGCCGCTGCACACCCTCCGCGCGAACATCGACTACGGCTTCTACGAGGCCCGGACCACGTTCGGCCGCATCGGCGTGAAGGTCTGGATCTACAAGGGCGACATCACGAACAAGGAGCTCGCTCGCGAGCAGGCGAACCAGCGTTCGTCGCGCCCCGAGCGTCGTGGCGGCCCGCGCGGTGAGCGTGGCGACCGTGGCGGCGACCGTCGTGGCGGCGACCGCGGTGACCGCCGCCCGCAGCAGGCCCCGCAGGACGCGCCGGCCGGCGCAGGAGTTGAGGCGTAACCATGCTTATTCCCCGTCGAGTCAAGCACCGCAAGCAGCACCACCCGAAGCGTTCGGGTCAGGCAACCGGTGGTACCAAGGTCAGCTTCGGCGACTACGGCATCCAGGCCCTCACCCCGGCGTACGTGACCAACCGTCAGATCGAGTCCGCTCGTATCGCCATGACGCGTCACATCAAGCGTGGCGGCAAGGTCTGGATCAACATCTACCCGGACCGTCCGCTCACGAAGAAGCCGGCTGAGACCCGCATGGGTTCCGGTAAGGGCTCGCCCGAGTGGTGGGTCGCCAACGTCAAGCCGGGTCGTGTGCTCTTCGAGCTCTCCGGCGTCACCGAGGACATCGCCCGTGAGGCGCTGACCCGTGCAATCCACAAGCTGCCCCTCAAGGCACGCATCATCAAGCGCGAGGAGGGCGACGCATAATGGCGATCGGTTCCAAGGAGCTCCGTCCGACGGAGCTCGACACGTTCGAGAACGAGCGTCTCGCTGACGAGCTGAAGAAGGCCAAGGAGGAACTCTTCAACCTCCGCTTCCAGTCGGCCACCGGCCAGCTGGAGAGCCACGGTCGTCTCCGTGCCGTCAAGCGCGACATCGCTCGCATCTACACCGTCCTCCGCGAGCGCGAGCTCGGCATCCGTGCCACTCCCGCGCCCGTCGAGACCGCCACCAAGGCCAAGAAGACGACGAAGAAGGCTGACAAGCCGGCTGAGTCGACCGAGGCCGAGACCGCCGAGGAGAAGTAATGGCGAACGAAGAGAAGACCTCCGCCGCCCTCACTCGCGGCTACCGCAAGACGCGTCGCGGCTACGTGACCAGCGACAAGATGGACAAGACCATCGTGGTCGAGGTCGAGGACCGCGTGAAGCACGCGCTCTACGGCAAGATCATCCGTCGCACGTCCAAGGTGAAGGCCCACGACGAGCTCGGCACCGCTGGTGTCGGCGACCTCGTCGTGATCAGCGAGACCCGTCCCCTCAGCGCTTCCAAGCGCTGGCGCCTGGTCGAGATCCTCGAGAAGGCCAAGTAGGCCTCGGCCTGCTTCGGAATAGGAGACAGCAGTGATTCAGCAGGAATCCCGCCTGAAGATCGCCGACAACACGGGTGCCAAGGAGATCTTGACCATCCGCGTGCTCGGTGGTTCGGGTCGTCGCTACGCCGGTCTCGGTGACGTCATCGTCGCCACGGTGAAGGACGCCATCCCCGGCGGCAACGTGAAGAAGGGTGACGTCGTCAAGGCGGTCATCGTTCGCACCAAGAAGGAGACCCGTCGTCAGGACGGCTCCTACATCAAGTTCGACGAGAACGCGGCAGTGATCCTCAAGGCCGACGGCGACCCGCGCGGCACGCGCATCTTCGGTCCGGTCGGTCGCGAGCTCCGTGACAAGAAGTTCATGAAGATCATCTCGCTCGCGCCGGAGGTGCTGTAAGCCATGGCGAACATCAAGAAGGGTGACCTCGTCCAGGTCATCACGGGCGCGACGCAGGAGCGTGGCGGCGACCGTGGCAAGCAGGGCAAGGTCATCGAGGTCCTCAAGGACAAGCAGCGGGTCGTCGTCGAGGGCGTGAACTTCGTCACGAAGCACGTCCGCGTCGGCCAGACGCAGCGCGGCTCGAAGACGGGTGGCATCGAGAAGCACGAAGCCTCGATCCACGTGTCGAACGTCGCTCTCGTCGACCCGAAGACGAAGAAGCCGACCCGCGTCGGCTTCCGTACCGAAGAGGTGGAGAAGGGCGGGGTCAAGAAGACCGTCCGCGTCCGCTACGCCAAGAAGTCAGGTGAGACGCTCTGATGACTGACACGACTGCAACGACTGAGGCCCCCAAGGTCCAGCCGCGCCTCAAGCAGAAGTACAAGGACGAGATCAAGGCCACGCTCACCGAGCAGTTCGGCTACGCGAACGTCAACCAGGTCCCCGGCCTGGTCAAGGTCGTCGTGAACACCGGTGTCGGCGAGGCCGCTCGCGACTCGAAGATCATCGAGGGGGCCATCAAGGACCTCACGGCGATCACGGGTCAGAAGCCCCAGGTCAACATCGCTCGCAAGTCCATCGCGCAGTTCAAGCTGCGCGAGGGTCAGGCGATCGGTGCGCACGTCACCCTCCGTGGTGACCGCGCCTGGGAGTTCCTCGACCGCCTGATCTCCCTCGCACTGCCCCGCATCCGCGACTTCCGCGGTCTCAGCGACAAGCAGTTCGACGGGAACGGCAACTACACGTTCGGTCTCTCGGAGCAGTCCGTGTTCCACGAGATCGACCAGGACCGCATCGACCGTGTCCGCGGCTTCGACATCACTGTCGTCACCACCGCGAAGACGGACGACGAGGGACGCGCGCTGCTCCGCCAGCTCGGCTTCCCGTTCCGCTCCAACGAGCAGACGGTCTAAACTACTTCGGGCGGTGCGGGCCGGAGGATTCACGTCCTCCGGCCCGCACGCACGAACACACCGATCCTGGGGAACCGCCCCGGGATCACTCGATCGCTCAGGTCGGCATTCGTGGAACGGGTGTCGAAACCAGGCGAGAAATGGACGAACATCATGACGATGACCGATCCGGTCGCAGACATGCTGACCAGATTGCGGAACGCGAACTCCGCGCACCACGACGCCGTCGCGCTCCCGAGCTCCAAGCTCAAGAAGAACATCGCCGACATCCTCAAGCGTGAGGGCTACATCAGCGAGTGGAAGGTGGAGGACGCCCGAGTCGGGCAGACCCTCACCATCGACCTGAAGTACGGCCCCGAGCGCGAGCGTTCGATCGCCGGCATCAAGCGCGTGTCGAAGCCGGGCCTCCGGGTCTACGCGAAGTCGACGGAGATCCCCCAGGTCCTCGGTGGCCTCGGCGTGGCGATCCTCTCGACCTCGTCCGGCCTGCTGACCGACCGCGAAGCCGAGCAGAAGGGCGTGGGTGGGGAAGTCCTCGCCTACGTGTGGTGATCGACAATGTCACGAATCGGACGTCTTCCCATCGACATCCCCGCCGGCGTGACCGTCTCCGTTGACGGTCAGAGCGTGGCGGTCAAGGGCCCGAAGGGCGAGCTCGCGCTCGTCATCGCGGAGCCCATCCAGGCCAAGGTCGAGGAGAACCAGGTTCTCGTCACCCGTCCGGACGACGAGCGCGAGTCGCGTTCGCTCCACGGCCTGACCCGTACCCTCATCGCCAACAACATCATCGGCGTGACCCAGGGCTACACCAAGGGCCTCGAGGTCGTCGGCACCGGTTACCGCGTGCAGGCGAAGGGCTCGAACCTCGAGTTCGCGCTCGGGTACTCCCACTCGATCACGGTCGAGCCGCCCGCGGGCATCAGCTTCGCGGTCGAGGGCAACAACAAGGTCACGGTCGCCGGCATCGACAAGCAGGCAGTCGGCGAAGTGGCGGCGAACATCCGGAAGCTCCGGAAGCCCGAGCCGTACAAGGGCAAGGGTGTCCGTTACGCCGGCGAGAACGTGCGCCGCAAGGCCGGAAAGTCAGGTAAGTGATCATGGGACTCCTCAAGACACGAGGCAAGAGCAAGGCGGCCGCCAAGGCGCGTCGTCACAACCGTCTCCGCAAGAAGATCACCGGCACCGAGGCTCGTCCCCGTCTCGCCGTCACCCGCTCGTCGCGTCACGTGTTCGTGCAGGTCATCGACGACGCGAAGGGTCATACCCTCGCAAGCGCCTCGACGATGGAGGCAGACCTCCGCTCGTTCGACGGCGACAAGACCGCCAAGGCCCGTCGCGTCGGTGAGCTCCTCGCCGAGCGCGCGAAGTCGGCTGGCGTCGAGGCCGTGGTCTTCGACCGCGGTGGCAGCAAGTACGCCGGTCGCGTCGCCGCGATCGCCGATGGTGCCCGTGAAGGAGGGCTGAACCTGTGAGCGACAACGCGAACACCAACGAAGACGCCAAGACCGGGGCCGTCGAGGCCACGGACGCCGTCGAGACCACCGAGGCGAGCACGGAGGCCACCGAGGCCACCGAGGCGACCGCTGAGGGCACCGAGGCAACTGCTGAGGGTACCGAGGCAGCCGCTGAGGGCACCGACACCGCCGCGAAGGGCAAGGAGGCGGAGGCACCTGCCGTCGCCGAGCGTCCCGTCGAGACCGCTGCCGGTTCCGCATCGAACAACCGCGACTCGGCCGACAACCGTGGCCGTCGTGGTGGCGGTCGTGACCGTCAGCAGGGCCGCGACCGCAACAACCGCGGTGGCGACAGCCAGTTCCTCGAGCGCGTGGTGACCATCAACCGCGTCTCGAAGGTCGTCAAGGGTGGTCGTCGCTTCAGCTTCACGGCGCTCGTCGTCGTGGGTGACGGCAACGGCCTCGTGGGCGTCGGCTACGGCAAGGCCAAGGAGGTCCCCACGGCGATCTCCAAGGGTGTCGAAGAGGCGAAGAAGAACTTCTTCCGCGTCCCCCGCGTCGGCAACACCATCCCGCACCCCGTGCAGGGTGAAGCCGCTGCTGGCGTCGTCCTCCTGCGTCCGGCCGGCCCGGGTACCGGTGTCATCGCCGGTGGTCCCGTCCGCGCCGTGCTCGAGTGCGCCGGCATCCACGACGTCCTGAGCAAGTCGCTCGGTTCGTCGAACACCATCAACATCGTGCACGCGACCGTCGAGGCTCTGAAGCAGCTCGAGGAGCCCCGCGCCGTCGCGAGCCGTCGTGGCCTCGACGTCGAGCGGGTCGTCCCGGCTCGTCTGCTCCAGGCCGAGGCTGCAGCACTGCGTGCCGCGACCGAGAAGGCAGGTGCGTGATGGCGACGCTGAAGATCACGCAGATCAAGTCCGTTATCAGCGAGAAGCAGTACCAGCGCGACACGCTCCGCAGCCTGGGTCTCAAGCGCATCGGCCGTACGGTCGAGCGTGAGGACAACGCCCAGAACCGCGGGTACATCGCAACGGTGGCGCACCTCGTGAAGGTCGAGGAGGTCGACGCATGAGCGACGAGAAGAACGAGCGCGTGCAGGTGCTGAAGCTGCACCACCTCCGCCCCGCAGAGGGCGCCAAGAAGGACCGCACCCGTGTGGGTCGCGGTGAGGGCTCGAAGGGCAAGACCGCTGGGCGTGGTACCAAGGGCACGAAGGCCCGTTACCAGGTCCGGGTCGGCTTCGAGGGTGGGCAGATGCCGCTGCACATGCGCACCCCGAAGCTCCGCGGGTTCAAGAACCCGTTCCGGGTCGAGTACCAGGTCGTGAACCTGGACAAGATCCTCGGAGCTCTACCCCGATGGTGGCGACGTCACCGTTGCGGGCCTGGTCGCCAAGGGCGCCGTCCGCAAGAACGAGAAGGTCAAGGTTCTCGGTCAGGGTGACATCACCGTGAAGATCACGGTCACGGTCGACAAGGTCTCGGCGTCCGCCGCCGAGAAGATCGTGGCTGCTGGCGGCACCGTCTCCCAGTAACCCTCGTCGGCGGCCCGTGGCGTTTGCGCACGGGCCGCCGTTACGGTTTCCTGACAGTGGCCGGCATCCGCCAGCCTGGTCGGCCCTGCCGACCGACACCGGAACGGCCGCGATCGACGGCCCCGGTCCCAGAAGTTCGGAGTCCTCGTGTTCAGAGCGGTCGCGCGCATCATGCGCACCCTGATCTTCGCAAGAAGATCGGCTTCACCCTCGCGATCATCGCGCTGTTCCGCCTCGGGTCGTACATCCCGGCACCGTTCGTCGACTACGCGGCCGTGCAGAGCTGTCTCGCCAGCGCCTCGTCGTCCGGCGGTCTCTACGACCTGATCAACCTGTTCTCCGGCGGCGCGCTGCTGAAGCTCTCGGTCTTCGCGCTCGGGATCATGCCGTACATCACGTCGTCGATCATCGTGCAGCTCCTGCGCGTGGTCATCCCGCACTTCGACTCCCTCTACAAGGAGGGCCAGTCCGGTCAGGCGAAGCTGACGCAGTACACGCGCTACCTCACGATCGCGCTGGGCGTGCTGCAGTCCACCACCCTGATCACGGTCGCCCGCTCGGGTGCCCTCTTCGGCACGAACGCGTCGTCCTCCTGCTCGTCGATCATCTCGAACGACAGCTGGTACGCGATCATGCTCATGGTCGTCACGCTGACCGCCGGTACCGGCCTCATCATGTGGATGGGCGAGCTCGTCACCGAGCGCGGCATCGGCAACGGCATGTCGCTCCTCATCTTCACGTCGATCGCGGCGCAGTTCCCGTCGGCGCTCTGGGCCATCGAGCAGTCGCAGTCGTTCGAGCTCTTCCTGTTCGTCATCCTGGTCGGACTGGTCATCATGATGGCCGTCGTGTTCGTCGAGCAGTCACAGCGGCGGATCCCGGTCCAGTACGCCAAGCGCATGGTCGGCCGGCGCACGTACGGCGGCAACAACACGTACATCCCGATCAAGGTGAACATGGCCGGCGTCGTGCCCGTCATCTTCGCGTCGTCGCTGCTGTACCTGCCGGCCCTGGTCGCGCAGTTCAACAAGCCCTCGGACGGCTCCGAGCCCGCAGCGTGGGTCACCTGGATCGAGAACAACCTCGTCTCCGGCGACAACCTGTTCTACATGGTGCTGTACTTCCTGCTCATCGTCGGGTTCACGTACTTCTACGTGGCGATCACCTTCAACCCCGAAGAGGTCGCCGACAACATGAAGAAGTACGGCGGGTTCATCCCCGGCATCCGTGCCGGTCGTCCGACCGCCGAGTACCTCGACTACGTCCTCACCCGGGTGACGCTGCCCGGCTCGCTCTACCTCGGTTTCATCGCGCTCATCCCGCTGGCAGCACTGGCGCTGTTCGGCGCGAACCAGAACTTCCCGTTCGGTGGCGCGAGCATCCTGATCATCGTGGGTGTCGGTCTCGAGACCGTGAAGCAGATCGACTCGCAGCTGCAGCAGCGTCACTACGAAGGGCTTCTCCGTTGAGCGCACGTCTCATCATCGTCGGACCCCCGGAGCGGGGAAGGGCACCCAGGCCGGACGGATCGCCGAGTCCTTCGGGATCCCGGCCGTCTCGACGGGCGACATCTTCCGCAAGAACGTCGCAGAGGGCACGCCGCTCGGTGTGCAGGCCAAGGCGATCATGGACGCCGGCGACTACGTGCCGGACTCCCTGACGAACGAGCTCGTGAAGTCCCGCCTGAACGAGGCGGACGCTGCCGAGGGGTTCCTGCTCGACGGGTACCCGCGCACGGTCGGACAGGTCGAGTACCTCGACGCGCTGCTCGCTGAGCAGGGCACCGGCATCGACGCGGTCGTGCAGCTCGTCGCCGACCAGGACGAGCTCGTCGGCCGGCTGCTCAAGCGCGCCGAGCAGCAGGGCCGCAGCGACGACAACGAGGAGACGATCCGTCGTCGCCAGCAGGTCTACACCGAGCAGACCGCTCCGATCGTCGGTGCCTACGGCGAACGCGGCCTCGTGCTCGACGTCGACGGCCTCGGCGCGATCGACGAGGTCGGCGACCGCATCCAGGCCGCGCTGTCGGCTCGCGGGCTGACCGCGGGCGTCTGACCCGGCGTGGTCCGTTTCCGCAAGCCCTCGATCTACAAGACGCCGGACGAGCTCCGCGCCATGGTGCGCCCCGGGCTGCTGACCGCTGAGGCGCTCGACGCAGTGCGTGCGGCGATCCGTCCCGGCATCACGACGGGTGAGCTCGACGCGATCGCCGAGCGGACGATCCGCGACGGCGGCGGGATCCCGAACTTCCAGCTCGTGCCGGGCTACCGGCACACGCTGTGCGTGTCGGTGAACGACGAGATCGTGCACGGCATCCCCGGTGACCGCGTACTCGCTCCCGGTGACATCGTGTCGGTGGACGCCGGTGCCGAGGTCGACGGCTGGAACGGCGACAGCGCGTTCACAACGGTCGTCCCCGGTGGTGACGCCGAGGTGTCCGCAGCGCGCCAGACCCTCTGCGACACCACGGAGCGATCGCTCTGGCACGCGCATCGCGGCGCTCGCGCACGCGAAGAACCTGCACGAGGTCGGTGCCGCAGTCGAGGACGCCATCGACGAGACCGGCGCCTGGGGCATCGTCGAGGACTACACGGGGCACGGAATCGGTCGCTCCATGCACGAGGACCCGCCGGTCTTCAACTACCGCGTCCGCGGTGCCGGTCCGGCGGTGAAGCCCGGCCTGGTGGTGGCCATCGAGCCGATGGTCACCGCGGGCACGATCGACAGCTCGACGGACGACGACGACTGGACCGTCCGCACGATGGACGGCAAGGACGCCGCGCACTGGGAGCACAGCGTCGCGGTGCACGCCGACGGCGGTGGGTCCTGACGGCCCCCGACGGCGGCGCTGCGGGCCTGGCCCCGCTGGGCGTGACGCCCGTCCCGATCCCGTAGGACGGGCCTCCAGTCCGACACGCCACTGCCGGCCGTGCACCCCGACCGGGAGGCTCGGCGCGGCTCCGTCGCGCAGCGCGCGCCTGGCGGTCCCACGTCCACGGCCGAGCGAGACGCCGTCGTCGTGCGGAGACGCCGGCAAGACGCCGAGACGCCGTCGGATCCGGCGGCGTCTCGTGTGTTCGAGGGCGTCGTGCCAGGACGACCGCGTCTCGCGACGCGGTCAGTTGCCGACGGAGCAGGTCTGCTCGGAGGCGCTCTGACCGGTGATCGACGACGGCAGCGGGGTCGACGTCGCCGTGCCCGTGGCGGACGAGCTCGCCGAGGACGAGGTGCCCGATGGTGCCCCGCTCGACGCCGACGACGAGGTGTCGGACGGCGTGGTGCCGGTCGACGGTGCGGTCGTCGCGGTGCCCCCGGCGGTCGGCGACTCCTCGGACGCGCGCCCGGTGCTCGAGTCGCTCAGCGAGGACTTCACGTCGTTCTGCAGGGCCACGTTGAGCGTGTGGGCGGTCTCCTGGTCGACGATCACCCGCGCGCTGTCGTCGGGGTCGTCGGCGACGGGGTACTGCACGAAGAGCATGTTGGCGGTGCTCATGCCGCGCAGTGCCGAGGCGAGGCCGACGAGGGTGCGGGTCTGGGCCAGACCGTCCGACAGCGTCATGTTCGACAGGGCGGCGCCGGCGAGTTTGTAGAGGGTGATCGGGTTCGACAGCGTGCCGTCGGAGGTGACCTTGCGGAGCAGCGCCGACAGGAACACCTGCTGCGAGCTGATCCGGGCGAGGTCGCTGCCGTCGCCGACGCCGTGGCGGGTGCGCAGGAACGCGAGGGCGTCGGAGCCCTCGAGGTTGTGCGAGCCGGCGGTGAGGTGCAGGCCGGTGAAGGTGTCGTCGATCGGCTCCGCGACACAGACGTCGACGCCGCCCAGGGCGTTCGACATCTCGATCACGCCGTCGAAGGTGATGAGTCCGGCGTACGGGATGCTCAGGCCGGTGAGGTTCTCGACGGTGTCCACCACGCACGAGACGCCGCCGTTGCCGAGTGCCGTGTTGAACATCGCCGAGGTCGACGCGGGGTACGTCGTGCCGCTCGCCGGGTTGGTGCAGGCCGGGACGGGGACCATCAGGTCGCGGGGGAAGCTGACCGCGGTGAGCTGCTGGTGGTCCTGCGAGACGTGGATGAGCATCGTGACGTCGTTGCGGGCACCCTCGACGTCCTCGTCGGAGTCGAACTGGCCGACGCGGGTGTCGCTGCCGATGAGCAGGATGTTCGCGCCGCCCTTGATGGCCGTGATGTCGGCGGTCTTCGCGGTGCTCTGGTCGTCGGTGCTGAGCTGCACGGTCTGCGGCGCGGTCGCCAGCTGGGCGCCGGCGATGGCGGCGACGCTCGTCCCGCTCACGAGCACGACGGCCAGCGCCGAGGCCACGACGGCCACGAGCGTGGTCCAACCGCGACGGCGGGCCTGCTTGCCGTGTGTGGCGAAGGGGCGTCGTGTGGCGTCGGGCACGTGGTCTCCGTTCGGTGGTCCGCGCGAGGTACGTCGGCGGCGGACGTGGCTGCGGAGCAACGCTACGGTCCGGGCGGGGGCCTCGGCCCGGAGCGCGCCGTCAAACCACTGTGGAACACTCAGGCATGCCACCGGAAGCCCCAGGTGAGGGGCGTGCCGTGCCTGCACTTGGCAATTGCGGGTTTACCACATAAGATCGATCTTTGGTGTGTCATGCCCTCTCGGGTGTGGCGACCGACCCGCAGACCGGTTCGGGGATCACACCTGTTCCACAACCAAGCGACAGTGAGGCTATGGCCAAGAAAGACGGCGTCATCGAGATCGAAGGCTCGGTGCTCGAAGCTCTGCCCAACGCGATGTTCCGCGTTGAGCTGACGAACGGACACAAGGTCCTCGCGCACATCTCCGGGAAGATGCGCCAGCACTACATCCGCATCCTCCCCGAGGACCGCGTGATCGTGGAGCTGAGCCCGTACGACCTGACCCGCGGCCGGATCGTCTACCGCTACAAGTGATCCGCGAGCTGGAAAGGAACGGCTCGGCAATCCTGCCGCGCACGAAGCCAGCGAGCACGAGGAAAGAACAATGAAGGTCAACCCCAGCGTCAAGCCCATGTGCGAGCACTGCCGAGTGATCCGCCGCAAGGGCCGCGTCATGGTGATCTGCAAGAGCAACCCGCGTCACAAGCAGCGCCAGGGCTAGTCCCGGGCGCGTGACCGGCGCCCACGCTGTCCCTCGGACAGCAGGCTGCTCGAGCACGACCCACAACTGAAGATCGACAACGCAGTACCAGAACCCGGTCGCACGACGACCGGGGACACCTCGGGTCGGAGGCCCGGGCACCGGTACTGCTCCACACCTCCATCGACAACAGGAGCAGCCATCACATGGCACGTCTAGCAGGCGTCGACATCCCGCGCGAGAAGCGCGTGGAGATCGCACTCACGTACATCTACGGCGTCGGCCGTACCCGCGCGGTCCAGGCACTCGCCGAGACCGGTATCTCCGGTGACATCCGCGTCAAGGACCTGACCGACGACCAGCTCGTCGCCCTCCGTGACTTCATCGAGGGCAACTTCAAGGTGGAGGGTGACCTCCGCCGCGAGGTGGCAGCCGACATCCGTCGCAAGGTCGAGATCGGTAGCTACGAGGGTCTTCGCCACCGTCGTGGTCTCCCGGTGCGCGGTCAGCGCACCAAGACCAACGCGCGTACCCGCAAGGGACCGAAGCGCACCGTGGCAGGCAAGAAGAAGGCTCGATAGGAGACCCCGATGGCTACCCCCAAGACTGCCGCGCGCAAGCCGCGCCGCAAGGAGAAGAAGAACGTCGCAGTGGGCCAGGCCCACATCAAGAGCACGTTCAACAACACGATCGTCAGCATCACCGACCCGTCGGGTGCCGTCCTCAGCTGGGCGTCCTCGGGTGCCGTGGGCTTCAAGGGTTCGCGCAAGTCGACGCCGTTCGCGGCGCAGCTCGCCGCCGAGTCCGCTGCGCGTCAGGCGCAGGAGCACGGCGTCAAGAAGGTTGACGTCTTCGTGAAGGGTCCGGGTTCGGGCCGCGAGACCGCGATCCGTTCGCTCCAGGCCGCTGGCCTCGAGGTCGGTTCGATCAACGACGTCACTCCGCAGGCGCACAACGGTTGCCGCCCGCCGAAGCGTCGTCGCGTCTGACGCGAGGAGCAACCGGCCGCGCCCTGCTCGTCCCCTGACGGGGTCGGGCAGGGCCCGCGGCCATTCCTGGTCGTTCGATCGCGCACATCGGTGCGCGTGATCACAACTCAACAGACCCGTCGGGGCCCACGCGGCCCCGTCGTACCGCCAAGTGTCATATAGCGGACACTTCGCCGAAAGGAATCCCACAGTGCTCATTGCACAGCGCCCCACCCTGACCGAGGAGTCGATCTCCGAGCACCGCTCGCGCTTCGTCATCGAGCCGCTCGAGCCGGGCTTCGGTTACACCCTCGGCAACTCGCTGCGCCGCACGCTCCTCTCCTCGATCCCCGGCGCGGCTGTCACCAGCATCCGCATCGACGGTGTCCTCCACGAATTCAGCACCGTTCCCGGTGTGAAGGAAGACGTCACCGAGATCATCCTCAACATCAAGAGCCTCGTCGTCTCCAGCGAGCACGACGAGCCGATCACCGCGTACCTGCGCAAGCAGGGTGCCGGTCAGGTCACCGCAGCGGACATCTCCGCTCCGGCCGGCGTCGAGATCCACAACCCGGACCTCGTCATCGCGACCCTGAACGAAACCGCGCGGTTCGAGCTCGAGCTCACGATCGAGCGCGGCCGCGGCTACGTCTCGGCCACGCAGAACCGTTCCGAGTTCTCCGAGGCCGGTCAGATCCCGATCGACTCGATCTACTCGCCGGTCCTCAAGGTCACCTACCGCGTCGAGGCGACGCGTGCCGGTGAGCGCACGGACTTCGACCGCCTGGTCGTCGACGTCGAGTCGAAGCCGGCGATCACGCCGCGCGACGCCATCGCGTCGGCCGGTCGCACGCTGGTCGAGCTGTTCGGGCTCGCTCGCGAGCTCAACACGGCCGCAGAGGGCATCGAGATCGGCCCTGCGCCGGTCGACGCTGTCCTGTCGAACGAGCTGCAGACCCCGATCGAGGACCTCGACCTGTCGGTCCGCAGCTACAACTGCCTGAAGCGCGAGGGCATCAACACGGTGTCCGAGCTCGTCGCCCTGTCGGAGACGCAGCTCATGAACATCCGCAACTTCGGTCAGAAGTCGGTGGACGAGGTCAAGGACAAGCTCACCGAGCTCGGCCTGTCCCTCAAGGACACCGTCCCCGGATTCGACGGCGCCCACTTCTACAGCGGGTACGACGAGGACGAGTCCAACAACTGATCTCGCGCTCACGCGCAAGCGCGCTGACACCGCGCGCACCACTTTCACCACTGGAGAACTGACATGCCGAAGCCCACCAAGGGCCCCCGCCTCGGTGGCGGTCCCGCTCACGAGCGCCTGCTCCTGAGCAACCTCGCCAACGCCCTCTTCACGCACGGTCGCATCACGACCACCGAGACGAAGGCCAAGCGCCTCCGTCCGGTCGCCGAGCGGCTCATCACGTTCGCGAAGCGCGGCGACCTGCACGCTCGTCGTCGGGTCATCGCGACCCTGCGCGACAAGTCCGTCGTGCACACGCTGTTCACGGAGATCGCCCCGCAGGTCGAGGACCGTCAGGGCGGCTACACCCGCATCACGAAGCTCGGCTTCCGCAAGGGCGACAACGCCCCGCTGGCGTCGATCGAGCTCGTCCTCGAGCCGGTGTCGGGCACGCCCGCCCCGGTGAAGCGCACCGCGGCTCCGGCCGCCGCCGCTCCGGTCGAGGAGCCGGCCGCCGACGAGACCACCGAGGAGGCCCCGGTCGAGGAGACCGAGACCACCGAGGAGTCCGCGCCGGTCGAGTCGGAGACCGAGACCGAGGCTGCCGCCGAGGTCGAGGCCGACGCCGCCGAGAAGAGCGACGACACCAAGTAGGACCCCGCGTCACCACGACGAAGCCCCCGCGACCCAGGTTGCGGGGGCTTCGTCGCGTTCGGGAGCGCTCCCCCTGCACCCCGACGTCCGGAGAACGCAGGACCGTCGCCTTCCCAGTGCGTGCCCCGTAGCGTGTCCGCCCGACAGGGAGAGTCACCACATGGAGTTCCAACACATCGCGGGCGTCGGTCGCCGCGCGTGGCGGTGGAGCCGCACGTCCGGCACACAGCCGCGACTGCTGCACGCAGCCAAGGCCGCCGGCGCCGCGGCACTGGCCTGGTTCATCGCCAGGCACGTGCCCGGGGTCGCGTCCGACTACCCGTACTACGCACCGCTCGGGGCGATCGTCGCGATGCAGACGACGGTCTACGCGGGGCTGCGCAACGGCATCCAGACGCTCGTCGGCATCCTGCTCGGCATCGCCGTCGCGGGCTTCACGATGATCGTGGGCGACCCGGGGATCCTCGCCGTGGCCCTGGCGGTCGGCATCGGGGTGCTCGTCGGCGGGTTCCGGGTGCTCGGCGAGGGCAGCACCTGGGTCTCGACGGCGGCGTTGTTCGTGCTGCTCGTCGGCGGGGCGAACGCCGAGGGCTACTCGTTCGGGTACCTGGTGCAGATGGCCGTCGGCGTCGTCGTCGGTCTGCTCGTGAACTTCCTGGTGTTCCCTCCGCTGCACTTCTGGGACGCCGAACGTCGGATCGACGAGGTGAACGCCGTCTTGGCCGAGCACCTCGAAGGCCTCGCCCGGGTACTCGAGAGCGGGGAGCGCGACGAGGACGCCTGGAACCGGCAGCAGGACAAGCTCGACCGTGCGATCGCCGATGTGCGCGCGCGGGTGTCCGTCGCCCACGAGAGCCGGAAGATCAACCCCCGCGGGGCGCTCCGAGGGTCACGGGCCCGGCTCCAGCAGGACGGGGCACGCTTCCGGGCGCTCGAACGGGTCGCCTGGTACACGACGGACCTCACCGAGCTCGTCGCCCGGTCGGGTCCGGTGTCCTCGAACCTCGGTCGTCCGGACCCGGCGTTCACCGAACCGCTCACCGAGGCGATCCGGCAACTCGCCTGTGTGATCCGCGGGGAGTGCCCCGAGGACGAAGGCGACAAGGCGATCGAGCGACTCGAGCGGGCGCTCGACGCCTCGCGCGAGAACCCCTCACACGTCGCGGTGACGGCGTCCGCGCTCGTGGCGCTCCGCGGCATCGTGGAGTCCGAGCGTCGTGCGACGGACAACCTCGACACCCGCACGGGGCCGTCGGCGTTCCACCGTCCGCGCGGCTGACGCGAGGACCCCGTGACACCGGCGCTCCGTAGACTCGCACCGTGACCGTCCCGCCCCGAATCAACGTCCTCGGACCGGTCACGGTGACCGGTGCGGACGGCCGGCAGTCGCCCGTGCCCGGAGCGCTCGCTCGGGCGTTCCTGACGGCGCTGGTGCTCGCGCGCGGCCACGCCCTGACCACCGAGTCCCTGATCGACGACCTCTGGCCGGACGCGCGGCCGCGGGTGCGCGTGCGGCGCTGCAGACGCTCGTGTCCCGACTGCGCCGGAGCGTGGCGGACGGCCTCGTGGTGTCGACGAGCACCGGGTACGCGTTGGGCGGCGACCCCGAGGACGTCGACCTCGCCCGTGCTGCGCGTGCGGTGGGCGAGACGGAGCCGGCAGCGGTCCGTGCCGCCCTCGACCTCTGGCGCGGTGACCCGGGCGCCGACGTCGACGGCGACCTGGGCGCGGCGCTCGCGGACCGTGCGGCAGCCCTCCGGCGGACGCTCCGGCGCGCGCTCGGCGGCGCCCTGCTCGACGAGGGCGACGCCGACGAGGCCGCCGCACTCTGGGCGGCAGAGGCCGTCGCCAACCCCTACGACGAGGTCGCGGTCGCCGGTTCGATGCGCGCCCTCGCCGCAGCCGGCCGCACGAGCGAGGCCATCGCCGCCTTCGCGGCGCACCGTGACCGCCTCGCCGACGAACTCGGCGCCGACCCCTCGGCCGACCTGGTCCGCCTCAACGCCGAGTTGTTGCGCCGATCCGGCCCCGCAACGGGCAGCGTCCGCCGCGTCGGCCTGCGTGCTGCGCCGAACACGTTGGTCGGGAGGAGGCCGACCTCGCCGCCGTCTCGGACCTGCTGTCCGCCGGACGGCTGGTCACGATCCTCGGCGCGGGTGGGCTGGGGAAGACCCGCCTGGCGCAGGCGGTCGCCGCCGGCCTGCCGCCGACACAAGGCGTCGTCGTGGTCGAACTCGCGCCGCTCGCCACGGCCGACGACATCGTGCCGGCCCTCGGCGCGCTGCTCGGCATCGCCGAGTTCCGCTCCACCCGATCGCTCCGGGACGCCGTCGCGGCCGACCTGCGCACCCGGGTCGTGCGGGCGCTCGCCGACGGGCCGACCGTGCTCGTCCTGGACAACTGCGAGCACCTGGTGGCCGAGGTCGCCGCCTTCGCCGCGGATCTGCTCGCGACCGTGCCCGCCCTGCGGATCCTGACGACGTCGCGCGCGCCGCTCGCCATCGCCGGCGAGGTCGTGGCCCCCCTCGCACCCCTGCCCGTCGAGGCCGACGGGGCGGCCGTCCGGCTCTTCACCGAGCGGGCGCGGGCCGCGCGACCCGGAGCCGTGCTGCCGGTGGACACCGTGCGCCGGATCTGCACGCGGCTCGACGGGTCACCGCTGGCCATCGAGCTCGCGGCCGCACGCATCCGGGGGATGAGCGCCGACGAGATCGAGCGCCGGTTGGACGACCGGTTCGCGCTGCTGCGCGGCGGTGACCGGAGCGCCCCGGAGCGGCACCGCACCTTGCTCGCCGTGATCGAGTGGAGCTGGCGCCTGCTCGACGCCGGGGCCCAGGACCTGCTGACGCGTCTGGCGCTCTTCCCGGACGGACTCGCGGTCGACGCCGTCGAGGCGGTCGCGGCCCCGGACCGCCGGGTGGACGCGCTCGACGACCTCGCCGAGCTCGTGGAGCAGTCGCTCGTGCAGCTCGTGGAGCACGAGGGCGAGCCCGTGCGGTACCGGCTGCTCGAGACCGTGCGGGAGTTCGGTGCGGCCCGGCTGGGGGACCGCGGCGCCACCGAGGCCGTCCGTGCGGCCATGATCGGCTGGGGCCGGGGGTTCGCGGCCGAGCGCAACCTGCTCACGATCACGGGTTCCGCACAGCTCGAGCGGTTCCGCGAGGTCGCCCGCGAATCCGACAACCTCGTCACGCTGCTCCGCTGGAGCCTGGCTGCCGACGACACCGCGGCGGTCGCGCACCTGTTCGCGGCCCTCGGCGGCTACTGGTCGCTGCGCGGTGCCCACGGTGAGGTCGTCGCACTCGGCCCTGAGGTCGTCCCGGTCCTGCGCCGTACCGGACCGGCGGCCGAGGACCGTGCCGCGACCGTGCTCGGACTCGTCGTCACCGGCGGGTCGTCCGCGTTCAGCGACAAGCGCACCGCAGCCCTGGCCGTGTCGACCCTGCGCCGCGTGATGCGCGACGGTACCACCGGGTTCGCGGTGCTCGACGCCCAGGCAGCGCTGCTCCTCACCCTGGGGCGACCGGCCGACGGGTACGCCCTGCTCGCCCGCTACCGCGACGACCCGGAGCCCGGTGTCGCCTGCCTGGCGAACATGCTCAGCGCGCCGCTCGCCGAGAACGACGGGGAGTCCGCCGTCGCCCTGCGGTACGCGACCCGTGCCGAGACGCTCTCGCGGTCGAGCGACGACGCCTGGACGACCGGGTCGATCGCCGTCACCATGACCCAGCTCCTGGCGCAGACCGGTCGGCACGCCGACGCCCTGCGGTCCGCCGAGGTCGCCCGCGAGCAACTCGAACGGTTCGGGGCCGACGACGACCTGTACGAGATCGGTTGGACCGTCGGGCTCTGCGCCGCGAGCACCGGCGATGTCGTGCGAGCCCGGCAGGTCGCCGACGACCTGCAGCACCGGCCGGTCGAGGCCCGCGGCGGGTTCGACGAGGACCGGGTGCAGATCGGCGTGCTCGCGATGGCCATCGGTGCGGAGTGCTCGCGCTGGGAAGGAGCCCTCGACGACGCGGCGGCGGAGTACGCCCGCGCCTGGGACTCCGTGCTGCCCCTGCGGAAGCAGACGCCGCACTGGACGCTCATGGCGGGCTCGGCGCGGATCGCGGCGCGGGACGAGGCGGCGGTGCGCCGGTCCGACGGAGGCGTGACGGGCCTCCCGGTCGACGACGTGGCGGTCGCGAGACGCCTGCGCGTCGGTGCGCTCGTGATGCTGCGCGTCCACCCGTGGTGGCTGGACCTGCCCGTGATCGGGACCGCCCTGCTCGGGCTGGCGCTCGCCGCCGCCCGCGACGGACAGCCGGAGCACGCCGCTCGCTGTTGGGGGCTGGCGACCCGACTCGGTTCGCGGCAGGACTTCGGCGTGCTCGCACACCCGCGGATGCGGTCGGTGCTGGCCGGGGCCCTCGGTGCCACGGTGCTGGCGGACGCCGAGACGGCCTCGGCCGGATCGAACCGGACCGAGGCCGTCTCGCAGGCGCGGCTCCTGCTCGAGGAGCTGCGGTTCCGCGTGCGCTGATCGGCGCCCGTCAGGCCTTGCGCATGTACGCGCGGACCGTCAGCGGCGCGAACACCGCGACCACGACCGCTGCGCCGAGCAGGCTGATCCAGAGGTCGACGCCCACCGTGCCGTGGTTCACGAGCTCGCGGACCGCCGTGATCAGGTGTGAGATCGGGTTGACCTCGGAGAACCAGCGCAGCCAGTCCGGCAGGGTGTCCGCCGGCACGAACGCGTTCGACAGGAACGTCAGCGGGAACAGCACCATGTTGGAGATGCCGGAGACGCTCGACGCCGTCCGCGCGACGACGCCGAAGTAGGCGAAGATCCAGCTGATCGCCCACGCGACGACGATGACCAGCAACCCGGCCAGGACGACCGCACCGAAGCCGCCGGCCGGACGCAGCCCCATGATGATGCCGACCGTGAAGGTGATCGTCGTGGCGATCGCGTACCGGACGGTGTCGGCGAGCAGCGCACCCGCGAGCGGGGCGATCCGGGCGATGGGCAGGGACTTGAAGCGGTCGAAGACGCCCTTGTCCATGTCCTCGCGCAGCTGCACGCCCGTGACGATCGACGACGTGATGTTCGTCTGCACCAGGATGCCGGGGATGATGATCGGCAGGTAGCTCGCGACGTCACCCGCGATCGCACCACCGAAGATGTACGTGAACATCACGGTGAAGATGATCGGCATCAGGGTGACGTCGAACAGCTGCTCCGGGGTGCGCCGGACCTTGATCAGGCCGCGGTACGCCATCGTGAGCGACTGCCGGACGGTGGCGCCGAGCCCGGTCGCACCGACGCCGGGGCGCGGGGTGATCCGGGGCGCAGCGGTGCCCGTGGTGGTGGTGATGGTGGTCATGCGATGCTCCCTGCGAGTTCGCGGTCGGTGCTGTCGTTGTCGTCGTCGGTGCCGTCGTCGTCGGTGGTCGCCGGTGCGCCGGTGATCGTCAGGAAGACCTCGTCGAGGGTGGGCTTCTGCACGCTCATCTCGGCGAGGGTGATGCCGGCCTCGCGGAACGACACCAGCAGGTCCGTCACGCGGTCGGGGTCCGACATCGGTGCGGTGAGACGCGAGCCCTCGGGGCTGGCCACCGCGTCGACACCGAGGGTGTTCCGGACGATCGTGCGCGCGGCGTCGAGCCGGAGCGCATCGGTCAGGCGGAGCTGCAGCGACGAACTGCCGATCGAGGCCTTCAGTTCGTCGCTCGTGCCCTCGGCGACCACCTTGCCGTGGTCGATGACCGCTATGCGGTCGGCGAGCTGGTCCGCCTCGTCCAGGTACTGCGTCGTCAGCAGCACCGTCGAGCCCGTCGCCACGAGCTCGCGGATGGTGTCCCACATCTGCGCACGGGTCCGGGGGTCGAGCCCCGTGGTCGGCTCGTCGAGGAAGATCAGCGGCGGCTGCGCGATCAGGCTCGCAGCCAGGTCGAGCCGGCGACGCATGCCGCCGGAGAAGGCCTTGAGCGGGCGCGACGCGGCCTCGGTCAGCCCGAAGCGCTCCAGCAGTTCCACGGCCTTCCGCTTCGCGTCCGCGCGGGACAGCCCGAGCAAGCGCGCGAAGATCACCAGGTTCTCGGTCGCGCTGAGCGTCTCGTCGACACTGGCGTACTGACCCGTCACCCCGATCAGGGTGCGGACCGTCTGCGCCTCACGTCGGACGTCGTGCCCGAAGATCCGGGCCTCGCCGCCGTCCGCCCTGAGCAGGGTCGCGAGCATGGAGATGGTGGTGGTCTTGCCGGCGCCGTTGGGACCGAGCACGCCGTAGACCGTGCCGGCCTCCACACGGAGGTCGACACCGTCCACTGCGCGGTTCGTCCCGAAGGTCTTCACGAGGCCGGAGGCCTCCACCGCGAGCGGTGTCGTGGTCATCGAAATGTCCTTTCGTCGATGTCGAGGACGATGGTGCCGCGGGGCGCTCACGCGGCACTGACGTGGCGCTGACATCGCTACCGTGGGCACGTGAGCGAAACGGTGCGACTGCGGCTGGACATCGCGTACGACGGGGCCGCGTTCTCCGGGTGGGCCCGGCAGCCCGGGCTGCGGACCGTGCAGGGCGCGCTCGAGGCCGCCCTCGCCACCGTCTTCACCCGGTGGGGCGAGCCGCCACTGCTCACCGTCGCCGGACGCACCGACGCCGGCGTGCACGCCACCGGGCAGGTCGCCCACCTCGACCTCTCCGCCGAGCAGTGGGACGCGCTCAGCGCCAAGCGCGGCACGGGGCGCTCGCCGCTGGACGGTCTCGTCAAACGCGTCAACGGGATCGCGGCACCGGAGGGCGACGTCGTCGTCACCCGGGCGTCGGTCGCGCCGGACGGGTTCGACGCCCGGTTCTCGCCGCTCTGGCGACGGTACGAGTACCGGATCGCGGACGCCGACGCCCCGCGCGATCCACGTCGGCGCGGGTACACGGTCTGGCACGGGGCGAGCCTCGACCCGGCAGCGATGGAGCGCGGTGCGCTGACGCTGTTGGGGCTGCACGACTTCGCGACGTTCTGCAAGCCGCGCGAGGGCGCGACGACCATCCGGACGTTGCAGGAGTTCCGCTGGGACCGCGAGCCGGACGGCGTGCTGGTGGCGCGCCTCCAGGCCGATGCGTTCTGCCACTCCATGGTGCGTGCGATGGTCGGGGCGACCATCGCCGTCGGCGAGGGGCGGTTCGGGCCGGAACGGCTCGAGGAGCTCCGCGTCGCCGAGACGCGGACGAGCGCGTTCAAGACGGCGCCGGCGAAGGGGCTGACCCTGACCGAGGTGGGGTACCCGGCCGACGATGAGCTCGCGGGTCGGGCGGAGCAGACGCGGGCACGGCGGGAGTGAACGCCCGGTCCTGATGTTGCCGAACGCAATCATTTACCTCGACGCAACCTGAGCGACTCTGCAGGTCGGTAGCGTGCGGGCATGCCCAACCTCCTCGGGCGCACTCTGCTGTGCGCCACGGCTGCTGCGACACTCCTCGCGGCCCCGCTCGTCACCGTCACCGCAGCGACCGCGAACCCCGAGGGGAGTGGCCTCGTCATCGAGGAGGCCTACCTGAAGGCCGGCAGCAACGGCGCCTTCTACAACCAGAAGTTCATCGAGATCGGCAACCCGACCGACGCCCCGGTGTCGCTCGACGGCTGGTCGCTGCAGTACCGCTCGGCGACGAGCACCGGCGCCTTCTCGACGAGCGCGCTCGAGGGGACGGTGCCGGCCGAGGGCACGTTCCTGGTGTCGATGGCCGGCAACGGCGGCGCCACCCCGGTCGGAGCGGACCTGCCGACGGCGGACGACACCGCCTCGCTGAACCCCTCCGGCACCACGGGCACGCTCGTGCTGTCCGACGCCGCCACACCGGTGGCGCTCGCCGCGGGACCGGTGACGACCGGCACCGCTGGTGTCGTCGACCTGCTCGGCTACGGCGCTTCGAACACCTTCGAGGGCACCGTGCGCACCGTCGAGGGCGCGAACGCCGTGCCGAACGGCCTGGTCCGCCAGGGCACGACGGACACCGACGACAACGGCGCGGACTTCTCGGTGACGACGACCCTGACCCCGCGGAACGCCGCGGGCGAGACGGCTGCGCCGACCGACCCGACCGAGCCCACCGACCCGACAGAGCCGACAGACCCGACGGACCCCGGCGCCCCCGCCGAGGCCGTCACCATCGCGCAGCTGCAGGGCACCACGGACACCTCGCCCTACGCCGGCAAGACCGTCACCACCGACGGCGTCGTCACCGCGGTCTACGCGTCCGGCGGCTTCAACGGCTACACGATCCAGACCCCGGGGACCGGCGGCGCGATCGACTTCGGCACCCACACGGCGTCCGACGCCGTGTTCGTCTTCTCGTCCGCGACCGCCGGGCTGGTGGCCGAGGGCGACCACGTGCGGGTCACCGGTGCGGTCTCCGAGTACTTCGGCCTGACCGAGCTCACCGTGTCGAACACAGCGTCGTTCCAGAAGCTCACCGACACCGTCGTCGCCCCGCAGCCCGCCGCGGTCGCGTTCCCGTCGTCGGACGCGCAGCGCGAGTCGCTCGAGAGCATGATCATCGCCCCGCAGGGCTCCTTCACGGTCGCCGACAACTACACGACGAACCAGTACGGCGAGGTCGTGCTCGCCAGCGGCGCCGGCCGGCTCGTCCAGCCGACCGAGGTCGGTCGCCCCGGCAGCGCCGAGGCGAAGGCCGTCGAGGCGTCCAACGCCGCGCGCAAGGTCACGCTCGACGACGGTGCCAGCACCAACTTCCTGACGAAGGCGAACCAGGGCATCCCGGTGTCGTGGCTGACCCAGGGCCCGGTCACCGTCGGTGCGACCGCCACGTTCGAGGGTCCGGTCGTCCTCGACTACCGCAACAGCGGGTGGAAGTTCCAGCCGACCGCGCCGATCACCGGAGCGACCCCGGCGGCGGACCTGCCCGCGGCGTTCTCGAACGTGCGTCAGGCGAAGCCGCAGGACGTCGGCGGCGACCTGAAGCTCGCCGGGTTCAACGTGCTGAACTACTTCCCGACCACGGGTGACCAGCTCACCGGGTGCTCGTACTACACCGACCGCGCGGGCGACCCCGTCACGGTGAACTCCGGCTGCGACGCCCGCGGTGCTGCTGAGCAGGAGGACTTCCTGCGCCAGCAGGTCAAGATCGTCAAGGCGATCAACGGCCTCGGCGCGGACGTCGTCTCGCTCGAGGAGATCGAGAACTCGGCGCGCTTCGGCCAGGACCGCGACGCCGCGGTCGCCACGCTCGTCGACGCCCTCAACGCCGCCACGGGCGAGGACACCTGGGCCTTCGCGAAGTCCCCCGCGACCGTTCCGGCGAGCGAGGACGTCATCCGCCTCGCGCTCATCTACAAGCAGGACCGCGTCGAACCCGTCGGCGACTCGACGATCCTGCTCGACGCCGCGTTCACCAACGCCCGGCAGCCCGTCGCGGACGCGTTCCGCCCCGTCGGCGGCACCGCCGACGATGACTTCCTGGTGATCGCGAACCACTTCAAGTCGAAGGGCTCCGGCACCGGCGAGAACGCCGACCAGGGCGACGGCCAGGGCGCCTCGAACGCCGACCGGGTGCGGCAGGCCAAGGCCCTCGTGACCTTCTCCACCGACATGCAGGCGCAGTACGGCACCGACAAGGTGTTCATGCTCGGCGACTTCAACGCCTACAGCAAGGAGGACCCGGTGGTCGTCCTCGACGACGCCGGCTACACCGACCTCGGCCCGGCGCTCGACGCCACCGAGTACTCGTACGTGTTCTCCGGCCTGAGCGGGTCGCTCGACCACGTGTTCGCGTCCCCGGCCGCCACCGAGACGGTCACGGGCGTGGACATCTGGAACATCAACTCGGTCGAGTCGGTGGGCCTGGAGTACAGCCGCTACAACTACAACGCGTCGGACCTGTACACCGACGACGTGTTCCGCGCGAGCGACCACGACCCGATCCTGGTCGGCTTCGACCTCGACGCTGCGGGGACGGACCCGGGCACGGACCCCGGTACCGACCCGACCCCGGTGCCGACCCCGACCCCGACGCCGACGCCGGGTGACGGCGGCACGACCCCGACCCCGACGCCGGGTGACGGCGGCACGACCCCGACCCCGACGCCGTCGCCGTCGCCGTCGCCGTCGCCGTCGCCGACCGCTCCGATCGGCCCGGTGGCCCCGTCGGAGACCGGCCTGACCGACGCGAACCGCGGGAGCGTCTCGGCGCCGTCGTCCGCTCGTGCGGGGGAGACCATCACGGTCACGGTGGGCACGCAGTACGCGGGTGACGTCGTGAACGTGTGGTTGTACTCGACGCCGACGCTGCTCGGCACCGTGACGGTCGCCGCTGACGGCACGGGGCGCGTCACGATCCCGTCGGACACCCCCGCTGGTGCACACCGCCTCGCGGTGACGGCCGCGGACGGGAGCCTGATCGGCTGGGCCCCGATCACGATCACCGCTGACGGGCAGCTCGCGTTCACGGGTGCCGAGGGCCTCGGTGCCGGTGCGCTGGTCGCGTTCCTGCTGCTCGCCGCGGGTGCCGGCGTCCTGATCGTCCGCCGTCGGAGGACCGCGGCCGCCGCGGGGTAGTCCCCACGCCCCACGGGGGCACTTCGTGAGCAGGAATGGTCGGGTTCGCCGTGCGCGACCCGACCATTACTGCTCACCATGCGGGGTGGGCGCGAGTGCAGGACGGACGGGAGGCCCGTGGCCAGGCCGCCACGGGCCTCCCGTCCGGCAGTGGCTGCGTTTGACCGACGCGACCCGCGTCGGCTAGGCTCTCACCTTGGTCTGTGCGCCACGCGCGCCGGACAGTCAGATGAGCCCTCCATCCGGGCGTTCCGCCGGCTTCTGCCGCGGGGAACCCCGACCGGAGTGGGATTCACGGACTCCTCACCTCGACACGAAAGCAGCACTCCTGTGACTCGCACGTTCTCACCGAAGCCGGCAGACGTCCAGCACGACTGGATCGTAATCGACGCGACCGACGTCGTCCTCGGCCGTCTCGCCACCCACGCCGCGGCGCTCCTGCGCGGCAAGCACAAGGCCACCTTCGCCCAGCACATGGACATGGGTGACTACGTCATCATCGTGAACGCCGACAAGGTCGCCCTGACCGGTTCGAAGCTCGCGAAGAAGGTCTACTACCGCCACTCCGGGTACCCGGGCGGCCTGACGGCGACCTCCTACCCGGAGATGCTCGAGAAGCACCCCACCCGCGCCGTCGAGAAGGCGATCCGCGGCATGCTGCCGAAGAACACCCTCGGTCGCGAGCAGCTCAAGAAGCTGAAGGTCTACGCCGGCGCGGAGCACCCGCACTCCGCGCAGCAGCCCAAGGCGTACATCTTCGACCAGGTCGCACAGTAGTTCCGGCCACGACGACTTCAAGGACACGAAAAAACTCATGGCTCAGATCGCTGATTCCCTCGACCAGACCCCGGAGAGCTTCACCACGGAGAGCGCACCCGCCGCTGCCGAGGCTGCTCCCCGTCAGATCCTCAACGTCTCCGGCGGTGCCGTCGGGCGCCGCAAGGAGGCCATCGCGCGCGTTCGCCTCGTTCCGGGCTCCGGCACGTTCGTCGTGAACGGTCGCTCGCTCGAGGACTACTTCCCGAACAAGCTCCACCAGCAGCTCATCAACGACCCGTTCAAGGTCCTCGAGCTCCTCGGCTCGTACGACGTCGTCGCCCGCATCACCGGTGGCGGCCCCTCGGGTCAGGCCGGCGCACTCCGCCTCGCCATCGCCCGCACCCTGAACGAGATCGACCGCGAGAACAACCGCGCGACCCTCAAGAAGGCCGGCTTCCTCACCCGTGACGCCCGCGTCATCGAGCGCAAGAAGGCCGGTCTCAAGAAGGCCCGCAAGGCTTCGCAGTTCTCGAAGCGCTAGTCGTCACCGGCTGAAGATCGCAATGCCGCGTCTGTTCGGTACCGACGGGGTTCGTGGTCTCGCCAACGGCGAGCTGACGGCCGCGCTCGCACTGGGTCTTGCCCAGGCGAGCGCGGCCGTCCTCACACACGGACACCATGCCGACGCCCGCCGGGCGTCCGGTCGACCGCGCCCGCGCGCGGTCCTGGCGCGCGACCCGCGCGTCTCCGGTGAGTTCCTCGGGTCCGCTGTCGCGGCCGGGCTCGCCTCCGCCGGCGTCGACGTGCTCGACGCCGGGGTCATCCCCACTCCCGCTGCGGCGTTCCTCGTCGCGGACATCGACGCCGACTTCGGCGTGATGATCTCCGCGTCGCACAACCCTGCCCCGGACAACGGGATCAAGTTCTTCGCCACGGGTGGTCGGAAGCTGCCGGACGAGGTCGAGGACCGCATCGAAGCGGCCATGCACGACCACTCCGCGCCGACCCCCACCGGCATCGACGTCGGCCGGATCACCCGGTTCGCCGACGCCGAGGACCGCTACGTCGTCCACCTGCTCGGCACGCTGCCGCACCGGCTCGACGGCATCCACGTCGTGCTCGACTGTGCCAACGGTGCCGCCGCCGGCGTCTCGCCCGAGGTGTTCGTGAACGCGGGGGCCCGCGTGACGCTCATCGGCGCCGAGCCCGACGGGTGGAACATCAACGACGGCGTCGGCTCGACCCACATCGACAACCTGTCCCGCGCCGTCCTGGCTGCCGGCGCGGACGTCGGCATCGCGCACGACGGCGACGCCGACCGCTGCCTGGCGGTGGACGCCGCGGGCAACGCCATCGACGGTGACCAGATCATGGCGATCCTGGCGCTGTCCTTGCAGGAGCGCGGTCGGCTGAAGGACGACACCCTCGTCGCGACGGTCATGTCCAACCTCGGGCTGAAGCGGGCCATGGCGGATGCGGGCATCACCGTGATCGAGGCCGGCGTCGGCGACCGCTACGTGCTCGAGAAGATGAACGAGGGTGACTACTCCATCGGTGGCGAGCAGTCCGGCCACATCATCTTCAACGAGTACGCCACCACGGGCGACGGCATCCTGACCGGGCTGCACCTGGTCGCCGAGATGGCGCGCACGGGCAAGTCGCTGCAGGAGCTCGCATCGTGCATGACGGTGTTCCCGCAGGTGCTGCTCAACGTCCGTGGCGTCGACCGGCACGGTCTCGCCGACCAGGGTGTGCAGGACGCGGTCGCCGCGGCTTCAGCAGCACTCGGTGACACCGGTCGCGTCCTGCTCCGCCCGTCGGGCACCGAGCCCGTCGTGCGCGTGATGGTCGAGGCCGCCTCGCAGGACGATGCCCAGCGCATCGCCGAGGCGCTCGCCGCCGTCGTGCAGGAGCGCCTGGCGCTCGACGCCGCGTAGGCCGGGGTGCCGGGCGCGACTTCGCGCTGCGCGCGCGCCGCGTTCGCGCCCCGGTGCGGGCGTCGCGCCCCGACTCTTCGGGGCGCTATGACCGTACGGGGGCGCACACCCGGGCGCACCCGTGCTCGCGACCGCGTCGCGCTCGCGTCGCGCGCCGCTTGCGCTGCGCGCCCCGCTGCGGTCGTTGCGCCCCGACTCTTGGGGGCGCGATGACCGTACCGGGGCGCGCACCAGCGCGCACCCGCGCTAGATCTTGCGGAGCAGGACCGAGTTCACCTTGTGGTCGGCGGCCTTCTTCAGCACCAGGGTCGCGCGGGAGCGCGTGGGCAGGACGTTCTCGAGCAGGTTCGGCTCGTTGATCGCCCGCCAGACCTCGGTCGCCGTCCGGACCGCGTCGTCGCGCGACAGCGAGGCGAACCGGTGGAAGAACGAGTCCGGGCTCGAGAACGCCTCCTCCTGCAGCGCCAGGAACCGGTCGACGTACCAGGCCTCGATGTCCTTGGTCTTGGCGTCGACGTAGATCGTGAAGTCGAACAGGTCGGACAGCGCGAGCCGCCCGTGCACCGGCGGGGCGAGCACGTTCAGGCCCTCGACGATGAGGATGTCCGGCTGGCGGACGACGATCTCGGCGTCCGGCACGATGTCGTAGACCAGGTGCGAGTAGTACGGCGCCCGGACCTCGGTCGCGCCGCTCTTCACCTGGCTGACGAACCGCAGCAGGGAGCGACGGTCGTAGGACTCCGGGAAGCCCTTCCGGTCCATGATCCCGCGACGCTCGAGCTCGGCGTTCGGGTACAGGAAGCCGTCGGTGGTCACCAGCTCGACCCGTGGGGTGTCCGGCCAGCGCTTCGTCAGCTCGCGGAGCAGTCGGGCGACGGTCGACTTGCCGACGGCGACGGACCCGGCGACGCCGATCACGAACGGCGTGCGTCCGGCTCGGTCACCCAGGAACGCCGATGTCGACGCGTGCAGGTTCCGTGCACCGGCGGCGTAGAGCGTCAGCAGCCGCGACAGCGGGAGGTAGACCTCCTGCACCTCCTGCATGTCCAACCGGTCGCCGAGCCCGCGCAGCTGCACGATCTCGGTCTCGGTGAGCGACAGGTGCTCCTTGGGTGCGAGCTGCGACCACTCGTGCCGCGGGATCTCCACGAACGGGGTCGGGTGCGCGACGGCGGTCTCCGGGATCGGCATGGGGACGAGCGTACAGACGGGAGGCCCGGTGCAGGTGCGCTGACCGGCTCACCTGCACCGGGCCTCCCGTCCAGTGCTCGGTGTGCGTCCGCAGGACGCGGTGCGTCAGGCGGGCAGGGCGGCCTCGATGGCCGCGATCACCTCGGGGGCGTCCGGCTTCGTGGTCGGACGGAAGCGCGAGACGGTGCCGTCGGGGGCGACGAGGAACTTCTCGAAGTTCCAGCTGACCCGACCGGCCTTGCCGTCGGCGTCCGGGGTCTCCTTGAGCGCCTGGTAGAGCGGGTGCGCGCTCTTGCCGTTCACCTTGACCTTCTCGGACATCGGGAAGGTGACGCCCCACGTGGTGGAGCAGTACTCGTCGATGGCCTCGGACGAGCCGAGCTCCTGCAGGAACTGGTTGCTCGGGAACCCGAGGACCGTGAAGCCGCGCGGGCCGTACTGCTTCTGGAGGGCCTCGAGCTGCTCGTACTGCGGAGCGAGACCGCACCGCGACGCGACGTTCACGACCAGCACCGCCTTGTCCGCGAACGAACCGAAGGTGGTGTCCTCGCCGTGCAGCGTGGTGATGGCGATGTCGTCGAAGCGTCCCATGGCCGAAACGTTATCCCCAGCCCTGCTGCTTCGCAGGGTCCGCGCTCAGGCAGACCGTAGGATCGCTTCCATGTGTGGAATCGTCGGCTACGTCGGCAGCAACAGCAGCCAGGACGTCCTCCTCGGTGGCCTCCGTCGCCTCGAGTACCGCGGCTACGACTCGGCGGGCATCGCCGTGGTCGACCCCGCCGGAGACCTCGTCTCCGCCAAGAAGGCGGGCAAGCTCCAGGCCCTCGTCGACGAGCTCGAGTCGTCGCCGATCCCGGACGGCACCACGGGCATCGGGCACACCCGCTGGGCGACCCACGGCGGCCCGACGGACGGCAACGCCCACCCGCACCTGGCCGACGGCGACAAGCTCGCCCTCATCCACAACGGCATCATCGAGAACTTCTCCGAGCTGCGCGCCGAGCTGCAGGCCGAGGGCATCGAGTTCCGCAGCGAGACCGACTCCGAGGTCGCCGCGCACCTGGTCGGTCGGGCGTTCCGCGAGACCGGTGACCTGACCGCCGCCATGCAGCAGGCCGTACAGCGACTGGACGGAGCGTTCACGCTCCTCGTCGTGCACGCCGACCAGCCCGGCGTCGTCGTCGGCGCCCGTCGCAACTCCCCGCTCGTGGTCGGCCTCGGTGACGGCGAGAACTTCATGGGCTCGGACGTCGCCGCGTTCGTCGCCTACACCCAGCGCGCGCTCGCGATCGGGCAGGACGAGATCGCCACGATCCGCCCCGACGGCGTCGACGTCATCCACTTCGACGGCACCCCGGCCACCCCGAGCGAGTTCGAGGTGAACTGGGACGCCTCCGCCGCCGACAAGGGCGGCTGGTCCTCGTTCATGGCGAAGGAGATCAGCGAGGAGCCCGAGGCCGTCGCCAAGACGATCCTCGGCCGCGTGCACGACGGCGCCGTCACCCTGACCGACCTCGACCCGATCGCCGAGCGCCTGGCAACGGTCGACCGCGTCATCGTGATCGCCTGCGGCACCGCTGCGTACGCCGGCATCCTCGGCAAGTACGCCATCGAGCAGTGGGCCCGCATCCCGGTCGAGGTCGAGCTCGCCCACGAGTTCCGCTACCGCGACCCCGTGCTGAACGACCGCACGCTCGTCGTCTCGATCAGCCAGTCCGGCGAGACCATGGACACGCTCATGGCCGTCAAGTACGCCCGCGAGCAGGGCGCGCAGGTGCTGTCGATCTGCAACACCCAGGGCGCGACGATCCCGCGCGAGTCCGACGCCGTGATCTACACGCACGCCGGGCCCGAGGTCGCCGTCGCGTCGACCAAGGCCTTCATCGCCCAGGGCGTCGCGCTGTACCTGCTGGGCCTGCACCTGGCCACCCTCCGCGGCACCATGACGGCGGAGCAGATCGCCGAGCAGGTCGCCGAGCTCGAGGGCCTGGCCCCGAAGCTGCAGCAGACCATCGACGACGCCGCCGGCATCAAGGACCTGGCGCGCTGGATGGCGGACACCCGCAGCGTGCTGTTCCTCGGTCGCCACGTCGGCTACCCGATCGCGCTCGAGGGTGCGCTCAAGCTCAAGGAGCTCGCGTACATCCACGCCGAGGGCTTCGCCGCCGGTGAGCTCAAGCACGGCCCGATCGCGCTCATCGAGCCCGGGCAGATCGTCTTCGTCATCGTGCCGTCGCCGCGTGACCCGCGGTCGCTGCACCCGAAGGTCGTGTCGAACATCCAGGAGATCCGCGCCCGTGGTGCTCGCGTGATCGCCATCGCGGAAGAGGGCGACGCCGCCGTACTGCCCTTCGCCGACGAGGTCCTGCGCATCCCGCTCGCGACCCCGCTGTTCGAGCCGCTGCTCGCCGTGGCGCCGCTGCACATGTTCGGCATGGAGCTCGCCGCGGCCAAGGGCCTCGACGTCGACCAGCCGCGCAACCTCGCGAAGTCGGTCACCGTCGAGTAGTCGCACGATGATCATCGGCATCGGGGTCGACGTGGTGGACCTGGAGCGGTTCGAGCGGGTGCTGTCGCGCACGCCGGCGATGCGTGCGCGGTTGTTCACCCCGGCCGAGCAGGTCCGCGACGGCGAACCACGGCCGATCGCGTCGCTCGCTGCGCGGTTCGCGGCCAAGGAGGCCCTGATCAAGGCGTTCGGCTCCAGTGCCGGGCTCAGCTGGCAGGACCTCGAGGTCGTGTCGGACGATCAGCGCAACCCGTCGCTGACGCTGCACCAACAGGCGCGACAGGTGGCGGATGCGCGTGGCGTGACGAGCGTGCACCTGTCGCTCTCGCATGATGGAGGGATCGCGACCGCGTTCGTGGTCCTGGAGGGAACAACGAAGTGAGTGCGTTCACCGGCATCACGGTCGATCGTGAAGCGCTGATCGAGAACTACGCGACGATCGCCGAGCAGGTCGCACCGGCCGGTGTCATCGCGGTCGTCAAGGCCAACGCCTACGGCCACGGCGCGCTCGACGCCGCACGGGCCTTCGTCGACGCCGGTGCCGAGTGGCTCGGCGTCGCGGACATCGACGAGGCCGTCGCGCTCCGGCAGGGCGGCATCGACGAGGACGTCCGGATCCTCGCGTGGTTGCACGCCCCCGACGAGGACTTCCGCCGGGCAGCGCAGTACGGCATCACCCCGGCGGTGTCGAGCGTCGAGCAGTTGTCCGCCGCTGCCGACTCCGAGGTCGGCGCCGTGCACATCTGCGTCGACACCGGCCTGAGCCGCAACGGTGCGGTCGAGTCCGAGTGGGCCGAACTCTTCGCGACCGCCGGCGCCCTCGCCCGTGGTGGCAACCGCACCCGTGTCGAGGGGCTGATGTCGCACCTGTCGAACGCGTCGCGCACGGACGACCTCGACCAGGACGCCGCACTGCAGCGCGCACTCGACGGCCTCGCCGCCAACGGCATCGTGCCCGACCTGGTGCACCTCGCCGCGAGCGCCGCGAGCATCGCCGTGCCGGAGACGCGCCGCGACCTGTCCCGCGTCGGACTCGCCCTGTACGGCCTGAGCCCGTTCACCGACCGCACGTCGGCCGACCTCGGCCTCCGCCCCGCCATGCGTGTGACCGCTGCCGTGCTCCGCACCGTCGACGTCCGCGCCGGCGAGGGCGTGTCCTACGGCTACACCTGGCGGGCGTCGACCGACACCCGCCTCGCGGTCATCGGTCTCGGGTACGCCGACGGGTTCGACCGCGACTTCGGCAACCGGGTCTCGGTCCGCATCGGCGACCGCACGTTCCCGGTGGTCGGCCGGGTCGCGATGAACGCCATGCACGTGGACATCGGCGACGCCGACGTCAGCATCGGCGACGAAGCCGTGCTCTGGGGCGACCCGGCGAACGGCGACCCCGCGGTCGAGGACTGGGCCGCCGCGATCGGCACCATCAACTACGAGGTGGTCGCCCGGGTCGGCCACAGCGTGCACCGGAGGACGACGTGAGCTCCGCACCCTGCGCCAGGCACGGATCGACCTGGACGCCTACCGCGCGAACCTCGACCTGGTCCGCGAGTGGATGGACCCCGTCGCGGTCATGGCGATCATGAAGGCCGACGCCTACGGCCACGGTCTCGAGCCGATCGCGCTCGCCGCGGTGGACGCCGGCATCCGCTGGATCGGGGTGCTCACGGTCCCCGCGGCCCTGCGTCTGCGGTCGATCGGCGTCGGTGAGGACGTCCACCTCTTCACCTGGCAGCACGACCCCGCACTCGACTTCCGCGACGCCATCGACTCCGCCGTCGACCTCGGTGTCTCGAACGTGCCGGAGCTGCAGCGCGTCATCGACGCCGTCGACCAGCGACCCGCGCGCGTGCACCTCGGCTTCGACTCCGGGCTGCACCGCGACGGAGCGACCCCGGCGGCCTGGCCGGCGCTCGTGTCGCTCGCGCTGGACGCCCAGCGCGCCGGCCGCGTCGAGGTCGTCGCGGCGTACACGCACCTGGCGGAGTCCTCGGACCAGGACGACGCCGACGCCGTGGCGCTCTTCGACGCCGCCGTGGAGCAGGCAGACGACCTCGGGCTCGACCTCCCGATGGAGCACGTCGCCGCTTCGCTCGCCGGGTTGGAGCGCAAGGAGTTCCGCAAGGACATGGTCCGGATGGGCGCCAACCTGTTCGGCATCCCGGGCGCGGACGGTGTCTCGGCGGCCGACCTCGGGCTCGAACCCGTGATGACCCTGACGGCGTCCGTCGCGAAGACCAAGCGGGTCCCCGTCGACACCGGCGTCTCGTACGACTACACGTACCGCACCACTTCGGAGACCACGCTCGCGCTCGTGCCCGTCGGGTACGCGGACGGCGTCCCCCGTCTGGCGCAGGGCCGCATCGAGGTCGCGATCGGCGGCAAGCGCTACCCGATCGCCGGCCGTGTGGCCATGGACCAGTTCCTGGTCGACGTCGGCGACGACGACGTCCGCACCGGCGACACCGTGACCCTGTTCGGCACCGGCGAGCACGACGAGATGACCGTCCTCGACTGGGGCCGTTCGCTCGGCACCATCGGCGAGGAGATCGTCTGCCGCATCGGGCCCCGCGTGCCACGGTTCTACGAGGGCCACGACATCGAGGGACGCGTCGGGGAGTACCTGCGGGGCGACCAGTCGTGACCGGCACCCTCGGGTCCTGCTGGACGCAGCCGTCGACGGCACCGATGCGATGGGCGAGCTCGGGGCGCGGTTGGCCGCGGTCCTGCGTGCCGGGGACCTGGTCGTGCTGACCGGGCCGCTCGGCGCCGGCAAGACGACGCTGACCCGTGGCCTCGGCGCTGCCCTCGGCGCGCGTGGCCAGGTGTCGAGCCCGACCTTCGTCCTCGCCCGGACGCACCCCACCACCGCCGGACCGGACCTGGTGCACGTCGACGCCTACCGGCTGTCCGACCCCGTCGAGCTGGACGACCTCGACCTCGACTGGGACGCATCGATCGTCGTGGTCGAGTGGGGCCGGGGCATGGTCGACGGCATCAGCGACAGCGTGCTCGACGTCGAGATCACCCGGGCCACCGGCGCCGTGGACGCAGCCGCCGACGACACGGACCCGGACGACGTCCCCGACGAACCCCGCCGCGTCGTCGTCACCGCCACCGGCCCACGCTGGGACGGCGTCTCGCTCTGACCCCGGTGGCGCGTGCGTGCGGCCCGACAGCAGCGCCGCCGTCGACGTCGCCGCACCCCGCCTACGATGGACGGGTGCTCCTCGCCATCGACACCTCTGCCGGAACGTCCGTGGCCGTCGTCGACCCGGCCACCGGCAAGCCCCTCGCCACCCGCGACACCGAGGACAGCCGCCGGCACGCCGAGGTGATCGGCCCGTTCCTGGCCGAGGCGCTCGCCGAAGCGGGCATCACCGGCGCGGACGTCACGGGCGTCGTCGCCGGCATGGGCCCCGGCCCGTTCACCGGCCTGCGCGTCGGCATCGCCGCCGCCCGCACCTTCGGCGCCGCGGTCAGCGTCCCCGTCCTGCCGCTCGTCAGCCACGACGCGGTCGCGGCCGACGAGCGCGACGGCCGACGGGACGGACCGTTCGTCGTCCTGACGGACGCCCGACGGCGCGAGGTCTACTGGAGCGCGTACGACCAGACCGGCACGCGGGTTGCAGGTCCGGGTCTCGCCAGGCCCGCCGATCTCGACGAGGCGATCCGTGCCTCCCGGCCCGAAGCGGTGGGCTGGGACCGCGTGACGGCCCTGTCCATCCCTGCCTGGAGGCTCGGATCACTCGCCGCGGACCGCCTGCGGTCCGGCGCGGGGTTCGACCAGGACACCCCCTCTACCTGCGGGAACCCGACGTCACAGTGCCGGGTGCGCCGAAGCGGGTGAAGCAGTGACGGTGCCGGACGGGCTCCGCCTGCGGCGGGCGCACCCGCAGGACCTCGACGACATCATGTGGCTCGAGCACGTCTCGTTCCCGACGGACGCCTGGTCGGCGTCGCAGATGTCGGGCGAGCTGTACTCGCCGCACGGGTACTACGTCGTGATCGAGACCGTCGACGACTCGGCCGCGCCGTCGGTCGTCGGGTACGCCGGACTGTCCTCGCTGGCGGGCAACCCGGTCGCCGACGTGCAGACCATCGCGGTCGCAGCCGAGCAGCGCGGCAAGGGACTCGGACGGGTGCTGTTCACGGACCTCCTCGACGAGGCCCGTCGCCGCGGTGTGCGCGAGGTGTTCCTCGAGGTGCGCGCCGACAACCCGGTCGCGCAGTCGATGTACACGGCGTTCGGGTTCGAGCACATCGCGACCCGGCCCCGCTACTACCAGCCGGACGGCGTCGACGCGTGGGTGATGCGGGCGGAGCTGCCGGTCGCGGCAGACGCGGCGCCGACGTCGGCCGTCGGCCCGATCGGACAGGAGGCGCTCGATGAGCGTGGCTGAACCACTGGTGCTCGGCATCGAGACGAGCTGTGACGAGACGGGCGTGGGCATCGTGCGGGGGCGCACCCTGCTCGCGAACGTCATCGCGTCGAGCATGGACGAGCACGCCCGGTACGGCGGCGTCGTGCCCGAGGTCGCCGCGCGGGCGCACCTCGAGGCGATGACCCCGACGCTGCACGAGGCCCTCGAGCGGGCCGGGGTCACCCTCGACGAACTCGACGCCGTCGCGGTCACCGCCGGGCCGGGTCTGGCGGGTGCGCTCATGGTCGGGGTCGGTGCCGCGAAGGCGCTCGCCGTCGCCACCGGCAAGCCCCTGTACGGCGTGAACCACCTGGTCGGGCACGTCGGCGCCGACGTCCTGCGCACGGACGGCAGCGACATCGAGCTGCCGACGATCGCACTGCTGGTGTCCGGCGGGCACACCTCGCTGCTGCTCGTGAAGGACCTGGTCGGCGACGTCGAACTGCTCGGCGAGACCATCGACGACGCCGCGGGTGAAGCGTTCGACAAGGTCGCGCGGCTGCTCGGGCTGCCGTACCCCGGCGGGCCGCAGATCGACCGGGCCGCGGCGGACGGCGACCCGAAGGCCATCCGGTTCCCCCGCGGCCTGACGCTGCCGAAGGACCTGGCCGCGCACCGGTACGACTTCTCGTTCTCCGGGCTGAAGACCGCCGTCGCTCGCTGGGTCGAGCGCTGCCGCGACGAGGGACGCGAGGTCCCCGTGGCCGACGTGGCGGCGAGCTTCCGCGAAGCGGTCGTGGACGTCCTGCTGACCAAGGCCCTGAACGCGTGCCGCGACACCGGCGTGGACCGGCTCCTGCTTGGTGGCGGTGTGGTCGCGAACGCCCGACTGCGGCAGGTCGCCGAGGAACGGTGCGCCGCCGCGGGCGTGCAGCTGCGGATCCCGCCGTTCGACCTGTGCACGGACAACGGCGCGATGATCGCGGCCGTCGGCGCACGCCTGGTCGCCGAGGGACACGCCCCGAGCGACCTCGGGATCGCGGCCGACTCGACGTTGCCGGTGACGACCGTCCAGGTCTGAACCGTCCGGGCCCCGACCCGGTCTGAACCGTCCGGGCCCCGACCGGTCGGCCCTCGGGCGCCTGTGGGAGGATTCACGTGGCGTCGGAGAGACCGGGCGCCGAGAGGGGTGGACGGTGTCCGATCAGAACGAGTGGCCGAAGCCGGGCGAGACGACGCCGGGCGGCACGACCGGTGGCACAGCGGGCGCGCAGCCCGAGGGGACGTCCGCTCCGGACGCACCGCAGGCCCCCGACGCACCCCAGGCCCCGTCGGCTCCCGATCAGCCGCAGAACCCGTCCGGGCAGCAGCAGCCGTCGAACCCGTACGCAGCTCCGCAGCAGCCGAACCCCTACGGCCAGCCGCAGCAGTCCAACCCGTACGGCCAGCCCCAGCCGTCGAACCCGTACGCGGCTCCGCAGCAGCCGCAGAACCCGTACTCGGCACCGCAGGCGCCGCAGGACCCGTACGGCGCCGCCCAGAACCCGTACGGCCAGCAGAACCCGTACGCGCAGCAGGGCGGTCAGAACCCCTACGCGCAGCCGCAGCAGCAGCCGTACGCGCCGGCGGGTGCCTACGGTGCGACGGGGTACCAGCCCTACGCGCAGCGCCCGAAGACGAACACGCTGGCGATCCTGTCGATCGTGTTCGGCCTTGCCGCCGTCCCGATGTGGTTCATCGCGATCCTGCTCGGCCCGGCCGGAGCGATCCTCGGCCACGTCGCACTCGGCAAGATCAAGCAGAACGGTGAGGCCGGCCGAGGGCTCGCCCTGACCGGCATCATCGCCGGCTGGGTGATGACCGGCGTCTGGCTGATCTGGATCGCCTTCATCATCTTCCTCGCGGCGGTCGGCCAGAGCGGCTACTCCGACTACGGCTACGACTCGGGCACCGGCGCGTTCCTCAGCTGAGCCGCTCGCACAGGATCGCGGTGTGCCGGCCCTCCAGCCGGGTGAGGACGAGCGTGACCCGGCCGGTCCCGCGCAGCCGCAGCCGCTTGCGGAACTGTGCGGGATCGACGTCCACGCCGCGCTTCTTGATCTCGACGGTGCCGATGTCATCGGCGGCGAGTCGCGCTGACAGCCGCTTCACGTCGAGCGGCATGGTGTCGAGCACCCGGAAGCCCTGGGCGAAGGGCGTCGACACGGCACGGTCCGAGGTCACGTAGGCGATCCCGTCGGACAGCATGTGGCCGTCCAGGTCGCGTGCCAGGTCCCCGATGAGTCGCGCGCGGATGACGGCGCCGTCCGGCTCGTACAGGTGGGCACCGAGCGGCCCCACCCCGGCGTCCTCTGAGTCTGCCGGGCCGGTCATCTCGGCGATGCCGTGCGCACCGATCACCGTGGCGGCGCGGCGGATGCCCGGCCGGGCGAGGGGCCCGAACCACAGTGCGAGCTCGACGACCTCGCGGTCGACGGACGTCCACTGTGCTTCGGCCGTGTCCGGGATCAGGTCGCGGTCGATCCCGGGACCGAGCTTCACGCCCGTCGGGGTGTGCGTCGCGGCCGCGAACACGGTGTCGAGCGACGGCGACCAGTCGTCCGGGTCGGCCAGTCGGCGGGTGTCGGAGTGGCCGCTCGTCCGGCGGGCCGGGTCCATCCAGACGCCGTCCACCGAACCGAGGTCGAAGGCCGCTGCGTCACCGAGTTCGACCCGCGCGTTCGGCCACACCGCCAGGTTGTGCGTCGCGACCGCTGCGGTGACCTCGTCGCGGTCGACCGCGGTGACGTCGAGGTCGAGCGCCGCCATGGCCATCGCGTCGCCGCCGATCCCGCACCCGAGGTCGGCGACCCGGGTCAGGCCGGCGGCGGCGAAGCGTCCGGCGTGCTGCGCGGCGACCTGCAGCCGGGTGGCCTGCTCGAGTCCGGCCTCGGTGAAGAGCATGCGCGCGGCGAAGTCGCCGAACTTGCCACGGGCCTTCAGCCGGAGCTTGGCCTGGGTGAGGACCGCCGCGACGAGCTGCCGGTCGTGCCCCTCGGCGCGAAGCCGCGACACCACCCGGACGATCTCGCCGCCGTCCGAGACGCCGGGGGTACGGTCGAGCAGGGCCATCCCGTCAGGGGTCAGCAGTGTGGCGAGTTCGGCGGCTTCCATGTCCCGATCCTCCCAGGTGCTGGATGTTCCCCTGATGTGCTGGCACTCGGATTGACCGAGTGCCAGTGTCCCCCTAGAGTTGGCGTTGGCACTCTCCTGTGCGTAGTGCCAACCCGGTTTTCATCTGTACCGAGTCCGTACCGAGAAAGAAGAGGTCACCGTGGCCGTCAGCATCAAGCCGCTCGAGGATCGCATCGTCATCCGCCAGGTCGAGGCGGAGCAGACCACCGCATCCGGTCTGGTCATCCCCGACACCGCGAAGGAGAAGCCCCAGGAGGGCGAGGTCGTCGCCGTGGGTCCGGGTCGCATCGACGACAACGGCAACCGCGTCCCGCTCGACGTCGCCGTGGGTGACAAGGTCATCTACTCCAAGTACGGCGGAACCGAGGTCAAGTACTCGGGCGAGGACCTGCTGGTCCTGTCGGCCCGCGACGTCCTCGCGGTCGTCGTCAACTGAGTCCAGTACTCCACGCGAACGCCCCGTTCGGCCTGTCGGCCGGCGGGGCGTTCGTGCGTCTGCGGGCTTCCGGCGGGTCCGTCGCGTGCACGTGCTCCGACCGGGAGGCCCGTGGCACGCCCGGCCCGTCGGTGGCCGTTCCTAGGATGGTTCCGTGAGTGAACCGAGTCCCGCGCGACCCGTCCGCAGCGAGGCATCCGTCGGCGTGGTGCAGGCGATCGTCGCGTACGGGCTCTGGGGCCTCATGCCCCTGCTCTTCGCCGCGATGGCCCCGGCCGGCGCGTTCGAGATCGTCGCCTGGCGCATCGTCTTCGGGCTGGTGTTCTGCGCGGTCGCGATCGCCGTCACCCGCTCGTGGCTCCGCACCCGTTCCCTGATGGCGCAGCGCCGGGTGATGGCGGTGATGGGGCTCGCCGCGGTCCTCATCCTGGTGAACTGGACCGTGTACGTCCTGGCGACCACGACCGGCCACACCGTCGAGGCCGCCCTCGGGTACTTCATCAACCCCCTGGTCACGATCGCGCTCGGCGTCGTCGTGCTCCGCGAACGCCTGCGGCCGGCGCAGTGGGCCGCGGTCGGCATCAGCGTCGTGGCGGTCGTCGTGATCGCCGTCGGCTACGGCCAGGTGCCGTGGATCTCGCTGGTGCTCGCGTGTTCCTTCGGCCTGTACGGCCTGGTGAAGAAGCGGGTCGGTGGCACCGTCGACGCGCTGAGTGGCCTGACGATCGAGACCGTGTGGCTGCTGCCGATCGCGGTCGTGGCGCTGGTCGTCCTCGGCGCGACGGGTCTCGGTGGCGGCGTGACGTTCACGAGCGAGGGCTGGGTGCACGTCCTGGTGACGGTGCTCACCGGCCCGGCGACGGCTGTCCCACTCCTGCTCTTCGCGTCCTCGGCGCGGCGGGTGAGCCTGTCGACCCTCGGGTTGACGCAGTACCTCGCGCCCGTGATGCAGCTGCTCGTCGGTGTGGTGGTGCAGCACGAGGCGATGCCGCCCGCGCGCTGGTTCGGCTTCGGGATCGTGTGGTTGGCGCTCGTGGTGCTGACGGCGGACTCGTTCGCCGCCGCGCGGGCGTCCCGTCGCCGAGCGCTCGCACCTGCTCCGGCCGAGCCTGCCTGACGGACGTACCCCGGGCCTCCCGTCCGCCCGTCGGTGCCGCGCCGTGCCTGGCCCGAGTCTCGGCGTGCGCGACAGTTCTCGCGTGCGCGACGCCGAGAAACGTCGCTGGGCCCGAGTCTCGGCTCCGTGAAGCCGAGACTCGGGCCCAGAGTGGGACCGGTAGTGCTGGTTACTTCTTGACCGCGCCCTGGATGGCGCTCTGGTAGACGGGCTTGTTGTCGCCGTCGAACTTGTAGATGCCGATGTAGGCGCTCGACGGGTCGTTGTTGTCGTCGAACGGACCGATGCCGGACGGGCCGGTGTAGTGGATGTCCTTGCCGTCGTCGAGGAGCGCGACGCACTCCTTGAACGTGGCGCACTCGGTGCCGCCGTCCGCTCCGGAGACCGCGGCCATGTTGGCCTGGATCGTGCCCGAGTCGGTGCCCTTGCCCTTCACGGCAGCGAGGGCGGCGAGGACGGTGGCGTCGTAGGACTCCGCCGCGTACGAGTAGTCGGCGAGCGTCTTGTTCGACGACTCCTTGTAGAAGTCGGACAGCTGCTTCTTGAAGTCGTCCTTCGGCGAGGCACCGGGGATGGTGCCCTGGGCGCCGTTCAGGGTGCCCTTGTCGAAGTCCTTCGAGTAGTCGGCCGTGTTGCCGTCGGACATGTAGATCTTCGCCGTGTTCCCCTGCGAGACGAGCTCCGGGATGATCGACTTCGTCTCGTCGAAGGCCAGGACGACGATCGCGTCCGGCTTGGCTGCGAGTGCGGCCGTCACCTCGGACGAGAACGTGGTCTGACCGGGCGGGAACTCCTGGCCCTCGCCCTTGCCGCCGTAGACGACCTGGCCACCGGAGGCCTCGACCGCGGACTGCACCGAGTTGCGGAGGCCCGTGCCGTAGGTGTCGTTGAAGACGAGGAACGCGACCTTGGCGTTGCCGTCACCGGTCACGAGCTGCCCGAGCGCCGAACCCTGCACCGAGTCCGGCGGAGCGGTCCGGTAGTAGTACGACGAGTAGCCGGAGAGGTCGCTCGCGGTGTTCGCGGGCGAGATCTCGACGATGCAGTTGCTGGTGAGCTGGTCGATGACGTTGAGCGTGACCGACGAGGACTCGGCGCCGATCGCGACCGGGACCTTCGCGTTCACGAGCTTCGTCGCGGCCGAGCTCGACACGGTCATGTCGTTGCTGTCGCCCGAGTCCGTCGCCGGGTCGATGGTGACGTCCTTGTCGAGGACGCCGCCCGCGGCGTTGATGTCCTTGACCGCGAGGCCGACACCGGACTCGGCCGGCGGGTTCAGGTACGCCAGTGAACCGGTGAGCGGCAGGATCGTGCCGATCTTCAGTGCGTCGGTGCTGGGGGTGTCGGGGGCCTTGCAACTGGCGGCGGGGTCCTTCTTCGCACCGCTCGACGCCGAGCTGGACGGGGAGTCGCCGCTGCTGGTGGTGGAACACGCGGCGAGCAGGACGGCTACTGCGCCTGCCAACGCCAGTGCCGTGGTGGCACGGGTGGTTCTGATCATCCGTGGAGCCCTTTCTCTGCGCGGAGGCGTTGCCGCTTCGGGTCGAACGCGGCGCCTCCACTGGATGTCGAGAAACGTAGGGTCCCGGTGTTTCGCCCGTGTGACGGGGCGGTACGGAAAGTGTTTCGTTACCGAGCCGTGATCGTTTCTGTGCGGAGGATCAGGGATCGGCGATCCGTGCAGCCCGTGTGTCAGGCGTCGAGTTCAGCCACGGAACGCAGCACGCAGAACTCGTTGCCCTCCGGATCGGCGAACACGACCCACCCGCCGTCGTCGTGTCGGAGGTCCGCGAGCTCGGTCGCACCGATGCCCCGCAGTCGCTCGACCTCGGCATCGCGCGTGCGGTCGGTGGGACGCAGGTCGAAGTGGATCCGGTTCTTCACGGACTTCGCCTCGGGGACCTGGATGAACAGCACCTGGTGCGAGCCGTCGGGTGCGGTGATCATGCACTCCTCGTGCCCGGGGGCGTTCGGGTCGTCGGCGATGTCGACGTAGCCGAGGACCTGCTTCCACCACTCCGACAGGGCGAAGGCGTCACGGCAGTCGATCGTGGTGTGGGAGACGGCGCTGACCATGCCGTGACACTACTGCCGGCAGACGACGAACGCCCCGCTCCGGTGGGGAGCGGGGCGTTCGGGGTGCAGTCGGCTCAGCTGCGGTAGTTCGGCGCCTCGACGACCATCTGGACGTCGTGCGGGTGCGACTCCTTGAGCCCGGCAGCCGTGATGCGGACGAACTTGCCGCGGGCCTTGAGCTCCGGGATCGTCCGGCCGCCGACGTAGAACATCGACTGCCGGAGCCCACCGGTGAGCTGGTACACGACGTTGCCGACCGAGCCGCGGTAGGGCACCTGGCCCTCGATGCCCTCGGGGATCAGCTTGTCGTCGTTGGGGACGTCGGCCTGGAAGTAGCGGTCCTTCGAGTACGAGGTCTTCTTGCCGCGGGTCTGCAGTGCGCCCAGGGAGCCCATCCCGCGGTACGCCTTGAACTGCTTGCCGCCCACGAAGACCAGGTCGCCGGGGGACTCGTCCGTGCCGGCCAGCAGCGAACCGAGCATGACGGTGTCGGCACCGGCCACCAGGGCCTTGGCGATGTCGCCCGAGTACTGCAGGCCACCGTCGGCGATGATCGGCACGCCGGCCTCGCGCGCAGCGAGGGAGGCTTCGTACACGGCGGTGACCTGCGGGACGCCGACGCCGGCGACGACACGGGTGGTGCAGATCGAGCCGGGCCCGACGCCCACCTTGACGGCGTCGACACCGGCGTCGATGAGCGCCTGCGCACCGGCACGGGTCGCGACGTTGCCGCCGATGACGTCGATGTCCGCGAAGGACGGGTCGGCCTTGAGGCGGCGCACCATGTCGAGCACGCCTTCGCTCTCGCCGTTGGCGGTGTCGACCACGAGCACGTCGACGCCCGCGTCACGTAGGGCCTCGGCACGCTGCCAGGCGTCGCCGAAGAAGCCGATCGCGGCACCGACGCGCAGTCGGCCCTCGTCGTCCTTGGTGGCGTCCGGGTACTGCTCGCTCTTGTCGAAGTCCTTGACGGTGATGAGGCCGCGGAGCTTGCCCTCGGCGTCCACCAGGGGGAGCTTCTCGATCTTGTGCTGCGCGAAGATCGCGATGGCTTCTTCGGGGTCGATGCCCTCCATCGCGGTGATCAGCGGCGCCTTGGTCATGACGTCGCGCACGAAGGTGGTCGACTGCTCGAACGTCGCCACGAACCGCATGTCGCGGTTGGTGATGATGCCGACGAGCGTGCCGTCCGCTTCGACCACGGGCAGGCCGGAGACGCGGAACTGTCCGCAGATCGCGTCGACCTCGGCCACGGTGGCGTCCGGGGTGGTGGTCACCGGGTTGGTGATCATGCCCGATTCGGAGCGCTTGACCTTGTCGACGTAAGCGGCCTGGTCCTCGATGGAGAGGTTGCGGTGGAGGATCCCGATGCCGCCCTGCCGTGCCATGGCGATGGCCATGCGGGCTTCGGTGACGGTGTCCATCGCTGCGGAGAGCAGCGGGACGTTGACGGAGATCCGCCTGGTGAGCCGGGACGCGGTGGACGCCTCGCTCGGGATGACGTCGGTGTGCCCCGGCAGGAGCATGACGTCGTCGTACGTGAGTCCGATGAATCCGAACGGATCCGGCTGGTCCATGGGTCCCCTTCGTGGGCGAGTGAAGTGGTCGAGACACCGAGAACGCAACGGCGGGTTCCGGATAGGACATGGTAACGCGCGTGGGCCGTCCCGCTATTCCGCGTTCCGCCTGGGAGAACGGATCGCGGCTCTCCTCCACACAGGTCACGGTTGCGCGACGACTCACAGCGGGAACGAGTTGGAAACACGGGTGTCACACAATCCCCATAGCGTCACTCGACATCCGAACGAGAGGCTCTTCCGTGGGATCCATCACTCCTCCGGGACGGGCGCAGCCGCGCCTGTTCCGCCTCCGCCAGGCCCGGCGACGACCGGTCCTGGCGGCCGTGCTCGTCGCCGCGTTCCTGGCGACCTTCCTGATCGACTGGGCGGTCACCCTGCCGGCTTTCAGTGCCACGTCGGCACCGGCGACCAGCCAGGCCTGCACCGTCAGCCCGACGAACGGGTGCATCCAGGGCACGATCACCGACTCCGAGCGGGAACCGGCCGACGACGTCGACGTCGACGTCGCCGGGCCCGGCGGCTTCGCCGAGACCGTCACCACGAACGCCGACGGCCGCTGGTCGGTCAGCGTCGACGAGGCCGGCGAGTACACCGTGAGCGTCGACCAGGACACCCTGCCGAAGGGCCAGTACCTGACGAACGCGGCGGACGCGGAGCGCAAGGTCCAGGCGACCCTGAACGCCAACGTCGGGCAGATCTTCCAGCTGTCCGACCAGAAGGGCGCCACCACCACGACGGACTCGTCGAGCGTCAGCCCGCAGCGGGCCTGGCAGCAGTTCGCCTCGGGGATCCGCCTCGGTCTGCTCATCGCGCTGGCGTCGATCGGCCTCTCGCTCATCTACGGCACGACGGGGCTGTCGAGCTTCTCGCACGGTGAGCAGGTCACCCTCGGCGGCTTGCTGGCCTACGTGTTCGCGAACCAGCTCGGCTGGAACATCTGGGTGACCGGCATCGTTGTCACGCTGCTGTGCGCGGCGACCGGGTACCTGCAGGACGCCGGGATCTGGCGGCCACTGCGGCGCAAGCGGATCAGCCTCACGCAGCTCATGATCGTGACGATCGGTCTGTCGATCGCCGCCCAGTACGCGTTCCAGTACTTCTTCGGGGCCGCGACCGTCCGGATCCAGCAGGGCAACCCCGAGACCGTCCGGTTCGCGGGGGTCACGCTCACGGTGCAGTCCTACGTGGCGATGGGTATCGCGCTGGTCGTCCTGATCGCCACCGGCCTGTTCCTGGCGAAGACCCGCTTCGGCCGGGCCACCCGCGCGGTGTCGGACAACCCGGCGCTCGCCGCGGCGTCCGGCATCGACGTCGACCGGGTCATCCGGTTCGTGTGGACGCTCGCGGCCGGTCTCGCCGGCCTGTCCGGCGTGATGCTCGGCCTGGTGCTGAACGGCGTGAACTGGCAGACCGGCCTGCAGCTGCTCCTGCTCATGTTCGCCTCGGTGACCCTGGGTGGTCTCGGGACGGCCTACGGCGCGCTGGTCGGATCGATGATCATCGGCGTCGTCGTCGAGCTCACGAACCTCGTGCTCCCCGGTGACTTCAAGTACGCCACCGCCCTCGTCATCCTCATCCTCATCCTGCTGTTCCGGCCGCAGGGCATCTTCGGCCGCGCCGAGCGGGTCGGCTAAGGGAGCACGCGCATGGACTACATCCTCAACCTGCTGTCCTCGCTCACCCAGGAGGCCCTCGCCCCGACCACGGCGGCGTTCGCCCTGGCGGCCATCGGACTGAACGTGCACTTCGGCCTGACGGGGCTCGTGAACATGGGCCAGGCGGCGTTCCTGCTGCTCGGCGCCTACGGCTTCGCGATCTCGATCACGAACGGGCTGCCGTTCGTGATGGCCGTGCTCATCGCCCTGCTCGTCGCCATCGTGTTCGCGATCATCCTCGGCGTCCCGACCCTGCGACTGCGCGGCGACTACCTGGCGATCGTGACGATCTCCGGCGCCGAGATCATCCGCATGGTCGGCCGCTCCAGCCTGCTGACCACGACGACGGGTGGCTCCAACGGCATCACCGGGTCGAGCTACCGCGACCCGTTCACCGCCCTGAGCCCGCTGCCGGACGGCACCACGACCATCCTCTGGTTCACCTACGCGAACAACGGCGTCAACGGCTGGTGGATCCGCATCGCCGCCTGGGCCCTCGTCGCGCTGTTCACCTTCGTGCTCTTCCTGCTCATGCGCAGCCCCTGGGGTCGTGTCCTGAAGGCGATCCGCGAGGACGAGGACGCCGTCCGCTCCCTCGGCAAGAACGTCTACTCGTACAAGATGCAGGCGCTCGTCTTCGGTGGTGCGCTCGGAGCGCTGGCGGGGATCATCTACGTCCTGCCGAGTTCGGTGCAACCGGACGCCATGGGCCGCTCGATGACGTTCTTCATCTGGACGGCGCTCATCCTCGGTGGTGCCGCGACGGTGTTCGGTCCGGTGCTCGGCGCGGTGCTGTTCTTCGTCGTCCGGCTCTTCATCCGCACCCTGGCCGGCGACTTCATCCCCGACTCGATCATGAACGCCCAGCAGGCCGAGCAGTTCTCGTACGTGCTCGTCGGCGTCGCGCTCATGCTCCTGATCGTGTTCCGACCACAGGGCCTGCTCGGCAACAAGAAGGAGCTGACGTTCAGTGTCTGAGACCTACGGCTACACGAAGGCCGACCCGATCCTGACGGTCGACGGCGTCACCCGGCACTTCGGTGGCATGACCGCCGTGGACGTCGACCACCTCGAGGTCCAGCGCGGCTCCATCACGGCCCTGATCGGACCGAACGGCGCCGGCAAGACGACCTTCTTCAACCTGCTGACCGGCTTCGACAAGCCCAGCCCCGGTGCCAGGACGCAGTTCAACGGCGCCACGCTGCAGAAGACCAGCGCGACCCACATCGCCAACCGCGGCATGGTCCGCACCTTCCAGCTGACGAAGGCGTTGTCGCGGCTCACCGTGATGCAGAACATGCTGCTCGGCGCCCGCGACCAGCCCGGCGAGAACTTCTTCGCCGCGCTGATCAAGCCGGTGTGGGCGAAGCGCGAGCGGGAGATCACCGCGAAGGCCGAGGACCTCCTCGCCCGCTTCAAGCTCGACGACAAGGCGGACGACTACGCCGGTTCGCTGTCGGGCGGCCAGCGGAAGCTCCTCGAGATGGCCAGGGCGCTGATGTCCGACCCGACGATGATCATGCTCGACGAGCCGATGGCGGGCGTGAACCCCGCGCTGACGCAGTCGCTGCTCGGGCACATCCAGTCCCTGCGCGACGACGGCATGACCGTGCTGTTCGTCGAGCACGACATGCACATGGTCCGGCACATCTCGGACTGGGTGGTCGTGATGGCCGAGGGCAAGGTCGTCGCCGAGGGGCCGGCGGACACCGTGATGGACGACCAGGCGGTCATCGACGCGTACCTGGGTGCGCACCACGACACCGACCTGGGTGACGACTCGCTCCTCACCGAGGAGACCTTCGAGGAACTGGCGGAGGAAGTCGCGGAAGAAGACGCGGCGGACGCAGCAGCAGAGGAGAAGACCCGATGACGGACGCAGTCGACCCCACGAACGCGAGCAGCGCCTCCAGTCCGGAAGCGCCGACGGCGAGCACCGCCACGCTGGAACGCGAGCCGGTGCTGAGCGCGAAGAACCTCGTCGCTGGCTACCTGCCGGGGGTGAACATCCTGAACGGCTGCGACCTGGACTGCTACCCCGGCGAGCTGATCGGGATCATCGGGCCGAACGGTGCGGGCAAGTCCACGCTGCTCAAGGCCCTGTTCGGTCTCGTGTCGATCCGCGAGGGGTCGGTCACGCTGCAGGGCGAGGACATCACGAACCTCAAGGCGAACAAGCTCGTGCAGGCCGGCGTCGGCTTCGTCCCGCAGACGAACAACGTGTTCCCGTCGCTGTCCATCGAGGAGAACCTGCAGATGGGGCTGTACCTGCGGCCCCGCAAGTTCGCGGAGCGCCTCGAGGTCATCTACGACCTGTTCCCGGTGCTCGCGCAGCGCCGCGGCCAGCGGGCGGGGTCCCTGTCCGGCGGCGAGCGGCAGTCGGTCGCCATGGCGCGTGCGCTGATGATGGACCCGAAGGTGCTGCTGCTCGACGAGCCGAGTGCCGGACTGTCCCCGGTGCGCCAGGACGAGACGTTCCTGCGGACCCGCCGGATCAACAAGGCCGGTGTGTCGATCGTCATGGTGGAGCAGAACGCGCGACGCTGTCTGCAGATCTGCGATCGTGGGTACGTGCTCGACCAGGGGAGGAACGCGTACTCGGGCACGGGGAAGGAACTCGCGGACGACCCGAAGGTCATCGAGCTGTACCTCGGGACGCTCGCCAAGGACGTCGACGCAGGGCGCTAGCGCGCTGTGTCGACTGCGGGTACCGCTGTGGGGGTGGTATCCGCGACGGGTGGGGCCGTGCGTGGTCGCTTCGCGCCGCACGGCCCCGCTCCTGCACGTGGGGCCCCGTCGGCTCGCGACGGTGCGTGGCCGGCTCCGGTTCTGCCGGGAGGCCCGTCCCGCGTCCGCCGGGTCGGTATCGTTCCGCAGGTGCAGAGACTGTCGGCGGGCGCGATGGACGCCCTGGTGTGGGTGGTCTTCATCGCGCTGTTCGTCGGTGCGGCGCTGCTCGTGAAGGTGGCGGCTGCGCTCCTCGTCGTGCTCGTGGTGCTCGCGCTCCTGCTCGGCTTCGTGCTGCGGGTGCTCCGCAAGCGACGCCGGACCCCGCGCCGCCCCCGCTGACCCTGCGGCCCGCGGCCCGCGGCCCCTGCCCCGGTCCGCACCGTCCGGTCCGTGCACGCCCCCGGACCTGCCCGGTAGGCTTGCCGGGTGAGCGAAGTCGAGATCGGTGCAGGCAAGCGCGGACGTCGGGCGTACGCGTTCGACGACATCGCGGTGGTCCCCTCCAGGCGCACGCGTGACCCGCGCGACGTCAGCGTGCAGTGGTCGATCGACGCGTTCACCTTCGCGTCGCCGATCCTCTCGGCGCCGATGGACTCCGTGTCCTCGCCGGCCACGGTCATCCAGATGGGCAAGCTCGGCATCCTGGGCGTCCTCGACCTCGAGGGGCTGTGGACCCGCTACGAGGACCCGACGCCCTACTACGACGAGATCAAGTCGCTCACCGACGGCAACGTCACGAAGCGCATGCAGGAGATCTACTCCGAGCCGATCAAGCCGGAGCTGATCACCGCGCGCCTGGCCGAGATCCGCGCCGCCGGGGTGCCGGTCGCCGGCTCGCTCAGCCCGCAGCGCACGCAGGAGTTCTCGAAGACGGTCGTCGACGCCGGTGTCGACCTGTTCGTCATCCGCGGCACGACGGTCTCGGCCGAGCACGTGTCGCAGAACGAAGAGCCCCTCAACCTCAAGAAGTTCATCTACGAGCTCGACGTCCCGGTGATCGTGGGCGGTGCCTCGACGTACACGTCGGCGCTGCACCTCATGCGCACGGGTGCTGCCGGTGTCCTCGTCGGCTTCGGCGGCGGCGCTGCGTCCACCACGCGTGCCGCGCTGGGCATCCACGCGCCGATGGCCACCGCGGTCGCCGACGTCGCGGGTGCGCGTCGTGACTACCTCGACGAGTCGGGTGGCCGCTACGTGCACGTCATCGCCGACGGCGGTCTCGACACCGCCGGCGACATCGTCAAGGCGATCGCGGTCGGTGCGGACGCCGTCATGCTCGGCACCGCGCTCGCCCGCGCCACCGAGGCACCGGGTGGCGGCTTCCACTGGGGTGCCGAGGCGCACCACCCGGAGCTGCCCCGCGGCCGCCGGGTCGAGGTGGGCACGATCGCCCCGCTCGAGAACGTGCTGAACGGTCCGACCCCGACGTTCGACGGCCGCGCCAACCTCGTCGGTGCGCTGCGCCGCTCGATGGCGACGACCGGATACTCCGACGTCAAGGAGTTCCAGCGAGTAGAAGTGGTCGTGGCGCCGTACCACCAGTGATCCTGGTGGCACCCGCGCACCGACGCGGGTGACGCTTCGGCGCCGACCGTGACCCGGAGGCGACGATGGCGAAGTCCAGCACCACGAAGCAGACCAGTTCGGCCGGACGTCCTGGCGACGTCGTGCCGGGGGCGGGGTTCGACCCCGCGGCCAAGCTCGGCCCCGACGAACGCGCGGCGGCGATCGAGACCCTCAAGACGAAGGAGCTCGACGTCCTGGTCGTGGGCGGCGGCATCGTCGGTGCGGGCAGTGCGCTCGACGCCGTCACCCGTGGCCTGACCGTCGGCATCGTCGAGGCTCGTGACTGGGGTTCCGGCACGTCGAGCCGTTCGTCGAAGCTCGTGCACGGTGGCATCCGTTACCTGGAGCAGCTGAACTTCGGGCTCGTGCGCGAGGCCCTCATCGAACGCGGCCTGCTGCTGCAGCGGATCGCCCCGCACCTGGTGAAGCCGGTGCGCTTCCTCTACCCGCTCAACCACCGCGTGTGGGAGCGGTTCTACATCGGCATCGGCATGGCGATGTACGACGCCTTCAGTTGGTCCGGCGGTCGTCCGCCCGGGGTCCCGCACCACCGGCACCTCAGCCGCACGCAGGTGCTCCGCTCGATGCCGTCGCTCAAGAAGGACGCCTTCGTCGGCGGCATGACCTACTACGACGCCCAGGTCGACGATGCCCGCTACGTCGCTTCGCTCGTCCGCACGGCGGCGTCCTACGGCGCGCACGCCGCGAGCCGCATCCGGATCGAGGGCTTCATCAAGGTGGGGAGCGCGTGGTCGGCGCCCAGGCCCACGACATCCAGACCGGCGAGCGGTTCGAGATCCGCGCGAAGCAGGTCGTGAACGCCACGGGCGTCTGGACGGACGACACCCAGGCGATGATCGGCACCCGCGGGCAGTTCAAGGTGCGGGCGTCGAAGGGCGTGCACCTGGTCATCCCGCGCGACCGGTTCCAGTCGAACATGGGCATGATCCTGCGCACCGAGAAGAGCGTGCTGTTCGTGATCCCGTGGGGCCGGCATTGGCTGGTCGGCACGACCGACACCGACTGGTACCTCGACAAGGCGCACCCGGCGGCGACCGCGGCCGACATCGACTACATCCTCGAGCACGTCAACAAGGTGCTCCGCGTCCCGCTCACCCGCGAGGACGTCGAGGGCGTCTACGCCGGCCTCCGTCCCCTGCTGGCGGGGGAGTCCGACCAGACCTCGAAGCTGAGCCGCGAGCACGTGGTGGCGCACACGGTGCCCGGACTCGTCGTGGTCGCCGGCGGCAAGTGGACGACCTACCGGGTGATGGGCAAGGACGCCATCGACGAGGCAGTCGCCGCGATGGACGGCAAGATCCCGGCGTCGACGACCGAGGACATCCCGCTGCTCGGGGCCGAGGGCTACCCGGCCGCGTGGAACCGTCGCGCACGGACCGCCCGCAGCTTCAACGTGCACAAGGTCCGCATCGAGCACCTGCTGAACCGCTACGGCACCCTGGCCACCGAGGTGCTGCAGCTCGTCGAGCAGGACCCCGCCCTGGCCGAACCGCTGCCGGGCGCCGACGACTACATCGGTGCCGAGGTCGTGTACGCCGCCTCGCACGAGGGGGCCCTGCACCTGGAGGACGTCCTCGCCCGCCGCACCCGCATCTCGATCGAGGCCTGGGACCGCGGCGAGTCGGCGGCCCCGGTCGCCGCGAAGCTCATGGCCGACGTGCTCGGCTGGGACCAGGAGACCACCGAGCACGAGGTGTCGAACTACCTGAAGCGTGTGGCCGCGGAACGCGAGTCGCAGCTGCAGCCCGACGACGAGAGCGCTGACCGTGTGCGGCTCGAGGCACCGGACATCGCGTTCGGCTTCGACGAGGACGACGTCGTCGTGGGTGGCGGCCGCAGCAGCGGCGCCGAGGGCGCGAAGGCGTCCGACGAGCAGGTGGTGGGGGAGAAGACGAGCGAGCCGGAGTAGCGCGGCCGGCAGACGCCGTCGTGTCACCGAGACGACGGCGCCCGCTGGTGGCGCAGGACGCCAGCGTGTTGCGTGGCCCACCCGCGCCTCCAGGCAGACGGCAGAGCGGACGGGAGGCCCGTGGTGCGTCCGTCAGACGGCCAGCGTCCCCGACACGGTACGGCCACGGCGTCGCTCGCCGACGACGAGCACGACCGGGATCGCGAGCAGCGCGACGAGGCTGGTGACGTAGAGGACACCGGCCCAGATGGTGTGGTCCTCGCCGCCGATGCCGTAGCCGTCGGCCACGTCCATCCCGAGCTGGAAACCGGAACCGAACACCTGGACGGCGCCGGCGGCCACGATGGCCAGCAGCCAGGCGGCGGCGACGTGCGCCGTCGTCCGCCGGACCAGCGTCACGATCAGGACCGTGACCGCCAACGCGATGCCGACCGCCGCGATGACGAGCACGGCCACGACGTCGGTCCGCACCTGGTACCCCTGCGCGTCGAGGTGGCCGTAGATCGCACCGAGCGACTGCCCCGGCACCGCACTGAGCGGGTCGAGCACGAGCGCGTTGAGCGCCAGCAACCCCGCGTACAGTGTGACGACCAGCGTCCCGACGACCCCGACGACGATCCGAGTTCTCCCCATCCACAGAACAGTAGCGACCGGAATGCGCGGGGCCGTGCGGTGGTTAGCATGGGCGTACTCGAAAAGGGAGCCATCATGGTCGACGTCCATCGCGTCAAACTCCCCGGAGTCGGCGTGCTGCACAGCTTCTACACCGACGACGGTGGCAAGTGCGGTGTCATCACGCACCGGTCGGGTCACTCCGACCTCATCTCGTTCGCCGACGTCTCCGACGGCGCGGACAAGTCCGAGAAGGTCTCGCTGCGCCTCAGCGAGGACGAGGCGCACACCCTCGCCGAACTCCTGGGCGGCACCCGGATCACCGAGGGCCTCGACAAGCTCGACGAGATCCCCGGTCTGTCCATCGACTGGTTCTCGGTCGACTACGACGACGCGATCGCCGGCAAGCCGCTCGGCGACCTGCACGACTCCGGCTTCATCGGCCTGACCGTCGTGGCCGTCGTCCGTGGCGACAGCGCCAACCCGGCACCCTCGCCGGACTTCGTCGTCTTCCCCGGTGACACCATCGTCGTCGCCGGTTCCCCCGAGAAGGTCGCCAAGGCCTTCTCCTTCTACCGCAGCGGAGAGCTTGCGGCCGCATCGGCCGAGGCCCCGCGGAAGAGCTAGCGCATGCACCTGGGCGGTGAACTGCTCACCATCGGTGTGCTGTTCGTCATCGCCTACGTGCTCGGGCGGCTCGGCAAGACCATCGGTCTGCCGGCGATCCCGATCTACATGATCGTCGGGCTCATCGCGAGCCCGCACACCCCGTGGATCGGCCTGAACGTCGAGTCGCACACGATCGAGCTCATCGCGACGTTCGGGCTCATCCTGCTGCTGTTCAACCTCGGGTTGGAGTTCGACCAAGAGGAGTTCTACGGCAACGCCGGCAAGCTCCTGGTGTCGGGCGGCACCTACGTCGTCATCAACATGGGCGTCGGGTTCGCGTTCGGGTTCTCGCTCGGCTGGGGCACCCGGGAAGCCCTGATCATCGCCGGCATGACGGCCACCTCGTCGAGCGCGATCGTCACGAAGCTCCTCATCGAGCTGCGACGACTCGCGAACGACGAGACCCCGATGATCCTGGGCGTCACGGTCATCGAGGACGTCTTCATCGCCGTCTACTTGGCGATCGTCTCGGTCGTGCTGTCCGGCGACACCAACGCCTGGGCCGTCGTCGGCAAGCTCGCGCTCGCGTTCGGCTTCCTCATCGTGATGTTCACGCTCGCCCGGTTCGCCGGCAAGTGGGTGTCGAAGATCTTCGCGACGCGGGACGACGAACTGTTCACGGTGCTGTTCTTCGGGCTCGCCGTGATGTTCGGTGGCATCGGCGACCTGCTCGGCGTGACCGACGCCATCGGTGCGTTCGTCATCGGTCTGCTCTGCGGTGCCACCCGGTACCGCGACCGCATCGAACAGCTCGCCCTGCCGATGCGCGACGTCTTCGCCGCGTTCTTCTTCGTGAACTTCGGCCTCGGCCTCGACCTGTCGACGTTCGGCGAGGTGCTCTGGCCGGTCCTCGGTGCGATCGGCATGACGGTCGTGCTCAACGCGGTCGCCGGGCAGATCGTCGCGCGCATGAACGGCTTCAACGTCCAGCAGGGGATCAACACCGCCGTCATCCTGGTGAACCGTGGGGAGTTCGCGCTGATCCTCGCGACGCTCTCGGCTGCCGCCGGACTGGAATCCCGGATCACCGCGTTCGCGGGTCTCTACGTCCTCGTCATGGCGATCCTCGGGCCGTTGCTCGCGGTGAACTCGGAGCGGATCGGCCGCCTCGTGGTGCGCCCCGCCCGCCTCGCCCGCCTGCGCGGACGACTCGGTGGCCGCCGGGCGGTCGCCGCGGCTGCCGCCGCCGAGGCGGCAGAGGCCGAGGAAGCCGAAGCAGCGTCCGCGGCCGCGGTCCGCCGTGCCGAGCGGGACCGCCAGTTCGCGGAGGAGTTCGCGCTCGTGGAGGCCGCTGGCAGGGACGAGCAGGAGAATGGGTCACCGGAGGCGACCGACGAACCCGTCACGTCGCCCGTCGAGATCCCCACCGAACGCCCCGAGCGTCCGGTCCGACAGCGCGATCCGGAGTACTGATACAGATGTGGGCCGTTGCCCGACGACCGAGGTGGATCGCGCTGCTGTTGCTGGCGCTCGTGCTCGCGGCGGTGTTCGCCGGGCTGGGCAAGTGGCAGCTGGAGCGGAGCATCGCCAACGGCAAACCGCTGCCGGCGACCACCGAGACCCGCAAGACGCTCGAGGCGGTCACCGCGCCCGAAGAACCCGCGAGCGAGACCATCGCCGGCCAGAAGGTCACCGTCACCGGCACGTTCGTCGCCGGCGACACCACGATCCTGACCGGCCGCACCGGGGGTGGGACGTACCAGACCGTGGGCCACTTGGTGGACTCGGATGGTGGGGCGAGCCTCCCGGTCGTCATCGGGTGGTCCGACCAACGGTCGGCCGCCGTCGCCGGTGGTGACCGCCTGACGGACGGGCAGACGCTCACGGTGCAGGGCCGGTACTACCCCGCCGAGTCGCCCGACCAGGACACCTACAAGCAGGCGGAGTACTCCGCCGTGGCACCCGCGCGCTTCGTGAACACGTGGAAGGCGTTCGACGACCGGATGTACCTCGGGTACGTCGTCGCCGACGGTGCCACCGCGCAGGCCGCCGACCTCGGCACCATCGCCGACCGTGCGCCGTCGCGCGAGGTCCAGTTCGACTGGCTGAACCTGTTCTACGCGATCGAGTGGGTCGTCTTCGCCGGCTTCGCGGTGTTCCTCTGGTACCGGTTCGTGAAGGACGCCTGGGAGCGCGAGGAAGAGGAGCGGCGCGAGGCTGCCCTCAGCGTCGACGGGGCCCTCGCGGACCGACGGTAGGCTGGTCGTCATGGCCTTGACCGTCCGAACCCGCGACATCCCGAAGATCCCGGGTGCGGTGAAGTGGTACCGCGTCTCCGCGTACATCACCGGTGTGCTGCTGCTGGCCCTCGTGATCGAGGTCATCATCAAGTACACGCCGCTCCAGCTCGAGATGCAGCTCGGCAACGGCCCGTTCTTCGTGCCGAACGGCACGGCCGGTGAAGCACCCGGCACGTTCAACCTGTCGATCGCGATCCTCATCGCGCACGGCTGGCTGTACGTCCTCTACCTCTTCACGGACTTCCGTCTGTGGAGCATCATGCGCTGGAAGCCCTCCCGCTTCCTGCTCATCGCCCTCGGTGGCATCATCCCGTTCATGTCCTTCGTGGTCGAACACCGCATGCAGCAGAAGGCCATGGACACCTACCACGAGCTGATCGCTGCCCAGCAGCGTGAGAAGGAGGCCGCTCGGTGAGCGAGACCGAACAGCGTCCCGTCCTCGTCGTCGACTTCGGAGCCCAGTACGCGCAGCTCATCGCGCGTCGGGTCCGTGAAGCGAACGTCTACAGCGAGATCGTCCCGCACTCCATCACGGCGGAGGAGATCCGCGCGAAGGACCCCGCAGCCATCGTGCTGTCCGGCGGTCCGTCGTCCGTGTACGAAGAAGGTGCGCCGTCCCTCGACGGCGACATCCTCGACCTCGGCGTCCCCGTGCTCGGCATCTGCTACGGCTTCCAGGCCATGGCGACCGCCCTCGGTGGCGAGGTCGCGAACACCGGCCTGCGTGAGTACGGCGCGACGTCCGTCGACGTCAGCGGCACCGACAGTGTCCTGCTCGGTGGCCAGCCCGGGTCGCAGGTCACGTGGATGTCGCACGGCGACTCCGTGGCGAAGGCCCCCGAGGGCTTCGAGGTCCTCGCGTCGAGCGCGTCGACCCCCGTCGCGGCCTTCGCATCCGACGAGCGCAAGCTCTACGGCGTGCAGTGGCACCCCGAGGTGAAGCACTCCGAGCACGGCCAGGCCGTCCTCGAGAACTTCCTGCACCGCGCCGCCGGTCTGCCCGGCGACTGGAACTCGAGCAACGTCATCGACGAGCAGGTCGCCCGGATCCAGGCCCAGGTCGGGTCGAACCGCGTGATCGCCGGCCTGTCCGGCGGTGTCGACTCCGCCGTCGCCGCAGCCATCGTGCACAAGGCCGTCGGTGACCAGCTCACCTGCGTCTTCGTCGACCACGGGCTCCTCCGCGCCGACGAGCGCAAGCAGGTGGAAGAGGACTACGTCGCCTCCACCGGTGTCCGGCTCATCACGATCGACGCCGAGCAGCAGTTCCTCGATGCCCTCGCCGGTGTGAGCGACCCCGAGCAGAAGCGCAAGATCATCGGCCGCGAGTTCATCCGCACGTTCGAGGCCGCGGCCGAGGCACTCGTGCTCGAGGCGCGCGGGGACGGTGACGACGGCGAGGTCAAGTTCCTCGTGCAGGGCACCCTCTACCCCGACGTCGTCGAGTCCGGCGGCGGAGCAGGCACCGCGAACATCAAGTCGCACCACAACGTGGGCGGCCTGCCCGAGGACATGACCTTCGAGCTCGTCGAGCCGCTCCGTGCGCTCTTCAAGGACGAGGTCCGTGCCGTCGGTCGCGAGCTCGGCCTTCCCGAGGTCATCGTCGGCCGCCAGCCGTTCCCCGGACCGGGGCTCGGCATCCGCATCGTGGGTTCGGTCGACAAGCAGCGGCTCGAGCTGCTCCGCGCCGCCGACAAGATCGCGCGCGAGGAACTCTCCGCAGCGGGTCTCGACGGGGAGATCTGGCAGTGCCCGGTCGTCCTGCTCGCCGACGTCCGCTCCGTGGGTGTCCAGGGCGACGGCCGCACGTACGGGCACCCGATCGTGCTCCGTCCGGTCTCGTCCGAGGACGCCATGACCGCGGACTGGACGCGCCTGCCGTACGACGTGCTCGCGAAGATCTCGAACCGCATCACGAACGAGGTGCCCGACGTCAACCGGGTCGTGCTCGACGTCACGTCGAAGCCGCCGGGGACGATCGAGTGGGAGTGACGCTCCCTGAACGACCGGAGGCCCGGCACGCCCTGCGTGCCGGGCCTCCGCGCGTCCGTCGGGCGCGCGTGCGGCGTGCGTGCGTGCGGCGCGTCGGGCGTCCCCGAGGTTCCGAGATCTCGGCATCCGAGCCTCCCCCGGGGCACCTGTGGAACCTCGGCGTCGCACCCGCGGCATGTCGTGGAACCTCGGCGCCGCGGGCACGGCGAGCCCCACAGCCCCGCAGCCCCGCAGCCCCGCAGCCCCCACGCCCCCACGCCCCCACGGCACCCCAGGAACGACGAAGGGCCCCGGCAGCGCCGGGGCCCTTCGTGTACGCGGTGGTACTAGTTGCGCGCGCTGCTCGCGACGATGGCGAGGATGCGCAGGATCTCGAGGTACAGCCAGACGATCGTCATGATCAGGCCGAACGCCGCGGTCCAGGCGTAGATGCGGGGAGCTCCACGACGGACACCGGTCTGGATCTGGTCGAAGTCGAGGATCAGCGAGTACGCCGCCATGACCACGACGAGGATGCCGATGATCACGCCGAGCGGGATGCCGAAGACGGTGATCCCGAGGGCACCGAACGCGGTGTTCGTCACCCCGGTCCACATCAGGACCAGGTTGATGAGCGAGAACACCATGTACCCGACCATCGCGACGAGGAAGAAGCGCGTGGCCTTCGGTGTGGCGCGGACCTTGCCCGATGCGAACAGCGCGAGCGTCACGGCGAAGACACCGAGCGTCCCGAACACCGCCTGGGTGACGATTCCGCCCCACATCGAGTTGTACGCGCCGGAGATGCCACCCACGAACAGGCCCTGGGCGAAGGAGTACGCCAGGACGAGGCCCGGTGAGGGCTTCTTCTTGAACATGTTCACGAGCACCAGGACGAACCCGACGACGGCGCCGATGATCCAGACGATCGGGGGCAGGTTCCAACCGGCCACTGCACCGACGACGAGCACGCCGAAGGCGAGCAGCGTCTTGACGATGGTGTCCTCGTACGACATGCGGTCGGTGTCGACCGTCGATGCCGCCGGGCGGTCGTACATGTACTGCAGCTGCTCGGGGGTCATCCCGCCCTGTGCCTGCTGCGGGGTCTGTCCCCAGCCGGCCTGCTGCTGACCAGCGCCACGCCCACCCCAGGTGTTGGCTCCCTGGGCGTTGAAGGCGGGGGACTGGTCGAAACCGGGCTTGAAGGCCATGGTGTCCTCTTCCTAGGAGATATGAGTCCTCTCAGCCTAGGTGCGCTCGGTCGCGGAAGGCTGAGGATTCGCGGCGAGCGGACGCGGGCCCGGAGGCCTTGACGACGGCAGCCTATGGGCGCCCGCTGCACGCACGCCTCGAAGACGTCGAGAGTCCGCCGTCCAGCGTGCCGAGCCCGACGGCACCGCCGGGTAGAGCCAGGTGACGAGCGCCACCGAGATCGTCATGAGCAGGAACCACGCGACGATCTTCGTCGGGGCCACCGGGTGCCAGACCGCGAGCTGCGCGGGGTAGCTCCACGCCCCGGCCCAGGTCGCGACGTTCTCGGCGAACCAGATGAACACGGCGACGAGTCCCATGGCGACGAGCACCGGCATGCGCATCGTCGCTCGGTGGATCCGGACGTGCATGGTCGTGCGGGCGAAGAGCAGCACGACGAGTGCGAGCAGGACCCAGCGGGCGTCGGGCAGGAAGTGGTGCCCGAAGAAGTTCAGGTACACGCCGGCAGCGACGACGGCGAGCAGCCACTGCCGCGGGTACCGGTCGAACCGCAGGTCGAACAGGCGGTGCACGCGGACCATGTACGACCCGACCGCGCCGTACATGAACCCGGAGAACAGCGGGACACCGGCGATCACGAACAGCCCGCCGGGTTTGTACGACCACGAGCCCATGTGCGTCTTGAAGACCTCCATGGCGGTGCCGACGACGTGGAAGAGCAGCACGACCCGGAGTTCCCGCACGGTCTCGAGCCCGAACACGAGCATGCCGACCTGCAGCAGCACCGCCACGACGGTCAGCACGTCGTTCCGGAACGTCGCCGGCACGGTCACGGAGGCCACGGCCATCGAACCGAGCAGCAGTGCCCCGAACGCGCACGCCCACGCCTGCTTCGCGCCGAACACCAGGAACTCGGTGACGAACAGCCGGACGGGCCGGTGCGGCTGGTGCCCGGCGTCGAGCAGTCGGCGGGCGGCACGGTCGATCCGGGCCTCGACGGCGGTGGAGAGCGATCGGACGGTCATGCAGCGATGGTCAGCGCCGATGCTGAGATGCACGGGCTCCGGCCGGGCGCGTGTGTCCCGCGACACAGGACGGTCCGCGGTCACCCTGGCCCAGTAGGGTCGCGCCATGACCCTCGTGATCGCCCACCGCGGTGCGTCCGGCTACCGCCCCGAGCACTCGCGGAGCGCGTACGAACTCGCCATCGAGCTCGGTGCCGACGCGATCGAGCCGGACCTGGTGCCCACGAAGGACGGCGTGCTCGTGCTCCGCCACGAGAACGAGGTGTCCGGCACCACCGACGTCGCGGACCACCCGGAGTTCCGGCACCTGCGCACGACGAAGACCGTCGACGGCCAGAGCCTGACCGGCTGGTTCACCGAGGACTTCACCTGGGCCGAGCTGCAGACGCTCCGCACCCGGGAACGCCTGCCCGCGCTGCGGCCCGGGTCGGCCGAGCACGACGGCGAGGAGCCGATCCTGCGCCTCGAGGACCTGCTCGCGATCCTCGACGCCGCGCCTCGTCCGGTCGGGCTGGTCGCCGAGGTCAAGCACGCGGCCTTCTTCGGCCGCGCGGGCTTCCCGATGGACGAACTCGTCGACCGCGCGCTCGGTGACGCCGGGTGGCGCCGTGACGAGCGGCTCACGGTCGAGAGCTTCGAGAAGGGCGTGCTCCGCGACCTGCGCGAGCGGCACACGGGTGGTCGGCTGGTGTACCTCCAGGAGGCCCGTGGCAGCGCCGCCGACGAGGTCGCGTCCCACGGATCGCTCGCCCCCACCTACGCCGCGGAGCGTTCCGAGGACGCGCTCGCGTCGTTCGCGACCGAGTTCCACGGCATCAGCGTCGACCTCGGCACGCTGATGGCCGGGGTGGACAGCGTCGCGCTCGAGGACCCGTCGCCGGTCCGGAGCGCGATCGTCGACCTCGCGCACGCCGTGGGCCTCGCGGTGTACACGTGGACGCTCCGACCGGAGAACCGGTTCCTGCCCGGGCCGCTGCGCCGCGGTGGTGACGTCGCGGCCTTCGGCGACTGGGAGCGCTGGTACACCTCGGTGATCCGGACCGGCCTCGACGGGGTGTTCGCGGACCACACCGACCTGGCGGTCCTCGCCCGGTCGGCTGTCGAGGGTCCCGCTTAGACTGTCCCGAACATGACGATCGTGCTCGACCCCTTCGAATCGACGCCCGAGCCGGGCGCCGGTGCCCGTGCGTACGAAGACCCGTTCACCGCGGGTCTGAACCCCCAGCAGAAGGAAGCCGTCGAGTACCGCGGCGAGTCCCTGCTGATCGTGGCCGGTGCCGGATCCGGCAAGACGAGCGTCCTCACGCGCCGCATCGCGCTGCTGCTCGCCAACCGTGAAGCCTGGCCGTCGCAGATCCTCGCGATCACCTTCACGAACAAGGCTGCGGCCGAGATGCGTGAGCGCGTCCGGGCCCTGGTGGGTGGCGAGTCCGACGGCATGTGGATCTCGACGTTCCACTCGGCGTGCGTGCGCATCCTCCGGCGCGAGGCGGAGCGGTTCGGGTTCGCGCAGTCGTTCACGATCTACGACTCCGCCGACTCCAAGGCGCTGCTGAAGCGGATCATCAAGGACCTCGAGGCGGACACGCTCGGGCTCACGGTGGGCGCCGCGGCGTCGAAGATCTCGAAGCTCAAGAACGAGCTGCAGGACATCGACTCCTACGCCCGCAACATCAACGTGAACGACCCGCAGGAAGTCATGTTCACCGAGGTCTTCCGTCGGTACACGAACGACCTGCGCCGGGCGAACGCCTTCGACTTCGACGACCTCATCGGCCAGACGGTCTTCCTGTTCCGGGCGTTCCCCGAGGTCGCTGCGCTCTACCAGCGGCGCTTCCGCTTCATCCTGGTCGACGAGTACCAGGACACCAACCACGCGCAGTACTCCCTGATCCGCGAGCTCACGCGTCCGGTGCCGGTCGAGCAGGTCGACAAGCTCGAGGACTCCGGCCAGCACGTCGCCCGCATGCGCGAGCGCGACGGGTCGATCGCCGGAGCGTCCCTGACCGTCGTGGGCGACTCGGACCAGTCGATCTACGCGTTCCGCGGGGCCGACATCCGCAACATCGTCGAGTTCGAGCGCGACTTCCCGAACTCCAAGGTGATCCTGCTCGAGCAGAACTACCGCTCGACGCAGACCATCCTCGACGCCGCGAACGCCGTCATCGCGAACAACTTCGACCGTCAGGCGAAGAACCTGTTCACCGACGTCGGCGCGGGCGAGAAGATCGTCGGCTTCACCGGGTACACCGGCCACGACGAGGCCCAGTTCGTCGCCGACGAGATCCAGCGCCTGCGCGAGGACGGCATGGACTACCGCGACATGGCGGTGTTCTACCGGACCAACTCGCAGACCCGTGCGCTCGAGGAGATCTTCATCCGCGCGGCGATCCCGTACCGGGTGCTCGGCGGCACCAAGTTCTACGAGCGCGCCGAGATCAAGGACGCCATGGCGTACCTGATCACCGTGGCGAACCCTGCCGATCCGATGGCGCTCCGTCGTGTGCTCAACGTGCCGAAGCGCGGCATCGGCTCCGTCACCGAGACGACCCTGCAGCGCTACGCCGACGAGCACGAGACCACGATGCGCGATGCCCTGCGGCACGCGGGTGAGCTCGGCTTCGGGCCGAAGGTGCGGAACGCCATCACCGAGTTCGCGGCGTTGCTGGACTCCGTGTCCGAGAAGGCCCCGACGCAGCCGGTCGTCGACACCCTGACCCAGCTGCTCGACGGCTCCCACCTGCTCGAGAACCTGCGGAAGTCGCCCGACGCGCAGGACGCCGCCCGGGCCGACAACATCGACGAGCTCGTGGCGGTGACGCGCGAGTTCCAGAAGAACAACCCCGAGGGCACGCTGACGGACTTCCTGACCGAGGTCTCGTTGGTGGCCGCGGCGGACGAGCTCGACGACTCGTCGGGCACGGTGTCGCTCATGACGCTGCACACGGCCAAGGGGCTGGAGTACGAGGCCGTGTTCCTGACCGGGGTCGAGGAAGACCTGCTGCCGCACCGGATGTCCGCGAACGAACCGGGTGGTCCGTCGGAGGAACGCCGGCTGTTCTACGTCGGCATCACCCGCGCGAAGAAGGTCCTGTTCCTGTCGCTGGCGATGACCCGCGCCCAGTTCGGTGACGTCAACGTCGCCATGCCGTCGCGCTTCCTGCAGGAGATCCCCGAGGGGCTCATCGAGTGGAAGCAGTCGCCGGGCATGGCGAACAGTCGTGGTGGCACGCAGCCCCGTGCGCTGAACGCGAAGCGCGAGGGCGGCATCGGCGGCGGTGGCGGCGGCTACCGCGGTGGTGGGGGCTGGGGCGGTGGCTCGTACGACCGCGCGGCCGCTGCGTCGAAGACCCGCCCGAAGACCGAGTGGGCGAACCGGGTGTCCGGCCAGGTGCGCGACAACGGCGACATGGAACTCGTCACCGGCGACCGGATCAAGCACGTCGACTTCGGCGAGGGCACCGTCTCGGCGGTGACCGGTCAGGGCGCGAAGCGCATCGCCGAGATCGCGTTCGACTCCGCGGGCCGCAAGAAGCTGCTCATCAAGATCGCGCCGATCGAGAAGCTCTAGCCGGAGCCAGCTGAACGTCCGTACACCCCGCCGGTTCCCCGGCGGGGTGCGTTCGTCGTGGGCACGAGGACGTCGCGCCACGCCCGAGACCTGGGAGTCCACCCCTGTTCGGGTGACACCGAAAAGCAGGTGAGGTTAGCCTTACCTAACGTGACACCCATCGAACTGCTGACCACTGCCAACGCCGAGCGCTACCGGTCGACCGTCGGGTCGACGGTGGACCAGCTCGCCGACCGACTCGCCACCGTCGACCGCCCGACGACCGCGACCGCCCCGGACGCGCTGCACGACCGGGTGCGCGCGGTCGACCTGGACGCCGCTCCCGTCGGGACGGAACAGGCGCTCGCCGAACTCGACGACCTGTTCGTCCGCGAGGCCGTGTGGTTCCACGACCCCGGCTACCTCGCGCACCTGAACTGCCCGGTCGCGCTGCCCGCGGTCGCCGCCGAGTCCGTCCTCGCCGCGGTGAACCCGTCGGTCGACACCTGGGACCAGTCCCGCATCGGCACGGACATCGAACGCCATGTGGTCGACTGGCTGGCCCGCCGGGCTGGGTTCGCTGCCGGCGACGGGGTGTTCACCTCGGGCGGATCGCAGTCCAACCTGCAGGCACTGCTGCTGGCGCGCGAAGCGGTCGGTGTGGCCGGAACCGTGTTCACGACGGCGGAGACGCACTTCAGCATCGCGAAGTCGGCACGACTCCTCGGGCTCGAGGCCGTGGTCGACGTCGCCACGGACCACGCCGGTCGGATGCGACCGGCAGCCCTCGCGGAGGCGATCGCCGCGACCCGGGCAGCGGGCCGTACCCCGATCGCGGTCGTCGCGACCGCCGGCACCACCGACCGCGGGGTCATCGACCCGATCGAGCCGATCGCCGACGTGTGTGATCTGGAGGACGTCTGGCTGCACGTCGACGCCGCGTACGGCTGTGGACTGCTCGTCTCCCCGACGCGTCGGCACCTGCTCGCCGGCATCGAGCGGGCGCGCAGCGTGACGACCGATCTGCACAAGTCGTTCTTCCAGCCGGTGTCCTCGAGTGCACTGCTCGTCCGTGACCCGGCCGACCTGCGCCGGACGGCCTGGTACGCCGACTACCTCAATCCCGAGGACGCCGCCGAGCCGAACCAGGTCGACAAGTCGCTGCAGACCACCCGCCGCTTCGACGCCCTGAAGCTCTGGGCCACGCTGCGCGCGACCGGGGCCGACGCGATCGGCACCGCGTTCGACGCCGTCATCGACCTCGCCGCCGCCACCCACCGGATCGTCGAGGAGCACCCCGACCTGGTGCTCGTCGCGCCGACGCAGCTCAGCACCGTGCTCTTCCGCTGGCAGCCCGCCGGCATGACGGACGACGACGCCGACGCCCTGGTCGCCCCGGTCCGCGCGGCGCTGCTCGCCGAGGGCCGGGTCCTCATCGCGAAGACCGTGATCGACGGCCGACCCTGCAACAAGCTGACGCTGCTCAACCCCGAGACCACCCCGGCGCAGATGCGCGCGTCGCTCGACCACGTCGCCGCGACCGCGGAGCGTGTCCGAGTCGTCACCACCACCCCGGAAGGAGCGATCCGATGAGCCACGACGAGCAGCCCGTCCACGACCTGATCGGCATCGGCATCGGCCCGTTCAACCTCGGCCTCGCCTGCCTCACCGACCCGCTCGACGACCTCGACGCGGTGTTCCTCGACGCCGCCGACGGGTTCGCCTGGCACCACGGCATGATGCTCGACGACGCCACGATCCAGGTGCCCTTCATGGCGGACCTGGTGACGATGGCCGACCCGACCTCGCCGTTCTCGTTCCTCGCCTGGCTCAAGGAGACCGGCCGCCTGTACCCGTTCTACATCCGCGAGGACTTCCACCCCCTGCGCAGCGAGTACGACGCCTACTGCCGCTGGGCCGCCGACCGGCTCGGCACCCTCCGGTGGGGCCGGTCCGTCACGGCAGTCGAGCACGACCCGGCGACGGACGTGTTCACGGTGCACGCCGAGACCGATCAGGGTCCCGAGACGTACCGCGCACGCCACGTCGTGGTCGGCATCGGTACGGAGCCGTCGGTCCCCGCCCCGCTGCGCGGGATCGCCGGACCGGTCATCCACTCCGCCGAGTTCCTGCCGAACCGCGACGCGCTCCGCGGTGCCGCCTCGATCGCGGTGATCGGCAGCGGGCAGTCCGCCGCCGAGGTCTACCGCGAGCTGCTCGAGGACCTGCGCCAGGACGACTACCGGCTCGACTGGATCACCCGGTCGCCGCGGTTCTTCCCGATGGAGGACACGAAGCTCACGCTCGAGATGACGAGTCCGGACTACACGGACCACTTCCACGGCCTGCCCGAGGGGGAGCGCGACCGCCTCGGGCGCGAGCAGCGCGGACTCTACAAGGGCATCAGCGCGGACCTCGTCGACGAGCTCTACGACCAGCTGTACCGCATCAGCGCTCGAGGCCCGATCCCGACGACCCTGCGCACCGAGACGAGTGTCGTCGACGCCGAGTGGCTCGCCGACCGGGGGACGTACCGGCTGATGCTCCGCCACGAGCAGCTCGGCGAGACGTACGAGCACGAGGTCGAGCGGCTCGTCCTGGCGACCGGGTACACGCCGCGCACACCACGGTTCCTCGACCCCGTCGAGCACCTCGTCGCCCGTGACTCCCGTGGTCGCCTGGCCGTCGCGCGCGATCACCACGTCGACACGCTCGGCGGACGCATCTGGGTGCAGAACGCCGAGGAGCACACGCACGGCCTGACCGCGCCCGACCTCGGCATGGGTGCGTGGCGGAACGCATCGATCATCCGGTCCGTCACGGGTCGCCCCGTGTACGGCCTGGAGGCCCGGATCGCCTTCCAGGAGTTCGGCCTGCCCGCCACGGACCAGTCCACCACCCCACCCGACGGCGCGCACCGCGCGCCGGCCCGGCAGGCGACCGAGCGCACGGAGGTGCCCGCATGAGCGCGCACGTGACGGGCACTGCACTGGCCGGTGCGCCCGAGGCGACGGTGTCTGCCGGAGCCGCTCCGGGCCTCCTGGCCGTCGAACCCGTGGACCCGGACCGCGACGCCGCCGTCGTCCGGTCGTGGCTCGCCCACCCGGCGTCGTCGTGGTGGGAGATGGGGCACCTCGACGTGGCAGAGGTCCGCGACTACCTGGCCGGCGTGCAGGCGGACCCGGCGCAGGCTGCGTGGCTCGGCCGACGCGACGGTGAGCCGTGCTTCCTGGTCGAGACCTACGACCCCGCCGCCGTCCTGCTCACCGACGTGTGGGCGGCGGAGCCCGGCGACGTCGGTATGCACCTGCTCGTCGCACCGGTGCCGGCCAGCGGCCGCGTGCACGGACTGACGAGCGCCGTGATGCGCGCCGTCGTCGAGCACTGCCGCGACGTCCTCGGTGCACGCCGGGTCGTCGTCGAGCCGGACGTCCGGAACTCCGCGGTGCAGGCGAAGAACACCGAGGTGGGCTTCCGCGCCCTGCGCCAGGTGGACGTCGACGGCAAGCGGGCCCTGTTGTCGGTCCTCGACACCGACCGGATCGGCGTGCCCGACGACGACGGCCCGGCCGCGCACCTGCGACCCGAGCACCTGGAACCCGCAGAACGACACCTGGTGGCGAAGGCCATCGCCGAGTTCACTCACGAGCGGCTGATCGAACCCGTGCCGGACGGGGACGGGTGGCGGCTCGACGCGGGGGACTCGACCTACCGGTTCCGGGCACGGCAGCACGTGCTCGAGCACTGGTCGATCGACGAAGCCTCGCTGACGCGCACTCGCTCTGGGCTACCGGCGTCGCTCAGTGCGCAGGACCTCGTGCTCGAACTGCACGAGGTACTCGGGATCCCCGACGAGCTGCTCGGTACCTACCTGGAGGAGATCGCCTCGACCCTGGCGAGCGCCGCCGCGAAGCACCGGCGGGGTGGACCGTCGGCGGCGCAGCTCGCGCGTGGGCGGTCCGCTGCGGGCTCGGCCGGCTCGTCCGGTTCGTCCGTCGACGACGTCGTCGCCTCGTTCCAGGACGTCGAGGCGGCGATGACCGAGGGCCACCCGGCGTTCGTCGCCGCGAACGGGCGGATCGGGTTCGGGCTCGACGAGTACCGCGCCTTCGCGCCGGAGGTCGGCGGCCGCTTCCGCTACCGGTGGCTCGCCGCCCGACGTGCGCACACGCACCTGGCGCTCGCCGCGGACCGGACCGAAGAAGCCCACTGGGAGGCGGAGCTCTCCGAAGCGGTCGTGGCCGGGTTCCGCTCCACGCTGGAACGTCGCGGCCTCGACCCCGACGACTACGTGTGGATCCCCGTGCACCCCTGGCAGTGGCAGCACCGGATCGCCGTGACGTTCGCACCCGACCTGGGGCGGCAGGACCTCGTCGACCTCGGCGACGGGCCGGACGAGTACCAGCCGCAGCAGTCCATCCGCACCGCGTTCGACCACTCGGACCCGACCCGCTCGTACGTCAAGACGGCGCTCGCCGTGCAGAACATGGGGTTCCTGCGGGGGATGTCGCCCGCGTACATGCGGAACACCCCGGCCGTGAACGACTGGGTCGAGTCGATCGTCGCCGCCGACCCGACACTCGAGTCGGTCGGGTTCTCGGTGCTCCGGGAGCACGCCGCCATCGGGTACACCGGCGACGCCTACCACCGGGTCGACGTGTCGTCGCCGCAGCGCAAGATGCTCGCGGCACTGTGGCGGGAGAGCCCTCTGCCGCGGGTGACGGACGGCGAGCGACTGCTGACGATGGCGGCGCTGCTGCATCGGGACGCCGCGGGGAACGCCGTCGTCTCCGCGCTGATCGAGGTGTCGGGGCTTCCTGCCGACGAGTGGGTGCGGCGCTGGCTCGACGCCTACCTGTTGCCGGTCGTGCACTGCCTGACCGTGCACGACCTGGTGTTCATGCCACACGGCGAGAACCTCGTGCTCGTCGTCCGCGACGGTGCCGTGGTCCGTGCCGTCATGAAGGACATCGGGGAAGAGGCAGCGGTGCTCGGGCGGCACGACGATCGCCCCGTGCCCGCCGACATCGACCGGATCGTGCACCCGGTGTCCGACGACGAAGCCGCGCTCGCGGTGTTCACCGACGTGTTCGACGGGGTGCTGCGGTTCGTCGCGGCGATCCTCGACGACGACGGAGTGCTGCCGGAGGGTCGGTTCTGGGAGGTCGTGGGGGAGTGCATCGACGCGCACGCCGCCGCGCACCCGGAGCGCCGACGGCCGCTGGACCTGCGGGTGCCGACGTTCGAGCACTCCTGCCTGAACCGGCTGCAGCTGCGCAACACCCTGTCGATGGTCGACCTGGCGGACCAGTCGTCGTCGCTCATCCGGGCGGGGGCGATGGCGAACCCGATCGGGCGGTAGGGGCTGCGCCGCGGACTCTCTCGGTGCGAGGTTGACCACTCCGTGCAGCGCAAGAAGCGCGCACGGAGTGATCAACCTCGCACCAGCCGGAGCGGCGACGGCGCCGGTGCGGGTCGCTGACGATCACCGTCGAGTCCCCGAAGCCATCGTGGTGGCAGCGGGACTGACCGGGAGCGGACTCGACTACGGCTGCAAGCGGGTGGCCGACCAGGCGCCGTCGGCGAGCACGTACTGCAGGCGGCGGTGCATCCGGTCGCGACTGCCGTGCCAGAACTCCACGACGTCGGGTTCGAGCCGCCACGCGACCCACCCAGCCGGCCGCGGCACGGCGTCGTCGGACTCGTCGAGCAACACGTTGGCGTCGTCGATCAGGTCCTGCAGCGTCCGCGGTTCGAGCACGGCGGACTGGTCGGCGATGGCTGTGGCGGCGCGGGACTTCGGCGACCGATCGGTGAACAGCGCGTCGGATTCGTCGTCGGACAGCTGCACCGCCCGGCCCTCGAACCGGAGCTGTTGCATCGTCTCGCGCCAGTAGACCTGCAGCGCCGCGTGTGGGTTCTCGGCGAGCTGACGACCCTTCGGGCTGAGCGTCGAGGTGCCGAACACGAGCCCGCGGTCGTCGAGTCGCTTCACGTCGACCGTGCGGGCGGACACTCGACCGTCCGCACCGGCCGTGGCGAGGGTCATCGACTTCGGCTCCGAGACGTCGCGTTCGTCCGCGGCATCCAGCCACTGCTGCGCGAGGTCGAACGGCGACGCCGGGGGCGCGTCGAACTCGGGCAGGTGCAGGGAGTCGTCACCGGACAGGGAAGAGGACATGGGTCCACCCAACCGTGCTCAGTCCTGCCACGTCCAGGCTGCCGGGGGACGCCCGCCCCGGGGTCCCGCACTCGCTGGGAGGTCGACCCGGGCAAGCGCGGTGTTCGTACGGAGCGTCCGGTTGAGGTTGCCCGGGTCCGGTGTGGTCCCCGTCAGGGCGATCCGCAGCCGAGCGGCGTCCGCCGTGGTGAACGGATCGCCGAGCAGCGCTCGCGTGAACGGCAGGTCTGACCAGAGGAGGACCCGTGCACGCTCGAGCGCCGAGGCGACGATCCGGTCGTGGTCGAACGGCAGTCCGAGCGGGAGCGTGCCGACGTCGTGCCACGTCGCGTCGGCGTGCGCTGCCGGGTCGATGACTGCGAGGAACGCGATGCTGATCGCGGAGCTCCGTGGATCGCGGTCGGGCCCGTCGAACGCGCCGACCTGCGCGAGGTGGCGTACCGCCGTCGAGCCGACGCCGACCTTGGACCGCAGGGCGCGCCGTGCACCGTCGGCAAGGATCTCGGTGCCGTCGAGGAGCACGCCGGGGAGCGCTTCCTGTCCGACGTACGGTGCGTACGCCCGACGCGCGGTGGCGACCCGCAGACCGTCCGTCGTCACGAAGGACACCGGGACGACGTCGATCGCGATGAGCGGTTGGTCGCGGATCGCCGCTGCGGCATCGGTCACGCGGTGGCCGCCCGGCGGGTGGCACGAGCCGAACGCTCGTCGCGGAGCGTCTGGCGGACGTCGGCGAAGGACTGGAGGCGCGTGAAGCGGCCGTCGACCCACACCGGCTGGAGCAGGCTGCTCGCCTCGTCGTCGGCCGTGGCCTGGTCGGTCTGCCGGATCTCGCCAGTCTCGTCGCGGTGCAGGGCGATGCGGCCCTTCGCGCTCTTCTTGCCGCTGCCGGTCTTCGGGTCCTTCTGGATGTCGACGGGCTCGCCGTCGACGAGTGCCCACGTGGCCTTGACCGCGCTGCCGAGGTTGTCGCGGGTCATGTACTGGTACGTGTACGACCCGATGCCGAGCACGATGTTGTCGCTCGAGTACCCCTTGGCGGCCAGGCGCTCGTAGATGCGACGGGCACGGTCGAGCGTGATGCTGTCGCCGTAGATGACGCCGATGTGCTGGTCGAGGACCTTGAAGCCCTGCTCGTTCACGGTGTGCCCGAAGATCTCGTCGAGCAGTTCGACGACGCCCTTCTGCTCGTGGCTGCGGTCGGCGGCGAAGAGTTCCGCCTCGTCGACGCCGTGCAAGGTGCCGGTGACGATGTCGACCGGGTCGCCCGAGTCGGGGCGGATGACGAGCTTGCCGTCACGACCGGTGATGCGGTCCTTCAGCTGCGGCAGGGTCTCGGTGATGACCTTGAACAGGTCGAAGCCGTCGCTGACCGCCGAGACGATACCCGTCGGGTACACGTCGAGGATCTGCTCGAACGTCGCCAGCTCGCCGTCGGCGCCGCGGACGCACATCACGCTGTGCTCGGTGGCGGGCACGCTCGCGGCCACCCAACCGTTGTCGCCCGGGTAGTAGCGGTCGATGAAGTCGAGCGACGGCATCGAGTCGGTGCCGAGGAACGAGAGCAGGTGGCCCGCGCCGCCCGCTGCGGCCGACTCGATGCTCGACTGCCCACGGAACGAGAAGTCGTGCGCGGCGAAGTCGATGCCGGCCGGGACCGCGCCGGTGCGGGCGGCCCAGTCCTCCATCAGGTCGCGGTACTCGAGCGCCTTCGTCGCGACCGTCGACGGGTGCCAGATCGACGCCGACAGGGCGGTCTCGATGTAGTTGGGCAGCCAGTAGAACTCGTCGATCGTGTTCTCGACGGTCAGCGTCGCGACGCCGATCGGAGCGAGGGTGCCCTCGGGCAGCGCACGGATCTCGAGGGGCAGGTAACCGAGACGGTGCAGGGCCCGGACGTGGTCGGTGCCGATGTGGTTCGGGCCGAAGTAGCTCTGCAGCGCGTCGTCGAAGAGCCGGACGACCTCGTCTTCGTCCGCCGCGAAGAACGGTGCCCAGGCCTCGACGAGCGAGCGCTGGATGAACGCCTGCAGCCCGAAGACCACGGCGTGCGTCGACTCGGGCATGTGCGCGTTCGACCGGTTCGTCCAGTTGATGAGGATGCGGGTGGTGCCGGCCGGGTAGACCTGCCGGTGCGAGTGCTTGTAGCCGTCGACGGCCAGCAGGGGCGCGATCGGGCTCGCCGTGGTGATGCGCGGTTCGATCCCCGTGGTCGTGCGGGGGCTCTCGGTGCTCGTGGTGCTCGTGGTCTGCGTCATCGGATCTGCTCCGTCAGGTAGGGGGTGAGTGCGATCGTGCGCAGGCCGTCGATGGCGTTCTGCGCGGGGTACGAGTCGGTGGTGACGATCTCGCCGAAGTGGTCGGCGAGCTGTGCGGCCCGACCGGAGAAGACGCCGTGCGAGATCCAGAGGCTGAGGCGCTCCTTGGGCAGGCCCGTCGAGCCGGCGAGGCCCATGAACGTGCCGCCGCCGTCGCAGATGTCGTCGACCACCAGGAACCGGCCGGTGTCGGGGAGTGGCTCGCAGGTGAAGCCGTCGAGCTTGCCGGTGTCGGGGTTGCGGTGCTTCTCGGCGCGGTACAGCGGCAGCCCGCACGCCTCAGCGACCGCGGTGGCGCGGGGTACCGCACCCTTGTCGGGGGCGATGATGCCGGTGTACGGGTCGCCGCCGTCGTACTCGGGTGCGCTGACCACGGCGTCACGGACGACCTGCTCGCTCGTGACGACGGTCAGGTTGTCGACGAGTCCGACGATGACCGGCGAGTGCGGGTCGAACGCGATGACCTGGTCGAGGTGGAAGCCGTTGAGGACGTCGGCGTAGACCTTCGCGCCGAACGGCAGGCCGCGGTCCTGCCGGGCACCGGGCAGGTAGGGGACGAGCGCGACGGACTTCGATCCGCGCTGTCGCACGGCGTCCGCCCACATGCCGAGCATGATCAGATCGTCGCCGTTCGTGCCGCGCAGGGTCGCGATCTCGGTGAGGCCCCCGGCTCGGCGGTGTCGTTCGCGACCTTGACGTGGGCTTCACCGGCGGGGAACCGCATGGTGGAGAACGTCGCTGCCGTCTGGTTGCCCTGGGCGTCCCAGGTGCTGAGTTCGACTGCCATGGCTCGACCGTACCACGGTAATTGTCAATGGGACAAGAACGGTTCTTCCCGAACGATCCGGAGGTGCCCGGCACCGCTGACGAGCACCGTGTACGCCACCCCGTCGGCCGTGCCGTGGAAGGTCGTGTTCGCCCCCTGGTCGTCGTCGCGCCCCGTCGGGACGCGACCGTGGTCGGGCCAGAACATGGCGTCGATCGCGGTCGACGGCACCATGCCGAGCCCCTCGATGTGTCGCCGCAGCGCTTCGACTTGCCGTTGCCGGGTGAGCGCTGCCAACTCGGTGGGTCGGAATCCGGTTGTCGGCAGGCCCTGCGCGCGGGTGTCGAGCAGCACCTCCACGTGCGCGCGGGTCCGTCCGGTGTAGCGGCGTCGGAACCGTCGGACCCGCACCACGCCAGCCTCGTCGACCCGGATGTCGACGAGGTCCGACCACCGCACACCGTCCTCGTCCGCACCGACCGTCGTCACGAGCCGCACACCGTCCGGTTCGTCGGACAGCGCTTCGGCCTCGTCCCGTTCGTCTGGTCGCAGTGCATCGCCGACCAGCGAACGCACGACCTGCCATCGCTCGTCGCCGGGGCGTCGGCCACCGAAGAGTGCGGCACGGAGGCCGCCTCGCCGGCTCCGTTCGGCGACGAGCTGGTCGCACGGTGCCGAGACCGAGACCACCTCGTCGGCGTCCTCGTACGATGCGGCAGCAAGATCGAGTGGCGCGACCCCGACCGCCAGGCGCTGCTCGGCCACGGTCGTCAGGTGATCGGCAGCCGGAGCGAACACGTCGACCAGGTCCGCTGAACGGGGAGAACGCCCACGTCGGAGCCGGTAGGCGTGAAGGCCCCCGCCCTGGTCCCTCGCCATGCCGCTCGGCCAGACGTCGATCCGTGCACCCTCGACGCCGAGCAGCCAGCCGCGTCGTTCGAGCTCCATCCGCACCGTCGACAGGGCCTCGAAGGCGTCGTCCTCGACGGCGACGTGCTCGACACCGTCGACGACGACGGTCACTGAGTAGCGAAACCGGCCGTCCGCGCCGGACGGCTCGGAGCTCACGGTGATCATGGCTGGCGTCGTCTCGCCCTGGCGGTGCGCCGTTCGCGCGTACTCGGTCATCCGGGCGTCGATGCCGATGTCGGCCCGAGCAGGTTGCGGGCGGCCGTGCGCCAGGCACGGGGGACGGCGTCGAGGGAGTCGACGACGGTGCAGCTCGCACCGCCCGTCGACGCCTCGAGGAGCATCCATGCCGAGTGCGGCCGAGCAAGTCTGCTGACGACGTCCCCCCAGATCCCGTTGGCTCCCGACAGCTCGAGGACGCGGACGCCGGACGGTGCGAACGGGAGCAGACCTGGGCGCCGTGGATGCTGCTCCGTGATCGGGACGCCGTCGCCGTGTCCTTCGGCGGCGTCGACCTGCACGACGAAGCGACCGCTCCACTCGTCCTCGAGCAGGGACTGCCGGATCACCGGCCGCGTCGCGACGCCCCGCGTCGCCGGACGGTCCTCGGCGACCGAGTACGCGAACTCGACACGAACACCCCGATCGTGCGGTTCGGTGGCGGGGCGACCATCGGACTCGATCGCCAGGGAGAGGCCGTTCGGAACCGGTACGGCCCGGACCGTCGTCTGACGGGTACTCGCGCGCCAGGTCAGCATCAGGACACGTGGCTGTCGGGCCGCCCGAGCACCCACGCCTGCTCCGGTGAGGACCGGCGATCGGTCACGAAGACGGGCAGGGGCACGAGCGATGCGGCCTGGACCCGGACGCGTCCGAGTTCGTCGGCGTCATCCGTGTCGACGAGTACCACGATCCGCTCGGACGCCCGTTCGACGATGACACCGACCGTGCTGATCGCCGCCCCGTCGTACTGTTCGCGGAAGTCGGTCACCGCCGGGTACTGCTCCGGCTTCGGGGCACCGACGACGACGTCGAACCCCGCCGGGAACGGGCTCGCCGCTCGGACGAGTGCCGCCGTCGTCCATGCGTCGAGTTCGAGGGGCATCGTCGGCCCCACCGCCAGCGTCGACGGGACGCCGGATCGGCCGGCCTGGTCGAGGAGCACCCCCACGGGCAGACCATCCGGTTGCGGGCTGACGACTCCGTCCACGATCACCGCGGGGATCATCGACGTGATCGCCAGGTCGCGGGGTGAGAGCACCGGCGCGCGGTCCCGCGACCCACCGACGATCCGGTCGATGTCCTCGGGCAGCAGGACCTGCTCGTCGGGCTGGCCGGGCTGGAGCAGGAGAGCCACGTCGGCCGGGGTCGCGCGGAGCGCCGACCACAGCGTCGTGTGCAGGAGGACCGCGTCGTCCGGGGCCGCGGCCTGAGCCTGTTGCTGGTCGAGGAACGCGAGCGCGACGGCCTGGGGCGACTCGTCAGCCGGGGCGATGACCGCCGGGACGCCGTCCTCCGTCGCCAGCATCCACAGGTCCGTGTCGACCGCCCGTCGCCAGGCCGTGAGCTCGGCCGGGTCGCTCAGATCCACGGGCCTTCGAGTTCCCGTTGCGCGGGAGTGGCCTTCTTCCGCCAGCCATCGACGATCTTCGTCCATCGGTGCAGTGCCTTGGTGGTCTGCTTCGAGGGCGATGGAGCACCGTCGGTCTCGAAGGAGAGGACCTGGTCGAAGTACCCGGTGTCGCCGTAGCGCGTGAGTGCGGCTCCGGGGCCGATCTGCGAGACGACTTCGGCGCCGCGGGGGAAGGTGAAGAGCCCTTGTGCCATCGAGGGTTCGTTGCGGACATCCACGAGTCGGCCGAGGTCACTCGACCGGATCACAATGGTCGTCAGCGAGCCGTACGCGAGCAGGCGCGGCGGAGTCCCACCGGCGCGGGTGTCGACGCGCCCGTCGATGTGGTCGTTGAGCAGGAACTGGTGACGTGCGCCGACTCGGACGTCGACTTCGGGGTCGAGCGCGTCGAGGAGCAGCGCCAGGAGTTTCGCCCGTGCGACGAGATCCGGGAGCGTTGCGTCAGGGGACCACCGAGGTGCCGTGCCGTAATCGATGACCAGCCGGCCGTCATCGGAGAACGACCGATCGGCGACCGGTCCCACGACGAGGACGTCCGGGAAGCCCTCGTGGATCATTCGTTGCTCCCGACGAGCGGCTGCGTGTAGGCCACCGCGCGCCACGGTGCGTGCAGGGCTCCGCGCATACCGACCGACTCGGTGATCGACCGAACGCTCGGGTCCATGCCGGAAGGCCCGCCTGCCGGGAACGGCGATGGGCTGTCGGTCGCCATGCCGGAGTGGAAGTACTGCGTTCCACCGCCGGCGCCGAACTGCGGGTTGGCCTGCGCCGTACCGACGGCGTACGGCTGGTCCGCTCCGATGTGTGCGACTGAGACGTCTTCACGGTACGGGGTCGGGTAGTCGAAGTTCGCGCCGACCTGGGCCGATTCGTGGAACGCGGCGGAGTCGCCGCTCGGGGCGTTCGGGACGGCGTAGCTCGCCGACGGGCTCTGCATGCCGGACGGCGTCGAGGCGAACGCGTCGATCTGCGCGTGCGGGCCGGTCACGTTGGTCATCGAGTCGACACCGTAGTAGCCGTCGCCGCCCTGCCACAGCTGGCTGGCCCGGGCCGGATCCGTCCGAGCGATGTCGGACACGTGGGCGTTGTAGGCGCCGCTGACGGTGCGGTTGAAGGCGCGGTCACTCGCGGTGAAGGCGTCGGTGAGGCGCTCGACGATCGGCTTGCCCTGCGACCCCGAGAAGCCGGTGTGCAGCCCCTTCGCCGCATCGACGGCGCTGTGCACCATGTTCGCTGGGGTCAGGTAGCGCACCTGGAGCGCCATGCGCTCGAGTCGCCGCGTCGGGTTTGACGCGAACTGCTTCACCGCCAGCGGAAGCTCCTTGAGCGCCATCACGCCGTAGCGGCCAGCTCCGCTGAGGGTCCGGCCGGCGAGCGAGCCGAGCGATCCGGTCGAGCGGGCGAGCGAGAACGCCTTGCGTGCGTCGCCGGCTGCGGACAGGAGCCGTCCGGCGGTGGTGATCCCCTTCATCCCCGGGATGCAGTCGAGCAACGCGAAGGCGAGGTCCCACCCGTCGGCGGTGCCCTTCGACATCTTGTACAGGGTGTCAGCGAGTACGAGCAGGGCTGCGCCGAGCACGATCCAGGCGAGTGGCCCGCCGATGATCATGACGATGATGCCGCCCACAGCGACGACGACCTTCGCGATGGAGACGATGGTCTCCCACGCCTCGGACCCGAAGATCTTGTCCCACGTGGACTGCTTCCCCAGCCCCGCGTCGGCGGCTTCACCGATCTTCGTCGCGGTCCGCTGCTCCGCGTCCTGCCAGTCACCCTTCGCATCCGCCACGAGCCGCTTCGCTGCGTCGATCCGCGACTGCGCCGCCGCGATGTCGCCCTGCGCGGACGACACGGACCCCTGCGCGACAGCGGCGTTGTCGGACGCCGCCCGCAGCTGCGCCGGCGACGGCACGTCCACCCCGTCGGGCACGTCGGAGCCGGCCGGGTACTCGTCCGCGACCTTCGACAGGTCCTTCGACGCCGACTGGTAGTGCGACAGGTTCGACTGCGCATCGGAGAGCCGGTCCTGCGCCGCGGCGAGGTCCCCGGAGGCGTCCTTCGCGTCCGCGAGCGCCCCATCAGCCCGGTACTGGGTGTCATCGACCGTGTCCGCCCACCCCGACAACGCCGTCGCGGCGAGTTCGTACGAGTCGACGAGCTTGGTCAGGTCCGACGGGGTGTCCTCGATCGCGTCGACGAACACGTCGGCTGCTTCACCCTCCCAGTCGGTCAGCCACCCGGACCCCTTCACCGACTGCAGCCGGGTCGAGGCGTCATCCGCCGCGTCGGAGATGCGCTGGTACTCCCGCGACATCATCCGCAACGTCGACGGATCACCCTTGACCGGATCATCACCCTGATCGACGACATCCCACCCCGACGGCCGCCCCATGACTACTCCGCCCTCGAGGCAGCGGGTCCGCCGCCGCCGTTCTCGTCGTTGACCTGCAGCGCCTGTGCGAGCTGCTCGTCGGTCTCGGTGTAGGTCTCGACGGACGCGCTGAGCATGTCCGCCAGCGCCTTCGTCGAGTCGCTGATCTTGTCGCGCTTGTCGCCCCAGCGGTGGTCGAAGTCGTGCAGGGCGTCCTGCACGGTGCCCGAGCCGATCTCGTCGTCGGACGCGTCGACGCGCTTGTGCGCCTGTTCGAGCGTGCTGTGCACGGTCGACAGGTCGGTCTGGAGCTCCCCGAGCCCCATCAGGTCAACGAGCAGTCTCGAAGCCACGGAACAATCCCTCCCCGATCACGAACCGGAAGCCACCGCCACCGGAACCGCGTCGACCCCGTGCCCCACGCGATCGCGGGGCACGGGGTCGTCAGCGGTGTCAGCCCTTGAGGCCGGAAGCGAGCGACTCGTCCGTCTCGGACAGGGTCTGCGACGCCTTCGACAGGAACGTCGACAGGCCCTCGAGCCCCTGGACGGTCTGGGTCACGCCACGGTTGAACTCGTCGTAGGACTCGCCGAACGCGACGGACGACTTGTCGGTGACGTAGCCGTCGGAGATGAGCTGCTGGATCTTGCGCTGCAGGGCGGAGAGACGGTCTTCGATGTCCGCCTGACCGGCCTTGAGGTCGGAGGCTGCTGCCTCGAGGTCTGCGTACGAGACGTTGATGTTCGCCACGGTGTGACTCCCTTTCCCCGGAGTTTCGTCATGTCCCCCCAACGGGGCGTGTTGCAGGGGACACTACCATCGTCCTGCGACATGTAGTCAATGCTACGGGGGATGCCATGACCTTCACGTTCACGATGGTCGACCGCGAGAGTGGTCAGACCGCCAACGTCTACGTCGACGGGGACGACACCCGCGCGGTCGGCGAGCTCGTCGCCGAGGCCGAACGCCTCATCGCGACGGACGTCGTGGCCTCCGGACGGACCCCGGCGTACTTCGTCGGCGAGCAGCCGCTCGACCTGGCCGCGACGGTCGCGGAGTCCGGTGTGCGCGAGGGCGTGGTCGTGGCCCGCAGCCTCGAGCAGGTGCCGCCGCAGCCGCTCCGTCCGCTGACCGACGCCGAGATCCGGATCGTCTCGGGCCTGCACGCCGGCACCATCGTCCGGGTGGGCACCGGCACGGTGACGATCGGCACGGCGACGAACGCCACGGTGCGCATCCCGGTGAGCACCACCGCCGAGGTCGAGGCCGAGGCCACCGGGGCCGACACCGTCCCGGAGGTCGCCCTGCTCGTGTCGGTCACGGCCGACGGCGCGAAGGTCCGTCCGGCGAACGGCTTCGCCGGGGCAGTGCTCGACGGTACTGCCGTCACCGAGGAGACCGACTGGCCGGAGACCGCGCAGCTGGCGATCGGCGGGGTCCTGCTCGGCTTCGGTCGGGCGCCGGACCGTGGGGCGCACCTGTCCCTGGCCGACGACGGCATGTCGCTCGAGTACAACCGCCCGCCGCGCATCCTGCCGCCCGACGAGCACACCCGCTACCAGCTGCCGGCCCCGCCGACCGAACCCCCGGCGCGCGCGCTGCCCATCCTGATGGCGCTGGCGCCGATGGGCATGGCCGTGATGTTCGTGTCGACCACCGGTCGCTGGATCTACCTGCTCATCGCCCTGCTGTCGCCGATCCTGATGATCATCACGGGCCTCCAGGGCCGCCGCCAGGGCAAGAAGACGTACCGCCAGCGGATCGTGGAGTACGAGGACACCAAGGCGCGCATCGAGGCGGACGCGACCGAGAGCCTCCAGTCCGAACGGGCACGCTGGATCGCGAGCGCGCCCGACCCGGCTGCCGTCTACGAGACGGCGGTCACGCCGCTGCCGCGCCTGTGGGAGCGGCGCCGCACCGACCCCGACCACCTGCTCGTCCGCGTCGGCACGGCGACGCAGCGGTCCGAGGTGACCATCGAGGATCCGGAACAGCTGTCGCACAAGCGGACCGTCGCGTGGGACGCAACCGACGTGCCGGTCCGGATCCGCCTGGCGGAGCGCGGCGTGATCGGCATCGCCGGTCCGGACGACGACGCCCGACGGCTGGCGAACTGGGTGGTCGCGCAGCTCGCGACGCTGCAGAGCCCGAAGGACGTCACCTTCACGCTGCTCACCGACACCACCCGGACCGCGCTGTGGGAGTGGATGTCCTGGTTGCCGCACGTCCGCCGCGACGGTGCTGACCAGCCGATGACGAGCATCGCCTCGAACGCCGCGACGACCGCGCGGGCCATCGCCGAACTCGCGGCGATCATCGACGCCCGCAAGGAAGCCGGCATCGGCAAGAAGACCCCGCCGGCCGACGAGATCGTCGTCGTGATGGACGGCGCCAGGCGCCTGCGAGCGATGCCGTCGCTCGTGCAGGTGCTGAAGGAGGGGCCGTCGGTCGGGGTGTTCAGCATCTGCCTCGACCTGGACGAGCGGCTCCTGCCCGAGGAGTGCGACGCCGTGGTCGTCGTCCGCGACGACCGGATCCGGGTCACGCAGCAGCGCAGCGAGCGGATCGACGACGCGCGACCCGACCTGGTCGACCAGGACTGGCTCGAGTGGGTCGCCCGGTCGCTGTCGCCGATCGTCGACGCCAGCCCGGACGTGCAGGACGGCGCCATCCCGTCGTCGGCGCGGCTGCTCGACGTGCTCCAGCTCGAACCGCCGACGTCCGAGGCCGTACAGGCCCGCTGGCTGCTCGGTGGACGCAGCACGACCGCCGTCATCGGCGCCTCGATCGACGGGCCGTTCGCGATCGACCTGCGGAACGACGGTCCGCACGGACTCGTCGCCGGCACGACCGGTTCCGGCAAGTCCGAGCTGCTGCAGACGATCGTCGCGTCGCTCGCCGTCGCGAACCGGCCGGACGAGATGAACTTCGTGCTCGTCGACTACAAGGGCGGTGCGGCGTTCAAGGACTGCGTCGACCTGCCGCACACGGTCGGCATGGTCACCGACCTCGACACCCACCAGGTGGAGCGGGCGCTCGAGTCGCTCGGCGCAGAACTGCGCACCCGCGAGCACGCCCTCGCCGAGGTCGGCGCGAAGGACCTCGAGGACTACCAGGACCTGCAGGCGAAGCGCGCCGCGTCGGGCGACGCGATCCCGAGCCTGCCGCGGCTGCTCATCGTCATCGACGAGTTCGCCTCGCTCGCCCGCGAGTTGCCCGACTTCGTCAAGGGCCTGGTCAACATCGCCCAGCGCGGTCGGTCGCTCGGCATCCACCTCGTGCTCGCCACCCAGCGCCCCGGCGGTGTCGTGTCGCCCGAGATCCGCGCCAACACGAACCTGCGGATCGCGTTGCGCGTCACCGACCAGTCGGAGAGCCAGGACGTCATCGGCGCGAACGACGCCGCGCGGATCGCCAAGACGACGCCCGGGCGCGCGTACGTGCGGCTCGGTGCGGCCTCGTTGCTGCCGTTCCAGTCCGGTCGGGTGGGTGGGCGTCGGCCCGGCACGGACGACCAGGAGGCCCGGCCCGCCCTGGTCCGCGAACTCACCTTCGCCTCGTACAGCGAACCAGCCCCCGCCCGGTAGCCGTCGAGGCCGCCGCCAGCGACGTGGAGGTCACCGACCTGAGCGTCCTCGTCGCGTCGATCGGCGACGCCACCCGCGCCCTCGGCACCCCCGAGCAGCGGAAGCCCTGGCTGCCGCCGCTCGGCGCGGTCGTCGGGCTCGACGACGTCGAAGCCGCAGGTGCTGCCGGAGCCGCCGAGCTGCCGCCGCTCGCCGTGGCCTGGGGCGTCGAGGACCACCCCGCCGACCAGCAGCAGCGTCCCGCGGTGTTCGACCTCGACGCCGACGGCCACCTGTTCGTCATCGGGTCGCCACGCTCCGGCCGCAGCCAGACGCTCCGCACGCTGGCCGGTGCGATGGCCCTGCGCCTCGGCGTCGGCGACGTGCACATGTACGGGATCGACTGCGGCAACGGCGCCCTGCTCGCGCTCGGGGCCCTGCCGCACTGCGGTGCCGTGGTGCAGCGGCACGAGCCCGACCGGGTCTCGCGGCTGCTCGGCATCCTGCTCCGCACCGTGCAGGAGCGCCAGGCCGCCTTCGCGAGCGGCGGGTACTCGTCCATCGCCGAGCAGCGGTCCGACGAGCACACCACCCCGCTGCCGCACGTCGTCGTGTTCCTGGACCAGTGGGAGAGCTTCATGGCGACCCTGGCGGACGCCGAGAACGGTGCGCTGCACGACGCCGTCCAGACGCTGCTGCGCGAGGGCGTCGGCGTCGGCGTGCACCTGATCGTCTCCGGCGACCGCACGCTGACCTCCGGCCGGATGTCGAGCCAGGTGGAGCGGAAGCTGCTGCTCGCCCTGGCCGACCGCGGCGACTACAACTACGAGGGCATCAACGGCAAGAAGCTGCCGGAGTCGATCCCGCCCGGCCGCGGCTTCCGGAACGCCACCGCGACGGAGACCCAGGTCGCCGTGCTGCCCGGCGGCCTCGGCGGACGCGACCAGGCGGCGGCGATCCGCGGCATCGGTGACGAGGTCCGCGCCCACGTCCCCGCGACCGTGCCGAAGCCGTTCCGGATCGACGTCCTGCCGCGGTCCATCACGTTCGAGGAGGCCGTGCGGTACCTGCCCTCGACGGACGCCTCGGTCGGCCGGGTCGCGCTCGGCGTCGGCGGCGACGAGCTCCGGCTCTTCACCCACGACTTCGTGCAGGACACCCCGGTGTTCATCGTCGCCGGCAGCCCGCGCTCCGGCAAGAGCACCGCGCTCGTGGCGATGGCCCGGCACGTCCTGTCCGCAGGTGGGTCGGTCGTCGCGGTCACGCCGCGGGACTCCCCGCTCCGGGCACTCGACGGCGCACCGCGCGTGACCGTGGTCACCGACGGCGGGATCGGGGCCGAGGGCCTCTCCGCCGCGATCGACACCGGCTCGGACGGCTTCACGCTCGTGCTCGTCGACGACGCCGAGGCGCTCAAGGAGACCCCGGCCGAACCGGTGTTCCGGGCGATCATGGACTCCGACCGGGGCCGATCGGTCGGGCTCGTCATCGCCGGCGACGTCGAGGGCGTCGCGAGCGGGTTCCGTGGATGGCAGGTCGACGCGAAGAAGGCCCGTCGCGGAATGCTGCTCGCGCCGCTCAGCACCGTCGACGGCGACCTGATCGGCACGAAGCTGTCGAAGAGCCTGGTGACACAGGACCGCGTGCCGGGTCGGGCGCTGCTCAACGACGCCGACCAGGCGCTGCGGCTGGTGCAGGTGCCCGCCGACTGACGGGGACGGCGCGGCGGCGTGGGGTCGAGTCGCCGCGGCGTCGAGTCGTCGAGCCGTCGCGCCGCTCGGCGTCAGCCGAGTGGGGCTTCGCCGACCAGCGCGGTCTGCGGCTCGGCGCGCAGGGTGTGGCCGCCGAACACGACCACGTCGCCCGGCTGCACCACGGTGCGCTGCGCCGGCGGCACCATCGTCGCCGGGAACCCCGGCCGCTGCAGCTCGACCCCGTTCGCCGACGCCGTGTCGAGCACCCAGAGCGACCCCTCGGCACCGAAGCCGAACTCCAGGTGCGTGCGGCTGAGCAGCTTGTCCGGGTCCTCGAGGGCGATCATGTGCGCGTAGCCGCCGTCCGGGTGGGCGCTCGCCGGGTCACGGCCGATCAGCCCGCCACCGGACACGGTCACCCGCTGGTGGTCGTCGAGCACCAGGACGGCCGCCGCGGTCTGCCGGGCCGGAGCCGCGTCGCGGCGAGCCGTGCCACCGGCGGAGCCCAGGGGACGCCCGGGCAGCTGCGCGACGGTCGCCCGCACCCGGTCGGCGCTGGCGCGGGGAGCCGGCGGCGGCGTGACGACCGCGCGGGCGAGTTCGCCGCGCTGCGCCATCCGCGCGAGGTCGTCGACGGTGACCCGCTCGACGACGGGTTCGACGGGCTTCCGACGCTTCCGGAACGGCCAGATCCGCATCAGTCGACCCCGCCACCGACCGTGGCCGAGTCGATGAGCTCGAACGTGTCGGTCACGGTCTCGAACAGTTCGTACAGCGGCTCGGCCAGGTCGGTCGCGGGCGAGGACACGCTCACCAGCGCGACCTGGTCACCCGCCGGCACGAACGTCTGCATGAGCACGACGTCGAACGAGCCGCGGCCGTCCGGCGCCTGCACGGTCGAGACGCCCCAGACGCGCGGCACCCGACCGACGCGCGGGACCTCGTGCACGTCGACGTGCATGCCGTCGTCGTCACCGCCGAGCGCGGCGACGTGGTCGGTCAGGGCGGCGAGCGGGTCGCCGCCGGCCTCGGGAGCGGGCAGGACCGTGACGGTCAGGGCGCCGGAGACGATGCCGTCCTCGCTCGGCTCGGCGAAGGCCGCGCAGTACCGCGCACCGCTGTCCCATGCCGACCGGGCGAACCGACGGAGGGCCCGGACGATCTCGGTGCGGTGGTCCCAGAGCTCGCGCTGGTCCTCGATGCGCTCCTGCACGAGGGCGCTGATCCGGTCGTCGCGGCGCTCCGGCTCGACGGGCAGCTCGAACCAGGAGCGCGGGACCGTGATGGCGAAGTGGTCGACCGACATGCCCGCTACCGTACCGTGGCGTGTCGCCCGGCCGTCCGGCGCATCGCCCGCAGCAGCAGCGGACCCGGCAGCCGCAGCAGGGCCCCGGGCAGGACCGACCGCACCCCGGTGACCACGGCGACCGTCCGCTGGAACCGACGTTGCTCGCGCGGCCCCCACGCGAACCCGTAGGCGGTCCGCAGCCGTTCCGGCAGCATCCCGACCGTGACGATCCGGACGAGCGGCATCGCGGCACGCACCCAGAACGGCGCGAAGCGCGGGTGGAGCAGGTCCCGCACCACGCCGCGGGCGTCGTCGGTGACCTCGAGCCGGTCGAGGGCGTCGGCCCAGTACTCGTCGAAGGCGGCCACCGAGGTTGGCCAGCGCTCGGCGGGCACCCGCAGCGTCGTCGCGATCGGGGCGTACGCGGCGAGGACGTCCTCCGCGCGTTCCGAAGTGACGGGCACGCCGAACAAGTCGTGCGCCCGACGAGCCGAGTCGAACAGGGTCGCGGCCACCCACAGCTGCCGGTCGACCTCGTCCGCGCCGGTCACGGGCGCGTGGGCCCGGTTCACGAAACCCGCGGCGATCGCGGCGTCCTGCTCCGTGCCGGAGACGACGGCGTACACGAACATCAGGGTGTGGGACAGCCGCTGCTGGGGTCGACGGGCGAAGTCCGAGTGACGGCGGACGCCTGCCGCGACGATCGGGTCGGCGATCTGCAGCAGGATGGCGCGGCCGCCCGCGGCCACGGGTGTGCTGTCAGCGAGGAACCGGCGCAGGCTGCGGTCGTGGACGCGACCGGACGACGGACGGGAGGTGGGCCCCACCAGCCGGTTCCGGCGCACCGCGCCAGCGGGGTGACGGCCGTGACTGGAGGGACGTGGCGGGCCCGGCACCGGGCCTCCAGGCCGTGGGGTGGTCACGCTCCACCCCGTCGCCGTCGCGCCCGCAGGACGGGGACGAGATCAGCGGCGATCGCCGCGACGAGTGCGGCCGCGCCGGTCACGAGAGCGGTCACCAGGTACGTGCCGTCGGCCCGGACGTCGCCCGTCAGGGCGAGCAGGGTGGCGACGAGCCAGATCGCGGGGAGCGGCCAGAGGCGGCTCGGTGCTCCGGTGACGACGGCTCCGACCACCGCGACCGCGAGGAGCGGGACCCATCGTCCTGCCGGCTCGGACTGCGCGGCGAGGTGTGCAGAGGCCGCGACGAGCAGCATCGCCGCGATCGCCACCAGCCGGGCGGCCGACGGCATGCTGCGGACGCTGGCACGGACACGACGGAACACGGCCCGATGCTACGGGCCGAGTTCCGCGGATCGCTGGGGGACGCTGATCAGACGGTGCGGATCAGAGCGGCTTGGTGCCGAGGTCGCCCCCCAGGTCCGGCCGGTCCTCATCGGCGTCGTGCTCCCACAGGTCGGGCGACCCCTCGCGCGGGGAGCCGCCGGTCGGGCCGTCGTCGGTACCGTCACCGGGCTGCGGCTCGACGGTCTCGCCGGCGACCGCGTCGTTCGTCACGGTCTCGAGGGACTCCTCGGACTCGTCCACCTCGTACGGGCCGACGTGCTCGCGGTCGATGTCGTCGTCGCGGCGCTGCTGGGCCTCGAAGTCGTCGACGGGGCTGATGCCGGGATCGCTCATGGTGTCCTCCTGGGTGTGGGTGGTGCAGGGTGTCGGGTGGTGTTCAGGCGCTGACGAAGTGGACGTCGCCGGAGCCGAGCGCGAGCTGCTCCGCCAGACCCTTCTCGTCGGTGGCACCCCAGCGTTCGGCGATCTTGCCGTCTCGGAACTTCGAGACCTGGATGCCGCGGACCTCGAAGGTGCGACCCGTCGGCGCGTGGCCCTGGAACGGACCGGTGTGGGTGCCGCGGATCGTGAACACCACGGTGATGTAGTCGTCTGTGACGACGAGCGGGTCGGGCTCGAGCGTGAGGTCCGGGAACGCGGTGGTGAACTCGGTCCAGAAGTCGACGATCCCCGCGAGGCCGGGCTGCTGGTCGGGCGCGGGGTCGTGGTCCACGACGTCGTCGGCCCACACCTCGGGGAAGCGGTCGAAGGCCCGCGCCTCCAGGATCTCGCCGAGTCGTTCCTGCGCCTGCTGGTTCCGTTCCGCGGTCATGCGGGGTCCTTCCGTCGGGGTCTTCCGGTGTACGCCGGTCCCCCTGGGACGACCCGGAACGCCGGGGGAGTTCACCTCGACGTCACCTGCTCGTCACGAGGGACGTGCACACTGCCGGTGCTCGGGGAGTGGAGCGCGGTCGCCGACGGGTGGTCGAGCGACCGCGCCTTCCCTGCGTCCCGCGCCGCCCGTTGTCTCGACGTCCATGTCGCCGCGCTAGGCTGCGTGACGGCCGTTGTCTCGACATCGAGCGACCCTCGATGTGGAGTGCGCGACCGGGAAACCGATGCCGATCGCACGAACCGTGCGGGAAGAAGAACAGCGTGGATCTTTTCGAGTATCAGGCCAGGGACCTCTTCGAGTCCTACGGCGTCCCCGTCCTCCAGGGGATCATCGCCGACACCCCGGAAGAGGCGAGAGCGGCGGCCGAGAAGATCGGTGGCGTCGTGGTCGTCAAGGCCCAGGTGAAGGTCGGTGGGCGCGGCAAGGCCGGCGGCGTCAAGGTCGCGAAGACCCTCGACGAGGCGTTCGAGCACGCGCAGGCCATCCTCGGGCTCGACATCAAGGGCCACACCGTGCAGCGCGTCATGATCGCCCAGGGCGCGGACATCGCCGAGGAGTTCTACTTCTCCGTGCTGCTCGACCGGGCCAACCGCTCCTACCTCTCGCTCACCAGCGTCGAGGGCGGCATGGAGATCGAGCAGCTCGCGGTCGAGAAGCCCGAGGCGCTCGCCCGCGTCGAGGTCGACCCGCTCACCGGGATCGACGCGGCCGCCGGTCGCGCGATCGCCGAGCAGGCCGGCTTCCCGGCGGAGCTCGTCGACCAGGTGGCCGACGTCTTCTCGAAGCTCTACGACGTCTACAAGGGCGAGGACGCCACGCTCGTCGAGGTGAACCCCCTCGTCCGCACCGGCGACGGCCAGATCCTGGCGCTCGACGGCAAGGTCTCGCTCGACGAGAACGCCGACTTCCGCCACCCCGCGCACAAGGACCTCGAGGACTCCGCCAGCGAGGACCCGCTCGAGGCCAAGGCGAAGGCCCACGGCCTGAACTACGTCAAGCTCGACGGCCAGGTCGGCGTCATCGGCAACGGGGCGGGCCTCGTCATGTCGACGCTCGACGTCGTCGCCTATGCCGGTGAGCGGCACGGCGGCGTGAAGCCCGCGAACTTCCTCGACATCGGCGGCGGCGCCTCGGCCGAGGTCATGGCCAACGGCCTCGACGTCATCCTCGGCGACCCGCAGGTGAAGAGCGTCTTCGTGAACGTCTTCGGCGGCATCACCGCCTGCGACGCCGTCGCGAACGGCATCGTCGCCGCCCTCGGGATCCTCGGCGACGCGGCCACCAAGCCGCTCGTCGTGCGCCTGGACGGCAACAACGTGGAAGAGGGCCGACGGATCCTGGCGGAGGCAGCGCACCCGCTCGTCACCGTCGCCGCGACCATGGACGACGCGGCCGAGCAGGCCGCCGAACTCGCCGCTGCCGCGGCCTGAAGGGACTGACCATGTCGATCTTCCTCAACAAGGACTCCAAGGTCATCGTCCAGGGCATCACCGGCGGCGAGGGCACCAAGCACACCGCCCTCATGCTCAAGGCCGGCACCCAGGTCGTCGGGGGCGTCAACGCCCGCAAGGCCGGCACCACCGTCACCCACGGCGACGTGTCGCTGCCCGTCTTCGGCACCGTGCGCGAGGCCATCGACACCACCGGTGCCGACGTCTCCATCGTCTTCGTGCCGCCGGCCTTCGCCAAGGACGCCGTGCTCGAGGCCATCGATGCCGCGATCCCGCTCGTCGTCGTCATCACCGAGGGCATCCCGGTGCAGGACGCCGCCGAGTTCTGGGCGCACGCCAAGGCGCTCGGCGGGAAGACCCGCATCATCGGCCCGAACTGCCCCGGCATCATCACCCCGGGGAGTCGCTCGTCGGCATCACCCCGGCGACGATCACCGGCAAGGGCCCGATCGGCCTCGTCTCGAAGTCGGGCACCCTGACCTACCAGATGATGTACGAGCTGCGGGACCTGGGCTTCTCGACCGCCATCGGCATCGGCGGCGACCCGGTCATCGGGACGACGCACATCGACGCGCTCGCCGCGTTCGAGGCCGACCCCGAGACCGAGGCCATCGTGATGATCGGTGAGATCGGTGGCGACGCCGAGGAGCGCGCAGCCGAGTTCATCAAGGCGCACGTCACGAAGCCGGTCGTCGGGTACGTCGCGGGCTTCACTGCCCCCGAGGGCAAGACGATGGGCCACGCCGGAGCGATCGTGTCCGGTTCCGCCGGCACCGCCGAGGCGAAGAAGCAGGCGCTCGAGGCCGCAGGCGTCAAGGTCGGCAAGACGCCGTCCGAGACCGCTGCGCTGCTGCGCGAGGTCGTCGCCGCCCGCTGACGACCATCGCCCGGCACACGGTCGGGACGAAGCCGGGAGGCTCGGTGCGGGTTCCGCGCCGAGCCTCCCGTCGTTCGGGGGTCGGCTCACGTATCCTCGCTGCGATGAACCGCCTGGGAACCGCTCTGCTCGCCGCGATCGAGGCGGTCGTGACGGTCGGCGTCGGCATCGGGATCGCCCTGGTCCCGCTCACGCTGCTGTGGGGCTTCGAGTACGGCCTGCAGATCGACTGGGACGTGTTCTGGAAGGCCACCGGCAGCGTCTGGCTCGTCGGCCACGGCGTCGACGTCTCGTTCCTGCTCGGGTCCGCGCTGGCGAAGAGCTCGGGGGTCAGCGGTGCCGCCGACCCCATCCACGTGACGCTCGCGGCGCTCGGCTTCGCGGTCGTGACCGCCTGGCTCGGCGCCCGTGCCGGTCGACGCTTCGCGGAGACCGAGCACCGCACCACCGGCCTGCTGGTCGGGACGGCGGTCGTCGCGGCGCTCGGCCTGGGCGTCGCGCTGTCGTCGACCTCCGCCGCCACGCAGCCGACGATCTGGCAGGCGGTGGTCCTGCCCGCGCTGTGGTTCGGGATCCCGGCGCTCATCAGCTCGGAGGTCTGCCGACGACGGCGCGACCTGCCGGCGGACCCCGCCACCCAGCGTGTGCTCGACCTGCTCGACCGCGTGCCCGTGCTCTGGCGTGCGATCGCCGGGTTCGGCCTCCGTGCCGGGACCGCCGCCACCGGAGTCGTCGTCGCGTTCGCCGGGGTCGTCGTCGCACTCCTGCTCTTCACGTCGTTCGCCGAGGTGATCACCCTGTACGAGCAGTCGCACGCCGGTGTGATCGGTGGCATCGCCCTCACCGTCGGGCAGCTCGCGTTCCTGCCGGACTTCGTCGGGTGGGCGACGTCGTGGCTGATCGGCCCCGGGTTCGCCATCGGCACCGGTTCGAGCGTGTCCCCGATCGCCACGACCCTCGGACCGATCCCCGGACTGCCGGTGTTCGGCGCCCTGCCGACCTCGGGCCACACCTTCGGCCTGGTCTGGATCCTGGTGCCGGTGATCGCCGGCTTCGCGATCGGCGGCTCGATGCGCCCGCGACTCGTCCGTGCGCTGGGGAACGCCGACTCCGCACTCCACCGAGCGCTCGCCGGTGTCGCGACGGGCATCGTCGCCGGTGTCCTGACCGGGCTGATCGCCTCAGTGTCGTCGGGTTCGTTCGGCCCCGGACGACTGGCCGACGTCGGCCCGCACGCCCTGGTGGTGGGTGGGTTCGCCGCGCTCGAGATCGGCCTGCCGGCGGTCATCGCCCTCGCCGCGGGCAGCGACCTCGTCCGCTTGCCGGACCGGGGCTGGACAGGGGGCGCTGGACCGAGGCAGACGACGACGCGGACCGGAGCGGAGCCGAGGCCGGGACGGGATCGCTGCTCGCCGCGCTCGACCAGGCTGGCGCGGGACGGACCACCGACGTGCACCGGTTCGTGGTCGAGGAGTCCCACGACGGGTCGACCGCTGCCCGCTCGCGCGCCGCTGTGACCAGCCCGACGGAACCGATCGCCGACGAACCGGTCGCGCCTGCGCCCATCGCAGCGCCTCGGACGCCCCCGCGCGACCCGGACCACGACGTGGAACTGCCGGCCTGGGCGCAGACCGACGCCGTCGCCTCGGAGCGTCTGGCGGACGAGAGCCCGACCGAGCCCCGCTCGTCGGGACGTGCCGCGATGGGTGCCCTGCGCGATCGACTGCACGGTGCCGCCGACGGAGTGCGCGAACGGGCTGGTGGACTCCGCGAGCGAGCTGGTGGACTCCGCGAGCGAGCTGGTGGATTCCGCGACCGCGCCGGCGGACTCCGCGATCGCGTGACCGGTGCCGACGCCGTAGCGGAGCAGCAGCGCCCTGCGCCCGCTCCGGAACGGCCCGCCACGTCGACGCCCGCACCCGACCACACCGACGCGCAGCCGGCGTTCCCGTGGAGCACCGAGGAGTTCGTCGCCGGACGGGACGACGTCGACGACGAACCGGCCGCGCCCGAGGCTCCCGCCGCCGCTCCCACCCAGGCGGCCCGTCCGACGAACTGGGACGTCACCGACCAGATCCCCGACGAGGAGCTGCCCTGGTGGCGCCGACCGAAGGGCGATCGCTAGCGCCGACGTCACGACGCGCGGGTCCCGGTAGGGTTGGTGCCGTGCTCGAACTGGTCGTCCTGATCTCCGGTACCGGGTCGAACCTCCGAGCCCTGCTCGAAGCGACCTTCGACGCCGAGTACCCCGCCCGTGTCGTCGCCATCGGTGCCGACCGCGATGCCGAGGGTCTCGGTCTGGGCGAGGAGTTCTCGATCCCGACCTTCACGGTGCCGTTCTCGCGCTACGAGACCCGCGCCGAGTGGGGACAGTCGCTCGCCGAGCAGATCCGCCCTTGGTCGCCCGACCTGCTCGTGCTCTCCGGCCTGATGCGCCTGCTGCCCCCGGCCGTGGTGTCCGAGTTCGCCCCGGGCATCATCAACACCCACCCGGCGTACCTGCCCGAGTTCCCCGGCGCGCACGGCGTGCGGGACGCCCTGGCCGCCGGCGTCACCGAGACCGGCGCGAGCGTCATCGCGGTCGACGACGGCGTCGACACCGGCCCGATCCTGGCCCAGGAGCGCGTCCCCGTGCTCCCGGGCGACTCCGAGTCGACGCTGCACGACCGCATCAAGCCGGTCGAGCGCCGCCTGCTCATCCAGACCATCATCGACATCGCCAACGGCACCACCGACCTGAAGGGCACCCCGAGCGCATGAGCGTGCACGCAGCCGACCCCAGCCTCTACCGCGACCGTGACGTGGTGCCGGTCCGCCGCGCACTCATCTCGGTGAGCGACAAGTCCGGCCTGCTCGAGCTCGCCGGCGCCCTCGCCGAGTCGGGTGTCGAGATCGTGTCGACGGGGTCCACCGCCCAGACGATCCGTGACGCCGGGTACGCCGTCACCGACGTCGCGAGCGTCACCGGGTTCCCGGAGTCGCTCGACGGCCGGGTCAAGACGCTGCACCCCTCGGTGCACGCCGGTCTGCTCGCCGACCTGCGCCTCGAGTCGCACGAGCAGCAGCTCGCCGACCTCGGGATCGCGGCGTTCGAGCTCGTCGTCGTGAACCTGTACCCGTTCGTCGAGACGGTGGCCTCTGGTGCCGACACCGCGACCGTGGTCGAGAACGTCGACATCGGCGGCCCCGCGATGGTCCGTGCGTCGGCGAAGAACCACCCGAACGTCGCGATCGTCGTCTCACCGTCGTCCTACGCCGAGGTCGTCGAGGCCGTCCGCGCCGGCGGTACCTCGCTCGAGCTCCGCAAGCGTCTGGCGGCCCAGGCGTTCGCGCACACCGCGGCGTACGACACCGCGGTGGCGTCCTACTTCGCCAGCGACGTCGTCGCGGCCGCTGCGGCGCCGACGACCAGCGGCGACATCCAGACGCCCGGAGCGTTCGACGAGCACCTCGGCTTCACCGCCGACCTGTCGGCCACGCTCCGCTACGGCGAGAACGCGCACCAGGCAGCCGCGCTGTACACGAGCACCGACGGCGCCGGCATCGCGCAGGCGACGCAGCTGCACGGCAAGGAGATGTCGTACAACAACTACGTCGACGCCGACGCGGCCGTCCGTGCGGCGTTCGACTTCGACACCCCCGCGGTCGCCATCATCAAGCACGCCAACCCGTGCGGCATCGCGATCGCCCCGGCGGACGCCGCCGATCCGATCGCCTCGGCCCACGCCGCCGCGCACGCCTGCGACCCGCTGTCGGCGTTCGGTGGGGTCATCGCCGCGAACCGTCCGGTCACCGTGGCGATGGCCGAGACCGTGAAGGACATCTTCACCGAGGTCGTCGTCGCCCCGGGCTTCGACCCCGAGGCACTCGAGATCCTGTCGCGCAAGAAGAACATCCGCCTGCTCACGCTGCCGGCCGACTTCGCCCTGGCGCCGCGCGAGGTCAAGCAGATCTCCGGCGGCTTCCTGGTGCAGGACGCCGACCGCTTCACGGCGTTCGACCAGTCCACGTGGACCCTGGTCGCCGGCGAGCCCGCTGACGACCAGACCCTCGCCGACCTGGCCTTCGCGTGGAAGGCGAGCCGTTCGGTCAAGTCGAACGCCATCCTGCTGGCGAACCAGGGCGCGAGCGTCGGGGTCGGCATGGGCCAGGTCAACCGGGTGGACTCGTGCCACCTCGCGGTGAACCGTGCGGGTGACCGCGCGACCGGCAGCGTCGCGGCGTCCGATGCGTTCTTCCCGTTCGCCGACGGCCTGCAGGTGCTGCTCGACGCCGGTGTGCGCGCGGTGGCCCAGCCCGGTGGCAGCGTCCGCGACGACGAGGTCATCGCAGCGGCGACGGCCGCGGGCGTCACGATGTACTTCACGGGCGAGCGCCACTTCTTCCACTGAGGCGAGCACTGAGGCGAGCACCACTTCGAGCACTGAGGCGAGCACCACTTCGTCCACTGAAGTGAACAAATCGCGGCACCCTATTGCGCGCTGAGAGTCACTGTGAATAGTCTGTAAGGCTCCGCGACAGGCAGCCGACGGTCCCTCGGGACCGGTGGCACCGCGGACACAACGGTGACGAAGACGACGACTGGAGTGACGATGGACAACATGACCGGAACCGTGGCGACGGCCGCCCGTGCAGGTCTCGTGTCCGTCGTGGGGACCACTCCGCACGGCGATCCCTGATCGCACCGCGACCGCGCGTCGCGGCCGCCGTCTAGCCAGGCCGTTCCCACGGCCTCGCGGCGCCGCACGACCAGCGTCCGCGAACCACCCGCCTGAACCCGGGGGACGAGTGTCTCCCGGTGCCCTCCGGCCCGACCGACGTCACGCGAGTGACGGCGGAGGCGCGACCACGCGCCCGGCCGATGATCACCACGCAACGCCACACCGAGCCTCCAGGTCGAGGCCGCGCACGCACCGCACGCCAGCAGCACGCAAGCAGCAGGCGGCCAAGGCGCAGCGCGACCCGGGGACCCGGCAGACGCATGAGGACGCAACGCATGTCCAAGTCGCCCACCACGGCGCGCCCGTCCACCTTCCGCGCGATCGCGCGGATCTACCCCTACGTGAAGCCCTACCAGGGGCGCCTCATCGGCGGCATGGCCGCAGCGATGGGAGCCTCCTTGGTGGCGCTCGCAATCCCCTACGTCCTGCAGTGGCTCGTCGACGGCCCGCTGTCATCGAAGGACGGCGCACAGATCTGGCCCGCCGGCCTCGGCGTGCTCGCCCTCGGTGTGCTCGAGGCGTTCTTCATCGCCTCGCGTCGCCGGATGGTGATGCGCCCCTCGACGCGGATCGAGGCCAGCATGCGGAACTCGCTCTACGCGAAGCTGCAGGACCTGCCCGTCGCGTTCCACGACCGGTGGGAGTCGGGGCAGCTGCTGTCCCGTTCCGTGTCGGACCTGTCGTTGATCCGCCGCTGGCTGGCCTTCGGTGTCGTCCTGCTCGTCGTGAACGTCGTGACGATCGTCGTCGGCTTCGTCGTGCTGTTCACCTTCGGGTGGCTGCTCGGGCTGATCTTCCTGATCGCGTCGATCCCACTGTGGATCAACGGGCTGCTGTTCGAGCGTCGGTACTCCGTCGTCGCGCGCCGCAGCCAGGACCAGGTCGGTGACCTCGCGACGAGCGTCGAGCAGTCGGTGCACGGCATCCGCGTGCTCAAGGCGTTCGGCCGCGGCGGGTCGAAGCTCGAGGAGTTCAGCGAGCAGGCCGAAGCCCTGCGCGGCACGGAGATCAAGAAGGCGAAGGCCATCGCGAGCATCTGGCTGTGGCTGCTGCTCGTGCCGGACGTCGCGTTCGCGCTGTGCTTGCTCGCCGGCATCTGGCTGGCGTCGCAAGGCGAGATGACCGTCGGTCAGCTGTTCGCGTTCTTCGCGACGGCGACCGTGCTGCGGTTCCCGATCGAGTCGATCGGCTTCCTGCTCTCGATGACGTTCGACACCCGCACGGCGGTCGACCGCTTCTTCGAGGTCATGGACTCCGAGAACACCATCACGGACCCGAAGGACCCGAAGACGATCGCGGAGCCGCACGGTGCACTGTCGTTCAACGGCGTGCACTTCCGGTACCAGGACTCCGCACCGCAGTACCCGGACCTGATCAACGGCGTCGAGCTGCAGCTGCAGCCGGGCGAGACCATGGCGCTCGTCGGGCTCACGGGCTGCGGCAAGACGACGCTGCTCTCGCTGGTGCCGCGCCTGTACGACGTGACCGGCGGATCGGTGACGATCGACGGGGTCGACATCCGCGACCTCACCCGCGAAGAACTGCGCCGGCACGTCGGCGTCGCCTTCGAGGACGCCACCCTGTTCTCGTCGACCGTGCGCGAGAACGTGCTGCTCGGTCGACCGGACGTGCAGGGTGCCGAGGCCGAGGCGCTCATGCGCGAGGCACTCGACATCGCGCAGGCGTCCTTCGTGGACGACCTGCCCGACGGCGTGGACACCCGGGTGGGCGAAGAGGGGCTGTCGCTGTCCGGCGGACAGCGGCAGCGTCTGGCGCTGGCCCGTGCGATCGCTGCGCGGCCGTCGGTGCTCGTGCTCGACGACCCGCTGTCGGCGCTCGACGTCGACACCGAGGCGCGGGTCGAGGCCGGTCTGCGCCGCGTGCTCGCCGACACCACGTCGCTCATCGTGGCGCACCGTCCGTCGACGGTGACGCTGGCCGACCGGGTCGCGCTGATGGAGAACGGCGTCGTCACCGCCGTCGGGACCCACCACGACCTGATGGCCACCAACGAGCACTACCGCTACGTCATCTCGTCGCTCGACGACGACGACGCGACCGCACGACAGGAGGCGATGGCATGAGCCAGCAGACCGACCAGAACCTGCCGGGAGGCACGGCGTCCGTCCCGCAGGAAGCTCCGGACGAGCAGGCTGCCGCGCCCGTCACCGCCTCGATCACCACCCTGGGCGTGCGCGGCGAGGAGCGCGAGGACTTCACCAAGGCGGAGAGCAAGCGCCTGCGGCGTCGCTCCCTCGCCCTGCTCGGTTCCCTCGCGGCCCCGCTGAAGCTCCGCCTGGTGCTGCTCGGGATCGTCGTCGTGGTCTCCACGGCGGGCACCGTCGCGGGTCCGGCGCTCATCGCGTGGGGCATCGACAACGCCCTGCCCGCCGTGATGGACCAGAACGACTGGGTGCCGGCGTTCGGCGTCGTCGCGACGTACATCGTCGTGGCCGTCCTCGGCGCGGTGCTCACCGCCTGGTACACCGTGCTCGCCGCACGGATCAGCCAGGCGATCCTGTTCGACCTGCGCAAGCGGGTGTTCCTGCACACGCAGCGGCTGTCGCTCGAGTTCCACGAGACCTACACGTCCGGCCGGATCATCTCCCGCCAGACGAGTGACCTCGACTCGATCCGCGAGCTGCTCGACTCCGGCCTGAACCAGCTCATCCAGGGCGTGCTGTACATGGTGTTCACCGCCGTGGCCCTGGTGTTGCTCGACCCGACGTCCGGGCTCGTGCTCGCGGTGTCGCTCGTGCCGCTCTGGTTCCTGATCCGCTGGTTCCAGAAGAACTCGCAGACGCTGTTCCGCGCCACCCGCGTCACCTCGGCGCGCGTGATCGTGCACTTCGTCGAGACGATGACGGGCATCCGTGCCGTGCAGGCGTTCCGCAAGGAGTCCCGCAACAAGGACGAGTACGGCGGCTTCGTCGAGGACTACCGGCTGGCGAACACGAAGGTGTTCAACCTGTTCGGGACCTTCGACCCGGTGCTCGTGCTCATCGGCAACGCCACGCTCGCCGCGGTCGTCATCGTCGGTGGGTTCCGGATCGTCGGCGGGACGCTCGAGGTCGGTGCGCTGCTCGCGGTCGCGCTGTACGCCAAGCGCTTCTTCGACCCGGCGCAGGAGCTCGCGATGTTCTACAACGGGTACCAGTCGGCCTCGGCGGCGATGGAGAAGATCTCCGGCGTCCTCGAGGAACGACCGAGCGTGCCGGACCCCGTGAAGCCGACCAAGCTGGCCGACGCCACGGGCAAGATGGACTTCGACGAGGTCGTGTTCGCGTACAACGCGGGCAAGGTCGTCCTGCCGGAGTTCGACCTGCACATCCCGTCCGGGCAGACCATCGCGCTCGTCGGGTCCACCGGCGCCGGCAAGTCGACGCTCGCCAAGCTGATGGCGCGCTTCTACGACCCGTCGCACGGTTCCGTGCGGCTCGACGGCGTGGACCTGCGCGACCTCGACACGAAGGACATGCGCCGCGCGATCGTCATGGTCACGCAAGAGGCCTACCTGTTCTCCGGCACGGTCGCGGACAACATCGCGCTCGGCAAGCCGGGGGCCTCCCGCGCCGAGATCGAGGCGTCCGCCAAGGCGGTCGGCGCGCACGAGTTCATCATGGCGCTCCCCGACGGGTACGACACCGACGTGAACAAGCGTGGCGGTCGTGTCTCGGCGGGACAGCGGCAGCTGCTCTCGTTCGCGCGGGCGTTCATCGCGGACCCGAAGGTGCTCATCCTCGACGAGGCCACGGCGTCGCTCGACATCCCCTCGGAGCGGCTGGTGCAGGAAGGGCTCGAGACCCTGCTCGCCGACCGCACCGCGGTGATCATCGCGCACCGCCTGTCCACCGTCGCGATCGCCCACCGCGTGCTCGTGATGGAACACGGGAAGATCGTCGAGGACGGCACCCCCGCCGACCTCATCTCGGGTACCGGGCGGTTCGCCCAGCTGCACGCGGCCTGGCGCGACTCGCTCGTGTAGGACGCAGCCGGGCTGCACCACGTGGTTGGCTTGCTCCATGAGCAACGACAGCGTGCAGCCCGGCGGCGTCGCCCTGCGCGACCCCTTCTACGGCGTACCCTTCACCGAGGCCGTCCGGCGGTTCTGGCGGAAGTACACCGTGTTCACCGGACGGGCCTCGCGTGCCGAGTTCTGGTGGTGGTGGATCACGTCGCTCGCGATCGGACTCGTGCTGCAGCTCGTCCCGCAGGCGTTCACGCCGGACACCGCGCTGTTCGAGAACCCCGTCGGGTCCTACCTGTTCGTCCTCTGGGGCCTCGCGACCCTGATCGGGTCGCTCGCCCTCGGCGCCCGACGGCTGCACGACGCCGGTCTGTCCGGCTTCTGGCAGTTCCTGCACGTCGTGCCCGGCATCGGCTCGCTCGTCGTGAACGTGCTGTGCCTGATCCCGACGAGCCCGAAGGGCGAGCGCTTCGACCGCTGACCGCCGGCGGACGCACGGCCGACGTGCGCGGGCCGGGCATCAGAACGGGTCGTCCGCATCCGCGGACGGCGACCAGCAGGCACGACGCATGTCGAGCCTCCAGGCCGCCGTCCCCTGCACGAGCGGCGTCCCCTCCGCGCGGTAGTGCTGGAGCGCACGGGCCTCGTGGTGCAGCGGCGGGTGCCCACCTGCGCGCACCACGCGCCACCAGGGCAGGTCGGCGCCCTCGTGCGCCATCACCTTGCCGACCGCACGCGACGCGCGTGAGCCGAGCGCTGCGGCGACGTCGCCGTACGTCATGACGTGACCCGGCGGGATCATCCGGACCACCTCGGCCACCGCCGCCCCGAAGTCCTGCTCCGGCGCGGGGGCGTCGTCCTCGGGCACGTCGTTGGAGAACGCTAGAGCGTCAGGACCGCGAAGTGGTCGCCGTACTGGGTCTCGCGGACGACCTCGAAGCCCACGGCGCGGAAGAACGCCTCGGGGCTGTCGTCGCCACCGGGCTCGTACACGACCGTCAGGCGTTCCTGCCCGCGGCTGCGCGCTTCGTCGGCCAGGCCGTGCACGGCGAAGCGGCCGACGCCGCGACCCTGCGCCGTGCCGGCGACGTTGACCCGCCAGATGGCGCTGCGTAGCTCTTCCTGCGCGTTGTCCGCGTCGAACGATCCGATGATGAGGCCCAGGACCTCGTCGCCGTCCAGGACCACACGGGTCCACGCGGAGCTCGGCTTGACGTCGGACTCGGCGACCCCGTAGGTGGTCGGCTGCACGAACTGTTCCTGGCCCGGCTTGAGCGTCAGGGAGTTCGCCGCGGCAGCGGTCTTCGCGGAGAGTTCTTCGAGACGCAGGTCGGCCATGCGGCCAGGGTAACGGTGCGACCCGTGTGGGGGCCAGCGCGGACGGCAGACCGAGACCGCACCGTTGCCGCGGTATGGTCGCGGAATGGCAGAACATCGGCGTGGAGCGAACCTCCCGTCGATCGGCGGGTTCAACCGCACGGTCGTGCTCGATGCCGTCCGACGCTCGCCGGACGGCCTGAGCCGCGTCGAACTCGCCTCGCGAACGGGCCTCAGCGCGCAGACCGTGTCGAACGTCACGCGGTTCCTGATCGAGGCCGGCATGATCGTCGAGTCCGGCACCGTCGTCGCCGGTCGGGGCAAGCCCCGCACCATCCTGCGGCTCGAACCCGGCAGCCGCTACGCCGTCGGCGTGCACGTCGACCCGGCCGTCGTCACCTACGTGCTCCTCGACCTGGCCGGCACCGTCGTCGCCTCGTCGACCACCTCGACGCCGACCGCCGACGACCCGTCCGAGGTCGTCCGCACCATCGGCTCCGCCGTCGACGGCCTGATCGCCGACGCGGGCGTGGACGTCGACGGAGTGCTCGGTGTCGGGATCGCCAGCCCGGGCCCCATCGACGTCGACGCCGGCATCGTCGTCGACCCGCCGTTCCTGCCCCGGTGGCGGGACGTGCCCCTGCGCGACGCGCTCGCCGAGGCCACGGGCTACCCCGTCCTGCTCGAGAAGGACGTCACGGCCGCCGCGGTCGGCGAGATGTTCCTGGCGGGAGAGTCGTCGGCGCGGAACTTCGCGTTCGTGTACTTCGGCACCGGGTTCGGCGTCGGGCTCGTCGTCGACCACGAACCCGTGCGTGGCGTCGGGTCGAACGCCGGGGACGCCGGGCACATCATGGTCGACCAGCGATCGCTCGCCGGCACCCCGGACGGGTCCGGCACCCGGGGCGAGGTGGGTGCGGCCGTGGCGCCGGACCGGCTCGTGCGGATCGCGCGGGAGCGGGGGTGGCGTTGTCCGGTGGTGGCGACGCTGCTGGTGCGGTCTCGCCCGACGGCCCGGTCTCGTCCGACGGCCTGGTCTCGTCCGATGGCCCGGTCTCGTCCGACGGGTCGGTCGACGCGGTGAACCGTGCCTGGGACGAACTCGCCGAGGCCATCGCCGACGGCGACGAGGCCGCGACCACGCTCGCCGCCGAGGCCGGCACCGTCATGGGCGACGCCGCCGTCGTCATCGTGAACCTGCTCGACATCGACCGGGTCGTGTTCGGCGGACCGTTCTGGTCGCGCATCGCGAGCGCCGCGCTGCCGGCCGCCCGCGCGGCGATCGTCGGGTCGCCGTTGCTCGTGCCGAAGCACGCGGTCGACGTGGTCGAGAGTGACCGCGGTGCCGACGTCGCCGCGGTGGGGGCCGCGTGCCTGGTGCTCGACGCCGCGTTGTCCCCGCGGGCGAGCGGGCTGCTCATCCGCCGCTGACGGCGGTCGGTGGTGGCTCGCACCGCCCGCTACGCTGCGAACCGACGGATCCGCCAGGTGGGCGGCGAACGACGGGGGACACATGACGGACAACGGCGCCGCGGGCACGATCGACCGACGCTGGGCGAAGGTCCGGCCGCTCGTGTTCCGGACGATCATCGGCGCGGTCGTCGCAGCCGGGCTCGTCGGCATCGTGGCGGTGTTGGTCGGCGACTTCGGACGGGTCGCGGTGCAGCTGCTCCTGACGATCGTCGTGGTGGTCGTCTTCGCCCTGCTGTCCTGGTACGACGCCGACGTCTCGTCACGCCGATCGGGCACGTTCGCGTTCGTCAGCATCGCCACGTCGATGTACCTGCTCGTCGCGGGGCTGTACAAGGTGTGGCTCGCCCCGACGGACTCCTCCGGCGAGGACGGCCTCTGGCTCGTCGGCGAGCGGTTCTGGCACTGGATCTGGCTCGTCGGCGTCGCCCGCGTGGCGCTCCTGCACGTGCACCTGCTGCTCGTCATCCACCGCCGGTACCCGACACCGGCGCTCCAGGTCGTCGCGAAGGCCACCGTCGGGGTCATCGCCCTGCTCGCACTGCTGCTGTCGATCCCGCTGCTCGCACCCGACGTGGACTACGCCCGCGGCTACTGGCGACTCGTCTGGGTGGTGGTCATCCTCGACCTGCTCGGAACGGTCGTCGTCCCGCTCAGCAACGCGCTCTTCCGCCCGCGGGGCGCCGTCCCGGCGGGGGCGGTCGGAGCGTGGCCGACGCCGGAAGCGCCACCGGCAGCACCCCCGACGGCGCCCGCGGCACCGATCGCGACGTGGGGTGCCACCCCGGTGCCCGATGCCCCGACGGCTGCCGCGGCCGCCGGTCCGGTCAGCGCGGACCGGTACCGGTACGAGCCGCGTCCGGCGTCGTCGCGCGCCCTGGCGTGGCCGCGGTACGTCGACGGCACGCCACTGCCGGCGCTGCCCGACGGGTCGCCCGACTTCTCCGGGGTCGCGCAGGGCTGAGGGATCCCGGCGCTGGGGCGCCGCGCGACACCTGTCGTTCACCGGGCGGCCACCGGTCGGATGCCCAGGTGCTGAACAGTCGTGCAGGTCTCCCCTCCCCTCCCGAGAAGGACCTGCATGCGCACTCCTGCCCTGCGCCCCCGCTCCGTGCGGCTCGGCGCTGTCATCGTCACCGCGCTGGCCCTCGGCGCCGGCGTCGTCACGGCCAGCCCGGCACTCGCCGCCGTCGGTGACGACGACCCGAGCGTCGGCGCTGCCGCTCGGAACGGCCTCGTCGTCAACGAGGTCGAGTCGAACGGCGACGACACCGACTGGGTCGAGCTCGCGAACACGTCGTCGGTGTCGATCGACCTGACCGGTTACGCGTTCCTCGACGACGACAGCACCCACGACGCCTACGTCCTGCCCGCCGGCTCGACGATCGCCCCCGGCGGGTACTTCGTCATCGACCAGCTCTCGGCGACCGCGCCCGGGTTCGACTTCGGGCTCGGCGGCGCCGACACCGCGCGGGTGTACGACCCCGCCGGCGACCTGGTGCTCCGGTACTCGTGGACGAGCCACGCGGTCGTCACGTACGGCCGGTGCGCCGACGGGACCGGTGCGCTGGTCGACACCACCGCGTCGACGAAGGGCGCCGCCAACGACTGCTCCTCGCCCGTGCGCATCAACGAGGTCGAGTCGCAGGACGGCACCCCCGGCGACTGGGTGGAGCTGACCAACGTCGGCAGCACCACGGTCGACCTGGGTGGGTACGTCCTGCGGGACAGCGAGGACGACCACGCGTACACGATTCCCGCCGGCACGACGATCGCGGCTGGGGCTTCGCCGTCCTCGACGAGACGGACTTCGGCTTCGGGCTCGGCAAGGCCGACTCCGCCCGGGTCTTCGATCCGCGGGGTGCGCTGGTCGACTCGTACTCGTGGACGGCCCACGCTGCCGCCACGTACGGCCGCAACCCGGACGGCACCGGCGACTTCGCCGACACCGCCGAGCCGACGAAGGGCACGGCGAACCGGTTCGCCGGAGTCGTCACCGCCGAGCCGTGGCCCGGCGGCCCGGACGAGACCGTGCTCGACGACGAGGACACCTTCACCGGTGACCTGAGCGGCATCGACTGGACCACGTCCAGCACGTCCGAGGACGGCCAGCTCTGGGCCGTGCAGAACGGCGACGGCCTGCTCTACCACCTGACCTCGGACGGTCAGGGTGGCTGGGCTCCGTCGAACGCCGCGGGCACGGACCTGCGGTACGCCGACGGCACGGGGACCCCGGACGCCGAGGGCGTCACCGTCACGAGCGACGACCCGGGCGCCGTGTACGTGTCGACCGAGCGGGACAACGACGTGTCGAAGACCAGCCGTCCGTCGGTCCTGCGGTACGCCACCACCGACGGGTCTGAGTCGACCCTGCGCGCCACCGACGAGTGGGACCTCGCAGCCGACTTCCCGGGGCTCGGTGCGAACGCCGGCCTCGAGGGCGTCACCTGGATCCCGGACTCGTGGCTCACCGAGCACGGCTTCGCCGACGAGCACACCGGCGCGGCCTACGCGCCGTCGACGTACGCCGGACACGGCGAGGGGCTCTTCTTCGTCGGCGTCGAGGGCACCGCGAGCGTCTCCGCCTACGCCCTGATGGCGGACGGTTCGTTCCAGCGCGTTGCCACCATCCGTTCGCCGTTCGCGGTCGTCGCCGACGTGCAGTTCGACCCGACCCTCGACGCGCTCTGGGTGGTGTGCGACGACGCCTGCGCCGGACGCACCGCGCTGTACGAGCTGACCGACGGTGTCTTCACCGCCGCGAAGGTCTTCGAAGCGCCGTCGAACGCGGACCGGACGCTCGCCAACGAGGGCTTCGCGATCTCCGGCGTCTGCACCGACGGGGAGCGCGCAACGTTCACCGCCGACGACAACGACACGGACGGGTTCTCGCTCCGCACCGGGACGTACCCGTGCGAGAGCGGCGGCACGGACCCGGGCACCGACCCGACGCCGACGCCCACGCCTGCTCCGGGTGACGGCGGATCGACGCCTGCGCCGACCCCGGGACCGGTGGATCGACGCGGACGCCGACCCCGACCCCGTCGCCGGCCACTCCGATCGCCCCGGTGGCTCCCTCGGAGACCGGCCTGACGGACACGAACCGCGGGAGCGTCTCGGCCCCGTCGTCGGCCCGCGCGGGGAGACCATCACGGTCACGGTCGGCACGCGGTACGCCGGTGACCAGGTGACCGTGTGGCTGTACTCGACCCCGACGCTGCTCGGCACGGTGACGGTCGGCGCTGACGGCACGGTGCGCGTCACGATCCCGGCCGATGCTCCGGCTGGCGAGCACCGCATCGTGGTGACCGCTGCGGACGGCACGGTGCTGGGCTGGACCCCGATCACCATCACGGCGTCGGGCGAGCTCGCGTTCACGGGGGCCGAGGGCCTCGGGGCCGGTGCGCTCATCGCGTTCCTGCTGCTCGCCGCGGGTGCGGGTGTCCTGATCGTCCGCCGTCGCAAGGCGGCGGCCGCGGAGTAGCCCTGGGCGCGAGTGCACGGCGGACGGGAGGCCCGTGGCGGGTTCGCCACGGGCCTCCCGTCCGCCCCGTGGCGCGTCAGCCGTCGGTGCGCAACGTGCTCGAGTCGTCCTGACCGGGGATCGCGTCCTTCGTGGTCCAGCCGTACCAGCGGTCCCCGATCTCGGCGACCGCGCGCCCGTCGCCACACGTGACCAGGCCCGTCGTCGGGAGGTCCTCGGGCAGGAAGTCCGCTTGCATCGCCGATCCGCCGTACGCCTCGTCGAGCGGCGTGCAGGAGTCCGTGTCGACGCCCTCCTTCGACGCGAACCCGATGACGTACCCGGGCGCCGAGGCGTTGAGACGGACGTCGATGTCCTTCGCGTCCTCCGGCACCCACTCCGGCATGAAGAACGCCATGTCCTTCGACTCGCCGGACCGCGGGGCGTCCGAGTACGTGGCGAAGTGCTTCTGCGGTGTCTTGTTCGGGATGACGTCCTCGAGCACGCTGCACCCCGCGGTCAGCAGGAGCGCGGAGAGTGCGGCGGACGAGGCGAGGGCGATCCGGAGGGTCCGGCGGGAGGTGGTGGGCTGCGTGTCGGTGCTCATGCAACAAGTCTCGTGATGGATCACCGGCTGAAACATCACGTGCACACCCGGAGTCGTGCGGGGGTTACCCCCACCTGCAGGTGCCGAGCCACCCGTCGGTGATCGGCCCGCGCGGACCGCGCCGTCCCCGCAGTAGCGTCGGAGCATGAGCATCGACGTCCTCCGGTACACCGCCTTCGCCGCCGAGCCCGGAGGCGGCAACCCCGCCGGACTGGTCCTCGACGCAGCGGCGCTGACCGACGACGAGATGCTCGCCGTCGCCCGCGAGGTCGGCTACCCCGAGACCGCGTTCGTCGTCGGCGCCACGGCGACGGGCCCGCACGTCCGCTACTTCTCGCCCGCCGCCGAGGTGCCGTTCTGCGGGCACGCGACGGTCGCGCTCGCGGTGGCGCTCGCCGAACGGCAGGGGCTCGGCCGCCGGGTGTTCACGACGGCCGCCGGCGAGGTCGCCCTCGACGCGACCACCGGCCCGGACGGGGTGGTCCGGGTCGCGATGACGAGCGTCGAACCGGCGACGCGGGACATCGACCCGGCGCTCCTCGCCCGGTTGTTCGACCTGCTCGGGCTCACGGCCGACGACATCGCGCCGGGCTTCCCGGTGCTCGAGTCCTTCGCCGGCAACTGGCACCCGGTGCTCGTGCTGCACGACCGGGAGCTCTTCCACCAGTTCCGGTTCGCACCCGGACCGCTCGCCGACCTCAAGCGCGAGGCCGGCTGGCAGGGGACGGTCACGGTGCTGCTCCAGACCGGGGAGCGCGAGTACGAGGCACGGAACCTGTTCCCCGCCGGCCGCATCACCGAGGACCCGGCGACCGGTTCGGCTGCGGCGTCGACCGGGGCATACCTGCGCGAGGTCGGTGCCGTCGAGCCGGGGGACCGCGTCGTCATCCGGCAGGGGCGGCACGTCGGTCGTCCGAGTCTGCTGCTCGTCGACGTCCCGGAGTCCGGCGGGATCACCGTGACGGGGAGTGCATCACCGATCTCCTGACGCACGTTCTTTCCCAGAGCGCGTGGGATGGAAAGCGGAATCGGGCGTACCTGGTCGAAAGTTCCGACCAGGTACGCCCGATTCGGCACGGTACGCCCACCAGCCCCGCCCGCCCGCACCGCGCACCCGACGCGCGCGGCGCGAGAAACTCCTTGACACGGATAAGTCCATACGCTGGACTAATCCTGCGCGCGGGCGATGGAGCCCGCGGATGTCACCCGTGCAAAGGAGCACCGATGAAACGCACCCGCATCATCGCCGGACTCGCAGCCGTGGCCGTCGCCGCGGTCGGCCTGGCAGGCTGCTCAGCCTCGGGGTCCGCCTCGAGCGACACGATCAAGATCGCGTACCAGAAGTTCGGAGCCTTCCAGCAGCTCGACGCCCAGATGAAGGTCGTCAAGAAGGAGTACGAGAAGGACAACCCGGGCAAGAAGGTCACGCTCGTCCCGATCCAGGCCCAGGGCAACGACTACTACACGAAGCTCGCGCTCATGAACAAGGCGCCCGCGACGGCTCCCGACGTCATGTACGAGGACACCTTCCTCGTCAAGGCCGACGCCGAGGCCGGCTACCTCCTGCCGCTCGACAAGTACACGGCGAAGTGGAAGGACTGGGACCAGTTCTTCGACAACGCCAAGCAGGCCGGCCAGGGTGACGACGGCAAGATCTACGGCGTCCCGATGGGCACCGACACCCGCGCTCTTTGGTACAACAAGGACATCTTCAAGTCCGTCGGCCTGCCCGTGCCGTGGCAGCCGAAGACCTGGGACGACGTGCTCGCCGCGGCGAAGACGATCAAGGACAAGAAGCCCGACCTCATCCCGTTCAACATCTACTCGGGCAAGGCGCAGGGCGAGGCGTCGACCATGCAGGGCTTCGAGATGCTCCTGTACGGAGCGGACGGCTCCGGCAACACGCTCTACAAGGACAAGAAGTGGGTCACGGGCTCGAAGCAGTTCGAGGACTCGCTGCAGTTCGTGAAGGACGTCTACCAGGGCGGCCTCGGCCCGACACCGCAGCAGGCGCTCGACACGAACGTCGGCACGACCATCGCGCAGACGTGGCTGCCGAAGGGCAAGCTCGCGATCGACCTCGACGGTTCGTGGCAGTCCGGCACGTGGCTCAAGTCCGGCACTGCGCCGTGGGCCGAGTGGAACGACGTGATGGGTCAGGCGCCGATGCCGACGCAGAACGGTCAGGACCCGGGCTACAACTCGATGTCCGGCGGTTGGACCCTGGCGGTCGGCGCGAAGTCGAAGAACCCGCAGGCGGCGTTCGACTTCATCACGAGCTTCCTCGACAAGGACGGCTCGCTGAAGTACGACACCGAGAACAGCCAGATCGCCGTCCGCAAGGACGTCGCGGACGACACCGCCTACACCGACGCCAACCCGACGTTCAAGTTCTTCTCCGGACTGGTGGAGAACACGAACTTCCGCCCGGCGACGAGTGACTACTCGCAGGTGTCCAACGCGATCCAGGTCGCGATGGAGTCGGTCATGACCGGGCAGCAGACACCGAAGCAGGCGGCTGCCGTGTACGACAAGGCCGTCACGCAGGTGGTCGGCAAGGAGAACACCGTCTCGGCTGGTTGACGGACGTCACCCACTGACGGACGGGAGGCGCGGGGCGGCCCCGCACCGCGCCTCCCGGTCCGTCCTTCCCCACCTTCGGAACCCCTCCGCACCCGGAAGGCACCCATCGTGTCCAGCACCCCCCTCGCGCCGACGCTGTCGGCGCCCGGTGCGCCGAAGCGCACCGATCCACCCGTGCCGCGCAAGCGGCGACCACTGCGGAACGTCGGCCGAGCGGTCCCGCTCCTGCCCGCCCTCGTCCTGCTCGTCATCTTCCTGCTCGGCCCCGTCATCTCGTCGTTCTACGGGTCGTTCACGAACTCCGCGCTCACCGGCGCCGGCGCTGCCGACCAGCAGTTCGTCGGCTTCCAGAACTACGTCGAACTGTTCCAGGACCCGGACTTCCCGAAGTCCGTCATCCTGACGGTCGTGTTCCTGCTCGCCTCGGCGGTCGTGGGACAGAACGTGCTGGGGCTCGGCCTCGCACTCCTGATGCGCTCCGCCAACAAGGCCGTCCGCGCGATCGTCGGCACCTTCGTCGTCGCCGCCTGGGTCCTGCCGGAGATCGTCGCCTCGTTCGCCGCGTACGCGTTCTTCAACGACGAGGGCACGCTCAACGAGTTCCTGAAGTCCATCGGCATCAGCGGACCGAACTGGCTCTACACGTTCCCGATGTTCGCCGTGATCCTGGCGAACATCTGGCGCGGCACGGCCTTCTCGATGCTCGTCTACTCCGCCGCCGTGCAGGAGGTCCCCGAGGAGATCACCGAGTCCGCCGAGGTCGACGGCGCCACCGGGTGGCAGCGCCTCGTCTACATCACGCTGCCGGTGATCCGACGGAGCATCTCGACGAACCTCATGCTGACGACGCTGCAGACGCTGTCGGTCTTCACCCTCATCTTCGTGATGACCGGGGGTGGGCCGGGCACGAACTCGTCGACCCTGCCGATCCTCGCCTACCAAGAGGCGTTCAAGTTCTCGCAGCTCGGCTTCGGGACCGCGATCGCGACGATCCTGCTCGTGGTGGGGGCGGTCTTCTCGATCATCTACATCCGAGCCCTCAAGCCGGAGGTGGACTGATGGCCATCACTGCCCCGTCCCTCGACCCGACCACCACCCGCTCGGTGACCGCTCCCGGTTCGCTGCACATGACGTCGCCCCGCGGCCGCACCATGCGGTGGGTGGCGAACACCGTGCTGCTCGTCATCGCGGTGTGCTTCGCGGTCCCGCTGCTCTGGCTCGTCCTCGCCTCGGTCGACACCCAGGCGTCGCTGTCCGTGAAGCTGCCGACGCAGTTCACGCTCGACAACTTCACCAAGGTGCTCACGCCCGAGCTGTCGTTCATCCCACTCGCGAACAGCCTGCTGCTCTCCGGCGGCACGGCAGTCGTCACCGTGGTCTTCGCACTGCTCGCCGCCTACCCGCTGTCCCGCTACAAGATGCGGGTCAACAAGCCGTTCCTGTACAGCATCCTGTTCGGGACCGGCCTGCCGATCACCGCCATGATGGTGCCCGTCTACGCGTTGTTCGTGTCGCTCAACCTGATCGACAACGTGTGGGGCTGCATCTTCTTCCTCGCCGCGACGTCGCTGCCGATGGCGATCTGGATGGCGAAGAACTTCATGGACTCCGTGCCGATCTCCCTCGAAGAAGCAGCGTGGACCGACGGGGCGTCGATGATGACCACCCTGACGCGCATCGTCGTCCCGCTCATGCGTCCGGGCATCGCCGTCGTGTTCATCTTCGTGTTCATCCAGGCGTGGGGGAACTTCTTCGTCCCGTTCGTCCTGCTGCTCTCGCCCGACAAGGTGCCCGCCGCGGTGAGCATCTTCAACTTCTTCGGGCAGAACGGGGCGGTCGCGTACGGACAGCTCGCCGCGTTCTCCATCGTCTACTCCGTGCCCGTCATCGCCCTCTACGTGATCGTGTCCCGAGGCCTCGGCGGCGGCAACGCCCTCGCCGGCGGCATCAAGGGCTGATCCGCTGGCTCCGGCCGGCTCTCTCGAAAGGAACCACATGCACCAGGACGAACCGCTCGTCGAGGCCCGGATCGCCCGCCTCGTCCGCGACCGTGTCGACCCCGCCGTCCACCGCCGCTCGGCGCCGGTGACGATCGAGGCGTGGGAGGTGCCGGACGAGCCGGTGCCGTTCGACTCCGCCGTCCAGCAGGCGTACACGCCGTTCACGGTGGGCAGCGCCTGGGGTGGCCGACCGTGGGGGACCACCTGGTTCCGGATCACCGGCACCGTCCCCGCCGACTTCGGCACGGCGCCGGGGACCACTGCGGAACTGCTCGTCGACCTCGGGTTCACGAAGCGGCACCCGGGGTTCCAGGCCGAGGGACTGGCGTACCGGCCCGACGGCTCCACGATCAAGGGCGTCGAGCCGCGGAACGACACCGTGCCGGTCGAGGTCGGCGCAGGGGAGTCGTTCGAGCTGTACGTCGAGGCCGGCGCGAACCCGGACATCGGCGGCGACTCGTTCCAGGGCGCGACGCCCCTCGGGTCGCGCTCCACCGCGGGTGACAAGCCGATCTACCGCGTGCGTGCCCTCGAACTCGTCGAGCGCGACGACACCGTGTGGGAGCTGCAGCAGGACTTCTGGGTCCTGCGTGGCCTGATGGCGGAACTTCCCACGGACGGCACCCGCGGCGCCGACATCCTGCACGCCCTCGAGCTCGCAGCCGACGCGCTCGACCCCGACGACGTCGCCGGCACCGCAGCCGACGCCCGCGAGGTCCTGGCACCCGTGCTGGCCGTCCCCGCCAGTTCCGCCGCACACCGGGCGATCGCCGTCGGCCACGCCCACATCGACTCCGCCTGGCTCTGGCCGGTGCGCGAGACGATCCGCAAGTGCGCCCGCACCTTCTCGAACGTGCTCGACCTGATGGACCGCGACCCGGACTTCACCTTCGCCTGCTCGTCGGCGCAGCAGTACGCGTGGATCCGCGACGGCTACCCGTCGATCTGGGCCCGCATCAAGCAGCGCGTCGCCGAGGGGCGGTGGATCCCGGTCGGTGGCATGTGGGTGGAGTCGGACACGAACCTGCCCGGTGGTGAAGCGCTCGCCCGCCAGTTCGTCGCCGGCAAGCGCTTCTTCCTCGAGGAGTTCGGCATCGACACCCCCGAGGCCTGGCTGCCCGACTCGTTCGGCTACTCCGGCGCACTGCCCCAGATCGTCCGCGCCGCCGGCTCGAAGTGGTTCGTCACCCAGAAGCCGTCGTGGAACGAGACGAACGTCATCCCGCACACCTCCTTCCACTGGGAGGGCATCGACGGCTCCCGCGTCCTGACGCACCTGCCGCCGGCCGACACCTACAACTCCGACGTCTCCGCCGCCGACCTGCACCGCGGCGAACGGAACAACAAGGAGCGTGGCGTCGCCAACACCTCGATGCTGCTCTACGGCTTCGGTGACGGCGGCGGCGGACCCACCCGCGAGATGGTCGCGGCCGCCCGACGCCAGCACGACCTGGACGGCTCGCCGCGCGTGCAGCTCGGCACCCCCGCCCAGGTCTTCGAGGAGCTCGAACGGGTCCTGCCGACCCCCGGCGTGTGGTCCGGCGAGATGTACCTCGAGTTCCACCGCGGCACCTACACGTCGCAGATCCGCACGAAGCAGGGCAACCGCCGCTCCGAGCACCTGCTCCGCGAGGCCGAGCTGTGGGCGTCGACCGCGGCCGTGCGCCTCGGGCTGGACTACCCCTACGAAGAGCTCGAGCGCGCCTGGCACACCGTCCTGCTGCAGCAGTTCCACGACATCCTGCCGGGGTCCTCGATCGCCTGGGTCTACGAGAACGCCGAGGAGAACTACGCGCAGATCGCCCAGGTGCTCGAGGGGCTGATCGGCAACGCGACGACCGCGCTCGCGAACGGGGCGCTGCGGCGCTCGCCGGGGTCGGGGCCTCGTCGTCGGCCGCCGCCGGCGGCAGCAGTGCGCTGCTCGACGCGCCGTCCGGCGCCGACGCCGTCGGCGGCAGCGGCTCGTCCGGGAACGTCGTGCGCTTCAACGCCTCGCCGGTCGCGGCGGGAGACGCAACCGCCCTGGGTGGTTCGCTCGGCTCGGAACCGCGACCCGTGCCTCCCGTCCGCTCCGGCGACCACTTCGTCTTCGACACCGGCGTCGTCACGGCGACCATCGACGGCGTCGGCCACGTCGTGTCGCTCGTCGACCGCGCCAGCGGGCGCGACGCGATCGCACCGGGTGCGGCCGCTGCCGAGTACACGGTCTTCCGCGACACCCCGAACCAGTGGGAGGCGTGGGACATCGACCGTGCGTACCAGCGCAACGGCACCGTCCTGTCAGCGTCGTCGGTCGCGATCGACGGCTCCTCGCTCGTGGTGGAACGGGCCTTCGGGTCATCGACGCTCACGACCCGGTACTCCGCCGTCGAGGGCGAGCCGGAACTCACCATCGAGACCGAGGTCGACTGGCACGAGCACCAGAAGCTGCTGAAGCTCGCGTTCCCGGTGGACGTCCGTGCGTCGTCCGCCTCGAGCGAGATCCAGTTCGGCCACATCGACCGGCCGACCCACCAGAACACCTCGTGGGACCACGCCCGCTTCGAGACGTCGGCGCACCGCTGGGTGCACGTCGCCGAGCCCGGGTTCGGCGTCGCGGTGGCGAACGACTCCACCTACGGACACGACATCACGCGCTCCACACGGCCCGACGGCGGCACCACGACGCTCGTGCGCGAGTCGTTGCTGCGCGGGCCGACGTTCCCGGACCCGAACGCCGACCAGGGGCACCACGTGTTCCGGACGGTGCTGCGGGTGGGGGCGTCGGTGCTCGACGCCGCCGACTCCGGCTACCGGTTGAACCTGCCGGTGCGCTCTGTCGCCGGTTCGACCGTTGTTTCGCCGCTGGTCTCGGTGTCGTCGCCGCAGGTGCTCGTCGAGGCCGTGAAGCTCGCCGAGGACCGCTCCGGTGACGTGGTCGTGCGACTGTACGAGGCCTCCGGCGGTCGGGCGACCGACGTCGGGGTGTCGTTCGGGTTCGACGTCGCTTCGGTGGCGACGGTGGACCTGCTGGAACGCCCGCTGGGGGACTCGTGGGACTCGGGGGAGCCGGTCGTGCTCACGCTCCGGCCCTTCGAGATCGTGACCCTGCGGGTACGCCGGGCCTGAGGCAGCGGGGCCGGTCCCCCTCGGGGAGAGACCGCGGCGCCGGACGGGACACGGGTGCGTTCCGTCCGGCGCCGCCTTCTGTTTGTGGGGGTGGGTGGGTGGGTACCTGGTCGAATCGGGCGTGGGTGGTCGATTCGGGCGTACCTGGTCGAAAGTTCCGACCAGGTACGCCCGATTCCGCTTGGCATCGCGGCCGTTCTGGGAAGGAACGTCCTTCCTCCACAGGCGGGCAGGCCTGGAGGCCCGTCCACAGACCTCGACGTCAGCCCGCTGGGCGCATGGCGGGTCGGGCAACGTCGTCTCCATGAACGAACCGCTGCCCATCCTCCGAGCCTCGGCCACGCGTGAGGCCGGACTCGACGCCACCACCCTGCGCCGCCGGACCCGACTCCAGGGTCCGGGCCGACTCGTCCGGGCAGGGCCGAACGCGTTCGTCGACGGGGCAGCGTGGGACGCGGCCGGGCCACGGCAGCGGTACGTCACCCGCGTGTACGCGCGGCTCGGCCGGCTCGGCCCGCGGGCGACGGCATCGCACGACTCAGCGGCCGCGGTGCACGGGCTGCCCGCGCTCGGCGGGTGGAGCGTCCCGGTGCACGTCACCGTGCCGGAGTCGATGTACCGGGGCAGGACCACCGAGCTGGTCCTGCACACGAAACCGGTGTCCGGCGCCGAACGGGTCCGGGTCGGCGACCTCGCAGTGACCGCGGTCCCGCGGACGGTGATCGACATCGCGATGACCGGAGACCTGCGGACGGGGGTCGTCGTGGCAGACGCCGCGCTGCGCGCCGGGACCGGGCGCGACGAGCTGTGGCGAGCAGTGCACCCGAGTGCTCGCGGTCGGGCTCGGGCCGCGCAGGTCCTCGACCTGGCCGACGAGGCGTTCGGGTTCGCCGGCGGAGTCACTCGCGCGCGTGGTCTTCCGCGAGCTCGGGTTGCCCGCTCCCGTGCTGCAGCAGGAGTTCGTCGTCGATGGTCGCCGGTCCGCCGTCGACTTCTGGTTCCCAGCAGAAGGCGTCGTCGTCGAGATCGACGGACGCGCGAAGTACACGCAGGACCGGTACCGCGGCGGCCGCAGCCAGACCGAGGTGTTCCTGGACGAGAAACGTCGCCATGCCAGGCTGCTCACGGTGCCGGGTGTGCGGACGATCATCCGGCTCGAGTGGCGGGACCTGTTCGACCTCGATGCGCTGGCGCTCCGGTTCCGCGCCGCGGGGTTGCCGTGTGCGATCCGCCCGGTCCGGAGCGCCCGCCGCACCGCAGGCGGTGGGCGTCGGTGAGCCGGCTCAGCGCGGCGTGGTTAGCGTGGCGGCATGGCAGTGCAGGAGATCTGGCTCGTCCGCCACGGTGAATCGCTCGCGAACGTCGCCGCCGCCCGAGCAGAGGCCGCGGGCGACGACGTCATCGACGTCGAGTACCGGGACGCCGACGTCCCGCTCAGTCCGCTCGGCGAATCGCAGTCGCGGTCGCTCGGACAGGAACTCGCCGATCGTGGCATCGACGACGTCCCCGTGGCGCTGTGGGTCTCGCCGTACCTGCGTGCGCAGCAGACCATCGAGATCGCGCTCGGGGCCGGCGGGCTGGCCGAGCCCGAGAAACGGGTGGACGAGCGGCTCCGCGACCGCGAGCTCGGTGTGCTCGACCTGCTCACCCTGCAGGGTGTGCGGAACCGGTACCCCGACGAGGAACGTCGCCGGCAGTGGCTCGGCAAGTACTACCACCGGCCAGCGGGAGGCGAGTCCTGGGCCGACGTGATGCTCCGGCTCCGATCGGCGCTGGTCGACGTCGAACGGGTCGAGGGCACCGAGCGGCTCGTCGTCGCGGCGCACGACGCCGTCGTGATGCTGGTCGTGGCGGTGTGCCTCGACCTCGACGAGCCGGCGCTCATGGAGTTCGCCCGGACGCACGCGGTCGCGAACGCCTCCCTCACCCGACTCCGCCGCGAGCGTGCGGGAGCACCGTGGGTGCTCGAGGAGTTCTCCTCCGTCGGGCACCTCGACGACGACGAGGTCACGGCACACACCGGCCGGAAGGACGACGAGCATGTCCGCTGAGACCGTCACCCCGAACTTCCTGCGGGACTGGCCGCTCCCCGAGCCCGGCGCGGGCAAGTACGGTCGCGGGCAGGTGCTCGTGGTCGGCGGCGCAGCGCGGACGCCCGGAGCCGCGATGCTCTCGGCGCTCGCAGCACTCCGGGTGGGAGCGGGGCGGCTCACCCTCGCGGTGGGGCGGAGCATCGCGAACGAGGTCGCGGTCGCCGTGCCCGAGTCCGGCGTCGAACCGCTCGACGAGGACGCGGACGGTCACGTCGCCGTGGGCGCGATCGAGGGGATCGCGGACTCGGCTGCGAGCGCGGACGCGCTGCTGGTCGGCCCAGGACTCGACGAGCCGAACGGCACCCGTGACCTCGTGGCCGGACTCGCCGACGTCGTCGGACCACAGACCACCGTCGTGCTCGATGCGTTCGCCCTCGGGGTGGCGGCCGACGTGCGGGACCGCCTGGAACCGCTCCGGGGTCGGCTGGTGATGACGCCCAACTCCGGCGAAGCCGAACGGCTCCTCGGTCGTGAGTGCAGCGACGACGACGTGGCCGACGCGATGGCGATCGCGCAGCGGTTCGGTGCGGTCGTGGCCCTGGGCGACGCCATCGCGACGCCGCAGGGGCGGAGCTGGATCAAGGGCACCGGCTCCGGAGGACTCGGCACCAGCGGCAGCGGCGACGTCCTGTCGGGTGCGGTCGCCGGCCTGCTCGCTCGTGGCGCGGAACCGGCACAGGCGGTGGCGTGGGCGTCCTACGTGCACGCGGCTGCCGGCGATCGGCTCGCGGTGCAGGTCGGGCCGCTCGGGTACCTGGCGAGCGAGCTCGTGACCGAGATCCCGCGGGTGCTCGTCGAACTCGGCGCCTGACCTCGCCCGTTCTTTCCCAGAGCGCGCGCGATACCTCATGCTTTCGGGCGTACCTGCCAGGAACTTCTGACCAGGTGCGCCCGAATCGACCAGGTACGCCGCACGCCGCCCCCCGCCCCGCCCCCCGCCAGGCGAGAACGTACAGGCGCACCCGCTGTTCCGCAGCCGTTCACCGCCGCAGCACGGGCCGGAAACCGGCCGCCTCCACGATCGTCCCGGGCCGAGAACCGCGGCCCCACCCGAAGCACCCGCAGCACCCACCCGAAAGGCACCTCCCGTGCAGCACAAGCGCACCATCGCCGGCATCGCCCTCGCCGCCGCAGCGATCGTCACCCTCGCCGGATGCTCGGCCACGAGCTCGGCCAGCACGACGAAGGACGACACGAACTGGAAGACCGCCACGAGCGCCGAGGCCTCCGGTGGCATGGACGCTCTGGTGAAGGCCGCGAAGGCCGAAGGACAGCTCAACGTCATCGCGCTGCCGCCGTCGTGGGCCAACTACGGCAAGATCATCGACGGCTTCACGAAGAAGTACGACATCAAGATCAACTCCGCGAACCCGAACGGCTCCAGCGCCGACGAGGTCGCCGCGGTGAAGTCGCAGAAGGGCAGTCCACCGCTCCCGACGTGCTCGACCTCGGCAACGCCGTGCTGCAGGAGAACCTCGACCTGCTGACGGACTACAAGGTCGCGAACTGGAGCGACATCCCGGACACGCTCAAGGAGCAGGACGGCGCCTGGACCCGCGACTACACGGGCCTGATGTCGATCGGCTACGACTCGTCGAAGATCACCGACGCACCGAAGGACCTGACGGACCTGCTCGGCTCCGAGTACAAGGGCAAGGTCTCCATCGCGGGCGACCCGACGCAGGCGAACCAGGCCGCATCAGCCGTGTACCTGGCAGCGCTCGAGAACGGCGGCTCGGCCGACGACATCACCAAGGGCGTCGACTACTTCGGCAAGCTCAAGCAGGCCGGCAACTTCCAGAACGTGCTGCCCACGCAGGCCACGGTCGCCTCGGGTGAGACCCCCGTGGTCATCCAGTGGTCGTACAACAACCTCGCGTGGGGCCCCGCCGCCGGTGCGAGTGGCAACAAGGACTGGAAGACCGTCGTGCCGGAGGGTCAGGCGCTCGGCTCGTACTACTCGCAGGCGATCAACAAGGACGCCCCGCACCCCGCCGCCGCTCGCCTGTGGCAGGAGTACATCGCCAGCCCCGAGGCGCAGAACCTGTACCTGCAGGCCGGTGCGTTCCCGTCGACCCTCGCCGCCCTGGAGAAGTCCGGCAAGGTCGACCAGGACGCCCTCGACGCCGCCGGTGGCGCGCCGAAGGACTACGTCGAGCTGACCGACGCACAGGTGGCAGACGCCGCGAAGGTGCTGTCGGCCAAGTGGTCCTCGACCATGGGGTCCTGACCAGCATGACCACCGCATCGGCGGGCGCGCCCGCGGCGAGCGCACCGGCGACGAGCGCGACGAGCCCGTGCTCCCGCCGTCCGCACGAGCGTCCGCCGATGCCGTCCGTCACGGCGCCGGACCCCGTGTCCGGCGCCGTGTCGACCTGGCCTGGCTCGGCCTCACCCCGTTCGCCGCGTACGTCCTGCTCTTCCTCGCCGTCCCCGCGGTGATCGCGGTCGGTAGCGGGTTCTTCACCGACGACGGCACGTTCACCCTCACGAACCTCGCAGCGTTCGCCGATCCGTCGGTGCTGCGGGCCTTCGGTGGCTCGTTCGGCCTGTCCGCCGTGTCCGCGGTGATCGGCGCCGTCATCGGAGCGCTCGTCTGCTGGGCACTGTCGGCACTCCGGCCCGACGGGCTCGTCCGGTCGATGATCGACTCGGCCGCGAGCGTCCTCGCCCAGTTCGGCGGAGTCATGCTCGCGTTCGCGTTCATCGCCACGATCGGCGTGCAGGGGCTCGTCACGACGTGGCTGGTGTCGCTCGTCGACGTCGACCGCAACGCGACGGGCGCCTTCCTCTACACGGTGCCCGGTCTCGTGATCCCGTACGTCTACTTCCAGGTGCCGCTGATGGTCCTCACGTTCATGCCCGCGCTCGAGGGCGTGAAGACGCAGTGGGGCGAGGCCGCCGCCACCCTCGGCGCCTCCCGCGCCACGTACTGGCGCGGATCGCCCTGCCCGTGCTCGCACCGGCGTTCTGGGGCTCGTTGCTCCTGCTCTTCGCGAACGGCTTCTCGTCGTTCGCCACCGCCGCGGCACTCATCTCGCAGGGCGGCATCGTGCCGCTCACGATCCGCACGCAGCTCACCAGCGAGACGCTCATCGGCCTGCAGAACGTCGCCGGGGTGCTCGCCTTCGGCATGGTCGTCGTGATGGCGGTCGTCATGGGCGCGTACTCGCTGCTGCAGCGCCGGGTCGCAAGGTGGCAGCGATGAGCGCGGCAACGCCGGTGGGGCCGTCGCGTCCGACGTCGGTCGCGTCCGGTCGGACAGGAGGCCCGCCCGCGTCGGCCGCTTCGGCACGGCCCCGTCACGGGGCACCGCCACCGCCGTGCTCACGGTCGTCGGGATCGTCTTCGCCGTCCCGCTGGCCGCGCTGGTGCAGTTCACCTTCCGCCAGGGCACCGACGACGGTCTGACCGTCGCGCACTGGGCAGCCATCGTCGACCCGGCCAACGCGTTCACCTACCAGCCGGTGTTCGACGGCCTCGGGGCATCGCTGCTCATCGCGGTCATCACCGTCGGCATCGTGCTGTTCGTCCTGCTGCCCGCCCAGATCATCACGGCGCTGCGCTACCCGAGGCTCCGCCGCGTGCTCGAGTTCGTCTGCATCGTCCCGATCACGGTCCCCGTCGTGGTGCTCGTCGTCGGCTTCATCCCCGTGTACCAGGTGGTCTCGCAGGTCTTCGGATCCGGCGCGTGGACGCTGGCCTTCGCGATCGGCATCGTGACGCTGCCGTTCGCGTTCCGCCCGATCGCCGCCGCCATCACCGCGACGGACCTGACGGTGCTGTCCGAGGCCGCCCGGTCGCTCGGCGCCTCGTGGTGGACGGTCACCTGGCGGGTGCTCCTGCCGAACCTCCGCCGGGGCATCACCGCCGCGTGCTTCCTCACCATCACGGTGGTCCTCGGCGAGTACACGCTCGCCGCGTTCCTGTCCCGCACCACCTTCCAGACCGCTCTCGTGCTCGTGCAGCAGACCGACCCGTACGTCGCCGCGATCTTCTCGGTCGCGGCCCTCGTGTTCGGCTTCGTCCTGCTCGTCGTCATCGGCCGCATCGGGACGGGCCGTCGTGCCGGCCGTGCCCGCACCGTCCGCACCACCCGCGTCAAGGAGTCCGCATGACCGTCACCGCACCGGCAGCCCCGGCGTCCCTCGCCTCCACCGGCGCCGTCGTCGAGCTCGAAGCCGTCGAGAAGCACTACGGCACGCACCGAGCCCTGGCCGGACTGTCGCTCCGCGTCGAACCGGGCGAGTTCGTGTCCCTGCTCGGCCCGTCGGGCTGCGGCAAGACGACGGCGCTCCGAGCACTCGCCGGCCTCGAGGCCATCGACGCCGGAGCCATCCGCATCGACGGCCAGGACGTCGCCGCCACCCCGGTGAACAAGCGCGACATCGGGATGGTGTTCCAGCAGTACTCGTTGTTCCCGCACATGACGGTGCGGCAGAACGTCGCGTTCGGCCTCGAGATGCGCCGTGTCCCCGCCGCCGAGCGCAGGAGCCGCGTGGTCGAGGCACTCGACATGGTGCACCTGGGCGAGTTCGCCGAGCGCTACCCGCACCAACTGTCGGGTGGCCAGCAGCAGCGCGTCGCTCTCGCCCGCGCCCTGGTCACGCGGCCCCGCGTCCTCCTGCTCGACGAGCCGCTCTCCGCCCTCGACGCCAAGGTGCGCGTCTCGCTCCGCGAGGAGATCCGCCGCATCCAGCGCGACCTCGGCATCACCACGGTGTTCGTCACCCACGACCAGGAGGAGGCGCTCGCCGTCTCCGACCGCATCGCCGTGATGAACGCCGGCGACATCGAGCAGATCGGCACGCCGGAAGAGCTCTACCGCTCCCCGTCGTCGGCGTTCACGGCGGACTTCGTCGGGCAGTCGAACCGCCTGCAGGGCGACCTGCGCGGCGGCGACGTGTTCGTGTACGGGTTCCGCGTGCCCGCACTCGACGCCTCGGTCGCCGACGGGCCGGTGCTCGCCTACGTCCGACCAGAGGACGTCGCCTTCGCCCCGGAGGGCATCACCGGCACCGTCGTGTCGTCGAGCTTCCTCGGCTCGATCCGCCGCACCACGGTCCGGCTCGACGACGACACCGTCGTGACCGTGCAGCACGAGGTCGGCGACCGTCGCGCCGCCGGCGAGTCCGTCGCCGTCCGCCTGCTCGGCGCTCCCGTCGCGGTCGCCCCGCTCGCCTGACCGCCGAAGCGACAGTCCTCGCCGGGCCAGGCGCGTCCCCTCCGCGAAAGCGACAGTTCCCCGCGGAAGGTCGGCGGCACACTGTCGCTTTCGCGGGGTGGGCGCGACCACGGGCGGCCTGGAGGCGCGTGGCGGGGCCGCCCCGCGCCTCCAGGCCGGCGGGGTCAGCGCTGGAAGCGCGCCTCGCGCTCGTCGGCCAACGCCGCCGCGATGCGGGCACGCATGTTCGGGTGCATGTCGGGCAGGTCGTCGAGTCGCGCCCAGAACGCCTCGGTGTTCTCGCCGTCCGCCGGGTTCGGCGTGCCCGAGACGTACCGGCAGGCGAACACCAGGTCGAGGTACTGCGCCCGGTCGCCGTTCGCGTACGTCAGCTCCGGCAGCACCTGCACCCACGCCAGCCGTTCGGCGACGGCGACGACGTCCGCCTCTTCCAGGACCTCGCGTTCGGCGGCGACGGCCGGTTCCTCGCCCGGGTCGATGATGCCGGTGACGGGCGTGAGCGCGCCGTTGTCCGCCCGTCGGACCACGAGGAGTTCGCGATCGTCCCCGTCGCCCCGGGTGACCACCGCCGTCACACCGGTCATCCAGAGGAGATCGGTGCCGATCTTCGAGCGGAGGGACAGGACGAAGTCGGGGGTGGGCATGGGCCCACGCTACCGATCCCGCCCTGTCGGAGACTGGTCATGACCAGTAGCATGGGCGTGTGGAGATCATCATCCTGCCCACGCCGGCTGAGGTCGGTCGCGTCGCCGCGGCCAAGATCGCGTCCGTCGTCGCCAAGAAGCCGTCCGCCGTCATCGGTCTCGCCACCGGATCCAGCCCGCAGGGCATCTACACCGACCTGCAGCGTCGGGTCGGTGCGGGCGAGATCTCGTTCGCCGAGGCTCGCGGGTTCGCCCTCGACGAGTACGTCGGCATCCCGCTCGAGCACCCGGAGTCGTACGCCAGCGTCATCGCGCGCGACGTCGTGGCGCCGCTCGGGTTCGACCCCTCGCGGGTGCGGGTGCCCGACGGTCGTGCCGACGACCTGGAGTTCGCGGCGAAGGAGTACGACGCCGCGATCCGTGCCGCCGGCGGGATCGACGTGCAGATCCTCGGCATCGGCGCGAACGGACACATCGGGTTCAACGAACCGACGTCGTCCTTCGCCTCGCGCACCCGGATCAAGACCCTGGCGCCGTCGACCCGTGACGCCAACGCGCGGTTCTTCGACTCGCCCGAGCAGGTCCCGACGCACTGCATGACGCAGGGGCTCGGCACCATCCTCGACGCGCAGCAGCTCGTCCTCGTCGCGCAGGGCTCCGCCAAGGCCGACGCGGTCGCCGCCGCGGTCGAGGGGCCGCTCAGCTCGTTCGTCCCCGGCTCGGCGCTGCAGCTGCACGAGCACGCGACGGTCGTCGTCGACGAGGAAGCCGCCGCCGGCCTGCAGCTCGCCGACTACTACCGCTACACGTACGCGAACAAGCCGGCCTGGCAGGTGTTCGAGTAGAACCGACGATCAGCCGTCTGCGCGCTGCCGGAACGCGGTGTGCAGGCGGCTGAGGCCGTCGTCCAGGGTCTCGGCCGAGCACCCGAAGTTCAGTCGCGCGAAGCCCTGACCCTGTCGTCCGAACGCCGGGCCGGAGGCGAGCGCCACCTTCGCCTCGTCGACCAGCAGCGCCGCGGGGTCGTCGCCCCACGGCAGCGCCCGCAGGTCGAGCCACGCCAGGTACGACGCCTGCGGCTGCCGGTACTCGGCGCCGGGCAGCACGTCGCCGATCCGCTCGGCCAGGGTGCGCCGGTTCGCCGCGAGCTCGGTGAGCAGTGACGCCAACCACGGCTCGCCCTCGCTGAAGGCCGCGACGCTCGCGGTGTAGCCGAGGATGCCGGTGCGCTCGACGACCTCGGTCGGCAGGGCGTCGAACCAGGCACGGGCCCGCTCCGAGGCGCCGACGATCAACGCGCACTTCGTCCCCGCGAGGTTCCAGGCCTTGCTCGCGCTCGTCAACGAGACCCCGAGCGCGGCGGCCTCGGGGCAGGACTCCAGGAACGGCGTGAAGACCGCATCGGCGTGCACGAGCGGCGCGTGGATCTCGTCCGAGACGACCACGGCGTCCCACTCGTCGGCGAGCTTCGCGAGTGCGACGAGCGACGAGCGGTCGTGCACCAGGCCGAGGGGGTTGTGCGGGTTGCAGAGCAGCACGGTGCGCGCGCCGTCGGCGAACGCCTGTGCGAGGCCGTCCAGGTCCATCCGCCAGCCGGCCGTGGTGTCGAACGGGTCCGCGGGGCCGTCGGGCGCGAGCAACGGGACCTCGGTCACGGTGCCGCCGGCCTCGGACACGTACTCCCAGAACGGTGGGTACACAGGCGGCATGATGACGACCTGGTCGCCCGGCTCGATGATCCGGCGGAGCATCTCCACCGCCGCGACCGACACATCGGTGGTGGTGCGGACGAGGTCGGGGTCGACGCGCCAGGCCCACCGGCTCTCGGCGAAGTCCGCGAACGCCTCGGGCAGCGCACGACCGTGGCCGACGTACCCGGTGTCGCCGTTGGTGACCGCGGCGACGAGGGCGTCGCGCACCGGCTCCGCGAGCATCGAGTCCATCTCGGCGACGAACATCGGCAGGACGTCCGGCGGGTACGCGGTGTACTTCTCGCTCGTACGGCTGCGGTGCGCATCGAACACGGAGACCATGACGCTCATGCGCCCATCCTGACAGTGCCCGCCGGTTCGCGGCAGTGCCGGTCCTCAGGCCGGACGGAGCCCGGCGAGCAGGATCTCGACGTAGCGCTCCGGATCGCTGACCCGGGTGCCGCCGGCGACGGCCGCTTCGCGCATCCCGCACAGCAGCCGGCGGAGGTCGTCGGCGTCGACGTCCGTCCGGACGATCCCCTCGGCGCGTCCCCGTGCGAGCAGCGCGTCGACGGACACCACCAGGTCACCGGCGAGGGCGGCGGTGTCCGCGCAGGAGAACCCGCCGTTCGTCAGCAGGTCACCGAGGGCCGCGTCGTCCACCATGCTCCGGAACGCGGCCGTGACGACCCCGCGCAGCGCATCGGCTGCGTCCGGCAGCACGACGGCGTCGCGGACCTGGTCGAGCATGTCCTCGAGGTGCGTCGATCGCGAGCGCTTCGAGCAGGTGCTGCTGGCTCGGGAAGTGCCGGTAGGCCGTCCCGACCCCCACTCCGGCCTCGTGCGCGACGGCGTTCAGCAGGGCCGGTTCGCCCCGGTCGACGAAGGTGCGGGCAACGTCGAGCAGCGCCGTCCGGTTGCGCTGGGCATCGGAGCGCAGCGCCTCGGGCCGGGCCATCGCGATCGTCATGTGGACACTCTATCCGGTTGTGCTAGCGTTCCGGATGAATCATCCGATTCGGTGCGGCGAGCGAGCAGGAGACGACGATGGACAGCTTCGAGTGGGAACCGGCAGCGATGCCCGACCAGCACGGCAGGACCGTGGTGGTCACCGGCGCGACCGGTGGGCTCGGCCTCGTCGTCGCCACGACCCTCGCGTCGGCCGGCGCCCGCGTCGTCGCCGGCGTGCGCGACCTCGACAAGGCGGCTCGCGTCCTCCCCGTGGGGCTCGACCTGGAGGCGCGGCTCGTCGACACCGCGTCCGTCGCGTCCGTCACGGCGTTCGCCCGGCAGCTCGCCGAGGACGGCATCGTCGTGGATGCCCTCGTCAACAACGCCGGTGCGACGATCGGCACGTTCGGGCGCACCGACGAAGGAATCGAGCGCACCTGGGCGACGAACGTCGTCGGGCCGGCCGTGCTCGCCGAGGCCATGCTCCCGCTGCTCGGCGGGCCGTCTCCCGCGTCGTGCTCGTCGGCTCGAACCTGTCGCAGCGCACCCGCCGCGTCCCCGGGCCCGGCGGGGTCGACGGTCCGGACGACTACTCGCAGTTCGGTGTGTACACCGACTCCAAGACCGCGGCCGCAGCGCTGAGCGTCGACCTCGGTGAACGACTCCGTGCTGCCGGTTCGGACATCCGGTCGGTGATCGCGCACCCCGGCATCGCGGCGACGGGGATGAACGACCAGGCGGAGACCCTGACGCAGCGCCTCGGCGGCATGGTCGCCCGCAGCCTGGCCCGGACCGCCACGGACGGCGCTCGCTCGACGCTCTGGTCGGCGACCGCCCCGGACGTCACCGAGGGGGTGTTCGTCGGACCGGCCCTCCGGCGTGGTGACCGGCGGCTGCACGTCGTGCCGGTGAAGGGCCCGGCGGCGGACCCGGCGTTCCGCGCTCGCGTCCGGGCCTTCGTGGACCAGGTCGCGGTGCGCGCCGGGTCCTGATCATCCGTTCACCTGGACAGCAGGTGCCGGAGTGCCGCTTCCGTGATGCGCGGCGGCATCGCGTGGCCGCCGCCGAACACCTCGGTCGTCGCGACACCCGGACGGAACGCGTCGAGGACGCGCCGGACGCCGGCGAGGGGAACAGTCCGTCGTCCCGTCCCGCCGCGACGAGGACCGGCTGATCAACGGCTGACGCGACCAGGGGGACGTCGCCGGCGGCGGTCAGACCCGGGACGAACCAGGCCGGGTTGTGGCGGATCCGAGCGGCCTCGAACGAGGCCAGCGTCCCGAGCCCGCAGCTGACCACGCCCCGCGTGAGTCGGGCGTCGACGGCGAGTGCGAACAGTGCCACCTGGCCGCCGAGGGAGTGGCCGACGATGCCGAGTTCGGTGTCGGCAGCACTCGTCTCGATCATCCAGGACGTCACCGTGGCGATGTCACGCGAGTGCTTCGCCTGCAGGCTGCTGCCGTCCGCCACACGGAAGAGCGCATCGAGGCGTTCGTCGGCCGCCGGGTCGTCCGTCCAGTCGCGTCGGCGTTCCTCGAAGCCGATCAGATCGGGGATGACCACGCGGGCACCACTGCGAGCGAGCACCACGCCGTAGGCGAGGCTCGGATCCCCGCCCGCCCGGCGGCCTCGCTCTTCCCGGAGGTGAAGTCGCCCGCGTGCTGGTGGACGGCGATGACGTCCGTTCCGGTGCCGTGGTCCGGGGTCAGGAGGAAGCACGGGATGGTGTCGCCGTCGGCCGTGTCCAGCTCGACGCGTGCCCACTGCACCGATCCGTCGCGACCGAGCGGTTCCAGGCGGACCGCGACCGGACGGAGTTCGGCAGGGGACGGCAGCCCGAGCAGGTCGCGGACGCGTCCTCGGGCCGGTTCGTCGGTCGTCGACAGCATGCCCGGACGCTACCAGCGGCGGCGAACCCGCCCGTGGGCCGAGAACACGTCGACCGTGGTGAACAGCGGGGGACCGGTCGGTGACCCGGCGCGCGTCCCCGTCCGAGGGGTCTAGCGTCGCCGACGTGAACCGTTCTCGCGTGCACCGTCGCCCGCTCGTCCGCCCGCTCCCGCTCGCCGCGGTGGCCACGATCGCCGCGCTGCTCGGGACGGGGGTCGTCGCCGCGCCGGCCGTCGCCTCGCCGTCAGGGCAGGCAGCGCAGGCGGGGAGGACCGTCTCCGACCCGGCTCGGTACGTCGACCCGTTCATCGGCACGAGCGGCGACGGCAACACCTGGCCCGGCGCGACCGCACCGTTCGGCATGATGCAGTGGAGCCCCACCGGCACCGCAGGCGACCAGACCTCGACCCCGGTCGCGAACGGCTACTCGTACGACGTGAACCGGCTGCGCGGCTTCAGCCTGACGCACCTGAACGGAGCCGGCTGCGCGCCGGGGGCCGCCGGTGACGTGCCGATCATGCCGGTCACGACCCCGATCACGACCTCGCCGTCGGCCGACAGCACCGACGCGGTCTACGCCGCCGGCTACTCGCACGACGACGAGTCCGCGAGCCCAGGGCGCTACGGCGTCGCGCTCGACAACGGCGTCCGCACCGACCTCGCCGTCACCACCCGGGCCGGCATCGGCGAGTTCGCGTTCCCCGCCGGGAAGGCCGCGAACCTGCTCTTCCGCACCTCGAACTCGATCAACGGCAGCGAGGCCGCGACCACCCGCGTCGACGCCCGCACCCGCACGGTGAGCGGCAGCGTCCTGACCGGCGGCTTCTGCAGCCGCCGCGCGAACGGCGGCGGTGCCACCAACCCGGACCGCCGCAGCTACTACCGGCTGTTCTTCACGGCCACCTTCGACAAGGCGTTCACGAGCACCGGCACCTGGCAGGACGGCACGGTCCGACCGGGAGGCACGTCCTCCTCCGGTGGGGAGGGCTACCTGACCGGCGCCGACCGTGCCGGACGCGGCTCCGGCGCGTGGGTCGGGTTCGACGCGCGTCGCGGTGCGACGGTGCACGCGAAGATCGGCATCTCGTACGTGAGCGCCGCAGGAGCGATCGCGAACCGCGACGGCGAGGTGACGCAGCGCTCGACCGTCGCCAGCGTGGCGGCCGGCACACGGGCCTCCTGGAACCGCGAACTGTCGCGTCTGCGCGTCGGAGGCGGCACCGCTGACCGCACCACCCAGCTGTACACGTCCGTGTACCACGCGCTCATGCAACCGAACACGCTGAACGACCGTGACGGCCGCTACCTGGGGCCGGACCAGCGGGTGCACCACATGGACCGGGGGCACCGCGCCGTCTACGGCACGTACTCCGGGTGGGACCAGTACCGGGCGCAGATCCAGCTGCTCGCACTGCTGCGGCCGGACGTCGCCGGGGACATGGCGCAGTCGATGCTGCGGTTCGCCCAGCAGAACGGCGGGGTGTGGGACCGCTGGCTCCACCTCGGGGCGCCGACGCACGTGATGACGGGTGACCCCTCGGCCGCGACCCTCGCCACCTGGTACGCGATGGGGGTCCGAAACTTCGACGTGCGAGCCGCCTACGCCTCGCTGAAGCAGCAGGCGACCGTCGAGAACGACGACGCCGAGAGCGACATCGGGTGCCCGGGCCAGTGCCTGGCCCAACGCCCGGCGCTCGACGAGTACCTGCAGCGCCAGTACGCCGCGAACGACGACTGCTCGTGCTGGGGCGGCGCTGCCGAGACGCTCGAGGACTCGATCTCCGACAGTGCGCTCGGGTACTGGGCGGCTTCCCTGGGGCTGCGCTCGGACGCCCGGATGTTCGCGGAGCGCGGGACCTACTGGAAGAACACCTTCAACGCGGCCGTCGGCTACCAGGCCGCTCGTCAGGCCGACGGTTCGTGGACGCCGGACTGGTCGCCCTCGACCGGCACCGGGTTCGCGCAGGGGACCAGTGCGCAGTACACCTGGCTCGTGCCGCAGGACGTACGGGGGCTGTCGACGGCCCTGGGTGGCGACGATGCTGCTTCCGCTCGGTTGGACGCGTTCTTCCACGACAGCACCGGCGCGTTCGCGGTGACCGGCGGCGACGCCACGAAGTTCGACCCGACCAACGAGCCGGACATCCACACGCCGTGGATGTACAACGCGCTCGGGAAGCCGTGGAAGACGCAGGAGACCGTGCGCCGGGTCGTCGACGACGCCTACACGACCGGCCCGAGCGGGCTGCCGGGCAACGACGACCTGGGCACGATGAGTGCCTGGTACGTGTTCGCGTCGATCGGGTTGTTCCCGCAGACACCGGGGCGTGCGGAGATGCTCATCGGCAGCCCGACGTTCAGCACCGTCGACATCCGGCGGTCGAGCGGGGAGCGGATCGTCGTCCGGTCCTCCGGCACCGCGCCGTACGTGCACGGTGCTCGGTTGGACGGGCGCACCCTCGAGAAGTCGTGGGTCCCGGCGTCCTTCGTCACCCGCGGCGGCACCCTGTCGCTCCGGGTCGGCGACACGGCGGACACGACGTGGGCGAGCGGCGCTCGAGGGCGCCCGATCGACCACTGAGTCGGATCGGACACGTCGGGGTCTCGCCCTCTGGTGGTGCGGTCAGCGGCTGGGTCTGCGCCGCGCAGTGCCGAGCGGCCGTGCGGTCTCCGTGCGCCGACGCTTCCGTCGAGCGCGGCGGAGGTCGAACGGCAGTCCGACGGCCACGAGGGCGAGTCCGACCGCTCCGACCGTGATCCCGCTCCGCACCTGTCGCTCCAGGGCGGCACGAGCATCATCTCCTGCGAGCGCGACCGTCCAGTGGCGATCCGGATCGTAGAGCACCTCGATGCGGCGCCCACGCTCGTAGACATCGGGATCGCGCGTGGAGTACCGGCGCAACGAAGCCGTGAACACGTCGCCGTCGACGGTCTGCTCGGTCACCGGCCAGTACTCGTCCCAGGAGCCGCCGCGGTATCCGCTGTGGTGCTCGTGCCTGACCTCGACGACGACCGCTTGCGCCGTTCGGCCACGCTGCTGGAGGTCGGTGTTCTGCCGGAGTGAGGACACGTCGCCGGGCAGATGGAACACCGTCAGCAGGACGGCGAGGCCGCCGATGATCGTGAACCAGCGCGACCAGGTGTCGCGTGCGTACGTCCGGAGGCCTCGCCAGAACCGGGCCCATGTCAGCGGCTCGCGAGGGCGTCGCTTCCGCGGTCGTCGTCCGCGTCGTCCCGGCTTCGCCTTCGTGCTTCCCCCTGCCACGCGAACCAGGGTACGGCGCTCACCGATCGCTCGGATAGCGTCGACGGAACGGCAAGCACGCTGGCCGGAGGGATCTGGTCCCGACGTGCAAGCCCTACGATCGACCCGACTGAGGGGGACCACCATGACCGAACTCGCCGACTGGGAGACCGAGGGCGCCAAAGCCCGACCGACGACCCCGGACGATCGCACCCGGCCACCAGCACCGGCCGCCCTGCGCGCCACGACCTGGATCGGGGGCTGTTGCTCATCGCTGCGGTGTTCGTGTTCGTGGGTGCGTCGTCCCTCGGCGTGCGCGAGGACGAGCCCGAGGTGCACTTCCTCACCCGGCTCGTCGTCGTGGTCGTCATCGGGGTCGCCGTCGCCGGGCTCGGTGCGGTCGCCCTGCTGCTCCGGCTCGTCGCGGGAGCACTCGTCCGGCGCTGACCGGTCTGGACGCAGTCGGTCGAGCCGATCAGCGCGTCAGCGCAGCTCGCGCCCGCCGCCCCACACCCGCTGCACCTCGAGCGCCGGTGACAGCGCCACGAGGTCGGCCGCGTACCCCGGCGCGAGCCGCCCCAGCCGGTTGCCGAGCCCCAGCGCCGCGGCCGGCACGCTCGTCAGGGCCGCAACGGCCTCGGGCAGCGTCCGTCCGGCGAGCGACACCGCGTTCCGCAGCGCGACGTCCTGCGTCAACGTCGACCCCGCGATGGTGTCGGTCCCGGCGACGTGCGCGACCCCGTCGGTCACGGTGACGTCGAGCGACCCCAGCCGGTACGAGCCGTCGGCAGCGCCCGCAGCGCCCATGGCGTCGGTGATGAGCGCCACCCGGCCCGGGGCGGCGCGGAACAGGGTGTCCGCGACGACCGGGTGCACGTGCACGGCGTCGAGGATGAGCTCGAGCGTGACCCGGTCGTCGGCCACGGCGGCACCGATCGGCCCCGGTGCACGGTGGTGCAGCCCCGGCATCGCGTTGAACGCGTGGGTCAGCAGCGTCGCACCGGCGTCGAACGCGGCTCGGGCCTGGTCGTACGTGCCGACGGTGTGGCCGACGGCGACGGTGACCCCGGCGGCGACGAACCGGCGGACGGCGTCGAGTGCGCCCGGCAGCTCCGGTGCGATGGTGACCTGGCGGATGACGCCCTCGCCGGCTTCGAGCAGGGCCTCGACCGCTGCGGGTGACAGGTCGATGAGGAACGACTCGTTGTGGGCGCCCTTGTTGTGCGGGGACAGGAACGGCCCCTCCAGGTGCACGCCGAGCACGAGCGGGTCGATCGCCATCACGGAACGGATCCGCGCGAGCGAGTCCGCGAGCGCGGGGACCGGGTTCGCGACGAGGGACAGGACCGACCGGGTCGTGCCGTGGGCACGGTGCGCGGCCAGCGACTCGGCGAAGGAGTCGTCCTCGTACGACTCGGTCGCACCGCCGTGCCCGTGCAGGTCGGTGAACCCAGGCGTCAGGACCGCGTCGCCCAGGTCGACGACCTGGTCCGCCGCGGGGGCTTCGGGGCCGGAGCCGACCGCGTGCACCACGTCACCGGCGAGCAGGACCCAGCCGTCCGCCGTGGACCCGGCCGCGTCGACGACGCGGGATGCGCGCACCAGGGTGCGCTGGGCCTCCCGGCCGGCCTGGAGGCCCGTGGCGGTCATGCGGTCTCCCTGCGGAACGCGATCACGCCGCTCAGGGCGGCGATCACGATGAAGACGAAGCCCACGACCGGGTGGCCGATGGAGACCCAGGTCGCGCCCGCGGCGATGACCAGCGCGACCTCGACGATCGTCTTGCCGACGATGTCGGTCTCGATCGGCGACGCCGGCGAGCGGAAGAAGTACCAGACGACGGCGGCGAACAACGGGGCGCCGACCATGAACAGGTAGCCGGGCAGGGGGAGCTGCCACGACCAGTAGCCCCAGAACGCCAGGGAGAGCAGACCGAACGTGCAGACCAGGACGCGGAGCACACGCCAGACGTCGAACGGCCGTCGCTGCTTGCCGGCGGGTGCCGGGCCGGGGACTGCTTCCCAGTCGACGGGGGACTGCGGGGCGTTCGTCATGGTGCTGCCTACTTGAAGATGATGGTGCGGGCGCCGTCGAGCAGGACGCGGTCCTCGGCGATCCAGCGCACTGCCTGGGTGAGGGTGCGGGACTCCTCGTCCTGGCCGATGGAGACCAGCTCGGCGGGGTCCTTCGTGTGGTCGACACGGACGACGTTCTGCTCGATGATCGGGCCCTCGTCGAGGTCGCTCGTGACGAAGTGCGCCGTCGCGCCGATGAGCTTCACGCCGCGGGCGTGCGCCTGGCGGTAGGGGTTCGCGCCCTTGAAGCCGGGCAGGAACGAGTGGTGGATGTTGACCGCACGGCCCTCGAGTGCCGCGCAGAGCTCCGGCGACAGGATCTGCATGTAGCGGGCGAGGACGACGAGTTCGATGTCGTGCTCCTCGACCGCTTCGAGGACACGGCGCTCCATGGCCGCCTTGCTGTCCGCGTCGGTGACCGGACGGTGCTCGAACGGCACCGAGTAGAACGACGCGAGCTCGGACAGGTCCGGGTGGTTGGACAGTACGAGGGGGACCTCGATCGGCAGCTGCCCACCGCGCTGGCGGTAGAGCAGGTCGTTGAGGCAGTGCCCGGCCTTCGACACGAGGACGAGGGTGCGCAGCGGGCGACCGACGACGTCGAGCTGGACGCGGGCGTCGTACCGGGCGGCGACGGGGGCGAGAGCCGCCTCGAAGGTCGCGCGGTCCACCGGCGCCATGACCTGCAGGCGCATGAAGAACGTGTTCGTGTCGACGCTCGAGAACTGCTGCGACTCGGTGATGTTGCCGTTGGCGGCGACGACCGCTCCGGAGACGGCGTGCACGATCCCGGGCTGGTCGTCGCAGACGAGCGTCAGGGTCCAGTGCGTGGGGGTCGGGTCGGTCACCGGATCAGGGTACCGGGCGCGGCGAGCGCGGGGCTTCGTGCGCAGAAATGGTCGAGTGCCGCCACCCGACCCGACCATTCCTGCTCACGAAGCGGGCGCGGGACGTCAACGGTCGGTGCGGAGGCGTCGGTCGGCCAGGGTCAGGATCGTCAGGAGCACCGCGACGCCGAGGATCACCCACGCCAGCACGTGCAGGTCCGGTGTGGTCGGGGCCTGGCCGAACACGCCACCGATGAGCGACGAGGCCCCGATCGCCCCGATGTACACCGCCGTGCGGGACAGCCCGGCCGCGGTGCCGATGTACGCCGCGGGGACGAGCCGGTACAGCGCCGCCTGGTTCGACACCGACGCCAGGGCCTGCGGGACGCCGAACAGTGCCGGCGCCAGGGCGAGCAGCACGACCGGCGACCCGGTGTGCAGCAAGAGCAGGAGCGCCCCGCCGACGATCGGTACCACGGCCGCGACGATCAGGGGCCCGCGCACGGCGGTCTTCCGGGCGACGACGAACGACGCGACCCCTGCCACGATCGCGGCCGGCAGCTGGATGTACCCGGCGACGTCGCTCGAGTACCCGGCGACGTCCTGCACCCACTGCGAGAACCCGTAGGTCATCGTGTACGCGAGCAGGTAGGTCAGGAACAGCCGCACGTAGGTGCGGGACAGCGCCCCGTTCCGCGCGAGCATCCGGACGTCCACGAACGGCCGGACCGCGCGCAGCTCCCACAGCACGAGAGCGACGAGCAGCACGATCGCCACCGCGAGCAGCCACCACAGGCCGGCGGACAGGTCGAGCAGGAACACGAGCAGCGCCGAGACGGTGCCCGTCATGAGCAGCATGCCGACCGGGTCGAGCGCCTGCAGGACGGGCAGGGCCTCGTCGTCACGCGGACGGAGACGGTCGGACGGCAGCCACATCGACGCCACGACGATGCCGAACGCCGCCAGGGGCACGTTCACCAGGAAGATCGCGTGCCAGCCGAACGCGGCGATCAGCGCGCCGCCGAGCGGAGGCCCGGCCGCCGCCGACACGAGCGAGGTGATGGACAGCGCTCCGAGCACGAGCGGCGGGGTCGGCTTCCCGATCCGTGCCGAGTGCTGTCGGAGGGTGGTGAGGGCCGCCGGGTACGCCGACGAGGTGCCGATTCCGATGAGGACACGGGCGAACACCGCGCCGCCGAAGCCGGTCAGGAACTCGGGCACGACCCCGGCGACACCGACGATCACGAGCCCGGTCAGGAACACCTTCTTCGGGCCGAAGCGGTCGGCGAGCTTGCCCATCGTCGGCTGCGCGATCGCGCTCGCCAGGTACAGGGCGGCGACGAGCCAGATCGCCTGCGCCGCACCGATCCCCAGGTCGCGGGAGATGGGCGTGAGCGCGACGGACACCATCGTGGTGTTGATCGGGTTGAGCAGCGGCCCGACGAGCACCGGGATGAGGAGCTTCGGGCCGAAGCCACTGCCGGTGCTGCCCGGGGCGACGACGGGGGTGGGAGTGGTCGAGGTGGACGTGGGAGTGCTTCTTCCGGGGTCAGCGTTCGGTGAGCGGGGCGAGGATCGCGATCGCTCGGGCGACGGTGTCGCGGTCGGCGTCGGGCAGCGCGGCGAGCCGGTCGGTCAGGACGCGGGTGCGGGTGGTCCAGGCGTCCTCGCGGGCACGGGCGCCCTGGTCGGTCGCGCCGACGAGCGCACGGCGGCCGTCGGCGGGGTCAGGACGTCGTTCGACGAGGCCGAGGTTCTCGAGCGCCTGGACGGTCGCGCCCATCGACTGCGGCCGGACGCCCTCGGCGCGGGCGAGCTCGGCGACCGTGCTCTCGCCGTACCGCAGCAGGCGGCCGAGCGCGGCGGTCTGGGACGCCGTGACCTCGTCGGCCTTGCCGGTCAGCAGCGTTCGACGGATCCGGCCGTACAGCGTCAGCAGGTCACCGGCGAGCGCGGTCGGATCGGGTGATTCCATACCGGCACGGTACTACTTCGACAGCACAACTTGCAAGGCTGCCTTGCGAGTTCGAGGATCGCCGCTCCGGATCGACTCAGCGCTCGAGCACGATGCGGCGCCTCGTCACCACGAAGCCGGCCCGCTCGAACGCCCGGCGCATCGGGGTGTTCGCCGCGTCCGTCGTGCCGACCACCTTCGGCTCCCCGGCCTCGGCGTGCACGCGCAGCCCCTCGGCGAGCAGCTCGTCGACCACGCCACGCCCACGGTGCTGCGGCAGCACGCCGATGAAGCTGATCGCCGCGTCGTACGCCGTCCGCGTCGCCAGGACGAACCCGACCACCAGGCCGTCGGGGTCGAGCGCGATCCGCCAGCCGTCGCGCGACCCCGGCAGCGAGCGGTAGAACTCGAGGTCGTCGGCGGCGGCGCCCCGCGGGCCGAGTTCGTCCACCGAGGCCACGGTGTGGGCGTCGAGGCTCCCCACCGCGACGCGGGCGAACAGGTCCACGAACTCGTCGTCGTCACCGGACCGGAAGCGCAGCGAGGACGGCATCGGCACTCCGCGGTCCGGTGTCCACGCCACACTCACCCGCTCCGTCGACCGTCCGAGCCCCGCCGACCGAGCGGCCGCCGTGCGCCACGACACCGCGGCGACGGCCTCGGGATCGTCGTGCCAGTCCACCGCGACGTCGACGATCCACTCCGGTCGCACCCCGAACGCAGCGGTCCCCGCCGTGATCAGCCCGGCGGCGATCGCCACCCGCTCGTCCTCGGGCACCTCCGGAGCCACCAGCAGGTCGTCGAGCGTCGACGGCACCTCGGCGTCCGCGCCACCCCACCAGAGCGCCCGTGCCACCGGACGGCCGTCGCGCTCGGCCAGCCACGACCACCCCGGGCGGTAGTTGTGCGTGCCGGACTCGGCGCGGTACCGGTCCGGACCGATCCACGCGACCGGTTCCGACGTCGAGAACGTGAGCAGGGCCTCCCGGTCGTCCTCGGTGGTCGCGCGGAAGGTGACCGTCACCGCGGGTCGGTCATCGTCGTGATCAGGTGCTCCTGCACGTAGCCGAGCCAGTCGTAGACGTCGCGCAGGCCGACGCCCGTGTCGGCCTCGACGGAACGCTCCTCGTCGTCGGCGTCGACGATCCCGAGTCGGTCGGCGATCGTCAGCCGCAGGTCGGTCAGCGTGCGGAGCCAGGCCTGCTCGTCCTCGGGGTCGAGGGCGCCGTCGCGGGTCCCCGTCAGCCACTCGTGCACGGTCGTCGCGTTCGTGGTCTTCTCCGCCAGCAGGTCTGACTGCGTGTACTTCCGGAACTCCGCGCTGGCGTCGTCGTCGTCCGGGTAGGCATTCGGGAACATCCGCTCGGCCACCGGATCCGCCGTCAAGTCGCCGTCGAGCACCTGGCGCAGCTGCTCGGTCAGGGACGTGAGCAGCCCGCGCTCGCCGGAGGACATGCCGAGGTGGACGCCGTCGGCCCGGCGGACGAAGGGGATCACGCTCCGGGGGCCTTGTCGACGGTCGCCTGCAAGCCGTAGCCGTGCATCGACTGGACGTGGGCCTCCATCGCCTCGCGCGGACCCGTCGCCACGATGGCCCGACCCTCGGTGTCCACCTGGTGCATGAGCCGCTCCGCCTGCGCACGACCGAAGCCGAAGTGCCGCTGGAAGACGTAGGTGACGTACGACATCAGGTTCACCGGGTCGTCCCACACGACGGTGACCCACGGGGTGTCCGCGCGCGCACTGGTGCGTTCGTCCGGGGTGGTCCGTTCGTCCACGTCGGGCGAGGTCAGCGTCATGCATCCAGGGTGACACAGGGCGGGCGGCTCGGTACGATCGTCACGTCGCGACTGGCGTTGGATGGGTCACCATCGGGGAGCGACACCTGACACGGTGCGCGGCCGTACGCCTGGGCTGCGCCGACCGATCGTCCGTGCGCGACCCTCCCGGTCGTCGCCAACCCACGTAGGAGAACCGTGTCCATCACCGATCTGCCCGCCGTCGACGGCTCCGTCGACACCGACCGCGCAGCCTTCAACGCCCCGCTCACCGAGGTCGACCCCGAGATCGCCGCCGTCCTGCAGCAGGAGCTCGGCCGTCAGCGCGACACCCTCGAGATGATCGCGTCCGAGAACTTCGTGCCGCGTGCCGTGCTCGAGTCCCAGGGCTCCGTCCTCACCAACAAGTACGCCGAGGGCTACCCGGGCAAGCGCTACTACGGCGGCTGCGAGTACGTCGACGTCGCCGAGCAGCTCGCCATCGACCGTGCCAAGGCGCTGTTCGGGGCTTCCTACGCGAACGTGCAGCCGCACTCGGGCGCCACGGCCAACGCCGCGGTCCTGCACGCCATCGCCAGCGCCGGTGACACGATCCTCGGCCTCGAGCTCGCGCACGGCGGTCACCTGACCCACGGCATGAAGCTCAACTTCTCCGGCCGCATCTACAACGCCGTGGCGTACGGCGTCGACCCCGAGACGTTCGAGGTCGACTACGACGACATCCGCGCCAAGGCCATCGAGCACCAGCCGAAGGTCCTCATCGCCGGCTGGTCCGCGTACCCGCGCCAGCTCGACTTCGCGAAGTTCCGTGAGATCGCGGACGAGGTCGGCGCGAAGCTCTGGGTCGACATGGCGCACTTCGCCGGCCTGGTCGCCGCCGGTCTGCACCCGTCCCCGGTCCCGCACGCCCACGTCGTCTCGTCGACCGTGCACAAGACCCTCGGCGGCCCCCGCTCGGGCATCATCCTGTCCAACGACGAGACCCTGTTCAAGAAGCTGAACTCCGCGGTCTTCCCGGGTCAGCAGGGCGGCCCGCTCATGCACGTGATCGCCGCCAAGGCCACCGCGTTCCTGCTCGCCGGCACCCCCGAGTTCAAGGCCCGCCAGGAGCGCACCATCCGCGGGGCCCGCTTGCTCGCGGATCGGCTCACGCAGCCGGACGCCCGCGCGGCCGGCGTCGACGTCCTGACCGGTGGCACGGACGTGCACCTGGTGCTCGTCGACCTGCGCACCTCCGAGGTCGACGGCAAGCAGGCCGAAGACCTGCTGCACGAGGTCGGCATCACCGTGAACCGGAACTCCGTGCCGTTCGACCCGCGTCCGCCGATGGTCACCTCGGGCGTCCGCATCGGCACGTCGGCGCTCGCCACGCGTGGCTTCGGCGACGCCGAGTTCACCGAGGTCGCGGACATCATCGCGCTGACCCTCATGCCGAACCCGGACATCGCAGCGCTCTCGGCCCGGGTGAAGACCCTGACCGACGCGTTCCCCCTCTACGCGTGAGCGACGCCCTGAGCCCCTGCCCGTCGAGCGATGGGCGGGCGAGGGCACTGCCGTCCGCATCGACGGCACCGCCCTCGCCGCCCGGACCCTCGACGAACTGCGGGTCCGCATCGACCGGTTGCACGAGCACGGCATCCGTCCGGGCCTCGGCACGATCCTCGTCGGCGAGAACCCGGGCTCGCTGTCCTACGTCGCGGGCAAGCACCGCGACTCGGCGCAGATCGGGCTCGACTCGCACCGCATCGACCTGCCCGCGACGGCGTCCGCCGCGGACATCCGCGCCGCGATCCTGCAGATGAACGACGACCCCCGGGTCACCGCGTTCATCGTGCAGCTCCCGCTGCCGGAGGGCATCGACCCGACGCCGATGCTCGAGCTGATGGACCCGTCGAAGGACGCCGACGGCCTGCACCCGACGAACCTCGGTGAGCTCGTGCTCGCCGTGCCCGGTGGAGCAGGCACGATCGACGCCCCGCTGCCGTGCACCCCGCGGGGCATCGTCGCGATGCTCGAGGCGTACGACATCCCGATCCGGGGCGCGCACGTCACGATCATCGGGCAGGGCCTCACCGTCGGGCGTCCGCTCGGCCTGTTGCTCACCCGCCTCGAGGCGACGGCGACGCTCACACACTCCCTGACGGCGGACGTCGCCGCGGAGTGCCGTCGCGCCGACATCGTCATCGCGGCCGCCGGGGTCGCCGGGCTCGTCAAGCCGGACTGGGTCCAGCCCGGTGCGGCCGTGATCGACGTGGGCATCACCCGCGTGGTGAACGACGAGACGGGGAAGGCCAAGCTGCACGGTGACGTGGACCCCGCCGTCGCGTCCGTCGCGGGGTTCATGTCGCCGGTGCCCGGCGGCGTCGGCCCGATGACCCGCGCGATGCTCATGAAGAACGTGGTCGAGGCGGCGGAGCGCCACCTGAAGTAGGCGCGCGCGGCGGGCCGTTCGTCCGACCGTGCCGCGGTTCGTGCCGCGAAAGCGACAGAATCCCGCGAACAGTTCGCGGGATTCTGTCGCTTTGGCAGTGGCGGCGGCCGGGAGGCGCGGCTCGCCCCCGCCCCGCGCGTTCGGGGGACGGGTGCGGAGCCGCCCCCAGTGCTACGGTCACCGCATGGGGGAGAACGTCCAGACCGCGCCCGTGATGGCGGCCACCGGCAGGAAGCTGCGTCCGCGTGCGTGGGGACTCGCACTCGTCGGGATCGTCGCACTGGTGCTGTCCCCGAACCTGGTGCTCTGGAGCACGTCGTCGGGGTACGGCGGGGTCGACGCAGACGACAACTGGATCGACAACGGCGGCAAGGTCCTGGAGACCGCGCCGGTCACGGTGCAGGTCGAAGGGCACGTCGCGCCGGCCGCACTCGCACTGCTGCTGCTCGTGGTCGTCGTCGGCATCGTCCTGCCGCCGACGCTCGCGCGCTCCGGGCACCGCACCCTCGGCGACATCGTCCGGTACTCGGCGTACCTGGCCGTGCCGGTGTGCATCGTCGTCGGCGTGCTGGTCTACACGGTGTGGCAGAGCCAGTTCGTGATGGACCAGGTGCAGCACGAGGTGCTGCACCCGCACGGCTTCCCGTGGGGCGGCGTCACCGTCACCACGGGGCACATGACGCGCTGACCCCCGAGTCTCGGCCGCGCTGCCCCGAGTCTCGCGGTGAGTGACCGTTCTCGGGGGCGGCACCGCGAGAACCGTCGCCCAGCCCGAGTCTCACCGGTACTCGCCCGAGACTCGGTGAGGGGCTCAGTCGCGGCGGGCGCCCTGCGCGGCGTGCACCGTGAAGACGTTCGGCTCGCGGTAGCCGGCCTCGGCGAAGGCGGCGGTGACGGCCTCGGTGATCGCAGCACGCGATCCCTGGTCGACCAACGCGATCGCCGCACCGCCGAACCCGCCACCGGTCATCCGCGCACCGACCGCACCGTGCTCGACCGCGGTCGCGACGGCCAGGTCGAGTTCCGGCACGGAGATCTCGAAGTCGTCGCGCATCGACTCGTGCGACGCGACGAGCAGCGAACCGATCGCCCGCGGGCCCTGTTCGCGCAGCGTCCGGACGGTGTCGAGGACGCGCTGGTCCTCGGTCACGACGTGGCGCACGCGGCGGAAGGTCTCGTCGTCGAGCAGCTCCTGCGCACGGGGCAGGTCGTCGACGCTCAGGTCACGCAGGGCCTCGACGCCGAGCACCTGCGCACCCTTCTCGCACGAGGCCCGACGAGCCGCGTACCCGCCGGTGGCGTGGGCGTGCTCGACCCGGGTGTCGATGACCAGGACCTCGAGCCCGTTGGCCTCGAGCGCCAGGTCGACCACGGCGGTGTCGAGCGTGCGGCAGTCCAGGAACACGACGGCGTCCTGCTCGCCGAGCAGGGAGGCGGACTGGTCCATGATCCCCGTGGGGGCACCGACGGCGTGGTTCTCGGAGTACTGGCCGACGCGCGCCAGGGTCTTGCGGTCGAGGCCGAGCTCCCACAGGTCGTTGAAGGCGAGTGCGACGCCGCACTCGATCGCTGCGCTGGAGGACAGGCCCGCGCCGACGGGGACGTCGGACTCGATGAAGACGTCGAACCCGGTCGTGTCGGACAGGTCCGCGCCGGCCTGCTCGCGGAGCGCCCAGGCGATGCCGAAGACGTACGCCGACCAGCCGGTCATGTTCGACGGGTCGAGGTCGTCGAGCGACAGCTCGAGCACGGTGCCGGCGTCGAACGCGGACGAGACGCGCAGCAGACGGTCCGGCCGCGGAGCGATCGACGCGCTGGTGCGCCGGTCGATCGCGAACGGCAGGACGTACCCGTCGTTGTAGTCGGTGTGCTCACCGATCAGGTTGACCCGGCCGGGGGCGGAGTACCGCACCGCCGGCTCGTACCCGTAGACCTGCTGGAACGTCATGCTCGCTCGATTCCCTGTCGGATGAACTCGGCTGCCTTCTCGGGCACGAGGTCCCCGATCCAGGCGCCCATGGCGGCTTCACTGCCGGCCAGGAACTTCAACTTGTCCGCCGCCCGACGCGGCGACGTGATCTGCAGCATGAGCCGCACGGTGTCCCGCCCGACGTGCACCGGCGCCTGGTGCCAGGCGGCGATGTACGGGGTCGGGTCGTCGTAGAGCTTGTCGATGCCCCGCGTCAGGCGCAGGTGCATGTGGGCCAGTTCGTCCTTCTCGGCCTCGGTCAGACCGGCGAAGTCGGGGACGTGGCGGTGCGGCAGCATGTGGATCTCGATGGGCCAGCGTGCGGCGAACGGCACGAACGCCGTGAAGTGCTCGCCCTGCAGCACGACCCGGTCCGAGGCGCGCTCGTTCGCCAGGTGCTGCTCGAACAGGTCGGGCCCGAAGCGCTCGATGGAGTCGAGCAGGCGCTGCGTGCGGGGCGTGATGTACGGGTACGAGTAGATCTGCCCGTGCGGGTGGTGCAGCGTGACACCGATCGCTTCGCCGCGGTTCTCGAACGGGAACACCTGCTGGATGCCGGGCATGGCGGAGAGCGCGGCGGTGCGGTCCGCCCAGGCCTCGACCACGGTGCGGGCACGCGACTCGGAGATCGACGCGAAGGACCCCTCGGTCGCGGGCGAGAAGCACACGACCTCGCACCGGCCGACGCTGCGCAGCTGCCGGTTCAGGCCGACGTCGGTCAGCGCGTCGAGCGAGCCGGGTGCGTCATCGGCTTCGAGCGCCGGACCGAACGACGGTGACCGGTTCTCGAACACGGCGACGTCGTAGGTGCTCGGGATCTCGGACGGGTTCTGCGGTGTCTGCGGCGCGAGCGGGTCCTGGTCGGCCGGCGGCAGGAACGCACGGTTCTGCCGGCTCGCGGCGATGGAGACCCATTCGCCGGTCAGGACGTCCTGGCGCATCCGCGCGGTCTCGGGCCGAGGATCGAGCGCACGCTCGTCGATGGCACGCTCAGCGGGCAGTGTGCTGTCCGCATCGTCGAAGTAGAACAGGTCGCGGCCGTCCGCGAGCTTCGTCACGCGCTTGGTGATCACCGGAACAGCCTAGCGCCGATCCGAAGCGTTGCGAAAGTCTTCGGAAGCAAGCGAAACTAGAGCCGTGACCGACGACGACCTCTCCTTCCTGGCCGGATCGCTGCCCGCGCCGCTGCGGCAGGACCGCATCGTCTCCATCGTCGAGGGTGCACCCGGTATGGTCCGGACCGCCGCGCTGGCCGCGTCGCTCGGCACGAGTGAGGTGACGGTCCGGCAGGACCTCGCGGTCCTCGACCAGGAGGCCCGGATCCGCCGGGTGCACGGCGGCGCGGTCCGCCTCGGGGCCGGGTCCACCGAGCGCCCCTTCGAGGAGACCGCCGTCGAGCACCAGGTGGCCAAGGCCGCCATCGGCCGTGCGGCCGCAGCGCTCGTGCGGTCCGGCGAGTGCGTCGTGCTCGACGTCGGCACCACCCCGGCCGCGGTCGCCGAGGCGCTCGTCGCCCGCACGGAGCTGTCCGACGTCACCGTCGTCACGAACTCGCTGACCACCGCACTGGCCCTCGAGCGCGCCGTGCCGCGGTTCACCGTGATCGTCACCGGCGGCACCCTCCGGCCGCTCCAGCACTCGCTCGTCGCACCGTTCAACAACACCCTGTTGCCGATGATCGCCGCCGACATCGTGTTCCTCGGTGGCACCGGTGTGGACGTCGCGCACGGTCTGACCAACGTCAACCTGCCCGAGACCGAGGCGAAGCGGGTGCTCGCGGCCACGGCTCGGCGTACCGTCGTCGTCGCGGACGGGTCGAAGTTCGGCCGGGCCCACATCGGGGTCGTCCGCGCGCTCGAGGACATCGACGTCGTCGTCACCGCCGAGGCCGAGGCGGACGCGGTCGCCACGATCCGGGCGGGCGGCGTCGAGGTCGTCGTCGCGGACGGCGAGGACACACCCGGAAGGAACCACACCCCATGACCGCAGCACCCACCGGTGGCCAGTACCGCCTGCACCACGCCGGACCGGACGGCGTCGTCGAGGCCGTCGTGACCGAGGTCGCTGCCGGCATCCGAGAACTCCGCGTCGCCGGCTTCGACCTGACCGAGCCGTTCCCCGTCACCGAGCAGCCGCCCGGCGCCAACGGGATCGTGCTCGTGCCGTGGCCGAACCGCGTCGCCGGCGGGGTCTGGGAGCTCGACGGCAAGCGGCAGCAGCTGGATGTCTCGGAGCCGAAGTACGGCAACGCCTCGCACGGCCTGCTCCGCTTCGCGCCGTACCGCGTGGTGTCGCAGACCGAGACGGGCATCGTGCAGGAAGCCACGATCCACCCGCAGCACGGCTGGCCGTTCACCCTCGAGACCCGCGTGCACCACGAGCTCGTCGACGACGGCATCCGGGTGACGCACGAGATCACGAACCGTTCCGGAGCCCGCGCGCCCTTCGCCGTGGGGGCGCACCCGTACCTGCGCGCCGGTGACACTCCCGCAGAGGACCTCGTCGTCACCCTCGACGCCGCCACCGCCTTCACCGTCGACGAGCAGAAGGTGCCGAACGGTTCCGTGTCGGTGGAGGGCACTTCGTTCGACCTGCGCCAGGGACAGCGTGCCGGTGACGCCGATCTCGACACCGCGTACTCGGACATCACCCCGGACGCCGACGGTGTCCGCCACACGACCCTGCACGGCCCCGAGGGTGACGGCGTGCAGCTCTGGCAGGACGCGTCGTTCCCGTACGTGCAGGTGTTCACCTCTCGGGAGTACCCGCGTGGCGACGCCAAGGGCCTGGCCGTGGCGGTCGAGCCGATGACCGCTCCGGCCAACGCCCTGAACTCCGGCGAGGGCCTGCGGTGGCTCGAGCCCGACGAGACCTGGACGGGCACCTGGGGCGTCCGCCGCGTCTGGTCCTGACCGCCCCGCCGCAACCCGTCTCGCGAAAGCGACTCCGTCCCGCCGAAGGTTCGCGGCACAGTGTCGCTCTGGCGGAGTTGTCGCGGGTGCGGCCGGCGATCTGTCGCTTCGGCGGGGGAGTCACCGCTCCACTGGAAGCACGAACGCCGCCCCGGTGTGGGGCGGCGTCCGTGGCGGGCAGCTGCGGGTCAGCCGCGGCGCATGCGGAGCGCCTCGACCGCAAGGGACTCGCTGGCGTAGCGCCCGACCTCGTGCGCCCAGGCCGGGTCGTCCCCGCGCAGGGCGATGAAGTCCTTGCGCTGTCGGCACACGTAGCCGAGCACCGCGGTGGCCGTCGCGACCTCGATGAAGTCCTTGCGGATGTGCCGGGTCGTGACCTGCGCGTTGCGACGGAGCGTGTCGAGCAGGAGCTCGTTGCTCATCGTCGTGTTGGTCGCGGCGGCGAGCTCGACGATGCGGCGCGCGTCCCCGGTGCTGCTGGTCTGCGTGGCTTCGATGGGCTCGATCACGGTGTACCCCGTTCGTTCGTGGTGGTGCGGTGCTGCAGGATCCGGTGGTCGGATCCGGGAACGACACTATCGGCGGCAGCCCACCAGTCGGCTGTGCGCAGGCTGATGTGTGCAGGGGATCTGCCATGAGCCAGCTGGGGACGACTTGTACCCCGAACACGAACCCGAGGTCAGGCGCAGCGTTCGTCGTCGGGCGCAGCGAGCGCGTCGAGGGAGTCCGAGACCCGTCCGGCCATGTACTGGTAGCCGGCGTCGTTGAGGTGCCCGCCGTCGATCGCCGCGTAGCCCGGGCTGTTCGCCGCGGTGAACCACTGTCCGGCGAGCGGGTCGATGAACGGCACACCCGCAGCAGCCGCTCCCGCGGAGACCGAGGCGGCGACCCCGACGTTCGCCTTCGCCCGCGGCATCGGCGCTGACGGCCCGAGCGCCACGACGACGGCGTCCGGCCAGGTCTGTTCCGCCGCGCGGAGGGTCTGCTCGACGCGGGCCTGCAGCGTCGACGAGTCGACGAGCCAGTCGTTCTGGCTGCCCTGCACGATGACGAGCTGCGGAGCATCGGTCGTGGCGTGCCGTTCGAGGCGGGGGCCGAACGTGTAGTGCGAGGACCCGGTGCGCCCGGTGTCGACGTAGCCCGTTCCCGGGTAGCCGTCGATGGTGGCGTCCCAGTTGCGGTCGGCTGCGAGGTCCTGCGCCCATCCGTGGACGCCGCTGGTGGAGCCGCGGCCGGTGGTGTAGGAGTCGCCGACGATCAGGACGTGCGAGCCGGGGACGATCGCGTCCGCGACCTCGGCGGAGGAGACGCTCGACGACGTCGAGATGGGCTGGCAGGCACTCGACACGGTCGGCAGGATGACGAGCAGCCCGCTGACGCCGAGAGCCATGGCTCCGAGCGCGATGCCGGGGAGGAGTCGTCGTGCCACCCGCCACATTCTAGACAACGGACGTCCGGATGAGTCTGATGGTGGGCCCCGTGGGGCTCGAACCCACGACCCTCGGATGAAAAGCCGGCGTTCAGGAGAGTGTGGGCCCCGTGGGGCTCGAACCCACGACCCTCGGATTAAAAGTCCGGTGCTCTACCAACTGAGCTAGAGGCCCTCACCCGCAAGGCTAGCGGGTGAGGGCCTCTAGAAGAACCTGGTGTCGACGGTCAGCCGCGACGCCCGGTGAGCGTCCGCAGCAGCCACAGGACGACGGCCACGATGAGCAGCACGATGCCGACCCACAGCAGGAACTTGAGGCTCGCGGTGAAGCCACCGACGAACAGCAGGATGACCGCGATGACGGCCAGGATGATGAGCAACGGGTTCATGGGGGAGTCCTCTCCTTCACGTTCGGGAGGAGCGCCTCCCGACGAGACACCGTACCCGCGGCGCCGCCGTTGCGTTCTGGGCGAACGGAGGGCGGGCGTGTCACCGGCCGTGCCTACACTGACGCGGTGCCTCGCGATCACCACCGTCCTGTCCACTTCACCGATGCCGAGTTCGCCGCGATCCAGGGCGGCGAGGACCCCGCCGTCGTGAACCGCGTCGCGCACGAGACCGCGAACGCGCTGCTGCACCGGGTGCGTCAGGACCCGGACCCCGCGGTGGTGGAGCGGCTCGTGACCTACACGGACGTGCACGGCATCGACGCGATCGCCGACCTCTGGGCGCGGGTGGGTGCGCACACCCTGCCGGGTGCCCTGTGGCGGGTGTACCTCGTCCGCACCGTGATCCGGCAGAACCCGGAGGAGATCGCGTACTTCTTCCAACGCGGCACCGAGCGCATCGGCACGATCGACCAGGCCGTCGCGGGGGCGGAGCAGCCGACTGGTCCTGCCGAGATCCTCACCCTGGCGGACCGAATCCTGCACGGGCTGTACACGGGCGACTTCGCGGTGGCGCTCGACCGTGGGGCGGCGTTCTGCCGTCTGACCGCGGCCGGTGCGACTGCGGTGGCGGACGACTCCGACCTGACCGCGACCGGCCGCGCGAGCGAGCTGACGCGGCGTGCGCTCCGTCTCACGGAGCTGGCGGCCGACCTGACCGAGGCGGCGGCGCTCTGGCGTCGCGAGAGCCTGGACTAGCGAGCGAACGCGCCGGACCCGCGTCGGGCCTCCCGGCAGAACGCCGAAGGGCACAGCCGCAGGCAGAGCCGCGGGACAGAGCCGCAGGGCAGAGAAGAACCGGGCCGCAGAAGCGCCTCTCGGCGCGAGGCCGCTCGAAGCGGCGAATTTTGGAGCCCGGGGCTTGCTGCGGCCCGGCGACACCAACTCTACGACGCGTCGGCTGTGTCCGCTGCCCTGTTCACTCTCGGTGGACAGATCCGGACCCGGGCGTGCCCGACAGAGGGCCCGGACGCGGCGTCCCGACAACTTCTCGGCATCCGATCCAATCCACCACGGGCACCGCGCCGAATCATCAGCGTGACGGACTTGATGACCGTCACGAACGCGAGAGGCCCGGCGTGACCCGGACCGGTATCCGCCGGTCAATTCCCTGTGGGTCACGCTGGCCTCTCGTCTCGACCGCACGACGCGGCGGCTTCGTCCTACCCGGGGCGCGACCGCAGCACAGCACCACCGCATCACGCAGCACCCCTGACAGAACGGCCACAACCGGTCGCCGAAGCACCCGAGAGGAGGGAAACCTGCAATGCTTGCCCTCGTGGATAGCGACACCGAACGCTGGAGCTCGTCAGAGCCAGCCCAGGCATCGCCGGACGACCTCTTGGCGCGGGTTGCCTCCGGTGACCAAGCCGCCTTCGCGGACCTCTACGACGTCCTCTCCGGCCGGGTCCTCGGACTCGTGACGCGGCTCCTCCGGGACCGCGCCCAGTCCGAAGAGGTCACGCAAGAGGTCTTCCTCGAAGTCTGGCAACAGGCCACCCGGTTCGACCGGAAGCGCGGGACCGCCTCCAGCTGGGTCCTGACCATGGCGCACCGCCGAGCGGTGGACCGGGTCCGGGCGTCGCAGGCCTCGCACGACCGGGACACGAAGATCGGTATCCGCGACCTCGAGTCCGGTTTCGACCAGGTCTCCGAGTCGGTCGAGATCCGCATCGAACACGAACGTGTCGGCAGGGCCCTGGCCAAGCTGACCGAGTTCCAGCGGCAGGCCGTGCAGCTCGCGTACTACGGAGGCTTCTCGCACAGCGAGATGGCCGAACAACTCGGTGTCCCCATCGGCACCGTCAAGACCCGTCTCCGTGACGGGATGATCCGACTCCGAGACGAGATGGGGGTGACCTCATGACCGAACGACACGACGACCCCGCCCTGCTGACGGGTTCCTACGCACTCGACGCGCTGTCCGACGATGAGCGCATGCTCCTCGAGGACGTCCTCACGACGTCGCCCGAACTCCAGGCCGAGGCCGACTCGCTGCGCGAGACCGCGCTGCAGCTCGCCTTCGCCGCCGCTCCGATCGAGCCGCCGACGTCGCTCCGCGCGTCGCTGCTGGCCCAGATCGCGACGACCCCGCAGGCTGCACCACTGGCCGAGACGGCTCCTGCCGTCGACACGGCATCCGTCCAGGAGGCCCGTCCCGAGCCCGCCAGGCACGTCGCCTCGATCGCCGACGGCTCCACCACCGGTGGCCGGGCGACCTCCGAGGCTCGCCGCCGCTGGTTCCAGCGTCCGGCAGCCATGCTCACCAGTGCTGCTGCGGTCGCCGTGGTCTTCCTCGGTGTCGGCCTGGGTGTCGGCGTCGCGAACGGTCCGGCCGACGGACCGGGGACCGGCACCACGCAGGCTTCGAGCGGCCTCGACCGCATCTACGCCGCGTCGGACTTCCAGCGCAGCACCACCAAGGTCGAGGGCGGCGGCACGGCCACGGTCGTGTGGTCGGGTGACCTCGGCAAGTCAGCGGTCATCCTCGACGGTGTCGCCCAGGCCCCGAAGGGCAAGACGTACGAGCTCTGGTACATCGGCTCCGAGAACGAGGGCGGCACGATCAAGTCGGCCGGCCTGGTCGACGGTGTCGCCGACGGCGTGCACTCGGCCGTGCTGAAGGGCTCGATGTCCGACGGCGCGACGATCGGCATGACGGTCGAGCCGGCCGGTGGTTCGGAGCAGCCGACCACGACGCCGATCATGGCGGTCCCGACCACCTCGGCCTGACCCTCCCGAAAGACCGACCCCGCCCCGGCTCCGACGCAGAACGACGAAACCGCTGTCATACGACAGCGGTTTCGTCGTTCCAGCGCGTATGCAACATGGAGCGCCTGCAACGAGCGACCAGGTCGACGTCGCACGACATCGAGGGTGTCGTTCCGCGTCGGCACGAGCAACGCACCCAGCGCGACCACGAAGGCCCGGTGCGCGTCCGTGGCGGACGTGCACCGGGCCTCCCGGTCGTCCGTCAGCACGACGAACGGCTGCCGATCAACCGAAGCGACCCGAGACGTAGTCCTCGGTGGCCTGGACGGACGGGTTCGAGAACATCGTGGTGGTGTCGTCGAACTCGATGAGCTTGCCCGGTGCGCCGGTGCCGGCGATGTTGAAGAACGCCGTCTTGTCGCTGACGCGCGAGGCCTGCTGCATGTTGTGCGTGACGATCACGATCGTGAACTCCTTCTTGAGCTCCTCGATCAGGTCCTCGATGGCCAGGGTGGAGATCGGGTCGAGCGCCGAGCAGGGCTCGTCCATCAGCAGCACGTCGGGCTGCACCGCGATGGCGCGTGCGATGCAGAGACGCTGCTGCTGCCCACCGGACAGGCCCATGCCGGGCTTGTCGAGGCGGTCCTTGACCTCGTTCCACAGGTTCGCGCCCTGCAGGGACCGCTCGACGATGTCGTCGGCCTCGGACTTCGAGACGCGCTTGTTGTTGAGCTTCACGCCCGCGAGCACGTTGTCCTTGATGGACATCGTCGGGAACGGGTTCGGACGCTGGAAGACCATGCCGACCTGGCGACGGACGAGCACCGGGTCGACCCCGGGGCCGTACAGGTCGTCGCCGTCGATCTTGACCGAGCCCTCGACCCATGCGCCGGGGATGACCTCGTGCATGCGGTTCAGGGTGCGGAGGAAGGTGGACTTGCCGCAGCCGGAGGGGCCGATGAAGGCGGTGACGGTGCGGGGCTCGATGGTGATGTCGACACCCTCGACCGCCTTGAACTTCGAGTAGTAGACGTTGAGGCCGTCGACCTCGATGCGCTTGGACACGTTGATCCTTCTGGTGGGTGGGGAAGTGGGTTCGCTAGCGCGAGAGCTTGGGGGCGAAGAGTCGGGTGACGAACCGGGCGAGCAGGTTGAGCACCATCACGATGAGGATGAGCACCAGCGCGGCGGTCCAGGCACGGTCGACGAACGGCTGCGGGTTGGCGCCCTGCTGCGAGTACTGCGTGTACGCGTACACCGGCAGGGTCATCATCGGGTCCTTGAACAGGTCGTAGTTCATGCTCGCGGTGAAGCCGGCGGTGACGAGCAGCGGGGCCGTCTCGCCGATGACGCGGGCGATGGAGAGCATGACGCCGGTGGTGATGCCGGCGAGCGACGTGGGGAGGACGACCTTGAGGATCGTGAGGTACTTCGGCACCCCGAGGGCGTAGGACGCTTCGCGGAGCTCCATCGGCACGATCTTCAGCACCTCTTCGGTGGAGCGCACGACGATCGGGATCATCAGCACCGACAGGGCGACCGAGCCGACCAGGCCGAAGCGGGCACCGGGGCCGAGGAACAGCGCGAACAGTGCGTACGCGAACAGGCCGGCGACGATCGACGGGATGCCCGTCATGACGTCGACGAAGAACGTGATGCCCTTCGCCAGTGCGCCGCGGCCGTACTCGACCAGGTAGATCGAGGTGAGCAGCCCGATCGGCACCGAGATGAGCGCCGCGAACAGCGTGATCTCGAGCGTGCCGATCAGCGCGTGGATCGCGCCGCCACCCTCGGAGATCACCCCGCGCATCGAGTACGAGAAGAAGTTCGCGTCGAAACGGGCGAGACCGTCGGCCAGGACCGTCCAGAGCAGCGACACCAGCGGCAGGACCGCGATGACGAAGGCGGTGATGACGAGCGAGGTGATGAGCCGGTCGACGGCCTGGCGTCCTCCTTCGACGATGCGCGAGACGACCACGATCAGGACGTCGAACAGGACGGTGCCGAGGAAGAGCGCTGCGACGACGTTGAAGTCCTTGACCGAGCCGCCGGCGTTGAGCAGGGCGAACACGGCCACCAGGGCGACCCAGCTGCCGACCAGCAGCAGCCACGGAACCGAGCGGTGCAGCTTGCCGTTGGCGTAGACGTTGCCGGCGGTGCCGGTCTGACGGAGGGCGAGGGACATCGGGTGGACCTCTCAGCTGACCCGCGTGCGGACGATGTACCGCGCGAGCATGTTGATGACCAGGGTGATGACGAACAGGATCAGACCCGACGCGATCAGGGCGTTCAGGGCGGTCCCCGATGCCTCGGCGAACTGCAGCGCGATGTTCGCGGCGATCGTCGAGGGGTTCTGCGAGGTCAGCATCTGGAAGGTGACGTTCGTCGAGACCGACAGCACCAGGGCGATCGCCATCGTCTCGCCCAGGGCACGTCCGAGCCCGAGCATGATCGCGGACACGATGCCGGACTTCGCGAACGGCAGCACGGACAGGCGGATCATCTCCCAGCGCGTCGCACCGAGGGCCAGGGCGGCTTCCTCGTTGAGCGTGGGCGCCTGCAGGAAGATCTCGCGCATGACGGCCGTCATGATCGGGATCGCCATCACGGCGAGGACGATCGACGCGGTCAGGATGGTGCGGCCGGTGCCGGACACCTGGCCGGAGAAGAGCGGGAACCAGCCGAGGTACTCGTTCAGGAAGCCGTAGAACGGCTTCACGAACGGCGCCAGCACCACGATGCCCCAGAGGCCGTAGACGACCGACGGGACCGCGGCGAGCAGGTCGATGACGTAGCCGAGCACCGGGGCGAGGCGTCGCGGTGCGTAGTGCGAGATGAACAGGGCGATGCCGAGGGCGAGCGGGACCGCGATCACGAGCGCGATGAGCGCGGACCAGACGGTGCCGAAGACCAGGGGGCCGACGTAGTCCCAGAAGTTCGTGGCGTTGTTCGGCAGCTCGCCGACCTTGGCGGCGAACGCCGGGATGCTCTGCCAGACGAGGAACGCGGCGACGAGCACGAGCACGAACAGGATGAGGCCACCGGCGATCACCGAGGCGGCGGAGAACACCCGGTCACCGACGCGGACGACGGCCTTCGGCTTGGTCGGGGTGACGGTGGCCCCTGGCTGGGCCGGTGCGGTCGTCATGGGACTCCTGTCGGAGGAACGCCGGGGGAGGCGACGGGTTCGGGTGGTGGAGCGTGGAACGGGGTGCTGGTCGGACGGGCGCTGGCGGTGGAGCCGGGCTGCTCGCGTCGCGACGAGCAAGGGCCCGGACGCCGGTCAGGTGGGTGGGACCGGCGTCCGGGCGCTTGGGGGTCTTACTTGATGGAGTCGACCGCGGCAGCGGCCTTCTCGGCCAGGTCGGACGACAGGGCGGCCGACTTGGCCTCCTTCGCCGCGGCGTCCTGGGCGTCGCCGGTGACGACGTAGCTCAGGAAGCCCTTGACCAGGTCGGCCTTGTCCGAGTCCTTGTACTCCTGGCACGCGATGGCGTAGGAGACGAGGACGAGCGGCCAGGCACCGTCAGCGGTGTCCTTGCGGTCGATGTCGATCGCGAGGTCGTTGTCCTCGCGGCCGGTGGCGACCTTCGAGTCGGCGACGACCTGCGCGGCGCCGTCGGCCGAGATCTCGGTGGCCTTGTCGCCGACCATCAGCTTCGCCTTGTCGAGGTCACCCGCGCCGGAGTCGTCGATGTAGGTGATCGCGTTGGAGGCGCTGCCCATGGCGGAGGCGACACCGGAGGTGCCCTTCGCGCTGTCACCGACCGAGTACGGGAAGGTCTGGCTCGGCTCTTCGGTCCAGACGTCGCCGGCGTTCGCGGAGACGTACTCCGAGAAGTTCTGCGTGGTGCCCGAGTCGTCGGAGCGGTGCACGACCGTGATGTTCGCGTCCGGCAGCTTCGCGTCCTTGTTCAGCGAGGCGATCTCGGAGTCGTTCCACTTGGTGATCTTGCCCGAGAAGATGCCCGCGATGGTCTTCGCGTCGAGGGTCAGGTCGCTGACGCCGTCGACCTTGTAGGCGATCGCGATCGGGGAGATGTAGACCGGGATGTCGATGGCCTTGGTGTCGGCCTTGCACAGGTCGAAGGAGCCCGAGAGCTCCTCGTCGTTCAGTGCTGCATCGGAGCCGGCGAAGTCCGCGGCACCCGAGATGAAGTTCTTGCGGCCGGCGCCCGAACCATCGGGCGTGTAGTTGACCGTGACGCCCGAGGCCTGGTCCTGGAAACCGGCGGCCCAGGTTGCCTGCGCGGTCTGCTGGGCGGAGGAGCCGGAGCCGGTCAGGGTTCCGGTGAGGCTCGAGGAGCCGGAGTTGCTCGAGGAGGACTCGGTGCTGCCCGCGTCCTCGTTCGCCGCGCACGAGGAGAGCACGACTGCGCCGGCGATCGCGATTGCTGCGATCGAACCGATTCGCTTGATGTTCACAGGGGTCCCTTCGGGGATGGGGTGCAGTGGGACCACTGCGGTCCCTGGGCCGGTGCCGACCCGGGAGCGACTGTAGGGACGCGAGGTGACGGGGATCACGCGCGTTGGTGAACGGAAGGTGAACGAGGGGTTGTGCCGACCGGGAGGCGCGGATCGCGTTCCGGGCGCGGCGGACGCCCGGCACGTGGCCGGGTGCAGGGCGTGCGGTCGCTACGCCGGGATCGTGTTGCGGTGCGTCTCGACGGCGACGAGGGTCTCGCCGGCGATGTGCATCACCGAGAAGTCGCCGACCGAGAGCATCGCGGCGCGGCGGAGGTCGAACCGGCCGGAGTCGTCGGCCGTCGCGGTGGCGATCCGGGCGATGATGTCCGGCACCACCGGCCCGTGCGAGCACAGCACCGCGGTCTTGCCCTTGTCGAGCCGGCGGCGGACGACGCCCTTGACGTCGGCGGCGCCGCGGTCGTGGGCGTCCTGGCTGATGTCCGGGGTGCTCGAGACGCCGAGCTTCGTGGTGGCGGACAGCGGTTCGACGGTGGCGAGGCACCGGGCCGCCGTGCTGCTCACGATCTTCTTCGGGCCGAACGCGGCGACGGGCGATGCCGCGGCCTTGGCCTGCGAACGACCGACGGGCAGGAGTGGACGGGTGGCGTCCGGGCCGTTCCAGTCGGAGCCGGGCACGGTCTTCGCGTGCCGGAGCGCGATCAGGGCGAACGTGCGGTGGTGGCCGGCGGCGGCGCGTTCGGCAAACCGGTCGAGGATCGCCACGTCGCGCTCGTACGTCAGACGGTTGCGGGCGTCGTCGATCGTGACCCACTCGAGGGCGGCGACCTCGTGGTTCGGGGTGAAGTCACCCGCGCGGGCGTACTCCTTCGACGAGACACGGGCGGCCCAGTAGTGCACGACCTTGTCGCGACCGTTCGGCAGCACGTACTCCGCGGTGCCGAGCGGGGCGCCGAGGTGCACGCGGTACCCGGTCTCCTCGTCGATCTCGCGCACGGCGGTCGTCGGGACGGCCTCGCCCGGGTCCACCTTGCCCTTGGGCAGCGAGACGTCCTTGTGGTGGTCGCGGTGGATGAGCAGCACGAGGGGCGTGCCGTCCTGTTCGCGCCAGACGACTGCGCCGGCGGCGAGGACGGGGCCCGAGGGACCGCCGCTCACCGAGTGGAGCGCTTCCGAGCCGAGATCTTCCGCATCGTCACATTCTGCACGTCTTCGAGCGGGCGACCGTCATCGTCGGTCGAGTGGCGGGTCCACTCACCGTCGGACTCGAGGTGCCACGAGCTCGCGGTGTCGGCCATCGCCAGGTCGAACATCGCGAGCACCTCGTCGATGTGGTCCGGTGCCGTCAGCCGGACGAGGGCCTCGACGCGGCGGTCGAGGTTGCGGTGCATCATGTCGGCGCTGCCGATGAAGACCGCCGGGTCGCCGTCGTTGTGGAACGCGAACGCGCGGGAGTGCTCGAGGTACCGCCCGACGATGCTCCGCACCCGGATGGTGTCGCTCACGCCTTCCATCCCCGGCTTGAGCGAGCAGATGCCGCGCACCCAGACGTCCACCGGCACGCCTGCCTGGCTGGCCAGGTACAGGGCGTCGATGATCTGCTCGTCGACCATCGAGTTGACCTTGATCCGGATGCCGGACGGCTTGCCGGCGCGGGCGTTGTCGGACTCGGTCTGGATCCGCTTGAGCAGCCCCTTGCGCAGGTGCAACGGCGCGACGAGCAGCCGCTTGAACTTCTTCTCGATCGCGTAGCCGGACAGCTCGTTGAACAGGCGCGTCAGGTCCTTGCCCACGGTGTCGTCCGCGGTGAAGAGGCCCATGTCCTCGTAGATGCGCGAGGTCTTCGGGTTGTAGTTGCCCGTGCCGATGTGGCTGTAGTGCTTGAGCGTGCCGCCCTCTTGCCGGATGACGAGCACGAGCTTCGAGTGCGTCTTCAGCCCGACCAGGCCGTAGACGACGTGCACGCCGGCCTTCTCGAGCTTGCGGGCCCACGTGATGTTGTTCTGCTCGTCGAAGCGCGCCTTGATCTCGACGAGCGCCAGGACCTGCTTGCCCGCGGCGGCCGCGTCGATCAGGGCCTCGACGATGGGGCTGTCACCCGAGGTGCGGTACAGCGTCTGCTTGATCGCGAGCACGTGCGGGTCGGCCGCGGCCTGCTCGAGGAACGCCTGCACGCTCGTCGCGAAGGACTCGTACGGGTGGTGCACGAGGACGTCGTTCGCCTTGATCGCACGGAACAGGTCGGGCTTCGTGTTCGGCTCACCGGGCTGGAACTGCACCGGGGTCGTCGGCACGTGCTTCGGGTAGTGCAGGTCCGGGCGGTTGATCTTCGAGAGCTCGAACAGTCCACCGAGGTCGAGCGGCGACGGCAGCCGGAAGACCTCCTGCTCGGTGATGTCGAGTTCGCGCACGAGCAGGTCGAGGGTCACCGGGTCCATGTCCTCGGTGATCTCGAGGCGGATGGGCGGACCGAACCGGCGACGCAGCAGCTCGCGCTCGAGGGCCTGGATGAGGTTCTCGGCCTCGTCCTCCTCGATCTCGACGTCCTCGTTGCGGGTGACCCGGAACACGTGGTGCTCGAGCACCTCCATCCCCGGGAACAGGTCGTCGAGGTGGTTCGCGATGAGGTCTTCGAGGGGGATGAAGCGCATGCGGCCGGAGTTGTCGTCCGGCAGCTTGATGAAGCGGGAGAAGTTCTGCGGCACCTTGAGGCGTGCGAACTCCTGCCGCTGCGACTTCGGGTTGCGGACCCGGACGGCCAGGTTGAGCGAGAGCCCGGAGATGTAGGGGAACGGGTGCGCCGGGTCGACTGCCAGGGGCATGAGCACCGGGAAGATCTGCTCGTTGAAGTACTCGCGCATCCGGAGCCGGTCGGCCTCGTCCAGGTCGGACCAGTGCTCGACGTGGATGCCGGCGGCGTCGAGGTCGGGCTTGAGCGACCCGATGAACGCCTGGGCGTGGCGGTCCTGCAGCTCGTGCGCCTTCTTCGCGATGTCGCGCAGGACGTCGCTCGGTGCACGGCCGACGTTGGTGGGCACGGCGATGCCGGTGTCGATGCGGCGCTTCAGGCCCGCGACCCGGACCATGAAGAACTCGTCGAGGTTGGACGCGAAGATCGCCAGGAAGTTCGCACGCTCGAGCAGGGGCTGCGTGCGGTCCTCGCCCAGCTCGAGCACCCGCTGGTTGAAGCGCAGCCAGCTCAGCTCGCGGTCGAAGTAGCGGTCCGACGGCAGCGACTCGTGCTCGATCTCGACGACCTCGTCGAAGTCGTCGAGGTCGGGTGCGACGGATTCGCCGTCGAGCTGCGGTTCGGTGTCCATGTCCACATCCTGCCACCCGGGCCCCGTGGCCGGAGGGCCTCCGGTGGACGCTGTGGAAACACGCGGTGAACGCGCTCAGCCGGACGTCGACGGTCGGCGCAGGACCGGGACGTGGCCCCACCGCGTCACGACGCGCCACGACCACTCGACCGGGCCGTACGTGAACCGGCGCAGCCAGAGCCGGCTCGCGATCGACTGCACCGTGATCGAGAGGACTCCGATCACGACGACCGGCCACGAATCGGCACTGTGCCGCAGGTCGAGGGCCGGTCCCGCGACCCAGGCGATGACGGCCGCGGCCACGAAGTTCGTCAGGGCCATCCGGCCGAGCGGCTCGAACACGGCTGCGAGCACCCGCTGCGCCGGAGTGTGCCAGAGCAGGGCGAACCCGGCCGTGTACGCGATCGCCATGACGACCCCGGCGATGCCGCCCGGTGTGGTGAAGCGCGGATCGCCGGGCGTGGTCGTCTGCCACAGCACTGCCGGGACCGCTGCGACGGCAGCGCCCTCGAACACCGCGGCGATCCACCTGGTGCCGCGCTCGGCGACCCACGGCAGCCCGAACGCGGCCGACCCGGCGCCGAGCAGCATGAGTCCGGGCAGGCTCAGCACACCGCCGCCGGTGGACACGTACGCGGCGACCGTCCCCACGGCCCCGAGCAGCAGCACCGGGAGCCGGGGGAGCAGCAGGACGAACGGCATCACCACGAGACCGACCACGCCGTACTCCGCCAGGATGTTCCCGGGGTAGATCAGCCAGAGCAGTGCGCCGATGGCGAAGAGGGCGACCAACCGGCGGACGAGCACCGCCCAGACGGCCGCACCACGTCGGCGCGCGCCGTCCTGCATGAACCACAGGCCCATGCCGAAGAGGAACGCGAACACCGGGACGAAGCGCGTCTGCACGGTGAAGTCGAGCACGTCCCGCACGGGGTCGTCGTGCATCGGGTCGAGGGCTGCCCCGATCTCGGTGATGTCAGCGATGTTCACGGCGATGATGCCGGCGAGTGCGAACCCGCGGACGGCGTCGAGCAGGTGTGCGCGGTGGGGGAGTTGCGGCGAGGTGGTCATGCCTCCGATCCCAGCGGAGGGGGCACCCGTCCCGCGTCGTCCCGACGGATGATATTCAGTACATCACCGCAGGTGCCGCGCTACGGCATGGAGGAATGGTCACGATATACGAACGGTGACATCTGCGCCGGTTTGTGGGTATGGTGGGTCCCGTCAGAGCCTCCGGGGGATTCCACTGCGCGGGGGTGCAGCTACGAATGAAAGAGGTTCATCATGTCGCGTGTCCTTTCGACCGAGCAGGCCAAGACCGCCATCCGTCAGGTCCAGTCGATCATCAACGGTGGTTTCACCGACCAGATCTCGCAGCTCGACGCCCAGGGCCGGATCCTGTCCGACTCGAACGTCTGGGACGGCCCGCTCGCGGCGACCTTCCGTGGGTCGACCTGGCCGGAGACCAAGGCCGCCCTCGACAAGGCGAAGACCGAACTCGAGCAGCTCCGCACGCAGCTCGACAAGATCTCGCAGGACATCTTCACCGCGGGTGGCGGCGCGTAAGCAGCCACTCGTTCCGCCCGGACCGTCGCGCTCGCGGCGGTCCGGGCGTTCGCGGTCGGTGGGGCCGCGTGACCAGCACGACCAGTACGACTTCGGGGGATGAACCATGGCTGACCTGCACGGCAACGATCCGGTCAAGTTCGACAACGGCACGGCCGACGCACTCCGCACGGCGCTGAACGGCGCAGCCGAGTCGATCGAGGGGCAGGCCGGCTCGCGGCAGTCCTACGTCACCACCGCGTCGCTGGAGTTCCGCGGGCACTTCTCCGAGCTCTTCGCGCAGAACGCCGGCACCGCGAAGAGCGACGCCGAGGACATCGCCACGAACCTGCGCACGGTTGCGGGCTGGGTCGACCAGATGAAGGAAGCCGCCAAGAGCGAGAACGCTCGCCGCAAGACGGCGAGCGACTGGTACGAACACCACGAGAACCGCAACTTCATCGAGGTCGCCGTCGACTGGGCCAGCGGTAACGACAACCCGCCCGAGGTCAAGCACGAGGATGCTCCGACCTTCGCGCCTGCCAGCGCAAAGTCGACGACGCGTCAGACGCCCAACCCCGGCGCCGGTGGTGGCGGTGGTGGCGGGACGTCGTCGGCGAAACCGGAGGACCTGCGTTCCTTCGCCACCGGATCGACGTCGCTCAACAGCGACCTCGCCGGCAAGCCCGCGGGGCTCCGCGGCAAGCTCGACGACTTCGCGACGAAGTGCTCGTGGGGCACGATCAACGCCGACGGGCTCGTGTCGGCGTTCGACAAGTGGCTCGCCGCCAACGGCCAGGACGTCACCTGGGCGAACACCATCGCCGACGCATTCGCTGCTGCCGGCGGTGAAGGCGCTGTCTCCACGGTCTCAGACGCCGCGCTCGCCGCAGCCCTGGCCGCCGCGGGGGTCTCGCAGTCCCGCACCGACCTGCAGTTCGATCCGCCGTCGGCCTACGGGGCCCAGCCGACGACCGGCTACTCGATGGACCCGGTCAACACCACGACGGGCAACTTCCTCGAACCGGAGCTCGACCTCGGGTTCACCGGTGCATCTGCAGCGCTGCAGGTCACCCGCATGTACAACTCCCTCGACCAGCACGTCGGGCTCTTCGGTCCGGGGTGGGCGTCGATCCTCGAGACCCGCCTGCTCCTCGACGACGAGGGCGCATCCTTCGTCGGGGCCGACGGCCGTCAGGTCCGGTTCCCGCGCGACGGCGAGGGCTGGGCGCGCGGAGTCGGCGAGAACCGCTGGCTCGCGGCCGAGGGCGACCGGCTCGTCGTCCGCGACAACCAGGGCGAGCGCATCGAGTTCTCGCCGTCCGGGCAGTGGCTCGGGCAGCGGGGCGGCGCCGGTACTGCGGTCCGCGTCGAACGGGACAGTGACGACGTCGTCGTGCGTCTGGTGCACGAGCGCGGACGCTCGATCGACGTCGACCACGTCGACGGCCGGGTCGCGGTGCTCCGCGCGTCCGACGGCCGCCGGGTCGAGTACGGGTACGACGACCGGGGCCGCCTCGTCACGGCGACCGATGCCGTCGGTACCCGGACCTACGGCTGGAACGACGACGACCTGATCACCACGGTCACGAGCGCAGCCGGTGTCGTCGAGGTCGACAACACCTACGACGACCAGCGCCGCGTCGTCGAGCAGGTCAGTCCGCACGGCCGAACAGTGCGGTTCGCGTACCTGCCCGGCCGGGTCACGGTGGTGTCCGACCTCGACGGCTCGCGGTCGAGCTCCTACATCGCCGACGCCAAGGGTCGTCTCGTCGGGGTCATCGACTCCGATGACCGCCGCCAGTCGATGAGCTACGACCGGCACGGCAACCTGGTGTCGGCGACCGAGCGCGACGGGTCGGTGACCGTCCACGCGTACGACGACCGCGGCCGGAAGACCCGCACCGTCACGCCGTCCGGCGGCGACCTGACCTCCGGGTACGACGAGCAGGACCGCGTCACGACCGTCGTCACCGAAGCCGGCGCCGTCGTCGCGTACGAGTACGTGGGCGATGACCGCGATCCGTCGGTCATCACCGACCCGATCGGCGGCCGGACTGAGTTGACCTGGGAAGACGGCGCCCTCACCCACGTCGTCGACCCGACCGGCGTGGTCCTGACCTTCGACCACGACGCGTTCGGCGAGCTCGTCGCGACCACGAACGCCGTCGGCGACACCGCTCGCATCGAGCGCGATCCGGCCGGTCACCCGGTTGCCGCGGTCAGCCCCTCCGGCGCACGGAGCGAGTACCGCTACGACGCCGCCGGGCTGCTCGTCGAACGACGTGACGCCGACGGAGCCGTCTGGCGCTTCGAGTACGGCGCCGGCTCACGCATCGCAGCAGTCGTGGACCCGCTCGGCGCTCGGACCACGTTCGACTACGCCCCGAACGGCGAGCTCGCGACGACCACCGACCCGCTGGGTCGGCGTGTCTCGCGGACGTTCGACGACCAGGGGAACCTGGCGGAGCTCGCATTGCCGGGCGACGCGGTCTGGACGTTCGCGCACGACGCGTTGTCGCGCCTCCAGTCCGTCACCGACCCCGCGGGCGCGACCTGGCGTCGTGAGTACGACGTCGTCGGCGAGCTGACGGCGACCGTCGACCCGACGGGCGTCCGCCAGGAGTTCTCGGACGACGTCGCGACCGGCGTCGCGACCCTGCGCGACGCTTTCGACACCGCGACCGTCCGGTTCGACGAGTACGGCCGACCCGTCGAGTCCACGTCTGACGAGACCGGTTCCGAACTCATCACCTACGACGCCGCCGGTCGGCCCGTCGAACTCGTCGACGGCGAAGGCGGACTGACCCGACTCGAACGTGACCTCGCCGGTCGTGTCGTCGCGTTGATCGCTCCCTCGGGCGCGCGCTCCACGTACGAGTACGACGCCTGCGGTCGTCCCGCCGCGGCGACCGATGCCGCCGGTGCGCGGACGACGCTCGCCTACGACGCGGACTCCCGCGTCGTGGCCCGGACCCTGCCCACCGGCGAGGTCGAGGAGGTCACGTACGACGCCGTCGGACGTGGGTCACGCAGACGACTCCGGGTTCCGGCACCGCGCGGTTCCGGTACGACCAGGCCGGGAGGCTCGTCTCCAGCCACGACGCACGCTTCGGCCGTCGTCGGTTCCGCTACGACCCCGCGGGGCAGCTGATCCAGGTCGTCAACGGTCTCGACGGGGTCACCTCGTTCGAGTACGACGACCGGGGAAGGCTGGTGACGATCACCGACTCTGCCGGCGGGACCACACGACGCGAGTACGACGCCGCCGACCGTGTGGTCGCCGTCACGGACCCGCTCGACCGCACCGCCACAGCGGCCTACGACCCGGCCGGGCGCCAGATCCGCCAGACGGATCCCGACGGCCGCACGACGGAGTGGACCCACGACGCGGCTGGCCGACAGCGGGCCGTGCTCGTCGACGGTGCGGTGCAGTCGGAGATCTCCCGCGACGCCGTCCACCGCACGGTCGTCGTGACGGACCACACCCGTGGTGCCGGTCGGACGATCGAGCACGAGCTCCAGCACGACCGCCGTGGCCTGCTCGTCCGCCGTGCCCGAGGCGACCAGTCCGTCGCGTGGGAGTACGACGCCGACGGCAACCGCACGGCTCGGGTCGACCCGAACGGCACCCGCGCCACCTACCGTCGCGATGCCGTCGGCCGCGTCGTCGGGGTGGAACGGGACGGCGCCCCTGCCGGCACGTTCTCGTACGACGCCTCGGGTCGGATCGTCCAGGCGGCCACGGGCGAACTGGTGCAGTCGTGGTCGTACGAGGGTGGCGCACTCGTCGCGCACACCTCGACGACGCTCGACGGTGCCACCACCACGAGCATCGAGCGCGATGCCGACGCGCGGATCACGGCGATCGACGGACCGTCCGGAATGGTGTCATACGAGTACGACGCTGCCGGCCAGCTCGTCCGCGCCGGGGGCTCGACGTGGACCTACGACGACCGTGGGCGGCTCGTCGCTGAGACCGTCCGCGGGGCCGAGACACGCTCTGAGTACGACGCTGCCGGTCAGCTGGTCGCGACGATCACCGAGGCCGGCCGGACCGAGTACGTCCACGACGGTCTCGGCCGACGCATCCGGCGGACCACCGCCGACGGTTCGACCACCGAGTACGCGTGGTCCGACCTGGGGTACCTCGCTGCCGTCGTCGACCGCGACGACGCGTACGCCGAGACCGGTCGGCTCGACGTCTGGGTCGATGCCCTGGGTGAACTCGCCGAGGTGGCCGGGGTCGCCGCGTGGTGGGACTCCGCCGCGGTCGTGCCGTCGCTCATCAGCATCGCCGACACGTCGTTGCTCGACCTGCCGGGGGGTGTCACCGCGATCGGCGATGTCGTCGCGCAGCCCGCGTGGCGCAGTGCTCGCGCAACCGACGCTGCCGACCCTTGGGCGGCGCTCGCTGCCGTCACCGACGTCGGACTGCCCGCGGGGGTGGCACTGACCGGTTCTGGTGGGGTGTCCGTCGCGGGGCTGGAGTGGCTCGGCGCCCGTGTGTACGACCCGGCGGCGCGGGGCTTCCTGTCGGTCGATCCGCTCGCGCCGATCCTGGGTGCGGCGTGGTCGGGGAACCCCTACTCGTACGCCGGCAACGACCCGTTGCAGGCCGTCGACCCGCTCGGGTTGCGGCCGGCGACGGACAAGGACCTGCAGTCGTACCGGGATGCGCACCAGGGGGCGATCGCGGCTGCCGGGAGCTGGTGGAACGACAACTGGGAGTACGTCGCCGCAGGTGCTGCGATTGGACTGGGTGTCGCGCTCATGTTCACCGGGGTCGGCGGCCCTGCTGGAATCGCGCTCATGGCTGCGTCTGGGGCGTTGCTCAGCGGGGGCGTCTCGGTGGCGTCGCAGAAAGCACAGACCGGAAAAGTAGATTGGGGCAGAGTCGGAGTCGACACTGCTGTGGGCGGCGTGCTCGGTGCAGCCGGTGGCGGAGCAATGATGTTCGGCAAGGCTGCCATGGCAGGCGCACCTGCAGGCCAAGCGGCGCGAGCCGTCGCGGTCAACATGGGTGTCAACGGAGGGGTCGGTGCTGTGAGTGGTGGTGTGACCAACCTTCAGAAGAACGGCTGGCAGATCCGCAACGGGTGGGAGTTTGCGGGGACGTCGTCGGCGGCGGGGTGTCCGGTGCTGCCGGAGGAATGGCTGGTCCGGCCGGGGGCACGATCGCTAAGGAAATCGGGTACTCAGCGTCCGGAGCGCTCGCTCAGGGACGTCCCTGGTGCTGAGCGGCGCATCAACGGCGGCCGGGACGGCAGTCAGTCAGGTGATCAGCGGGGACGGAGTGGATCTCGGCACTGTGGCGCAGAACGGAGCCACGGGTATGGCGGGCACGTACGTCAGCGGGAGGATCCTCCCGGGTCAGCACGGAGTGGATACCCTTGCGCAGATGCCCTACTTCCACCCGCGAACCCCCTCCGGCGCGTTCAACTTCTTGCAGAAGAACACGAGCACCTTGTGGGGATCGGCCGTCGGCGGTTCGGTCGTGGGAGGTCTTTTCGGATGACGAGTCGATCAAGCCGTCGAATACGACCTTGGTTCGTCGATGCTGTTGCAGCCCTCGCTTGCCTGGTAATCGCCTGGTGGCGCTTGCGGAGTGGTCCCCAGGACATCAACGTCCCCGCGGCGATCATTGTCGGTGCCGTTGCTCTCGGCTACGGGAGCGCCGTCGGATGCTGGTCGAAGCTGAACGATCGTCGCCCGGTGGTACTGGCCGCGCTGATGGTGGTTGTGGTCTTGGTCTTCATCGGCCTCGTCGGCGCTGCTCGGCCGTTTGCGGGTCTTCAATGGTTGTGGCTGCTCACCGCCTTTGCCGGTCTGATCAGTGGCGCAGCGGTCGGCGATCGCGTGAGCGTACGGCTCCGGGGAACTGCGCAACCGAGGATCGAGCGCTGACCAATCCTGTGTGAGCTGCTTGGTCAATCCTGTGTGAGCTGCTTGGTGCAGACAAGCGGTGTCCGTTGCGGAGTCGGCGGGGCAGTGGGTCAGCGCGCACTTTTTCGTAGCCAAGAATGCAGTCGCTCAACTTCGACCGCCGTGAGCGTGTGCGCGACGGCCTCGACGTTCGGCGTGATGACGAGAGCGATTGCGTCGACCGGCACGTTCTGTCGCGCCGCATCGATGGGTGCTCCCGTCATCTGTTCTCCGCCGAAGAACAGGAATGCGGTCGGAGTCGAATCAGACTCGATCTGTTGCACCCGACGGTTGACAAGGCTCGAGAGCTCTTCGCCACGAAAGACGGCGACGACGCTCGCAATCTCCATTGTCACGATGAGCTGGAGGCGACGGGTCAAGCCGCGGGGTTCGGCGGAAGCTGTGATCCGAAGACCGCCGGAATCCCACGTCGACGGTGACGGCATCTGGATCGCTCCCGCCCTGGAGGCACGCTTTTCGAACATGCCGAAATGCTACTGACGTGTGCTGCTGGGCGGGCCGCCCGCGAGCAGGAAGGCCCTCGCAGACCCCGATGAAACCGGTCAGATCGACGTCCAACGGAGACGGCTCCATCACCCTCGGCGCCGACGGCCGTCCCCGTGAAGCCGACGACGGCGCGGGCGGACTGACCCGCCTCAGACCTGATCTCGCAGGCCATCCTGGGACGGTGGACTGCCTGCCGGCTGGCCAGATTGTCGGCACGACGGGCGTCGGAGTCACGGTTGACTGACACCGGCGCTGAACGAGTCGCGCGGAGAAGGCGCGTGCGGCGGGACAAGGTCGCGGCATCGATCGTCCTCGCTGTCGTTGTCCTCGTGCCCCTGCTGGGCTTCTTCGTCGGGCCGATCACGTTGAAGGTGTATGACGCAGGACACCGGGGGCATGCAGTCTGTACCGTCACCTCTGCTCACAGCAGCGCCGGATCGTCCCACTCGCTGAAGGGGATCGGTTCGTCGATGGCGCAGATCGTGTTCGAGACTTCGGACTGCGGAACACTCGTTCTGCAGCGGGGCGTCACCCGCGACAACGAGGACGACCTCGCCGAGAGCATCGTCCCGGGCGAGCGCTACGAGTTCGACGTCGGCGCGGCCTCCTTCGCCATGCGGAGCTTCCTCAACACGATTCGACAAGCCGTCTACGTCAACAGCTTCGAGCTGGCCTGAGGGCGGCTGAGGCGCTCGTCAGTGCCCGAAGACCCGGACGAATTCGTTCCACTGCGCCGGCGCACGCTGCTCGAGCCATGCGCACAGTTCCGGGTAGGCGGCATCGATCGACAGGACGCTGATCACACCCCGTTGGCCGTGCACCTTGATGTCGAGCCCACCGAAGCGGTTCGTGGTGGGTCGGATGTGCTTGATCGCCGCCGGGTCGACGGTCCGCGGGGCGCGGAACATCGGGGTGACCACCAGCTGCGAGTCGTACGCCTCGACGCGACGGCGTTTCTGCCCGACGCCGAGGTAGACGAACAGCAGCCCGAACAGCACCATGCCGACGCCGGCAATGAGCATCCCGACCGCGTCGGGGTCGTCGAGCAGCGTGAGCGTGGCGAGGAAGAAGAACCCTCCCACGACGATGAACACGATCCCGATGATCCGGAGCAGCAGGTAGTTCCACCGGCGTGCGCGGACGGTGAAGAGCACGCCGTAGGCCTCGTCGCCGACGACGGTGGACGGTGGTCGTTTGCGATCGCTGCGGCGGACGAGCGCGCTGACGGCGGCCGGGATCGCGATCATCGCGAGCAGCGCGATGAGGACCGGCGAGAGGTTGAGTGTCACCGATCTGCCCCCGTTCGCGCGTGCGGACGTCGTCGTTCGATGGGCCCGAAGCCCTGGTCCCCCTGGATCATGCGTGCAGAGTATCAGCGCGGTTGTGGACGGCGAAGGCGCAACTCGCTGGATGCGATACGTTGTATTCCAGTCGGAGCGTGTGGCCCGAACGGGGGCGGCCAGGGCGGCCGATCGACGCGGACCCGACGCCATCGAGCAACTAGCATCGATGTGCTCGACGATTCTCTTGGGGGGAAGACCGTGATCAACCAGCGTGCCGGGAACACCGGAGCACGAAGCACCACTTGCCGGCTCGTGGGGGCGGTCGCCGTCACCGGCATCGCCGCGCTGGTGCTCGCCGGGTGCACGTCCGACGACAAGCCGGTGGCTGACCCGTCACGGATCCTGCAGACGGTCGACACGCGTCTGGCCGCGGACGGCTCGATCACGTCGATCTCCGACACCGCGATCTCGGTCGCGGGCAAGGACTCCTCGTCAGCGACGACCGACCACGACCCCGCGAAGGCGGCTGGTGACCTCCCGCTCCGCATCACGACGCAGTACTCGACGTCGAAGAAGACCGGTACCGACCTTGCCGACCTCGACGGGTACTCGGGCCGGATCGCGATCGACCTGACGATCGAGAACCTCACGGTCACGTCGAAGAACCTGACCTACGACGTCGCCGGGACCTCTCGCTCGACACCGGCGCTCGTGGGTGCACCGTTCAGCGTCGCGGCCTCGACCGTCCTCACCGGCACCGCGGCCGACCGCATCGTCACCGATGCCGCTGACTCCGGTTCGGCCACGGACGGCGTCGTCAGCACGAACGAGGACGGGGACGCCGTCGTCCAGTGGGGCCGCCTGCTGGCACCGCCGACATCCGGCGCGAGCAGCACGCTGCACCTCGTCGCCGACGTCAAGGACTTCACGGCACCGACGTTCGACGTCGCCGCGCAGCCCGGGCTGTCCACGGACCTGTCCTCGACCGGCGTGGTGAACGCGGCGTTCGGGTCCGACAGCGACTCCGAACTCGCGCTCCAGCGCCGCACCATCGACCTCATCTCGCAGGTGAACGAGGTGCTCGCACGAGCGGGCGGCACGATCACCGAGGTCCGGTCCAACCTCGAGACCACGTCGAAGACCCTCGGAGTCAGGACGGCCGAGCGGCTCAAGGAGAGCAGCTCGTCCCTGGCGGGCACCATGCGGTCCCTGTCCGGCGAGCTCGACTCCCTGAACGGCGACCTCGGCACGACCGTCAAGGCGACACAGTCCACGGTGCTGCAGCAGCTCCAGCAGACCACCACGAGTCTCGACAGCCTGCTCGGCGACACTTCGGCGACGGCACCGGCCACGGTGCTCGACGGCAACGGGTGCGCGGCGACGCCGAAGACCTCGACCGCGGGCGGCAGCGTCTACGGCAACCTGCTCCGCGTCTCGTCCCAGCTCGAGGGCTACGCCGACGCGAGCGAGGCGTGCAAGCAGCAGGTCAGTGCGCAGCTGTCCGCTGCCGTCGGCCCGACGGCCCCGGACGCGACGACCTGCGCCGCGACGGACGCGCGAGACTCGCTGACCTGCACGCTCTACGAGTCGTCCACCGCGATCAACGGTTCGCTGATCGGACTGGTGAGCACCGGGCAGGCGCTCGCTGCGCGGTTGCAGCCGGAGACGGTCGACGACGCCATCGCGAGCGCCGCCGACCTGGACGAGCAGCTCACGACCATCTCGACCACACTCGACGAATACGAGAACGGCGGGGACGGTGGCACCGGGGACGCCCTCCGCGCACTGTCGACGAGCGCTGACCAGATCGGCACGCGGCTCGACGCACTGGCGACGGCCGTGCAGACAACGCACGACCGTGCCGAGGCGGCACGTGACCTGGTCGACGGCGCAGGGTTCCCGCTGTCGATGCAGCGTCAGAACTCGGCGGTCGCGGACCAACTCTGCACCCTCGCGACGCTCGGACAGCTCGACCAAGCCGACGCTGATCGCCTCCGCGGCTACCTGACGGCCGAGCCCTGCGCCGGTGCGCCTGAGGGGACCGTGCTCCAGCCCGGACTCGGGTTCACCGACCCGATGGACGAACGACTGGACGACCAGACGGCGCGCTGGCAGGACGTCGTCGACTCGACCAGCGCCGACGCGACGACCGAGGGCACCATCGGCAGCGCGATCGCCGGCCTGCGGACCGATCTGGACGCGCTCGACGACAGCATCCGCGCTGTCCGTGACGCCGTCCGTGGTGGGAGCGACGACGTGGGTTCCACGATCGAACGCCTTCGCGCAGCAGTCGCGGACGCCGACCGTTCGCAGGCGGTCATCGCGACGCAGCTCGGGACGGTCCGCCAGACGCAGATCGACCTCGCGGCCCAGGTCGAGAAGACCTTCAAGGACGCTTCCGATCAGTCGTCGGAGACCTTCAAGAAGGCCATCGACGCACAGGTGCGGAAGGTCTCGACCACGGCGTCCGCGAGCAACCAGGCTGTCCGGGATGCCTTCGACAAGTCGATCGCCGGCCTCCGGTCCACCTCGGGCGAGGTCACGAAGGACTCGAAGGGCACGATCGACGAGCAGAAGAGCACGCTCGACCAAGAGGGTTCGGAGCTCTCCTCCGCGGTCGACCGCCAGACGGCGTCCAGCCTCGAGCGCATCGCGGCCAGCACGAGCGCCTCGACGCGTGACGTGCAGGGCGCTTCGACGCTGCTGACCGGCGACCTCAACCGCGTGATGCTCGACCTGGGCGACCGCAAGGTCAACGGCTCCGGCATCCTCGGCGCCATGGCCACGAGCGCGGCGAAGTCCGACTCCGCCGACTACCAGCTCGCCCTGGCGTCGCAGAACGCCGCGGGCTACGCGAACGTCCGGGCCGAGGACGTCGCCGGCATCCTGCTCCAGCAGGAGCAGTTCCGTGCATCGCTCGATGCGGCGACGACGCTGCCGGCGTTCCAGCTGAAGGTCCCGGCCAGCGCGACGTCGACCACGCTGTACACCTTCCGGATCGGGGCCGACCGATGAGTGACCAGACGACCGAAGCCACTGCGACCGAGGGTGCTGACGGAACGCGTCCGAGCAGCCGCCGTCCGCTGCTCTTCGTCGGCATCGCGGTGCTCCTCGTGGCCGCGGTCGTCGCCGCCGTCCTGACGTTCCGGGCGTTCGGCAGCAGCACCCCGGCCGAAGCGGTGTCGGCGACCGTGCCGGTGGAGATCACCGTGGCACACGTCCCGGCGAAGACGAAGATCGGCATCATCGTCACGCTCGGAGACGGCGAGGGATCCGAGTGGAACGAAGCGGCGCAGGGCGCGCTGGTGGCGGAGCGTCGGCTCGCACTCGGTGGCGCCGACGTCGCGCTCGTCACGAAGAACGACGGCGGGACCGCCGCCGGGGGCAAGGCCGCGGTGGACGCCCTCGTGAAGAGCGGTGTCGCGGGCATCGTCGTCGCCTCGTCGGGCAGCCACGTGTCCGGCGCCGTCACTGCAGCTGCGGCGAAGGGGATCCCGGTCGTCCTGCCCTACGCACCGGCGGAGAAGGACTCCTGGTCGACTGCACCGGCGGCTGGCTCGATCAGCAAGGCGATGACCACGGCACTCGGCGCCGCCGAGGCTCCACTGCTGGTCGACCTGGGCGGCGGTGCTCCGGCGGGCCTGCGGGTGGCGCACGTCCTGGACGGTGACGACACCGCGGACACCGCAGCGCTCGCCACGACCGTCGCCGAGCGCACCGGCGCAACGAGCAACGAGCAAGACGCGGACGCCGACGCCGACGCGAAGACCCCGACGCCAGACTCCGACGCCGTCGTCGTCAGCGGCTCCGCGGAACGCCAGGGTGCCTTCGTCGCCGCGCTCCAGGCCGAGAACGTCACGGTGCCGGTCGTCCTGACGCCGGATGCGACGAGCCCGGCGTTCGGTGCCGCACTCGTCGAGGCCGGCGGCAGCCTGAGCGGTTCCTTCCGGACCGTGGGTGTCGCCACCGACGACGCTCGAGCGCTCGCCTCCGACTCCGGCGGCCGGGCGATGTCCGCCTTCCTCGGTGGTGTCCGGGTGCTCGCCGGGGACCACGACGCCGAGAACCTGACCGGTGACCAGCCGTTCTCGGCGGTCGCGGGCGCGGCGGACTCGCGCAGCCACGACGCCGTCATCGCCCTGGTCCGCGCCGTCGGCACGGCGAGGAGCGCCGAGCCGGCGGACGTCACCGACGCCCTCGCCGCGCTCGACCTCGACACCGATGCGGGCATCGCCGGTCCGGCGCTCGACTTCACGCAGCAGCAGGCGCTCGGGACGCCCGCGACGGTGCTCGCGGCGTCGGCGCAGCAGCTCGGTCTCCGTCCGGCCAGCACCGCGTCCGGCGACGGCACCGGCAGCGGAACCGACGCCGCCCAGACCGCGTCGCTCGTCTGGTTCGACGACTCCAGCACGGACTGACCCACTCACGCACCGACCCGGAAGAGGAACGCGAGCATGCGCCTGCTGATCGAGCTCGACGACCGACGTGAAGCGGTCGAGGTCGACGGGTGGTCCGGCGCGTCCTCGCTGGGGGAGCTCATCGCGGCGGCGATCGGCGTCGAACTCGACGCCGAGACGACCCTCGCGGTCGACGGTCACCGCACCAGTGCGGCGACCCCGCTGCGCGACCTCGTCCTGCTCGAGGGCTCCCGCATCGGCCGCGCACCGCAGGAGCGGCCGCAGACGATCGACGGGTGGAGCGTCACCCTCGCCGGGGACTCGACGCGGGTCTCGTCGTACCGGTCCCGCGCAGCCGGAAGCTCGTCGTGGGCCGGGCTCCGCAGGCCGACGTCGTGCTGCCCACCGAGAGCGCTTCGTGGGAGCACTGCACGATCGAGCGCGAGGACGACGGAGTCCGGGTGCGTGACGCCGGTTCGACGAACGGCACCGTCATCGCCGGGGAACGCATCGATGCCGAGGGCGTCCTGCTCACCGGGACGACGAGCGTCATCCTGGGCGGGGCCGTGCTGCTCGTCCGGCCGGCGCTCGACGAGGTGCCCGTGCCCGCGGCCGGCTCGCTGGCGAACCTGACGCCGGCGGCGACGGCGCCGTTCAACCGACCGCCGCGCGCCGGACGGACCTCCGACGCCGAGACAGTCGTGCCCCCGGACGCAAGGACGTGCCACCGGCGTCGAAGTTCAGCTGGATCACCGTCGCCGCGCCCCTGGTGCTCGCCGGGGCGATGGTGCTCCTGCTCGGCGACGCACGGTTCGCGCTCTTCGCCCTGCTCTCCCCGGTCACCGCGATCGGGATGTGGTTCGAGCAGAAGCACCGCCGCGCGAAGAACCTCAAAGAAGAGGACACCCGCTTCGCCGAGGCCGTGGAGTCCTTCCGCGGTGAGATCTCCGAAGCCGCGGCCGTCGAGGCTGCCCGCCGCCAGGAGCTCGTGCCCGACCCGGCGACCGTGGTGCGGCGAGCCGAAGTGCCGACCACACTGCTGTGGCAGCGTCGCTCGGACGACGAGGACTTCCTGAGCCTGCACGCCGGCACCGGAGACGCTCCCTGGCGACCCGAGGTCGACCAGCGTGCGGCGTCCGCGAAGCTCGAGGACGAGGCGAAGGCCGCCATCGCCGACAGCCGTCTGACGGCCGCGCCGGTGGTGGCCGACCTGTCCGACGCCGGCGTCGTCGGGATCGTCGGCGATCGTCAGGGCGCCCTCGCCCTGGCTCGCAGCCTGCTCACGCAGGCCACCGTGCACTGCGGTCCGGCGGACCTGACGGTGGGCGTCTTCTGCGACGCGGGCCGCGCGGAGGACTGGGGGTGGGCCTCCTGGCTGCCGCACGCGCGTGTGGCGGGGAGCAGTACCGGCGCCCGCTGGATGTCGGCGCAGCGCGACCAGAGCGCGGCGATGCTCCGTGGCCTGCGGGAGTCGCTCGACGAGCTGCCGACGCCGAACCTGCTCGTCGTGGTCGACTCCGAGGTGCTCACCGAGGGTCGGGATGCCCCTGCCCGCAACCTGCTCGGCCAGGGCCGCTCGGTGCCCGGGCAGTCCCTGCGCCCGGGGAGCGACCACGCCGGGTGAGCGGGATCGTCATCGCGACGAACGAGCAGCAGCTCCCCGCCGCCTGCACGTCGATCATCACGGTCGGTGCCGATGCCGCCGCCACGGTCTACCGACCAGAAGACCGGACCCGTGTCGAGGACGTCGTGCTCGCCGGCCTCAGCGTCGAGACCGCCGAGCGCAGTGCCCGGAGCGTCGCCCACTTCGACGACCCCGAGCTCACGGTGCCCGGTGCCTCGTTGCCGTCGCTCGTCCGCCTGCCCGAGCTGTTGTCGAGCGAAGGGATCCGCACGGCGTGGGACGCCCGCACCGGCTTCTCGACCCCGATCGGCTCCTCCGAGAGCGGTGTGCTCGAGATCGACCTGGTGCGCGACGGCCCGCACGGCCTGGTCGGCGGCACGACGGGTTCGGGCAAGAGCGAGTTCCTCCGGTCCCTCGTGGCCGGGCTCGCCGCGCGGAACGACCCGACGCGCCTGAACTTCCTGCTCGTCGACTTCAAGGGCGGTGCGGCCTTCGCAGCGTGTGAGCGCCTCCCGCACACCATCGGCACGATCAGCAACCTCGACGAACAGCTCGCCGACCGTGCGATCCGGGCACTCGAAGCCGAACTCGAACGACGCCAGCGGGTGTTCGCCGCAGCCGGAGCCGACATCGACAACCTCGATGCCTACCTGGCGACGAAGCCGGTCGAGCCGATGCCGCGGCTGCTGCTGGTCGTCGACGAGTTCGCGATGCTCGCGAAGGACTTCCCGGACGTCCTGACGTCGCTCGTCAGCATCGCGGCCGTCGGCCGAACGCTCGGCGTCCACATGATCCTGGCGACCCAGCGGCCGGCCGGTGTGGTGAGCGAGGACATCCTCGCGAACACGAACATGCGGGTCGCCCTGCGGGTGCAGAGCCGTGAGGACTCGACGAACGTCATCGGTGTCCCCGCCGCAGCCGGGATCGGTCGACAGCAGACCGGCCGCGCCTACGTGAAGCTCGGGCAGGACGACATCACCCCGGTGCAGACCGCCCTCGTCACCGGCCGAGCCCGTGACGAGCGTGCCGAGCAGCCGGTCTCGGTCCGGCCGACCGACGTCTTCGGCGTCCCCGCTCCGATGCCGGCACCGGCTCCGACCGCGTCGGACGTCACCGACCTCGACCAGCTCATCGAGGCGATCGGGCAGGCCAACGCGGCAGCCGGGTACGCCCCGCCGCGTCCGATCTGGCCCGAGGCGCTCGGCGAGCGCGTCGAGCTGTCGGCCCTCACCGCCCCAGGCCCGGGAACCGCCCCAGGCCCGGGCACCGACCCGCGCCCCGCGGCGGTGCCCGTCGCCCTCGCCGACGACCCGGACCACCAGCGCCAGGTCACCAGCGGCTGGGACCTCGACGAGGGCAACCTCATGCTCATGGGCATCCCGGGCAGCGGGACGAGCACCGCCCTCGCGACGATCGCGCTGCAGCTCGCCGCGTCGTCGAGCCCCGACGAGCTCGACCTCCTGGTGCTCGACATGGGCCCGGGGGACCTCGCTCCACTCGCGCAGCTGCCGCACACGACGGCCTACGTCGGCTCCGGTGCGGGTGCGGGGGAGCTGCAGACGCGGTTCCTGCGGCACCTCCGCGTCGAGCTCGAGCGTCGTCGTGCGGCACCCGGTGGGCGCCGTGCCGTGGTGCTCATCGACGGCCTCGCCGCCCTGCGTGACGAGTACCAGGACTTCGAGGGGCAGCAGCTGCTCGACGCGCTCTACCGGGTGTACGCCGAGGGTCCCGCGCTCGGCATCTCCTTCGCGGTCTCGACGACGCGCGCGAAGGCTGTGCCGTCGGCGATGGACGAGGTCACCACGCAGAAGTGGATGTTCCGCCTCGCTGACCCGTACGACTACGCGTCCATCGGGGTCCGCCCCAAGGACGTCCCGCCGCCGGTGCCCGGCCGCTTCATCGACTCGACCAGGCGGCTGCAGTCGCACGTCGCGACACCGGACGTCCCGCTCGCGCAGGCCGTCGCACGGATCGCGGAGACCCGGTCGCACGGTGCGAAGAAGGCGACTGCGGTCGGCCGGCTTCCAGACGCCGTGCTGGTGGGCGAACTCGGCACCGGAGCGGTGTTCGCGGGTGAGCCCTGGCGGATCCCGATCGGCATCGCGGAGGACGACCTGCAGCCGGCGTCCGTCGAGGTCTACGACGGCGAACACGTGCTCGTCGCCGGGCCGGCACGGTCCGGCAAGTCGAGCGTGCTCCTCGCCGTCGCCGAGCTCGCGCGGACAGCCGAGGGCGTTCGTCCGGCAGTCTGGGCGATCTGCGACCGCCGGTCGCCGCTCGCCTCGGGTTCGTTCGACCGGATCGCCGTGGGCCCGGACGAGGTCCCGGCCCTGTTGGCCGGGCTGCGGCTCGCGCGTGGACCGGTGCTGCTGTTGATCGACGACGCCGAACGCTTCGAGGACGGCGACCAGGCCATCGCGACGCTGCTCACGACCGAGCGCCCCGGACTCTGCGTCGTGGCGGCTGGCCGCTCCGCGGACCTCCGGTCGCTCTACAGCCACTGGACCCGAGCGGTCCGCAAGTCGCGGTGCGGCGTGCTCCTGCAGCCGGACGTCGACTACGACGGCGAGCTGCTCGGTGTCACGCTCCCGCGCCGCGCACCGGTGGCGCTGACCGTGGGTCGCGGGTACGCGTCCTCCGGCGGCGCCGTCCGCCTCGTGCAGACCGCATCCGCCGGCAACTGACCGAGAGACACCGAGACCGTCGGCCTGGAGGCCCGTGGCCGCGTCCGCCACGGACCGCAGGGTCGACCCGCAGTAACGACCAGAGCGCGCTCAGTCGCGCGTCGTGATCCCGAAGGGCGAGCTCTCGAGGTTCGTGAAGTTCCCCACCGTCGCCCGGACCGTGCACGACGGGGCGACGGACAGCGCGGTGACCACGAGCCCGTCGGACGACACGGCCAACGCGCCCGAGCAGCCGTCGGCGAACCGCAGGCCGGACTCCCCGCCGGCCACGTCGACGAGCATCTGCGACGGACGCCCGGTGGCGGGACTGCGGTAGAGCGGGTTGAGCTCGTCGGCGCCGCTCGGCCACACCGGCACGAGTGTGACCGGCAGCGCTGTCTGGCTGACCGTGCGGTCGGGCGTCCGGACCTCGATGCCCTGCAACCGCTGCACCGGGTACGCGGTCCCCCGCACGGAGTCGTCGGTCAGGGCAGTGGTGGTCGCCTCGCCCACGCCGTCGAGCCACGTCTGCAGCGCCGCACCGTCCGTGACGGAGGCGAGCGGCACCGAGGCCTCGACCGTGACGTCACCGCCGGCGGGGACCTCGACGCCGGAGAGACTCCAGGCACACGTGGTGTCGACACCCGTCAGCGAGGGTTGGTTGCGCTTCGCCGAGATGCCCTCGCCGGACCAGGTGACCGCGGGGCAGGACGCCCCCGAGCGGGAGCCCGGCACGACTTCGAGGAACGGACCGGTCAGGGCCGATGCCTGCGCCGCGTACGTGACGCGCAGGTCGACGGTTCCCTTCGCCGGGTCGACGGTGGCACGGCGGGTGGTCGCGAGGCCCGTGGGCAGTGGGCGGTCCTGCTGGTACGCGTTGGCGGCCTGGGCGGTCGCCGTGCCGCGACCCGGCGTCTTCCGCAGCGCACCAGGCAGCCAGACGACCCCGCCGACGACGAGCGCGGCCACGAGCACGACGCCGATGCCCCCGAACAAGAGCGCACGGTTCGTCAGCCACTCGGGACGAGCGAACCGGCGCGTCGGTACCGGCTCGGCAGCGGGGGCGGTGGGCAGCGGCTGTCGGGCCATCGGCCGGATGACGGTCTGCGACCCGGCGGGGCCGAGTTCCGGAGCCGGCCCGGCCACCGCGGCGTCTTCCGGGACCCCGGTCCCGCCCCGGTCGGCGTCGCCATCGGGGCGGACCCCGCGGACCACGGTGGCGGGCCGATCGACCTCGTCGAACGCATCCGGGTCGCTCGCCGCGGGCATCGCAGGGGCCGAGGCGAGGGACCGGGCGAGGCGGCGCAGGGTCGCCGCGGCGTCCCCTGCTGCCGGACGGCTGTTCGGGTCCTTCGTCAGCAGGGCGGACACCGCGGACCACAGCGCATCGGGCACGTCGATCGGCGGTGGGTTCGAGGTGACGTGCCGGTACGCGACGGCGAAGTCCGTGCCGGGCCCGGCGAAGGGCGTGCGGCCGGACAGCAGCTCGTAGAGCATCACGCCGGCGCCGTAGACGTCCGCAGCGGGACCGGCGCGGCCGTGACTGATCGACTCGGGAGCCATGTACTGCGGCGTGCCGAGGAGCCCGGTGGTGGTGCGCTCCCGCTCGGCGACCACCGACGCGATGCCGAAGTCGGTGACCCGGACGTCGCCGGACGCACCGGGGACCCAGGGGGTCTGGAGCAGCACGTTGTCGGGTTTGACGTCGCGGTGGGTCACGTCGCGCTCGTGCGCTGCGGCGAGGGCGTCGAGGGTCTCGGCGGTGATCGTCAGGGCGTCCCGCGGGGTCAGCGGCCCGTTCGAAGCCAGCAGATCGCGCGCGGACCCGCCCGGCACCAGGTCCATGACGATCGCGAGCCGGTCGCCCTCGACGACCAGGTCCCGCACCCGCACGATCGAGGGGTGCTGCAGCGCGAGGAGCACCGAGCGCTCGCGGACGAAGCGTTCGACGATCTGCGGGTCGGCGGCGAGCTCGGCACGGAGCAGCTTCGCGGCGAACTGTTCGCCGGTCGTGCCGTGCTCGGTGCGCCAGACCTCGCCCGTGGCACCGGTCCCGAGCAGCTCGACCAACCGGTACGACGCACCGAGCGGCTCACCCTGACCGTACTGCGCCACTGCGTCCCCGACTTCCCGATTCCCCCGCTGGCCGACCCCTCGCCGACCACGCAATGTTACCGGCCGGTCGTCGCCTCCGCCTGCTCCGGCGCGGCGTACTGCACGTCTATCGCATACTGCTCGAACCCGGATCGCCGGTAGAGCGCCAGCGCGGGTTCGTTGTCGCCCTCGACGTACAGTGCGGCGGCAGTCAGCCCACGCCCGGTCAGCCGAGCCGTCCCCGCGCGCATGAGCACCCCGCCGAGCCGTTGCCCCTGCAGGTCGGGTCGGACGGCGACGGCGTAGAACTCGCCGATGCCGTCCTCGACCTTGAGCCAGCACGAGCCGGCCAGCTGCCCGGAGGCGTCGCGGAGCAGCAGTAGGTCCTCGCCGGAGAACCAGGCGTCCGACTCGCGGGCGTGCAGGTCGTCGAGCGTCATGCGGCCCTGCTCGGGGTGGTGCGCGAAGGCCGCGGCGTTCAGGGCGAGCCAGTCGGCCTCGTCCTCGGTTCCGGGCCGGAACGCGGACAAGCTGTACCCGGCCGGCACGTCGGCAGGAGCCGCGTCCGGAGAAGGCCCGGCTCCGTCGATCGGCGCCCGGAGCTGCAGCAGGGTGCGGGTCGCGCGCCAGCCGAACCGATCGGCCAGGGCCCGCGCTGCGGGGTGGTCCCCGTGTGCCCAGGCGAGCACGGGAGCGGCCCCGCCGCCCAGCGCGAGCGCCTGCGTGACGAGGGCGGTGCCGGTGCCGCGGCCACGGGCCTCCCGGTCGACCACGAGTTCCAGCTCGCCGTCGCGGACCACGGCGACCCCGTCGTCGACGGCGAGGACGGTCGCGCGCCCGGCGCGGACGTCGACCAGGGTCTGGTCCGAGAACGGCGGTGCTTCACCGGGCACGACGAACCGTGCGAGGTCCGGCACTACTGGCCCATCAGGCGCTCGGCCTCGTCGTCGTAGACGTTGAAGCGGTACCCGACGTTGCGGACGGTGCCGATGAGCGACTCGAGGTCGCCGAGCTTGGCGCGGAGACGTCGGACGTGCACGTCGACCGTTCGGGTGCCACCGAAGTAGTCGTAGCCCCAGACCTCGCTGAGCAGCTGCTCGCGCGTGAAGACCCGGGACGGGTGCGTGGCGAAGAAGCGCAGGAGCTCGAACTCCTTGAACGTCAGGTCGAGCGGCCGGCCGCGGACCTTCGCCGAGTAGCTGGCCTCGTCGATGACGACACCCGACGCCTGGATCTTCGAGCTGGACTGCCCCTTGGCCGCACGGCCCGCGGACAGCCGGATGCGGGCGTCGATCTCGGCGGGGCCCGCGCTCTCGAGCACCACGTCGTCGACGTTCCACTCGCTGTTGACGGCGGTCAGGCCGCCCTCGGTGACCACGAGCACGATGGGCGTCGTCGACCCGGACGAGGCGAGGATCTTGCACAGGGCCTTCGCGCTGACCAGGTCGGTGCGGGCGTCCACGAACATCAGGTCGCTCTGCGGCGCGTTGACCAGCTGTGCGGCCTCGGCCGGCACGTGACGGATCCTGTGGCTCAGGAGACCGAGGCTCGGCAGGACGTCGCCGGGCGCGGTCGAGGTGAGTACCAGGAGCTGTGCCACAGGACCTCCGCAGGTGGATGACGTCGTGGACACATCCTAGTGATGCTCGGGAAGTCCTCATCCGGCCGGACGGTTTGCGCGGCAACCCGCAAGCGCGCCGGGCGTGGAGCTGTGCCTGCGCGCCGGGCGTGACCCCTGTCATGATGGAACGCGTGACCCAGCCAGTGCAGCCCACCGACCAGCGGCGCCTCAAGCTGACGTCCGTCCTGCCGGTCTGGATCCTGGCCGTCGTCGGGGCGGTGCTCGTCCTGACGCTCGCCGAGCGCGACGCCTTCGCGTGGCTGCTGCTCGTGTTCGTCGCGTGCGTGATGGTGAGCTTCGTGCTCCAGCTCATCACCGCGACGAAGGACGGACTGGTCGAACGGATCAGCATCGCGTCGTCCGGTGCCTTCGTCGTGGTGCTCGTCACCGCGGTGGTGCTCCTGGCGCGTTGAGCCGAGCCGCGTAGACTCCGGGGCATGGATTCGCTGCTTGCGCTCGAGCTGTTCTACGTGGGCCTCCTCGGTCTGGCGTCGCTCGCGATCGCGTTCATCTCGGTCGTCGTCGTCGTGAAGCTGTTCAAGGGTCAGCGTTGATCGAGCTCCCCGAGGGTCTGGCGCCCGAACTGGTCCCGTTGTCGTGGCTCGTCGGCGTCTGGGAGGGCACCGGCGTCGTGGAGTACCCCGTCGGTGACGAAGAGGCGCCCCGCACCTACGAGTTCGGCCAGCGTGTGAGCTTCAGCCACGACGGACTGCCGTACCTCAACTACTCGTCCACCACGTGGCTGCTCGACGACGACCACACCCCGCTCGCCGCCGAGATGGGCTACTGGCGGATCGACCGTCCGACCGAACCGGGTGACCGCGGCCCCGCGATGCTCCTGGGCGAGGGGCCGACCCCGTTCACCACCGTCGAGAGCGTCGAGGCGCTGCGCAACACCACCGACGGCTTCGACGTCGAAGCCTCGATCGTGCACCCGACGGGCGTCAACGAGCTCTACGTCGGCCGCGTCCTCAAGGGTCGGATCGACCTGGCCACCGACGCCGTGATGCGCTCGCCGAACGCGAAGGACTACTCCGCCGCGACCCGCCTGTACGGCCTGGTCGAGGGCAAGTTGTTCTGGGCGTGGGACATCGCCGCGCTCGGCCGCGAACTCACCTCGCACGCCTCGGGGCAGCTCGCGAAGGTCGACTGATGTCGGCGTTCGCGGTGCGCGACGGCTTCGTCGCGTCAGCGCAGGGCCCTGCTGCGCACTTCGGCAACCCGCTGGGCGAGCAGCGGCTGCTGGCCCGTGGCCGCGCGGTCGTCGATCTCGGCCTCGGTGTCGTCACCGTCTCCGGCCCGGACCGCCTGTCCTGGCTCAACTCGATCACCTCGCAGCAGCTGACCGGTCTGCCGACCGGCGTCAGCACCGAGACCCTCGTGCTCGACCAGTCCGGCCGCGTCGAGCACGCCGCCCGCGTGGTCGACGACGGTGCGGTCGTGTGGCTCCTCACCGAACCGCAGGACGCCGCACCGCTCGCCGCCTGGCTCGACTCGATGCGCTTCATGCTCCGGGTCGAGGTCGCCGACCGTTCGGCCGACTTCGCGACCCTCGGCTGGTTCGGCGAGGCCGCCCCGTTCGCGTCGACCGTCCTGCCGGACCCGCCCGTCGTCGAGTGGGTCGACCCGTGGGCGGCCGTCACGCCCGGTGGGTGGAGCTACGCCGACCAGGAGGCCCACCCCGGCTCCGACTGGACCCTCCGCATCGCCGTGGTCACGCCCGGCACCTCGGCCGCGATCGCTGCGTCGGACGAACCCGTCGCGGGGCTGCTCGCGTACGAGGCGCTGCGGATCGCCGCCTGGCGTCCGACGCTGTCCGACGCCGACGAGCGCACCATCCCGCACGAGCTCGACTGGCTCCGCTCCGCCGTGCACCTGACGAAGGGCTGCTACCGCGGCCAGGAGACCGTCGCGAAGGTGCACAACCTCGGGCACCCGCCGCGTCGGATCGTGCAGCTGCACCTCGACGGCTCCGACGCCGTGCTGCCGGCCCCGGGCACGCCGGTCATGCTCGGCGACAAGCAGGTCGGGCGGCTGTCGGCCTCGGCGGTCCACCACGAGCTCGGCCCGATCGGACTGGCCGTGGTCAAGCGCTCGCTGGACCCCACCGCGACGCTGACCCTCACCGCCGACGACGTCGTGGTGACGGCGGCGCAGGAGACCATCGTCCCGCCGGAGGCCGGCGCCACGGCGAACGTCCCGCGGCTGCCCCGGCTCGGAGCCGTCAAGCGGTCCTAGGCTCCGTCCGGGGTCGATGCTGGCGCGAGACTCGGCCTGAGCGACACTTCTCGGGCCCCGGAGCGCGAGATCAGTCGCTGCGCGCGAGACTCGCCCCTCAGGTGGCGGGCTCGACCGCGGCCCACGGCACGCTGAGCTCGCCGAGCCGCCACCGGGTCGGCCCGTGCAGCACCGGCCACCCGCGGTCGCGCATGCCCCGCACCGTGGCGATCCACCGCTGCCGGGGCCCGTACGTGCCGAGCGGCGCCGCGACCGCCCACGACAGGTCGAGGTCGCGCAGGAACGCGTGCACCCGCTCACCCGGCACGTTCCGGTGGATGAGCGCCTTCGGCAGCCGTTCGGCGACGATCGACGGCACGTCGAGCCCGGCGAGCCGCAGCGACACCGTGAACGACACCGGTGCGTGCTCGTCGAGCGTCACCCACGAGGCCACCCGCCCGACCTCGTTGCACGTCCCCTCGACCAGCGCGCCGCCGGGCTGCAGGCGGTCCTGCATGATCCGCCACGACGCCACCACCGCGGACTCGTCGTACTGCCGCAGCACGTTGAACGCCCGGATCACGGCCGGTCGACGCTGCCCGGGAGTGGGGGTCTCGAAGCCCCCGAGCCGGAACGTCACACCGTCGCGGGTGCCCGCGTTCGCGAACGCCACGCGCGCCGGTTCGATCTCGATGCCGGTGACCTCGACGTCCGGACGCACCAGGGCCAGACGGTCGCGCAGCTCGAGCGTCGTCGTCGGCGAGGCCCCGTACCCGACGTCGGCGACCAGCGGGTCGTCGGCCTTGCGGAGCGCCGGCAACGACGCGATCCACCGGTCGACACGGCGGAGCCGGTTGTACCCGGTCGTCCCGCGCGTCACGTTCCCGATGGGCATGACGTCAAGGGTACGGGCCTGCCGACGCTCGGTAGACTCGGCAGCATGACCTCCACGCTCGTCCTGCTCCGTCACGGAAACAGTGACTGGAACCAGAAGAACCTGTTCACCGGTTGGGTCGACGTCCGGCTCAGCGAGCTGGGCGAGAAGGAGGCGAAGCGCGCCGGCGACCTCATCGCCGAGTCCGGCATCGTCCCCGACGTCCTGTACACCTCGCTCCTCACCCGCGCGATCCAGACGGCCGACATCGCGCTGCTCCAGGCCGACCTGGCATGGCTGCCGGTCAAGCGCGACTGGCGCCTCAACGAACGCCACTACGGCGACCTGCAGGGCAAGGACAAGGCCCAGACGCTGGCCGAGTACGGCGAGCAGCAGTTCATGGAGTGGCGCCGGTCGTTCGACGTCCCGCCGCCCCCATCGCCGACGGCGCCGAGTGGTCGCAGGCCGGTGACCGCCGCTACGCCGACCTCGGCGACCAGCTGCCGCGCACCGAGTCGCTCAAGCTCGTGATCGACCGCTTGCTGCCCTACTGGGCGTCGGACATCACGAAGGACCTGGGCGAGGGCAAGACCGTGCTGGTCACCGCGCACGGCAACTCGCTCCGCGCGCTCGTCAAGCACCTCGACGACATCTCCGACGACGACATCGCCGGGCTGAACATCCCGACGGGCATCCCGCTGGTGTACGAGCTCGACGACGACTTCCGCCCGACGAAGCCGGCGTACTACCTCGACCCCGAGGCCGCTGCCGCCGGCGCTGCCGCCGTGGCCGCCCAGGGCGCCAAGAAGTAGCACCGCACACACGAACGCCCCGCCCGGTCTCCGGGCGGGGCGTTCGTCGTTCGACCTGGTGGGTTCGCGAAAGCGACAGGGTGCCGCGAACGTTCCGCCGACTCCTGTCGCTCTGCCGGGAGGAACGGATCACCGCACCGACGACGTGTCGCTTCGGCAGGGCGGTCGGCTCCTCGAGCCTCGGCTGATCAGACGAAGTGCGACGCGATCTCCTGCACGAGGGCACCGACGTCGTAGGGCTTCGTCGTGTCGACGCGGACGACGGGGAGCAGCCCGGTCGGCCCCGCGGTGGGGCCGAGGGTGTCCCAGGTGTCGATGATCGATGCCAGGTCGCCGTGGACCTCGTGCCGGATCGGAGCGTCCGGCTCGTAGCGGTCGCGCAGGCGTTCGTCGGCCGTGGCGCGGTCGACGTGGCACCAGACCTCGACGGCACGGGGCGAACCGGCCGTCAGGAGCCCGGCGGTGAGGAAGTCCCGGCTCTCCGGGGTGACCCAGACGGCGTCCAGGACGACCCCGTTCTCGACCGCGCCGGCCATCGCCCACACGGTGTCCATCGCGATGCCACCGAGCGGCCGCGACGCGATCATCGGCCCGACGATGTCGGCGAGGGGCTCCTTGATCCGGTCCTTCGACAGGAACGGGCAGCCGAGCACCTCGGCCAGCGCAGCGCCGATCGTGCTCTTGCCGGAACCGGGCATGCCGTTGACGATGATCGCGACCTGAGCCATGCCTCGATCCTCGCAGACCGCGCAGGTGTGCTCAGACCGCGGCGGCCGAACTCGAGGCGCCGGTCCAGTCGCCGGTCGCCAGGTACTCGACCTTCTTGGCGATCGACACCGCGTGATCGGCGAAGCGCTCGTGGTAGCGGGAGGCCAGGGTGGCGTCGACGGTGTCGATCGGTCCGCCCTTCCACGCCTCGCCGAGCACGAAGTCGAACACGCTCGCGTGCAGTTCGTCGACGGCGTCGTCCTCGTCGCGGATCTCCGCGGCCAGGGCGATGTCCTCGGTCGCGAGCAGCCGCGTGAGCTTCTGCGACATCGCGACGTCGTGCTTGCCCATCTCCTTGAAGGTGCCGCGGAGGCCCTTCGGCACGACCTTCTCGGGGAAGCGCTGGCGGGCGAGCTGCGCGATGTGCTCGGCCATGTCGCCCATGCGCTCGAGCGAGGAGCTCACGCGCAGGGCGGTGACGACGACGCGCAGGTCGCGGGCGACCGGTGCCTGGCGGGCCAGGATGTCGATGGCGATCTCGTCGAGGCTGTTGGCGGCCTCGTCGATCTTCTGGTCGTCGGCGATCACCTCCTCCGCGAGGGCGACGTCGGAGTCGCTGAAGGCCTGGGTGGCCCGGGTGATGGCGGACTCGACGAGTCCTGCGATCTCGGTCAGTCGCTCCTGGACGTCCTGGAGTTCCTGCTGGAAGACTTCGCGCATGGGGGAGTACCTTCTCTGCGTACCGGACGAGTGTCGTCAGCCCAGGTGAACGAACGGTGACGTGGGGCTGAACGCTTCGCGATCCGGCCTTCCGGGACGGGTGAACGGTACCGGAACCCCGCATGACCATCCCTACACTGGCGGCATGGACAACGCGTGGCTCGTGCCACTGTCGATGCTCCTCGGCGGGGTCTTCGGCGCGGGCGTCGTGGTGCTGATCATCACCGCCGAGCGCACGGCTCGTGCAGCAGACGTGGCGGAACGCACCCTGCCGGACGGTGTCGCAGCGGTGATCGCGACGATGCACAACCCGGCGGTGGTCATCGACCCGTCGAACACGGTCGTGGCCGCATCGCCCCAGGCGCTGACCGTCGGACTCGTCGTGCGGCGCCGGCTCGTGCACCAGGAACTCCTCGACCTGGTCGACCGGGTGCGCAAGAGCGGCGAGATGGGGGCGGAGGACCTCGAGCTCCCGCGCGGACGGCACGGGGAGCTCATCGGCTACCTCAGCTTCCGGGCCGCGCAGCTCGGCAACCGGTACGTGCTCATCACGGCCGACGACCTGACCGAGAGCCGGCGCATCGACGAGGTCCGCCGTGACTTCGTCGCCAACATCTCGCACGAGCTGAAGACCCCGATCGGCGCCATCGGCCTGCTGTCCGAGACCCTCGTGATCGCGGCCGACGACCCGGAGCACGTGAAGAAGTTCGCGGCGCAGCTCATCACCGAGTCCGAGCGGCTCGGCGCCCTGACGAAGGACATCATCGAGCTGTCCCGGCTGCAGTCGGTCGACGCGTTGGAGAACAGCGAGGAGACGGGTGTCGACAAGATCGTGCAGGCCGCGGTCGACGCGAACGAGGTCGTCGCGCGCGCCCGCTCGATCGAGATCATCCGGGCGAAGAAGTCGAAGCTCCGGGTGATGGGCGACCCGGGCCTGCTGCAGGTCGCCGTCTCGAACCTCATCGCCAACGCGGTGAAGTACTCGCCCGACGGCACCCGCGTCGGCGTGGGCGTCCGGTCCGCGAAGGGCTTCGTCGAGATCGCGATCACCGACCAAGGCGTCGGCATCCCCGAGGCCGATCTGGACCGCGTGTTCGAGCGGTTCTACCGTGTCGACCCGGCACGGTCACGGGCCACCGGCGGCACCGGCCTGGGGCTCGCCATCGTCAAGCACGTCGTCGGCAACCACGGCGGCGACGTCCGTGTCTGGTCGCAGCCCGGCAAGGGCTCGACCTTCACCATCCGCCTGCCCGAGGCGGACACCGAACTGACCACCGCACTCGAAGAGCAACTGGAAGAGCAGCCATCGTGACCAAGATCCTCATCGTCGACGACGAGCCGGCCCTGAGCGAGCCCCTGGAGTTCCTGCTGCAGCGTGAGGGGTACGAGACCTCCGTCGCGGCCGACGGCGTGACCGCGCTGTCGAAGTTCGACTCGGAGAACCCGGACCTGGTGCTCCTCGACCTCATGCTGCCGGGACTCTCCGGCACCGAGGTCTGCCGCCAGATCCGGACCCGGTCGAACGCACCGATCATCATGCTGACGGCGAAGGACTCCGAGGTCGACATCGTCGTCGGGCTCGAGCTCGGCGCGGACGACTACGTGACGAAGCCGTACTCGACGCGCGAGCTGCTGGCCCGCATCCGTGCGGTCCTGCGCCGCCGCACCGAGGACGACCCGGCGGACAGCGGGATCCTGCAGGTCGGGGGCATCCGGATGGACGTCGAGCGGCACACGGTGTCGGTGGACGGGTCGGAGACGGCGATGCCGCTCAAGGAGTTCGAGCTGCTCGAGCTGCTGCTCCGGAACGCCGGCCGGGTGCTCACCCGCGGCCAGCTCATCGACCGGGTGTGGGGCTCCGACTACTTCGGCGACACGAAGACGCTCGACGTGCACATCAAGCGCATCCGCTCGAAGATCGAGCGCGTGCCGTCGACCCCGGAGATCCTGGTGACGGTCCGCGGTCTCGGGTACCGCATCGAGGCCTGAGACGGACGGACAGGAGGCCCGGTGCGAGTCCGTGGGACTCGCACCGGGCCTCCCGGTCTGAGCGCGTCCGCTCGCGCGTGCGCGGTGCGGCTACTCGCCGTCCGTCGGCGTGGCCGACGGGGTCTCGACCGGCAGCGTGATCTGGCTGGACGGCTCGGGGGTCGAGGTCGGCGCGAGGGTGGCGTACTCCTCTTGCGAGGTGGTCAGCACCGGCACGTTGGCCGAGACGCCCTCGGCGTCGGGGTACGAGAGTACACCTTGACGAGCGAACCGGGCTTCGCGTCCGCGCTGTCGAAGTCGAGGGTGTCGTGCTGCGAGTCGTTCGCCAGGTCGACGTGCGAGTTCGCCGGCACCAGCACGGTCTCGGTGTCGCCACCGATCTCGACCGACACGGTGATGCCGTCGGTGTCGGAGTTGTTCACCAGCGTGCCGATGAACCGCGCGCCCTCGCCGTCGTCCGAGATGAGGATGGCGTTCCGCACGTCGACCTTGCCGGTCGAGACGTTGACGCCGTCGGTGATCTGCTTGATGTCGACGGTGTGCGCGGGCGACATGAACTCGCACCCGGTGGCGCCCAGCGCGATGGTTGCCGCAACGGCGACGGACACGAGTACCCGAGCTCGCAAGAGATTCCTCCGTAAGTCGATGAGGACCAGACGGTCCCGCTCCATCTTAGCGATCACCGGGAAGGCCCAGTGCTGAGGGTCCCCTTACCCGAACATCCCTTGTGGTAAACTGGAAGTCTGGGAACGGAGCCTGATACATGCAATTCGAGGTCGGCGAGACCGTCGTCTACCCCCACCACGGGGCGGCAACCATCTCTGAAGTCAAGACGCGCGTCATCAAGGGCGAGGAAAAGGTCTACCTGAAACTGCGGGTCACGCAGGGTGACCTGACGATCGAGGTACCGGCGGACAACGTCGACCTGGTCGGAGTCCGCGACGTGATCGGCAAGGAAGGGCTCGACAAGGTGTTCGAGGTCCTCCGGGCGCCGTTCACCGAAGAACCCACCAACTGGTCGCGCCGGTACAAGGCGAACCTCGAGAAGCTCGCTTCCGGGGACGTCATCAAGGTCTCCGAGGTCGTCCGCGACCTCTGGCGACGCGATCAGGACCGCGGCCTGTCTGCGGGCGAGAAGCGGATGCTGGCCAAGGCGCGGCAGATCCTGATCTCCGAGCTGGCCCTGGCCGAGAAGACCGACGAGGACAAGGCATCGACCGTCCTCGACGAAGTCCTCGCGTCCTGAGCGCACTGCACACCACGACGACCGCACGGTTCCCCGAAGGGGTGGACCGGGCGGTCGTCGTCGTTGCAGCCGGGTCCGGAACCCGGCTCGGCATCGGCACCGCGAAGGCGTTCGTGCCCGTCGCGGGCCAGCTCATGCTCGCGCGGGCGCTCGAGCCGCTGTTCACGCTGTCGTCCCCGACGCTGGTCGTCGTGGTCGCGCCGTCGGCGCTGCTCGAGGACTGCCGTCAGGTGGTCGCCTCGGTCGCCGGCGCTGCGGTCGCGTACACGGCGGTCGTCGCCGGAGGCACGGATCGCCACGGCTCGGTCCAGGCCGGCCTTGGCGTGCTGCCGGACTCTGTCACCGCGGTGCTGGTGCACGACGCGGCGCGGTGCCTCACGCCGGCTGCGCAGTTCGACCGGGTGTTCGACGCGGTCGAGGGTTCGGTCGCGACCGGCACTGATGACGGCGTCGTCCCCGCGCTGCCCGTCACCGACACGGTCAAGCGGGTGTCCGGCGACGTGGTCGTCGAGACCGTCGACCGGTCCGCGCTCGTCGGGGTCCAGACGCCGCAGGGCTTCCCGCTCGACGCACTCCAACGGGCGTACGCGGTGTCGACGCAGTCCGAGACCGACGACGCGGGCGTGTTCCAGGCGGCCGGTGGAACGGTGCGCTTCGTCCCGGGCGACGCCGATGCCTTCAAGATCACGACGCCGTGGGACCTCGGACGAGCAGAGTCGATCGTCCGGTCACGCGCGACGGCCTCGGGTGTCCCGGATGCCTCGGCGGTCCGGCTCGGGCTCGGGGTCGACGTGCACGCGTTCGACGTCGAGTCGCCGTGCCGCGTCGGCCTGCTCGACTTCCCCGGCGAACCCGGCCTCTCGGGGCACAGTGACGGTGACGCCGTGGCACACGCGGTGTGCGACGCCCTGCTCTCTGCGGGTGGCCTCGGTGACATCGGTGGGACGTTCGGCACCGCCGACCCCGCCTACGCCGGTGCCGCGGGGGACGTCTTCATCCGCGGAGCCGTCGGGCTGCTCGCCGACGCCGGCCTCGTCCCCGTGTCGGTCACGGTGCAGGTCATCGGGAACCGGCCGCGCATCGAGGCCCGTCGCGCCGAGATGCAGGACGCCCTGTCCGCCGTCGTCGGCGCCCCCGTCGCGGTGTCCGGCACCACGACCGACGGCCTCGGCTTCACCGGCCGGGGCGAGGGGCTCGCCGCGATCGCCACGGCCGTCACCCGACCGGTCTGACGTCCTAGGCTTGGGATCGTGACCGTTCGCCTCTACGACTCCCGCGCCGCAGCCGTCGTCGACCTCGTCCCCCTGGTCGACGGACAGGTCAGCGTCTACGTCTGCGGTCCGACGGTGCAGTCGTCGCCGCACATCGGGCACCTGCGCTCGGCCCTGGTCTACGACATCTGGCGCCGCTGGCTGACGTACCGCGGTCTGCGCGTCACCCTCGTGCGGAACGTCACCGACATCGACGACAAGGTGCTCGACCTGGCCGCCGGCACCGACGAAGCGTGGTTCGCCCGCGCCTACCGCGTCGAGCTCGAGTTCACCGCCGCGTACAACGCCCTCGGCATCCTGCCCCCGACCTACGAGCCGCGGGCAACCGCGAGCGTGCCGCAGATGCACGACATCATCACGAAGCTCATCGACCTCGGTCACGCGTACGTCGCCGCCGACGAGTCGGGCGACGTCTACTTCGACACCGGCAGCTGGCCGTCCTACGGTGCCCTGACCCGGCAGCGCCGCGAGGACATGGTCGAAGCCGCCGACGCCGACCCCCGTGGCAAGCGCGACGCCCGCGACTTCGCGCTCTGGAAGGGTGCGAAGCCCGGCGAGCCGTCGACCGCGTCGTGGGACTCCCCGTGGGGTCCCGGTCGTCCGGGCTGGCACATCGAGTGCTCCGCCATGTCGCGGCGGTACCTCGGTCCGGCGTTCGACATCCACGGCGGCGGACTCGACCTGCGGTTCCCGCACCACGAGAACGAGCTCGCGCAGTCCACCGCCGCGGGCGACCCGTTCGCGTCGTACTGGTTGCACAACGGGCTCGTCACGGTCGAGGGCCAGAAGATGTCGAAGTCGCTCGGCAACTCGATCTTCGCCGCCGACTTCCTCGCCGCTGCCCGTCCGGCCGTGGTGCGGTACTTCCTCGGCGCTGCGCACTACCGCTCCTCGATCGACCACCACGACGGCTCGTTGGCCGAGGCCGAGGCCGCGTACGACCGCATCGACGGGTTCCTGCAGCGGGCCGAGGTGCGGCTCGAAGGCGTGCACCTCGCCGATGCCCCCACCGTGCCGGACGCCTTCGCCGCCGCGATGGACGACGACCTCGCGGTGCCCCAGGCGCTGGCCGTCCTGCACGAGACCGTGCGCACCGGCAATGCCGCCCTGGACGCCGACGATGCGGAAACGCTCGGGGTCGCGTACCATCAGGTGGCCGCCATGGTAGAGGTCCTCGGCATCGACCCGCGAGCCGCCCACTGGTCGGGGGGCGGTCAGGACACCTCGGCAGGCCCGCTCGCCGCTCTCGTCGAACGCCTCGTGCAGGAGCGCGCGGACGCCAGGGCAGCACGGGACTTCGCTGCGGCCGACCGCGTGCGCGACGACCTCGCCGCCGCGGGCATCACGATCGAGGACACGCCGTCCGGAACACGCTGGAGCATCGCCTGAACACGGCAGTGCCGAACAGGAGCTACGCATGAAGAACGTCTCGGGAAGCAAGAAGGGTCGGCCCGGCGCCGTCCGCACCGGTCGCAAGGGCAACAAGCAGGTCGGTTCCGGTGGTCAGGGTGCCCAGGCGCTCGAGGGTCGCAAGCCGACCCCGAAGGCCGAGGACCGGCCGTACCACCCCGCCGGCAAGCGCAAGGCAGCGAAGGACCGCTTCGAGGCAGCCAAGGGCCGTCACGGTTCCTCGAGCAGCCCGCAGGGCCGCACCGGTCGCCCGCCGGCCCGGAAGACCGATGACTCCGAGCTCGTGACCGGACGCAACTCCGTGCTCGAGGCGCTGCGCACGAAGACCCCGTCGACGACGCTCTACATCGCCTCGCGCATCGAGGTCGACGACCGCGTCAAGGAGATCCTGACGCTCGCGAACCACCGCAGCGTGCCGATCATCGAGCTCATGCGCCCCGAGCTCGACCGCATCACCGGCCACGACAGCGTGCACCAGGGCGTCGCGCTCAAGGTGCCGGCGTACGAGTACGCCGTGTCCGAGGACATCGTCGAGCAGGCCTTCTCGCGCGACCAGGTCCCGCTGCTCGTCGCGCTCGACGGCATCACCGATCCGCGCAACCTCGGTGCGATCATCCGATCGACCGCCGCGTTCGGCGGACACGGCGTCATCGTGCCGCAGCGTCGCTCGGTCGGCGTCACCGCGTCGGCGTGGAAGACCTCGGCCGGCGCCGCGGCCCGCACGCCCGTCGCGATGGCCCCGAACCTCACCCAGACGCTGAAGTCCCTCAAGTCGATGGGCCTGTTCGTCCTCGGTCTGGACGGCGACGGCGACGTGGAGCTCGACGGCCTCGCGCTCGCCGACCGCCCGATCGTGATCGTCGTCGGTTCCGAGGGCAAGGGCCTGTCGCGCCTGGTCACCGAGACCTGCGATGCGATCGTGTCGATCCCGATCTCGAGCGCGACCGAGTCCCTCAACGCCGGCATCGCCGCGAGCGTCACCCTGTGGGAGGTCGCCCGGCGCCGTCGCGCCGAGTAGCCGCACCGACGTCCGCCCGGCCGCTGCGGGCCGTCGACGGCACTGCCTGGAGGCCCGGTGCCGGTCCGCGAGACCGGCACCGGGCCTCCTGTGCGTCCGTGGGGTTCCGCGACGCGCCGCGTGCGTCGTGTCGAGGTTCCACGACTCGCCGCGTGCGTTGTTCCGAGGTTCCACAGACGGCCGTCTTGCGCGCCGAGGTTCCGGATTTCGGAACCTCGGCGGAACGGCCCGGGACGGGCGCGCGGGCGCGGGCGCGTGCGCGGGCGGGTCAGACGGTGGTGCGCCAGTCCTGGACGTCGGCGTCGTCGTCCGCGGGGTCCGCGTCGTCGACCACGGGGATCGGCAGCGTCATCGACGACGTCGGCGGGTTGATGAGCAGGCGCTCGTCGCGGCGGTGGCGCAGCACGTCGTTGATGTACGCCGTGGTGGCCTCGGGCAGCGAGACCGACCGCTCCTCTTCCTGTGACATGAACCAGCGGTGCTCGAGCAGTTCGTGGAAGACCTCGGCGGGCTCGAGGCGACCGCGCAGGTCACGGGGGATCGAGCGGACCACGGGTTCGAAGACCCGCGAGACCCACTCGTGCGCCACCATCTCCTCGTCGAGTTCGTCGCGGCCGTTGCGTGCCCGGTACGAGTCGAGGTCGTTGAGCAGGCGTCGGGCCTGGTTCTCGCCGGCGTCCAGGCCGGTCAGCCGCAGCAGCCGTCGCTGGTGGTGACCGGCGTCGACGACCTTCGGCTGGATCCGCACCTGCGAACCGCCCTCGGTCGTGTGGATCGAGAGCTCCTCGATGTCGAAGCCGAGCTCGTTGAGCCGCTCGACGCGGTCGTTGATGCGCCAGCGTTCCTTGATGTCGAACTGCTCGGTGCCCGTGAGCTCGGTCCAGAGCGTCCGGTACTGCGCCACGATCCGGTTGGAGACGTCGACGGGGTCGGCGTTCTCGTCGAGCCGGCCGCCCGCCTCGAGGTCGAGGAGCTCGCCGGCGATGTTCACGCGCGCGACCTCGAGGTCGTTCTCGCGCTGCCCGTTCGACAGACCACCGGGGTAGAGCTTGCCGGTCTCGGCATCGACCAGGTACGCGGCGAACGAGCCCGCGTCGCGACGGAAGAGCGTGTTCGAGAGCGACACGTCGCCCCAGTAGAAGCCGATGACGTGCAGCCGGACGAGCAGCAGCGCGAGGGCGTCGACGAGACGGGTCGCGGTCTCCGGGCGCAGGGTCTGCGAGTACAGCGCGCGGTACGGCAGCGAGAAGCGCAGGTGCCGCGTCACGAGCACGGGGTGCAGCTGCTCGCCGTCCGCGTCGACCCGACCCGTGATGACGGCGACGGGGTCGACGCACGGCACGTCCATGCGCTGCAGCGTGCGGAGCATCTCGTACTCGGAGCGCGCGATCTCCTCGCCGGTCTCCTTCACGGCGGCGACGTACCCGCTCAGGTGCACGAAGCGCACGAGGTGCCGCGAGATGCCCTTCGGCAGGGCCACGATGGTCTCGTCCGGCCAGTCCGCCAGCGGCAGGTCCCACGGCAGGTCGAGCAGGCCGGGGTCGACGGTGGCTGCGGTGATGGACATCGAGTCGGGCACGGTGGATCCTTCGGTGTCGTGGGGGACAGCCGAGAGCCCGCGACCCGCCCTTGTGAGGCGGCGCGGGCTCTCGGGGAGTGCGCTTCGGTTACGCGCTGACGACGGCCTTGTCGTCCAGGCGCTCGCCCGACTCGGTGTCGAAGGCGTGCACGTGGCCGACTTCGGCGTCACCACGATGGTGTCACCGATCGACGGGTGCGAACGGCCGTCCACGCGGGCGACGATGTCGACGCGCGTGCCCTTGACGTCGGCGTGACCGTAGAGGTAGCCGTCGGCGCCGAGTTCCTCGACCACGTCGACCGTGACCGGCAGGCCCTCGCCCGACTGCGCCACGACGACGTCCTCGGGGCGGATGCCCACGGTGATCTGGGCGGAACGCGCGTTGGAGAGCGTGTCGCGGTCGATCGCGTGGTTGAGCGTGCCGAACTTGATGCCGCCCTCGACGACGTCGGCCGGCAGCAGGTTCATCGCCGGCGAGCCGATGAAGCCCGCGACGAAGACGTTGTTCGGCTTCTCGTACAGGTCGCGCGGCGTGCCGACCTGCTGCAGGATGCCGTCCTTGAGCACCGCGATGCGGTCACCCATGGTCAGTGCCTCGGTCTGGTCGTGCGTGACGTAGACCGTGGTGACGCCGAGACGACGCTGGAGCGACGCGATCTGCGTACGGGTCTGGACGCGGAGCTTGGCGTCGAGGTTCGACAGCGGCTCGTCCATGAGGAACACCTGCGGCTGACGGACGATCGCACGGCCCATCGCGACGCGCTGACGCTGACCACCGGAGAGCGCCTTCGGCTTGCGGCCGAGGTAGTCCTCGAGGTCGAGGAGCTTGGCGGCCTCCTGCACGCGGGTGGCGCGCTCGTCCTTGCCGACACCGGCGATCTTGAGCGCGAAGCCCATGTTCTCGGCGACGGTCATGTGCGGGTACAGCGCGTAGTTCTGGAACACCATCGCGATGTCGCGGTCCTTCGGCGGGACGTCCGTGACGTCGCGGTCGCCGATGCGGATCTGACCGGAGTTGACCTCTTCGAGGCCGGCCAGCATGCGGAGCGAGGTGGACTTGCCGCAACCCGAGGGGCCGACGAGGACGAGGAACTCGCCGTCGGCGACGTCCAGGTCGAGGGAGTCGACCGCGGGACGGTTGCCTCCGGGGTAGAGACGGGTTGCCTTGTCATAGGTGACGGACGCCATGAGCGTTCGGTCCTTTCTTCACCGGCAGGTACGTGCCGGACGATCCGAGTGAAGCGGTCAGCCCGCGAGGGCCCCGGATGGTCGTCGTCGACCATCGAGGTTCATACAACACGAGTTCTCGCGGGTGCGCCAGTGTTTTCCACCTGGCCGGTCGGTTCCCAGAGCGTGGTTGGGTGGTTCCCAGAGCGGCCCACTACACTCGCCGGGTCCGTCCGCCGAGCGGGGGTAGGTCGTGCGGACGCCGATCAGGAGGACGACGCACCGATGACCAACCGCCCCGAGGGTGACGCCCGCGCCGCGCGGAACGAGCGCCGCGAAGCCGCCCGACAGCGAGCGCAGCGCCACAGGACACAGCAGAAGCGACGCCAGCGCGGAACCCGGCTCGGACTCCAGATCGGACTCGGTGTCGTCCTGCTCGCAGCGGCCGCCGTCGTCACGCTCGTCCTGGTCGACTCCGTGAAGCCGGCCGGCCCCGGGCCCTCGACCATGTCGCAGGGCGGCATCACCCTCGGCGAGGGGCTCAAGCCCGTGACCGCGTCGAGCAGTGCATCGCCGAGCGCCTCGACCACGGCCGGTGCGGGCACGGTGCGCATCACGCTGTACGTCGACTACCTCTGCCCGACCTGCGGCGAGTTCGAGCAGGCCAACGGCGACTACATCGAGAGCCTCGTCGACTCCGGGGCCGCCACCGTCGACATCCACCCCGTCGCGATCCTGTCGAACCGCTCGCAGGGCACGAAGTACTCGCTCCGCGCGGCGAACGCTGCGGCCTGCGTCGCCGAGCACTCGCCGGACCAGTTCTACGCGGTCAACAAGGCGCTCTTCGCCGAGCAGCCGGAAGAAGGCACACCCGGGCTCACCGACGCGCAGCTCACCAAGGTCGTCACCGGGGTCTCCGGCCTGCAGGACCGCCGGGCCGTCACGAGCTGCATCGCCGACCAGGACTACAGCAAGTGGGTCGACGAGCAGACCACCGCTGTGTCCGGCGGGGACATCCCCGGGTCGACACTGAGCGACTTCCCGGGCACGCCACTGGTGCTCGTCAACGGGCAGCGGTACGAGCTCACGTCGCCGATCACGAACGACGACTTCCGCACCTTCGTGGTCACCGCGGCCGGTGCCACCGAGGCGACGCCCACCCCGACCCCCACGCCGAGCGCGACGCCGTCCCGCACGCGGAGCGCCGACACCGACGCCCACGCCGACGAAGGGCTGATCGCTACAGCGACGACCCGGGGACGCTGAACGTGTCGCAGCTCGTCGCGCCCTGCTGGTAGCCGCGGACGAACCACTTCTGGCGCTGCTCACTCGAGCCGTGCGTGAACGAGTCCGGGTCGACCCGGCCGCTCGAGCGCTCCTGGATGCTGTCGTCACCCACGGCGCTCGCGGCGGACAGGGCGTCGGCGATCTCGGACCGGCTGATCGGCTCGAAGAAGGTCTCGCCGTTCGCGTCCTCGGTGTTCGCCGCGTCGCCGACCCAGGCGCCGGCGTAGCAGTCGGCCTGCAGCTCGACGCGGACACTGCCGGACGACGCCCCGGTGCCCGAACGGTCCGTGCTCGCGAAGGCACCCTGCAGCTGCTGGATGTGGTGGCCCCACTCGTGCGCGACGACGTACATCTGCGCGAGCGGCCCGCCCGACGACCCGTACTTCGACTGCAGGTCGTCGTAGAACGCGGTGTCGAGGTAGATCGCGCGGTCCGGCGGGCAGTAGAAGGGCCCGGTTGCAGCGGACGCCTGACCGCACGACGTGTCCGTCGAGCCGTCGAACAGGAAGAAGTCCGGCGCCGTGTACGAGATTCCGAGTTTCCGGGCCTCGGCCGTCCAGTAGCCGTCGAGCGACTCGGCTGCCCCTTCCATCCGGCACTCGACCTTCAGGTTGGCGTCTCGCCCGGTGCGGCACTCCGGCGCGGCGTCCACGGTCTCGCCCTGCTGCTGGATCTGCGTCGTGCCGCTGCCGCCGTCGACGAACCCGCTGAGGTCGAAGCCCGTGAACTGCGCGATCAGGAAGACGACGATCGCCGTGACGCCGACGGCACCGCCGCCGACCGCGGCCGTCCGACCCCGGCGCTTCACCCTGCCGCCCTTGAGCTGCGAATCGTCGTTGAACGTCATGCCCCCGAATGTACGGCCCACGGGACTCGCACGCCGCACGCATGCCCCGCGCGTACCGTCTGGGACGTCGGCGACCCCGACACGTGTCGTACAACCGGAAGGAACCACACCATGGCCACTCCCATCAGCACCGTGATGAGCCCCGCCCGCTACGTGCAGGGCAAGGACGCGATCACCCGCGTCGGCGAGTTCGTCGCCCCCATCGGCAAGCGCCCCCTGATCGTCGCCGACGACGTCGTGTGGGGCATCGTCGAGGCCGCGGTGACGACGAGCTTCCAGGCGGCCGACCTGCGGGTCGAGCGCGTCGGCTTCGGTCGCTTCGCCACTCCGAAGGCGGTCGACGACCTCGTCGAGCAGATCCGGTCGACCGACGCGGACGTCATCGTCGGGCTCGGCGGCGGTTCAGCGATCGACGCGGCCAAGGCCTCCGGACACCTGGCCGGCATCCGCTGGGCGAGCGTCCCGACAGCGGCGAGCACCGACGCCCCGACCTCGGCGCTCGCGGTGATCTACTCCGAGGAAGGGGAGTTCATCGAGTACCGGTTCTTCCCGCACAACCCCGACCTCGTCCTCATCGACACGAAGCTCGTCGCGAACGCTCCCGTCCAGTTCCTGGTCGCGGGCATCGGCGACGCCCTGGCCACCTGGGTCGAGGCCCGTGCCGCCAAGCGTGCGAACGCCGACACCATGGCCGGCGGGTTGCAGACCGAGACCGGTGTCGCGCTCGCCGAGCTGTCCTGGAAGCTGCTGCACGAGAACGCCCTGCAGGCCATCGAGGCCGTGAAGGCCAAGGTCGTGACGCCCGCCCTCGAGAAGGTCGTCGAGGCGAACACCCTGCTGTCGGGCCTCGGGTTCGAGTCCGGCGGACTGGCGGCAGCGCACGCGATCCACAACGGACTGACCGCCGCTCCGCAGGCGCACGGTCTGGCGCACGGGCAGAAGGTCAACATCGGCACGATCGCGCAGCTCGTGCTCGAGGGTGCACCGGCCGAGGAGATCGAGGACTTCGTCGTCTTCACCACCAAGGTCGGCCTGCCGAACACCCTGACCGAGATCGGCCTGACCGTCGACGACACGACGGAGCTCCGCGCCGTGGCCGAGGCCGCGACCGTCGAGGGCGAGACCATCCACAACATGCCGTTCCCGGTCACGCCGGAGCTCGTGGTGGACGCGCTCATCGCCGTCGAGGGCATCGCGCGGAGCATCCGCGCCGAGCACGGCCTGCCGGAGCCGGTCCTGTACCAGCACCACTGAGGGACGGCTGCGCTGCGGATCGGGGTCAGGTGCGGACCAGCGGCTCCATCGTCGCCAGGTCCGCACCGATCCCGACGTCCACCAGCTCGATCCGTCCCGCGAGGGTGGCGGCCGGCCCCGTCAGCAACCCGGCCTTCACCCCGCCGAACGTGACCGTGACGTCGGCGTGCAGGACGTGGTCGTCCGCGATCCCGCCGGTGTCGACGTCGATTCCGCTCGGCACGTCGACGGCGACGACGAACGGTGCGCGCTGGTCGCGGGCGAGTTCACGGATGGCGTCGACGACCTCGCGGGCGGGGAGCGGAGGGCCGCAGGCCCTGCACCCCGATTCCGAGGATCGCGTCGAGCACCAGGTCGGCGTCGAGTGCCGCGTCCGTCACCGCAGCCTCGGGTCCGGCAGGATCATCAAGGAGGCGCGCCCCGGCGTCCAGCGCCGCTGCCAGGCCAGCCTCGTGCACGCGTGAGCCGACGCGCAGGACCGCCACGTGCCTCCCGGCCGCCGCCAGCCGCGCGCCCGCGAACAGGGCGTCGCCACCGTTGTCGCCGCTGCCCACCAGCAGCAGGACGGACCCTGGTCCGTCGCCCGGCCGGACGGCCGGATCGTCGAGCAGGTCGCCGACGATGCGGGCCAGCCCGTCGGCCGCTCGTTGCATGAGGGGCTCACCCGCGTCGAGGTGCGGCCGCTCTGCCGCCCGGATCTGGTCACCGCCGTAGCCGTCCATGGCGACCACAGTGCCCCGCTACCCTGGAGGGGACATGTCACTCGTCCCCGAAGCGCCCCGTCCCCGCATCGTGATGTCGCCCGACGGCCTCCGGATCGCGACCTACGACTTCGGCGATCCCGACGCCCCTGCGGTCGTCGCGGTGCACGGGTTCGCCTCTGGTGCGGTGCTGAACTGGCACGCCTCCGGCTGGACCCGCGACCTCGTCCGCGCCGGGTACCGCGTGCTGGCGTTCGACCAGCGCGGGCACGGCGCGAGCGCGAAGCCGCGCGACCCCGGTGCCTACTCGATGGACCTGCTCGTCGCGGACGTCACGACCGTCATCGACACGTACCTGCTCGACGAGGTGGCGTTCCTCGGGTACTCGCTCGGCGCCCGCGTCGGCTGGCACACCGCCGAGCGGCTGCCGGACCGCATCACCCGCGCGGTGTTCGGCGGGATCCCCGACGCCGACCCGATGCGCCGCGTGCGGGTCGACCAGGCGAAGGCGTACCTGGCGGACGGCACACCGATCGAGGACCGCGTGACCAACGGCTACCTGACCATGGCGGGGAACGTCGAGGGGAACGACCTCGCGGCGCTCGTGGCGATGGTCGAGGGGATGCGGAACAGCATCGAGCCGACGCCCGACAACGCCCCCGCGCAGCCGATCCTGATGGCGGCCGGCAGCGAGGACGGCATCCGCGACAGTGCCGTGCGATTGGCGCAGGCGGCCCCGGACGCGTCGTTCTTCGAGATCCCGGGGCGCAACCACTTCAACGCGCCGACGTCGCGGGCGTTCCGCGAAGCCGCGCTGGCGTTCTTGCGTTCCTGACCGCGGCGCGTTGTCCGCCCCGCGCTGAGGGGTACTCGTGGGTCCTCGCTGTCGCCGGAGACCGCGCGTACCGTCCCCGCCATGGACTACAGACTCCTCGGCAACAGCGGGACATCGGTGTCGACGCTGACCCTCGGCACCATGACGTTCGGCAGCGAAGCCGACGAACCCACCTCCCACACCATCATCGACACGTTCGTCGCGGCCGGCGGCACCCTGATCGACACGGCCGACGTCTACTCGGGCAACGAGTCCGAGCGGATCATCGGCCGCTGGCTCGCGGCACACCCCACCGAGGCGCAGCAGGTCGTGCTCGCCACCAAGGGCCGCTTCCCGCAGGGCGACGGCCCGAACGACGTCGGCCTGTCGCGCCGGCACCTCCAGGTCGCCCTCGACGCCTCGCTCGAGCGCCTCGGCGTCGACCACATCGACCTGTACCAGATGCACGCCTGGGACGCCCTGACGCCGATCGAGGAGACGCTCCGGTTCCTCGACGACGCGGTGTCCGCCGGCAAGATCGGCTCGTACGGGTTCTCGAACTACCTCGGGTACCAGATCACGAAGGCCGTGTACGAGGCGAAGGCGCACGGGTGGGCGCCGCCGGTCACCCTGCAGCCGCAGTACAACCTGCTCGTCCGCGACATCGAGCACGAGATCGTGCCCGCCAGCCTCGACGCCGGGATCGGCCTGCTGCCCTGGTCACCCTGGCCGGCGGCTGGCTGTCCGGCAAGTACCAGCGCGACGAAGCCCCCACCGGCTCCACCCGCCTCGGCGAGAACCCGTCGCGCGGCATGGAGGCTTGGGAGGCGCGGAACGGTGACGAGCGCACCTGGGCCGTCCTCGACGCGGTGTCCGCGGTCGCCGAAGCGCACAGCGCCTCGCGGTCGCAGGTCGCCCTCGCCTGGCTGCTCGCCCGGCCGGCGGTGACGAGCGTGATCCTCGGCGCCCGGACCGTGTCCCAGCTCGAGGACAACCTCGGTGCAGCTGACCTCGTGCTGACCGACGCGGAGCTCACGCAGCTCACCGACGCCAGCGCCCCGCGCATCGACGACTACCCGTACGGCACCGCGGGCGTCGCCCAGCGAGAGCGCAAGATCACGGGCGGACGCTGAAGATCCGTGCACGTTCGTGCGGATTCGCGCTGATGTGGGGTCCGGGTGTGGACGCACGGTTCGGTGAGGTGTCATCCTCGTCGCACGACCGGCTGGTTACCGCGTCCAGCGCCCGGAACACTCCCTGATCCGTGTTCCACACGCGCCGATGCCCCGGGTGAGTGATCACCCGGGGCATCGTTCCGCCTGACGGCGGCTCTGGGGCCGGCAGCGGGACTTGAACCCGCAACCCCGTATTACAAGTACGGTGCGCTACCAATTGCGCCATGCCGGCTGACGCCGCTCATCTTACCGGTGAGGGCGTCGGGGTCTCACTCGGCCGGCTTCTCCGCGAAGTTCAGCGAGATCGAGTTCATGCAGTACCGGTCGCCGGTGGGGGTGCCGAAGCCGTCGGGGAACACGTGGCCCAGGTGCGAACCGCAGTTCGCGCAACGGACCTCGGTGCGCACCATGCCGAGCGACTTGTCGTCGATCAGCTGCACGGCGTCGGGGTTCACCGACTCGTAGAACGACGGCCAGCCGCAGCCGGAGTCGAACTTCGTGCCGCTCTTGAACAGCTCCGCGCCGCAGGCCGCACAGGTGTAGACACCGGCACGCTCCTCGTCGAGGAGCTCACCGGTCCACGGCCGTTCGGTCCCCGCCTGACGCAGGACGGCGTACTGGTCCGGGGAGAGGTCCTCGCGCCACTGGGCGTCGGACTTGTCGACGTTGTATGCCATTGTTTCCTCCTGCTTCCGGTCGGGTTCTTCCGGGCACTCCCGACCACTTCAGTAAACTCGCGACGATGTCCGAGCATTCCGTGCACCACGCCCGCTGGACCCGTCTGACGACGGACGAACTGTACGGCATCGTGGTGCTCCGGAACCGCGTCTTCGCACTCGAACAACGGGTGACGGCCGAGGACTTCGACGGCCGTGACCGCGAGCCCGAGACCGAGCACTGGTGGTTCGGTACGGACACCGGAGCGGTTGGGTACCTGCGCCTGATCCGACCGGCTGCCGACGAGGAACACCCGGCCGACGCACCGCCGCCGTCCTGGGTGATCGGCCGGGTCGCGACGCACCCCGACCACCGCGGGCAGGGCATCGCCGGTCGGCTCGTCGCCGCCGTGCTCGCGGCCCACGGGCACGAACCCGTCGTCCTGCACGCCCAGGAGTACGTCGCCGCGCTCTACGAACGCCACGGCTTCGTCCGGTTCGGGGCGCCCTACGACGAAGCCGGCATCCGGCACGTCGGCATGCACCGCCCGGGGCGCTGATGGACACCCTCGGCCGCTACGCCGCCTACGCCGACCGCATCGAGGCCGTGTCCCCGTCCTACGCCGCCTGGGCGCGGTCGCTCGACCCTGCGTTGGTCGCACTCCTCGACGAGGCCGCCGAGCAGCAGCGGCAGCCGGAACTCTTCTTCGCGGTCGCGCGGCGGCTGGGTGCGGACCCGTCGGACCCCGGTGCGCTGCGCGCGATCGGTCGGGAGGCCCGCCCCGCCCTGGTCGCAGCGCTCGCCTCCGCCACGGTGCAGGCCAACGACCCGCGGCGGCTCGGTCCCGTCGTCCCGCTGTTCGCGGCGCTCGCCGAGCGGGCCTCGCGGCCGCTCGGCCTCGTCGACGCCGGCGCGGCGGCGTCGCTGTGCGCGATCCCGGACCGGGTGACGCTCGACCACCGGACGTCGGAGTCCGGGTGCCGGCGGAACGCGCCCGGTGCTGTCGTCGCGCCCCGACTCCTCGGGGCGCGACGACCATGGCGGGGTGCGCGCCGAGCTCGTCCGGATGCACACGGCGGTCGGCGAGCCCGCGGTCCGTCTCGTCGCGGACGTCTCCGGGGTCCTTCCGGCTCCGGCGAGCAGGCCGATCCGGATCGGCGCGCGGATCGCCCTCGACCCGAACCCGATCGACCTCGCCGCACCCGGCGCGTTCGACCGGTTGGTGGAGGCCGTCCCGCCCGAGGCGACGGACCGGATCACCCTGATGCGCGAGGCGGCGCGCGCGACGCTCGCCGTGCCTCCCGTGCGGATCCGGGGCACGCTGCCGGGTGACCTCGACCGTGCACTGGACGCCCTGCCTGACGACGTGGAGCCGGTCGTGCTGACCACCGGCACCCTGGTCTACGTGCCGGGTGCCGAGCGCCAGCGGTTCGTGGACCGCGTCCGCGAACGCGGTGTGCACTGGATCGCGCTCGAACGCACCGGGATCCTGCGCGGTGTGGCGGCGACGCTGCCCGACGACGTCGACCCGGCGGATCCGGACGCCTTCGCCACGGCCTCGATGGACGGCACCGCGGTCGCCGTCTCGGACCCGTTCGGCACCCGCGTGCGCTGGTTCCGCGACCCGAACCTGTGACCGGTCTTCGCGACAGTCCAGCGCCGTGCCAGGGTCCGGATGCGCTCGGCCCCTACGATGTGCGAGACCCGTTCCCCGATACGTGATCGGAACCGCCGTGACCAGCCCCACCGACGAGCACCGCGCTGACCAGCACCGCGCTGACCAGCTCAGCGAGCTCGCGCAGCGTGTGCTGTCGTTCGAGCACGACCGGGCACGGCACGACCGCACGAAGGAAGCGGAGATCCGGGTCGAGTTCGAGATGTCGGCGGCGCGCTACTACCAGGTGCTGAACCGCGTCATCGACTCGCCCGCGGCACTCGCGTACGACCCGCAGCTCGTCACCCGGCTGCAGCGGCTCCGGCACGCGCGCACCAGCGCCCGGGCGACGCGCAGCTTCGTCGCGCCCGGTGCTGCTCCCGAAGGACGTGAAGAGGAACGATGAGCACCAGATTCCCCGTGACCGGTTCGACGACGTCGCCGACGGCCCCCGGGTCGGCGCACACCGCGGTGCCCAGCGCCGCGGCCGTGGCTGGATCGCGTTCGCCTGGGCGGCACTCGCCACCGGTGTGCTCGTCGGCATCGGCGTGCTCGCCCTCGCGCTGCTCAACGGCAGCTACTCGTTCAGCGGGTCGGACTCGCCCTCGGGATCGGCGTCGGCGACGTCGTCGGCGACCGCGAAGCCGTCCGCGTCGGCCTCCCCGTCCTCGTCGGCCGGAACCGGCGCTGGCGGCTCCGGCGCTGCCGCTGCGACACCGGCCCAGCAGGGCGACCACCGTCGTCGTCCTGAACGGCACGACCACCTCCGGCCTCGCTGCTCGGGCCAGCGCGGCGCTGACCGGTGCCGGATGGGGAGTCGCCTCGACCGGGGACGCCGGCACGACCGGGTCGACCTCGACGGTCGTGTACTACCAGCAGGCCGCACAGGCGGCGGTCGCGCAGGGCATCGCGAAGCAGCTCGGGGTCACCGCCGTGCAGCAGTCGGCGGCGTTCCCGAACGCCGACGTGAGCGTCGTGCTCGGAGCCGACTACACCGGCTGATCCGCATTCCGCGGGCGCTCTCCGCCCGCATTTGTGACGGTCGTGTTTCGGGCACGTTGATTTCTGACGGAATCGACGTGAAACAACGTCACACCTCTTGCCTGATCGGCGCGCTTCGAGCAGAGTCCCTTGCAGACGGCGAACACGTCGTTCGCACAGCAGTACCAGGGAGCAAGAGATCATGGCCAACGGAACCGTGAAGTGGTTCAACGCTGAAAAGGGCTTCGGCTTCATCACCGTCGATGGAGGAGGCCAGGACGTGTTCGTGCACTACTCGGCCATCGACATGTCGGGTTACAAGGTCCTCGAGGAGGGCCAAGCAGTGGTGTTCGACGTCGGCACCGGGTCGAAGGGCCCGCAGGCGGAGGCAGTCCGACCGGCCTGAACGCACGACACTCATCGCGAACGCGCCGTCCCGTCGAGGCGGCGCGTTCGTCGTGCGCGGCCCGCGCTGCACGACGTGCGTGGCGGGCGGTCCGCGGCGGTGGTCGGGGTGCGCTGTTGGCGGGGCGTGTCCTGGGAAGACGTGACGAGCCTCCCGATCGTGTTGCACTCGCACCGGGCGAGTGCCAGAATCGGCGTTGGCACTCGCTCACGTTGAGTGCCAGCACGACCCCACGACGTCCGGGAGGGACGAGAACTCACATGGCTAAGATCATTGCTTTCGACGAGGAGGCCCGCCGTGGCCTCGAGCGCGGCCTGAACCAGCTGGCCGACGCCGTGAAGGTGACGCTCGGCCCGCGCGGCCGCAACGTCGTCCTCGAGAAGAAGTGGGGCGCCCCACGATCACGAACGACGGTGTCTCCATCGCCAAGGAGATCGAGCTCGACGACCCGTACGAGAAGATCGGTGCGGAGCTCGTCAAGGAGGTCGCCAAGAAGACCGACGACGTCGCCGGTGACGGTACGACCACCGCGACCGTCCTCGCCCAGGCACTCGTCCGCGAGGGCCTCCGCAACGTCGCCGCAGGCGCCGACCCCGTGTCGCTCAAGCGCGGCATCGAGAAGGCCGTCTCCGCCGTCTCCGACCAGCTCCTCGCCAACGCGAAGGACATCGAGACCAAGGACCAGATCGCCGCGACCGCGTCGATCTCGGCTGCAGACCCGACCATCGGCGCGCTCATCGCCGAGGCCATCGACAAGGTCGGCAAGGAAGGCGTCGTCACCGTCGAGGAGTCGAACACCTTCGGCACCGAGCTCGAGCTGACCGAGGGCATGCGCTTCGACAAGGGCTACCTGTCGCAGTACTTCGTCACCGACCCCGAGCGTCAGGAAGCCGTCTTCGAGGACGCCTACATCCTGATCGTCAACTCGAAGATCTCGAACATCAAGGACCTCCTGCCGGTCGTCGACAAGGTGATCCAGGCGGGCAAGCAGCTCCTGATCATCGCCGAGGACGTCGACGGCGAGGCCCTGGCCACGCTCGTCGTGAACAAGATCCGCGGCATCTTCAAGTCCGTCGCCGTCAAGGCCCCGGGCTTCGGAGACCGCCGTAAGGCCATGCTGCAGGACATCGCGATCCTGACCGGTGGCCAGGTCATCTCCGAAGAGGTCGGCCTCAAGCTCGAGAACGCGACGCTCGACCTGCTCGGTCGTGCCCGCAAGGTCGTCATCACCAAGGACGAGACCACGATCGTCGAGGGTGCTGGCGACGCCGAGCAGATCGCCGGCCGTGTCCGTCAGATCCGCGCCGAGATCGACGCGACCGACTCCGACTACGACCGCGAGAAGCTCCAGGAGCGCCTCGCGAAGCTCGCCGGTGGCGTCGCCGTCATCAAGGCGGGTGCCGCGACCGAGGTCGAGCTCAAGGAGCGCAAGCACCGCATCGAGGACGCCGTCCGCAACGCGAAGGCTGCCGTCGAAGAGGGCATCGTCGCCGGTGGTGGCGTCGCCCTCATCCAGGCCGGCAAGGTCGCGCTCGACGCACTCACCCTCGAGGGTGACGAGGCGACCGGTGCGAACATCGTCCGCGTCGCGATCGACGCACCGCTCAAGCAGATCGCGCTGAACGCCGGTCTCGAGCCGGGTGTCGTGGCCGCCAAGGTCCGCGAGCTCGAAGCAGGTTGGGGCCTCAACGCCGCGACCGGCGAGTACGTCGACCTCATCGCCGCGGGCATCATCGACCCGGCCAAGGTCACGCGCTCGGCGCTGCAGAACGCTGCGTCGATCGCTGGTCTGTTCCTGACGACCGAGGTCGTCGTCGCCGACAAGCCCGAGCGCGCCGCGGCCGCTCCGGCCGGCGACCCGACGGGTGGCATGGACTTCTAAGCAGTCCTGTTCGAGGGCCCCGCACGCTGCGCGTGCGGGGCCCTTCCGCGCGGGGGGCGGGCGTCCTCCGAGGTTCCGAAATCTCGGCATCTCGGCGCCCCGTTCGTCGAGGTCTGGAACCCCGGCGGTCAACGTGCGGCATGTTGTGGAACCTCACCGATCCAGTCGGGTCGGACTGGAGGCCCATCCAGCGTCCTTCTCCGCAGTGACGTCCGAGCGTGGCCGAGGCCCGGCGTCTCGTGCGCGATGCTCCGGCCGGGGCGAGGGTATCGCGCGGCTCTGGTCGAGGAACGCCCTCGCGGATCGTTGGGACGCGGCTCCGTCCGGGGCGGCTACCCGGTCGACCTGCCCCGTCGAGGTTCCACGACTCGCCGTGTGCGGGACGCCGAGGTTCCGAACCCGGGCGCGATGTGGCGCGAGATGCCGAGATTTTGGAACCTCGGGCGAGACGAGCGGACGCGCGGACGGGCGCGCGGACGGGCGCGCGGACGGGCGCGACGGGCGGGACGGACGGACGCGCCGCGCGCGCCCGCGTCAGGCGGCGTAGTCGCGCGGCAGCAGCGGCAGCCAGACGCGGAAGGTCGCGCCGCCGCCCTCGGTGTCGAAGACCTCGACCGAGCCGTGGTGCGCCGCGACGATGCCCGACACGATGGCGAGCCCGAGGCCCGAGCCGCCGGTGTCCCGCGCGCGCGAGGTGTCGGCACGCCAGAACCGCTGGAAGATCTTGTCGCGCAGCTGCGCCGGGATCCCCTCACCGTGGTCGATGACGTCGATGTGGGCCATGCCGCGGTCGTCGTCCACCCCGACGCCGATCTCGATCGGGTCGTCGTGCTCGGTGAACCGCATGGCGTTGCCCATCAGGTTCGTGACGATCTGGCGGATCTTGTTCTCCTCCGCCAGGACGATCGGGGGACGCTGGGGCATGACGACCGTCGGCAGTGGCGTCGTCTCGTCGGTGGGGGCGGCACCGGCCTCGATGTCCATCGCCCGGGTCCGCCGAGCACGCAGCCGCGCGATCGTCTGCCGCGAGAACGCGATGGGACCCGTGGTGTTCGCCGACGTGGGCGATGCCGGGGGGACCTCGCCCGTGTCGGACAAGGAACCCGACGAGTCCGACGACCCCGACGAGAGCGAGGACGACGATGCGGGCGGGCGTACGGCCTGGGGCACGCTCTCGCCCGTCATGGCGTCCTCGACCAGGACCTGGATCTCGCGGTCCGGGTTGGAGGCCATGGTGTCGAGCGCCGAGTCGCGGGCGATCGCGACGAGGTCGACCGGGCCGAGCTCGAGCGGCTTGGACTCGTCGATGCGGGCGAGCTGGAGCAGGTCCTGCACGAGCAGGCCCATCCGCTTCGCCTCTTTCTCGATGCGTTCCATCGCCTGGGCGACGTCTTCTTCCTTGCGCAGGGCGCCCATCCGGTAGAGCTCGGCGTACCCGCGCAGGGACACCAGCGGGGTGCGGAGTTCGTGCGAGGCGTCGCCGACGAACCGGCGCATCTGGTCGATGGTGCGCTGACGGTCCTCGAACGCGGTGTCGATGCGCTCGAGCATGACGTTCAGGGAGCGGTTCAGGCGCCCGACCTCGGTGTTCGGGGTGTCGGCCTCGAGGCGCTGGTTGAAGTCCCCGGCGGCGAAGCGTGCAGCGGTGTCCTCGACGTCGCGCAACGGGTCGAACGTGGCGGTGACGAGCAGCCGCGTGAGCATGGCGCCGAGCAGGATCACCGAGATGCCGAAGCCCAGGAAGATGACGGTGAACCGGGCGATGGTCTGGTCGGTGTCGGCGCTCGACACCGCGACGAGCACGAAGCCGGTCTCGGTGGAACCGCTCGTCTGGTTCTGCAGTGACGCCGGGATGACCTGAGCACGCCACTCGTGGTTGTGCTGGCTGTCGTAGAGCGAGAAGCGCGCGCCGTTCTGCGCCGCTGCGGAGAAGTCCAGTTCGCGGATGTCCGGACGGCTCGATGCCTTCGTCTGGCAGATCTGGTCGCCGTCGGCGTCGTACGCGGCCACGTAGGCGCTCTGCGACAGCACGACCGACAGCTTGCAGTACTGCTCGCCGTCGCTGATGTTCTGACCCTCGAGCTGCTCCGTGGTGCCCTTGACGTTGTTGTCGAGCTGCGCCATCAGGTACGTCGACAGGACGGTCATCGTGCCGAGCCCGGCGACGAGCAGGCCGAGCGCGACCAGGAGCACCGTGATCCCGGTGATCTTGGTGCGCAGGGAGATCCCGTCCCACCAGCGGCTCATTCGCGTGTGCATGCTGCCCCAACGATAGACAGCGGCCGCCCGGTGAAACCGGACGGCCGCCGTGAAGAACGGACGCTACGAGGCCTTGGACGCCTTGAGCATGTACCCGAACCCGCGCTTGGTCTGGATGATCGGCTCGGCCGAGTACTGGTCGAGCTTGCGACGCAGGTACGAGATGTAGCTCTCGACGATGCCGGCGTCGCCGTTGAAGTCGTACTCCCAGACGTGGTCGAGGATCTGCGCCTTCGACAGCACGCGGTTCGGGTTGAGCATCAGGTAGCGGAGCAGCTTGAACTCGGTGGGGGAGAGCTCGATCTGCGCGTCGCCGATCGTGACCTCGTGCGTGTCCTGGTCCATGGTGAGCTCGCCGGCGCGGATGATCGCGTCTTCCTCGTCGTTCATGGTGCGACGGAGGATGGCCTTGATGCGGGCGACGATCTCGTCGAGCGAGAACGGCTTCGTGACGTAGTCGTCGCCGCCGACGGTGAGGCCGGTGATCTTGTCCTCGGTGTCGTCCTTCGCGGTGAGGAACAGGATCGGCGAGGTGTACCCGGACGACCGCAGACGCTTGGTGACGCCGAAGCCGTTCATGTCGGGGAGCATCACGTCGAGGATGATCAGGTCGGGTTCTTCCTCGAGCACGGCCGAGATCGCCTGTGCGCCGTTGCCGACGGCACGGACAGCGAACCCGGCGAAGCGCAACGAGGTCGTCAGGAGGTCGCGGATGTTCGGCTCGTCGTCGACGATCAGGATCTTGGGGCCATCGCTCATGGTCCTATCTTCTGACCGTTCCCTAGTGGTTTCCTGAGAGCGGTGCGTACGTCAGCCCACGGGCGCCTGGACCTGGTCGGCATCCAGGATCGTGTAGGAGTACCCCTGCTCCGCGAGGAAGCGCTGCCGGTTCTGTGCGAAGTCCTGGTCGACGGTGTCCCTGGCGACGAGCGTGTAGAACGACGCCGGCAGGCCGTCCTTGTTCGGGCGGAGCAGCCGACCGAGGCGCTGCGCTTCTTCTTGCCGTGACCCGAACGACCCGGAGACCTGGATCGCGACGGTGGCGTCGGGCAGGTCGATCGAGAAGTTCGCGACCTTCGACACCACGAGCACGTCCACCTCGCCGGCCCGGAACGCGTCGTACAGCCGCTCGCGCTCGTCGACGGGCGTCGCACCCGTGATCTCGGCGGCGTCGAGGGACGAGGCCAGTGCATCGAGCTGGTCGATGTACTGCCCGATCACCAGGATCTGCTCGCCGCGGTGCTTCTCGATGAGCTCGCGGACGACCGGGGTCTTCGCGGGCGAGGTGGCGGCGAGCCGGTACCGCTCGTCGTCGCTCGAGGCCGCGTACTCCAGGCGCTCCTGGTGCGGCAGGTCGATGCGCACCTCGTAGCACTCGGCCGGGGAGATGTAGCCCTGCGCCTCGATCTCCTTCCACGGAGCGTCGTAGCGCTTCGGGCCGATGAGCGAGAACACGTCCCCCTCGCGGCCGTCCTCGCGCACGAGCGTCGCGGTCAGGCCCAGGCGTCGGCGGGCCTGCAGGTCGGCGGTCAGCTTGAAGACCGGCGCCGGCAGCAGGTGGACCTCGTCGTAGACGATGAGACCCCAGTCGAGGGCGTCGAGCAACGACAGGTGCGTGTACTCGCCCTTCCGACGGGCGGTCAGGATCTGGTAGGTCGCGATCGTGACCGGGCGGATCTCCTTGACGCTGCCCGAGTACTCGCCGATGTCCTCGGCCTTCAGGGTCGTGCGCTTCAGGAGTTCGCTGCGCCACTGCCGTGCGGACACGGTGTTCGTCACGAGGATGAGCGTGGTCGCCTTGACGGTCGCCATCGCGCCGGCACCGACCAGGGTCTTGCCGGCGCCACAGGGCAGCACGACGACCCCGGACCCCTGCGCGAAGAACGTGTCGACGGCCTGCTCCTGGTACGGGCGCATGTGCCACTCAGCCGTGTCGAGGTCGATCGGGTGCGGCTGCCCGGGGGTGTAGCCCGCCAGGTCCTCGGCCGGCCATCCGAGCTTCACGAGCTCCTGCTTGATCTGCCCGCGTGCCCACGGCTGCAGCTCGACCTCGGAGGGCGTCCGCATGTCGCCGAGCAGTGGCTTGATCCGCTTCGACCGGATGACCTCGGCCAGCACGGACGGGTCCTCGGCGGTCAGGAGCAGGACGGGCAGTCGCTCGAGTTCCTCGGCCGGGGAGTTCGCGATGACCGGGGCGTCCTCGCGTTCCTCACGCCGGATGACGAGTCGGCCGTAGCGGGACACCGTGTCGCGGATGTCCACGGTGACGCTCTGCGGGACCGGGAACTTGGCGAAGCGCTCGAGGGTGGCGATCATCGCCTCGGCGTCGTGTCCGGCGGCCCGTGCGTTCCACAGGCCGAGGCGGGTGATGCGGTAGGTGTGCACGTGCTCTGGGGCGCGTTCGAGTTCGGCGAAGGCCGCGAGCTCGTGGCGTGCGTCCTCGGCGTCGGGGTGTGCGACCTCGAGGAGCACGGTGCGGTCGCTCTGCACGATCAGCGGTCCGTTCATGACCTGCCAGCCTAGCCGTCGTCACCTGCGTTCGGGTGACCGTGGCCGTCAGGCGTCGCTCTCGACCGCCACGACGAGCGACAGCGGCAACGTGCGCTCGACGTCGACGCTGGTGTCGCGCCCGCGGACGCGTCCGGCGGCGACGGAGGTCGGGACGATCGAGAACGGCTGTTCGGAGCCGTCCGGCATCCGCACCGTCAGCCGGATCGGCGTGCGACCGCGCACGGCCAGGTCGATCTGCCGCCCGAGCCACTCCTGCTCGGGTTCCGCATCGCCACGCTGGGTGGTCAGGCGGAGCCGTTCCACGAGTGCGTGCGCCGCCTGCTCCGGCGAGCGTCCGGTGGGGCTGCGCCGACCGGGAGGCCCGTGGTGCGTCTCGGGGCGGGCGCCGGTCGCGAGCACGGCCGGGTAGCGCTGGTCCTCGAGCGCGGTGTGCACGACGTGCGCCGGGTAGCGGGTGGTGAGCGTCGTCAGGTCGCTGCGCTCCCACGCCATCTGCCGGAGTTCGGCGTCGACACCGATCAGGTCGAGCTGGTCCGCGGTGCCGCGCACCACGGTGCCGACCCCGCCCTCGCCGCGGTCGACGACGATGCTGCCGTCGCGTCCGGCGACCTGGTCGACCAGGTAGGCGAGGGGCTGCGGGACGCCGGTCGACGACAGCCGGGTGAGCAGCGCCAGGACGTCGTCACGGGAGTGCCCGGCACGGAACGCCGTGCGCAGGGTGTCCTCGGAGATGCGGTAACGGGCGGCCAGACCGGGTGCCTCGAGCACGGCGACCGTGCGCAGGGCGGCGTCGTCGACCGGCGCGAGGGGGCCGGGGGCGATCACCGTCAGGTCGTGCTGCAGGTACACCTGGCCGACGGTGCCGGGCAGGTCGTCCGCCGCGGGCCTGGCGTCACCGTCCAGCAGTGCTCGGCCGGTGCTCGTGACGATGCCGTCGACCGCGAGTCCGAGCGACGCGGCGGTGCCGGCGGCGTCGAGCAGCACGGCGTCGAGCCAGCGGGAGCCCGCCGGGTACGCCCAACGGCCGAGGGCCACGAGGTCGCGCAGGTCGTCGTCGGCGAGTGCGAGGACCTCGTGCACCGCGGGGCCGAGCGTGTCCGCCCAGGCCGACACGAGCGTCGCCCACCGGTCCGGCCAGTCGGCGACGAGCCAGTCCTGTCCGGCGTCGGTGACCGTCCACCGGCCGGAGCCCGGGTTGGCGAACCCGACCCGGTCGAGCAGTGCGAGGCGGCCGGGCACGACGTCGGCGTCGGTGCCGATGCGCTCGGCCAGGGTCTTGGCGAGCGGCGTGCCGATGCCGCCCTTGACGAGTTCGCGGACGGTGCCGGCGTCCACCGCACGCAGCAGCTCGGCGAGCACGGTCATGCTCGAGAACGCCTGCTCCGCGCCCGTGGTGCGCGCGCGGTCCTGGCCGGCCACGTCGTCGGCGTGGGCGGCGCGGTCGGGGCGATCCGGGCCTCCCGTCGATCGCAGTGCCACGAGGTCGGGGTGGGCGGCCACGCGTGCGGCGACCGCGTCGTCGACGGCGCCGTCCTCGTCGGCCAGGCCGAGCGTGATCGCCGGACCGAGGCGGTCGGCGTCCCCGCCGTCGCGGAGCGCCAGGATCGTGGCGCGGGGCAGGTGCTCGACGGCGGCGTCGACGGCGTCGTCGGTGCGGAGCGCCTCGGCCAGGTCGAAGAAGTCGGTGATCCGTTGCGGACCGGTCTCGCCGAGGGCGGCCGGGGGCAGGCTCCGCGCAGCGACGAGTCGTTCGAGGGAGTCGTCCGGCAACGCCCGGAGTCGGGCGGCCAGGTCGGCGGTGGTCGTCATCGTCCGGTGCCAGCGTCCGGGGCGGACGTCAGCGAGCCGTCCGGTTGGCTCGTGCGCGGCGCGTCCAGGTGATGGCGAGGAGCGTGAAGACCAGGACCATGCCGATCGGGAAGCCGACGAGCGGGATCGCCATGATCACCGGCCACGGCATGGAGCCCTGCGCGCTCGGGACCGTCAACCACATGACGATCATCGCCGCCATGCAGAGGAACGCAGCGATGAAGATGCCACCGACCATGAACGCCAGAGCGCGTTCGGTACGATTGAACGTCACCGGGGGTTCTGCGGAATCCTGCGGGTTCCCGGTTGATCGGGTCGGATTGGCCATCGACCCAGGATATCCGACGCACCACGGCCGTACCACGACCTCGAGGAGTCCACCCATGCCGACCGGCAAGGTCAAGTTCTACGACGACGACAAGGGCTTCGGCTTCATCACCGGAGACGACGGCGACCAGGTGTTCCTGCACGCGTCCTCGCTGCCCGACGGCGTCGTGACCGTGAAGGCGGGATCCCGGCTCGAGTACGGCGTCGTGCAGGGGAAGAAGGGGTCGCAGGCGCTGTCCGTGCGGCTCCTCGACCCGCAGCCGTCGTTGTCCCGGATGACCCGTCGCTCCGCAGACGACATGGCCGTGATCGTCGAGGACCTGGTGAAGGAACTCGACCGGATCAGCGGAGACCTCCGCCACGGCCGCTACCCGAAGAACGGCGATCGACTCGCCGCCATCCTGCGGCACGTCGCAGACCAGTTGGAGGCGTGACGCCATGACAGACAGCGACGCAGTACCCGTTGACGCAGTACCCGTTGACTACACAGACCTGGCGCGGACCGCGCTGCTCGAGGTGACCCCCGAGTCGAGCATCGGCGCGCCCGTCGGCACCGTGGACGAGGGCGACGGCGTCGTCTCCGTCCTGTTCGCGAACCGCATGCCGGGCTACCCCGGCTGGCGCTGGACCGTCAGCGTCGCGAAGGTCGGCGACGAGGACCCCACCGTGCTCGAGGTCGAGCTGATGCCCGGCGACGGCTCGCTCGTCGCACCGGAGTGGGTGCCGTGGTCCGAGCGACTGGCCGAGTACCGGGCGGCGCAGGACCACGAATCGGACGAAGAGTCCGACGACGACGAGCACGACGACGACTTCGATGACGAGTCGGATGACGACTCGGATGAGGACGACGACGAGGACGCCGACTACGACGACTCGGACGACGACGAAGCCGACGACGAGTCGGATGACGACGAGGACGAGGACGACGACGACGCCGAGTTCGAAGCGGACGAGGACGACCTCGACGAACCGGACGACGACGACATCGACGGTGTGGACGTCGACGCGCTCGCCGACACCGCCGATGCGGACGACGAGGACGACGACGTCGACGACGCCCCGCAGCCCCTCGCCGTCGTCGCGCGCAGCGCGTGCAGCCCGTCGACCCGGACGCCGACCTCGACGGTGCCCAGCTCGATGCCGGTGAGGTCGACCCGGACTTCCACCGCTCCTGACACGCACCTGAAGAACGACGAAGCACCACGGGATCCCGTGGTGCTTCGTCGTTTCCGTGGTGTTCGTCGCCGGCGCTGGCCCGCGCGACGGACGGGTCAGCGCAGGGCGTCGACCGTGAAGTCGATCGCCTGCACGAGCTTCGCGACGTCGTCCGGGTCGATCGCGGTGAACGTCGCGACGCGCAGCTGGTTGCGCCCGAGCTTCCGGTACGGCTCGGTGTCGACGATGCCGTTCGCGCGCAGGGTCGCAGCGACGGCCTTGGCGTCGATCGAGTCGTCGAGGTCGATCGTGGCGACGACCTGCGAGCGGGCTGCGGGGTCGGTCACGAACGGCGTCGCGTAGTCGACCGACTCGGCCCAGTCGTACAGCGTCGACGACGAGGTCTTCGTGCGGGTGTCCGCCCAGGCCAGGCCGCCGGACTCGTTGATCCAGCGGACCTGGTCGTCGAGCAGCAGCAGCGTCGAGATCGCCGGGGTGTTCAGTGTCTGGTTCAGGCGCGAGTTGTCGACGGCGTTCTTGAGCGACAGGAACTCGGGGATGTACCGACCGCTCGCCGCGATGCGCTCGACGCGCTCGATCGCGGCGGGGGAGAACAGCGCGAGCCACAGGCCGCCGTCGGAGGCGAAGTTCTTCTGCGGGGCGAAGTAGTAGACGTCGGTGGCGTCCACGTCGAACGCGGCACCACCGGCGGCGCTCGTGGCGTCGACGACCGTCAGCGCTCCGGCGTCACCGGCGGCGCGGACGACCGGGGCCATGACGCCGGTCGAGGTCTCGTTGTGCGGGTAGGCGTAGACGTCGACGCCGTCGACGGGCTCGAGCGCGGCGAGCGATCCGCCGGGAGCCTCGACGACGTGCGGTGCCTCGAGCCAGGGGGCGCCGGCGGCCTTGGCGAACTTCGACCCGAACTCGCCGAAGGAGAGGTTCTCTGCGCGACGCTCGATGAGGCCGAACGCGGCGGCGTCCCAGAACGCGGTCGAGCCGCCGTTGCCGAGGACGACCTCGTAGCCCTCGGGGACCTGGAACAGGTCGGCGAGCCCGGAGCGGACGCTGCCGACCAGGTCCTTCACGGGCTTCTGGCGGTGGGACGTGCCGAGGATCGTGGCCCCGCGCGTCACGAGGGACTCGAGCTGCGCGCCGCGGATCTTGGACGGTCCGCAGCCGAAGCGGCCGTCGGTGGGGAGGAGTTCGGCGGGGATGACGATGTCTGCCATGCGCCGATCCTACCGAGCGCGATCCCAGTGCTGGTGCGCCTGTACCGGCCGGACGGGGAGGCCTGGACCACTGCGGCCACGGCCCTCTTCTTGCCCCGTGCAAGTGTCGGTCGGAGTTCGTCGGTCCGAACAAGTAGGGTGGTGGCCGCTGGGCCCAGACATGAGAGGCGGACCGTGACCGATCTCGTCGACACCACGGAGATGTACCTTCGCACCATCCTCGACTTGGAGGAGGAGGCGATCGTTCCGCTGCGCGCTCGCATCTCGGAGCGCCTCGGCCACTCGGGCCCGACGGTCTCGCAGACCATCGCCCGCATGGAGCGCGACGGCCTGGTCGTCGTCTCCGGCGACCGCCACCTCGAGCTCACCGACGAAGGGCGCTCCCGAGCCACCCACGTCATGCGGAAGCACCGTCTGGCGGAGCGCCTGCTGGCCGACGTCATCGGACTCGACTGGGCGTTCGTCCACGACGAGGCCTGTCGGTGGGAGCACGTCATGAGCGAGCAGGTCGAGGTCCGCCTGCTCGAGATGCTCGGCAACCCGACCGAGTCGCCCTACGGCAACCCGATCCCCGGCCTGGCCGAGATCGGCGGCCCTGCAGCCGCCGGGTTTCTCGACGGTGTGCAGAACATCGTCGCCGCGACCGAGGGCACCGACGCCGTCGCGACCGGTGTGATCCGTCGTCTGGGCGAGCCCGTGCAGTTCGAGCCCGAGCTCCTGCACCAGCTCCGCACGGCCGGCGTCATGCCCGGTCGTCTGGCGGGCGTGCAGCGCGCCGGGGCCTACGTCGCGGTCCGCGTCGAGGGCGAGGACTCGGGCATCGAGCTCCCCGTCGAGGTCGCGCAGCACGTCTACATCGAGCGGGACTGATTCTGCTGCCCTGACCAGGGCTTCTTTACCGTTTCGTTACAAACGGCCCGTTTCATCTCGACAAGGTAACGACGGCCCCGTACACTCGTCGAGTCCCCGCGCTGCGCCTGAGCCGGAGACCCGTGGCAGGACGTCTCGAACCCGTCTCCTGCCTCGATCGGAAACGATGACGAACGGATGGGGTTGCACGTCGCCGGACACCCACGGCAGCGTGATGACGAGACGCCGGAGACCACACCCTTGACGCAGACCGGTTCCGCCGCGGACGACCAGACGCCCGCCAACCCGACGAACACCGAGAACGCCACCGACGCACCGCTCACCCGGCGGTCCGTCCGCCAGGCGGACACGCGCCCGACCCGCAAGGTCGTCCCGGTCCGCTCCGCCCCGCTCCCCGGTGGTCGTCGTGCCGCACAGGCCGCAGCCACCGCGACCGCTGCCAAGGCGAGTTCGTCGTCGCGCAAGCGCAAGTTCCTCGCGCCCATCGTCCTGACCGTCGCGGCCGGCATGTTCGGCACCGTGGCCGTCGCCCCGGCCTTCGCCGCGCAACCCTCCACCAGCACCGACGCCGCGAACGCGCAGCGTCAGGTCCGCGCGACCGAGAGCCAGGAGTTCTCGGTGTCCGACGCCGTCGCCCTGGCCGGCACGAGCCGCGACGGCTACGGCGCCACCTCGACCGCGACGCTCGACGCACGCGCAGCGGCCAAGCAGGCTGCAGCCGACCAGGCCGAAGCGTCCGCGGAACAGGCCGAGCAGGCAGCATCGGCCACGCAGGCGGCGCGCGCCCAGACCGCCGAGCAGTACGCCTCGTACACCGGCCCGTCCGCCGCCGACTACGTGGCCAGCTCCAGCGCCGCGGACACCCCGTTCTCGCTGCCGGCCGTGGTCGCCACCGCCAAGCAGTACATCGGCACCCCGTACGTCTTCGGTGGCGCCGACCCGTCCGGCTTCGACTGCTCGGGCTACGTCATGTTCGTCTACGCCCAGTACGGCATCAACCTGGCGCACTCGGTGCCACTGCAGGACCAGGCCGGCACCACGATCCCCGAGTCCGAGGCGCAGCCCGGCGACGTCGTCATCTTCAACAACGAGGCGCACGACGGCTTCTACATGGGCAACGGCATGATCATGGACGCCCCGAAGCCCGGTGGCTCCGTGTCGATCCGTCCGATCTGGACCAGCGACTACCACATCGTCCGCTTCGGGATCTGAGACATCCGACCCGACCGCGGGGCATCGAACCCGTGAACATCGCCGAAACCGGCCCGCACACCCTCGTGCCGGGCCGGTTTCTGACGTAGCCTGGCGCTGCACCGGTCCGCAAGGCCCCGAGCAGGGAGACCCCATGTCGTTGTTCCGCACGACCCGCACCATGGGTCGGCGCGCGCGCATCGACATACGGTCGACCACCGCCTGCGTGCACGAGCACGCCCTGCATGACCAGAGCACTGCCCATCCGGGTGGTGCTCTTCGTGGTTCAGGGGACGTGTGCGCGAGCGACGGTCACCTGCGAAGGACCCCGGTCCGACGCACCCGCAGCGCCTGGAAGCCGTCCAGGCACGTCGGAAGGGAACCAATGCGCACTCTCGTCCTCAACGCCGGTTACGAGCCCCTCGCGGTGATCTCGTTCCGACGAGCCCTCGTGCTGGTCATGAACCAGAAGGCCTCCGTCGTCGCAGCCGACCTCGAACACCCGGTCACCGGGTCGACCTCGAGCTTCGATCGGCCGTCCGTCATCATCCTCACCCGGTACGTGCGCATCCCGCACTCGAGACTCGTGCCGGTGTCGCGCCGCGGAGTCCTGCGCCGTGACGCCAACCGGTGCGCGTACTGCGACCGGCACGCGACGACGATCGACCACGTGCAGCCGAAGTCGCGCGGTGGGCAGGACTCGTGGGAGAACCTCGTGGCCTGCTGCCTGGCGTGCAACAACGAGAAGGGTGACCGCACCCCGCAGGAGATGGGGTGGCGGCTGCGTTTCCGTCCGAAGATCCCGCACGGCTCGTCGTGGGTCGTGCGCGGTATCGAGCGTCCGCAGGCGGAGTGGGACGAGTACCTGGTCGCCGCGTAGCGGACGGGCGAGGCACGCTCAGCGGTGGCGCGAAGCGTCACGCGGGCCGCGCCGACCGAGCTTGCGAGGGAGGGTGGCGGCGCCGCCACGGGCCTCCCGTCCGCCGTTTGCTCGCGACACGTCAGCGAACACTGTATGGTCAGCGCATGCTGACCACTGCTCCTCGGCTCGACGTCATGCACCGGCTCGGCCGGGCGATGGCGGACCGGACGCGCTCCCGCATCCTGCTCGAGATGCTCGAAGCGCCGGTCCACCCGGGCCGGCTCGCGGCCGAGCTCGGGCTGACCCGCTCGAACGTGTCGAACCACCTCGCCTGCCTGCGCGGATGCGGCATCGTCGTCGCGGTACCCGAGGGGCGCTCCACCCGGTACGAGATCGCCGACCCGCACCTCGGGGCTGCGATCCGCTCGCTCCTCGAGGTCGTGCTCGCCATCGACGACGGCGAAGCCTGCACCGACGAGGACTGCGACGTCCCGCTCTGCTGCGGACCCGGCGCATGACCGGGGTGATGGCTCCGGTCGTGCCCGACCGCCGACGGGTGCTGCAGCGACGGATCCGGTGGATCGTCGCCGCGACGATCACGTACAACGTCATCGAGGCGGTCATCGCGATCGCCGCCGGTTCGGTGGCGTCGTCGACCGCCCTGATCGGCTTCGGACTCGACTCCGTCGTCGAGGTCCTGTCCGCCGGGGCGGTCGCGTGGCAGTTCGCCGGGCCGGACCCCGAGGCGCGGGAGCGCGTCGCGCTCAAGGTCATCGCGGTGTCGTTCTTCGCACTGGCGCTGTACGTCAGCGTCGACGCGGTGTTGACCCTGACCGGGGTGCGCGAGCCGGAGCACAGCACCGTCGGGATCGTGCTGGCGGCGGTCAGCCTGGCCGTGATGCCGTTCCTCAGCCTGCTCGAACGGCGCACCGGGAATGAACTCGGGTCGGCGTCGGCGATCGCGGACTCCAAGCAGACCCTGGTGTGCAGCTACCTGTCCGCCGCGGTGCTGGTCGGGCTGCTCCTGAACTCGCTGTTCGGGTGGTCGTGGGCTGATCCGGTGGCCGGCCTGGTGGTCGTCGTGTTCGCGGTGCGCGAGGGGCTCGAGGCCTGGCGGGGCGATGCCTGCAAGCAGCCGGTCGCCGCCCTGACCGGCGAGCGCGCGGCCGACGCCTGCGACTGCTGCTGACGCGGTCTCGGGTGCGGTGACCGCCGTCCACGTGTCGGTCCCGCTGAGTAGCGTCGCGGGCATGGGCGAGACACCGCAGATCGACGACGCGACCATCGAGGACCTCCGCGCGCGACTGCGGGCCACGCGCTGGACGGACGCCCCCGCCGGCACCGGATGGTCGCTCGGGGCGGACGTCGACGAGCTCCGGTCACTCATCGCGTACTGGGCCGACGGCTTCGACTTCGACGCACACCGGGCACAGCTCGCGGCACTGCCCAGCCGACGGGTGACGATCGACGGCACCGGGATCCACGTGCTCCACGCCCGGGCGGGCACGCCCGATGCGCTGCCGCTCCTGCTCGCCCACGGCTGGCCGGACTCCGGATGGCGGTACCGCAAGGTCCTGCCGATGCTCGTCGAGGCCGGCTTCGACGTGATCGTGCCGGACATGCCCGGGTACGGGTTCTCCGACGCCCCGCCGCAGCCGATCGACGCCCGAGCGGTCGCCGGCATGTGGGCCGAGCTGATGACCGAGCTCGGCTACGAACGCTTCGCGGTCGCAGGCGGAGACATCGGCACCCACGTCGCCCGTTACCTCGCGCTCGACCACGCCGACCGGGTCGTCGCCGTGCACCGCATCGACGGCGGGCTCGCCTGGCCCGGCATCGACCTGGACGCGTTGTCGCCGGAGGAACGCGGGTTCGTCGCGGCGACCGCCCGGTGGCGCGACGCCGAGGGTGCCTACGCGATGATGCACCGCACCAAGCCGCAGACCGCCGCGGTCGGCCTGAACGACTCACCCGCCGGGCTCGCCGCGTGGATCGTCGAGAAACTGCGGTCGTGGAGCGACTGCGACGGTGACCTGTGGTCCGTCTACACGCGGGACGAGGTGCTCGCGCTCCTGACCGAGTACTGGGCCACCGGCACGATCGGCTCGGCGATGCGGATGTACCACGCGAACGCCGCGATCCCGCCAGACCAGCTCGCCCGCCGGGTCGAGGTGCCCTCCGGTTTCTCGCTGTTCCCCGGCGACCTGGTGGAGCCGCCGCGGGCGTGGCTCGAGCGGACGACGAACCTGGTGTCGTACCGGATGATGCCGCGCGGCGGGCACTTCGCGCCGTTCGAGCAACCGGCGCTGTACGTCGACGAGCTCACGACCTTCCTGGAGCCGTTCCGCCGCTAGAGTGGACGGGCCAGCCTCTGTAGCTCAATGGAAGAGCAGTTCCGTCCTAAGGAAACGGTTGGGGGTTCGAGTCCCTCCAGGGGCACCAGCAGGTCGAAGGGGTTCGAGTCCCTGCAGCGCCTGCCAGGGGCACCAGCAGGTCGAAGGGGTTCGAGTCCCTGCAGCGCCTGCCAGGGGCACCAGCAGGTCGAAGGGGTTCGAGTCCCTGCCGCGCCTGCCAGGGGCACCAGCAGGTCGAAGGGGTTCGAGTCCCTGCAGCGCCTGCCAGGGGCACCAGCAGGTCGTTGTACCGCTTGGACTCCCCGTACGATTGACCCCGTGTCCAAGGTCCTGAGCAGTCTCCCCGTCGGCGAACGAGTCGGCATCGCGTTCTCCAGGGGGTCTCGACACCTCCTGCGCCGTTGCCTGGATGCGCGAGAAGGGGGCGATCCCCTGCACGTACACGGCCGACATCGGTCAGTACGACGAGCCGGACATCGACGCCGTCCCGAGCCGCGCCCACGAGTACGGTGCCGAGATCGCCCGCCTGGTCGACGCCAAGAGCGCCCTGGTGGAAGAGGGCCTCGTCGCCCTGCAGACCGGCGCGTTCCACATCCGTTCCGGCGGCAAGACCTACTTCAACACGACGCCCCTCGGTCGTGCGGTGACGGGCACGATGCTCGTCCGCGCGATGAAGGAGGACGGCGTCGACATCTGGGGCGACGGCTCCACCTACAAGGGCAACGACATCGAGCGGTTCTACCGCTACGGCCTGATGGCGAACCCGCGTCTGCGTGTCTACAAGCCGTGGCTCGACTCCGAGTTCGTCGAGGAGCTCGGCGGACGCAAGGAGATGAGCGAGTGGCTCGTCGCCCGCGGCTTCCCGTACCGCGACTCCACCGAGAAGGCGTACTCGACCGACGCCAACATCTGGGGTGCCACGCACGAGGCGAAGAGCCTCGAAGAGCTCTCGAGCGGCCTGGACATCGTCGAGCCGATCATGGGCGTCGCCGCTTGGCGTGACGACGTCGAGGTCGCCACCGAGGTCGTCAGCATCCGCTTCGAGGCCGGACGCCCCGTCGCGATCAACGGCGAGGAGTACACGGACGCCGTCGCACTCGTCTACGAGGCGAACGCGATCGGCGGTCGTCACGGCCTCGGCGCGTCCGACCAGATCGAGAACCGCATCATCGAGGCGAAGAGCCGCGGCATCTACGAGGCACCGGGCATGGCCCTGCTGCACATCGCCTACGAGCGGCTGCTCAACGCAATCCACAACGAGGACACGGTCGCGTCGTACCACAACGAGGGCCGCCGACTCGGGCGCTTGATGTACGAGGGCCGCTGGCTCGACCCGCAGTCGCTCATGCTCCGCGAGTCCCTGCAGCGATGGGTCGCCTCGGCCGTCACCGGCGAGGTCACGCTGCGCCTGCGTCGCGGCGACGACTACACGATCCTCGACACCACGGGTCCGGCGCTGTCGTACCACCCCGACAAGCTCTCGATGGAGCGGGTCGGCGACGCCGCGTTCGGTCCGGACGACCGCATCGGGCAGCTGACGATGCGCAATCTCGACATCGCGGACTCCCGCTCACGGCTCGAGCAGTACGCGGCCGCCGGTCTCATCGGTGGTGCGACGGCCGAGCTCGTCGGTGAGCTCGAGGCGGGCGAGTCCGAGGAGATCCTCGGTGGCGCCGTCATCGCCTCGGACGCCGAGGATGCACTCGGTCGTCGGACGGACCTCGCCTCCGAGGGCGCAGCCTTCGACTCCGGCACCGACTGACCAGCGCGGCGCCACGGGACCGGTACCACGCGTCCGGTCACGCGCCGTGGACGCGCAAAGAGCATGACGGGAGGCGCGGTGCCAGCTGGCACCGCGCCTCCTGTGCGTCGTCCTGCCGCCGGCTCAGGCCGCGGCGCCTCCGAGCAGCAGCTCCAGCTGCTCGACGACCAGGTCTGGTCGCGTGATGAACGGGTGGTGCCCGGTCGGCACGTCGACGCTCCGCGTCGCCCGCGCCGCGTGCGCGCGCTGCAGCCCGACGGTGGTGCTGCGGTCCTCGGTGCAGACGAGGGAGGTCGAGTCGACGTCCTGCCACCCTGCTGCCGTCGTCGGCGTCACGAACGCCCCTGCCGACTGGGCGGTCACCCGGTCCCAGGCGGCGCGCTGGGTACTCGTGTCTGCGTCCTGCAGGAAGCGGGCACCGAAGGACGCCGCGTCGTACCCGGCGACGGCGAGGACTCCTTCACCGGCCGGGCCGATCGACACGGGATCGGGCTCGTCGGCCATGATGCCGGCCTGCGGGGAGCCGACGTCGGGCAGGTACGAGGACACGTACAGCAGGTGAGCGACGGCGTCGTGCCGTCCGGCCTCGGCGATCACGGTGCCGCCGTAGGAGTGTCCGACGACGATCGCCCCGTCGCTGTCGTCGAGGGCGGCGCGCAGGGCGGCTGCGTCCTCGGCGAGCCCACCGTCGGGGTGGCCCGACGGCCCTTCGCCACAGGACGGCAGCGCGACCGCCCGACTGCGGATGCCGGTGCGGCCGCGGGTTCCGGTGCGACTGTGCAGCAGGTCGGCGGTGGGCTGCCACCACCAGGCACCGTCGCGGACCAGGGCGCCGTGGACGAACAGGATCTCCATGCCCCGACGCTACGGCGATCCGGGCGGCGGCGTGCGATCGGCCGAGAAGCGCACCGCGCTCGACGGCGTTGGACGCAACCCCTACCGTGGAGGAACTGGATCGGTCATCAGGGACCCGTCGTCACGATGCTCCTCACAGATGTGGGGTCTGGCACAGCGGGTCGATCCGGACGAATCCGAGATGCGCATCATCTCGACGAAGGGCTGGTCGTCATGACCGCCAGGATGCAGCACGATTGGCACCGCCACGGCCTCCGGTCGCCGGAGGACCTCGAAGCCCTCGTGGCCGAGCGCCTCGAAGGAACGGGCCACGCTTCCACCAGCACGGGCGACGCACGGCGCGAGCCGTCCTACGCCGACTTCCTCGGCGAGCAGATCTGATCCGTCCCGGTCCGCTGCTCTACGGCTTGTAGAGTCTGTGCATGCGGACAGGACGAACGACGGCAGCTTCCCTCGCGATCGTCGTCGGAGGGCTCCTGGCGCTCGTCGGGGTCCAGCCGGCTTCGGCGCACTCGGCCCTCACCGGCAGCACGCCCGCTGACGGCGCGGTCATCACCGAACCGCTCGACCGGGTCGACCTGACCTTCAGCGAGGCACCGCTCGCCGGTCTCGACGCCGGACTGCGGATCCAGGTCACCGACGCCGCCGGCACCGACGTGTCGACGGGCGACGTGACCGTCTCCGGCATGACGATGGGCAAGGCCGTCGACCTCGAGGACGGTGCGTACACGGTGCTCTGGCGGTACGTGTCGCCGGACGGGCACCCGATCGACGGCTCGTACGGGTTCGAGTACCGGGCCGCTGTCGCGACACCGTCCGCGACGACTCCGGCAACGACGGAGCCCACGTCGGGCCCCGTCACGCCCACTCCGACGTCGACCGCGACGGCCACCGGGGCCTCCGATGGCGCTCCCGACTCGGCGCCGGGCATCGCCCCGGGTGTCTGGGTCGCGCTCGGCGCTGGCACGGTCCTCGCCGCCGGGGCCGTCGTCGTGCTCCTCCTGCGCCGCACCCGACGCACTTCGTGAGCAGAAATGGTCGGGTGGCCGAGATCCACGCGACCATTGCTGCTCACCATCCGCCGCGCCCGCGACCCGGACACGCGCCGGACGGGAGGCCCGCCACCCGGCCGCCACGGGCCTCCCGTCCGACGCCGGCCGCGTTCACCCCCGCTTCGTGAGCAGAAGAGGTCGAGTCCTGGCACGGGACCCGACCTCTTCTGCTCACCATGCGAGCGCGCCGCGCACCGCGCACCCCGCTACGCGGCGGCGGGCGCTTCCTCGAGCGCGGCGTCCGCCCGCTCCTCGCTGCCGGCGGCGAGGCCGCGCGCGATCGTCCCGCGCGACGCCAGCCACAGCACCACCGCGGCGGCGAACACGATGACCTCGGTGACGGTCAGTGCCCAGATGATCCCGGCGAGTCCGAACCACAGGTTGCCGACGATGACGATCGGGATGAACAGCACGCCCTGCGCCAGCGACAGCACCATCGCGGGGAGCACCATGCCGGTCGCCTGGAACAGCGAGGTGAGCAACCCCGTGAACCCGTTCACGATGGCGGCGACGAGCTGCGCCGTCAGGATCGTCAGGCCGATCGCGAGGACCGAGTGGTCGCCGGAGAAGATCGTGAACACCTGCTCGCGGAAGGTGAAGACCGCGCCGGAGAACACGAGGACGATCGCGCCGACCGTGAAGGCGGCTCCGCGCAGGGCGGCCCGGAGGCGCGCGGCGTCGCCCTTGCCGAACGCGTAGGCGAGGAGCGGCAGCACGCCGATCGTCACGCCCATCACGAGGAACTCCGGCACCTGCGCGATGCGGACCGCGACGCCCATGGCGGCGAGCGGGTCGTCGCCGTAGGCGGCGGCGAGGTTGTTGAGCACGAGCGTCGTGACGATCAGGAAGGCGGACTGCAGCAGTTCGCCGACGCCGATGCCGAAGACGGGCTTCAGGATGTCGGCGCGGAGCGTGAACCACTTCGGCGCGAAGCTGACGTTCTCGCTGTTCCGCTGCAGCCAGGTCACCCAGTAGGCGATCGACACGACGTTCGCGAGTCCGACCGCCAGTGCTGCACCGCCGACCCCCCAGTGCAGCACGAGGATGAAGAGCACGTCGAACACCAGGTTCCCGATGGTCGACAGGACCAGGCCGATCATCGCCTGGCGTGCGGCACCCTCGAGGCGGACGATCTGCTCGAGGGCGAACGACGAGGCGAGCACCGGGACGAACGCGAGCATCACGGCGACGTACTCGCTCGTGGCGGGGACGGCTGCTGCGTCGGCACCGAGCACGGCGACGAGGGGGCGGAGGAACACGAGCCCGACGACGGCGAGGACGGCGCCGGTGACGACGGCCCCCCACAGCGCGAACGAGGCGACGTGCTTGATGTCCTGCGCCTTGGCGGGGTCGTGTTCCGAGGCGCCGAGCAAGCGGGACATCAGGGCACTGCCGCCGACGCCGAACACACCGCCGACGGCCATCACGATGCCGAGCAGCGGGGTACCGAAGGTGATCGCGGCGAGCAGCGACGTGTCGTGCTGCGAGCCGATGAAGCCGGCGTTGATGACGTTGTACAGGGCGCTGACGACCATCGCAGCGGCCATCGGCACACACAGGTGCACGAGGGCTCGGGCGATCAGGGCGGCGGAGAGGTACCAGCGGTTGGTGGCCGCGGCGGTGTTCTCGGGGGTGGTGGTGGTCATGACTGCCTCCTCGTGGGCAGGGCTGAGGGCGCGACGGGATGCCGTCGCGTGCGGGGGTGGGGCCGGGAGGCCCGTGGCGCGTCGAGCGCGCCGGTGACGTCGGTCCGTGGGCGGCGCTACCGCGTCGGCGGCGCTACCGCGTCGGCGGTGCGAGCTCCGCGGTCACCTTCTGCAGCAGGTGCCGCAGGGTGGCGCGTTCGTCCGTGTCGAGTGGTGCGAGCAGGGTGTCGTCGAGGGCGACCATCGCGTCGGTGAAGCCGGCGATGAGGTCGATGCCCGCCGGGGTGGCGTGCACCGTCTTGGTCCGACCGTTCGTGGCGTCGGGTCGTCGTTCGACGAGGCCGCGCCGCTCGAGGCCCTGCAGGAGGCTCGAGACGCTGGCCGCGCTGGTCCGGGTGATCTCGGCGATGTCGCGTTGGATCGCCCCGGGGTTCTGCTGCAGGTACCCGAGCACGAAGCTCTGCTCGCGGGTGAGGTCCCGATCACGGACCCACTCGTCAGCCGCCTTGCGTTGTGCCCATCCGATCCACCGCATCAGTTCGAGCGGGGTGGTGAGATCCGGTGCCTGCATGATCAGGACTCTAACTGTTCGATCTCTAACTGTCAACGAGGGTCTGACCCGTGGTCACCCGCGGTTCGGCCCCGGAACGGGGGTATGGCCTCGGGGTGTGCCGCTGGTACCTTGCACAGGAAGACGGCCTCACCAGCCGTCGTCCTCGGTCCGGTGCCGGACCGTTCGGGTCTCCCGTCGTACGGCGGGGGATGGATCAGCAGTGGCGGACCTCCGCCCGGGAAGGGACCCATGACTCGCACCGCGCTCCGAGCGCGACGCCGCCGGCGTCCATGAACTCCGACGCGCGCCGGCGGGTACCGGCGTGCGTCTCCACGGGGCCGCGGCGTTCGGGTCGCCTCGGGCCCTCCGGTGCGGTGGCGGTTCGGACCGCCACCGCACCGGACATCCCACCACCACGAGTCAGTGAGGACCACCGTGCACGATCACGACACCCACCCGCTCGACCGTCGAGTCGGCCCGCCGCACGTCGAGCGGTTCCGGCTGACGCAGAGCGCCGAGACGCTCGGCGTCGTCTGCACCTGCGCGATCGGCGTCGACCACGACAACACGATCCGGCCGGTGGACGCAGAACCCGTCCGCTGAACGCTGTGCACACCGGCGGGTGCAGCGGGATACTGGGGTGGTGCGTGAACTCCAAGCCGCCATCGCCGCGGACCTCAACGTCCAGCCGACCATCGAGCCGGAGCAGGAGATCGCCCGCCGTGTCGGGTTCCTCCGTGACTACCTGCTCACGACCGGCGCGAAGGGGTTCCTGCTCGCGATCAGCGGCGGCCAGGACTCCACGCTCGCCGGGCGCCTGACCCAGCTCGCCGTCGAGTCCCTCCGTGCCGAGGGGCACCCGCCGAGTTCACGACCGTCCGCATGCCGTACCGCGTGCAGGCCGACGAGGACGACGCCCAGCTCGCCCTGCAGTTCATCGCAGCCGACCCGGGCATCACCGTCAACATCGAGCACGGCGTCGACGGCGTCATGCAGGACACCGCTGCCTCGGGCGTCGAGCTGAGCGACTTCGTCAAGGGCAACGTCAAGGCCCGGATGCGCATGGTCGCCCAGTACGCCGTCGCCGGCCAGCGCGGGCTGCTCGTCGTCGGGACCGACCACGCGGCCGAGGCGGTCACCGGCTTCTTCACGAAGTACGGCGACGGCGGCGTCGACCTGACGCCGCTCACCGGCCTGTCGAAGAGCCAGGGGCGGCAGCTGCTCGAGCACCTCGGAGCGCCCGCCCGCCTGTACGAGAAGGCCCCCACCGCGGACCTGCTCGACGAGACGCCCGGCCAGACCGACGAAGCGAACCTCGGGCTGTCCTACGCCGAGATCGACGCCTACCTGCAGGGGCACGACGTGCCGCTCGAGGTCGCCGAGGCGATCGAGTCGCGGTACCGCGCAACCGAGCACAAGCGCCAGGTGCCGGCGACGCCGTTCGACGACTGGTGGCGTGCGGGCGCGTAGGCGCCGACGCGACCATCGACAGGAGGCGCGCTGCAGGTGATCCTGCACCGCGCCTCCTGTCCGTCCGCGCGGTCTCCTAGGATGGGAGCCGACGGAACAACAGATGCGGAATCCAGGCTCGCGCCTGGTCCGGAGGAGTCATGGAAGTTCTGTTCGCGCTCGGAGCCATCCCGCTGATCATCGTGGGGATCATCGTCCTCGCCGTGATCGCGCTGATCTACGCGAAGGTCGTGTACCGCAACGCCGGCGCCGACGAAGCGCTCATCATCACCGGCAAGCGCTCGCGCAAGGTCAAGAACGACGACGGCACCGAGACCGTCGAGTCCGGCATCAAGGTCGTGCTCGGAGCGGGTGTCCTCGTCCGACCCTTCTTCGAGAAGGTCGCGAAGCTCTCGCTCAGCTCGCGGGCGATCGACATCAACGTCAACGCGCAGGACTCCCGCGGCGTGACGATCGACGTCGAAGCGGTCGCGCTCGTCAAGGTCGGCGAGACCGACGCCTCGATCCGGGCGGCCGCGCAGCGGTTCCTCGGGCAGGAGAAGAAGATCGACGACTTCGCGCGCGAGGTCCTGTCGGGTTCGCTCCGTGCGTCGATCGGTGCGACCGACGTGTCCACGATCATCCGCAACCGCGACCAGCTCACCGTCGCGGTGCTCGACGTCGCGAAGGAGGCCCTGCACAGCCAGGGCCTCGACGTCGACTCCTTCGAGATCAAGGGCATCTCGGACCGCAACGAGTACATCAGCGACCTCGGTCGTGCCGAGCGCGCCCGCGTCCGGCTCGAGGCGGAGAACGCCGAGGCGCAGGCCGATCGCGAAGCGCGAGAAGCCCGTGCCACCGCCGACCAGGCCATCGCCGAGGCCGAGAACACCCTGGCGATCCGACGTGCCGCGCTGCAGCTCGACGCCGACCGGGCATCGGCCGAGGCCGCAGCCGCCGGTCCGCTCGCCCAGGCCCGTGCGGCGCAGGGCGTCGTCGAGCAGGAGCAGATCACCGCGCAGAAGCGTGCCGAGCTCCGCCGTGCCGAGCTCGAGTCGGAGGTCTCCGCCGTCGCCGAGGCGCAGGCGCGCAAGACCCGCGTCGAGGCCGAAGCAGCAGCCGGCGCCCAGGTGGAGACGGCTCGGGCCCAGGCCGAGGCCCGTCGGATCTCCGCCGAAGCGATCGCCGCCGAGGCGAAGGCCGAGTCCGAGGCGCGCAAGCTCGCCGCCGACGCCTCCCGTGCCGAGGGTGAGGCAGCGGCCGACGCGATCCGCGCCAAGGGTCAGGCCGAGGCAGACGCCACGAAGGCCCAGGCCGACGCACTCGCACAGCACTCCGAAGCAGTCTTGCGGGTCAAGGCCATCGAGACCCTGCCGAGCATCGCCCGCGAGCTCGCGGCGCCGATGGGCAACATCGACAAGCTGACCGTGGTGTCCTCCGACGGCGCCGGCGCCCTGTCGAAGAGCATCGTCAGCCAGTTCAGCGAGGTCGACGCCCTGCTCGGGACGACCGCCGGGTTCACCCTGAGCGACATCGTCAAGAGCTCGACGACGGGGCAGGCTGCCGCACGTGCCGTCGTACGCGAGCAGTCCACGGCTGTCGCGGAGCCGGTCGAGTAGTCCTCCGCGGTACCGGGGCGGGCGTGGCGGGGATCAGTCCTCGTCGCGCCCGTTCTCGTCCCGGCGCTCGCGCTGCTGGCCACCTGCGTCCTCGCGCTGGCCGCCGTTGCGCGGGTCCGCGTCGCGCGGGTCTGCGTCGCGCGGGTCCTCGGCGCCGACGGCGTCGCGCTGGTCGGCGAGCCGCTGCTGCCACACGACGCTGCGCGCCGCACCCTCGAGGATGTCGTCGACGCTCCGACCGGTCTGCGCTGCGAGTGCCCGCTGAGTCCGGCGGTGAGGGTCCCGCCGGCCGATGCCAGTCGTTCGACCACCTGTTCCTGGCGTGGGGTCAGGGGTTCGTCGACCATCTCGTCGATGGTGTCGCGGATGTTCTGCTCGCTCGCGTCCAGTGCCGCCTCGTCACCGGAGTGCAGCGCTGCTGCCTCTCCGACGACGACGAGACCGAGGCGCGCGGCGTCGTCTTCGGGACGCGGAGTGCGGTGCTCATCAGTCATGCGGGGGACCGTACGCTCCGTGGTGCCGCGCTTGCTGGACAGACGGGGTACCCGACGCCTGTCGTTCGTCGTCAGTGCGGTGTCGTGTCCCACCGGCGGAGCAGCCACTCCGCAGCGGCCAGACCCTCGAGCCGTTGGAAGTCACGGATGGTCGGCATGTTCGGCGGTGCCGGGGGCAGGGCGTGCTCGAAGAACAGACCGGCGAGACCGGCGAGCACGGCGTCGACCGTGGTGGCGGGCACACCGGTGAACACCGGGTGGGTGGCGAGGTGGTGCTCGACGTCGGTGTCCTCGCCGCGGACGAGTGTGTCGATCAGGTAGGTCAGCGGGTCGAGCCAGTGCGCACCGATGCTCGCCCACGGCCAGTCCACGACCCAGACGACCCCGGAGCGGTCGACGAGCAGGTTGTCGGCACGGCAGTCGGCGTGCACGAGGTGCTCGCCGTCGACGAGGGTCGCTGCCCGGGCGGCGGTGCGGGCGAACTCGGGGCCGGCGGCGAGCACGTGCGCCGGAACGACCTCGGCGACCCGGTCGGACAGGGTGGGGTCGCCGAGCATCCGGTCCCAGGCGCCGAACTCGTGGCGCAGGTCGTCGGCGATCCGGGGAGCGTGCCGAGGTCGCTCGTCGCCGACGGCAGGGTGTCCAGCGCATCGAGCACCGCCGCGGTGTCCCTGCCGTCGAGTGCTGCCCCGGGGTGCTTGCCCTCGATGTCGTCGAGGACCAGGACGACCCACTCGTCGCCGTCCACGATGGCATCGAAGGCGTCCAGCAGGGGCGGCGCCTGCACGGTCGACGGCAGCTGCGCCACCACGCGGGCTTCCCGGCGGTGCAGGGCGAAGGCATCGGCGTTCCGCGATCGCGAGACCGTCTTGACGAACGCCCGTCGCCCCGTCGCCGTGACCACACGGTCGGCACTCCCCGGCGACCACCCGGCGGTCTGGGACTCAGTGTCCGTCACCGCTCCGCCGAGGGTCTGTTCCACCCGGTCGCGCAGGACCGCCGGCACGTCCGTCCACGCAGTTCGCCCCATGCCCGACGACGCTACCTGAGAAGCCGTTCACGAACGTGCACGGATGGCAAGTTTGCGCTGGCGGCAAACGTGCTCGTGATGTAAAGTTGCAGCGTCTGCAAGTTTGACCCGCCGTTCGACGGCCCGCCACACACGCTCCGGCGTCCCTTGCCCGCACGACGACCACCACGCACCCCTGAAGGACCCCCATGTCTACTGCCACCGCACCCGTCGAGGTGTCGCGCGGACGACACGACTCCCCGGCCAGCACGCCGGGCAAGCCGATCATGTCGCACCGTCAGATCCTGCTCGTCATCTACGGCCTCATGGCCGGCATGTTCCTGTCGTCGCTCGACCAGACGATCGTCGGCACCGCGATCCGCACCATCGGCGACGACCTGCACGGTCTCGACCAGCAGGCCTGGGTCACCACCGCGTACCTGATCGCGTCGACCATCACGACGCCGATCTACGGCAAGCTCTCCGACGTCTTCGGCCGCCGTCCGCTCTACATCTTCGGCATCGCGGTCTTCATCCTCGGCTCGCTGCTCTCGACGATGTCGACCTCGATGATCATGCTCGCCGCGTTCCGTGCCTTCCAGGGCATCGGCGCCGGTGCGCTGATGTCGCTGCCGCTCGCGATCATGGGTGACATCCTCGCCCCGCGTGAGCGCGCCAAGTACCAGGGCTACTTCCTCGCGGTCTTCGGCATCTCGTCCGTCATCGGCCCGCTCATCGGCGGCCTGTTCGCCGGCGCGAGCACGATCCTCGGTGTCACCGGCTGGCGCTGGGTCTTCCTGATCAACGTGCCGATCGGCGTCGCGGCGCTCCTGATGGTCATCGCCTTCCTGCACCTGCCGAAGTTCGGTGACGCCAAGGCGAAGCCGCGCATCGACTGGTGGGGTGCCACCTCGGTCATCGCGACACTCGTCCCGCTCCTGCTCGTGGCCGAACAGGGCCGCACCTGGGGTTGGGGTTCGGCCGGTGCCATCGCCTGCTACGTGATCGGTGCGCTCGGGCTCGTCGCCTTCCTGGTGATCGAGACCCTGATGAAGGACGACGCGATCATCCCGCTCAAGCTCTTCCGCTCGGGCACGTTCTCGATGGCCACGATCCTCGGGTTCCTGGTCGGCTTCGCGATGTTCGGCGCCATGCTGACCATCCCGCTGTACCTGCAGATCGTCACGGGGCTGACCCCGACCGAGTCCGGCTTCGCGACCCTGCCGATGATCGGTGGTCTGATGATCGCCTCGATCGCCTCGGGACAGATCGTCGCCCGCACCGGTCGCTACCGGATCTTCCCGGTGATCGGCACGGCCCTGGTCTCGGTCGGCTACGTCGTCCTGACGTTCATGACGATCGACAAGCCGCTCTGGTTCCTGATGATCGGCATGTTCCTGATCGGCCTCGGCCTCGGCCAGCTCATGCAGAGCATCACCCTCGCCTCGCAGAACTCCGTCCAGCCGCGGGACATGGGTGTGGCGACGTCCTCCGCCACGTTCTTCCGCCAGATCGGTGGAACGCTCGGTACGGCGGTGCTGCTCAGCATCCTGTTCTCGATCATGCCGGCGAACATCCTGCACGCCACCGCGGACCAGAAGAACCTGTCCGGTGCGCTCGACGCCGCCCTGAACCCGACCGTCGCCACGGCGAAGGCGAACGCGGGCGTCATGGAGCAGATCTGGAACCCGATCGTCACCCCGGTGAAGTCGCAGGTGCAGTCCGGCCTCGACCAGGCCACGACGCAGGTGACCACGGCCACGGCCGGCGCCCCGGAGGCCGTGCAGCAGCAGGCCCTCACCGCCGCAGCCGACAAGGCGCACGCCAGCGTGCAGGACGGCAAGCTCGTGGTCGATTGGTCCGACGCTTCGCAGCGCTCGTACTGGGTCGGTGAGCTCGCCCCCGAACTGTCGAAGCAGATCGACAAGGGAGCCGGCGACGGCAGCAGCTCGAGCAGCGAGACGAGCGACACGTCCTACCTCAACGGTGCGACACCGGCGCTGACCAAGCCGTTCATGACCGGCTTCAACGCGTCGGCCGTGACCGTCTACTGGGTCGGCTTCGCCGTGATCCTGCTGGCGTTCATCCTCAGCTGGTTCTTCAAGGCGCCGCCGCTCCGCAAGAGCTCGGCCCTGCAGGAGCAGGCCGACCAGGCCGGCACCGCCGACGACCTCGAGGTGCAGGCGGTCAAGGCGGCCGACACGATGGGGTCGCCCACGGCCCCCGTCACCGGATCGATCCCCGTGCAGCGGGACCGCGCGTAGGACCGGCCACCGGGGCCTCTCGTCACCAGACGGGAGGCCCCGACCCGCACCAGGAGCAGCAGTGAGCACGATCGAATCGCACCCGGCAGGCGACAGTGGCCTGCGGGAACGCAAGAAGCAGCAGACCCGGCACGCGATCCACCAGGCCGCGCTGGCGCTGGTCTCCGACCGGGGCCTGGCCGGTGTCACGGTCGAGGAGATCTGCGCGGACGCCGGCGTCTCGCCCCGCACCTTCTTCAACTACTTCCCGTCGAAGGGCGACGCGGCACTCGGGCTCCCCGAGAGTTCGGTGCCCGAGGCGGCACGGCATGCGTTCCTCACCGCGGAGGGCCCGCTCGTGTCGGACCTCTGCGACCTCGTCGCCCGGACGGTGACACTGCCAGCGGACCGCCGGCGCATGAAGGAACTCGTGCAGGCGCGACCGGAGATGGTGCCCGCGATGCTGCAGTGGATGGCGCGTGCCCGGCTCGCCGTGTTCACCGTCGCCGCCGAGCGCACCGACGTGGACGCCGCACGGACCGCGGTGACGCTCGTCATGGCGGCGCTCATCGAGTCGGCACACCGCTTCGCCGACGGCTCGCGCGACGAGCTGGCGGACCGCCTCCGCGGCGTGGTGGCCGAGATGGGCCGACTCGCCGCCGCCTGAGACGCGACCACGGACGGGAGGTGGGCCCCACCGGCCGGTACCGACGCGACGCGCCAGCGGCGCGGCGGCCGTGTCCGGAGGGACGGTGCGGGTCCGACCCGCACCGCGCCTCCCGTCCCTGGTCCGGTCGCCCCGCCGAAGCGACAGATGCGCGCGCTCCACTGTCGACAGTGCCGCGAGCGCGACAGATCCCGCGAACAGCTGGCGGGGATCTGTCGCTTTCGCGGATCGGCCACGCCGCCGCAATCCACACCGACGCGACGCGCAGCCATCCGACGACTCGGCCCCGTTCGAGACCAGAACGTGACGAAGAGTTCTCTTGACGTGCGAGACATCCGATGTTTTGATTGCCTCGTTCGGTCGACGGAGACCGGACGGCAGGAGACACGAATGAGCCGCATCACCGGTCTGCACGTGCGCGACATCCGCTTCCCGACCTCTCGGGAGCACGACGGATCCGACGCCATGAACCCCGCTCCCGACTACTCCGCCGCGTACGTCGAGATCACGACCGACGCCCTGGACGGACACGTCGGTACGGGCTTCGTGTTCACGATCGGCCGCGGCAACGAGGTGCAGGAAGCCGCGATCGCCGCCCTGCGTGGGCATCGTCGTCGGTGCCGACGCCGAAGCGGTCCTCGCCGACATGGGCGGCACCTGGCGTGCGATGGTCCACGACTCGCAGCTGCGCTGGCTCGGCCCGGAGAAGGGCGTGATGCACATGGCGATCGGCGCCGTGGTGAACGCGCTCTGGGACCTCCGGGCGAAGCGCGCGGGGCAGCCGCTGTGGGCGCTGCTGGCCGACCTGAGCCCCGAGGAGCTCGTCGACCTGGTGGACTTCCGGTACCTCACCGACGCGATCACCCCGGCCGAGGCGCTCGAGCTGTTCCGCGCCGCCGAACCGCACCGTGCGACCCGGCGGGCCCGGCTCGAAGCGCAGGGCTACCAGGCGTACACGACCACCCCGGGCTGGCTCGGCTACGACGACGAGAAGCTGGCGCGCCTCTGCCGCGAAGCCGTCGACGAGGGGTTCATCCAGATCAAGCTCAAGGTCGGCGGCGACATCGACGAGGACGTCCGCCGGATGGGCATCGCCCGCACCACGGTCGGCCCGGACATCCGGATCGCGGTCGATGCCAACCAGCGCTGGGACGTGGACGAGGCCGTGACCTGGATCGAGCGGCTGCGCCCGTTCGACCTCGCCTGGGTCGAGGAACCGACGAGCCCCGACGACGTCCTCGGGCACGCCGAGATCGCCCGGCGCATCGCCCCGATCCCGGTCGCGACCGGCGAGCACATGGCCAACCGGGTGATCGCGAAGCAGCTCATCCAGGCCGGCGCGATGAGCGTGCTGCAGATCGATGCCACCCGGGTCGCGGGGGTCAACGAGAACCTCGCGATCCTGCTGCTCGCCGCGAAGCACGGCGTCCGGGTGTGCCCGCACGCCGGCGGGGTCGGCCTCTGCGAGGCGGTGCAGCACCTGTCGATGTTCGACGCCGTGGCGCTGACGGGCGACCTCGACACCCGCTGCATCGAGTTCGTCGACCACCTGCACGAGCACTTCGTGACCCCGGTGGACGTCCACGACGGCCGCTACTGGCCGCCGACCGCTCCGGGAGCCGGCACCGAGATGCTCGCCGACTCCCTCGACGCCTACGCGTTCCCGGACGGCCCGGCCTGGGCCGTGGTCGACACCGAGACGGTCCCCGACGCGGTCCGCGTCGCCTGATCCCACCACCCCACACACCCCATCACCACGACGAAGTGGAGACTCCGATGCAACGACGACGCATCATCACCGGGCTCGCGGCAGCAGCTGCCGCGGCCCTCGTGCTCACCGGCTGTTCCTCCGGCAGCAGTGCCGGCGGAAGCCAGTCGAAGGACGCCCTGACCTGGTCCATGTGGATCGCCGGGAAGGAGGACAAGGCCGCCTGGCAGAAGGTCGCCGACACCGTGAAGACCGAGGACGACATCACCCTGACGATCCAGGGCGCGCCGTTCGAGAACTACTTCACGAAGCTCAGCACGCAGTTGAGTGCGGGCGGCGCCCAGTGCGTCGTGAGCATGCAGTCGCTCCGCACCGCGAACTACACGTCGTCGCTGCTGCCACTCGACGACCTCGCGAAGAAGGACGGCACCGACCTGTCCGCGTTCGACAGCACCGCGCTCGACGGCATGAAGGTCGACGGGAAGCTCTACGGCCTGCCCTACGACACCGGCCCCATCATGATGTTCTACAACAAGGACGTCTTCACGAAGGCCGGGGTGGCCGAGCCGAAGCCGGGGTGGACCGTCGACGACTTCGAGGCGGCGGGTGCCGCGCTCAAGGCGAAGGGCATCACGATGTTCGGTTCGACGGTCGGCGACCTCAACCTCGAGTCGATGGTCTACGGCTACAACGGTGGCCGGGTGATCACGTCCGACGGTGAGCTCGACGCGTCGAACGCGAAGTTCGCGGACGGCCTCGACTGGCTCTCGACACTGGTGAAGAAGGGCTACGCGACGCAGGCGTCGTCGGACTCGTCGACGCCGGGCAACGACTTCGCCGCCGGCAAGGTCGCGATGTACACGGACGGTCCGTGGTCGCTCATCAGCCAGAAGGCCAAGGTGAAGTTCGACCTCGGGGTCACGACGCTCCCCGCGGGGACGTCCGGTCCGTCGACCTTCGCCGCCGGCTCCGGCTTCGGTGTCTCGAAGCAGTGCAAGTACCCGGAGCAGGCGTTCAAGGCCGTCCAGACGATGACCAGCGAGAAGGTCCTGACGTCGCTCGCCGAAGCGGGACGAGCCTTCCCCGGCCGCACCGCTGCCCAGTCGGCGTGGTACTCGAGCGCCGGCATCGACGGTGCCGAGGCCGCGCTCAAGGCGGGACTCGCGAAGTCCTCGCCGCTCCTCGGGAACAAGCAGAGCGACCAGCTGTCACAGCTGTTCACGCAGTACGCGCTGCAGGCGGTGAACGGGCAGACCTCCGGCAAGGAGTCGATGTCCTCCATCGCCGGCCAGCTCGGCACGCAGTGACCAGCTGAACCAGTGATCGGACGGGAGGCCCGTTGCGGCCCCGCCACGGGCCTCCCGTCCGATCCATCCCCTGTTCAGGACCGCGCGAACGACGAGGAGGTCGTCGTATGACCACCATCCAGGACCCACCGGCCGAAGCGGCCGTCCCCGCGGTCGCGACCGCGGTCGCGGTCGGAGCCGCGACCCCGCGGCGGAAGGACGGCGAGGACACGAGCGCGCTCGGGCGCCGCTCCTGGTGGGGTGCCGCGTTCGCGGCACCGCACTCGATCGGACTCGTCGTCTTCACGGCGTTCCCCATCATCGCCTCACTCGTCGTCAGCTTCATGAACTGGCCCATGCTCGGCGAGCGCAGCTGGGCCGGCATCGAGAACTACGCCCGGCTCTTCGCCGACCCGGTCTTCCGCACCGTCGCCCTCAACACGGCGCTGTTCGTGGTGCTCTACGTGCCCCTCAACCTCGTCGTGTCGCTCGGGCTCGCCGCTTGGCTGACACCGCGGATCGCCGGCCGGCACGTCTTCCGCGTCCTGTTCTTCATCCCGACCATCACGCCGATCGTCGCGAACGTCGTGGTCTGGCGGATGCTGTACCAGCCCGGTGGGGCGATCGACGCGTCACTGCAGTCCACCGTGGGCGTGCACGCGCCGAACTTCCTCGCCGATGAGCACTGGGCGATGCTCGCCATCGTCGCGATGAGCGTCTGGCAGGGCTTCGGCTACAACATGCTGATCTTCTCGGCGGCGCTCGACGCCGTGCCGGAGAACCAGATCGAGGCCTCGCAGCTCGACGGCGCGAACGCCTGGCAGACCTTCTGGGCCATCAAGTTCCCGCTCATCTCGCCGTCGGTGTTCTTCGCGACGATGATGACGCTGATCACCTCGTTCCAGGTGTTCGTGCAGCCGTTCGTCCTGACCAAGGGCGGGCCGGGCACCGCGACGGAGACCCTCGTGCAGTACATCTACAACACCGGCTTCCAGAACCAGCAGCTCGGTCTGGCCTCGGCCGGCGCCTGGGTGCTGTTCGTCATCATCCTCGGGATCACGGCCGTCCAGTTCCTCGGGCAGAAGCGGTGGGTGCACTATGAGTGAAGCGGTCCGCGGGCACGTCGGTGCCACCACGTCGAACCGGACGGTCAACCCCCGAGCCGTCGCCAGGACGAAGTCCGCGCCACGACCGGGGCGGGTCCGGCACGCGATCGGGTACGCCCTGCTCTGCCTCGTCACGCTCCTGTTCGTCTCGCCGCTCATCTACATGGTCGCGACGAGCCTGAAGCCCGCCGACCAGGTGTTCACCACCCCGCCGACCCTCTGGGGCCGCTCGCTCGAGTGGGACAACTACGTGCAGGCGTTCACCTACCTGCCGTTCGCCCGCTTCATCCTCAACGGCGTGTTCGTCGCGGCGGTCGGGACGGCGATCAACGTCGCCGTGGCCGTGCTCTCCGGGTACGCGTTCTCCCGGCTGCGCTGGCGCGGCCGGAACACGGTGTTCCTGCTGTTCCTCGTGACGTTGATGATCCCGCAGGACGTCCTCGTCATCCCGATGTACGTGATGATGCAGGGCTTCGGCTGGGTCGACACGTTCCAGGCACTCATCATCCCGTGGGCGTTCACAGCCCTCGGCGCGTTCCTGGTCCGGCAGTTCTTCCTGACCGTGCCGCAGGAACTCGACGACGCCGCCCGGGTCGACGGGGCCGGCGCGGTCCGGACCTTCTTCTCGGTGATGATGCCGCTCGCCCGACCGACCATGGCCGTCCTCGCGGTGTTCTCGTTCATCTCGTACTGGAACTCGTTCCTCTGGCCCTCGTCATCGTCAACGACGTCGAGGCCCGTGGCACCATCCCGCTCGGCCTGCAGCAGTTCTTCGGCCAGCAGGGCTCCGAGTGGAACCTCGTGATGGCGGCGTCGGTGATCTCGATGCTGCCCACCGTGATCTTGCTCGTCCTGCTGCAGAAGCACCTCGTCAAGGGCATCGTCACCAGCGGCCTCGGCGGCCGGTGACACCCTCCCCTCTGAAAGGAACACTGGCCTCATGACCATCACCGCACCTGCAGAGCCGCAGACCGCGACCGACGCGAGCGGCCTGCCCGCCTGGTTCACCCACGACCGGTTCGGCATGTTCATCCACTGGGGGCTGTACGCCCTGCCGGCACGGCACGAGTGGGTGAAGAACCGCGAACGGATCACCGACGCCGACTACCAGAAGTACTTCGACCACTTCGACCCCGACCTGTTCGACGCCGCCGACTGGGCCCGCCGTGCTCGCGAAGCCGGCATGAAGTACGTCGTGCTCACCACGAAGCACCACGAGGGCTTCTGCCTCTGGGACAGCAAGCTCACCGACTACAAGTCCACGAACACCCCGTTCGGCCGCGACATCGTGCGCGAGTTCGTCGACGCCGTCCGGGCCGAGGGGCTGCGGGTCGGCTTCTACCACTCGCTCATCGACTGGCACCACCCGGACTTCACCGTCGACGGTGTGCACCCCGGCGCGACGACTCACCCGAGGAGATCGAGGCGTTCAACCAGGGCCGCGACATGTCGCGCTACCGGGAGTACCTGCACGGGCAGGTCGAGGAGCTGCTCACCGACTACGGGCAGGTCGACTACCTGTTCTACGACTTCTCGTACCGGGACAACGACCACGAGGACATCTGGGGCGGCAAGGGTCGCGACGACTGGGGGTCCTCGGAACTGCTCGAACTGACCAGGCGGCTCCAGCCCGGCATCATCGTCAACGACCGGCTCGACCTGCCGGGTGACATCGTCACCCCGGAGCAGTACCAGCCGGACAAGCCGATGGAGGTCGACGGCGCCCAGGTGCCGTGGGAGGCCTGCCAGACGCTCAACGGGTCGTGGGGCTACGACCGCGACAACGTGAACCTCAAGCCCGTCGACCTGCTCGTCCGCATGCTCGTCGACGGCGTCTCGAACAACGGGAACATGCTGCTCAACATCGGCCCCACCGGCCGCGGCGAGTTCGACGGGGTGTCGCGTCAGACCCTCGACGGCATCGGGACGTGGATGCACCAGCACGCCCGCTCCGTCTACGGTGCCGGACCGTCGTCGTTCGTCGCGCCGCGCAACACCGTGTACACGCAGAACGGCAACCGCCTGTACCTGCACCTGTTCGCGTGGCCGTTCGAGCACGTGCACCTGCCCGACCTGGCCGGTCGTGTCGCCTACGCCCAGCTGCTCAACGACGCGTCGGAGCTGCACTTCCGCGAGATCCCGCCCGGGACCCGTGCGCAGAACACCGGGCTCGGCGGGCAGCCGGCGGGGACGCTGACGCTCACGCTGCCGATCGTGCGACCGGACGTCGCCGTGCCGGTGGTCGAACTGTTCCTGCGCGACTGATGCAGCGCATCCTGTCGAGGACCCGACTGCGGGCGGGGAACGAGGCCGCGTACGACGCCGTGCACGCGTCGATCCCGCCCGCGCTCGCGGCCCGGCTGCGTGATGCCGGGGTGCACGACTGGACGGTGTGGCGGGACGGGCAGGACCTGGTCCACCTCATCGAGGTCGAGGACTACCGCGCGATGCGCCGGGCGCTCGCCGACGACCCGGTCAACGCGGAGTGGCAGGAGACCATCAACCCGCTGCTCGAGGCCGACGACGACTACTCGGGGAACGACGACGGCGTGCCACGGGTCTGGTCCCTGGCGGACCAGGTGGACGCATGACGGACCTCGACCTCGACCGCGGCCCGTTCTGGTTCGGCGGCGCCGGCATCGGCAACCTGCTGCGGACGGTGTCCGACGACGAGGCCCGTGCCACCGTCGACGCGGCGTGGGACGCCGGCGTGCGCGGGTTCGACACCGCGCCGCACTACGGCCTCGGGCTGTCGGAGCGACGACTCGGGGCGGCGCTCGCCGACCGTCCGCGCGATTCGTTCCTGGTGTCGACGAAGGTCGGGCGGGTGCTCGTCCCCGGGCGTGGCGACGGGGACGACCTGGCCTCCGGCGGGTTCGCGGTGCCGAACGACACCGTGCGGCAGTGGGACCCGTCGCCGTCGGGCGTGCGGCGGTCACTGGACGAGTCGCTCGGACGGCTCGGACTCGACCACGTCGACGTCGCGTACCTGCACGACCCCGACGTGTACTCGCTCGAGGACGGCCTGACGCAGGCGTTGCCGACGCTCGCCGAGCTGCGGGACGAGGGCGTGGTCCGTGCCGTCGGCGTCGGGTCGAACTCGGTCGAGGCCCTCGACGCCGCGGTGTCCACCGGGCTGTGCGACGTGGTCATGCTCGCGGGGCGGTACACGCTCCTGGAGCAGCCGGCTGCGGAGCTCGTCGCACGGTGCGCCTCGCGCGGTGTCGCGGTCGTCGCGGTCGGGGTCTACAACTCGGGACTGCTCGGGCAGGACCGGCCGGACGCCACCGCGACGTACGACTACGCCACGGCCCCGGCAGCACTCGTCGCGCGGGCGAACGCGATCGCCGACGTCTGCGAGCGGCACGGCGTCACGCTGCCCGAGGCGGCGCTGGCGTTCCCGCGTCGTGCTGCTGCGGTCGCCGCGATCGCCCTCGGCGTGCAGTCCGCCGAGCAGGTGCGCTCGAATGTCGCCCGGGCCGCGGCCGTGGTGCCGGAGGCCCTGTGGGACGACCTCCGCGCAGCGGGCCTGCTGCGCGACTGACGTCCCTGCCGAAACGGCTGCACCTGCCCAAACGACACCAGGTTCCGGACACCGCACCAGGCGTTTCCGCGGTGCTGTGTCCGGAACCTGGTTCCGGCGGGGGTGCTGGTGCTTAGCGGGTCTTGGCGCTGCGACCCGAGAAGCGGATGTAGATGATCAGCACGATGATGGCGCCGATGATCGAACCGATGATGCCGGCCGGCTGGAAGAAGCCGTCCATCGGGTCGTGCTGGAAGATCAGGAACCCGAGGAACCCGCCCACGAACGAGCCGATGATGCCCAGCAGGATGGTCATGGGGATCGAGATGTTCTGCTTGCCGGGGACGACGAGCCGGGCGATGGCGCCGGCGATGAGTCCGACGATGATCAAGCTGATGATGAGACCGAGCACGGTTTCCTCCTCGTGGGTGCGGTTGCCGCGGCATGGTTGCCGGAGTCAGGGCCGACGACCGACACAACACCCATCCACCTGCACGCGTTCTCGGTTTCAGTCGAGGGAGCGCCGCAACCAGCGCTCGACGCCCTCGACGTGCGACACCACGAGCGCCTGCACGAGCTGCGGATCCCGGCGTCGGATGGCGTCCACGATGGCGGCGTGCTCGTCGAGGGTGCGCTGCACCGAGCCGTTCTGCGTCAGCCCGCGCCAGACCCGCACCCGCACGGTCTTGCTCGACAGGGCGTCGAGCAGCCCGGACAGGTACTGGTTGCCGCCGATGCCCGCGATCGTCGAGTGGAACAGCAGGTCGTGGGCGACGAGGTCCTCGACGCCGGTGTCCTCGCCGACGGACTGCATGAGCGTGGCGAGCTCGTCGATCTGCTGCTCCGAGGCCCGCGCGGTCGCCAGGACGGCGGACGCGGGCTCGAGGATGCGGCGGACCTCGAGCAGGTCGACGAGTGACCGGTCGTGGTGCATGTCGACGACGAACGACACCGCCTCGAGCAGCACGCCGGGTTCCAGCGACGTCACGTAGGTGCCGTCGCCGCGTCGGACGTCGAGCACGCGGATGAGTTCGAGGGCCTTCACCGCTTCGCGCAGGCTGTTCCGGGACAGGCCGAGCGACTCGCTCAGTTCCTTCTCGGGCGGGAGGCGCTGCCCGGGTTGGAGCTCACCGCTCACGATCATCTGCTGGATGCGTGCGATCGCATCGTCGGTCAGCGACGCCACGTCACCACCTCCTGATCCCGGCCAGCTCGCGGACGCGAGCCGACAGGTCGACGATAGCCGGGCCTCCCGGTCGTCACGGCCCGACCATCAGGCGGGCCGCAGCCGGAGGGCCTGCATCCCGCCGTCGACGGCCAGGTCGACGCCCGTCGTGGACCGGGCGAGCGGGCTCGTCAGGTAGGCGACCGCCTCGGCGACCTCCTCCGCCTGCACGAGCCGACCGTGCGGCTGCCGGGCCTCGAGGGCAGCGCGCTCGGCGGCCGGGTCGCCCGCGGTGGACAGCAACCGCGCGACCCACGGAGTGTCGGCCGTACCGGGGTTGACGGCGTTGACGCGGATGCCCTCGCGGATGTGGTCGGCGGCCATCGCGCGGGTCAGGGCGGCGATCGCACCCTTGGTCGCCGAGTAGAGCGCCCGCTGGGGCAGCTCTGCGGTGGCGGCGATCGAGCAGGTGTTCACGATGCTCGCGTTGCCCGATGCCCGCAGGTGGGGGAGCGCAGCCCGCGACAGCCGGACGGCCCCGAGGACGTTGACCTCGTACACGCGGCGCCACTCGTCGTCGTCGTTGTCCTCGACCGTGCCCTGTGCGCCGATGCCGGCGTTGTTGACCAGGACGTCGAGGCCGCCGAGCTGCTCGACGGCGGTGGCGACGGCGGTGCGGACCGAGGCGTCGTCGCTGACGTCGCACGTGACCGACAGGAACCCCTCGACGGTCGACGGCTGGAGGTCGAGCACGGCGACCGTCGCACCGCGGTCCTGCAGGGCGGCGGCGATCGCTGCGCCGATGCCGGACGCGCCCCCGGTGACGATGGCCCGGACGCCGTCGTGGCTGCCGGTGCGGCCGGTGCGGCCGGAGCGGCCGGAGCCGGTGCCGCCGGTGCTGCCGGTGCCGCCGGTGCTGCCGTCCGCCATCAGGCTGCTCCGACCGTCTGGCGCTGCGAGCCGAGCCCGTCAGCGGTGAGCTCGACGACGTCGCCGGGCTGCAGGTAGGGCGCGTGTCCGGCCAGCGCGACGCCCGCCGGAGTCCCCGTGCTGATGACGTCGCCGGGGTACAGCACCATGAACTGCGACAGGTACCGGACGATCTCCACAGGACGGAAGATCATGTCGGCGGTGGTGCCGTCCTGCCGGACCTCGCCGTTGACGGTCAGCCGGAGCGCGAGTGCCGCGGGGTCGAGGCCGGCGGCGGCGAGCGACCCGGGCGTCACCAGCCACGGCCCGAGCGGGTTGAAGGTCTCGCAGGACTTCCCCTTGTCCCACTGCCCACCGCGTTCGAGCTGGAACGCCCGCTCGGACACGTCGTTCGCGATCGCGTAGCCCGCGATGGACGCTTCGGCCTCGGCATCGGTCTCGCAGTACCGAGCCGTGCGGCCGATGACGATCGCGAGCTCGATCTCCCAGTCGGTCTTCGTGCTGTTCCGGGGGATCAGGACCTCGTCGTCGGGGCCGATCACCGTCATCGGGTCCTTCATGAACACGATCGGTTCGGTGGGGATGTCGGCGCCGGTCTCGGCGGCGTGGTCGCGGTAGTTCAGGCCGATGCAGACGACCTTGCCCGGGCGTGCGATCGGCGCTCCGCGCCGCATGCCGTCGGCCCGGTCCCGGCCGATGATCGTCAGGTCGCCGGCGCTGCGCGCGTGGTCGACGCGGCCGACCGGGTCCGAGGCCAGGAAGGCCCCGCTGATGTCACTGGTGATCGAGCGGAGGTCGAAGACCTCGCCGTCGGTGTCGATGGCCACGGGGATCTCGCTCCCCGCCGGGCCGAGTCGTGCGAACTGCATCGTTCCTCGCTCTCGGCTGCGCCAGTGCAGCCATAAACATCCTATGTCTGAGTGGTCCTCGGGACAAGGTAGATGCGCGCCGCGGTGCCGCCGAAGACGGCGTCGTGCTCGGTCGTCGACAGGTCGGCGAGGGCGTCCGTCGTCCGCTGCACGACCTCGGCGTACCCGGTCGCCAGGGTCGACACCGGCCAGTCCGAGCCGAACAGCGACCGCTCGGGACCGAACTGCTCCACCACCTCTCGCACGTACCGGTCGACCGGGCGGTCGCGCCAGTCCGGGCCGGCTTCGGTGAACAGGCCGGAGACCTTGCACGTCACGTTCGGGCGTGCGGCGAGGTCGGTCATCCGTCCGCGCCAGGCCGGGTCCCCGCCGTCGATGGACGGCTTGCCGGCGTGGTCCAGCACGAACGATGCGTCGGGGACGGCGTCGACCAGGGCCAGCGCAGCGGCGTGCTCCCGCGCTCGGACGAGGACGTCGAACACCAGGCCGGCACCGGCGAGGGCTCGGACCCCGCGGGCGACGTCCGGGCGGCCGAGCCAGTCCGGGTCCGGTTCGTCCTGCGCCAGGTGCCGGATACCGACCAGGCGATCGCCGCCCGGGAGCGCACGGACGGCGGCGATCCGGTCCGCCACGTCCGGCGCGGTCAGGTCCACCCAGCCGATGACGCCCGCGACGGGGGCGGGCTGCTCGAGGAGCCAGGCGGTCTCACCCGGATCGTGCACGGCCTGCACCACGACGGTCCGTGTCACGCCGGTGTCCTGCGTCGCTGCGCGGAGGTCGTCCACGTCGAACCGGCGGCGGATCGGGGCGACGGAGTCGTCCATCCAGGGGTACGGCCGGTCGGCGGGGTCCCAGAGGTGGTGGTGAGCGTCGATGATCACGCCCCCATGATGCCCGATTCATCCGATGTCCGCCCGGCGCGCAGGTGCAGCGTTCCCCGAGACTCGGGGTGGGCGACAGAACTCGGGCTCGGAGCCCCGAGATGAGTCGCTCAGCCCGAGTCTCGGGGCGCCCCGCCCGAGTCTCGGCCGAGCCAGCCGCAGCTCAGACGGCGCCGGAGGCCTCGAGCTCGGCGCGCAGCTCGGCATCGGACGGCTCGACGAAGTGCTTGCCGTTCGGCAGCACCACGACGGGGATGTTCTTCCGGCCGCTGATCGCCTCGGCTCGGTCGGCCGCCGACAGGTCCTGCTCGACGTCGACGTACTCGTAGTCGACGCCGAGGGTGTCGAGCAGCGCCTTGGACCGGCGGCAGTCGCGGCACCAGTCCGCACCGAACATCGTCACCTTGTCGAACACTTCGGTCGTGGATGCATCGCTCATGCCCAGAGAGTACGTCGGCGGACCCCCGCGCATTCCCTACGATTGGGGCATGCCGCCAGGACCCGACCCCGAGACGCGATCCTGGGCGTCGGCAGCAGTCCGACGCTTCGCCGCGGTCACGAACCTGCTCGTCGCAGCCCGCCGGTTCCGCATCGTCGGTGGCGACCGCCGCGACGCCGCGGCACTGCACGGCCTGCTCACCGGCCTCGGTGCTCGCCCGGCCGCGGAACACGAGCCGATCGACCAGCTCTGGTGTCTCGGTTCCCCCGACGACTCCACCCTCGTCATCGAGCGCGAGGCGGACCGCCCCCGCGGCGCCACGCTCATCGTGATCGACGCCGGCCGGCACCTGCCCGCGGTGGACGAGGACGCCTTCGGTCCCGTCGTCACCGCCCGCCCCGGCGTGCTCGGCGTCCCGATGCTCTCCGACGACGTCTTCCTCGTCTCCACCGGTCGCGACCCCGAGGACGACCCGGCCGCCGACGCCCGGCTGCGCTGGGCACGACGCTCGATGCCCGTCTCGCGCGCGGTCGCCGCCGAACTCCGCGACGGCGGACTGCTCCGCGGCACCCGCATCGGCGTCGCGATGTTCCTCGAGCCGAAGACGGCGGTGCTGAGCCTGCTCCTCCGCGACGCTGGTGCCGAGGTCGTCGTCTACGCGCACGCCGACGAGACCGACGACGCCGTGGCCGCGTCGCTCCGGGCAGCGGGGCTCACGGTGCACGCGAGCAGCACGGCCTCGCTGCCGGAGCAGAAGGCGCTCGCCCTCGCGATGCTCGACACCCGGCCGCACATCCTGCTCGACGACGGTTCCCACGTCATCCGGCTCGCCCACCAGGAGCGTCCGGACCTGCTGCCGACGATGCTCGGCGCGGCCGAGGAGACCACGAGCGGCCTCCGGCCCCTGCGCGTGATGGCGTCGCGGGGCGAGCTCGGCATCCCGGTGGTCGCCGTCAACGACGCCCGCACCAAGACGTTCTTCGACAACCGGTACGGCACCGGGCAGTCGACGGTGTTCGCCGTGCTCGACCTGGTCGACGGCCTCCCGTCCGGTACACACCGAGTGATCTCGGGAGGCGCGGCGGTCGTCGCCGGGTTCGGGCACGTCGGCGAGGGGGTCGCGTTGGTGCTCGCCGCCCTCGGTTTCCGGGTCACGGTCGCCGAGACCGACCCGGTGCGCGCCCTGCAGGCGCTGTTCGCCGGCCACGCCGTCGCGCCGCTCGCCGAGGCCGTGCAGGCCGCCGACCTCGTGGTGAGCGCCACCGGGGTCGCCGACACCATCGACCTGCGCGTGCTGCGCTCGTGCGCGCACGGGGCCGTCGTCGCCGTCGCGGGTGGGGTCGACCACGAGGTCGCGCTCGACGACGCCCGCGCCGCCGGAGCCGGACTGCGGCCAGTGGGTCCGAAGGCCGAGCGCCTCGTGTTCCCCGACGCCGAGGGCGGACCGATCGTGCTCGATCGCGGCGGCTGCATCAACATCACGGCGGCCGAGGGCAACCCGATCGAGATCATGGACCTGTCCTTCGCCGCGCAGCTCGGGGCCGTCCGCATGCTGCTGGAGCGCGGCGACGAACTGGAGCGAGCCGTCGTGCCCATCGATCCCGCGGTCGACGACGCGACCGCCCGCGCGGCGCTCGCCGCGTTCGGAGCGCGCCCCGTTCCTCCCGTCCGCCTTGCCGAACACCCGGCGGACCGCGACCCGGACGTCCGGACGCGTCGTTTCGGAGACTCCGCATGAGCGAGTCGCGCCCGAGCACCGCGCGCCCGACCGCCGCGCACCCGCGTGCCGACCACTCCGTCGTCGTGCACTCGGCGCGCGTCGTCGTGCCGATGACCGCCCCCCGATCGCCGACGGCGCGGTCGCCGTGCAGGACGGCCGCATCCTGCACGTCGGCGACCGGTCCTGGGTCGTCGACCAGCTCGCCGGCTCGGGTGCGACGTTCACCGAACGGCAGTGGCGCGGAGCTCTCCTGCCGGGCCTCGTCAACGCGCACTCGCACCTGCAGTACACCGGCATGGCCAGTGTCGGCCGACGCCAGTACGACGATTTCGAGGACTGGGCGTCCGCGTTCAACCAGGACTACGCCGAACCGCACGACTGGCGGGCCGAAGCAGCCGCTGGTGCCGCCGCCTCGATCCGCGCGGGCGTCACGAGCATCGCGGACATCGTCACCGACATCGAGGCCTCCACCGCGCTCGAGGACGCCGGCCTCGGCGGCATCGCCTACTGGGAGGTCATGGACTGGGAGAACGACGCCTGGCAGTCGCACGGCCGCGACCAGGTGCTCGATGAACTCGCCCGGATCCCGACGAACCCCGGCGCCGGTCTGTCGCCGCATGCGCCGTACTCGCTCGAGGTCGCGCCCCTCCTCGAACTCCCCGACATCGTCCGGCAGCGTGGGCTCCGGCTGCACCTGCACCTCGGCGAGGCCGCCTTCGAGGGGGAGCGCATCGCCCTCGGACCGGTCCCCGGACTCGACGGCGTCGACGGCGTCGGCCACGGCAACGACTGGCACCTGGCGAACGTGCCCTCGTTCCGGGCGCTCCGGGCACTCGGGTTCGGGGCGAGCGCCACCGCGTTCGTCGACCGGCTCGGAGTGCTCGGCCCGGACTGCCACATCGCGCACGGCGTCTACATGACCGCTGCCGACCGGGCGCTCCTGCGCGCTCGCGGCACCGCAGTCGCACTGTGCCCGCGCTCGAACGCCGTCATCGGCCTCGATCCGCCACCGGTCGCCGACTACCTGCGCGAGGGCAGCCCGATCGCCATCGGCACCGACTCGCTGTCGTCGTCGCCGTCCCTCGACCTGATGGCCGACGTCACGGCGTTGCACCGGATCGCCCGTGCCCAGGGGTACGGCCACCGCGACCTGCACGAGCGGCTCCTGTCGGCGGCCACCCTCGGTGGTGCGCACGCCATGGGACTCGCCGTCGGCCCGGACCGCATCGGCCACCTCGCCGTGGGGCCCGCGCCGACCTAGCCGTCTTCGACGTCGACGCCCGGACCGTGCCCGACGCACTCGCCGAGCTCGTCGAGGACGGTGCCGGGCGTGCGTCCGCGACCGTCATCCGTGGGGTCGTCCGCGCCGTCGACGGAGCACTGACCGGCGTGCCCACGTCATCGCCCGACCGCCCTGCCCGCCCCGTCATCCCTGTGGAGGAATCATGACCGAGACCGCACCCGCCCCGGCATGGCCGCCCGTCGCACCGTCGACGGCGAACTGATCGAGTGGCTCGACGTGCCGAAGCGTGCCATCGCCCTCGGCATGGAGCCGCACCCCGAGGGCGGTTGGTACGTCCGCACCTGGACCTCGCCGGCCACGGTGACGACGCCCGCGGGGACCGCCCCGCCGCGACGCTGATCCACTTCCTGCTGCCCCCGGGCGAGGCCTCGGCCTGGCACCGGGTGACGAGCGACGAGATCTGGATGTGGCACGGTCCGGACACCGTCGAGCTCGAACTCGGCGGCTCCGGCGATGCTCCCGAGCCCGGCGCGCGGATCACCCTCGGGCCGGACGCCGGACGTGACCGGGTGAACGACGCGCAGGCCTTCGTGCGCGGTGGTGTGTGGCAGCGGACGATCCCGAACGACGGCGAGGTGCTGCTGAGCTGCCTCGTGTCGCCGGGGTTCTCGTTCGAGGACTTCACGATGGCCGACTGACCCACCACATCTGTGACCGCGGCGTCGAGTGGCGAGGGTTGGTCAGCGGATTGCTGCGTTGTCCCAGACGTTCCGCACGAATCCAGCAACACATGGAAGCAACGGGCCAGCCATGAGGGCCGTGGTTGCGAGCAGCGTTGCCGCCTGCAGGGCCAGGAACAACTCGAGCCACAGCGGCACGAACCCGCCCAGCGCCCACGACACCGCCAGGATCGCCGTGAGCGACGACCCCACGCGCAGCATCTTCATCGGAGATCTGCTCCATGTGACGAGCGCGGCGGCCGCGAACGCCAGCGGCACGAGCGCGTGCAACGCGGTCGACAGCGGGAGCCACAGATCGGTGCCGAGAGCCGGCGACTGTGTCACGACGAACCCCGCCACGGATGCGGCGGCGATGCCGGGTGCGAGATCACGTGCACGCACCGCGAACACCATGCACGCCGATCCAGCGAGCAACGCCAACGCGACGAAGAACGCCGCCGCGCCGAAGCCGAACAGGTGGGAGCCACCGAAGCCGAGCAGGTTGTCGACGGACAGGACGGTGCTGCTGAGTGATGCGATCGTTCCGGTGGCCGCGACCGCGGTGCGATCCGAAGCAGGCCTGGACGTGCTCGTCACGGGCTTCCCTCGACTGGACTCACGGTGGCGGCCACCTTCTCGTACGCGGTCGCGCACTTCGCCTTGAGGCGAGGACCGATCGGTGAGAGCGCTGCTACCCATCGCTCCGTGTCCGGGACCTTGCGGATGCGGTCCCTGCCGAGGCTGTCGACTGCTGCGTGCACTTCGGCAGTGACGGCCGGGAACAACCGGTCGTACTGGGCCGCTGTCTCGTTGCGCCCACCCGGATGGTTCACGTACCGCTCTCCCTCGCTCGCGACGAACTGCGTGCAGGTGGTGAGGTACTCCTGCTCCGCTGTCAGCTTCGTGGGGGACCCGGCATCCCCGGCGATCTTCGGCGCGTCTGGAGGAGCGTCCAACGCCGCGACGATGGCAGGTGGTCCGATCACGTACCAGTTCTCACCGCGAGCGACGGCACGTTCCCCGTTGAACGTGTCGGCCCAGTCCTCAAGCGTCTGCGGAACGGACGCGGTGTGAGCGTAGGCGCGGACGAACGTTGCATCACCACCGTTGAAGCAATCGAATCCCCGCATCGCGTCCCAGAAGGCAAGGTCATCGAGCAACGCGTCGGCGTCTTCGCACGGCACGGAATCGCGGAGCCGATCAGCGATCGACTGCATCGAAGCCACGTCGAGCGCAGGCTCGTCGGGCCGGGGCGCCGGGCCGGAAGGAGCCGCTCGAAGTTCGCCGGATGCGCAACCCGACAGAAGAGCTGCGGCGACGCAGCTCGAGGCGATGACCCCGAGCCCGCGTCGCCGCATGCTGTGCCGTGTCACTGCCACTGCACGCCGGCCCAGCCGACCGCGGTGAGCCCCTTCATCTTCTTGGTGCCGGCAACATTGCCCCACGCAACGGTCTTCGTCTGCCCCGAGCCACAGCCGATCGCCGTCCAGGTGGGTGCGTGCTTGGAGTTGAACCCCTTGCCCCAGATGCAGGGGTTGGTGGTACCCATGTGCTTGTACCACTTGTACGGGGCCCGCGCTGCGGCGTTCCAGCCGATCACGTTGCAGCCGTTGACGGACTGGCCCATGACCGGTAGCACCGTGAAGGCGCGGTCCTTGCAGTTACCGGACTGGGTCGTGGGGCCGTCGCCGACCATCACGACCTCACTGTCGGGATCAAAGCTCCCATCGACCACGACGTGTGGCGGGATCGAGGCCCGTAGGAGTTCATCGCTTGCATGTGCCGGGACGGCGGGAGCCAGCACTGAAGCCGCGACTGCGGTCGACACGAGTACAGCAGAAAATGTGTTCTTCTTGGTCATCTCTCACCCTTGAGCAGCCGGTGAAGTGTTACCGGATGCACACATACTGCACGGTGACAGCGATCTGGGCAACCCGTCTCTTGGCCGGACGAGAAGTCGTTGCCGTGACCTCCCGCGTCGTCGACGTTGGGTCGGCATCGGAGGCTGATGCGCGATCGGCTGGGACTGCAGATCTCGGCTGATCGCCTGGTGCGCTCGGCGCGACGCGGTCGTCGTTCGGCGGGACAGAGCGGAGGACGTTCGAGTCACGAGGAGCGCCCGGAGTCGCGTTGGTATCCCAGCGCGAAGTACACTTCGACCTGCCCCCACCCCCTCGCACGAAGGCCCGACCGTGACCCGATCCCTCCGCTTCACCCTCGCCGTCGCAACAGCTGCGGTCGCCGCCCTCGCCCTGACGTCGTGCGCTGCCGGCAGCGGCAGCAACGACGACGGCACCGTCACCGACGGCAAGCTGACGATCGCCACCGGCGAGCCGGCGTACTCGCCGTGGATCGAGGACAACAAGCCGGAGTCCGGCAAGGGCTTCGAGTCCGCCGTGGCCTACGCGGTCGCGAAGGAGCTGGGCTACGCCGAGTCCGACGTCGTGTGGAAGCGCAGCACCTTCGACAGCGCGATCGCACCGGGCCCGAAGGACTGGGACCTCAACGTCCAGCAGTTCTCGATCGACGCGAAGCGCAAGAAGGCCGTCGACATGTCGAGCGCGTACTACACGACCACGCAGGCCGTGGTGACGACCAGCACCTCGAAGGCCGTCGACGACACGAGCATCGCCACGCTCAAGAAGGATGCGATCGGCGTCGCCACCGGGTCCACGTCGATCGCCAGCGTGAAGAGCGTGCTGGGGATCACCCCGCAGGTCTTCAACTCGAACGACGACGCCGTGCTCGCGCTGAAGTCGGGCCAGATCGACGCGATCGTCACGGACCTGCCGACGGCGTTCTACATGGCGGCAGCGCAGCTCGACGACGGCACGGTGTCGGCGCAGTTCCCGTCCGACGGCACGGGTGACCAGTTCGGCTTCGTCCTGCCGAAGGGCTCGGAGCTCACGAGCAAGGTCGACAAGGCGCTCAAGACGCTCAAGGACGACGGCACGCTCGAGGACCTGCAGACCAAGTGGCTCTCCTCGGAGACCAACACCCCGGTCCTGAAGTAACCGCATGACCGTGCCAGCAGGCGCCGGTACCCCGGTCGTCGCAGCCGCGCCGAGCCAGGTCGAGGCCGAGCGGCGGCTCTACCGCCGGCAGCGTGGACGCCGGTCGATCGTGGTGTCGGTGGTGTCGACGCTCGTGGTGATCGCGATCGCCTACTTCGGCGTCGTGAACACTCCCGGCTGGGCAGCGGTCCAGCAGTCGTTCTTCGACCCGCAGACCGCGATCGACACGTTCCCGGACATCCTGCTGGGCCTCTGGCTGAACGTCAGGATCCTGTTCTTCAGCGCCATCGGCGTCGCCGTGTTCGGCACGCTGCTCGCAGTGGTGCGGGGTCTGCGGAACCCGGTCTTCTTCCCGCTGCGGATGCTCGCCACCGGGTACACGGACCTGTTCCGCGGCCTGCCGCTCATCATCGTGCTGTACCTGGTCGGCTACGGGATCCCGGGCCTCGGGGTGTTCCCGCGGTTGCCCGCCGAGGTCTGGGGCACCATCGCGATCGTCCTGACGTACTCGTCGTACATCGCCGAGGTCCTGCGTGCCGGCATGGAGGCGGTGCACCCCTCGCAGCGTCTGGCCGCGCGGTCGCTCGGGCTCTCGCACGCCAAGACGCTGCGGCTCGTGGTGCTGCCGCAGGCGATCCGCAAGGTCACGCCGGCACTGATGAACGACTTCGTCTCGATGCAGAAGGACGTCGGCCTGGTGTCGATCCTCGGCGCCGTCGACGCGGTCCGTTCGGCGCAGATCGCGCAGGCGGAGACCTACAACTTCACGCCGTACTTCGTCGCGGGGCTGCTGTTCGTGGTGATCAGCCTGCCGCTGATCCGCGTCACGGACGCGATCGCGCGCCGCCAGCAGCGGCGCGAGCAGATCGGAGGGACCGTATGAGCGAGGTCGGCCAGGAGGCCCGTGGTGGGTCGGGTGCGGACGCTGCGGTCCTCGAACTACGCGGGTTGCGCAAGGCCTTCGGCGAGCACGAGGTCCTGCGCGGCATCGACCTGACGCTGCACCGCCACGAGGTCATCTGCGTCATCGGGGCGTCCGGCTCGGGCAAGTCGACCCTGCTCAAGACGGTGAACCTGCTCGAGGGCATCGACGACGGCGAGATCCTGCTGCAGGGGACCGACATCGCCGATCCCCGCATCGCGGTCGACGGCGTCCGGGCGCGGATCGGCGTGGTCTTCCAGCAGTTCAACCTGTTCCCGCACATGCGCGTGCTCGACAACGTGACGCTCGCCTCACGGCAGGTGCACGGCGTCGGCCGGGCCGAGGCCGAGGCGACCGCGCGTCGGCTGCTCGAACGGATCGGGCTCGCGGAGTTCGCCGACGCCTACCCGGACCGGCTCTCCGGCGGCCAGCAGCAGCGTGTGGCCATCGTCCGGGCGATCGCGTCCGACCCCGAGCTCCTGCTGCTCGACGAGGTCACGAGCGCGCTCGACCCCCAGCTCGTCGGTGAGGTGCTCGACCTGGTCACCGAGCTGAAGCGGCAGGGGTCGACGATCCTGATGACCACGCACGAGATGCACTTCGCACGGAACGTGGCCGACCGGATCGTGTTCCTGCACCGTGGCGAGGTCGTCGAGCAGGGCGTCCCCGCCGAGGTCCTGGATTCCCCGCAGCACCCGGCGCTGGTCGAGTTCCTCTCCCGCGTCCACGCCTGACCGTTCCGGCGGAGCCGTGGCAGCCGAGCCCCGCGCCCCGCGCCCCGCGCCGGCCATCGCGCCCCGGTGTGCGGGGGCGCAGTGTCCGCAGCGGGGCGCGACGTCGACCGGCCAGCTGCGCGACCCGGGCGCAGCCCGCCCGCACGCCTAGAGCGTCAGCAGCACCTTCCCGACGACCTCGCCGTCGCGGACCTTCCGGTGCGCTTCCTCGACCTCGGCGAGCGGCAGGACGGTGTCGATCACCGGTCGGACGCTGCCGTCGGCGACGAAGGGCCAGACGTGCTCACGGACGGCGGCGACGATCGCGGCCTTCTCGGCGAGCGGCCGGGCGCGCAGGGTCGTCCCGCTGATCGACGCCCGCTTCCGCATCAGCGCGCCGAGGTCGAGCTCGGCGGTGCTGCCGCTGCCCGAGGCGATGACGGCGATGTGCCCGTTGGGGGCGAGGGCCTGCAGGTTCCGCGCCAAGTAGGACGGTCCGACGACGTCGAGCACCACGTCGACCCCGACGCCGTCCGTGAACGCGAGCACGCGCTCCACGAAGTCCTCGGTGCGGTGGTCGACCACCAGATCGGCACCCAGGTCGCGCGACGCCTGGACCTTTCGGTCACCGCCGCTCGTCGCGATCACCGTGGCACCGAGGGCCTTCGCCCACAGGACGGCGTGCGAGCCCATGCCGCCGGTGCCACCGTGCACGAGCAGGGTCTGACCGGGGCGGAGTCCGGCGAGCATGCCGATGTTCGAGTACACGGTGCAGGCGGCTTCGGGCAGGCCGGCAGCCTCGACCAGGTCGACCGAGTCGGGGACCGGCAGCACCTGCGTCGCGGGAGCCACGACGAGCGAGGCGTAGCCGCCGCCGGACAGCAGGGCGCACACGCGGTCGCCGACGGCCACCGAGGTCACCCCTTCGCCGAGGGCCCGGACGGTGCCGGAGACCTCGAGCCCGAGGATCTCCGAGGCCCCGGGCGGCGGCGGGTAGTTCCCCGCGCGCTGCTGCAGGTCGGCGTTGTTCACCCCGGCGGCGGCGACCTCGATGAGCACCTCACCCGCGGCGGGCACCGGGTCGGGCAGGTCGGTCACGGACATGGTGGTGTCGTCGAACGTGATGGCGCGCATGCCCTCGACGGTACGCCGGGCGGCCGGTCATCCTGTGAGTGCCCCATGTACGCTCGATGACGGATCTGCACCTCATCCGGGGGAGTGCGGACCGATCGAGGGGACTCTCCACCATGCCGAAGAACAAGCTCATCGCGCTCGCCACCGCCGGCCTCGCGCTCACCCTGCTCGCCGGTTGCTCGACCGGGCCGTCGAAGGCCGACCAGTGCACCCAGTTCGAGAAGACGGTCAAGTCCGCCGCCGAGGGCGTGCAGTCCGAGGCCGCGAACCTGCAGTCCGACCCGGACGCCGCCGTCACGAAGCTCAAGGAGCTCGACGAGAAGATCTCCGACGGCGTCGACGACCTGTCCGACGACGACCTGCAGGACAAGGGCGAGGCGTTCGAGGACGCCTACGGCGACCTCGTCGACCAGATCGAGGACATCGCGAAGGACCCGCAGTCGGCCGACGTCTCGGCGCTCACGAAGTCCAGCACCAAGGTGCAGGATGCCGGCAACGCCTTCCAGAAGGAGTGCAACTCCTGATGCGTCGCACCCTCACCGCGGTGACCACGGCGCTCGTCGCCGTGGCGCTGCTTGCGGGCTGCTCCGGCGGCTCGTCCGGCGACGGCGGCTCGACCGACGACGGCGCCTCGGCGGAGACGTCGAAGACGTCCGCACCGTCGAAGACCTCGGCCGCTGCGCCCGCGCAGACGAAGACCGAGGCGTGTGCCCTGGTCGAGAACGAGCTCAAGTCGTTCATCGCCGAGCAGACGTCGTCCTCAGCACCGGCGGACCCCGCAGCACGGGCGAAGCTCGTCGGCGAGTTCACCGACCGTCTCGACGCGGCACTGCCGAAGGTCACCAACGACGACGTCCACGACGCCTTCGAGGACTTCACCGAGGACGCGAAGGAGTACGCCTCGGCGCTCACCTCCAGCGGCTCGAGCGACTCCACCGAGGCGAAGGACGCCCAGACCGACGTGCAGTCCTCGCTGAACGAGGTCTCGGCGGTCTGCCCGAGCAACTAGCCGGACACCAGGTCCCGACACCACGACGCCCCGCAGCTCCGACCGGAACTGCGGGGCGTCGTCGTGCCGGGGACGCCTCAGACGGCCGCCGGCTGCGACGCGTCCAGGCGGGCGACGTCCTCCGGCCGCAGCTTCACGGTCGGTGCGGTCAGCGAGTTGAGGATCGACTGCGGCCGCGAGGCCCCGGGGATCGGGACGACCACGTCGCTCTTCTGCAGCTCCCACGCGAGCGCGATCACCTGCGGGGTCACGCCGCGGTCGCGTGCGATGTAGGCAAAGTCCTCGTAGGCGGTGCCGAGGTCGGCGGCGTTCGCGATGCCACCGAGGGGCTCCACGGCAGGAACGCGATCCCGAGCTCGTCGCAGAGCTCGAGTTCCGGCTCGCTCGACCGGAACTTCGGCGAGAACTGGTTCTGCACCGAGGCGAGTCGGCCGTCGAGGACCTCGTTCGCCGTCCGGATCTGGTCGGGGTCCGCGTTCGAGATGCCGGCCATCCGGATGACGCCCTCGTCGAGCAGCTCGCCGAGCGCGCCGACCGACTCGGCGTACGGAACGGCGGGGTCCGGACGGTGGAACTGGTACAGGCCGATCGCCTCGACGCCGAGGCGCTTCGCCGATGCCCTCGCCGCCTGCTTCAGGTACTCGGGGTGGCCGTTCTGCGCCCAGGCGCCGGCCTCCGGTCGCAGGTGGCCGCCCTTCGTGGCGATGAGGATCGACTCGGTGTCGCCGTGGAACTCGCGGACCGCCCGGGCGATGAGCTCCTCGTTGTGCCCCACCTCGTCGTGGGCGGCCAAGTGGTACGCGTCCGCGGTGTCGATGAGCGTGACACCGTTCTCGAGCGCGGCGTGGATGGTCGCGATGGACTGTCGTTCGTCGGGGCGCCCCTCGATCGACATGGGCATCCCGCCCAGACCGATGGCGCTGACCGACACGTCTCCGATGACTCGTTGCTTCATGGCCCCAGCATGCGCCGGGGTGCGCGGTCGCGCACAGGGTGCGTCGCGCAGTGGTCGTGACCGACCGCCGACCGGGAGGCCCGTGGCGGCCCCGCCCCGCGCCTCCCGTCCGCCGTCCGGTCCCGTCCACCGCACCCACGCCGTTCTGCGTCGGTCGCTCAGCGCCGCGCCCAGCTGGGCGCGTGCTCCGGCAGCGGCCCGAACGCGATGCCCCGGGCGTAGAGGCCCCGCGACGGCGGCACGTACCGGGCGAGCAGCACGGGCAGCAGCGGTGGCCCGTCCTGCAGCCGTCCGGCGAAGGCCCGCTCGAACACGACGCGGTGCAGCACGGCCTGCGCCGACTGGATGACCACTGCCGGCGGCCTCCGACGACGCTGCACCGCGGCCAGCGCACCGTCCAGCCCCGCACCACGGAGCCCACGCTGCAACGACGGAACCAGGATCGCGGCCGTCGCCACGGCGTCCTGCACCGCGAGGTTGATCCCCACCCCACCCGCGGGCGACATCGCGTGGGCCGCGTCGCCGATGCACAGCAGCCCCGGCCGCCACCACCGCCGCAACCGGTCCATCCGGACGTCGAGCACGTGCACGTCGTCCATCGACCCGATCGTGTCTACCCGGTCGGCGAAGTCCGGACGGAGCCGGGCCACCCGCTCCCGGAAGGCAATGACGCCCCGGGCCCGCAGCGTCGCGTCCGAGCCCTTCGGGGCGAAGTACGCGACCTGGTGGTAGTCGGGCCGCGGGAAGCTCAGCAGCACGTCCTTCCCCGAGAACGCGGGGTCAGGGTGCTCGCCGCGTCGCCCGACCGCCGAGGGAGCCGGAACCACCAGGTGTCGAACGGCACCGGGAACGCCCGCGGCACGAGCCCCGCTGCCCGGCGCAGGACCGAGTTCCGTCCGTCGCACGCGATCACGACGTCGGCGCGGAGCTCCTCGGGTTCGCCGCTGCCGTCGCGCGTGCGGAGATGGACCCCGGTGACGGTGCCGTTCTCCTCGATGAGCCCGGTCGCCGCGCGGCCCATCGCGATGTCGAACGACGGTTCCTGCCGGGCAGCGGTCACGAGCAGGTCGAGCAGGTCCCACTGCGGCACCATCGCCACGTGGTCGTACGGGGGATCGAGCCGTGAGAAGTCGCCGAGCAGCAGTCGTGACCCGTCGGGCATCGGCAGGGAGAAGTCGTCGAGCCGTGACTGCGGCAGGGCCCGGAAGCGCTCGCCGAGGCCGAGCTCGTCGAGCAGCCGGATCGTCGAGGCGTGCACGGTGTCGCCCCGGAAGTCCCGGTTGAAGTCGTCGTGCTGCTCGACGACGCGCACGGCGATGCCGGCCCGGGCGAGCAGCAGCCCGAGGACGACCCCGGCGGGGCCGCCACCGACCACCGCGACCGTCGTCCGCGACACCGTCACCATGCCGTGGACGCTACGCCGTGTCGGACGGGAGGCCCGTGGCCGTGTCCGCCACGGGCCTCCCGTCCGTCGCCGCGTCGCCTCTGCCCACGCGACGCGGTGCGACACCGTCGACGTCGTACGACGTCGACGGTGTCGCTGCTGCGCGCGCAACTGGTTGCGGTCGCAACGAACGACGAACTCGTTGTCGTACGACGTCGGTCGTGTCGTTCGGAATCGGGCCGGCGGGACCAGCGTGGTGCGCGACGGGGCTAGGCGCTCGCGGACACCGAGGACGACGCGGTCTCGTCGTCGGCGGCGTTCGCGAAGACGACCCCGCCCCACGTGATCACGGCGATCGCGAGCACGAAGCCGACCGCGGCGATCCACCACGACGACTTCCGACGGATCCACGCGCCGATCGCCAGCACGATCGTGGCGACGCCGATCACGAACGCGCCGCCGACGGCGATGGCCGTGCCGCCGATGTACCCGCCGGGCGAGCACCCGGCCGACGCATCGCAGGTCGCGGTCGCCGAGATGACCGCGATGATGCCGACGACGGCGGTGACGATCGTCATCACGGCACCGAAGGCCAGCAGCAGCACGGTGGAGATCCGGTCGGCGAGCTTCGCCGGCGGGAACAACGTGGTGCCGCTGCGCTCCCAGGCCGCGCGCTGCGGGTCCTGGGGGCCGGGCGAGGACTGCGGCGGACCGCCGGGGACGTTGGACCAGGTCATGGGAGCAGTCCTACCGCGCTTCCACGCCGAACGCCTGTGCGAGCCGCTGGATCTTCTGCGCCCGACCCAGGCGGGGCAGGTCGGAACCGTCGCGGATGACCTTGCCGCGGGCCTCGAAGTCGTCGAGGAAGTCCTGCGCCCAGGCGACGTCGGTCGGGGTGGGGGAGATGACCTCGTTGATGACGGGCAGCTGCTCGGTGTCCAGGCAGAGCTTGCCGGTCAGGCCGAGCGACACCGCGACCTGGGACTGCTCGCGCAGGATCGGGTGCGACGACCCCACCGTCGGGCCGTCGATCGGGCCGGGCAGGTCGCCGACGCGCGAGGCGACGACGAGCTTCGACCGCGGGTACGCCATCGCCAGGGTGTCGGCGCTCGTGCCGGTGTCGCGGCGGTAGTCGCCGGAGCCGAACGCCAGTCGGAACGCGCCCTGGGCCCGCGCGATCGAGACGGACTCCTCGATGCCGAGCGCCGACTCCACCAGCGCGATCACCGGGGTCTGGCCGCCGAGCCGGTGCCACGTGTCGGTGACCTGGGCCGGGGACTCGGTCTTCGCCAGCATCACGCCCTGCAGCCCGGGCAGGCCGCGGAGCTCCTCGACGTCGTCGGCCCAGAAGTCGGTCGTGACGTCGTTGATGCGGACCCAGGCCTCGCCACCACCGGCCAGCCACGCGGCGACGCCCTGCCGTGCCGAGGGCTTGGCTGCGGGGTCGACGGCGTCCTCGATGTCCAGGATGATCTGGTCGGCGCGGGACCGCTGGGACTTCTCGAACCGGTCGGTCGCGGTGCCGGAGACGAGCAGCCACGAGCGGGAGATCTCGGCTGGGACCGATCGACGCCGGTTCGGCGTGGGGGCGGACGGGGTGGTGCGGTCGTCGATGGCCATGTCCCGTTGGTACCACATCGGACGCGTCGGGCGCGGGCCCTGAGCGCTTCACCGTGCACCGGAAACCCCGAAACCTCGGTTCATTGCCAGAGAGGGCGCTCGTTCCCGCCTACAGTGTCGGATGTGTGGCGAGCGGACAGGGTGACCGACGGTGAGGACGACGTGAACGACGACGTCCCCGTCGAGGGTGCCCACGAGCGCCCCGACGACGAGCGAGACGACCGCGGTCAGCGAGACCACCGCGACGACCGAGACGAGCAGCAGGACGTGGACGAGGACCGGACCGACGACGAACCGGACCGCACGCTCCGCCCGGAACTGCAGCTGACCAGCCCGCAGGCGATCAGCCTCGGCGATCCCCGGCTGCAGGCGGGCAACGCGGCCGAACCGACGTGGGACGGCTGGCGCGGCCAGCTCACCGGCGTCGGCGGCACGAGCCCGCTCACCCACTTCAGCGACCACCCCCGCGCGCGCATCGAACTGTCGACGACGCACCCGGGCGGCCTCGCGCAGTTCATCACCGGCAAGACCACCCTGCTGTCCAGCCTGATCCGCGACGAGGTGGCGCTCCGAGCCGCCCGCGTCGCTGCCGGCCAGGTCGAGGCGAAGGGCACCGAGCTCGCCACCGTGCGCGGGATCGACGCCGTGAAGCTCGGCATCGGCATGGCCGACTGGAAGCACGGCGACGAGCAGTTCCGCGGCCCGGTGCTCCTGCGCCCGCTGGCGATCCGCCGCCACGGCCGTGACTTCGAGGTCCGGCTCCTCGGCGAACCGGTGCTCAACCCGGGTCTCGCCGATGCCCTGCACGAGCAGTTCGGCGTCATCCTCGACGCGCAGTCCTTCGTGGCGCTCGCGCAGCAGGACGGCTCGTTCACCCCGAACCCCGTCATCGACCGCCTGCGTGGCCTGACCGCGCACATCCCCGGCTTCTCCGTGCACGCCCGGCTCGTGGTCTCCACGTTCGCCGAGGTCGCGACCGGTCTGGTCGAGGACACCGGCGACCTGTCCCACCCCGTGCTCGACGCCCTGGCCGGCAACCCGAGCGCCAAGTGGCAGGTCGAGCAGTCGTACCACCCGGTCGAGCAGACCCCGTCGGACGAGCGCAGCCCGGAGACCGACACCCTGCTGCTCGACGCCGACGACGAGCAGGAGAACGTGATCGCGCAGATCGCGGCCGGCAACTCCATCGTCGTCAAGACCCTTCCCGGCACCGGCGGCACCCAGACGATCGTGAACGCCCTGGGCGGCCTGGTCGCCGCGAACAAGCGCGTCCTCGTGGTGAGCCCGCGCCGTGCGACCCTGCGGGGCATCGCCGCGCGCTTCGGCGAGGTCCAGCTGCCCGGCGTCGCGGTCACACCGTCGACCCTGCGCCGTGACGTCGTCCGTGCCATCGCCCGGAACGAGAAGGCGGCCCGTCCGAACCTGCGCGAGGTCGACGACGCCCTCGTCCGGCTCCGCAAGGTCCTGAAGGACTACCGCGGTTCGCTCACCCGCAAGGACGCCGACTTCGGCGTCTCGGTGCTCGACTGCCTGGTCGAGCTCTCGCGGCTGTCGCTCCTGCCGGTCCCGCCGTCGACGACCGCGCGGCTGTCGAAGCGGTCCGTGGCGTCCATGGTCGAGGGGCGCTCGCGCGTCGCCGAGACGATGGTCAGCGCGGCCAACCTCGGTGAGTTCCGCTACGGCCCCGACGACTCGCCCTGGTACGGCGCGAAGTTCTCCACCAGCGACGGCGCCCAGCGTGCCCACCGCATCGCGAAGGACCTCGACTCCGACGGGCTGCCGACGCTGCTCCGCCGCGCGCACGACCTCGTGAGCTCGACGCACATGCGCCAGTTCACGACGATCAACGAGCTCGGCATCTACCTGCGCCTGCTCACCGAGATCCGTGACACCCTCGACCGCTTCCTGCCGGTGGTCTTCGACCGCTCGGTGTCGGAGCTCGTCGCCGCCACCGCCCCACGTGGCGAGGGCGCTCCGATGTCGTCGACGAACCGCCGTCGCCTGAAGAAGCTCGCTCGTGAGTACGTCCGCCCCGGCGTGCACGTCTCCGACCTGCACGAGGCCCTGACCCGGGTGCAGCAGCAGCGCGTGCTGTGGCAGCGCTACGTCGCGGCCGGCGTGAACCCCGAGGTGCCCACGGGCATCGCGGACGTGCAGGTGCTGTTCTCGAACGTCGCCGAGGACCTCGCGCGGCTCGACGAGCCGCTCGGCCGGACCGACCGCGACCGTCAGCTCGCGAACACCCCGGTCGACCAGCTCCTCCCCACCATCGCCGAGCTCGCGGCCGAGTCCGACGTCCTGCACAACCTGCAGGAGCGCACCGAGCTCATGCAGACCCTGCGCGACCTGCAGCTCGAGCCGCTCATCACCGACCTGGCGAACCGCCACGTGCCGGACCTGCAGGTGCCGGCCGAGCTCGAGCTCGCCTGGTGGCAGTCCGCCCTCGAGACGATGCTCGAGTCCGACCGGGCCCTGCTCGGCGCGAACACCGACATGCTCGACCGGGTCGAGGCCGACTTCCGCCTCGTCGACGACGCCCACGCGGCCGGGGTCTCCCAGGGTCTGGCGTGGCAGCTCGCTGAGAACTGGAAGGTCGGACTCGTCGACTGGCCGGAAGAGGCCACCGCGCTGAAGACCCAGCTGCGCGAGGGTGCCATCACCTCGCGCCTGCTGCAGGACTCCGCACCGCACCTGTCCCGGTCGATCGCGCCCGTGTGGCTCGCGAGCCCGTACGAGGTCTCGCAGATCGCCGACACGATGCCGTTCGACACCGTGATCCTGGTCGACGCCGGCGCCGTGACCATCGCCGAGACCGTCGGAGCCGTCCGTCGTGCGCGCCAGACCGTCGTCTTCGGTGACCCGGTCACGCAGACGCCGTCGCCGTTCCGCATCGCGGTCGACCCCGAGCACCGTGCGCTGCAGGTCGACGAGGGCACCCTCGACGCCTTCCACGCCGACTCCGCCCTGGCGAAGCTCTCCACGCTGCTGCCGACCCTGTCGCTCTCGCGGTCGTACCGCGCCGGCGGCGAGGACCTGGCCGAGCTCGTGAACCGTCGCTTCTACGGCGGCAAGATCGAGTCGCTGCCGTGGGCCGGCTCGTTCCTCGGGCACGGCTCGATCGCGCTCGACTACGTCAGCGACGGCAAGGCCGTGCCGGACCCCGAGTCCGGCGCCGTCGAGAGCGTCGACGCCGAGGTGGACCGCGTGGTGCGCCTCGTCATCGACCACGCCCGCACCCGCCCGTCCGAGTCGCTCATGGTCATCACCGCTTCGGCGAAGCACGCCGTGCGCGTCGAGCAGGCCGTGCTGACCGCGGCGCAGGGCCACAAGGACCTGACCGAGTTCGTCATCGGCGACCGCGCCGAGCCGTTCATCGTGGCAACGCTCGAGCAGTCGGTGGCGCAGAGCCGCGACCGCGTCGTGTTCTCCATCGGCTACGGCCGCACCCCGCACGGCCGTGTCCTGCGCGACTTCGGTCCGCTCGGCAAGCCCGGCGGCGAGCGGCTGCTGGCGGTCGCGATGACCCGTGCGCGCCGCTCGATGGTGATCGTGACGTGCTTCCAGCCGTCCGACATCGAGGCCGAGCGCATGGGCCACGGCACCGTCGCCCTCGCCGAGATCCTGGCCGAGGTGCGTGCCCGCACCACCGCCGAGTACGTGCCGGACGACTCCGACCCGCTGCTCGTCGACCTGGCCCGACGACTCGAGATGCGCGGCATCCCGGTCGCGCTCGGCCACCGCGGCAAGCTCGGCCTGGTGGCCGCGCACGGCGGGGTCTGCGTCACGATCGAGACCGACGCGTCGCTGGTCAAGGGGTCGCTGCGCGAGTCGCTCCGCCTCCGCCCGGAGGTCCTGCGCCGACTCGGATGGCACTACGTCCGCGTGCACGCGTTCCAGCTGTTCTCCGACCCGGACCGCGTCGCGAACACCGTCGCCGCCGTGCTCGGTGTCGACCGTGGCGCCACGCAGGAGATCTCGATCCCGCCGATCCCCGCACGCCGATGAACACGCAGGATCTCGATCCCCGCGTGCCCGCCATCGGCCCCGCACGCCGATGACCGACCGGCCGAGTCGGCGGGCCTCCCGGCCCGCCGGTCCGGTGACGCCGGCGACGGACCAGCTGGTGGGCACGTGGACGCGAGCCGACGACGCGTCGTCAGCCGCGCCTCCCGTCCGGTCAGCGTCTCCGGAACACGACACGGACGACCTGTCGGGAGGCCCGGTGCGGCGCCGCAGACGCGTCACCACCCAGCCGGTGCCGGGTTCGGACCCCACCCCCGCACCGGAGCCGGCGCGGCACGGAACCGGCGAGAACGATGTCCGTCTCCGGGCGGACGTCCCGCCCCACTGGTAGCAGGTAGCCTGGCCTGCGATGACTGACACCGTGCGGGAGCGCCCCGACTGGCAGACCTGGCCGAACCTGATCTCGCTGTTCCGGCTGCTGCTGATCCCGGTCTTCGTGTGGCTCGTCGTCGCCGGACACCCGGGCTGGGCGTTGGTCGCACTCGTCGTCATCGGCGTGAGCGACTGGGCGGACGGCTTCATCGCACGCAAGTTCGACCAGGGCTCGAAGCTCGGCAAGGCGATCGACCCCGTCGCCGACCGACTCGCCATCATCGCGATCGTGCTGTCGCTCGTGCTGACCGGCCTGCTGCCGTGGTGGGTCGTCGCCGTCGTCGTGCTCGTCGACCTGGTGCTCGTGGTGCTCTCCAGCGTGCTGTTCCACGGCAACCCGGACCTCGACGTCACGTGGACCGGCAAGATCCGCTCCGCGCTGCTCTTCGTGGGCCTGCCGGTGCTGCTGTTCTCGGCCGTGCACGCCGTCGACGAGAACGCGCCGTGGGTGCGGGTCGTCGCACTGGTCTTCGTCTACCTCGGCACCGTGGGCCACGTCCTCGCCGGCATCCAGTACGCCGTCGCGATGTTCGCCAAGCGGCGAGCGGTCACGGCCGCCTGACGCGCCCCCTGCCGCAGCGTGACGCCGGCTGCAGCCGGTAGCGCACGATCGCGCCCTCCACGGGCATCGCGCCCCGAAGAGTCGGGGCGCGATGGCCGTGGAGGGGCGCGATCGCGGCGCTTTCGGCGGGGACGACCCTGCTAGAGCTTCGTCGAGCCGCCGATGCCGGGGCCCTCGGGAGCGGTGTTCGGGGCGATGTGCGCGCCGGTCCCCGTGCTCGTGGAGACACCGTTCTGGGATCGGAGCAGGTCGCGGATCTCGAGCAGCACCTCGACGTCCGTCGGGGGCACGTCCTGCGGGGTCTGCTCCTCGTCGTTCTTGACGCGCTCGAACGCCACCTTCTTCAGGTGGTTCACGGGCACGACGAGGGCGAAGTACACGACCGCGGCGACGATCACGAAGTTGATGACCGCGCCGATGATCGCGCCGAACAGGATCTTCGCGCTTCCGCCGGACACCGTCGGGATGGACCAGACGAGCGCCTTGTCGAGGCTCGACGCGTTGAAGACCGCGCCGATCAGGGGGTTGATGAGGCTGGTGACGATCGCGGTGACGATCGCGGTGAACGCAGCACCGATGACGACTGCGACGGCCAGGTCGATGACGTTGCCGCGGAGCAGGAACTCCTTGAAGCCCTTCACGGGACTCCTTCCGGTCGAGGACAGTCGCCGGACGGCGACCCCAACAACCTATCGGCGAGGAGTGCTCGTGGTCAGGAGGCGCTGGGCTTCGGCGTGCTCGGCTTCGACTCGGTCTTGGCCGGGGTGGACTTCGTCTCCGACTTGGCCGGCGTGCTCGACGAGCCCTCGGACTTCGGCGCCGGGCGGGAGTCGGTGCGGTAGAAGCCGCCGCCGTTGAACGTCACGCCGACGGGGGAGAACACCTTGCGCAGGACACCACCGCACACCGGGCACTCGGTCAGGGTGGCGTCGGAGAACGACTGCTTGATGTCGAACGCGTTGTCGCACTCGGTGCAACGGTACGAGTAGGTGGGCACGTCAGCTCCGGAACGTGATGATGCGCGACGGCGTGATGATGCCGTCAACGGGTTCGTCGTGGGGTTCGCGCGGGACCTCGTCGAGGTACTCCGCGTCGAAGATCACAGCATAGACGGGCGGGCGCTTCGCCATGGACCCGAGGGTCTTGTCGTAGTAGCCGCGACCCCAACCCATCCGGACGCCGTCGTGCCCGACCGCAGCCGCGGGGGCGAGGATCGCGTCGACGTCGTTGATGGCGATCGGTGACAGGACCTCGCCGACGACCTCCGGCATGCCGAAGATGCCCTCGGTCTCGCTCTCACCGTCGCCGACGGCCCAGTCGAGCAAGCCGTCCTCGCGCGTGACCGGCAGGAGCACCCGGATGTCGTGCGCGAACGCCCAGTTCAGGAACGGCCGGACGTTCGGCTCGTCCGACGCCGACAGGTACAGCGCGAGCGAGGTGACCTGGCGCTCCTCGGCGAAGCGCTGCAGGGTCGCGGTGAGCGCCGCGCTGTCCGCGTCGCGTTCCGTCGTGGTCCGGCGCGCCGCCGCTGCCGGAGTTCGGCTCGCAGGGCGCGCTTCTCGTTCCCGAGATCAGCGATCATGCGCAGGAGTCTACCGAGCGCATCCGTTGCGGCTTCCCGCCGGGTAACGCGCTGATGCCGTGTCCCCAGGAGCGACGACATGCCCCGGAAACCCGGATCGGATACGGTCTGGGGTATGGGCTTCCAGATTTCCAAGGCGGTGATCCCAGCAGCAGGGCTGGGCACTCGCTTCCTCCCCGCGACCAAGGCGATGCCGAAGGAGATGCTCCCCGTCGTCGACAAGCCAGCGATCCAGTACGTGGTGGAAGAAGCTGTCGGCGCAGGACTCACCGACGTCCTGATGATCACGGGCCGCAACAAGAACGCACTCGAGAACCACTTCGACCACGTGTCGGAGCTCGAGGAGACCCTCAAGAAGAAGGGTGACCACGAGAAGCTGCAGAAGGTCAACCAGTCGACGGACCTCGCCGACATGCACTACGTGCGCCAGGGTGACCCGCTCGGCCTCGGCCACGCGGTGCTCCGCGCGAAGATGCACGTCGGCCGCGAGCCGTTCGCCGTGCTCCTCGGTGACGACATCATCGACGCCCGCGACCCGCTGCTCAAGCGCATGATCGAGGTCCAGGGCGAGAAGAACGCCACGATCGTCGCGCTGCTCGAGGTCCCCGAGTCGCAGACCCACCTGTACGGCATCGCCACGGTCGAGCCGACCGACACCGACGACGTCGTGAAGATCACCGGGCTCGTCGAGAAGCCCTCGCAGGGCGAGGCGCCCTCGAACCTGGCGATCATCGGCCGCTACGTCATCCGCCCCGAGGTCTTCGACGTCCTCGAGAAGCAGGAGCCCGGCAAGGGCGGCGAGATCCAGCTCACCGACGCGCTCATGAAGATGGCGAGCGCCGAGGAGTGGACCGGCGGCGTGTACGGCGTCGTGTTCCGTGGACGCCGGTACGACACCGGTGACAAACTCGACTACATCAAGGCGATCGTGCAGCTCGCCTCGGACCGCGAAGACCTCGGCCCCGACCTCAAGTCGTGGCTGAAGGAGTTCAACGCGGGCGAATGAGTCGGCCATCCCGCCCGGGACCGTGCACACGGACCCGGGCGGGACACCCCGTCCCGCACAGCGGCGGGATCCCGGAGGAACCAAGCGATGACGACGATCCCGACCCTGTCCCACGGGCGGGTCACCATCCGGCCCCTCCGGCTCCGTGACACGCGCGACCTCGACCTCGCGCTCGCGTCGAACCGTTCGTGGCTCCGCACCTGGGAGGCCACGAACCCTCAGGACACGTCTCCACCGACGTCCGCGGCAGCATCCGCGCGCTCCAGGCCAACGCCCGCGCGGGACTCGGACTGCCGTTCGCGATGGAGCTCGACGGCCGGTTCGTCGGGCAGCTCAACGTCTCCGGCATCACCTACGGGTCACTGGCCAGCGCCTCGATCGGCTACTGGGTCGTCGAGGACGCCGCCGGACACAACGTGACCCCGATCTCGGTCGCCCTCGCCGTCGACCACTGCTTCCGCGCGGTCGGCGTGCACCGCATCGAGATCTGCATCCGGCCCGAGAACGCCCCGTCCCTGCGCGTCGTCGAGAAGCTCGGGTTCCGGTACGAAGGGCTGCGTCGCCGGTACATCCACATCAACGGGGACTGGCGCGACCACTTCTGCTTCGCGCTCGTCGCCGAGGAGGTCCGCGAAGGCGTCCTCGAGCGCTGGGTCCGCGGGCAGGTGCCACCCGGCCTCGGCGCCGTACCGCTCGCCGCCCGCGACGAAGCGGCGTTGCCGATCACCACGACGCCCCGGCTGTAGATTCCGCCGCGACACGCGCAACACGCGTTCCGCAATCACGCGACGGGGATACCCCCGCCCCTACCGTGTCCCCATGGCAGGAATCGGCTCGTGGGGTGGCGGCATCGTCCTGCTCGTCGCGGCCGTCCTCTGGCTCGTCTACCTGATGCCCTCGTGGGCCGCCCGACGCCAGTACCTCGCCACCGAACGCAACGCGATCCGGTTGCAGCAGACCCTGCGGATCCTCGCGCAGACCGCTGAACTGCCCGACGAGGTCCGTGTCGAGATGAACGCGAAGTCCCTGGCCGAGGCGCAGCGCGTCGCCCGGTCCGAAGAGGCCAAGCGCACCGCGATCGTCCGGGCTCACGAGGCCGCGCGCCAGCGGGAGATCACCCGCCGGCTCGCCGAGCAGGCCCCCGTCCTCGAGCGTGCGTCGTCGGTGCCCGCGCTGACCGCGATGCGCATGCGCCGCTCCCGTCTCGGAGCCACCCTGTTCGGCACGCTCGGCGTCGTCGTCGCGCTGGTCGTCTTCGTCGCGTCGCCCGCCCTGTGGCTCGTCGGTGTCGCCGGGCTCCTCGCCGCGGGTGGGTCCGCAGCCGTCCTGGCCCAGCTGCACCAGGTGGCGACGGCACGGAAGACCCGTGTCGCGGCGGCCGAGGCGGGCGCGACCCGTGCCTCCCGGCCCGCGAGCACGTGGACGGACCCGGCGCCGCCGCTGTCGACCGAGCAGTCCGCAGAACCCGCGGAGGACCGCAGCTGGACCCCGAACCGGGTGCCGAAACCGCTGTACGTGGAGCGTCCGACAGCGCCCGCTGCCTCGCCGGAGTCCTCGGCCGAGCTCGCCGCGCGGCTCAAGGAGCGCGTCGCCGAGGCCAAGGCCGAGGCCGAGGCGGAAGCTGCTGCCATCCGCGCAGGCGAGGCCGACCCGTCACTCGCCACCGTGTCCCGGATGCGTCCGGAGCTCGAGGACGCTGCCGCATCGCTGACCGCCCACGACCAGGGGCGTCTCGCCGAGCGGCTGGGGCTGCGTGCTCCCGCCGTCCCGGAGCTCGTCGCCGAGACGCCGGACGAGCCGACCACGCCGCCGGGCCCGCCGAGCAAGTGGGCCGGCATGGGCGTCCTGGACGACGACGCGTACCAGCAGGCCGATCTCGACGCGATCATGCGTCGGCGCCGCGCGGTCTGACCCGCGGCACCAGCGGCACCAGCGGCACGCCGAACGGCTGTCCACGATTTCGGATCGGCCGAACGGTGGTGCTAGTGTGATCGAGCACTTGGGGCTATGGCGCAGTTGGTAGCGCGTCTCGTTCGCAATGAGAAGGTCAGGGGTTCGAATCCCCTTAGCTCCACCAGGTAGCAGCACGAACGGCCCGGACCCACAGGTTCCGGGCCGTTCTGCTGTCGTCGCTGTGGACGAACAGGGGTGGTGTGTTGTCCGACGCACCGCCCTAGACTCCCCGTGCGCCGGTGGGCGCTTCCGGCCCGCAGGGCCCGACCAGGGGAGAGCATGTTCCGTATCAGTCGTCTCATCGCGACCGTCGCGACCACGGTGGTCGTCGTCGCCGGCATCGTCGCCGTCGGTCCGTCCTCCACCGCGTCCGCAGCGGTCACCCCGCTGGGAGTCGACATCTCCTGGCCGCAGTGCGGCCGCCAGGTCCCGACCGACCAGGCGTTCGGCATCGTCGGCGTCAACGGCTCCCTCGGCAACACCACGAACCCGTGCCTCGCCGAACAACTCGCGTGGGCTGGGCGGTCGGTCGGGGGTTCGACCCAGCCGAAGACGCAGCTGTACGTGCTGTTCGCCAATCCGGGCCTCGCGGCGTCGGTCTGGCCCACGTCGAACAGCTACCAGGGCACGGTGCCCACCAACCCGTTCGGCAAGTGCGTGACCAAGGGTGGCAAGAAGCAGGTCACCCTGGCGTGCTCCTTCATGTACGGGTACGCCCGCGGGTACGACGACGTGAAGAGCCGTGGCGTCGCGAGCCCGTCCGCGTACCGCTGGTGGCTCGACGTCGAGACGGGGCTGTCGTACCAGCGGGACACCGCCCAGAACCGCGCGGCGATGCAGGGCATGATCGTCGGGCTCAAGGCCGGTGGCGTGCGCACGATCGGCATCTACTCGAACGGTTCGCAGTGGAAGACCATCGCGGGCACGGTCAAGTCGAGCAGCCGCTGCGCGGCCGGTCGAACTGGATCGCGATCGGCAAGGGCACGATCACCAAGGCACGGAAGACCTGCGCCGGGACACCCTGTCCGGCGGCAAGATCGCGATGGTCCAGGTCGAGGTCCCCTACGGGTCCAGGACCATCGACCGCGACGTCTCCTGCACCTGACCGCCTCGAGGCCGACAGGCCCGGCGCCAGCTGGCACCGGGCCCGTCGTCCGTCATCGTGCCGAGCGGACCCGTCACGGCCTGAGCGTCAGCTCGCGAAGCTGTCCGTCAGGACACCCGCCTGCGCGAAGGACGTGTGGATCGCGTTCGCGGCCTGCTCGAAGGCGCGGTTGCCACGCGAGATCCCGATCGCCCCGCCCTTGATCGCGGACTTGCCGGAGCCGCGCAGCAGTCGAGCGACGGTGCGGCCGTCCGCGGTGACCATGATCTGCACGTCGAGCCGGGTGTGGAAGGTGCGGTCGTTCGCGAGCCCGCCGATGAGCAGCGTGAGGCCCATGCTGCCGCGCGTGGCCCGGAGTGCGCCCTGCTCGGCGTCGTCGACGGTGTAGCCCTCGCGGGCGAGGGCCTCGCGCACCCGTGCGCGAGCGGTCTCGGGGTCGGTGGCGAGAAAGAAGTCGTGGCTCTCGGGCATGGTCTGCTGATCCTCTCGAACGCGTCCGTGCGGACACGGAGGACGCTCGCCCCCCGGAGACGATCATGCCGTGTCGGAACGTCAGGTGCGTCGCTTACGCTGGCTGTGTCATGACTGCCTCGATGAACCGCCGCGCACTCCTGTCCCTCGCCGGTGTCGCCGGGATCGGGCTCGCGGTCGCCGCGTGCTCGTCCGGCAGCGACGATGCCGGCAAGAAGGACGGCAGCAAGGGTCCGGTCGGCGGCGAGACGACGTCGTCCCCGTCCGCGAAGCCGGTGGCGAAGTCCCTCACCCCGGCGCAGGTCCCGCTCGTCGGCGGCGTCACGGTCACCGTCGCTGGCACCGGCCTCGCCGCGGTCAAGGGCGTCACGGTCGGCGGGGTGGCCGCGCGCGACGTCACGGCCACGGGCACGAAGGTCACCTTCACGGCCCCGCACCAGGCGATGTACACCGCTGGTGACGCCGCCGTCGCGCTCTTCACCGAGTCGATCGAGCCGAGCCCGTCCGCCAACCAGTCGTCCGACGGCAACGGCAGCGCCGCGAACGACGGGCAGACCGGCGCGACGCAGGACTCGGCCACGGCGACACCGACCCCACGGCTGCGCCGGTGCCCGATGCGTCCACCGCGGTGGCGACGTCGTCGATGGCCTACGCCGCGCTGACCGACGTCGACCGGCAGCTCCAGTACGCGATGGCGCACTGGAAGGACTACAACCTGTCCGAGTACGGCACCATGAACCCGATCGGTGGCGACTGCGCGAACTACGTCTCCCAGACGCTCATCGCCCGCGGTTGGGAGCAGCGCTCCGACTGGTACAACCGGGCTGCCGGTGCCGAGCACAGTGCCACGTGGACGTACTGCCCGACGATGGACCCGTGGCTCGAGACGAACGCCGCGGAGTTCGGTCTGACGCGTCGGAGCTCGGACGAGCGCGACGAGGTCAAGGTCGGCGACATCGTGTTCTACGACTGGAACGCGAACGGATCTCCGGACCACACCACCATCGTGTCCGAGGTCTTCACCGAGCCCGACGGCACCATCCGCATCAAGTCGGCGAGCCACAACCAGGACGGCCCGTACCGCGACCTCGACGAGATGATCACGGTGCAGCACCCGGGCGGGACGGCCTGGTTCCACACCTTCGACGCCTAGCCCGACGGGCCCGCGCAGCGCTCAAGCGCATCGCGAGCCGCTCAGGAGGGCCGCGAGCCGCTCAGGAACACCCCGAGCCGCTCAGGGGTACCCGAGGAACCAGAGCAGCACGATGGCGACCGGCTGCAGGCACACCCCGACCACGAGCCACGTCACCGCTCGCCGCCGCGTCCGGACGAACACGTCCGACCCGAGCACCGGCGCCATCGGCATGAGCAGCCGCGGCAACGACTGCTGCGGCAGGAACACCGCGACCAGGTACAGCCCGTACGACGCCGTGAACGCGAGGACGTCCGGTCCGAGGGCCCGGGTGCTCCTGCGCGAGAAGAACCACACGGCGCCGGCGAGCACCGCGACGACGAGCACGATGCCGAGCGGTCCGAGCCACGTCGAGGCCATCGTGAACCACGGCGTCAGCGGGGCGAAGTGCTGTCGCCCGACGAACCCCACCCACCACGACAGTTCGGTGTCCAGGTAGGCGTTCGGCCGCCCGGTCACCGCCGAGGCGATCACCGGCCACGCCAGACCCGCCGCCGCGACGAGGAGGCCGGACGCCACGATCGTGATGCGGTCACGCCACGGGAACACCTCGGCAGGTCGAGCAGACGGGCGGGACCCCACCCACCGGACGACCAGGTGCACGGCCAGCGCCACCGCCAACGCGAGGACCCCGGGTTTCGTGAACGCCGCGACCACGCCGAGCGGCGCGATCAGCCAGTACCGACGCCGCACCAGCGCCAGCAGCGCGCCGAACAGCAGCACGAGCAGCAGGCTCTCGGCGTAGGCGACCTGCAGCAGGAACCCGGTCGGCGCGAACGCGAACAGTGCCGTGGCCCAGCGGGCCCGGTGCGAGCAGCCCACCGCGAGCACGAGCCGGTACAGCAGCACGCAGGCCCCGGCGCCCGCGATCGTCGCGACGAGCACGCCCGCGACCCAGAACGACGCCCCCGTCAGGGCCATGACGGCGCGCACGATGGCCGGGAACACCGGCAGGAACGCCCAGGCGTTCGGCGCGACGTGGCCCGCGGCGTCGAGGGGGAGTGGCCGGGTACCCGTGCTCCGCGATCGTCCGGTAGAACGAGGCGTCCCACGATCCGGAGAACGTGAAGAACGACGGGTCCTGCCGGTACGACGCGAACGTCCAGTCGTTCGCGGTCGCCAGCACGTACATGGTGGCGAGCAGCAACGTGCTCACCAGGCGCGAGGCGGCCCAGATGAGCAGGGGCGCGGTCCACGCGCTGCGGGGTCCGGTCAGCAGGCTGCGCACCCCCGACCGGGAGGCCCGGCTCGTCTCCGCCACGCTCGTCACCCGCCCGATCCTCGCAGACCAGGGCCCGTACCCGCGCCAGCGGGCGGCCATGCGTCGGGCCGCGCGCCGACCTGCGTGCATCGTGAGCAGCGGTGGTCGGGTCCGTCTGCCGGACCCGACCATTGCTGCTCACGAAGTGTGGGCCTCCCGGCTAGCGACCGGTGACCGCGCGACGGATCTGCTCGATCGGGACCTTCGGGGAGCGGTCGGCGTTGAGCAGGCCGTTGGTCTCCTGCATGGTGTCGGTCAGCTGCGTGTAGCAGGAGCCCGCCAGGAACGAACTCGCCCGGATCGCGTCGTACAGCGCCGTGATGCGGGTGACCCAGTCGTCGCCGTCGCTGGCCGAGGTGTAGCCCCAGCCGTCCTCCCGCTGTGCACCCGGCTGGTAGTTCACGCCACCGAACTCGGTGAGCATCACCGGCTGGCCGAGGTCCTGCGCGCCACCCACGAGCACCCAGCGGTCCGCCGGGCCGAAGTGGGCGAACAGTGCCGTGCGGGCGGCATCGTCCGCGTAGGTCTCCGCGAGGGCGTCGCCGGCACCCTCGTAGTCGTGGACCGTGACGATGTCGGAGTTGGTGTGCTCCCACCCGTCGTTCGAGATCACCGGACGCGTCGGGTCGATCGCCCGTGTGATGTCGGCCAAGGACCGGGCGTAGGCCTGCTGCGCCGGGTCGGTGGCGATGTGCTGCACGCCCCAGCTCTCGTTCGCCGGCACCCACGTGACGATCGACGGGTGCGAGGCATCACGCTCGACGGCGTCCATCCACTCACGCATCAGGCGCTGGACGGCTCGCGGTGAGAAGGCGTAGGCGCCGGGGGCCTCGCCCCAGACCAGGATGCCGAGCCGGTCCGCCCAGTACAGGAACCGGGGGTCCTCGATCTTCTGGTGGTTGCGGGCCGCGTTGAAGCCGAGCTCCTTGATGAGCTCGACCTCGCGGCGCAGCGCCTCGCGCGACGGTGCGGCGATGTGCGAGTCCGGCCAGTAGCCCTGGTTCAGGACGCTGCGGACGTCGTAGCTGCGGCCGTTCAGCAGGAAGGTGCCGCCGTCGACGCCGACGGTGCGGAGTCCGAAGTAGGACGCGACGGAGTCGATCGGCGTCGCGCCGGTACGGGGAGCAGCGAGACCGTGGCGTCGACCAGGCGCGGGGCGTCCGGGGTCCAGTGCAGTTCGTCCTCGGCCTGCCCGTTCGTCCTGGCGCGAGATCGGCACGACCACGTCGAACTCGTCGGAGGTGTCGCCGAGCGTGGCCTCGACGGTGGCGAGGTGCTCGTCGCGCTCGTCCCACCGGGCGACGACGCGCAGGCGCTCGCCGCCGGTGCGGCCGCCCGCGATCCGGACCGTCAGGCGGACGGTGGCGTGGTCGACGTTCGTCCAGCGCAGGTACTCGATCGAGGCGGTCGGCACGGCTTCGAGCCACACGGTCTGCCAGATGCCCGTGGTGCGGCGGTACCAGATGGCGTGCGGGTCCTCGTGCCAGTCCTGCTTGCCGCGGGGCTGGGTCAGGTCGTGCGGGTCGTCCTCGGCGCGGACGACCAGGGTGTGGACGGCGTCGGGGTCGGTGGCGAGGGCGTCGGTCACGTCGAAGGAGAACGGCGTGTGGCCGCCCTCGTGCTCGCCGACGAACTGGCCGTCGATCCAGACGCGGGCGCGGTAGTCGACGGCGCCGAAGTGCAGGACGAGTCGGGGTGCGGCGGTGCCGTGTCCGGCTGCCCCGAGGTCGGCGCGGGTGATCGCGCGGGAGTACCAGACCACGGGGTGGAAGCCGGGCTCGTCGATGCCCGAGGCGACGGACTCGGGCGGGAACGGCACGACGATGTCGCGGGCGTCGGGGAACCCGGTGCGCCAGGCGGTGTCGTCGCCGTCGTTCCGGAAGGACCACGTGCCGTCGAGGTCGGCCCAGGCGGTGCGGAGCATCTGTGGCCGGGGGTACGTGCCGTCCTGTCGCGAGGCGAGGGGGAGTGCGGGAGCGGATGCGGTGTCAGGTGCGGCCACGGTGCCGTCGAGCGTGCTCATGGGTCCATGCTCCCGCGCCGGTACATCGTTGTAAAGAGCGTCGCAACGATTGCCATCCGGAGAACCCGGCGGGTGCTCGGGGCGACGTCAGGCGATCGCGGCGTCGCGCGTCAGGACCATCACGTCCATGCGTCCCTGCTGCACGACGTCGCCGCGCTGGTTCCGCAGCGAGACCGTCCGCTCGACGATGCCGGTCGTGCCGGAGCTCGTCAGGCGCGTCGACAGGATCTCGACCTCGCAGGTCACGGTGTCCCCGATGAACACCGGCGCGGTGAACCGCCACTGGTCGATCCCGAGCAGTGCCACGGCCGACCCCTCGAACACCCCGGTCCGTGCGATCAGCCCCAGGCAGAGCGAGGTGCCGAGCAAGCCGTGCACGATCCGCTGGCCGTACCGGGTCTTGCCGGCGAACTCGACGTCGGTGTGCACCTGGTTGTTGTCGTTCGTCCACGAGGCGAAGGACACGACGTCCGCCTCGGTGATCGTGCGACCCGGGGTCGTGAAGGTCTGTCCGGCGGCGAGGTCCTCGAGGTAGTGGGGCACGCCTGCGATTCTCGCAGAGCAGCCCGACGAGCAGCAGGCCGGGCAGCGCTCACAGCCGGGCGAGCACCTTCTGCGATCGTCGCAGCCCCGCTCGAGCACCGCGTGCTCGGCCGTCGCCAGCGCCCCGTACCCGAAGGTGTCGGCGCCGTCCCGAGCCGCGGGCCCGGACAGCTGCCGGTAGGCCTCCGCCGCGTGGGCCGCGTCGAGGGCGTCACCGAGTGTCTCCTGCACCCGCCGCAGTCGGCCTAGCCGTCGCTTCCCGAGGTCGGCAACGTCACCGGCTGCCTGCAGCGCGTACCGCAGGCGCCGTGCCGCCTTCCGGATCTCGTGCAGGACGTCGAGACCCGCCTCCCTACCGTCGACCAGTTCTCGGACCCGAGCGCGCTCGCGGTCGATGCGCTTCGCGACGAAGGCGGCGGCGTCGTCGTCGGCGTGCGGTCCGGCCGGCGCACGGAGCAGCAGCTGGTCGACCGCGTCGAGGGTGCGGAACCAGTCGTCCGAGCGCAGCGCCTGGCGGAGTTCCGCTGCGGCCGCACTGCGGAGTGCCGCCGCCTGCGCGCCGATCCGGTCCAGCGTCGGCGCGTCGACGAAGCCGTCGGGGGCCCGCGCCGCCGACCGGAACAGCCCGCCGTGCAGGACCTCGGCATCGCGGGCGACACCGGCGACGCGTCCGGCCTCGGCGAGGGCGGCCCGCAGTGCCTCGGTCGCCTCACGGTCGAGTGCTCCGCGGTACGCCGCGAGCACGCTCCGCAGTCGACGGACCACCTTCCGGAAGTCGTGCACCGACTCGTGGTCGTCGGCGCGGACCCGGGGGTCGACCGCGACGAGGTCGGCGCGCAACGACTCGAGGACCCGCAGCACGAACGCCGCAGCGGTGCCCGAACGGGGTCGCTTCGCCCGGATGCCGCGCCGCTCCGGTGCGAGCACGGGTGCGGGCGGGACCGCGACCGCCGAGGTCGACGGCGGCTCGGTGGCCGCGTCGTCCAGGGCCCGCTCGGCCGCTCGTGCCGTGGTGCCGTCCCGCCCGTCGTCCGACAGCGCCCACCACCGTGCGGACCGCAGCACGGAGGTGTCCGGGTCGCCTTCGTCCACGCGGACGTCGGCGATCTCGGCCCGCACCCGACCGTCCTTGCCGCGCAGGGTCACGAGCGTCGTCGTGGTGTCCCGGACGCGGACCGTCGCCACCGCCCGCCCGCGCAGGAACACCTCGACCCCGTCACGCGGGGGCTGCTCGCGGTCCGGTCGATCGAGGTCCGCGCCCACCGGTCCCGGGCCGTCGCCGTGGTCGAGGCTCCAGGAACCGTCCTGGGCGCGGGTGAGCGTCACCCCTTCGGCCGCGAGCACGCGCTCGTCGGAGTCCCACACGGTCTCGCGGAGCGTCACGGGCTCGTGCCGTTCGACGGCGGATGCGAGGGGCTCGAGTGCCGGCAGTCGGCGGTCGTCGGGGATCCGCCAGCTCCGGCGGGGATCGGTGCGGGCGGTGTCGGGGGCGGGGTGCTGGCTCGGCATGTCCGCAAGTGTCGTCCGCCGGCGCCCGTGCGGTCCGAGCGCGGGCGCGTTCTGTGGACGGGCGGCCCAGAACCGCGAGCTGTGCAGGGATGAGTGGCGGACTCGGCACCTCGCCAGCACTCGGCGCGTACGGTCCGCTGCATGAGCGACGGAGCCCGCCACCCCAGCGACACCGCACCCGACACCAGCGACACCGCACCCGACACCCGCGACACCGCACCCGACACCCGCGACACCGCACCCCCAGCGCCACCGCCCCCAGCGACCACGACCTCGAGTCCTGGATCGCCGACCGCCGGTGGTACGCCTCGAAGGGGTCCGTGCCGCGCCTCCGCACCCTCTCCACCGCCGACGGCACCCGGCTCGTCCTCGACGAAGCCCCCGCAGCACCAGCGGCTCCGGTCCTCTACCAGTCACCCGTGACCAGTGGCCCCGACGGCACGATCGCCGACGCCACCACCGACCACACGTGGATCACGGCGCTCGCCGCACGCATCGACGCGGACCCGCAGAGCCTCCGCCCCATCGGCACCGTCACCGCTGCCCGCGTCCTGACGGGCGAGCAGTCCAACACCTCGGTCATCTGTGACACCGAGTCCGGCGCCCGGGTCATCATCAAGGTGTTCCGCGTCCTGCACCACGGCGACAACCCCGACGTCACGACGCAGCTCGCGTTGTCCGCAGCCGGCAGCGCGCGAGTCCCGCAGGTCTACGGCGCACTGCGGGGCAGCTGGCCCGACGTCGGGCAGGGCAGCGGCACCGCGACCGGTCACCTCGCGTTCGCGCAGGAGTTCCTGCCGGGTCTCGAGGACGCCTGGCGCGTGGCCCTCGAGGAAGCGCACGCCGGCACCCCTTCGGCGACCGGGCCGAGCAGCTCGGGGTGGCGCTCGCCGACGTCCACCGCACTCTCGCCGAGGCACTGCCGTCCGAGCCCGGCGACGAGGCCCGACGCGCCACGGCCGTCGCGACGATGCACGAGCGGCTCGACACCGCCGCGCGCGAGGCCCCGGCCGTCGCCGAGCACGCAGACGCGATCCGTGCGGTGTACGCGGCGGCGACGGCGACGCCCTGGCCGGACCTGCAGCGCATCCACGGCGACCTGCACCTCGGGCAGGTGCTCGCCGCCCCCGAGCCGCGCGGTTGGGTCTTCCTCGACTTCGAGGGGGAGCCGCTCCGCCCCCTGGCCGAGCGCTCGTTGCCGGACGTCACACTCCGCGACGTGGCCGGCATGCTCCGGTCGTTCGACTACGTCGCCGGAGCCCTGGCGCACGACGCGGAACCGGTCGACGCAGCGGGATGGGCGGACGAAGCACGCGTGCGGTTCCTCGACGGGTACCAGCGGGGCACCGGCGCGGACCTCCGCGCGCACCGGGAGCTCCTCGATGCGTTCGAGCTCGACAAGGCCGTCTACGAGGTCGTCTACGAGACCCGGAACCGACCCGACTGGGTCGGCATCCCGCTCGCGGCCGTCACCCGCCTGGTCGGCCGCCACGCGTCCTGACCGCACACCCCGAGGGAGACGGGAGGCCCGTGGCGATCCCGCCACGGGCCTCCCGTCCGACGCCGTGACGGACAGTGCCCGTCACGGGTCGGCTGCCAGCCGTCAGTTGACGGGGCCGGTGTACTTCTCGCCCGGCCCGGCGCCCGGCGCGTCCGGGATCGCCGACGCCTCGCGGAACGCGAGCTGCACCGAGCGCAGCCCGTCGCGCAGCGGACGGGCGTGGTGGTCGCCGATCTCCGTCGCCGCAGCGGTGACCAGGCCGGCCAGTGCGGTGATGAGCTTGCGCGCTTCGTCCAGGTCGGTCTGCTCCAGGGGGTCGTCGGCCAGGCCGACCTTCACGGCGGCGGCACTGAGCAGGTGCACGGCCACGGTGTTGATGAGTTCGACGGCCGGCACCTCCGAGATGTCCCTGGCGGCGTCGATGCCGCTGCCGTCGTCGTCGATCGGGGTGTCGGTCACGGTGCTCCTCTGCTAGACTCGCTCGCGGCAGATGCTGTCCGTGTGCCATCAGGTTCTCCTGAAGCGCTCGGACGGTGTCACGAAAGAGGAGTCTCTCCCACCCGCGGCCGCGTTCCACCAGGCTACCGGGTCACCACCGCTCCACGAGTGCACAGCAACTGGGTGCACACGTCGGTCGGGTCCACGGATCCGACGCAGGGCGGCTGCCGAACGGGTTCCGATCCGTGCGTCAGATCTCCTCTCTCGTGCTGTCGTCCAGGGCAAACGTCCCGGACGACCACCACCTGATTGAAGGAGCTCCGCATCACCGATCCCCGTACCAACGACCGAATCCGCGTTCCCGAAGTCCGACTCGTCGGCCCGCAGGGTGAGCAGGTCGGCGTTGTCCCGATCGCCATGGCACTGCGCCTCGCGCAGGAAGCCGAACTGGATCTGGTCGAGGTCGCGCCGAACTCGAAGCCGCCCGTGGCCAAGATCATGGACTACGGCAAGTTCAAGTACGAAGCCGCTCAGAAGGCCAAGGAAGCCCGTCGCAACCAGGTGAACACGGACCTGAAAGAGGTCCGTTTCCGCCTGAAGATCGACGTGCACGACTACGAGACGAAGCGCAAGCGCGCCGAGGGGTTCCTCCTCGGTGGCGACAAGGTGAAGGCGATGATCCTCTTCCGTGGCCGCGAGCAGTCGCGTCCGGAGCAGGGTGTCCGTCTCCTCCACAAGTTCGCGGAGGAGATCGCCGAGTTCGGCGTCGTCGAGTCCCGTCCCACCCAGGACGGCCGCAACATGACGATGATCATCGCCCCCCTGAAGAACAAGTCCGACGTCAAGGGCGAGCAGAACGCGAAGCGCGCTGCACAGAAGGCCGAGCGTCGTGCCACCGAGCACGCTGCGAAGGACCACTCTGACGCCGAGACGGAGACCGAGGCCCCGGCCGAGGCTCCCGCGCAGGACACGGCACCGGCCAAGAGCGACGCTCCCGCCGAGTAGGTCACCCAGACCGACCCCGCAACGACGCGGCTCCCATCCATCCCACGGAAAGGCACCACCATGCCCAAGCAGAAGACCCACTCCGGGTCGAAGAAGCGCTTCAAGATCACCGGTACCGGCAAGGTCATGAAGCAGCAGGCCGGTATGCGTCACAACCTCGAGGTCAAGAGCTCCAAGCGCAAGGCCCGCCTGAACGAGGACCAGGTCCTCTCCAAGGCAGACGCGAAGAACGTCAAGAAGCTCCTCGGCCACTGAGCCCCGGATCGTAAAGGAATAGTGCAATGGCACGAGTAAAGAGAGCGGTCAACGCCGCCAAGAAGCGCCGCGTCATCCTCGAGCGCGCCGAGGGTTACCGCGGCCAGCGTTCGCGTCTGTACCGCAAGGCCAAGGAGCAGGTCACCCACTCCCTGGTCTACGCGTACCGCGACCGTCACGCGAAGAAGGGCGAGTTCCGTCGCCTGTGGATCCAGCGCATCAACGCTGCGTCCCGTGCGAACGGCCTGACCTACAACCGTCTGATCCAGGGTCTGGGTCTCGCCGGTGTCGAGGTCGATCGTCGCATCCTCGCCGACCTCGCGGTGAACAACCCCGAGACCTTCACCGCGCTCGTCGAGACCGCGAAGAAGGCCCTCCCGGCCGACACCTCGGCCCCGAAGGCTGCGTAGTCAGTTCTTCTGCTCGCGAAACCCCCGCCGCACGGCGGGGGTTTCGTCGTTCCTAGACTTGGGTCGTGAGCGAACTCCTCGAGAACCCCGTGCCGGACGCGTGAAGGCCGTCGCGGCCCTGTCGAAGAAGGACGTCCGTGCCGAAACGGGCCTCTTCCTGCTGGAGGGGCCGCAGGCGGTGCGTGAAGCACTCGAGTACGCCCCGGAGCTCCTGCGCGAGCTCTACGTGACGCCGACTGCCGCAGCCCGCTACGGGCTCGACGACGCGCCGGTCGACACCTGGTTCGTGACGGAGCAGGTCCTCGACGCGATGGCCGACACCGTGACGCCGCAGGGCGTGGTCGCCGTCTGCCAGCAGTTCCCGACGTCGGTCAAGGACGTCTTCCCGGACCGTCGCGTCGGTGCCGCTGCCGCTGCCGTCGACTTGGAGGCCCGTGGGGACACCGACGAGCCGGCCGCGTTGCCGGGGCTGGTCGCCATCCTCGAAGAGGTGCGGGACCCGGGGAACGCCGGCACGATCATCCGCGCCGCCGACTCCGCCGGCGCCGACGCGGTGGTCCTCACCGGGCGGTCCGTGGACCCGTACAACCCGAAGGTCGTCCGGTCGACCACGGGCTCGCTGTTCCACGTGCCGGTGTCGGTCGGCGTGACCCTGGCCGACACGATCGCGCGGGCGAAGGCACTCGGGTACACCGTGCTCGCGGCCGACGTCTCGGGCGACGACCTGCCGGTGGTCCGGGCCGAGGGCATGCTCGACGGTCCGACCGCGTGGGTGTTCGGCAACGAGGCCCGTGGGCTCACCACCGAGGACCTCGCGCTCGTCGACCGTGCGGTGAAGGTGCCGATCTACGGCCAGGCGGAGTCGATGAACCTGGCGACCGCGGCCTCGGTCTGCCTGTACGAGTCGGCGTTCGCACTCCGGAGCTGACGTTCCTCCACAGGCCTGCCGGTACTGACGGTCATCCACCGTCTGCTCGGTGCAGGCGGGTGGTATCCCGTCGGCCGGTAGGCTTGGGTCTCGTGTCAGAACCTCTCGAGATCAGCGAATCGGCCGTCGCCGACGCCGTGGACGCAGCACTCGCCGCCGTCCGCGCCACGACGACGGTCGCCGAACTGAAGCAGGCCAGGGCCGAGCACACCGGTGAGCAGTCGCCGCTGGCTCGGATGAACGCGTCGATGCGCAGCGTCCCGCCGGAGCAGAAGGCCGCTGCCGGCAAGCTCGTCGGTCAGGCCCGCGGGCGGCTGAACGCGGCGATCGCCGAGCAGGAGTCGGTCCTCGCCGTGGCCGAAGAGCACGCGCGGCTCGAGGCCGAGCGCGTCGACGTCACCGCGTTGCCGACCCACCGCCCGACCGGCTCGCGCCACCCGCTCTCGCTGCTCAACGAAGCCGTCGCGGACATCTTCGTCGGCATGGGGTGGGAAGTGGCAGAGGGCCCCGAGCTCGAGCACGAGTGGTTCAACTTCGACGCCCTGAACTTCGACCAGGACCACCCGGCCCGGGCCATGGCGGACACGATCTTCGTCGAGCCCGTCGACCGCCACCTGGTCATGCGCACCCACACGTCGCCCGTGCAGGTGCGGTCGCTGCTGTCCCGCGACCTCCCGCTCTACGTCATCGCCCCGGGCCGCGTGTACCGCGCCGACGAGCTCGACGCCACGCACCTGCCGGTCTTCACCCAGGTCGAGGGCATCGCGATCGACAAGGGCCTGACGATGGCGCACCTGCGCGGCACGCTCGAGCACTTCGCCCGCCAGGTCTTCGGCGCCGAGGCACAGATCCGTCTGCGCCCGAACTACTTCCCGTTCACCGAGCCCAGCGCCGAGATGGACGTCTGGCAGCCGAACGCCAAGGGTGGCGCCCGGTGGGTCGAGTGGGGCGGCTGCGGCATGGTCAACCCGAACGTCCTGCGTGCCGCCGGCATCGACCCGGACGAGTACCAGGGCTTCGCCTTCGGCATGGGCATCGAGCGGACGCTGCAGTTCCGCAACGGCCTGAACGACATGCGTGACTTCCTCGAGGGCGACATCCGCTTCTCGCAGCAGTTCGGAACGGTGGTCTGATGCGCGTCCCACTCCGCTGGCTCGGCGAGTCCGTCGACCTCCCCGAGGACGTCACCCTCGAGCACGTCCACGCGGCGCTCGTGTCGGTCGGCTTCGAGGAAGAGGACGTCCACACGTTCGACCTGACCGGCCCCGTCGTGGTCGGCCGGGTCCTCGAGCGCGTCCCCGAGCCGCAGAAGAACGGCAAGACGATCAACTGGTGCCAGGTGGACGTCGGTGAGCCCGAGCCCCGCGGCATCGTCTGCGGTGCGCACAACTTCGACGTGGGCGACCTCGTCGTCGTGACGTTGCCCGGTGCCGTGTTGCCCGGACCGTTCCCGATCGCGGCCCGCAAGACCTACGGCCACGTCTCCGACGGCATGATCGCCTCGGCACGCGAGCTCGGTCTCGGCGACGAGCACGAGGGCATCCTCCGCTTCGCAGACCTCGACATGGAGCCCGACGTCGGCCAGGACGCCATCGCGCTCCTCGGCCTCGACGACGCGGCGGTCGAGATCAACGTCACGCCGGACCGTGGGTACGTGCTGAGCATGCGCGGTGTCGCGCGTGAGTACGCCCACGCCACCGGCGCGAGCTTCCACGACCCCTCCGACCGGGTCGCACCCCGCACGGCCGAGGGCTTCTCGGTCACGATCGACGACCAGGCCCCGATCCGCGGTCGCGTCGGCGCGAGCACCTTCGTCACCCGCGTCGTCCGTGGCATCGATCCCACCGCGAAGACACCGGCCTGGATGGTGTCGCGTCTCGCGCTGGCAGGCGTCCGTTCGATCTCGCTGCCGGTCGACATCACGAACTACGTCATGTTCGAGCTCGGCCAGCCGCTGCACGGCTACGACCTGTCGACCGTCCGCGGCGGCCTGGGTGTCCGTCGTGCGGCTGTCGGCGAGACGCTCGAGACCCTCGACGGCGCCGTGCGGAAGCTCGACCCCGAGGACCTCGTCATCACCGACGGCGACGGCCCCGTCGGGCTCGCCGGCGTGATGGGCGGTGCCCGGACCGAGATCTCGGCGAGCACGACCGACGTCCTGATCGAGGCAGCCGGCTTCGACCAGGTCTCGATCGCGCGGACCGCTCGCCGCCACAAGCTGCCGAGCGAGGCCTCCCGTCGGTTCGAGCGCGGCGTCGACCCGCTCGTGGCCGAGGCTGCTGCGAACCGCGCCGTCGACCTCCTCGTCGAGCTGGCCGGCGGCACGGCCGACGCCCTCGGTTCCACGCTCGTCGACACCGAGCCCCGCGCGACGGTCGCCATGCGGACCTCGCGTCCGGCCGAGCTCATCGGCGTGGACTACACCGACGCCGAGGTCGTGGACACCCTCCGTGCGATCGGCGCGACGGTGCAGGCCGACGGCGAACAGCTCGTTGTCACCCCGCCCACGTGGCGTCCCGACCTGACCGACGACACCACGTTGGTCGAAGAGGTCGCGCGGATCGTCGGGTACGACCGCATCCCGAGCGTGCTCCCCGTCGCCCCGCCCGGACGCGGACTCACCCCGCACCAGCAGGCGCGCCGTCGGGTCTCCGCGGCCCTCGCCGCCGCGGGTCTGGTCGAAGCGGTGACGGCGCCGTTCGTCTCCGCCGCGACGCAGGACGCCTACCCGGGGATCGACCCGGAGGGCGGCCCGAGCGTCGTCCTCGCCAACGCCCTCGACAGCGAGCAGAACCTGCTCCGCCGCAGTGGTGTGCCGGCCCTCGTCGACGCCGCCCGTCGCAACGTCTCGCGCGGCCTGCTCGACGTCGCGCTCTACGAGACCTCGCGGGTGTTCCTGCCGGTGACGGGCGTGACGCTCGGTACCGACGAGGTGCCGGCCGGTGCCGCGCTGCCCGACCACGCGACGATCGAGGCGCTCGACGCGTCCCTGCCCGCCCAGCCGTTCCACGTGTCCGCCCTGCTCACCGGCAACCGCGTCGGCAAGCAGGCGGGTGTCACGGCGGAGCCGTACGGCATCGCCGATGCGATCGACGCGGCTCGCCAGGTCGCGTGGGCCGTCGGCGTGGAACTGCGCGTCGCGCAGACCACCCACCCGTCCCTGCACCCGGGCCGCGCGGCGTCGCTGCTCGTGGGCGACACCGTCGTGGGCGTCGCCGGCGAACTCCTGCCGGAACTGTCCGCCGCCGCGGTGCTGCCCCGCGTGGTGGCCGTGGTCGAGCTGGACCTCGACGCCATGGTGGCAGCGGCCCCGGACCTCGTCGCGGTCGCGCCGATCGTGTCGTACCCGGCAGCGACGCAGGACCTCTCCCTGGTCGTCGACGCCGGGGTGCCGGCCGGTGACGTGTTGGATGCGGTCCGCTCTGGTGCCGGAGACCTGTTGGAGTATGCTCGGCTCGTGGATGACTACCGGGGCTCCGGCGTGGACGAGGGACAGAAGTCCCTGACGTTCGCCCTGCGCTTCCGTGCCACGGACCGCACGCTGACCGCTGCCGAGGCCACCGAGGCCCGTGACGGCGCAGTCCGACGTGCCGGCGAGCGATTCGGGGCGACCCTGCGCGACTGACCCACGACGGGATCAGCACCGCCCGGGGTCGCCGCCTCCGACTCTCTCGACGACCAGTCCGACCAAAGGTGGAATCCCATGTCCGTATCCGTCGCCGTGGCGGGAGCCTCCGGCTACGCGGGTGGTGAGCTCCTGCGCGTGCTCTCCGCCCATCCCGAGTTCGACGTCAGGACGGTGACGGCGTTCTCGAACGCCGGACAGCCGTTGATCGCGACGCAGCCGCACCTCCGGTCGCTGTCGCACCTGACCCTCGAGAAGACGACGGCCGAGACGCTCCGAGGGCACGACGTCGTGTTCCTGGCGCTGCCGCACGGTCAGTCGGGGGCGATCACCGAGGAGCTCGGCGACGACGCCCTCGTGGTGGACTGCGGCGCGGACCACCGTCTGACGGACCCCGCGGCCTGGGCGCAGTTCTACGGTGGCGACTACCACGGCGCCTGGACCTACGGCCTGCCGGAGCTCCTGCTCGCCGCCCCGACCCCGGGTTCGGCCGATGAGTGGCGCGAGGTCGAGGACATCGCGTCGCAGGGCAAGCAGCGTTCGGCCCTGGTCGGCACCAAGCGGATCGCGGTCCCCGGCTGCAACGTCACCGCGGTGACGCTCGGCATCCAGCCGGGCATCCAGGCCGGGCTCGTCGAGTCGGACGACATCGTCGCGGTGTTGAGCGTCGGCCCGAGCGGTGCCGGCAAGAAGCTCGCCAACACCTACCTGGCGTCCGAGATCATGGGCTCCGCCAGCGCCTACGCGGTGGGCGGCACGCACCGGCACGTCCCGGAGATCCAGCAGAACCTGGTCGTCGCGGGCGCTGCCGACGTGACGATCTCGTTCACGCCCGTGCTCGTGCCGATGTCGCGGGGCATCCTCGCGACGACGACGGCCAAGATCACCCCGGGTGTCAGCGCCCGCGACGTGCGGCTCGCCTGGGAGCAGGCCTACGCCGACGAGCCGTTCGTGCACCTGTTGCCCGAGGGCGAGTTCCCCCGGGTCGCGGACACGATCGGCGCGAACACCGCGCTCGTCGGCATCGCGGTCGACGAGGCCGCAGGCCGCGTCGTCGCCGTGACGGCACTCGACAACCTCGCGAAGGGCACGGCGGGTGCCGCCGTCCAGTCGACCAACATCGCCCTGGGTCTGCCGGAGACCCTGGGCCTCAGCGTGGACGGAGTCGCACCGTGACCGACCTCACCGACGTGAGCAAGCCCACCCAGGGCGAACCGGGCCTCCAGGGCGTCACCGCGGCAGCGGGTTTCCGCGCTGCCGGGGTGACCGCCGGCCTGAAGACCAGCGGCAAGCCGGACGTGGCACTCGTCGTCAACGACGGGCCCGACGCGGCCGTGGCCGCGGTCTTCACCAGCAACCGCGCGCAGGCGCACCCGGTGATCTGGTCCCGCCAGGCCGTCGGTGACGGCGTCGCGCGGGCCGTCGTCCTGAACTCCGGCGGCGCCAACTGCTTCACGGGGCCCTTCGGGTTCCAGACCACGCACCTGACCGCCGAAGCCGTGGGCGACGCCCTCGGCATCGGCGCGGGCGACGTCGTCGTGTGCTCCACCGGCCTCATCGGGGTCGGCGACCAGACGTTCCGCGACAACGTGCTGCGCGGGGTCGACCTGGCGAGTACTGCACTGAGCGCCGACGGCGGCCCGGATGCGGCCACGGCCATCATGACGACCGACACCAGGGCGAAGCAGTCCGTGGTGACCGAGGACGGCTGGACCGTCGGCGGCATGGCGAAGGGTGCCGGCATGCTCGCACCCGGGCTCGCGACGATGCTCGTCGTGATCACCACCGACGCCGTGCAGACCCCGGACCAGCTCGACCAGGCGCTCCGTGCGGCCACCCGCATCACCTTCGACCGCGTCGACTCGGACGGCTGCATGTCGACGAACGACACCGTCGTGCTGCTGTCGTCGGGTGCGAGCGGGGTGACGCCCGAGGTCGGCGACTTCCAGGAAGCCCTGACCGCGGTCTGCGCCGACCTGGCCCGCCAGCTGCAGCAGGACGCCGAGGGCGCCAGCCACGACATCGCGATCGAGGTCGTGCACGCCGCGACCGAGGACGACGCCGTCACCGTCGGCCGGAGTGTCGCGCGCAACAACCTCTTCAAGGCCGCCGTCTTCGGCAACGACCCGAACTGGGGCCGGGTCCTCGCGGCCATCGGCACCACGGACGCCGACTTCGACCCGTACGCGGTCGACGTCAGCATGAACGGTGTCCGGGTCTGCCACGCCGGCGCCCCGGACCAGCCGAGCGACACCGTCGACCTGACGCCGCGGGACACCCACGTGCGCATCGACCTCGGCGTCGGGACGCACTCGGCGACGATCCTGACCAACGACCTCACGCACGACTACGTGCACGAGAACAGCGCGTACTCCAGCTGATGGCGAACGACACCGAAGGGGCCGGGACGCCCTCACGAAGGAAGAAGAGCACGAGTTCGCCGCCGTCAAGGCCGCGACCCTGATCGAGTCCCTGCCGTGGCTCAAGCGGTTCTCCGGCAAGGTCGTCGTCGTCAAGTTCGGCGGCAACGCCATGGTGAACGAGGACCTCAAGCGTGCGTTCGCCGAGGACATGGTCTACCTCCGCTACGCCGGGCTGCACCCCGTCGTCGTGCACGGCGGGGGTCCGCAGATCTCGGCCGCGCTCAAGGAACAGGGCATCGAGTCCGAGTTCCGTGGCGGCTACCGCGTCACCACGACCGAGGCGATCTCGGTCGTCCGCGACGTCCTGGCTGGCGAGGTCAACCGCGAGATCGTCGACCTGATGAACGAGCACGGCGAGGGCCTGGCCGTCGGCGTGTTCGGCGATGGCGGGTCGCTGTTCACCGGCGAGCAGAAGGGCGTGGTCGTCGACGGGCAGGAGTACGACCTCGGGCACGTCGGTGACATCACCCACGTCGACCCCTCCGGGGTGCTCGCCGCGATCGAGGCCGGCCGGATCCCGGTGGTCTCGAGCATCGCGATCGACGACGCCCACCCGGACCAGGCGCTCAACGTGAACGCCGATGCGGCCGCGGGTGCCCTGGCGATCGCGCTGCGGGCATCGAAGCTCATCATGCTCACCGACGTCCCCGGCCTGTACCGCAACTGGCCGGACCGCGACTCGCTCGTCGACCTCATCGCGGTCGAGGAGCTCCGCGCGCTCCTGCCGTCGCTCGAGTCGGGCATGATCCCGAAGATGACCGCGTGCCTCGACGCCGTGGTCGGCGGGGTCGGCGGCGCGACGATCATCGACGGCCGGATCCCGCACTCGATCCTGCTCGAGGTCTTCACCCTGCGCGGTGCGGGCACCGAGGTGATCCCGGACCCGAGCCGACGCACCGAGAACCAGATGACCCACGCCGAGATCGGCCGACGCGTCGCAGCACCGTCGACGAGCACCAGCACCGGCCAACACGTGGCCAGCACGACCGAGAAGGGGCAGCAGCCGTGAGCAGCGAGACGCAGACCGAGACCTGGAACGACCGGTTCGGGGCGTCGCTCATGCGATCCCTGACCCCGCCGAAGATCATGCTCGAGCGCGGACAGGGCTGCCGTGTCTGGGACGTCGAGGGCAACGAGTACCTCGACTTCCTGGCGGGCATCGCCGTGAACTCGCTCGGCCACGCGCACCCTGTCCTGGTCGAGGCGATCGCGGACCAGGCCGCGAAGCTCGTGCACGTGTCGAACTACTTCGCGACGCCGCCGCAGCTCGAGCTGGCGGAGCGTCTCAAGCGCATCACCGGTGCGGGCGACGCCGGGCGGGTGTACTTCGGCAACTCCGGTGCCGAGGCGAACGAGGCCGCGTTCAAGCTCGCGCGCCTGAACAAGGGCGCCGACGGGCAGAAGACCCGCATCCTCGCGCTGAAGCAGGGGTTCCACGGCCGGACGATGGGGCACTCGCGCTCACCGGCAAGCCCGCGCTGCAGCAGGACTTCCTGCCGATGATCCCCGGGGTCGAGCACATCGACTCCACCGTCGCTGCGCTCGAGGCGTCCATCGACGACACGGTCGCCGCGATCGTCATCGAGCCGATCAAGGGCGAGGCCGGCGTCGTCGACCTGCCCGAGGGGTTCCTGCTCGCCGCGCGCCGGCTGACCGAGGAGCACGGTGCGCTGCTGATCCTCGACGAGATCCAGACCGGCGTCGGCCGGACGGGCAACTGGTTCACCTACCAGGGCCACGGCTTCACCCCCGACGCCGTCACGGTGGCCAAGGGCATCGCCGGCGGCTTCCCGATCGGTGCGCTCGTGACCTTCGGGTGGGCGTCCGACCTGTTCTCGGCCGGTCAGCACGGTTCGACCTTCGGCGGCAACCCGCTCGGCACCCGCGTGGCGAACGCGGTCCTCGCCGAGATCGAGCGCGCCGACCTCGTCGCGGCCGCCGTGGTCAAGGGCGAGCGGATCCGGGCCGGCATCGCCGGCATCGGCTCACCGCTCGTCGAAGAGGTCCGCGGCACCGGCCTGCTCATCGGCGTCGGGCTCACCGGCCCGATCGCGGCCGCGGTGAACGCCGCCGCCCTCGAGCGTGGCCTCATCATCAACGCCCCGAACGAGTCGAGCCTGCGCCTCGCGCCGCCGCTCATCGTGTCCGACGCCGAGATCGACGAGTTCGTGTCGATCCTCGCCCAGAGCCTCGCGGCCGTCGCTGCCGCCCAGGAGACCTCCGCATGACCCGCCACTTCCTCCGGGACGACGACCTCAGCCAGGCCGAGCAGTCCGCGATCCTCGACCTCGCCGACCAGATGAAGGCCGACCGTTGGGGCGCGAAGCCCTCGCTGGCCCGCAGAGCGTCGCGGTCATCTTCGACAAGTCGTCGACCCGCACCCGGGTGTCGTTCCACGTCGGCATCTCCGACCTGGGCGGCAGCCCGCTCATCATCTCGACGGCGAACAGCCAGCTCGGCGGCAAGGAGACCCCGTCGGACACCGCCCGCGTGCTCGAGCGCATGGTGTCGGCGATCGTCTGGCGCACCTACGGGCAGGCCGGTCTCGAGGAGATGGCCGCCGGCACGACCGTCCCCGTGGTCAACGCGCTGTCCGACGACTTCCACCCGTGCCAGCTTCTCGCCGACCTGCTCACCATCCGCGAGCACCGCGGCACGCTGGCGGGCCAGACCGTGGCGTTCATCGGCGACGGCGCGAGCAACATGGCGCAGTCGTACCTGCTCGCCGGCGCGACCGCGGGCATGCACGTCCGCGTCGCGGCTCCCGCCGAGTTCTCGCCGTCCCCGCAGGTCGTCACCGACGCCGAGCACCGTTCGGCCGAGACCGGCGGCTCCGTCCTGGTCGTGACCGACCCGGTGGCAGCGGTCGCCGGTGCCGACGTCGTGGTCACCGACACCTGGGTGTCGATGGGCAAGGAGTCCGAGAAGCAGTCGCGCCTCGACACCTTCTCCGGGTACCGCGTGGACGACGCCCTGATGGCACACGCCGCCGACGACGCGGTGTTCATGCACTGCCTGCCCGCCGACCGTGGCTTCGAGGTGACCGCCGACGTCATCGACGGGCCGCGCAGCATCATCTGGGACGAGGCGGAGAACCGTCTGCACGCCCAGAAGGCGCTGCTGGCCTGGCTCCTCGCCGCGAACGCCTGAGCACCATGGCTGACCGCGTCGTCCTCGCCTACTCCGGCGGCCTCGACACCTCCGTCGGGATCGGCTGGCTGCGTGACGCCACCGGCAAAGAGGTGGTGGCACTCGCGGTCGACGTCGGCCAGGGCGGCGAGGACCTCGACGCGATCCGACAGCGCGCGCTCGACTGCGGGGCCGTCGAGTCGATCGTGGTCGACGCCAAGGACGAGTACGCCGACGAGTACATCGTGCCGGCCCTCAAGGCCAACGCGCTGTACCAGAAGCGCTACCCGCTGGTGTCGGCGCTGAGCCGCCCGCTCATCGCGAAGCACCTCGCGCTGACGGCGAAGCAGCTCGGCGCCGACAGCGTCGCGCACGGCTGCACCGGCAAGGGCAACGACCAGGTCCGGTTCGAAGCCGCCGTCGCGGCGATCGCCCCGGACCTGCGGAGCGTGGCGCCGGTGCGTGACCTCGCCCTGACCCGTGACAAGGCGATCGCGTACGCCGAGCAGCACGCCCTGCCGATCCAGCAGTCGCAGCGGTCGCCGTACTCGATCGACCAGAACGTGTGGGGCCGCGCGGTCGAGACGGGTTTCCTCGAGGACCCGTGGAACGCCCCGACCGAGGACCTCTACACCTACACGCAGGACCCCGCCGTCCCGCGCGACCCGGACGAGGTCACCATCACGTTCGAGCGCGGCGTCCCGGTGGCGCTCGACGGGCAGCGCTTCAGCGTGCTGCGGATCGTGCAGGAGCTGAACGCCGTGGCCGGCAAGCACGGCGTCGGTCGGATCGACGTCGTCGAGGACCGCCTCGTCGGCATCAAGTCGCGCGAGGTGTACGAGGCCCCGGCGGCGATCGCGCTCATCACGGCGCACGAGGAGCTCGAGCGCCTCACCCTCGAGCGCGACGTGAACCGCTACAAGCGCGGTGTCGAGTCGGAGTGGGCCGACCTGGTCTACGACGGCCTGTGGTTCGGCGGGCTGAAGCGCAGCCTCGACGCCTTCGTCGACCACACCCAGCAGCACGTCTCCGGCGACGTCCGCCTCCAGCTGCACGGTGGTCGGGCGACAGTGACCGGCCGTCGCTCGGAGCAGAGCCTGTACGACTTCGACCTCGCCACGTACGACACCGGCGACACGTTCGACCAGTCGCTCTCGAAGGGCTTCACCGAACTCTGGTCGCTCCCCAGCAAGATCTCCGCCCGCCGCGACGCGGCGAACTGACAGCACGCCCCCGGCGGACGACACACCGCCGCCACCCGGCGGACGACACACCGCCGCCCCCGGCCCGACGACAACGACGCAGGACGACATGACCGACGAGAAGACCGACGCCACCAACACCGGAGCCCTCTGGGGCGCCCGCTTCGCCGACGGCCCGAGTGCGGCCCTGGCCGCGCTGTCGAAGTCGACGCACTTCGACTGGCAGCTCGCCCCGTACGACATCGCCGGCTCCCGCGCGCACGCCCGGGCCCTGCACACGGCCGGGTACCTGACGGCGGACGAGCTCGAGCGCATGCTCGCAGGACTCGGCCGGCTCGAGGCCGCGCACGCCGACGGCACGCTGCAGCCCGATGCGTCCGACGAGGACGTCCACGGCGCCCTCGAGCGCCTCCTCATCGCCGACCTCGGTCCGGAACTCGGCGGCAAGCTCCGCGCCGGCCGCAGCCGCAACGACCAGATCGCCACGCTCGGCCGCATGCACATGCTCGACCACGGGCGGCGCATCGGCCGACTCGTGATCGACCTGGTCGACGCGATCACCCAGCAGGCCAACGAGCACCCGGCGGCGATCATGCCGGGTCGCACGCACCTCCAGCACGCGCAGCCCGTCCTCCTCGCGCACCACCTGCTGGCGCACGCGTGGCCGTTGGTCCGCGACCTCGAGCGCCTCCGCGACTGGGCGGGCCGCGCGAGCGTCAGCCCGTACGGCGCCGGTGCGCTCGCCGGCAGTTCGCTCGGCCTCGACCCCGCCGCGATCGCCGCGGAGCTCGGGTTCGACCGCCCGGCCGACAACTCGATCGACGCCACGGCAGCCCGCGACGTCGTCGCTGAGTTCGCGTTCGTCCTCGCGCAGATCGGCATCGACGTTTCGCGTCTGTCCGAAGAGGTCATCCTCTGGAACACGAAGGAGTTCGGCTTCGTCCGGCTCCACGACGCGTTCTCGACCGGCTCGAGCATCATGCCGCAGAAGAAGAACCCGGACATCGCCGAGCTCGCGCGCGGCAAGTCCGGTCGTCTGATCGGCAACCTGACGGGCCTGCTCGCGACCCTGAAGGGCCTGCCGCTCGCCTACAACCGCGATCTGCAGGAGGACAAGGAGCCCGTCTTCGACTCGGTCGCCACGCTCGAGGTCCTGCTACCCGCCTTCACCGGCATGATCGCGACGCTCACCTTCGACACCGACCGGATGGCCGAGCTCGCGCCGCAGGGCTTCTCGCTCGCGACCGACGTGGCCGAGTGGCTGGTCCGCCAGGGCGTCCCGTTCCGCGATGCGCACGAGGTGTCCGGCGCGCTGGTCCGGTACTGCGAACAGCGGGGCATCGAGCTCGACGACCCGACCGACGACGAGTACCGGTCGGTCTCCGAGCACCTGACCCCCGGGGTCCGTGCCGTGCTCACGATCGAGGGCAGTGTCGCGTCCCGCTCGGGTGTCGGCGGGACCGCTCCGGACCGTGTGGCCGAGCAGCTGGCGTCGGTCACGCGTCGTGTCCACGACCTGGCCGAGGGCGCACCCTTCACGCGATGACCGTGGGGCTGCTCGCGATGCTCGCCGAGCCGGCGCCGCGCATCGCACCGGCGTTGCTCGGCGCGACGATCGCGGGCCGTGGCGTGACGCTGCGCATCACCGAGGTCGAGGCCTACTCCGGGCCCACCGACCCCGGTTCGCACGGCCACCGCGGTCCGACCGAGCGCAACCGCCACCTGTTCGGGTCGCCGGGCACCCTGTACGCGTACCGCTCGTACGGCATCCACACCTGCGTCAACGTCGTGAGCGCACCTGCCGGCACCTCCTCCGGTTCCCTGCTCCGCGGTGCGCAGGTGATCGAGGGCGTCGACACCGCACGCGGACGACGTGGCCCGTCGGTCGCCGACGTCGCGTTGGCGCGTGGCCCCGGCAACCTCGGTGGCGCCCTCGGCGCGGTGCTCGGACAGGACGACGGCACTTCGCTGCTCGACGGGTCCGGTCCGTTCGTGCTCACGTTGGCACCCGGCCTGGAGGCGCGGCTCGCCTCCGCCCCGCCGGCCCGCGTCGTCGAGGAACTCCTGACCGAGACCACACCCGGCCCCGGCGGGACGGGTCCGGTCCCGCGCATCTCGCGCGGACCGCGCACCGGCGTCGGCGGCATCGCCGGCGGTGCGCAGTACCCGTGGCGCTTCTGGTTGACGGGCGACCCGACGGTCTCGACGTACCGACGGCACAAGGGTGCCCTCGACTGATCCCCACCGGCACGGCCGGCCCGCCGCTGGCGCGTCGCGCCGGAACCGGCGGCGTGGGCCCGGACGCACCACGGGCCTCCCGGTCGACGGCGCGCTGTCGGTGGTGCGCCGCCGCTACGATGGCGGGGTGTCCAGTGATACCGCTCAAGACGTCCTGACGCGCCAGCAGAACGACCCCACCTTCGCCTCGGTGTGGGACGAACTGCGCTGGCGCGGTCTGGTGCAGGTCTCGACCGACGAGACCGCACTTCAAGAGGCCCTCGACGGTGATCCGATCACGTACTACTGCGGCTTCGACCCCACGGCACCGTCGCTGCACTGCGGCAACCTGCTGCAGCTCCTGACCATGCGTCGGTTGCAGCTCGCCGGGCACAAGCCGCTGGCGCTCGTCGGGGGATCGACGGGGCTCATCGGCGATCCGCGTCCGACGGCGGAGCGCACGCTGAACACCCGCGAGACCGTCGCCGAGTGGGTGGCGCGTCTGCAGGGACAGGTGTCGCGGTTCCTCAGTCCGGACGGTGACAACGGCGTCCGGCTGGTGAACAACCTGGACTGGACGTCACCGATGTCCGCCATCGACTTCCTGCGCGACGTCGGCAAGTACTTCCGGGTGAACTCGATGCTCAAGAAGGACGCCGTCGCCGCGCGGCTGAACTCCGACGCGGGCATCAGCTACACCGAGTTCAGCTACCAGATCCTGCAGGGCCTCGACTACCGCGAGCTCTTCCGGCAGTACGGCTGCACGCTGCAGACAGGTGGCTCGGACCAGTGGGGCAACCTGACCTCGGGGACGGAGCTCATCCGTCGTGCCGAAGGTGCGACGGTGCACGCGCTCGGGACACCCTTGATCACGAACTCCGACGGCACGAAGTTCGGCAAGAGCGAGGGCAACGCCATCTGGCTCGACGCCGAGATGACGTCGCCGTACGCGCTCTACCAGTTCTGGCTCAACACGGCCGATGCCGACGTGATCGCCCGGTTGCGGGAGTTCACGTTCCTGTCCCGTGCCGAGATCGAGCGACTCGAGCAGGCGGTCGCCGACGAACCGTTCCGGCGCCAAGCGCAGCGGACCCTCGCGTTCGAGGTCACCTCGCTCGTGCACGGGGTCGACGCCACCCAGGCCGCGATCGACGCTGCGGCCGCGCTGTTCGGCAACGGTGACCTCGGTGCCCTGGATCCGGACACCCTGCGGTCGGCGATCGCGGAGCTGCCGGGGTCGGTCACGATCGAGCCCGGCGCCGACGTGGCTCGGGCGCTCGTCGAGACCGAGCTCGTGAAGTCCCTCGGTGAAGCGCGGCGGGCCATCGACCAGGGCGGGGTGTACGTGAACAACGTCCGAGCCGAGGACGCCACCGCACCGCTGTCGGACCTCGCCCTGCCCGGGGAGTCCTCGTGCTCCGCCGCGGCAAGAAGACCCTCGCCGGTGTGACGCTCGCCTGATCGCGCCGGCACCCGGGCGACGCGTGTTGCACAACGCGACACGCCCGGGATCGGGCCTGGCTTGGCACACTCGCCCCGGCCTGCGTAAAGTTCCTACTCGTCACCCCAAAGGTGCGGCGGAGCGGCTGGAGCGAAAGCCCAGAGCACGCCGGCCCTCAAGCGGGACCGTCCTCCACTGAAGATCAGATCTGGCCTTGTGCTCGATCGCTTCGACGCCTAGGATGACAAGCCCACCGGTTCTCTCCCCTCGGGGATGAGCCACAGGACCTCCGGGTCCGACGACACACCGGTGGCAAGCCAAGTACACAAGCCTCGTGGCTGGAGCTCGAACCTGAGCCGAAGAGCGAGTGCGTCTGGTCCTTGAGAACTCAACAGCGTGCACATTGTCAATGCCAATTTATTGATTGACCTCGTGCCTGGCCTTCCTTCGGGTTGGTTGGGTTTGAGACAATTCCTTTTGGATTGAAGATTGTCAGTAGACAGTCAACAGTCAGAATCAACTCGGTCTGATGCCCTTTGGGGTGTTGGGTCTGTATTTTTTTACGGAGAGTTTGATCCTGGCTCAGGACGAACGCTGGCGGCGTGCTTAACACATGCAAGTCGAACGATGATGCCCAGCTTGCTGGGTGGATTAGTGGCGAACGGGTGAGTAACACGTGAGTAACCTGCCCCTGACTCTGGGATAAGCGTTGGAAACGACGTCTAATACTGGATATGATCACTGGCCGCATGGTCTGGTGGTGGAAAGATTTTTTGGTTGGGGATGGACTCGCGGCCTATCAGCTTGTTGGTGAGGTAATGGCTCACCAAGGCGACGACGGGTAGCCGGCCTGAGAGGGTGACCGGCCACACTGGGACTGAGACACGGCCCAGACTCCTACGGGAGGCAGCAGTGGGGAATATTGCACAATGGGCGAAAGCCTGATGCAGCAACGCCGCGTGAGGGATGACGGCCTTCGGGTTGTAAACCTCTTTTAGTAGGGAAGAAGCGAAAGTGACGGTACCTGCAGAAAAAGCACCGGCTAACTACGTGCCAGCAGCCGCGGTAATACGTAGGGTGCAAGCGTTGTCCGGAATTATTGGGCGTAAAGAGCTCGTAGGCGGTTTGTCGCGTCTGCTGTGAAATCCCGAGGCTCAACCTCGGGCTTGCAGTGGGTACGGGCAGACTAGAGTGCGGTAGGGGAGATTGGAATTCCTGGTGTAGCGGTGGAATGCGCAGATATCAGGAGGAACACCGATGGCGAAGGCAGATCTCTGGGCCGTAACTGACGCTGAGGAGCGAAAGCATGGGGAGCGAACAGGATTAGATACCCTGGTAGTCCATGCCGTAAACGTTGGGCGCTAGATGTAGGGACCTTTCCACGGTTTCTGTGTCGTAGCTAACGCATTAAGCGCCCCGCCTGGGGAGTACGGCCGCAAGGCTAAAACTCAAAGGAATTGACGGGGGCCCGCACAAGCGGCGGAGCATGCGGATTAATTCGATGCAACGCGAAGAACCTTACCAAGGCTTGACATACACCGGAAACGGCCAGAGATGGTCGCCCCCTTGTGGTCGGTGTACAGGTGGTGCATGGTTGTCGTCAGCTCGTGTCGTGAGATGTTGGGTTAAGTCCCGCAACGAGCGCAACCCTCGTTCTATGTTGCCAGCGGGTTATGCCGGGGACTCATAGGAGACTGCCGGGGTCAACTCGGAGGAAGGTGGGGATGACGTCAAATCATCATGCCCCTTATGTCTTGGGCTTCACGCATGCTACAATGGCCGGTACAAAGGGCTGCGATACCGTAAGGTGGAGCGAATCCCAAAAGCCGGTCTCAGTTCGGATTGAGGTCTGCAACTCGACCTCATGAAGTCGGAGTCGCTAGTAATCGCAGATCAGCAACGCTGCGGTGAATACGTTCCCGGGCCTTGTACACACCGCCCGTCAAGTCATGAAAGTCGGTAACACCCGAAGCCGGTGGCCTAACCCTTGTGGAAGGAGCCGTCGAAGGTGGGATCGGTGATTAGGACTAAGTCGTAACAAGGTAGCCGTACCGGAAGGTGCGGCTGGATCACCTCCTTTCTAAGGAGCATCTGGCCTCGTGTGCCCTTCGGGGTGGGCGTGGTCCAGGCGCCGAGTAACCCGAACGTGGTTGCCGGTAGCTCATGGGTGGAACATTGACAGTGCAGTTGGGAGTGATGCTTCCGACCTCAGTACGCTCTGCTTGCAGGGTTGGGACGGGTCGGGGGTGGAGCGCTCAGCTGGTGCACGTTGTTGGGTCCTGAGGGACCAGGCTTCCTGATCTGCCGTGAGGTGGGTTGGGGGTTGGGCCTACGGGTCCTTCGCCGGGCCGCATGAAGCACTGTCACTGGACGGTGGGGAGTGTGGTGCCGATCGTATGTTGAGAACTACACAGTGGACGCGAGCATCTTTGATTCGCGTCATCCAATCGACCGGGCACTTTTGGTGTTCGTGTTGTGGGTGATGACGGATCGCAATTTTAATCTTTGTGGTCAAGTTTCTAAGAGCAAACGGTGGATGCCTTGGCATCTGGAGCCGAAGAAGGACGTAGAAATCTGCGATAAGCCTCGGGGAGCTGATAATCGAGCCCTGATCCGAGGATTTCCGAATGGGGAAACCCCGCTGGGCGCTTTTGTGACCTGGTGACTCCCGCCTGAATATATAGGGCGGGTAGAGGGAACGTGGGGAAGTGAAACATCTCAGTACCCACAGGAAGAGAAAACAACATGTGATTCCGTGAGTAGTGGCGAGCGAAAGCGGATGAGGCTAAACCGATCATGTGTGATAGCCGGCGGGCGTTGCATGGTCGGGGTTGTGGGACACGTCACTCAGTTCTGCCGGACTGGGGCGGTTACAGCGCATCATAGTCGAACCGGTTTGAAAGCCGGGCCGTAGTGGGTGCCAGCCCCGTAGACGAAATGGTGTTATGGCCGGATGTGTATCCCAAGTAGCACGGGGCCCGAGAAATCCCGTGTGAATCTGTCAGGACCACCTGATAAGCCTAAATACTCCCAGATGACCGATAGCGGACAAGTACCGTGAGGGAAAGGTGAAAAGTACCCCGGGAGGGGAGTGAAATAGTACCTGAAACCGTTTGCTTACAAACCGTCGGAGCCTCCTTAGTAGGGGTGACGGCGTGCCTTTTGAAGAATGAGCCTGCGAGTTAGTGATATGTGGCGAGGTTAACCCGTGTGGGGCAGCCGTAGCGAAAGCGAGTCTGAATAGGGCGTTTGAGTCGCATGTTCTAGACCCGAAGCGAAGTGATCTATCCATGGCCAGGTTGAAGCGACGGTAAGACGTCGTGGAGGACCGAACCCACTTCAGTTGAAAATGGAGGGGATGAGCTGTGGATAGGGGTGAAAGGCCAATCAAACTTCGTGATAGCTGGTTCTCTCCGAAATGCATTTAGGTGCAGCGTTGCGTGTTTCTCGCCGGAGGTAGAGCTACTGGATGGCCGATGGGCCTCAACAGGTTACTGACGTCAGCCAAACTCCGAATGCCGGTGAGTGAGAGCGCAGCAGTGAGACGGTGGGGGATAAGCTTCATCGTCGAGAGGGAAACAACCCAGACTGCCAACTAAGGTCCCTAAGCGTGTGCTAAGTGGGAAAGGATGTGGAGTTGCATAGACAACCAGGAGGTTGGCTTAGAAGCAGCCACCCTTGAAAGAGTGCGTAATAGCTCACTGGTCAAGTGATTCCGCGCCGACAATGTAACGGGGCTCAAGCACACCACCGAAGTTGTAGATTTCGCACACTAGACAAGCCTTCGTGGTTCAGTCGTGCGGAGTGGTAGGAGAGCGTCGTGTGGCGAGTGAAGCGGCGGAGTGATCCAGCCGTGGACGCTACACGAGTGAGAATGCAGGCATGAGTAGCGAAAGACGGGTGAGAAACCCGTCCTCCGAAAGACCAAGGGTTCCAGGGCCAGGTTAATCCGCCCTGGGTAAGTCGGGACCTAAGGCGAGGCCGACAGGCGTAGTCGATGGACAACGGGTTGATATTCCCGTACCGGCGAACAACCGCCCAAGCTAATCCAGTGGTGCTAAGAGTCCTAACCCGGATCAACCGGATCCCTTCGGGGTGATGGTGGCCGGTCTAACGCTCGACCCCATGCTGGTGCGGTTAGCGTATGAACAGGTGTGACGCAGGAAGGTAGCTGAGCCAGGCGATGGTATCCGTAAGGTGAACCTGGTGTAAGGATGTAGGGCTGACGATAGGCAAATCCGTCGTCTGTACGCCTGAGATCCGACGCGTACCCGTAAGGGGAAATCAGTGATCCTATGCTGCCGAGAAAAGCATCGACGCGAGGTTGCAGCCGCCCGTACCCGAAACCGACTCAGGTGGTCAGGTAGAGAATACCAAGGAGATCGAGAGAATCGTGGTTAAGGAACTCGGCAAAATGCCCCCGTAACTTCGGGAGAAGGGGGCCGGACACGTGACCGGACTTTGCTCCGTGAGCGTTGAAGGCCGCAGAGACCAGTGGGAAGCGACTGTTTACTAAAAACACAGGTCCGTGCGAAGTCGCAAGACGATGTATACGGACTGACGCCTGCCCGGTGCTGGAAGGTTAAGAGGAAGGGTTAGCCTTTGGGCGAAGCTCTGAATTTAAGCCCCAGTAAACGGCGGTGGTAACTATAACCATCCTAAGGTAGCGAAATTCCTTGTCGGGTAAGTTCCGACCTGCACGAATGGCGTAACGACTTCCCAGCTGTCTCAACCGCGAACTCGGCGAAATTGCACTACGAGTAAAGATGCTCGTTACGCGCAGCAGGACGGAAAGACCCCGTGACCTTTACTACAGTTTGGTATTGGTGTTCGGTGTGGCTTGTGTAGGATAGGTGGGAGACTGTGAAGCGGGCACGCTAGTGTTCGTGGAGTCATTGTTGAAATACCACTCTGGTCACTCTGGATGTCTAACGTAGGACCCTGATCGGGTTCATGGACAGTGCCTGATGGGTAGTTTAACTGGGGCGGTTGCCTCCCAAAGAGTAACGGAGGCGCCCAAAGGTTCCCTCAACCTGGTTGGCAATCAGGTGGCGAGTGTAAGTGCACAAGGGAGCTTGACTGTGAGACTGACAGGTCGAGCAGGGACGAAAGTCGGGACTAGTGATCCGGCAGTGGCTTGTGGAAGCGCTGTCGCTCAACGGATAAAAGGTACCTCGGGGATAACAGGCTGATCTTGCCCAAGAGTCCATATCGACGGCATGGTTTGGCACCTCGATGTCGGCTCGTCGCATCCTGGGGCTGGAGTAGGTCCCAAGGGTTGGGCTGTTCGCCCATTAAAGCGGTACGCGAGCTGGGTTTAGAACGTCGTGAGACAGTTCGGTCCCTATCCGCTGCGCGCGTTGGAAATTTGAGAAGATCTATCCCTAGTACGAGAGGACCGGGATGGACGAACCTCTGGTGTGTCAGTTGTTCTGCCAAGGGCACCGCTGATTAGCTACGTTCGGACCGGATAACCGCTGAAAGCATCTAAGCGGGAAGCCGTCTTCGAGATGAGATTTCCATGCACCTTGAGTGTGAGAGGCTCCCAGCAGACTACTGGGTTGATAGGCCGGATGTGGAAGCGGGGACTAACGACCCGTGGAGCTGACCGGTACTAATAAGCCGAAGACTTGATAACACACTGATTTCCGTGCACGTGTTGCACGGGCTCGCGTCCACTTTGTGGTTCCCGACAGACGATCGGGAATCAAACTGAATACACCGCTCTGCCCATTCGTGGGCAGCAGCCGGAACATGTTTGAGACCAGATCATGGTCGAAAGTGTTCCGGTGGTCATAGCGAGAGGGAAACGCCCGGTCACATTCCGAACCCGGAAGCTAAGCCTCTCAGCGCCGATGGTACTGCAAGGGGGACCTTGTGGGAGAGTAGGACGCCGCCGGACTTAACGTAGTAACACCAGGGAACCCCTGACCAGCACTGGTCAGGGGTTTTCTGCGTTTCCGGGGGCTCTCGGCGGCGGTGGCCCTTCGATGCGTCCGCTCGTGAGCAGAAAAGGTCGAGTACCCGCGTGCGACTCGACCATTTCTGCTCACAAAGGGTCCCGTTCGGCTTCGTGGTCCTGCTGCTCCTCGCTGGCTGGCTGGCTGGCTGGCTGGCTCGCTGGCTCGCTCAGCCGCGGTCCGGCGCCGTCCTCCCTCGATGACGAGCTCGGGCTCCTCCACGAGTGGCGCTGGCGGTTCGTGAGCAGAGATGGTCGAGTCCTGCCGATCGCACCCGACCATTTCTGCTCACGAAGCGGAGCACGTCCGACGCTGGGGTGGCCGGGTCCACCAGTCTCGGCATCGGCGGCGCTCAGCGTCGAGCCGTGAGGTGAAGGTGGGACGGGTACAGGCGGGCCGTGCCCATGCGCCGGCGGCTGTGCGGGCCTTTCACTGTGCGGCTCGGCATGAAGTGGTCTGCTCGCGTGGAGGCGCGCCTCGAGCCGGACTCTGGACTCGACGCAGCTTGCTGAGCCGGCAGGGCGTACCGCGCTGTGGTTCCCGCTCGGGGAGTCCGATCGCCGACCCAGAGGGCGTTGTCCAGGTCATGAGTAGTTGCGCCTTGTCCTGCGAGCGATCGCTCGACCTGGGCGCGTCGTGGTGTTCGGCCTGCACGGGAGGGCTGGGCACGGCGTCGACGCTCGCCTTCCGGCTGCCGGGGGAGGATGCTGGTCCCGGAGTCCCGGAGTCCCGGAGTCCCGGAGTCCCGGAGTCCCGGAGTCCCGGAGTCCCGGAGTCCCGGAGTCCCGGGTCCCGGAGTCCCGGAGTCCCGGTGTCCCGGTGTCCCGGTGTCCCGGTGTCCCGGTGTCCCGGTGTCCCGGTGTCCCGGTGTCCCGGTGTCCCGGTGTGCCGGAGTGGGTTCTGAGATCGAACCATCCGGCCCCGCTCGGCGACGCACACGGCCTCCGCCCGCGACACGCCCGGGAAGTGGCCCAGCTGGCGCTCCCGTTCACCTCCCCGTAATGTTGTCACTCGTTGCCGCTGAGGCGGAGAACGGAACGGCCGAGACGGTCACCAGGTGAAACCACCTGGAGATGCAGTCCGGACGGGGTCCCGCTCAGGCAACCGACACCCAAGAGTTCCACGGTCTCCATCGTGGCGGTTGAAGGTGTCGCGAGACGAATGCCTCTCTGACGAAGCCCGACGGGTGGAGTGGGGAGTGCGTCTGGTCCTTGAGAACTCAACAGCGTGCACATTGTCAATGCCAATTTATTGATTGACCTCGTGCCTGGCCTCCCTTCGGGTTGGTTGGGTTTGAGACAATTCCTTTTGGATTGAAGATTGTCAGTAGACAGTCAACAGTCAGAATCAACTCGGTCTGATGCCCTTTGGGGTGTTGGGTCTGTATTTTTTTACGGAGAGTTTGATCCTGGCTCAGGACGAACGCTGGCGGCGTGCTTAACACATGCAAGTCGAACGATGATGCCCAGCTTGCTGGGTGGATTAGTGGCGAACGGGTGAGTAACACGTGAGTAACCTGCCCCTGACTCTGGGATAAGCGTTGGAAACGACGTCTAATACTGGATATGATCACTGGCCGCATGGTCTGGTGGTGGAAAGATTTTTTGGTTGGGGATGGACTCGCGGCCTATCAGCTTGTTGGTGAGGTAATGGCTCACCAAGGCGACGACGGGTAGCCGGCCTGAGAGGGTGACCGGCCACACTGGGACTGAGACACGGCCCAGACTCCTACGGGAGGCAGCAGTGGGGAATATTGCACAATGGGCGAAAGCCTGATGCAGCAACGCCGCGTGAGGGATGACGGCCTTCGGGTTGTAAACCTCTTTTAGTAGGGAAGAAGCGAAAGTGACGGTACCTGCAGAAAAAGCACCGGCTAACTACGTGCCAGCAGCCGCGGTAATACGTAGGGTGCAAGCGTTGTCCGGAATTATTGGGCGTAAAGAGCTCGTAGGCGGTTTGTCGCGTCTGCTGTGAAATCCGAGGCTCAACCTCGGGCTTGCAGTGGGTACGGGCAGACTAGAGTGCGGTAGGGGAGATTGGAATTCCTGGTGTAGCGGTGGAATGCGCAGATATCAGGAGGAACACCGATGGCGAAGGCAGATCTCTGGGCCGTAACTGACGCTGAGGAGCGAAAGCATGGGGAGCGAACAGGATTAGATACCCTGGTAGTCCATGCCGTAAACGTTGGGCGCTAGATGTAGGGACCTTTCCACGGTTTCTGTGTCGTAGCTAACGCATTAAGCGCCCCGCCTGGGGAGTACGGCCGCAAGGCTAAAACTCAAAGGAATTGACGGGGGCCCGCACAAGCGGCGGAGCATGCGGATTAATTCGATGCAACGCGAAGAACCTTACCAAGGCTTGACATACACCGGAAACGGCCAGAGATGGTCGCCCCCTTGTGGTCGGTGTACAGGTGGTGCATGGTTGTCGTCAGCTCGTGTCGTGAGATGTTGGGTTAAGTCCCGCAACGAGCGCAACCCTCGTTCTATGTTGCCAGCGGGTTATGCCGGGGACTCATAGGAGACTGCCGGGGTCAACTCGGAGGAAGGTGGGGATGACGTCAAATCATCATGCCCCTTATGTCTTGGGCTTCACGCATGCTACAATGGCCGGTACAAAGGGCTGCGATACCGTAAGGTGGAGCGAATCCCAAAAGCCGGTCTCAGTTCGGATTGAGGTCTGCAACTCGACCTCATGAAGTCGGAGTCGCTAGTAATCGCAGATCAGCAACGCTGCGGTGAATACGTTCCCGGGCCTTGTACACACCGCCCGTCAAGTCATGAAAGTCGGTAACACCCGAAGCCGGTGGCCTAACCCTTGTGGAAGGAGCCGTCGAAGGTGGGATCGGTGATTAGGACTAAGTCGTAACAAGGTAGCCGTACCGGAAGGTGCGGCTGGATCACCTCCTTTCTAAGGAGCATCTGGCCTCGTGTGCCCTTCGGGGTGGGCGTGGTCCAGGCGCCGAGTAACCCGAACGTGGTTGCCGGTAGCTCATGGGTGGAACATTGACAGTGCAGTTGGGAGTGATGCTTCCGACCTCAGTACGCTCTGCTTGCAGGGTTGGGACGGGTCGGGGGTGGAGCGCTCAGCTGGTGCACGTTGTTGGGTCCTGAGGGACCAGGCTTCCTGATCTGCCGTGAGGTGGGTTGGGGGTTGGGCCTACGGGTCCTTCGCCGGGCCGCATGAAGCACTGTCACTGGACGGTGGGGAGTGTGGTGCCGATCGTATGTTGAGAACTACACAGTGGACGCGAGCATCTTTGATTCGCGTCATCCAATCGACCGGGCACTTTTGGTGTTCGTGTTGTGGGTGATGACGGATCGCAATTTTAATCTTTGTGGTCAAGTTTCTAAGAGCAAACGGTGGATGCCTTGGCATCTGGAGCCGAAGAAGGACGTAGAAATCTGCGATAAGCCTCGGGGAGCTGATAATCGAGCCCTGATCCGAGGATTTCCGAATGGGGAAACCCCGCTGGGCGCTTTTGTGACCTGGTGACTCCCGCCTGAATATATAGGGCGGGTAGAGGGAACGTGGGGAAGTGAAACATCTCAGTACCCACAGGAAGAGAAAACAACATGTGATTCCGTGAGTAGTGGCGAGCGAAAGCGGATGAGGCTAAACCGATCATGTGTGATAGCCGGCGGGCGTTGCATGGTCGGGGTTGTGGGACACGTCACTCAGTTCTGCCGGACTGGGGCGGTTACAGCGCATCATAGTCGAACCGGTTTGAAAGCCGGGCCGTAGTGGGTGCCAGCCCCGTAGACGAAATGGTGTTATGGCCGGATGTGTATCCCAAGTAGCACGGGGCCCGAGAAATCCCGTGTGAATCTGTCAGGACCACCTGATAAGCCTAAATACTCCCAGATGACCGATAGCGGACAAGTACCGTGAGGGAAAGGTGAAAAGTACCCCGGGAGGGGAGTGAAATAGTACCTGAAACCGTTTGCTTACAAACCGTCGGAGCCTCCTTAGTAGGGGTGACGGCGTGCCTTTTGAAGAATGAGCCTGCGAGTTAGTGATATGTGGCGAGGTTAACCCGTGTGGGGCAGCCGTAGCGAAAGCGAGTCTGAATAGGGCGTTTGAGTCGCATGTTCTAGACCCGAAGCGAAGTGATCTATCCATGGCCAGGTTGAAGCGACGGTAAGACGTCGTGGAGGACCGAACCCACTTCAGTTGAAAATGGAGGGGATGAGCTGTGGATAGGGGTGAAAGGCCAATCAAACTTCGTGATAGCTGGTTCTCTCCGAAATGCATTTAGGTGCAGCGTTGCGTGTTTCTCGCCGGAGGTAGAGCTACTGGATGGCCGATGGGCCTCAACAGGTTACTGACGTCAGCCAAACTCCGAATGCCGGTGAGTGAGAGCGCAGCAGTGAGACGGTGGGGGATAAGCTTCATCGTCGAGAGGGAAACAACCCAGACTACCAACTAAGGTCCCTAAGCGTGTGCTAAGTGGGAAAGGATGTGGAGTTGCATAGACAACCAGGAGGTTGGCTTAGAAGCAGCCACCCTTGAAAGAGTGCGTAATAGCTCACTGGTCAAGTGATTCCGCGCCGACAATGTAACGGGGCTCAAGCACACCACCGAAGTTGTAGATTTCGCACACTAGACAAGCCTTCGTGGTTCAGTCGTGCGGAGTGGTAGGAGAGCGTCGTGTGGCGAGTGAAGCGGCGGAGTGATCCAGCCGTGGACGCTACACGAGTGAGAATGCAGGCATGAGTAGCGAAAGACGGGTGAGAAACCCGTCCTCCGAAAGACCAAGGGTTCCAGGGCCAGGTTAATCCGCCCTGGGTAAGTCGGGACCTAAGGCGAGGCCGACAGGCGTAGTCGATGGACAACGGGTTGATATTCCCGTACCGGCGAACAACCGCCCAAGCTAATCCAGTGGTGCTAAGAGTCCTAACCCGGATCAACCGGATCCCTTCGGGGTGATGGTGGCCGGTCTAACGCTCGACCCCATGCTGGTGCGGTTAGCGTATGAACAGGTGTGACGCAGGAAGGTAGCTGAGCCAGGCGATGGTATCCGTAAGGTGAACCTGGTGTAAGGATGTAGGGCTGACGATAGGCAAATCCGTCGTCTGTACGCCTGAGATCCGACGCGTACCCGTAAGGGGAAATCAGTGATCCTATGCTGCCGAGAAAAGCATCGACGCGAGGTTGCAGCCGCCCGTACCCGAAACCGACTCAGGTGGTCAGGTAGAGAATACCAAGGAGATCGAGAGAATCGTGGTTAAGGAACTCGGCAAAATGCCCCCGTAACTTCGGGAGAAGGGGGGCCGGACACGTGACCGGACTTTGCTCCGTGAGCGTTGAAGGCCGCAGAGACCAGTGGGAAGCGACTGTTTACTAAAAACACAGGTCCGTGCGAAGTCGCAAGACGATGTATACGGACTGACGCCTGCCCGGTGCTGGAAGGTTAAGAGGAAGGGTTAGCCTTTGGGCGAAGCTCTGAATTTAAGCCCCAGTAAACGGCGGTGGTAACTATAACCATCCTAAGGTAGCGAAATTCCTTGTCGGGTAAGTTCCGACCTGCACGAATGGCGTAACGACTTCCCAGCTGTCTCAACCGCGAACTCGGCGAAATTGCACTACGAGTAAAGATGCTCGTTACGCGCAGCAGGACGGAAAGACCCCGTGACCTTTACTACAGTTTGGTATTGGTGTTCGGTGTGGCTTGTGTAGGATAGGTGGGAGACTGTGAAGCGGGCACGCTAGTGTTCGTGGAGTCATTGTTGAAATACCACTCTGGTCACTCTGGATGTCTAACGTAGGACCCTGATCGGGTTCATGGACAGTGCCTGATGGGTAGTTTAACTGGGGCGGTTGCCTCCCAAAGAGTAACGGAGGCGCCCAAAGGTTCCCTCAACCTGGTTGGCAATCAGGTGGCGAGTGTAAGTGCACAAGGGAGCTTGACTGTGAGACTGACAGGTCGAGCAGGGACGAAAGTCGGGACTAGTGATCCGGCAGTGGCTTGTGGAAGCGCTGTCGCTCAACGGATAAAAGGTACCTCGGGGATAACAGGCTGATCTTGCCCAAGAGTCCATATCGACGGCATGGTTTGGCACCTCGATGTCGGCTCGTCGCATCCTGGGGCTGGAGTAGGTCCCAAGGGTTGGGCTGTTCGCCCATTAAAGCGGTACGCGAGCTGGGTTTAGAACGTCGTGAGACAGTTCGGTCCCTATCCGCTGCGCGCGTTGGAAATTTGAGAAGATCTATCCCTAGTACGAGAGGACCGGGATGGACGAACCTCTGGTGTGTCAGTTGTTCTGCCAAGGGCACCGCTGATTAGCTACGTTCGGACCGGATAACCGCTGAAAGCATCTAAGCGGGAAGCCGTCTTCGAGATGAGATTTCCATGCACCTTGAGTGTGAGAGGCTCCCAGCAGACTACTGGGTTGATAGGCCGGATGTGGAAGCGGGGACTAACGACCCGTGGAGCTGACCGGTACTAATAAGCCGAAGACTTGATAACACACTGATTTCCGTGCACGTGTTGCACGGGCTCGCGTCCACTTTGTGGTTCCCGACAGACGATCGGGAATCAAACTGAATACACCGCTCTGCCCATTCGTGGGCAGCAGCCGGAACATGTTTGAGACCAGATCATGGTCGAAAGTGTTCCGGTGGTCATAGCGAGAGGGAAACGCCCGGTCACATTCCGAACCCGGAAGCTAAGCCTCTCAGCGCCGATGGTACTGCAAGGGGGACCTTGTGGGAGAGTAGGACGCCGCCGGACTTAACGTAACAAGATGTGGCCATCGGCCCTCCATCGTGAATTTGCAGGGAGACCCTCGTTCACGCTGGTGGCCGGTGGCCATTTCTGTTTTGCCGCTCGTTGCTCGACGTCGGCTCCGGTTCGTGATGAACTGGGGGTCGAACGTCGGTCCGACCGACGCGGCACCCAACACAACGACACAGCGGACGAACGCCCGGCCTTCGGCTCGGGCACGCGATGAGGAGCAACGGTGGCGAACGACGACGAGCGGCGGAACGACGGCGACCGGGGAGACCGACCCCGACGGGACGACCGAGCCCCTCGACGCGACGGAGGTCCGCGCGGAGACGCTGCGAGCGGAGGCCGTTGGTCGTCCGGTCCACGTGACTTCGAACGCCGCGAGGGCGACCGCCGCGACCGTCCTGAGCGCTCCGACCGTCCGTTCCGCGACGGCGCTGCACGTCGCGACAGTGCGCCGCGGAGCGGTGGCGACCGTCCGTTCCGTTCCGGAGACCGTGATGATCGTCCGTCGTGGCGGAGCGATCGCGGCGACTCCGGCCGCCCGCCGCGCGGCGACGGCCCCCGCGGTGCTGAGCGTCCGCGCCGCGACGGGGACCGTCCGTTCCGGTCGGACCGCCCCGCGCGTGATGGAGATCGTCCCGCCTACCGTGGTGGTTCGGATCGTCCGCGTCGTGATGGTGACCGTCCCGCGTACCGTGGCGGCTCCGATCGTCCCGCCCGTGACGGCGACCGTCCCGCGTACCGTGGCGGCTCCGATCGTCCCGCCCGTGACGGCGACCGTCCCGCGTACCGTGGCGGCTCCGATCGTCCCGCCCGTGACGGCGACCGTCCCGCCTACCGCGGTGGTTCGGATCGTCCCGCCCGTGACGGCGACCGTCCCGCCTATCGCGGTGGTTCGGATCGTCCCCGTCGTGATGGCGACCGCCCCTACCAGGGTGGTCCGGATCGTCCCCGTCGTGATGGCGACCGCCCCGCGTACCGCGGTGGGTCCGACCGTCCGGCTCGCGATGGAGACCGCCCGTACCGCAGCGGCTCTGACCGCCCGGCGCGTGACGGGGACCGTCCGTCGTACGGTGGTGGTTCATCGGACCGTCCGCGTCGTGACGGCGACCGTCCCGCGTACCGCGGCGGCTCTGACCGTCCCGCGTACCGCGGCGGCGCCGACCGTCCGGCGCGTGACGGCGACCGTCCGGCCCGCGACGGCGACCGTCCGCGTCGTGACGGTGACCGACCGTCCTTCCGGGGCGCTTCGGACCGTCCGGCCCGCGGCGGCGACCGCCCTCGTCAGGACGGCGGCGACGATCGACGCCGGTTCGGCGACGGGACGCGTCACGCCGGCGCACGGTTCGGCGAGGCAGCCCGCGACGACTGGGAAGACCGCGACCCGTACGGCACGAAGTCGATCCGTCCGCGTCACGACGACCCGGACATCCCCGACGAGATCGATGCGCGCGACCTCGACCCCGCGGCGCGCATGGAGCTGAAGACCCTCAGCAAGGACAACGCCGACTGGGTCGCCCGGCACCTCGTGGCCGCGGCGCTGTTCGTCGACGAGGACCCTGCCCTGGCGAACGAGCACGCCCTGAGCGCCGCCCGCCGTGCCGGTCGCGTCGGTGTCGTCCGCGAGACCGCTGCGATCACGGCGTACCGCCTGGGGGACTTCGCGACCGCGCTGCGCGAGCTCCGTACCTACCGGCGCATCTCCGGCCGCAACGACCAGCTCCCGATGATGGTGGACTGCGAACGAGGCCTCGGCCGCCCCGAACGTGCGCTCGAGCTCGGGCGCTCGGTCGAACGTGCAGCGCTCGACACCGCGGTGCAGGTCGAACTCGCGATCGCGATGTCCGGCGCACGCATCGACCTCGGGAACCCCACAGCTGCCCTGGGCGAGCTGGAGATTCCACAGCTGGACCCGTCCACGGCCTACACGTGGTCACCGGCGCTCTACAGTGCTTACGCGGCCACGCTCGAAGAGCTCGGCCGCCAAGACGAGGCCGACGAGTGGTGGGCCCGTGTCGACCGTGCGGCGACGGCTCTCGCCGAAGCCGCCGACGAGAACGCTTGGGAGACAGTTGATGTGGTCGAGGAAACGCTCGAGGTCGAAGAACACGGAGACGCCGGCGAGCTCGACGACACCGACCAGCTCGACGACGACGCCGACCTCGACGACGACGAGCCAGCCCTCGCCGAGCCCGACGTCGTCGGCGAACCCGGCGACGCCGACGAGCCCGGCGAACTCGACGACGACAACCCCCGCGACGTCGACGGCTCCGCAGCCGACTGACGTCCCGACCGCTCCGACGGACGGCGTCGACGTGGTCCTGACGGACCTCGACGGCGTCGTCTACCGGGGGCGGAACGCCATCCCGCACGCGGTCGAGGCGCTCACACGGGCCTCGCTGACCGCACGGGTCGGGTACATCACCAACAACGCGTCCCGACGACCGATCGACGTCGCCGAACACCTCGAGCGCTACGGGCTCGAGGTGTCCGAGGACGACGTCGTCACGTCGTCGCAGGCCGGCGTGCAGCTCCTGTCGACGCTGGTGCCCGCCGGCGCGACGGTGCTCGTCACCGGCGGACTGGGACTGTCGAGCATCGTCGAGGCCGCCGGCTTCACGGTGACGACCAGCGCCGAGGACTCCCCGGCCGCGGTCATCCAGGGCTTCTCCCCGGACCTCGGGTGGAAGGAACTGGCCGAGGCGTCGTTCGCGTTGGCCGACCCGGCGATCCCGTGGGTCGCCACGAACATGGACTGGTCGATCCCGGTCGAGCGCGGCATCGCGCCCGGCAACGGCACGCTCGTGTCCGCAGTCCACCAGGCCGTGGGGCGGATGCCCGTGGTCGCCGGCAAGCCGGAGCGCCCGATCTTCGACGCCGCGGTCGAGCGGTTCGGCGGCGGGAAGACACTGTTCATCGGTGATCGTCTCGACACCGACATCAAGGGGGCGAACGACGTCGGGATCCCGAGCGTCCTCGTGCTCACCGGCATCGACCAGGCGAAGCAGGTGCTCGCTGCCGATCAGCGTTCCCGTCCGGTGTTCGTGCTCGAGGACCTCCGTGGTCTGTCCGAGCCCTACCCGGTGACCGTCCGTCGGCAGGACGACGACGGCACGCGGTACGTCACCGTCGGCAGCGCCACCGTGGCGATGCGGGGGCACGTGGTGCGGGTCCTCGACGCCGGCAGCGACATCGATCGACTCCGCGCCGGCGCAGCGCTGATCTGGGAGTCCGGGCTGGCCATCTACGGCCTTGACGTGGACCCGCAGCTCTACGGCGGCGAGTAGCGTGTCGGACGTGCCGAACCCCGAGCAGCCGTCCGCCGACCTGGAACCGCAGGACGAGTTCGCCGCGCGCACCTCGGCGGCCGAGACCCTGCCGCTCGTCGAACGAGCAGACGCGTTCTCGGCACTCCACGACGAGCTGCGCACGCGGCTCGAGAGCGGCGGCACCGCGAGTGCCTGAACCGGACGGAGCCGTGCCCGACGCGACCCCGGTCCGCCTCGACGCCCTGCTCGCGACACGTGGCCTCGCGCGCTCGCGCACCGCTGCCACCAAGCTCATCCAGGACGGCCGGGTGACGGTCGACGGTCGTCCTGTCGTGAAGCCCTCCGCCCCGACCTCGCCGGCTGCCGACATCGTGGTCGACGCGGCCGACGAGTGGGTCTCCCGCGCTGCCCAGAAGCTGGTCGGGGCGCTCGATGCGTTCGGCGTGGACCCGTCCGGCCGTGTGGTGCTCGACGTCGGTGCGAGCACGGGTGGCTTCACGCAGGTGCTCCTGGCCCGAGGTGCTCGCCGGGTCATCGCGCTCGACGTCGGGCACGGGCAACTGCACCCCACGATCGCCGTCGACGAGCGTGTCGCAGTGGTCGAGGGCACCAACGCCCGCAGCCTGACCCGGTCGGACTACCTCGCGCTCGACGGCGCTGCAGCCGAGACGACCCTGGTGGTCGGCGACCTGTCCTTCATCTCCCTCCGGCTCGTGCTGCCCGCCCTGGCCGAGGCCGTCCCCGCCGACGACTTCGTCCTGTTGGTGAAGCCGCAGTTCGAGGTCGGCCGCGGTGGGGTGCGCGAGGGCATCGTGCACGATGCGGCACTCCGCGACGACGCCCTGATGAACGTGCTGTGGGCGGCGTGGGACCTGGGCTTCGGGACCACCGGGCTCGCGGCGTCGCCGATCATCGGGACGCACGGGAACCACGAGTACCTCGCGCGCTTCCAGCGTGGTGTCGGTGGCAATCCGACAGAATGGAGAGTCCGGGCAACCGAACTCACAGAGGGGACCGCATGAGCGACGACCGGCACATCCTGCTCGTCTCCCACACGGGTCGCCGTGACTCGATCGACGCTGCGGTCGAGGTCTGCGACCTCCTGCACGCCGCCGGTCTGATCCCGGTGATGCCGTTCGACGAGTACGCCGACATCCGGCGGGCCGAAGCCTCGGTGGGGCAGGTCGACATCCTGGGCGTCGACGTCCAGGCGGACCAGCTCGAGATCGTCATCGTGCTCGGCGGCGACGGCACGATCCTGCGCGCGGCCGAACTCGTGCGCGAGACGCGGGCACCGATCGTCGGCGTGAACCTCGGGCACGTGGGCTTCCTGGCGGAGAGCGAGCGGGACGCCCTCGCCGAGACCGTCGAGCGCGCCCTGTCGGGTGAGTACCACGTCGAGGAGCGCGTCACCCTGCAGGTCGACGTGGTCGTCGGCAACCAGATCGTCTACTCGAGTTGGGCGCTCAACGAGGCCACCATCGAGAAGGCCTCGCGCGAGCGCATGCTCGAGGTGGTGACCGAGGTCGACGGTCGTCCGCTGTCCTCGTTCGGGTGCGACGGCGTCGTCGTGTCGACGCCCACCGGGTCCACGGCGTACTCGTTCTCCGGCGGCGGTCCGATCGTCTGGCCGGACGTCGACGCCCTGCTGATGGTGCCGCTCAGCGCGCACGCCCTGTTCTCCCGCCCGATCGTGGTGGGCCCGGACTGCACGCTCGCGATCGAGGTCCTGCGGCGCACGAGCGGTGTCGGGGTGCTGTGGTGCGACGGCCGCCGGACGCACGACCTGCCGCCGGGGGCTCGGGTCGAGGTCCGTCGATCGCCCGACCCCGTGCGGGTCGCGCGCCTCAAGGACGCCCCCTTCACCGATCGGCTCGTCGCGAAGTTCCGGCTCCCCGTCACCGGCTGGCGCGGGCCCCAGACCGACGAGGACGAGGAGCACCACCGATGATCGAGGAGATCGCGATCCGTGACCTCGGGGTCATCGGCGAGACCACGCTCGAACTCGGTCCGGGGTTCACCGTCGTCACGGGCGAGACCGGTGCCGGCAAGACCATGATCGTCACGGCCCTCGGGCTGTTGCTCGGTGCTCAGGCGGACGCCGGCTCGGTCCGCCGTGGTGCCTCGAGCGCCGTGGTCGAGGGCCGCTGGAACGTCCCCGAGCACGCTGCCGTCGCCGACCGCGTCGAGGACGCCGGCGGCGCGGTGGAGGACGGCGAACTGATCCTCACGCGCACGGTCTCGGCCGAGGGCCGCAGTCGAGCCACGGTCGGGGGCCGGAGTGCTCCCGTCGCGGTGCTCGGTGAACTCGCTGACCAGCTCGTGACGGTGCACGGCCAGTCCGACCAGATCCGACTGACCTCGTCGACCGCGCAGCGTGCGGCGCTCGACGGCTTCGGTGGGGCGGCCCTCGAGAAGGCCCTGAACCGGTACGTCGCCGCGTACGACGCGTGGCAGCAGCACACGGGCGAACTCGAGACACTGACACGCGACCGCGACGAGCGGGTGGCCGAAGCCGAACGGATCCGCGCTGCTTCGGACGAGATCGAAGCGGCCGACCCGCAGCCCGGCGAGGACGTCGAGCTCGCCGAGCGCGCCGACCGGCTTGGCAACCTCGAGGAACTCCGGCTGTCCGCGGCCCTGGCGCACGAGGCCCTGTCCAGCGAGTCCCTCGACGGGGTCTCTGACGTCGTCGGCCTGGTCGAGTCCGCCCGACGCGCCGTCGAGCGGGTCGCCGACTCCGACGCCGCTCTGCAGCCCGTGCTCGAACAGCTCACGGAGCTCGGCATCCAGGCGGCCGAGGCCTCGGCGAGCATCTCCAGCTACCTCGGCTCGCTCGAGCCCGAGGCCGGTCACGACCTCGAACTCATCAACGAACGGCGCGCCCTGCTCGCCGGCCTCACCCGCAAGTACGGCGAGACCGTCGACGACGTCATCGACTACGGGCAGCGGGCGAGCGACCGCCTGCTCGAGCTGGACGGCGACGACGACCGCATCGCGGCGCTCCAGCAGTCCGTCGAACAGGACGAGCAGGCCCTCGGGGCGGCAGCGGCCGCGTTGACAGCTGCCCGTACGAAGGCAGCAGCGGACCTCGCGAAGCGCGTCACGACCGAGCTGAAGACGCTCGCGATGGCCGGCGCCACCCTGGTGGTCGAGGTCACCGACGCGGGCGAGTACCGCCGACACGGACGCGACCAGGTGTCGATCCTGCTGCAGCCGCACTCCGGCACCGACCCCGACCGATCGGCAAGGGGGCATCGGGCGGCGAGCTCTCGCGCGTGATGCTCGCGATCGAGGTCGTGATGGCCGGCAGCACGACCGTGCCGACGTTCGTCTTCGACGAGGTCGACGCCGGCGTGGGCGGTGCGGCGGCGATCGAGATCGGCCGTCGGCTGGCGAGGCTCGCCGAGCGCACGCAGGTCATCGTCGTCACGCACCTGGCGCAGGTCGCGGCGTTCGCGAACAACCACCTCAACGTGGTGAAGGACGCCAGCGGCGCCGTGACCTCGTCGAGTGTGCGACGGCTCGAGGGCGAGGACCGCCTGCAGGAGATGGCGCGGTTGCTCTCGGGGCTCGGCGACAGCGCGAGCGGCGTGGAACACGCCCGCGAACTGCTCGACGTGGCCGGCCAGACGGCCTGACCTGCCACGCGGCCGCAAGCACGCAAGCAAGCACGCCCGCGCGCACGGCCCGAAGACCCGGCCGCCCACCCCGCGCAACGCCCACGGCGAACCGAGGTCGCGCCTCCCGGCAGTTCTGACGTACGATGGAATCCCGTGGCGGACACTCTCAGCAGCGGTACCCAGGCAAACACCCCGACCCCGAAGGTGACGAAGCAGATCTTCGTGACCGGCGGGGTCGTCATCTCTCGGCAAGGGCCTGACGGCAGCCAGCCTCGGCAATCTCCTGACGGCTCGCGGCCTCAAGGTCGTCATGCAGAAGCTCGACCCGTACCTCAACGTGGACCCGGGCACCATGAATCCGTTCCAGCACGGCGAGGTCTTCGTGACCGACGACGGTGCGGAGACGGACCTCGACATCGGGCACTACGAGCGCTTCCTCGACATCAACCTGGCGCAGTCGGCGAACGTCACGACCGGCCAGGTGTACTCGACGGTGATCGCCAAGGAGCGTCGCGGCGAGTACCTCGGTGACACCGTGCAGGTCATCCCGCACATCACCGACGAGATCAAGCGTCGGATGCGCGAGCAGGCGGAGAACGACCCGCAGCCCGACGTCATCATCACCGAGGTCGGCGGCACCGTCGGCGACATCGAGTCGCAGCCGTTCATCGAGTCGGCGCGCCAGGTGCGCCACGAGCTCGGCCGCAACAACGTGTTCTTCGTGCACGTGTCGCTCGTGCCGTTCATGAACGCCTCGGGTGAGCAGAAGACGAAGCCGACGCAGCACTCGGTCGCCGCGCTCCGCTCGATCGGCATCCAGCCCGACGCGCTCGTGCTGCGGTCGGACCGCCCGGTGTCGGATTCGAACAAGAAGAAGATCGCCCTGATGTGCGACGTCGACGAGGACGCCGTGGTGAACGCCGTGGACGTCCCGTCGATCTACGACCTGCCGACGCTGCTGAACAACCAGGGCCTCGACCAGGTCATCGTCGACGCGCTCAAGCTCGAGGCCGGCCCGGTCGACTGGACCGCGTGGACCCCGGTGCTCCGTGCCGTGCACGAGCCGAAGAAGGACGTCACGATCGCCCTGGTCGGCAAGTACATCGACCTGCCGGACGCGTACCTGTCGGTCACCGAGGCGCTCCGTGCCGGCGGCTTCGCCCACGACGCGAAGGTGACGCTGAAGTGGGTCGTCTCCGACGACTGCACCACGCCCGAGGGCGCTGCGAAGCAGCTCGGCGACGTCGACGGCATCTGCATCCCCGGCGGGTTCGGCGTGCGCGGCATCGAGGGCAAGCTCGGCGCGCTGCGCTTCGCCCGTGAGCAGGGCATCCCGACGCTCGGTCTGTGCCTCGGCCTGCAGTGCATGGTCATCGAGTACGCCCGCCACGAGGCCGGCCTGACCGACGCGTCGAGCACCGAGTTCGACCCGGAGACCTCGACGCCGGTCATCGCGACCATGGCGGAGCAGGTGGACATCATCGCCGGCGGCGACCTGGGCGGCACCATGCGCCTCGGCCTGTACCCGGCGACGTTCAGCTCCGGGTCGTTGGCCGAGTCGCTCTACGGTGCGCCCGAGGCGTCCGAGCGCCACCGTCACCGCTACGAGGTCAACAACACGTACCGGCAGCAGATCGCGGACGCCGGCCTGGTGTTCTCGGGCACGTCGCCCGACGGCAGCCTGGTCGAGTACGTCGAGCTGCCGCGCGACGTGCACCCGTTCTACATCGCCACGCAGGCGCACCCGGAGCTGCGCTCACGTCCCACGAACGCGCACCCGCTCTTCGCGGGGCTCGTCGCAGCCGCGATCGAGCGCCACGAGGCGTCCAGCCTGTTCGACCCGCAGAACGAGGAGCAGGTCGCGTAAGCGCAGCCCAGCCACGATCGGACGGGAGGTGGGCCCCGCCAGCCGGTACCGGCGCACCGCGCCAGCGGGGCGACGGCCGTGCCTGGAGGGACGGTGCCAGCTGGCACCGCGCCTCCCGTCCGTCTGCGGTCGCGTCGGGGGCGCGTGCTTGGATGGTTCCGTGACTGACGCACCCATCGCTGACGAAGCCGCCTCGTTTGAGGTCACCGAGTCCACCGTCGTGTACGAAGGCGCCGTCTGGGACGTGCGTCGTGACGCGATCGCGTACCACGACGAGACGATGGTGCGGGAGTACATCGACCACACCGGTGCCGTCGCGGTCTACGCCGAGGACGACGAGGGCCGTGTCCTCGTGATCCAGCAGTACCGCCACCCGGTGCAGGTGCGCGACTGGGAGCTGCCGGCCGGGCTGCTCGACGTCGAGGGCGAGGACCTCCGGGTCGCCGCAGCCCGAGCTGGCAGAAGAGGCCGACCTCGAAGCGGACACCTGGGAGCCGCTGGTCCGGTACAACACGTCGTCCGGCGGGAGCAACGAGTTCCTGCAGGTCTACCGCGCCCGGGGCGTGCGGCCCACGACGACGGCGTTCGAGCGCGAGGCTGAGGAAGCCGACATCGTGAAGCGGTGGGTGCCGCGGGCCGAGCTGGTGGAGGCGATCCTCGATGGTCGGCTGCACAACTCCGGGCTGGTCGTGGCCGTGCTCGCGGTGGATGCGCTCGAGCGAGGCCGCGCATGAGCCTGCGAGAACTGGTCGACACGGCGACGTGGACGCACGAGCCCGAGGCCGTGGAGCTCGACGGCGATGTGCTGCGGGTCACGGCGGCCCGGGGCAGCGACGCCTGGCGGACCACGTCGTACGGGTTCGTCCACGACTCCGAGCACGCGCTGGTGCAGCCCCTCGACGGGTCGTTCTCGATCGAGGCATCGTTCGTCCTCGACTACACGGAGCAGTTCGACCAGGCCGGCGTGTTCCTGCGCGTCGACGAGCGGAACTGGATCAAGGCCGGCGTCGAGTTCTCCGACGGGACGCCGCAGCTCGGCGCCGTGGTGACCCGTGACGTCTCGGACTGGTCGGTGGCCCCCGTGCCGGAGTGGGCGGGACGCGTGGTGACGGTCCGGGCCAGCCGCGACGGCGACGCCGTGACCATCCGGGCCTGGGCCGAGGACGAGCAACCCCGGCTGGTGCGGGTCGCGTACCTCGATCCCGATGCCGCCGTGTCGGCGGGACTGCTGTGCGCAGCTCCGACGCGTGCCGGCCTGACCGTGACGTTCACCGGGTACCGGGTCGGGGCCCCCGACGAGGCACTGCACTGACCGTGCGCCTGCTGTCGTGATTCCGCTGGACCGTGCCACGGAGACGTACCTGCGGCACGTCGCGATCGAGCGCGGGCTGTCGCAGCACACGCTGTCGGCGTACCGGCGTGACCTGGCGGTGTTCGCCTCGTGGCTGGCGACGGCTCTGGTGGTCGACTCCGACGGTGCCGACCGGGCCGGTGGGGCGTCTGCGATCGACGACGTCGGGCGGCTCGCTCGGGCAGACGTCTCGGAGTTCGTGACCTACCTGGCGACGAAGCCGGACGGTCCGCTGGCACCGAGGTCGATCGCCCGGATGCTCAGTTCAGTGCGCTCGTTCACGGCCTTCGCGGCGGGTGAGGGCTGGCTGCCGCTCGACCCCGGCACCGCCGTCCGGCCACCGAAGGCCCCGATGCGGCTGCCGAAGGCGATCTCGGTGGAGGACATGGAGCGCCTGCTCGGAGCGGTCTCGGCGGGCGGCTCCGCAGACGGCACTTCCGGTGTCGACGACCCCGTCCGGCTGCGGGACAAGGCGTTGCTCGAGCTGCTCTACGCCACCGGCGCGCGGATCTCCGAGGCGGTGGGGTTGTCGGTGGACGACGTGACCACGCTGTCCGATGACTCGGCCCCCGACGCCGATGGCCTCGCCGTCGTGAAGGTCACCGGCAAGGGGAACAAGCAGCGGGTCGTGCCCCTCGGCAGTTTCGCGCGGGCGGCGATCGACGCCTACCTGGTGCGGGCGCGGCCGGTGTTCGCCGCACGAGGGCCTCGACGCCGGCACTGTTCCTCGGCGCGCGGGGTGCTCGGCTGTCACGGCAGAGCGCGTGGCTCGTGATCCAGTCGGCGGCCGAGGCGGCGGGACTCGAGGCACACGTCTCGCCGCACACGTTCCGGCACTCGTTCGCGACGCACCTGCTCGAGGGCGGGGCCGACGTGCGCGTGGTGCAGGAGTTGCTCGGGCACGCGAGCGTCGCGACGACCCAGATCTACACGATGGTCACGGCGGACATGCTGCGGGACGTGTACCAGACGGCGCATCCGCGGGCGCGGCGGTAGGGCTCGTCGTTCGGCGGGTGCGGGCGTGCACTTCGTGAGCAGAAATGGTCGGGTCGCTGGTCGGCACCCGACAATTTCTGCTCACGAAGTCGGACGGTGACGGCCCCCGACGGGTCAGAAGAGGTGGAACTGGGCCGACGCCGCCACCGCGCCCGTCGCGACCGCCACCACCACCGCGCTCGAGGACGCGCTCCTCGCGGCGACCGCCCACCCACCGGTCGCGCCGGGGCGAACGACACCGACGAGCCCGCACACGAGAGCGAGCGCACTGCAGGCACCCAGCGGGTTGATGAGGATCGACGTCAGGGCCAGCAGCACCGCGAGCACCGTGAACACGCACAGCCGTCGATCGCGACCGCCGCCGGATGCCCACGCGCGGGTCCGGATCGATGCCGTGTGCACGGAGAACGCTGGGCCCACGGGTGCGACGACGATCGGCACGACCGGTTCCGGAGCACTCGGCAGGACACGGGTCGCGGCGCCCCAGGTGTGACCGTCCCACCAGCGGAGACGACTGGCGTCCTGCGGGTCCGGGAACCAGCCTGCGGCCGGCAGTGTCACGGGGACTCCTCGAGGTGCGGGGGACGGTGCTCCTCGAAAGTAGGGGATGCCGCCCCGCCGCCACAGTCCCAAGGCGGGTGTCGGCACAAGTGCGGACACCCGGCGGTGCGCTACGGTCGGCTGGTGACCACGACCCTCGACGGCTTCTGGAACGCACGGCGAGACGAGGCTCCGGAACTGCCGGCCGAGGTGCCGGAGGCATGGTCGTTCGGTGCCACTCCGGCGCAGGCAGACGAGCTGCTCGGCCTGGTGCTCCGCGGGGTCAAGGACGGCACAGCGTCGTCGCTCTGGGACTACGAGGCGACGGGTGACCCGCTCCCCACGACCGGTGAGCGCAGCATCGTGACCGACGGTGCCGGTGTTCCCCGGGCCGTCATCGAGACGACGGACGTCCGGATCGTCCCGTTCGACGCCGTCGGGGCCGAGCATGCGCGTGCCGAAGGCGAGGGCGACCGGACTCTCGAGCACTGGCGGACGGTGCACGAGGCGTACTGGCGCGCGCACTCCGAGAGCCCGCGCGGCTTCGAACCGGACATGCCGGTGGTCTGCGAGCGCTTCCGGCTGATCTGGCCGACGCCGACGCCTGCGCAGACGCCCACGCCGACGACGCCGACGGCGACGGCGACGGCGCCGCCGACGCCTGCGTAGACGCCGCCGCCGACCGTCAGCGCCTGACCGAGCAGATCAGGCCGGCACGGGCGCCGCGTCGACCTCGGTGAACACGTCCTTCACCGCGGCGAGCAGCCGCGCGTTGAAGTCGACGCCGAGCTGGTTCGGCACCGTGACGAGCACGGTGTCGGCAGCGCGGACCGCCTGGTCGGCCGCCAGCTCCGCGACGAGGTCCTCGGGCGAGCCGATGTACGAGCGGCCGAAGCGTGCGAGCCCGCCGTCGAGGTGCCCGACCTGGTCCTGCCCCTCGACTTGTGCGCGCACGCCGAAGTAGTGCCGCGACTCGTCGTCGATGATCGGGATGATGCTCCGCGAGACCGACACCCGAGGGGTCCGGTCCCAGCCCGACTCGGCCCAGACCCGTCGGAAGCGTTCGATCTGTTCGGCCTGCAGTTCGTCGAACGGCACGCCGGTGTCCTCGGTGAGCAGGGTCGACGACATCAGGTTCATGCCCTGCTCGGCGGTCCACTCGGCGGTGGCTCGTGTGCCGGCGCCCCACCAGATGCGGTCGCCGAGCGAGTCGGAGAGCGGGGAGATCGGCAGCGATCCGACCGAGCCGGTCATCTGCGGGTTGGCGTTGGCCATCGGTTCGCCGGCGACGGCGCGACGGAACACGCTGGTGTGCGCGCGGGCCATGTCGCCACCGTTCTCGTCGGACGCGTCCGGTACGTAGCCGAACTGCTGGTAACCGGCGAGGGCGGTCTCGGGTGAGCCACGGGAGACGCCGAGCTGCAGTCGTCCGCCGGAGATCAGGTCGGTCGCCGCGGCCTCCTCGGCCATGTAGAGCGGGTTCTCGTAGCGCATGTCGATCACGCCGGTCCCGATCTCGATGCGGCTGGTCTTCGCGGCGATCGCGGACAGCAGGGGGAACGGTGCCGCCTGCTGCGGTGCGAAGTGGTGCACGCGGAAGTAGGCGCCGTCGACGCCGGCCTCTTCAGCAGCGACCGCGAGGTCGATCGCCTGCACCAGGGACTCACGCCCGCTGCGCACCTTCGACCCCGGCACGTCGCGCCAGTGTCCGAACGACAGGAACCCGATCTTCATCATGTCGATGCAAACGCATCCGGAGAGTCGGGCATTCCGTCTCGACTACGGTGTCCGCCATGGACGACCCCCGCACCGCGCTCGACACGGAACGCGCTCGCAACGAACGGCTGCTCGCCGACGTCGAGCGGAGCATGCGCGACGTCAGTGACGCCCGCCAGGACGCCAACTCCGACGACGAGCACGACCCCGAGGGCGCGACCCTCGCGTGGGAGCGCGGCTCGCTCGGCGCCGTCCGCGACGCGGCCCGGCAGCGGATCGAGCAGGTGGACGCCGCGCTCGCGCGGCTCGACGCCGGCACCTACGGGATCTGCGCGGTCGGCGGGGAACCGATCCCAGCGGCCCGATTGGCCGCCGTCCCGTGGGCCGCGACGTGCGTCGCCCACGCGTGACGGGCCTCCCGGCGGACACCCGCTGACGGACGGGAGGCACGGCGCATCCCCGCCACGCGTCGTCCGTCACGCGCACCGCGCGTCCACCGCGTGCGCCGCGGATTCCCAGCCGCACGCCCTACGTTTTCGGCATGGACGGCGACGCGAACGACGGACCCGGCGAGAGCCGGACCGACGGTGCGCCGCGTCAGCGCTTCCAGTGGTTCCACGACATGCGGACCTGGATCCACGCCAGGCCGCACCTGCACCTGTTCTACAAGGTCCTCGTCGGAATCGTCGGCGGACTGGTCGTCATCATCGGGCTCATCCTGGTGCCGCTGCCCGGGCCGGGGTGGCTCGTGGTGTTCATCGGCCTCACGGTGCTGGCGAGCGAGTTCCACTTCTTCCACAAGATCATCGTGTGGCTCAAGGCGCAGCTGCACCGCTTCTGGGACTGGGCCAAGCGGCACGGACCGAAGCGCCTGCGCGATGCTGCCGACCGGGGCAAGGCCGACGTCGACGCCGCCCACACGGGTGCTGCTCGGACCGTCGGGGTGCGTGCTCGTGGACGGGCGCGCGGCGCGAACTCGGCGCACCCGGGGCACTAGCCGTCGGCTGGTGCGAGGTTGATCACTCCGTGCGGCGCTGTGGCCTCGCACCGTGTGGTCAACCTCGCACCAAGCGGGTGCCGGCCGCCTACTCCGCTGCGACGCGGATCGAGCCGGTGGCGGTGTGCTCGATGACCTCGGCGGCCTGCTCCTCGACGGCGGCCGCGTCCTTCGACGTCAGCTGCAGCACGAGCGCGACGACTGCCGCGAGCACGATGAACCCGCCGTACCCGGCGATGACGGGGACGAGTCCGATCGACGGTTCGAGTAGCCCACCGATGACGGCGGGGACCCCGAACGCCAGGTAGCTGACGACGTAGATCGTCGAGAGCAGTCCGGCGCGGTGGGTCGGTGCCGCGGTCGCGAGCAGCATCCGCAGCGGTGCCTGGAACCCGGCGCCGAAGCCGATGCCAGCGATCGCACTGCCGACGACGAGGCCGGGCAGGGAGTGGGCCATCACGAACGCCACGGTCACGATCGGGCCGAGCACCAGGGCGACGAGCCCGACGAGCACGGCGCGACGAGCGTCCATCCGCTGTGTCGCGAGCCCGGTCAGCGCACCGACGCCCGTGACGACGGCGATGAGTGCGCCGGCCGCGAAGTGGTTCGTGATGCCGAACACCGCACCGAGGGCCGAGGGGACGAGCGAGAGGAACATGCCGCCGAGGGCCCAGCTGGCGACGAGTGAGCCGACGACCCCGCGGAACAGCCGACGTGAGCTCCGCGGCACGCTGATCGTCGGCCGCAGCGAACGGAGCGCTCCGGGGCGCCGTTGGACCTGCTCGGGGACCACGAACAGCGCCAGCACGAGGAGCACGAGCAGCGCTCCGAAGACCAGGTAGACGAGCTGCTCCGGCGCCGGACCCCACTGCACGAGCGCGCCGCTCGACATCGCACCGGTGGCCAGCGCGATCGGCGGGATGACGCCGTTCAGCACGCCGGCCAGCGTCGGGTGCCGATCGAGTGAGTTGTCGATGAGGGCCGCCCCGAGCGCACCGATCAGGAGCCCGACGGAGACGCCCTGCACGATGCGGTCGACGATGAGCGCACCGACGCCGTCCGCGACCGCGAACAGTCCGAGCGACAGGGCGACGCCCAGGCCTCCGGCGACGAGCACGGGTTTGCGGCCGACGTGGTCCGACAGCCGCCCGGCGATCAGCAGGCTCGCGAGCAGCCCGGCGACGTAGATGGCGAAGACGCCGGTCAGCATGAGCGGCGTGAGGTGCCACTCGGCGGCGTAGACCGGGTAGATCGGTGAGGGGACCGCGGACGACGCGACCGACACCAGGAGCATCGCCGCGAGGATCCAGAACCCGGCGACCGAGCGAGCTGACTGCTGCATGAGCATCCTTCCGATGGTCCGTTGTACGACTGCATTCGTACCGCAGTCCGCTGTACGACGCAAGTCGTACAGCAAGCCGAACGGTGGTAGCGTCCCGTCCATGCCCGCGCACGTCGATGCCCCCGAGCGGCTGCCCCAGCCGACCGTGGCCGAGATGGACCTCCCCGTCGTCCTGGACGCCCTGAGCGACCCGATCCGGTTGGCGATCCTGCACCGCTACCTCGTCGACGCCGCCGGTGGTGAACGGAGCTGCGGCTGGGTCGGGATCGACCGACCGAAGTCCACGCTCACCCACCACTTCCGGGTCCTGCGCGAGGCCGGACTGCTCGAACAGCACCTCGAGGGCCTGACCCGCATCAGCCGCGTCCGCATCGAGGACGTGCAGCAGCGGTTCCCGGGGCTGCTCGACCTGGTGCTCGACTGGCAGGTGCCCGCGGCCCTGCTCCGCGACGGGATCGAGTCGTGAGCGCGGTGCCCGGCGCGGGTGCCGACGCCGGCGCCGGGGTGGCAGTGCACACGCTCCCCGACATCGGTGCTGACCCGGTCGTGACGACGGCGCTCGCCGCGGACCTCGACGCCGCAGGCTTCACCGTCGACCGGGTCGACGCACTCTGGGGACCGAAGCGGCCGCATCGCTGCACCGGGGCTCGCGAGTGGCGGCCCTCCGTGCCCTGGCTGCTCGTGAGACATCCCCGCTCGGCACCCTCGCCACCCTGTTCGTGCTCGGCCTGCCGACGTCCCGCGCGGACGCCGCAGCCGCGTTCCCGACCGCCGGGCTCGACGCCGTGGTCGCGGCAGGCCTGCTGCGGGTCTGTGGCACTGACACCGACACCGACACCGACGCCGCGGTCGTTGAGCCGACGGTGGACCTGCGTCCCTACGCCTTCGTCGACGACCTCGGTGCCGGCACCTGGTGGATCGTCTCGGACCTCGGCGAGCTCGCCCTCGGCCACGCGATCAGCGAGGAGCACGTCCTCGGCATCGGCGGCGCCACCACCACGCTGAGCGGTCTGCAGGTGCCCGTCCCCGTCCGCACGGTCCTGGACCTCGGTACCGGCTGCGGGATCCAGGCCATGCACGCCCGGCGCTTCGCCGAGCACGTGGTCGCCACCGACATCTCGCGCCGCGCCCTCGACATCGCCCGCTTCAACGCGGAGTTCAACGGCATCGACGGGATCGACTTCCGGTACGGCTCGCTCTTCGAGCCCGTCACGGGGGAGCGGTTCGACCGCATCGTGTCGAACCCGCCGTTCGTCATCACACCCCGCCGGCCGGGCGTCCCCTCGTACGAGTACCGCGACGGCGGCATGGTCGGCGACGCGCTCGTCGAGACCGTGCTCCGCGGCCTGTCCGAGCACCTCGAGCCCGGTGGGACCGCGCAGCTGCTCGGCAACTGGGAGTACCACTGGGGCGTCGACGGCCTCGACCGCGTGCGCAGCTGGTTCGCGGACACCGACCTCGACGCGTGGGTCATCGAGCGCGAGCGCCAGGACCCCACGTCGTACGCCGAGACCTGGATCCGCGACGGCGGCACCAAGCCCGGGACGCCCGCGTTCGACACGCTGATGGGCGCCTGGCTCGACGACTTCGCGGACCGCCGCGTCACCGGCGTCGGCTTCGGGTACGTCGTGGTGCGTCGAGCCCTGCCAGGAGGAACGGCGAGCCTCCGCCGGTTCGAGCGCGTCCCCGAGACGCTCGGCTCCAACCCCGCCGGGCTCGGCGCCACCGTCGCTCGCGTCCTCGACGCGGCCGCGTGGCTGGCCGCCAACGACGACGCCGCGCTCGCCACGGCGCACCTGACGGTGGCGGGCGACGTCACCGAGGAGCGCTACTACTGGCCGGGCAACGACGACCCGACGGTGATGACGCTCGTGCAGGGCGGCGGACTCGGACGGCGGGTGGACGCGGACACCGCGCTCGCCGCGTTCGTCGGAGCGTGTGACGGCGACCTGTCCGTGGCGGCGATCGTCGGCGCGCTCGCGCAGATCACGGGCGTCGACGAACAGGTGCTCGCCGCCGACCTGTTGCCGGCGGCGCGCGACCTGGTGCTCGACGGGCTGCTGCTGCCGGCCTAGCGAACGGACGGCACGGGCGCTGTCAGCGCCCGTCGCGCCAGCTGTGCTCGGGAGCGTAGCCGAGCAGCTCGCGGGCCTTCTCGGACGACAGCAGCGAGCTGACGCCGTCGATGTCCGCGCGACGCTCGATGTCGGGCACGTAGCGCTCGACGAGCTCGATCGTCGGGGTGTCCATCACGGTGTCGGGACTCGCGATGACGAACGCCTCGAACCCGGTGAGCTCGGCCTCGACGGCCCTGCGGACCGCCTGGGCGCCGTCACGCGAGTCGATGTAGGACCACAGGTTGAAGGTCTTCGCCTCGGGGGTGGCGTCCCACGGGAACGCGGGGTAGTCGGTCTCGTCCATCACGTTCGAGAACCGCAGGCCGATCATCTTCAGCTCCGGGTCCCAGCGGGTGAAGTGGCGGGCCATCTCCTCTTCGACGGCCTTGCCGAGCGAGTACGACGACTGCGGGCGGACCGCGAACTCCTCGTCGACGGGCAGGTAGGGCGGGTGGTGCTCGCCCATCGGGATGCCGAGCAGGGTCTCGCTCGACGCCCACACCAGGTTCTTGACCTTCGCGGCGCGTGCTGCGTGGAAGACGTTGATCGACGCCGTCACGTTGTTCGTGATGAGCGCCACGTCGGGGACCTGCCCCGGTGCGGGCACGGCCGCGAGGTGCACGACGGCGTCCACGTGGTCGTACCGGTCGTCGATGCCGAGCAGGGCGTTCAGGACCTGGCCGTAGTCGGTCAGGTCGATCCGGACGAACTGCACGCCCTCGGGCTGGTCGGGCGAGGGAACGCGGTCGAGCAGCACCACGTCGTACCCGTGCGCATCGAGGTCGCGCACCACCGCTCGTCCGAGCTTGCCGCTGCCGCCGGTCACCACTACACGCGTCATCGCGTCACTCCACATCCTCGTCGGGTCGCCCTCCGGGCACGCCCCATCCTGCCCGGCACCGCCTGACCCGACCAGGCCCTGTCCGTACCCCGCTGTCCGGCGGGGAGCGTCAGGCGGTGGGGGCGACCTGGGCGATCGCGAGCCGGGCGACGAGCTCGACGTGTTGTGCCATGTCCCGCGACGGGTCGAACAGCCACTGGATCTGCATGCCGTCGGACACCGCGAGCAGCACGCTCGTCAGTTCCTCGGCATCGACGTCGGCGCGGAGCCGTCCGTCCTGCTGCATGGTGCGGAAGTCGGCGGACAGGTCGCGACGACTGCGCTCGTAGCGCTCCTGGAAGTACGCGTGCGCGGGGTGCTCGGGGTCGGTCGCAGCGGCGGCGGAGAGGTTGACGAACATCTGCACCAGGCCCGGGACCTCGGCGTTGTGCCGGACGATCGCGGCGAGCAGGGCGGCCGGGTCCGGTGCCTGCCAGTCGTGCTGCAGGTCCATCTCGTCGCGTCGTCGCAGGATCTCGACCCAGAGCTCGTCCTTGGAGTCGAAGTAGTGCAGCAGGCCGGCCTGGGTCAGCCCGACGGCGTCGGCGATGTCCTTGATGCTGGTGCGGCGGAACCCCTGCGAGGCGACGAGGTCGAGCGCGACCGTGAGGATCTCCTCGCGCTTCGCGATGCCCTTCGCGTACGAACCCCGTCGTGCCATGGCAGGACTGTACCGCTCGGAGTGCACACAGAAAACCTAGCCGCACTTGGTTTTGGTGTTACCGTGGGCGGAGCCGCCGACGAAGGCGTGCGAGTCACCGGTGCAGGTGGCGTCCCCGAGAAGAGGTTGCAGTGGCCAACGACGCCCTGACCGTCAACGACACCCCGACCGCAGTCGCACCCACGCGCGGCCGAGGTGCCCCGCTCATGTACACGCTCGGCATGCCGATCGCGATGCTCGGCCTGTACATCGCGCTGCTGCCGCCGGTGCTGGTCGCCATGGCGCTCAAGGTCGCCGAGATCGCGCCGGACAACCAAGCGGGCGTGCTCGGCCTGGCACTCGGTGTCGGCGCGTTCGCCGCGATGGTCGCCAACCCCCTGGCCGGTCGCTTCAGCGATCGGACTGCCGGGAGGCTCGGCATGCGTCGTCCGTGGATCATCGGTGGCACCGTGGTCGGCTTCGCGGGCCTCGTGGTCGTCGCGACGACCACCTCGACCGTCGTGCTGGTGATCGCGTGGGGCGTCACGCAGATCGCCTACAACGCCACGATCGCCGCCATGACCGCGGTCCTGCCGGACCACGTCACGCGGTCCCAGCGCGGCCGGGTCGCGGCGCTGCTCGGGCTCGCCCAGAACCTCGCGCTCGTCGGCGGCACGTTCCTCGTGCAGCTCTTCTCGACCTCGGCGACGCAGATGATCATCCCCGGTGCGATCGGGTCGATCGTCGTCGTGCTCTACGCGCTCGTGTTCCGCGACCGCGTGCTCACCCACCGGCCGACGTCGAAGCTCAGCGTCGGGCAGGTCTTCGGCTCGTTCGTCTTCAACCCCGTGAAGCACCCGGACCTCGGCTGGGCCTGGCTCACCCGGTTCCTGATGGTCGCCGCGCAGTACACCGCGGTGAGCTACCTGACGTACTTCCTGCGGGACGACATCGGCGTGGACCCGGACCACGTCGCGAACGCGGTGTTCCAGGGAACGCTGTGGAACGTCGTCGGCATCGTGCTCACCTCGCTCATCGCCGGCTGGCTGTCGGACAAGCTCGGCCGCCGCAAGCTGTTCGTCGCGATCGCGGGCATCGTCGGCGTGGTCGGGCTCGTGATCATCGCGCTCGCGCCGTCGCTCGGCATGGTCCTGGTCGGCGAGTTCGTGATGGGTGCCGGCATGGGCGTCTTCTACGCCGTCGACCTGGCGCTCATCACCGACGTGCTGCCGTCCGACGAGGACAACGCGAAGGACCTCGGCGTCGTCAACATCGCGCAGGCCCTGCCCCAGTCGATCGTGCCCGCGGCGGCCCCGGGCGTCATCGCCCTGACCGGCGGGTACAGCGGCTTCTTCATCACCGGCGCCGTCGTCGGACTGCTCGGCATCGTCTCGGTGTCCCGCATCCGCGGCGTGCGCTGACCACGCTTCCCCAGGCTCTGAACGAAAGGACCGACCATCGTGACTACCGTGAACGACGTGACCGCTGCCTCCAGTACGGCCGAGCGCATCGACGCGCTCGTCGACCAACTGACCACCGACGAGAAGGTGCAGCTCCTGACGGGGCGCGACTTCTGGACCACCTGGCCCATCGAGAAGATCGGGCTGCGCCGGATCCTGATGTCGGACGGCCCCTCGGGCGTCCGTGGTGAGGTCTGGGACGAGCGCGACCCGTCGCTGAACCTGCCCTCGGCGACCGCGCTGTCGGCGTCCTGGGACCGCGCGATCGCGAAGCGCTACGGCGCCGCAGCAGCCGTCGAGGCACGCCGCAAGGGCGTCGACGTCGTCCTCGGCCCGACCATCAACCTGCACCGCTCGCCGCTCGGCGGCCGGCACTTCGAGGCGTTCAGCGAGGACCCGGTCCTGACCGGTGACCTGGCTGCGTCGTACGTCGACGGTGTGCAGGAGAACGGCGTGGCCGCGACCCCGAAGCACTACATCGCGAACGACTACGAGACCGACCGCTTCACCGCGTCGACCGAGGTCTCCGACCGTGCGCTGCGCGAGCTGTACCTGCTCGCGTTCGAGAAGGCCGTGACCGAGGCGCACGCCTGGGCGATCATGTCGTCGTACAACTCGATCAACGGCGTCACCGCGTCGGAGCACGACCTGCTCGAGACCCCCTTGAACTCGGAGTGGGGCTTCGACGGCATCGTCGTGTCCGACTGGACCGGCGTGCGCTCGGTCGACTCGGCGAAGGCGTCGCAGGACGTCGCGATGCCCGGGCCGAACCAGTGGTGGAGCGAGGGCCCGCTGCTCGCCGCCGTGCAGTCCGGTGCCGTGCCGATCGAGGCGATCGACCGCAAGGTCCGCCGCATCCTGACCCTGGCCGCCCGCGTCGGCGCACTCGAGGGCTTCGACCCCGTGGCCGCGCAGCCGGTGCACGTCGAGGACGGCGTCGCGTTCGTCCGCGAGGCCGAGGCCGAGGGCACCGTCCTCGTCCGCAACACCGGCGTGCTGCCGCTCGACGCGCCCGCCGTCTCCCGCATCGCCGTCATCGGCCACAACGCCGACCAGGCCCGCACGCAGGGCGGTGGCTCGGCCACGGTCGTGCCGTCGCAGGTGGTCTCGCCGCTGGACGGCATCCGTGCAGCGTTCCCGGGCGCCACGGTCGACTACGCGATCGGTGCCGTCGTGCAGGAGGGCATCGCGGAGTTCCCGCTGTCCACCATCACGAACCCCGGCACCGGCGAGCCCGGCGCCCGCGTCGCCTTCGTCAAGGACGACCAGGAACTGTACGTCGAGGACCGCCGCGCCACGGCACTGTTCTGGTTCGGCGGCGACGCCCCCACACGCGAGGCCGACCGGCTCGACATCACCACGACCTACACCGCGCCGTCCACCGGCACCGTGCGGATCGGCATCGGGGCGGCCGGCCGGTCGCGGATGTGGATCGACGGGGAGCTCGTGCTCGATGAGGACGTGCCGTTCGAGGGCGACCAGCTCGGCGCGGCGTTCCTCAACCCGCCGGCGCGCTCGGTGCCCGTGTCGGTGACCTCGGGGCAGCAGGTCGCGATCCGCATCGAGTACGACGTCATCCAGGACGAGACCCTCGGCGGGGTGCTCGCGTACCAGTTCGGCACCGAGCCGTCCGACGAGGACCCGTCGGTGCTCATCGATGCCGCCGTCGAGGCTGCCCGCACGGCTGACGTCGCCGTGGTGGTCGTCGGCACGAACTCGAAGGTCGAGTCCGAGGGGTACGACCGCTCGTCGCTCGCGCTGCCAGGGCACCAGGACGACCTGGTGCGTGCGGTCGTGGCGGCGAACCCGAACACGGTCGTCGTCGTGAACGCCGGCTCGCCCGTGGAGATGCCGTGGCGGAACGACGTCGCCGCGGTCCTGCTCACCTGGTTCGGTGGCCAGGAGTACGGCAACGCGCTCGCCGACGTGCTGACCGGCGCGCAGGAGCCCGGCGGCCGTCTGCCCACCACCTGGCCGGTCGTGATGGCGGACGTGCCCGTGCTGGACGTCACCCCCGTCGACGGCAAGGTGTCGTACGACGAGGGCGTCCACATCGGGTACCGCGCCTGGCTCCGTGCCGGCACCACGCCGGCGTACCCGTTCGGGCACGGCCTCGGCTACACCACGTGGACCGTCGACGGCGTGGTCGCGACGCCGACCGTTTCCGAGGGCGACGCGGTCATCGTCACGGCGACGGTCGCCAACACCGGACCGCGCGCCGGCAAGCACGTCGTGCAGGTCTACGCCTCGCGGGAGTCGTCGGCGGTGGACCGTCCGGCGCGCTGGCTCGTCGGGTTCGCCCCGGTCCGCCTCGGCGCGGGGGAGTCGACCGAGGTCTCGATCGAGGTGCCGGCCCGGGCGTTCGCGCACTGGGACGGAGCCTGGCAGTACGAGCCCGGCGCCTTCACGCTGCACGTCGGAGCCTCGGTCACCGACGAGTCCGGGAGCGCGGCCCTCGAACTGGTCTGACCAGTTCGTCCGGTTTCCGCGCACCGGCGACGCCTGTTGAGTAACATCGATGTGCGCCAGTCGGCTGGTTACCGTCGGCGCACGCACCGACTACGGGGTCGCTGGTTGTGCGACTCAGCCTCCTGATCCGGCTGACGATGCCCCAGCTTCCCCGGTGCGTCCAGAATGCGTCCCCGCGTCCGCGCGGGGGCGCATTCGTTCGTCCCGAGTGTTTCCGTCCTGGAAGGGGTTCGGCGAACCGGTTGACGGACTTCGTGCGATCTGGGCAAAACGGGTGACGGATGATCAACTTTCTCGCCCTGAGGGTGCAACTCAGTGTGACAAACCGCTCGGTAGGTGGAACGATGGTCCCACCATCCCGTGCGGATCAGGGACGAGATGGTCATCCGGCAGGGCTCTCGAGCATCACCGACTCGATCTGAGCCCCGCCGGGTGTCCTGATCCGCTCTCAGGCCCGCAGTGCTGGCGCGATCTCCTCGGCGACGATGCGCAGGATCCGCTCGTGAGCGGCCACGTCGCCGTTCGCGGGCAGGGTGATCACGAGTTCGTCCGTCGCGGTGACGGCGGGGTCGGCGAGCAGTGCGTCGACGATGGCGGCCGGCTCGCCGGACAGGACCTTGCTGAACCGGAACGGCGGGCCGGAGAGCGGTCGGCCCTCGTCGTCCATGCCCGAGGCGTACCCGGTCAGGAACTCCTCGTGGACCGCGCGGTCGTGGTCGTCGAGCAACGGCACGACGATGCGGCCCACCGCGACCTTCGACGGACGGCCGGTCCCGCCGTGCAGCTCGGTGAACCGCTCCCGGTACGCGGCGATCTGGGCGGCCTGCGACTGGGCGAAGGGTGCACCGGTGTCCTCGGTGTTCAGGGTCGAGCAGTGCAGCAGCAGGCCCTTCTCGGCCGTGCGCACCGCCGTGCCCATGCTGCCGCCGCCCCACCACACGCGGTCGCGCAGGCCGGGGCTGAGCGGCTGCAGGGTCAGGTCCGCACCGGCCGGGATGCTCTCGTAGCCAGAGCCGGCGCTGCCGAGTGCGTCGCCGTCGAGCACCTCGAGCAGTCGGGCAGCCCGGGCTTCGGCCTCGTCGCGGAACGAGCGGTCGACGGCGCCGCACACCGGGTCGAGGATCGGCCCGTACCCGGCGATGCCCGTGCTGATGCCGAGCTGCACCCGCCCGCCGCTCAGCAGGTCGACCGTGCTGGCGTCCTCGGCGAGGCGCACCGGGTCCTCGTAGCGCATGCCGAGCACCGCGGTGCCGAAGGCGATGGAGCTGGTGCGCTGGGCCGCGGCGGCGAAGAACGTCATCGGGCTCGTCAGGAAGGGCTCGAAGTGGCGGCCACGGACCCAGCCCGTGCCGTAGCCGAGGGTCTCGGCCGTCTCGAACAGCCGGAGACCGTCCTGCAGGGCGCTCGCCGCACCCGCAGTGCCGCCGTGGTTCGGGACGAAGGTGAGGAAGCCGAGTTCGCGCATGACGCGAGTCTATGCGCGCGTATGGAGCCGGGCCTCCCGGTCGTCCGTACCGACCACCTCGTCACCGCAGCCTGGGAGGATGGGGCCATGACCGACGTCACCACCGTGCCCCCGCTCGTCGCCGCGATCCCGGCGGCGGTGGACGGCGTCGTCGACGCCGACGAGGTCTACGAGGCCTTCGCGGCCTGGGCCGAGGAGAGCGGCCGGCCGCTGTACCCGGCACAGGACGAAGCGGTCATCGAGCTCGTCTCCGGCGCGAACGTCGTGCTGAGCACCCCGACCGGCACCGGCAAGTCGCTCGTCGCGGCCGGCGCGCACTTCGCCGCGCTCGCCGAGGGCAAGCGGAGCTACTACACGGCACCGATCAAGGCGCTCGTCTCCGAGAAGTTCTTCCAGCTGGTCGAGCTGTTCGGCGCGCAGAACGTCGGCATGGTCACCGGCGACTCCAGCGTGAACGGCGATGCCCCCATCGTCTGCTGCACGGCCGAGATCCTGGCGAACCTCGCCCTGCGCGAAGGACCCGACGCCGACGTCGACGTCGTGGTGATGGACGAGTTCCACTTCTACGGCGACCCCGACCGCGGCTGGGCCTGGCAGGTGCCGCTGCTCGTACTCGAACGTGCGCAGTTCCTGCTGATGTCCGCCACCCTCGGCGACGTCACCACCATCGCCGACGACCTGTCCCGGCGGACCGGCCGACCCACCGCCCGCGTGACCGGCGTCAGCCGACCGGTGCCGCTCGAGTACGAGTACGTGATGACGCCCGTGCAGGAGACCGTCGAACGGCTGCTGGAGGAGGGCAAGGCGCCGATCTACATCGTGCACTTCGCCCAGGCGGCTGCGCTCGAGCGGGCGCAGTCGCTGATGTCGGCGAAGGTCGCTGATCGGGCGCGTCGAGACCAGATCGCGGAAGCGATCGCGGGCTTCCGCTTCAGCGCCGGCTTCGGACAGACCCTGTCCCGCCTGATCCGCGCCGGCATCGGCGTGCACCACGCCGGCATGCTGCCGAAGTACCGACGGCTCGTCGAACAGCTCGCACAGCGCGGACTGTTGCCCGTCATCTGCGGCACCGACACCCTGGGCGTCGGCATCAACGTGCCGATCCGGTCCGTGCTGTTCACCGGACTGACGAAGTTCGACGGCACGAAGATGCGGCAGCTGTCCGCACGCGAGTTCCACCAGATCGCCGGTCGCGCCGGACGCGCCGGGTACGACACCGAGGGTGACGTCGTCGCCGAGGCCCCCGAGCACGACATCGAGAACGCCCGTGCGGTCGCCAAGGCCGGGGACGACCAGAAGAAGAAGAGCAAGATCAAGCGGAAGAAGGCGCCGGAGGGGTTCGTGTCCTGGGGCCAGGCCTCGTTCGACCGCCTCATCGGTGCCGAACCGGAACCCATGGTGTCGCGCATGCGCATCACGCACGCGATGGTGCTGTCGGTGGTGGCCCGCGGCGGTTCGGCGTTCGACGAGGTGCGCTCGCTGGTGTTCGACAACCACGAACCGCGCGCCCGCCAGCTCGCGATGGCCCGGCGTGCGCTCGTCATCGCCCGGACGCTCATCAACGCGCAGGTCATCGAGCGGGTGCCGGGGCCTCCGGTCTCCTACCGGCTCACGGTGGACCTGCAGTCGAACTTCGCCCTCAACCAGCCCCTGTCGCCGTTCGCGCTCGCCGCGTTCGAGCTGCTCGACCCGTCTTCGCCGACGTACGCCCTGGACATGGTCTCGATCGTCGAGGCGACACTGGACGACCCGCGAGCGATCCTGTCGCAGCAGCAGTTCAAGGAGCGCGGCGAAGAGGTCGCCCGCATGAAGCGCGAGGGCATCGAGTACGAGGAGCGGATGGAGCTGCTCGAGGAGGTCACCTGGCCTCGCCCGCTGTCCGAGCTGTTGGAGGCGGCGTACGAGGCGTACGCGGCGGAACAGCCCTGGGTTCTCGACTTCGCACTCTCGCCGAAGGCCGTCGTGCGCGACATGTACGAGCGCGCGATGACCTTCGGCGACTTCGTGCGGTTCTACCAGCTCACCCGGTCCGAGGGACTCGTGCTCCGGTACCTGTCCGACGCCTACCGGACCATGCGGCAGACCATCACCGAGGAACAGCGGAACCAGGAGCTCGACGACCTGATCGAATGGCTCGGCGAGGTCGTGCGGCAGACCGACTCCTCGCTCGTCGACGAGTGGGAGGCGCTGCTCAACGGTGACGTGCTGCTGGCCCTGGCCGAAGAGCAGGAGATCGCGCCGCCGCAGCCGGCACGGCTCACCGGCAACGTGCGGGCCTTCACCGTGCTCGTGCGGAACGCGCTGTTCCAGCGGGTGCTGCTCGCCGCGCGCGACGACGTCGACGGACTCGGGGCGCTCGACGCAGCAGCCGGGTTCGACGGTGACGCGTGGGACGCGGTGCTCGAGGAGTACTACGAGGAGCACGACACCATCGGCACCGATGCCGAGGCGCGGTCGATGTCCTACCTGGTGCTCGACCAGGCGGGGGCGACGGGTGCTGGGGCGACGGGTGCGGGAGCGGCGGGCGTGGCGCGCGTGTGGCGCGCTCGGCAGATCTTCGCGGACCCGTCGGGCGACAAGGACTTCGGGTTCTCGGCGACGATCGACCTCGACGCCTCGGACGAAGCCGGCGAGGCCGTGGTCCGGGTCACCGAGATCGGTCGGTTCGACGGGTGGGCCGACGTGGACGTGGACTGATGCCGGCCGGTGCTGGTTCGTTCGTCGTTCGAGCGCTCGGCGCGGAGGACGTCGACGCGCTGCAGGTGCTGCTCGAGACCGTGCCGGACTACGCCGAGCGGATCACCGGGTACCCGCCGGGGCCGTCCGACGGGCTGAGCGCACTCGTGTCGGTGCCGGACGGCTTCGACCCGGCGGGCAAGCACGGGATCGGGCTGTGGGACGGCGACTCGCTCGTGGCGTTCGCGGACGTGCTGCTCGGGTACCCGGCACCGACCACGGCGTACATCGGGCTGCTCGTCGTCCGCGGCGATCGGCAGGGTTCCGGCCTCGGACGGGTCCTGCACGAGGCCGTCGTGGCCCTGGCGGCCGAGGCCCGCGCCGACCGATTGCGACTGGGGATCGTGGCGACGAACGCGGGCGGCGCCGAGCCGTTCTGGCGGGCGCTCGGGTACGCGCCGACGGGGGAGCGGAAGCCGTACCGGTACGACGGGCTCGAGAGCACAGTGGCGTTGTGGGAGCGGGCGGTCTGATCCTCGTTGGTCAGGGGTGGACCAGGGTTGGTCAGGGGTGGACCCGGGTTGGTCAGGGGTGGACCAGGCCCTTCGCCACCAGGCTCCGGGCCGCCGCCACGATCGCCTCGTGCGGATCACGAGGCGTCCAGCCGAGCACGGTGCGGGCGCGCTCGTTCGAGGTGCGCTTGGCGTAGCCGAGGTCGGGCACCATCGCGCGGAACTGCGGCTGCGTCTCGGCCGCGGTCCGCACGACGTCGTCGGGCAGCGTCTGCGTCGGGACCGCCTCGGCGTCATCACCGAGGTGCTCGCGCAGGGTGGCGGCGATCTCGGCCAGCTCGAGCGCCGGGCCGTTCGACAACAGGAACCGCTTGCCCGCTGCATCCGGGGCGGTCGTCGCGGTGACGTGTGCGGCAGCGACGTCACGCACGTCGACGATGGGGATGAACAGCCGCGGGGTCGCGGGCATCGCTCCGGAGAGCATGGACTGCAGGATGTGGTTCGCACCGGACACCGCGTGCCCCATCGCCGGACCCATCACCGCGACCGGCATCGTCGTGACGAGCTCCGGCGCACCGGGCTCGGACGCGACGAAGTCCCACGCGGCGCGTTCGGCGAGGGTCTTGCTCGTGCCGTAGGCGTCGACCCCGGGGCCGTCGAGCACCGTCCAGTCGGCCTCGGTGAACACGTGGTCGGAGTGCGGGTGGCCCCAGCTGACCGCGTGGAAGGCCGAGGTCAGCACCACGCGATCGACTCCGGCCGCGTGTGCGGCGCGCAGCACCCGCAGCGTCCCCTCCACCGCCGGACGGATCACGGTATCCTCGTCCTCGACGTGGCCCGGCAGCACCGGCGAGGCGACGTGGTGCACGACGTCGATGTCCGCGACCGCCTGGGCCCATCCGTCATCGGACGTCAGGTCGGCGGCGACGAACTCCAGCCGGTCGTCGGCGGTCGGGCCGGCCTCGGCGAGGACCGCACGGACCTCGGGTGCACGGTCGAGGGACCGGATCGTGGTGCGGACGCGGTGCCCGGCGTCGAGCAACTGCAGGATCAGGTGGCCGGCGATGAAACCGGAGCCGCCGGTGACCAGGACGTGTTCGGTGTTCTCCATGCGCCCAGCATCGTCTCGAGGTCGGATGCGGACCAGAGCCTCGGTGTTCCTGGGTCTCCCAGACCCAGGCTGACCAAGGTCGTCGGACGCGCTGGCCCGAGACTCGTGCGCGCCGCCGCGAGACTCGTAGTGAGCGACGGTTCTCGGGCGAGCGGCCGCGAGATCAGTCGCTCAGGCCGAGACTCGGCCACCGGCCAGGCGTCGCCGGGTCAGAAGAGCGTGGCCGGCGGGGTCGCCTCGGGCAGTGCGGACGGCTCGGTGACCTCGACGCCGGGCCAGCCCGGACCGTGCGGCACGTCGGTGTGGTTCTGGTAGGCGGTGGCCGCACCACGGGCACGGACGTCGGCGGCCTCGTTCATCTCGTGGCCGACGTGCCCGCGGACCCACTCGAACGTGACCTTGCGACCCTGCAGCTCGGCGTCGAGCTCCTTGATGATCTCGACGTTCATGACCGGCTTGCCGTCGGCCTTGCGCCAGTTCTTCCGCTTCCACCCGGCGAGCCACTCGGTGCAGGCCTTGATGGCGTACTGGCTGTCGCACAGGATGTGCAGCGGCTCGCCGGAGTCCTTCGTCGCGCGGAGCAACTGCAGGACGGCCGTGAGCTCGCCGATGTTGTTCGTCGCCCGGGGCCAGCCACCGGCGGCCCAGCGGTCGTCGTCGACGTACCAGGCCCAGCCGGCGGGGCCGGGGTTGCCGAGGGCTGAGCCGTCTGCTGCGGCGACGATCGTCACGAGGGGACCTCCTGGTCGGGGCTGGTGCCCGTCGAGCGTAACGGACGGTCGAGTGCCTTCCGCGCCGAGGTCAGCGGCGCGCAGGGTCGAAGTTCAGCGTGCTGCCCTCGAGCAACCAGTCGTCGGCGCGGGTCTCCGTGTACGGGTTGAGCCACTGCACCTCGGCCGGCGTGATGCCGAACCGCTGCGCGACCGTGGTCAGCTCGTCGCCGTGCGCCACCAGGTAGTCAGCCGGTCGTCCGTCGGCTTCCGTGACGATGCCGTACGCCCCCGGTCGGTCCTTGCCGACGGTGATGCGCAGGTCCGGGTAGGGGTTCGGGATCTTCCAGTCCAGGGCGCCGACGGCCAGCACCGATCCGACCCACGGACGCTTCGACGGGTCTTCGTCCGGCACCGAGGCAGGGACGAGGACGACACTCTGCAAGTAGTCCGGTCGTGCACCGGCGTCGTGCATGACCACCGTCTTCGGCGGCCCGGAGGCGGCGGTCCACTCGGTCGTGTCCCGCGCCGACGCGTCACCGCCGTCGAGCGGGCTGGCGGTCCGGTGCCGGAACTGCAGGCTCATCTGCTGCGGGGTGGTCGTGCGGTAGCCGGACAGCTGCGCGGTGAACGTACCCGTGTCGTTCGCCACGATGCGCACGTGGATGCTCGTGTCACCGCTCGGGGACGTGACGTCGGTCTCCGCCGCGACCGTGCCCGTGGGCAGGGCCTGCTCGACCTCGTCCGTGTCCCCGTCGACCTGCTCGGTCGTGAGCGTCGGATCGGGGATCGGCTCCGCAGTGCGCTCGGCTGCCTGTCGGGTCGGCTTCGGCAGGGTGTCGTCCCCGCCGAACGCCGTGCAGCCCGTCAGCAGCAGCCCCACCATCGCCGTACCGATGACCGCGCTCGCCGCGGTCCGCATCCGTGTCATCGTTCCCCCACGGCAGGGAGCGTACCGCCGGGGTCCGGCCCGATCGACCGCCGTGACCGAACTGGTACTCGGGGCACACGGACTACCGTCCGGGTCATGAGCGACAGCATCCCGGAGACGCCGGATCCCGACTCGACCGACACTGCGTACAGCCCGTCGAGCGAGCGGGAGACCGAGGCGTCGCAGACCGACCAGCGCAGCGACGCCGAACTCGAGGCGGACGGCATCGACACGTCCAAGATCACCGCCGCACCGGGAACGGGCGGCGCGGACGACGCCGGCGACGTGGAGCCTGCGCCGGGTGACCTGCACCTGCCGTGGCAGTCGGAGGAGGACCGCCGGGGTTAGCGCGCCACGCGGTCGAGTTCGCGGACGAGTTCCTCGCCGTCGCGGACGTCCCAGAAGGCGAACACCTGCGGTCCGAACAGCCCGTCGAGTCCGGTGTTCGCGTAGATCTTGGCGGTCGCTCCGCCGGCGAAGAACGCCGCCACTCCGCTCGGATCGCCGGTGTTCCACTCCACCGAACAGTGCCGTCGGCCCCCGGTCCAGGTGACGGTGCGATCGGTGCGTCCGACCGGGACCTCGCGGGTGGTGTTCGGCCCGATGATCAGTGCGCGGCGGTCGGTGACGGCGTACACGGTCGTGCGCTTGCGGTGTGCCTTCACGAAGAAGCGGCCGACCACCAGGTGCACGCCGACGATCGAGAACACGATCGGGATGATCGCTCCCACGCCGAGGGAGCCGTTCCGCACGACGTCGAGGACCGCGAACGCGACGAAGCCGGTCCACAGCAGGGAGAACGGGATGAGGAAGCCGTCCCGCCCCGTGAAGAGCTTCGCCGGGTCGCTCGTGCCGGCCCAGTAGAGGTGCTCATCGGGTCCGAGGTGCGCACGGGCGGTCTGCTGAGGATCGTTCACCCCGAAGAACCTACGCCGTCACGAGGGTGCCACGTCACGACGGCGCTACCGTCACGAGGGCACCACCGTCACGACACCGCGTCGGGGTGCGAGCCCGTCCGCTGCCCGGACTCGAGCGTGGCGATCGCCGCGAGCTCGTCGTCGCTGAGCACGAAGCCGTCGACGTCGAGGTTCGACCGGATCCGCGACGGCGTCACCGACTTCGGCAGCACCACGACCCCCTGCTGCACGTTCCACCGGACGAGGACCTGCGCGACGCTCACCCCGTGTGCGTCAGCGATGCCGGTGAGGATCGGTTCGTCGATCAGCCGACCGCGACCGAGCGGCGACCAGGCTCCGGTGACGATGCTGTGCTGCTGGTGGAACTCCATGAGCTCGCGCTGCGGGAGCCACGGGTGCCGCTCGACCTGGTTGAGCGCCGGGACCTCGCCCGTCTCGTCGATGAGTCGCTGCAGGTGCGGCACCTGGAAGTTCGAGACCCCGATGCTCCGTGCCCGGCCGGAGTCGCGCAGTTCGACGAGCGCGCGCCAGGTGTCGACGTAGCGGTCGTTCGCCGCGGCCGGCCAGTGGATCAGGTACAGGTCGACCGCGTCGAGCCCCAGCCGCTCGAGGCTGCCGTCGAAGGCACGCAAGGTCGCATCGCGCCCCTGGTGGTCGTTCCACACCTTGGTCGTCACGAAGACGTCGTCACGGTCGAGCCCGGAGGCCCGGATCGCCTTTCCGACGCCGGTCTCGTTGCCGTACATCTCGGCCGTGTCGACGTGCCGGTAGCCGGCGTCGAGTGCGAGACCGACCGCCGTCTCGGCCTCGGTGTCGTCGACCTTGTAGACGCCGAACCCGATCGCGGGGATCGCGGCGCCGTCACGCAGGGGAAGTGAACTGACCATGCACCCATCCTGCCGGTGCGTGGCGGGCGCGCGCCGGGCCTCCCGGCCATCTGCGGAGAACCGTGTACCGGCCGCGATGGCAAATGCAATCGGGCGTACCTGGTCAGAACTTCCGACCAGGTACGCCCGATTCGACCAGGTACGCCGAAAGCCCGCGCCCGCGCTCAGGTCGGCAGGACCACCGGCTCGGTGTCGGGGATGGGGCTGGCGTCACGGCCGCGCAGGTCGGGCAGCCAGCGCTTGGCCCCGAGCGCGACGACGACGCCCGCCCCGGCCATGACCGCACCGACCGTGAAGCCGCCCACCGGGCCACTGCTGTCGATCAGGAAGCCGGCGACCGCGGAACCACCCGCGGCACCGATGAGCTGGCCGGTGCCCATCCAGCCGTAGGCCTCGGCGGTGTCGGAGAACTTGACGGTGGCGGAGACCGAGCCGAACATCACCGCGAGTGCCGGCGCGATGCCGATGCCCGCGATCACGAGGGCGATGCAGAGCCACCAGAAGTTCGTGCCGCCCAGGGCGAGCGCGAGACCGACGAAGACGATCGCCATGCGCGTCCACAGGGTGTTGGGGGAGATCGGACGGTGGCCGAAGGCCAGGCCGCCGAACAGCGACCCGACCGCGAAGACGGCCAGGACGATGCCGGCGTTCGGGCTGCCCTCGCCGAAGACGCTGGTGACGCTGGCCTCGACCGCCGCGCACGCTCCGATGAGCAGCAGACCGGTCAGGGTGGCGACGACGACCGACGGTCGCTTCAGCACCACGCCGAACGCGCGCTTCGAGCGGGGATGCGGACGCGGCCGAGCTCGGGGGAGGCGATGAACCAGATGCCGCCGACCACCAGGAAGACCATGGCGACGACGATCGCCTCGACCGTGCCGACCTGGGTCGCGACGAACGTGGTGATGACCGGGCCGGCGACCCAGATCAGTTCTTGGGCGCTGGCATCGAGCGAGAACAAGGGGGTGAGCTGCGACGAGGTCACCATCTTGGGGTAGATGGTGCGCACCGCCGGCTGCACGGGCGGGACCGCGAGACCGCCGAGGAACCCCACCACCACGTAGCCCCAGAGCGGCATGAGCACGAACCCGATGACCCCCATGCTCACGAGCGCGACGATGCTCGTCAGGATGAGGACGGGGCGCATGCCCCAGCTGCCCATCCAGCGGCTCGTGAGCGGGCCCGCCAGCGCCTGCCCGACACTCGTCGTCGCGAGCACCAGGCCGGCGGCGCCGTAGGAGTGGAAGACGTGCTCGACGTGCAGCAGGTAGGCCAGCGAGAGCATCCCGAACGGGAAGCGCGCGGTGAGCTGTGCGGCGATGACACGACCCACGCCGGGGTCTTCAGGAGGGGGCCGTACGTGCTCACGAGACGAGTGTACGGACCGGACGGATCGGGGTGTCACCCGTCCGGGGGAGGTGTGGAGGAGGTCCTCGTCGACACCGTTCTCAGACACGCCGACGGGAGGTGTCGAGAACTTCCGTCCACAGCTTGTGGAGAGTGTCGGTGGTTGGTGCGAGAGTGGCGGAAAACCGGGCCTCCGGGAATCCACAGTCTGTGGATCGGGTTGTGGAAACTACAGGCGTGTAACACTTTCTCTTGTGGTCGACGGGTCCGCCGGGCACAACATGTAGTAGCGTCGTCCTCAGCACCGCACACGAACTTCGGACCTGGAATCAGGCCCAGAAACCAGGGGAGAACATGGCCGTCACCGTCTACACCAAGCCGTCCTGCGTCCAGTGCACAGCGACGTACCGGGCCCTCGACAACAAGGGCATCGAGTACGAAGTGCACGACGTCTCCACCGATGAGGCAGCCCTCGAGCACGTCAAGAGCCTGGGCTACATGCAGGCCCCCGTCGTCGTCACGGACGACGACCACTGGTCGGGCTTCCGCCCCGACAAGATCGCGACGCTCAGCGCCGAACTGGCGTAGTCGTCTCCCGTCCTGTGGACGGTCACCCGGTTCCGTTCAGGAGGCCCGGATCGCCGCCCACAGGACACCCCCGGTCCGTCTGTCCGCACCTTCCACCGAGGAGCGCGCCATGAGCCGATTGGTCTACTTCTCGAGCGTGTCCGGGTACACCGCGCGCTTCGTCGAGAAGCTCGGCCGCGACGCGGACCGGATCCCGCTCTACCCGAGCGAACCCTTCCTCCACGTGGACGAGCCCTACGTCCTGTTCCTGCCCACCTACGGTGGCGGCAACGGCGATGGTGCGGTCCCCAAGCAGGTCATCAAGTTCCTCAACGACGCGCACAACCGCTCGCTCATCCGCGGTGTGGTCGTCGGCGGCAACACGAACTTCGGCGAGGCCTACGGCCTGGCGGGGGACGTCATCGCACGGAAGTGCCACGTCCCCGTTCTCTACAGATTCGAACTCTTCGGGACCCCTGACGACGTGTCGGCGGTCAACACAGGATTGGATGCATTTTGGACGCAGCAGTTGCAGACGTCGATCTGACGTCGCCGCAGACGGGGATGGACTACCACTCCCTCAACGCGATGCTCAACCTCTACGACGCGGACGGCAACATCCAGTTCGACAAGGACCGGGAAGCCGCGAAGCAGTTCTTCCTGCAGCACGTCAACCAGAACACCGTCTTCTTCCACAACCTGAAGGAGCGGCTCGACTACCTGGTCGAGAACGAGTACTACGAGCGCGAGACGATCGACATGTACTCGCTGGACTTCATCCAGCGACTCAACGACCTGGCGTACTCGAAGAAGTTCCGGTTCCAGACGTTCCTCGGTGCGTTCAAGTACTACACGAGCTACACGCTCAAGACGTTCGACGGCAAGCGCTACCTCGAGCGCTTCGAGGACCGCGTCGTCATGACCGCCCTCGGCCTGGCGCAGGGCAACGAGCAGCTCGCGATCGACCTCGTCGAGGAGATCGTCGCCGGCCGCTTCCAGCCCGCTACCCCGACGTTCCTCAACACGGCGAAGGCCCAGCGCGGCGAACTCGTCTCCTGCTTCCTGCTCCGCATCGAAGACAACATGGAGTCGATCTCGCGCGGGATCAACTCGTCGCTGCAGCTCTCGAAGCGCGGCGGCGGCGTGGCCCTGCTGCTCTCCAACATCCGTGAGGCCGGCGCCCCGATCAAGCAGATCGAGAACCAGTCCTCGGGCATCATCCCCGTGATGAAGCTGCTGGAAGACTCCTTCTCCTACGCGAACCAGCTCGGTGCGCGTCAGGGCGCCGGCGCGGTCTACCTCAGCGCCCACCACCCGGACATCATGAAGTTCCTCGACACCAAGCGCGAGAACGCCGACGAGAAGATCCGCATCAAGACGCTGTCCCTCGGCGTCGTCGTGCCGGACATCACGTTCGAGCTCGCGAAGAACAACGAGGACATGTACCTGTTCTCGCCGTACGACGTCGAGAAGGTCTACGGTGTCCCGTTCGGCGACGTCCCGATCTCCGAGAACTACCGCGCGATGGTCGACGACTCGCGCATCAAGAAGACGAAGATCAAGGCGCGTGACTTCTTCACGACCATCGCCGAGATCCAGTTCGAGTCCGGCTACCCGTACATCGTGTTCGAGGACACGGTGAACAAGGCCAACCCGATCAAGGGTCGGATCAACATGTCCAACCTGTGCTCGGAGATCCTGCAGGTCAACACCCCGACGACCTTCAACGAGGACCTGTCCTACAAGGAGATCGGCAAGGACATCTCCTGCAACCTCGGGTCGCTGAACATCGCGTTGACGATGGACTCGCCGGACTTCGGCAAGACCATCGAGACCGCCATCCGCGGCCTGACCTCGGTCTCGCAGATGTCGCACATCAACTCGGTGCGTTCCGTCGAGGACGGCAACGACAAGTCGCACGCCATCGGCCTCGGCCAGATGAACCTGCACGGTTACCTGGCTCGTGAGCGCGTCTACTACGGCTCCGAAGAGGGCATCGACTTCACGAACATCTACTTCTACACGGTGCTGTTCCACGCCCTGCGTGCCTCGAACAACATCGCCATCGAGACCGGCGAGACCTTCGACGGGTTCCGCGACTCGAAGTACGCGTCGGGTGAGTTCTTCGACAAGTACACCGACCAGGTGTGGACCCCCGCGACCGCTCGTGTCGCCTCGCTGTTCGACAACGCGAACATCACGATCCCGACGCAGGAGGACTGGAAGGCGCTGAAGGCGTCCGTCCAGGAGCACGGCATCTACAACCAGAACCTGCAGGCCGTCCCGCCGACCGGTTCGATCTCGTACATCAACCACTCGACGTCGTCGATCCACCCGATCGCGTCGAAGATCGAGATCCGCAAGGAAGGCAAGCTCGGCCGCGTCTACTACCCGGCGCCGTTCATGACGAACGACAACCTGGACTACTACCAGGACGCGTACGAGATCGGTGCCGAGAAGATCATCGACACGTACGCCGCGGCGACGCAGCACGTGGACCAGGGCCTGTCCCTGACGCTGTTCTTCAAGGACACCGCCACCACGCGTGACATCAACAAGGCCCAGATCTACGCATGGCGCAAGGGCATCAAGACGATCTACTACATCCGTCTGCGCCAGCTCGCCCTCGAGGGCACCGAAGTCGAGGGCTGCGTCAGCTGCATGCTGTAGAGCTGCTGCTCTCTTCCTGGAGGCGCGGGGCGGGCCCCGCCCCGCGCCTCCAGTCCGTCATCAGATCACCATCTCGAATCCGGAAGACAATCCCATGACCCTCACCGACCCGGTCCACGCCACGGGCAAGTCCATCCCGCTGATCAGTTCGGTCAGTGCCATCAACTGGAACCGCATCCAGGACGACAAGGACGTCGAGGTCTGGAACCGGCTGGTCAACAACTTCTGGCTCCCCGAGAAGGTGCCGCTGTCGAACGACGTGCAGTCGTGGAACACGCTGACGCCGGCAGAGCAGCAGCTCACCATGCGGGTCTTCACCGGCCTGACGCTGCTCGACACCATCCAGGGCACCGTCGGCGCGATCAGCCTGATCCCCGACGCCATCACCCCGCACGAAGAAGCCGTCTACACGAACATCGCGTTCATGGAGTCGGTCCACGCGAAGAGCTACTCGTCGATCTTCTCGACGCTGGCCTCGACGCCCGAGATCGACGACGCCTTCCGCTGGTCCACCGAGAACGTGAACCTGCAGAAGAAGGCCCAGATCGTCCTCGACTACTACACCGGTGACGATCCCCTGAAGCGCAAGGTCGCCTCGACCCTGCTCGAGTCGTTCCTGTTCTACTCCGGCTTCTACCTGCCGATGTACTGGTCCTCGCGCGCCAAGCTCACCAACACCGCCGACCTGATCCGCCTGATCATCCGTGACGAAGCCGTCCACGGGTACTACATCGGATACAAGTTCCAGAAGGGCCTTGAGGGCGCCTCGGAAGAGCGCAAGCAGGAGATCAAGGACTACACGTTCAACCTGCTGTTCGAGCTCTACGAGAACGAGGTGCAGTACACGCAGGACCTCTACGACCAGGTCGGGCTGACCGAGGACGTCAAGAAGTTCCTGCACTACAACGCGAACAAAGCGCTGATGAACCTGGGCTACGAGCCGATGTTCCCCAAGGAGACGACGGACGTGAACCCGGCGATCCTGTCGGCGCTCTCGCCGAACGCGGACGAGAACCACGACTTCTTCTCGGGGTCGGGGTCGTCGTACGTCATCGGCAAGGCGGAGAAGACCGAGGACGAGGACTGGGACTTCTAGTGGACTGGTTCTTCGACGGGCTGGGCACAATGCTCGTGACCCGATCCCCCTTTGCTGGCCATGGGGTCGTTGGATTTGGCCAGGGCGGTCGACGCCCTGGCCAAAGAGCCTGCTTGATGGCCAGTTCCCCGCCATGGCGGTTCCTGGTTGTCACGTCTTCTCCGATGGAGCTTGGCGTCACGAGGCAAATGGAGGATGTTGTGGGGCGTACATCGAGGCCGCGACCGGTTGATATGGCGCCCGGGCCGTGGCCGGACGCAGCTGGCTCTGACCCTCTTGGAGAGATCGGGCGTCGGTTTGTCCTTCGTTTGCGGGAGGCTCTTGGTGACCGGTCCGTTCGCTCTTTAGCGAAATCGGCGGGTGTTCACCATCAGACTCTCGAGAACGTTCTCGACGGGACGGTATGGCCGGACCTGTACACGATCGGACGCTTGGAGCTCGCGCTCAAGTCGGAACTTCGTTGACGGACTTGATCCTCGGGCTTCGATCTCCGGCGAGTGCGTGAGCCGAATGGCGATGCTTATGTCCGGCAGGGTTTTGTACGACTATGCCTTGGCGGGGCAGTCAACCAAATTAGTAGCTGCCCTGCCAAGGGTGCCCGTCAACGACGAACGCAGCCTTGTCAGCGGACGTGCGAGCTGGTTCCGCGCGCGATTGGGGAGAGCCGCTGCAACTGCGTGACGTGTCCGGGCTCGAGCTCGTCCAACGACGCCACCCCGAGCAGCCGCATGGTCCGCTCGATCTGCTCCGACAGGATCTGGATCATCCGGTCGACGCCGGCCTCGCCACCCGCCATCAGTCCGTACAGGTACGCCCGGCCCACCATGGTGAACCTCGCGCCGAGCGCCACCGCGGCGACGATGTCCGCCCCGGACATGATCCCCGTGTCCAGGTGCACCTCGGTGTCGTTCCCGACCTCGCGGACCACCTGGGGCAGGAGGTGGAACGGCACGGGTGCACGGTCGAGCTGGCGGCCGCCGTGGTTCGACAGCGTGATGCCGTCGACGCCCAGGTCGGCGAGGCGCTTGGCGTCGGCGAGGGACTGCACGCCCTTGACGACCACCTTGCCCTTCCACTGCGACCGGATCCACGCCAGGTCGTCGTAGGTGACCGTGGGGTCGAACATGTGGTCGAGGAGTTCCCCGACGGTGCCGGACCAGCGGTCGAGCGACGCGAACGCCAACGGCTCGGTGGTCAGGAAGTCGAACCACCACCACGGGCGGGGCATCGCGTTGACGATCGTCTTCACACCGAGCTGCGGCGGGATCGAGAACCCGTTCCGCTTGTCCCGCAGCCGTGCCCCGGCGACGGGCACGTCCACCGTCACGAGCAGCGTGTCGAACCCGGCCTTCTCGGCGCGGGAGACCAGCGCCATCGACTTCTCGCGGTCCTTCCACATGTACAGCTGGAACCAGTTGCGCCCGTGCGGGTTCGCGTCGCGGACGTCCTCGATCGCGGTCGTGCCCATCGTGGACAGCGCGAACGGGATCCCGGCACGGCCGGCCGCACGGGCACCCGCACGCTCGCCCTCGGTCTGCATCATGCGCGTGAACCCGGTCGGGGCGATGCCGAAGGGGTACGCGACCGGCGCGCCCAGCACCTCGCGCGAGGTGTCGACCTGCGACACGTCGCGGAGGATCGCGGGCGTGAACTCGATGTCCTCGAACGCCTGGCGAGCACGGGCGAGGGAGATCTCCGCCTCGGCCGCGCCCTCGGTGTAGTCGAACGCGGCCTTCGGGGTCCGGCGGGCGGCGATGCCACGGAGGTCCCAGATCGTCAGCGCCTGCTCGAGGCGGTGGCGTCGACCCGGCAGTGCGGGCTTCTTGAACTGCATGAGCGGGGCGAGGTCGCGCACGCTCGGCAGCTGCCGCTGTACCCGGACCCGTGCCGTCGAGGCGGGGCCGGTCGCGGCGGCGGGGGCACCGGTCGCGGGGTCGACGCGGTGCTGGTCGTCGGTGGTGGTCATGCGTGGCTCCTGACGGTGGTGCGGTGGGATCGGGCGTCCGAGCCCGGAGCGGGTGTGTAGCGGACCGGTTCGGTGGTGCGGGCGACGACGTCGCGAAGTGCCTCCAGCGATGCTCCGCCGAGTCCGGCGAGTCCGTGGGCACGCGCCTGCACGAGCACGTTGCCGAGCGCGGTCGCTTCGACGGGTCCGGCGAGGACAGGCAGTCCGGTGCGGTCCGCGGTGAGCTGGCAGAGCAGGCGGTTCTGCGATCCGCCGCCGACGACGTGCACGACCCGGACGTCCTTGCCGGTGACGTCGACGATCGTGCGCAGGGTGTCGGCGTACGCGACCGCGAGGGACTCGAGGACCGACCGGACGAACTCGGCGCGCGAGCCAGGCGCCCGCTCGCCGCGCGAGACGCACCACGCGGCGATGCGCGCCGGCATGTCGCCGGGCGCCGCGAACACGTCGTCGGCCACGTCGAACACGGGGACCGCAGTGGCGACGGCCGCGGCGGATGCGAGCAACGCCTCCAGGTCGATCCGTTCGCCGTCCCGTTCCCAGGTGCGGACGCTCTCGGAGAGCAGCCACAGCCCGGAGACGTTCTTCAGGAACCGGACCCGACCGTCGACGCCGCCCTCGTTCGTGCAGTTCGCCTCGCGCGCGGCGTCGGTCACGACGGGCGCGTCGAGTTCGACGCCAACCAACGACCACGTGCCGGAGGAGATGTACGCGAAGTCGGGCTCAGTCGCCGGCACCGCAACGACGGCCGAGGCGGTGTCGTGCGAGCCGACCAGCGTGATCGGGGTGGACGGCCTGGCCCCGACGGCGTCGGCCACGGCGGGCAGGAGCCCGCCGACCTCGTCGCCGGGCTGCCCGAGCTCCGGGAAGATGCCCGAGGGCAGCCCGAGCGACCACCGCAGGTCGTCCGACCACCGCCCCATGGTGATGTCGAGCAGTCCCGTCGTCGAGGCATTCGTGCGTTCCGCCACCTGAACGCCGGTCAGCCAGTACCCGAGCAGGTCCGGGATCAGCAGAGCCCGGTCACCGCTCTGCAGGAGGCCGTCGCGGAGGTCGGCGTGCAGCTGGAACAACGTGTTGAAGGGCAGATGCTGCAGGCCGTTGCGCCGGAACAACGCCTCCTTGCCGATCTTCCGCAGCATCGATCGCGACGCCGCAACATTCCGCTCGTCGCGGTAGTGGTACGGCTGGTGCGTGATGCGCCCCGCCCGGACGATGCCGTAGTCGACTGCCCACGAGTCAATCCCGATGCTGGCGACGTCGTGGTGTCGGGCCAGCGCTTCCCGGAGTCCCAGCCGCACCTGCCGGGACAGCTCGAGCGCGTCCCAGTGCAGGGCCTCGCGCTCGCCCTCCCACACCGGCACGGGCCCGTTCGGGAACCGGGCGACGTGCTCCATCTGCACGCCGTCCCGGTCGAGGTGGCCGACTATGACTCTTCCGCTGGTCGCGCCGAGGTCGACTGCGGCGACGCTGCCGCTGGTGTGCATTGCGCTACCTCAGGAAGGCCGCGGCGACGCCGGCGTCCACCGGCACGTGCAAACCCGTCGTGTGGGAGAAGTCCGCGGTGCAGATGGCGTAGACCGCGTTGGCCACGTTCTCGGGCACGACCTCGCGCTTCAGGATGGTGCGCTGCGCGTAGAACGTCCCGAGGTCCTGCTCGTCGATGCCGTACGTCTTCGCGCGGTTCGCACCCCAGCCCGAGGCGAAGATGCCCGAACCGCGGACGACGCCGTCGGGGTTGATCCCGTTGACGCGGACGCCGTGCTCGCCGAGCTCGGCGGCGAGCAGCCGGACCTGGTGCGCCTGGTCGGCCTTGGTGGCGGAGTAGGCGATGTTGTTCGGCCCGGCGAAGACGGAGTTCTTCGAGGAGATGTAGACGATGTCGCCGCCGAGCCCCTGCTCGATCAGGACCTTCGCGGCCGCCTTGGACACGAGGAAGGAGCCCTTCGCCATGACGTCGTGCTGCAGGTCCCAGTCCTGCTCGGTGGTGTCGAGCAGGCTCTTCGACAGGGACAGTCCGGCGTTGTTGACGACGAGGTCGAGTCCGCCGAAGTGCAGCAGCGTGGCTTGGATCGCCTGGTCAATCGCCTCGGCGCTCGTCACGTTCGCGACCACGCCGATTGCCTGGTCGGGGCTGCCGATCTCCGCAGCGGCCTCCTGCGCCTTGGCGAGGTCGAGGTCGGCGATGACGACGGCTGCGCCCTCGGCAGCGAGGCGCTTCGCGATCGCCTTGCCGATGCCCGACGCGGCACCGGTGACCAGCGCGATGCGGGTCGCCAGCTGCTTGGGCTTCGGCATGCGCTGGAGCTTGGCTTCCTCAAGCGCCCAGTACTCGATGCGGAACTTCTCGGCCTCGTCTATGGGGAGTAGGTGCTCAGCGCCTCGGCCCCGCGCATGACGTTGATCGCGTTGACGTAGAACTCACCGGCGACCCGGGCGGTCTGGGCGTCCTTGCCGTACGAGAACATCCCGATGCCCGGGACGAGCACGATGAGCGGGTCGGCACCGCGGATGGCCGGGCTGTCCGGCGTGGCGTGTCGGTCGTAGTACGCCTGGTAGTCGATGCGGTACTGCTCGTGCAGCTCGTGCAGGCGTGCGCGCTGCTCGTCGACGTTCGCCGTCGCCGGAAGGTCGAGGATGAGTGGCTTCACCTTGGTGCGGAGGAAGTGGTCCGGGCAGCTCGTCCCGAGCGCCGCCAGCTCTTCAGCACGCGAGGACGCCAGGAAGTCGAGCACGACGTCGCTGTCGGTGAAGCGCCCGACGACGGGCTTGTCGTGGCCGGCTATGCCGCGGATCGTCGGCGCGAGTGCGGCTCCACGGGCACGGCGGTCGGTCTCGGGCAGCGCCTCGAAGCCTGCTCGGGTCCCGCCGAACGGGTCGGCCTTCCCGTGCTCCGCGATGTACTGCTCGGCGGTGTCGATGATCCAGCGCGAGTTCGCCTCGGCCTCGTCTGACGTCTCACCCCAGGCGGTGATGCCGTGGCCGCCGAGGATCGTGCCGATTGCCTCGGGGTGCTGGTCCTTGATCGCGGCGATGTCGAGCCCGAGTTGGAAGCCCGGACGGCGCCACGGCACCCAGACGACCCTGTCGCCGAAGATCCGCTCGGTCAGCTCCGGCCCGTCCGCGGCCGTGGCGATCGCGATGCCGGCGTCGGGGTGCAGGTGGTCCATGTGCGCGGCGTCGACGAGCGCGTGCATCGCGGTGTCGATCGACGGTGCCGCGCCGCCCTTGCCGAACAGGGTGTGGTCGAACGCGGCGACCATCTCATCCTCGCGCTCCACGCCCGAGTAAACGTTCCGCAGCGCGCGAACCCGGTCGACCCGGAGGACGGCCAGGCCCGACGGCGTCAGCGTGCCGAGGTCACCGCCGGAACCCTTCACCCACAGCAGCTCGACGGGCTCGCCGGTGACGGGGTCGGTGTCGGTGCCCTTGGCGGAGGTGTTGCCGCCCGCGTAGTTCGTGATCCGCGGATCCGAGCCGAGCGCGTTCGAGCGCGCGATGAGCGCCCTGATCGTCTCGTCTGCCTCCGTGCGGTGCGTTGCGGGCATGACCCGAGCCTCCAGTCCTGTGGTTGTCATGTGTCTACGCGCCCCAGCCGGCTTGGACGCCGCCGACGCGGTCCTCGGCGATCGACTGCTGGTAGCCCGACTCCAGGTACGCGCGCATCGGGTTCGCCGGCAGGCCGCGGGACTCGCGCCACGCGGCGAGGTCCGCCCGGACGTCGGTCTGGTACGCGTCCATGAAGACCTCGTTGGCGCCGAGGACGTCGTGCGCCTCTTGCGCGGCGGTCAGGGCGACGCGGTCGAGGAGCAGCGCCCGGGCCGTCATCTCCTGCACGTTGAGCACGGAGCGGATCTGACCGGGGATCTTGTCCTCGATGTTGTGGCACTGGTCGAGCATGAACGCCACGTCAGGGTTGTCGTAGCCGCCGCCGCGGATGACCTCGACCAGGATGCGGAACAGCTGGAACGGGTCCGCTGCGCCCACGATCAGGTCGTCGTCGGCGTAGAACCGCGAGTTGAAGTCGAAGCTGCCGAGCTTGCCGAGGCGCAGCAGCTGCATCACGATGAACTCGATGTTCGTGCCGGGGGCGTGGTGGCCGGTGTCGAGGCAGACCATCGCCTTGTCGCCGAGGGCCGCCGTCTGCACGTAGCTCGTGCCCCAGTCGGGCACGTCCGTGTGGTAGAACGACGGCTCGAAGAACTTGTACTCGAGCACCAGGCGCTGGTCGGCACCGAGGCGGTCGTAGATCGTGCTGAGCGACTCGTGCAGGCGGTCCTGGCGGGAGCGCATGTCCTCCTGCCCCGGGTAGTTCGAGCCCTCGGCGAGCCAGATCTTCAGGTCACGGCTGCCGGTGGCGTCCATCACGTCGATGCAGCGCAGGTGGTGGTCGATCGCCTTCTGCCGGATCGACTCGTCGACGTGGGTCAGGGCGCCGAACTTGTAGTCGTCGTCCTGGAACGTGTTCGAGTTGACGGTGCCGAGGGAGACCCCGTGCTCCTGGGCGTGACGCTTCAGGTCCGCGAAGTCGTCGACGACGTCCCACGGGATGTGGAGCGCGACGGTGGGGGCGAGCCCGGTGTACCGGTGCACCTGCGCGGCGTCGGCGATCTTCTCGTAGGGGTCGCGCGGGGTGCCCGGCGTGCTGAACACCTTGAAGCGGGTGCCGGAGTTGCCGAAGGCCCAGGACGGGAGCTCGATCTGCTGGCGTGCCAGCTGGTCGGCGATGCCCGCGAAGCTCGGGGTCGATGTCATCGTGTCACTTCCTCGCGAGTGGCCTGAATCGTTTCAGACTGCGGAGACCGGGGGAGCCTTCCGCACGTACATACGGCTTGCCCTGTGGCGCCGCATCCGGCCGGAATCCGTTGGAGCGTTAGCAAACGCGCCTCGTCGGCCCTGAATCGTTTCAGAGAGTAGGTCGTCGACTTCGCTCGGCGCAAGCGCAATTTCGGTCCGCATCGCCAGCGTCGGTCCCCGTGCTGGCCCTGTCGGCCTCCTTGCGAGACGAGTTTGCTCCAGGCTTCGCCCGCCACTCCGGCTACTGCGGCGATTCTCGGGGGCAAGCGGTGAGACGAGGATCTCAGCGAAGGCGTCCGCAATATTGCGTGGTCGCAGCTCAAGTCCGTTGACACCCGTTCAACGGCGGACCTAGCCTGTCCCGCGTCGTGGTGTAGAACGGTCTACGTAGAACGGTCTACGCGAACTTCGCCTCGCCACCCCGAGCGCGGCTTGAACCCAATGGAGGGTCAAATGAAAATTCGTTCGAAGGCCGCTGCTGCGTCGATCGCAGCGCTTGTGGTCGCTGGACTCGTGGGGTGCTCGAACCCCACCTCAAACAACGCTGACAACTCTGGTAACGGCGACGTCGCCCCCGCTAAGAGCATCACCGTGTGGCACAACACGGCGGACACGCCGGCGCTGCTGGACCTCTACAAGAACTTTACGAAGAGCACCGGCATCAAGGTCAACCTGGTCGACATCCCTTCGAACTCCTTCGAGACGACGACCCAGACGAAGTGGACGACGGGTGACCGCCCGGACATCCTCGAGTACCACCCCACAACTGCAGCGATCTTGCAGTTCAACCCCTCCAGCTTCCAGGACCTCTCATCTGAGGCCTTCGTGAAGAAGTCGGGAGATCTGTACAAGAGCGCCGGTTCGTACCAGGGGAAGGTCTACTCGGCCATCACGCAGCTGCCCAGCATCTTCGGCCTGTACTACAACAAGGCCGCGCTGAAGAAGGCTGGCGTTGATGTGCCGAAGAACTGGAGCGACCTGCTCGCCTCCTGCAAGGCTCTCAACGCCAAGGGCATCACGCCGATCTACGAGTCTGGCAACAGCCAGTGGCCTACCCAGATCCTGCCGGCGGCGTACCTGGCCGACAGCAACAAGAACAACACCTACGGCCAGGACCTCTTCGAGAACAAGGAGAAGGTCAACGACCCGAGCGGCGCTTTGTTCAAGGGCATCAAGGCGTACAAGGGTCTGCAGGACGCTGGTTGCTTCCAGAAGGACGTTGCGACCGGAACGTTCGAGAAGGCGACCGACGCGGTGTACAACGGCTCGGCGGCGATGACCGCGCTGCACTCTGATGCGCTCACGCAGTTCGAGCAGGGTGCCGGCAGCGCCGATAAGGTCTCCGAGGCAGTCGGGTTCACCGGCATCTCCGCCAAGAGCAACACCGCGTGGTACGGACCGAGCCCCCTCGGCAGCTACTACGCACCGAAGACCGGCGACAAGGGGCGACAGGCCGCTGCGCTGAAGTTCATCGACTACGCCACGGGCAAGGGCTACAGCAAGCTCATCGAAGAGGGCAAGACCTTCCCTGTGATCCAGGGCGTCGTGGACCCGACGGGTCTCTCGGCGATTCAGAAGGAATTCAAGACGGCGTACGACAACGGCGCCACTGTGGGAACCAACCTCCCCGGTTGGAACACCTTCCCGGCCGAGCTCAGCAAGCTTCTTGCCGGGCAAGAGACGCCGACCCAGGTTGCGGACAACATGCAGTCCAGCGTCGCCCAAGCGGCGAAGGCTGCTGGGGTCAAGGGATGGTAATCTCCGCTGTCGAGCAGGACAAGCGGACGGTCGGGGAGCGCTCTGCGAAGCGCTCCCCGGCCGGGGCCGGCCGGCCGAAGCGTTCTCGCACCCGCTGGCTGTGGTTCATACTCCCGTCCCTGGTGCTCGTCCTCGTCTTTTTTGTCGTCCCCTTCCTGCTGAACGTCCCGTTCGCGTTCACGCAGTGGACTGCTTACAGCCCGGTCATCAGCTTCAACGGAATCAGCAACTTCGAGTTCCTGTGGCAGAACGGCACGTTGCAGAACGCGGTTGTCGTCACCCTCGCTTACGCGGTGGTGGCGATGGGGGTGCAAAACGTATTCGCCATGGCGCTCGCTCTGACACTGCGTAACACCACACGCACAAACTCGTTCTTCCGATCCATTTTCTTCCTACCGGTGTTGATCTCGCCGCTGGCCGCCGGCTTCATTTGGCGCGGCATCGTCGACCCCCAGGGCCCCCTGAACTCCGCGATCTCGGCCATCATTCCGGGCTTCGACTACGCGTGGCTCGGCCACCCCGTCAGCGCGCTGGTAACCGTGGCGTTCATCGACGGGTGGAAGTGGTCCGGAATCGCGACGCTCGTGTACATCGCTGGCCTGAACAGCATCCCCGACGAACTGATGGAAGCGGCGCAGCTCGATGGCGCCGGCCCGTGGAAGCGCTTCTGGCGGATCAGCTTCCCGCTGCTCGCACCTGCGTTCACCTTCAACATCGCGACGACCCTCATCGGCGCGCTCAGCGCCTACGACGTCATCGCATCGACCACGAGCGGCGGTCCGGGGAACTCCACGACCACCATCAACTTCGCGTTGCAGCAACAGTTCGGCTCGAGCTTTTACGGCACGGCCAGTTCATTGGGTCTCACCGTGACCGCACTCGTCATCGCGATCGCGGTCCCGCTCGTCATCTGGCTCCGGAAGAGGGAAGTGGCATGAGTGCTCTGGCAATCCCGAAGACGTCCTCGAGGCTGTCGGTCGACCGACGTGCACGTGGTCTCGCTCTCCTCAAGTACGGGCTGCTCACCCTGTTCGCTGTGCCGTGGGTCGGCGTGCCGTTGTGGATGCTGCTCGTCAATTCCTTCAAGCCCGTCGGTGAGGCCTCGCAACTCTCGCTCGCCCTCCCAAAGCAGTGGGCGATCGCGGAGAACTACACGGCCGTGTTCGTCACCGGCAACTACCTCACCGGTCTTCGGAACAGCCTCCTCGTAGCGGTCCCCACGATCCTCGTGGTCCTGTTCCTTGGTTCGCTGGCGTCGTGGGCTTACGCGCGGAGCACGTCGAAGGTCACACAGGTGTTCTTCTACATGACCGCGTTGTCGATCCTGCTGCCGCCAGCGATCATCCCCACGATCTACGTGCTGAGCAGCCTGCACCTTGATGGCTCGATCCTCGGCTATGCGTTGATGCAGATGGGGACACGCATCGGTGGTGTGATCTTCCTGACCACGGGCTTCGTCCGAGGGCTGCCTGTCGACCTGGAGGAAGCGGCGTCCATCGACGGGGCTTCGCGACTGCGGATCTACTTCTCGGTGCTGCTGCCGTTGCTCCGCCCGATCCTCTTCGTTGGAGCGGTCCTGCTGGTGATCTCCGTGTGGAACGACTTCTTCTTCGGTCTGCTCCTGCTCCGCGGCGGCGACAACGCCACGCTGCCGCTGACGATGTACTCGTTCGCGAGCTCCGGGGAACATGGGCTGAACTGGAACCTCGTCTTCGCTCACGTCGTGATGACGAGTCTGCCCCTCGTCATCGCCTACCTGTTCGCGCAGCGCCAGGTGCTGGCCGGACTCACCGAAGGGTCGCTGAAGGGTTGAGCGTGCACAACACTCCGGCCAACGTCCGCGTCGAACACGTCACGTCAGCGCTAGGTGTCGACATACCTCGTCCGCGGTTGTCGTGGGATCTGCCTCGAGGTGGTGACCAGGGCTCGTATGAGCTTGAAGTTGTGGCACCGACGGGTGAGCGCTGGACAGAGAGAATCGACTCCGCTGACACCGTTCTTGTGCCGTGGGTGGGCCCCGACCTGCAGTCCAGAGCCCGCCGTCGGGTGCGCGTGCGAACCTTCGACTCGGCCAGTCGTCCGTCGCCTTGGAGTAATCCCATCGACGTAGAAGCGGGACTCCTCTCCGCTTCGGACTGGTCCAGCAGATACATCGCTTCATCCCCCAACACAGAACAGCCGGTTGTTCTGCGCGGAACGTTCGAACTCGCACGCCCGGTCGTGCTTGCGCGCTTGTACATCGCGTACCGCGGAGTCGGGGAACCGGTCATCAACGGCAAATCAGCATCGGAAGAAGTGCTCGCGCCGGGGTGGCAGTCGTACGAGCACCGCGAGGTGTACTCGACCCTCGATGTCACTGCTCTCCTCCAAGTGGGGAAGAACACGTTCGACATCTTCCTCGCCGACGGCTGGTACCGGGGACGTCTCGGCTTCCTCCAGCAGCGGGCGCTGTACGGCGACCGGATCTCCGCGATCGCTCAGCTGGAGTACGAGTACGAAGACGGCCGTCGGGAGACTGTTGGCACCGACGCCCACTGGCGTTGGGCAATCGGACCGCTGCAATCCTCCAGCCTCTACGACGGCGAAGTTTACGACGCGCGCCAGGAAGTCGTGATCTCCGACTACGAGGAGGCACCGAGCGGAGGCTGGGCCGATGTCGAAGTCCTTGGAGACGCTTCGGCTCGACTCGAAGCACCGGTCGGCCCGCCGGTTCGGCGTGTGCAGGCAATCCGCCCGGTAGACATCGGCAAGTCACCGTCTGGAAGGACGATCGTCGATTTCGGCCAGAACCTGGTCGGCCGCGTGCGTCTGAGCGTGGAGGGTGCTGCCGGAACGACAATCACTCTGCGGCATGCGGAGGTACTGGAGCACGGCGACATTGGCGTGCGACCACTCCGCAGCGCCCGCGCCACGGATGCGTATGTGCTGAAGGGCGACGGCATCGAGACCTGGGAGCCGCGCTTCACGTACCACGGGTTCAGGTACGTCGAGGTGGAAGGCTGGCCCGGCGGTGCGCCCCGAGCCGAGGACCTCACCGCGCTCGTCATCCACAACGACATGGAGCGCACAGGGTGGTTCAGGTCGTCGAGCGGCGACCTCAACCGTCTGCACGAGAACGTCGTGTGGAGCATGCGGGGAACTTCGTCTCCATCCCGACGGACTGCCCCCAACGCGACGAGCGTCTCGGGTGGACCGGGGACATCAGCGTCTTCGCGCCGACCGCGACCTTCTTGTACGACTCGGTCGGTTTCTTGTCATCCTGGCTGCGGGACCTCGCCGCGGAGCAGCACGATGACGGCCTCGTCCCGTTCTTCGTGCCCGATGTGCCGTTCACGGACGAGGTGAAGGACGTGCCGGGCCTTGCGTTGTCGCACACAGCGGTGTGGGGGACGCTGCGGTCATCGTGCCGTTCGAGCTGTACCGGGCGAGCGGTGACGTCGAGGTACTCGAGCACCAGTACGAGTCGATGCATCGCTGGGTCGACGGTGTCCGTTCGCTCCTCGATGAGCGTCTGGTCTGGGACGAAGGATTCCAGTTCGGCGACTGGCTCGACCCGACGGCGCCGCCCGACGACCCCGCTGCAGGTGCGACAGAGACCGCCCTGGTGGCCACAGCGTACTTCGCCAACTCCGCACGCCTGCTGAGTGAGGCCGCGGCGCTCACCGGGCGACCGGACCACCAGAGGCAGTACGCCGACCTGGCCGACCGCGTGGGGGAAGCCTTCCGCACGCGGTTCGTCCTCCCGGAGGGCACACTCACCAGCGACACGCAGACGGCGTACGCGATCGCGCTGTGCTTTGAGCTGTTCGACGACGTTGCACAGCGACAGTCGGCATCCCGTCGGCTCGTCGAACTCGTCCGCGGATCGGGTCACCGGATCGCCACCGGATTCGTCGGGACCGCACTGATCCTCGACGCGCTCGTGCTCGCCGACGCCCTCGACGATGCGTACGAACTGCTGATGCAGACCGAATGTCCGTCGTGGCTTTACCCTGTCACGATGGGGGCGACGACAGTTTGGGAGCGCTGGGACAGCATGCTTCCGGACGGATCGATCAACCCGGGTGAGATGACGTCGTTCAACCACTACGCACTCGGAGCAGTTGCCGACTGGTTGCACAGGGTCGTTGGTGGATTGGCGCCGGCGGCGCCGGGATGGTCCAGGATCCGCGTCGCGCCCCGGCCGCACAACGCGGTTCGCTCCGGTATGGCAGCGCACCGCACGCCCCATGGCATGGCGTCCGTGCGGTGGGAGGTCTCGAATGGTGTACTCCGCGTCGAAACCGTCGTGCCCCCAGGGACGACCGCAGAAGTAGACCTCCCGGGCGAAGAACCTCGGACCGTGCAGTCCGGGGAGCACCTGTTCGAATGCCGCTGGGACCAGACCGGGCCCAGTGCGTCGGTCTCGTCGGGAGTGGCAGCTCCGTGACGCAGACGGAGCCGACGAAGGAGGTCGTGGCGCGGCCGGTGGAGAGAGGCAGCTCTCCCCGCCGCGCCACGATTCGCGACGTCGCGGAGAGGGCTGGAGTGTCAACCGCTGCCGCCTCGAAGGTGCTTCGAGGTGCCTACGGGGTCAGTGACAACATGAAGTCTCGCGTACAGATGGCCATGCACGAGCTCGGGTACCGACCGAACGCTGCAGCGCGCGGGCTCCGCGGCAAGACGTTCACTATCGGCGTCATGCTCTCCGACATTCACAACCCTTTTTTCGGTCTGCTAACCGACGGCATCAGAAGCTCGCTCTCCGCTGCCGGCTACGAAATGCTTCTTGGCCCCGGTGGCGGAAGCCCACGATCTCAGCAAGGCATGATCAACGCGCTCACTGATCGCGGGATGGACGGATTAGTCCTGATCGCACCGGTTGTAGGTGGAAACCTCCTTGAGCAGCTCGGCAGCCAGCTGCCGATGGTCGTGGTCGGCCGGCACGGGTTGGGGCACACTTACGACACTGTCGCCGGTGATGATCGTCGAGGTTCGTCCCTCATCGTGGATCACCTCGTCAGCCTCGGCCATCAGCGCATCCTGCACCTGACAAATCGGCACGAGAGCTTTGATGAGCCAGAGACGCCGGAGCGGGAACGCGCTGCTGGTTACGTGGAGGCAATGGAGCGGCACGGACTGGGAGAGTTCGTCGACGTCCGGCCGTCGACCTGGAGTGACGTCGGCGGACGGGAGGTTGCTCAGCAGGTACTGGCCATGCGTCAGCGTCCGACGGCTGTCCATGCCGGCGCCGACGTCGCGGCATTCGGGTTGCTTGCCGAACTGTGGGGCGCAGGCGTTGGCGTCCCGAGCGATCTCTCGGTCGTCGGGTACGACGACTCAGCGATGGCGAGTATGCCGCCGATCAACCTCACCACGGTGAATCAAAGTGGAGTCAGGATGGGTGAGCTCGCAGCGCAGACGCTCCTCGAGCGCCTCGACGGACGTACCGACCCACGCGCCGAGCTGATCGAGCCGACGATGGTGGTTCGGGGGACGACCGCCGCACCGTCCTCGCGCCACGCATCCTGATCGGAGTACGGCGTCGACGCGAGCCGAGTCGAGAAGGGACCCGGGGCGCTGTCAATGCATCGTCTGGTCAGGCTCCAACCAGCCGCGTAGATTCGCGGATCACGAGCTTGGTCGGGAGTTCCACTCGGTCGCCGCGAGCCTCTTGACCTGCTCGCAGCTGTTCGATCATCTCGACCGCTCGAGCGGCGAGCGAACGGATCGGCTGGTGGATCGTCGTCAGCGCGGGGTGAAGGACGGCCGAGCGGGCTGTGTCGTCGAATCCGATCACCTGCACATCATCCGGAATCGTGAGGTTCAACCGCCTCGCGGCCGCGTACACACCAATGGCCATATTGTCGTTGCAGGTGAAGACGCCGGTCGGTTGATCTCGACCGAGAACCGGAGCCAGCTCATCAACGAGCGGACGGGTGGTCCAGTCGCTCTTCACCACGGTCATGCTTGCCTCCGGGGCGTGGTCGTGGACCGCGCGCATGAAGCCGCTCTCACGAGCACGTCCGAACCGCAGTCGAGGTTCTCCAGTCACGCAGACGAACCGTCGAACGCCGAGACCAACGAGGTACTCGCCGGCGTCGTAACCGCCCTGCCAGTTGGTTGTTCCGACGCTCTGGAGCTCGTTGGCCGCGTCGGATGACGGTTCGAGCAGGACCATTGGAATCTTCAGTCCGCTCAAGCGTGTCAATTGTGCTCGCGTGGGCTGGATGAGCCCGAGGATGACGCCGGCCGGCCCGCGCCGAGCGACCCGCGCCGGCCAGTCGTCCTCGGGGTCGTCGCGCTCAAGAGTGAGGACCAGGTCATAGCCGAGACGTGCCGCTGCTTGTCGCGCGCCGGTGCTGACCTCCGCGGTCCACGCGTCATCGTATGTTCCGAGGACCAGCTCAATCGTGCGCGGGTCGGTCGATCCGGGGCGCCCGCGAGTGGTGGTAAACCGGTTGTACCCGAGTGATCGCGCGGCCTCCTGGACGCGTAGGCGGGTACCTGCTGGTAGCTCGCCCCTGCCGGATAAAGCACGGGACACGGTTGTCACGGACACGCCGGCCGCCGAAGCAACGTCCGACATGGACACTCGACGGCTGCTGCCGGAAGGTAGCGCGGGCATAAAGGTCCTCCCACATAAGTATCCCGCACTTCGCCCAACTTCGTGGTCGAGGTCCTCTGGAAACAGGACCTCCCGGCCCTGCATGACGCTGGGCCGGGAGGCGGGTACTGAAGGGGAGGAATCAGCGGTTGAAGTGGTGCCGCCACGCAAGGACGTCGACGACCTGCCAAACTGCGAGGTTGCCTTCCCAACCGGGGTAGAGGAAGGATCCCGTGTCGCTTGCCTCGTAGCTGATAGGGGTGTTGAACTCGTAGCCATGCTCCGGCACGTCCCACAACTGACTCGAGACGGCTGAAGCAAAGCCCAACCCAGCTGATCGGAGCGACGAGTCACCGTACCGTTCCCCGGCACTGGCGAGGTTCGCTGCGAACGCGTAGTTCGCCTGCGGCCACACGGATCCCGAGGACCCGCTCGGTGACACGAGGAGGTTCGCGCCGACAGGTCGGCCCTGGCTGTCCTTCAATCCCGAAGCGAAACGCGCCACAGTTCGCAGGTGGTCACGGTAATGGGTCTGGTTCACCACGTCGGGCAGCTTCGCGCGCTCCGCGAGGTACTGCGCGAGGAAGGTGGCGATAAGCGCGTCGTCACCGCCGGCGCCGTCGCTCTCGGGAAGCGTGTAGCGGTAGTAGCCGGCAGACTCGTTCCAGAACAGCTTCTCGAAGTCGGACTTCGCTGCGCTGAGGTCGGACTTCCATCCAGCAAGGATCGTCGGATCTTCGCCGGACTGCTTGCCGGCATCGATCATTGCTTCCGTAGCGAGGATGTACAACGACGACACGTACGAGTCGAACCGGTTTGAGGGGATGCCGTTGTAGGCGTTCGACATTGCCTGGGGGCTGAGCAGCCCGGGCGCCGGGTGCTTCGCCGACGGCACTTCCGGCAAGGCGTGATCGGCGGGGATTGTCTTCTGAAGGTAGGCGAATGTCTTCTTCATGGCGGGGTAGGTGAATCGGAGCGCCTTTTGGTCGTGGTTCCGCTCGGCGTAGTCGTACATCCGGAAGATGCTTTCCGAAGGTCGGTCGAGGAACCAGGAGAGCCCAGGGCCAGAGTCGGTGCCCTCGTTCCACTTGATGAACGGGTTGTCGCCCTCTGCTTCGTTCACACTGAAGTCTGCTGGGTCCCCGTGGCTGGTGGGCGAGAGGATCGCCTCTGCTTTGTTCTCCATTCGGTCCCGTTCTATGAATGGGAATAGCTCCGAATAGACGACGTAGCTATAGATGCCGATCTCGCCGCCCTGGCCGAGGGTTGACAGTCCCCCGGAATTCGCGTCAAGGCCGAGGTAGCTGTGGGTTCCGGGTACCTGGGCTCCTGCGCGCTGCGCTGTGGACTGTGGCGCACTGTTCCGGACGAGTCCGCCCTCCCACAGCGAGGTGTGGAAGGTGACGTTGGCAAGCTGGTTCAGCGCTCCTTCCTTGATCGTGTCCGGAAGCGTTCTCGAATTGACGAGCGGCTCCCACCAGTCGAGCACCTTCTTCAGCGTCTTCTCACGATTCATGAGGGCATCACGTGCGATCGTGTAGCTCTGGTGGAAGGGGTAGCTGCCGGCGATGTAGTCATTCGTGCGCGTCTCGCGGGCGCCGTAGTAGTTCGTGTAGTGCCGCATCCACACCGACTGGTTGTTCGCGAACGCCACCTGCGGGAAGTCCCATGTGAGAGTGAACGGGATGGTCTTCACCTCTCCCGGCTTGAGCGTCGCCGCGACGGCGATCGCGCCTGCCGAAGAGGACTTGTCAATCGGGCGATCTCCGAGCGTGCCCGTCGCGGAGAAGGGCGCGTAGACATCCGACCCGTCTCCTGCAGCGTTCCAGGAAGTCGTGTAGCTGAACGTCTCGTCCGTGCCCACCTTCGCCGCGAGTGTCCACTCGGACTTCTCGGCGTCGGGGGTGTTCTTCGCGGAGTCGGCAGAGAGAGTCACCGCGCGGACTCCCGTGCGCGCGTCCTGCTTGTATTGGCTGTTCAGGCCTTCGCGAACAGTTGCTGGCTGCGTGCCCTGGTGTGCTGCAACGTTCGGCATGGTGAACATGGTGGAGACCTTCGCGGTCTTCCCGGTGGTGTTGGCGATGCGGATGTCGAAGTTCGCCACGGGAAGCGAGCTCTGCTTTTCGTCTCGCGCGACGATGGGGGAGTAGAAGCGCATGGACACGTTGGTCTTAAAGGGCTTGTACTTCATCCACCCGAATGGGTAGAGCGCGGAGTAGTCCGCATCACCCTTGGACAGGGTATTCCAACCCGAAAGCGGGTCGCCCCAGCTGCGTTGCGCGAGTGCGTCACCCTTGTAGTCGACGGCGTGGGACCCATCGGTAGCGAGGGTCCGGACCTCTGCGGGAGCGTTGCCGACCTGTTCGCGCACGTGGAAGGCTGCCTGTGGCAGCGCCCGGCTCTCCCAAGCCTTGTCCTGGGATCCGCCGAAGAACCAGGGGCCGAAGGTGCCCGACTGGTTCACCATGAAGCTGCCGGCACCGATGCCACCGAGGGGAACCCCCATGCCGGGTTCCGTCATCGGGAAGGTGATTCCCGGGTAGGGCCAACCGGGGAGTCCTGCTTGCATGCGTACGGCAGAAATCCTTGAGGGCAGGTTCCGGTGGTGATGTCTCCGAGCGGCCGGGTCGTTGCAGCCGAAGGTATGTCGAACCCTGCACCCGGCCGTGCAGCGTGTGCGGCCAGCGGGGTGAGCCCGGTCGAAGCGAGGGCGAGGGCGAGTCCGGCGACGACGCCTGCGATGAGAGCCCTTGGAACGTGCGGCCTCTGGCGTCGCCCCGGGCGCAGTCGGGGGAGAGTGGACATCATTCATGACTCCTATGTCAGTGATGTGCGTTGCCGATGCATCGGCGGTGAGGTAGGCCCTGCGCAGGGTGGCATCAGAGTAGTTACGGCTCCGCTAGCTGACGAGCGCCCCGGGCATTTTTGCGCAAGGGTGGGCGCCTATGTCGGTCCGGTGGTTCGCTCAGTGGTTGCGCAGGCCGACGCCGCTTCTTGCCGAGGAGATCCATGACCCGCTCGATCCTTGAGTCGTCAGCGGCACGACGGCGGACTATCGTTCTCGCTCTGGGTGGCCTCATGGCGCTCGGTCCGTTCACGATGGACCTCTACCTCCCCGCCTTCCCCGTAGTTCAGCAAGAACTGAGGACAAGCCAAGCCGCGGTGCAGCTGACGCTGACGGCGACAGCGGTGGGGATGGGTGTCGGGCAGCTTGTCGCCGGACCGCTCAGCGACCTCGTCGGGCGCCGCCGGCCCCTGCTGTTCGCGGCGGTCCTGCACGTGCTCTCGAGCATCGCGGTCGCGGCCGCTCCTACGGTCGTGGCAGTGAGTGCGGCACGATTCGGGCAGGGAGTCGGGGCCGCGGCGGGCGGAGTTGTCGCAGTCGCTGTGATTCGTGATCTGTACGGCGGACAGCGCCTGGTTCGGATGCTCGCAAATGTCGCGTTGGTGGCGGGCCTCGCGCCGATCGTCGCTCCCGTGCTGGGGGCACAGCTCCTACTTGTGATCTCGTGGCGGGACATGTTTGTCCTCTTGACCGGCTTTGGGATCCTGATTCTCGCGCTTTGTGCCAGCGTCGTACCTGAGACGCTGTCTCCGGAACTCCGACGCGAGTCACGAGCGGCAGGAGCGCGCGCACACGTTGGTGCGGTGTTCAGGGACCGGACGTTCGTTGGAGCCGCAATATGCGGTTCGATGGTCTTCACATCGATCGTCACGTACATTTCCGCCTCACCGTTTGTCTTTCAAACGGAGCTCGGCCTGAACGCTCAGCAATTTGGTATGGCCTACGCAGTGAATGCGGTTGGGCTCTTTGCTGCGACTCAGATAGCCGCGCGATTGATGCGAGTGATCCAGCCCGCGTGGCTGCTCGCGTTCGCCGTTGCCGCGCTCGGACTGAGCGGATGCGCACTCGCCGCGCTCCAACTCACCCATGCGGGCCTCCTGCCGGTCGCGGTTGCGAGCTTTGCGCTGGTTGCTTTGACGGGCGTGGCCAATCCAAGCCTCAACGTTCTGACGCTCGAGAACCATCCGCGACGCGCAGGCACCGCGGCCGCGGTCACCGGCTTCGCCAACTCAATTGTTGGCGGTTTGGTGTCGCCGCTTCCGGGCCTTCTGGGCGGTGCGAGCGCTGGTTCTCTGGGAACGGTCGTTATCGCCGCGATGATCGTGGCGAGTGCCGCCGTGTGGCTCGTGATCCGACCCTGGACAGTTCCGCGGCTGACGGACTGATTTCAGCGGGCGCGACTGCGTCGAGGGGTGTCCCTGTGTGCGCGGTCTTCGCCCGTGCCATGGGCGCTTCTGTCAGGGCAGCGGCCGGTACGAGAACGACGACACCCGACTCGGTGAACCGGTTCCGCCGATCTCGAGGACCCGTCCAGTGAACCCTCCTGCGACCTCCGTGGAGACGTATCGCCCGTCGAGTTCCGCGAGGACGGTCTCGATGCCGTCGACGCAGGCCAATAGTGAGATCACGTCCGGTCCGGCTTTCCCGTTGGGGATGCTCGCGTCGGTGGGCGCTGTGGCTTTGATCGTGACCTCGACCGGGCCGGTCGCTACGGCAGGAGCAGGCCACGACGTGCTGAGCCCTCCAACGCGAGCGCGGGCCGTCAGGCGTCCGTCGCGCAGAGTGACTGCATACCAGTGGCGCGGGTCGATGCCGAGCCGCAACTCACCCCCGCCCGTCAGGACCGCTGCCGCCTCCCAGCTGAGGTCGGTCACTCGGGTACTGATGTGAAGGCCTCCATGATCGACATCTCCGCTCAGAGCGCCGCCGTGACCGATAACGTCCTGTGGTCGTCCGCTTGCGACTACCCACCGCGGGTGGAGTGGGCCGTCGAACCGCTCTTCGAACGCCGTGTTCCGTCGAGGCAAGCGGTATCGCTCTTCGTCGAACACTGGCCAGCCGTCGACCCAGTCGATGCCTGCAAGGAAGGTCTCACGACCGAGGACATGAAAGCCCGGCGTCGGTCCCTTAGCGCGAACGCCGAGGTACACCGATGCCCACGAGCCGTCCGGAGCCAGCACGAAATCGGCGTGCCCAACGTTCTGCGTGGCGTGGCCGGTGCTCCTGTGCGTGAAGATGGGATTGGTTGGGCATGCTTCGAAGGGGCCGCTCGGTCCGGTCGACCGCGCAACGGTCACGCAGTGCCCGCGCTCGGTTCCACCCTCGGCGAGGAGCAGGTACCAGTAGTCGCCAATCTGGTACAGGTGCGGGCTTTCGGCGGCCGTCATCCCGGAGCCTTGCCAAACGCGGTACGGCTCCGCGAGGAATGTTCCGGTCGAAGGGTCGATCGGGACCTGGTGAACAGCCTGCCCTCCGACGATGAAGTCCAGCACGTGCCAGGTGAGGTAGCACGTGCCCTCGTCATCCCACGCGAGATCCGGGTCAATCCCGCCCGCTGCGGGAACCGGGATGGGATCGCTCCAGGGCCCAGCGGGGTCAAATGCCCAGTAGATCTGCTGTCCTTCGTCGAACCTTGCCGCGTTCGTCGTGATGTACCAGAAACGGCCGTTGTGGTGGCGGAGGGTGCCCGCGAACAGGCCGGAGGACGGCAGCACGCCGGCCGGATCGAACTGCTCGCGTCGGGTGAGTATGTTGCCGATTTGTGTCCAAGTCAGCAGATCTCGGCTGTGGAACAGTGGCACACCGGGAAAGTACTCAAAGCTGGAGAACGCAAGATAGTAGTCGTCTCCGACCCGGCACACCGTCGGGTCGGGGTGGAACCCGGGCACGATTGGCTCGAGGGCCGCGCTCACTGTCTCACCAGTAGCACGAGTGACGTTGACGGTCGAGTTGGTGTCAAGCATTGGTCACTCCGACTCGAGAGAAGAAACTGCGATCGCTTGCTGCGAGCGGACGACGATCTCCCGTGATGCGGAACGACCCGCTCACAGCGCGGTGGTCGGAGGACAGTCCGAGCCAGACATCCACGGTGCCGGGCTCGATGCTGAACTCCCGGAACCGGTCCGTGTACCCGAGTTGCGCGGCGTCGACATCAAAACGGACACGCGCTCGTTCGCTTGGTTCCAGCGTCACTCGCGTGAATCCACCCAGCTGCTGTTCCGGCCGCGTCACGCCGACGCCCGTCGCGCGGAGGTACAGCTGCACGGTCGCCGTGCCGGCTCGCTGACCCGTGTTCTCGACCGTTACTTCGACGTTTGCGGTGCCATCCGACGTGATCTCGCTGCTGACAGAGAGGTCCTCGAATGCGAAGTCGGTGTAGGTGAGTCCGTGGCCGAATGGGAACAGCGGCGTTGCCGGCATGTCCAGGTAGTGCTCGGCGACGTCCGGTGGGAGCGGGTTGCGCTGGCCGGTCCCGCTGCGCTGGTGATGATAGATCGGCAGCTGACCGACGTGGCGTGGGATCGTGTACGGCAGCTTCCCGCTGGGCTGCGTCTCACCAAAGAGCACCTCCGCAACACCGGAAGGACCAAACGGGCCTCCGTATGGAGCCACGAGGATCGCGTTTGCCGCCAGCACTGACTCCGGCAGTGTGTAGGCGCGGCCTTGAAAGAGGACCACGACAAACGGCTTCCCAGTCGCGGCGACAGCGTCGACCAGCCGTCTTTGCGCCGCGGGCAACTCGATGTCCGCTGTGTCGCTGGCCTCGCCTTCGGTCCGATCACCGTTGAACCACAGGCTGGCGCCACCGAGCGCGAGCACGGCGATGTCTGCCTGCTCCACGATCGCGAGGGCACGTTCGACGGCGTCGTCCTCACCCGCCATGATGAGCCCACTGCCCTGCGCGTAGTCGACCTCAGTTCGGGTGCGAATCTCGTCCAGGAGCGTAGTCGCGTCGAGACGATCGCGCACGAAATCCTCCACCGGGACCGCGGGGAACACGCTGTTGTTCCACGCCGCCATGCCCGGGTCGACGCCGATCATGTTGCCCATGCCGCCCGAACTCATGAAGACAGTCATGTCTCGGAACGCGGGGTAGCTGTACGTGGGGAACTGGTACCGAACGGCGTTGGCGTGGGGGCCGACCAGAGCAACTCTCTGTTGGTTCGGCGCGAGTGGGAGCAGCCCATCGTTCTGCACGAGGACGACCGATCGCCGCGCGAGTTCGCGCGACAACTCAGCGCCTTCCGCGGCGACTGCATCGACGTCGATGCGCTCTTGCGGGTACGGGTTTTCGAACAACCCGAGACGGAACTTCGCGGTGAGCACCCGATGGGTAGCCTGGTCCAACGTGGCGAGGTCGAGGCGTCCCGCCTCGACCTCGCCTACCAGGGCGTCGCCGAAGCCGAACGGGGTTGGGAACTCTGTGTCGAGCCCCGCTTCGATTGCAAACCGTCCCGCTTCCGCCGCCGAGTGAGCTGCACGCTGTCGCTCAACCACCTGCTGCAGCGTGCTGTAGTCGGAGGAGACAAAGCCGTCGAAGCCGAGGGTGTCGCGGAGCAGGTTGGTCAGTACCTCTGAGGAGACAGCAGCGGGCGTGCCGTCGACGTCCGCGTAGGAGTTCATGACGGACGCGAGACCGGCGAGCTGAATCGCGGCCTCGAACGGAAATGCGAACAGATCGCGGGTTCGTCGGGGGCCGCCCTCATACGCGGAGAGGTTGATGCCGGTTTCGGGATTGCCGTACCCGATGAAGTGCTTCGCCGTCGCGACCACTCCATCTCGCAGGTCCCGCGACTGCAGCCCCTTCGTGTACGCGACGCTCATCTGACCGACCAGGTACGGATCCTCGCCGTACGTCTCGTGAGTTCGTCCCCACCGCGGATCGAGAGCAATGTCCATGTTGGGCGACAGGGCCTGACGGACGCCGACCCGCTTCATTTGCTGCCGGATGACATCTGCCATCTGTTCGATGAGTTCCGGGCTCCAGCTGGCGGCGAGGCCGATGGCGGTCGGGAACACCATGTGTCCGCCGGCGAGGAATCCATTCAGCGCTTCTGCGTGAACCAGCAACGGGATCCCCAACCGGGAACCTTCGATGACCGTGCGCTGCAGGTCGTGGACGATGTCCGCCATGGTTGCCGGATCGTCGACGCCGAAGTTGCAGATGAACCCAGGAGGGCTTTGCAGCATGGCGTCGAGTTCGGCGGGCCGTTGACCGTCCCGCCTCGTGATGTGCCAGGGCGGAGCCGAAACGAGCTGATGCGCCTTCTCGGTGTTCGTCATGAGCGCGAGGAGCGCGGAAGCGCGCTCTTCCGGCCGTCGTGTGGGGTCGAGATGGTCAGATGACGGCTTTGTCATGGTCACTTCCATGGGACAGTTTTGAGGGGCACTACCAACACCGCGTGCAGGCGCCCTGCGACGCTATGTGACCCCGACCAGACACTCCACCGCGTTGCGCAAAAACCCGGCCACTGTTCCGGCTGCGGTCGGCGGGCCGTGTGGGGTCACCGCTCGGGCTCGGTCCACGGGGCAAGCCACATTCCCGTGATGCCGTCGGTCAATCCGGTCGCGAACGACTCCCAAGTCTGTCGACACGCATCCGCGCGCGTCGCTGCGAGCGCTTCCTCACGTTCCGCGAAGCCGTAGGTGATGAGCTGCCGAGACATGGCGTCTCGTTGCACTCGGACGAAGTCCGGGATGTCCGGTCGGCTGCGTTCGATCCCGGCAAGGGCGTCCTGGAGCGACGTAGACGACAGCGCCTCGTCCGTGAATACCTGACGAAGGGATGGGTCAGCCACGAGCTGCGCTGTCAGCCGCGCGTACCACGTGAGCGGGCCCAGGGACGCGAGGTGCTCTGCGGTCGGCCGGACCAGGCAGTCGACCCATGTGCGCACGTCTGCGGACAATCCAGCGTCTCCCACGAGGACGGCTCGGCGGTTCTCGACGTCGTCCTGGTGGCGACGAACGATCGCCCTGAGGAGATCGGACTTGGTGCCGAAGTGGTAGCCCACCGCGGTGTTGTTGCCCTGTCCGGCGGCCTCACTGACCTGACGGTTCGACACTGCGCCGATCCCGCGTTCGGCGAACAGCCGTTCGGCCGTGTCCAGCAGTGCCGATCTCGTTGATTCGACTCGCTCGCTCCGGGTCAGCGACGGCTCTGGGGTCGAGCGGCGTTTCTGTTGGTCGTCCACGGACATCAGCACACCACAACCATCGCTGCTTGTTTCAATCAAGCGACTGACTTACAGTGGGATCCCATTGCTCAGGAGGAACTATGACCGTGTCAACGACGGAAGCCGCACGCCCGGCTGGTGGTCCAGCCCATGGGACCGTCGGGGCCCGGCCGAGCAGTGGGAGGACCGTGGTCGTTCTCGCGTTCGCCGGGATCGTTGTCTCGCTCATGCAGAGCCTCTTGATCCCGCTGATCCCCCAGCTGCCGAAGTTGCTGAACGCGTCTCCCAGCGACGCGACCTGGGCTGTGACCGCCACCCTCTTGGCCGGAGCTGTTGCGACGCCCACGGTTGGCCGACTCGGTGACATGTTCGGGAAGCGTCGCATGCTCGTGATCAGCGTCGTCCTGCTCGTGGCTGGCTCCGTCATCGGCGCGCTGAGTGTGTCGCTCGTCCCGCTGGTGATCGGCCGTGTCCTCCAGGGCCTCGCTGCCGGCGTCATCCCGCTCGGCATCAGCATCATGCGAGACGAACTCCCCGCGGACAAGCTCGGCGGTGCCACCGCCATGATGAGCGCTTCCCTCGGCGTCGGAGGGGCGCTCGGTCTCCCCGCAGCCGCGATCCTCGCCGACAACTTCGACTGGCACGTCCTGTTCTGGGTGGCAGCGGTGCTCGGCGCGGTGGCACTCGCGCTGGTGATTACGCTGGTCCCGGAGTCCCCGGTGCGAAGCGGCGGGCGCTTCGACTACGTCGGCGCGATCGGCATCTCTTCCGCGCTCGTCGCGCTGCTGCTGGGCATCTCGAAGGGCGCGACGTGGGGATGGGGTTCCCCACTCACGATCGGTCTACTCGTTATCGCTGCCGTCGTGCTCGTGCTGTGGGGCACATGGGAACTCCGGACGACAGCGCCGTTGGTCGACCTGCGCGTGACCGCCGGACGGCAGGTCCTGCTGACGAACGCCGCTTCCATGATCTTTGGATTCGCGATGTTCGCCATGTCGCTGGTGCTCCCGCAGCTGCTGCAGACGCCGTCGTCGACTGGGTACGGCCTCGGTCAGTCGATGCTCGTGGTCGGACTGGTCATGGCGCCGTCCGGCCTCGTCATGATGGCGGTCGCCCCGCTGTCCGCAAGGATCTCGCGAGCGGCCGGTCCGCGGGTGTCGTTGATGGTCGGAGCCGCGACCGTGGCGGTGGGGTACGGGATCAACATCGTGCTCATGTCCGCCGTCTGGGAGCTCGTCCTGGTGTCGGTGCTCATCGGAGCTGGCATCGGAATCGCCTACGGCGCGATGCCTGCCCTCGTGATGGGAGCGGTACCGCAGAGCGAGACCGCCGCTGCCAACAGTCTGAACACGCTCATGCGATCCATCGGCACGTCGTTGTCCAGTTCGGTAGCCGGCGTAATCCTCGCGCAGATGGTCACCCATACAGGCAGAGCGGCGGTGCCCACGCAGGCCGCGTTCCAGACGGTGCTCGCCATCGGCTCAGGAGCCGCGCTCGTAGCTCTGTCCATCGCGTTCTTCCTGCCGAAGCACCGCAGCTGACGGTAGGCCGTCCGCGGCTGGCTCAGCGCGCACCACAGTGACGCAAACGAACAGGAGAGAGATGACTGCCATGCAGACCGAACCCACGATCGACCTCGAGGAGCTGCGGGAGAAGTACCGATTCGAGCGCGACCGGCGACTACGACCGGACGGCGCGCGTCAGTACCGCGGCACACGGGGCGCGTTCGGCTACTGGGCACGAGACCCCTACACTCGAACGACGAGTCGGGAGCCTCGACACGACGCCGTCGAAGTCCTCGTCATCGGTGGCGGTTTCGGCGGACTCCTCACCGCGGCGAAGTTGCGCGATGCCGGTTTCGACTCGGTCCGTGTGACGGACGAAGCGGGCGACTTCGGAGGGACCTGGTACTGGAACCGGTACCCCGGCGTCCACTGCGACATCGAAGCGTCCGTGTATTTGCCGCTGCTCGAGGAGGTCGGGACCAGCCCCACGCGCCGGTACGCGCCGGGCGCGGAGATCCGCGCGCACGCAGTGCGCATCGCCAGGCACTACGACCTGTACGACGACGCGCTCCTGCACACCCGGATCACCGAGCTGCGTTGGGACGAGGCGGACCTGGTGTGGCACGTGCGCACGGACCGGGACGACCACATGCGCGCCCGCTACGTCGTTGTCTCCTCGGGCACGCTCACGCAACCGAAGCTGCCGGCGATCCCCGGGTTCGACCGCTACCGCGGGCACACGTTCCACACCAGCCGTTGGGACTACGCCTACACCGGCGGGGACGAGACCGGAGGGCTGGTCGGCCTGCGTGACAAGCGCGTCGCGGTGGTCGGGACCGGCGCCACCGGCGTGCAGGTCATCCCGAAGGTCGCGAAGGATGCGAAGCACCTCGTCGTCCTGCAACGCACCCCGTCGAGCGTCGACGTGCGCGACAACCGTGACCTCCCCGAGGGCTGGACCGACGGGCTCCCCGCAGGTTGGCAACAGCACCGGATGGACAACTTCCTCGAGACGGTCTCGGGAGAGGAGCCGGAGGTCGATCTCATCGACGACGGGTGGACCGCCACGGCCCGACTGCAGCGACAGATGCTAACCGGAGCCTCCCGTGATGACCTCTCACCGGAGGAACGCGAACGACTCGACGAGATCGCGGACGCCGCCAAGATGGACGCAATCCGCCAGCGGGTCGACGAGATCGTGGTCGATGCGGACACCGCCGCGAAACTGAAGCCTTGGTACCGCTACATGTGCAAGCGCCCGACCTTCAGCGACGAGTACCTTCCCGCGTTCAACCGGGCGAACGTGACACTCGTCGACACCGCGGACACGGGAGGCATCACGGCCATGTCCGAGAACGGGGTCCTCGTCGGAGACCGCGAGTACGAGGTCGACTGCGTGATCTTCGCCACCGGCTTCGAGACGGGCGTCTCCGGGGTCGTCTCCGGTTCGCTCCCGGTCATTGGTGCCGGCGGTATGCCGTTGCTCTCGGCGTGGGCGCAGGGGCCTCGCACGCTGCACGGTATGACGTCCCACGGCTTTCCCAACCTGTTCCACCTCGGGTCGTTTCAAAACGCGAACTCCGTGAACTTCGTGCACATCCTGCAGGAGCAGGCCGTGCACATCGCTGCGGTCCTGGCAGGCGCGCGCACCAGTGGTGCTGCGCGAGTCGAACCGTCAGCCGCGGCGCAGGACGCCTGGGCCGCCACGATCCGCGAGGTGGAGGTCGACAACGGTCGCTTCCTCGAGGCCTGCACGCCTGGCTACTACAACGGCGAGGGCTCCCGCCTGCGGGGAGGCGGGGGTACGGGCCCGGCCCCGTCCGTTTCCACAGGCTCCTCCGAGAGTGGCGCGACGTGCACATGGGCGATGTCCTGGTGCCGCAGGAAGTCGATCGCCCCGATGACCGCTCCGCCTGCGGCCCGCGGCGCACCTGACGCCAAGTAACGCGCATGCGGCGGCACGGCGATCTGCGGTCAGGCCCGGGCGGTGGCGTCGTCCGTTCCTTCGTACCGGAACGACGCAACGGACGTCTCGGCCGCCGCGGAGATGCCGATCATCCGACCGGTAAAGCCGCCCGCCACCTCGGTCGACAGGTACCGGCCGTCGAGTTGCCCGAGCGACGTGAACGTGGACCCCGTCCTGATGCCCAGGACGATCTGGTCCGGCCCGTTGCGGGGGTACCCGCGCGCCCTCGTGCGGGTTCGGTGCGGATCTCGACGACGACGTCCGACACGGCGACGGAACTCCCAAGTGAGAACCACTGGTCGTCGATGACGGCGACCGCTTGCGCTCGGGCTCCGTCGGTCTCGATGAGCACCCGGTGACTCGGATCGATCCTGATCTCGAGCGCAGCAGTGCCGCTCCGCGGGTGCAACCGAGCGGAGGTCCGGGTGAAGAAGTGTTCCTGGCGTCGCCCGACGAACGTCGTCCCACCGCGCGGACGCAGTGTCCACGCCTCGCGCTTCCGGGACAGCACGTCGGAGGGGAAAGCGTCCGGCGAGACCCAGGTCAGCGGGATCGCCGACGCCGGGAGCTCCTCCACCGACGTCGAGGGCCGACGCGGCTCGACAGGCGCACCGATGACGGGCCACCCGTCCTCCCAGGCCACCTCGACGGCGAACGTCTCCCGCCCGAGGACATGCCACGCCGGTGTCGAACCGCGCGGCCGGGTCCCGAGGAACACCATCGCCCAAGAGCCGTCTGATCGCTGCACGAGATCGCCGTGGCCGGTGCTCTGCGTGGGCGACGCGGTACTCCTCGCCGTGAGGAGCGGAGAGGAAGCGGCCGGTTCGTAGGGCCCGGAGATGCTGGTCGACCGCGCGACGGTCACGGCGTGTCCGCGCTCGGTGCCGCCCTCTGCGATGAGGAGGTACCAGAACCCGTGGACGTGGTAGAGGTGCGGTCCCTCAGGGAACTGTCCGCCCGTTCCGCGCCAGAGCACTTCGGGACGGGAACCCAACTCGCCCGACCGCAGGTCGAGCCGGGCCTGCAGGATGCCTTGAGCCCCGGGTGGTAGCTCGCCCGACCAGGTGATCCAGGCCGTCCCGTCCTCGTCCCACGCGAGGTCGGGATCGATACCGACGGCACCTGGCACGCGGATCGGATCGGACCAGGGGCCGCCCGGATCGGTTGCGCTGACGAGGAGCTGCCCAGGACCGTCGTCGACGTTGGTCGTGATCATCCAGAACCGACCGTCGTGGTGGCGAAGCGTGGGCGCGTACACGCCGCCCGACGGGCGCGTCGACGAGGGCGTGAACTGCTCTGCGCGTTCCAGGACGTGACCGATCTGTGTCCAGGAACGCAGGTCCGACGATCGGAACACCGGAACGGCCGGGGCGTACTCGAAACTCGAGTTCACCAGGAAGAACTCGCCGCCGACCGCGCAGACGCTCGGGTCCGGGTGGAAGCCCGGTATCACGGGTGTGGTGGGTAGACGCATGCTCGGCTCCTGTGGTTCGGACGCACCGGACGGGAGCGCTGCGGTCCCGTTGTGACGTCGACGGCACCCTGCGGCGCGGCACCGCGGGGCAATCGGTCCGGAGTGTTGCGCGAAATCGAGCCCTGTCCGACGCGACGCCGACCTGCTGTAACAGGATCGTAACTCTTGACCATTGCGTGGCTGACGGAGCCGGGCTACCTTCGCTCAACAACAACGTGTTGTCGACAACATACCCGCTGTTGCAACGTTCACGCTCCACGAGATTGGCCACCGATGACATCCCCCCACCCTTCAGCGGCGTGCTGTTCGGCGCTGCTTACTACCCCGAGTACCAGCCGGACGCCGACCTCCGACACGACTTCGACCTGATGGTCGAAGCCGGGTTCACCGTCATCCGGGTCGGGGAGTCGGTGTGGTCGACCTGGGAGCCGCGCGAGGGTGTGTTCGAGCTCGACTGGCTGGAGCCGACGCTCGACGAGGCCCATCGACGGGGGATCAGCGTCATCCTGGGCACTCCCACGTACGCCGTCCCGCCGTGGCTGCAGCGGCTCCATCCGGAGATCGCCGCCGAGACGTCCACCGGGAAACGGCATGGTTGGGGCGCGCGCCAGGAGATGGACCAGAGCCACCCGGCCTACCGGTTCTACGCCGAGCGGATCGCCCGGAAGGTGGTCGGGCGGTACGCGAGCCATGCGGCGGTCATCGGCTACCAGGTGGACAACGAACCGGGTATGCGGCTGCCGCACAACGAACACACCTTCCAACGGTTCGTCGAGTGGTTGAAGGTCCGCTACGGCAGCATCGACACCCTCAACGAAGCCTGGGGACTGGTCTACTGGTCCCACCGTCTGTCGGACTGGGCGGACCTCTGGCGACCGGACGGCAACGCCATGCCCGAGTACCAGCTCGAGTGGCGCCGTTTCCAGGCGACCCTCGCCACCGAGCTCATCGCGTGGCAGGCGGACGTGGTGCGCGAGTACGCCCGCGACGACCAGTTCGTCACGACGTGTTTGTCCTACACGCGGCCCCAGGTCCGCGACGAGGAGCTGGCGCGTTCGATCGACGTCGTGGCCGGGAACCCGTACTACCGGATGCAGCACGGTCTCGACTGGGACGCAGCGGTCCTCCGAGAAGAACTCTGGTGGCACACCAGCGTGTGGGCGTTGTTCCAGTGGGGCGACCGGGCTTGGTCGTCGGCGCAGTCCCAGTTCCTCGTCACCGAGACGAACGCACAGTCGGTCGGAGGGTCCTGGCAGAACTTCCCGCCCTTCGCGGGGCAGCTCCGCCAGGCGGCGTTCGCGCTGCTCGCCCGGGGTGGCCGCATGGTCGAGTACTGGCACTGGCACACACTCACCTACGGCGGGGAAGCGTACTGGGGCGGCGTGCTGCCGCACAGCGGGAAGCCCGGTCGGATCTACCGGGAGGTCGCCGCGCTCGGGCGGGAGATCCGCGAACTCGGCGCCGCCTTGGACACCTTCGAGCCGCACGCCGACGTCCTCATGCTGTGGTCGACCGACACGAAGTGGGCGTTCGAGTTCTCGCCACCCCTGGCGAAGCCCGACGGGTCGCCCGACGCCGGTGCATACCAGGAGATCTTCGACGCGTTCTACCGTGGCTTCTTCGAAGCGGGCGCGCAGGTCCGGGTGCAGCACCCCGGGCAGTTCCTCGAACTCGATGCTGCGGACGCCGTCGAGCGGTACCCCGTGCTCGTGGCGGCCGCGGTCTACATCGCCGACGACGACGTCATGAACGCCCTGCGGGCGTACGCGGCCGCGGGCGGACACCTGATCGTCGGCGTGCGCACCGGGTACGCCGACGAACTCGGCCGCGTCCGACGGGAAACGGCGCCACCGGTCCTCGGCGACGCAGCAGGCGTCCACTACGACGAGTACAGCAACCTCATCGAGCCACTCGCGGTCGTGTCGACACCCGCGCTGACGCTTGAACCAGGAGCTGCCGGAAGCGCGTGGGTCGAGCTGCTGGAGGTGGACGACGCCGCGGTCATCGCCTCGTTCCGTCCCACAGAACTCGGCGCGGGCGCAGCGGTCACCACCCGACCGACCGGTGCCGGGTCGATCACCTACGTCGCGACGGTCCCCAATCCCGCCTTCGCGCGGAGCATCGCCCGGTGGGCGGTCCCGGAGACCGCCGCTCGACGATGGGGCGGTCCTGCAAGCGTCACCGTCAGCACCGGCGAAGCAGACGCCCGTTCGATCCACTTCGTGTCGAACTGGTCGGCTGAACCGGCCTGCGTCACCGCTCCCGCCGACCTCCGGGACCTGGTCGCGGGAACCCAGTACGCCTCCGGCGACACCATACCTCTCGAGCCGCGAGCCGCCCGCGTGTTCGCGCTCGAGACTCCGGGTCACCCTCTCCGGTGACCGTCACCCTCCCACCGAAAGCAGCACCATGAAAACTCACCGCAGCGTCGCGCTCGCAGTTGGAGCGGTCGCCGTCACCGTCGCTCTGGCTCTTTCCGGATGCAGCTCATCCGGATCCGGCAACGGAGCCGACACGAAGCCAGCCAGCCAAGCGGAGATCGACAAGGCGATGAACACGTCGACGACGATCAACTTCTGGGCCTGGGTGCCGAACATCCAGAACGAGATCGACCTCTTCGAGAAGAAGTACCCGAAGATCAAGGTCAACCTCGTCAACCAGGGTGACGCGAACACGCAGTACGTGAAGCTGCGAGCAGCCGTCAAGGCAGGCAAGGGCGTTCCCGACGTCGCGCAGATCGGGTACGACTACCTGCCGTCCTTCACGCAGACAAACAGTCTGCTCGACATCACGCCGTACGGTGCCGACAAGATCAAGTCCGACTTCGTGCCTGGGATCTGGAGCCAGGTCACGCAGAACGGGAAAATCTGGGCGGTACCGCAGGACTCCGGGCCGATGGGCACGCTCTACCGAACGGACATCCTCGAGAAGGCGGGCGTCAGCGCTCCCACCACTTGGGACCAGTTCGCGAAGGACGCGCAGACGGTGAAGGAAAAGACCGGCGCCTACATCACGAACATCCCCGGCAACGACATGCCGCAGACGCTCGGCTTCTTCTCGCAGGCCGGTGCGAAGTTGTTCGACTACGACGGGAAGAAGACCGTCAGCATCGACGTGGACAGCGAGAAGACGCAGCAGGTCGTCTCGTACTGGCAGGACCTCATCCAGAAGGACCTCGTCGCGACCGACCCGGACTTCACCGACGCCTGGTACCAGGGATTGTCCCGGGGTTCCTACGCCACCTGGCTCACGGCCGCCTGGGGACCGACGTTCCTCGCCGGCAGCGCGAAGAACACGAGCGGGAAGTGGAAAGCAGCAGAACTCCCGCAGTGGAAGTCCGGCGAGCGGGTCTCCGCGAACTGGGGAGGCTCCTCGGACGCGGTGATGGCGGGGACCGAGAACCCCATCGCCGCGTACGAACTCGCGAAGTTCATCAACAGTGACCCGTCATCGACGATCAAGCTCGCGAACGACCAGTCGCTGTACCCGACGACCACGGCCACACTCAAGGACGCCGCGTTCACGGACGCCGAGTCGGAGTTCTACGGCGGCCAGCAGGTGAACAAGTTCTTCGCCGACGTCTCGACGACGGTTCCCCAGAACCAGGGGTACCTGCCGTTCCAGGACTACGTCAACTCGTCCTACAACGACACCCTCGGCAAGGCCATCGCCGACCACGGCGATCTCAAGTCCGCGCTCACCGCGTGGCAGAAGAAGCTGACCAGTTACGCGAAGCAACAGGGCTTCACCGTCAAGTAACCGACGAGGGCCGGCCGAGCACGCAGTCGGCCGGCCCTCCCACGAAGAGGCAATCATGACCACCGAAGCACCGCGGCGCGCAGCACCGCTTTCCTCGTCCCCCGGAAACGGCGCGGGATCTACGCCGGACAGAACAAGACCGCTTGGCTCCTCACCCTTCCGTTCCTCATCGTCTTCGCCGCCTTTTTCGTCGTCCCGCTGGTGTACTCCGGGTACCTCAGCCTGTTCACCTCGCAACTCGTCGGCGGCGAGGTCTTCAGCGGACTGGGCAACTACGCGAGGGCGCTGCAGGATCCTGCTTTCTGGGAAGGGCTGCGACGCGTCGCGCTCTTCCTCGTCGTGCAGATGCCGATCATGATCGTCGCGTCGATCTTCATCGCACTCGCTCTCGACAGCGGCCGGGTGCGCGGCGGCAAGGTGGTCCGCATCCTCGTCTTCGTCCCGTACGCGGTACCGAGCGTGGTCGCCACCCTCATGTGGGGCTACCTGTACGGTAAGGACTTCGGGCTCATCACGCAGCTGTTCCAGGTGTTGGGACTCCACGCGCCGAACCTGTTGTCGCCCCAGAACGTGCTCGGGTCGACGATGAACATCGTCTGCTGGGAGTTCATCGGGTACAACATGATCGTGCTGTACGCGGCACTCCGCTCCGTCCCGAACGAGCTGTACGAGGCGGCCGAGATCGACGGCGCCGGGCAGTGGCGCATCGCCTGGAGCATCAAGTTGCCGGCGTTGCGCCCTGCACTGCTCCTGACGATCATCTTCTCGATCATCGGTTCGTTCCAGCTCTTCAACGAACCGAACCTCCTCTTCAACATCGCTCCGAACGCCATCGGCAGCGACTTCACGCCGAACCTGTACGCGTACAACCTCGCCTTCCGAAACCAGGAGATCAACTACGCGGCTGCGATCGCGTTCCTGCTCGGGATCGTCATCATGATCGTGTCGTTCGTCGTCCAGGGCATCACCAACCGCAAGGAGCGACTGGCATGACCGCGACCCCGCTCGTCACCGAGGCCACGAAGATCACGGACGCCGTCTCCGGACCGAGCGCGAAGGGGCGTCGTCCGCGCAGCCGACGGCCGCTAGAACGCGACAAGCGCCGCAGCACGGTCCTCTCCATCATCATCTGGCTGACCGTGGTGTACTTCCTCGTCCCGCTCCTCTGGTTGGTGATCTCGAGCACGAAGGACAACGGCAACCTCTTCACGAGTTTCGGGCTCTGGTTCGGGAGCTCCTTCGACTTCTTCGAGAACCTCGGTTCGCTCTTCACCTTCCAGGACGGCATCTACCTCCGGTGGCTCGTCAACACGGCTCTCTACGCGGTCGTCGGCTCCATCGGCGCAGCAGCACTGTCGACGATGGCCGGCTACGCGCTCGCGAAGTACCGCTTCCCCGGTTCCGGCGTGGTGTTCAACGTCGTGCTCGGGTCGATCATGGTCCCGCTCACCGCGCTCGCCCTGCCGACCTACCTCCTGTTCGCCGCGGGCGGGCTCACGGACACGGTCTGGGCCGTCATCCTGCCGTCCCTCGTCAGCCCGTTCGGCGTCTACCTCCTTCGCGTGTACGCCGCCGACGCGGTCGACGACAGCCTGCTCGAGGCGGCGCGGATCGATGGTGCGAGCGAGTTCCGGGCCTTCCGCACGATCTCGCTCCGACTCCTCACCCCGGGCATCGTGACCATCCTGCTGTTCCAGCTCGTGGCGACCTGGAACAACTACTTCCTCCCGCTCATCATGCTGAACAGCCCGAAGCTGTTCCCCGTCACCGTCGGACTCGCGCAGTGGCAGAGCGCGGCGTCAGCGGGTGGCGGCGCGCAGGTGCTGTTCTCGACCGTCCTGACCGGCGCGTTCGTCTCCATCATCCCGCTGATGATCGCCTTCCTGTTCCTGCAGCGCTTCTGGCAGTCGGGCCTCGCCACGGGCGGTGTGAAGGGCTGAAGCAAAGGGGAGCCGAACACCCCCACACCAACTGATCTGCACCACCGAGCTCCATCAACGAAGAGGAACGGCAATGCACGAAGAACGATCCGGGTCCATCTCCCGACGAGCGGCGCTCGGCGGCGCTGCAGCACTCGGTGCTCTGGCGCTGACGCAACTCGACGGCGGTGCCGCGTCGGCATCGACGGAAGCGCCGGCGGCGTCGGGCAACGGCGGTGTGAACGCGAGGCCGTCGACGATCCCGGCGCTCCGCGAATGGCAGGGGCGACGCGGCGGCTTCGAACTCACTCGTTCGACCGTGATCCTGGTCAGGACGCGGGACACCTGGCAGCTTCGGGACATCGCGGCCGTCATCGCAGCCGACGTCCGCGCCGCGACCGGACGGCTCCTCCGTGTGCTGGTCTCCGACCGCCGCCCGCACCGCGGTGACATCGACCTCCGACTCGGTGCCGTCGGTGCCGATCTCGGTTCCGAGGGGTACCAACTCGACATCGGCGACGCGGTGACAATCACCGCAGCGTCCGCCTCCGGCGTCTTCTACGGAGGTCAGACGCTCCTCCAACTACTCCGGCAGAGCGCGACCGTTCCGACCGGGACGGCGCGGGACTGGCCGACGTACCGTGAACGCGGCCTGATGGTCGACGTTGCTCGCATGTACTTCCCACTCGAGTGGCTGAAGGCCCGCGTGCGTGACATGGCTTCGGTCAAGCTGAACATCCTGTCGCTCCACCTCACCGACGACGAAGGGTGGGGTGTGGAGAGCAAGCTCGGACTGCAGTCCGCGAAGTACCTCACGAAACGTGAGCTCACCGAACTCGTCGCGTACGCGTCGGCCCGTCGCATCACCGTCATCCCGGAGATCGATTCCCCGGCCCACCTCGGCGCACTGCTGCAGAAGTACCCGCAGTACCGGCTCGTGGACACCAACGGGACGACCTCTCCGTCGAAGCTCGACTTCACGATCCCTGGCGCGGTCGACCTGATCAAGTCGATCCTCGCCGAGTACCTTCCACTGTTCCCTGGTCAGTACTGGCACCTCGGGCAGGACGAGTACCTCGCGAACAGCCTGTTCGCCGACTACCCGCAGCTGGAGCAGTGGGCGAAGGAACGGGTCGGGTCCGCTGCGACTGCGAAGGACTCGGTGATCGCGTTCGCGAACGAGCTGAATGCGTTCGTCCGTGCCCGCGGGAAGCGAGCGCGGATGTGGAACGACAACCTCGGGCCCGGCACGACGATCAACGCCGACTCGAACATCGTCGTGCAGTGGTGGACCGACGCCGACCCGGAGAACCTGTTCGGCGACACCGGCCCGTACTCGCCGCAGGTCCTCGTGGACCAGGGACACGAGGTCCTGAACGACAGTCTGCTCCCGACGTACGCCTACCCGCCCGGTGGGCAGACGCCGCAGATCGACCCGGCATGGATGTACGAGGATTGGTCTGCTGAGCAGTTCTACGGCTACCTCTACCGCGAGGACGGCGCCGGCGGATACCAGAAGTACCTGCCCACCAAGACGCTTAGCGTCGGGAACCCAAAGCAGACCGGTTCGTCGCTGAACGACTGGAACAGTGGGGGAACGTGGACTCCTGATGAGGCCGCGGCCGACCTGTTCCCGCGTCTGCGGATCATGGCGCAGAAGACCTGGAACTCCCCGCAGGTCACTTCGTCGTACTCCGACTTCGCGTCACTCATCGCGAAGACCGGGTCTGTGGGCGTCTGAACGCAGCACGTGGACGGTCGCGGCTGCAGAGCGGCGGCCGTCCGCGTCCTGTCGTCCCCGAACACCGAGAAGAGGCGAGACCGCCATGACACGCACCCCGCTCGACACGGGTTGGACCATCCGGCCGAAGACCAGCATGTTCGTCGCTCTCACGGACGGCGAGGAAGCGCGTACCACCGTGCGGGTGCCACACGATGCCGCCCTCGCGCTCGAGAGGACGCCGCACAGCGACGGTGGCACGCACAACGGCTACGTCCCATCGGCGACGGTGGAGTACCAGCTCGAGCTCGCCGTCCCGGAGGGCTACCGGAGGAAGCGGGTGGCGATCGAGTTCGAAGCGGTACACCGAGACGCGATGGTGTACGTGAACGATGACTTCGCAGGGCAACGGCCGAACGGCTACACCGGGTTCTCCATTGACCTCGACCCCTACCTCCGTTACGGCGAGACGAACCGCATCCGTGTCGACGCGCGAGCTCACGACGACTCTCGTTGGTACGCCGGGCTCGGTATCCACCGGGACGTGTGGCTGGTGGTCTCGGAGCCGGTCCACGTCGACAGCGCGCTCGTGCAGGTCACGACACCGGACATCGAAGAGGCTCTGGCGGTTGTCGTGGTGAGCGTCCCCGTCGTGAACACCACCTCCGCAACGCAACGGATGTCCGTGAGGACGGAGATCACGGGCACGGCTGGGATCGTCCTGTCGCATTCCGACTCCCCGGTGACCGTCCGGCCCCACACCACAGCAACAGTGCGACTCCGCCACTACGTGGCAACGCCGGCACTGTGGAGCGTCGAACACCCGGTGTTGCACACCGCGAAGGTCGAGCTCTTCGCCGAGCACGACCTCGTCGACTCCACCGAGACGTCGTTCGGGATCCGTCGACTCCAGCTCGACCCGGCACACGGCCTCCGCATCAACGGGGAGACGGTGAAGCTGCGCGGTGCCTGCGTGCACCACGACAACGGCATCCTCGGGGCGGCGAGCATCGGTCGTTCAGACGAACGACGGGTGGAACTGCTCAAAGCGGCGGGCTTCAATGCCATCCGGAGCGCGCACAACCCGATCAGTCGCGCGATGCTCGAAGCCTGTGACCGGGTGGGCATGCTCGTCATGGACGAAACGTTCGACGTCTGGACCGTCGGCAAGTCGCACCACGACTATTCGCTGAGGTTCGCCGAGTGGTGGGAACGAGACGTCACCGCCATGGTCCAGAAGGACTTCAACCACCCGAGCGTCGTCTTCTACTCGATCGGCAACGAGATCCCCGAGACCGGGACGCCACTCGGAAGCGAGTGGGGTCGTCGGATCGCAGACAGGGTTCGCGAACTCGACCCCTCCCGATTCGTCACCAATGCCATCAACGGGTTCGTTTCGGTACTCCCCGAAGCCGTCGAGCTCCTCGAAGCTGCCGGCGGCAACCTCGAGGGGGGTGTCAACGCGGCGATGGAGTCGATGGAGGGTTTCATGTCCGACGTCATCGCCTCACCGCTCGTCACGGAGAGGACGGCCGAGTCGTTCGCGATCCTCGACGCGGCCGGGATCAACTACGGCGCGGCCCGCTACGACCTCGACCGAGACCTCTTCCCCGACCGCATCATCATCGGGACCGAGACCTACCCGGGCGACATCGCAACCAACTGGAGTGCGGTGCTCGGCAATCCCCGCGTGATCGGCGACTTCACCTGGACCGGCTGGGACTACCTCGGCGAGGTCGGCATCGGCGCTCCTCGCTACGACGGTGAGGACAGAGCCTTCGGAGCACCGTACCCGTGGCGTCTCGCATGGTGCGGCGACATCGACATCACCGGTCACCGACGTCCGGCGTCGTACTACCGGGAGATCATCTTCGGTCGTCGTCAGCGACCGTACATCGCCGTCCAGCACCCGGACACCCATGGCCGGACACGCATCCCTGGCCAGTGGTCCTGGAGCGATTCGATCGCCAGCTGGTCATGGGACGTCGCTGACGGCACGATGGTCACCGTCGAGATCTACAGCGACGCGGACGCAGTCGAACTACTCGTCAACGGAACGCCCTCCGGACGTGCCCCCGCAGGCAGGTCCGCGTCGTTCCGCGCGGAGTTCGACGTGCCGTACCGTCACGGTGAGGTGACCGCAGTCGCCTACCGGAACGACGTCGAGGTGGGACGCCACACGTTGCGGTCAGCGACCGGCAGGCACACGCTGAACGCGCAGGCCGACCGGCGGGCACTCGTCGCGGACCACTCCGATCTGGCGTTCGTCTCCATCACCCTGCAGGGCACCAACGGCGTGGTGATCCCGGATGCCGATCGTCCGGTGACCGTGGACGTCAGTGGACCAGCGGTGTTGCAAGGCCTCGGCAGTGCTCGTCCCGATCAACCGGAACGCTACGACGGCACCACCCACACCAGCTTCCGTGGCCGGCTGCTCGCAGTGGTCCGCCCTGACGCTCCAGGAGCCGTTGAGGTCATCGTCAGTGCGCCTGGCTGCGAGGACGTGGTCGTGCCGCTGACGGTCGTCGCCCCGGGGGTGCATGCCGGCTGAGTCCGCCCCAGGGGTGCGGATGCGAGGCGCTCGGCACTCAGGTCGCCCTCCCGGACTCCGCGTGGTCTCCGAACTCCAGCGTGCCGGCCAGGACCTGCAGCACGTGCTGGTAGGCCGACCCAGTCGCTCGGCTCATGCCGATCTCGCACGTTCGGTTCACGGACGCGTGTGTGATCGATGACGCAGCCGCGACGGCCGCTGCCTCGGCCGTCGTCGCTGCTCGCGTCAACTCGGGATGCAGCATGCCTCGGTCGCCCGCGAACCCGCAGCAGCTCCAATCGTCGGGGATCACGACGTGGTCCGCAGCCGCCGCCGCGACGCGCACCAGGGCGTCGTTCAAACCGAGTCGAGTCGACGAGCACGTCGGGTGCACCGTCATCGAGGCGACCTTGGCTCGAGGCGGAAGCTTCGGCAGTACGACCTCATCGACGAAGGCCACAGCGTCGATCACCCGGATGCCCGCCTCGCTGCTGGCATCGAGGAGAATCCGCAAGCCTTCGGAACACGACGACGCGTCGCTGACGACCGGCAGGGCGCCGTCGGAGGTCGCGTCGCGGAGCGAGGCGACGACGCGACGCCGCATGACCTCGTACCCGTCGTCGAGTCCCTTGGACTTCCACGGGGTGCCGCAGCACAGCGAGGGCAGCCCCTCAGGAGTGACGAGCGAGACGCCGGCCTTCCTGCAGAGTTGCAGGAAAGCGCCTCGGACGTCGCCGCCACCCACACCTCCGAACATGGTCGTCGTACAGCTCGAGAAGTACACCGCGCTCGGCGTGCCGGGGAGTTCGACCCGACGCCGCGTCGTGCCACCGCGCGGAAGGTCCGCAGAGTAGGCAGGCACCGTGTCGGCCCCAAGAGCGCGGCGGGCGACGCGGGTCGCGGCTGCTGCGATCTGAGGTGCCGCGGATGCGCCGCTGAGCGCCGCGCCGCCCGCACGAGTGACCACGCCCCACGACTTCGCCGCAGCGCTCCACGCATGCTCGACCACCGGGGCGTTCTGTTCGGCGCGGAGCCTGCGGACGAGGTCACCAGTGTTGATGAGGACAGGACAAGCGGTCTGGCACATGCCGTCGACCGCGCAGGTCTGTACCGCGTCGTAGTCGTACTCCGAGCGGAGCACGTCAGCGAGGGCTGTGTCTCCCGCAGCATCTGCCCGTGCGATCTCGCGCCGCAGCACGATCCGCTCTCGAGGGGTGGTGGTGAGGTCCCGGCTCGGGCAGACGGGCTCGCAGTAGCCACACTCAACGCATCGGTCGACTTCCGCTTCGACCGTGGGCGTCGTCTTAAGTCCGCGCACGTGTGCGTCCGGGTCGTTGCTGAGCAGCACCCCGGGGTTGAGGACCCCGTCCGGGTCGAGCAGCGCTTTGACCGCGACCATGACCGCATGGAGAGTGTCGCCGTACTGTCGTCGGACGAACGGCGCCATGACTCGTCCCGTGCCGTGCTCGGCCTTCAACGTGCCGCCTTGCTCGAGCACCAGGTCGACCATGTCGGTGGTGAACGCCGCGTACCGCTCGAGTAGTCGCGGCTGGTCGAACCGCTCGTTCAGCATGAAGTGGATGTTGCCGTCCTTCGCGTGGCCGAAGATCACGCTGTCCTCGTACCCGTGCAGCTCGAACAGCTCGGTCAGACGGACGCACGTCTCGTAGAGGCGCTCGACAGGCACCGCGATGTCCTCGAGCAGCGCCGTCGTCCCCGACGGGCGGGCGCCGGCGACGAGTGTGTACAACCCCTTCCGGATGTGCCACAGCTGGGCTCGGCGGGCCGGATCCGTGCTCAGGAGACCGACGGCAGGCATGTGGAGCGAGGCCAGCATCCCGGCGGACCTGGCGAGCCGTTCGTCGAGAGCTGCCTGTGTGCTCTCCTGGTACTCCACCAGGAGAGCGGCCTGCGTCGTGACGGCGAGCGCCCGGAGGTCGTCCGGTGCCTCGGCGTCCCGTTGTGCCACCCGGAGGCTTGTCGCATCGAGGAGTTCGACCGCCGCGAACCCCGCGGCGACGAGCTCCGGTAGCGCCGAGGTCGCGGTCTCCAGATCGGGGAACACCAGGAGACCAGTCGCCGCGAACGGGCGGACAGCGATGGTGTCGAAGACCGCTTCGGCCACGAACGCGAGGGTGCCCTCGCTCCCGATGACGAGGTGTTCGAGGATGTCGATCGGGCGGTCGTGGTCCAGGAAGCTGTTCAGGCCGTAGCCCATGGTGTTCTTGATCGCATGCAGTCGTCGAAGCGTAGCTACGGACCGCTCGTCGGCGCGCACCTCGTCACGGAGCCGCAGCAGCCCTGCGTGCACGTCCGGGCGCCGCGCCCGCAAGTCGTTGTCGGCATCTGCTGCACCGGTGTCGAAGACGCTGCCGTCGGCGAGGACGAGCACGGCCGACGCGAGTGTGCGGTAGGTGTTCGACTCGATGCCGCACGCCATCCCGCTCGAGTTGTTGGCGATGACCCCGCCGACGGTGCAGGCGATCTCCGACGCGGGATCCGGGCCGAGCTTCCTGCCGTGTCGAGCCAATCGGATGTTGACCGCGCGGACGGTCGCACCTGGTCCGGTGCGCACCTGCGCACCCGCTCTGAGGACTTCGATCTGGCGGAAGTGCCGGCGCCCGTCGACGATCACGCCCGACGAGCTCGCCTGCCCGGACAGGCTGGTGCCACCGGAACGGAACGTGACGCTCGTGCCCGCTGCGCGGCTCGCGGCGAGGACGGCGGCGAGTTCCTCGGTCGAGCCGGGCGTGACGACCGCCTGAGGGGTGAGGAGGTAGTGGGATGCGTCGTGTGCGGCTGCCAAGCGATCGGTCGCGCGACTCGCGACGCCGTGCGGCGCCGCGATCGTCAACGCGTCGACGACCTCGCGAGGCACGGGGCGGAGCGTCGTGCTGCCCGCGGCACTGCCCCCGTCAGTGCGACTCACGTGACACCTCCGAGCCGCTGGCACCGATCAGGAAGTCGAGGTCGGCCCCGGTGTCCGCCTGCGTCACGTGATCGACGTACAGCCGCTCCCACCCTCGGCGTGGGTTCGCGAACCCAGCGACGGTCGCGGCGTTGGGGACCCGTGCCTCCAGTTCATCGGCCGGAACGTCGAGGTCCAGGCGGCGACCGCGGACGTCGAGCTCGATCCAGTCGCCGTTTCGGACGAGGCCCAGCGGACCGCCGGCTGCGGCTTCAGGTGTGACGTGCAGGACCACGGTGCCGTAGGCGGTTCCGCTCATGCGCCCGTCACAGATCCGGACGATGTCGCGGACGCCGCGTTCCAGCAGCTTGCGCGGGAGTGGCATGTTCGACACCTCTGGCATCCCCGGGTAGCCCTTCGGCCCACAGCCGCGGAGGACCATCACGCTGTTCTCATCGATCTCGAGGTCCGGGTCGTCGATGCGGGCGCGGAAGTCCTCGATCGAGTCGAACACGACGGCTCGGCCGCGGTGTTTGAGCAGGTGGGTCGACGCGGCCGCGGGCTTGATGATCGCGCCGCCCGGGGCGAGGGTGCCCCGGAGGACCGAGATCCCGGCGTTCGGGAGCAAGGGGTTCGATCGTTCGGTGATCACGTCCGCGTCCCAAATGCGGGCATCGTCCAGATGGTCGACGAGGGGGCGACCATCAACCGTCAACGCGTCGGGGTCGAGGAGGTCACGGACCTCGCTGAGGACTGCTTGGAATCCTCCGGCTCGGTGCAGGTCGTCCATCAGGAACCGTCCGGCAGGCTGCAGGTTCACGAGGAGGGGAACGTTCGCACCGATCCTGTCGAAGTCATCGACGGTCAGCTCGATGCCGAGACGCCCTGCGATCGCGAGCAGGTGGACGACGGCGTTCGTCGATCCGCCGATGGCCGCGAGCGCGACGATCGCATTGTGGAAGCTTCCCCGGGTGAGGAACGTGCTCGGTCGGCGATCGTCTCGGACGAGATCGACGGCGAGGCGCCCCGTTGCATGAGCGCCCTCCAAGAGGCGGCTGTCGATCGCCGGAGTCCCGGCGAGCCCCGGCAGCACCGTCCCCAGCGCCTCAGCGACGAGTGCCATCGTCGACGCGGTTCCCATCGTGTTGCAGTGCCCCTTGCTGCGGATCATCGAGGACTCGGAGAGGAGGAAGTCCTGCTCGGAGAGCTTTCCGCCGCGGACCTCTTCACTCAGACGCCAGACGTCGGTGCCGCAGCCCAGAGCCTGCCCGCGGAAGGTGCCCGTAGCCATCGGTCCCCCCGGCACGACGACCGCCGGGAGATCGACCGATGCTGCCGCCATGAGCAGGGAGGGGATCGTCTTGTCGCAACCGCCGAGGAGGACGACCCCGTCGATGGGGTTCGCGCGGAGCATCTCCTCGGTGGCCATCGCTGCCATGTTCCGCCACAGCATCGCGGTCGGGCGGACGTTCGTCTCTCCGAGGGAGACGACGGGCAGCTCGAGCGGGATGCCTCCGGCCTCGTAAACCCCGTTCTTGACCGCCTGAGCAACTTCGTCGAGATGTGAGTTGCACGGTGTCAGATCCGAGGCGGTGTTCGCGATCGCGATCTGGGGTTGTCCCTCGAACGCGTTCCCGGGGGTACCGCGCCGCATCCAGGCGCGGTGGATGTACGAGTTGCGGTCGTCGCCGCCGTACCACTCAGAACTTCGCAACATCATTGTTTTCCATTTCCCGGAATTGTGCTCTGATAGCCGAAACATGATTAGTATAGGCGCGACCTCAGGAGGCAACGGTGCACAACGCCCGCTCGGCAGACGCCGACGTCCTCGTCGACGCAGCCAGGAGGCTCGTGGTTGCGACCGAAGACGCCTACGACCTCGCAGAAGGACCACTCTGGGATCCGGTGCGGTCGGTGCTGCTGTGGGTGGACATCACAGCGGGCCGCGTCCAGGAGGCTGTGCTCCGCCCCGGCGGAACGCTCGACGTCGTCGGGCAGGAGCAGTTTGGAGGGACCGTCGGCGCGGTCGCGATCGGTCCGGGCCGCGAACTCCTCGCCGCGGTCGGAGGACGTCTCGTCGTCAGGTCGCGCGACGGCGACCGCTCGTTCGGGCCCGAGCTCGTGCCGGGCGGATCCGGTCGACGGCTCAACGACGGCAAGCCGGACCCGGCGGGACGATTCGTCGTCGGGACGCTGGCGCTCGACGGTACGTCCGAGTCCGAGTCGCTTATGACCGTGGCGGGGGACGAGACGGTTCGGACCCTCGACGACGACCTCTCGCTGGCGAACGGCTTGGCTTGGAGTGCAGACGGGACGTTGTTCTACACGGTGGACACACTCAGGCAGACGGTGTTCGTCCGCCCCTACGACGTCGAGTCCGGCGCGACAGGACCCCGATCGGTGTTCACGCAGCTGGACCACGGCTTCCCGGACGGCATCTGCGTCGACGGAACCGGTTGCGTTTGGGTTGCGGTGTGGGGCGCCGGTGCCGTGAACCGGTACTCCTCGGACGGGAGTCTCCTGGACGTCATCGACGTTCCCGCGCCCCATGTATCGAGTGTCGCCTTCGCCGGGGCGGACCTCGAAACGCTCGTCATCACCACTGCGAAGCAGGACCTGTCGAGAGATCAGCTCCGCGCTTTCCCGCTCTCGGGGCGACTCTTTACCTGTGTTCCTGGTCCCCGCGGGCTCCTACAGCCACGCTGGGCTGGTCCGATCCCTGCCGATGACTCCTCGAAAGGTCAGTGATGAAACTCCTCCGTGTCGGTCCTGTGGGCGATGAGAAGCCCGCCGTGCTCCTCGACGACGAGACCTACCTCGACGTCTCCGACATCGTCGACGACTACGACGAGCGCTTCTTCGGGTCCGGAGGGCTTGACAGGCTTCGGGCCGTCCTCCCCGCTCGCGCCGAGGCGCGAACCGGAGCCGCTGCGCTCGCCGGGAAGCGCCTCGGCGCGCCGATCGCCCGACCGCACCAGATCCTCTGCATCGGACTGAACTACAGCGACCACGCGGCTGAGACCGGACAGGCCGTCCCCGCGGAGCCGATCTTGTTCACGAAGTCCCCGAACACGATCATCGGACCGGACGATGACGTCCGTGTTCCTCGGGGTTCGACGAAACCCGACTGGGAAGTCGAACTCGGGATCGTGATCGGGAAGCGGACGAGCTACCTCGACACCGTCGAGGATGCTCGAGATGCAATTGCCGGGTGGGTCCTGGTGAACGACGTGAGCGAACGGGCATTCCAGATGGAACGCGGCGGTCAGTGGTCGAAGGGCAAGTCTGCTGAGACGTTCAATCCCGCTGGCCCCTTCCTTGTCACTCCCGACGAGGTGCCCGACGTCCTGGACCTCGACATGTGGCTCGACGTCAACGGTGTCCGCAGGCAGACCGGTTCGACGTCGACGATGATCTTCGATCCGTACTTCATCGTCCACCACCTGAGCCAGTTCATGGTGTTGGAGCCGGGCGACCTGATCAATACGGGCACACCCCCGGGCGTCGGCATGGGCTTCGACCCGCAGATCTGGTTGCAGGCGGGCGACGTGATGGAGCTCGGCATCGAGGGGCTCGGACGTCAACGCCAGAACGTCCTGGCACCGCGATGAGGGCGTTCGTGATCAACGGCCCTGGTGCGGCCGCGGTTGAGGACGTCCCCGAACCCGAAGCTGCACCGGACGAGGTCATCGTCGATGTACGACGGGTGGGGATCTGCGGCACGGACGTCGAGTTCTACACCGGCGAAATGCAGTACCTCCACGACGGGAACGCCGCCTTCCCGATGCGGATCGGTCACGAGTGGACTGGCCTCGTGTCGGCTGTGGGAGACAGCGTGGACCCCGCCTGGTTGGGCAAGCGTGTGACCGGCGACACTATGCTCGGGTGCGGTCGGTGTCAGCGGTGCCGCACCGGACATCAACACGTCTGTAACTTCCGTACTGAGCTCGGTATCCGAGGTGGGCGTGCAGGGGCGCTGGCCGACCGTATGTCGATCCCGGCGCGGGCTCTGCTGGAGCTTCCGGACGTCGTGGACGACACTCTCGGTGCGCTGGTCGAGCCTGGGGGGAACGCACTCCGAGCAGTGCGGGGGGCGGGCGTGGAGCCGGGCGCGCGTGTTCTGGTCCTCGGGCCCGGCACGATCGGGCTCCTGGTGGCGATGTTCGCGCGAGCTTCGGGTGCGGAGGTCCACTTGTTGGGGAAGCCGGGGCGCTCGTCTGACTTCGCGGCCACTTTGGGTTTCGATGGCGTTTGGACAGAGGATGACCTTCCGACTGATCTCGCGTGGGATGCGGTGGTGGACGCGTCCAATGCCGAGCACCTCCCCGCCCGTGCGGTCGAACTGGTCGAGCCTGCAGGACGGGTCGTCTTCGTCGGACTCGCGGGTACACCGAGCCTCGTGGACTCGCGAGCGCTCGCGCTGAAGGACGTTACCGCCGTCGGCGTGCTCAGCGCCTCCGGCGGACTGCAGGGCACGATCGATGCGTATGCCACTGGTGTCGTTGATCCTCGCCCCCTCGTCGCCGCCGCGGTGCCGCTCGAAGACCTCGCCGGCGTGTTCTCCGGCACGCGCTCGCACCGCGACGGAGCGGGGCCGAAGACACACGTCGTGATCGACGGAGCAGCTTCGTGAGCGAGTACACGGGGCTTGCGGCGATCGTCACGGGTGGCGCGAGCGGTATCGGCGCATCGACCGTCCGGGTCCTGCTCGAACGGGGTGCTCGCGTCGCAGTCCTCGACCTCGACCCTGCGGGAACTCCGGCGGGGGCCCTCGCGGTGGCCGCCGACGTCACGGATGCGGCGGCGGTGTCGGACGCTGTGGCGCACATCGGTGAGACGTTCGGGGGCGTCGTGGACGTGCTCGTCAACAACGCCGGGATAGGAGCGACCGGAGATGTCGCTGCGAACGACGACGACGAATGGGCCCGCGTGCTCGACGTCAACGTGATCTCGATGGCACGTGTGACTCGAGCCGTACTCCCGTACCTCCGTCGTTCGCAGCACGCCGCCATCGTCAACACATGCTCCGCTGTCGCCGCAGTCGGGGTACCCAACCGGGCGCTCTACAGCGCGTCGAAAGGCGCCGTCGCCGGGCTCACGCTCGCGATGGCCGCCGATCAGGTGGCGGACGGGGTGCGGGTGAACGCGGTGTCGCCTGGAACTGCCGATACACCCTGGGTAGACCGAATCATGCGCGGGAGCGCCAACCCGGACGCTGCTGCAGCGGCGCTCCGAAGCCGTCAACCCATCGGCAGGCTCGTGACCGCTGACGAAGTGGCTCACGCCATCGCGTATCTTGCTTCGCCGCTGTCCGCCTCGACCACTGGAGTAGTGCTCGGCGTCGACGGTGGCATGCCGACCCTGCGACTGCCGTGAACGACCGATCGAAGGAAGAATCATGAAGACTGCTGTGATCACCGGAGGTGCGAGGCGGGCTCGGTGCCGCGACCGCTGAGCGCCTCCGTCAGGACGACGTGCGGACGGTTACCTTCGACGTCGCGGCGGGTGCCGACGTCGTCGTGGACGTGACTGACGAGGACGCGCTGCGCGCGGCTGCTGTCGAAGTCGGTCCGGTTGACATCGTCATCAATTCGGCAGGGGTCGTCGGACCGGGTGTTTCGCTGCTCGAGACGGAGCTCGCGGACTGGCGCCGCGTGCTGGACGTCAACGTCCTCGGCACAGTCGCGATGATGCGGGCCTTCGTCCCGGGCATGGTGGAGCGAGGATGGGGGCGAGTCGTGAACTTCGCCAGCATGGCGGGAAAGGACGGCAACCCCAACCTCTCCGTCTACTCGGCCTCGAAGGCGGCCGTGATCGCACTCACGAAGTCTGCCGGCAAGGAACTCGCCACCTCAGGAGTTCTCGTCAACGCCATCGCCCCAGCGGTGATCGCGACCCCTATGAACGCCGCGACTGCTCCCGAGGCGCTCGCGCACATTACGAGTTTGATCCCGATGCGGCGGGTCGGAGAGCCCGCGGAGGTCGGGGAACTCGTTGCCTGGTTGGCGTCGGAGCGGGTGAGCTTCTCCACCGGCGCCGTCTACGACATCAGCGGAGGCCGAGCCACGTACTGACGGCCCGTCCGCTGCGGAAGCAGAGGCCACGGGTCAGTGCGACCAGTCGTTCGATGCCGGGGCCACGAGCGGCAGGATCACGGGCAAGCTCTCGACGAGCGCGTCGATGGGAAGTCGGAATGCGAGGGCGCTCACACTGACGGCACCGGCCGTGTGCGATGGCGTGCCGCCCTGGATTGGTACCGCGATGCAATTGATGCCCAGCTCGTTCTCCTGGTCGTCCACCGCGTAGCCCTTCGCCCGCACGCTCTCCGAGCTCCTCCCACAACGCCGGGATCGTGGTGATCGTCCGGTCGGTCCGGGGTTCGAAGGGGCCCGGACCGAGGCGGCCCACGAGTTCCTCCTCGCTGCGCACCACGCGGCTCAGGAGCAGCTTGCCCACCGCAGTGCGGTACGCCGGGTTCCGGCCCCCGATCACCGACGTGGAGTCGAACAGCACCTTCGGGCGGATCGACCTTCGCGCGGTACACCACGTCGGCGCCCTCCAGGATGGCGTAGTGCGCGGTCTCCCCGAAGCGTTCAGCGAGCCGCTCCAGCACCGGGAGGACTCGCGCTGCCTCAGGGCGTGCAGCTTGGTACTCGAAGGCGAGGCGGAGGAATTCATCGCCGAGTTGGTAGGCGCCTCGGCCGGACTGGACCGCCAGCCCCGCTTTCCGCAGTGCGACGAGTGCGCGGTGGACGGTCGGTTTTGGACTGCGAAGCGGCGTCGACAGCTCGTCCAGAGAGGCCCCGTCCGGGTGCTTCGCGAGTTCGACGAGCACGGCGAGAACGCGGTCGGCCCCGACGACCCGCCCTGGCTCCTCTGACAACGAACTGCTCCGATCCGCCCCTTGCACGTCACTGCTCGGAATCCTATGCCGAATACCGGAACGCGCGGGTCGTCGTGTGTGAAGATTGCTGCCTGTTGGCGCTCTGGACAGGTATGAATGGACTGTGAAGCCCTCGACCATCTACGACGTCGCCCGGGAAGCGGGCGTTTCCCACCAGACGGTCACCCGTTACCTCCGGGGCTACGAAGGCATTCGCGACGCGACTAAACAACGCGTTGAGAAGGCGATCGCCCGGTTGGAGTACCGACCGAACACGGCTGCGAGGCAGCTCCGGCTTCGAACCACAAACCGCGTTGCTGTCCTCGCGGACCGCATCGGTCAGGGCGGCCCCGCCCTGATCGTTCGTGGGGTGACCGAGCGTCTGCAGCAGCGCGGCTACGTCAGTGACATCATCGCTGTGGATGGTCAGGACCTTGCGTCTGTCGACGCGGCTATCGACCTCGCTACCGAGTACCAGGTGGCGGGGATCCTCGCGACGGCGCAGACAGACATCGTCCTCGACCGCCTTCGGTCGCGTCCGATCGCTGTGCCGATGGTGATCGACGCGCAGATCGTGGATCCGATCAGCGGGGAGCTGGTAGGGCAGCTCGCGGGCGTTGAAGCGGCCCAGCACCTGCTCGAGTTGGGCCATCGGAAGATCGGCTACGTGGCAGGCCCATCCGGCTGGCTCGCTACTCGCGACCGACAGAACGGATTCGTCTCCACCGTCGAAGCAGCCGGCGCCACCGTCGCCTGGGTCCGCGAAGGGGACTGGACGGGGGCCTCCGGATACAAGGCCTGGCAGATGCTCGATGAGGACGCCAGGAACATCACGGCGATCGGTGTAGCGAACGACACGATGGCGATGGGGATCATGGCGGCGCTTTCCGACGACGGCCGCAGCGTACCCGACGACGTGAGCGTCGTGGGCACCGACGACACGGACGAAGGGCGATTCGTGCGCCCCGCGTTAACCACGGTGCAGCTCGACTTCGAGGACGAAGGACGCCAGATCGCGCAGCGACTCGTCAATGCCATCTCTGACAGTCGGAGTGGTGAGGGCGGAGGAGAGGCATTCGATGAGGTGCTCCATCCCCCGCGGCTCATCTCTCGAGCCTCGACAAGCGTGGTGTCGGAACTGGGTCGTCCTGGGACGTGATCCGCCGTCTGGAGGCCACCGGTCCGCCTCCTGACCGGGCAGCTGGGCGGCGCGGGAGTGCCTTCATCCTTCCCACCGCGACACGGGCGGCATGAAGGCCCCGGGTCTGCTCAGGACCCGCGAGCAGCGCTGGCCGGGAACGGGAAGGGCACCGTGCGGACGACCATCCGCACGGTGCCCCGTCGTTTCAGTGCTGCGCTACCGTCAACAGGGCCGTTGCTGCCAGGCTCCGTTCGGAGTCCCCGACCGAGATGGTTCGACCCGCCGTCGCCGACTGCCAGTTGCTCGTGCCGGTGTCCCAGTACCGCAGCTGTTCGCTGTCGATGTGGACGCTGACGATCCCGCTCCTACCGGGCGCGAGCATGATGTTCCCGTAGCCGCCCAGCGCGTGCTCGGCGAACTGGGCGTCGTAGTGACCGCGCGGAGCCCCGAGGTAGAACTGTGGCGTCGCCGAGCCCGTCCTCGCTCCCGTGTTGCGGACGCGGACCGACACGGTCGCGCCCGAAGAGTCCGGCCTCACCTTGAGGTGCGAGTACTGGAACGAGGTGTACGACAGCCCGTACCCGAACGGGAACAACGGCGTCTGTCCGGTCTTGTCGTCCCACCGGTAGCCGACGTAGATGCCCTCACGGAAGTCGAGCGACCCGTCGCGTCCCGTGAGCGCTTCCGGCGTAGCGGACACCGGGCCCTGCTCGGGACCAGCCGGGAACGTCACCGGAAGGTGACCGGACGGGTTCACGTCGCCGTACAGGACCTGCCCCAGCGCGGTACCGAAGGTCTGCCCGGGGTACCAGGCCTGCACCACGCCTTGCACGTTCTTCAACCACGGCATCAACACAGCGCCGGCGGTGTTCAGCACGACGATCGTGTGCGGGTTCGCTTTCGCGACGGCTTCGATGAGCTGGTCCTGGTCTCCCGGCAGCTCGAGGCTGTCGCGATCCGCGCCCTCGCCCGATGCGAAGTTCGCCAAGACGATCGCGACGTCGGACTTCTTGGCCGCCGCGACGGCGGACGGGATCTGGGACTGCGACGGTGTCTGCCAAGCGAGGTTGATGCCGTCGTTGCCGAAGGAGTTGCTGACGCTGGTGTACGAGACGGAGAGGTGCACGGGTCGCCCAGCGTGAAGCCGGATCGTGCCCTGAGCCGGGTACGCCACTCCGCTGCCGAGCTGTGAGGTGGGTTTCTTCGCGTCGATCACCGTCCGACCGTCCACACTGAACGTTTCGTCGCCCGAGACGAGCGAGGTGAACCGGTAGAGACCGGTCTCCGTCGGCGTCAAGGTGGTGGTCCAGCGAGCCGAGTACGGAGCCGTCAGGCCGGTCGGGACCTGTGTCAGGTTGATCGACGGGTCCGTGCGGGTGATTGTCGGAGTGCCCTGTGGAACCGCCGAGTCCCAGTACTGCGCAGACCAACCACTGCCGCTCCCGGTCGTCGGGGCGAGGGAGTCGCCCGCGACGAGGTCGGTCGCGGCGACGTCACCCGCAGACCCCTGCGCCTGGACGATGGTCGTGCCAGGCCCCGCCCGCTTGGTGATCCCGGCCAGCGGGGTGGTCGTGGTCGCGGCGGAGACGGGCACCGATGGTCCGCCTCCTTCGACGTACACCGCGTCCATCCCGGACGGACCGATGACAGCCACGGACTTGTCCCGGCTGCTCTTGAGGAAGTGCGTCGTGGGTGTTCTTCAGCAGCACCATGCCCTTCGCCGCGACTTCCGTCGCCAGCTGCTGATGCGCTGCGGTGCTGATCTCCGTCTGCGAGACGGGTGGGTGGTCGAACACCCCGGAATCGAACAGTGCGTAGAAGATGCGCTGGTCGCCGTCGTTCAGCGCCGACAGCGGGATCTGCCCCGACCTGTACATGTCTGCGGTCCGCTGCTGGTTGCCGTCGTCGAAGCCGGCGATGTCGACGCCGGCGATCGCCGCGAGCACGGCGTCGCGCTGTGCGGCCAGGTAGTCGGGGATCACCAGACCCTTGAACTGGCTCTTCAGATCGCCCAAGAGCTGCGGGTTCTGGCACGCCTGTTGCCCGTTCACCTGGTTGTACGAGCACATCACGGAGTCAGCCCCGCCGTTCTTCGTGGCCGCGACCACCGGCGCCTCGTAGATCTCGTGCAGTGCCTGTTGCGGGATGTTTTCGTTGATCGCAGGGGTGCGGTAGCCGAGTGTGACGGGGACGGTTCCGCCTCCAGGCACGTTGTACTGCAGGACCAGCGGCCAGTCGCCCCCTTCGAAGCCCATGCGTCCGTACTCCTGCGTGTTGGCACCGAAGTGCTTGACCGTGGTCATGACGTCTTGCGACTTCGCGCCGTCGATCTCGGCGCGGGCCGTGGTGCCGATCAGGTACGGGTCTTCGCCCAGGTTCTCCGCCTGCCGGCCCGACAGCGGCTGGCGGGCCACATCCGTGGCCGGACCGAGCCAGATGCCGTCACCGTTCGCTCGCGTCTCCTGCGCCACGGCCGTGCCGTACCGGGTGGCGAGGTCCGTGTCGAAGCCCGCAGCGAGGTCCTGCGCGGAGGGGAATGCGGTCGCTCCCACCGCCGCGATCCCGCTGGGTCCGTCGTGCGAGGCGAGGATCGCCGGGAGACCGTACTGCACGAGCGGGTGGAAGTTGTCGAGCGCGACGTCGATCTTCTCCTCGAATGTCAGAGCGCCGAGCAGGGCTGTTGCACGTTCTGTCGGCGTTTTCGAAGTGTCACGCCACGGTTCGTCGCTCGCAAACGCGGCGGTGCTCAGCGAGCAGACGGAGCCGACGACGAGAGCGCCGACCGTGACGCCGGCGGCGAAGCCGCGTTTTATGTACTTACGCATGAATCTCCCTTGATTTCCGTAAGCGCCGCTGTGCGGACTTGGTGGCGATGTTATCGACAACATTTTCTGGCCGCAAGGGAGGCGACATGCTCGCCCGAACACTGGGAGCCTGGTTCTCCCAGTTTTCCGAGTTCGTCGACTCCGGCCCTCGATCGTTGCGCAACGTTCACCGCATACCAGCGCTCGGCGGGAACTTCAGACTTCGTCCCACTCATGGCCGGCGGTCGCCACTTCCCTCGGCCGGGGCGGTGTCGCTTCCGTCTTCATCGTGTGCGGGGCGCTCGGACTCGTCGGAGCCATGTTCGATGCCGTTGCAATCCGCGGTCGCGTCCATCCTCGTCGCCCTCGTCATCGCCCTGCCCTGTCCCTTCGTGAAACTATTTCCTTATGGGTGAAAGGTTCCGGCGGGAGGCGCTTTCGGGTCGGGTCGACGAGTTCAATGAAGTCCTTGCCGCCCGGTTCGGGCGGGTCCGATCGGAGCCATGCCCGGCGCGGTTCGAGCTGCGGCACGCCGGCGACGACGACGTCGCACTCACCCGCGCAATCTGCGATATCGGGCATGGCGGTCTCCTGCGCCCACGGGAGCACCACCTGATCCTGTGGGCGGGCGGCGGGGACATTTCCTACATCGCCTCCGACGGCACCGCGTTCACCGCCAACGAACGCGCGGTGCTCCTCCACGCCGAGGAGTCATACACGTACCGCGTCGAGGCGAGCCGCCTGACAATCCTGGCCGTGTCGGACCGGCTCCTTCGAAAGCACCTCCCCGAGCCGTGCCGCACTTCCGCTCTCACGCTCAAGTTTGACCGCGACGACCAGCACGTCGAGCTGCTTGAGCAACTCCTGCGCACGGCGAGCGCCACGATCATTTCGGAGAGCACCACGAGCTCGGTCCGGGAGACCACGAATGCGCTCGTCGCCGAGCAGGTCCTCCGCGCGTTCCCGCTCCACCCTCCGTCCGGCCGTGCTGCGCAGATCGCCGTGGCGATGGAGTGGATGCGCGCTCACGCCCACGATCCGATCACGGTTGCAGAGGTCGCCGCCGCCACCGGAATCAGCGTCCGAACGGTGCAGCAGGACGTCAGCGAGACGCCCATGCAATGGGTTCGCCGATATCGGCTCGAACAAGTGCACGACGAGCTTCAGCGGCGGCCGCGGGCACCACGGTCGGGTCCGTCGCTCGAAGCTGGGGCTTCGGGCATCTCGGACGGTTCGCGAACGAGTACGCGGCACTGTTCCACGAGCCGCCACGCACCACTCTCGCGCACGCAGCACGCGAGGCCTGACAAAACCCAGCCACCTCCGCGGTGCTGACGGGCGCTGACGCGCACCAGCGCCGACGCGCTGGTCTCGAACTCCGAGCCGTCGATGCCGCCCGTGGTCGTGTCCTCAGCGCTCAAGGAAGTCACCACACGCAGCGTCTGGTGAACGCCGTGCGGCTGCAATGCTGGCCAGCGGGTGCGTAAGACCGATCCAGAGAGAAGCGTCCGCCTCGTGTCCGTTAGCCGATCCCCACCTGCGACTACTCGGAGGCCGCAGGTACCGCTCCTGACGCGCTCGATCCCGTCGGCGTCAGCTACGGTCACCGCATGACCGACAGTGAGACGCCGAACGACGACGAGCGCGATGAGAGCGATGAGAGCGATGAGAGCGATGAGAGCGATGACCAGCTCGGCGGCACCGCACCGGTCCAGGGCAACGACACGGATAGCGCAACGCCTGCGCGACGCATCATCGTCCCTGGGGCCGGGGGCAATGCGGATGCGGGGGGCATCGTCGACAGGCTCGGTCTACTGAACTTCGACGCCAGCATGTTCGCGAACTTCACCTCGCTGTACACGCCGTCGATCGACTTCTCACGCTTCGCCGATTGGGGCACTCCCCAGCGCTTGCGGACCTCAGCCGGAGGATCGCCGAACAGACGATGACAAGCGCCCCCCTGTATTCCCCCGCCTGGTTCGAACCAATCGTCGACGCGCTGCGCGAGAGCACCAAAGGGTGGAACTTCCCAGACCTCGCGGATCTCGTCCGCCCCGCTCTGCCAGCGAACATCTTGGAAGCAGACATCGACTACGAGCCCGACGAGTGGATGACCTGGATTTCGGAAGGCCTCGTGATCGCGTGGGTTCCCGACGCCGGGACGCTTGAGCTCATCGCTGCAGCCGGCACGCCCGCGGGGCGTCGCTCGGCTGTATCGACACGTGCCGCCGAGGTCCTCGAGTCATGCGAAGTCCTCCTCGACCAGATCACCGCCGCCGACTACGTCCCGTTCGTCGAGCCTGTGCGGCGCGCGATCGCGGGGGTTCGCGCGGACTTCTCGGATCTCGCGCAGGCGTACGCAGCGAGCACGCTGGAAACGATCGTGGCGATGAAGTACGGCCCCCGGCGGTTCTTTCCCAAGATCGTAAGCGAGCACGAACAGGCGCGGCTCTTTCGAAGCGAGTTGCACCTCGCCCAGCTCATCGCCGTCTTTCAGAGCTTCACCGGAGACGACGTCCCGACCACCTTTAACCGGCATGCGACGGTGCACGCCGTCACACGAGGGAAGCAGTACTCCCGGCTGAACGCTGTGCTCGCGGTAGGCCACCTGGTCAGCGCGCTATGGAAGTACGAGCTCGACACCCGCGACGCGCATCACTAAGTGGATAGCGCCGAAATCGGGCCCGACGGGCGTCCGATGGACGATCGCTAGGCGATCAGTTGGGCTCGCAGCTCTTCTGGCGTCAGGTCATAGCCCGTCGCACGAGGTCCCGACCAGTTCAGACCTGCGATCAGCCCGTCCCTCTCGATTCCCGGAAGCCATCGGCTCTCGAAGTCAACGCGCGAGATCTCCAGGGGTCGAAACCCTTGTACGCCGGTACCTGTGCGATGACGCGCTCCGCGCGCGACCGCCGAGACCAGAACGGCATCGCCCGGCGACCATCGGCTGCCTTCGGTGCCGGTACACCGCTGTTGTCTTCGACCGTCCATACCGGGCCGTCGCTGCCGATCTCACGAAAGAACGACGACGCCTGTGCAGCACTGACACTCACACCACGAAACGAGCGCAGCCCCTCGTACCGATAGCCGATCGTTGAGCGAGACATCGATCGCGATCGAGCTGAGTTCTAGGCAGCTTCAGCATCACGACGAGTCGCGAGTGGCTGGGCCGACGCCTTCCGTTGTGGGCGGTGGTGCTGGTGTCAGCACGACGGGCACGTGCCGTCGTAGTGGCGTCCGGGTAGCCCCGACGAACCGGTGGGCGTCCGCGGTTTGCGCACTCGGTGCAGTGTCCCGGGTCGGAGTCTCTCCAATCGCCGTGTCGTGTTCGTCCTGTTCAGCGGGGCTGGACGTCGTCAAGGGTCCAGGTCTTCTGCAAGACCTCGGGGCCGACGCCGTAGAACCGGAACATCAACTCGAATGTGGGCGCACCCCCGGTCGGGACGTTGTTGGCCTCGCGGCCCGGCTCGACGTCGGGTCCGAAGTACACGTCGACGGAGCCGTCGTCATTCACGGTGAGACCCGGAGCCTGGGACGCGACGGAGTACTTGGTGTTGCCCTCGATGAGGGTGTGGTCGTCGCCGTCGTACGCGGTCACTGACCAGTACTGGGAGACAGGAACGCCGCCCGGGACTCGGAGCCGGTAGGAACGGTCCGAGCGCAGCAGCTCGTCGTTGCTGTCTCGGACCGTCACGAGGTAGAACTGGCCGATCCCGAGCCGCTTGATGCCGATGAAGGCCATGTGGTAGATCACGGCGCGGTCTGTATATGGGTAGACCTCACCGTTGGTGAAGTTCTCCGCCTGGCCCTGGATGAAGTCGCGCTGCGCGGGGAAGAACCAGTGGCTGCCCTCGGCGAAGTCCGGTTCGGTTCGGTAGACGGTCGCGAGCCATTCGTGCGCCTCCTGGACGGCGCGCTCGAGGACTTCGATCCGGGCGGCGTCGGGTGCGAAAGGTTTGCCGCGTTCGATGCCGAGGCCCCGCAGCATTTCCGCGAAAGCGCGGTCACGCGGCAGCCACACCTCGTGCTGCACGACACGGTCCAGTGCCTTCCAGAAGTGGATGTCGTACGGGATACGCGTATCGACGATCGTGCCGTGCAGATCGCGACGCGGCGTGGCAGCAGGATTCACGGCTTCGGAGAGCGGGTAGAGCCCGATCTGCTCGCAGTAGGCGAGCCCCGCGTCGAGAGTCTCCTGGTCGGCATGCGGGAGCACGGACCGGAGCAGTGCGTACACGCCGCTCGTATCCGACTGCAGCACGATGAACCCGTCCGGGATCTCGTCGGCGTACCCGGGCGGCAGGAGCAGGTACCGGCCGCCACGGCCCTCGTCGGCACCGAACGGGCCGACGTCCTCCAGTGGCACCTGCCAGAGGTTACAGAGACTGCCGTTGAGGACGTGCTCATCAGATCCCGGCGGAATGTCGACCACCACCGGACCGTCGGCGAGGTCTACGAACGCCATGTAGTAGATCAGGTCTGGATTCGGCGTCAGCGTCTTGTTCTTCCAGTCCACCAGGCGTGACCAGTACAGGAACTCTCCACCGCCCTCCGGAGCGAGCACGTCGCGCATCACCTCGAAGTTCACAGCGGGCATGCCCCAGACCGCCGCTTCCACCGCGCGGCGGTACAGGCCCTGCTCCAACACGTCGCGCCGCATGTCGTCCATGTGTGGCCACCTTCCCGTCGCCGCCAGCTGTCGGAACGCTACGGTCGGCGCCCGCAGCAGGGAGCACCCAAACTGGGTGAGAACTGACGACGGGCACAACACGATGGGTGTCCCGTTTGCCGGTCGACAATTGAGACAAGGTCTAGCGGGCTTGACTCGGCAGTATCGAGCCCCACACGCAGCGCCAGGTCGTACTTTTGGCATCGCCGCTCGACCCCGTCGACGTTCGTCCTCAGTTGACCTATCCATGACCAAGGTTGCGGAGCATTCGCTCGAGGGTGAAGTCGAACCGTTCGTGGCCGGCCCCGGACGTCAGCAGGTCGGCGTGCCTGACCGTATTCGGGAACTGCTCGAGCGGAAGCATCCGCAGCCGCGCGGCGATCTCCGCGGGATCGATGGTCTCCTCCGGCACCCGGACGGCCTGCTCGCTCGCAGCCGATGCCTCGAGACAGTAGGCAATGACGTACAGGTGCGCTGCGTCGGTGGTCCACGCGGCGTCCTGCGGATCAGCGCCGCCGGCGAGGAGAAGCGAAAACAGTGCTTCCTGCAGTCGCAGCGGTCCGAGGTCCGCTGGCACCGCCGCCAACGCGACAGCAGCGACACCCGGATACGCGAGGAACTGGTCACGGAGCGCCACGCACACATCCACGAACTGTTCTCGCCAGCGCGATGGATCAACCTCCGGGAGGGCTACCCGGGAGCACAGTTCGCTGACCAACAAGTCACCGAGCTCCGACTTGTCCCGCACGTGCTGATACAGGGACGCCGGGCCTGTATCGAGCGCGTCGGCGACCGAGCGCATCGTGAGCTGCTCATATCCGCCGGACGCGACCACTACCAGCGCGGCGTCGATGATCCGCTGCCGTGAGATTGGCATGCGGCCGCGGCGGGTCGCCGGTTCACGGGCGTCCGACGGCGGCGGTGATGCGAGGAGCGCCTGCCACTGATCGCGGCTGACCAATCTTCGCGTCACACGTCGTCCTGCCATGGGGTGATCCTACCGCTTGACACGAACACAATTCGACTCGAACATTGTTCGTATCAAAACTATGACGTCAAGCGGAGGACTCACATGGCACCTGCCATCTCGATCATCGGCGCCGGCCTCGGCGGCCTCACCCTTGCCCGCGTTCTGCACGTGGCGGGCATCCACGCCACGGTCTACGAAGCGGAAGCCTCCGCGGACGTCCGTACCCAGGGCGGTCAGCTCGACCTCCACGAGGAAGACGGGCAACGCGCGCTCGAGATGGCGGGATTGACCGAGGAGTACCTCGGCATCATCCACCGCGGCGGCGGCGCACGACGCGTCTACGACACCGACGGCACCGTGCTGGTTGAAGTTCCGGACGACGGATCCATGTCCCACCCGGAGACGCTGCGCGGCGACATCCGCCGCATCCTGCTCGACTCCCTGCCCGCGGATGCCGTGGAGTGGGGCAAGAAGCTCCTCGCGGCGGTTCCCATCGGCGACGGGCGACACGAGTTGGCATTCGCGGACGGCACGACGGTTGACACCGACGTGCTCGTCGGCGCAGACGGCACCTGGTCTCGCGTCCGCCAGCTCGTCTCGAGCGCTGTGCCGGCCTACTCGGGGGTGAGCTATGTCGACAGCTACCTCCACGACGTTGCGGAGCAGTACCCGGACATCGCCGCCACGGTCGGCGATGGTGCGCTCTACGGGATTGTCCCCCGTAAGGGGTTCCTCGCGCACCATGAAGTTGGCGATGTCGTCCACACCTACGTCGTCCTGCTCCGGCCCGAGGGGTGGTTCGACGACATCGACTTCACCGACGCTGTCGCATCACGGACACGGATTGCAGCCGAATTCGACGGTTGGTCGCCGAAGCTCACCGCTCTCATCGCCGAGGGCGACGACGCCCCGGTCCTGCGGAAGATCTTCCAGCTTCCGGACGATCACCACTGGGCCCGCGTACCCGGCGTCACCCTCATCGGTGACGCTGCCCATGTCACCGTCCCCGGCGGTGACGGTGCGAACCTCGCAATGTTTGACGGTGCCCAGCTCGGCGAAGCGATCGCGGCGCACCCCGATGACATCGAAGCCGCCCTCGCGGCATACGAGGCTGTGATGTTCCCGCGGAGTCAACAGGCAGCGATCGCTGCGCACCGCACGATCGACACCATCTTCGGATCCGGCGCACCCGACGGCGTCGTCAACCTGTTCAAGGGGGTCCTCGCCAGCCAACAATCGAACGCCTGAGCGCGCGACTCACGTGTGCCGCGGGGAGCTCCGGTTCGAACCGCGGTTCGTGTCGGTTGCCCATCGACTATTGGACGCGTCAGTCGTACGCGCCCATGGAGTGTCGGAGGCGATCGATCTGCGCTTCGAGAGCTTCATAGCACTCGTGGTCGGTCGTACCATGCCCCCGATCACGTCCGAGATCGCTGCGGGACCTGTCGGTCATGTGCTGCATCAGTGGGCCGGCGGCGCGAGGATGGTCGACTGCGCCAAGGAAGGCTGCTGCGAGGTTCGTAAAGTCGCCGATCATGATGCGACGGCCGTCAAGCCGTCATCCACGGCCCGGCCGCCGCGACACGCCGACGGCGGGCGGTCCACACGTGTGGAGAGATCCCATCACAGGGTGTGGAGGAGTGTGGGAGGTGACGTCCAGACGGCCGGATTTCCGGGGTACACCAACCTGTCCACACTGTGGAGGACGTTGTGGAGAACTACACCGCTGTAACACTTTCCCTTGTGGTCGGGTGCGGTGTCGGGCACAAGATGTAGTTTGTTCCTGTGAGGGCGGTCATCCGCCCGAACAGCAACAAACCCCCGACTGGGTCTTCCAGTCGAGGGCTGTCACTGCACACGATGCGCGCCGAAGTTTCGCAGGCCCAAGCGCTCACCGTGGTTTTCCACACCAGATCGGAGTCACCACATGATCACTCTCACCGGCTGAACTCACTGTACCCACGAGGACCCAAATCGCGTCGCGGCGCCGCCCAATCTTGCGGTTCCGCCACCTCGCAGTTGGGCGTGTCGTCGGCCCTGTCTGCGGCACTTCCTCACGTCGGCTCCATCTTCTGAGCCGACCCACGCGGCCGTGCTCGCGCAGCCGCATCCTCTCGCCGCCGCTTTCTCGCGGCGTCTCCTTCGCAGACGCAGCTCTGCCAGTACGAAAGGAGAGGGCACAGTGACCCTCCGTTTCGAAATCAAGCCCACCCAGAACGCCCAGTGGTCCTGGTGGCTCTACGGCGCTAACAACGAAATGGTCGCTTGGGCGGGGGAAACGTTCGTCTCCTCCACCAACGCGCAGCGCGCCGCCACCGCGTTCAAGACCGGGTCCGTCACCGCGCGGTACGACGTGTACCTGGACACCGCTGGCAAGTGGCGGTGGCGGGCATGGCGCTCCAGTGACAAGGTCGCAGCCTCCGGCGAAGCGTTCGCGTCGGTCACCAACGCGCAGCGCGCCGCGACCAACGTCCAGATGAATGCATCCGTCGCCACCGGCGCGTAATCCCCACCGCATCATCCGGTGGTCGGCGGGAAACTCCTCGCCGACCACCTACACCGCCGCACCCCGCGGCAGGACGGAACAAACCACCATGACCAACTCCAGCGACCGCCACGTCGTCCAGAACCCCAATGGCGGATGGGACGTGAAGGCTCCCGGCGCAAGCCGCTCCTCGGCCCACACCGACACCCAGGCACAGGCCATCGACCGTGGTCGGCAGATCGTCGGCAACGCCGGCGGCGGCGAACTCAACATCCACGGCCGCGACGGTCAGATCCGGGCGAAGGACACCATCTCTCCTGGCAACGACCCGCGCAACATCCGCGGCTAGACCGCCTTGACACCCGACCAGGTGGCGCGGCGACCGCGGCGCCACCTGGTCCTCGGGGCAGGACGAGGCAGGAGAACCGCAGGCCTCGACGGCGCCGGTGGCCCCTACGCGACCGCCAAGGCCGCTCTCGGCGGCTACGGCCGTGACCTCGCGACCCGAACCGGGAAGCGCGGGATCACCGTCAACACGCTCGCCCCCGGCTTCGTGACCGATACCGGCTTCGTTCGAAGCGGGCGGCATGGGCGACAGCGCCCGGATGGTCGAGGGCGCGGCCAGTCGGACACTCATCGGCCGAGTCGGCACCCCGCAGGACATCACCGCAAGCGTCCGCTGGCTCCTCAGCGACGACGCCGGCTGGGTGACCGGCCAGACGATCGCAATCGACGGCGGCCAGAACATGCTCCGCTGATGAGCCGCGTCGCCGTCATCGGAGCCCACCGCCGCACCGGAGCGCACGTCGTCACGCAGCTCCTCGCCGCCGGACACGCCGTCGTTGGAACAGTCCGCGACCCCGAGCACGTCGCCGCTCTGCATGCGGACGGCGCGACGGGAGTCGTCGTGGATCTGATGACAGCGACCCCGGAGGAGCTGACGGCTGTTCTGACCGGTACCGACGCCGTGGTGTACGCGGCGGGGAGCGGGTGGGGAGACACCCGCGACCTCGTGGAGCGACTCGACCGCGACGCCATCATGACCGCTGCGGACGCATCCGTCGCCGCCGGCGTCGGCCGTTTCGTTCTCGTCTCCGCGCACCGCACCGACGAGGACCTCGGGGACCCCGTCGTCGATGTGCTCCTCCGGGCCAAGCGTACAGCGGACGCCGACCTCCGCGGCACCGTTCTCGGGTGGACGATCATCAGACCCGACGCTCTCACCCAGGGCGCTCAAACAGGAGGAGTCCACGTCGGGACGACCGTGCCGCACGGAGCGATCGCCCGCGCGGACCTCGCCGCACTCATCGTCGCCGTTCTCGCAGACCCAACCATGACCCACCAGCAGTTCGATGTCATCGGCGGAGACACTCGCACCGCCGACGCGATTAACTCGCTCCGAGGCTTCGTCGACTAGACGACCGGACAACGATCGGCTATCGGGATGGGCTCGCGCTCGTATCGTGGTGTGGTGACGATCAACTCAGCGCTTCTTGGATTTGCCGCCGTCGCGGCGGTCCTCACCGTTATTCCCGGCTTGGACACCACGTTGGTGCTCCGATCTGCGTTGACGCAGTCGCGGCGCCGTGCGACCGTCACAGCCCTCGGCGTGAGCGTGGGCGCGCTGGTCTGGGGAGCTGCTGCCGCAGTCGGTGCGGCGGCCCTGCTCGCCGCTTCCGAACTCGCGTACCGCGCGCTGACCGTCGTGGGCGCGGCGTATATGGCCTACCTCGGCGTGATGCTCATCGTCCGGAGCTTCCAGCACCTGCCCGCTGCCCTCGACCAGCTATCGGCACCGATGCCGCTGTGGCGTAGCTTTCTCACGGGGGCATGGACGAACCTGCTTAACCCGAAGATTGGCGCGTTCTACGTCGCCACGATCCCGCAGTTCATCCCCGAGGGCGCCTCGCACCTCGGGATGGGGTTGCTCCTGGCGGGTGTCCACGACGTTATCGGTCTGCTGTGGTTCGCCGGCATCATCTGGGGTGCCCAGGCGGCACGCCGCTGGCTTGCGAACGCTCGCGCGCTGAAGATCATCGATCGCACCGCCGGCGTCGTCCTCATCGGTTTCGGCGCACGCCTCGTACTCGAACGTCACTGACATCGCGGCAGCCCATCGGCTATCGAGACTCTGTACGCGGACCGAGTCGACGTGCCGACTTCTGTTCCGCCTTAGCTCGTCGGACGCGGGGTTCCGGCGAAGCTGCCGCCTTGGAGTGGTCCCGGCTTTGGGAGCCAGACGGGGCGTCCGCACCCCTGGGGGAGAGCACATTCGTGTAGTGGTGCGGTGTGCGCGACAGGGTGACCTGTTCGGTGACCCCCTGGTAAAGCCCGGCGGGCGTGACGGTGCGGAACAGTTGCGGGTCGATCAGCTGGTGCGTTTCGCCGCGGCCGACGGTGTCGCGCACGTAGTTCTTGTCGAGGGTCCCGAGGGACAGGATCCACATGGATGCTCGGTCGAGCGAGATGTGCACCTTGTATGAGCCACCGTCTCGTGCCCGTCGACGGAGCGCCTCCATGGCGCCGGTCGCCGCTAGCCAGGCAACGAGGTAGTCGTTGACGATGCCCGTCGGCGGGAGCTTCGGATCCTCGAGTGTGCCTTCCGCCGCGAGCATGCCGGTCACGGCACCTGCTGGCTGGTCGAAGCCGATCCGGTTCGCCCACGGCCCGGTCTCGCCGTGGGTGGACACGGTCACGTACACCAGGCCCGGTCGCTGTGCGATCGCGTCATCGACACTCATGCCGATGGAGTCGAGCAGGCCGGGGCGTCGGTTGGCGAAGAAGACGTCTGCGCCGCGAAGGAGTTCGTGCAGTTGCTGTTGTCCCTCGGGCGCTCGGACGTCCAGCCGTGTGGAACGCGCTCCGACGTTTGCCGTCGCGACGAGCGCGTCCTGCTCCCACTCGGTGGCGCGCCAGACTTGAAGGACGTCGGCGCCGAGCGAGGCGAGCGAACGCCCGATGCCCGCGCCAGCGATGACATGTCCCATCCCGAGCGCGCGAATGCCGGACAGAGGGGCCAGGCCGAACGGGTCGAAGGGCTCCGGCTCCGAATCGCCGATCCGCTCGATCTCGATGAGGGGCTTCGAGGCCAGGTGCTCGAAGACGGGTTCCTCGACGAATTCCTGGACACTGCGTACCTTGGCCATTACAAACCCGCCGGCCTCACCCATCTGCTCGAGTTCGTCGGCTGTGTGGTGTGTAAGCGCACGGCGGAGCGCCGTTGGGGTGTCCGCACAGTCGAGCGCCTCGAGCATCTGGCTCTTCAGTGCCGGGTAGACGTTTGCGGCCACGACGTGGCGGCCGTCTCCCGTGGGTTGTGGGTGGACGAGGAAACTGATCGACTTGTCGGCTGTCGCGGCCGGGTAGCCGTTGATCAGTTCCCAGCGTCGCTCGCTCGCGGGAGCGAGCCGCCGGATCGCCTGTCCGAGGTCGACGCTGATGTCCTGACCGACACCAGTTCGCTCCCGCCAGATCGCGGCTGCGACGACCGATTGCTGCATGAGCGCGAGCGCACTGGCGGCACCCAAGCGGATGCTCGACGGGATCAGCGGGTCCAAGCGGTCGAAGCTGATGCTCCCTCCGGTGTCCTCTGGGGTCAGGCCCAGGGGAGCGAGGATCGCGCGGAGCTCAGCATGGAGGTCAAACTCGTCTGTCGTCGCGCGGTTGGTGACGCCGGCGAGCAGCGCCGCACGAAGGCCAGCTGGGTTCGTGGTTTCCATGGTTCTCCCGAAGATGAAGGTGCCGGACGCGAGCCCGGTCTAGTTGCGTACGCTGCGCAACTAGTTTATACTAGCGCAGTGAATGAACGGCGAACGCGAGCAGAGGCCCTCCTGCACGATCAGATCTCGCAGCTCTGGAACCGACACGTGACTGCGGCCGCGCTGAGCGAGTCGGAGGACCGCCCGGACAACCTGACGCGGCTGATCCTCCGTGGACTCGGTCGCACCGGACCGATCCGCGCCAGCGATGTGGCAGCGGACCTCGGCCTGTCCCGTGCATCGATCAGTCGCCGCGTCGCTTGGCTCGAGTCCGACGGCTTCGTGCAGTCGGTTCCGGATCCCGACGACGGACGCGCAAGCTTGGTCTCCCTGACCATTGCAGGCCTGGACCGGCTCGACGAGTTGAACCGTGCCGGCGTCGACGGACTCCGCGAGCTCGCGGAGGAATTCACCGAGGACGAGCTCGAGATGTTCGCGAGCCTCCTCACCCGTTTCAACGCCCGGGCCAGTGCCCGCCGTGCCCGCCTTGAGCAGAAGAGACCTCATGACCACCACTGACACCCGACCCATCGGGTACCGCGCCCGCTACCGCGCCTGGTACGAGACGCTGCCACCGGCAGTGCAGATGATCGGCCTGCAGCTGTGGCTGCCGACGTTCTTCATCTTGGCGTTCGCGTTCTGCTACGTGTTCGCGTTCCACTCGCCCTCGTTCAAGAACGTGCCGGTCGCGGTCGTTGGGCAGTCCTCGGTGATGCAGCCCGTCGCGCAACAGATCCAGTCCGCGTCGAAGGGCGCCGTGAAGGTCAGCGTTATCGAGAGCCTCTCCGACGCGAAGTCCGAGGTCCGTCGCGGCGACATCGCGGCGGCGTATGTGCCGGAGCAGGGCAAGGCGACACTCGTGGTGGCCAGTGCGAACAGCTTCCAGCTGTCGAGCCTCGCACGGGAGTTCTTCCAACCCGTCGCTGCTGCCTCGAACGCGGTGCTGACCACGGATGACGTCGCGCCATTGCCGACGCGCGACTCGTTCGGGACCTCGCTGTTCTACCTGACGCTGTTGTGCACGATTGCCGGGTACATGGCGGCGATGTTCGTGGGCATGATGGGCGGTGGGTTGAAGCACTGGCAACGGTTCTCGATCTTCGGCGCGACGAGCATCGTGTTCCCGTTCATCGCGATGCTCCTGGCGCGATTCGTGATCCAGGTCGTCGACGGACACTTCTGGTCCATGTGGGCGATCGGTGCGGCGACGAGTTTCGCGGTGGGCTGCATCGTCAACGGGCTCGCCTACTTCTTCGGTCGGTTCGTCACCGCGGCTGCGCTGCTGTTGTTTGTGTTCGCGAACGTCCCGAGTTCCGGCGGTGCCTACCCGCCGGAACTGGTTCCGCAGCCGTTCCGGTTCCTGCACGACTTCGTGACGGGCACCGCGACAATCAATCTGCTCCGACGCGACGTGTACGGCGTCGGCCCTGACGCGTGGCACGGCTGGCTGCTGCTCGCGTGCTACGCCGCGGTGGGCATCGCGCTGGCGCTAGTCGGCAAGCCCTACTTCGTCGCCAAGGCGCGACGGAACCGTGCCCGTGGTCACCGGTCGATGATGATCACGGCACAGGTCGCGAACATGGCCCATGCGGGCTACGTCACACCGATCGCTGCTGTCCCGAGCGACCTGGCACCGCAGTTGGGGACGACGGTCGATCGGGAACCGGAGCGTGCCCTCACCGCACCCCACGCTGACGGCCCGGCCCACACAACGGCCACGGACGTCGCCGGGACGGAGGCCAACGCCGGGATGGTCTTCACCGCAACTGCGATCTCAGAGTCCGGTCCCGTCGAGCTGACCGTGAGTATGCACGGGCCAAGCGACCCTGCACACCATCGGCGTGGACGCCACGGCAACCACGCAGCTGCTCATGCGCAGCGCGACGGGGAGCGAGAGAACGAATTCTCCCCCGAAGAAGCCGACGGCGACGCCGTCGCCGCCGAGACCGGCGCGCTCGGCTGACTCCTCAGGATCTGGAAGGGCACGTCATGGATGCTCCGTCGGGACAACGAGTCGATCGCCATTTCGGCCTCCGTGAACGCAAGCGGATCGCGACCCGGCGACGGATCATCCTGGCTGCCCGTGAAAGCTGTCTCGCTCGAGGTCTGCCAGCCACAACGATTGAAGTGATTGCCCGAGACGCAGACATCTCCCCACGGTCGTTCTTCAACTACTTCTCTACCAAAGAAGCGGCACTCCTCGGACTCAGTCTGGAACCTCCGCACGAGGTCGTCGACAGTGGATTGGAGAACCTGCCGTCTGATCTGGCGTCTGCCGTGGTCCACGTCGTTTTCCTGATCCTCGGGAACGGCCTCGACGACGTGGACCCCGAGCTGCGTCGCCGGGTCCTCCGCCGTTATCCGGATCTTCTGGATCAAGCCCAGGGGTACTGGAAGGACGGCCTCCAGGCTGCAGCAGCGACCATTACCCGTCTCCTCGAACTGCGCGGCCAGGCCCACCAGTATGCGGCTGAGATGTCTCGGCCCCTGCTCATGCTTGCCGCGACCTGCCTTCGTGACGGCTTTGAGCAGGGTGATCGACTTTTCGTGGATGAAGAGGACACCGCCGGGCGCCTTCGTCGCGTCGCGACGCTCTTGGGCGGGCGTACCGGCACCTGCTGATCGCCGTCCAGGACGGCGCTGCCCTGATCGACTCGCGATCCCGCCCGCCGCGACCGTCACGGCCGGACGGGATCGCGATTGCGAGCTGCCCTGCTGAGTGCCGGAGTCAAGCGGCGGTGACCGACCGGAGGGTGTCCTCCAGGAGCGCGACGAAGTTGTGGGCCCCGACGTGCGCGGCGAAGAGGCGGCGCTCTTGAGGGTCCTCAGCGAGGAGCGCAGTGACCGTGGCGGTGTCGCCGGGGACCGTTGTGGCGATGAAGCGTCGGTCTTCGGCATCGCGACCGATGACGATGCCGATGGCGTCGCCCTGACCGTACTTGACGGTCGACGTCTCGATGGTGACCGGTCCGGTCGGGTGTTCGACGATCGGTACGGTCGGGGCCGCATCGAGTGCGTGTTGGGCGTCCTCGTCGGACGATGCCACCCATGGCTTGTAGGTCGTGGAGTAGACGGCTGCCGAGTACTTGCTGAGCAAGCCGCCGTTCGCTCCGACGAAGCCGAGGGTGCCTGGCCGCTGTCGCAGCCGGTGCACGGTCTCGACGACGGCGTGCATCGAGTAGTTGTTGCCGGCGCCACCGAAGAACGGGAGCCCACCGGTCAGTGTCAGCCCGCGCTCATCGACGTGGGAGAGGCCGAGTCCGTCGGTGATATTCAGGACCGCGATCGGGAAGCAGCTGTAGAGGTCGAAGGTGCTGATCGCATCGTTACTGGTACCCGCGCGCTCGATCGCCATCGCTGCGGCTCGCACGGATGCGGGGCTGGTCGACAGGTCAGGGCGGTTCAGGAGTGTTCGTTCGCAGAGGTCGGCGTGGCCGTGCAGATAAACCCACCGTGCTTCAGGAACGCCTGCTGCCCGTGCTGACGCGACGCTCGTCAACAGCACGGCAGCGCCTTGGTTCACCTGGTCGCGTGCGACCACGAACCGCGGGTACGGGTCGGCGATCATCCGGTTGCGTTCGGTGACGGTCATCAGGTCGTCCGCGTCCCGTCGAACCGGCGCGGCAGCGAAGGGGTTGGCCGCGGCGACATCGGTGAACGGCGCGAACAGTTCTCCGATCTCCCGCGCATAGTCCTCGCGGCTGTTCTGGTTCCGGAGCCGCCGCGCGGTGTCGAACAGAGCGTACTGTTCGGGCGCGCCGGTGAGCGCATGCTCACCTTGCGCCGCGTCGACGAGACCGTCCAGACCGTATCCTCGGTCTTCGAGGTCGCCATCGATCTCCTCGGAGAAGTCTGGAGCGTCTTCCCTTCCGACGAGCGCGCGCGTCGTGGAGATCGCCTCGGAGCCGAAGATCAGCACCGTTTCTGCCTCGTCGCGTGCGATGACGCCGGCGAATTCGGTGATGAGGTGTTGTGGGCTCTGCCCTCCGGCAACTTCGAGGACCGCTCGTTGAGGTGCGGCACCGATTCGGGCTGCAACGGACCGCGGGTAGTTGTTCGACTTGCCCAATGGCGCTGTGGCAACCGGGGTTGAGATCTCGAACTGCCGGACGCCGGCGACGGTGTCGATCGTGGCGGGATCGACACCGGCATCGAGGATCGCCGCTCGTGCGGCGTTGGCTGCGAGATCGACGGCGCTCCAACGGTGGTACTCCGACGAGTCGATGGGATCGCTTACCTGGCCGACGCCGATGATGACGGGGGTGCGCGGATCGATGGTGTCGCTCATGCGGCTGCTCCTGAGGTCGGTCTGGGGATCTGCGTGGCGCGGACGTGGTCGATGTGCATCTGTGTCTGCGCGAGCGCGGAGTACAGGTAGAAGCCGCGCATGTTTTTCCACCCTGCCGTCCAGGTCAGGGACGACGCGACGTCCCATGTGGTCGCGTCAGGATCCGTCTGCATCACCGCCATGACCTCGTCGGTGCGGCGCTGATGATGGCGGCGGTGTTGGTCGACGCGCTGCAGCAGACCGGTGAAGCGGAAGTTGTGTCCGGGAAGGACCTGGTGGTCGCCGAACGGGGAAAGCAGGTCCAGGCTGCGCTGGTAGTCCCCGACTGGGTCATCCCCTGCATCGCGACCACCGAGTCCGATGCCGGGGTGGAGCGCGGGCAGGACGTGGTCACCACTGAACAGCAGCTTGTCGGCGGCTAGGCGGAAACAGACGTGCCCGGAGGTGTGCCCGGGTGTGTGCAGGGCTTCGATCTCGACGTCGCCCGCATCGAATCGGTCGACCGTGCCGTCGAGGAGGACGTCACTGTGAACGACGGGTTCGTCTGGACGGAGGCTCGCGCGGAGGCTCTTGATCTCGCTGCGTCGATCGTGCGGCACAGCCCAGACGGCGAGGTCCGGGCCGGCCGTCGCGCGGCGCCGCTCGAGCGCGTCGGCTTCTGTCCGGTGCATCACGACACGAGCGCCGGTCTCTTCGCGGAGCGCGTCGGCGAGGCCGAGGTGGTCCTCGTGGAGATGTGTGATCAGGATGCTCGCGACCACACCGTGTGGGCCGATGTGGGCGATGGCGGCGCGGAGACGTGCGCGGTTCTCCTCGGAGTCGAACCCGGGATCGATCACATGGACCCGTCCGTCGTCGTCGAGGAGGAGGTAGCTGAGGGTGTACCCGAGTCTGCGCTGGTGGCTCGGCAAGGCGAGTGGGCACGCCCACACGTTCGCGGTGATCTGCTCCAGTGGGGGAACTGTGCCGTGTGCTGTGGCGTCAGCCTGGGAAGCGCTGGTCGGCAGCATGGGTCACTGGCCTCGCCACTCCGGTGAACGTTTCTCCGCAAATGCCCGCATGCCCTCCTTCGCGTCGTCGCTGCGCATCACCGCCGCCGTCTCGTCGGTAGTTCGGGTCCAGTCCTGGTCCTCGGCAGGCACCCGGCCGTCGATGATCCCAAGGGCGATGCGCTTCGTGGTCTGAACAGCGAGCGGCGCGTTCTGACAGATCGCCTCGGCGAGCTCAACCGCGGTCTCCTGCAGGCGATCCGCGGAGACGACGCGGTTGAGGAGTCCGAGCTCGAGCGCACGTTGCGCCGAGACCGGCTGCCCGGTGAGCATGGCTTCCATTGCGGCCTTCTGCGGGATCTGTCGTGGCAAGCGGAACGCACCACCGGCACCGGCGACGATGCCGCGTTTCACCTCGGGCAGTCCGAAGGTCGCGGTGTCGACGGCGACGGCGAGATCGCTTGCGAGCACGAGTTCGGTTCCACCGCCGAGCGCGAAACCATTGACCGCCGCGATGGTCGGCTTCGAGATGGCGTGCGCGACGTACCCGGCAAATCCCCAGCGTGCAAGGCGTGGATCATCGGTGGTGAGCTCACCTCGGGCGGCAGCCTTGAGGTCCGCGCCGGCGCAGAACGCCCTGTCGCCTGCTCCGGTGAGGATGACGACCCAGACGTCCGGGTCTGCTTCAGCCGCGTCGAGCGCGGTGCCGACGCCGATGGTCAGATCCATGTTCACGGCGTTCCGCGCGTCAGGTCGGTTGAGTGTGACGGTGAGCACGTGTCCACTCAGACTCGTCAGCACCGTCCCGTTGCTGATCGTGGCGACGTCACCGGAGTGCGCTTCTGCGTTGGTCATGCTGCGGTTCCTTGCGTCGGTTGCGCCGCGGCCGAGGGGTGTTCTTCCACGGCGCCGGAAGCGATGAGTGCGTCGATCCGTGTGTCATCGAGTCCCAGGACGTCGCGGAGGACGTCGCGAGATTGTTCCGCCACGAGCGGTGCCGGTCGGAGCTGTGGTTCAGGCAGGTTCGTCGGGATCATGCCGTGGAGCAGCGTCGGGAGCGGCTCTGGGAACTGCGGCTGTGAGAGCACACCGAAGTTACCGCGTGCACGCAGATGCGCGTCGTCCTGCACCTCCTGGATGCGCAGCATGGGGGCCGCGGGCACACCGGCTGCTTGCAGTGCCTCGGCTGCGACTTCCGCGGTCCGTCCACGAGTCCAGTCGGAGAGCCCGCGGTGGAGTTCCTCGGCGGAGTCGGTGCTTCGTCGCGCTCGAGGAGACCCGTACCGAGGGTCCTCAACCCACTCCGCGTGTCCGATCGTGGTGGCCATGCGGCGGAAACGATCGTCGCCGAAGCCGTCGACGACGAGCCACTCGTCGTCGCCGAGGGCTGGGAACACTCCCTGGGCCCGTCGCCGCCGTGCAGGTCGCCGGCTGCGAGTTGGCCGGGCTGCAGCGATTCGCGGACGAGCAGGTCTGCCATGGCGCCGAAGATCGCGTCGACTTGCGCCGTGCTGACGCGGCCGCCTCGGCCGGTGCGGTACCGCCGCAGAAGGAGAGCCCCCACCGCTGCAGCGTTGAGCCGAGCGACGACGTGGTCGGGGAAGACCGTGATGGCGTCGCTGAAGCTGGACGGGTCCTCCGGGTACCGCCACAGCTCACTCATCCCGGCACTTGCACGGACCAGCGGGCCGTAGCCGAGCCGTTGTGCCCACGGTCCGGTGTTCCCGAACGCACTGGATTCGGACAGCACGATGCGTGGGTTCATTCCGCTGAGTTCATCCCATCCGAACCCGAGCTTCTCCAGCGTTCCCGGCTTGAAGTTGGTGAGCACGACATCGGCGCTCGTGACGAGGGAGGCGAACACCGCTCTGCCGTCGTCGGACTTCAGGTTGAGCCCGAGGCTGCGCTTGTTCCGGTGGCCCCAGGCCACACTCTCGCTCAGTTCCTGCCCGGTCGCGGACTGGCGGCTGCCGTCTGGGAATCCGGTGCTCTCGATCTTGATCACGTCAGCGCCGTAGTCGGCGAACAGCCGCCCGAGTTCGGCACCCACCACGATGACCCCGAGGTCGAGGACACGGAGTCCTTCGAACGGCATGTGCGGCGCGGGCGCAGGGAACCGGTCGCGAAGTGGCGGTACGGCCAGCTCATCGCCCTGGCCGACGGCTGGTGCGCCGGAGCGGATGCCCACGCGCACTCCATCAATCTCGAACCAACCAGCGGGTGCAGTCGCAGTGTGATCGCCGAGCTCCACGGCGGTGAAGGCGCCGGCGTCGATGAATGCAGGGTTCGTGAGGATCTCATCCGGCGATGCCAAGCCGACGACGGGAACACCGAGGCTTTGCCCTTGCGTGGTCGCCTCCTCGCGGGTCAGGGGGAGAACAGGCGCCCGATCATCGGATAGAGCGTTCCGGCGGCACGGAACCTCACAGACGTGGCGTCGTACTTCGGGTCCGAGAACTCCTCCGGCTGTCCCAACCACGCGAACATGCCGCGCCACTGGCGGACTCCGAGGACGCAGATGCGAACCCAGCCGTCCCGCACGGGGAAGATCGGGTACTGGTAGCTCACATCCGGACGACCACGGGGAAGGTCCCGCATGGCAGCGCCGGCGCGCGCACTCCCAGCGATGCCGAGCCCCGGGTCGAGGATGTGCACCAGGGCTTCCAGGACGGAGAAGTCGATGAAGTCACCGACGCCGTTCACGGCTCGCTGCGTGAGGGCGAGCGTGACCAACCAGACCGCCTGCGACGCCGCTGCCTGGTAGGCGAGGAACTCGGGCGGTAGCAACGGTTCCGCGAACCGGGGAAGTCCGGACCGAGCCAGAAGCCCAGCCAACGCAAACTGCACCGCAGGACTACCGACCCAGGCGGCACGGGGACCGGTCATGCCGAAGTCCGTCATCACGATGGTGACGAGCCCCGGGAACGCGTCCAGCGTGGCGCCACGGTCCAGGAACGGCAGCGCCGAAGGATCGGCTCGCGCACCATCGAGCAGCAACACGTCTGCGGTGGCGACCGCAGCGCGGACGGCATGCTCGTCTTCGGCAACCGTCGAGCGCTTGTTCGCGTTCCAGACGGTGAACGTGGCGCTCACCCCGTCGATCAGAACACCTCCGGAACGACCAAGCGATCCTCCTCGAGGCTCCACGAGCACCACGTCCGCTCCGAGGTCCGCCAGCACACGTCCCACCGACTGGAGCGGACCGGTCGAGAGATCAATGACCCTGATGCCTGCCAGCGGCAGGTCGGGTCCGTCAGCGGTTTCAGACATGGGCAGTACTCCGTCGTACTCAAGGGTTGGGGTGGTCACTGACCGTCGCGACCCGTTGTGGGATGCCCGACCACGCGAGCTGTGACGACCAATTCTCCGATTTACGGACCATCTTGTCCGAAATGGACGTTAGCCCTACGATCGAGGGAACGCAAGGAGGCCGGATGAGCAGCTCGCCAGGGCGTCCTCGTGCTGCGGACGCCGCAGATCGGGTCACTTCCGCTGCCATAGCCCTGTACGGCGAGCGTGGGTGGCAAGGCTGGTCGATCGGCACGGCTGCCCAGCACGCGGGATTGGGGAAGTCCTCCGCGTACCTCCGGTGGCCGACCAAACAAGCGCTTCTCCGAGACGCGATCAACCGGTTCGCCCCTCACCCGCTCGCGGTCGACACAGGGTCCCTTCAACAAGACCTCATCGAACTCGCAATCGAACTCCACCAGACCCTCACCGGGCCAGGCGGAAACGCAATCCTGCGGCTCCGGATCGACGTGTTGAGCACTCCCGAGCTCGACGAAATCGAAGCAGAAATGCGCGAAACGCAGGTGGACGCTGCGCGTGCCATCGTCCGGCGCGGCGTCGCTCGCGGGGACGTCCCTGCGTCCACGCCCGCAGGCCTGCTGCTCAACGCCATCCTCGGTGGCGTCTTCAACTACGTCAGCACCACCAATGCTGGAGATGATCCGGCCCGACACGCCGCGGAAGCCGAGGAATTCTGCCGACGGCTTGTCGACCTCGTCCTCAGCGGAGCTGCCGTTGTAGCTGCTCACCGAGCAAACCCTCCCGAGCTGCGCGCGTGACGCGACTCGTCCCACAACCCAGTCCACAACAGGAAGCCAACGATGCCCTCCTTCACCACTGACGACGATGTCGAGCTCTTCTACACAGACGAGGGCGAGGGCCGTCCCGTCCTCCTGCTCCACGGCTGGGCGTGCGATGGAACCGACTGGGCCTGGCTCGATACCGACCTGGCCCGAGACCATCGCGTCATCGTCGTCGATCATCGCGGCCACGGACGCTCGGGGCCCGCGACCACCGGCTACACACCACACCTGTTCGCTGCGGACGCCCACCAGCTGATCAGAGCACTCGGACTTCACCAGGTCGTGGTCGTCGGCCACTCGATGGGCACGATCATCGCCTCCGTCCTCGCCGTCGAGCACCCCGAAGTCGTGTCCGGCCTCGCCCTCGTCGACCCGGTGTACGGCAAGTCCGACGACGGCCTGGACCAGGTGCTGGCAGGGATCACACGCAACCCCCACGGCGCAGCACTCGCCGCGTTCGCATCCTTCTACGGAGACGCGGCCCCGAACTGGCTCGCCGCATGGCACCGACGCCGCCTTCTCGGAACTCCTGCAAACGTCGTACGGGACGCGCTCACCGGCCTCTACTCCGGCCCAGAAGGTGTTGGACGCGCTGCAGTAGGACGAGACTTTCTCGCTCGCCGACGTGCACCCATCCTCGCGGTCTACGCGGGTGCCAGTGGTCACCAAAGCGCGGAGTGGGACAGGTCAGTCTCACCAGCTTCGAACAACCGATTCGAAGTCTGGGCGGAGCACGGCCACTTCCTGCACGAGGAAGACCCAGCAAGATTCGCGCACCTTCTACGCGATTGGCTTCCCACCGTCGAGCAAAGCACAACGAAGTGTTAGCGGTGGCCAGCACGACAACCGGATCGCGCGACTTGATCGTCTACCGGTCCGACCACCGAGGCTGACACCGTCCGTTGACCGACCGGCTACCGGGCCGGCGTTCGGCTTCGTTGACTCGCCCCATCTAAGCGCTGGTCATCGCGCTCATTTGTGGGCTTGCCTGCGTCGTTGGGGATCGTGCGGCGACCACGAGGTTGCACCTCGTCAGGACACGCTTCTGTCAATGATTACTCGTCCGCATCACCCGTGCGCTTCTCGTTGGCCAGCCAGCTCACACCCTCATCGAGTCGTGTCTGACGGTCCGACCATGCTTGTGTTTGGGCAGTCACGAGCGTCGAGCCATCACGGTCGGACTTGAACCAGCTGAGCGCCATGTGGAGCGCTGCCGTCGAGGTCCGTTCGGCGTAGTCGCGCACGCTGTACAGCGTCGAGGCGTTGAGGGGAAGGCCGTGGTTCACAGCGTTGCGCACACGCCTATGCCGCGCACGAAGCACGGTGGTCTCGTCCCAGAGCTTGGTGAGCACTTCATGTTCTCGAGCGGGGTTGGTACACACTTCGAGCGCGTGCTCGAAGTCGGAACGCTGCAGGGCGCTCATCTCAAGAGCACGTATTTCCTCGGCGCGCTCCACAACTCGCCGAATTGAGACGGTGCCGCCGTCGTGCGAGTGTTCGATGACCTCTCGTTCGATGCGGTCATGAGCCGCGCGATCGTCCGAGGCCCACTGCCGCTCGAACGGTGCAGTCAGGCCCTGCGCCAAGCGCCGGTCCGCGAGCGCGAGCGCTTCGTGGGACTGGAGCGCATTTGCAAGCTCCAGCGGATGTACGTTCAAAGTCGACGCCAATTGTTCCATTGCATGGTCTTCCAACGCAGTGGCGACTCGTGGTGGGACCGCCTCCGCGTCATAGAACGAAACGTCGCGGTGGTCTGTCACTCGAGCCTGGCGGAGCGCGGCAAGCGCCTCGACGAGCTGCTCTGGCATCGATCGCCGACTGAGCGCGTCGTTGAGCTGAGCGGCGACGTTCTTCATGAGGTCGGAGGTGGCCGCCATGCCATAGGTGTCGTCTCCAGCAACGCGGCGGTCGAGTAGGAGGAAGGGGGATGACATTCGTACTTCGCCGTCGACCAGAGCAGCGCTGGCTCCCGCGTCTCGCCAAGACACACCGCCCGCTTCAACAGCGATACTCAGCAGCGCCTCGACTCTTCTGCGCGCGTCCTCGATAGAACCCGCAACCGGGCGCTCACCAAGATCGACTCGGACGAGCGCGAGTCGGTTCTTGGCAGCCTGCGTAGCCTCTTCGGCGCTCTTCAGCCAGAACACGTCGCGCTTCATAGACCGAAGCTCAGCGCGCTCGACGAAGTCATTCGGGCCATCGCCGAAGGCGACCTGGAAGGCCCAGTCAGCTGCGAGAAAGGTGATTGGCCCCGCTACGAGGCGAAACTCCGAGATCGCCCGCGAATACACGAGCCAGACCACAACGTGCCCGCGCAGTTCGGCGAGAAGCGTCGCTTTCGCCATCTCGACCCTGTCGGCTTCACCGAACGGCGCCGGGAGTGAGTCGCGCTGGCTCCGTGCGAGATCCTCCTCGGAGCCGATGAGCGCCTCGGCAGCGCTACTGAGGACGGAGATTCCTCCGCGGGCTGCGGGTCCGATACGCGAAGCAATGACTTCCGCGAGCTTGCGGAGCCTCAGAGTTGTCACCTGCGGCTGCTGTGCGGCCTCACACAGATCGGCAAATGCTTCCGACACAGTCGCGTCGACCGACCAGGACTCGGCGAATGCGTCCGCTACTCGTGAGACGTCTGCTTGCGAGGTCGCCGCAACCAAGTGCTCGACCACAGTCGCGAACCGTTCGGTCAGTCGTGGACCTAGCCCATCCATCTGTGCCCGCAGCTCTGCCTGGAGGATCTTCGCGTCTTTCGCGAACTGTCCTTCCCCAATCGCGCGGCCGGGTGGACCGCGCCCAGTTCCCGTACTCAGCGACCGCATCGCCTACGGTGTAGGGCAGTTCCGTTCGATGCGGAAGCGGGAGCACTTGCGCCACAGAATCGAGCCACTCCCCGACAATCGCTCGCTCGCCGAACCTCACTCGAAGCGCCCCTCAACATCGATCATCGTTCCACCTTGACAGAAGAGACGAGACGCTAACTCAAATTTGAGGGAAGGAATTCCCGGCTGCGGCAGCTCCCGCCCCTCCGCCGCGTCACCAGGAGGGCCAAGCGTTCTCGGTAGCCGATCCTCTATCGGGGCGGTCTCCCGCAGAGGCGCAGTGCTTCGAGCCGGACGAGTGGTGCTCAGGACCGGCAGCTGCGGGAGGCGCTTCTCGTCCAAATCCGATGCACTGTTTCGTTTCGATTGCCCAGGCCGACCTTCGTCACCGTGCTTCGACAGCGGTCGTTTTGGCCATTCCGGTCCCACAGGCAACGTCACGGCGGGGGCTGAGAGCGCCACTAGGCTGGGAAGATGTCAGAGTGCCCGATCACTATGATCGAGCTGTCAGATGCCGAGCCACTGAGCACCCGCTTCGCACCTGTGCTCGAGCAGGAGCTCGTGCCGGCCCTTCGACACCTCGCACACCGGTTGCCTGGGGCAACCGCCAGCCTTGTCCTCGCTCCGGAGTTTCGAGGGGCTCGTGGGGTGGTCGACCTTCTTGCAGTGACTGGGCACTGCGTGGCTTGGCCGAGCGAGCAGGTGCGGGCCCACCCTTCTATACGTCCGAGTCGGCAAGCTCCGCCTTGGCGTTGCTTTCCGAACGACAGACGCGATCTGCGGCTCAGATGCGCGCGGCGGCTCGGAGTGTCGGATGAAAGAGCCGAGGTCCGGATGAACGCCCTCATCAGGTCGGGTGCCGTTCTTCGAGAAGGTAAAAGCTATAGACGTCGTGAGGGATTTGCGCCAGCCGGACGAGCATACGCGCTCGAGGCAAAGGTGAGCGATTGGCGCCGGGGCCTTGCCCAGGCTCTCCGATACTCAACATGGGCTGACGCAAGTGCTGTGGTGCTCTTGCGCGAACCCAATGACCTGTCCTCTGTAGCCGAGCGTTTTGGCGACCTCCGAGTCGGCCTGGCTGTCGGCCGTCGCTGGATCATCCGCCCAAGACTGCAGCGCCCGATGCCGGGACGACGGCTTGCGCTTGCGGAGCGCCTAGCCGAGCGACTTCACGCGGATGCGTTGAGTCAGTAACCTTCCGCGGTGGCATAGGCTTCGACGACCGCCGCAGGCGCAAGCGCCCACTTCTGCTTATCTGTAGGCCTAATCGGGCCGGGCACGCTGGCTATCACTTCGTCGAATCCTTGAGCCGCCTCCGCATACCGTGCCCGTCCTGCGGCAACGCGCAGTGGTCGATCGGAGAACCGGTCAATCGAATTCACCGCCATCGACAGCTGGGTGAGGTGGTGACCTCGTTCCGCACTGTCGCTCGGTGGCATGACGCCCCCTCTGATCGCTCGAGCTCTGAGCGGGTCATAGCGCTCAATCGCCTCAGCGGCATCGCGACGAAGGACCGCGTTCAACGCTCCCTGTGTAACATAAGACGCGGGGATTCGCGGACCGGGGTTCGAGTCAATCTTGAAGGTCTGCGGGTCGAAGAAGCGCTGCCCGCGGTCCCAGCCGCTACCCACCGAATCTGCGCCGGCCACGACTGCTGGTAACCCAGAAAAGTCTGAGTGAGTGACAACTACTCGTGACCTGAGAGATAGGGAGTGGACGGTGCGCGCGAACCCGACATGAGCATCGAGGTTCGAGAAGTCCGGCACAGCCTCAGCTACTAACGGCGTCGCAAAGGTCAAAACCCACGTCGACACTTTGAGACCCACTAGCGTTCCCACGAAGGCGTCCAGTAGTGGCCCTGATGCCCAGAAGTCGGGTGTTCCGGCAATCGACTGCCAAGCCGCGCCGCTTATTCCTTTGGCTAGACTAGCCAACTCGAGTACGTAGCCTGATTCCGGTGAAGCCGGCGAGCTCAGCACGATCGTCGGAGCAAGAAGCGGAGTTCCCAATGCCGCCTGGTATGAGAAGACACGCTCCACATGCTCGAGGCGCCGGTTTGCGGTATCCACTCCTCTCCCGCTCGGACCCCAGAGCTCCCATTCATCGTAGAAGTCAGTGCGGTTTGTAGTCGCCAGCTGCCGCGCGTGTGTCATGACGTCGAAGAGGACTTCCCCACCCGCCTCGCGAACGTCATCTGCGACTTCCCGGACGTTTGGGTGCCGGGGCTTGGTAATCCTGGGGGTCGAGAACGGCGTGAGGATGGCTCCGCTTGCCTGTCCAGCGCGTACCGCGTCAACTGTCCAGCTTCTGTGGCCGATCCGTCGACCATCGTGGATGAGGACGCCGCTCATGCGCATCCTCCTCGAAAACGTCGCACTGCTGTCTGGAGTTCTTCGCCGTCAAGATAGCGTCTCGCCGGCTGGCGCTTCAAACATGTGTCCACAAGGTTAGTCAGTTCCGGGGAGATGTCCGGCCGTGTCTGCATGACTGACGGGGCATCCTCTTGCGCAAGCCGCCGGTAGTAGTCACTATCATCGTGCCCGTACGGCACAGGAAGCGTCGAGGTGAGTGCGCAGTAGAGGAGAACACCGGCAGAGAAGACGTCGCTTGCCGGCACTGCCCGGCCTCCTGGCACGTGCTCCGGAGACATCCAGCCGTAGCTCCCGGGTTGGCCGATGCCAGTGAGAGCCGTTCGAGCGAGATGGCGCGCCAGTCCTGGATCCATTAGGACATACCGCCCGGAACCGAGGCGTCGAATGTTCCGTGGCGAGAGGTCGCGGTGAACGACTTCTTCCCGATGACACGCTGAAAGAGCGGACGCTAGGTCTTCAGCGAGCAGCCACGCTTCATCTTCGGTCCATTGCCGATCGAAGTGCCGGTCGAGGTCGTCTCCGTCGAGTCGTTCTTCCACCCAGCAAACGACTTCCACGGGATCATCAATCTCCACCGCATCCGTCAGCACCTTCACGACCGTTGGGGAATCAACCGCCGCGAGCAGATCGACCTCTCGATGAGCTCTTTCCACCACAACTCGGCCGTTCGGACCCGCCGGCACCAACACGATCTTCACGACTGCGGGCTGGTCCCCGAAATCCGCAGACGCGACAATCTTCTGACCGCCTTGCCCGAAAGGCACAACATTGGATAGTCCTAGTGCGGTGGCCACTGCGGTCAGCATCTCGTCGATGGGTTGTCTCCCGGGAGATCGGGGGTTGCGGAGAGCGCTCCGCCTGGATCATGTGAACTCTATGCTGACTGACGCTCACTATGGACCCCTTGTTTGGGGGTCGAGCCTTCCGTGCGACTCGCGAAGGTCCTCAGTACGAACACGCGGCCGCCAGCGCCGTCTCAGTGACCGGTCGTCCGGCGGACGAGGCAACGCCGACAAGCACGCTCCAGCGCCGCAAGTAGGTTCTGTCGCAGATAGATGGTCCGAATGCATTCTCGCTGAAGGTCCCATATTCGAACGTCGGTGCCGGCTCCTACTCTCGCGGTCATGGGTCGTCGTCGTTCGGACCGCTGGGTGCCAGCACAGCCGTTCTCGCTTGAGGAAGCTGCTCGCGGAGTTGAGGTGCTTGATCTTGCTGAGCCGCTACCGGTGCACGCGTGGTTCCAGTTGCCCGATCGCCTGATCCGTCGAAATGACGCGCAAGCGTACCGACTAACACGCGACGCGGTTTGGGTGGAAGCCGGCCGTGGCGAGACGAAGCTCGCTGCCTGGGTCTGGCGCAGCTCCGTTAAGCACCGGGCGTGAGTCAAGGGTGCGCCGGCCTGCGCGGTCCTGGTCAGTCGGGCAAGTTGTGGCGGAGGTCGTAGCCGGTGTCGGCGAGGAACTGCAGCCGGTCGCGGACTTCTTCGAGCGAGGCTGCGTCGTCGTCGTTGCGAAGGTCGGCGCGGAGGAGCGTGTTGGCGGTGATGATGTCATCGGTTCGGTCCGTGTATCCGGCGGCTGCTGCGGTGAGGAAGATCGTGGGGTCCGCGGGACGGATCAGTTCGGTGCCGGAGAAGCCGACCGTGTCAGGCTCGAACCCGAGCACAGTCATGTCGAGTTCTTGTTCAGCGAACGCGACCAGCCGGTACGGCATGGTTCGCTTCCTGATCTTGGGGTACCCGGGTCGTTCCGAGATGCCTCGTCCGGAGATGCGACAGCCTGCGCCGATGAGGCGTTCCGCCTGCTCGGCGAGTGGCAGGTCTGACGTCCACTTCGTCCGGATACCGCCTGGGCCGGGGTAGCAGGCGATGGCGAAATCGACGAGCCCACCTACCTGCCGTGACTCCCATCCGATGTCGGTGCGGTGCACACGTTTGCCGAGCCGGGCGAGCGCGTCGTCGACCTGCCCGGGTGTGAGTCCTGCCCGCACCAGGCCGTCAAAGGTGTCGCCGTTGACGGCGAGCATTCGTGCGACTGCGAAGGTGACGTAGATCGGTGCGGCGTCCTTCCAGCGTTCGTGGACGCCAAGTACCTGTTTGCCGTCGATCCACACGCGCCGTCGGTCGACGTCGACGAGCAGGACTGTCTCGGTCTGTTCCGCGAGCGCGATCTGCGTCGGCGTCACGGTCCGCGGTGCAAGCAGCAGCAGTTCCGCGTCGACGGCCAGGTCGTCGCGGGGGCGTTGGGTGAGTGTTGGGATGCGTGCGCGTCGGCCGTCGGCGAGGCGGATCGTGTCGTGCGTCTCCACGACCGCGCGGAGGCCAGCGAGTTGCAGCACCAGGAGAGTGTCGGTGAGGTCGGTGGTGTCACCGAGCCCATACGGCATCGTGATCTGCGGGTTGCCGGCGTAGGCGGCGGCGACCCATTCGAGTCCGGGCCCCATCAGCTGCGTTCCTCTGGGGTGTCGGGTCGGATGAGTGCGATGAGCCAGCGGGTCTCTTCGAGGAATGGTTCCCATCCGTCGCGGGCGTCGCCGTGTACTGGTTCGCAGACGTTGCCGGTGTCGGTGCTGCGGATCATGACCTGCCGAAGTTCGGTGCTGGGTAGGTCGCGGAAGAACACGTGACCGTGCACGCCGGTCGTGTCGAAGGCGATGTTGAGGAGGAACAGGTCGGGTCGGCTGGTCATGGCCGCCACTGCCGTCCCCGGAACAGCGCGACGATCGTCGTGAGGGGGCGGCCTTCCCGCATCCAATCCAGCGGGGTCAGGACTCGATCGTCGACGGTGAGGAAGGTGCGGGGTGTGGTCATGAACTCGGTCATTGCTGCGGCGTCGAGGAGCGGCTGCGGTGCTGCCGCGTAGAGGACATCTAGGCCGGGCAGCAGCGAGCACGGGTCACCGAACTCAGGGAGGGCGGGTCGGACGAGTTGCCAATCGGGGATGCGTTCTTCCCCATCAAGGTCGAAGCTCAGCAGCCGGTTCGACCCGAACAGCTCGCCGACGTCGTCGATGCTGATCTGCAGGGCCGCGGCTGCTTCCGCTTCGGTGAGTGTCGAGTCGAGTAGGTGGCGGCGTATGCGGGCTTGGGTGGCTTGCCACCAGTCCTGGGGCACGTCCGCTCCCTCGACGGGGGCGACGCCGCGCGCGCGGGGAATCTGCCGGTGCTGGTCGGTGTAGGCGTGCAGCTGCTCCCGGCTGATCTCCCCGCGGGCGTACATCCACAGTTGTGATTGCCAAGGGATGTCGTCGGGAGCCCCTTCGAGGTAGCCGGAGTGAATCACAGTCCGGACGGCTTTCTCACGTCGGGCGACCTCCGAGGCGGGGATAAGGAGGGTCTGCACGATGCGGTTCGCTTCCCGCACAGCCGGCACCGTCAGGGCCGACAGGACCGTGTTGTGCTTGTCGTAGAGCTCGTATCCGGGCTCGACGTCGATGGGGCGGACGAGGATCTGCGCCAGGTGCGCGTCCGGGTTGTCGGTGTCTTCGAGGAGGACGTGCCCCCAGAGGATCCGGTCGTTCGAGAGGTGCAGGGACACCAGACGCATCATCAGGGTGACCTCCAGAGATCGGGCGTGAGCGGGGCGGCTCAGGGCTGGGGGCAGTCGGCGGCGGCGCGGCCGATGCGTTCAGGGGGTAGCGAAGGATGAATCGCATGATGCGGTCCGCTTCGACCATCGCCGGGTTGGATGGGTCCTGCGCGGTGGGGTCGACGTTGGTGAGCCGGAACCAGGGCGGTTCGTCGGTGTGGTCGATGAGGACGGTCGGGGGTGGTTCGTCGGGGTGGTCCGTGTCGGTGAACATGACGGCGCCGAAGAAGCGGGTGTCGTCGTACGCCAACGTCATGGACAGGATCTGCAGGGTCATCGGAGTCGCCCTTCAGCTGCCGCTGGGGTGCCAGCGGAGGTCGTGGGCGAGGTCCGCTTGGAAGTGCAGCAGCTGCCGCAGCCCGTTCACCGCGTCCGTGTTCGCGGTCACCCAGCTGTCTTCGTAGATGACGTGCGCGGTGATGAAGTCGTCCGTGCAGCACCCCTCGGCGGCGGTCAGGATGGTGGTGTCCTGCGGGATGACGATCTTCACCGTCGAGTCGTCCGCACTGGCGGGCTCGTACCCGAGTGCCTGCATGTCGGGATGGTGGTCGAAGAACGCGGTGAGGCGGTTCGGTGGAACCAGGACGCCGGACTGCTGCGCCGCCCACCGGTCCGACATGATTCCGCCCAGCCCGATGAGCTGATCTGCTTGCGCGTCGAGGGTGCCGCCGCGCTTCCAGCAGGTGCGGACTCCGCCGACGCCTGGATACGCGGCGATGCACCAGTCGATGAGCGCGGCCCGGTTTCGGGCTTCCCATCCGAGCGGCGTGTGGAACACGTGGGTTCCGAGGGCCGGCATGGCTGCGCGTACGACATCGGCGGGGATGCCGATGCGGTCCGCGACGTCATGCGTGCCGCCACCATGCATGGCGATGGTGCGAGCAATCGCGAACACGTTCCGCCACCCCGGCGTTGCATCCCGTTGCAGCGACGTCCCGTGCACCTGCCGGCCGTTCGCCCAGACGCGCCCGCGTTTCCCATTCACCACGACCAGGTCCGGGTACCGGCGCACCAACGACAGCACCCCACCCTCCGACCCACCCGGCAGCAGGATCACATCATCGGTTCGGCCGTCGTCAGCCCCGTCGTCGATGGTGGCGGTGGGGTCGGGTGTGGCGAGGAACGCAGTCCGGCCGTCGTCGAAGCGGAGCCGGTCGAACGCATCCACACGAGCAGGCATCCCCGCCGCTGATAGGGCGGTGAGGGTGTCGGTGATGTCGATGGTGTATCCGAGCCCGAATGGCAGCGACAGGATCGTCTGCTGCTGACGGATGTCCTGCACCCACTTCCGGTCAGACATCGGCAGACTCCGCCGCTTCCACACCGCGACCGACCTGCCGGAGCTCGGCCAGGATGTCCATCACCTGCCTCGCCGCTTCCGTGAGCGGGTCCGCGGGATCGGTCAGCGGTATGCCGCTGAGGAGCGTGAGCGTCCACCCGTTCTCTGACGGTCGAACGTTGACGTGGCGTTGCAGGATCGCGACGCCGGTCGAGTTCGTGAACGTCATCCCGACCAACGTCGGCCAGATGACGCCGTCGAACTGCGCCGACAACGACAGCAGCCGCAACGGCACCGGCCCGCACCGCGGCGGTTCGCGGTCAGGCATCGCCGGCCAGCCGTGGGTCGTCTTCCGACAGGCGTTCGAGCCCGAGGCCGGACGCGTCGAGGATGGCGTTCTCTGACTCTTCAGTGGCGACGAACGAACCGATCTGCGCGTTCACCGCGACCAGTGTGCCGATTCGACTCCGCGCGTCGAGGACCACTGCGGCGACTTCCTCGTCGGTGCAATCCGAGGTGAGCTCCGGTTTCGACGGGTGCAGGGCGGGGAACTCGAGCTGCTGCATCGGCGGATGCCACTTCACCCCGACACGCAGCACCCGACCGTCTTCGTCGTTGCGGTAGAACATCGCACCGAACGGGTGGCCCAGGTCGAGGGTGAGGTCCGCGCCGTACAGTGTCCAACCGGTGGCGGCGTAGTCGGAGTCCCACCGCTGCACGGTGAGCGCGCCGACGCCCATTTTCAGCCCCGGGATGAGGGCTTGGCCGTCCTGGACCTCGGCGTAGAGCGCCACCAGGTCCGGGGAGTCTGGTTGCGCAGGTCGGCCAAGCGGATCCTCCTCACTCCGCGGACGGCGGCGGGCTCGCTCGCATTCGTCATCTGATGCTCCGACTCCGCCAGATTCAGGGCAATGTCGTCGTCGTCCTGCTCATTCACCGTTACCTCGCCGAAGTCGGAAAGCCCGCAAGCCGTTGCCTTCAATCAGGGCGGCGTCAAGACGTCGGAACTGCCAGGGCGAGCCGCGGAAGGCGTTGCGCGGACGTCCTATGTCGATTGTATTCGACAACAGGCGCCAGGTCCAGCAAGAGCCCAACGGCCCTTGCGCTGCCGGCCGCCTCTTGTCAGTGAAGCCCGTGATGAAAAGGCCCGTGAGGCACGGGGCGCGTCAGCTCTGTTCCGCCGGCCAGGGCCTCACGAGGGTGCTGCAACGCTCGTTCAGCCCGGAGCGGCGGGCTCCGCCTGATCGCGGTGGGGTGGCGCAGGGCGACCATGCCGGCCAGCGCACAGAAGCACTGCCGCAGGCCTGCGCAAAGGCAGTGGGGCGGGTGGCCACCGCGACGAGAGTGACCTACTCCTGCCTGTATCGGGCGAGCATGCCCGGAGGTGAGCGTGAGGGTCCCGGGAGCAAACGGCGAACGTCCTTCGGTCCGCCGCCCCCATGCGTTGCCTCGGTGGCCGCACCGGACCGAGTGTCGAGAGGTGGGGCACCTGAGTAGTGCCGGCAACCGCGCAGAGCCCTGTCGTCGTACCGTACGTGTGCTCCGCCGTGCTGCTGCTAGCCCATCCGCTACCACCCGCGGCCCGCCCTCGCTCTAGTCCGCTAGGGGAGCATCAACGGGAAAGCACCTCATCGTTCATCGGCGCCCGGCTCTCCGGATCGTCTTCCCAGCTTCCGTCGGACATAGCCGCCTCGCCGTGCAGATGCTCAGTGAGCCCGGATCGCGTCATCCGCCGAAGCACGACCGCCGATGCCGCCCCGACGTTGCTGATGGAGTGCGGAATTGAGGCATCGAAGTCGACTGCGTCGCGAGCTGACAACGTGGTCGGAGTCTCGTCACCAGCGAGGTGCAACTCGACAGTCCCGCTGACGACGTACAGCCATTCATCGCCGTCATGCCAGCAGAATCCGTCCGACGCTCCAGCCGCGAGCTCGAGTTCGACCGGGTTGGTGTGGGTTGTGTCGCTGTGCAAGAGGCCCCACCTGCCGTATCGAACTGAGGTGACCGTGGACCGATCCCGGACGTTCGAAGCGCGTAGCGTCCCGAGCAGACTCCAGGGTGCGACGCGAAGAAAATCGGCGATCTTCACCAGCTGGGCGATCGTCGGCGGCTGGTTCCGCTCGATCCTTTTCAGTGTGCTGATGTCGAGACCAGTCCCTGCCGCGAGTGCCGTCCGCATGACCTTTTGTTCGCGGCGGCACCTCGTGATGCGCTGAGGTAGGCGAGCGATTTCCTCGTCGATGACGTCCCGTCGGCACTTCGGGCAGTTGCTCATGCGCTCTCCATCTTTACTGCGGTGCGATGCGGTACTGCGTGACCGCGGCGACTCACCGGCACGACCAGTCAAAGCAGTTTAGGTCGTGCGCGCAGCCCCAGCAGTGGCTATTGTATTAGCCGTATGCTGCCGATCGACGGACTTGAGGCTCCAGGCCGCGATGCCGACCTGGTGCTCGGGCGCGCCGTGCGGGGGTTCGCATCGTTGCTCGTCGCGAACGCATCGCTCCCCGCGGCGCAAGCCAGGGCTGCGTTCCTCGCAGTGTGCGAGTTCGCAACGTGGGGTTGGTCGCTCGGACTTCCTTTGCAGAAGGAGCAGCTGTTTGACCGTGCGGTCCTCAACTTCTACCGCCAAACCGGATGCGACAGCCTCCCTCTGCGCGCACGAGAGACGCGGCTCGTGCTGCTTGAAAGCGTTCGCCGAGCACCGCTGGCACCGAGACCGCGGTTAGCGCCGTCGAGGCAGGACAGGCACAAGCCGTACTCCGATGACGAACTGTTCGGGATGCTCTCATGGGCGCGTGCCCAGCCAACTCTGGACCGACGCCGCAACGCGCACGCGCTCATCGCGCTGTCTGTTGGGGCCGGCTTGACCGCAGGAGAAATCATTGGTCTACGTGCTGGTGACATTGACAGGCGCGGCAGCCGAGTGACGATAGAGGTGCACGGAAGCCGCCCGCGACGCATCCCCGTCCGCAGTGATTACGCGCTGATCGTCCCGTCCGCGCCCTCCGACCCCGCCTGCTACTTCTTCCGGCCACAGCGGACCCGTGAGTACCCCAACGCAATAACCAACTTCACCCACCGAGCTCCGGACCCACATCCACAGGTGCAGCGACTTCGGGCAACCTGGATTGTGACGATGTTGAACTCGGGGGCGCCCATTGCGGTAATCCTGCAGGCCGCGGGGCTCGATCATCCAGGGGCGCTCGCAGCTTTCCTTCCCTACGCTGCCCTACCCAGCGAACGGCAACGCCATGACTTCCTGGAGCATCCGAAAGCTGACCGGGAGGGCCTCGCGTGACAAGGGCCTGATCCGAGTGGTGCGAGCTGCTGTCGCGCGGCTACGCTGGTCGGCGCGACGAGGGCACTGTTTGGCCCGACTCGGTGGCTCAAGCAGTGTGCGTTCCCCTCAGCGTGACCGGCTCAGGAATGCCCGAAGCTGTACCCGTGGGGTCACTCAAGACACGGCCGATAGTCTCTGGTGCCCAGTGTTCACTTCTCGTCGCTCGACGATGCTGGAACATTCCCCCAGACCCGCGCGTCGCAGAGTCGGAACTGACGCAAGAGAGGCAGAGGCATGACTCCCACGAATGACTTTGACAACTCGGTTCTGGAAATTCACTACTCCATCCGTCGTGCGAAGTCCGAAGCGCGCCGCATCCGCCAGCTGGTTCTCTCCGTCGTCGATAGCGGAGCGATATCGCAGCGTGAGCTCGGCCGGCAGATCGGTGTGAGCAATCGAACGATCGCGAATTGGGTCGAGCAAGCTCGCACCGAGCGCAGCGACTCACACCGGTCTGACACGACGTCCGACGGAACCTCCAACCCGACCTAACTCCGTTCGTCCGACTTCACTGGCTGCCCTTCCGCAACTCGTCATCTCCGCCCGCCGGGCGTCATCGGAGGCGGTGCGGTGGCGGCTCGGTACGTGGCGTTCCGCCGGTCCGGATGGACCGGGCGTCCTGCGGCCCCTTGCGGGTGGCTGGTAGGGGCACTAGCCCCCGGTGTCGTTTCGCTTCGACGTGTTGCCTCGCTGAGTGGGCAGCCCTCGGTTGCTGCCCATATGTGTTATGTCTGTGAACTTTTGTGCACATGCGACATCGGCGCGTTGCGCGTTGCAAAACCTCCGGTCGCCTACAGTCGCCCCATGTTTACAGGTCATGAGTCGCCGTTTGAGAAACGCGAGAGGTCGCAGAACGCCCCTTTGCTGTGTAGTCACATACACGTCGCTAGGGGCGATCGTGCCCGACACGGACGAACCGCGGGTGGTTCGGGAACGTCCTGCGTGGGTGGACGCCCAGCCAGAAGCTCCACCCGCGGTGTTCGGCACGTGCCTGCCGTCGGGCGCACGGTAGGTCTCGCCCGTCATCAAGCCCGATGACGACAACGCATGGAGGTGCCGATGCTCACGCAATCTGCGGCTGACGACGATGCGCGACCGCCGATGAGAACAGTTCGATGTCGCCGATGGACAGCCACGCCCAGTCGGTCGGGCCCGTCCGTCGGTGGCCGCCCACCGCGCCGTCGCATCTCGTTCCGGAAGCGGACCGCAGCATGAGGGTTGGCAAAGCGTTCCACATCAGCGGGACCACTATTGCCGGGCTCGCCTCCGTCTCCTGGCGAACTGAGCAAGGCCGCACTCGCAGTGCACGTGCGACGTCGGAGCTACTTCACGAACCCATGACACGGAACCAGCCGTCGCGGCGCCCGAGCACGCATCCGCTGAAACGCAACACGGAAGGGCACTACTGGTTCGAGCAGACCGGGCACCACGTGTGGCATGAGTCTATGGAGGAGTACACGGCGCTGATGTTCCTCGACCACAGCGAGGACGTCGCGGGGATCTGCACGCAACCCCTGCGCTTTGACTTCGCCGATGGCACACACCATTACCCGGACGCGTTCCTGCAACTCCGCGACGGACGCCAAGTCGTCTGCAACATTCGCCCCGCGGCGCTAGTCGACGAAGCAGCGGTCGAACAGTTCGCCAAGACCGCGGACGCCTGCGCACAGATCGGCTGGTCACATCGACTCATCGTCGATGTACCCCTCACCTACCGGCACAACCTCGACCTACTCGCCGCGTACCGACACCATCGCAATCTCCCCGACGACACTCTCGCCGACGCGCTCCTCGGGCTCGTTAACGAACCGACTCCGTTCGGAGCGCTTTGGGCCTTCACCCAACGCACTCCCGGCCCAACCGCACTGGCTGGCCTCTACAACCTCATCTGGCACCGCGAACTCTGCTTCGACATGACCGCCGCCCTCGCTATGAACACCCTCGTTTGGAGACCCTGACATGCCTTACCGATCCATCACCGTTGGAGACGTCGTTCCGCTTGACGGCGGCCAGTACGCCGTCGTGGAGATCTACGGCACCTCAATCAAACTGCGTGAGGTTGGCACCTCCGAATACCGAGTGGTGTCCCTCGACGAACTCAGCGAAGCCCTCGGCCCGATCACCGTGGACACTCCGCCGCCGGGGAACTCGACCTCATCCCCAAGGCCCAGGAGAAAGAGCTTCAGGTTCTCGCGGACCACATCGAGGAGATGCTCACTGGTATCCACCCCCGCCGCCCCGGCGTCTTCAACCCCACGTACCGTCCGAACCTGCCGCTCGGCGACCGTGAGAAGTGCAAGAGCGAGGAACTGACCCTGATGGGGTTGCCCATCAGCGCCCGAAGCCTTCGCCGGAAGCGCAGCGCCTACGCACCCGCTCCCGGAGTGCGCTCACTCGCGGGTCTGCTCGACAAGCGCTCCATCCACGTCCGAAACCCGTTCGCGGCGATCCCCAACGAGTTCATCGACGCAATTCACGAGGTGATTCGTGAAGAAGCCGACGAAACCACGCGAACGAACCGGCCGCACCGCGCTCGTGTGCTGCACTGGCTGAAGGAGCTCCACCCTGACGTTGAAATGAGCATGCCGACACCGAAGACGCTCCGCAAATGGATCGGCATCGTCGCGGCCGGCACGCATCTGGACGGCACCGCAACGCTACGGAACAGTGTCAGCAAGCGCGGTACTTGGGTGTTCAACAGCCGTCCAGCGATCATGCCCGGCCACGAGGTGCAGGTCGACTCGTCGAAGTTCGACATCCTCGTCCGCGACGAGCACAACAACGTGTACCGGGCAACCCTTGTCGCGATGATCGACAAGCGCACCCGGTCCGTTGTCGCGAGCGGCGTTTACGAAACCAACAAGGGTGTCGACCTCGCGCTGCTGCTTGCGCGCGCGCTCAGCCCAAGGAAGGCGCGGCGCCCGGAGCAGCACTTCAAGCACGCCGATCTGCCAACGATGCCGTGGGCGGAAGGCCTCAGCCCAGAGGAACGGGAAGAGTACGACGACCGTGTGCCGTTCATCTACCCGCAGCGACTCATCATGGACAACGGGGCGGACTGGCGGTCCAAGGTGTTCATGTCCGCCTGCGAACGATTCGCCGTCGACGTCTCCATCGCCCCACCCGGATCCCCGACCTGGAAAGCCATCGTGGAGAACTTCTTCGCGATCGTCGCGATCATCTTCGCTGAGCGCGTGCCCGGCTACATCGGCCGCGATACCACGCACCGAGGGCGGAAGGCACCGGACCCCGAAACTCTGCTGACAATCGACCAGCTGGACGCGCTCTGGCAGGAGTTCATCGTCGTGGTCTGGCAGAACCGCATCCACGGCGGGCTGCGCGACCCGCAGGACCGCAGCCGGGCGATGACGCCGAACAAGATGTACCTCGCGTCCTACCCCACCTCCGCGCCTGTCCGGCTGCCAATCACCCACGACGACTACATCGACCTGATGCCGGTACAGTTCCGCGCGATCAAGGCGGACGGCATCACCATCGCGACCCGCCGATACGACTCCCCACAACTGATCAGCCTCCGCGGCCGCGCATCGGGCGATCTGCGCCACAAGAACAAGTGGGCCGTGCGGTACGACCCCTACGACCCGTCTGCAGTCTGGGTGCGAGACCCAGAAACGCTGACCTGGATCGAATGCGACTGGATGAACCAGCGCTGGCTTGGCGAACCCCACCAGGAGTTCATCCGCAAGCAGATTCAGCAGGTCCACAAGGCTGTCCCAGCGCTGAACAACGACTCCGCGTCGGACATGGTCGCCGAAGCAATCCGCAACCTCACCACGAACGCGAACCACTCGAAGAAGCTGCAGCGGCGAAAGAAGCGTGCGCTCGAGGTCCGGACCAGCAACGGCGCGCCGGCGCTGCGCCGGAAGAAGGTCACCCCTGCTCCGAAACCGACCACCAACCCGGACGACGGCGACAACTACGTGCCCATGCGCGCGTTCGACCCCAAGGGAGACTTCTGATGGAAGGCATCTTCAGCCAACTCAACATGTTCGAACTGCACGAGTTCCTGTTCGACCTCCCTCAGCAGCCACGTCTGCTTAGGCGCGGCATGTTCGAGCGACTCGACCTCGCGGACCGCCTGCGCTACAACGACGCCAGACTGCGGTACATCGAGTCCGATTTCATCGTCGCAACCCCGGAACTCAACGGAGCCATCAGCACCGTGAACACGGTGCAGAAACGCAACACACACCGATCCTACGGCCGCTACGCAGTCCTCATCGACGGTCCCAGCGGAGCAGGAAAAACGACAACCCTCGTCGCAGCCGGTGCCCACATGGCTCAGCAGGTGGAGCGTACGGACAAGCCCCTGGTCATCGGTGTGGAAGTACCACCCAGGACAAGTGCGAAGGCGCTCCTCGAAGAGTTCTGCTCCCGCATGGTGATCGAGCCGCCACGGCGAGCCACGATCGGTCAGCTCATGCAGCTCGTCACCGGAAACCTCAACGCGCTCGGCATCCGGCGCGTCCTCGTCGACGAGGTGCAGCACCTTGCCTACCTCAACCAGGGTTCGATCGAAGCGACCAACACACTGAAATCGCTGACAAACAAGGTCCAGGCAACCTTTGTTTACGCCGGTGTCGACGTGAAGAGCAGCGCGCTGATGGCGGGCCCGCACGGTAAGCAGCTCGCACGCCGTACCGTCCGCGAACCCCTGTCGACGATGACCCTCGCAACCGAGGACGAGCAAGCAGAGTGGCACGGCATCATCCGCGCGTTCGAGGAGCACATGGGTCTCCTCGACCACACCCCGGGTGCCCTCGGCAAGGAAAGTGACTACTTGTTCGGCCGCACCAGCGGCAGCATCGGCACGCTTCGGAACATGCTCGTAGACAGTGCAATCGGTGCTATCGAACAGCACTCCAAAGCCCTGCGCATCGGCGCAGAAGGGATGACAGAGCGCATCCGCCGAAACGACCTGGATCAAGCACGCACCGACCTTGGTGTCGACCTGTTCCACGAGCGGCGAAGTCGGCCCGCAGCATGACCGCCGTCGACGCCGTGCGCCCGCTGCCCCAACGGCTCCGCCGGCACCGGAACGAGCGCGACGACAGCTACGTGGGTCGGCTTCTCACCCACCACCACATCGACCCGACCCTGCAGCCGCTCTACGTCAGGGACCTCCGGAAGCGACTCGAGCCGGGGAGCGGCTAGGAGACGCGCTCGCGGGACAGCTGCAGCCCGAATTGAGCAGCACGCTCAATGAGCACATCACCCACTGCGCGGCTTGCGCCGGCGGGCTCTCAGCGCGCTGGGTCTGCCGCCGATGCGCTGGCGGCGCCGCGATCCCGCAAGACCCACATGCCGGCCCCTTCGTGTGTCGCCGACACCGCATATGGGTGGCTCCGGGGACCCTCCCAGCCGAGCAGCGGCGCGTCGGCTATGCGGTGCTCCTCGCCGACCGGAAGTGGCAGCGCATGCTGGCACAGGGACGCGCAACCGCGCCGATCCTTGCAGAGCTCGACCAGCTGATCGGGGACTGGAGAGACCTTTGCGGACGATCCTCAACCGCCGAAGAGCGGTTCGTCCTGGCGGCCAAACTGTGGAACCGGGTGTCCGCGCCGCTGACCCTGGCGGAGCTCACGGACCCAGTAACCACCTTCCAGCGCCGATACGAGCGACTCGAAGACCTCGTCGAGCACGCCGCTGACAACGTTCAGGTCACTCCAATCGTTGATGGCATCTGGGCGATGCTGCGGGTCATGGCGTTGACACGTCGTAAAGATCTCACCGACACCGACACCGACGCACCACTGCACGGGCTTCGACCGCTGACTGGGCACACCGAACTGATGCGACCCGTTCAACCGTTCGCCTGGTATTACACACCGTCGCGAACAAGCCGCGCTGCGCGTTGGCAGGACTTCAACCAGAAGCACACAGTTGATCGAAGTGATGGGGGTGTGCGGTGGTTGCTCGGCCGAGGGCAGGAGGTCAAGATCATCTCCGTCTGCCCAAACGGGCACGCTTCAAGACGCTCCGCCAACTCCAGCTACAGCCGACACGCAGGCAGCTGGGTGCCCTGCGCGATCTGTAGTGGCAGAAAGGTGCTGGCTGGTTACAATTCACTGGCCGACCACAGCTACCGTCTGACGGTGCATTGGGACACGGAAAGGAACGCTCCGCTGACCCCGGCCGACGTCACCGTGACCTCAAGAACCGTCGTTTGGTGGATCTGCAGCGAAGGGCATCGGTTCGACAATCCCGTCTTCATGGAAACGCGACGACGCGGAGGGTGCCCGGTCTGCCGCGGTATTCGTGTGGTGCCGGGCCTAACCGACCTGGCGACTCTAAATCCATCCGCCGCCCTCGAGTGGCATCCGACACGAAACGGGGGCTGGCCCCAAGATCTGTACCCGTTGCCAGCTCGAAGAAGGTGTGGTGGAAGTGCCGACGGGGCCATGAGTGGCGGGCCGTCATCCACTCTCGGCGACGGAACGGATGCCCTGTGTGTGCGAACAGCCGAGTCGATGCGCGGTTCAACTCACTCGCCGTCACGCACCCGGAAGTGGCCGCTCAGTGGGACCCAGTGAAGAACACCATCCGCGCTGACGCCGTGACCGCAGGGTCTGGTCAGAAACTGTGGTGGCGGTGTGCACTGGGGCACTCCTATCAAAGCGCCGTGTGCAATCGAACACGGGGCGTGGGCTGCCGCTACTGCGGCCGGAAAGCAGTGCTGCCCGGCTTCAACGACCTCGTGACGTTGTATCCCGTGCTCGCCAGCGAGTGGGACTGGACCTCTAACACGGATTTCGATCCCCGGGTATGTCTTCCAGGGAACAGATCGCACTGGTGGCGGTGCAGCAATGGACACAGGTCCAAGCAGTCCGTTCCAAACCGTCTCGCAATACGGGGATGCCCGGCGTGTTCAAAACCGACCGGATTTTGAACCGCCGAGAACCCCCAAGGACTGATACGAAGGAAGGCCCTACATGTCCACGTCATCCCAGAAGCGCGCAGCCCGAATGCTCCAGCGCGCCGAGCCGGAGTTCGCGAAGTACACCGATGCGCTACGCGAGGTTCTCGCCCGCGAGGAGCGTGCGCCCGGGCACATCCGAAATCTGCTGCACGAGGACGTCGCCCGACGGCGCGCCGAGAAAGCAGAGGCGACGGCTGACTCTCAAACCGCGCCAACTCAGGAACACCGCTAGGAACGGTCCTCCCCGAGGAACAGGCTGACCTTGCCAGCCCGTGAGGGACGCTGCACGACATCGGCGTATGAGTGCTTGCGGATGGAAGCGAACCGGTCCTGTCCTTGGCGCCGGCTGCCGGCGACGAGAACGAAGCTGTGTTCAACAGTTGCAACGACGGGGGCACCAACACCCCTCGCCACGAGCCGATGTCCCCGGCAGCGACCTGGCGGAACGGACAAGCGACCTATGGCAACGACAGCGCAGAGGGTTCGGCGCCGGTCCCGTTCCACGAACCACGCCGTTGCACAACGCGTCGCCGAGCCCATGAACTAACGATCGTTTGGCACTGGCACTGGCACTGGCACTGGCACTGGCACTGGCACTCGCGCCGTCGCACCCGGACGGCACTTAGCAGTGCCCCGAACGGCCACCGGTCGAAACGTCGAGAAACTGGACCCGCTCGATGGCACTCCGACGGGAGTTTTGCGGTCAGGGAAGCGTCGCCGTCTCTCAATTCAGTCACCCTCCACACGTCGATCGCGCCAACCGGGCCGTCCAGTTCGGCGAGGGACGCGGTGTCAACGCGCGGCACCTCGATCGTCACACCCCTGGCACACTCCTGAGATACGCAGGAGTTGACGCCCCACAGGAACAATCATCCCAACGCACTGGGCGCCACTCCCGCGTGCCGATCGTCGTCGAAGCGCTATCCCCTCCTCGATTCGAGCTGGTGCCGACGCCCCAAGATCGACAGCCACTCGCCGCTGTCGACCTGAATACACCGAACGAACGCCTGCTAGTCGTTGCCGATCGCCGCACTCACACCGCGTCCTCCACGCGACTGCAGTGGATCCTTCGGCACCTCTTGGAGTGCTCGGAATCGACTGCGCGTCCAACTAACTCCGCTTGTAACCGCACGCCGCACGCCCGGTAGGGGCCCAAGCACGAGCGATCCCTGATGAGCTCTGGTGTACATCCCTCGCCCTGCTGTGAGCGAGGATCATCGGCACACCGGGTCGTCAGAGCGCGCGTTTGAAAAGGGGCCAATGGCGCGGCGCCAAAGCGGCCACGGCGCTCCCCGCCGGCACGCCCAGGTCCGGATGCGCGAGTCGTGGGGCCTTCTGGGAGACGTTTCCCGTCCCATGATCGAACCGCCGGTCCTCGAAACTGCCGCCCTGCCGACCGGCTAACATATGGCCACTTATCGATGCCGCCAGATGGATGAAGCGCGAAGGCCGGCCCCCGCCCTAATGCGGGAGTGGCTGTCCAAGTGTGGCCAACCCACGTCAGGGCGGGTCAGCTCGTTGGCTTAGTGATTGGTTCTGTTGGAGGCGGAGCGGCCGGATGGAAGATCGCAATGCGGTCTGTCAAACAGACTCAGCGAGCTGGAGACGGCAGCGAGCAGATCCAAGCTGGCCGGGATGTTCGGAAGAGCTGACAAGTCGGCGCAACATGCTGGCAGCGACGCGATTCAAGTGCAGGCTGGTCGCGATATTGTGCTCGGTGTCAGTGAAGATCGGGCGCGTGAGATTGCTCGGGAATCTGCCGCCGCCGCAGTTAGGGAGTACACAGCTGAGGCGCTCGAGACTGCCAACCGGCGAATTGACCAGTTCGATGATCGCGCTTTGGAAATCCTCGAGCAGGCAAAAATGCTCGACGCAATGAATGATCCTGCCTTCCAGAAAGCGTATCGTAAAGCCCAAATTGGGGCCTCGAGCTCCGAGCGTACCTCGGACTACGAACTGCTCGCTGAACTATTGAAGGACAGGGCCCAGCGGGGGAAGTGCGAGCTGTCCGTGCAGGCGTGGAACGGTCAATCGAGATTGTTGACCAGATCGACGCAGGCGCGCTTCGAGGCCTGACGATTGTCCAAGCGCTTCAGCAATATACGGTACGGGAGTCTCCCTCAGTTGGACAAGCTGTGAGTCTCCTATCGCAGCTTTTCTCATCGCTGATTGATGGCGAGCTTCCCTTGGGGGCCGAGTGGCTTGAGCATCTCGATATCCTTGATGCTGTTCGGGTCAACCCGCTTGGCGGAACGAAGAAGTTTGATGAGTTCATGGCGGAGTACAATTTTACGGGGTTCGTGTCGACCGGTGTTGAAGCAGGAAATGCCCCATCGCTCGCTTCGGAAATCGATCCGCCGCTGCCCTGGCTTGACTTGGTGAAAGACCACGAATTGAAGCCTGGATTCAAGCGCGTAGCTGTCGCCTCTTCCTCTGGTCTCTCGTATCTAGCTAAGCAGGTCGGGCGGGATGGCGCCGAGCTGCTTGGGGCCGCGAACCGGGACTACTCGTTCTCCTCCCCGGACCCGTCCTGTGTAGAGGTTATGTCGGATGCTCTGAAGAGCGATAGCTTTCTCGCACAGCTCGGCAGCTGGTGGGACCAACTTCCTAGCGGCTTTTCGGTCACATCGGTCGGACGTGTGTTGGCGCGTGCGAACGCGGAGCGTCTCGACTCGTCCGGCCTTCTGCCCGCGCTGGATTAGCAGGGTTGCCCCAAAGGCTCGTGGTCACCGCTCGTTGGTAATACTGATCAAGAACTTCGGGCCTAGCAAACCGGAGCGCAGGGCAAGGTAGCCCGCGCGCGGTTCAATTTGGGCTCAAAGCTCCGTAAGATGTGACTTATGCAATTCGCTACTGATCCGGCCAACTGGGTGACGGTGATCCTGACTGGTCTCGCACTTTGGCAGACGGCTGTGGCGCGTCGGCGGTTGAATCGGCCCAGACGTGTGGAATATGTTGTGTCATCTTGTCAAAGATTTCCGCAGTTTGACGATCCGGACGTTGCGGTCACCGTTGCGGGACGAAAGTCTGCACATGCATGGGCGACTGAAGTTCGGATATTGAATTCTGGCGTGACGGCCATAAATCCCTCCGAATGGGTCGAGCCTCTTGAGGTTGAGATGGGCGCCGGTGTCAATGTTTGGAAAACATCCCTCATTGGGTTTCGACCTCGCAGTGTTCGAGCGCGGGCGTCTATCTCGGGAAGTTTGGTTACCTTCGACCGGTTCCTCTTCAATGCGGGTGACCTTCTCATTTGCCAAATTCTCACTAGTAAGCGCCCCGAAATCACAGTTCGCACACGCGTCCAGGATCTCCCTGAGGTGCTGAATGGCAAGATTCCATATTCGCCAGGCAGTGAGCGCGACGGGAGGATGAATTTATTCGACAAATTTATGTGGATCGTCGTCGCGCCGCTCGCACTCTCAGGCCTATTTGCGGTCCTCAGCTGGACTAGGTTTGACACGGGTGATCTCGTGTCGGGGTTCCTCATGATTGCCATGGGGGCGTTGCTTATTTGTGGAGCCTATCCGTTGTACGCGAGTTATCTCGTGCGTCGGCGTGCCGCGTGGACTAGCGCGAGTTGAGGGCGGAGCGGCCAGTGATTGGTTCGGATCAACCGAGAGCTTAAGTAAACGCCTTGCTTTTCGTCTTTACGTCTGTGAAGTGAGCGAATCGATCGTACGCAGAGAGTGGTGGCTCATTCGTACCCAATCTCGGCAGCTCTTGGTCCGAAGCGCTTGGGCAATTGCCGGGCTCGGGGAAGGGGTATTGAAGGGCAAGATTATTACCAACGAGTCTGACCTGCCGCACGGAAGCCGCGCCTCCAGGCCGGATCGAGAGCCGCGCACGCGGCGGACGCAACACGAACGGCGGCTCTCCTCCATCCGGAAGAAAGCCGCCGCGGTGTCTCGCAGTGGTCAGCGCGCAGCCGGCACCGCCGAGTCGACGAGCTCGGCCCGCACGATGTCCGCCCCAGCGGACAGCGCACCGAGCTTGTCCAGCGCGGCACCCCGCGCCAGCGGAGCCATCCCGCAGTTCGAGCTCGCGATGAGCTTGTCCGCGTCGACGAACTCGAGCGCCCGCCGCAGCACCTCCGCGACCTCCTCCGGGGTTTCGACGGTCTCGGTCGCGACGTCGATCGCCCCGAGCATGACCTTCTTCCCACGGATCAGCTCGACGAGCTCGAGCGGCACGTGCGAGTGGATGCACTCCAGCGAGACGATGTCGATGGACGACTGCTGCAGGAGCGGGAACGACTGTTCGTACTGCCGCCACTCGGCTCCGAGCGTCTCTTTCCACTTGTTGTTGGCCTCGATGCCGTAGCCGTAACAGATGTGCACGGCGGTCTCGGCGCGGAGGCCCTCCGTGGCGCGTTCGAGCGCGGCGACGCCCCAGTCCTGCACCTCGTCGTGGAAGACGGTGAAGGCGGGCTCGTCGAACTGGATGATGTCGACACCGGCGGCTTCGAGCTCGCGCGCTTCCTGGTTGAGGATCGTGGCGAACTCCCACGCCAGCTTCTCGCGGCTCTTGTAGTGCTGGTCGGAGAGTGTGTCGATCATGGTCATCGGGCCGGGGAGCGCCCACTTGATCGGACGGTCGGTCTGGGCGCGGAGGAAGCGGGCGTCGTCCACGAACACGGGTGCGCGTCGGCTGACGGCACCGACGACGGTCGGGACGGCCGCGTCGTACCGGTCACGGATCCGGACGGTCTCCTTGCGCTCGAGGTCGACGCCGTCCAGGTGCTCGATGAACGTCGTGACGAAGTGCTGGCGGGTCTGCTCGCCGTCGCTGACGATGTCGATGCCGCGGCGCTCCTGCTCGTGGACGGCGGAGCGGAGTGCGTCCTGCTTGCCCTCGGTGAGCGCTGCGCCCTGCAGGTTCCAGGGGGACCAGAGCTTCTCGGGCTCGGCGAGCCAGGACGGTTTCGGCAGGCTGCCGACGATCGAGGTGGGCAGGAGGGTGCTCATGCGGGTGCGAGTCCTAACGATCAGAGAGAAGGAATGGCGGCGTCGGCCGCGAACCGCGAGAGGAGCGCGTGGTGCGGCGTCACGAGGTGCTCCTCGGTCCACCGACCCTGGGTGATCCCGAGGCGGCTGCGCTCCTCACGGTCGTAGGTGACCGGGGTGGGCGTGAAGTCGGTGTGGTCGAGGGTGGGGTGGTAGGTGCTCCCGGCCGGGGTGTTCGCGGCGTAGATCTCCGGGCGGTAGATCTTCTGGAACGTCTCCATGGTGGCGATCGTGCCGATGAGCTGGAGGTCCGTGTAGTCGCCGGTCAGGTCGCCGCGCGTGTAGAACGCGAGCGGGGCCGACGCTCCGGCGGGCTGGAAGTACCGGACCCGCATGCCCATCCGGCCGAAGTAGTCGTCGGTGAGCGAGGAGTGCTCGTGCTCGTACTCGGCGCCGAGGACGGGGTGGTCGTACCCGGTCTGGCGGTAGGTCTGGCTCGTCGAGACGCTGATGCAGACGACCGGCTCGGCACCGAACCCGTCGCGGAATGCCGGCGACGAAAGGAACCGCTGGAAGAGCGCCCCGTGCAGCACACCGAAGTCGGACGGCAGGCCCTCTGACGACGGCAGCAGCACCGAGAAGTCGTAGTCGCGCAGGTACGACGAGAAGTTGTTGCCGAGGATGCCGTGGTGGTGCTCGCCGGTGTGCTGGTCGACGATCGTGACGTCGAGCATCTCGAGCAGCGGGAACTCGGCGTCCGCTCCTCCGTCGGAGAACGCCAGTGCGGCCGAGACGATGTCGAGCTGCAGGCGGTAGCGGTCACCGGCAGCCAAGAGCTCGTTCGCACGCCCGTCGATCATCGCCAGCGCAGCACGGAGGTTCTGCTGCCGGTGCTCGCCGCGCGCCAGGTTGGCGAAGTTCGTGGTCAGCCGGGAGCTGTCGGCGGGGAGTAGTCCTCGTCGAAGCGGGTCCTGGTGATGCTGAAGGTGAGGTCGTTCGCCATGGTCGGCAATCTGTTCGTCGAGCACCCGGAGGTGCTGGGGAAGGGTTCCTCGATGATGGCGGCAATCTGGAGCCATCAGGTAATACCGAGACGCTATGCACCGGTATAGCCTGCACCTATGGCTCGGGTCTCGAACGACATCACCCTCCAGCAACTCCGGTACTTCATCGAGGTCGCGACCGAGGGTTCGATCAGCGCAGCGGCGGATCTGCTCTACGTGTCGCAGCCGACCATGTCCGCGGCGATGAAGGACCTCGAGACGCGCATCGGACGCCCGCTGTTCACCCGGTCGGCTCGGGGGTCGTGCTCACGGTCGACGGCGTCGAGTTCCTGGGGTACGCCCGGCAGGTCGTCGAGCAGGTGTCCCTGCTCGAACAGCGCTACGTCGGTGGGCAGCCGTCGCGTCGCCTGTTGGGGGTGTCCGCACAGCACTACTCGTTCGCCGTGGAGGCCTTCGTCCGCATGGTCGAGGGCGCGGCCGCGGACGAGTACGAGTTCTCGCTGCGCGAGACACGCACCTGGGACATCATCGAGGACGTCCGCACCCTGCGGAGCGAGGTGGGCATCCTCTACCGCAACGACTTCAACAAGCAGGTGCTCGGCAAGCTGCTGCGGGACGCCGGGGTCGTCTTCACACCGCTGTTCGTCGCCGAGCCGCACATCTTCGTCGCCCGGCGGAATCCCATCGCGTCACGGGAGCGTGCGACCCTCGAGGACCTCGCCGACCTGCCGCGGCTGACGTTCGACCAGGGTGCGAACAACTCCTTCTACCTGGCGGAGGAGATCCTGTCGACGATGTCGAGCAAGCGGGAGATCCGTGTGTCGGACCGGGCGACGATCTTCAACCTCATGATCGGCCTCGGCGGGTACACGATCTCCACCGGTCTGATCAGCGATGACCTCGACCCGGAGATCGTCGCCATCCCTCTCGACGTCGACGAACGCATCGAGATCGGCTGGATCGCGCACGCCTCGGTTCCCCTCACCGTGCAGGCGCAGACCTACCTGGACGAGTTGCGCGCGGTGGTCATCAGTTACGGCGTCGAGCCGCTGGGGTAGGCAGGCGGCGGGTCCGGCGGGTCCGGCGGGTCCGGCGGGTCCGGCGGTCGGCCTGGAGGCGCGACATGCGTCCGTCAGGAGGCTGCGGTCTCGATCATCGCCTTCACGTGCGGCGCGCTCCACCGCAGGAGGGCGTCAGCAGGTGGACCCTCCAGGTCCTCGCCCCAGATCGCGACGGCCGCGCCCGACATCGGAGCAGCGAGACGTGCTCCGGAGTCGCCGTCCCACGTCCGGAGCGACCAGTGCTCGCGGAGATCGGCGACGGTGTACTCGCTGTCGGCCGGGTCGAGTTCGGTCGGTACCTCGTACAGGTAGTACGAGTTGTAGTTGAGCAAGTCGATCCCGGCCTGCTGCAGGTCGACCGCACTGGCCCGTCGCGCTCGGCGTTCGCGACGCTCCGCTGCGTCCTCGGTGTCGCCGTCGAAGCTCCAGTACGTGACGTGGATGCGCGGGTCCAGTCGCCCGACCGCGGCCCGGTCGATCCCGTCGTTCCAGGCCCACACCTCGCGGTTGCCGAGCGCGGCCGCCATCGCGTTCAGCCACGCGACGCGTTGGCCGGCGGTGACGTCGCCGCCCCATTCGTCTCCACCGATGTGCACGGTGCGGCTGGACGGGAAGGTCCGCTGCACCTCGGCGTAGAGCTTCGTCGCCAGCGCGAGACTGCCGGGCGCCGACGGGTCGAGCTCGCTCTCGCCCGAACGGATGCGGTCGACCCACTTCGTGCCGTGTTGCGCCTCGAGCAGGTCGAAGGCCGCAGCCATGTGGCCGGGAGTGTCGATCTCGGGCACGATCGCGACGCCCCGCTTCGCCGCGTACTCGGCGATCGTGCGTGCCTGTGCGGCGCTGAGGAACGGACGGCCGGTCACGCGGCTCGTGTAGACGCCGTGGTCGAGGTCCGCGTTCGCGAGGGTCTGGCCGAGGACCGTGCTCTCGATCCCGACGTTCTGGTCATCGGTGAGGTGCAGGTGCAGGAAGCGGCCGCCGTTGCCGGCGAGCAGGTCGATGTACCGCTTGATCAGTGCCACGGGGTAGTAGGCGCGAGCGACGTCGAGCATCACGCCGGTCTCGGGACGTGGGCGGGGCGTCGGCTTGGCGGTGACGGTCGAAGCGGACGTCCGGCAGTGCTGCCCGGAGTACGCACCCACGCAGGCGAGGACCGAGTACTTCCCGGCCGCGGCTCGGGAAGGCGACGTGCGGACTGCGCTGACCGTCGTGCTCGAACCCGGGCCGAGTCCCTTCACCGCGATCCGGCCGAGCGTGTACTTCTTGGTGCCGGCGGACAGGTACAGCCACGCGGAGGAAGCCGGCTTCCGCACCGAGGCGGTGTTCGTGACCTTCAGGGTGGTCCGGACGGCGCTGCCGGTCGAGGTGACGGTGGACGCCGCGGTGACCCTGGTGACCGTCACCGGCGACGCCGCGGTGTCCGCTGATCCGGCGACCGCATCGATGCCGATCAGCGCTGCTGCCGACACGGCGATCGTCAGACCGACCGCGATGGTCCGTCTGACGGAGTGCGGCGCGGTCGCTGGACCGGCAGTCGGGTCCGCGGTTCCGGTGGAGGATGGCACGGAGACGACGGTAGTTCACCAGGATGCGCGGTTGGCATTCGCCGACCCGGCGCCCGGTCGCGGACCACATCTCACCCAAGGGAGACAACGTGAACGGCCACGAGCGCACCACCGATCGCGGTCGGCGTCGCGGGGCGCCCGGCTCGTCGCCGGCCTGGTCGTCGCACTCGTGTCGATCATCGCGACGGGGTGCTCCGCCGCGAAGACACCGGAGGTCGCCGAGCCGCTCGCGACCTGGAACGCCGCCGTGGCCGACCGGACCGAGGCGCCCGCGAACTGGGTCGCCCTGGGAGACTCGATCACCGAGGGGCAGGGCGCCTCGTCACGCTCCACCCGGTGGATGGACCTCACGCTCGACCAGCTGCGCACGGAGCACCCGACGGGCGGGGTCACCGGAGGGGCCGGGTACCTGCCGGCGCAGTTCGCCGTGTACGCACCGGACTCGACCTGGGGTGACTGGGCGACGGCGCGCACGGGGGAGAGCCAGTTCGACATCACCACCCCCGACCTCGGCTACCGATCGGTCGGCATGCAGGCGGGCGCCTCGCGGAGCTACGACTTCACGGGCACCGGGATCGACATCTGGTGGGCGCGATACCCCGGGTCCGGCGACTTCACCTACAGCGTCGACGGAGCCGCACCGACGACCGTCGCCACGACCGGGACTGCCAGTACCGGGACGATCACGACGGTGGACGGACTGTCGAGCGGGGAGCACACGGTGACCATCACCGCCGTCGCACCGTTCTCCCTGCTGGGGTTCACGATCTACGACGGTGACCGGGACAAGGGGATCCACCGCTACGACTCCGCGCACTCGGGCTCGACGATCGCGACGTTCACCGATGACCAAGAGGGCTTCCTGACGGCGATGCGTCGTGCTGCTCCGGACCTCATCACCATCACGCTGGGTGGCAACGACGCGGCGAAGCTCACACCCGACGAGCTCGGCGCCCAGTACGTGGCGTTCCTCGACACGCTCGCAGCGCTGCCCACGAAGCCCTCGCTGCTCGTGATCGGCGAGTTCACCCCGGCCTCGAGCATGACGGACGGCATGGCGGAGCCGTGGTCGAGCTACCTCGCAGAGATCAAGCGTGCCGCGGCGAAGGGCGGCGCCGCGTACGTCAGCATGGCTGACACCTTCCCCGAGGCCGACACCTCCGGGACGGGGATCTACTCGACGGACGGCATCCACCCCAACGACGAGGGGCAGCGTCGGATCACGAAGCTCGTACTCGCCACCCTGGCTGCGCACGAGGGTGACTGACGGAGTGACGGACGGGAGGCGCGGCGCCATCTTGCACCGTGCCTCCTGTCCGACCCGTGTCCCGGTTCAGGCGATGGTGCTGCCGCCGTCGACCAGGAGCTCGCTTCCGGTCATCCCGGAGCTCTGGTCGGACACGAGGAAGAGGACTGCGGCGGCGACCTCGTCGGGTCGGAGGAGACGACCGAGGGGCATCCTGCTGGCCATCTGTTCCAGCAGCTCGTCGCCGTTGCCCGGAGCGAGACCCTTCAGCCCGGGCGTCTCGGTGGGCCCGGGGACGACCGTGTTGATCCGGATGCGCCCGGAGTAGTGCCGTCACGACCCCGATCAGCTTGCGTACCGCCGGCCGGTCCGCTGACGCACGGTGGGCATCGGACTGGAGGCGCGGTGCAGGTGAGTCGATCGAATCACCCGCACCGCGCCTCCAGTCCGGGTCGCTGCGAACGCAGCGTCAGCGACGTCAGCCGCGGATGAACGCGAGGATGTCGGGGTTGATGACGTCCGCGTGGGTCGTCAGCATGCCGTGCGGGTAGCCCTCGTAGACCTTCAAGGTCGAGTCGCTGAGGAGCTCGGCCTGCTTCAGCGAGGCGTCCGCGTAGGGCACGACCTGGTCGTCGTCGCCCTGCAGGACGAGGACGGGCACGGTGATCGCGCGCAGGTCCTCGGTCTGGTCCGTCTCCGAGAACGCTTTGATGCCCTCGTAGTGCGCGACGGCACTGCCCGTCATGCCCTGACGCCACCAGTTGGCGATGACCGGCTCGGACGGAGTCACGCCGTCACGGTTGAAGCCGTAGAACGGGCCGGAGGCGACGGCCTGGAAGAACTCGGCGCGGTTGGCGGCGAGTGCCTGGCGGAACCCGTCGAAGACCGAGATGTCCGTGCCCTCGGGGTTCGCGTCGGTCTTCACCATCAGGGGCGGCACGGCGGACACGAGGACGGCCTTGGCGACCCGGCCCTGCGGCTGACCGTACTTCGCGACGTAGCGGGCGACCTGGCCACCACCGGTGGAGTGTCCGATGTGGATCGCGTCGTGCAGGTCGAGGTGCTCGACGACGGCGGACACGTCACTGGCGTAGTGGTCCATGTCGTGGCCGGTGCCGATCTGCGAGGAGCGCCCGTGGCCCCGTCTGTCGCTCGCGATCACACGGAAGCCCTCGGCCAGGAAGTACAGCATCTGCGCGTCCCAGTCGTCGGAGGACAGTGGCCAGCCGTGGTGGAACACGATCGGCTGCGCATCGGCGTTGCCCCAGTCCTTGAAGTAGATCTCTGCACCGTCGTCGGTGGTCACGTAACCCATGGTCGTTCTCCTGTGGCTGGTGTTCGGTTGTGGTGGTCGGTGGGTGGTCAGCCGAGTTCGGCGATGGCGTCGGTGATGAAGGCCGCGACCTCGGTGGGGTGCGTCTGCATCACCAGGTGTGGTCCGTCGATCTCGACCACCTTGCGGACCCCGGCGCGCTGGTAGCCGAAACGCTCGACGTCCGGGTTGATGGTGTGGTCGGCGCTGGAGACGATGCCCCAGGACGGCTTGGTCTTCCACGCCGCGACGGATGCGGTTCGCCGAACGCAACCGCGGACAGCGGGCGCTGCGACACTGCGAGGACCTTGGCCTTCTCGAGGTCGAGGCCGCCCGCGAAGACCGCGGGGAAGGCGTCGATGGCCACCGAGACGTCGGTGCCGGGCTCGGCGCCATCGACGGGGTAGGGCGCGTAGACGAGGTTCGCCGCGAGGTCGCTGTCGGGGAACCCGCCCTGGAGGGCGCCGAGGCTCTCGCCTTCCTCGAGCGCGTAGGCGGCGACGAACACGAGCCCGACGACGTTCTCGGCGATACCCGCGACGGTGAGGATCGCGCCGCCGTAGGAGTGCCCGGCGAGCAGGACCGGTCCGTCGATCTGCTCGACGAACGACTTGATGTAGGCCGCGTCGCCGGACAGGCTGCGGTTGAACACGGGCGGAACGAGGACCTCGTGCCCCTGATCGAGGAGGAGCTTCGTGACGGGCGCCCAGCTGGCGGCGTCGGCGAAGGCTCCGTGGATGAGCACGATGGTGGGCGATTCGGTCACGGTGCGGTCCGTCCCGGTCCGCAGCCGGTGCCGCGGACCTCCGTCGGTAGTGGAAGCGTCTGCTTCCGTCCGTGACGCTAGGGCCGCGGGCCGGCGGTGCACATCGGTCACGATGACCGAGATGTGGCGTCGTGTGACTTAGTCGTCCGCCGCGGTCGCCCCGGGTGTCAGGACCGACGGCAGCTGCTGCCTGGTCGAGATGCCGAGCTTCTGGAACGCCGCGTACAGGTGGGCGCCCACCGTCCTGGGGGAGACGAAGAGGTGTTCGCCGATGGCGCGGTTACTCAGGCCCTGGGCTGCGAGCGTGCAGACGCGGAGCTCCTGCGGGGTGAGCAGGTCGATGCTGCGTTGCCCCGTCGTCGGCAGGCGCTCGCCCGTGGCCCGGATGGCGTCTCGTGTCCGCTCTGCCCAGATCGGTGCGGGCATCGCCTCGAACAGGTCCAGGGCTGCGTGCAGGACTGCTCGGGCGGTGGTGCTCCGCCCTGCACGACGCAGACGGCGACCGAGTCGGAGGAGCGCTCGCGCTTGCACGTACGGGACCGGCCAACGATCGTGCTGCAGGGTCGCCCACGCCGACTCGAGGTCGTCGTCCGACAGGAGCGCGGTCCGGGCGGAGTGGACGGCCGTGCACCAGGGGAGCGTGCCACCGCTCGTGGAGCCACTCGAGGTCCGCCAACCGCTGCTCGGCGTCCGGTCGGTTGCCGGACTCCAACGCGGCATCGACGTAGTCGTGGGAGGTCAGCACGGCGAAGGTCGGGTTGAACGCGTCGTCGTCGGGGTCGAAGAGACGTCGCAGGGGCTCGAGTGCGTCCGCCGCCCGGCCGGAGATCAGGTGCGCCAACCCGGTCGCGCCGAGCAGCGTTGCGCGCATCGCACTCGAGCGGAGCACCTGCGCGCCCGCCTCGGTCCCGCCGGCGATCCGCTCGGTGTCGGGCTGTTCGCCCTCGAGGGCGTCGAACCAGGCGAGCGCGCACCGCGCCGCGGCGGAGAACCCGGCGTCGCCCAGGTCCCGTCCGAGCGACGCGGCCTGCTGCGCGAGGGCGCGCGCCCGGGCGACGTCCCCGGCGAGGTACGTGGTCATCGAGGTCCCCATGAGGGCCTGCGGGAACGTCCGCAACTCGCCACGCGTCTGCATGCTCGCGAGGGCACGATCGAGCAGGACACGAGCCGTGTCGATTTCGCCCACGAGGTTGAGCGCGTACCCGAGGAGCCACGCTGTCTCTTCGTCCAGGGCCGCGGGCGCCGCCGCCAACGCGAGCTCCAGCACACGATCGCCCCGGGCCAGCGGCTCGGTCCGGGCGGCCAGCAGGATCGACCGCGGGTCGTCCTCTGGAAGCGCGAGGGCTTCGACGACGACGAGCATCGGGTCGCCCGGGTCCGCCTCGGCAGTGTGGTCCCAGGCGATCGCGGCCAGGTGGAGCAGTGCGGCGGTGGCGTGTTCGACCCCGCCTGCCAGCTGCATCTCGGAGACGGCGTGGAGCGCCGGTCCGAGGTCGCCGACTGCCAGGCCCGTCCGACCAGTGGGCAGGGTCTCGGCGACCCACGCTGCGCGCGCCGCGAGCAGCCCAGGAGGCGCCTCGTCGCGAGCCCGTTGCACCAAGAGCGACGCGTCTGAGGTCCTGCCGGACAGCCCGGCGAGTTCCGCCGCGACGATGCGACGCTCGACGCGTCGGGCCACGTCCGACGTCAGCTCGGCGGCACGCTCGTACGCCCGGCTCGCGACGAAGGTGTCGGACATCGCGGTCCGTTCGTCGCCGAGCGCGGCGATCTCGTCCGCGAGGGGATCGTCGTGACCGGTGGCGAGCTCGGCGCGCCACCAGATGGTCCGCGCCGGGTCGTCCTGGTGCTCGAGCACGAGCGACCGGAGGACCGCGGTGCGCTCCGGCGGTGACGCCACCGACAGGACCGCCGACTGCACGAGCGGATGCCGGAACCGGATTGCACGGGGTGCGACCCACTCGAGGAGCGAGGCCGCTGATGCCTGCTCGGTCCAGGTCGGCGTCGGGAACCTGCCGATTGCGCGTGCGGCGACTCGGGCGGCTTCCTCGGCGACGGTGCCGCCGGACAGCGCCACGGCGAGGATCGCCAACCGGACCCCTTGGTCGAGCTCCGTGTACCGATCCGCGAACTCCTGCTCGACCCGTCCGACGACGGGTCGTTCCGCGTGCGCTCGGCCGCCGCAGTAGACCGGCCGAGCTCGTGCAGTGCCAGGGGGTTGCCCTCGGCGCGGAGCACGAGGTCGCGTCGCGCCTGCCCCGTCGGCGCTCCAGGCACTCCGTCGAGCAGTTCGTCGGCAGCGGACTGGTCGAGTGGACGGAGGTGCAGGCGTCGGATGCCCGGGTTCTCCACCGCATCGGTGTTCCGCGTGGTCATGACGATGACGACCGGGTCCTCACCGACGCGACGGGCCATCATGCGGAGCGCCCACTCGGAGGGTGCATCCATCCAGTGCAGGTCCTCGGCGACGATCAGGAGCGGACGTTCGGCCGCCGCGTCCGAGAGCAGGGTCAGCGCGGCGAGCCCGGCGAGGAGCGGCGACGGCTGGATTCCCGTGGCGACCCCGAACGCGACGTCCAACGCCCGTCGCTGCGGCGACGGCAGGTTCGCGATGCCGCCGCGCAACGGGTACAGGAGCATGTGGAGCGCTGAGTACGGCTCCGCCGACTCAGCGAGGGTGCCGGTCGTCGTGAGTGTCCGCAGTCCGCGGCGGCTCGCGTGCTCGAGCACGTCGGCGACCAGTGACGACTTGCCGATGCCCGCTTCGCCGTCGATCACGAACGCGGAACCACCGCTGTCCGCGTGACCGACCGCGTCTCGGAGAGCCGAGGTCTCCCGCTCACGCCCGATGACGGGCTGCGCCTTCGTCACGTCGTCAGTATGGCAGCGCTGCTGGACCGGAGTGAAGCGGCTCCGGCCGCCGAGCTCACCAGGAACTGGGCTTGTAGTCCTTCAGGAACACGCCGAACACGTCCTCGCCCGCCTCGCCCCGCACGATCGGGTCGTACACGCGGGCAGCCCCGTCGACGAGGTCGAGCGGCGCGTGGAAGCCCTCCTCCGCCAGCCGGACCTTCGTCGGGTGCGGTCGCTCGTCGGTGATCCACCCGGTGTCGACGCTCGTCATCAGGATGCGGTCGGTCTCGAACATCTCCTGCGCACTCGTGCGGGTGAGCATGTTCACGGCGGCCTTCGCCATGTTCGTGTGCGGGTGTCCCGGCCCCTTGTAGGCGCGGCCGAACACACCTTCCATCGCGCTGACGTTCACCACGTAGGTGCGGTGCGCCTCGCTCGCCGCCATCGCGGGGCGGAGCTTCGAGATCAGGATGAACGGCGCGGTGGTGTTCGCGAGCTGGACCTCGAGCATCTCGAGCGGGTCGACCTCGTCGACGGCCTGCGTCCACGAGTTCACGTCGTGCAGGTCGGGCACGAGACCACCGGCGTCGATCGCGGTGCCCATGGCCAGACGCTCGAGCGAGCTCGACCCCGGAGCCATGGCCTGCTCGGTCAGTTCGTCGGCCCGGGCTGCGGCGGCCGCGAGGATCGGGTGCGCTGTCACCGAGCGGGCGAGCGCCTGCGGATGCTGGTCGTTCGTGTGCCCGAAGGTCACGAGCTCGGGCAGCGGGCCGTCCGGCAGCGGCGCGAGTTCGGCGTCGACGAGGGGCTGGTACGCGCCGGGCGACCGGCGGACGGTCTGCGTCGCGTTGTTGATCAGGATGTCGAGCGGGCCAGCAGCGGCGACGTCCTCGGCGAGTCCGATGACCTGGGCCGGGTCACGCAGGTCGATGCCGACGACCTTGAGGCGCGAGATCCAGTCGGCGGAGTCCGGGAGGCTCGTGAACCGGCGCACGGCGTCGCGGGGGAACCGCGTCGTGATGGTGGTGTGGGCGCCGTCGCGCAGCAGGCGGAGCGCGATGTACATGCCGATCTTCGCGCGGCCGCCGGTCAGCAGCGCCCGCTTGCCGGTCAGGTCGGTCCGGGCATCGCGCTTCGCGTGGCTCATCGCCGCGCACGAGGGGCACAGCTGGTGGTAGAACGCGTCGACGACCGTGTACTGCTGCTTGCACATGTAGCAGGGGCGTGACTTCAGCAGGGTGCCGGCGGTGGACGCCGTCGTCGAGGTGCTGATCGGGACCCCGCGGGTCTCGTCGTCGATCCGGTCGGCGGCTCCGGTCGCGGTGGCGGCGATCACGCGGCGGTCGGCCTCGGCGATGACCGCGCGCTTCTCGAGTCGGTGCGCCCGCTTCACGGCCTTGAACATCTTCGCCGTGGCCTGACGCACCCGCACGAAGTCGGGGTGCGTCTCGTCGATGTCGCTCATCTGCTCGAGCACCCGGAGCGTGGCGTCGAGGTCCTCGGGGAGGATGCCGCTGGGTTCGGGGTGCTCGGAGATCACACGGGATTCTACGTTGGATCAGGCCGCGTCGAGCTCCCGCGTCAACGCCGCCACGAAGTCGTCGATGTCCTGCTCCGACGTGTCGTAGGCGCACATCCACCGCACCTCGTTGCGGCTGGCGTCCCAGTCGTAGAACCGGAAGTGCTTGCGCAGCCGCTCGGCCACCCCTGCGGGCAGCGTCGCGAACACCCCGTTCGCCTGGGTCTCCTGGCTGAACCCGACGCCCTGGATGCTGCCGTCGGTGATCCGGGCCTCGAGTGCGCCGCGGAGCCGGGCGGCCATGGCGTTGGCGTGCCCGGCGGAGCGCAGGTACAGGTCGTCGGACAGCAGCGCGATGAGCTGCGCGGAGACGAACCGCATCTTCGACGACAGCTGCATGTTCATCTTGCGCAGGTAGTGCAGCCCCTCTGACGCCGCGGGGTTGAGCACGACGATCGCCTCGCCGTAGAGCATGCCGTTCTTCGTGCCGCCGAAGCTCAGCACGTCCACGCCGGCATCGGTGGTGAAGTCGCGCAGGGGCAGTCCGAGGGTCGCGGCGGCGTTGGAGATGCGAGCGCCGTCCATGTGCAGCGTCATGCCGAGCGGGTGGACGTGGTCCGCGATCGCCCGGATCTCGTCGACCGTGTAGGCGGTGCCGAGCTCGGTGGTCTGCGTGATCGACACCACGAGCGGCTGGGCACGGTGCTCGTCACCCCATCCCCAGGCCTCCTTGTCGATGAGCTCGGGGGTGAGCTTGCCGTCGGGGGTCTCGACCGGCAGCAGCTTGATCCCGCCGATGCGCTCGGGAGCACCCGCTTCGTCGGTGTGGATGTGCGCGGTCGTGGTGCACACGACGGCGCCCCACCGCGGCAGCATCGACTGCAGCCCGACGACGTTGGCTCCGGTGCCGTTGAACACCGGGAACGCCTGCGCCTGCGAGCCGAAGTGGTCGCCGATCACCTCGTTGAGGCGGGCCGTGTAGACGTCCTCGCCGTAGGCGATCTGGTGGCCGTCGTTGGCCGCGGCGATCGCGTCGAGGATCTCGGGGTGGACACCGGCGTAGTTGTCCGAGGCGAAGCCCCGCAGGTCCAGGTCGTGGAGTCGAAGGGTCACTGGTTCATCCTAAGGAGAGCGAGAGCGAGAGACGGGCGCCGTTCACGTCCGCCGGCGGTGCCGCCCAGAGCCGCACGACGTCGTCGCCGAGCCGCTCTTCGAGACCGGCCAGGGCACCGACGACGAAGACGGTGGCTGCCGCCGAGTCCGGTGCGTCCTTCCGGAAGCCCTGGGCCACGGCACGGACCCATGCGTCGGAGGCGGCCTTGGCGGCTGCGTAGTTCGCGGCACCCGCGGTGGGGGAGTCGACGGCGGTGGACGAGACGAACGCGAGTCGTCCGGCCGGTGACGCCACCAGGTCGTCGTAGAAGACGCGCGTGGTGTTCCGCAGGGTGCGGAACGCCCGGTCGAAGAAGTCCCAGTCGTCGTCCGACTGGCCGGCGATGCCGCCGCCCTGCGCCACCCACCGACCAGGTGGACCAGCCCGTCGACCGGTCCCGCCGTCTCGCGGACCGCAGCCGCGAGCGCGGTGACCGCCCCGAGGTCTGCGAGGTCGCACGTGTGGGTCGTGACGCCCGGGACGGAGGCGCGCAGGGCCTCCAGTGCGTCCGGTCTGGTGCCGACCGCGACGACGGCCGCTCCGGCGGAGGTGAGTGCGCGCGCGACGGCCGCGCCGCTGGTGCTGGTCGCGCCCGCGACCAGCACCGTGCGACCGGACAGGGATCCAGCGCTCACGCGGCGACGTCCGGAACGGACGGAGCAGCGGGCGGAGCAACCGACGACGAGCCGGTGATGCCGGCCGTCGATGCGATGACCGCAGCCATCTTCTTGTTCAGTGCCTCGTAGAACATCGACAGCGGGAATTCGTCGTCGAGTACGGCGTCGGTGTAGCCCTTGGGCATTCCGGCGAGCGTTTCCTCCGGCAGTCCCCGCGCCCATCTCGATGCCGGGTGCGGCGTGAGCGTCCGGGTCAGCATCTCGTACGCGGCGAGCCAGTGCGCCGATTTCGGTCGGTCGATCGACCGCCGGTACAACTCGTTGATCTGATCGCTGAGCGCGATGATCACATCGGGAACGGCATCCCAGTCGATGGTGAGCTGCGTGTCCGTCCAGTGCAGGACATCGTGCTGGTGCATCCACGCGAACAACAACTGCCCGCCGAGCCCGTCGTAGTTCCGGACACGGCTGCCGGTGATCGCGAACCGGAAGATGCGGTCGAAGACGACGGCGTACTGCACCAGGCGGGCGTGGTCGCGGATCGCGCGTCGGGCATCGTCGAGATCTGCGTCCGGCACCGCGGAAAGCGCGCGTTCGAGCCGCACGGATTCCCGGAACGCCGTCAGGTCGCAGCGGAGTTCTTCCAGCGAGTAGAGGAAGAACGGCATCCGCTGCTTGATCATGAACGGGTCGAACGGCAGGTCCCCGCGCATGTGCGATCGGTCGTGGATGATGTCCCACATCACGAAGACCTGTTCCGTCAGCTCCTGGTCGTCGAGCATCGCTGCAGCGTCGTCCGGCAACTCCAGTTTGGTGATCTCCGCAGCGGCACGGACGACGCGGCGGTAGCGAGCGGCTTCGCGGTCCTGGAAGATCGCGCCCCACGTGAACGTCGGGATCTCGCGCATCGCGACCGTCTCGGGGAACAGCACCGCAGAATTCGTGTCGTACCCGGGCGTGAAGTCGACGAACCGCAACGCGACGAAGAGCGTGTTGCTGTAGTCGCCCGCTTCGAGTTCCGCGATGAACTCCGGCCAGATGACCTCGACCAGGACGGCTTCGACGAACCGCGAGGAACTGCCGTTCTGCGTCACCATCGGGAAGACGACCAGGTGGCCGAGTCCGTCGATGCGGTGCTGTTGCGGCTGGAATGCGTTCAGTGCGTCGAGGAAGTCGGGAACGCCGAAACCGTCGCGTTCCCAGCGTGCGAAGTCGCGCTGCAGTGCGGCGAGGTACGCCGCATCGTGCGGAAAGAACGGGGCGAGTTCGGCAACGGCCGGGAGGATCGTGGCCAGGTGTTCCGAAGCGGTCGCGTGGTCCGACTGGTCGGGTATCGAGCCGTCGGCCGTCTGCAGCGCACGGAACGACACGACAGCGGCTTTCAGCCGCGTCCACGCGGGATGCTCGGCGACCTCGCGCACCGACGGGCGGTCCTCGACGACCTCGGGTTCTCCGACGATGGCGCCCTGCGTGAACTCCTGGACGAACTGTGACATGTCGAACCTCCCGTCATTGGGCTGGCCGCGGATCTGCGGCGTGGTGGTGCGCTTGTCATGAGCCTAGGGAGGATCGGGGGACGCATTCTTGCCCATCCGCGGGGGTTTCGTGCGCCGGGGCATTCTCCGCGCACGCGATGCCGTTCGGCGCGCAACGTTTCGCCGGCGCGGGCTCGGGGAGCGTCAGCAGCTACGACTTCGTGACGGCGGCGATCGCCTCGCTCATGGTCGAGCTCGGGTGCTCTGCACGCCATCGCCGCACTGCCGCAGGGTCCGGCGATGCTCCCTGGGGGATCGGCGTGGTCCCGATGACGCTCGGCGCAGACGCCGCCCAGGCGAGCGTGGCCAGCGCAGCAACGCAGGCGGAGAGCAGGTCGAGAACCAGCCAGGCGCCGCAGGTCACGACCACCCCGCCGACGAGGTCGAGCGTCGGTACGCGATGTCTCGTAGGGCGCCCGCTTGCCTTGCCCGCGGTCGGACCAAGCATCAGCGAGGCTCCGCGCGGAGTTGTCGGACCCACCCGAGCGCGAGCGGGAGTGCGGTCCAGACCGCGAATGACGTCACCGCGGGCCCGAGTCCGACAGTGGTCTCCGATGTGATGGTCCAGGACAGTTGCGGCTCCGCGAGCCAAGACGCGAAGCCGTACGGGTTCAGCCAGTCGACCAGGCCGGGTGTGAACGCGAGCCCGATGGTCAGGAGAAAAGGTCCGAACACGGCGATGAGCAGGGCGAGCGCCGTTCGCAGCACGAGGCTCGCAACGGCGATTGCCGTGAGGGTTGCCGCGACCGTTGTCGCAAGCATCTGCCAGAACTGCGCCAGAACGGCAACGTCAAAAACGGAACCGACAGAACCGGGCCTGCTGACAACGAAGCCGACGGCTGCGAGGAGATGGATGGCAACGAGAGTCGAGGCAGCGAGGAGCAGGATTGCGGCGTAACGGGCACCGAGTATTCGTTGTCGGCGAGGCGTGACAGCGAACGTCGTCAAAGCAGCGCGCGTGCTCCATTCCGCCGTGAACGCCATGACAGCCAGAAGGCCCATGAGCAGCGGAAGCGCAAGGCTGAGTCCGGCGACGAACGCCGCGAACGTCGTCGCATCTCGCGCAACGACAAAGGACAGCAGGACACCGCTGACGGCCGCCGCCGCGAAGGCCCAGCGCGGCCCGCGCGTATCGACCGCGCGTCGCAGTTCGACGAAAACTAATCGGATCACGTCGACTTCCCCTCGTATTCGGTCTCAGTGATGGAGGACAAGTAGGAATCAAGCCGGACGTCCTCTGCGCGGAGTGCGGAGAGCGCGATGCCCGAATCTCTGGCAAGCCGCCCGACTTCCACGGGCTCGAGGTCCACGAGCAAGCCTTCTGCCATCGGAGATGGGTGCGCCCCGACGAGCCGCAGAGCATGCGCGAAGCGCGGTTGATCCTCGGCCACGAGGAAACTCCGCCCGGTTCGTGCGCGCAGCTCCTCAAGCCGAACCTGGTCGACGACCCGTCCGCGCGAGATCGCAACGATGCGATCCGCAGTCCGCTCCACCGCCGCGAGCTGATGTGTGGAGACCAACACCGTCCCGCCCTGATCAGCGAATTGGCGAAGCATCCTGTCGAGCCACTGCATTCCTTCGGGATCCAGACCGTTGGAGGGCTCATCCAGGACGAGCACCCGAGGGCGTCCGAGTAGTGCATGCGCAAGCCCGAGTCGTTGCCGCATGCCGAGGAGAGCTTGCCGACTCGCCTCGCGGCCACCGACTGCAACCCGACGGTCTCGAGGCACTCGTCGACTCGTTGCCTGGGCTCACCGATGGTGAAGGCGGTGAGTCGGAGCGTCTCGCGAACCGACCGACCTGGGTGAAACGCTGACGCGTCGAGAAGGGAACCGAGGAACCTGGCCGGAGCGGGCAGCTCCTGGAGTTCCTGACCGTTCACCATCGCAGTGCCGACGTCCGCTCGGGTGATCCCGGTCAGGATCCGAAGCGCGGTGGACTTGCCGGCGCCGTTCGGTCCGCAGAACGCTGTGATCGTCCCCTGCGGGCAGGTGAAGGACACATCGTTGAGGGCGACGTGCTTTCCGTAGGCCTTGCGGACCCCGCGCAGTTCGATCGGGTCGCTCACGAGACCACCTGATGGACAACCAACGCCGTGCCGATTGCTGCAACGCAGATCAGGAAGGCGGCCGGGGCGGCCTTGCTCTTCGGATCGACGGTGCCTGCAAAGCCTGAGGCGGTCAGCCCGGCTGCTCCGGCTGCGACCGACAGCGGCCAGCCGCTGGCGACGAGCACGACACAGGTTGTCCCGAGCAGGACTGCACTCACTGCGAGCCCGGTGCTGACCATGTGGCGCAGACGAGAGTGTTTGACGGGCACGGACCCTCCTTCTTCGTGCGCCGGAAGGGGCGGCGGAGGCCACCCCTTCCGGCGATGGATCAGTTGAAGAACTTCCAGATGTCCCAGGCAGTGATGAGGGCGCTGATGGTCTTCACGACCGTCTTGATCGCCGGCCACGCCGTCCGCTGGAAGGTTGCGTAGGACTTCTTGACGCCGTCGGAGAGCTTCTTCCAGAGCGCGGGGATCTTCTTCAGGGCGTTGACCGCGGTCCGGATGATCGTTGACCAACTCCGCGCACTGTCACCGTCGTGACCAGAAGTCGTCGCGCCAACGGCCCCTGGCCCGGAGGGCGCAACGGCTCCCGTCGCGGCGCGGACGTCAGTCTGCACAGTTCGGACCGTGGTGCTCGACGCGGTCGCGGACGCGGACTCGGATGTCAGCGCGGACGTAAGGGGTGCCGTGGCGTTGGCTGGCACCGCGGTTCCGAAGACGGCCGCCGCCGTGATGCAGGCTACGACCCCGGTCGAGGTCCAGTTTCGCCGCTTACGGTGATGCATGATTGCTCCTTCGCGATCAACAAGGGCGTCGGACCGTGCCTGGTCCGGCGCCCGTTCGTACACAGTCGACGCTAGCAAAGTTTCAGTATCACCGGTGTGACACTGAAATGTTGCCACGAGTTGCCATTGCGTCAGTACGGTTGTCTCCATGGCACGCTTCACGCCCCCAGCCGCCGACGCGATGCGCGCACGACTCCTGCTCGCAGCACGCGACGAGTTCGCCGCAGCTGGGCTCGTCGGCGCCAAGATCGAGCGGATCGCCGCGGCGGCGTCGAGCAACAAGGCGCAGGTCTTCCACTACTTCGGCAGCAAGGAGGGGCTGTTCGACGCCCTCCTCGCCCAGACCGTCGCCGAGACGTTCGACGAGGTCCCCGTCGACACCGACGACCTCGCCGAGTGGGCTGCCCGGCTGCACGACTCGTACGTCCGGCGTCCGTGGGCCGAACGGCTCGCGACGTGGCACCGCCTCGAGCGGGGGAGCGACGGTGCGCTCGAAGCCGTCGTCGTGAGCAACGCCGAGGCCGTCGCCGCGGTGGAGCACGCCCAGCGCGCCGGGGTCCTGCCGCGCAGCTACCGGCCGGCGGTGCTGCTGGGCCTGGTGATGCACCTCGCGGCGTTCTGGAGCTCGAGTTCTCCCGAGTACGGCTCATTGGTCGCGGCGGTCGCACCGGCGCGGCGTCGGCAGATCGTGATCGACGCGGTGAAGGCACTCGTCGGGGGCTGACGTGGCGCACGGCCGGGCGTAGGGTTCGGCCCATGAGCAGCGACAACCGGTTCCTCCGCGCGACCTTCGGACGTCCGCTGGTCTGGGTCGGCGTCGTGTGGCTCGCGGTCGGGGTGCTCTGGAGCGTCCTGGCGATCATCGAGCCGAGCACGTTCCGCGCGATCATGGCCGTCCTGTGGCTCGTGCTCGGCGGCAGCATGCTCGCCGTCGCACTCCGCGACAGGAAGCGCGGCCTCGGCCGGTACCAGCGCTAGTCGAGGCGATCCGAGCGCGCAGGCAGGACCCGCACCGGGCCCCCGTCAGCCTGCCGCGTCCGCGGCCACCCGCAGCGTCCGCTCCGCATCGTCGAGGTAGTCCGCCAACAGCGCCGACGCTCGTGCCTGGTCGCCGGCGCGCAACGCCGCGACGATCGCGTCGTTCCGGTCCACGAACTCGGCGTGGAACGACCCCGGGTCGTCGGTCGTCAGGAACGCCAGCCGCATCTCGGCGAGCAGCCCGTCCATCAGTCCGTGGATCCGCGCGCTCGGGACCGCGCGCACGAGCTCGGAGTGGAACCGGATGTCCGCGGTGCCCACGGCGCCCCAGTCGCCCGCGGTGGCAGCGTCCCGTGCGGCCGTGACGGCCGCAGCGGCTGCGTCGAGCGCGGGTGACGTCGGCGAGCACGCGCGGACCGCGGCTTCCTCGAGCACCCGTCGGGCGGCGTACAGGTCGGCGACGTCCTCGGCGGAGAGGCGTCGCACGAAGACCCCGCGGTTGAACACGTGCTCGACGAGCCGGTCGCGCGCGAGCAGCCGGAAGGCCTCGCGCAGGGTGTTCCGCGACACCCCGAGCTGGTCGCTCAACCGCTCCTCGGACAGCTGCGTCCCGGGGGAGAACTCGCCCGCCGCGATCAGGGTGCGCAGCCGGTCGGCCGTCGAGTCGGCACCGCTGACGGTTCGGGTCATGTCCCGATCCTGACACGGCCTCGGGCATCGCAGGTGCGAACCCCGCGCCGTGTGACCGTCGTGTTACAGAGCAGAACACCCCCTTGCGATTGTTGAACAATGCGGTCCAGACTGTCCCGCATGTTCGTCCTCATCGGCGTCGCCGTCGTCATCATCGGGTTCGCGTTGCGCATCAACGCGCTGCTCGTCGTGACCGTCGCGGGCATCGTCACCGCGGCCATCGGCGGGATCGGTCCCGTCGGCATCCTCACCGCCTTCGGCGACGGCTTCGCGTCGAGCCGGTCCGTCACGACCTTCGCGCTCGTCCTGCCGGTCATCGGCCTGATCGAGCGCTACGGGCTGCAGGACCAGGCCAAGCGCCTGATCGCGAAGCTCGACAAGCTCACGACGGGTCGTCTGCTGGCCGGGTACCTGGCCATCCGGCAGGTCACGGCCGCGGTCGGCCTCACCAGCATCGGCGGGCCGGCGCAGACCGTGCGGCCCCTCGTGCACCCGATGGCCGAAGGGGCGGCGATCAAGAAGTACGGCCGGATCGACGAGCGGATGCGCGAGAAGATCAAGGGCTACTCGGCGTCGTCGGACACCGTCGGGGTCTTCTTCGGCGAGGACGTCTTCGTCGCCGTCGGCTCGATCCTGCTCATCACGACCTTCGTCGACGCCACCTACGGTCTGTCGCTCGAACCCATCGACCTGGCGCTGTGGGCGATCCCGACCGGCATCGCCGCGCTCCTGGTCCACGGCACGCGGCTGCTGCTGTTCGACCGCACGCTCGACAAGATGGCCGCCGACGCACGCGTCGACGCCCCGACGCAGGGAGCCGCAGCGTGATCACCAGCGAATGGCTCTACTGGCTCATCGGCGCGTTCTTCATCGCGGTCGCCGTCCTCATCGTCACGGACACCTCGCACGCGAAGCGACTCGGCAACGCGGCGTTCTGGGGGATCCTCGGGGTCTCGTTCTTCTACGGCACCTTCGTCGCCGCGAAGACGGCGCCGTCGTGGGTGCTCGGCATCGCCGTCCTGGTGATGGTCGCGCTCGCCGGACTCGGGTTCACCGGGACCACCAGTCGCACGCGGGTCGCCAGCATCCCGGGTGCCGGCACGGGGGCGGAGACCGGCCCGGCCGAGCCCACCGCTGCCGCCACGAAGCCGTCCGCCAGCACGAGCGTCCTCGCCACGACCAGCCCCGACGAGCGCGCGGCGTTCGCCACCCGGTTCGGCAACAAGCTCTTCATCCCGGCGCTGGTCGTGCCCGTGGTCGCCGTCCTCGTGGCGACGCTCGGTCCGCTCGTCTCGATCGGCGGCGAACCGCTGCTCGCCGAGGGCAGCGCGACCCTGACCGGCCTGGGCATCGGGTCGGTGCTGGCTGTGGTCGTCGCGGTGTTCGTCCTGCGCCCGCCGAGGATCGCCACGCCCATCCGCGAGGGCGGCCGTCTCCTGCAGGCCATCGGGTGGGCGGCGCTGCTGCCGCAGATGCTCTCCACCCTCGGCATCGTGTTCACCCAGGCCGGGGTCGGCGACGCCGTCGGCACGATCATCAAGTCGATCCTGCCCGGCGGTTCGCTGATCGCCGCGGTCGTCGTCTACTGCCTCGGCATGGCGCTCTTCACGATCATCATGGGCAACGCGTTCGCCGCTTTCCCGATCATGACGGCCGCCATCGGCTGGCCCGTCCTGGTGCAGGGCTTCGACGGCAACCCCGCCGCGATCTTCGCCATCGGCATGCTCGCCGGGTTCTGCGGGACGCTCGTCACGCCGATGGCCGCGAACTTCAACCTGGTGCCGGCTGCCCTGCTCGAGATGCGGGACAAGTACGGTCCGATCAAGGCGCAGATCCCGACCGCCGCCATCCTGCTCGTCGTCAACATGGGAGTCATGTACCTTGTCGCTTTCGATGCTGCCCCGCTCGACCTGACCCGGGCCGCGTGGGCTGACCGCTTCGCGGCCGTCGCCGCCGAGAACACCTCGCGCGAGTACCCGTACGCGGCGCACCACACGACGTCCGGCCCGGACGACCGGGCGCTGCCGGTCGAACTGCACCCCGCCTTCGCGACGTCCTACGACTGGCACTCGTCCGTGCACATGCACTGGCTCGCAGCGCGTCTGGTCGCGCACGGTCTGCCGGCCGACCTGGAGGCCCGGCTCACCACGATCCTGCAAGCCCACCTGAGCGCGGATCACCTGGCGACGGAAGCCGCCTACTTCCACACGACGCCGCACTACGAGCGCCCCTACGGGTGGGCCTGGCTCGCGAAGCTCGCCGCCGAGGTCTCCGCGTCCGAGGTGCCGGCCATCCGGCAGCTCGCCCCCGGGTTCGCGCCCGTCGTCGACGTTCTCGAGGACCTCGTCACCCGGTGGGTCGACGGCGCCGCCCACCCGGTGCGGCACGGGGTGCACTCGAACTCGGCCTTCGGGCTGCTGCTCGTGCTCGAGGCCGCACGGTCGCTCGGCCGCGACGAGCTCGCCGCGACGGTGGAGCGGGCGGCGCGCGAGTGGTTCGGCGAGGACGCCGGGTGGCCGTTCGACTGGGAGCGCAGCGGGCACGACTTCCTGTCCGCCGGTCTGGCCGAAGCCGACCTGATGCGGGCCGTGCTGACCCCGGCCGAGTTCGCGACGTGGTCGGACGGCTTCTTCGCCCAGGTGCGGTCGGGCGACGCGATCCTGCAGTCGACGGTGGTCCGTGACGAGAACGACCCGCAGCAGGTGCACCTGTTCGGGCTCGACCTGTCGCGAGCGGGATCGGCCCGACGCATCGCGGACGCCCTGCGCGCCGGCGAGCTCGACGACGACGGGCTCGCGAGCCTGCTCGACGAGGCGGCCGACCGGCTGTTGGCCTCGGGGCTGGCCGCCAGCGTCGGCGAAGAGTACTACTCCACGCACTGGCTCGCGAGCTTCGCCTGGGATGCCATGGAAGCACGCGAGCACGCCGCGCGCTGACCCTCGAACGAGGGGCATGGTCGCCGGTCCGGCGTGCTGCTGTCAACCCCCTGCATCGGTTGCAGAATGCACCTACCCTCGGTGCGCAGCCGAGATCCGGCTGGGTGCCCGAGGGGAACGGGTGCCACCAGTCACACCAGGGAGTGACACATGCAGCACCGCAGGATCAGGCGGACCGCACTCATCGCCGCACTCATCGGAGCCGTCGTCGTGGCGGCACCGCTCGGAGCGGGAACCGTTGCCTACGCGGGGGTCACCGCCCCGGTCGGCAACGTCGGCAAGTTCAAGCAGACCTTCGTCGAGAACTTCAGCACCACGGCCTCGGCGAACGGCCAGTTCGCGAAGACCTACGCGAACTCGTGGCAGCCCTACCCGGACGGGACGGGCGGCACGTACTACTCGGGCTCGCAGGTCAGCGCCCGCAACGGCTACATGGACGTCACGCTCGACGGCAAGCACGGAGCCGCGGGGACCTTCGGGACCCCGAACGGCGCGTGGTCGCACGTGGGCGGCAAGTTCAGCGTCCGCGCGAAGGCCACGGGCGGTGTCGGGAACGGTGCAGCGTTCATGCTGTGGCCGTCGTCGAACGTCTGGTCGGACGGCGAGATCGACTACCCGGAGGCGAACTTCGAGGGGTCGCCGATGCTCCACCACCACTCGATGGTCGCCGGGCAGGAAGCGAACTCGACGAGCATGAGCACCGGGGTGACCTGGCGCAGCTGGCACGTCTACTCGGTCGAGTGGATCCCCGGCAAGTCGGTGCAGTACCTGCTCGACGGCAAGGTCATCAAGACGGTCACGTCGAACGTGCCGAAGACCGCGCACCGGTACATGTTCCAGGTCGGCAACTGGGGTGCCGCCGGGCACCTCGACATCGACTGGGTCAGCACCTACGAGTACACGGGCTGACCCACAGCAGGTCAGCTGATCGCGATCGTCCGGGCGAACGTCCGCGCGACGGGCGGTGCGGCGACGATCGGTCCGATCGCTGCGGCACCGTCCGGGGTCGCCCGCCATGCCTCGTAGGCGTCGTGGGCGGCCCCGCTCGTCCAGGACTCGACGACGACCATGCGCGTCGGGTCGGCGTCGTCGACCAGCACCTCGAGGGACTCGCAGCCGTCGAAGGCGCGGGTCTGGGCGAGCGTCTCGCGGATCGCCGCCTCGACGGTGTCGGCAGGGACGTCGCTCCGGAACTGGACCTCGAGCAGGACGGTGATCGACATGTGGTGCACCTTTCGTCAGCAGTGTCCGACTCAACCCGCAGCGGCGCCGACCTGTTCCGGATCGGTCAGCGAGCCGGTCGTCGGTGGACGAGCCGGAAGCGGATGGTGTCGCCCGGCCGGAGCTGCGCCGCCCGGTCGACCGACTCCGGCGTGAGGACCGCCACGACGGGGTAGCCGCCGGTCACCGGGTGGTCGGCGAGGAACAGCACCGGGAAGCCCTCCGGCGGGACCTGCAGTGAACCGGTCTCGACCCCTTCGCTCGGCAGCTCGTGCGTCACGGCGCGGACGAGCGGCTGCGGAGCCGTGGTGCGGACCCCCACGCGGTCGCTGTCCGACCCGACGGTGAAGTCCTGACGGGTCAGGGTGTCGCGCCAGTCCGGCGTCAACCAGTCGTCGCGGGGGCCGGCGGTGACGTCGAGGACGACCGGGTCGTCCGGCCAGTGCTCGTCCGGTTGCGGCACGGCGTCGACGATCGGCCACGAAGCGCGCGCGTCGCCGATCGGCAGGACGTCACCCGGCGACGACGGCGGAGGCCCGAGGCGTGCGAGCGAGTCCCACGAGCGACTGCCGAGCACGGGCTCGACCGCGAACCCGCCGAGGACGGCGATGTAGGAGCGCAGCCCGGCGGTGGCCGTACCGATCCGGAGCGTGTCGCCCGGGGCGAGCATCAGGACCTCGTGCGAGGCCGCACCGCGGACCCGGCCGTCCGCCCGCTCGATCTCGACCGGGCAGGCGGCCCCGGCGGTGGCGACGGCCACGTACGCGTCGGTCCGCAGCGTGACGGAGCCGAGCAGGGCCTCCAGGACGGCCGCATCGGGACGGTTGCCGACCAGCCGGTTGGCCAGTGCTGCGGAACCACGGTCGGCGGCGCCCGCCGCGCCGAGGCCCATGTCACTGAAGCCGGGACGCCCCAGGTCCTGCGTGGCGACGCCGAAGCCGACCTGCAGGACGGTCAGCGCGCTCATGCCGCACCCGCGTCGACGAACCGGACCCGTGTGCCGGCGGGTGCCAGCGCCGGCGGTTCCCGGTCGAGCGACCACATCGGCACGTCGGTGCGGCCGATGAGCTGCCAGCCGCCGGGGGAGACGCGCGGGTAGACGGCGCTGAACTCGCCCGCCAGTGCGACGGCACCGCTCGGCACGGCGGTGCGCGACGTGCTCCGGCGAGGCAGGTCGAGTGACGGCTCGGTGCCGGTGAGGTAACTGAAGCCCGGGGCGAAGCCGCAGAACGCGCTCGTCCAGAGCTGGCCGGTGTGCCACGCGATCACGCGGTCGCGGCGCATGCCCGTCAGGGCGACGACCTGGTCGAGGTCCTCGCCGTCGTAGACCACCGGGATGACGAGTGGGTCCGCGGCGCTCGCCGCATCGGCGTCGGCGGACGGGACGACTCGTTCGAGTGCGCCGCGGAGTCTCGCGGCGTCGGTCGTCGCCGGGTCGTAGCGGAGCAGCAGGGTCCGTGCGCCGGACACGACCTCGGTCAGGCCGGGGACTGTGGCCGTGGTCAGCCCGGCGCGGAACGCGACGACCTGCGGCAGCGAGTCGAACGTGGCGAGCAAGGCGGTGCGCCCAGCTGGTCGGAGGTCGAGGACGGTCACGGTGCGAACGGTGCGATCGTGACGCCGTGCTCGGTCAGCAGGGCTCGGATCGCGCGGGCCATCGCGACGGCACCGGGGGAGTCGCCGTGGACGCAGACGGAGTCGGCGCTGACCCGCAGCTCGGAGCCGTCGACGGCGGTCGCGACCCCGTCGGTGACCATGCGGAGGACGCGAGCCGCGACCTCGTCCGGATCGTGCAGCACCGAACCCGGCGTGCCGCGGGACACCAGGGAGCCGTCGGGTTCGTAGGCGCGGTCGGCGAAGGACTCCGCGACCGCGCGGAGCCCGTGACGTTCGGCAGCGAGCAGGAGTTCGGAACCCGGCAGCGCGAGCACCGCGAGCGAGCTGTCGACGTCGGCGATCGCCCGGACCACGGCCTCGGCCTGGACCGGGTCGGCGCACGCGGTGTTGTACAGGGCGCCGTGGGGCTTGACGTAGGTGACCGCGGTGCCGGCGACCCGCGCGGTGGCGGCCATCGCGCCGAGCTGGTGCACGACGTCGGCGTGGAGTTCGTCCGGGGTGACGTGCACCGGACGGCGCCCGAAGCCGGCGAGGTCGCGGTAGGCGACGTGCGCTCCGATGGCAACCCCGCGCTCGGCGGCGGCGCGGGCGGTGGCGAGCATGATCGTCGGATCGCCGGCGTGGAATCCGCAGGCGACGTTGGCGCTCGACACGACGTCGAGCATCGCGGCGTCGTCGCCCATCGTCCAGGCGCCGAACCCCTCGCCGAGGTCGCTGTTCAGGTCGATCGTCGTCACGGGGACTCCCTGTCGTCGCGGGTTGTTGAACAATCTACCGAGCGGCGACTCCGCTGTCGACCGGTCGGGGCACGCGGCTGGTGGGTGGATTCCGAGCAGCGGCACGTAGCGTCCGAGGTCAGCACCTGCCGGGGGCGTCGCCCTCGGTTCGACCACTGCACTGGAGCAGACCATGACCGACAGCAGCAACACGCACGACGACGACGCCAAGGCCCCCGTGAACGACTCCGAGGGCATCGAGAAGCCGGGCGGGCTCGGCGATGACAACACCATCCCCAACGCCCCGGACGGCCTGGCCGCTGGGCACGTCGGGGACGACTCGCACTTCAACCCGGAAGAGGACGGCGAGAAGTAAGGGTCGTTCGTCGACTCGGAACGACGTCCTGGTTGTCGTACGACGACGAGGACGTCGTTCCGAGTCGACCCGGTGTCGTTCTGAGTCGACCCGGTGTCGTTCCGAGTCGGTCCCTACAACACCCGCTCCAGCAACCGCAGCGTCCCCGCGATGTCCACGTTCCGGTCCAGCAGCCACTGCACCTGCAGTCCGTCGAACGCCGCGATGATGAGCGACGCCACCTGCTCGAGGTCGGCGTCCGAGCGCCGCCCCGACGCCGCGAGCTCGTCACGCAGCTGGGCGACCAGGTTCCCCCGTGCCTCGTCGAACCGGGCGGCGAAGAACTCCCGCGCCGTCTCGTTGCCGGACTCCACCGACGCCCCGAGCAGGGTCGTGTAGAGCGTCACGAGTGCCGGCTCGCTGACGTTCCGGTCGGCGACGAAGGCCAGTCGGGTGAAGACCCCGGCCGTGTCGCCGAGTGCCCGGTCCGAGGCGGCATCGCGTTCCCGCAGGACCTCGACCAGCAGCGCTTCCCGTGACGAGAAGTAGTGCTTCAGTGCCGCGTGCGAGACCCCGATCGCATCGCCGATGGCGCGCAGCGAGGTGCCGTCGATCCCGCGCGAGGCGACGACGTCGAGCGTCTGGTCGAGGATCTCCCGCCGACGCTGCACGCCCTTGGCGTAGGGGCCCCTGGTGCCGATTCCATCGTTGGAGGTCACGCGTGCCAATGTACCGGCGCAACAATCGGGACAAAACTTCCGGTCGGAGGTTTCCGGTGCTACAGTCCCGATCACCTAGCAGCACTAGGTATTCGAGGGCCCCGAAGCCCCCTATGACTCGAGGAGGAGTCATGTCGACACCGACGTCGAAGGAAGAACCCACCCGCGGCATCGCCGGGACCGCATCACCAGCGGTCACCGCAGCCGCCGGTGCCACCGCCTCGGACGCCGCGGCGCCCCGAGCGTTCTCGGTCGAGGGGATCACGCAGTCCGTCAGCACGATGCGTGTGGGCCGCGGCTACCTCTGGGGCCTCAGCTTCGCCCAGTTCGGCCTGTTCGTCGCCCTGCTCACGCCGGTCTTCGTGAGCATGTCGATCAAGGCGACCGAGCTCAACCCCACGAGCCCCGAGACCGTGGTCGGCTCCGTCCTGCCGTTCGGTGCCCTCGGCGCACTGTTCGCCAATCCGCTGTTCGGCGCGATCTCCGACCGCACCCGCAGCCGGTGGGGCCGCCGACGCCCGTGGATGCTCGGTGGCGTCATCGTCTTCGTCGGTTCGCTCGCCTGGCTCGCGTTCTCGCCGAACGTCCTGCAGCTCACGCTGGCCTGGGTCCTCGCGCAGGTCACGGCGAACGCCGTCCTCGCCACGCTGACCGCGAGCTTCGCCGACAACGTGCCGGAGTTCCAGCGCGGCAAGGCCTCGAGCGTCATCGCCCTCGCGCAGAACACCGCCATCCTCGCGGGCCTGTACCTCGCCGTGTACCTGGTCGGGAACCTGCCGGTCCTCTTCATCGCCCCGGGTGTCCTGGCGATCATCGCGATCCTCGTCTACTGCTTCGTGGCCCGCGACGACCTGCCGACGACGCCGGTCAAGCCGTTCAGCTGGATCAACCTGATCAGCTCGTTCTGGACCAACCCGATCAAGCACCCGGACTTCGGCCTGGCATGGTGGGGTCGCTTCCTCATCACCTTCGGCACGTTCATGTTCACGACGTACCGCCTGCTCTACATGCAGGACCGCATCGGTCTGCCGCAGGCCGAGGCCGTCGGGGTCGTCGCGTTCGGCGTCCTGCTGTACACGGTCGCCCTGCTCGTCAGCGCCGCCGTCTCCGGCTGGGTGTCGGACCGCGTCCAGCGCCGCAAGGTCTTCGTCTGGGGCTCCACCGCACTGACCGCGGTCGGCCTCGTGATCCTGGCCCACGTCGACACCGTCGGCGGCTTCTACTTCGCCGAGATCGTCCTCGGCTTCGCCTTCGGCATCTACGCGGCCATCGACACCGCCCTGATCGTCGACGTGCTGCCCGACCCGGAACGCCCCGGCAAGGACCTCGGCGTCATCAACATCGCGAACGCGCTGCCGCAGTCGCTCGCTCCGGCCGTCGGCCTGTTCCTGCTCGGCATCGGCGGCGGTCAGAACTACACGCTCATGCTCTGGGGTGCCGGCGTCGCCGTCATCCTCGGCGCCCTCGTCATCCTGCCGATCAAGTCGGTCCGCTGACCAACGCAACCAGCCGGGAGGCGCAACTCGCGTCCGCAACGCGAGTCGCGCCTCCAGGCAGTCACCTGCACCACCCCCGGAAAGGACCCGACATGGCTCCCGCCATCTCCCTGCAGCTCTACACGGTGAACGCCGCGCTGGAGCCCGACCTCGACGGCGGCGTCCGCCGCCTGGCCGAGATCGGCTTCGACACCGTCGAGGCGTTCGCGTTCGTGGACCGAGCACCGCAGCTCAAGTCCGCGTTCGACGCCCACGGCATCACCGCGAAGACCGGCCACGCGTTCCTGGTCGAGGAGACCATCCCGCTGCCCGACGGCACCGTGATGACCGCTCCGTCGCACGCCGACACCTTCGCCGCGGCGAAGGAACTCGGCCTCGAGATCGTCATCGACCCGTTCGTCGGACCCGACGCGTGGACGACCCGCGAGGGCGTCGAGCGCGTCGCCGCACGGCTGAACGCCGCCGCCGTCGAGGCCGCCGAGCACGGTCTGCGCGTCGGCTACCACAACCACGACCACGAGCTCCGGCCGCAGATCGACGGACAGCCCGCGCTGCAGGTGCTCGCGTCGCTGCTCGACCCGGCCGTGGTGCTCGAGCTCGACCTGTACTGGGCGTCGGCCGCGGGCATCGACGTCGTCGCGTTCATCGAGGAGCTCGGCGACCGCATCGTCGCCGTGCACGTCAAGGACGGTCCGATGCGCGACGACATCTCCACCGCGACGATCCCCACCGACCAGACCCCGGCCGGCCAGGGCGACGTCCGGCTCGCCGAGGCGCTGCGTGCGGCGACGGCGCTCGAGTACGCCGTCATCGAGTTCGACGGGTTCGACGGGGACGTCTTCGACGGTGTGCAGCAGTCGTACGAGTGGCTCGCGGCGCAGCTCGCGCCGGCCGGTTCGTCGTCCGCATCGGAGGTGTCCGCATGACCCGCACCGGACGCGTCGGCATCGGCTTCATCGGCGCCGGCATGATCAGCGAGCAGTACCTGGCCAACCTCACGACGTTCCCCGACGTCGAGGTCGTCCGGATCGGCGACATCGACACGGAGCGCGCCGCGGCGTCGGCTTCGAAGTGGGGTGTCGCGGCCTCGGGCGACGGCGCATCCGTGCTCGCCGATCCCGACGTCGAGATCGTCATCAACCTGACGCTCCCCGCCACGCACGTCGCCGTCTCGATGGACGCCCTGCGTGCCGGCAAGCACGTGTGGAGCGAGAAGCCGATCGGCGTGGACCGTGCCTCGGCCGCGTCGCTCGTCGAACTCGCCGACTCCCTCGGGCTGAAGCTCGGCATCGCGCCCGACACCGTGCTCGGTCCGGGCTGGCAGACCGCCAAGCGTGCGATCGAGGCCGGTGCGATCGGCACCCCGCTCACCGCGGTCACGAGCATGCAGTGGCAGGGGCCGGACGTGTTCCACCCGAACGCGTCGTTCCTCTACGCCAAGGGCGCGGGCCCGCTGTTCGACATCGGCCCGTACTACTTCACGGCGCTGGTGCACCTGCTCGGACCGATCGACTCGGTCGTCGCGACGGGTTCTCAGTCGCGGTCGACGCGGCAGTTGGTCGTCGGACCGAACGCGGGCGACTCGTTCCCCGTCGAGGTGCCGACCCACGTCTCCGTCCTGACCTCGTTCGAGCAGGGTGGCAACGCACAGTCGCTGCTGTCGTTCGACACCCCGCTGTTCCGGCACGGGGTCTTCGAGGTCAACGGGACCGAGGGCACGATCGTCCTGCCCGACCCGAACACGTTCGGTGGCGGGCACCCGATCCGGATCGCGCGACCGTTGACCGCGGACGCGACGTTCCCCTTCTCGCAGGAGTGGGACGTGCTGCTCGACGAGGAGCCCACCGTCGGCCGTGGGCTCGGCGTGCTCGACATGGCGCGGGCCATCCGTGGCGGCGGCTCGCACATCGCGACCGGCGAGGTCGGCTACCACGTGCTCGACACCATGGTCGCGGTCGAGGAGTCGATCGCCGCCCGCTCGTTCATCGAGGTCGAGTCGACCGTCGCACCGATCGCTTCGCTGCCCGAGGACTTCGACCCGCTCGCGGCGACGCTGGAGGGCGCGCAGGTCTGAGGGCTGGATCGACCCGGGATCGACCCGGAACGACATCCCCGACGTCGTACGACGACGGGGATGTCGTTCTGTGTCGGTGTCGGGGTCAGCGCACCGCGTGCTGGCGGAGGGCGACGACGACCTCGTCGAGGAAGTCGTCCACCTGGTCCTGGTCGTAGCCCTCGCGGAACTTCGTGGGCTGGAACCGGGCGGCGGACACCTGCTCCGGTGTGAGCGGATCCACCGGCCGCCCCTGCTCGTACCCGGCGAGGGTGGTCTGGATCCGGTCGAGGAAGGCGTCGACCTCACCCTGGTCGTAGCCCTCCCGCCACTTGGTCGGTCGGAACCGCTTGTCGGACACGTCCTTCGCGAGCATCTGCTCCCTTCTGCATGCCCGTCATGCTCTCACGGGCCTGCGAACGGGCAGGGGCCGAGACAGCGGTGGTACCGGCAGTTCAGCGCAGTGGGAGCCGGCGGCCGAACACGGCGTCGAGGAACCGCGCGAAGCGGGACTCCGTCGGCGGCGCGGTCTGGACCGCGCGCGTCGGCGACCGGAACGCCAGGTCGTGCAGCATGTTCCGCTTCGAGCCGTCCCAGTTCGCGAACAGGTAGGTGCCGCCGATGAACGACATGCTCCTGACCGGCGTGCGCTTCCAGGAGTCGGCAGCCACGTAGTAGCCGGTGTGTCCGGAGCGGATGTGCTGGATCACGGTGTCGACGTCGATGACGCTGGTGGTCGTCACGACGGCGGTGATGCCCGTGCGGTCACGGGCGACGTACTCGATGAGGTGTTCGGTCACAGTAGGACTCTTCGTCACAGAGGCGGGACGCCACGACGGTGAACGTGGCGAAGGGTGTTCGGAACCGCCGTTGCTTCCGACAGCAGAATACGTCCGGTTCGTCGTGGCGTCACCGGAATGTCCGACGGTCGCACACGCTCGAACGTTCAGACGGGCCGACGGACCACCCACGAAGCGATCAGGTCGACGGCAGCCGTGAAGTCGATGCTGCCCGGTCGGTTGAGGAACGCGTGCCGGCTGTCGGGCAGGACGTGCCGTTCGAGATCGACCCCCGCGGCACCGAGCCGCCGTGCGAACCGGTCGCCGGATGCGCGCATCGTGTCCCGCTCGGCGTCGAGCACCAGGGTGCGCGGGAACGTGCTGAGGTCCTCCGGCGCCGGGAACGCTCCGGCACCGAGCGGCCCGGCGTAGGTGCGGTTCGCGGCGTCGAGCAACAGTGGAGCGTGCGTGATCCGCCGGTGCCCGCGCACGAGACGCTGCACCGCTGGGTCGCGGGGGATCCGCGCGTGGAAGAACCCGTACGCGAGCACGGTGCCGGCCAGCGCGGGTCCGTGAGGGACCGCGGTGGCGGCGAGGCAGGCTCCAGCGCTCGCGCCACCCAGCACCAGACCGGCCGGACACTCCTCTGCGAGCGAGCGGAGCACGGCCACGACTTCGTCCCGAGCGTGCGGTGCGCGTCGGCGTGCTCGTGGACCCGTCCGCCCGATCCAGGGCAGACCCGGCAGCGGGCCGAGGCGGTAGTCGACGGTGACCACCGGGATGCCGCGGGCGCTGAGCACCCGGGCCACGGCGTCCGACTCGGGCAGGTCCAGGTCGCCCCGGAAGAACCCGCCGCCGTGCAGCCAGACCAGGGTCGGAGCGGCTGCGGGGTCCTGCGGTCGGTAGCGCCGGATGAGGACCGGTCCGTGCGGACCCACGACGTGGTCGTCCGCGACGTCCGCCGATGCCCCGATGCCCTCTCCCCGCATGCCAGCAGACTACGGGCCGGTAACGATGCGAGCGCCGACACCGCGGTCGGTGCACCGTGGAGTGGTGCGCACCTCGAAGACTGCTCTGTTCCTGACCGGCGCGGCCGTGGTCGCCCTGCTGACCGGCTGCTCCGGCGGCGGGGACGGCGGCGACGCGACCCCGACCGTCACCGAGACCGTGACCGCAGCGCCGACGGACACGGCAGCGACCCCGACGCCGACGAGCACGCCGAGCCAGACACCGACGCCCACCCCGACCTGTGGTCCCGCGGCCGGCTCCGAGGCAGCCGCCGCCGGGATCGCCGCGCTGCCGTCGCCCGCCGGCCTCGAGGGCACCAAGTGGGACGCCGCGAACGCCGACTACACCGGCTACGACGCCTGCGCCTCCCTGTCCTGGTCCGTCGTCTCGCCCGAGTTCGCCACGGCCGGCTCCCCGTACGCGATCCTGCTCTTCCACCAGGGCCGGTACCTCGGCACCGCGACCTCCGAGCAGTACGCGTTCGAGCCGACGGTCGAGCGGCTGGCCGACGCCTCGATCAAGGTCACCTACTCGTACGCGAAGGCCGGCGAGCCCAACGCAGAACCGTCCGGTCGCACCACCGCGACGTACATCTGGAACGACGGCACCGAGCGCGTCGACATGACCGGCGAGGTCCCGCCCGCTCAGGGCTGATCGGCGGCAGCGCCCCGCGGGTCGAGCTCGCGTCGCAGTGCGCGGAGTACCCGCACGATCGTCGCGAGCTCGTCCGGACCGCCCTCGAACCCGCGTCCGAGCGCTGGTCGTGGCTCCACCACGACGTCCTCGCCGACCGTCGTGCTGATCCAGACGCCGAAGTCGACCCGTTGTCCGCGTGCGTCCTTCGTGGCGACGGAGAACCTCCGGATGTGGGTCCAGGGCAGGTCGAACACCGGCTCCGCCCGCGACGGCGCCCACGCGTGCAGACCGGCCGCGTCGACGGTCCAGATCTCGGGTCGGGGGCCCGGCAGGTCGTCGGTCGCCCGCAACCCCGACGCGGAGACCGGCAGGTGGAACCGGGGCGCGCGGTGTTCCCGGATCCGTGCGAGGGTGCGGCGATCGGTCCGACCGGCGCTCCAGGTCACCACCGCCAGCAGCAGGCCGAACCCGGTGACGAGCAGCGGCCACAGGACGAAGTCGGCCTGTGTGCGGGCGCTGTCGAGACCGCGCAGGAAGTCCGGCGACGCGAACTCGGCGACGAGCACGCCGAGCCCCGCTGCCGTCATGACCGCGGCCACGAGCAGGACCGGCCACCGCTTCCGCATCTCCCCGTCGCGCAGCCGCTGCACCCACCGCTCGCCCGAGTACTCCACCGCACCATCCTGCCCGGCTGGACCGCACGACGGCCGCGAGCACGAGATGCTGTTCCCATGCAGTTCGCCCGCACCGCCGCACCCGGTGTCGCCGTCGCCGTCGCGATCGGCCTCGTCGCGACCCTGATCGGATCGGTCGTCCCGGTCGTGGGCGGACCCGTCCCCGCCGTCCTGATCGGCGCGGTGCTCGGTTGGCTCGTCCGTCGGCGCACCGGCGGCACCCTCGCCGTGCTCGCTCCCGGCGTGAAGTTCTCGTCGAGTCGTGTCCTGCAGTTCGCGGTGGTGCTGCTCGGCGCGCAGCTCTCGATCGGTGAGGTCCTGCGCATCGGCGGCGAGACCCTGCCGGTCATGGTGACGACCCTCGTGGTGTGCCTCGGTGCCGCCTGGGGGATCGGCCGGCTGCTGCGGGTGTCGAGCGCCCTCCGCACCCTGATCGGCGTGGGGACCGGCATCTGCGGTGCGTCCGCGATCGCGGCCGTCACGCCCGTCATCGGTGCGGTCAGCGCGGACGTCGCCTACGCGATGTCGACGATCTTCCTCTGCAACATCGCCGCGGTGTTCGCCTTCCCCCTGCTCGGCCACGCCCTCGGCCTCAGCCAGCACGCCTTCGGCGTCTTCGCGGGCACTGCGGTGAACGACACGTCGTCCGTCGTCGCCACCGCGACGGTCTACGGTCGCCAGGCGACCGACACGGCGGTCGTCGTGAAGCTGGTGCGCACCCTGATGATCATCCCGATCGTCATCGGGCTGGCCGGACTGGAGGCCCGACGCGCCTCCCGCGAGCAGCTCGCGCCCGACGCGGGGTCGCGCAGCGGCTTCCGTGTGTTCCGGTTGGTCCCGTGGTTCCTGATCGGGTTCCTCGTGGTGGTGCTGCTCCGGACCGTCGGGGTGCTGCCGGCTGACGCTGCCCCGGGCTTCTCGACCGCGGCGTCGTTCCTCATCACGGTGGCGCTCGCGGCGATCGGCTGTTCGACGGACTTCGCGGCGCTGCGACGTGCCGGGTTCCGTCCGATGCTGCTCGGCATCGCGCTCTGGGTGTTGGTGGCGGGCACGAGCCTCGGGGCGCAGGCGGTGTTCGGCCTGCTGTAGGTCGGAGCCGGGCAGGGTCTTGCACCGGTCCGACCCATCGTTTATCGTTGTATCGAAATTCGATGGTATCGATGATCGACAGGGAAGACGCCATGACCGCACCCGTGTACGAACCGCCCCGCGGGCGGAACTCCTACCTCGCCTACGTCGCCTGCTGCGTGATCGGCATCGCGCTCGTCGTCTGGCGGTACGTCGACCTGCTCGTCCGCTCGGTCAGCTCCGGGACGGTGTCGGTGCCCGTCCGGATGATCGCGACGAGCGACGTCCCACAGCCGCCCGGCGGGGCGACCGTCACCGCCGACCACCTCGTGCTCCGGGCCCCGATCGCGGACGTGCCGGCGGGGGCGATCGGGTACATCCGGGTCGGTGACGCGCTCGAGGTCCTGCTCGTCAGCGCCCTCATCGCCCTGGTGGCGGCGGTCGCGTGGAAGATCTCGCGCGGCGGGCTGTTCGACCGGTCGACGACCCGCATCCTCGACTGGCTCGCCGCCGCGGTGCTGGTGGCGGGGTTCGTGCCCCAGTTCGTCCGCCGGATGGGGTGGAACTGGGTGGTGTCGGGGCTCGGCTGGGACGGGCGCCTGCCGACGCCCGACGTCGACCACCAGTTCGTGCCCGTGTACCTCGGTCTGCTCGTCGTCATCTGCTTCCGGTTCGCCCTGACCGCCTCGCAGCGGATGGTCCGCGACCAGTCCGGGCTGGTCTGATGCCCCCGGAACAGGAGGACGGCCACGCGGTCGTCTGCCACCTCGACGAGCTGCTCGCCGCTCGGGGCATGACGCTGACCGAGCTCGCGGACCGGGTCGGGGTGACCGTGGTGAACCTGTCGGTGCTGAAGAACAACCGGGCGCGCGCGATCCGGTTCTCCACCCTCACCCGGCTCTGCCAGGAGCTCGGGTGCCAGCCGGGCGACGTCTTCTCGATGCGGACCGACTGAGCCCGGGCGCACGGGTCAGATGATCCGCGAGTCGATCACCGCCCGGTCGCCGCGGTACCGCGAGAAGCCGTACTCGACGGGCGTCCCGTCCGCCAGGCACATCAGCCGCTCGATGTGGAAGATCGCCTGACCGGGATCGATGTCCAGCAGGTCGGCCGTCCACTGGTCGGCGTTCACGGTGCTCAGCAACAGCCGCCGAGCCTCCGGCCGCGCACCGGCCTTCCGGACCAGCACGTCCGGCACGTACTCGGTGAGCGGCTCGGCGACCAGGTCGGGGAAGCGCTCGTGCGGCACCCAGCTCGTCCGGACCCGGCTCGGTTCGCCGTCGAACGAGATGAGGCTCTCGACGAAGAACGCGCTGCTGCCGGTCATCTGCAGGTTGCGTCGGACGGTCTCCGGCGCGGTCACCTGCTGCACGCACAGGTGCACGATGCTGAGCCGGGGTGACTCGAACACGCTGCCGCCGGCCGTCTCGCCGTAGATCGTGACCTCGTCGGACGTGCGGGCCAGGCTCACCGAGGCGACGGGCCGGACACCGAACGTGCCGGATCGCGGTGCACGGGTGAGCAGCCGCTGTTCCTTGAGCAACGTCAGCGCAGCCCGCAGGACGTTCCGCGTCGTGCCGTACAGGTCGAGCAGCTCCCACTCGTAGGGCAGCGGGCCGGTGAAGCGGCCCGCGACGATGTCGGCACGGATCAGGTCGGACACCTGGCGCGCCGCGTCGGATCGTCGGTTGAACCCGATCCAGTGCCCCGGCGCCGACGGGGTCGTCCCGACGCCCATGTCGGTCCAGGCCGTGGTCGGGGCGAACTCCTCCGGCGCGATCCCGGTCACGAGGCCACCCCCACCGTCGACACGTCGCCGGTCCAGCCGGCCCACCGCAGGAACTCCCGGGCCAGACGCACCGGGTAGTCGGGCGCCTGGATGTCGAGCGAGACGAACACGCGTCGGTAGAACGTCGGCCCGCCGAGCAGGTCGACGGCGATGCCGAGGTCGACGTCCGGGCGCAGGTCGCCGGCGTCCATCGCCCGCTGCAGCATCGCGTTCACCCGCAGCCGCCGGTCCAGGTGCCACTCGGTGACGGCCTCCGCGACGCGCGGCTCGTGCGACGCGGTCTCCACGATGAGCGGGAGTGCGCGGCCGACCGGCGTCGCGACGAGGGCGTGCACCCACCCCGGGTGAGCCCGAGGACGCCCTCGGCGATCGGGGCGTCCTGGATCGTGGGGATGTGCTCCTCCATCAACCGGATGACGGTCTCGGTGAGCAGGACCTCCTTGCTCGACCACCGCCGGTAGATCGTCGCGGCGCCGACCCCGGCCGCATCGGCGACGGCCCGGATCGTGAACGCGCGCAGGTCGCCCTCGGCCAGGATCTCGACGCACGCCGTGTAGACGGACTCGCCGACGGCGGCACTCCGAGGCCGACCGCGGACCGTCGCCGCGGTGCTCGTCACGGTGCTCGCCGCGGGGCTCATGCCACGTTCCAGTGCTCGAGGACCCGGTCCATGCTCCAGACCTCGCCGATCTTGGCGGCGATGTCGAACAGGTTCGCCTCGTGCACGCTGGGCAGCCGGTCGCCCACCGCCTCGCGCACGACGATCGGCACGAACCCGTGCTGCATGGCGTCCGTGGCGGTCGCGCGGATGCACCCGCTCGTCGACAGCCCCGCGATGAAGAGGGTGTCCACACCGCGGGCGACGAGGTCGGCGGCCAGCGAGGTGCCGAAGAACGCACTCGGGTACTGCTTGGGCACCAGGGTGTCCCCGCCCTGGGGTTCGAGCCCGTCGACGAACGCCCCCGTGGACGCACCTGGCAGGTACGCGGCGAGCGCCGGCACCTTGCGGAAGAACACCCCGGCGTTCGAGCCGTCGGCGGACAGCGCCATGGTGGTGATCGCCACGTGCACCCCGGCGGCGCGGGCAGCGGTCGTGAGCTCCCGCATCCGCTCGACGGGTTCCTCGACCCCGGCGTAGAGCCCGCAGTCGGGGTCGACGTAGGCGCGGACCGGGTCGACGACGACGAGCGCAGCGCGTCGTCCTGGCTGCAGCGCGCCGGTGAACCCGGCCGCCGCGTAGTCCTGGTGGTCGTCGGTCATGGGGTCCTGCTTCCGTCGTGGGTGGTCGTTGCCAGGGTGGGGACGGTCACGTGGACGCCCCCGGCTCGGGGACCGGACCCGACCTGTCGGGCCGGAGTGGTGCCTCCCGGTCGGGTGGTCCGAACGGACCGAACGCGACGATGAGCGCACCGAGGGCCGCGCAGCCGGCGAAGGTGAGCGCTGCGGCGCGGACGCCGTCGACGAACACCTGGACGTCGCCGGCCGGCAGGCCGAGCAGGCTGCCGTCGTAGGCGGCTGCCGCCTGGGAGGCGGACAGGCCGCCCGTCGCGATCGCGAGCCCGAGGGCCGTCGAGAACAGGAAACCGGCGTTCTGCAGGGCGGAGCGGATGGCGTTGGCGATGCCGCGTCGGTGTTCCGGGACCCGGGTCATCAGTGCGGACGTGCTCGGCGTCATGAACACGCCCGTCCCGACCCCGACCGCGCCGAGGCCGGTGGCGGTGACGACGTAGGCGCTGCCGTCGGCGAGGGAGACCGCGAGCACCGCGGCGCCGAGGGCGATGAGGAGCATGCCGATGGTCGACAGGGTCCTGGCGGCCACACGACGGGCGAGGAACCCCGCGGTCACGGCGGCGACGGTCGTGCCGATCGGGGTGGGGAGCACCCAGAGGGCGGCCTCGACGGCGCCCTTGCCGTCGACGGCCTGGAACGACAGGGACGCCAGCAGCACCAGCGCGTAGCTGGACAGGGCGCAGAGCCCGGCGGCGGAGAACAGGGTGATGGTGGCGCGGTCGCGGAAGATCGCCGGGTCGACCAGGGGGTGCGCGACCCGGCGCTGGGTCCACACGAACACGCCGCCGAGGACGACCGCGCCCGAGGCCATCGCCACGACGGGCACGGCCGACCAGCCGACCGAGCCGCCCATCGAGACGGCACCGACGAGCAGACCGACGGCCGCGACGGACAGGATCGATCCCGGTACGTCGAGGCGCTCGCCGGAACGGGGGCGGGTGCTGTGCGGGATCAGCCGGAGGGACCAGACGAGTCCGGCGAGCGAGATCGGCACACCGGCGAGGAAGATCCAGCGCCACCCGAAGGACTCGGCGACCAGCCCGCCCACGACCGGGCCGATGACCTGCCCGACCGCGGCGACGGTGGCGTTCAGGCCGAGGCCGAGCGACAGGATCGACTCAGGGAAGACGTCGGTGAGCAGTGCGGTCGTGTTCGTGACGATGGCCGCCGCACCCACGCCCTGCACGAGTCGGGCGCCGAGCAGGACGGCGGCGTCCGGGGCGAACCCGCACGCGAGCGAGGCGAGCAGGAAGACGAGGATGCCGGCGATGTACAGGCGCCGCCGCCCGACCAGGTCGGCGATCCGTCCGAAGACCAGGATCAGGGTGGTCGTGGTGAGCATGTAGCTCAGGAGCACCCAGCTGGACTGCACCGCGCTGGCGTCGAGGTCGCGGCTGACGTCGGGGAGCGCGACGAGCAGGGCGCTCGAGGAGATGAAGACGAGGACGACGCTCAGGCTCGAGGCGCAGAGCACCTGCCAGGCGCGTCGTCGGGCGGCGCCCTCGTCGATGGTGCGGCTACTGATCGGTCGGCCCTCGCACGGCGGACGACGGCGGCACCAGGCGGTGGTGCGTCGTGACCCGCTGGAAGGCGGCGGCCGCGGACAGCACCAGGCGGTCGTCCCACGGCCGCGCGACGAGCTGCACGCCGACGGGGAGACCGTCGGGCGCGGTGCCCGCCGGCATCATCAGCGCTGGGAACCCCACGTAGTCGAACAGGCGGGTGTTCCGGGGGATGACGTCGTGCAGGTTGAACCGCTCGCCGTCGACGGACATGGTCAGGTCGTCGAGTCGCGGAGCGGTGGCCCCGATGCCGGGGGTGAGCACCACGTCCGCGCCGACCTCGTCCATCCGGGCGACCATCGCGGCCTGCACCAGCGGGCGGCGGCGGAGCGCCCGGAGGTAGTCCGCCGCGGTCGGCAGGAACGACACGTCGAACCGGGCTCGGGTCCCGGCGTCGAACAGGTCGGCCGTGGCGGTGTTGGCCTCCTGGTTCGCGGCGAGCTCGCCGTAGAAGACGGTCCAGCACTCCGCGTCGATCGACTCGAGGTCGTCGAACTCGATCGGCACGAGGGTAGCCCCGAGGGCGCGGAACCGTTCGGTCGCGGCGGCGTGGGCGTCGAGCGCCGCGGTGTCGACGCGTTCGGTGAACCAGCCGCGCGGCACCCCGATGCGGAGGCCCTCGACCCGTTCCGGTGCCGCTTCGATGAGCGGGACGGCGGTGAACGTCGTCGGGTCCTCGCCGTCGGACCCGGCGATGACCGCCAGGACGAGCGCGAGGTCCTCGGCGGAGCGGGCCATCGGTCCGACGTGGTCGAGGGTCCACGACAGGCTCGCGACCCCGGTGCGCGGCACGAGGCCGTAGGTCGGCTTGATGCCGGTGGTGCCGCAGAGTGCGGACGGCACGCGGATCGATCCGCCGGTGTCGGATCCGAGCGCCAGCGGGACGATCCGGGCGGCGAGCGCCGAACCCGACCCGGTCGACGAGCCGCCGGTCCAGCGCTCGGGGTCCCAGGGGTTCCGCACGGCACCGTACCGGGCGTTGTGCGGCCCCCGCAGGCGAACTCCGTCGTGGCCGCCGTGAACACGGGGATCGCGCCGGCTGCACGGAGTCGGGCGACGACGGTCGCGTCGGCCGGGGCCACACGGTCGCCGGTCTGGAGCGAGCCGCTCGTGACGATGGTCCCCGCGACGTCGATGATGTCCTTCACGGCGAACGGGATGCCCTCGAGCGGTCGGGCCTCGTCGTCCGCCCAGCGGCGGGTGGACTCGGCGGCGGCTGCCTCGGCTCCGTCCACCAGGCGCAGGACCGCGTCCGACCAGACGTCGTCGCTCGTCCAGTGCGGGGCGAGTGCGGCCAGGACGGCCGACGGGGTGGTGGTGCCGGACCGGTAGGCGTCGAGGAGCTCGACGACCGTGGCTGCGGCGGGGTCGGCCGCGGCGTCGGTGTCGGCGCCGGTGTCGGCGGCGGGGCGGGACGCCGACGGCGCGTCTTCGGGCCTCGCCGCGGTCGGCGCAGCGTCGATCGCGGCGTCGAGCAGCCGGCCGAACAGCTGCGCACTGTGTGCCGGTTCCGCGCGCAGCGCCGACGGGGCGGCCGGCAGCGGGTTCGCGCGGCTGGCGGCCAGCGCCCGGTCGAGCTGCGGGGCGATGGTGCCGCGGACCACGGCGGCGACATCGGTCACGCGGGGACCGCCGCCGGTGCGTGGGCGTCGGCGAGGTACCGGAACACCCCGGGCTGGCGGTCGCGTCCGAGCGGGAAGTCGTGGCGTGCCGCCGCGACCTCGCCGACGTCGATGGTGGCCCGGATGATCGGCCCCGCCTGGTGGGCCGGTGCCGAGACGACCAGGTCGCCCCGCGGTGAGACGACCGACGACCGACCGAAGTAGCTCACGGTCTTGCCGTCGACGGTCTCCTCGCCACCGCGGTTGGGGGCGACGATCCACGTCTGCGTCTCGAGCGCGCGGACCTGCAGTTCCTGGGTGAACAGGGTCTCGCGGAAGCCCATCGACGACACGAGCACGAGCATCACCTCGGCACCGGCGGCCCGCGATGCGAGCCAGTACTCCGGGAAGCTCCGGTCGTAGCAGATGAGCATGCCGAAGCGGGTGCCGAGCGCGTCGAACACGACCGGTCCGGAGCCGGCGGCGAAGTAGTGCTTCTCGTCGACGTCGGAGATCGCGTTGGTCGGGATCGAGGTCTTGCGGTACGACGCCACCTGCTCGCCGTGCACGTCGGTGCCGTGCACGAGCGTGCCGTCGGCGTCGATGAGCACGGCGCTGTTGTACTGCGCGTCGCCCGCGTCCTCGTACAGGCCGAAGGCGACGGCGGTGCCCAGACGCTTCGCCGCGGCGGCGAACCGGGCGGTCGCGGGGCCGGGGACGGGCTGCGCCCAGGCCTTGCGGCTGTCGTTGACCACGCCGCAGAAGTAGGGCGTGGTGCAGAGCTCGGGGAACACGACGAGGTCGGCGCCCTCGGCCGCCTGTTCGAACAGGGCGATGAGCTCGTCGAGCGCGACGTCGCCGTCGGCCGGGGTCTGTCCGGCCTGGACGACGGCCACCTGGATGACCGGTCGGCTCACTGCGGCGCTCATGCGGTGACCGCGCTCGGAGCAACGGACTCCACGCCCTCGCGGGTGCGCATGAGCGGCTGGATGCGGGTGCCGAAGTCGTCCATGCCCTGCAGGAAGTCGTCGAACACGACCATGATGCCCTTCGTGCCCTCGACGACGGCGGCCTCGTCGAGCATGGCCGCGACCTGCTCGTACGAGCCGACGAGCGTGCCCATGTTCATGTTCACGGCGCCTTCGGGCAGCGAGATCCGCTTGGCGGTGTTGCCCTCCTCGCCCTCGGTGTCGGTGAGTGCCTGACCCGTCATCCACGAGATCGCCTCGACGTCGACGCCGTCGTTGTAGAGCGCCCACTTGGCCTGGGCGGCCTCCTCGGTCTCGTCGGCGATGACCATGAACAGCACGTACGAGCCGACGTCGCGACCGGTCTTCGCCCGCGCCTCGATGAGGGCCTTGTTCTGGTCGGCGTAGGCGGTCGGGGTGTTCACGCCGACGCCCATCGAGAAGTTGTAGTCGGAGTACTGGGCGGCGAACGCCATGCCCTGCGACGACTGCCCGGCCGAGACGATCGGGATGTGTCCGGTCGGCTTCGGCAGCATCTTGCAGTCGTTCATCGTGAAGTAGTCGCCCTTGAAGTCGGACTCGCCGTGCTCCCACAGCTCCTTCATGACCTGCATGTACTCGGTCTGGTAGGCGTAGCGGCGCTTGAAGTGCACGTCGTCGCCGGGCCACAGGCCCATCTGGTCGTACTCGGCCTTCTGCCACCCCGCGACGAGGTTCAGGCCGAAGCGACCGTGCGAGATCGAGTCGACCGTCGCCGCCATGCGCGCCGCGATCGCCGGCGGGATCGTCAGGACCGCGGTCGTGGCGAACAGGCGGATCCGCTCGGTGCGGGCGGCGAGACCGGCCATCAGCGTGAACGACTCGAGGTTCTCGTCCCAGAACCCGCTCGGGCCGCCGTACCCGTGCAGCTTGATCATCGACAGCGCGAAGTCGAAGCCGTACGCCTCGGCCTTCTGCACGATCTCGAGGTTCAGGTCGAAGGACGGCTTGTACTGGGGCGACGTGGTGGAGATGAGCCAGCCGTTGCTGCCGATCGGGATGAAGACTCCGATGTCCATGGGGGACTCGCTTTCTGTGGTGGGTGTCGAGCAGGGAGGGGAGGACGAGGTGGGTCAGGAACGCTTCGCGGCGGCCTTGGCGGCGGTCGCGACGGAGTGCCGCCGGATGGTCTGCGACACGGCGACGGCGACGATGAGCGCGCCGCCGTAGAACAGCTGCTGCACGAAGTTGTCGGCGCCGAGCATCTGCAGGCCGACGACCCCGGAGAACAGGAAGTACACGGCGATGAAGGTGCCGATCGCGTTGAACCGGCCCGGGATGACGGCGGTCGCGCCGAGGTAGCAGGCGGCGAACGCCGGGAGCAGGAACGACTGTCCGCTCGACGGGTCCGCGCCGCCGAGCGTGCCGGCGTAGACGACCCCGGCGACCGCGGCGGTGAGACCGGCGCCGACGAACGCACCGACCCGGAGGCGTCGGACGTTCAGCCCGGACAGCTCGGCGACGGTGCGGCCGGTGCCGACGAACAGCAGCCGTCGGCCGACCGGGGTGGCGCTCAGCACGACCAGGACGACGACGGTGGCGATCAGGCCGTAGACGAACGCGAGCGGCAGGCCGGCGAGCCCGCGCCACCCGACCGTGGCCTGCACGAGCGCGGGGTCGATGCCCGTCACCGACGACGAGGCGCTCATCCACTGGATGATCCCGATCATGAACGTCGAGGTGCCCAGCGTGACGATGAACGAGTCGATGCGGAACCCGACGGTGAGCAGGCCGTTGACGAGCCCCACCACGACGCCGATGACGAGACCGGCGGCGATCGCGGGCACGAGCGGGACGTCCATCTTCGCGTTGAGCACGGCGATGGTCATGGCGGAGAGTGACATCGTCGAGGCGCCGGACAGGTCGAACTCGCCCGCGGTCAGCGGGAAGAGGAACCCGAGCGCCAGGATGAGCAGCACCGACTGGGACCCGAGGATGTTCTGCAGGTTGCCGAGGGTCGGGTACGTGTCGGGCAGCGCGATGCTGAAGGCGATGACGATGACGAGCCAGGCACCGAGCAGGGCGTACCGCTCGGTGTGCCCCACGAGAAGCGCGGGCGGGTCGGACGGACGATCGAGGTCTCGAGGACGGGGTCGGCGGTGGTGGACATCAGGCGTTCTCCTTGACGAGGGAGGGAACAGCAGCAGGGGACGGAGCAGCGGCGGACGGCGCAGCGGGTTCGGCCGCGTCGACGAGGCTCGCCACGACGGCGGCCGCGATGACGTCGCGGTCGACGCGCTCGTCGGTCAGCACGTCGTGCACGCGGCCGTGGGCGAGGACGACGACGCGGTCGCACAGCTGCGCGAGCTGGTCGTAGTCGGTGGAGGCGCAGACGATGGCGACGCCCTGCTCCGCACTCCGGCGGAGCATCGAGAAGATGGCCGCGCGGGCTCCGACGTCGATGCCCTGGGTCGGTTCCTGCAGCAGCACGAGCCGGGGGTCGTCCTGCATCCACTTCGCCAGGACGGCCTTCTGCTGGTTGCCGCCGGACAGCGTGCCGAACAAGGCGGACGGGTCGGCGGGTCGGACGTCGTAGTCACGGACCAGTCCCGCGACGTGCGACCGTTCCCGCGCGGGGAGAGGCCGAGCAGTCCTCGGAGCTTCCCGAGGACTGGCAGGGTGACGTTCTGCTCGACGGACAGGGTGAGCGCCCCGCCCTCGCGCTTGCGGTCGGCAGGGACGTACACGACACGGCGGGCGATGGAGGAACCGGGCGAGACCCGGGTCAGGTCGGTCGGGGCGGCCTGCACCCCGTCGTCCCGCACGGTGAGCGATCCGGTCGCGGGTCGTGCGCCGTACAGGCCGGGCAGCACGTCCTCGACCCCGGAGCCGGCGAGGCCCGTGATGCCGACGACCTCGCCGTCGGCGACGTCGAACGACAGGCCGTCGACGACACCGACCCGGAGGTCGCGGACCGCCACGACGGCGTCGCCGGTGGTCGCCGGCCGAGGAGCCCTGGCGGCGGCGCCGTCGAGCCCGCGTCCGACGATGAGCGCGACGAGTTCGTCGGCCGTCGTCGTGGCGGTGTCACGGTGCGCCTGGACCCGGCCGGCCCGCAGGACGGTGACCCGGTCGGCGTGCTCGAGGACCTCGGACATGTCGTGTGACACCAGCAGTGCCGAGGTGCGGCCGTCCGCCACCAGGTCCTTGACGACCCGGAACAGCAGGTCGGCGTCTTCCTTCGGCAGGAACACCGTCGGTTCGTCGAGCACGATGAGCGCGCGGTCGTCACCGAGTTCGGCGACGGCCCGCAGGATCGCGACGAGCGCCTTCTGGGTGTCGGAGAGCTCGTCGATCCGTGCGCGGGGGTCGATGTCGACCCCGTACCGTGCGAACAGCTCGGCGGCGGCTCGGTGCTCGGCGCCCCAGCGGACGAAGGGGCCCCGGCCGGCCACGACGGTCGCGAGCCGCAGGTTCTCGGTCACGCCCAGGGACGGGACGAGCGCGAGGTCCTGGTGGACGAAGCTGATCCCGACGCGGCGGAAGTACCCGGGCGGCACCGGCAGCGGCAGCCGGGCGCCACGGACCTCGATCGTCGCCCCCGGCTCCGGCGCGTAGGTGCCGGACAGGATCTTGATGAGGGTCGACTTGCCGGAGCCGTTCTCGCCGAGGAGCGCGTGGACCTGGCCCGGCAGGACCTCGAGGTCGACGTCGTCGAGGGCGGTCAGTCCGCCGAAGCGCTTCGTGAGTCCGCTGATCCGCAGCACCGGCACGCCGCTCACTCGGCCGCGCCCCAGATGGCCTCGTACCCGGTCTTGTACGCGTCGCCGTAGCCCTTGCTCGGCGCCGGCGGGGTGCCGGTCTCGTCGACGTTGTCCTTCGTGAAGACCTTGAGCGGGGTCTTCTCGTCACCGTCCTCGATGATCGGGGTGTCGGTCAGGACGCGGCCGGCCTGGTCGAGCGTGGCGTACGCGAGCCACTCCATGTTCTCGCCGATGTCCATCGTGAGGACGCTGCCGTCCTGCAGGATCTTCAGCACGGCGGGGGTGCCGTTGTACGACGAGGTGAACACCTGGCCGGTCTTGCCCGCCGCGGTCACGCCGGCCTCGACGTAGAGGGTCATCGAGTCGTAGACCGGCAGCACGTAGTCGAGGTTCGGGTTGGACTGCACGGCGGACTGCACCGTCGACGAGATCTTCGTCGCCCAGTCGGCGACCGGCACGTTCGTCACCTTGACGCTGCAGCCGTCGCACTGCGCCTCGAACTCGTCCTGCATCGCCTGCACGATGCCGTCGGACGGCGGCACCTCGGAGGACGTGATGATGAGGACGTCGCCCTGGCCCTTCGTCTCCTTGATGGCCCAGTCGGCGTTGAGCTTCGCGGCCTCGTGGAACGGGGCGGTCACCTGCGCGGCGACGAGGTCCTGCAGCTGGTCCGGCAGCGCCTCGCCGGTCTGGTACGTGTGGCTGATCAGCACGGGGATCCCCGCGGCCTTCGCACGCTTCAGGGCCGGGACGATGAGTTCGCCGTTGACGCCCTGCGCCAGCACGATGATGTCGGCGCCGCGGCTGATCGCCTGGTCGATGCCGGCGGAGTGCTCGGTGGGCGTGCCCTGGTTCGTGTACTCGATCCACTTCGCGCCGTACTGCTCGGCGACCTTCTCGCCGGCCTCGTCGACCGCGGTGATGAACGGGACGGCGGACGAGTTCGGGATGTTGAAGATCGTCTTGCCGGCGATCCCCGACATGTCGAAGGGCTCGCCCTCGAAGGTGAACTCGGGGTCGACGCTGGCGGCCTCGATCTGGCTCGTGGCGTGCTCGACCCCGGCGGTGTCGTCGCCGGAGCTCGTCGACGCGGTCGAGGTGGCCGAGCAGGCGGACAGGAACAGCACGCCGGAGAGTGCGGCGGCGAGGAGCGCGGGGCGGGGGAGACGCGTTCGGGACGGTGCGGGGGACGACATCGGTCGGGGACCTCCTGGACGGGTGGAGCAGGGAAGGTGCGGGGAAGCTGCAGCGGGTACGACGAACACCCCGCGGCGCGGGGTGGCGTGTGCTGGGAACCGGGAGACGTTCACCGGCGGCGGGGCGTCGGGGTGACGCCGGCCGCTGCAGTGGGGCTGATGCGAATGTAACGGCAGTGAGGAGCCAGCAGGCGGTCGCCCGGTAACGGTCCTGTTAGGCGTTTGTTTCGCTGGTGTTAGGCCACCCGCGGCGATGGTGCGCGCGGGGCGTCCGCCGCGTGGTTCCGCGGGGAGCGACTGCGCCACCGAGGCCCGTGCACGTGCGGATCCGGGCGCTGACGCGGCGGCGGCGGCGGGGCGAAACACGCCGGACGCATCCGAGGCGACTTCCGGTAACGGCGCTCTCACAATTCGGTGCGACGGCCGCGCACGGCGGCTGGCGGAATGCCCAGGTGCCCCGGCCGCACAGCCGCGCTGACCGGGACATTCCGGCGTGGCCGGTCCGGGGGCCGCTGGCGTAACCCAGCCGATACGGATCCGGCACGGCGGCGAAACGAACGAGCGGTGGACTGCACGAGCACACCAGCCACCACGACAGGAGCACCCCGATGATCACCACCGTCGTCGCCGGCAACCCCAAGCCGGCCTCACGGACGCTCGACGCCGCGACGGTCGTGCTCGAACGACTCACCGGTCGCGCCCCCGACCACGTCGTCGACGTCATCGACCTCGGCGCCGGCCTGCTCGGCTGGGGCGACACGGCGGTGTCCGACGCCGTCCGGACCGTCGCCGGCTCCGACCTCGTGGTCGTCGCGTCGCCGACGTTCAAGGCGACCTACACCGGGGTGCTCAAGCTGTTCCTCGACCAGTTCGGCACCGGTGACGGGCTCGCCGGGGTCGTCGCGGTACCGCTCATGCTCGGTGCCGGTCCGGCCCACGCGCTCGCCCCGGAGGTCTTCCTCAAGCCGGTGCTGGTCGAACTCGGCGCGACCGTCCCCGCCCCCGCCCTGTACCTGAACGACAAGCAGTACTCGGACCCCGCATCGACCGACGTCTGGCTCACCCGCTGGCAGGACGTCGTCCTCGGTGCGACCGCCAGCCACCAGGAAGGAACCGCGTCATGATCAGCCCCTACTCCACCGAGGCCCCGGACCTGTCCGCACTCAAGCAGGCGTTCTCGGGCTTCCCCTGCGGTGTCGCCGCACTCTCCGCCGTCGTGGACGGCGAACCGACCGTGCTCGTCGCGTCGTCCTTCACCGTCGGGGTCTCGCAGGACCCACCGCTGGTGATGTTCGCCGTGCAGCACACCTCGACCACGTGGCCGGTGCTCCGCGACGCCGGCACGATCGGCGTCTCGATCCTCGGCGAGGGGCACGCGCAGGTCACGCGGCAGCTCGCCTCACGCGACAAGTCGGTCCGGTTCGTCGGGGTCGACACGACGGTCGCCGACACCGGAGCGGTCTTCCTGCAGGGGGCCCCGATCTGGCTGGAGTGCTCGGTCGAGCACACCTACCCCGCCGGCGACCACGACATCGTCGTGCTCCGCGTGCTCGGACTCATGTCCGACTTCGCGCACAGCCCGCTGGTCTGGCACCGGTCCGCCTTCGCGACGCTGAGCGCCTGACCGGCGCTGCGTGCCGGACCGGCACCGGGCAACGGACAGGAGGCCCGTCCCACGTGAGCCGGTCTGCTCACGTGATCCAGGCCTCCCGTCCACACCGCGGCGTCAGCCGCGCAACGCCTCCGTCAGCTTCACGCGACTGCCCGTCCGCAGCAGCGCGTTCTCGTAGACGCGGGCGCCCACCAGGACGACCACGACCACCGCGGCGACCACGATCAGGAGCGACAGGATCGGCTCCCACCACTCGGCCGTGCCGAGGAAGATCCGCATCGGCATGCCGATCGGTGCACTGAACGGCACGTACGACATGATGCCGAGCACCGTCGGGTTGTTGTACGCGACGATGATCAGGATGTACGGGATCATCACGAGCATCATCACCGGCGTGGTGACGCTGCCGACGTCCTCCTGCCGCGACACCAGCACGGCCGCCGCGGCGAAGAGCGACGCGATGAGCACGAAGCCGACGGCGAAGAACCCGACGAACCACAGGATGCTCGGGCCGAGCATCGAGAACATGTTGTCCTGCCCGGTCACCGCCAGGGTGACGACCGCGGCGATGGCCACGGCGACGATCTGCGCGAACGCCATCACGCTGTTCCCGAGGACCTTGCCGGCGAGCAGCGCCCTGGCCGAGATCGCGGACATCAGGATCTCCACGACCCTGGTCGACTTCTCCTCGACCACGCTCTGCGCGATGGACTGGCCGAAGGTCACGGCCGAGGCGAAGTACACGACGCCGAACGCGATGGCGATGAGGTACACGAGTCCGCCGGGCAGTGCGTCCGGGTCGAGCAGCTCGATCCGCGGTGTGACGCTCAGCGCGGAGACGACGTCGGTCGGGGCCTCGTCGAGGCCGACGACCTTGTAGCCGAGCGGGTCGTCGGACGGCACGATCGCCGCGTCGACGTCGCCGTCCCGCACGAGCCGTTCTGCGTCGGCCACGGAACCGGACTTCGTGACGTCGAGCCCGCTCGTGGTGGGCAGCGAGACGCCGTCGACCACGGCGACCGGCGTGGTGTCGTCGGCGGTGGCCTTGCCGACGATCCCGCCGACCACGATGGACGCGACGACCATGCCGATCAGGATGAGGGCGGAGACCACGAAGGCCTTGCTGCGGATGCGTGCCTGGATCTCGCGTGCGGAGACGAGCCGTACGGCCTGCACGAAGGAGTCGTTCATCGGATGACCTCCCGGAAGACCTCGCTGAGCCGCGGGACCCGCGGGGCGAACGAGCCGACGGTGCCCTGCTGGACGGCCCGCTGCAGGACGTGTTGGGCGGTGGACGGGTCGGCCTCGAAGACGGCGTAGCCGCCGTCGAACTCGCGGACCGTCACGCCGGGCTCGTCGCGGAGCCAGGCGACGTCGCCGTCGACCAGCAGCTCCCAGGCGGCAGGCCCGGCCTGCTTGCGGAGTTCGTCCTGCGGGCCGGCGGCGCGGATGGTGCCGCCCGCGATCACGACGACGTCGTCGCAGAGCCGTTCGACGACGTCGAGCTGGTGGCTCGAGACAGCACCGGGACCCCGCGCGCCGCGGTCTCGCGCAGGACACCGAGCACCGTGTCGACCGCCATCGGGTCGAGGCCCGAGAACGGCTCGTCGAGCACCAGCACCTCGGGGTCGTGGGCGAGGGCCGCGGCGATCTGCACCCGCTGCTGGTTGCCGAGCGACAGCTTCTCGACGGCGTCGTCGGCGTGGCCGGTCAGCTCGAGTCGTTCGAGCAGCTCGGTGGTCCGCGTGGTCGCCGCGCGCTTGTCGACGCCGTGCAACCGGGCCATGTAGGTGATCTGCTCGGCCACCGGCATCTTCGGGTACAGGCCGCGTTCCTCGGGCATGTAGCCGAAACGGCGGCGGTCGGCGGGCCGGACCGCGGTGCCGTCGATCGAGACGGATCCCGCGTCGGCCTGCAGCACACCGAGCATGATGCGCATGGTGGTCGTCTTGCCGGCGCCGTTGCCGCCGACGAACCCGGTGAGGCGGCCGTTGCCGACCGTGAACCCCACGTCGTCGAGCACCCGGCGGTCGCCGAAGTGCTTCGTCACCCCTTCGATGGTGAGCATGTCGTACCCCTCTCGCGACGGCCTGCGCCGCCTGCGTCGACGCTATTGGCCGGGAGGCCCGGGGCGCCTCCGCCATCCGGCGGGACTTGGGTGGGTGGTCGGCTCCACCGCGCGGGGGAGCCGGTGGGCGGGCGGCGTCGTCCCGCGGTGTGGTGCGACGTGCCTCCAGGCCGGATGCGTGTGCATGTTCCGACGTTCCACGCGTCGAACGACTCTCGTTCTGTCGGAACATGCACCCGCACGCAATGCGTGTGCATCTTCCGACGTTCCACGCGTCGAACGTCTCGTGGAACGTCGGACTTCGCGGCGGCAGCCGGTCGGCGGGTCGGCCTCGGTCAGCCGGCGACGCCGTGCTCGAACGCCCAGACGACCGCCTGGATGCGGTCGCGCAGCGCGAGCTTCTGCAGCACGTTCGACACGTGGGTCTTCACGGTGGCGTCGCCGACGTACAGCTCGGCAGCGATCTCGGCGTTGCTGAACCCCCGGGCGAGCAGCCGGAGCACCTCGGTCTCGCGCTCGGTGAGCCCGGCGGCTGCCAGCGCGCCGTCCGCGGTCCGCGCGCTCGCCACCGGCGCGGCCGTCGCCCGGCTGATCACCCGGCGCGTGACGTCGGGCGCGAGCAGGGCGTCCCCGGCGGCGACGGTCCGGACGGCGTCGATCAGCCGTTCGGGGAGGCGTTCTTCAGCAGGAAGCCGCTGGCACCCGCCTCGAGCGCCTGGAACAGTGCGTCGTCGCTGTCGAACGTCGTCAGGATGAGTACCGCCGGCGGGTCCGGCAACGCTGCGATCCGCCGTGCGGCCTCGAGGCCGTCGACGCCGGGCATCTGCACGTCGAGGCACACCACGTCGGGGCGCAGGGTCCGGACGGCCTCGACCGCACGGGCGCCGTCGGGGCCTCGCCGACCACCCGGAACCCCGGCTCGGACTCCAGGATCACGCGGAACCCGGCCCGCACCAGCTCCTGGTCGTCGGCGAGCACGATCGTCAGGTCGGTCGTGCCGTTCAGGTCGTTCGTGTCGTTCACGTCGTCGGCAGCCATGCCCGCACCAGGTAGCCTCCCCGGGCGCGTGGCCCGATCTCGATCCGTCCGTCCACCGCAGCGACCCGCTCCCGCATGCCGATGTGCCCGAGGCCGCTGCCCGACGGATTCCGCGCAGCACGGTCGCCGTGCCCGTCGTCGGTGACCTCGACCTCGACGCCGTCGTCGAGGTACCGGAGCCGGACGTCCGCGCGAGCGGTGGGGCCGGCGTGCTTCAGGACGTTCGTCACGGCCTCCTGCACGATCCGGTACGCGACGGCGGCGACCGTCGGCGGCACGGGACGCTCGTCGCCCACGACCACGTACTCGGTCGGGTGACCGGCGACCCGGGCGGACTCGGCGAGCTCGACGATGCGGGCGATGCCCTCGGTGCTCGGAGCGTCCCCATCGCGGTCGCCCGTGCCCGGCTCGTCCGCCGACCGCAGGGTGCCGAGCATCCGCCGGAGTTCCTCCACAGCCGTGCGCGCACTCTCCTCGACCACGGCGAGCGACGCCGTCGCCTGTGCTGGATCGCGGTCGATGACCCGTCGGGCAGCGCCGGCCTGCACACCCATCAGGGACACATGGTGCGCGACGACGTCGTGCAGTTCGCGGGCGATCCGGACCCGCTCGATCGTCACGGCCTGTGCGGCGCTGCGCTCCCGTTCGGCCGCGAGCTCCGCGGTGCGTTCGTCGAGCTGGTGCCGGGCGACCGCCGAGGCCCACGCCCGGTTGCCCGCGTACCAGGCGGCGCCGAAGTAGATGACGTTGATCACGATGTTCAGCAGCGAGTACGCGATGTACGGCGGGATGAGGGCGCCCTCGTCGTTCGGCAGCGCGTTCGGCACCGCCCAGCCGAACGAGATCGCGAGGAACAGCCACGCGAACATCCCGCCGATGACGACCCACCGGACCACCTCGGCCCGCACCCGGTCGGCGCACGCAAGCGCCGACGGAGTAGAGCGAGATGAACAGGGTGAAGTTGACCAGGAACACCTCGGGCACGTGCAGCAGCTGCGTGGCCGCGAACGCCAGCGCGGACACCACGGCAGCGGACATCGGGAACCGGCGGCGGAACGCGATCGGGACGGCGTTCGCGATGATCATCAGGGCCGAGACCCACCAGGCGGCCTGGTCGTCGCCGTAGGTCCCCGCCGACCCGTACAGGACCGTGGTGACGGCCAGGCCAGCGGCGAGCACGAGCGCGAGCACGGCGTCCTGCCGGTGCTCGCGGCGCCCCACGGGCAGCCGTGACCACTCCGCCGTCGTCCCCATGCAGAGAACGCTGGCGGTGGCCTCGGGCGGGAGTAGCCTCCGCCATCGAGCAGGGAGTCACCATGCAGTTCCTCGTCAACGTCATCGACGACGGGCAGGCCGACGCTGCCGGTCGGACGGAGTCCGCCACCCGGGCCGAGGCCACCGCGGTCGACGCCCTCAACGAACGCCTGGGTGACGCGGTCGTCTTCGCCGCCGGGGTGTCCGCCCCCGCCGACGGCACCGTCGTCGACGCCCGTGGCGGCGGTTCGGATACCACGCCCGGACTGGTGGCCGACAGCTCCGAGTTCGTCGCGGGGTTCTGGGTCATGGAGCTGCCCGATGCCGAGACGGCGCTCCGTGTGGCGCACGAGGCGTCGCAGGCGTGCAACCGGAAGATCGAGCTGCGCCCGCTCCTGTGACGGCGGCGTCACCGCGCGGAGGGCGTCCGCGCCTGCCGACCACGGCGGGCACGGCGCTCGCCGCCGTGACGAGCGCCCCGACCACGAACGTCACCGCGTAGCCCGCCGTGCCGACGAGTGCGCCCGACGCCGCCGCTCCCACCGCCTGGCCGAGCACGAGCGCGACGAAGAGCACCGACGTCCCGGCCGACGACCGCGCAGCGTCGAGTTCGGTCGTCCAGGCGATCAACGCGCCGGTCGCCGCCGTGTAGCCCCAGCCGAACACCGCACACGCCAGCATCGCCACCGCCGTGGACTCCGTCGCGGCACCGAGTGCGACGACGGCCACCGCCACGGCGCCCGCGGTCACCGCCCAGAGCGTCCGTGCGCGGAGTCCACTCGTCCACCGAGCCGTCACGGCGACCGCAGCACCGCCGACCCCGAGCGCGATCCACGCCGAAACCGACACCACGACGGGCGCGCCAGCGCCGACCAGCGCAGCGCGGCCGTAGGTCCACACGACCGCCGATCCGGCACCGAAGAGCAGCGCGAGCGCGATGACCCGTCGGTGCGCCGCGAACCACGCCGTCCCCGGTGTGGCTGGCCGGTCGCCGCCGGACCCGCTCCCGCGGGACACCACCAGCAGCACGACGCCGACGACGAGTGCGAAGACCCCGGACCACGCCCAGGCAGTCCGCCAGTCCGGCAGGAGCACGAGTGCGAGCGCTCCGGCGGCGACCAGCCCGGACCGGTCCCCGAGTTGACGACCGCCTGCGCCGCCCCTGCGCGGACCCCGGCACCGCGCGCGACACGAGCTGCACGAGGGCCGGGGAGGCGAGCCCGGCCCCGGCCGAGGCGACCACCGCGGCGATCCCGAAGGACCACGGCCCCGGCGCCGCTGCCATCGCGAGCGCACCGCCCCCGGCGACCACGGCGGCTGCGGCGAGGAGCACCCGGGGGACGCGTGCGGCGACCAGGAACCCGACCACCGCGCCGACGCAGTACATCGCCGAGGCCCCCGAGGAGACCCACCCGGCGGCGTCCTGGCGCAGGCCGAGGTCGCGTTGGACGTCGGGCAGGAAGAGGCCGAACGCCAGGCGCACCAGCCCGTACGTCGCGGCGATGAGCGCCAGCCCGCTGCCGAGGAACACCCACTGTCGTAACGAAAACGATCGTTTCACTTTTGAGAGCCTAGGGTGCTTGCATGGCGATGCGTCCAGGAACCGAGCAGCGGCTGCTCGACGCGGCCGAGGAGCTCTTCTTCACGCGGGGCATCGCCGCCACCCCGATCGACGCCGTGCTCGACCGCGCCGGGATCTCGGGCGCCACGCTCTACCGCGGGTACGCGAGCAAGGAAGCCCTGGTCGCCGCGGCCCTCGATCGGCGGCACGATGACTGGCTCGCCACGTGGGACCGCGCGGTCGACGCGGCTCCGGACGACCGTGGCCGTCTGCTCGCGGTGTTCGACGCGCTCGACGACTACCGGTCGACCGCCGCCGGCTCGCGCTGGTGCGCGTTCCTCGGGACCGCTGCTGAGTACGCGGACGCCCCCGCCGAGGTGCACGAGGTGCTCGACCGCGAGACCGGTGCGCTCCGGACCCGGCTGACCGAACGTGCCGCGCCCGTCGTCGGCGAGCGCGCCGACCCTGGCCGACCAGCTGCTGCTCGTCGTGTCCGGGTACCTCGCGATGCGCCTGCGCGATCCGTCGATCGGCACGGCGACGGCGCGCGCGGTCGCCGCGGCGCTCGTCGCAGCAGCCTGACCGCTCGTCAGCGCCCCGGGGTTCTCCGACGCTGCGCTGGGTATCTTGCCCGGTGTGCAGCGACTCTCCTCGACCCTCGTGATGCAGCGCGTGACCTCTGACGGAACCGCGCCCCTCGGATGAGCCGTTCGCGTGCGTCGACGATCACCCGTCGGTCGCTGCTGATCGGGGGAGTCGGCATCGTCGCCGCGGGTGCAGCCGCCGAGGCGGTGAACCTCGACCTGCTGCCCGGTCGGTCGACGATGTACCGCGTGCTCGGGCTGAACGGCACGGACGGCACGATCCCCGACGTCGACCCGGTCCCCTCGGTCTCCGGCACCTTCGTGTCGGCGGCCCGGGCGGGGCGAACGGTCGGCTGGACCATCGCCGCTCCGGAGTCGGACACCCCGCTGCCGGTGGCCGTCGCGTTGCACGGCTACGGCGACGACCACTCGGCGTTCTTCGGGCGGGAACTCGGCTGGGACCGGTTCCTCGCGGCGCACATCACGGGTGGCGGCGCTCCGTTCGCGATCGCCTCGATCGACGGCGGCAACCGCTACTGGCACCACCGTTCCGACGGGGACGACCCCGCGGCGATGGTCGTCGACGAGTTCCTGCCCCGGATCGCTCGGCGCGGGTTCGACACCGACCGGCTCGCGCTGACCGGGTACTCGATGGGCGGGTTCGGCGCCCTCCGGCTCGGCGGGGCGCTCGGTGCGTCTCGCGTCCGCGCAGTGTCGGCGATCAGTCCGGCGCTCTGGACGGCAGCAGCGGACGCCGCCCGCGGAGCCTTCGACGACGCGGCCGACTTCCGTGCGAACACGGTCCTCGGTCGGCAGCGCGCGCTCGACGGGGTCGCCGTCCGTGTCGACTGCGGCAACGGTGACGGGTTCGCTCCGGCGGCGCACGCCTACGTCGACGGATTCGCGACGCCGCCCGCCGGGGCTTCGAGCCCGGCGCGCACAGCACGGCTACTGGCGCCGCCTGGCACCGCAGCAGCTCGCCTTCCTCGGCCGTCACCTGGGTCGCTGACCCAGCCCGCGCCCTGGGCGGTCGCCGAGGCGGACGGGAGGCCCGTGGCGGCCCCGCACCGCGCCTCCAGGCCGCCGACCGGTCGCGCCCACGGCACGCGACGCGTGAGGGAGCGCTCAGCCGCGCCCGCGGTTGCGGCGCCGGATCTCCCTTCGGAGCCCGTCCGGCCATGAAGGACCTCGCAGGGTCGACGAGGAAGCCCTGCCGCAGGGCCTCGCGCCCGACGAGCATCCGGAACCCCATCTGGTCGCGGTTGCTCAGGGTGACCTCGGACACGACGGCGCGCCCGGCCAGGGTGATCGTGGTGAGCACGACGATGCGCTCCTGGGTGTGCCCGGTCGAGCTGCGGATGATGCGCCGGTCGTGCACGTCGCACTCGATCGTGACGGCGTCGGCATCGGTGTCCTGCCACGGGTGCACGGAGAACCGGACCCGGTTGTCGGGGAGTTCTTCGAGGTCGAACGCGTGCAGTGCCGAGCTGCGCGCACCGGTGTCGAGCTTGACCTTGATCCACGGCAGGCCGAGGTCCGGCAGGCCGGCCCACTCGCGCCAGCCGGCGACGACGAGTCCGCCGTCGGGGGACTTCGGAGCACGGGCCATGTGCCCATCCTGTCCCATGCACGACCCGGCCGGTCAGGCGGGCGGGTCCGGCACCATCCGCACGGCGCTCTTCCGCGGCGGTCCGGGCAGCACCGAGACGCCGGCTGCCTCGACCGCACGTGCTCCGTCGATGACTGCGGCCGCGCCGCCGAGCGACGGCGCCGGGCCGGCGGTTCCGAACAGTGCCCACGCCTCGCCCCCCGGGTCGAACCGCGAGTCGTAGCGGAGCGCATCGACCTGGTCCTTGAACAGCTCGGCCCATGCCTGCGTGACGGCGTAGTCGCCCATGGTCGTGAGTTCACTCGTGACCCCGAAGCGTGCGGCGCCGGCGCCACTGACGTGGGCGGAGCTCGCATCGGACGGCGGCGTGATCGTCGAGACGCGGAGGACGGCAGCGTCGGCAGCGCTCACTTCGTTGCGGCGGACCTTCGGGCCGAAGAACTCTCGGACAGCGGTCGAGGCCGCGGCTGCGAAGCAGCACGTGCCGTTCGGGTCCCGGAGGTTGAAGCGACCGTGGGGGTGGCTGGCGAAGTACCAGGGCGCGAACTCGGCGAGGTGCGCGCGGAACGCCTCGGCGGGGAGTCTGCCCCCGTCGGGGAAGCCGGTCAGGTCGAGACCGGCCGGTGGTGCGGTCTGGACGACGTCGGTGCGTGCGGCGGTGCTCATCCGAGTCGGAACGCTCCGGCGAGCGCGGCGAGACGGACCGCTTCGTCCGCGCGGTCCGTGCGGAGCGCCTGGGCTGGCGTGAGTCCGTCGAGTTCGTCCGCCGGCGCGTTCAGCCACGGCATCGCCCCAGGGGTCGACCCGCTCGGGGTCCAGGCCAGCCAGGACGTCACGCAACCGTGGCAGCAGGATGCCCCGTGCATCGAACTGGAACGACGGGTAGAGCCGGAAGCCATCGGCTGACATCACGCAGAGCACGTCGCCGACCTTGGCTTGCGCGTCGAGGGTCTGGCGGCTCATCCGGAACCAGTTCCGCAGGCCGGCGGTGTCGTAGAACGGTCCGACGCGGTCGTCGAGCACATCGGCGCCGGGGATGCTGGCGAGCATCCGCTCCGCGACGGCGTCCATCGATCCGTTCACGCGCTCGACCTCGGCGAGGTCGATCAGGTCGACGTGCCGCAGGAGTGCGGCCACGAGGCGATCCCGGAGGTCGTCGGCCGGACCGGTGGAGGTGGCGGTCGGCGCCGTGACCGCCTCGGTCGAGGACGGTCTCCGCGATCGGACACGCCACTCTGACGACGCGGCTCGCCGCGACGCCGACCGTCCGGACCCTGCGAGCCGAGGGTCCGGTTGCTCCAGGTCGCCCGGAGACCGTGCTGGTTCTTCGTCATTGCACCACGTCCGATCAGTCAATCCACGATAGCGCACACGCGTCAAAAACGTACAACACGCGGTGGTTGGCGGCGCCGCGGCCCGGGCGTGCTTGGATGGACCGTCGCCGTCGATCCCACCCCGCGGAGAACCCCTCGATGAAACTCGCCATCCTGTCCCGCGCCCCGCAGGCCGTACTCGACCCAGCGCCTCCGTGCTGCGGCGCTCGACCGCGGCCACGACGTCAAGGTGCTGAACACGCTGCGCTTCGCGATCGACCTGTCCGGCGAGGACCCGGACCTGCTGTACCGCGGCAAGCTCCTGTCCGACTACGACGCGGTGCTGCCCCGGATCGGCAACTCGATCACCTACTACGGCACCGCGGTGGTGCGGCAGTTCGAGCAGATGGACGTGTACACGCCGAACACCGCGACCGGCATCACGAACTCCCGCGACAAGCTCCGGGCGAACCAGATCCTGTCCCGCCACCACATCGGCATGCCCGCGACGACGTTCGTGAATAGCCGGGCCGACGTCCGCGGCGCGATCGAACGGGTCGGCGGGGCCCCGGTCGTGATCAAGCTGCTCGAGGGCACGCAGGGGATCGGCGTGATCCTGGCACCGGAGGAGAAGGTCGCCGAGTCGATCGTCGAGACCCTGCACTCGACGAAGCAGAACGTCCTGATCCAGTCGTTCATCTCGGAGAGCCGTGGCCGTGACATCCGCGCCCTCGTCGTCGGCGACCGGGTGGTGGCCGCGATGCGCAGGACGGCGTCGGGGGACGAGTTCCGGTCCAACGTGCACCGTGGCGGCACCGTCGAGAAGGTCACGCTGTCGCCCGAGTACGAGGCGGTCGCTGTTCGGTCGGCGCAGATCATGGGGCTCAAGGTCGCCGGTGTCGACATGCTCGAGGGCAACGACGGTCCGCTCGTGATGGAGGTCAACTCGTCACCGGGGCTCGAGGGGATCGAGCGCGCGACGGGCCTCGACGTCGCGGGCGCGATCATCGACTTCATCGGCAACCAGGTCGCGTTCCCCGAGATCGACGTGCGCCAGCGGCTCGGTGTCTCGACCGGCTACGGCGTCGCCGAGCTGCTCGTCCACACCAACGCCGACCTGGTCGGGAAGACGATCAAGGAGTCCGGACTGTGGGACCGGGACATCACCGTGCTGACCCTGCACCGGGGCGCGACCGTCATCCCGAACCCGCGCAGTGGCGTCGAGCTGCAGGCCAGTGACCGGCTGCTCTGCTTCGGCAAGCTCGAGGAGATGCGCTCGATGGTGCCGGACCGTCGACGCCGTCGCAGCAAGATCCGGAAGCTCCCGAAGGACGCCTGACACCGCGCGTCCAGCCGAGCCGGACTGCACACACAGGTGAAATGAGGAAGTATGTGTCGGTGACGATCATGACGGAACGGCCGGTCGACCGGGCAGCGAGCAGTGACCGGGCGCCGAGCAGTGAACCCGAGCAGCCCGGCAACGCCACGGCGAAGCACCACAACGTCTCGCTGCTCTCCGTGGCGACGACGACCGCCGAACGCGTGACGACCTCTGCGGACATCGAAGCGCGGCTGCGCGGCGTGCTCCGCCGCCTCCGCCTGCCGATGGGACTGCTCGAGCGGGTCGCCGGTGTGATCGAGCGCCGCAACTGGGGCGAGGGCCAGACCTTCCAGGACGCCGCCATCGACGCCGGCCGTCGTGCCATGGCCGAGGCGGGGGTACGCCCGGACGAGATCGGCCTGCTGATCAACACCTCGGTGACCCGTCCGCACCTCGAGCCGTCGGTCGCCGTGCGCCTGCACCACGGGCTCGGTCTGCCGTCGTCCGCGATCAACTTCGACATCGCGAACGCCTGCCTGGGGTTCGTCAACGCCATGAGCGTCGCCGCGGGCATGATCGACTCCGGTCAGATCAAGTACGCGCTCGTCGTCGACGGCGAGGACGCCGACCAGGTGCAGCTGAACACCATCGACCGCCTGAACCAGGGCGGTCGGAACCGCAAGGACTTCATGAGCGAGTTCGCGAGCCTGACCCTCGGGTCCGGTGCCGCGGCCGCCGTGCTGGGCCCGGCGGACCTGCACCCCGAGGGACACCGGATCGTCGGCGGCGTCACCCGCGCGGCGACCCAGTGGTACGACCTGTGCGTCGGCAGCGTGGACGGCATGTTCACGGACGCCAAGATGCTGCTCAAGGGCGGCATGGAGCTCGTCGTCGCGGCCTGGACCGAGGCCCGCGCCCACTTCGACTGGGCCGACATGGACCGCTACGTCCTGCACCAGGTCTCCGACGTGCGCACCAACGCGTTCGTCGAGGCCATCGGCATCCCGCGCGACAAGGTCCCCACCACCTACCAGCGCTTCGGCAACGTCGGCCCGGCGTCGATCCCGATCACCCTGGCCGACGAGGTCGAGTCCGGCGGCATCCGCCGCGGTGACCGCGTGTTCCTGGGCGGCGTCGGTTCCGGCATCAACACGGCGATGATGGAACTCCACTGGTGAGGTCCCGGCTGCCCCGCGTCGCCGCGAGCACGGCTCCGGCGACGCAGCCGCCCTCCTGCCCGGACTCGACCCGGCCTGGTCGCGCCTGGTCACGGTGCCGGAATGGTCCGAGAGCCGGTCAGGAGGCACGGATCGCGCCGCGCGCACCTGGCACCTCCTCGACACGGCCGGGTCCCTGGCCGCGCTCGGCGTGGAACCGGTCGGCACCATCCTGTGCGTGCACGGCAACCCGACGTGGTCGTACCTGTGGCGGTCGGTGCTCCGCACCTCGCTCGAGGTCGCCCAGGCCGGTGGCCCGGCCTGGCGCGTGGTCGCCGTCGACCAGCTCGACATGGGCTTCTCGGAGCGCACCGGGGTGGAACAGGGGCTGCCGCAGCGCGTCGCGGACCTCGGCGCCCTGACCGACGAACTCGGGCTGACCGGCCCGGTCGTCACCCTCGGCCACGACTGGGGCGGTGTGGTGTCGCTCGGCTGGGCGGTCGACCACCCCGACGTCCTGGCTGCCGTGGTGACGTGCAACACCGCCGTGCACCAGCCCGACGACGCCCCGATCCCGGCGCCGCTGCGGCTCGCCCTGGGGCCGGGGCTGCTCGGCCGTGCGACCGTCGTGACGCCGGCGTTCCTCGAGACGACGCTCGGCATCGCGCACCCGAAGCTCGACCGTGCCGTGGCCGACGGCTACCGTGCCCCCTACCGCGGTGCCGCGCGTCGTGGTGGCATCGGCGGGTTCGTGGCGGACATCCCCGTCGACGCCCGGCACCGGAGTGCGCCCGAGCTCGACCGGATCGCGGCCGGGGTCGCTGCGCTCGACGTCCCGGCGCTGCTGCTCTGGGGTCCCCGCGACCCGGTGTTCCTGGAGCGCTACCTCGACGACCTGTCCGAGCGGCTGCCGCAGGCCGACGTGCACCGCTTCGAGGGTGCCGGCCACCTCCTGCCCGACGACGCCGACGTGGCGGGCGCGGTGTTCGACTGGATCGGCGACCGCCTGCCGGACGGACACGTGCCTGCTCCAGCCGAGAAGGGCCTCCCGGTCGACGCCGACCAGTCGACCGACGTGAGCCGCCCGCTCGGCGCCGCGCTCGAGGACCTGCGCGACAGCGAAGAACCCGCCCTGGTCGAGATGGCCGCCGCCGGCGGTCTCCGGACGATCACGTGGCGCCTGCTCGCCCGTCGGGTGGACGAGATCGCCGCGGGGCTGGACGACCTCGGTGTCCGGAGCGGTGACCGTGTCTCGCTGCTCGTCACCCCGGGAGCCGACCTGACGGCCGTCCTGTACGCCTGCGTGCGGATCGGCGCGGTCGTCGTGGTGGCGGATGCCGGGCTCGGTCTGCGCGGCCTGACCCGTGCGGTCCGCGGAGCCCGCCCCGACTGGATCATCGGTGCGCTGCCCGGCCTCGGGGCCGCTCGTGCGCTCGGCTGGCCGGGGCGGCGCATCGCGACCGTCCCGCTGCCCGCACCCGCACGGCGTGCGCTGCGCGTCGAGCACACGCTCGTCGACGTCGCCCGGCGGGGTGCCCGTCGGCTCGCTAACGGTTCCGGGCTGCCCACGCTGCCGGCGTCCGACGCTCCGGCCGCGATCCTGTTCACCTCCGGGTCGACCGGACCGGCGAAGGGCGTCGTCTACACGCACGGACAGCTCGGTGCGGTCCGCGACGTCCTGGCGGCCCAGTACGACATCGGTGTCGGCACCGGCCTCGTCGCGGGCTTCGCCCCCTTCGCGCTGCTCGGTCCGGCCCTCGGCGCCCGGTCGGTGGCGCCGGACATGGACGTCACCGCGCCCCGGACCCTGACGGCGCGCGCCGTCGCGGCCTCGGTGGCCGCGGCGGACGCGACCGTGGTGTTCCTGTCGCCGGCGGCGTTGGCGAACGTCGTGGCGACGGCATCGGTCCTGACCGACGCCGACCGCGCGGCGCTCGCGCGCGTCCGGTTGTTCCTGTCGGCGGGCGCCCCGGTGTCGGCCGCGCTGTTGACCGCGGCGACCGAGCTGATGCCGAACGCGAGTGCGCACACCCCCTACGGCATGACCGAGGGGCTGCTCATGACCGACGTCGACCTGGACGGCGTCCGTTCGGCGGCGGCCTCGGACGACGAGGGCATCTGCGTCGGACTCCCGGCGGCGAACGTGCGGGTGCGGATCGCGCCGCTCGACACCGCGGGTGCTGCGACCGGTGCGCTGACCGAGGCGGCGGGCGTCACGGGCGAGATCGTCGTCGTGGCACCGCACGTGCGCGACCACTACGACCGGCTCTGGCGGACGAACCGCGTCGCGCGGCTCGGCGTCGAGGACCCGCGCGGACACCGCACCGGTGACGTCGGCCACCTGGATGCCTCCGGGCGCCTCTGGGTCGAGGGGCGGATGCAGCACGTGCTCACCACCCCCGACGGTGTGCTCACCCCGGTCGGACCGGAGCAGCGCATCGAGGGCGTTCCCGGGGTCGGCCGTGCCGGCGTCGCGGGGATCGGCCCGCGCGGGACGCAGCAGGTCGTGGCCGTCGTCGAGACCACCGGAGGGCGACGTGCCCGACGGCCCGCCCTGGCTCCGCCGGCGTTGGCCGCGTCGGTCCGGGCCGCGGCCGGGGTCCCGCTCGCAGCGGTGCTGACCGTGCCCGTGCTGCCGACCGACATCCGGCACAACTCGAAGGTCGACCGCGCCCGGCTGTCCCGCTGGGCCACCGTGGTGCTGTCGGGTGGACGGATGGCCCGACCGTGACGGTCCTGGTCACCGGTGCGAGCGGGTTCCTCGGACAGGCGACCGCCGCAGCCGTGCGGGATGCCGGACACGAGGTCCGCACGTTCCAGCGACGGCCGTCCGGGGTCGCCGGCGTGCAGGACGTCGCCGGATCGATGACCGACGCCGCAGCCGTGGCACGCGCGGTCGACGGTGTCGACGCCGTCGTGCACCTCGCCGCGAAGGTCTCCCTGGCCGGTGATCCGGCCGACTTCGTCCGCGTGAACGTCGAGGGCACTCGAACGCTCGTCGACGCCGCACGTCGTGCCGGTGCCCGGCGCTTCGTGTTCGTGTCGTCGCCGTCGGTCGCGCACACCGGGTCGTCGCTCGTCGGTGCCGGAGCGGGTGTCGCCGAACCGCAGCACGCGCGCGGCGACTACGCCCGCACGAAGGCGGCGGCCGAACTGCTCGCGCTCGACGCCGACGCTCCGGGGTTCGCCGTCGTCGCCGTCCGGCCGCACCTGGTGTGGGGCCCGGGGGACACGCAGTTGATCGGCCGCATCGTCGAGCGGGCACGGGCCGGGCGACTGCCGGTGCTCGACTCCGGTGCCGCCCTGATCGACACCCTGTACGTGGACAACGCCGCGTCGGCCATGGTCGCGGCGCTCGAGCACGCTGCCGACGACGGGGTGCACGGCAACGCCTACGTCGTCACGAACGGCGAGCCCCGGCCGGTCGCGGACCTGCTCGCCGGGATCTGCGCGGCCTCGGGGGTCGCGGCACCGCGGTGGCACGTGCCGGCAGCGGTCGCACAGGCCGCGGGGTCGCTGGTCGAGGCCGTGTGGCGGGTGCGTCCGGGGCAGGACGAGCCGCCGATGACGCGGTTCCTCGCCGAGCAGCTCTCCACGGCGCACTGGTTCGACCAGCGCCGCACCCGTGCCGACCTGCAGTGGGCCCCGTCGGTGTCGATCGACGAGGGCCTCGCGCGCTTGGCAGCGGCGGACGGCACCCGAGTCTCGCGCTGAGCGACAGTTCTCGGACGCTGCGCCCTGAGGAGTGTCGCTCAGCCCAATTCTCGCGCACACGCGAACGAGTCTTGGCAGCGGCTCAGACCTCGTCGGCCGCCACGTAGACCCAGGCCGACAGACCCGAGGTGAGCTCGACCCGGATGCGCTGGTAGTCCGACACCTCGTACGCGTCGACGGCACGCAGGTGCCACTCGTGGCCCAGTGTCAGGGCCACGCCGTCGACGACGTCGCCCGCTGCGCCCCGGCGGAGGATCGGGTGGCGGTCCGAGCCACTCGCCCGGATGACCTCGGGGTCGGTGATCGTCACCCAGTCGAGTCGCCAGCCGGGCAGCGTGTCCGGGGTGGTGGGGACGTGTTCGCCGAACAGCGACTCCTGCACGAGCGGCTGCCGCAGTGTGCCGTACGAGAACACCCGGTGCGTGGTGCCGGGCCACGCTGCGGAGCGTCGGATCGGCTTCGGACCGATCGTCGGGGTCGACGTCCACACGAGTGCGCCGGTGACTCCGGTGAGGCCGAGGTGGAGCAGCCCGGCGACGACGAGGAGGATCCCCCAACCGGCGCCGACGGCGATCGCGATGATGCCGACGACGAGACAGACGAGCGCGAACGCGCCGAGACCGATGACCCAGCGCTGGCCGGGGGAGAGACGCTTCACGTCGCGAGGGTAGCGGACGGGAGGCCCGGATCACGTGCGCCGATCGGCGCACGTGATCCGGGCCTCCCGTCCGGATGCGGCGTCAGCCGCAGAACTCCGTCGGTGGCGACTGGTCGACGGTGCTGACCCAGACCGAGTTCGCCCGCTCGCCCGAGCCCACGGGTGGGAACCGGAAGCTCACGAACACCCCGTTGACGGTGGTCGTCCAGCCGCCGTAGGGCGAGTCCGACGGCTGGGCGGCGTCGTTGCCCGGCTCCGTGTAGTGCAGGTCCGGGTACGCCGCTCGCAACTCGGTGAGGGTGCTGCCGGTCCCGAGTCCCGCAGCCGTCGTCGGTCCCGCCACCTCGTCGGAGTTCATCCCGACCATGACGCTCGCGATCGTTCCGTCGTCCGCCTTCACGACGGTCAGTGCCGGGTTGTTGCGGTCGTCGGCGTACCAGAACACGACGTTCGGGTTCAGGCAGCCGTCGCTCGCCGTGTACACGCCGTCCAGGTCGTCCGTCTCGGCGGTGTACTCCCCGCCGAGCGCGATCGGCCCCACCTCGCTACCGGAGATCGTCCACGTGTCCGGGTCCGACAGCGAGTACGGCGCCCGTGTGGAGGCGGGCGTCGCCGATGGTGTCGACGTCGGCGTCGGCTGTCCGACGACCGGGGCGCCCGACGGCGTCTCGGTCGGCGTCGGTTCCGTGGACGGTGACGCGGTCGGAGTGGGCTCCGCGGTGATCGACGTCGGGATGAGGCCGAGTGCGACCCCACCGCCGGCGGCTCCGAGCAGGAGCACCCCGACGACGCCGATCGCGATGCCGACACGACGGCCGTGGCGCTTCGGGCGAGGGTGGCCCGCTCGAGGACGTTCTGCTTCATCGAGACGAGCATGCGCTGCAGGTCGTCTCCCTCGGGAGGTTCAGTGTTCATCGTGCGTCACCGCCTTCCTGAGTCGTCGGCGGGACCGCGAGACCCGCTGGGTGACCGCTCCGACACTGAGTCCGAGCAGCTGTGCGGCCTCGGCGTAGGAGTACCCCTGCAGCAGGCACAGCTCGCAGATGCGGCGATCGGTCTCCGGCAGCGCGGCGATCTCGCTCCGGACCCACCGGAGTTGCTCGGAAGCATCGGTGGTGTCGGCGGGGGCGGCGAGGTCGAAGGGCAGTTCGTCGCCGGCGTGCTTCGCGTTGCGGCGACCGAGGTTCTTCGCGTGGTTGCGGCACACGACCAGCAGCCACGGCAGGAGCGTGCCGGTGGGGAGCTGGAGGCCGTCGGCGCGTTGCCAGAGCGTCAGGAACGTGTCCTGGACCAGTTCCTCGACGTCCTGCTTGCTGCCCGCGATCGCCCACGCGTACCGGGTGAGCGTGGGCGCGAACCGGTCGAACGCGGTCGCGAGTGCTGCTCTGTCCCCCGAGGCGAGGCGCCGTGCGAGGCCGGCGTCGTCATCTGCGGTGTTGTCCACGGTGCTCCCTTCACTACGACAATGTCGTGAAGAGGCCGAACATGACACGGATCACGACACGATTCGTCCGTGTCGTGATCCGATGGTGATGCGGAGGTGTCAGCCGTGCCGCTTCGCGGCCTTGGCGATCTTCTTGCCCAGCTTCTTGCGGGCCTTGCGGGCGTGCGGGTCGTTCCAGGCCTTGCGGACGGTCTCGCCCTTGGACGTCTTGATCACCGGACGGTTGGCGCGGGAGCCGAACCAGAACCCGACGAGGACGATCAGGCCGATGACGATGATGCGGTTGCGCATGGTGGGACTCCTTGGTCGATGGTGCAGGTGCCGGCGGATCAGCCGGTGAAGCGTTGCCAGAGCTCGGTGATGATGGGCCACACGTCGCCGGCGCGGTCGGCGGACCCGACGGCCACCAGCACCACGGGGACGATCGTGACGGCGATGCTCACCAGGACGGCGAGCACGACCGAGATCGTCGCCGTCGTGGTGTGCCGACGGGTGAGCGCCGTCGCGAGGAGCGCCAGCACGACGACCAGCCCGAGGACCGCGACGACCGTGACCCGTACGAACGGGAACGGCACGAGGCCCGCGGTCGTGGCGGTGATGCCGCCGAGGAACCCGACCAGGGGCAGGAACGCCCCGAGCAGGACCCCGGCGACCAGGACCACACCGACGCCGCCGGCGATCCAGACGCCGCGCGGCCGGGGTCGTCGGGTGCGGGGCCGACGACCGCCGGACCAGGCGGTGGTCACGGTCGGTCCGTGGTCGGGGCGGCTGGCTGGTCGCCGTCGCGGGCTGCTGCCCGCGCTGCCTCGCTCGCGTCGGCTGCGGCGTCGGCGGCGTCCTGCGCGGCGTCCTCGGCGGAGTCGGCGGCACGCACGGCGGCGTCGGCAGCGGTCTCGGAGGACACGGTGGGGGTCGCAGTGTCCTCGTCGGCTGCGACGGCCGCACGTGCACGGCCGGCGGCGTCGCGCGCGGTGTCAGCGGCGTCCCGTGCGCCCTCGGACGCACGGTCGAGCGCATCGGACGCGGCTTCGTGCACACGGCCGGCGGTGTCGGTCGTCGCGTCCACGGCCTGTTCTGCGGCGTCCGCAGTGACGTCGGCCGCACGCTTGGTGGCGTCGGCGGTCGCGTCGGCGGCCTGCTTGGTCGCCTCGGCGGTGGCCGAGGCAGCACGCTTGGCGGTGTCGACCGTTGCGTCGGCCGCACGCTTGGTGGCGTCGGCGGTGACCTCGGCGGCCTGCTTCGTGACGTCGGCCGTGGCGTCCGCAGCGCGCTTCGTCGCCTCGGCCGTCGCGTCGGCCGCCTGCTTCGTGGCGTCGACGGTCGCCGTCGCCACACGCTTCGTGGTCTCGCTCGTCGCCGTCGCGGCGTCCTGCACGGCATCGCCGACAGCAGTGGCCGCTCGCTCGACGGGCGAGGGCTCGTCGTCGAACGGTCCGTGCACGTCGAGCACGCGGACGTCCACGGTCGTCGGTACGGATGCGACCTGGCCGGCTGCTGCAGCGACCTGTCGTTTCACCTCGTCGGCGACCTCGCGGACGTTCCGCGGGTAGGTCACGATCACGGAGACCTGCACCGCGAAGGTGCCGTCCTCGTCGTCGACCTGCACACCGGCGGTCCCGGCCGAGCGGCCGAGCCGCTTCCGCAGTTCGTCGGCGGCTCGGGACACGGTCCCGCCGAGGTGGTGCACGCCGGGCACGCCGAGCGCCGTCTCCGCCGCGGTTCGCGCGATGAGCATCGCGGGGGTCGCGTCGTCGGGCAGCGGCTCCGTCAGTTCTGCGGGCAGGGCCACCTCGGTGACCTGCGTGTGCGCATGGGGGTCGTGCTGCATGGTTCCTCCTCGTTCGGGTCCGCGGAACGCATCGGGGCACTCGACGTCGCGAGTGCCCCGACACGCATCGAGCGTCCTAGTTCTTGAAGACGTCCTTGACGTCCTCGCCGGTCTTCTTGACGCTCGCGGAGGCCTGGTCCTTCTGGCCCTCGGCGACCTTGGAGTCGTCGTTCGTGGCGTTCCCCACTGCCTCCTTCGCCTTGCCGGCGAGGTCCTGGGCAGCGTTCTTGATCTTGTCGTCGAGTCCCATGACGGGTCCTTTCATCGGTCGGGCGTTCGCCCGGTGGTGGGTGTTGCGTGGGTCTTCGGTGGGCCGGGAGGCCCGGGGTCGCGTCCGGCTGACGGGTGTCAGTGGACGCGGGTCGACTTCGCGAGCGCCGAACGGGTCCCACCGGTCAGGTGGACCAGGACGGGCACCTCGCGGCCGAGCGTGCGGTCGAGGACCGCGACGGCGCGGTCGACGGCGTCGAGCACGGAGACGGCGTCCCCGCCGCGGCGGACCGCGACGCGGATGCGAGCGGCACGCTGCTTGCGCACCAGGTAGGTGTCGACGCGGGAGCCGACGACGTCGCGGACACCCGCGAGCTCGTGCTCGACGACGTCGCGGACGAGTGCGACGTTCACCGTGACGGCGTCCTCGCCCGAGCGCTCGCGGACGGCGACGGACGTGCCGCCCCCGCCGCGGGTGAACACCCAGACCAGGGCGAGCACGATCACGACGGCGCAGGCGGCGGCGACGATCCAGAGCGAGGACGCGGGGACGTCCAGGCTGCTCGGCAGGTCGATGGTGGGCTTGATCGCGTCCTGCACGGCGGGCACCACGCCCGCGCCGATCGTGAGACCGACGACGACGGCGACGAGGCCGAGGACGAAGAGGATGATCCGGTTCATGGTCCGGTTGCTCTTGGTCATGCGAGGGTCCCCTTCTCGTCGACGCGGACGCGGATGTTCCGGCCGAATCGTTCGTCGAGACCACTGAGGCGGTCGCGGACGGCTGCCTGCACGGCCTGCTCGTCGACCGGGATGCCGGTGACGGGCACGATCCGGACGTCGGTGCGCCGACCGCGGGCGGTGGCCGAGGCGTTGCCCTCGGGGACCCCTGCTGCCGTGCCGGCGGCGTTGGCCGCCGTGGAGGCGACGATGCGGGTGTCGATGACGACGGCACCACGGTCGTGCTGGACGACCGAGCGGTGCTGGCGACCCGGCTTCAGGGCCAGGACGATCAGCACGATGCCCAGGACCACGAGCACGACGGCGATGACCTCAGCGATCGTGACGAACGCGGCGTCGGGCTGCAGTGCGGCGTCGACGGCGGTCTGCGGGTCGGCGAGGAGCGGAGGCCGCCCGATCGCCCGCAGGACCGACTCCGTGCCGATCCACGCGGCGACCAGTGCGAGGACCACCAGCGCCACCGCCACTGCGGTCGAGCGGGAGCGGTGCACGCTCCGACGACGGATGCGTCGTTCGACGGAACCGTTGCTCATGATGGTCTCCTACCGGGTTCGGGACTCGCGCTCGCGCACGATCCCGGTGAGTTCGATGTGGGCACTGCCGACGCGTCGGCCGGTGAGTTCGCTCACGCGGCGCTTGACCTCGTCGGCGACCTGGGCCGAACGGGCGACGAGGTCGTCGCCCGCGGCGATCGGGCCGGTGACGTCGAGGGCCATCGCTCCGGCCGCGTCTCCGAGACCGACCCTGACCCGCTTGGCGGGGGCGCCGAGCCGTTCGGCTGCGACGGCCCGCGCCAGCGAGGTCAGTGCACGAGCGGTGATCTCGACGCGGCCCGGGACGACGTCCGGGCCGGCGTTCACCGGGAGCTCCGGCGCCCGGTGAGCACGTCGGTCAGGGCGCCACGGTCGATCTTGCCGGTGGCGAGGGCGGCCACGAGGGCCCCGATCGCACCGAAGACGATGACCAGGACGAAGCCCCAGAACCCGAACTGCAGTGCGACGACTGCGAGGACGGCGCCGATGAGGGCACCGATCAGTGTGTTGCTCATGCGACTCGCGCTTCCTTCTTCTCGTCGTTGTCGTTGTCGTCGTCGTCACCCGGGATGAAGACGTCCTGGACGGTCACGTTGACCTCGGCGACCTCCATGCCGACGATCTGCTCGAGGGCACGTGCGACGCTGCTGCGGACGCCGTCGGCGACCTGCTGGAGCGACACCGGGTACTCGGCGACGATGACGATGTCCGCGGCGACCTGCTTCTCGCCGACCTCGACCTTGACGCCCTGACCGAAGTCGCGCTGGCCGATCGCGTCGCGGAGGGCGCCGATCGCACGGGCAGCGCCGCCGCCGAGCGAGTGCACGCCGTTGACCTCGCGGGCCGCGATGCCGGCGACCTTCGACACGACGGTGTCGTCGATGACGGTCTTGCCGGTGACGCCGCTGTTCGAGCCGGCGTGCGAGGTGGCACGGGCCGCAGCGGTGGTTGCCGGGGTGGTGGTGATGGAGTCAGCCATGGTTCGTTCCTTCCGAGTGACCCGCCGGGCGTTCCCAGCGGTTGCTGTTCACGGATGAGACGGGCTGCACCAGAGATTCGTCACACATGATTTTTCGGATTCGGCGGAAATCCAGGAATCCGCGGAAACACGGGGATGTGGCTGTACCCCCTGGCCGTCCGCTCAGGCGGTTTCGCGTGTTCCGTCCGCCGCGTTGCGTTCTGCAGCGGCGCGGATCGCCCGGGCGCACGCCATCGGGGACTCGCCCCGCTCGGCCCGGAAGAGCTGCTGCAGGCGTCGCGGCAGGACCCCGGCGGCGTCGGCGATGTCCTGCAGGGAGAGGTCCTCGTCGGTGTGCTCCTCGATGAACGCGACCGCGCGGCGGACGCGCCACGACGACCGACCGCTGTCGGGGCGTGCGGACAGCGACGTGCGGAGCGTGGTGGCGGGGTCCTCGCCGAACCGCTCACGGTAGGCGGTGGCGAACCGGCCCGGGTTGGTGAAGCCCCACCGACGCGCGACCACGGCGACCCCGTCCGCACCGGGGGCCCGGTCGTCGCCCGCGCGCAGGAGCTCACTCCGGGCACGGTCGAGCCGGTGCTCGCGCAGGAACCGGTGCGGCGTGGAGTCGAGGGTGCGGGCGAACACGTCCTGCAGTCCCCGCTGGCTGAGCCCGCACGCCGCGGCGATGTCCGACACCGCCGGACGTTCGGCCGCGTGCTGCTCGACGTAGCGGATCGCGTCGCGCAGGCGGTTCGCGACGGGGACGTCGTCGCCGCGGTTGCGGATCGGGAAGGTGTCGAGCACGACGATCGCCAGGCGACGGTTCAGGGCCGTCCGCATCGGACCGACCACGCGGTCGTCCACGAGTGCCGGGCCGAGCTCCCCGATCAGGTGGCGCAGGGGCTCGCGGCGGGCGATGACCTCGTCCTGCTGCTCGAACAGCAGCGGGCCGTCCGGCAGTCGGTAGCCGAGGTCGCGCCCCACGGTCCGCAGGAACGAGTCGGCGATGTGCACCCCGTTGTAGACGGTGCCGTCCGACTCGAAGCGGTACGCCTCGGACGCACTCGCGATGTACGGGCTGCCCGGCTCGACCACGCGCGTGCGGTCGGGGAAGTGCATCTCGAGTCGGCCCCTGGTGAGCCAGAAGACCACGTGGTCCTCCCGCGCCCCGATCACCCCGCCGCGTCGCCCACCCTCGGCGCGCATGGTCCGCAGCGTCAGGTCGTCGTCGCCCACCACGGTGTACTCGTAGCGGGTGTCGTTCGTCGCGTACGTCTCCGAGGCGAAGTCGGACCCGTGGTACTCCGCCTCGAAGATGTCGGAGTAGTCGGAACCGTCGCCGTCGGCGAACCGCAGTCTGCGGAAGCCGTTCGTCGCCGGATCGGTCATGGTCGAAATCATGACATCGACGGCACGGCGAGGTGAATACCCTCGTTCGTGTCCGCGGGTCGATCCGAGGGAATACCCTAGGGGGTACCGTATTGAGGACCGTGGAGGCCACCATGCACGAACACGTCGGGTACATCGGCGACAAGGACGACCTGCTCAAGCGGCTCCGTCGCGCCGAGGGCCAGGTACGCGGCATCGCCCGCATGGTCGAGGACGAGACGTACTGCATCGACGTCCTCACCCAGATCTCGGCGGCGAACCGGGCGCTCGAACGCGTGGCGCTGTCGCTGCTCGAGGACCACCTCAAGCACTGCGTCGCCGAGGCGGTCGCCCAGGGCGGCGACGCCGCGGACGAGAAGGTCCGCGAAGCGAGCCAGGCCATCGCCCGGCTCGTGCGCTCGTGACCGCCGCCCGCACCCGAACCACAGGAGGAGACACCGTGACCACCGAACTGCTGCTCGTCGAGGGCATGACCTGCGAGCACTGCGTGCTGAGCGTGACCGAGGAACTCACCGAACTCGAGGGGGTGTCCGACGTCGCCGTCGCGCTCGTCCCCGGCGGTGCCTCGTCGGTGACCGTCACCTCGGACGCACCCGTCGACGCCGGTGCCCTCCGCGGTGCGGTCGCCGAGGCGGGGTACGAGGTCGTGCCGTCGTGACGGACGGCATCGTCGAGCTCGACATCACGGGCATGACCTGCGCCTCGTGCGCGAACCGCATCGAACGGAAGCTCGGCAAGCTCCCCGGGGTCACCGCCACCGTCAACTACGCCACCGAGAAGGCACAGGTGCAGGTCGCCGCGGACGGCCCCGCCGACCCCGCTGCCCTCATCGCCGCCGTCGAGTCCGCGGGCTACGGTGCGACCGTCCCCGCGCCGCCGGCCGACACGATGGAGCCGGACGACGACGCCGACGACCCGGCCGGTGCGCTGCGCCGACGACTCGTCGTGTCGACGGTCCTGGCCGTGCCGGTCGTCCTGCTCTCGATGGTGCCGGTCCTGCAGTTCCCGAACTGGCAGTGGCTCGCGCTGACGCTCGCCGCGCCCGTCGCGGTGTGGGGTGCGCTCCCGTTCCACCGCGCCGCGTGGGTGAACGCCCGACACGGTGCCGCGACCATGGACACCCTGGTCAGTCTGGGTGTGCTGGCGGCCTTCGGCTGGTCCCTCTACGCCCTCTTCTTCGGCGACGCCGGCACCACCGGCATGCACATGACCTTCTCGTGGATCGCGACCGACCCCGAGACGACCGACCTGTACCTCGAGGTCGCCGCGGCCGTGACGGTGTTCATCCTGGCCGGCCGGTACATGGAGGCCCGCGCCAAGAAGCAGTCCGGGGCGGCACTCCGCGCCCTGCTCGAACTCGGCGCGAAGGAGGCCACGGTGCTGCGCGACGGCGTCGAGCAGCGGGTCGCCGCGTCGGCGCTCGTCGTCGGGGACGTCGTCGTCGTGCGGCCAGGGGAGCGGATCCCCAGCGACGGCCTCGTGCAGGACGGGTCCTCGGCCGTGGACCGCAGCATGGTCACCGGCGAATCCGTCCCGGTCGAGGTCGGCCCGGGCGACCGGGTGACCGGCGCGACGATCAACGTCGGCGGCCGGCTCGTGGTCGCCGTCACCCGCGTCGGCGCCGACACCGAGCTCGCCCGGATGGGACGGCTCGTCGAGGACGCGCAGACCGGCAAGGCCGACGTCCAACGCCTGGCCGACCGGGTCTCCGGCGTCTTCGTGCCGATCGTCATCGGGCTCGCCGTGCTGGCGTTCGTCGGCTGGCTCGTGCTCGGCGGCTCGGTCACGGCGGCGTTCACCGCGGCCGTCGCCACGCTCATCATCGCCTGCCCGTGCGCCCTCGGACTCGCGACGCCGACCGCCCTGCTCGTCGGCACCGGCCGCGGGTCCCAGCTCGGCATCCTGATCGGCGGTCCGCAGGTGCTCGAACGGACCCGTGGCGTCGACACCGTCGTGCTCGACAAGACCGGCACCGTCACCACCGGCGAGATGACCCTGCGCGCCGTGACCTCGACGGACGCGACCCTCGACGCGGACGCCGTGCTCCGACTGGCCGCCGCCGTCGAGCACGGATCGGAACACCCCGTGGCACGAGCGGTCGTGCGGGCCGCGACGGCCCGGCAGCTCGACGTCCCGGCCGCCGAGCAGTTCGACTCCACCCCCGGCGCCGGCGTGCAGGCCGTCGTGGACGGCGACGTCTTGCTCGTCGGCGGGACCCGCTGGCTCGCAGCGTCCTGGGCGGTCGTCGTGCCCGACGACGCCTCGGCCGCGGTCACCGCCGCCGAGGCCGACGGGGGCACCGCGGTCGTCGTCGCGCGGAACGGCCGCGTGCTGGGCGTCGTGGTCGTCGGCGACACCGTGAAGCCCGAGGCAGCCGACGCGGTCGCGCGCTTCGTGGCCCTCGGTCTGCACCCCGTCCTGCTCACCGGCGACAACGACGGTGCCGCACGGGCCGTCGCCGCACGGGTCGGCATCGACGAGGTGCACGCCCGAGCGACCCCGGCCGGCAAGCTCGACGCCGTCCGGGGCATGCAGGCCCAGGGGCGGAGCGTGGCCATGGTCGGTGACGGCGTCAACGACGCTGCGGCGCTCGCCGCGGCCGACCTCGGCATCGCGATGGGGGCCGGCACCGACGCCGCGATCGCGGCCAGTGACATCACGGTCGTGAGCGGTCGGCTCACCGTCGTCGCCGATGCCGTCCGACTGTCGCGCGCCACGCTCGGCATCATCAAGGGCAACCTGTTCTGGGCGTTCGCGTACAACGTGGCGGCGATCCCGCTCGCGATGGCGGGGCTGCTCAACCCGGTGCTCGCCGGCGCCGCCATGGCGTTCTCGTCGGTGTTCGTCGTGACGAACAGCCTGCGGCTGCGGCGTTTCGCACCCCGGCCCTGAGGTCGACCACCCGCCGGACGTGACGCGCGCAGCGAACGCGCCCCGTGCCTCCCGTCCGGCGGTGCGCGCGACGGTGCCGACGGCACTACGCTCGAAGACGGTCCGCGACGCACTGGTGCGGTGACCTGCGGGCTGTACGTCTCGAACGTGATCCCAGGAGGACCGAAGTGACCGAATCCGCTCCCGTCGACCCCACATCGACCGAAGGCTGGAAGAAGCTCGACAGCATCGCTGCCGACTTCACCCCTGACCTGCGCGGGTGGTTCGACAGCGACCCCGGCCGTGCCGAGCAGTACACGTTCCAGGCAGCCGACCTGACCGTGGACCTGTCGAAGGGCCTCGTCACCGAGGACATCCTCGCCGCCCTGCTGCAGGTCGCGAAGGACACCGGCGTCGCCGAGCGCTTCCAGGCGATGCTCTCCGGCGAGCACATCAACGTCACCGAGGACCGCGCCGTCCTGCACACCGCGCTCCGCCGTCCGAAGGCGACCGAGGGGCTCGTCCCGGCGGCGCCGCTGACCGTCGACGGCCAGGACGTCGACGCCGACGTGCACGCCACGCTCGACAAGGTCTACGCGTTCGCGTCGCAGGTGCGTGACGGCTCGTGGACCGGTGTCACCGGCAAGCGCATCGAGACCGTCGTCAACATCGGCATCGGTGGGTCCGACCTCGGCCCCGTCATGGTCTACGAAGCACTCAAGCCGTACGTGCAGGCCGGGCTCGAAGCTCGCTTCGTGTCGAACATCGACCCCGCGGACATCTACGAGAAGACCGTGGACCTCGACCCCGAGACGACGCTGTTCATCGTCGCGTCGAAGACCTTCGGCACCCTCGAGACCCTGACGAACGCGCGCCTCGCACGCCAGTGGCTGTGGGAGCGGCTCGGCCTGACCGACGCCGGTGACGACGAGAAGAAGAACGCCGTCGCGAAGCACTTCGTCGCCGTCTCCACTGCGCTCGACAAGGTCGAGGCCTTCGGCATCGACCCCGAGAACGCCTTCGGGTTCTGGGACTGGGTGGGCGGCCGCTACTCCGTCGACTCCGCGATCGGCACGAGCGTCATCGTCGCGATCGGCCAGGAGAACTGGGAGCAGTTCCTCGCCGGCTTCCACGCCATCGACGAGCACGTCCGCACCACGCCGCTCGAGCAGAACGTCCCGGTCCTGATGGGCCTGCTCAACGTCTGGTACACGAACTTCCTCGGTGCGCAGAGCCACGCGGTCCTGCCGTACACGCAGTACCTGCACCGCTTCGCCGCGTACCTGCAGCAGCTCACCATGGAGTCGAACGGCAAGCGCGTCCGCTGGGACGGCTCACCCGTCACCACCGAGACCGGCGAGGTCTTCTGGGGCGAGCCCGGCACGAACGGCCAGCACGCGTTCTACCAGCTCATCCACCAGGGCACCCGCCTGATCCCGGCCGACTTCATCACGGTCGCGAACCCGGCCCGTCCGCTCAAGGACGAGACCGGTGACGGCAAGGGCGTCGCACCCGGTACCGACGTGCACACGCTGTTCCTGGCGAACTTCTTCGCGCAGACCAAGGCGCTGGCGTTCGGCAAGAGCGCCGACGAGGTCCGGGCCGAGGGCACCACCGACGAGGGCATCGTCGCGGCGCGCACGTTCCCGGGCAACAAGCCGACGACGTCGATCCTGGCGCCGGAGCTCACCCCGAGCGTGCTCGGCCAGCTCATCGCGCTCTACGAGCACATCGTGTTCACCGAGGGCACGATCTGGGGCATCGACTCGTTCGACCAGTGGGGCGTGGAGCTCGGCAAGCAGCTGGCGCTGCAGGTCACGCCCGCCGTCGAGGGCGACCAGGCCGCGCTCGACGCGCAGGACGCCTCGACCAAGGCGCTCATCGCGAAGTACCTGGAGCTGCGCAAGTAGCGAGGTGCCCACCTGACGGACGGGAGGCCCGTGGCGGATCCGCCACGGGCCTCCCGTCCGTCTGCCGGTCGCGCTGGCCGCGGGGCGGACGCGGCCCGAGACTCGGGGTGAGCGACAGTTCTCGGGACGCGCGCGCCGAGAACTGTCGCTGAGCGCGAGTCTCGGGCCCTGCGCTCCGAGACTCGCGGTCAGCGAGCGAGCGGGTCGAGGTTGAGCGTCGTTCCCTCGTAGAGGTGCTGGTCCGTCCCGAACACCTGCACGCCCGCGTTGAGCCAGACGAGCGCCCGCACGCTGATGCCGAACCGCGCGGCGACGTCCCCGATGAGGTCGTCCGGCGCCACCGTGTACGACCGCGGCGCCCCGCCGGTCGTCGTCGCGGTGACCGGACCGGTCGCGTTCGCCCGGGCACCGGCGTCCTCCGGGTGCACGTTCGTCTGCCGCGCCGGGACGGACCACCGCACGGTGGTCACCGCGAGCACCTTGCCGGCCCCGATCTCGACCGGGACCTCCTGCCCCGGAGCCGCCGCGGAGTAGGTCACGAGCGTGGTGAGGTGCGACGGGTCGACGCCGGAGCCGCTCAGTGGGACGTCCACCGCGGTCGCCGTGCTGGTCGGCCCACCGAGCGTCCGGTCGCCGACGCCGGGGTAGGTCAGGCCGTCGCCGACCGCGCGCGGCAGGTCGAACAGGCCGACCCCGACCGGTACCGGCAGGGTCGAGGTGAAGCCGGAGTACTGCGCGGTGAACGTGTCGTCGCCGACCGCCACCACGCGGAACCGGAAGTGCACGCTGCCCTTCGGCGACGCGACGTCACCCTGGGCGAGGACGGTCCCGGCGGGGATCGGCGTCAACGTCGGAGCCGGAGCCGCCGACTCGGTCGGTTCCGGGGTCGGCGTGCGGGGGTGCGCCGACGACTCGAGGAGGTCACCCTCCGGGTCGGCGCCGAGCGTCGGCGTCGGGGTGGCCGACGAGCTCGGCGTCGTCGCCGGGGTGGACGGGGCGGGAAGGGCTCGGTCCGACCCGCGCAGCAGCGAGCACCCCGACAGTGCCACGGTGGCCGCGACGACGACCCCGATCGCGAGCGTCCGGTTCATGATTCCCCCTCAGCTCGATGCTAACCGCGCGGTGCCCCCGGGGCGAACGCCGTGCTCCCGCCGTGTGTCTGCGGACGTACCGCGGATTCTCGGTCGTCCACGACGGGTGATACCATCGGTATCAACGAGAGCAGGTGGTCATGGGCGTCAGGGTGGTCCCGGGCGACGCGGTGGGTCGGACCCCCGCCGGCCCGACACGGAAGCCGTCGTGCGAGCGTTGGCCGGTCGGACCGACAGTGCGCCCGCGACCGTCCGTGCGGCGGTCGAGCACGTCCTGCACAGTCGTGAGCAGCAACACCACGCCGAGATGGAACTGCGGCGCGGGATCTTCAAGCTCGCCGACCTCGGCGTCCCGCAGCGCGAGATCGCGAAGCTCGCCGGGATCTCCCAGCCCGAGGTCTCGCGGCGGCTCTCCCGTCGAACCCTGACCACCAAGCGGCCGTCTCCGCGTGAGGTCATCTCCCGGCGCGAGGGCGGCCAGATCGACTCGGAGACGATGCTGCGCGAGCTGTCGTCGATGGCGTTGACGCACCGCACCCCGAAGCGTGGTGCGGCGTTCGACGGTGCCGCCTCGGCCACCGGCACCACCAAGGAACTCGCGGCGGCGTTCCAGGACGGCCTCCTGTCCGAGGTCGAGTACGAGACCGTCCGCCGGGCGATCGCCGAACGGCAGACCCGCAAGCGCACCCGGTGACGGAGCTCCGCGACCGGGTGGCCGTCGAGCTGGGCCGTGCGCTCCGGGCCGACTCGCTCGACAACCCCTGGTCGGACACGGCGGGCGCGACCACCAGGACGATCTACGCGCCGGACGGCTTCCTGTACGAGGCGAGTCGCCTGCGGTTCCACGAGTCCGTGCTCGAGGCGCACCGCGCGCTGACCCCGTCGCCGGTCACCGACGGCTCGCTCGCCGTGGTCGTGACGGCCGGTCCGCCGGGGTCGGGGAAGTCGACCGCCCTGGAGCGGATGCCGGAGCTGTGCGGGTACCGGTCGATCGACGCCGACGAGTTCAAGGACCCGCTGCTCCTGCGCGCACAGGCGGACGGTCTGGTGGATCGGTGGACGGCTCGCCGCCTGGCCGACGACCGGCCGGTGCAGCTGCGTGAGATCGCCGGGTTCGTGCACGCCGAGTCGACCACCGTGGCCGACACGCTGCGCCGCCGCGCCCTCCGCAACGGCGAGAACGTCGTCGTGCACGGCACCCTGTCGAGCGTGGACTACCTCGACGACCTCCTCGCCGAGCTCGACGACGCCGGCTACGAGAAGCTGCGCATCGTCACCGTCGAGGTCCTGCTCGAGACGGCGATCGCGCAGGCGACCGATCGGTGGTGGAGGGTGCGTGATGCCGCCACGGATCCGCTCGGTGGTCGCTTCGTCCCGGAAGCAGCCATCCGTCGCTACTACCCGACCGGGTCGACCGAGTCGGTGTGCGGCGCGAACGCCCGGGTCCTCGGTGACCGGGCCGCCGACCTCGGCTGGGACGTGTCGATCGTCTGAGCGGTCGCCGGTGTCGGTCGGAACGGCTACCGTCGAGGCCATGGAGCGTTCGGAGATCCTCGCCGCGGCTGCCGCCGCGCACGCCGCCCGCATCGCAGAAGAAGGCGGTGACGACGGCGCTGCTCGTGAACGAGGCGGAGAGCGTCCGGCGCCGGGCCGACGGCCTCACCGACCGGTACGACACGGTCGAGGGCGCGAGCGAATCCGACGCGCGTGACGCCGCGCGCCGTCGAGCGGGCGAGGCCGACCGGGCGGCCTCCCGGACCGAGGGCGTGCTGTCCGACTGGCACCGCATGGGCACACGACGGGGTGTGACGCCGGACGCCCAGGTGCGCACGGCGTGGACGGTCACCGGGGTGCCCGAGCGGGGTGACGCCCGAGCACTGGCGAACGTGCTGCTCTCGACGGCGGGGCACGCGGGCCGGGTGGCCGACGCCGCGCGACGCAACCCGGCGCTGTCCGGTGCCGCGAGCGCAGCTGCTCGACGGACCGTCCGGCGCTACACCGACCACGGCGCGGACATGGCGTCGCTCGGCGACGTGCTGGGGGACAGCCCGGAGTCCGACGGGTCCTGATGCTCACCCGGAGTGCGTTGGAGCGCTCCTGCTCTGACCAGGTGTTATGTGGACCGATCCAATCGTCCTGACGACAGAATGTCCAATTGACAGGACATGGATTCGGGTTACCATCGGTGCACGCACTGAAGCGCGATCACCGACGAAGGAGTCACCGAATGGTCGACATCAAGCCGACAGCCCCGACTGTCGCACTGCCCCGATCGGGACCGGACCGCACCGCCGACGCCTCGGCGTCCTGGCCCTGGTCGCCACGTTCGGCGGGCTGCTCTTCGGGTACGACACCGGTGTCATCAACGGTGCCCTGAACCCGATGAAGGCCGAACTCGGCCTCACGAACTTCACCGAGGGCGTCGTCACCAGCTCCCTGTTGTTCGGCGCCGCGATCGGTGCCATGCTCGGCGGCCGCATCGCCGACGGCTGGGGGCGTCGCAAGACGATCATCGCCCTCGCCGTGACGTTCTTCCTCGGCACCCTCATCTGCGTCTTCGCACCGACGTTCGGCGTCATCGTCGTCGGCCGTGTCCTCCTCGGCCTCGCGGTGGGTGGTGCATCGACCGTCGTCCCGGTGTTCCTCGCTGAACTCGCGCCGTACGAGATCCGGGGTTCGCTGTCCGGCCGCAACGAGCTCATGATCGTGATCGGGCAGCTCGCCGCGTTCGTGGTCAACGCCATCATCGGCAACCTGTGGGGTGAGGGCAACGGCGTCTGGCGCGTCATGCTGGCCGTCTGTGCGCTTCCTGCCATCGCACTCTTCGTCGGCATGCTCCGGGTGCCGGAGTCGCCGCGCTGGCTCGCGTCCAAGGGGCGCTACGACGAAGCGCTGTCCGTCCTGCAGCAGGTCCGCACCACGGAGCGTGCGACCGCCGAACTCGACGACATCAAGCGGAGCAACGACCTCGAGGCGAAGGCCGATCGCGTCAGCGGGTGGCAGACGCTGCGCGGCAACAAGTGGCTCATCCGCATCGTGCTCATCGGTGCCGGGCTCGGCGTCGCCCAGCAGCTCACCGGCATCAACTCGATCATGTACTACGGCCAGACCGTCCTCATCGAGTCCGGGTTCCAGGCGTCGGCAGCCCTCATCGCGAACATCGCCCCCGGCGTGATCGCCGTGGTCGGTGGCGTCATCGCGCTGTACAACATGGAGAAGATCAACCGCCGGACGACCCTGATCATCGGGTTCTCGCTCACGACGGTCTGCCACTTCCTGATCGGCATCGCCTCGGTCGCACTGCCCGAGGGCAACCCGGCTCGTCCGTGGGTGATCCTGTTCCTCGTCGTCGCGTTCGTCGGCTCGATGCAGACCTTCCTCAACATCGCCGTGTGGGTGGTGCTGTCGGAGATCTTCCCGACCCAGATCCGCGCGCTCGGCATGGGCATCTCGGTGTTCTGCCTCTGGATCGCCAACGCGTTCCTCGGGCTCTACTTCCCGACCATCGTCGCCGCCACCGGCATCACCGGGACGTTCTTCGGCTTCGGCATCGTCGGTCTGCTCGCGCTGCTCTTCATCTGGAAGTTCGTGCCGGAGAGCCGCGGCCGCACCCTCGAAGAGGTGGAAGAAGGCGTCACCACCGGCAACATCTTCACGGTCCCGCAGAAGGCGTCGCGCGGCTAGGTCACGCGCGTGGCGCGGTGATCGCGCGTGCAGACGGACGGGAGGCCCGGTGCCAGCTGGCACCGGGCCTCCCGTCCGTCCGCTGGTCCCGCTACGGGCGCAGGAGCACCTTGCCGACGCGGCCGGCGGTGTCCGAGGCACGCACGGCGTCGCGGACGTCCTCGAACGCGAAGGTCTCCGCGACGGGGAGCGTCAGCGAGCCGTCCAGCACGCGTGTGATGAGCTCGCCGAAGAGCTGGCCCTTCGTCTCGGCCGGCATCGTCTTGCTGACGACGCTGCCCCAGAAGCCCTTCACGGTGAGCTGGCCGAAGATGACCTTGCCGGACGGGATCTCGAGCGTGGGCGAGGCCATCGCGCCGAAGACGACGAGGGTGGCGTTCTCGCCCAGGACGCTGGCGATGTCGCCGGCGGCCTTGCCACCGACGGACTCGACACCGGCGACGATCAGGGCGCCTCCGGTGATCGCGGCGACCTGGTCCTTCCAGTCGTCCGCGTCGGTGGCGACGATGCGCTCGACGCCCTGCTCGCGCAGCTCCTCGACACCGGCGGCGCGGCGCACCAGGCCGATGACGTTGATGCCGCGGGCCGCGCCGAGCTGGGCGACCATGCGCCCGACGGCACCGTTGGCGGCGTTCTGGATGAGCCAGTCGCCCTCGTGCAGGTCGAGCGAGTGCAGCAGGCTGATGGCGCTGAACGGCATCGAGACGAGCTGTGCTGCGGCCTCGTCGGTCATGGCGTCCGGCACCGGCACGAGCCCGGCGGCGTTCGCGGTGTAGTACTCGGCCCAGACGCCGAACGCACCGCCGGCGACGCGCTGGCCGACCGTCAGGTTCGTGACGCCCTCGCCCAGGGCCTCGACGACGCCGAGCGCCTCGGTGCCCGAGGCGGCGGGCAGCTCGGGCTTGAAGCCGTAGGTGCCGCGGACGGTCCACAGGTCGTGGTTGTGGATGGGGAGAGGACCGTGCGGACGAGGACCTCGCCGGCGCCGGGCGTGGGGACCGGGCGCTCCTGGACGCCGAGGACCTCGGCGGGCTCGGCGAAGGTCTCGTGGACGACGGCGCGCATGGTGGTGGGGGTGGTGGTGCTCATGGGTCAGTCCTCCGAGACGACGATGGTGACGTCGATGTTGCCGCGGGTCGCGTTCGAGTACGGGCAGACCTGGTGGGCTGCGTCGGCGAGTGCCTGGGCCTGGTCGTGCTCCAGGCCGGGGATGACGACCTCGAGCATGACGGCGAGCTGGTAGCCGCCGTTGCCGTTCGGGCCGATCTGGACGCGGCCGCCGACGGACGAGTCGGTGATCTTCACCTTCTGGCTGCGGGCGACGCCCTGCAGGGCGGAGTGGAAGCAGGCGGCGTACCCGGCGGCGAAGAGCTGCTCGGGGTTCGCGCCGTTGCCGGAGCCACCCATCTCCTTGGGGATGGCGAGGTCGAACTCGACCGTGCCGTCGCTCGTGGCGACGTGGCCGTTGCGGCCTTCGCCGGTGGCCAGGGCCTCGGCGGTGTAGAGGGCTTCCATGGTGTTCCTTCCTTCGTGGGGTCAGTGGCGGCCTGGCCCGAGACTCGGGCTGGCCGACAGATCTCGGGCGCTGCGCGGCGAGAAGTGTCGCTCAGGCCGAGTCTCGAGCCGGTGCGTCCGTGGCCGCGGCGTGCATCGTCTCGGTCAGCCGGTGCAGGGTCGCGATGAGCTCCGTGGCGGCCTGCTCATCGGGGAGCCCCATGCCGGCGGCGATCGTCGCCGGGATGTGCGCGAGGTCGGCACGGATGGTGCGGCCGCGGTCGCCGAGCGTGATCGTCACGACGCGCTCGTCGGTGCTGCGGCGCTCGCGGCGGACGAGCTCGGACTGCTCCATGCGGCGGAGCAGGGGCGACAGGGTGCCGGAGTCGAGCTGCAGGTGGTCACCGAGGCTCGAGACGGTCTGGTCACCCTCGATCCACAGGGTCACGAGCACCAGGTACTGCGGGTAGGTCAGTCCCCACGGTTCGAGCAGCGAGCGGTACGCCTGCGTGGTCGCGCGGCTCGCTGCGTAGAGGGAGAAGCACACCATCTCGTCGGTCACGGGCATGCCACCAGGATCGCACGCAACTCGGTTGTGCACAACCCAACACGTGCTCCGGCCCGGACGGTTAGGCTGACGTGACCCACGATGACCAGCAGCGACCTCGACTCCACCACGACCCCCGGCTCCGGGACCGCGTCGTCCCACGGCAAGACGATCCTGATCGGTGAGCACGCCGTGGTCTACGGCGCACCCGCACTCGTCCTGCCGGTGCTGGACGCCCAGGTCGTCGCGACCGTGAGCCCCGTCACCGCCGGCGTCGACGAGGCCACCGGCACGGTCGTCGGGCACACCCTCGAGTCCACGGTGCACACGGGGCCGCTCGACCTCGCACCCGCGGCAGTGATGCCGACCGTCACCGCCGTCACCGCGACCCTGCGACACTTCGGCGTCACCGACCGGCACTTCCACGTCCGGGTCGACAGCGAGGTCCCGACCGCCAGGGCATGGGGTCGAGCGCAGCGGTCGCCGCCGCCGTGACGGCAGCCGTCGCGGACGCCCTCGGCGAGACCCTCGACGCCGAGACCCACCACGACCTCATCCAGGAGTGCGAGCGGGTCGCCCACGGCCGCCCGTCGGGACTCGACGCCCGCGGTGTCGTCGCCGCGGTGCCGGTCTGGTTCGAGGGCGGCCGCATCGAGCCCGTCGCCCTCGGGGCCCGCTTCACCTTCGTCGTCGCCGACACCGGTGTCCCCGGCCACACCCGGCAGGCGGTCGCGGCCGTGCGGGAACGGCACGACCAGGACCCGGTCGCCGTCGACGCGGTGATCGACCGGATCGGCGCGCTCGCACGGCGGGCACGGGGACACTCGAGGCTGGCGACGCACAGGGGCTCGGTGCCACGATGGACGCCGCGCACGACCTGCTCAGCGCACTCGACGTGTCGAGTGCCGACCTGGACCGGCTCGTCGACGCCGCACGTGCTGCGGACGCCCTCGGCGCGAAGCTGACCGGCGGCGGGCGGGGCGGGTGCGTGCTCGCACTCGCCGCGGACGACGACCACGCGGACCGCATCGCGGCCGCACTCCGCGGCGCAGGGGCCGCAGCCACCTGGACCACCACGATCGGAGCCCGCGCTTGATGACCGCCACCGCCGTCGCGCACCCCAACATCGCCCTCGTCAAGTACTGGGGCAAGGCGGACGCGCAGCTCGCGCTGCCCGCCACGGGCAGCGTCTCCATGGGCCTCGACGTGTTCCCACGACGACCACCGTCACGGTGGACGGCGGCTCCGGTGACGGCCAGGAGGCGCGTGACCGGTTCACGCTGAACGGTCACGTCGTCGAGGACGGCGCCCTGGTGCGCGTGCAGCAGTTCCTCGACCTCGTGCGGGAGCTCGCCGGCAGCGACGCCCGCGCGTCCGTCGTGTCCGAGAACACCGTGCCGACCGGCGCCGGACTCGCCTCGAGCGCGTCGGGGTTCGCGGCGCTCGCCACCGCGGCCTCGGCGGCGTACGGCCTCGACCTTTCCCCGCGCGACCTCTCCCGCCTGGCCCGACGCGGCTCGGGGTCGGCCACTCGGTCGATCCCCGGGGGCGTCGCCGTCTGGCACGCCGGCGACGACCAGGGTTCCTTCGCCGAGCCGATCCCGGCGCCGCCGATGGCCATGGTGGTCGTGACGATCGACGCCGGTCCGAAGCCCATCGGTTCGCGCGAGGCGATGCGCCGCACCATCGCGACCTCGCCGTTCTACCCGGCGTGGGTCACGTCGACCACCGAGACCGTCGGCGACATGCTCGACGCCTGCGCGGCCGGCGACTTCACGCGCATCGGCGAGATCACCGAGAGCAACGCGCTGCGCATGCACGCCACGATCGAGGGCGCCTTCCCGCCCATCCGCTACCTCAACGCGCGCAGCGTCGCCGTGTTCGACGCCGTGGGCGAACTCCGCACCGCCGGGCTCGAGGCCTACGCCACCGCCGACGCCGGCCCGAACGTGGTCGTGCTCTGCCGGCCCGAGGACCGCTCCGCCGTGGCCACCGCGCTGGCGTCCTTCGGCGACGTCATCGAGTCCGGCACCGGACCTGCCGCTCGGGTGCTCCGCTCCGAAGAGATCGGGGTCGCCGCAGCGAGCGACAGCCCCGACCAGAAGGAGTCCGTGCAGTGATCGAGTTCCGCGCCCACGGCAAGCTGTTCGTCGCCGGCGAGTACGCCGTCGTCGAGCCCGGCCAGCCGTCCGTCCTCATCGCCCTCGACCGCGCCATCACGGCACGCGTGTCCGAGGCGCACGGTGCGGGCAGCGTGCACTCGGAGGAGTACGGCCACCTGCCGCTGACGTGGACGCGCGACGAGGACGGTCTCGCCCTGGACCGCGAGCACCACCCCTACGACTACGTGATGGCGACGATCGACCTCGTCGAGAAGCTCCGCGCCGAGCGGGGGATCGCCCCGCGCTTCCACGACCTGCGGATCGAGAGCCAGCTCGACGACGCCAGCGGCCGGAAGTTCGGGCTCGGGTCCTCGGCGGCGGTCACCGTCGCGACCGTCGGTGCCCTCGACCGTTTCTACGGGATCGGCCTGACGCAGCGGCAGCGCTTCCAGGTCGCCCTGCTCGCCACCATCCGGGTGAACCCGCGGGCATCCGGCGGGGACCTCGCCGCGAGCACCTTCGGCGGTTGGCTGCGCTACAGCGCCCCGGACCGCGACCACCTCGCCTCGTTCGTCGACGAGCGCCGCGTGTCCGACATCCTCACCGACACGGACGCGTGGACGGGCTTCGACGTCCAGCGGCTGCCGGCCCCCGAGAACCTGCAGCTCCTGGTCGGCTGGACCGGCTCGCCGGCCTCGACCACGAAGCTCGTCGGTGTGGTGCGTCGGCACCGCAACGGCGGGTACCAGGCGTTCCTCGACGAGAGCCGCAGCTGCGTCGACGACCTGACCACGGGCCTCCAGACCGGCGACGCGGAGCAGACGCTCGACGCGCTCCGACGAGCCCGGGTGCTCATGCAGCGCCTCGGTGACTCGGTCGGGTCGAAGATCGAGACCGAACGCCTCGCGACCCTGTGCGACGTCGTCGAGGCGGCCGGCGGAGCGGCGAAGCCGTCCGGCGCCGGCGGCGGCGACTGCGGCATCGCACTCGTCCCCGCGGACATCGACCCCGCCGGCATCCACCGCGCCTGGGAGGCGCACGACATCAGACACCTCAGCGTCGCGGTGCGAGCACCAGAAGGAGCCCTCGATGAGTGACCTGCTCACGCCGATCCCGACCAAGTGGGTCGGACCGATCCGCATCAGCGGCAACGCGGTCCAGGGCGAGCACGAGGTCCCGCTCGCCACGTACGAGTCGCCGCTCTGGCCGTCCGTCGGCCGCGGCGCCCGGATCTCGCGCATGGTCGACGACGGCATCGTCGCGACCGTCGTCGACGAGCGCATGACCCGCTCGGTCGTCGTCCGAGCAGCCAGCGCCGCTGCGGCGCACGTCGCTGCGGGACAGATCCTGGCACGACAGGACGAGCTCGCGGCGCTGGTCGCCGGGCAGAGCCGGTTCGCGAAGCTCATCGAGGTGCACCCCGAGATCGTCGGTGACCTGCTGTTCCTGCGGTTCGCCTTCACGACCGGTGACGCCTCTGGCCACAACATGGTCACGCAGGCGGCGGACAAGCTCCTGCCCGCGATCCTGGCGTGGCAGCCGGGCCTGCGCTACGTGTCCGTGTCGGGCAACTTCTGCACCGACAAGAAGGCCAGCGCGGTGAACGGCATCCGTGGTCGTGGCCGCAACACCATCGCCGAGATCGTGATCCCCGGCGAGATCGTCGAGAAGCGCCTGCGGTCGAGCACCGAGCGCATCGTCGAACTGAACATCGCGAAGAACCTCATCGGCTCGACCATCGCCGGGGCGCTCCGCTCCGCGAACGCCCACTACGCGAACATGCTGCTCGGCTTCTACCTGGCCACCGGGCAGGACGCCGCGAACATCGTCGAGGGCTCGCAGGGCATCACGAGTGCCGAGAACCGTGACGGCGACCTGTACTTCGCCACCTCGCTGCCGCACCTGATCGTCGGCACGGTCGGCAACGGCAAGGGCGGGGACCTGCCCGTCGTCGAGGACGCCCTGGTGCGCCTCGGCTGCCGCGAGGACCGCGAGCCCGGTGCGAACGCCCGTCGGCTCGCCGCCCTGTGCGCCGCCACGGTGCTGTGCGGGGAACTCTCGCTCCTCGCCGCCCAGACGAACCCGGGGAGCTGATGGCCGCGCACGTCGCCATGGAGCGACGGGGCACGAAGCCGGCCGGAGGCGCAGCATGACGCGCATCGGTATCCACGACATCGCCATCGCGACGGGGCACCACGTGCTCGAGCTCGACGACCTGGCCGAGCGCCTCGGCGTCGACCCGGCGAAGTACCACGTCGGCATCGGCCAGGACGCCTTCAGCGTGCCCGCCCCGGACGAGGACATCGTCACGATGGGGGCCGCCGCGGCCAAGGAGGTCATCGACCGCCACGGTGTCGACGGCATCCGCACCGTGCTGTTCGCCACCGAGTCCGGCGTCGACCAGTCCAAGGCCGCCGGCGTCTTCGTGCACGGCCTGCTCGGCCTGCCGAAGAACGTCCGCGTCGTCGAGCTGAAGCAGGCCTGCTACGGCGGGATGGCCGCCGTGCAGCTCGCCCTCGGCATCATCGCCCGGGCACCGCACGAGCGCGTGCTCGTCATCGCTGCCGACGTCGCCCGCTACGACGTCGACACCGCCGCCGAGCCCACGCAGGGTGCCGGTGCGGCCGCGATCCTGATGTCCGCCGACCCCGACCTGATCGAGATCGAGCCGGCCGCGGGCGTGTTCACCGCCGACGTCGACGACTTCTGGCGCCCGAACGACCGCTCCACCGCGCTGGTCGACGGTCGTCTGTCCGTCAGCGCCTACGTCGACGCGTTCGTCGGGGCCTGGGACGACCTGGCGGACCAGGGCGGACCGGCGTACGAGGACATCGTGCGCTTCGTCCACCACCAGCCGTTCACGAAGATGGCGCTCAAGGCCCACCGGAAGCTGACGCAGCACGTGGGCGTGCCGTTCGACGAGTCGGACCTGTTCGTCGGCTTCACGTACAACAAGCAGACCGGCAACACGTACACGGCGTCGCTCTGGATCGGGCTCGCCGCGCTCCTCGACCTCGACGAGGACCTGGCGGGTGAGCGCATCGCCCTGTTCAGCTACGGCTCGGGCAGCGTCGGCGAGCTCCTCACCGGCATCGTGCAGCCGTCCTACCGTGAGCACCGTCGGGTCGGCCGCGTCCGGCAGCTGCTCTCGGCCCGCGTGCCGCTGACCGTGGACGCGTACCGCGAGCTGCACGCGACCGGCGCCGCGACGAGCGAGGACGTGGAGCGTCCGCGCGTCACGGCTGGGCCGTACCGCTTCGCCGGGGTGCGCGGCGGCGCGCGCCGCTACGAGGCGACCGCGCAGGCCTGACCCCTCCGCGCAGGCCTGACCCTCCGCGCAGGCCTGACCCTCCGCGAAAGCGACAGATCTGTGCGGAACGTTCGCAGGGATCTGTCGCTTCCGCGTGACGGACGGGAGGCCCGGTGCCAGCTGGCACCGGGCCTCCCGTCCGTCCGCTGGTCACGTGGCGGACAGGACCTCGCGTTCCAGACGCTGGTAGCTGGTCTCCATGCCGTCGGTCATGCCGGTGGCCAGGATCACGTCGCGCTGCGTCCGGTCGGGGTAGGTGATGCGCAGCGTCAGCAGGGTGACGCCGTCGGCCTCGTCGAACTGCAGGTCGTTCGTGTTCGGCGGGAACGGCGCACCGGTCATCCGCTCGGTCGACACGATCCGCCGCTCCGGTTCCACGACGAGGTTCTCGCCCTCGAACCCGAACGGCTCGCCTTCGGTGTCACCCGTGGGCGCCCACGCCTGCCGGAACGCGCCACCCGGCGTCAGGTCGTTCTCGTACACCGTCATCTCCCACCCGTCCGGTCCGAGCAACCACTGCCGGACGAGCTCGGGCTCGGTGTGCGCCCGCCACAGCAGGTGGCGTGGTGCCGCGAAGGCCCGCGTGATGCGGATGTGGGTGTCATCGACGAGCTCGGTGACGGTGCCCTTGCCCAGGGCGTATTCGCGCAGGTCGGCGAGGACGGCGTCGAGCTGTCCGAAGGCCTGCTCGTAGCCGTCGACCATGCCCATGTCCACCATGGTCTCGAGGTCGGCGGTGGACCCGAACGACGACCGGACGGTCACCCGCGACCCGGTTCCGACGGTCTCGAACGACAGGACGGTCTCGCTGGCCGGCAACGCGTCGTCGACCTCGCCGTCGGCGTCGGTGAAGAGGTCGCGGAACACGATGTGATGTGGCTCGTCGACTTCGGTGACCTGCCAGACGGCGTGGAACCGCTCGCCCTGAGGTGACGTCATCCGGTAGTCGGCGCGGCCGCCGGGCCGCAGGTCGAACGACGTGAAGGTGGCGGGGAAGCCGGGCGGACCCCAGAAGCGTTCCAGCTGACGGGGATCGGCGAAGGCGCCCCAGAGGCGCTCGACCGGGACGGGGAACTCGGCGACGAGCGTCAGCGCGAGGGCCTCGGGATCGGTGTGGACGGACGTGGTGGGCATCGTCGGCTCCTGGTCGTCGGTTCGGTCGTCGGGTTCGGTCCTGGTCCCAGGCTCCGTCCGCGCGACCTCGTGCGCAAGGGGGACGTGCAGGTAGTCTGTCCGCGGAGATCGAAAGGGGCGATGCAGTGGGCTCGAGCGCGTCGGACACCGTCAGTGCACTCGTCGCGACCCTTCCTCCGTCGCCGAGGCTCCCCGACGTCGTCGCCGGGGTCGGGCGGTTCGTCGGCAAGCCGACCCGCGTGGTCGACGTCGACGGCCCGAGCTGGGGACCGCTCACCGCGTTGGTGTCCCAGTTCGAGCACGAGAACCTCGTCCTGGTGCCGGCCGGCGCTCCCGAGCTGTACCGGATGCACTGCGTCCTGCACGAGCTCGGACACCTCGTGCACGGCGACGCCGGAGCCCCGACCACCACCTCGATCGCCGAGTTCGCCTCGGGCGGGCACGTGTGCCGCCGCGCCCTCGACGGCGACACCGGGCTGGTGAGCATCTCGGACGACGACGAGCACTTCGCCGAGCGGTTCGCGTACGAGCTCGCGACCGTGCTGCTCGCCGGCAGCGCGAGCGCGGACGAGCGGGCCTACGGCTGATGGCCGTCCTGCACGCCGCCGCCTTCTGGTGCGCGGCGCTGATCTTCCTCGCCCGCACGCCCTACGTGCTGCGGAACCCGCGTGGCCGCGCCGCCTGGGGAGCGACCGGCGTCGGTGCGCTCGGGCTGCTGACGCTCGGCAGCGTCGTGCCGCAGACCGTGCTCGACGGTGCCCTCGGGGGCACGAACCTCATCAACCTGGTGCAGAACGTGTGCGCCACGGCGGCCTTCTGGCTGATGCTCCGGGCGAGCACGTCCGACCTGCCGAAGCGGCCGGGACTGGCGAGCCCGCTCGCGCTCCTCGTGGTGGTGGTGGCCTTCGCCGTCCCGTTCTTCGCCGTGCGCGACCAGGGCGGCACCGACTTCCACTTCATCGTGCGGGAGATCCACCAGCCGGCGATGTGGCTCTACGGGTCGGTCTACATGGTCGGTGTCGGCGTGATCGCCGCCGCGACGCTCCGGTACGGCGTGCTGCGGAACCCGGTCGCGCTCGTGGTCTTCCGGGTGGGGCTCTCGCTCGTGGTCATCGCGAGCATCGACGAGCTGCTCTCCCTCACCGCCGACCACTTCGGGTGGTTCCCCGCCCCGCTGCGCGACGGACTCCGTCTGGGCTTCGACCCGCCGTTCTACCTGGGCATCGTCCTCATCGTCGTCGCGATGGCGTCCCTCACGTTCCGCCGGTGGTGGCGGGACGTGACGTGCCGTCGGCACCACCGACGACTCCGCCGCATCGCCCGGCGCCACGAGCTGCGTGCCGTCGAACGGGACGGCGACGTGCAGGCGCGGACCTACGACCTCGTCATCGCGATCCGCGACGCCGAGGTGCAGGGCCGCACCCTCGACGACGCCGAGCTCGCCCAGGTGCGCTCGGCGGAACTGACCCTGACCCGCAGTCTCGGAGGCTGATGCGATGACGATCGTCTGGTGGGTGCTCGGCGTGCTCGTCGTGCTGGCGGCGGCGTTCCTGCTCGTGGTGCGGAAGGTCGTCGGCAAGATCGTGCTGCCCGGCGGCGACCGCTGGACCCCGGTGCTCGAGACGACCGACGACTCGATCCGGCTCCCGATCACCGACGACACCGTCCGCCCGGGGAGTACGGCCTGTGGCACGACGGCACCGGGCACACCACGGTCGGACCGGTGCTCGACGTCGACGAGGCCGCCGGCACCGTGCGGCGTGCGGTGGTCCGGACGACGGGCGACGTGTCGACCCGGGTGCGGTGGAGCGGGCACGTGCACCCGGACCCGGCCGCGATGGACGTCGACTGGGCGGAGGTCGACCTGCCGACGCCCGTGGGCCCGGCGCCGGCGTGGGTCATCCGGCACGGCGGCCCCGCACCCGCGCCACTCGCGCCCGCATCCGCGCCCGCCGCCGACCCGCCGGCCGCCGCCGCCGCGCCCGCCGCGACCTGGGCCGTCCACGTGCACGGCATCCGCACCACCCGCGTGACGGCGCTCCGCACCGTGCCGGCGGCGCTCGAGGCCGGCTGGACCTCGATCGTCCCGTCGTTCCGCGGCGACGGCGAAGCGCCCTGGCAGGGCCGCGCCTCGCACCTCGGGGCCCGCGAGTGGCCCGACGTCGAGGCCGCACTCGACCACGCCGTCGCGAACGGGGCCGAACGGCTCGTCATCGTGGGGTGGTCGATGGGCGCGACGATCACCCACGAGCTGCTCGCCCGGTCGGCGCACCGCGACCGGTTCGTCGGACTGGTCCTCGTCTCGCCGGCGCTCGACTGGGCGACGACGGTGCGCTCCCAGGCCGGTCGCGCCGGGCTCCCCGGGTTCGTCGTCGGTGCCGCGCTCCGGGCGATGGCACTGCCGCTCGTGTGCCGCCTCGTCAGGCTCCGCTCACCCGTGGACGTCCGCGCGCTCTCCTGGTTGCACGCGCCGCGGAGCCTGCCGCCGACCCTGCTCATCCACTCGTCGGGGGACACCACCGTGCCCTTCGCCGTCAGTCGGGAGTTCGCCGACGCGCACCCCGACACCGTGACGTTGGCGGTCAGCGAGCCCGCCGAGCACGCCTGGGAGCGGAACGTCGACGCCGTCTGGTTCGACACCACGATCACGACCTGGGCGAGATCGCTCGACCACACCGGCACCATGGAGTAGAAGGGGCCATGGGTCAGCTCATCTACGACGGCCAGCCGCTCGACCTCCGCATCGACGACCGTGCCATGACACACCTGCAGATCGTGATCGTGAACATGCTCCGGCGTGATCACCGGTTCGCGTTCTCGTGGAAGGACGACGTCGTCCACGGCAACGGCCGGAGCACGATCTGGTTGAACCCCAACGTCGGCCTGCACTTCAAGTTCTCCGGCAGCCGGGTGCCGTCGATCAACCGCAGCTGGCTCGAGGACCTCTACGCCTCGGCCACGTCCGGCTCCGGGCTCGTCCTGACGCCGGAGCCGCCGGACACGAGCACGGCGGCCGACTCGGCGTGGTCGCGAGCGGTCGCGCCGGGGACGCCGACGACGCTTCGGGGACACCGAGCGGTAGCACGGCTGAGTGATTCCCGTCAACGGGTTCCGAAGATCCGCTGATCGTCGTAGCGTTTCTGTACCGCGGATCAGAGTCGTCCCTTCGGGCCGGCATCCAGGGAGCCGGTGACGGCAATGAACCGCGGCAGGAGGGGGACCCGAATGACCGTGACGCAGTGCGCGCCCGGCGCCGACCAACCATCGGCGATCGAGTGGCGAGCACGACGGGAGTCCCGGATCAGGAGACTCGTCGTCCAGGAAGCCGGGTCCTCGCACCCGGGTCCTTGCGTCACGCCAGTGGGCTCGTCGGTCAGGCCTCACTGACCGGCACCCTTCCACAGGACGCCCCGGCAGTCGGATTCGGGTTCCGCTCCCGGGGCGTTCTGCTGCCCGGGCGTTCTGCTGCCCGGATCGGGCGGGCGCTGCCGGCTCAGTAGACGTCGCGGACGTACCGCTTCGTGCGGCGCAGGTCGGCCAGGTACGACAACGCGTCGTCCTCGTCCCGCCCACGGCCGGTGCGGATGACGTCGAGCAGCGCGGCCTCGACGTCCTTCGCCATCCGCGAGGCGTCGCCGCACACGTACACGTGGCCGCCGTCCTCGAGCCAGGCGAACAGCTCGGCGGACTGCTCGCGCATCCGCGTCTGCACGTAGACCTTCTCGGCCTGGTCGCGTGAGAACGCCAGGTCGAGGCGGTTCAGCACGCCCTGCTCCTGCAGCTCGGTGAGCTCATCCTGGTAGACGAAGTCGGTGTCGCGGTGCTGGTCGCCGAAGAACAGCCAGTTGCGCCCCGTCGCACCCGCCGCGGCCCGCTCGTGCAGGAACCCGCGGAACAGGGCGATGCCGGTGCCCGGACCGATCATGATCATCGGCGCGGACGCGTCCGTCGGCACACCGAACGACGCGTTCGGCTGCAGGTAGACGTCGACCGTGCCGTCGGGGTCGACCCGGTCCGCCAGGAACGTCGACGCGACGCCGGCGTACATCCGGTGCGGGTCGCCGTACCGGACGGACGCGATGGTCAGGTGGATGCGGTCCGGGTGCGCCAGCGGGCTCGACGAGATCGAGTACTGGCGTGCCTGCAACGGGCGCAGGTTCGGCAGCAGCTCGTCGAGTCCGGGAGCGGCCGGTCCGGCGTCGCGCAGCAGGTCGAGGACGTCACGGCCCCACAACCAGCGGTCCAGTTCGTGCTTGTCGCCGTGCGAGACGACCGCGGCGAGTTCGCTCGCCGGGGCGCGCTGCACGAGGTCCGCGATGAGGTCCTTCGACGGCGTGCGGATCTCTCGATCGCTCCGCAGGATCCTCGGTGATCGATCGGCCGTCGAACGACTCGCCGCCGTTCGCGCCGACCTGCTCGAGCAGCTCCGCGACGAAGACCTCGTCGTTGACCGGCACGACCGCCAGGGCGTCGCCGGCGGCGTACTCGATGCCGGAGTCGCCGAGGTCGAACTCGTAGTGCCGGATCTCCTTCGCGCTGCGCGGCGAGGAGAGCAACCGGTTCTCGGCAAGCCGCGACGGGTACGGGTTGCGCTTGTTCCACTGCGACCCCGGCCGGGAGGCACGGCCCGCGCCCGCCCCGCCGGTCGCGGTGGCACCGTCGCCGGCACCACTGCCCGTGGTCGCGCCGGGTGCGCCCGTCGCGCCGGCCTCGGCAGCGAGCCGGTCGAGCACGGCGGCGCTCCAGAGTGCGGCGGCGTCCTCGAAGTCGACGTCGCAGTCCACGCGGTCGTGCACCCGGGTCGCGCCGAGCTGCTCGAAGCGGGTGTCGAGGAGCTTGCCGGCCTGGCAGAACTCGTCGTAGCTGGTGTCCCCGAGGCCGAGGACGGCGTACTGCAGCCCCTCGAGCCGCGGCACGGTGGACGCCTGGACCGCGTCCCAGAACAGGCCGGCGTTGTCGGGCATCTCGCCCTCGCCGTACGTCGAGGTGACGACGAGCACGTGGGTCATCTCGGCGAGCTGCTCCGGGGTGACGGCGTCGAGTGCAGCGGCACGGCCGCCGAGCCCGCGGGCCTTCGCCCCGGCGACGAGCTCGTCGGCCAGGAACTCCGCGTTGCCGGTCTGCGTGCCGAACAGCACGTCGATCGTCGTGGTGGGGGCGGCGCCGGACGCCTTCTTGCCGGCGGCGGCGATGCCCGCGATGAACCCGGCCAGCCAGGACTCCTGGGCGGCCGAGAACGGTGCGTCGACGGGGATCAGCGATCCGGTCGGGGGGAGCAGGCTCACGCGGACACCGCCTCGGTCGGCGCCTGGGGTGCACGGCGTGCGATGTCCTCGAGCGCCGCGGTGGCGAGCAGCTCGTCGAAGCGGGCCTCGCGGACGCGGCCGTCGTTCTTGGCGTTCTGGTGCATGATCCACCCCGTGGTGCCCGGTGCGTCCATGCTGCGGTTGTTCCGCTGCGTGAGCGCACGCTTGTAGTCGTCGAGCCGCTTGATCGCGATGAGGGTCGCGAGCTGGTCGTCCGCGAACCGGTCGAGCGTGCCGCGCAGGTACTTCACGACGCGCTGCTTCACCGAGAAGTCCTCGGTCAGGACGAGGTTCTTCACCGCTTCGGTGACGCGGGGGTCGTTCGGCCCGCACCGGGGACGCGCTCGAGGGCGACGTCCTGGGCGACGCCGAGCACCGTGTACGACGACAGCAGCGAGAACATGTCGTCGCCCTGGTCGCCGAGCGCCGGGGCACGGCCGTCGAGGACGGTGCGCTGGTCGCGGTAGTCGACCTTGAACGCGCGGAGCTTGTCCGTGGCGATCGAGGTCGCGAGCTCGTCGAGCAGCTCGGGGCGGGTGGCCGCCGCGAGGATCTCGCCGGCGTCCTGCGACAGCAGCAGCGCGCGCGGCATGCCGACGAAGACGTGCTGCCGGGTGGTCTCCCAGTCGGCGAGCAGCCGCTCGGCCAGCGCCGACCCGGTCGCCTCGAGGTGCCACTCGAGCAGCAGGCGCGCGCCGGCCTCGTGGAACGCGCCGCGCTCGGTGTCGGTGACGGGGAACACGAGGAGCGAGTCGGTGCTGGCGCGCTGGGCGACCTGACCGGACGGGTCGTACTGGTACAGGAACCCGCCGGACATGCCGTTGCCGAGGCCCTTGCCGAACGCGCCGAGGTTGAACACGGCGCCGCCCGTCATGTACTCGCACCCGAAGTCGCCGACGCCCTCGACCACGGCCGTGGCGCCGGAGTTGCGGACGGCGAAGCGGTCTCCGGCCTCGCCCTCGACGAACGTGCGGCCGCCGGTGGCCCCGAAGAGCGCGAAGTTGCCGATCAGCACGTTCCCGCCCTGGTCGGCACTGCCGCCGCCCGGTGCGCGGACGATGATCCGACCGCCGCTCTGGCTCTTGCCGACGCCGTCGTTCGCGGTGCCGGTGTGCTCGAGCACGATGCCGTCGTTGTTGAACACGCCGTACGACTGACCGGCCGAGCCCTGGGTGCGGACCGTGACCGCACCGTCGACCAGCCGGCGGCGCCCGCGGTCGTCGGTCGCCACGGCGGGCAGCCCCTGGACGTCCTCGGCGCGGAGCTCGTGGTTGAGCAGGCGCTCGACGTCGATGCCGAGCTGGCCGCCGACGGACTTGTCGCTGTTGCCGAGCAGGACCCCGTGCACGAGCACGTGCTCCTGGGCGTGGTCGACCAGCGCCGTGCGGATGCGCTCGAGCAGCGCGTCGTCGGTGTGGAAGTCCTTCTCCAGGTACTCCGGGTCCGTCACGACCTTCTCCGGCACCTGCGCGAGCAGGGCGCGGGCGTCCAGACGCCCGACGCTCGCCGGGTGGTCGAGGAGCTGCAGCAGGTCGGTGCGACCCCGTGCCTCGCGCAGCGAGCGCAGGCCGAGGCGGGCGAGGATCTGCCGCACGTCGTGGGCGATGTTGAGCAGGTACTGCGCGAGGGCACGCGGGTCGCCCTCGAACGCCTCGGCGTTCGTGGTGAGGCCGGCCGGGCACTTCACGTTGCAGTTCTTCGCCATGACGCAGCCGAGCATCATGAGCGCGGTCGTGCCGAACTCGAAGCTGTCGCCGCCGAGCAGGGCGCTCGTCACGACGTCGGACCCGGTCTGGTGCGCGCCCGAGCAGCGGAGCGTGACCTTGGAGCGCAGGCCGTTCGCGACGAGGGCCTGGTGGACCTCGGCGACGCCGATCTCCGCCGAACGCCCCGCGTACTTCAGGCTCGTGACGGCCGCGGCACCGGTGCCACCGGTGTTGCCCGCGACGTTGATGACGTCCGCGCCGGCCTTGGCGACGCCGACCGCGATGGTGCCGATGCCCTCGGAGGACACGAGCTTCACGATCACCCGGACGCGGGCGGCCTTGCAGTCGTGGATGAGCTGCGCCAGGTCCTCGATCGAGTACGTGTCGTGGTGCGGCGGCGGCGAGATGAGCTCGACGCCGGGCGTGCCGCCACGGGCCGCGGCGATGTCCACCGTGACCTTCGGCGCGGGCAGCTGACCGCCCTCGCCGGGCTTCGCGCCCTGACCGATCTTGATCTCGAGTTCCTCGAGCATGGGGTCGGCGAGGTAGCCCGCCCAGATGCCGAAGCGACCCGAGGCGAACTGCTTGATCCGCGAGCCGCGGATGGTGCCGTAGCGGGAGTGGTGCTCGCCGCCCTCACCGCTGTTCGACATGCCGCCGACCATGTTCGTGCCGTGCGCCACCGCTTCGTGCGCGGTGGCGACGAGGGCGCCGTGGCTCATCGCGCCGGACGCCAGGGTCCGGGTGATCTCGTGCGCCGGCTGGACCTCGTCGAGCTCGACGCTGTCGGGCGCGCTCTCGAGCAGGGCGAGCAGCCCGACGGCCGCGCCGGTGGCGCGGAGCGTCACCTGGGTGTCGTCGACGGAGTCGACGTCGACCTGGCCCGGGTACAGCAGCCCGAGGCCGTCTGCCAGGGCCTGGTGGCGCAGTGCACCCGTGGTGCCCGTCGACGCGAGCTGCAGGCGGAACTGCTCCGTGCCTCCCGGGAGACCGTCGGAGGACGCCGGACGCGAGCCGGACAGGCCGCGCACGGTGACGCTGGCGTTGCCGGTCGTCGAGAACCGACCCAGCTCGCGGGCGAAGTCCTCGGCCGTGTCGATGCCGGTGACGTCCGCGGGCAGGGCGAGCACGTCGCGGAGCGCAGCGGGGCGGCGCGACCGCTCGTCGTGCGTGGTCTGCAGGAACGTGACGTAGCCCGGCGTGATCCGGTGCTGGTCGATCTCGGTGTCACTGAGGCGGTCGTAGCCGGTGTTGCGGTACGCGGCGTCGGTGATGCCGAAGGAGTCGTCGAGCTGGCCGAGCGTCAGCAGGCGCAGTGCGTCCGAGTCGCCGGAGCGCTCGAAGGACGGACGCTCCTCGGTCATGCCGCCGAACCCGCGGACGCTCGCGACGCCGAACGAGTGGCCGGCACCGTCCGAGCGCTCCTTGAACAGGCTGAGCAGGGGGACCTGGCCCTCGGCCGCGACCGAGCGGGCACGCTCGTGCCAGTCGGTCGCCGCCTGGGCGATGCGGGCGAAGCCGACGCCGCCCACCGGGGCCTGCATGTGCGGGAACACCCGCGCCAGGACGTCGTCGCCGGTGTCCAGGTAGTTCGGCTCGAAGAACGCGCCACCGATGTAGCTCTCGGCGGTGCAGAGGCCGACGCGGCCCATGGTCTTCGCGAGCGCCTTCTCGGCGGCCTTGCGGAACTGCTTCAGCGCGAGGTCCGTCGCGGTGAGCTCGCCGGCGGGTGCCGGCGCGGCGGAGTACTTCTCCTCGGCACGCAGGCGCGCGCTCAAGCTGTACACAGCCGAGGCGCCGAAGCCCAGGGCCGTCGCCACGTGGTGTGACGACGGCAGCTGACCGCTCTCGGCGACGACGGACACCCGCAGGCGCAGCCCGGTCTCGATGAGCCGCTGGTTCACGGCGGCCACGGCCAGGATCACGGGCAGGGGCGCACGGGTCGACGAGACCTCGCGGTCGGTCAGCACGGCGATGCCGCCGGACGTCCCCGCGAACTGCTCCACGGCGTCGCACAGGGCGTCCACGGCGTCGCGTACGGCGTCCGCGTTCGCCTGCTCGTCGCCGAGCACCGGTACGTAGAGCATGTCGAAGCGCTCGAGCGGCACGATGTCCTGGTCGCGCAGGCGCACCATGTCCAGGTGCCCGAGGATCGGCGACTGCACGACGAGCTGCCGGCTCGTCGAACCGGTGCCGTCCGGCTTCGCGCCGAGCGCCACGCGCATGCTCATGCCGTCGGCTTCACGGATCGAGTCGAGCGGCGGGTTCGTCACCTGGGCGAAGCGCTGCGAGAAGTACTTCGCCATGCCGCCCTCGGTGTCGCTCAGGGCGTTGATGGCGTTGCCGTAGCCCATCGCCGAGATCCGCTCCGAGCCGTTCTGCAGCATCGGGTCGAGCATGAACCGGAAGCTCTCCTGGTTCAGCGAGTACGCCACGTACCGGCCGGCGAGCGACAGGTCGCCCTCGTAGCCCAGGGTGGTCGTCGTGCGCTCGTAGTCCGGAGCGGGCAGGTCGTCGAGGTCCACACGGGCAGCGTCGAGCAGCGTGCCGTAGTCGCGGCGGGCCGCGAGCATGCGCAGCACCTCGTCCGTGCGCATCCGGGTGCCGGTGCGGTGGTCGACGACGAGCATGCCGCCGGCCTCGATGCGGCCGCGGTGCACGACCTCGTCGGCGTCGAACGTGACCTGACCGGCCTCGGACGACACCATCAGGTACTCGGTGGTCTCGACGGTGCGCAGCGGACGCAGCCCCAGGCGGTCCAGGCGCGCGCCGACGACGTCACCGTCGCTGAAGATCACGGCGGCGGGGCCGTCGTTCTTCTCCTCGTAGAGCGAGAAGTACTCGAGCATGTCCCGGACGTCGGCGGTCAGCGTGCGGTCGTTCTCCCACGCCGGCGGCATGAGCGAGACCACGGCCTCGACGATCTCGAGCCCGTCGTCGAACACGCGGCTCTGCAGCGTCTGGTCGAGGCGGCTCGAGTCCGACTGCCCGGGCGGGCGCACGATGCTGCGGGTGCGGGCACGCGCCAGCGCCTCGTCCGACAGGCGGTTCTTCCGGTCGGTGTTCAGCTCACCGTTGTGCGCCATCAGCCGGAACGGCTGCGCCATCGTCGGGTGCGGCTCGGTGTTCGTCGAGAAGCGGGTGTGGAAGTACAGCGTCCGCACCGAGTGACGCGGGTCACGCAGGTCCGTGAAGTACCCGATGACCTCGCCCGAGTTCAGACGGCCCTTCAGGATCTGGGTCCGGGCGCTGAGCGACAGCGGGTACAGGGCCGCGTGCTCGGCGCGCTGCTCGGCGGCCTCGCCGTAGGACACCGACTCGATCGCGAGGAGGGCACGGTTCGCCGCCGCGTCGACCTCGGTGCGGTCCCACTGCTCGGGCGCGCGGAAGACCCACTGCACGATCGGCAGCTGGTACTGCTCGGCCTCGGGTCGGGCGACGGAGTGGTCCACCGGCACGTCGCGGACCACGAGCAGCTCGAAGCCCTCGGTCTCGATGGCGTCCGTGACGGTCTGCTGCGCACGGGCGCGCTCGGCGTCCGCCGCCGCACCTGCGCCGCTCGGCACGAAGCAGTTCGCGACGCCGAAGTGTCCGGCGCGGAGCTCCTGGCCGGTGATGGCGCTGAAGAACTCCACCGACAGGTCGATGCTCACACCGGCGCCGTCACCGACACCCTCGGCGGACTTGCCGCCGCGGTGGGGGATGGCGCACAGCGCTTCGTCACCCTTGCGGATGACGTCGTGGTGGAGCGTGCCGTCGAGTCGGGTGATGAAACCGACGCCGCAGTCGCTCGATTCGCGGGCAGGGTCGTAGAGACCGAAAGATGTGGGGTTCACGTGTGCGGGTCCAGTGGGGCGTTGCCGGCAGCGGACGGCCAGGCTGCATCGATGGAGCGCTCGCCGCGGGCAGACCGGTGTTGGCAGTCGGGCCCTGTGGGGTTGTGGTGCGGTACGGCGATGCTACGGCGCGGTATACCGCCCACGCAACACCGCGCGGTGCGGCGCACCGTGCGCGCCTGTCCGGCTGGTGCGAGGTTGCCCGCTCGGTGCGCTGTTGTTGCGCTGCACGGAGCGTGGAACCCCGCACGGGATGGGCCACAACGCACGGTGCGGCGGGCCGCGGGTGCCGAACGACCCTGCACCGAGTGGCCAGCCCGGCACGGTGTCAGGCCGCGCGCTCGCCGGTCCGTTCGTCGACGGTGATCGGCTCCGTCACCGCCGTGCTGGCGTCGGCGGCGGGGGTCGTGCCGGGGCGGATGAGCTCCGGGCGACGGCGGCCGCTGCGGAACACCCACGCCTTGAACAGCACGAACCGGACGCAGGTCGCGACCAGGTTGGCGGCCGTCAACACCAGGATCTCGGCACCGTGCGACGCTCCCGGCACGCTGCTGTGCAGCACGACCAGGGACCCCGACGTGATCGCCCACGCGATGCCGAACACGACCAGCCCCTGCACGTGGTGCCGACCCGCGCCAGCCCGCCCGCGGAGGCCGAAGGTGAAGCGCCGGTTCAGTGCGGTGTTGCCGATCGCCGTCAGCAACAGGGCGGTGAAGTCCGCCGTCTGCGCCCCGATCGCCGGACGGAACAGCGCGTACAGCACCGCGAACGCGACGGTCGACAGCACCCCGATGGCGCCGAAGCGCAGCACCTGCCCGAGGAACCCGACGTGCGGTGGCGTGAACGGACGGCGGCCGATGGTCTCGTACACGGCACTGACCGGTACCCGCCCGCTGGCGATGCCCCGCGAGACGCGCCACATGCCCTTGAGGTCCTCGGTGGCGGTCGAGGCGATCTGCACGGACGAGTTCACGTCGTCGACCCAGTCCACCGGGACTTCGTGGATGCGCAGCCCCGCGTGTTCGGCGAGGACGAGCATCTCGGTGTCGAAGAACCACGCGTCGTCCTCGCACAGCGGCAGCAGCTGGTCGGCCGCCCGTTTCGTGACCGCCTTGAACCCGCACTGCGCGTCCGAGAACGACACCCCCATCGTCGTGCGGAGCAGCAGGTTGTACGAGCGGGAGATGAACTCGCGCTTGCTGCCCCGAACCACCCGCGACGAGTCCGCCAACCGCGTGCCGATCGCCAGGTCGGAGTGCCCGGAGAGCAGCGGCGCCACGAGCGGCTCGAGTGCCGCGAGGTCCGTGGACAGGTCCTCGTCGACGTACACGAGCACCGTCGCCGAGGACGCACCCCCACGGCCTTGAGTGCCCGCCCACGACCCTTCTCGGGCAGGTGGACCGCGTGCACGCCGGGCAGCATGGCGGCCAGGTCGTCGGCGATCCGCGCGGTGTCGTCGGTCGAGGCGTTGTCGGCGATCGTGATCCGCCAGGTGTGGTGCAACGACGTCCGGCAGAACGTGTGCAGGCGTCGCACGTGGGCCGCGAGCGTGTCCTGCTCGTTGTAGCAGGGGACGACGATGTCGATGTCGAGGGTCTGGTTCGTCTCCGTCATGCCGCTCATGCTCGGCAGCGGGCACATGCGGACCGAGGCAGTGCGCTGTGCGCCCGGTAAGAACGGCGTTCGGCGACCGTTCACGTCACGGTCGAACACGACAGGTGTCGCGCGGATACGGTCGACGGACGATGACGACCGAGCGCGACGACGCACACCGATCGGCGGTGCTGCTCCCGGGGAGCGGCTCGGCCTGGCGCTCGACGAGCGGTGTCCGGAGTTCGAGGAGCTCCTGCTCACCCCTCCGCTGCACGGCATCCGACCGGACGGCCACGACTGGCTGCGACGCCGGTACGCCGAGATCGTCCCGCTCGTGCTCCCCGCCGCGCTGCGGGCCGTCGAGCGCGGTGAACCCGTCGACCGCGAGTGCCTCGCCCAGCTGCGCGCGGTGGCGGCCGCGAGCGCCGAGGACCCCGCGTCGACGTGTCGGTCGTGCTCCGCGGGGCCCTGCCGGCGATCCGGGTCTTCGCCCTCGTCATGCACACGGCCACCCGCGACCACGCCGTCACCATCGACCACGCCGGCCGGACGATGCTCGCGATGAGCCGTGCCTCGCTCGTCGCCCACGAACTCGGCTCGTGCTGGGCCGAGGCCTGGGCTCAGCAGCGACGGCGATCGGCGGGCGAGGCCGCGGCGGCGGTCACCACCGGGGAGATCGACCTCGTCGCCCGTGCGCCCGGCCTCGACGAGACCGAGGAGCAGATGCTCGCGCTCGCCGCGCAGGGGCTCTCGAACGACGAGATCGCGAAGGAGACGGCCTACAGTCGCCAGGCCGTCGCGTGGCACCTCGGACGGCTGATGAAGTCGTGGAAGGCGCCGAACCGGACGGCGCTGGTGTCGGTCGCCTTCGTGAAGGGGTGGATCCGCGCACGGCGCGAGGTCCGCGGTGCAGCACGGACCTGGCCCCCGGCGATCGAGCCCGCCGCCGAGCGTCCCGCCACGCACGACGACGCCCCTGAGACCGTGGTCCCCGGGGGCGTCGGTGCAGCGCTGGCGGATCAGCGCCGGCGGATCAGCGCCGGCGGATCAGCCGCCGTTCACGTGGATGACGTTGTCGATGCGTTCGATGTTGCCGAACGCACCCCAGTTCAGCCAGCCGCCGTCACCGTTGTTCGTGATCGAGCCGGGGCCCTTGAACCAGTAGATGACGTAGTTGCCGCCCTTGATGTCGATCGACTGCGCGTCCGCGACGTCGCCGGACACCGTGATGTCCTGGTTCTTGTTGACCACCGCGACGGTGAGGCGGTCAGGGTTGCCGGCGTTCCAGTAGCCGACGTCGAGCGCGGCCTGCACGGCGCCGCCGCGGTCGCTCTGGTCGTTCACCGCGTCCTTGATCGCGTTCACGATCGCGACCGGGTCGAGGTTCACGTTGACGTTGCCGCCGACGGAGGCCGAGGTGCTCGGTGCGGGTTCGGCGGCCTGTGCCGGTGCCGCGACGAACGCCCCGGCGATGACGGCGCCACCGAGGGCGGTGCCGGCGAGGAGCTTGACGGACTTGCGCTTGAACGAGTTCATGATCGTGTTCCCATCTCTGCGGTGGTGACCCGTTTGGGTCGTCCAGCTCGGACAGGACCCAGCCTGCGTCGCCGGGTGCCGGGTTGCACGCGTTCAGCCCGGACGTTGGACGATCGTCTGACGATCCGTCCGGCGCCGCGATGGTGTGCCACCCTCGCTGGTCGCGAGTGCGCTTCGTGAGCAGGAATGGTCGAGTGGCGCCGGAGCACGCGACCGTTTCTGCTCACGAGGCGGGCGAGGCGGACGTCACGAAGCGGGCTGCCCCGGCAGGTCCACCGTGAACGCCGTCCGACCGGGGCCGGAGGCCACCCGCACGCTCCCGCCGTGCGCGGACACCACGGCCTGCACGATCGCCAGCCCGAGGCCGCTCGTCCCCTGGCCCTGCGCACGGGTGCGCGAGGCCTCACCCTGGTGAACCGGTCGAACAGCGTCGGCAGGGCCTCCGACGGGATCGGCGGCCCGTCGTTGGCCACGACGAGGCGAGCGGCCGCACCAGCACCGGACGGCCCCACCCGCTGCAACGACACCACCACCGCGGTCCCGGTCGGGGTGTGCGTCCGGGCGTTCGCGAGCAGGTTCGTCACGACGCGACGCAGCTGCTCCGCGTCGCCGGTCACGGTCAGCGGGTGGTCGTCGACGATCTGCAGGGTCCACCGGTGCCCGGGCGCGGTGGCTCGGGCGTCCATCGTCGCCTCGACCACGATCGAGGTCAGGTCGACGGGTTCGCGCACGATCGGGGACACCGGAGCCCCGGACGCCAGGGCCGTCGCGTCGAGCCGCGCGAGCAGCAGGAGCTCCTCGACGAGGTCGCCCATCCGCACGGCCTCCCGGCCGATCCGGTCGACGTTCCGGTGGATCGCGTCGAGGTCCGACGAGCGCGCGGTCAGCTCGGCGTAGGCCCGGACGGTCGCGATCGGCGTCCGCAACTCGTGCGAGGCGTCGGCGACGAAGGTCCGCATGCCGGCCTCGGCGTCGCGGCGCACCGTGAGCGCCCGGGCGACGTGCCCGAGCAGCCGGTTCAGCGCGGTGCCGACCTGCCCGACCTCGCGGTTCGCGGTGAGGTCGGCGTCGGCGACCCGCACCGGGATGTCGGTGTCGCCGCGCTCCAGGTCGAGGTCGGTCACCCCGGAGGCGACCTCGGCGACGCGTTCGAGCGGTCGGAGGGACCGCCGCACGAGCAGTGCGAGGGCCCACGCGGCGACGACGAGGCCCAGCACCGTGACGATCCCGATGACGAGCAACAGGCGGGCGATGGCGGCGTTCAGGTCGCCGAGGGGAGTGCGGTGACGAACACGTCGCCGTCGTCCCCGACCGCCTGCGCCCGGTAGGTGCCGAGCGAGCCGAGGTCGATCGTCGCGGGGTCGGCGCCGCTGTCGACCGCGGTGAGCGTCTGCCGTTGCGCCGACGACAGCCCGTGCTGGTCGCCGTCGCTGTCGGTGTACCCGCCGAGCACGACGGTGCCGTCACGGACGATCGCGACGACGGTACCGGCGGACTGCCCGGGCGCCCCGATGAAGGCGTTGTCCGGATCCGGACGGTCCGACGACGATCCCGACGACGATCCCGACGACGACCCGGGCGGCGGGCCGGTGGGAGCGTCCGCACCGTCCCGGCCGCCGACGGTCCGGTTCGCCGCCGTCGACAGCTCCGCGTCGAGGCGGTCGACCAGGTACCCCGGAACGCGACGACGGTCACCGCTCCGACGACGACGTTCGTCGCGACGAGCAGGAGCGCGACGGCAGCCACGACCCGCCACCGCAACGACGGCACCCGTCCGGCGCGGGTCGGACGGGCCCGGATCGCCTTCGTCGATCGGCTCACGTCGTCGGCCGCAAGACGTACCCTGCCCCGCGCACCGTCTGCAGCATCGGCTCGCGTCCGGCGTCGAGCTTCTTCCGCAGGTACGACACGTACATGTCGACCAGGTTCGACGACGACCCGAAGTCCATGCCCCAGACGCCCGCGAGCAGCTGTTCCCGCGAGAGCACCCGGTTGGCGTTCCGCGCCAGGTGCCGCAGCAGCTCGTACTCGGTCGGTGTGAGCTCGATTGGTTCGCCGGCACGGCTGACGGCGCGGGCGTCCTCGTCGAGGCGGAGGTCACCGACCACCACCTCGGCGCTCCCGCCCACCGCTGCGACCCGAGCGGAGGTCCGTGCCAGGATCCGCGCCCGGACGAGCAGCTCGTCGATGCCGAAGGGCTTCGTCAGGTAGTCGTCGCCGCCGCCGGTGAGTCCGGCGAGCCGGTCCTCCGGGGCGTCGCGCGCGGTGAGGAAGAGCACACGGACGGCGTCGCGGGAGTCGCGGAGGCGCTCGAGCACCTCGAACCCGTCGATGTCCGGCAGCATCACGTCGAGGACGATGACGTCGGGCTGGAACTCCCGCGCGGCGAACAGGACGTCTCGCCCGCGGTGCACGGCTCGCACGGCCCAGCCGTCCCCCTCGAACGCCAGGGCGACGGCGTCGGCCAGGGCGTGCTCGTCGTCGACGACGAGGGCACGGACGGGGTGCCGTCGGTGCGCTGCAGCGGCTGGCCGGTCACGTCCGCGAGCCTATCCACCGCGCCCTCGTCGTCGATCACTTCGTGGTGCTCAGGTCGTAGACGGTCTGCCCGCCGACCGTGCTCGACTCGTAGTTCGCCGCGACCCACTCCTGGATCGCCGAGGCGGTGGACGACCCGCCGCCCATCCCGCCGCCACCGGAGCCGGACGAGACGTAGTACCCGATGTCCCCGTCGGCGACGTACGCCTTGAACTGGGCGAGCGTGGGTGCCGGGTCGCTCGACCAGCCACCGATCGCCATGACGGCGGTGTCGGTGTCGAGTTCGAGCTGCGCGGCCGACTGGGATCCGTTGACGGCGGCCGCCCACTTCGCGTCGGACGCCTCGAGCAGCTCCTGCAGGGCGGACGAGGTCGACGCACCTTCGCCACCGCCCCCGGTCTGGAGGCCCGTCCCCGACCCACCCTCGGAGGTCGCGTCGTCCGTGCCGTCCTGGCCACCGCCCGGTGCCGTGCCGGACGTGCCGTCCGGCATCTCCGGCGCCTCGCCGGACGCGCCCTCCGGCGGGGTCCCGCCGGGACCCTGCTGGGAGTCGGACGTGCTGTCGGAGCCGCCGTCGTCGGAGCCGGAGGTCGACCCACCCGGTCCGCCCGTGCCTCCCGGGAAGCCACCGGTGCCCCCTCCCATCCCACCGGAGCTGCTGCCCGCCGGACCGACGCTCGGGATCGAACCGGAGTGCGCGACGGTCGTCGTGGCGAGGGCGTAGGCCGTGGTGCCGGTGAGCCCGAACAAGGTGCCCGCGAGGACGCCGATCGTGACCAGCTTGCGGAGCGACGGGACGCTGCCCATCACCACGAGCGCTGCGGACAGCAAGCCGCCGGCCAGCATCACCCAGCGGAGCCAGGGCAGCCACGTCGGGTTCTCGTTGAGCAGGCACCAGCCCCAGAACGCCGTGGTGCCGACCATCGCGGCCAGGCCGATCCGGCCGGTGAAGCGCTCCCGTGCGTGCCAGAGCAGCGCGCCGCCGGTGCCGACGAGTCCGGCGATCGCCGGAGCGAGCGCGACCGTGTAGTACGGGTGGATCGTGCCGGACATGTACGAGAACACGAGTCCGGTGACCAGGAGCCAGCCGCCCCACAGGACGAGTCCGGCGCGGGCCGGGTCGGCCAGGTGACGGCGTCCGACGACGACCAGACCGACCACCAGCGCGATGAGCGCTGCGGGCAGGAGCCACGAGATCTCGAGCCCCATCTCGGACGAGAACAGCCGGTTCAGGCCCGTCGAGCCACCGAAGGAGCCACCCGCGGTACCGCCGGTCATGCCGCCGCCTCCGCCACCGTTGCCCGAGCCGCCGAAGATCCGACCGAGGCCGTTGTAGCCGAACACCAGGTCGAGGACGGTGTTGTTCGTCGAGCCGCCGATGTACGGGCGGGACTCGGCTGGCCACAGCCACACGGCGACGACCCACCAGCCGGCCGACGCCACGAGGGACCCCGCGGCGAGGAGCAGCCCGATGACGCGCCTGCCCCAGGTGGTGCGCGCGGCGAACAGGTAGACGAGGCCGAATGCGGGCAGGACGAGCAGCCCCTGCAGCATCTTCGTCAGGAACGCGAAGCCGAGGGCGACCCCGGCCAGGGCGATCCACTTCCAGCTGCCCCGCGGCAGCGCGCGCACGGTGCAGTACGCGCCGGCGGTCATGAGGAACACGAGCATCGCGTCCGGGTTGTCGAAGCGGAACATCAGGGCCGCCGCCGGGGTGGCCGCGACGACGAAGCCGGCGAGCAGGGCGCCGACGTTCGCGGTGGTGGTGCCGACGCGGGCGAGGGTGCGGCGGACCGTCCCCCACACCAGTGCGACGGACCCCACGGCCATGAGTGCCTGGGGGAGCAGCAGGCTGAAGCTCGAGAAGCCGAACAGCCGGGCCGACACCACCATCACCCAGAGCGACGCCGGGGGCTTGTCGACCGTGATGAAGTTCGACGAGTCGAGGGAGCCGAAGAAGAACGCCTCCCACGACTTCGTGCCGGCCTGCACGGCGGCGGCGTAGAAGCTGTTGGCGTACCCCGAGACGCTGAGGTCCCAGAGGTACACCACGGCGGTCAGGGCGAGGAGCGCCCAGAACGCCGGCCGGAGCCAGCGGGCGTCCTCGCGCTCGCCGAGGAACAGGCGGGCGAGCGGCTTGCGACGCCGATCCTGCGCGTCGGTGTGCGCGGCATCGCGTCGATCGGTCACGGGTACCGGGTACGTGGTCATGTCGATGAGCATCCGGGGCGTTCCCCGAACGCGGCACTGTGCCGGCTGTGCGCGGGCTAAGGAACGTCGGGCGCGGCCGGCGCGGCGCACCGTGCGCAGTGGTCCGGCCCGTGCGGGGTTGACCGCTCGGTGCGCGGTTGTAGCGCCGCACGGAGCGCGCAACCTCGCACCGAGCGAGAGGACCCGCACCGTGCGCGGGTCAGGCGTACCGCTGCGCCGCGTGCAGCGCCGCCCCCGTGTAGGACCCGCCGAACAGGAACACGTGCAGCAGCAGCGGCGCGAGCTGGTGGAGTTCGACGCGCTCCTGCCAGCCGTCGGCGAGCCGCGACTCCCGGTCGTAGGCGGCGAGCACCGTCTCGAGGCGCGGCAGCCCGAACAGTCCGAGGAGCGCCAGGTCGGTCTCGGCGTGCCCGCCGTGCGCGATCGGGTCGATGAGCACCGCGCCGGTCGGTTCGGACGCCTCCGTCGGCCAGAGCACGTTGCCGGCCCACAGGTCGCCGTGCAACCGCGCGGGCCGGTCCCCGACGAGTGCGGGCTGCGGCGACCCGAGCGTGCCGTCCTGCACCCGGTCGGCGACCCGGTCGAACACGGCCGCCTGGGAGTGGTCGAACCCGCCGGTGTCGACGATGCGCCGGACGAAGTCGCGGATCCGGTACTCGGCGAAGAACGCACCCCAGGTGGTCGGTGCGTGCGCGGCGTCGACGAACGGGGTGCGAGAACGGCCCATTCGGAGCGCGGCGCCCGTCGTCCAGCCGGCGGGCGGTGCGCCCCAGTGGTCGGCGCCGGCGGCGTGGGTGTGCGCGAGGGAGCGTCCGAAGCGCTCGGCCTGTGCGGCGGTGGGGGAGCCGTCGGAGATCAGCTCGAGGTCGAGCACGGTCGGGGTCGGCCGGTCCAGCACCCGCGCGATCCTGGTGCCGCCAGCGTCTTCGGCCTCGGCGAGCCAGCCGAGGCCGGCGGCTTCGGCTGCCGCTTCGTCCGGGGTGGTGAAGGTCTTCACGTGCGTCTCGGCCATCGGTCCATCCTGCCGAGGGTCCCCGTCGTCCGTTCAGCAGGTCGTCAGACCGCGTCGACCAGCGCCCTCGCCAGCGGGTGCCACTCGCGCGACGACGGGCCGCTCAGCACCAGGGTCCGCTCGAGTCGCCGCGCCATCGGCACCATCACGAGGTCCGGCGGCAGCATCACCCGGCCGAGCGTCGGCACGATCGAGACGCCCTCGCCCCGTTCGATCATCCCGAACATGGTGCTCATCTCCCGCACCCGGTGGGCGTACCGGAAGGGGCGTCCGTCGAGCTCGTGCAGCTTCTGGATCTGGTACTCGCACCCGCCGCCGCCCGCGACCAGGCCGTCCTCGTGCAGGTCGTCGAGCGTGAGCGCGGGCAGCTCGGCGAGTGGGTGGTCGCGTCGCACGACGGCGGCCATCTCGTCCCAGGCGACGACGACGCCCCCGGCCGGCACCGGCGCGGGGTCGACGAGCACGGCGGCGTCGACCGTGCCGCTCTCGAGCCACTCGGGCATCTCGTCGTCGTCGCCCTCGTAGACCTGCACGTCGACGTCGGGCAACGTCACCGCCCACAGCTCGCGGAGCCGCGGCAGCAGGCCCTGGCAGACGGTGGGGACGGCCGCGAGTCGAACGGTGCCGCGCGCCGTGGCGGGCCGGACCACTGCCTCCAGGGCGTCGACCGAGGCGAGCACGCTGCGGGCGTGGGCGAGCAGGCGGTCGCCCAGGGGTGTCGGGACGGCGACCGCACCGCGCCGGACGACCGGGCCGCCGACCTCGCGCTCGAACCCGGCGACCGCATGGGACACGGCGGACTGGCCGACGCCGAGCACGGAGGCCGCGGACGTGAACGACCCGGCGTCGAGCGTGGCGACGAACGCACGGAGCTGGGGACCGAGACGGCCATGCGTGCTCCTCATGACGGCATGAACCCCATGCGTTTGCCGCATGGGCGTTGATGGTTCGACACTAGGCCACATGAACGCCCTCCTCTACGGTCTCGTCGCCCTCACCTGGGGCTCGAGCTTCCTCTTCGCGAAGATCGGCCTCGACGGACTCGCACCGCAGCAGGTCGCCACCGTCCGGACCGTCCTGGGCGGCGTGACGCTCGTCGTGTTGTTGCTCGCGACCCGTCGTCGCTGGCCGCGGGAACCCCGCGTGTGGGCGCACCTGGCGGTCGTCGCGTTCTTCCTGAACGCCCTGCCGTCGTCGCTGATGGCGTGGGCCGAGCAGACCGTGCCGTCCGGGCTCGCGAGCATCTACAACGCGACGACCCCGATCATGACGCTGGCGGCGCTCGCGGTGCTCGTGCCCTCCGAGCGGCTGCGGGGCCGGCAGGTGGCCGGGATCGTGGTCGGCATCGTCGGCGTGCTGGTGCTCGTCGGTCCGTGGGACCTGCTCGGCGACCCGGCCGTCCTGGCGAGCGTCCCGGGGCAGGTGGCGTTGCTCGGCATGACCGCGTCCTACGGCATCGGCCTCGCCTACCTGCGCCGCGTTGCGGTGGGCAGCGCGTACGACCCGGTCACGATCGCGACGGTGCAGCTCACGCTGGCGTCGGGCATGCTCCTGCTGGTCGCGCCCGCCATCGCCACCGGCCCGGTACAGCTGGACGGGAGGATCGTGGCCGCGATGGTCGCGCTCGGTTGCGTCGGCACGGGGCTGGCCTACGCGTGGAACACGCGCCTGGTCCAGGCGTGGGGCGCCGGTCGGGCGTCGACGGTCACCTACCTGACGCCGGTGGTCGGCGTGGCGCTCGGCGTGCTCGTGCTCGGTGAGCGCGTGCGGTGGAACGAGCCGGTGGGCGGACTGGTCGTGCTGCTCGGCATCGCGCTGGCCTCGGGGGTGCTCGGCCGTCGGAGTCTGCGTCGCCCGGCACGCCCCGCCCGTACGCTGGCCGGGTGACCTCCGGCCAGGACCCCCACGTGGTGCGACTGCTGTTCGCCTCGTCCCACCCCGGCCCGACGGTCACGGTCACGGTGCTCGCCGCCGTCATCGCCGCGGCGGTCGGACACCCGGTGTGGCTCGTGGTCCTGGTCGCGCTGACGGTGGTCGCCGGGCAGCTGTCGATCGGCCTGGCGAACGACTGGATCGACGCCGACCGCGACCGTGCCGTCGGCCGGAGCGACAAGCCCGTCGCCCGCGGGCTCATCGCGGTCGAGACGGTCCGCACGGCGGCGTTCGTGACCGCCGGGGTCGCCGTGGTCCTCTCGCTGTTCCTCGGGCCCGTCGCCGCCGTCGCGCACCTGGTGCTCGTGGCCGCCGGGTGGGCCTACGACGCCGGGCTGAAGCGCACCGTGTGGTCGGTCGTGCCGTTCGTCGTCGCGTTCGGGCTGCTGCCGGTGGTCGCGGTGGCCGCCGGTCCCGGAGCGCTGTGGCCGGCGTGGTGGGCGATCGCCACCGGCGCGGTGTTCGGCGTCGCGATCCACTGCACGAACGTCCTGCCCGACCTGGTGGACGACGCCGCCACCGGGGTCCGTGGGTTCCCGCACCGCCTCGGGCTCGGGGAGCCGGGATCGTCGCGTTCGGGTCGCTCGTCGTCGCGGCCGGCCTTGTGCTCGGCGGACAGGTGCTCGGTGACGACCCGGTCCGCGGCGTCGGGGTCGTACTGGCCGTGGTCGGAGCGGTCGTCGTGCTGGCGCTCGCCGTGGTGGGGGTCCGGCTGGTGCTGGCGGGACGGGCGTCGCGGACCCTGTTCCGGCTCGTCATCGCGTCGTCCCTGGTGCTCGTCGTCGAGCTCGGGTTCGCCGGGGCGCGACTCGTCGCCTGACGCACTTCCGTGCGGGCACCGCGCGGCTCGCCTGACGCGCTTCCGCGGCGCCGACGCGAGCCGTCAGGCCCAGCGCATGGCGTAGAGCCGGGCCAGGCCGTGCGCGGTCGGCAGCGACAGGACCGTCCGGAGCAGCGCCTCCCGTCCGATGGTGGAGACGGCACCCAGCGGACGACCGAGCCCCATGTTCGCCTCGGCCTGCCGGGCTGCACGGCGGGCGGCAGCCTGGCGGCGGGCGGCGTAGCCGGGCCACGGTCCCGCCACGCCGGTCCGGACCGCGCCGGCGAGCAACGGCGCGAGCTCGGCCGCGTCGAGCCAGCCGAGGTTCATGCCCTGCCCGCCGATCGGGCTGATCTCGTGGGCGGCGTCGCCGACGAGCACGACCCGGCCGACGCCGACGCGGTCGGCCGCGCGGCGCCGCACCCGGAAACCGCTGAGCATCGTGCACGAGGCCGGTTCCGGGACGACGCCCGTGCGTGCGGTGACGATCGCGGCCAGTCGTGCCGCCGTCTCCGGGTCGGGGTCGCGCCGCTCGGGGCGAACGCCAGCGAGTCGGGCACGAGGGCGACGTACCGGCGCCGACCGTGCGGCAGGGGAAGGACTCGACGACGCCGCCGGATCCGACGTCCACCAGGGCGGCGGTCCGGGCGTCGGCGCCTTCGGGGTCGGCGAAGTCGCCCATCACGTAGCGGTCCGGGTAGTCGCGTCCGGTGGTGCCGATGCCGAGCAGGTCACGGACGACGCTCCTCGCGCCGTCGGCCCCGACCACGAAGGCGGCACGCACGGCGACCACATCGCCGTCCGGGCCGGTGCCGACCGCGTCGACGTGGTCACGGTGCCGGGACAGTGCGGTCACCGTCGTCCCGGTGCGCAGCGCTGCCCGGTCGACAGCGGCCAGCCGGTCCCGCAGCAGGGACTCGGTGCGGTGCTGGTCGAGCGTCGCGACGTACGGGTGGGTGTCCGAGGCACGGTCGAAGGTCAGCGTGCCGAGCGTCCGCCCCGGCTCCGCGCGACGCCGGTGCGCACGAGGGTCGCCTCGGCGAGCACCGGGACGTCGAGCCCGATCTCGGCGAAGGCGTCGAGCGACGGCGGGTGGATGCCGATGGCGCGGGAGCCCTCTGGTGGACCCGGGCGACGCTCCCACACCCGCACGGCGACGCCCCGGGCAGCCAGCAGCGCGGCGAGGAACAGGCCGACGGGACCACCGCCGACGACGAGGACGTCGGTGCGCTCCGTGGTCACGGGCCCGAGCCTACGGTCGGGCGGTCGAGGTGCGTCCAGCTGTGCTGCTCGTGCGCAGACGGTGCCGGAGACGTTCGACCGGGACCTCGACCGCGTAGGCGGCGCCGATCGACACGAGCAGCACCGCGCCGACCAGCCCGACCGTGCCCCACGCGCCGATCGCGAACGTGCCGAGCAGCGCGATGACGAGCGGGTGCCACAGGTAGGCCGAGTACGACACCCGTCGTCCGAACCACGCCACCGGGGTCCAGCTCAGCGCGGTGGCGACGGGCGAGCGCACCGACACCAGGCCACCGATGAGCACCGCCGCGATCACCCCGGTGACCGGCAGGACGACACCGAAGGTCCAGGCGTGCTGCGTCCAGTCGTCGTCGATCCAGAGCAGCACACCCGCCAGGAGCCCGAGCCCGGTCCAGGTCGCGACGTGTCCGGCGATCCCGGCTGCCCGGACGCGCACCCGTTCGTCGTCGAGCAGCAGCGCGAGCGCGCACCCGATCGCGAGCGGCACGACGCCGAGCACCGGCGAGAAGTACACGTCGGGGGTGGCACCGCCGCTGGGGGTCCGGTAGCTCGCCCACGACGCCGCCGACGCTCCGACGACCAGGACGCCGAGGCCCGTCAGCAGCCAACGCCGTCGGGCCCGCAGCGCCGCGAGCAGCACGAGCACCGGTGGCCAGACCAGGTAGAACTGCTCCTCCATGGACAGGCTCCACGTGTGCGCGAACACACCCTGCGTGGTGTCCCAGAACGCGCGGAAGAGGTTGCCGGTGTAGGTCAGGGCGATGACCCCGGCCTCGCCGGCCGAGAACGACGCGCCCTTGTAGTCACCGACCCAGTTCCACAGCAGCAGACCCACCGCGACGAACACGAGCAGCGCGGGATAGAGCCGGAGCAGGCGCTTGAGCCAGAACGACCCCAGCCGGACACGACCGGTGCGTCGGCGCTCGCCGAGCAGCAGCGTGGTGATCAGGAAACCGGACAGCACGAAGAACACCGTCACGCCGATGAAGCCGCCCTCGAACTGCGGGACGTGCAGGTGGTACAGGACGACGGCGAGGATCGCGAGGGTGCGGAGTCCGTCGAGGGCGGGTGCACGGTGGGTGAGCGGGGGCGGTGGCGTCCGGCCCGTCGGGTCGCCGTCGGTCCGGCCCCGCGTGGTCGTCGCGTGGCCGGGCGTGGTCGTCGCGTGGCCGGGCGCGGTCGTCGCGTGGACCCGCTCGGGCGAGAGCACGTCGGTCGTCACGGGCACCTCCTGCGCGATCGGGAGGCCACGGCAGCGGGACGCGTCGTGACCGGATCGTCACATGATGCGCGCGGCAGGTAGAGCCGTCTCAACGCCCGGGGTGCACCAGCGTCGCCAGGGCGTCGAGCCGTTCGTGCACGATCGCAGCGAACGGGCGGTCCTCACCCGGAGCGATCCACTGGGCGAAGGACAGGTGGAACACCGTCACGGCGGTCTCGGCGGCCATCGTCGCCGCCGGTTCGGGGACGCCGCGCTCGCGCATGACCTCGCCCAGGCGTGCCTTCAGGGTGGCGAGCTTGCCGAGCTCCCGTTCGCCGAGCGCTGCGTTCGCGTCGATGATCGTCTGCCGGGCCCGCGACCACGACCGGCGGTCCTCGGGGAAGAACCCGGCGGCGGCGTCGAGGGCGCGACCGACCAGGTCGAACGGCGCCGCATCGGCCGGGGCGGCCGTGATCGGGTCGACGAACATCGCGAGGAAGTCGTCCTGGCCGGCGAACAGGACCTCGCGCTTGTCCGCGAAGTGCCGGAAGAAGGTGCGCTCGGTGACCTCGGCCTCGGCGGCGATCCGCGCGACCGTGGTGCCGTCGTAGCCCTCGGACGCGAAGAGCTGCAGCGCGACCGCCTGCAGTCGTTCACGCGTTCCGGGTTGCCATCGAGCCATGCGCAGAGTCTACTGATCCGGACGCCTTGATGACAGCGGCTGACATCGAGTGCTACGGTGATGTCAGTTCATGACATCACCGCCGTGGACGCCTGCGAAAGGACCACTCATGCACGTGTTCGTCACCGGGGCCTCCGGCTGGATCGGCTCCCACACCGTCGACGACCTGCTCGCCGCCGGACACACCGTCTCCGGGCTCGCCCGGTCCGACGCCTCGGCCGCAGCGCTCGAGGCGAAGGGCGTCACCGTCGTCCGGGGCGACCTCGACGACCTCGACGCCATCCGCCGCGGAGCCGCCGAGGCCGAGGGCGTCCTGCACCTCGCCAACAAGCACGACTGGGCGAACGCCGCCGCCACGAACGCCAGCGAGCGGGCCGCCGTCGAGACCATCGGTGCAGCGCTCGTCGGCACCGACCGCCCGTTCGTCCTCGCGTCGGGCGTCGCCGGGCTCGCCCAGGGCCGCCCCTCGACCGAAGCGGACGCCAACCCGTTCGTCGGCCCGGAGAGCATGCGCGGCGGCAGCGAGAACCGCGGCTTCGACTTCGTCGACCAGGGGGTGCGCACGATCGCGGCCCGGTTCAGCCCCACCACGCACGGCACCGGTGACCACGGCTTCATCGCCGCGATCGTCGGGGCAGCCCGGCAGCGCGGCGTCTCGGGCTACGTCGGCGACGGCACCAACAGCTGGTCCGCCGTGCACGTCACCGATGCCGCCCGGCTCGTCCGCCTCGGGCTCGAGCAGGCCCCGGCCGGCACGCGGCTGCACGCCGTCGCCGAGACCGCGATCCCGACCCGCGCGATCGCCGAGGCCATCGGCGAGGTCCTCGGGCTGCCGGTGACCTCGATCGACCCGGCGGACGCGGACGCGCACTTCGGGTTCATCGGCCGGTTCTTCGGCATGGAGATGTCCGCCACGTCCGAGGCCACCCAGGAGCTCCTCGGGTGGGAGCCCACCGGGCCGGGGCTGCTCGAGGACATCGCCGCCGGCGCCTACTCCGGCGTGCGGGTCGCGTAGGCGGCGCGGAGCACTCGCGGATGGTGAGCAGAAATGGTCGGGTCCCGTCTCCGGACCCGACCATTCCTGCTCACGAAGCGAACGCCGCGAACCCCCGCGTTACTCGGACTTCTGCATCTGCCACGGCTCCGGCTCGCGGTCGCCGTTCGGGCGCACGGGCCGGACGTCGCCGACGATCGGGATCGCGCGCTTCCGCATGAACCACAGGTAGCGGACGAAGAAGTGCGACAGCGTCGACAGCCGGTTGCCGTTGCCGAGCAGCGACGCGATGTGCACCGCCACCCACGCCAGCCACGCGACCGGCCCGACGAGCGTGATGCCACCCCGCAGCTGCGCGACGGCGGCGTTCGTGCCGATGGTCGCCATCGTGCCCTTGTCGAAGTACTTGAAGTGCTCGGTGGGCTTGCCCTCGAGCAGACGCTTGATCTGCTTCGCGACGTGCCGTCCACCCTGCAGCGCCGGCTGGGCCAGCTGCGCGAGGGCCTCGGACTGCGCCGCGATGTCGCCGGCCGAGAAGATCCGCTCGGCGCCGTTGACGCGCAGGTCGTCGCCGACCTGGATGCGTCCGCCGCTGGTCTGCGGCAGGCCCCAGCCCGAGACCTCCTTGTGGGCGGCGACGCCGGTGGCCCAGATGACCTGCGAGGCGGGGATGAACTCGCCGTCAGCCGTCATCACGCCGTCGGTCTTGACCTCGGAGACGCCGGTGTTCAGCCGGAGGACGACGCCGCGCTTCCGCAGGACCTTGGCCGCGTACCGGCGCAGACGCGGGGCGAACGGCTTGAGCAGTTCGCCACTGCGGTGCACGAGGGTGATCGTGATGGCACCCTTGTCCAGCTCGGGGTACGCCCCTCGAGTGCCTGGTCGCGGAGCTCCGCGAGCGCGCCGGCCATCTCGACGCCGGTCGCGCCGCCGCCGACGATGACGATCTTGATCTCGTCGGGGCCCTGGTTCGCGGCAGCCTCTTCCAGCCGGGTGAACAGCTCGTCGCGGATGCGCAGGGCCTGCGAGCGGGAGTACATCGAGTACGCGTACTCGTAGGCGCCCGGGGTGCCGAAGTAGCTCGTGTTCACGCCGTTCGCGAGCACCAGGTAGTCGTAGTGCAGGTGCTCACCGTCGGACATCTCGGCGATGCGTTCGTCGGTCCGGATGCCGGTGAGCAGGCCGTGCCGGAACTCGGCGTTGTCCTGCTTGGCGCGCAGGCTGCGCAGGAAGTACGTCACGTCGCCGGCGTTCAGCCCGCCCGTCGCCACCTGGTACATGAGGGGCTGGAACATGTTGTAGACGTGCCGGTCGACGAGCGTCACCCGGACGGGAGCGTCCGCCAGCTCGCGCATGGCAGCGACACCGGCGAATCCACCGCCGACGATGACGACGTGCGGGCGGGTGTCCTGGGGCATGCTGATCCGGCTTTCTTCGGTTCGTGAGGTGGTCACCCACGAGGGTACGCGCGCTGTGGACCGCTCCCGTCCACTGCCGACCGGGAGGCCCGGGTCGGCTCCGTCAGGCGTCGAGCCGTGCGTAGGTGCTCACGACGTTCCCCTTGCTCGTCACGGTGCTGTCGACCAGCCGCAGGCGCGTGGCCGGGTCGGTCGGCTCGAAGAGCTTCCGGCCGGAGCCGGCGATCGCCGGGTGCACCATCAGCTGGAGCTCGTCCAGGAGCCCCGCGAACAGCAGGTGCCGGACGACGCTCACGCTGCCGCACACCGCGATGTCGGCGCCGTCGCGTTCCTTGAGCTCGCGGACGAAGGCGTCGAGGTCACCCGGGATCCTGGTGGTGTTCTGCCACGCCAGGTCGTCGCCGAGCGTCGTGGAGGCCACGTACTTCTCGATCGGGTTGATCCACTGCCCGAAGCCGTCGTCAGGGTGCGCCGGCCACCACTCGGACCACTCGAGGTATCTGTTCCTGCCGAGCAGGACGGTGTCGGTGCGGGCCATGAACGCGCCCATCCCGGCCCCGAGCTCGTCGTCGAAGCTGTCGTACTGGAACTCGTACGGGTCCTGCACGACGCCGTCGACCGACGTGAACAGCCCTGCGGTGACCTTGCGCATGGCCGGAGCGTACTGCGGATCAGCTGCCGGTGCCGCTCTCGCTGCTGCTGCCGTCCGTGCCGCTGCCGGATCCGTACCCGGGGAGCTGCCCGGTGCCGTTGCCCGGGAACTGGTTCGTGCCGCCGTTGGTCCCGCCGTTCGTGCCGGGAACCTGCGTGGTCGACTGGGACTGGTCCCCACCGATCGCATGCCCGATGGCGAAGCCGATGCCGCCGCCGACGAGCAGCGCCGCGAGCCCGACGATCGCAGCCAGGACGGGCCAGAACCACGGCGGCTTCGGTGCGCTCTTCCGGCTCGTCGGGGCCGAGGCGCCGTACCACGGGGTGGCGCCGTTCGGGTCGCCGGCGTTCCAGGAGCCGACGTCGGACCGGTAGGGCTGCTGGGCGTACTGGTTCGGTGCGGGTGCGGGTGCCGGCGCGTCGAGGGTGGCGGTCGAGGTCGGCGTCGGGGCCGAACCCCAGCCGGCCGGTGCCGCTGCCGAGCGCGTGCGGGCGGCGTCGCCCGGTTCGTGGCCGTTCGGGGGAGTGGTGTCGCTCATGGAAGGCAGTGCACACCCCCTGTCTATGGGTGCCCGATGACGACGCTGACCCGGTGCTGCGAACCGCCGCGTAGCCTCGGCTCGTGCGCGCCAAGGTGGAGACTATCCGGATCGACGGCCGGCCGGTGCGCCTGCACACCGCGGCACCCGCCGGACGGCTGCAGAGGACCTGCTGCCCACGCTCGTGCTGGTCCACGGCATCGGGATGTCCCATCGCTCGTTCGCCCGCTCGCAGCGCGCCCTCGCCGCGACCCACCGCACGGTCAGCGTCGACCTGCCCGGCTTCGGCGGACTGCCAGCGGCCGGCCGGTCGCTGTCGATGGCCGAGCTCGGCGACCTGGTCGTGCGCGCCGTCCGGGCGCGGGGAGCCGACGACCTCGTGCTCGTCGGACAGTCGATGGGCGCGCAGGTCGTGGTCGAAGCCGCCCGGCAGCACCCCGCGTCCGTCGGCTCCGTCGTGCTCGTCAGCCCCGTCATCCCGGTGGAGCGTCGCTCGCTGCCCCTGGTGGCGTCGGATCTGTTCCGCGACGGGGCGGGCGAGGGGTTCCGGATGAACGGCGTGCTCGTCACCGACTACCTGCGGAGCCTGCGGCAGTACCTCCGCGAGCTGCGCCCGATGCTCCGGTACCGGATGGAGGACACCGTCGCCGAGGTCCGGCACCCCGTCCTCGTGGTCCGTGGCACCGACGATCCGATCGTGCGCCGCGACTGGGCCGTCCGCGTCGCCGCGAACGCTCCGCGGGGATCGTTCGTCGAACTGCCCGGGCCGCACCACGTGCAGGAGCGACAGCCCGTCGCGTTCGCCCGGCTCGTCGGCGAGTTCCGACGCTCCCAGGAACTGGAGGGCCTCCGATGACCGAGCCGACCACGTCGGTGACCGGACCGAAGCGCGCGGGCCGACCCGTGCCTCCCGGCATCCCGCTGGTGCGACGCGTGAGGTGGGCCGCACTCGACTGGTGGTACGCGATCTCGTGGCAGGTGCGGAGCCTCGGGCCCACCACCGCTGACGACTACCGGACCGGCGACGGCCAGCCCGTCGTCGTGATCCCGGGTGTCTACGAGACCTGGCACTTCATGCGGCCACTCATGGACGCCCTGCACGACCGCGGGCACCCGGTGCACGTGCTGCCGGTGCTGCGGCACAACCTGCGGCCGGTGCCGGAGTCGGCGCGCGACGTGTTCGCGTACCTCGAGGAGCACGACCTGCGGAACGTGCTCGTGCTCGCGCACAGCAAGGGCGGGCTCATCGGGAAGTACGCGATGACCCAGCTCGACGACCACGGCCGCATCGACCGCATGGTCGCCGTGTCGACGCCGTTCGCCGGGTCGGGCTACGCGCGGCTCGCTCCGGTGCGGCACCTACGGGTGTTCCGGGCGGCCGACCCCGTGCTCGCCGGACTGGCGCGGGAGCTCGACGCGAACGCCCGCATCACCTCGGTCTACGGGGTGTTCGACACGCTCATCCCCGAGGGCAGTGGACTGTCCGGGGCGACGAACGTGCGGCTGCCGGTGGGTGGGCACTTCCGGATCCTCGGTGACGCCCGCACGCGCGACGCGGTCCTGGCGGCCGCCGACCCGGCCTGAGGCGCGGTCCCGCGCCCGTCCCGTCCCCGTCCCGCCCCCGTCCCCGTCCCCGTCCCCGTCCTCGAGGTTCCGAAATCTCGGCATGTCGGCGCTCGGATCGCCGCGGTTCGGAACCTCGGCGGCGATCACCCGGCGTGTTGTGGAACCTCGGGACGCGGCCAGCCTGCCTCAGGCCCCGGGCAGGAACAGGCAGAACGGGTGCCCGTCCGGGTCGAGCAGCACCCGGACGTCGTCTTGCGGTTGGAACGCGGCCTGTGTGGCACCGAGCTCCTCGGCGCGGGCGACGGCTGCCGGCAGGTCCTCCACCTGGAAGTCGAGGTGCAGCTGCATGCCGGGGGCGTCGGCGGTGCCGGGCCAGGTCGGTGCGACGTACTCGGGCTCGTACTGCACGGACAGGCCGGGCCCTCGGCGGGGCGGATGCGGGCCCAGGTCGGGTCGTCCTCGTACACGGTCCACCCGGTCAGGGCGCCGTAGAACCGGGCGAGGGCGATCGGCTCGGGGGACTGCAGGACGGTCGCGGCGAGCGTCGGCATCGAGGCGTCTTCGCTGGTCATGCCGCGGAGCGTACGCCGATCAGCGATCAGCGATCAGCGATCAGCGACCAGCGACCAGCGTCAGCGGTCGGCGACGCTCGCGCGCTCGACGATGCGGTGCGGCACCACCACGGTCTCGGGCGGCAGGCTCCGGTCCTCGATCCGTCGCGTCAGCAGGTCGAGTGCTGCCGTCGCGAACGCCCGCCGGTCGAACGACACCGTGCTGAGCGCGGGGATCGCGTACGCCGCACCGTCGATGTCGTCGAACCCGATGACGCTGACGTCCTCGGGGACGCGGACACCTCGGGCGGCCAGGACGTGCAGCACGCCGAAGGCGATCGAGTCCGTGAACGCGAACACGGCGTCGGGCAGGGGGTGCTCGTCGAGCCAGGCCGCGAACGCCGTCGCCGCCGAACTCGTCGTCCAGGACGGCAGCGGCACCCGCAGTGCGGGGTCCGGTTCGATCCCGGCGGTGGCGAGGGCGGCGAGGTACCCGCGCTCCCGCAGCTCGCTGGTGGCAGTGGGCTCGGACGCCCGGGCGGCACCGACGACCGCGATCCGGCGGTGGCCCCGGGAAACCAGGTAGGCGGTGACCTGCTCGGCGGCGGCCCGGCTGTCGACGTGCACCTGGTCGACGTGCTCGGGTTCGACCTCACCGATCACGACGGTCGGCGGCAGCCCCTCGGTCGAGGCCAGGACGCTCGCGCTGAGCGACACCGGGTTGAGCACGAGGCCGTCGACGAGGTGGGCGCGGGCTCGTGAGACGAGTTCGCGCTCGCGAGCCGGGTCGTTGCCGGTCTGGTCGAGCTGGACGACCCATCCGCGCTCGCGGGCGAGTTCGACGAACCACTGCGCGAGTTCGGCGGAGTAGGCGCTGCCCATCTCGGGAAGGGTCAGGGCGATCGCGCCGGAGCGGCCGTTCCGCAGGCCGCGGGCGGACAGGTTCGGCACGTAGTCGAGTTCGGCGACGGCCCGCTCGACGCGCTCGCGGGTCTCCGGGCGCACCACCACGCCGCCGTTGATGACGTTGGAGACGGTCTTCGGCGACACCCCGGCGAGGGTGGCCACGTCCCGCACGGTTGCGCGCATCGGGACGAGCGTAGCGCGGCAGGTCGCCGGTGGAGTCGTCGTGCGGGGCTGTGGGTGTGCGCTCACTGGAGCGTTACAACGATGGAAACGTTTGGCAACGGATTGCCACGTTGTAACTCCGCACGCCAGGGTCGCTGCAGGAATCCAACGGAGGAGGCCACCGAGTGACGAAGCTCGACGTCCGCGCGACGACCACCGCGCACACCGCACCACCACCCGACCCCGGGCTCCGCCGACGGAGCACGTGGCAGCGGATCCGCCGCGACCGGGTGCTGCTGCTGATGGGCCTGCCGGGAGTCGCCCTGCTGCTCGGGTTCCACTACCTGCCGCTGCTCGGCAACCTCATCGCGTTCCAGGAGTACCTGCCGTTCGTCCCGCTCGGCCGCAGCCCCTGGGTCGGGTTCGAGAACTTCTCGGTGGTGTTCGACGGCAACGGTGAGTTCCTCGGCGCGCTCCGGAACACGCTCGTGATCACCCTCGTGCAGGTCGTGTTCGTGTTCCCCGCGCCGATCATCCTGGCGCTCATGCTCAACTCGCTGCTGTCCGAGCGGATCAAGGGCGTCGTGCAGTCGATCCTGTACCTGCCGCACTTCCTGTCGTGGGTGATCGTCGTCGCGGTGTTCCAGCAGATCCTCGGCGGCTCCGGGCTGGTGAACAACGCGATCCGTGCCGCCGGCGGCGACGCGATCGACTTCCTCGGCAACCCCGACGGGTTCATCGCCCTGCTCACCAGCCAGGTGATCTGGAAGGACACCGGCTGGGCGACGATCCTGTTCCTCGCCGTCCTCAGCTCGATCGACGCCAGCCTGTACGAGGCGGCGAAGATGGACGGTGCCTCGCGCTGGCGCCAGCTGTGGCACGTCACCCTGCCCGGCATGCGCGGCATCATCATCCTGCTGCTCATCCTGCGGCTCGGCGACTCGCTCACCGTGGGCTTCGAGCAGATCATCCTGCAGCAGCAGGCCGTGGGTCGTGCCGCCAGCGAGGTCCTCGACACCTACGTCTACAACAACGGCGTGCTCGGTGGGCAGTGGGGTGTCGCCGCGGCCGTCGGACTCGTCAAGGGCGTCGTGGGCGTGCTGCTCGTGCTCGGCGCCAACAAGCTCGCGCACGTCTTCGGCGAAGCGGGCGTCTACCAGAAGGAGTCGCGATGACCGCCACGCACACCGTGACCGTCCCACGGGCGAAGAAGCGCAGACGCGGTGGTCCGGACGCGGCGCCGCTGCCCGGACGGCTGCTCACCGGAGCGGTCCTGCTCGTGATCTGCCTCGTCGTGATCCTGCCGTTCGTCGGCATTGTGTCGACGAGCCTCGCACCCACCAGCCAGGTGAACGACGCCGGCGGGTTCGTGATGTGGCCGAAGGGCTTCGACCTCAGCGCCTACGAGAGCATCTTCGCCGGCGGTGTCGTCACCCGAGCCCTGGTCGTGAGCATCGGCATCACCACCGTCGGGACGCTCATCAGCCTGTTCGTGAGCGCGATGCTCGCCTACGCCCTCAGCCGTCCGGGCTCCTACGGGTCGGGCGCCGTGCTCGGCCTCGTGCTCGTCAGCCTGCTGTTCGCGCCAGGCCTCATCCCGAACTACCTCGTCGTGAAGCAGTTCGGGCTGCTCGACTCGTACTGGGCGCTCATCCTGCCCACCGCCCTGAGCGCCTTCAACGTCATCGTGATGCGGTCGTTCTTCATGGCGATCCCGCAGGAGCTCCTCGAGTCGGCACGCATCGACGGCGCCGGGGACTTCGCGGTGTTCTGGCGGATCGTGCTGCCGCTGTCGAAGGCCGTCCTCGCCGTCATCGGCCTGTTCTACGCCGTCGGCTACTGGAACGCGTTCTTCAACGCGCTGCTCTACATCAACGACACCGCGAAGTGGCCCCTGCAGCTGGTGCTCCGCACCTACGTGATCAACAACGCGCAGCTCGGCGGCGCCGACCTCGGGGCATCGGCCGATGCCCTCCCACCGCAGGCCTCGATCCAGATGGCGATCCTCGTCGTCTCGATCGTGCCGATCCTCATCGTCTACCCGTTCCTGCAGCGGCACTTCGCCAAGGGTGTCCTGACCGGTGCGGTGAAGGGCTGACCAGCGTGACGAACAACGGAATCACCCGCCGCGCGCTCATCGCGGGCGGTCTCGGGGTCGCAGCCACGGGCCTCCTGGCCAGCTGCTCCACCGTGACCCGCTCGACCGACGTCAAAGCGATCAACCAGGCGGTCACGCTGCCGGACTACGTGCCGTGGGCCGGCGGGCCGGCGCCGGCGTTCCCGAAGACGAGTGCGCTCATGCCGAGCGCGTTCCGGAAGATCCCGGCGACGCTCGTGCCCACCGACGGCAAGCCGGGCGACGGCTCGACCGTGCACGGTAGCGTCCCGACGAACTCGCCCGTGCCGCCCTCCAAGGGCAGCAACCCGTACTGGCAGGGGCTCGACCAGCGGATGGGGATCGACCTCGACCTGACCATCACGCCGAACGCCGACTTCGGCAACAAGTTCGCCACGCAGGTCGCGGGCGACACCCTCGGCGACGTGTTCACGGTGTTCGGGTCGTTCCCGTACCTGCCGCAGTTCCTCGAAGCGAAGGCCGCAGACCTCAGTCCGCACCTGTCCGGCAGCGGCGTCCGCGACTACCCGTACCTCGCCAACCTGCCGACCGCGTCGTGGCGCGGCACCGTCTTCTCCGGCGGCATCTACGGCGTCCCCGTCCCGCGCGGACCGCTGACGTCGCAGGCCCTGTACCGCCGGCAGGACCGGTTCGAAGCCCTCGGCGTCGACCCCGCGTTCTCGAGCGTCGACGAGTTCGTGCAGGTCTGCCGCGACGTCTCGGACCCGCACAGCAACCGGTGGGCCCTGGCCTCGGTGCCGACGAACATCCTCGGTCCGATGCTCGGGCTGCCGAACCAGTGGCAGGTCGAGGGTGGCCGGTTCACCCACATGTACGAGCAGGACGAGTACCAGGACCTGCTCGAGGTGTCGCGGAAGCTCATCGCCGAGGACCTCGTCCACCCGGACAGCATCACCGCCTACAACGGCAAGGTCTGGTTCGTGCAGGGCTCCGCGCTCATGCTCTCCGACACGTACAGCGCCATCCCCGGACTGCTGCAGCAGGCCACCCCGGGCAGCGGTTTCGAGCTGACCATCGCCCCCTTCGTCGGACCGTCCGGAGCGGAGCCGAAGCCGTGGCTCGGCGACCCGAACAACGCGATCGCGGCCGTCGCTGCCGGTGGTGAGGACCGCGTGAAGATGCTCCTCGAGGTCCTGGAACTGGTGCGCGTCGCCCTTCGGTACCGAGGCCTGGATGTACCGCAAGTTCGGCATCGAGGGCCGCGACTTCGAGTACCGCGACGGATCGCCGGTCCTCACGAAGACCGGCAACAGCGAGACCGCGCTCGGCGAGTTCCCGTTGCAGTACTTCACCGAGTGCCCGTTGCCGCTGTACTACTCGGGCAACCCGGCGATGACGGACACCGTGTACGAGTCGCTGTCGTCGTGGGTCGACCGCGGGCTGCCGAACCCCGCCTACGGCCTGTACTCGCCGACGAACTCGACGACCGGGCCGGCCCTCGGTACCTTCGCGACGAACGCGATCAACGACGTGCTGCTCGGGCGGGCGAAGGTGTCGTCGTGGAAGGGGACCGTGCGGGAGTGGCGTCGCCGGGGCGGTGACGCGATCCGCCGCGAGAACCAGCAGGCGTTGGCGGCGCGGTCGTCCTGACGCGCTGGTCGTGTTCTGCCGCGCGAGACGCCGTCGTCGTGCCGAGACGCCTCCACATCACCGAGAACGCCGCGCCGTTTCGCGGCGTCTCGCGCACACGACGGCGTCGTGCGCGGCCCTGGACTCGCGGCGAGCGGACGGGAGGCACGTGGCGGGTCCGCCACGGGCCTCCCGTCCGTCAGCGCGGGTCGGACCGTCACGCCAGCCACGACGGGTCCGCGAACAGGTCCTCGAGCTCCTGGACCAACCGGGAGGTGTGGAAACCGTCGGCCGCCGCGTGGTTGATCTGCAGCGCCATCGGCATCACGGTGCGGTCACCCTCCGCCCGGTACCGGCCGAGCGTGACGATCGGCAACAGGTGGTCGTACCCGTCGCGGACGTGCAGCGCGAACCCCGTGAACGACGTGCGGGGGAAGGTGGAGACGTCGAACACGTTCCTGGGCCGGTCGTCCTGCGGGAACATTCGGACGTCGTCCCGGTACCGATCCATCGTCTCGACCGCGGCGGCGTGGAACCGCCCGAAGTCCTCGTCGTAGGGCACGACCAACGCCGAGAAGGTCTCCGTGTCCGGGTGGAACACCGTGAACATCGGGTGCACGACGTCCCAGACGCCGGGGAGCCGTCGTCGAGCAGCTGCATCCGGAACTCGGCGTGACGGTTGACGACGGTCGCGATCGCCCAGATCTGGGACGCGTAGGTCTTCGCCGCGCTCGTGCGGACCGCCGCGACGAACGCCGTGACGTCGACGTCGACGGTCACCTCGTAGGAGCACTGCACACGCTGGCGGTAGTGCTCGAAGTGCTCGCGGCGGGGCCAGGTGTCCAGGTCGATCGGTCGGAGCTCCGTCATGGCACCAGTCTGGTCGCGAGTGCGGCGTCGAGTGCTGCCCGCTCGCCGTCGATCGTCAGCTCGACCTCGTCGAGCGCCCGTCGCTTCCACAGGAGGAGCAGCACGTCCTCCGCCCGACCGGTGACGATGACGGCGGCGTCGCCACCGTCCGTGCCGTCGAGCGAGGCCTCGCCGGGTGCGTCGGAGAACGCGAACGCGACGGTCCGCGCCAGCGCCGCGATGCGGCCGAGCCGCACCTGACGCGGGTACAGGTCACCGACGACCTCACGAACGCCGTCGGTCGCCAGCTCGACCGGGAGGCCCGGCTCGACTCCCAGCGCCCGCTGCGCGTCCCACAGGTGGATCGCGGTCTCGTGCGCCTGGCGACGTGCCCAGGTCGCGGCCGTGTCCGGCGGGTAGATCGCCGAGCACGGGGTGTCCGAGGAGCGTGCCCGGAGCGCCGCGACGAGTTCGCCGGCTCCCGTGCGGAAGCGGTCCGCGAGGTCGTCGTGCGCGAGCGGTGCGGGCTCCGAACCGGTCAGCTGCCCGAGCGCCCACCGGTGCACGTCGGTCAGATGGACACCGAGGTCCTCGACGGACCAACCAGGGCACGACGGCACCGGTGCCGCGCGGTCGCCGGACCGCAGGACGTCGTCGAACCGTTGCGCTGCTCCGGCGAGGGCGGTGAGGTGGGTGTCGTACGTCGACATGGAGCCAGCATGGTCACGAGGTGCTCCCTAGGGTGGAGCCATGCCGACGCTCGAACGGGTTCCTGCCCTGACCGCCCCGGAACTGCTGGCCGCACCGGTCGCGGCAGCGCTCGCCGCGTTGCCCGCCGATGTCGCCGCACGGATCGAGGCAGCTCCGATCGACCCTGACCTGGCGGACACCGCCGCGTTCTCGGAGGCGTACGGCTTCCCGCTCGACGGCGGGGCGAACTGCATCGTCGTCGCGGGCAAGCGCGGCGAGGACGTCCGGTTCGCCGCGTGCGTCGTGCTCGCCCACACCCGCCTCGACGTGAACCGTGTCGTCCGGAAGCTGCTCGACGTGCGGAAGGCGAGCTTCGCGCCGATGGACCAGGCTGTGGAGCTGACGGGCATGGAGTACGGCGGGATCACCCCGATCGGGCTGCCCTCCGCTTGGCCGGTGTACGTCGATTCCCGCGTGCCCGATGCACCGGACGCGGTGATCGGGGCAGGCCGCCGCGGCGCGAAGGTGTTCCTGCCCGGCTCCGTCCTCGGAGCGCTGCCGGGTGTGCAGGTCGTCGAGGGCCTGGCGACCGAGGGGCTCGCGACCGAAGGCTGATCAGTCGTTCGGGCGGATGAGGCAGAACGGGTGGCCCGCCGGGTCGAGGTACACGCGGAACGTCGGGGTCGCCGAGCCCGTCGCGGTCGCACCGATCGCCAGGACCGCGGCCTCGCCGTCGTCGAGGTCCTCGACCTTCACGTCGAGGTGGCTCTGCTGCGGGACGAGCTGGCCGGGCCACTCGGGTGCGCGGTAGTCCTCGACCTGCTGGAACGCCAGGAGCGGCCGCTGGTCGGTGAAGGGGAGCGCGACCTCCGCCCAGTCCTCGTCGAAGCCGACGATCTCGCCGCCGAGCAGCTCCGCGTAGAAGCGCGCCAGGCCGCGAGGGTCTGCGCAGTCCAGGACGACCATGTCGAGTGTGCCGATCATGGCCGTCACGGTAGACCGATCAGCGCGCCGCGGTCAGGGCCTTCGTGATCCGCTGCAACGACACCGTCTCGGCGGTGCCGAGTTCCTGCGCGAACAGGCTGAGGCGGAACTCCTCGAGCATCCACCTCGCGTGCACGAGCTCGGGGTGCGAACCGACTGCCGGAGGGAAAGCCCCGCCAGCGTCGACGTAGCGGTCGGTGGCGACGGTGACCTCGCGCATCCACGTGGCATCGCGCCCGGGGTTCTGCAGCAGCTTCTGCACGCGTGCCTCGATGCCCTGCAGGTAGACCCGGATGCGCCGGAGCCGGTCGGTCCCGGCGACGGAGACGAACCCCGGGGAGACGAGACGCTCCATCTGCTGGCGCATGTCCGTCAGCGCACCGAGCAGGGACATCGAGTTCGCCTGCTTGAGTGCTCGTTCGGCGGACCGTTGGGCGAGGAGCACGGCAGCGAGCTCGGACACGGCCGTGAACATCGTGTCGACGACCGTCGCCGACACCGCATCACGGACCGCTTCGAACGCGGCCTTCGTGAACACGAGCCCGTCCGGGTGAGCGCGACGGATCACCGCGTCGACGACGGCCGCGAGCACGTCGTCGAAGAGTGCGTTCGTGGAGGCGTACGGGCTCGCCGCGAGTGCGAGCTTCTCCTGCGCGGTCAGGTGCGACTGGATGTACGACACCGGCGACGGCACCGCGAGCATCACCAGGCGACGGACCCCGGCGGGCATGCGCACCTGCCGGTCGGACGGCGTCGCGAGCAACTGCACGCCGACGGTCGCCTTCGGACCGGAGCCCTCTTCCACCAGGGACGGGTACGCGCGGATGACGCCACCGGCCTGCTTGGTGTCGAGGGTCTGCGGCAGGTCCTGGGCCGGCCAGGTCGTCAGGCCGGACTGCTCCACCCCGGCACCGCCACCAGCGGCGGCGACGCGAGCCGCGCCTCCTGGCTGTCCCGCAGCCCGCACCGTGGCGGAGGCGACACTCTGCTGCGTGCGGTCCTTGAGCTTCGTCTGCAGGACCGACAGGTCCTTGCCGGCCTCGACGCGCCGACCACGTTCGTCGACGACTGCCCAGGTCGGCAGCAGGTGCGATGGCACGCGGGCCAGGTCGAAGTCGGACTCCGACACCGGCACGTAGGTCATGCGCTGGATCGCCTTGGCCAGGGTCGCGCGGAACGACTCGGTCGGCTCGGTCGGGGCGTCGTCCGGCAGTTCGGCGACGATCTTCTCGGCCCAGTCGGCTGCGGGTACGACGTTCTTGCGGATCTGCTTCGGCAGCGACTTGATGAGGGCGGTCACGAGCTCCTTGCGCAGGCCGCGGACCTGCCAGTCGAAGCCCTCTTCGCGCATGCGGGGGAGCAGCGCGAGCGGCACCTGCACGCTGACGCCGTCGTCCTGCGCGCCCGGCTCGAAGCGGTACTGGATCGCGAGTCGCTGGTCGCCGCTCCGCCACTGGGTCGGGTACTCGACGTCGTCCTCCGCCGCCTTGGCAGCGGATTCGTCCAGGAGGTCCGCCCGGCGCATCGTGAGCAGGTCCGGTTGGTCGCGGCGCGTCGTCCGCCACCACCCCTCGAAGTCACGGGTCGTCGCGATGTCGGCGGGGATGCGGGCGTCGTAGAACTCGTAGACGTTCTCGTCGTCGAGCAGGATGTCGCGCCGACGCGTGCGCTCCTCGAGCTGTTCGAGTTCCTTGCGGAGCTTCCGGTTGGCACGGTCGAACGCCTGCTGCGACTCCCACTCGTTCTCGACCAGGGCGTGGCGGATGAAGAGCTCGCGCGAGTGCTCCGGGTCGATCCGGGCGTACTGCACCCGGCGCCGCTGCACGATCGGGACGCCGAACAGGGTCACCCGCTCGTAGGCGACGACCGCGCCCTGCTTCTTCTCCCAGTGCGGTTCGCCGTAGGTGCGCTTCAGCAGGTCACCGGCGAGGGGCTCGACCCACGCGGGGTCGATCCGGCCGACGGTCCGTGCGAACAGCCGACTGGTCTCGACGAGTTCGGCCGCCATCACCGCATCGGGCTGCTTCTTCGCGAGCACACTGCCCGGGAACACCACGAACCGGGTGTTCCGCGAGCCGAGGTAGTCACGCTTCTCGCGGTCGCGCAGCCCGATCTGGCTGAGCAGACCGGCGAGCAGGGACCGGTGCACCGCGTCGCCGTCGTCGGAGCGGGACTGCCCGACCCGGACGTCGACCTGCTTCGCGGCGCGGGAGAGCTGGCGGTAGAGGTCCTGCCACTCGCGGATGCGCAGGTAGTTGAGGAACTCGGCCTTGCAGAGCCGGCGGAACGCGCTCGACGACAGCTCGTCCTGCTTGTCCTCGATGTAGTTCCACAGCGCGAGCAGGGTGAGGAAGTCGCTCGTCGGGTCAGCGAAGCGGGCATGCATCTGGTCGGCGTGGGCGCGCTTCTCGAGCGGGCGTTCGCGGGGGTCCTGGATGCTCAGGGCGCTGACGACCGCGACGACCTCGCGACCGACGCCCTGCCGCCCGGCCTCGAGCACCATCCGGCCGAGCCGCGGGTCGATCGGCAGCCGGGTGAGCTGTCGTCCGGACTTGGTGATCCGGCCGTCCTTGTCGACGGCGCGGAGTTCGCGCAGCAGGTCGAGGCCGTCCTTCACCCCACGGGAGTCCGGCGGCTGCAGGAACGGGAACGACTCGATGTCACCGAACCCGAGCGAGATCATCTGCAGGATCACCGCGGCGAGGTTCGTCCGCAGGATCTCGGGGTCGGTGAACTCGTCGCGGCGCTCGAAGTCGTCTTCGGAGTAGAGCCGGATCGCGATGCCGGCACTCGTGCGGCCCGCTCGACCCGAACGCTGGTTCGCGCTGGCCTGCGAGATCGCCTCGATCGGCAGCCGCTGCACCTTGGCGCGCGGGGAGTACCGCGAGATGCGGGCGGTCCCGGTGTCGATGACGTACTTGATGCCGGGCACCGTCAGCGAGGTCTCGGCGACGTTCGTGGCGAGCACGACGCGTCGGCGGATCCCCGGCGTGGTGCGTCGGTCGAACACTCGGTGCTGGTCGGCGGCGGAGAGCCGGCCGTACAGGGGCAGGACCTCGGTGCCCTGGTAGCGCTTGCCCTCGATCGCGTCCTGCGCGTCGCGGATCTCGTTCTCGCCGGACAGGAACACGAGCACGTCGCCGGGTTCTTCGCGCGCGAGTTCGTCGAGTGCGTCGGTGATCCCCTGCAGGGTGTCGCGGTCGTCGGCGCCGTTCGCCCCGCCACGGTCGGCCGTCCGCGAGTCGGTCTCGTCGTCCTCGTCGGTGTCGTCGGCGTCCTCGGACACGAGCGGGCGGTACCGGATCTCGACGGGGTAGGTCCGTCCGGAGACCTCGATGATCGGGGCGTCGCCGAAGTGCTTCGAGAAGGACTCGGGGTCGATCGTCGCACTCGTGATGATGAGCTTGAGGTCGGGTCGCCGGACCAGGAGTCGCTTGAGGTAGCCGAGCAGGAAGTCGATCGTGAGCGACCGCTCGTGCGCCTCGTCGATGATGATCGTGTCGTACCGCTTCAGGTCGCGGTCGAAGTGGATCTCGTTCAGCAGGATGCCGTCGGTCATCAGCTTGATGCGGGTGTTCGACGACACCTTGTCGGTGAACCGGACCTGGTAGCCGACGAGGTCGCCGAGGTCGCTGCCGAGTTCTTCGGACACGCGCTCGGCGATGGTGCGAGCGGCGATCCGACGGGGCTGGGTGTGTCCGATGTGCTCACGCCCCAGCTCGAGGCAGATCTTCGGCAGCTGGGTGGTCTTGCCCGAGCCGGTGGCCCCCGCGACGATGACGACCTGGTTGTCACGGATGGCAGCCGCGATGTCGTCCCGCCGCTGCGAGACCGGCAGTTCGGGCGGGTACGTGATGACTGGCGGCGTGGGAGACATGAGCATTCCAGGATACCGTCACGCCGCCGGTGCTGCGAGCCCGGCGGCCAGGTCTCCTGCGGACCGAGCGGGCAGGGCGCACACGCGGTCGTGGCAGACGTACGCAGCCGGGTCGAGCGCGTCCCGTGCCTCGAACAGATCGAACCCCGCAGTCGCCCACTCCGCAGCCTGCGTCGGGGTCACGCGAGCGATGACCGTGCCGGGTCGGCGCGCGGCGCGGACGGCATCGCGGAGTGGGTCGTGCGGGTCCGACGTCACGACCACGACCTCGCGCGAGGGCCGTTGCAGGCCGAGTGCGACACCGAGGGCGTCGGCGTGCCCGAGCGGTCGCTCGGTACCCGTCGTCGCGCGGCCGGCCACCAACCGCGCGGCCGCCGTCCGGTACGCGGAGTCGCCGGTCAACGCCGCGAGGCCGGCGGCCGCTGCGGCCAAGGCCACCGTGCCGGAGCGCATCGCGGTCTGCGGCTGTTCCCCGGTCGCCGTGCCCGCTCCGGCGAGCACGGCGTCGACGTCGAACCGGTTCGCCAGCCCGTCGTCGACCAGGGAACGAGCCGTGACGGCGTAGGTGACCTCGCCGGTCACCAGGGCGAGCTCGAGCAGACCCTCGGCCAGCAGCCCGACGTCCTCGATGGTCGCCGGTGCCGCCGACGGCCCGCGGGGTGTGCTCGTGCGGACCACGACGTGCCCGTCACGCACGTGCGATCGCAACAGTGCATCGGCCGCAGACCGGGCGAGGCCGACCATCTCGGGGTCGTCGTGGCGGTCACCGGCGATCGCGAGCCCGCGGATCGCCAGGCCGTTCCACCCGGTCAGGACCTGGTCGTCGAGTGGTGGCGGCTCGAGGAGCGCGCGCTCCGACAGCGGCCGCCGGTACCACTCGCCCTCCACCCGCTGGCCGTCGATCGTGGACTCGCTGTCCTGCGCGGCGACGAACGCTCCGTCGTCCTGCCGCAGGGTGTCGCGCAGGAAGTCCGCGATGCCGCGCGCCTGTTCGGCGCCGGCGACCGCGAGGAGTCCGGCGTTGTCGTAGAGCATCCGCTCGTAGTGCGGCACGCTCCAGTCGCGCTTGGTCGCGTACCGGAAGACACCGCCGTCGGCATCGGTCAGCTCGGAGGCCCGGATCGCGTGGAGCGACTGGTCCAGCAGGCCGTCGGCCTCGGCGTCGCCGTCGCGTGCTGCGTCGGCGAGGAACTCCAGCAGCGGCGTGCTCGGGAACTTCGGAGCACCGCCGAAACCCCCGTAGGTGGTGTCCTCCGCCTGCGACAGCTGACCGGTGACGGCCCGGATGTCATCGACGGACGGAGGTGGGCCCCTCTGGCCGGTTCCGGTGCGTCGCGGAGCCTGCGGAGCGACGTGCCGGCCGAGCCAGTGGGGACGGGTCGGCTCCGTCAGCGCCCTCGGCCGCGCGGGCGGTCACGTCCGCCTCGGCCCCCTGCCGGATCGCCGTCGCGATGGCCGCGGCGTTCGCGTCGACCTCGTGCCGCCGGTCGGTCCACGCGTCGAGCACCGCCGCCAGGATCTGCCGGAACGCGGGCACCTGACCGACGGGGTCGGCGGGAAGTAGGTGCCGGCGAAGAACACGTGGCCCTCGGGCGTCAGGAACGTCGTCAGGGGCCACCCGAGCTGCTGCGTGAACGCGCTCGCGGCGGCCATCAGGCTGGCGTCGACGTCGGGACGTTCTTCGCGGTCGACCTTGACCGCGACGAAGTCCTGGCGGAGCAGCGAACCGATCTCCGGGTCGGCGAAGCTCTCACGCGCCATGACGTGGCACCAGTGGCACGTGGCGTAGCCGACCGACACCAGGACCGGGACGCCGCGCTCGCGTGCCTCGGCGAAGGCTTCGGGACCCCACTCGCGCCAGTCCACGGGGTTGTCGGCGTGCAGCCGGAGGTACGGGCTGACCGCGGTGCCGAGTCGGTTGTCGTTCATGGCTCCAGCGTGCCCCGTGGCGACTGAGCGGGCCAGCGACGGACGCGATCTGTGGACGGATCGCGGAGTTCACAGGCCGCAGCGGGACGGTCAGCCGAGGAGCCACCCCGTCAGCGCGCCGATACGCTGTGCGACCTGGGTGGGGGTGAGACCGTCCGTGTCCACCCGGGTGACCGTGTCCCCGGAAGCCGAGTCGAGCCTCCCGGCCGTCCGCGTGCTGTGCGCGAGCTGCGCCTGCGGGACCTCGCCACCTGCCCGTCGCGCGAGGCGCTCGGCGGTGGGACCGTCTGCCGCTCGCAGCAGGACCGTCGTGACCACGGGGTCGTCGCCCATGGCGGCCGCCAGACGCTCGTGTTCGAGCACGGAGACGGTGTTCGTGTAGACCAACCGATGGTGGCCGAGCTCGCGGTAGGACGTCCACAGGGCGGCGAGGTTCCGTTCCGCGAGCCGCGCCTCGGGGTGCTCGACGTGCGGTGCCGGGTGCGCCAGGTCGAGCAGGTCACCCTCGATCACCGCGTGGCGGACGTCCGCAGCGACGAGCAGGTCGTGCAGTGCCTCGGCAGCGGTGGACTTGCCGACACCGGACCGCCCGCCGATGAACAGGACCTCGGAGCGGGGCGTGCTCGGCGCCGTCACCCGAGGCCCAGCGACAGGAGCGCGAGGGCTGCGTCCTCGGGGCCGTAGTCGAACATGCGCTCCCAGAACGGGTCCTCGGCCCACGGCACGTCGCCGTCCGCCGGTGTGGACTGCGCGGTCTCCACCAACCAGTCGAGTTCGGGCAGGACCGCGGTCGCGAAGGTCGGCGGCTGCCACCCGAGCGCGCGCGCCGCCGTGGTGTCGAGGACGAACGGTGACGGCGACGACCACGGGGTCGTGCCGACGAAGGCAGGGGCGTCGGCGTCGAGCAGGACCTCGTCGAACCGGTGGTCGAGGTGCCCGGCGATGGTCCGCACGATCTCGAGCGCCGTCGGAGCGGTGTCGTCGGCGACGTTGAGGATGCGCCGGTCGGGAGCGTCCGCGACCAGTCGGACGAGCGAGCCGATGCCGCTCGCCGCCGTCGTGTGGTCCACACCGCGGCCGTGGTCCGCGAGCAGGATGCGTTCGCGGCCGTCGAGCACCCGGCGGACCACGAACCACTCGCGCGGTCGACCGATGCCGACGCCGTAGACCTTCGACGGGCGCAGCACCGTGACCGGGGCGCCGTGGTCGAGCAGCACCTGCTCGGACGCCACCTTCGCCGCGCCGTAGCCGTCACGGCTCGTCGGGTCGCCGTCGCCCGCGGTGACGGTCGGTTGGATCTCGGTGACCGCGGCGCCGAAGACCGGCTTGTCCGTCGAGTTCGCGTGCCGGCCCTGCTCGTCGACGTAGACCGCACGCGAGGAGACGAAGACGGCGGACCCGACGTCGTCGAGGAACGGCAGGAGTTGCGTCGCGTCGTCGCGGGTCAGCCCCACGGTGTCGACGAGCAGGTCCGCGCCGGGGCGGAGGAGGTCGCGCAGGGTGCTCGTGTCGCGGCGGCCACCCGCGGTGAAGGTCGCGCCGCGGGCGGTGAGGGATTCGGCTGCCGGGCCACCGCGGCGGGCCAGCACGTCGACCTGCCAGTCGTCGCCGCCCCGCCCGGAGACGTCGAGGAGCTCACGCGCGACGGCCGAACCGATCCCGCCGGTACCGCCGAGGATGACCGCGCGTCTGGAACTCATGCGCCAACGCTAGCCGGGACGCGCGTCGTCGTCAGGACGCCAGGGCCTCGGGCTCGTGCCGCCACCAGTCCAGCAGCGAGCCGTCGTACACGGTCACCTTGTCGTGGCCGAGCACGGTCAGCGCCAGCGCGTCGACGCACGCGGCGCTGCCGACCCCGCAGTATGTCACGATCTCGTCCTCGCCGACGACCGCGGCGAACGCCGCGGCGAGCTTCGGCCCGCGCAGGTACGCGTTGGTGTCCGGGTCGACCAGGGTGTCCACGGTGATCGGGGTACTTCCCGGGATGATCGGCGCGTGGTCGTCGCCGAGGGCCGCTGCGGGCGCCGCGAACACCAGTGCCGCGGGCTCTTCACCCGTCACTGCTCGGCGGACACGGGCGTGGTCGGCCCAGAGCGGGCGTTCTTCACCGGCGAGGAAGGCGCTGTCGTCGTCGGGCGTCTTCGCCGGCGATGGCGCCTGGCGCAGGGCACCGACGCGGACCGGTCGGCCCTCGTCGCGCCACTTCATGAACCCGCCGTCCAGGACCGCGACCGAGTCGAAGCCGAACGATCGGAAGATCCACCACAGCCGTGCCGACCACTCGCCGACGCTGTCGTCGTAGACCACGACCGTCGAGGTGTTCGTGACGCCGAGGTCGCCGGCAGCTGCCTCGAACCGCTCGGCACTCGGGCGGGTGAAGGGCACCTCGGCACCCGGCGTGGAGAACGCGTCGACGAGGTCGGCGAAACGGGCGCCGGGGACGTGTCCGCGCTGCTCGTAGGAGTCGACCGCGGAGTGCCACATCGTCTCGAGGCCGGTCCCCACCGTGTGCACGGAGGCGTCGAGGACGACGAGCTCGTCACCACCGAGGTGGTCGGCGAGCCACTGCGTCGACACGAGCGGCGAGGTCAGGACGGGGGCCATGCTGCACACGATAATGCGGACCTCTGACGGGCGACAGGGAAACCGACACACTGCGCAACCGGGGCGCGTGTGGTGGCTCGTGCGTCGACTCGGAACGACAAGGTGGTCGTCGCACGACATCGCGATCGTCGTATCGAGTCCGCCCCGCACCCCCGCCCCGCCCGCACCCCCGCCCCGCACGCATGAACGGCCCGCCCCGGCAGAACCAGGACGGGCCGTTCGGACGAGCTGACGCGTCAGTGTGCGGCGGCGGGGATGCTCCCGGTCGTCGTGGACGCAGCGTGGGCGAGCCGGTCGAGCCGCACCGACTGCCGGTTGATGAGCAGGCCACCCGCGAGGGCGACGAGCACGAGCACGCCGGCCGAGATGCCGAACGCCACGTGGTAGCCGTCGAGCGTGGCCTGCGCCTGCTGCAGCTTCGTGGGCGCCGCCGACAGCCCGGTCAGGCTGTTCTTCACGACGTCGGCGAAGATCGTCGACAGCAGCGCCGTGCCGATCGAGCCACCGATCTGCTGCATGGTGTTGACCGTCGCCGAGGCCACACCGGCGTCGGCGCGGGCCACTCCGGTGGTCGCGGTGTTCATCGCGGACGAGAAGATCGTGCCCATGCCGAGCCCGATGACGATCAGCGCCGGCAGGACGGTGCCCGCGTAGGAGCTGTCCAGGTCGGTGCGCAGCAGCAGGAGCAGGCCGATCGCGGCGACGAGGCCACCGGCGAAGATCAGGATCTTCGGGCCGATGCGGGGCAGCAGTCGCCCACCGATCTGCGTCGCCGAGATCATGATCGACAGTGGCATCGGCAGGAAGGCCAGACCGGTCTGCAGCGAGCTGAACCCGAGGGTCTGCTCGAGGTAGTAGGTCAGGAACAGGAAGATGCCGAACATGCCGATCGCCACCAGGCCGATCGCGATGAACGACCCGCCGCGGTCACGGTCGAGCACGACCCGCAGGGGCAGCAGCGGGTGCGCCACACGGGTCTCGATGAACACGAACGCGGCGATGAGGACGACGCCACCGGCGAGCATGGCGATGGTGACGGGGAGTCCCAGCCGTTGGTCTCGGCGTTCGAGAACCCGTAGACGACGCCCACCAGACCGGCCGTGATGGTGATGACGCCGGCGACGTCGATGCGCGGGCGGTCGACCTTCGGCGGCTTCTCCATGAAGACGAGCGCGCCGATCACGCCGAGCACGGCGAAGACGACGTTGACGTAGAGGCACCAGCGCCACGACGCGTACTCGGTGAGCACGCCGCCCAGGAGCAGACCGATGGCCGCACCGGAACCGGCGATCGAGCCGAAGATGCCGAACGCACGACCGCGCTCCTTCGGGTCACGGAACGTGGTGGTCAGCATGCCGAGCGCGGACGGTGCGAGCAGGGCGCCGAAGACACCCTGCAGGGCGCGCGCCGCGACGAGCAGGCCGAACGAGTCGGCGAGGCCGCCGAGCACCGATGCGACCGCGAAGCCGACCAGGCCGATGATGAAGGTGTTCTTGCGGCCGAACAGGTCGCCGAGGCGCCCGCCGAGCAGCAGGAGCGAGCCGAACGCCAGCGAGTACGCGGTGACGATCCACTGGCGCTGGTCGGTGCCGAACCCCAGGTCGGCCTGGGCCGAGGGGAGCGCGATGTTCACGATGGTGGCGTCGAGCACGACCATCAGCTGGGCGAGGGCGATGACCGCCAGGGCGATCCAGCGGTGGTTGCTCTTGGCGGGGGTGGAGCCAGGAGTCGTGGGTGCTGCCCCGGTGGGGGTCGGCACGGTGTGTTCTGCCGTCACGGCAGCCTCCTTCGAGAAGGTTGGAGGGGGAGCACGAAGCGCGCACCGTCGGGCGTTTCGAAGAGGAGAGGTGTCAAACGGATGCGCGGCATCCGTTTGTCGACAGTGTAGACCGAAACGGAAGGTCCGCATCCACTTATTCCCAGAAAGTTCAACTAGGTTCGGCATCGTGAGCACCACCGAGTCCGCGCCCGACCTCGAGCGCCCGCTGCGCGCCGATGCGGCACGCAACCGCGAGCTGATCCTGCAGACCGCTCGCAAGTGCTTCGCGGAGCGCGGGCTGTCGGTCACCCTGAACGACATCGCGCACGAAGCGGGGGTCGGTGTCGGCACCGTGTACCGACGCTTCGCCGACAAGGACTCCCTGATCGAGGCGCTGCTCGCCACCAAGTTCGAGGCGATGAACGACGCAGCCGCCCGCGCCGCCGACGTCGTCGACCCGCGCGAGGCCCTGCGGGTCTACCTGACCGGGGTGTTCGAGTTCCGCGCCCGCGACCGTGCGCTCGCCGACGCCATCGTGCGCGCAGGCAAGGCGCGTCCGTCGATCGTGCAGGAGCGTGACCGGCTGGAACGCCAGGTCTCCGCGATCATCGGTCGGGCCGAGACCGCCGGGGTGGTCCGCGCCGGCTTCGACTACCGCGACCTGCCGATGCTCACCGCCATGGTGGGTGCGGTGGCCGATGCCACCCGCGAGCACGACCCGAACGCCTGGCGCCGGTACGCCGAACTCCTCATCGAGGGCGTCCTGCCGCAGACCCGGACCGCGCCGAGCATGGTCGGCGACCCGCTCGACCGCGAATCGATCGAGCGCGCGCTGCACGCGCAGTCCTGACGCGTCCCCGCGGACCGCGCGCGGCTCGGGTGCCAGCCGACTCCGGACCGGAGGCCCGTGGCGGAGCCGACCCGTGCCTCCCGTCCGGCGGTCTGGTCGCGACCAGTGCGCCGGGCCGGTCACGACCAGTGCGCCGGGCCGGTCGTGACGGGCGCGCCGTGCCGACACCCGACGCGCGCTACAGCCAGCTCGGCAGCCAGTAGTGCGACCGGATGAAGTCCCACGGCACCTGGATCGCGGTCCACATCGGGTACCAGTACGCCGACGCGAGCACCACCACGACCAGGTACACGCCGACCCAGACGACCGCCCGTGTCCGTCGGGGCCGCGGATCGGTCCGTGAGCCGAGCACCAACCCGATCGCCGCCGCCAGCGCCATCACCATGAAGGGTTCGAAGGCGATCGTGTAGAACTGGAAGACCGTCCGGTTGACGTACATCAGCCACGGCAGGTAGCCCGCGGCGACGCCGAGCAGGACGAAGCCGTACTGCCACTGTCGGCGCAGGATCCAGAGCACGAGCAGCGCCACGGTCGCGATGACCGCCGCGTACCAGATGAACGGGTTCGCGACGCCGGTGATCGCCTCGCCGCAGCGGCTCGCCGAGCAGCCGTCCTGGCCGGCATCGGTGCCGACGTAGAACATCGACGTGGGGCGCTGCATCACGAGCCAGAGCAGCGGGTTCGCCTGGTACGAGTGCGGCGTGTGCAGCCCGATGTTGAAGTTGTAGATCTCCGACTGGTAGTGCCACCAGTTCTGCAGGCTGTCCGGCACCCACCGGAGCGCCCCGGTCCAGCGCTCTCCTCCGGAGGCCAGCCAGTTCCGGTCCCAGCCGTCCTTCGACACGAACCAGCCGGTCCACGACGCGACGTAGGTGACGGCGGCGATCGGCACGGTCAGCAGGAACGACACGGGGGCCTGCTGCAGCAGTGCGCTCGACGACCAGAACTCGACTCCGGCACGGCGGCGCATCAGCATGTCGCTCAGCACGGAGTACACGGCGAAGAACGCCAGGAAGTACATCCCCGACCACTTCGTCGCGGTGGCCAACCCCATCGTCAGCCCCATCGCGAACAGCCACGGACGCCACCAGAGCACGGGCCCCCACAGGGTGTCCCGGCCGGCGGCGACGCGCTCGGCGACCCAGTCGTCGAGCCGCCGCTGACTCCGGCGCCGGTCGAGCAGGAGCGCCCCGAACCCGAGCACGACGAAGAACGTCAGGATCCCGTCGAGCAGCGTGACGCGGGACATCACGATGGCCTGGCCGTCGATCGCGAGCAGGCCGCCGGCGAGCGTGCCGACCAGGGTGGAGCGGAACAGCGACCGGGCGATCACCGCGGTGAGGAACACCGTCGCGATGCCGAGCACGGCGACGGCGAACCGCCAGCCGAACGAGTTGTCCGCCCCGAACAGGAGCATGCCGAGCCCGATCAGGTACTTGCCGAGCGGCGGGTGCGCGATGAACTCCGCCGCGCTGGTGAAGACGTCCGTCTCACCACTCGAGAACCGGTCGTCGGTCGTCGGGGCGGAGTCGCTGCTCGGGTTCGCCGGCCAGGTGCCCTCGTAGCCGAGGTGGACGATCGACCAGCCGTCCTTGACGTAGTAGGTCTCGTCGAAGACCAGGGAGTGCGGGTTCCCCAGGTTCGCCAGGCGGAGCACGGCGGCGAGCAGCGTCACCGCGATCGGTCCGGCCCAGCGCCACACCGCGACGCGCTGGGCGGTGGAGAGCACCCGCCCCCACCAGTCGTCGAGGCGCGAGCCGACCGGCCCGTCGGGCACGGCCGTGCGGTCGTCGGTCAGCTCGCTGGTCATCGCTGAGCATCCTACGGATCGACCGCATGTCCACGCTGCGTCGGAGCTGCGACGACAATGGGTGCGTGATCGTCCTCGCAGCAACCCCCATCGGCAACCTCGGGGACGCCTCGCGCCGTCTCGTCGAGACCCTCTCCAACGCCACGGTGGTCGCGGCGGAGGACACCAGGACCGCCATCCACCTCATGCGCGCCCTCGGCATCGAGAACCGTCCGCGGCTCATCGCCCTGCACGAGCACAACGAACGGGCGAAGGCGTCCGAGGTCGTCGAGCTCGCCCGTGACGAGGACGTCGTGGTCCTCACCGACGCCGGCATGCCGGCGATCAGCGACCCCGGCTTCCCGCTCGTCGAGGCCGCCGCAGCCGCGGGCGTCACGGTCACGGCACTGCCCGGCCCGTCGGCGGTGCTCATGGCGCTCGCCGTCTCCGGACTGCCGACGGACCGCTTCACGTTCGAGGGGTTCCCGACGCGCAAGGGCGGGGAGCGGCGTCGTGCGTTCCAGGCGCTCGCGGGGGAGCAGCGCACGATGGTCTTCTTCGAGTCGCCGCACCGGTTGGCCGAGACGCTCGCCGACATGGTGGTCGGGTTCGGGGGCGATCGTCGCGCAGCGGTCTGCCGCGAGCTCACGAAGCTGTACGAAGAGGTCCGTCGTGGTCCGCTCGACGAGCTCGTCACGTGGGCATCAGCGGGGTCCGGGGCGAGATCTGCATCGTCGTCGCCGGTGCCGCCGAGGCCACCGAGGAGGCGACGCTCGACGACGGGGTCCGCCTCGTGCTCGAGCGGGTGGCCGCCGGCATGCGCATGAAGGAGGCCGCAGCGGCGGTCGCGGACGCGACCGGGCTGTCGAAGCGGGACCTGTACGAAGGGGCGCTCGCGGCGCGCTGAGCGGGGCTCGTCACGTTCGCGTCGGCCGGTCGGGAGGCGCGGGGCGGGCCCGCCACGGGCCTCCCGGATCCGGTTTTCCACAGTCCACCGCCGCGCGCGTCATCGGGGTTCCGTGCGCCCGTAGGATGGTCCGCATGTCCGACGGGTCCTCGTTCAGCATCACCACGCCGATCTTCTACGTGAACGACGTGCCCCACATCGGGCACGCCTACACCGAGGTCGCCGCGGACGTCCTCGCACGCTGGCACCGGCAGCGGGGTGACGACACCTGGCTGCTCACCGGCACCGACGAGCACGGCCAGAAGATCCTGCGCACCGCCTCGGCGAACGAGGTCACGCCCCAGGAGTGGGCCGACCGACTCGTGACCGAGGCGTGGAAGCCACTGCTCGACACCGTCGACGTGGCCAACGACGACTTCATCCGCACCACCGACGAGCGCCACGAGCGCGGTGTGACGGCGTTCCTGCAGAAGCTCTACGACGACGGCTTCATCTACGCCGGCGAGTTCGAGGGCTTCTACTGCGTGGGCTGCGAGGAGTACAAGCAGCCGAGCGACCTGGTCCCCGGCACCGGCGCGTACGAGGGGCAGCAGGTCTGTGCCATCCACTCGATCCCGGTCGAGGTGCTGTCCGAGCGCAACTACTTCTTCCGGATGTCGGACTTCGAGCAGCGCCTGCTCGACCTGTACGAGTCGAACCCGCTGTTCATCCAGCCGGAGAGCGTCCGCAACGAGATCATCTCGTTCGTGAAGCAGGGCCTCCGCGACCTGTCGATCTCGCGGTCCAGCTTCGACTGGGGCATCAAGATCCCGTGGGACAGCGACCACGTCCTGTACGTGTGGTTCGACGCCCTGCTCAACTACGTCACGGCGCTGGGCTACGGCACCGAGGACGACGAGGCCTTCAAGCGCCTGTGGCCGAGCGTGCACATCGTCGGCAAGGACATCGCCCGCTTCCACGCCGTCATCTGGCCCGCGATGCTCATGGCTGCCGGCCTGCCCGTGCCCGAGCGCGTCTTCGGTCACGGCTGGCTGCTCGTCGGCGGCGAGAAGATGTCCAAGTCGAAGCTGACCGGCATCGCGCCGTCGGAGATCACCGACACCTTCGGGTCCGACGCCTTCCGCTACTACTTCCTCCGCGCCATCACCTTCGGGCAGGACGGCAACTTCAGCTGGGAGGACATCTCGGCGCGGTACCAGGCCGAGCTCGCGAACGGCTTCGGCAACCTGGCGTCGCGCCTGGTCGCGATGCTGCAGAAGTACTTCGACGGCGCAGTGCCGGCGCGCGGGTCGCTGACCGAGGCGGACGAAGCCGTCGACGCCCTGGCGGTGTCGGTCACCGAGCGTGCCGACGCGGCCATCGCCGCGTTCGCCCCGCACGAGGCGATCGCCGCCGTCTGGGAGCTCGTCGACGCCCTGAACGGGTACATCACCGAGCAGCAGCCGTGGGCCCTGGCGAAGGACGACGCGAACCGTGAGCGGCTCGGCACCGTCCTGACCACCGCGCTCCGTGGGCTCGGCACCGTCGCGGTCCTGCTGTCGCCGGTGATGCCGAAGGCCACCGAGAAGCTGTGGGCGTCGATCGGTGCCGGCGGCTCGATCGCCGAGCAGCGAGTCGACCGTGCCTTCGAGTGGCAGGGCGCCGACCAGGTGGTCCCGCTCGAGAGCGGGCTCTTCCCGCGCATCGAGCAGGCGGAGCAGGGCGCCGCGTGACCGACGCCCACCTCCGCTCCCGTGGCGACGGGGACGGCTCCAAGCGCGACCTGACCTACCCGCCCCTGCCCGAGGCGCTCGTGGTCCCGGTCTACGACAACCACACGCACATGGAGATCGCCGACGGTGGCGACGGGGCGCTCGACTACCGCGAGCACCTCGGCCGTGCCTCGAGCGTCGGCGTCCGCGGTGTCGTGCAGGTCGGCACCGACCTGGCGACCTCGCAGTGGTCCGCCTCGATCGCCGCCCGTGAACCCCGCGTGCTCGCAGCGGTCGCACTGCACCCGAACGAGGCCCCTTCGCTGCAGGAGCAGGGGCTGCTCGACGAGCACCTCGCCGGGATCGAGGCCCTGGCGGCACTGCCCCGCGTCCGGGCGATCGGTGAGACAGGTCTCGACTTCTTCCGCACCGGTGAGGACGGGCGCGACGCCCAGATCCGCTCGTTCGAGGAGCACATCCGCATCGCGAAGGAGCACGGCCTCGCGCTGACCATCCACGACCGCGACGCGCACGACGCCGTGGTCGAGGTGCTCGACCGCGTCGGGGCGCCGGAGCGCACGGTGTTCCACTGCTTCTCCGGCGGACCCGACCTGGCTCGGCTCTGCGCCGAGCGCGGCTGGTACATGTCGTTCGCCGGCACCGTGACGTTCAAGAACGCAGCACTGCTCCGCGAAGCCGTCGTCGTCGCGCCACGACACCTCATCATGGTCGAGACGGACGCGCCGTTCCTGACCCCGACGCCGTACCGCGGCCGGCCGAACGCCCCGTACCTGATCCCGATCACCCTGCGGTCGATGGCGGAGACCCTCGGCACCGGTGCCTCGATGCTCGCCGCGCAGATCGCGTCGAACACCGAGCTCGTCTACGGTGCGTGGGACGCCGAGCCCGTGACGGTGGACGAGTAGTGGGCGCGCTGCTCGGCCCGGCCGAGATCCGGGAGCTCGCCGCCGAACTCGACGTGACCCCGACGAAGAAGCTCGGGCAGAACTTCGTGCACGACGCCAACACCGTCCGGCGGATCGTGTCGGTCGCTGGCGTGACGCCGTCGTCCCGGGTGCTCGAGATCGGGCCGGGCCTCGGCTCCCTGACGCTCGGGCTGACCGAGACCGGCGCGCCCGTCACCGCGGTGGAGATCGACAAGCGACTCGCGGCCAAGTTGCCCTCGACGGTCAGCGCGCTGCAGCCGGCGTCGACGCTGACGGTCGTGCAGCAGGACGCGATGACCGTCGCCGCGTCGGACCTCGACACCGAACCGACGCACCTCGTCGCGAACCTGCCCTACAACATCTCGGTGCCCGTCCTGCTGCACCTGCTCGCGACCTTCCCGTCGATCGAGCGGTCGCTCGTGATGGTGCAGGCCGAGGTCGGGTACCGTCTCGCGGCGGGCCCGGGCAGCAAGGTCTACGGGTCGCCGAGTGTCAAGGCCGCCTGGTACGGCTCGTGGAGCATGGCCGGGCTCGTCAGCCGACAGGTGTTCTGGCCCGTCCCGAACGTCGACAGCGTGCTCGTGGCGTTCGACCGGCACGAGCCCCCGGGGGACGAGCGGCTGCGGTCGCGGGTCTTCACCCTGGTCGATGCGGCGTTCCAGCAGCGGCGGAAGATGCTGCGGCAGAGCCTGTCCGGTGTACTCGGCGGCAGTGCCCACGCCTCCGAGGTCCTGACGGCGGCGGGCATCGACCCGACGGCCCGGGGCGAGGCGATCGGGGTCGACGACTTCGTGCGGCTCGGGCGGATGGTCCTGGCGGCTTCGGAGTAGCTCGTCTCCTGCTACCGATCGGCGAAATACGGAATGTTAGATGCCGTCCGTTCGGTGCTCCTACGGTTGATCACATCGACCAAGGAGGCACCGTGCAGCCGACCGAACCACGCCGACCGATCCGCCGCGGCCTGACCGAGGAGCAACTCACAGAAGGACGTCGTCGCGCCCTGCTCAGCGCGGATCCTGATCGACCGCGAGGACCGAGGATCTCCACCGACGCCGAGCGGCAAGCACTGTTCGCCCGGACGCCGAAACCAGAAGGCACGTTCGAAGAACGCCGCGAGCGCCGACGGCGAGCGATCGAGTCGATCGATCCGGACTTCTGGGTCGAGCCGACGGTCTCATTCCACACGCACCCCTGACCGTGTTCGAGCGACTCACGCCCGAGCATTTCGACGAGCACCGGGTCCTCGAGTTCAACGACTGCGCCGCGCGCCCGGACGCCGTCCTCGTCGATTCGAGCTTCCTCCGGAGCGCGCTGCGCCGGACCGATCGTCACAAGATGGAGTCGGTCGCGTTCCTCGACCACCTCGACCTCGCGGGTACAGAGATGATGTACAGCGGCTACGCGGAGTTCGAGGTCCTGCGAGCTGCTCACGGAATGGTGACGCAGGCCGCTCGTCGCCATGTCGCCGCATGGCGAGAACTGTTGCGGTCGACGCAACTGCACTGGGTCGGGATCGATGCCGTCAGCGATGAGGTCCCAGATCTCATGGAAGAATTCGGCCTGACCGTCTCGGGTGCATTGCACGTCGCAACAGCTCGGCATTGGGAAGTCGACGGCTTCGTGACGGTCGATCCTGCGTTCGGGGTCGTCGACAAGGAGCGCCTCCCGCTGATCATCGACGCCGAAGGTGCTCAGCTGGCGCGTCGCCTGCGGGCAGGTTCTCAGCGCTGATCCGCGATGGCGGTGTCCTGCGGCCTACGATGGCGGCATGACCGACGGAACGGTTCGCTCGCACGCGCAGGGGATGGCGCCGGACCGTGTCCTCGCGGCGACGGGCAAGTCACCGGACGAGTGGCACGTGCTGATCGACACGGCGGGCGGAGCCACCATCGGGCACGCTGCGATCGCGTCGTGGATCGTGGGCCAGGGCGTCGAGCCGTGGTGGGCGCAGGGCATCACCATCGGGTACGAACAGGCACGTGGGCTCCGCATCCCCGGGCAGCGCACAGACGGCACCTTCGCGGTGTCGGCCTCACGGCAGGTCCCTGGTGAGCGCGAGGCGGTGCTCGATCGGATCGTCCCGGTGTTCGCGGCCGCACTCGGGTCCACGCCGACGTCCGAACGCCGCGGCGGCAAGCGCCCGTCGGCCCGGTGGACCTTCCCCGACCGCGAATCCGTGCTGCTGAACACCGAGGACGGTCCCAAGCCCGACACCGTCCGCATCTCGGTGCAGCGGGAACGGCTCACCGGCCCCGAGCGGATGCCGGACGCCAAGGCCGAACTGCAGCAACTGCTCGCCGAACTCTGAGCCCGCGAACGGGGGAGCGCGCGCAGGACCCGCGGACCCCTACGATCGGCGGGTGCGTCGCATCACCCTTTCCCAGTGGCTCGCGATCGTCGCCGTGCTCGGCGGGCTGGTCATCGAGTTCTTCGCCGTACCCGCTGTCGTGCGGGACCCGGCGAACGACGCGGCGTGGGCGGGTGCGGTCCTCGGGGTCGCATTGCCGGTGTTCGGTGTCGCGGTCTCGGCGTTCCGAGACGATCCGAGCGACGTCGATGACGACTTCCGGCCGCCGATGCGCCTCGACCGGCTGGGCCGGGTGGCCGAGGGGGCACTGGCGGTGACGGCGTTCACCGCCGCCTGGGCGGTGACACGGCTGCACCACAAGCCCCTCGACTCGGCGTTGTACAGCGCGGTGGTCGCATCGGCGCTGCCGCTCGCGAGCCGCGCGCTCGACCGACTCGCGCGTCGCCGTGGGGAGCAGGCCGAGGGCAGCGACGACTGACCTGCCCCGTGCACCGAGCACGCCGTGCGCCGGTGCGAACCGACGCGCCGCGGGTCAGTGCGCGCGCGACGCCATCGCCTCGAAGATCTGCTGGTGCGTGCCGTCGCGCTCGGCGAACCGGAGCGGCAGCACGTTCTGCACCAGGATCTCGGGCGATGCCCCCGACTCCAGCAGCGAGAGGACCTCGTCGGCGAAGGCGTCGAGCGGCATGCCACCGAAGTCCGCTCCGCCCATCAGGTCGGTCGACACCGCCGGGGAGCGAGCTCGAGCACCGACACCGGGGTACCGAGCAGCTGCTGACGGAGGGACTGCGTGTACGAGTGGACGCCGGCCTTCGTGGCGTTGTACGTCGGCGTCGCGGTGAGCGGGACGAACGCGAGGCCGGACGACACCGTGACGATGGTCGAGGCGGGCTGCGCCAGCAGGTGCGGCAGGAACGCGTCGATGAGGCGGATCGTGCCGACCAGGTTGGTCTGGATGATCTCGAGTGCGTCGTGGATGTGGTCGGGGGAGCGCAGGTCCTCGTTGCGCATGATCCCCGACATGGTGACGAGGGTGTCGAGCGACGGGTACGCCTCGAGGACGGAGGCGGCAGCCAGCTCGATGGATGCGGCGTCGCCCACGTCGATCTGCACGGTGCCGAAGCCGTGCTCGGCGGCGAGCGAATCGAGGAGCGACTGGCGACGCCCGCCGATGACGACGGTGCTGCCCGCGGCCTGCAGGCGCTGGGCCAGGGCGAGGCCGATGCCGGAGGTCGCGCCGGGGATGAAGACGGTGGAGTTCGTGATGTCCATGTCCACCACCATGCGCCGTCGTCGGCGACCCATCCAGACCTCGGTCATCGGGGGATCGGCGGTCCCTGGCACGGCGGCGGGAACCGGACGACAATCAGGACCATGGACCGCGCTGCACTCGCCGACTTCCTCCGCCGTCGCCGCGAACTGCTGCGCCCCGAGGACGTCGGACTCGGCCAGGACCACGACGCCGGACGCCTGGTCTCCGGCGCGAAGAAGTCGCTGCGCTCGCGGGCATGTCGGTCGACTACTACACGCGGCTCGAGCAGCAGCGTGGGCCGCAGCCGTCGGAGCAGATGATCGCCGCGATCGCCCGGGCGCTCCGCTGCAGCCTCGACGAACGCGACCACCTGTTCCACCTGGCCGGGCAGAACGCGCCGACCCGGTTGCACCGCGCCGACCACGTCGACCCCGCGATCCTGCGGGTGCTCGACCGGCTCGAGGACACCCCCGCGATCGTGGTCAGCCACCTGGGCGAGACCCTGGTCGAGAACCGGCTCGCGGCGGCATTGCTCGGGTCGTCCGTCAGCTTGCCCGGCAACGAGCGCTACCAGGCGTGGCGGTGGTTCGTGACCGGAGACGAGCTCGCGAAGTACGCGCCGGAGCAACACGAGCGACTGGCCCGGGTGGTGGTGGCGTCGCTGCGGGCGGCGGTGGGGCTGGCCGGACCGGGGGACCGTCGGGCCACCGAGCTGATCGCCGAGCTCGAGACCCGCAGCCCCGAGTTCCGCCAGCTCTGGGCACTGCATGAAGTGACGAGTCGCTGGTCCGACAACAAGACGATCGTGCAGCCGCAGCTCGGCCGGATCACCGTCGACTGCCAGGTCCTGCACACCGACGACCAGGCCCAGGCACTGCTGCTCTTCACCGCACCCCCAGGATCCGAGGACGCGCAGAAGCTCGAGCTCCTCGGCGTCGTCGGCCAGCAGGCCTTTGCTGGCTGACGCGGCGCACGGTGCGGGTCCGTCCGGCTCGTGCGAGGTTGGTCGAGGCCGCACGGTGCGAGGCCGATGATCCCGTGCGCCGTTGACCGCTCGGTGCCGCGCTTCATCCCGCCACCGAGCGATCAACCTCGCACCGGCCGGACAAGCGCGCACCGTGCGACCCGGACCCCCGAACCCCCGGACCCCCGAACCCCCGGCCCCCCGGCTCTCTCTCCCCCGGACGCACCACACGAAGCAACCGCGCGTCACACACTTGGCCGCGTGCGGTATACCGTGCCTAGGGTGGGCGGGTGAGCACTCCCCGCGTGTACGTCATCCACGAGAACCCCGAGTGGTTCCCGCCGCTCGCCGCAGCCTTCGAGGCCGAGGGCGTCCCGGTGCAGGAGATCCTGCTGACCGACGGACAGATCGACCTCGGTGCCGAGCCGGAGCCCGGTGTGTACTGGTCCCGCATGTCGGCGTCGAGCCACACCCGCGGCCACGAGCACAGCAAGGAGTACACCCGCGCGGTCCTCGGCTGGCTCGAACGATCGGGTCGCCAGGTCGTCGGCGGCAGCCACGTGCTCGAGCTCGAGGTCTCCAAGGTGGCCCAGCACGGGCTGCTGCAGAACGCCGGGTTCGACGTGCCCCGCACCACCGCCGTGTTCGGCACGACGACGCTCAAGCAGGCCGCGCGCACCTTCACGAACGGCCAGGACGTCCCGTTCATCACGAAGCACAACCAGGGCGGCAAGGGCCTGGGCGTCCGCCGGTTCGACTCGCTCGCCGAGTTCGACGCCTACGTCGACTCCCCGGAGTTCGAAGCGCCGGTCGACGGCATCACGCTGCTGCAGGAGTTCCTGACGGCCCGTGAGCCCTTCATCACCCGTGTCGAGTTCGTCGGCGGCGAGTTCGTGTACGCCGTCCGCGTCGACACGAGCGCCGGCAGCTTCGAGCTGTGCCCGGCCGACGCGTGCGAGGTCCCCCAGGTGATCGCTGGAGCGGTCTGCGACGTGCCGGGAGCCGAACAGCCGAGCGCGTTCAGCGTCCGGACCGAGGTCACCGCCGAGCACCCGCTCGTCCAGCAGCTCCGCACGTTCCTGGCCGACCAGCGCATCACGATCGCGGGCGTCGAGTTCATGGAGACCACGGACGGCCGCACGGTCGTCTACGACATCAACACGAACACGAACTACAACCCCGCCGTCGAGGAGTCCGCGCCGGCCTCCGGTCCACGCTCCATCGCGCGCTACCTCGGTGGCCTGCTGGAGACGCAGTACGCGGCGCAACTCACGGCCTGAGCAGGCAAGAACCACCGGACAGGAGGCCCGTGGCGGGCCCGCCACGGGCCTCCCGTCCGTTCCGCGCCCCTTCCCGGGCACTCCCCACCTCCCCAAGGAACTCACCCCGTGCGATTCGGATACTGGACCCCGCTCTTCGGCGGCTGGCTGCGCAACGTCGACAACGAGAACATGCCGGTCACCTTCGACTACGTGAAGCGGCTGGCGCAGCGCGCCGAGCGGATCGGCTTCGACCTGACGCTCGTGCCGGAGCTCAACCTCAACGACATCAAGGGCACGGCCGCGCCGTCGCTCGAGGCCTGGTCACTCGCCGCGGCCATCGCGGCGACGACCGAGCGCCTCGAGATCATGGCGGCCATGCGCCCCGGCTACCACCTGCCCGCGGTGACGGCGAAGCAGGCGGCGACGATCGACGACATCTCGTGCGGCCGCTTCACGTTCAACGTGGTGAGCGCGTGGTGGGCGGAAGAGGCCAAGCAGTACGGCGGCATCTTCTCGGAGCACGACGACCGTTACAAGCGGACGGCGGAGTTCGTCGAGGTCATGAAGGGGATGTGGCGGGAGACGCCGTACTCGTTCTCGGGCGAGTACTACGACGTCCAGAACGCCCACCTCGAGCCGAAGCCGCGCGTGACCCCGCGCATCTACGCCGGCGGCGAGAGCGAGGCGGGCAAGGCCGCGATCACCGGCTACGCCGACGCCTACGTGACCCACGGCGGCACGGTCCCGGAACTCCGCACGAAGATCGCCGAGATGAAGCAGCGCCGCGTCGACGCCGGACTGCCGCCGTTCGAGGCGTTCGGCATGGCGGCCTACGTCATCGTCCGCGAGACCGAGGAAGAGGCGCAGGCCGAGCTCGCGCGGATCACCGACGTGCAGCACGGCAACGCGTACGAGTCGTACCAGGACTTCATCTCCAAGTCGCAGCTCGAGCACGTCCCCTCGCTCGAGGACTACTCGGTGTCGAACCGCGGCCTGCGCCCCGGGTTCGTCGGCACGCCGGAGCAGGTCGCTGCCCGGATCAAGGAGTTCGAGGACGCCGGGGTGGACACGCTGCTGCTGCAGTTCTCGCCGCAGCTCGAGGAGATGGACCGCTTCGGCGAACAGGTCATCCCGCTCGTCCGCCCGATCGTCGGAGCGCAGTCCTGATGGGTGCCGCGGAGACCGACGCCGAGGACGGCTGGGCGTTCGAGACCCGGCAGATCCGCGCCGGCTTCAAGGCCGACCCGGGGTTCGGTGGCAACGTCCCGCCGATCGCCCAGACCGCGGCCTTCGTCTACCCGTCCGGTGAGGACGCGGCGGACCGGTTCATGCTCAACGCTCCGGGGCACACGTACTCGCGCGTGAACAACCCGTCGGCGGCGGCGCTCGAGCGGCGCATCGCGGACCTCGAGGGCGGCGTCGGTGCGCTCGCGCTGGCGTCCGGCCAGGCGGCCACCTCGTTGGCCGTCCTCGGCGTCGCGCGGGCCGGTGACCACGTCGTGTCGAGTGCCTCGCTGTACGGCGCGACGTACACGCTGTTCGCGTCGACGCTGCACGACCTCGGCATCGCGTTCACCTTCGTGCAGGACCCCACGGACCTGGACGAGTGGGCTGCCGCCGTGCGTCCGGAGACGAAGGCGTTCTTCGGGGAGTCGATCCCGAACCCGCGCGGTGACGTCCTGGACTTCGCCGGGGTGGCCGGGGTCGCGCACGACGCCGGCGTCCCGCTCATCGTGGACAACACCATCGCGACGCCGTACCTGGTCCGTCCGATCGAGCACGGTGCCGACATCGTCGTGCACTCGGCGACGAAGTACCTGGCCGGTCACGGCAGCGCCATCGCCGGGCTCATCGTCGACAGCGGCAACTTCGACTGGGCGGCCCACGCCGACAAGTTCCCGCAGCTCGCGACCACCGAGCAGTCCGGGTTCGCGAACACGGACTTCGCCGAGAAGTTCGGCCGCCGCGCGTTCATCCAGCGCACCCGGTCGAAGCTCTCCGCCGACCTCGGTCCGGCGATCGCCCCCTTCAACGCCTTCCTGGTGCTGCAGGGCATCCAGACGCTCTCCCTCCGGATGGAGCGGCACGTGTCGAACGCGGCCGCCGTCGCGTCGTGGCTGGACGCGCACGACCAGGTGCTCGGCGTGCACTACGCGGGACTGCCGTCGTCGCCGTGGCACCACCTGCAGCAGCGGTACGTGCCGAAGGGGCCGTCGGCGGTCCTGGCGTTCGACCTGGACGGCGGGGTCGAGGCCGGACGGCGGTTCGTGGCCGCACTCGAGCTGTTCGACCACGTGTCGAACATCGGGGACGTCCGGTCACTCGTCGTGCACCCGGCATCGACGACCCACGTGCAGATGACGTCGTCGGAGCGGGCAGCGGCCGGTGTGGGCGACGGGCTCATCCGGCTGTCGATCGGCCTCGAGCACATCGACGACGTCCTCGCCGACCTGGCGCGGGGCTTCGCGGCAGCCGCAGCGGGATAGGTTGGGGGCATGACCACGTTGGCCGCCCCGACCCGCGTGCGGACGCGCGCCCCCGGCAAGATCAACGTGTTCCTGTCCGTCGGTGCGCTGCAGGACGACGGCTACCACGACGTGGCGACCGCGTACCAGGCCGTGTCGCTGTACGAAGACGTGACGGCCGAGCACGCCGACGACTTCTCGGTGACCTTCACCGGTCCGATCGACACGTCGGACGTGCCGGTCGACGAGTCGAACCTGGCGATCCGTGCGGCCCGGCTGGTGGCCGACGCCGCTGGGCACCGGGGCGGAGTCCGGTTGACGATCGACAAGCAGGTTCCGGTGGCCGGCGGCATGGGTGGTGGCTCGGCGGACGCCGCGGCCACGCTGCTCGCCGTGGACACGCTCTGGGGCACCGCCCTCGGGCGTGAGGAACTGCTCCGTCTCGCCGCGCAGCTCGGCGCGGACGTGCCGTTCGCCTTCGCCGGTGGCACGGCCGTGGGCACCGGCCGCGGCGACGAACTCAGCCCCGCGCTGGCGAAGGGCGAGTTCCACTGGGTCCTCGCGCTGAGCGACGACGGCCTGTCGACCCCGGCGGTCTACCGTGCGCTCGACGAGCACCGGGAGCGCTACCGCGCCGACATCGCACCGGCGCCGTCCCACCCCGTGGTGGAGTCGAACGTGCTGCAGGCGCTGCGTGCCGGTGACCCCGACCTGCTCGCCGACTGCGTCCACAACGACCTGCAGGCCCCGGCCATGCGGCTGCAGCCCGGACTCGCGTCGACCCTCGAACTCGGCGAGAAGGCCGGGGCGCTCGCGGGTCTGGTGTCGGGCAGCGGTCCGACGGTGGCGTTCCTGGTCGGTGACCGTGACGCCGCGCTCGAACTGCAGGTCGAGCTCAGCGCCGCCGGCCTGGTCGCGCTCCGTGCCACCGGTCCGGTGCACGGCGCCCGCCTCGTGCACTGACCGTACGACGAAGCGCTGACCGTACGACGAGCACTGACCGCCCGTCAGCTCAGCGGCTGTACTTCCAGAGGATGACCGTGTCCTCGTGCCACCAGCGCACGACGTGGAACCCCTGTGCCTTCAGCGTCTCGGACACCTGCGGGCGGATGTTCCGCGACGTCGCGCCGACGAACCACACGGTGTCGATGTCGTCCAGGCGAGCGGGCACCGTCGTGGCGATGTCGCCGTTCGTGTTCCAGAGCTCGCCGCGTTCCACTCCCGTGCTCGTGATGGCGAGGTCCCGCATGCCGGTGAAGGCCTCGGGGTAGGCGTCGGCGATGACCTGCGCGGTCGTGGTGGGGTGCCCGTACACGCTGCCGTAGATGACGCCTTCGTCGGAGTCGGTCGCCCAGTTGCGCTCGCGCTCGATCACCGCCGCGGCGTTCGCCCAGTGCGAGGACTGCTTGGCGTGCGGCAACCGCACGATCGTCGACGTCGGCACGGACACCAGGACCATGCCCACGACCGCCACCGCGATCCAGCGTCGCGGGCGGATGGCCGTGATCGCCAGTCCGATCAGGAGCGCCACGAACGGCAGGCTGATGCTCGCGTACTTCGGGGAGTAGAGGTGCTCACCGGCGGCCGTCGCGGCGATCAGGAGCGCGGTCGGCAGGATCGTCAGGGGCACCGCGACCCGGACGGCCTGCATCCGCAGGACGTCACGCGCGCCGGGCGCCGGGCGTCGGACCGCGCGCACCGTCAGCACGACGGCGACGATCATCAGCACCCAGCCGAGGGTGGCGTACGGGTAGACGACCCCGAACCAGGCCGTCGCGAAGACCTGCCGCAGGGTGGCCCACCCGATGCCGGTGATCCAGCCGACCTGCTTGGCCTGACCGGCCGCGAGCCCGATGAACGGCAGGACCACCACGGCTGCGGCCGTGGCGGCGACGGCCCAGCGGACGACGACGGCGCGGTCCACCATCGCCGGGGGCACAGTGCCGCGGCGGTCGGTCACCGAGGCCTGCCGTCGGGCCGCCCGATCGGCGACGCCGGTCCACGCGAGCACGACGCCGTGCGCCACGACGGCGAGGGACAGGTAGACGTTGAACAGGACGGCCACGGCCGCCAGAGCGCCGTAGACGATCCACCACCGCGTCGCGTGGTGCCGCACCCGGGTGCGACGGACCGCGGTCAGGCCGACGAGTGTGAGCAGCGCGGCGAAGGTGGTGACGGTCGCGTACGGGCGGCCCTCGGTGCCGGCCCAGGCGACGCGGGGCAGCAGCAGGAAGACCAGGCCGGAGACGACCCCGAGCCGGACACCGCCGAGGCGCCGGCCGAGCGCCACCACGAGTGCGGCGGCGATCCCGATCGCCAGGGCACTGGGGAAGCGGAGCGTGAACGGGGTGTATCCGACCAGGGCGAGCCAGACGTGCATGAGTGCGTAGTACAGGCTGTGCACGGCGTCGACGTTCTGCAGCTCCGCCCAGAGCGCCGGCCAGCTGCGCTGCGCGCTCGTCAGGGTGGCCGCTTCGTCGTACCAGACCGACGGCACCCACGTGAAGGCCGCGGTGACGACGACTCCGACCACACCGATGGTGATCTCCGGTGCCCGCACCAGTGCCCGGACGGTCGAGCGGGCGAGCGCCCGGAGCCGTGCGCGCGTCGACGCATCCGACGTCGTGCGTCGGACCGTGACGGTGCCGGTGCGGGGAGAACTCACGCCCGCGACCGTACCGAGCGGCACTGAGCATCCGCCGCGTCCACCCGCTGAACATTCACATGCAGGGATTCGGCACGACCGGCCAGAATGACGGGATGGACCCCCTCGTCGCCCCCGTCGCAGCGCTTTCCCCGTGGCGGACCCGGCTCGGGTCGCGGACCGCTGCCCTGTCCGACGTCGGCACCGTCGGACTCCGGCGCCTGGCCGCTTCACGCGTCCTGGTGGTCGGGGCCGGCGGACTCGGGGCTCCCGTCGTCGCGTACCTCGCCGGGCTCGGACGGCTCACGGTCGTCGACCCGGACGTGGTCGACGCGTCGAACCTCGCGCGTCAGACGCTCTTCACGGCTGCCGACGTCGGATCGTCGAAGGCCGAGGTCGCCGTCGCCCGCGCCCGCGCCGTCGACCCGGAACTCGACGCGGTCGCCGTGGTCGGTTCCTTCACCCCGGAGCTCGTCGCCGGGCACGACGTGGTCGTCGACGCGGCGGACTCCGTCCTGGTCACCCGGGCGGTCTCGGATGCCTGCTCCGACGCGGGCGTGCCGTTCGTCTGGGGCACGGTGCTCGGCCACGACGGACAGGTCAGCGTGTTCCGTGACGCCGGGCCGGACGGCGTCGACTTCCACGACCTGCACCCCGAGGCCCTGCCCGACGAGGGCTCGTGTGCCCTGGACGGCGTCGTCCCGGCACTGTGCGGAGCGGTCGGAGCGGTGATGGCCGGGCAGGTGACCGCCCTGGTCACCGGCACCGGCGAACCGTTGCTCGGACGGGTCCTGACCGTCGACGCGCGCCGCTGGCGGTGGAGCGAGAGCCCCGTCCGGCGCGGGCCGGCATCACGCCGTCCCGTCGCGGTCGCTGCGTCGCGGACCGAGCGCATCGCCCCGTCCGCACTCGCCGCGCGCCTGGCCGACCCCGCTGACCCGGTGGTCGTCGTCGACGTGCGCACCGACGCCGAACGCGCGGACGGCGTGGTCGCCGGAGCCGTCACGGGTGACGCGGTGACCGACGACACCGACGCGGCGGACGTGGTCGTCTACTGCGCCCGTGGTCCGCGTGCGGACGCGTGGGCTGCCGCCCAGCCTGCCTGGAGGCACGTGGCGGTCCTCGACGGCGGGTTCGAGGCCTGGCGCCGCGAAGGGTTGCCCGTGGCGATCGGGCACATGTCCTGATTCGACACTGATCGGGTCCAGGGCGCCGCTTCCGCGGCTAGGATCGTCGCATCATGACGCAACTGCGGATCCGCGACGCTGCAAGCTTCCTCGGGGTGAGTGACGACACCGTGCGCCGACTCGTCGACGGGGGCACCTTCAGCCGGGCCACCGACGACGCCGGTCGCGCCGTCGTCGACGGTCGGCAGGTGGCCGAGTACGCCCGGGCGCGGAGCACCGAGCTGGCCGCCCCGGACACCGGTGTGAAGAGCTCGGCTCGGAACCGCTTCGTCGGCATCGTCACCGACCTGGTCGTCGACACGGTGATGGCGCAGGTCGAACTGCAGTGCGGCCCGCACCGCGTGGTCTCGCTCATGAGCGCCGAGGCGGTGCGCGACCTCGGGCTCGAGGTCGGGTCCGTCGCCGTGGCGTCCGTCAAGGCCACGATGGTCACCGTCGAGGCGCCCACCCACCAGGAGGACCCCCGATGACCCGTCGTCCCCGCTCGCTGCTCGTGCCCCTCGCCGTCGTCGCGGCGCTCGGCCTGGCGTCGTGTTCCACCGCCGACGCTCCGGCCGGGTCGTCGTCGCCGTCGTCGTCGTCGAGCGCGGACGCAGACGTGTCGGGCTCGATCACGGTGTTCGCCGCCGCGTCGCTCCAGAAGACCTTCACCACGCTCGGCAAGGACTTCGAACTCGCGCACCCCGGCGCCTCGATCGAGTTCTCGTTCGCGGGCTCGAGCGACCTCGTCACCCAGATCCAGAACGGCGCCCCCGCCGACGTGTTCGCCTCCGCCGACGAGGCGAACATGGCGAAGCTGTCCTCGACCGACCTGGCGAGCGGGTCACCGCGGGACTTCGCGACGAACGTCCTCGAGATCGCCGTCGCGCCGGGCAACCCGAAGGGCATCACGAGCCTCGACGACCTGACCGGCTCCGGCGTCCAGCTCGTCACGTGCGCGGCCCCGGTGCCGTGCGGTGCCGCGACGGCGAAGGTCGAGTCCGCCTCGGGCGTCGACCTGCAGCCCGTCAGCGAGGAGCAGTCCGTCACCGACGTGCTCGGCAAGGTCGAGTCCGGTCAGGCCGACGCCGGGCTGGTCTACGTGACCGACGTGCAGGGTGCCGACGGCAAGGTCGACGGTGTCCCGTTCGACGAGTCGAGCAAGGCCGTCAACACGTACCCGATCGGCGTGCTGAAGGGTTCCGACAACCCGGAGCTCGCACAGGCGTTCTCCGACTCCGTCCGGTCCGCCACCGGCCAGAAGGTGCTCACCGCCGCCGGGTTCGGGAAGCCGTGACCCGTGGCCTCGCGGGCTGACGGACGGCCGCCGGTCGCCTGGTGGCTCCCGCTGCCCGCGGCGCTGGGCGGTCTGTTCGTCGTCGTCCCCGTGCTCGCGATGCTCGGTCGGGTCGACTGGTCGTCGTTCGTCGCCCTCGTCACCTCGACGGCGTCGCTCACGGCCCTCGGGCTCAGCCTCGGCACCGCGCTGACCGCCACGGCCGTCGCGTTCGTGCTCGGGTACCCGCTCGCCGTGCTGTTCGCCCGGTCCCGATCACGGTGGGTGGGCGTCGCCCGCGCCGTCGTCCTGCTCCCGCTCGTGCTGCCGCCGGTCGTCGGCGGGCTCGCGCTGCTGGCGGCGTTCGGTCGCCTCGGGGTGGTCGGGGCGTTCCTCGACGACCACGGACTGCACATCGCGTTCACCACGACAGCGGTCGTCATCGCGCAGACGTTCGTCGCCATGCCGTTCCTGGTGTCCTCGATCGAGGGCGCGCTCCGCGTCGAGGGGGACCGGTACGAGCGGGTCGCCGCCACCCTCGGCGCCGGTCCCACCCGCACGTTCCTCAGCGTCACGACCCCGAGGGTCCTGCCCGGCATCGTCTCCGGGCTGGTGCTCTGCTTCGCGCGAGCGCTCGGCGAGTTCGGCGCGACCCTGACCTTCGCGGGCAGCCTGCAGGGGGTCACCCGGACCCTGCCGCTGGAGATCTACCTGCAGCGCGAGGTCGACCCGGACACGGCCGTGGCACTGGCCGTCGTGCTCGTCGTGGTCGCCGTCATGGTCATCGGCGCCTCGTCGCTCCGGACCCGGGGCGTGGCAGCGTGACCGGGGTCACCGCGCGGATCGTCGTCGAGCGACGAGGGGTCGACGTCGCCCTCGAGGTCGCGACGGGGGAGTGCGTGGCCGTCATCGGGCCGAACGGCGCGGGCAAGTCCACCGTGGTCGAGGCCCTCGCCGGCCTGCTGCCGATCGACGCCGGACAGGTGGCCCTCGGCGGCACCGTGGTGGCGGACCAGCGGCGGACCGTCCCCGCCCACCGCCGCCGCATCGGACTCGTCGCCCAGCGGCCCGACCTGTTCCCGTTCCTCGACGTGGTCGGCAACGTGGCGTTCGGCCCGCGGGCAGCCGGCGTCCGACGCGCCGCGGCCCGTGCCCGCGCGCTCCGTGCCCTGGCTGCCGTCGGCATCGACGAACTGGCAGGACGGAGCCCCGACACGCTGTCCGGCGGGCAGGCCCAGCGCGTCGCCATCGCCCGGGCGCTCGCCACCGACCCGGCGGTCCTGCTGCTCGACGAACCGACGTCGGCGCTCGACGTCGCCGCGCGCGACGAGGTCCGTGCAGCCCTCCGGACCGCGATCGGCGGGCGCCCGAGCGTCCTGGTCACGCACGACCCGGTCGAGGTCGTCGCCCTGGCCGACCGGGTCGTCGTCGTCGAGCACGGCCGGGTCGTCGAGGACGGCACCCCAGCGGCCGTGCTCGGACGGCCCACGAGTGCCTTCGCGGCGGCGTTCTCCGGACTCGCGCTGGTGCGCGGGACCGCCACCGCGGGTGGGATCGCCACCGACGGCGGGGGCGAGCTGGCGTCCGGGACGCACGCCGTGCCTCCCGGTCGGCCAGCCCTGGGCGCCTTCCACCCGACGGCCGCCGTGCTCATGCGGGACGGCGCCGGACCGGAGCGCACCGTCACGTCGCTCGAACCGCGGGACGGTCTCGTGCGGGTGTGCGCCGGCGACCTGGTCGCGGACCTGACCCTGGCGCGGGTCACGGCGCTCGGGATCGGCCCGGGCGATGCCGTCCGCGTCGACGTCCCGGCGTCCGAACTGGCGGTGTACGCGCCGCGCGGTTGAGACAATGGACGGATGACCTCCTGGTTCCCCAAGGCGTGGCCCGTGGCCATCCCGATCCTGGCGGCCGTCGTGCTCGCGTTCTCGTACGGCCGCTACGGACTCGGCACCGTGGTCGTGGCGATCGTCGCGGTCGTGCTCGCCGCCACCGTGCTCGCGGCGGTGCACCACGCCGAGGTCGTCGCGCACCGAGTCGGGGAACCCTTCGGCTCACTCGTGCTCGCCGTCGCGGTCACGATCATCGAGGTCGCGCTGATCATCTCGCTGTCGAGCTCCGGCGGCGCCCAGGCCGAGACGCTGGCGCGCGACACGGTGTTCTCGGCCGTGATGATCACGATGAACGGGCTCGTCGGCCTCGCGATCCTGATCGGGACGCTCCGGCACAACACCGTGCGCTTCAACCAGGAGGGCGCGAGCGCCGCGACGATGACGGTGGCCGCGCTCGCCGTGCTGACCCTGGTGCTGCCGACGTTCACCACCGGCACCGACGACGCGTCCTTCACCGGGACGCAGCTCGTCTTCGTGGCCGTCGCGTCGATCGTGCTCTACGGCCTGTTCGTGGTGACGCAGACCGTGGCCCACCGGGACTTCTTCCTGCCCGTGAACCGGTCAGGGGTGTGCTCGCCGAGTCCGAGGACGCCCACGCTGCCCGGCCGACCGGTCGCGCGACGATGACCTCGCTCGCACTGCTCGTCGTCGCCCTGGTCGCGGTGGTCGGGCTCGCCAAGGTCGAGTCGCCCGCGATCGAGGCCGGCGTGGCCGCTGTCGGGTTCCCGCCGTCGTTCGTCGGTGTCGTGATCGCCCTGCTCATCCTGCTGCCCGAGGGCATCGCGGCGTCGAAGGCCGCCGCCCGCAACCGGATCCAGACGAGCCTGAACCTGGCGATGGGCTCGGCGATGGCGTCGATCGGTCTGACGATCCCCTCCATCGCGGTGGCGTCGCTGTTCATGCCGGGCACGCTGCTGCTCGGGCTCGGGTCGTCCCAGATCGTGCTGCTCGCACTGACGATCGTCGCCGCGGTGCTCACGGTGCTGCCGGGTCGGGCGACGCGACTGCAGGGCGGGGTGCACCTGGTGATCTTCGCCGCGTTCATCGTGCTGTCCGTCTCGCCGTAGGGCGCAGCGCGGCGGCGGGCGGCGGGCGGCGCGGCGGCGTACCTGGTCGAATCGGGCATACCTGGTCGGAAGTTTTGACCCGGTACGCCCGGAAGCACCGGGCATCGCGTGCGTTCTGGGAAAGAACGAGCGCCGCTCAGCCGCCGGCGAAGGGGGGCATGACGTCGACGACCGCGACACCATCGAGCGCGGTGGCTCGGTCGCGGGTGGTCACTCCGTCGACCAGGTACGAGCACCGCTCCTGCAGCGCACTCCAGCGCGACGGGTCGGCGGCGGTGACCTCGCGCAACGCCTCGTCGATCGTGACAGCAGTCGTGGACAGCTCGTCGACGCCGACCGCCGCCCGGGCAGCGGCGAAGAACCGGATCGTGGTCACCGCTCAGCCGCCGATCGCGCTCATGCCGCGCGTCGGGTGCACGAGCTCGTCGCTGTCGTCGCCGTGGTCGCGCGGCTTCGCCCACATCGCCCGGCGCCACAGCTCGGCCACGTCGTCGTCGGAGACCCCTGCGCGCATCGGGCCGAGGACGTCGGTCTCGGCGTCGGAGAACAGGCAGCTCCGGACGTTGCCGTCGGCGGTCAACCGGGTGCGGGTGCAGTCGGCGCAGAAGGACTCGGTGATGCTCGCGATGATCCCGACGGTGCCGAGCAGCACGCCGATGCCCGACGCAGCGGCGTGGTCGCGTGCGTGCACCCGGTACCGCTCGGCCGGGGCGCCGTCCCGCGGGGCCTCGTCCGGCGTCAGCACGAACGACGACGCCAGCAGCTGCCGGGTCTCGGCAGCGGTCACCATCTCGGTGCGGTCCCAGGCGTGGTCGGGGTCGAGCGGCATCTGCTCGATGAACCGCAGCTCGTAGCCGCGGTCGAGGCACCAGCGCAGCAGCTCCGGCGCGGCCTCGTCGTTGATCCCGCGCAGCAGCACCGCGTTGACCTTGATGTCCAGGCCGGCGTCGTGGGCGGCGGACAGCCCGGTGATGACCTTGTCGAGGAACGGGCGGCGGGTCACGGTGGTGAACACGTCCGGGTCGACGGTGTCGAGCGACACGTTCACGCGCCGCAGCCCGGCGTCGTACAGGGCCTGGGCGCGGTGGGCGAGACCGATGGCGTTCGTGGTGAGCGACAGTTCCGGGGCGTCGGGCAGCGCGGCGCACCGGGCGATCACGTCGACCAGGTCGTGCCGGAGCATCGGCTCGCCGCCGGTGAACCGCACCTTGCGCACGCCGAACCGCGACGACCCGATCCGCACCAGCCGCTCGATCTCGGCGGCGGTCATCAGGGCGTCGTCGGGGGCGAAGGGCAGCCCGGCGGCCGGCATGCAGTACGTGCAGCGCAGGTTGCACCGTTCGGTCAGCGACACCCGCAGGTCGATCGCACGACGCCCGAAGCGGTCGACGAGCCCGGCGGACGCCGGGTCCACGGTCGTGCCGAGCAGGGTCGCGGGTGCCATGCGGCTCAGCGTACGTGTTCGACGCGCCGGAACGACAGCCGTTCCCACCAGCGCCGCCAGTCCGACCGGCTCGTGCGCAGGAGCGTGACCACCACGATGACGGCCACGGCGGCGAGCAGCCACCACCGGTAGGCGTCCGTCGACGGCCACACCCCGCGCAGCGCGATGGCGAGCCCGATCGACAGCCACTCCCACCGCCCCGACAGCACGACGAACGGGATGAGCAGCAGCGCGTACCAGGGGTAGCGCGGCGTCACGGCGAGGAAGGTGACGCCGATCATCAGGACCTCGCCGGACCACGGCCGCGACGGGTCGGACAGCCGCCACGCGACGAACGCGGCGGCCAGCACGGCGAGCCCGACCACCACGGTCGCGGCGTCGCCCCGGAACACCAGCGACACCAGGGCGAAGCGCGAGCCGTCCTCGTAGCCCTCCTCGCTCAGGTAGCCGGGCAGGTAGCCGAGCACGTCGAGCCCCGTCGTCAGCACGTACGGCACGTAGAGCAGCCCGAACACGGCGATGCCGACGGGGATCGCCCACCAGGCACGCCACCGCCCGAGCAGCGGCGGGTACACGATCGCCGGGATGAGCTTGGTGGCCGTGGCCGCTCCGAGCGCGATCCCGCCCCAGATCGGTCGGCCGAACGCGACGAGCACGGCACCGGCGGTCGCGAGCGCCGCGCCGAGGGCGTCGACGTGCGAGTTCGTCACGGCCTCGGACGCCACGAGCGGCGACCAGGCCCAGAGCGCCGCCCACCAGGTCGGACGGCCGGTCTTCCGCAGCACCACGACGAGTGCGACGGTCACGAGGAGCGAGAGCAGCAGCCCCGCGACCTGGAACGGCATGTACTGCGCGGTGGCCGGCACGAACGCCCGGACGCCGGCGAACCAGAGCTGCGCCATCGGCGGGTAGATCGTCGTCACGTCGGGGCGGTTGATCGGGGTGCAGTGGCCGTCTGCACCGTCGCCGAGGCCGCGGAACCGGGGCTTGAGGTCGTCGCACGTGCCGTTCACCTTGTCCGGGAACAGCCAGTCGGGCCGCAGACCGGACAGTGCCGTGGACTGGGGGTGTGCGCGTACGGTGAGACTCCGGCATGCTGGACGATGCCGTCCCACGCGTACCGCGCCGAGTCGGTGCTCGTGCTCGGGGCCGGCCAGCGCCGCGAGACCGACCACCACTGCCCCGACCATGACCACGGCGGTCATCCACCGGGCGGGCACGAACCGCAGTGCGAGCACAGCGATCACGAACACCGTCCAAGCGATCAGCGTCCACGCAACGAATGACGAACGAGTGTCGGATCGGAGGAACCCCAGATGCGTGACGCCGAAGGCGATGACGCCCGCGAGGGCAAGTACCCCGACGACCGCGCCCACGACGGCGACGCGGGCACCGGGTCCGACGGCGGAGGACGGTCGGACGGCACGCAGTCGGTCGCTCATGGTCCGTCGAGGCTAGCGGGCGTGCGGCACCTGCTGTTCGAGGCGCGGGCCGCACTGGCCTCGCCGAACCGGAACGCGCGCTCCGCGGTGGTGCTCGGACGACTGCTCGGCATCGCCTTCGTGGTCTGCTTCGGCACCGGCATCTACAGTCACCTGCTGCAGGAGCCCCTCGGCTGGATGCGGTTCCCGACCCGGCCGACGCAGCTCTACCAGTTCACGCAGGGCCTGCACATCACCACCGGCATCGCGATCATCCCGCTGCTGCTGGCCAAGCTCAACACCGTCATGCCCGCGCTGGTCCAGGTCCCGCCGGTGCGCGGCGTGCTGCACCTGTTCGAGCGGCTGTCGATCGCCGTGCTCGTGTCGGCGTCGATCATCCAGGTCACGACCGGCCTGCTCAACACGTACCAGTGGTACCCGTGGCCGTTCCCGTTCCGCCAGGTGCACAACGCGATGGCGTACGTGATCATCGGGTCGCTCATCATCCACATCGCGTCGAAGCTGCCGGTGATCGCGCGCTACTGGCGGAAGCGCGACTCCTACGACGAGCAGGGCCGGTTCATCGCGGACCCCGCGTCCGGCAGTGAGTTGCTTCCCCGGTACGGGAGGCCCGCCCCGCGTCCGCCCCGCCGGCTGCGGGTGCCGAGACGGCCCAGTCCACGGCCCCCGGCCTGCTCGGCCGCGTGTTCCGCTGGATCGACGGCGTCGACGCGGTCGACGCAGCCCCGGACGAACCGGTGGCCGATGCGCCGGAGCCGACCCGGGCCTCCCGGTCGGTCGAGGAGCGTGCACAGGGCCGACGCCAGCGGATCGCACGACGCGGGTTCTTCGGTGGCGTGACGGCCGCGGTCGTCGGCGTCGTCGCCCTGACGGCGGGGCAGTCCTCGAAGCTCGCCGAACCGTTCAACGTGTTCGGCGCGCGCCAGCGCGGTCTCGGTGCGAACGGCCTGCCGGTCAACCGCACCGCCCGCGCGGCGGGGGTGCTCGCCAGCGCGACTGCCGCGGACTGGACGCTGACCGTCGTGGGACCCGACGTGACCCGGACCTTCGTGCGCGCGGAGCTCGTCGCGCTCGGCACCACCGAGGTCGACCTGCCGATCTCGTGCGTCGAGGGGTGGAGCCAGATGGGCAGCTGGAAGGGCGTGCGGATGCGCGACCTGCTCGGCGCCGTGCAGGCCGAACCCGGATCGCACGTGCGCGTCACGAGCCTGGAACGACACGGCGGCTACCGGATCATGGACATGGGGCCGGAGTACGCCGAGGACCCGACCACCCTGGTGGCGCTCGAGCTGAACGGTTCGACGCTCGACCTGGACCACGGGTTCCCGGCGCGGATCATCGCTCCGGGGCGACCGGGCGTGCTGCAGACCAAGTGGATCGAGAAGATCGAGGTGCTGCGGTGAAGGCCGTGCGGATCGTGCTCGTCGTGCTCGGCGTGCTGGTGGTCGCGTTCGGCGCCTACGTCCTGGTGACGTCGGTCAAGCCGAACCGGATCGGTGGGCTGGCGACCTGGCTGCTCGGCGCGGTGATCCTGCACGACGCGATCCTGTCGCCGTTCGTCGTCGGCGCCGGGCTACTCCTGCGTCGGGCGGGGCGGTCGCTCCGGGCGTGGGTGCTCGTCGTGGTGCAGACGGTGATCGTGCTCGGCAGTGTGCTCGCCCTCGTGGTGCTGCCCGAGATCGCGGCGAAGCGGCACGGACAGAAGAACCCCACGATCCTGCCGTTCGACTACGGCACGCGGTTGCTGATCGTCGAGGGAGTGCTGCTGCTCGTGGTGGTGGCGGTGCTCGTCGTCGGGGTGGTCCGGGCGCGGCAGTCTGCTGTCCGCGGCTCACGCGACACTGGTTAAACCGACAACCATTCGGTAGGATGCAGACATGACCGACGAGACCCCGTGGCTCACCCGCGAGCAGCTGCGCGCGTGGATGAAGCTCGTGGCCGTCATGGAACTCCTGCCGGCGGCGCTCGACCAGCAGCTGCAGCGTGACGCGGACCTGACGCACTTCGACTACATGGTCATCGCGATGCTCTCCGAGACCGACGGCCGCACGCTGCGCATGTCGGCGCTCGCCTCGGCGACGAACGCCTCGCTGCCCCGGCTGTCGCACGTGGTGTCCCGGCTCGAGAAGCGCGGGCTCGTGACGCGCTGCCCCTCGACCTCGGACCGCCGCGCGACCGACGTCCGGCTCACCGACGCCGGGTACGCCACGATCGTCGAGGCCGCTCCGGACCACGTCCGCACCGCACGCCACGTCGTGATCGACGCCCTGAGCGACGAGCAGGTCGTCCAGCTCGACGGCATCGCGGCCGCACTGCTCACACGGCTCGACCCCGAGGGGCGGTTCGCTGCCCTGACGTACCCGCGGGACGACGACGACACCGCGATCTGCGAGGCCCGGCTGACCGGCGCCAGCACCGACTGAACGGCGCTGTGCGCCCGCGTCTGCGGGCTCGGTCGTTGCAATAGGCTCGGCCCATGACCGACCCCGCCGCGCCGTCCGACACGTACTCCTACCTCGGACCCGCCGGCACCTTCACCGAGGCGGCCCTGAAGCTCGTCGAGGCCGCGGCCGGAAAGCCGTGGCGGAGCGTCAACAACGTCGGTGAAGCCCTCGACGACGTCATGTCCGGCCGCTCGGTCGGTGCGGTCATCGCCATCGAGAACAGCGTCGACGGTGGCGTCAGCGCGACGCAGGACGCCCTCGCCCGGATCCCCGGCTCACGGATCGTGGGGGAGTACCTCGTGCCGGTCGACTTCGTGCTCGTCGCGCGCCCCGGCACCGTGCTCGCCGACGTCCGCACGGTGAACGCGCACCCGGTGGCGTACGCGCAGACCCACAACTGGCTCGAGGCGAACCTGCCCGGTCACGGCCACATCCCGGCGTCGTCGAACGTCGCCGCCGCGCTCGCCCTGCTCGAGGCGAACCCCACCGCCGACGCCGCCGTCGCACCGCCCGGCATCACCGACCACCACGACGTCGTCGTGCTCGCGTCGTCGATCGGCGACAACGCCTCGGCCGTCACCCGCTTCGTCCTCGTGTCGAAGACGCTGGCGCTGCCCGAACCGACCGGTGCCGACAAGACGAGCGTCATCGTCGAGCTGCCCGCCGACCACCCCGGCGCCCTGGTCGACATGCTCGAGCAGTTCGCCACACGGGGCATCAACATGGGGCTGCTGTCATCGCGGCCGATCGGTGACGAGCTCGGCCGCTACCGTTTCGTCATCGACCTGGACGGGCACGTGCAGGACGAGCGCGTGGCCGACGCCCTGCTCGGCCTGCGACGGTTCAGCCCCCGCGTGACGTTCCTCGGGTCGTACCCGCGAGCCGACGGCGCGCAGCCCGAGGTGCCGGCGCGCTACTCGGACGCCGCGTTCGTCGAGGCGCGGGACTGGCTACGCGCGATCGTCTCCGGCGAGCCCGACGCGGGCTGACGCGCGGCGGTGTGCTGCGCTCACCGGCCGCTGCTGCTGCCCGGTGCGAGGTTGATCACTCCGTGCGCCCGAACAACCTCGCACCGAGTGAGCAACGCCGCACGGGCCGCACCGCTCAGCGCTTGCGGCCGCGCACCCAGCTCGGCTTCGGCTCGACCGTCGGCACCTTGACGGTCAGTGAACCGGGGTCGATCCGGGCGCGGAACGCCGTGATCTCGCCCACCGGGTCGCCGTCGATCTCGAACTCGTCGGGCTTCTCGAGCCGCAGCGTGAACTCCTCGCCGCGCATGTACCGCAGCGGACGTTCCTGCTTCGCCGCCGTGGTGATGCGTCGGCCGATCAGGGTCTCGGACAGCGCCGAACGCCGGAACCAGCGCAGGATCCCGTTCTCCCAGAAGACGCGGGCACCGATCCGCACCCAGCCGAAGAAGCCGCGGGGGCGCATCACGACGATGTCGAACACGCCGTCGTCGATCTCGGCGTCGGGCAGCAGCATCGCGTTCGCCTGCAGCATGCCGCAGTTGCCGACGATGACCGAGTGCGCGCGCACTGAACCGTTGCGAGCCGACTCGTCGAGCCGGTACTTGAACTCGAAGCCGTCGGTGTCGCGCACGGAGCGCAACAGCGAGTCGAGGTAGGCGAGCCACCCGACGCGCTTCTTCAGCTCGGGGCGGGTGTTCGCGATCATCCGGGCGTCGAGCCCGAGGCCCGCCATCACGACGAAGCCGAACTGCTCGCGGGCTCCGTCCGGCCGCTCGATGCCGATCAGTCCGAAGTCGATCGCCCGCTCGTGTCCGGAGAAGATCGTGTGCGCGCTGCTCGCCAGGTCGTCGAGGGGGAGCTTCATGTTGCGGGCGAGCAGGTTGCCGGTCCCGCTCGGCAGCAGCGCGAGTGAGGCACCGGAGCCGTGCACGACCTCGGCGACGGCGCGCACGGTGCCGTCGCCGCCCGCGGCGGCGACGACGTCGGCTCCCGCCTCGAGCGCTGCGCGGGCCATGCCCCCGCCCGGGTCTTCCTCGGTGGTCTCGAACCACAGCGTCTCGGCCCAGCCGGCCTCCTGCTGGTGCTGTTCCACGGTGGCCTTGAGGGTCGGCAGGTGGACCTTGACCGGGTTGTAGACCACGGCAGCCGTCCGGTGCTCGGTGGGGAGGGCGTCCTGGTCCGCGGGCGCGGTCTCCGAAGGGGTCGACATGGGATCAACGGTACCGATCTGACGCTGCGAGCGGCGGGTTCCTCCCCATGTCGCCGCCTCTAGGATGGAGCGGTGATCGATCCCCAGCTGCTTCGTGACAACCCGGACGTCATCAAGGCCTCGCAGGAGTCCCGCCGCGCATCCGTCGCCGTGGTCGACGAGGCCGTCGCCGCCGACGCCGCCCGACGCAGCGCGATCACCGCGTTCGAGTCGCTCCGCGCCGAGCAGAACGCCTTCGGCAAGACCGTCGCCAAGGCCCCGAAGGACGAGAAGGCCGCGCTCGTGCAGCAGGCCCAGGCGCTCTCGGCCCAGGTGAAGGAAGCCCAGGCGACCGTCACCGCGGCCGAGGAGACCTTCAACTCCGTCGTACGCGCCATCCCGAACGTCGTCCTGCCCGGCGTCCCCGCCGGTGGCGAAGAGGACTTCGTCACCCTCCGCACCGTCGGCACGAAGCCCGAGTTCGACTTCGAGCCGAAGGACCACGCCGACCTCGGCGAGCACCTCGGCATCATCGACATCCCGCGCGGCGTGAAGGTCTCCGGCTCGCGCTTCTACTTCCTGCGCGGCCTCGGCGCCCGGCTCGAGATCGCGCTCATGTCGCTCGGCCTCGACCGCGCCATCGCGGCCGGGTTCGAACCGCTCATCACCCCGACGCTCGTCCGCCCCGAGACGATGGCGGGCACCGGCTTCCTCGGCGAGCACGCGGCCGAGGTCTACCGGCTCGAGGCCGACGACCTGTACCTGACCGGCACGAGCGAGGTCGCCCTCGCCGGCTTCCACGCCGACGAGATCCTCGACATCGAGAACACCGTGCACCGCTACGCCGGTTGGTCGACCTGCTACCGGCGCGAAGCCGGCTCGGCGGGCAAGGACAACCGCGGCATCCTGCGCGTGCACCAGTTCAACAAGCTCGAGATGTTCGCCTACGTCCACCCGGACCAGGCCGAGGCCGAGCACGAGAAGCTGGTGTCGTACCAGGAGCAGATGCTGCAGGACCTCGGGCTGCACTACCGCGTGATCGACGTCGCCGCGGGTGACCTCGGCACGAGCGCGGCGAAGAAGTACGACATCGAGGCCTGGGTCCCGACGCAGGGCACGTTCCGCGAGCTCACCTCGACGTCGAACTGCACGACGTTCCAGGCCCGTCGCCTCGACATCCGGTACCGCACCGAGAGCGGCAAGACCGCCCCGGTCGCCACCCTGAACGGCACCCTCGCGACCACCCGCTGGATCGTCGCGATCCTCGAGACGCACCAGCAGGCCGACGGCTCCGTCGTCGTGCCGGAGGTGCTGCGCCCCTACCTCGGTGGCGTCGAGGTGATCGAGCCCCGATGAGCGCGCAGGGGCGGTTCGTGGACGGCGCGGCGCAGGGCGCGGGTGCCGGCGCTCCCGCCCGCACGAAGCGGTGGCTGGTCGCCCTCGACATCGACGGCACCACCATGCGCGAGGACGGCGTCATCACCGAGGCCGTGGTCGCCGCCGTGCGCGATGCCGAGGCCGCCGGGCACGAGGTGATGCTGTCGACCGGCCGCAGCGAGGGCATGACGGTGCCGCTGCTCGAGACCCTCGGCATCGAGCCGAAGTACCTCGTCTGCGCCAACGGTGCGCTGACCCTGGCCCGTCGTCCGGGCGGGTCCTACGAGCGTGTCCACGTCGAGCACTTCGACCCGAGCGACGTCCTGCAGACCATCCGTGGCGCCCTGGAGAACGCGGCCTTCGGGGTCGAGGACGAGACCGGCCACTTCCGGTTGTCCGAGAACTTCCCCGCCGACACCATGACCAACGCCGGCGAGCTGGTGCCGTTCGAGCAGCTGCTCACGGTCGAGGCCACCCGCGTGGTCGTGATCTCGCCGGAGCACGGGCTCGAGGAGTTCCTGCAGATCGTCGAGGACATGGGCCTGCACAAGGTCTCGTACACGGTCGGGTGGACCGCGTGGCTCGACATCGCACCAGAGGGCGTGACGAAGGCCACCGCGATGGAACGCGTGCGCGAGTGGCTCGACATCCCGCGGTCGCGCGTCTTCGCCGCGGGCGACGGCCGCAACGACATCGACATGCTCCGGTGGGCCTCGACCTCCGGTCGTGGCGTCGTGATGGGCCAGGCGCCCGACGACGTCGTGGACGCCGGCAACGAACTCACCGGTGGCGTGTCCGACGACGGCCTGGCAGCAGCGCTCGACTCCCTGCCGCGCTGACGACGAACGGCCCCGTGCCACGGGGCGGTCGCGCGGTCGTCCTGTGCGGTAGCGCCGCGCCTCCCACGTGCTCTCACGACGACGATGTCAGAACTCGGTGTCTGATGTGTCAGTATTTCAGGCGCGCTCGAGCGTCGGCGGGATTCCTCTCCGACCAGCTCGGACGATCCTGCAATCTGTACCCGTCCGAGAGAGACGACCATGAAACACACTGCTCCGCCCGTCGGCCGTCACAAGAGGACCCTCCTCGCGAGCGGCGCGCTCGGTCTGACCGCTGCGCTGCTCAGCACCGTCGCCGTGTCGGCCGCCGCCGTTCCGGTTGCTGTCGATGGGCAGAACGTCGAGACGGCCCCCGCGGCAGCCGTCGCGTCGTCGTCGGTGACCGCTCGAGAGCCGGAAGAACTCCTCGTCGAGGACTTCGAGAACGGCGGGGGGACCGTCTCCGAGCTCGTGTCGTCCTACGTCGGTGTCGCTGGTGCGACCTACACGGCCGATCCGGCGTGGATCAGCGCCCCCGACTGCAACGGCATCCTGACCAGCTACGACAGCTCGGTCCTCCCCGGATGTTCATCGGCAGCCGGGAACCACTTGCGGAACATGGCCAACGTGCTCGGGCAGATCACCGGGAGTGAACCACGGGCGAACCACATCGTCAGCGCTTACACCAACGCCTCGAACCCGGGAGCGGGGAAGGTCCAGCTCGAGTCCGTGCAGCCGTTCGCTCTCAGTGACACCGGGCGCTTCGTCTCGTTCGGCGTCAGCGCTGCAGCGATGAACTGCACGAGGAACCATCCGCTGTTGGACTTCTCGCTCGTCGACGGAACCGTCGAGCACAAGATCGCGGACACCCTGATCGACCCCTGCTCCGACCCCGGCACGCAGAACTACACGGTCGACGGCTCCGCGGTCACCGGCGGGACGTTCGTCTCGAAGGGCGGGCTGCTGTTCAGCGGCGACTCGCTGCGCTGGGTCATGCGGAACCAGCAGGCGTCGGGTGTCGGCAACGACGGAGCAATCGACCACGTGTCGGTCGTCGACTCGACCCCGACCCTCGTCCAGGAGATCACCGGCACCCTGATCGTCGCGGACACCGCGCGCATGACGTACCGCGTCGTCAACACCACTGAACACGGTGCCAAGGAAGGCTGGTCGTTCGACGCGAACCTCCCCGAGGGGCTGACCGTCGCAGTCGACCCCAGGACGGAGACGACCTGCACGAGTCCCGAGATCACTGCGGCGAGTGGCGCGACCTCGGTGGCCGTGCGTGGCGGGATCGCCGCAGGCGACGCGGACTGCACCGTCTCCGTCGACGTCACGACGACCACCCCGGGTACCTACTCGGTCGCACCGACGAACGTCACCACGACAGTCGGCCTCGACGTCGCGGGCTCCTCGTCGGTCGATTTCGCCGCGGAGCGCAACGCGCTGACCGTCAGCGGCGCCCCCTCATCACGGGCGGCAACGGCGACGGCGTGGCGGACCTCGGCGAACAGATCGCCTTCCGCTACCAGGTCGCCAACGCCGGGAACGTCCCGGTGCACGACGTCAGGCTCGATGACCGCGGCTCCTGTGACGTGAGCGAGCTCGCAGTGGAGGCGAGCACGGAATGCACCACCACGGCACGCGCGGTCACGCAGGACGACGTCGACGCCGGCTCGATCGACCACCAGGTCGACGTCGCCGCCCGGTCCCGTCTCGACGCCGCGGTCTCTGGTTCCGCGACTTCTGCGGTCCCGACGACGGAGCAGTCCGCCGGTTCGGGTCTCACTGTCGCTCCGGTCGTGCAGACGAAGGCCGAGCCGGGGGTCGGCGGCAAGGTGTCGCTCGGCATCTCCGTGTCGAACACCGGCAACGTCACCCTCCAGGGCACCGAGGTCGTCGTCGACGGCGACACCGGGATGACCGTCACGTGTGGCGAGGGTGGCATCACGCCCGGCGACAGCATCGAGTGCGACGTGGCCGGCTCTGCCACCGTCACGCAGGCCGACGTCGACCACGGTTCGATCTCGTTCAGCGCGACTGCGACCTCGCGCGGCCCGAAGGGCCAGACGGTCACCGCAACGGGGACGACGTCGCAAGCCACCGTCTCCCAGGCTCCAGCTGTGCAGGTGGCCTTGGCTGGTGAGCTGTCCGGCACGGGCTCTCCGAGAGCCGGTGACACGGTCTCCTTCGAGGGATCGGTGGAGAACTCGGGCAACGTGACCCTCCACGACTTCATCGTCACCGTGCCGGGCTTCGACATGGCGGTCGAGGCCCCTCGGGCGCGCTCGTCCCGGGCGCGAAGGCCACGGTGACCGTCGCGGACTACGCCCTGACGCAGGCGGACGTCGATTCCGGCACCGTGTCGGTCCCGTTGCACGTCACGGCGACTGGTCCGAAGGAGCAACGAGTCGAGGACGACGCCCGGAGCGCGGTCGAGATCGAGCAGCACACGGCGATGTCCGTGGAGTTCGGCGCGGCGCTCGACGCCTCCGGCACGCCGAAGGCCGGCGACTCCGTGTCTCTTTCGGGCGAACTCACGAACACCGGCAACGTCACGCTCGACGGTCTGGCCGTGTCCATCGTCGACCGGGACGACATCTCGGTCGAGGTACCCGTGGTGCCGATCGCGCCGGGTGCGGTGGTCTCCGCGACGATCGCGTCTGCCACCCTCACCCAGGACGACATCGATGCCGGAGTCGTCTCCTTCAGGATGCGCGGTGGAGCGGTGGGGCCGCAGGGTCAGATCGCGAACGGTGAAGCCGGCACGAGCATCGACCTCGAGCAGGCAGCGGGCGCCGGACTCTCCCTGGCACCGGTCGTGCACGCGGCGGCTGATCCCGGGGTGGACGACGAGATCTCGCTCCGGATCACCGCCTCGAACACCGGGAACACCACGCTGCGCGACACCCGTGTCGAGGTCGCGGGAGCGAGCGGGATGACCGTGGACTGCCCTGCGACGATCGCCCCCGGCAAGTCGGTGGACTGCGAGGTCGACGGCTCGCACACAGTGACCCAGGCGGACGTCGACCGTGGTGCGGTGGCCTTCACCGCCACCGCGACCAGTGCAGCTGCGAACGGTGCAGCGGTCGAGGTCGAGGCGAAGACCACGCAGGCGACGGTCGCGCAGGTGGCTTCTGTCACGGCGGAGTTCTCCGGCCGGCTGTCGGAGAAAGGCGCGCCGAGTGCGGGTGACGAAATCTCGTTCACCGGCTCGGTGGAGAACGTCGGCAACGTCACGCTGCACGAGGTGGCGGTCGACCTGCCCGGGTTCGACCTGGAGGTCGGAGTGCCCTCGAAGCCGCTCGCGCCCGGCAAGAGCATCTCCATCTCGGTCTCCGACTACACGTTGACCCAACGGGACGTTGACTCAGGGGTCGTCACGGTACCGCTGCGCACACGTGCGACCGGCCCGAAGGGCCAGCCGGCATCAGCTGACGAGTCCGCCGATGTCACACTCGAGCGACACCCGCTCGTCGAGTCGGTCCTGTCGGCACATCTGGCTGACACGGACCACGGTGGAGAACCCCGCGCGGGCGATGCAGTCGCGCTCGCGGCGACGCTCCGCAACACCGGGAACGTGACACTCTCGGACGTCACCGCCGACATCGGACGCGGAGTACCCGTGCAGGTGGTGGACGGCACGCTCGCACCCGGTACGGACGTCGTGGTCGAACTGGCGGCCCACGTGCTCACCCAGCAGGACATCGACCGTGGTTCGGTCGGCTTCGACCTGGCAGCTGCAGGCGCCGGACCCACCGGCGAGCAGGTGTCGTCTGCAGACCACCGAGACGTCTCGCTTCAGTCCGCTGCGGGGATCGACCTCGAGGGCGCGTACACATCGTCGGCGTCGACCGAGTCGCTGCGATCCGGCGACGTCGTCACCGGGGAGTTCACGATCGCGAACACCGGCAACCGGACGGTCCACCACGCTGCGGTCGAGCAGCAGCACGGAGCAGCAGCGTCGTGCGAGAGCTCGGAGCTGATGCCCGGTCAGGTCGTCTCGTGCGAGACCGAGTACACGGTGACCGATTCGGACGCGGCTGCAGGCAGCGTGACCTTCTCCGCGAAGGCGAAGGCGCAGTACACCGTGCCCGAGGGGGCGGATGCCGCTGTGACGACGCGCGCTGCCGTGGAACGGCAGAACGTCTGGGTGTTCTCGAAGCAGATCACTGAGAAGTTCGCTGCCTCGTCGGCTCCGCAGGAGCTCGCCTTCACCGGTACGGGCGTCGTGCTCGTCGGGCTCCCCATCGCGATCGTCGTGCTCGTCCTGGGCGCCGTGCTGCTGCTCACGCAGCGTCGTCGCCGTCAGGCAGAGTGCGGCCCCCGGTCCTGACCTTCCGCGAGTCCGCCCGGCACACCCCTGACCCTCCGGTCGGGGGTGTGCCGGGTTCAGGTGCCAGGCCTGACGGCTCGGCTAGACTTCCCGGGACGCGGTCACGTCTCGCCACGTGGTCGCGTCACTGGAGGGTTGTCCGAGCGGCCGATGGAGCCTGTCTTGAAAACAGGTGGGCAGAGATGTCTCGTGGGTTCGAATCCCACACCCTCCGCCATGGACACCCGGTTGCGCCTGCTCCGCGTCGACGACGCGCCGACGCTCGCCGCCGTCATCACCGCGAGCGCCGAGCACCTGCGACCGTGGGAGCCGTCCCGGGCACCGGCGTACTTCACCGAACAGGGCCAGCACGACGTCATCGTGCAGTCGCTCGCTGCGGAGCGCGCCGGCACCGCGGTCCCGTTCGTGATCGAGTCGACCGACGGTGAACTCCTCGGGCGCATCACGCTGAGCGGCATCACCCGCGGGGCCCTGCAGTCCTGCGCGATGGGGTACTGGATCCGTGCCGACCGGCTCCGCCAGGGGCACGCCTCCCGCGCCGTCGCCGCTGCTGCCGCCCACGCGTTCGACGTCCTCCGACTCCACCGGGTGCAGGCCGAGACGCTGCCGGAGAACCTGGGGTCGCAGCGTGCCCTCGAGTCCGCGGGGTTCAAGCGCTACGGGTTCGCGCCGGAGTACATCAAGATCAACGGAGCCTGGCGCGACCACGTCATGTTCCAACTGCTCGCACCCCTCCTGCCACACGGCGCATCCGATGATCGAGGTCGTCGAGTACCAGCCGTCGTGGCCCGAGCGGTTCGCGGTGTTGCGGAACGCGTACGCCGCGGCCCTCGACGCTGCCGGTGCGCCCCACCGCAGCATCGAGCACGTCGGCAGCACCTCGGTACCCGGCCTCGCGGCGAAGCCCGTGATCGACGTCGACATCGTGGTCGATGCCGGCGACGTCGCGGCGGCGGTCGCAGCGATGGCCTCGATCGGCTTCAAGCCACGGGGAGACCTCGGTGTCCCCGACCGGCAGGCCTTCCGGACACCCGAGCGCTTCGCCCCGAGCAACACCTACGTCGCCACCGCCGGATCGCTCTCGTTGCGCAACCACCTCGCCGTCCGCGACGTGCTGTGCGCCGACCCGGCCCTGCGCGACGAGTACGCCGCCGTGAAGCGCCGAGCGGCCGCCGAAGCCGAGGACATCGACGACTACATCGAGCGCAAGAGCGAGGTGCTCAGCCGTGTCCTCGCTGCCGCAGGCCTGTCCGCCGAGGAGCGCGCCGCGATCACCGCCGTCAACCGCGACATCACCGGTCGCGGCGCCGGCGGCTGACGGTCCTGGTTCGCGAACTTCGCGGTTTTCGAACCAGAACCGTCAGCTCGCCGACGAGAACAAGCCTCAGGCCGTCGCGAGCGCCGGGTACAACGCCGTCAGCGGCGCACTGAGTCCGGCGCGGACGTCACGGCTGACCTGGTCCGCCAGCACCTCGTGCTCGCCGGCCTCGACGGCGTCCCAGATGAGCCGGACGATGTCGGCCGGGTCGGACTTCTCGACGTCGAGCCCCGCGGTCATGCCGGTGTCGGTGTAGCCGAGGTGTGCGCCGACGACCTGGGTGCCGTGGGTGCGAGCTCGAGGCGGAGCGAGTTCGTGATCGACCAGAACGCCGCCTTCGACGCCGAGTACGCGCCGGCCAGGGCGACCCAGCTCAGGGCCGAGTGCACGTCGATCAGCGCGCCGCCGCCGATCGCGGGAGCGAAGGCCTTGGCGACACGGAGTGCGCCGAAGACGTTCGTCGCGAAGATGCGCTCGACCTCCGCGACCGAGGTGTCGACGAGCGGGTCGGCGCCGGCGATCCCGGCGTTGTTCACGACGATCGTGGTGTCCGCGGCGGCACGGGCTGCGGCGTCGACGCTCGCCTGGCTCGTGACGTCGAGTGCGAGCGGCACGATGCGCTCGTCGTCCCAGGTGCGCGGGGTGCGGGCGGTCGCGTAGACCTTGGCGGCGCCGCGGTCCAGGGCCTGCTGGACGAACTCGGCGCCGAGGCCGCCGTTCGCTCCGGTGACGAGGACGATGGCGTTGGTGAGGTCGGTCATGAGGGGCTCCAGACGAGAGAAGTTGAGTACGGAAACCGAACCTAGCACGTTGTGTCCGGAAATCGAACCCAGCTAGGATGAGCGCATGCTCGGCATCCTCGGCGGCGACGAGCGCTGCCCCATCGCACGGTCCCTCGACGTCCTCGGCGAGAAGTGGACGCTCATGATCGTGCGCGATGCCCTCGCCGGTTCCACGCGCTTCAGTCAGTTCCAGCAGAGCCTCGGCGTTCCGCGCGAAGTCCTGACCGCGCGACTGGCCTCGCTCGTCGACGGGGAGTGCTCGAGCGCACGACCTACAAGCCGGAGGGCGCGCGGGCGCGCGAGGAGTACGTGCTCACCGACGCCGGCCGCGACCTCTCGCTGGTGCTGCTGGCGCTCGGTGGCTGGGCCGACCGGTACCGGCCGTCCGAGCTGACGTCGGACCTGCGCTTCGTTGACACCGATTCCGGCGAACCGGTCGAAGCGGTCGCGGTGACGCAGGAGTCCCAGCAGCGTGTGCCACTCCAGCGGCTCACCGCCGTCATGGACCCGGCCAACTGACGGACGGGAGGCCCGTGGCGGCCCCGCCCCGCGCCTCCAGGACAGTCCCGTGGTGCGTCAGCGGCGCACGTCGCACCCGCAACTCGCGCCCAGGACCAACTCGGCGGGCACCAGGTCGCGGTGCCACTGGTTGTCCGCGTCGAGCCCGAGCACACGGTCGACGGCGGCGGTGGCCATCGTCTCGATCGGCTGCCGGACCGTCGTGAGCTGGGGGTTCGTGTAGTCCGCCTCGGCACCGCCGTCGAACGACACGATCGCGACGTCGTCCGGTGCGCGCAGCCCGAGTTCCCACAGTGCCCGCAGCACACCGACGGCCTGCATGTCCGAGCTGACGAAGACGGCGCGGGGGCCCGTCCCGTCCGCGAACATGCGGAGGCCGGCCTCGTACCCGCCCCGTCGGGTGAAGTCGCACCGCACGATCGGGCCGTCGGGCAGCCCGGCGTCGCGCAGGGCCCGCATCCAGCCCTGTTCACGGAGCTCCATCGACCCGGCGTGCCCCATGACGAGGCCGATCGACCCGTAGCCGTGCTCGACCAGGTGGCGGGTGCCGTCGTACGCGCCGCGCAGGGCGTCGACGCCGATGCTCGCGTAGTCGGGCACCTCGAAGAAGGTGTTGAGCAGGACGAGTGGGATGCCCGGGTCGGAGACGTTGGACAGGTCCGGGTGGGTCATGATGCTCGTCAGGATGATGCCGTCGACCTGCCGGGCGGACAGACTGCGGAGTCGCTCGCGCTCCTGGGTGCCGTCACCGTCGCTGTTGGCGAGCAGGACGTCGTAGCCGCGGGCGGCCGCGGCGTGGGTGACCTCGACGGCGAGCTCGACCAGAAGGGGTTGTCGAGCTCGGGGACGATGAGGCCGAGCATCTTCGACGACCCGGTCCGCAGGGCCTGGGCGCTGGCGTTCGGGCGGTAGCCGAGGACCCGGATGGCGTCACGGACCCGGGCGGCGGTGGCCGCCGCGACGGGGCGGGGGCCGTCGTGCACGACGTAGCTGACGACGGAGGTGCTCACGCCGGCGTACCGGGCGACGTCGGCGCGGGTGACCGCCCTCGGGGTCGTCGGGACGCTCACGGGTGCCACCTTCGTCGGCTCGGAAGTCGCGTTCGGGTGCCGGCCCGTGTGGACCGACACCCGAACACCACTTGCTATTCGCTGGCGATACTAGACGAGGGCACCGCCGAGGTCGTCTCCGGGGCGTCCCCGAAGTCCGGCACCTCGAGGCGTGCGCCGCCCTGCAGCGCGGACTGGTGGGCGATGATGCCGGGCAGCGTGAAGCGCGCGGCGGTCCAGGCGTTCACCGGCGGCAGGGTCCGGTCGACGACGGCGCGGACGAAGTCGTCGGCCAGGAACTGGTGGCTGCCCTCGTGCCCGGTCGGCACGCCGGCGTACTCGGCGGGCAGGCGGTCGGTGTCGTGCACCTCGGCGTACCCGGACACGAACGCGTCGCGCAGCGAGGGGTCGACGCCGGCGAGACGCGGGTCGTCGAGGTCCATCGTCGCCTGCGTGTTGATCTTGTCGCTGATGTCGTGCGAGTCCTCCTTGTCCTGCCAGACGCTGACCTTCGCGAGCTGCTCGAAGCTGGCCTCGGTGCCGAAGTAGCGGAAGCGCGACTCGCGGATGTGCGACGGGTAGCCGACACGGCGCATCTCGTTGATGCGCATGACGCCGCCGTTGTCGAGCTCGAACAGGGCGGTGGCGTTCGAGAAGTCGTTGTCGAACTGGCTGACGTCCTTGTCGAAGACGCCGTCGCCCCGGTCGTCCTTGACGCCGATGCAGCTGACGCTGACCGCGTGGCCGGGGATGGCGCCGAGGACGCCGCCGACCGAGTGGGTCGGGTACAGCATGGGCGGGTAGCTGGCGGTGCGCTTCCAGTCCTCGCCGCCGCTGAACTGGTACGCGGCGTAGAACCCGAGGTCCATGTCGTGCACGTAGTCGCCCTCGGAGTAGAAGACCCGGCCGAAGGCGCCGTCGGCGACCTGCTTGCGGGCGAACACCGTCGCGGGGTTGTAGTAGCTCGTCTCGCCCATCATGTAGGTGAGCCCGGTCTCGCGGACGGCCTCGATGATGTCGCGGATCTCGTCGACCGAGATCGCCATCGGCACCGCCGAGTAGACGTGCTTGCCGGCGCGGAGCGCCTTGACGACGAGCGGACCGTGCGTCCAGCGCTGCGTGAAGATCGCGACGGCGTCGACGTCCGAGGCGAGCACGGCGTCGAAGTCGGCGAACGTGCCGTCGAGGTGCTGCGACTCGACGAGCTCCGACGCGCGGTCGTCGACGAGGTCGGTCACGAAGACGCGGTCGACGTCCGGGTGGAGCTTGAACAGCTTGGCGAACTGGGGGGCGAACTGGCCCGCGCCGACCATTCCGACAGAGATCATCAGTGACCTTTCCAGGGTGAGGGATGCGTCGCCGGGCAGGTCGCGCCGATGCGATCGAGCGCCATCCTGACACGATTGTCTACACGTGACAACCCCGGATTGAGAACGCGAAAGAGCCTCTTGCCACCCGGTGTCCCCACGTGTAGATTCCCGGCTCACGGACTGCTGCACGTCAGTCCACCGCAGACGAAGGAGTCGCGATGGCCACCGAGAGCCCTGTGTCGTCACCCTTGACGACCGCCAGCACGAGACGGAGGAGTCGGGCAGCCGACCTCCCGCTCGCCAGCACCACCGTCCCACGCCGCCGCCGTCCCCGGAACGACCTGTGGCTCGCACTGCTGTTCATCGCGCCGGCCGCGATCGGCTTCGTGGTGTTCCTCGCCTGGCCGACCGTGCGGGGCATCTACCTGAGCTTCACGTCCTACAACCTGCTCACCGAGCCGGAGTTCACCGGGCTGCAGAACTACGCCCGGCTCGTGCAGGACTCGATCTTCTGGCACTCGATGGTCGTCACGATCGAGTACGTGCTCATCAACATCGTCATCCAGACGGTCGTCGCGCTCTTCATCGCCGTGATGATGCACCGCCTGACGAAGTCGACCTTCGTGCGCGGCATCGTCCTGGCGCCCTACCTGGTGTCGAACGTCGTCGCGGCGCTCGTCTGGCTGTGGATCCTCGACACCCAGCTCGGCATCGGCAACGAGATGCTCGCGGCCCTCGGCCTGGACCGCATCCCGTTCCTGCAGAGCGACGTCTGGGGCATCCCGTCGATCGCACTCATCAACGTGTGGCGGCACGTCGGCTACACGGCGCTCCTGATCTTCGCCGGACTGCAGTCGCTGCCCGAGACCGTCTACGAAGCCGGCCGCATCGACGGTGCGAGCGAGTGGAAGATGTTCTGGCGCATCACGGTGCCGCTGCTCCGCCCGATCCTGTCCCTGGTGCTCATCATCACCGTGATCGGGTCGTTCCAGGTGTTCGACACCGTCGCCGTCACCACGCAGGGCGGCCCCGCGAACGCCACGAACGTCGTGCAGAACTACATCTACAACCTGGCGTTCGGCCGGTTCCAGTTCGGCTACGCGTCCGCGGTCTCGGTCGCGCTCCTCATCGTCCTCAGCATCATCACGATCATCCAGTACCGACTCACCCGCTCGGGTGAGTCGGACCTGGACTGAACGGAGCGCCGAACCATGACCACGACCCTCACCCGTTCCGTCACCACGAAGCGTCCGCCCCGTCCGGGAGCCGGCCACCGTCGCCGTCCGTCGGTCGGCCGCGTCCTCGCCTGGGTCGCGATGATCATCGTCATCGTCGTCACCCTGTTCCCGTTCTACTGGATCCTGCGCACCGCCCTGTCGTCGAACGGTGCGATCAACTCCGACCCCACGTCGCTGCTGCCCGTCGGGTTCAGCCTGGGCGGGTTCGAGCGTGTCCTCGGCCTGCAGTCCACCGAGGAGGCCCTCGCCCAGGGTGGCTCCGGCGCTGCCCTGAACTTCTGGCGGTACCTGCTCAACTCCGTGATCGTGTCGACGCTCGTCACGGTCGGCCAGGTGTTCTTCTCGGCCGCCGCCGCGTACGCCTTCGCCCGACTGCGCTGGCCCGGACGCGACAAGGTCTTCGGGGTGTTCCTCGCTGGCCTGATGGTGCCCGCGATCTTCACACTGCTGCCGAACTTCACGCTCATCAAGCAGCTCGGGCTCGTCGACAACCTGCTCGGCATCGCGTTGCCGACGATGTTCATGACCCCGTTCGCGGTGTTCTTCCTGCGGCAGTTCTTCCTCGGCATCTCGAAGGAGGTCGAGGAGGCCGCGCTCATCGACGGCGCGGGCAAGGTCCGGGTGTTCTTCCGGCTCGTCATCCCGATGGCCGCCGCACCGATCGCGACGCTCGCCGTGCTGACGTACATCACGAGCTGGAACGACTACTTCTGGCCGCTCATGGTGTCGTACACCGACAGCTCGCGGGTGCTCACCGTCGCACTCGGCGTCTTCAAGTCGCAGTCCCCGCAGTCCGGCACCGACTGGGCCGGGCTGATGTCCGCGACCCTCGTGGCGGCGCTCCCGATGATCGTGCTGTTCGGCGTCTTCGCCAAGCGGATCGTCAACTCCATCGGCTTCTCCGGGATCAAGTAGCCCCGGCTCGGACAGGACCACCACACCATGACGAACACCCTCTCCCGCCGCGCACTGTTCGCCGGCGGCGCCTCAGCCCTCGCCCTCGGTGCGCTCGCCGCCTGCTCGTCCCCGAGCCGGGGGACCGCCTCGAAGAGCGGCGCCCGCACCGTGAGCTACTGGCTCTGGGACTCCAACCAGCTGCCCGCCTACCAGCAGGTCGCGAAGGCCTTCCACCGCGAGAACCCCGACATCACGGTGCAGATCACCCAGCTCGGGTGGGCCGACTACTGGACCAAGCTGACGGCCGGGTTCATCGCCGGCACCGCACCGGACGTCTTCACCGACCACCTGACGAAGTTCCTGCAGTTCTCCGACCTCGACGTGCTCTACAAGCTCGACGAGCTCGACGCGACGAAGTCGATCAGCGACGACGACTACCAGTCCGGGCTCGCCGAGCTGTGGAAGGGCCAGGACGGCCACCGCTACGGCTCGCCGAAGGACTGGGACACCATCGGGATGTTCTACGACCGGAAGGCGATGCAGAAGGCCGGCGTCTCGGACGACGAGCTCGCCACGCTCGAGTGGAACCCCGACGACGGCGGCTCGTTCGAACGGATGCTCGCGCACCTGACCATCGACTCCAAGGGTCGGCGGGGTGACGAGCCCGGCTTCGACAAGGAGCACGTCGAGGTCTACGGCATCTCGTCGAACGGGTCCGGTGGCGACGGCTTCGGCCAGACGCAGTGGTCGCCCTTCACCGGGTCGACCGACTGGTTCTACACGAACGAGAACCCGTGGGGCGACAAGTTCCGCTACGACGAGAAGACCGTGCAGGACACCCTCGCCTGGTACTACCGCCTGGCCGACAAGGGCTACATGGCGAAGTACGGCGTCTTCTCGACGACGACCGGTCCGGACGTGCAGCTCGGCGCGGGCAAGTGCGCGCTGTCGTTCAACGGCTCGTGGATGATCGGCACGTACCTGAACATGAAGGACCTCGACATCGCCGTCGCCCCGACGCCGATCGGGCCGACGGGCAAGCGGGCGTCGATGTTCAACGGACTCGGCGACTCGATCACGAAGCAGGCGAAGGACCCGGAGGCCGCGGCGAAGTGGGTCGCGTTCCTCGGCAGCGACACCGCCCAGGAGATCGTCGGCCGTGCGGGCGTGGTGTTCCCGGCCCGTCCCGCCGGTACCGAGGCGGCGGTCGCGTCGTTCCGGAAGCGCGGGCTGGACGTGTCGGCCTTCACCCGGCAGGTCGAGGAGAAGACCACGTTCCTGTTCCCCGTCACCCGCAACCCGGCGGACGTGCAGGCGCTGCTGCAGCCGGCCTTCGACAACGTCTACGCGAACGGCAAGCCGATCTCGACGTTGACCGGCATCAACGAGCAGGTCAACAACCTGCTGGCGCTCACCTGAGCGCGCGGGTCGCCTGACGCGGTCTGACGCGACCACCCTCGGTCTGGAGGCACGGGGCACGCCCGCCCCGCGCCTCCAGGCCGTCAGACTGGTCACGTGGAACGACGTGAGCAGATCCTGGTGGCCGCTGCGGAGGAGTTCGACCGCGTCGGCTTCGCCGCCGCGACGATCGCGGCCATCGCCCGCGGGGCGGGCGTCTCGCAGGGGGCGCTGCACTTCCACTTCCCGACCAAGCTGGCTCTCGCGCTCGGTGTGATCGACGAGCAGAACGTCCGGACCTTCGACGTCGTGAGCCACACCGAGCAGTCACCAGCAGCTGCACTGGTCGGCGCCTCACGAGCCATCGCGGACCTGCTGCGGACCGACCCGATCGTGCGCGCGGGCATCCGGTTGTCACTGGAGCGCGGCGAGTTCCACGCGGCGACGGTCAGCTTCTACGAGCAGTGGATCGGCGGGATCGTCGACGTGTTCCGGCTGGCGATCGCGAGCGGCGAGCTCCGCACCGACCTGACCGCGGAACAGCTCGGTTCCACCGTCGTGCCGTACTTCACAGGCGTGCAACTGGTGTCCGACGTCCGCACCGGACGAGCCGACCTGTTCCCCGCAGTCGCGACGATGTGGCGGGTGGTGCTGACGGCGACGGCGGACCCGGCGCACCGCGACCGGCTGCTCGGCGTCGTCGACGAGGCCTTCAGCGGTTGTGGAGTTCGCGGTCGCGGAACCACTTGAGCAGCCACGCGGCGCTCGTGCGGTCGAACGACCGTGGGAAGTCCGTCTCGCCGGACAGGAACGGACTGAAGCCCGGCTCCGCCTGGACGTCCGCGTCGTCGAGCGAGCGGTAGGCCATCGACCAGCCGTCGAAGCGTCGTCGCTCGATGTCCTCGCGGATGAGCGACTTGACCTCGCCGTGCCGCGGATCACGGCTGATCGCGGCGAACCGGTCGTCGACGCTCCACGCGGGACCCTCGAGCAACTGCATGAAGCGGCCGCCCTTCACGACGAGCAGCCCGGAGACGCCGAGCGCCTCGTTGCGGAGCCGTGAGCCGTCCAGCAGCGTCGCCAGGTCGCCGTCGTCGAAGGGGACGACGGCGCGACTCATGTAGACGATGGAGACGAGCACGGGTCCATGGTGTCAGTCGGCGGGGAGTTCGTGGGCCGTGACGTCCTCGTTGCGCTTCTTGCGCCACGGACGCGCGGGGGTGTTCGGGCCGTCCCAGACCAGGATCGCGCCCCACGCGGCGGCCAGCAGCGGCACCGAGATGATGGCGCCGGTGATGCCCGCCAGGACGGTGCCCGCGGTCAGGCCGATCAGGATGACCAGGCCGTGCAGCTTCAGGGTGCGTCCCATCAGCACCGGCTGGAGCAGGTTGCCCTCGAGCTGGTTCACGAGGATCACGATCCCGACGACGATGAGCGCCTGGACCGGACCGAGTGCGACGAGCGCGACCAGGGCGGCGAGGATGCCGGCTGCCGTCGCACCGACGATCGGGATGAAGGCCGTGATGAACACCACGACGGCCAGGGGGAGTGCCAGCGGGACGCCGACGATCGCGATGCCGACACCGATGCCGATGGCGTCGACGGCCGCGACCGTGGCGGTACCGCGCACGTACCCGCCGAGGGTCGAGACGACGCGGTCGCCCACCCGGCGTGCACGGTCGTAGCGCTCACCGGTGAACGGGCGGAGCAGGAACTCCCAGATGCTCGGGCCGTCCTTGAGGAAGAAGAACAGCACCACGATCATCAGCACGAGGCCGGTCAGGAAGTTCGCGGTGGCCGAGGCGCCGGCCAGGGCGCCCGAGCCGAACTGCGCACTCGTGATGAAGTCGGTGACGGACGCCACGGCGTCGTCGACCTGCTTGTCCGAGATCGAGATCGGCAGGTTCTTCGCGAAGTCCTGCAACTGCTGGAACCCGTCGACGGCCGACTTCTGCAGCTGCGACCACTGGTTCTCGACGGCGACGACGATGAGCCACCCGATGAGCCCGAGCACCGCGAGGACGCCGATGAGCACCGCGAGGGTCGCGAGGACCGACGGCACCTTGTGCTTGCGCAACCAGGACACGATCGGGTGCATGGCCGAGGCGATGATGAGCGCGAGGAGCACCGGGATGGTGACGACGCTCAGCACGCTGCCGGCGTAGACGACGCCGGCGATGACCACGACGACGATGATCACCTGCAGGCACCGCGTCGCGAGGCGGCCCGTCGAGTCGGACCACGCCGCCTGGATCTTCGAGGGGGTGGTCGGCTGGGGGCTGTCGCGGAAGAACGGCATGGGATCGACCGTACCGATCCGCGGGGCGGCGCGCCCGGACTCGCGCTCGGTGCCGCGTTCGTCGGGGTCCTGGCCGTCCTCCGGGTTGCTGCGGTCGACACCGACCTGGCACGCTGGCGTCGGACCGAGGGGGAACGGTGGCGGATCGGAAGCGCGCGGGGCGGCGGACCGGGCTGGGGTGTCTCGGGGCCGCGCTCGTGCCGGTCGGCATCGTGGTCGTCGTCCTCGTCATCGCGGGGGTCGTCGGTGCGGCGACCCGGAACGCCGCTCCGGGCACGACCGAGTCGGGCACGCTGTCGCGCGACTCGGACACCCGAATCGCGGTCACCTACCGCACGACCGCTCGGGCGTCCGAGGCGCAGGCGGAGCGGTGGGGCCGCAGTGTCCTCGGCACGAACGACCCGTCCGAGGGCACTCCGTACGTGGTCGTCGCTGACCTGGAACTGCCCGACGGCGGCCGGGTGACCGAGGACGATCTCCGGGCCTTCACCATCGCGGTCGAGCACGACGACGAACGCAGCGGGTCGAACGTCGTGCCGACGGACGCGGCCGACCCGGTCGACGGCTGTGTCACGACCACCGCGGCGCTCGCCGATGCGCTGTCGGACGGCGGCTCGGTGCGCTCCTGCAGCCTGGTGCGGCTGACGGCGACGCCCGAGGTGGTGAGCGCCGGACAGCTCTACCGGCAGGAGCGCGTGCGCCGGACGTCACACACCCGGGTGTTCCGGGCGCACTGGGAGGTCGGGGACATCGGCGTCTGGTCGGGCCGGGTCGACTGACGCGTCGGCGGTGTGCGCGTCGCGAACGTCTCGGGTGTCTCGGGCATCACGGGCATCGCGGGCGGCGGGGGCGACGACGAAGGCGGCGACGAGCAGCACGAGGGGCACCAGCATCGCGGCCTGCAGCCCGAGGTGCTCGCCGACGAAGCCGAGCAGGGGCGGTCCGACCAGGAACGCGATGTACCCGGCGGTGGCCACGACCGACACCCGGCGGTCCCCGTCGGTCGGGTGGTCACCCGCTGCCGAGATCGCGAGCGGGAACCCGAGGGCGATGCCGAGCCCCCAGACGGCTGCAGCGATCGCCGTGACGACCGGGCTCGGCGAGACCACCACGAGCAGGACCCCGACCCCGCCGACCGCTGCGCAGAGCCGGACGACCGGGCCTCGCCCGAGCCGCGTGACGAGCGGGGTGCCGGCCGACCGACCGATGAGCATGGCGAGCGCGAAGCCGGTGAAGACGAGCGAGCCGACCGCTTCCGGGGCGTCGTGGTCGGTCGTCATCAGGAGCGGGAGCCAGTCGCTGGCGGCGCCCTCGGCGAAGGCCATCGCGAGCGTGATCACCGCGATGAGCGCGAGCTGCACGGTGATGACGGAGCGGCGGGTCGCCGTGGTGACGCGGGACGTGCCGGCGGCGTCTGCGGTCTCGGCTCCCTCCGTCTGCACTCCGGCACGCGGGAGGGGCTGCAGGTTGAGGGCAGCGAACGCCGCGAGTGCCGCCATCACCGCAGCCCCCACGAGCAGGTGCACGACCACCGGTGTCCGGGCAGCCGTCATCGCGATGCCGACGACCCCGCCGACGACGGTCCCCAGGCTGAAGCAGGCGTGCAGCACCGGCACCACCGGGCGGCCGATGCGCCGTTCGACCGCGGCGGCCTCGACGTTCAGCCCGATCTCGGCGACCCCGGACCCGAACCCGATCAGGAAGAGCCCCGCCCAGACACCCGCCTGCACCTGCGCCGGGGCGAGCAGGGCGACCAGGACCATCCCGACCACGGGCAGCGCGCCACCGAGCAGGATCAACGGTCGCGTCCCGAGCCGTCGGACGAGCGCACCGGCACCGAGGATCCCGATCATCGACCCGATCGACAGCCCGAGGAGCACGAGCCCCATCGCCTCGATCGACGCCCCGAGTTCGTCGCGGATGGCGGGCGTCCTGGTCACCCACGTGGCGATGCCGAAGCCGGTCATCGTCGACGTGGCGAACAGGGCCCCTCGAGGGTGCCGGGTCATGTGACCATCTGATCGGTCCACCGACGGCCCGTCAAGGGCGGGAGCGCTCGCCGCCGGTCGTCCCGGTCGGTCCCGCCTAGGATCGGGCACATGGCGACCGTCCTCCTCGTCCGACACGGACGCACCACCGCGAACGCCACGGGCGTGCTCGCCGGACGCACCGCCGGCGTGCGACTCGACGCCGTCGGCCGGAAGCAGGCCGACCGCACCGCGGAGCGCATCGCGGCCGTGCCGGTCGTCGCCGTCGTGTCGAGTCCGCTCGAGCGGTGCCGGCAGACGGCCCGGGCGATCCTGGAGCGCCAGTCGGGCGACCCCGCGTCGGCCATCGAGCGGGCGATCACCGAGGCGGACTACGGCGAGTGGCAGGGGCGGAAGCTCGCCGACCTGGCGAAGGAGCCGCTCTGGCGGACGGTGCAGGCGAACCCGAGCGCCGTGGTGTTCCCCGGCGGTGAGTCCATGCAGACCATGCAGTCGCGGGCGGTGTCGGCCGTCCGGCGCATCGATGCTGAGGTCGAGGCGGAGCACGGGCCCGGAGCGGTCTGGGTCGCGGTGAGCCACGGCGACATCATCAAGTCCGTCCTGGCCGACGCGTTCGGCATGCACCTCGACCTGTTCCAGCGCATCGGCGTCGGGCCGGCGTCGGTGTCGGTCGTGCGGTACGGCGAGCACCGGCCCGAGGTGGTCGCGACGAACACCGAGTCCGGCGATCTCTCGTGGCTCGCGACCGCTCCGGCGCCCAGCGGGGACGCGGCGGTCGGCGGCGGGGCCGGACATCCGGAGGCCCCGTCCGAGGCAGGCCCTGCCAGACCCTGAACGGGCGCAGGCCCGCACTCCTACAATGCGGGTATGCCCTCCATCGTCCACGGCTTCGACTGGCCGGACCGCCTCGTCGTCGGCACCATCGGCCGTCCGGGCGAGCGCGCCTTCTACCTGCAGGCCCGCGCCGGCAAGCGCGTCACGAGCGTCGCCCTCGAGAAGGAGCAGACCGCCGTGCTCGCCGAGAAGATCGACGAGCTGCTGGACGAGGTCGCCACGGTCGAGGCGAACCGCTTCAGCGTGCCGGACACCGCCCCCGTGGAGCTCCGCGACCCGGAACCGCTCGACCAGCCGGTGGAGCCCGAGTTCCGTGCCGGTGCCCTGAGCCTGGGCTTCGACCCGTCGACGGCGCAGGTGGTCATCGAGGCGTACCCGATCGACGACGACGTCGAGATCGTGTCCGAGGAGAGCGAGGACGGCCTCGAGATCGAGGCGGTCGTCGAGATCCCCGAACCCGACGAGCTCTTCCAGGTCAAGATCCCGGTCGGCACCGCACGAGCGTTCGTCGAGCGCACCCGCGAGATCGTCGCCGCTGGCCGTCCGCCCGGCGACGCATGAGCGACGGCTCACTGAGCATCACGGCGCGGATCCGCGAGGCCTCGAACGCGACGTTCCTGGCCGAACTGGACGGTGAGGCGGTCGTCTACAAGCCGATCGAGGGGAGCGCCCGCTCTGGGACTTCCCGGACGGCACGCTCGCCGGCCGCGAGGTCGCCGCGCACCTGGTGTCCGAGGCGTTCGGGTGGGGCATCGTGCCACCGACGTGGCTCGGTGACGGGCCGTTCGGCCCCGGCATGGTGCAGCGCTGGCAGACGATCGACCCCGACCAGGACGCCGTCGACCTGGTCAGTCCGGAGACCGCCGAGGCGGACGGTTCACCGTGGCTGCCCGTGCTCGAGGCGATCGACGAGCACGACCAGCCGGTGACGCTCGTGCACGAAGACTCCGAGGCGTTGCGCCGCATGGCCGTCTTCGACGTCGTCGTGAACAACGCCGACCGCAAGGGCGGCCACGTGCTGGCGATGCCCGACGGACACCGGTTCGGTGTCGACCACGGACTGGCCTTCCACGTCGAGCACAAGCTCCGCACGGTGCTGTGGGGCTGGATCGGCGAGCCGCTCGGGCCGGACGAACTCGAGGGGCTCGACCGGGTGTCGGAAGCGCTCCGCGGTGCCCTGGGCGATGAACTCGCCGAACACCTGACGCCGGAAGAGGTCGACACGGTGCGCGCGCGGTGTGCGGCGCTGCGGGCCGTCGGCATCTTCCCGCCACCGCCGGGGCACGGCCCCGCGGTGCCGTGGCCGTTGTTCTGACGCACCCGTCGTGAGCCGGCGGCCCGGCCCGGCCTGCCGTGGCGACCCCGGCCGGCCGTGGACACCCCCGGTCCGGGACGGTGGGGCCCGTCGGGTCCGGACCCCACCGACCGGTCCGCGTCCGTGATCCGTGGACGCGGAGACCCGTGGCGTCCGGTGGCGTGCGCCGTTGCACTCCGGGACCCCGCGGGAGTCGACCGGTCGAGAACGGATCAGGTGCACTCGGCCGACCGCTTCCGGCACGCCGACGACGTCGGCGCAGGAAGAACGATCACGGCGGCCGGGGTCTGGGGCAACTGTGGTGGCGCTCAGCATACGACTGCGGAACCCCGCGCAACAGTCCCTGTCGGGATCGACTCGGCGGCTAGTCGAACAACGACTGCCCGCCGCGGCGCGACCCCAGGTACGACCCCACGACGGCGACACCGAGGTCGTCGTTCTCCGGAGCGACGACCGAGCCGTCCACCCGCTTCGCCATCGCGTCGATGAACCGTGCCAGTCCCGGGTCGTCCCCGAGGCGGAAGAACGTCGTCCGGGCGCCGAGCCGACCGGCGTTCTCGAGCTCCCGAACGGTCAGTGCGATCGTCACCGGGTCCGGCGGGTAGTCGAACCACACCTGTCCGTTCGGCTCGAGGTGCGACGTCGGCTCCCCGTCGGTGACGATGAGCAGCACGGGTTGGGCGGTCGGGTGCTTCCGGAAGTGCCGGTTGGCGAGGAGCAGCGCGTGGTGCAGGTTCGTGCCCTTGTCCCACATCGCGTCGAGACCCACGAGCTGCTCGATGTCCACGACCTCGGCCTCGCGTCCGAACGCGATCAGTTGGAGGTCGTCGCCGCGGAACCGCGTCGAGACGAGCGTGTGCAGCGCCAGGGCCGTGCGCTTCATCGGCACCCAGCGGTCCTCCATCGCCATCGAGAACGAGGTGTCGACGAGCAGTGCCACGCAGGCCTGTGTGCGGGACTCGGTCTCCTGCACCTCGACGTCGTCGATGGTCAGGCGGACGCCCGGGCCCACCCGCCCGTCGGCCGCGGTCCGGGTCAGCGCGTTCGTGATCGACCGGGTGACGGCCCACGGCTCGGTGTCGCCGTACGCCCACTGCCGGGTCGCGCCCGAGGGTTCGCCGGCCGCACCGGACTGCCGGATGTCGCGGGCACCCTGCCGGCCGGACATCCGCTCGGCGACGTCACGGAGCAGGCTCTTGCCGAGCTGCCGCATGGCCTTCGGGGTGAGCCGGAGCTGCCCGTCCGCTCCGCGGCGCATCGCCCCGGAGTTCCGCAGGGCCTTCTCGAGCTGCTGCAGGGTCCTGGCGTCCACGGCGGCCTCGGCGCCGAGCTGCCGGGTCAGGGCGTCGAGGTCCAGGTCGTCGAGCTCGGAGCCCGGTCCGGACTGGGCGAGTTGGTCGGCGAGGGCGTCGAGGTCGGCGATGTCCTGGAAGACCCCCGTCCCGTCGCCGAGTCCGAGCCCCTGGTCACCCTCCATGCGCTCGGATCCGCCCCAGTCCTCGCCGGGGCGGAGGGACCGCAGGTTGCCGTCGAGCTGGGACAGCTGCCCCATCAGGTCGGGGGAGCCGAAGGCCTGCTGGGCGAGGGCGTCGAGTTCGTCGCGCTGCTCCTCGGTCATCGAGTTCCGCATCCGCTGGGCGGCGGCGGCACGGGCGGCCAGGTCGTCGAGGAGTTCGTCGACGTTCGCGGGATCCGACGGGAAGTACTGCCCGTGCTGCGCCATGAAGTCGTCGAACTGTTGCTGGGTGTCCTCGCCGCGGGCGTGCGCCTCGAGCAGGGCGTTGAGGTCCTGCATCATCGCGCTGACCGCGGCACGGTCTTCGTCCGTGGCGCCCTCGAGCGCCTGCTTCATGCCCGCGAAACGCTGGTCCAGCACCTCGCGACCGAGGAGGTCCTTGATCTCGTCGTACTTCTGCCGGGCCTCGCGGCTCGCCCAGTCGTACCCGCCGAGCTCCTGCACCGCGGCGGCCGGCGACGGGGACAGGCTGTCGAGCTGCATCTCGGCCAGTGCGCGGTCGCCGTCGTCGAGGTCGACGTTGCGGGCGAGTTCGCCGCGTTCGGCACGGAGCGCCTGGTCGAGCAGTTCGCGGACCTGCTGCAGGGTGCCGTCGAGGTTGTTCTTCGCGGTGAGCTCGCGGCGCCGTTCCGCGACCTTGCGTGCGAGGTCGTCGAGTCCGCGCTGCGTCCGGCCGCCACGGCGCAGGAACTCCCGCATGGCACGCTCCGGTGAGGTGCCGGCCATCACGTCCTGCCCGATGGCGTCGAGCGCTTCGGCGAGGTCGGCGGGCGGCGCGAGCGGGTCCGGACCGTCGTGGTACTTCCCGTACAGCGCTGCGGCCCCGTACCGGGTGTCCCGTGTCAGTCGTCGGTTCTGCCTAGCCATAGACGGCTTCGCCCCCGCCGGACTCCTTGCTGATGCGGCGGGCGAGGAAGAGGCCCTCGAGCGCGAGTTCGATCGCACCCGCGCGTTCGCCGTCGTTCGTGGCGCCGAGACGCTCGCAGACCTGGTCGTACAGGTCGGACTCGCCGATCGACGGCAGCCCCTCGAGGAACGCCCGTGCGCCGACCTGTTCGCCCGTCGTCACCATCGTCCCGCCGTCGAGCGCCTCGACGAGCACCCCGAAGTCGAGCCCGCGGAACCGGGCGCGCACCGTCTCGGCCGTGGCGGTCCGCAGCAGGTGCTCGAGGACCTCGTCCGCGCGGTCCTCTTCGCCGTTCTCGAACTCGATCTTGCCGCCGAGCACGTCGACCGCCGTCTCGAGGTCGATCGGTCGCGCGACGGCCTCCGGCTCACCCTGGCGTGCTGCACGGTGCACGGCCGCCGCGGCGACCGTCTCGGCGCCGGCTATCGCGAACCGGGCGCTGACACCGCTGCGCTGGTCGACCGCGCTCGACCCGCGCAGGGCACGGGTGAAGCGGGCGAGGATCTCGACGATCGCGTCCGGCACCTCGGCGGTGAGCTGCGCCTCCTGCCGGATGACCGCGATCTCGTCCTCGAGTTCGATCGGGTAGTGGGTCCGGATCTCCGCGCCGAAGCGGTCCTTCAGCGGCGTGATGATCCGGCCGCGGTTCGTGTAGTCCTCCGGGTTCGCGCTGGCCACCACGAGCACGTCGAGGGGGAGTCGGAGCACGTAGCCACGGATCTGGACGTCGCGTTCCTCCATCACGTTGAGCATCGCCACCTGGATGCGTTCGGCCAGGTCCGGCAGCTCGTTGATCGCGACGATGCCGCGGTGGCCCCGGGGGACGAGTCCGAAGTGGATGGTCTCCGGGTCGCCCAGGCTGCGCCCTTCGGCGACCTTCATCGGGTCGACGTCGCCGATCAGGTCGGCCACGCTGGTGTCCGGCGTCGCGAGCTTCTCGACGTAGCGGTCGTCGCGGTGCCGCCACGAGATCGGCAGGGCGTCGCCGAGGTCGTCGGACCGGCGGGCGCTCGCGGTGGTGATGGGCTCGTAGGGGTGCTCGCCGAGCTCGGAGCCGGTGATCACCGGGGTCCACTCGTCGAGCAGGCCCTGCAGGGTGCGGAGCAGGCGGGTCTTGCCCTGGCCGCGCTCACCGAGCAGGACGACGTCGTGTCCGGCGATCAGGGCACGTTCGAGTTGCGGGATCACGGTCGTCTCGAACCCGTGCAGGCCGGGCCAGGGGTCGTCTCCCGCGCGCAGCGCGGTGAGCAGGTTGTCGCGGATCTCGGCGCGGACCGTCTTCTGGACGTGGCCAGAAGTGCGGAGCTCGCCGACCGTGCGGATGTCGGGTCGGGTCACGTTCTGGACGTTACGCCGTTGCGGACGGGAGGCGCGGTGCCAGCTGGCACCGCGCCTCCCGTCCGCTTGTGGGTTTCCATAGCAACCGCAATGATTGAGACTCCGGCATCGGAGCCGGATTCGATAGGGGGATCCGGCTCCGAGCCGGCCCCGTCGTACCGAATGTGAACCATCTCGCCGATCTCGGCGTAGGTTCCCCTCTCGTGAGCAGCACGAACGGGGCGATCAAGAGCCTGGTCCCCGCCAGGATGGACAGACTGCCGTGGACACGGTTCCACTGGAGTGTCGTCGTCGGACTCGGGGTCTCCTGGATCCTGGACGGTCTGGAGATCCAGATCGTCTCCAACGCGGGCTTCCAGGCCGACCTGAACCTGTCGACGCAACAGGTGACCTCCCTCGGCACGATCTACCTGGTCGGCCAGGTGGTCGGAGCGCTGGTGTTCGGACGCATGTCCGACCGGCTCGGGCGGCGGAAGCTCTTCATCCTGACGCTCGCGATCTACCTGATCGGCTCGGGCGTCGCCGGTCTCGCCCAGGACTTCTGGTTCCTCGCCGCGTTCCGGTTCGTCGCCGGCCTCGGCATCGGTGGCGAGTACGCGGCGATCAACTCGGCGATCGACGAACTCATCCCCGCGAAGTACCGCGGCCACGTCGACATCGCCATCAACGGCACCTACTGGGGCGGCGCCGCGCTCGGTGCCTTCGCGAACATCTACCTGCTCGACACGGCCAACTTCTCGGAGAGCATCGGCTGGCGCATCGGCTTCTTCCTCGGCCCGGTGCTCGGCATCGCGATCATCTTCCTGCGGCGGCACATCCCCGAGAGTCCGCGCTGGCTCATGACCCACGGGCGCGAGGAAGAGGCGGAAGCGACCGTCACCCAGATCGAGGAGGCGGTCGAGAAGTCCACCGGCAAGCGGCTGCCGGACGTCGACGAGTCGAAGGCCATGACCGTCACGCCGACCGACCGCGTCGGGTTCCTGACCATCGCGCGCGTGCTGCTCAAGCAGTACCCGACGCGCACCCTGGTCGGGGCGTCGATGATGATCACGCAGGCGTTCCTCTACAACGCGATCTTCTTCACCTACGCGCTCGTCCTGACGAACTTCTTCGGCCTGAAGACCGCGCAGACGTCGATCTACTTCTTCCCGTTCGCGATCGGCAACCTGCTCGGACCGATCATCCTCGGTCGGTTCTTCGACACGTGGGGCCGTCGGCAGATGATCTTCCTGACGTACCTGGTGTCGGGGCTCGTCCTGGCGACCTCGGCGTTCCTGTTCCGCGCCGACGCGATCTCGGCGACAGTGCAGGTGGCCTTCTGGTGCGTGTCGTTCTTCTTCGCTTCCGCCGGTGCCTCGAGCGCGTACCTGACGGTCAGCGAGATCTTCCCCCTGGAACTGCGGTCGCAGGCCATCTCGTACTTCTTCGCGCTCGCGCAGATCTTCGGCGCGGTCGCACCGCTGATCTACGGTGCCTTCATCGGGGACGGGTCCTCGCGTGAACCGCTCTTCTGGGGGTACCTGCTCGGGTCCGCGGTGATGATCGGCGGTGGGGTGGTAGCCCTGGTCTTCGGGGTCGACGCCGCGCGGAAGGGGCTCGAGGACGTCACCCAGCCCCTGTCCGTCCTCACCGAGGACGCGGAACAGCAGCGACGCTGAACAGCGACGGCGGCCATGCAACATTCTGTATTCAGAGTGTTTAGCACGGCCGTCGTCGTGGTGTCACGGTGCTGACATGGCACTCCTCCACAGCGCGACACTCACGATGACGATCCACGACGGTGCCGGCGCGGCTGCCCAGGACGACCGCCGTGCGTGAAGCTGGCGGCATGGAGCAGTCACCGATGCGTGTCGGCCGGGGCGACCGCGATCCCCTCGGCCTCCAGCGCAGTCTGCTGCGCGACGCGGTCTTCCTCCGACTGCTCGACAACGTGCTGCGCGGTGAGTACCGCCGCGGGCAGCGACTGCGCCTGGACACCATCGCCGAGGACATGCGCGTCTCACGGACCCCGGTTCGCGAAGCCCTCGTCGCCCTCGAGTCACACCAGCTCGTCACCGTCCAGCGGTACGTCGGCGTGGTGATCACGCACTGGTCCGCCGGGCAGATGACCGAGCGCCTGCGCATCGCCCGCGCACTGGTCGTCGACCCGCCGGTGAGCGGCGCGGGGCGCGACGACCGCTTCGACCCGGCCTGGCTCCGCGAGTGCCGGACCGAGGCCGGGGCCTTCGTCGAGCTCGCTGCCTGGTTCCTCCGACGGCGCGGTGCCTCGGTGAGCGCCGACTGGATGCTGTCGCAGCGCACCGTGCTCGACACGTTCTTCACCGACGACGTCGCCCTGGCCAACGGGATCGACGCCGTGGTCGACCGGGCGCGGCGACTCGACCTCGTCGACCAGGCCGTGCGGGCAGCGGAACGCGACGCGGTCGACGACTGCGCCGTGGTGCTGCTCGAGCTCGCGGCGGCGCTCATCGCCCTGCCGGACCGGTTCCGGGTGGCCGTGGCCTCCTGAACCGCTCCGGCTGCGGGTTCGTACAGGTCGGCATCGAGCCCCGCGGATCCGGGGGTCGACGGCGGATCGGTGGGTTCGCTCCGACGACGTCCGCACTGGATCGCCAGGGATCTCCGTGGCAGCCTTGACCGGTTGCCACCCCGGCGCGTCCACCGACGACAGGAGAGCCCGTGAACGACGTCCGCGATCGCTCCCATCGTCTCAACCGAGCCGTCGGGATCGCACGGCACGGACGTCTCCGTCGGTCCGGACCCCTCCGGACCGTCGCTGCGCTGGTCACGAGCGTGGCCGTAGTCGCGCTCGTCAGCACCGCCTCCGTCGCCGCGATCGCCGCGAAGCAGGTGACCGACGACCTCGGTGACGGCGTGCGGATCGAGGGGCAGCCCGCGCCGCAGTCGGACGGCACGAAGGCCCCGTCGCTCAGCGCGTACAAGGGCGGCTTCAACATGCTCGTCGTCGGGACGGACAACGACCCGGACCAGTCCGCGGAGTTCGGGGAGCGCGATGCCACCCTCAACGACGTCAACATCCTGCTCCACGTCTCGGCCGACCACACCAACGCGACCGCGGTGAGCATCCCGCGCGACCTCGTCACCCCGATCCCCGCGTGCAGGAAGACCGACGGCTCCGGCACCGCGCCGGCCGTGGCCGCGCAGCCGATCAACACCTCGTTCGGCGACGGCGGGCTGAACTGCGTGACCCAGACCGTGCAAGGGCTCACCGGCCTGGACATCCAGTACTCGGCCGCGGTCTCGTTCAACGGCGTCATCGAGATGTCGAACGCGATCGGTGGTGTGCCGGTCTGCGTGGCACAGCCGATCGAGGACCCCTACACCGGGCTCGACCTACCCGCCGGCACCTCGACGCTGCAGGGCGACGAAGCCCTCGCGTTCCTCCGGACCCGGCACGGCGTCGGTGACGGTTCCGACCTCGGCCGGATCTCCAGCCAGCAGGTGTTCCTGTCGTCGCTGCTCCGGACCGTGAAGTCGAACGACACGCTCACCTCACCGGCCACCCTGTACAAGCTGGCCCGCGCCGCGGCGTCGAACATGCAGCTGTCCGAGAGCCTGAACGACATCGGGACGATGGTGCAGATGGGTCGGGCGCTGCAGGACCTCCCGCTGTCGCAGGTGAACTTCGTGCAGTACCCGGGCACGACCGGCGGCACCGGGGTCTACGAGGGCAAGGTCCAGCCGACGGCGTACCTGGCCGACCAGCTGTTCGCGAAGATCAAGGCGGATCAGTCGTTCTCCCTCGGGGCGGACAGCACGGGCATCGGGTCCGAGGCGAACGCGGCGCCGTCGGCAGCGGCCTCGTCGCCGGCTGCTGCGGTGCCGTCGGCTCCGGCGTCCGCACCCGCGGCTGCCGCCCCGTCGTCGCCTGCTGCAGCTGCTCCGACTGCGCCCGCTGCTGCTCCGACTGCCTCCGCGACGCCGGAGACCATCGACGGGCTCGAGGGGCAGTCCGCCGACCAGGAGACCTGCTCCAAGGCCTTCGGCTACTGACCCGGGCGCTTCTGGCTCTGGGGCCGCTGCCGAGACTCGGCGGAGGCGACGTTTCTCGGGCACCAGGCCCAGAGCTCCGTCGTCCAGCCCGAGTCTCGGGGCGTTCGGCCCGAGTCTCGGGAACCCGGAAGGTTGGAGAAGGGCCGCTCCCCGAGCGGGCGCCAGGCAACCGGGCGCGCCGGGCCCGGCTCGGAGAGCGACGTCGGTGCTGTGTCGCGACTACGGGGACGAGCCCCGGAATGTGATCGCCGCGTCTCGATGATGCTATTCACCGGGGTACGTCGGGACAACCCCGAGGTGTCCCCACTTCGGGGGACCCGCGTTCTGCGACCGTGCCACGCGCGGGTGCGCGGTCGGGTCGAGAGTGGCCCGGTCCTCCTGTATGGTGGTCGGAGCGCTCGCGAGAGCGCTTGGAGACGTCGCATAGTCCGGCCGAGTGCACCACCCTGCTAAGGTGGAGTCCCCTTTAGGGGACCGAGGGTTCAAATCCCTCCGTCTCCGCACCCCACGAAACCCCGGTCCGATCGGACCGGGGTTTCGTCGTCCCTGCGGCGGTCTGCACGCCGCACGCACCAGGTTCCGGCGGCGGGCGTCAGGCCGTAGCGACGCTCCCTGTCGAGGTCAGCTCGCCGACCCCGCGCGAACGCCCACGCCGTACGGCACCCATGGCGACGAGCGTCAGGGCCACGGCTGCGAGCGTGATGCCCGCACCCGCCCAGATCGGCGAGGTGTAGCCGAGCCCGGCGGCGATGGTGAGCCCACCGATCCAGGCACCCAGCGCGTTGCCGAGGTTGAACGCGGCGATGTTCGCCCCGCTCGCCAGGGTCGGCGCGTGGTCTGCGTACTGCATCACGCGCGTCTGCAGGGCCGGCACGGTCGCGAACCCGAAGGCGCCCATCAACACGAGTGCGATCACGGTCAGCACGGGTGAGGTCGCGACGAGGGCGAACAGTCCGAGCACCACGGTGAGGGCGACGAGCACGAGGAGCAGGGTCCGGTCGATCGAGCGTGCGGCGAGCTTGCCGCCGACGAAGTTCCCGACGAACAGCCCGACGCCGAACACCACGAGCAGCCACGGCACCGCCGAGGACGGGAACCCGGACACCGAGGTCAGCGTGTACGCGATGTAGGTGAACGCCCCGAACATCCCGCCGTAGCCGAGCACGGTCATGCCCAGCGACAACCACACCTGGCCGGAGCGGAAGACGCCGAGCTCGCGGGCCAGTGACGGCGTCTCGGCCTGGCGGACGGCGGGCACGAGTACGAGCACGCCGACCAGGGCGACGACACCGATCGCGACGATGGCCCAGAAGGTCGAACGCCAGCCGAGCGCCTGGCCGAGGAACGTGCCGAACGGCACCCCGAGCACGTTCGACGCCGTCAGTCCCGTGAACATCAGGGCGACGGCCGAGGCGCGCTTGGAGCGCTCGACCATGTTCGCGGCGACGACGGAGCCGATGCCGAAGAACGCTCCGTGGCAGAGTGCCGCGATCACGCGTCCGGACATCATGACCTCGTAGGTCGGTGCGATCGCCGACAGCGTGTTGCCGACGATGAACAGCACGAGCAGCCCGAGCAGGACGGGCTTGCGGGGGAGTCGGGTCGTGGCGGCGGTCAGGCCGAGGGCGCCGACGATGACGGCGAGTGCGTAGCCGGTGACGAGCCACCCGGCCGTGGTCTCGGTGACGCCGTAGTCGGCCGCGATCTCGGGCAGCAGGCCGGTGATGACGAACTCGGTCAGTCCGATGCCGAATCCGCCGAGTGCGAGGGCGATGAGTCCCGCGGGCATGGGGGTTCCTTCCGTTGTGCGGTGGCGCTGTGCCGCGTACGCTGGTTGTTGCAGGCGCGCGGTATCGATAGTTGCACACGCGGGGTATCAGCGCAAGCAACTGCACGCGCCCGCAACGACCGCAGCGACCGACCGCGCAGCCGACCAGAAGGAGCCCGATGTCCGTCGACGACACCTCCACCGCCGTCCGTGCCCACGGCTGGCGCACCCTGGCGGCACTGCACGGCTTGATCGAGACGCGACTCGAGCGCGCGCTGCGCGACGTCGACCTGTCCGTGGTCGAGTACACCGTGCTCGACGCGCTGCGCCGGCAGGACGGCTTCCACATGCGCATGCAGCAGCTCGCCCGTGCGGCGGCCCTCAGTCCGAGTGCCACGACCCGGCTGGTCAACCGACTCGAGGAGCGTGCGCTCCTCACCCGCGTGCTCTGCGCCGATGACCGCCGCGGGCTCTACACGGAGCTCACCCATGCCGGTCAGCGGCTGCTGGATGCGGCTACGCCGATCCACGCCGCTGCGCTCGAGGGGCGCTCGCCGAAGCGCGCGAGGTCCCCGAGCTCGAGGAACTCGCGGTCGCGGTCGACCGGCTCGAGGGTGCCAGCGTCTGATCCGTCGGCCGGGAGGCCCGGATCACCGCCGCCCCACGCGCTGCGGTCGTGCGGTGGCCTGCGTCTCAGGCCCGCGGCGGCGCTGTCGTGGACCGCACGACGAGCGACGGCGGCACCAGGACCCGGGTCGGGGCGGGTCGTTCGGCCGCGCCGACGAGTTCCACGAGCCGGTTCGCCGCGAGCCGCCCGACCTCGTCGTTGTGCGGGTCGACCGTGGTCAGGCGCAGCAGGGGTGAGGCGGCGAGCGGCGTCTCGTCGTTGCCGACCACGGAGACGTCCTCGGGAACCCGGAGTCCGGCTTCGTGCACGGCGGCGATCGCGCCCATCGCCATGACGTCGTTCGCGGCGAACACCGCGGTCAGGTCCGGGTGGTCCCGCAGTGCGCGGCGGGTGCCCTCGTACCCGGTCGTCTCGGACGTCGGGCCGTCGCCGTAGACCAGTGGCGCGATGCCGGACGCGACCATCCGCGCGACGGTGCCCTCGCGGCGGACCGCAGCCGGGCCTCCCGAACCCGTGACGTGGACGATGCGGCGGTGACCGAGTCCGATCAGGTGATCCGCTGCCAACCGGCCGCCGGCGGCCTCGTCCGAGGCGACGACGTCGAGCCCGCCGGGCACGTCGGCCCGGGCGCCGGCGACGACGACGGGGGTGTCGGCCGGCACGACGAGGTCGGGGAAGCCCTCGGCGGCGAGCACGACGCCGTCGACCCGCAGCGAGACGAGGTCGTCGAACGGCGAGGAGTCGAGGTGGGCGTTCGCACGGGTGTCCGCCAGGGTGAGTCGCAGGCCGTGTGGTGCGAGCGCGTCACGGATGCCGTCGAGCAGGGGGACGAACCACGGGTTGCGGAAGTCGTCGACGATGACGCCGACGGTGCGGGTCCGGGTGCCGGCGAGGATCGCGGCGGCGCGGTTGGGGCGGTAGCCGAGCTCGGCGGCGGCCGCGAGCACGGCCGAGCGGCGTGCGTCGGAGACGCCCGGGTCGTCGCGGAGCACCATCGAGACGAGTGACTTCGAGACGCCGGCACGGGTCGCGACGTCGATGATCGTCGGGGGTCGTGACACGCGGCTCCTTGACAGGACATGGGGTGGTCGGGCTACAGTCTACCGACACGTTCTGGAACGTTCCAGAATCGGCACCGGACTTCTCGAAGGAGAGAACCATGAGCGACAGCATCGGCGTCGCCGTCATCGGGGCGGGCATGGCGGGCAAGGCCCACATGGCCGCGTGGCGGAACGCACCCTCACTCTTCGCCCCGACGCTGCCGCCCGTGCGGCTCGTGTCGATCGGCGACGTGTACGAGCCCCTCGCGGCCGAGGCTGCGCAGCGCTTCGGCTACGCCCGCCACGACACGGACTGGCGAGCCATCGCTGACGCCGACGACATCGACGTCGTGAGCGTCGTCGTCGCGAACAAGCTCCACCGCGAGATCGTCGAGGGGCTGCTGGCCGCCGGCAAGCACGTCCTGTGCGAGAAGCCGCTGTCGGACTCGCTCGAGGACGCACGGGCGATGGCCACAGCGGCCACCGAGGCATCGCAGCGCGGGCTCGTCGCCCGCGTCGGCTTCACCTACCGCCGCGCCCCTGGCCTCGCCGCGATCAAGCAGCTCGTCGAGGACGGCACGCTCGGACGCGTCCTGCACGTCTCCGCCCGCTACTGGACCGACTACGGTTCGTCGCCCGACGTGCCCTTCTCGTGGCGCTTCGCGGGTGCCCCCGGCACCGGAGCCCTCGCCGACGTCGGCTCGCACCTGGCGTACGTCGCCGAGTTCCTGGCCGGCGAGGTGCAGAGCGTCAACGGCGGCATGTTCACCACCGCGATCACGAAGCGCCCGATCGCCGCCGGGTTCGCCCTGCGCGGCCAGGCCGTCCCGCTCACCGGTGAGTTCGCCGACGTCGAGAACGACGACTACGCCACCTTCAACGCACGCTTCGGCGACGGCTCGGTGGTGGGCTCACTCGAGGTGTCCCGGGTCGCCACGGCACACCCGAACGGCCTGGTCATCGAGGTCTTCTGCGAGAACGGTGCAGCGCGCTGGGACCAGGAGCGCGCCTCGGAGATCGGCCTCGCGCTGCAGTCCGACGGCTCCCGCCTCGGCGGGTACCGCCAGGTCGTCCTCGGTCCGGACCACCCCTACGTCGCCGGCGGCATGGCGATGGACGCGCCCGGTGTCGGCTGGGGGCAGAACCAGATGTTCGAGTACCAGGCGCGCGCGTTCCTCGACGAGGTCGCCGGCGTCGCGGACCCACTGCCGGCCAACGCCACGTTCGACGACGGCGTGCACAACATGGAGATCCTCGACGCGGTGGCACGGTCCGCCGGGGCCGGTGGGGCCTCCCTCGACGTGCCGTCCGTCCGCACCACCGAAGGAGCGCACGCATGAAGCTGGGTCTGTACAACGCGATCTTCCACGACCGGCCGCTCGCCGAGGCCCTGACGGCCATCGCGGGCAACGGCCTGACCGGCATCGAGCTGAACACCGGCGGGTTCCTGCCGCCGGTGCACGTGCCGGACATCGACGCGATCCTCGAGGACGACGCAGCACGTGACGCCTTCCTCGCCCGGTTCGAGGGCACCGGGGTGTCCATCGCCGGCCTGAACTGCAACGGCAACCCGCTGCACCCGGACCGAGCGATCGGCCAGGCCCACGCCGAGGACATCCGGCGCAGCATCCGCCTCGCCGCGCGCCTCGGCCAGGACCGCGTCGTCACGATGTCCGGGCTGCCGGCCGGCGAGCCCGGCGGCACCCGACCGAACTGGATCGTGAACGCCTGGAACTCCGCCGCGCTCGACGTCATCGAGTACCAGTGGAGCGTCGCCGTGCCGTTCTGGCAGGAGATCGACGCCCTGGCGCGGGAGCACGGGGTCAAGGTCGCACTCGAGCTGCACCCGCAGAACGTGGTGTTCAACCCGGCGACGATCCGCGAGCTCGTGGAACGTGGTGGCCTGACGAACATCGGCGTCGAACTCGACGCCAGTCACCTGTTCTGGCAGCAGATGGACCCGGTCGCGGTCGTCCGCGACCTCGGCGACCTGGTCTTCCACGCCGCCGCGAAGGACGTCCGGATCAATCCGCACGCGGCGATCAACGGCGTGCTCGACAACTCGTTCCGTCGGCTGTCGCCGGACGAGCCGCGCACGAACCTCGGCGGCGACGAGTGGGCCAACGAGTGGCCGAAGCCGTCCGCGTGGGACTTCGTCGCGCTCGGCAAGGGCCACGACGAGGCGTACTGGTCGGCGTTCCTCGAGGCCCTGCGCGAGGTGGACCCGGACATGTGGGTCAACATCGAGCACGAGGACACCGAGCTCGGTCGCGAAGAAGGGGTCGCGGTCGCCGCGAAGGTCCTGCTCGCAGCCGACACGGCGCTCACGACGCGCGCGTGAGTCGCGTCTCGAGACGCACCACGCGATCCGCAACGGGAGGCCCGTGGGACGTGCGCTGATCGGCTCACGCTCCACGGGCCTCCCGTCCAGTGCGCATGCGTGACACGCCCACCGGGCGCTGTCACCGGACCGATGTAGCATGCACGACACCTGTCCCGAGACGAGGAGCCCTGCGTGCCGGAGCCGACCGACCCCGCCTTCCCCCTCGAGCGCATCCGAGAGGTCGGCGACGCCATCGTCGCGTCCGTCTCGACGGTGATCGACGGCAAGACCGAGGCCATCCGCACCGCCCTCACCGTGATGCTGGCCGAGGGGCACCTGCTCGTCGAGGACGTCCCCGGCGTCGGCAAGACGGTGCTGGCGAAGGCACTCGGCGCCTCGGTGGGCGGCTCGGTGAACCGCATCCAGTTCACGTCCGACATGCTGCCGTCGGACGTCACCGGTGTGAACATCTTCGACCAGTCCTCGGGCACGTTCCGGTTCTCACCAGGGCCGGTGTTCGCGAACGTCGTCATCGGTGACGAGATCAACCGCACCAGCCCGAAGACCCAGTCCGCCCTGCTCGAGGCGATGGCCGAGTCGCAGGTGACGGTCGACGGCGTGACCCGGCAGCTCGACCGCCCCTTCATGATCGTGGCGACGCAGAACCCCATCGACATGGAGGGCACGTACCCGTTGCCCGAGGCGCAGCGCGACCGGTTCATGGCGCGCATCGCGATGGGGTACCCGAGCGTCGACGCCGAACGGCAGATGCTCGCGAACCGCGGCGGCGGCGACCCGCTGTCGCACCTGCGTCCGATCGTCGACGTGGCCACCCTCCACGGGATCATCGAGGCCGTGGCGAACGTCCACATCGCCCCCGACGTCGAGGCGTACGTCATCGCGATCGTCCGCTCCACCCGCACCCACCCCGACCTGGTGCTCGGCGCCAGCCCCCGCGCCACGCTGCACCTGGCCCAGGCGGCCCGCGCCCACGCGGCGTTGCTCGGCCGGCCGTTCGTCACGCCGGACGACGTCGCCGCCCTGGCGCCGATCGTGCTCGCCCACCGGCTCGTGCCGCTGGCGCGCGGACTCGGTGGCACGGGCGAGGACACCGTGCGCGAGATCGTCGTCCGCATCGTCTCCGACACCGCCGTGCCGTTCACGGCGACCCCCGTCCGCTCCTGATGCCCGGCCGATCGGCACCGTCGTCGCTGCTGCGGCGCACCGGTGCCGCGCGCTCGACGATCGGGCGCTTCGGCCGCCGTGGGCTGTCCCTGCTCCGGCGCACGCCGTTCCCCCGTCCGACCGTGCGCGGCTGGACCGTCATCGCGATCGGCATCGGGCTGATCGGGGGCGGGCTCGTGGGCACCACCAGCGTCGCCGTCTCGGCCGGGCTGCTGCTGCTCGTGCTCGTCGTGCTCGGCATCGTGATGGCGTTCGTGGTCGCCGCGCCGCTCCGGGGCAGCCGGAGCACGGCCCGCGCGATCGTGCAGGTCGGCGAGGTGTACCGCGAACGGATCACCCTCGGCAGCACCAGTCTGCCGATCGGCCCGCGGTCGACCCTGCTCGTCCGCGAACAGCTCGAGGACGCCTTCGCCAGCGCGTCCGAGGCGGAGACCTACGCGCTCGTCGGCCCGGGGGTCCCGCCAGCCGTGCTCGACGTCGAGGCGCTGGCGATGCACCGCGGCCGCACGCTGGTCGGACCCGTCACGATCCGGGTCGAGGACCCCTTCGGCCTGCTCCGCATCGACCGCCCGGTGGTGCCGGCAGAAGAGGTCGTCGTCGTCCCTGCGAGCGCACCGCTCGCCGCGATCGACACCGGCGCCCTCGCCGGGGCCGTCTCCGCCGACGAAGGACGGGTCGGGCAGGGCGGGTCCGCCGACGACAGCGAACTCCGGCCGTACCGTCCCGGCGACCCGATCCGTCGGGTGCACTGGGCGCAGAGTGCTCGCCGTGGCGAACTGCACGTCCGGCAGACCACGCAGGCGCAACCACCCGAAGCCGTCATCGCGCTCGACGTCCGGCGCGAGTCCTACCAGGGCCTCGGGCGTGAGGACCTGGCGGAGCTGTCCGACCTGGGCGGTGACCAGGCCTTCGAGCACGCCGTCGTCGTCGCCGCCAGTGTCGCCCGCGCCCTCGCCGCCCGGACCTCGCGCGTCGTGCTCGTGAGCGACGGACCGTCGGGCAGCACCCGGCACGCGGGTGACGTCGGCGGCCTCACCGACGTGCTCGTCGGGCTCGCGGACGTCCGGCTCCGCAGCGACGCCCGTCCGGTCACCGAGGTCCTGCCCGAGGTGCGTGGGCGGGACGTGCACGGCATGACCGCGGTCGTGACCGGCAACTGCACCGCCGAGCAGGCGGCTGAACTCGTGACGGCGACGAGCGGATCGAGCCGCGGGATCATGGCGACGATCGTGCCGCCGGACCCCGTCGTCCGGGGAATCCTCGACCGCGGGGGTGGCGCACCCTCGTGGTGCCCGTCGTCGGGGCGACCGCGTCCGGAGCCGCACGGTGAGCGGCACCGCTGCGTCGTCGCGCCGGCCGGTCGACGTGCGCGAGGTCCTGGACCGCGACGACGACACCCGTGACACCCCGAGCACCTGGGTCGTCGCGCTCGCGCCGGTGCCCGTCCTCATCGCCGCGCTCGCGATCCGCCCACTCGTGCAGGGCACCGCCTGGTGGGTGTCCGGCGTCGTGGTCGTCGCGGTGCTCGTGGCCGTCATGCTCGCGGTGCGTCGCCGGCCCCCCGGGGTCCGGTTCGTGGCACTCGTCGCCACTCTCGTGCTGTGCTCGTGCGCCGCCGCCCTGGTCAACGACGTGCAACCCCTCGGCTGGCTCGACGCCGACGGGGCACTGGGCGAGACGCTCGCCGCCATCCGCCTGAACCCCGCGCCGCTGCCGCAGACCGACGCGATCCGACTGGTCGTGACCGTGTCGATCGCCTGGGTGGCGGGCGTCTCGCTGTTCCTCGCCGCGATCGCCCGGATCCCGTCGCTCGCCGCCGCGCCCGCCCTCGTCATCCTCATCGTGCCGGGGATCATCACCGGACAGCCGGCGGGCACTGCGCTCGTCATCACCACCGCCGTCGCCTTCCTCGCGCTGCTGTGGCTGTCGGTCCGACCCGTGCAGCGAGCGCTCCCGGCCGCGGTCGTCGGTGCGATCGGGCTCGTCGTCGCGATCGGCCTGCCCGCGATCGTGCCGCTCAACGCGAGCTGGCTCTCCGGCGTCACCGGGGCCATCCAGTCGCCGATCCAGCCCGGGCGACCCGGCACCCTGCTCGAGCTCGGCAACGACCTGCGGCAGCCGAGCGAACTCGAGGTGCTGCGCTACCGGTCGTCCGACGGCCAGCCCGAGTACCTCAAGCTCGCCGACCTGGACGAGTTCGGCACCGGGGACTGGGTGCCGACGGTGACGAACGCCGCCGAGGCCGACACCGCCGACCAGCAGCAGTGGGCCGAGGGCGTGAACCCCCGCCTGGCGACCCGCGGCGACGTCACGGTCCGGATCACCGGGCTGTCGAGCACGTACCTGCCGGTGCCGTCCGGGGCGGTGTCGATCGAGTCGCGTTCCACCAACCTCGACCTGTCGCAGTGGCGCTGGATGGGGTCCTCGAGCACCGTGCGGTCGACCGGGCCGGCCACGCCGCGCGGTGCGACGTACGAGGTCTACGGTGCCTCGACCTTCGCGAACGCGTACCTCGACGCCGTCGCGGCCTCGGGTGTCCTGTCCCGTGCCGACGGCCGGGGGTTCCGCGAGCCGAGCGGTGACCAGCTGCAGACCGACCTGACGCTGCCGAAGGACCTCCCCGCGAACATCTCGTCGACCGCGGAGCGTGTGGCCGGGGCCGCGTCCGACGACTACGCCCAGGCCCGCGCCCTCGAGCAGTGGTTCCGCAGCGACCTGTTCACCTACTCCGAGACGGCCCCCGTCGAGCAGGGCTACGACGGCGACAGCATGGACGTCGTGTCGACCTTCCTGCAGGTGCGCGAGGGCTACTGCGTCCACTTCTCGTCGGCGATGGCCGTGATGGCCCGGACGCTCGGCATCCCGTCCCGGATCGCGGTGGGGTACCGGGCCGGTGCGGCGCAGCCCGACGGCGAGTACGCGGTGTCGAACCGGCAGCTGCACTCCTGGCCCGAGCTGTACATCAAGGGGGCCGGCTGGGTCGCGTTCGAACCGACGCCGGACTCCGACGCGGCAGCGCAGCCCTCGACCGAACCCACGGAGACCCCGACCGCGGCGACGCCCGAGTCCCCGCTGCCCGCGCCCGAGCAGTCCGCCCCCGCCGAGTCCTCGGCGACGCCGACCCCCTCGGCGTCGGCGCAGCCCGGTGCAGCCGGTGCCTCGGGTGGCAGCGGTCCGGCCGGCCTGCTGTTCGGCGCGGCACTCGTCCTCGCGTTGCTCATCGCCCCCGGACTCGTCCGAGCGCTCCGACGACGGTCGCGGTTGTCGGCCGTCGCCGCTGGTCACTCACCGGCGGTGAACGCCTGGCGTGAGGCCCTCGACGACGTCGCCGACCACGGCTACGCCCCGGGGCTGGCACCACCGGGTGACGCAGCGGCTGCGGCGCGGACCGCCCGGGCAGTCCTCGGACGACTCCGTCCGGTGCTGCCGGCGTCGGTGCTCCCGCACCTCGACGCCGTGGTCGACGCCGTCGACCGTGAACGGTTCGCGGCCGGCGGGGTCGCAGCGGTCGACGGTGGCGCGCTCGTCCGGCACGTGCAGCAGGCGCGGGAGGCCCTCGACGCCTCGGTATCCGGTGGACGGGTGCTGCGGTCGCGCCTGCTGCCGCCGAGCCTGCTGCCGTCGTCCGCGTGGTCGCACGAGGGTCGTCGGCGCTCCCGTCGCCCCGCCTGACCCCGGAGTCTCGGCTGGTGCGAGGTTGGCCACTCCGTGCGGCGCAACAAGCTCGCACCGAGTGGTCAACGCCGCACGGGATGGTCCCCGCTGCGCCGCGCCGCCGCACCACGCCGCCGTCGCACCGTGCGAGCGTTGCCGGGTGGTGCGAGGTTGGCCACTCCGTGCGGCGCAACAAGCTCGCACCGAGTGGTCAACGCCGCACGGGATCGTCCCCGTCGCGCCGCACCGCGCGCCGCCGCGCCGCGCGCCGTCGCGCCCGCCGGGTCAGCGGCGGCGGACGACCGCCTCGACCAGGGCGGCGATGACCTCGCCCGGGTCGACCCCCGGCAGCGCGGGCCCGTCGAACACGACCCCGACGTTGGCGGCGACGAGCGCCGTGGCGAAGACATCGAGCGGCATGCCGGCGTCGACCTCCGGGTGCGCCTCGAACCACAGTCGCACCAGCTCGTGCACCCCGTCCTGCAGCACGCGACGTTGCCGCACGAACTCCGGCAGCAGGTCGGTGTGCCGGATCGCGTAGGCGCGGAACTCCGACAGCAGGGCGAACTGCGCGCGCTGGTCGTGCTGTCCGAAGGCCGCTCGCACGACGTCCGCGATGTCCGCCACGGCGATGTCGGCGCGGATGAGCTCCTGCAGCGACCCGAGCACCAGGTTCGTCCCGCGCTGCATGACCTGCGCGAGCAGGTCCTCCTTCGACGAGAAGTTCGAGTAGACCGCGCCTTTGCTGAACCCGGCACGGGCGGCGACCTCGTCGAGACGCGCGCCGTGCACGCCCTGTTCGGCGAAGACGGCAGCGCCGGCGATGAGCAGACGTTCTCGGACCTCGGCCCGTGGGGTCCTCGGCGTGGGGGAGTCGGAGACGTCGTCGTTCATCGTTCCTGCCGGGGCGGGGCACCGGGGCTGGAACCCGGGCGGGCGAGCTGGGGGCGGGCGAGCTTGGGGTGGGAGACCTGCCGCGCCGCGCGTCTGATCACGCGCGGCATCAGCGAAGCCCCCATCACCACGTCTGCGCGGAACCGCCGCGTTCGGGTCGCGTCGGTTCGGTGCGGACGACATGAGCCGGGTCGATACCCGACGGTAGGGATGCTACGCCGGAGCACCGACAGATGACACCCCTCAGTCGTCGAACGAGGAATCCGTTGCCGTGTCGTGTTCTTCGCGGACACTGCCCGCTCCCGTCCGCCGTCCGGGGCGTCGGAGCAGCCGGAGCGCGTCGGGTCGCAGACTCCGCCCGCGCCGCAGCAGCGAGCCGAGCGTCGACTTCGGCTGCCAGTCACGACCGTTGGGCAGTCCCCAGCCTCGGCGGACCGCACCCCAGCGCAGCCCGAGCGACAGCGCGATCGCGGCCACGATCCCGATCGACGGCGACCCCAGGGCGGACGCGACGACCATCACCACCGACGCCGCGACGGCCACGGTGGCGTACAGCGCGTTCCCGCCGAACACCGCTGGAACCCGGCGGAGCAGCAGGTCCCGCATCGCGCCGCCGCCGACCGCCGTGATCGTCCCCATGATGATCGCGGCGGGCCACTCCAGGCCGGCGTCGTAGGTGCGCTGCACCCCGACCACCGCCCAGAACCCGATCACTGCCGCGTCGAGCACGGTGAACAGCCGGTCCCAGGTGATCTCGGAGAACGACACGAAGAAGGCGATGAGTGCCCCGGCCAGGGCGACCGGCACGTAGAGCGGGTCGACGAGTGCGACCGGGGGGCCGTTCTGCAGCAGGGTGTCGCGCAGCATGCCGCCGCCGAGCCCCGAGACGAAGCCGACGACCAGGAACCCGAACAGGTCGAAGTCCATCGCGCGGGCGATCGATCCACCGAGCAGGGCGGACGCGAACACCCCGGCCAGGTCGAGCACGTTCGTGACCGACGCCAGGCCATCGACGGACAGCAGGTTCATGAGAACCATCAAACCCCACGCCGAACGACTGGCGGGCCGAACGACGGTTAGGTTAGCCTCACCTACGTCATGCTCGCCACTCTCGTCATCGGCCTCCGTGAAGGCCTCGAAGCGACGCTCATCGTCGGCATCATCGCCGCGTTCCTGCGTCGCAACCGTGTCCCCCTCGCCCCCATGTGGTTCGGCGTCGGGGTCGCCGTCGTGCTCAGCATCGGCGTCGGGTTCGGCCTGCAGGTCGTCGAGCAGGCCCTGCCGCAGGCGCAGCAGGAGGGCATGGAGGCGATCATCGGCATCGTCGCCGTGGTCTTCGTCACCGGCATGATCGTCTGGATGCGCACCCACGCGCGCACCCTGACCAAGGAACTCGAGGCGAGCGCGACCGAGGCGCTCGGCCGCGGCACCGCGTGGGCACTGGCCGGCATGGCCTTCCTCGCCGTGCTCAAGGAGGGCTTCGAGACCGCGGTCTTCCTCCTCGCGACCTTCCAGGCCTCGTCGGACACCGGTCTCGCCGCCCTCGGCGCGGTCATCGGCATCGCGGGCGCCGTCGTCATCGGCTACGGCATCTACACCGGCGGCGTCCGGCTGAACCTGTCGAAGTTCTTCACCGGCACCGGTGTCTTCCTGGTGTTCGTCGCCGGCGGGCTCGTGCTGACGGTGCTCCGACGCGCGCACGAGGCCGGGTGGATCGTCATCGGGCAGCAGCGGACCGTCGACCTGTCCTGGCTCGCCCCGAACGGTTCGGTGCAGGGTGCGCTCGTCACGGGCGTGCTCGGCATCCCGCCGGATCCCCGGGTGATCGAGGTGCTCGGCTGGGTCCTGTACGTCGTGCCCGTCCTCGCCTTGACGCTCTGGCCCCGCGCCTGGCGTCCGTCTGCGGCACGCGTCCCCGCGATCCGGGCGACGGTCGCCGGTGCGCTCGCGGTCGCCGCCGCAGCACTGGCGATCGCCGTGCCGACGGGCGGGGTCGACCTGCCGCGCACCGCTGCGGTCAGCGGGGACGCCACCTCCGTCTCGGCGGACGTCCACGGCGCGTCCGGCGTCCTCCGCGTCGCCGGCACCACCACCGGCCAGGAGGCACGGCTCACCCTGCCGACGTCGGCCCACCGCCGCGTCACCCGCGCGGGCGTGGCCGCCGACCGGTGGCGGGTGCGCACGTCGGCCACCGCAGCGGACCGCCCCGCCACACTGACGCTCGACGACCTCGTCGACCTGTTCGGCCGGATCCCGGTCGGCGTCTCGCCGTCGACGAACCCCGGCCCGTTCACCGCCCGCTGGGCGGTGCGCGACACCGTGACCCTGTGGACGGTCGGTGGTGGGGTCCTGGACGCCACCCGCGACGAACGCACGGTGCTGACGCTGAGCGACGGGGGCCTCCCGTCCGCGCGCACCACGACCCTGGACCGCTCCGTGTGGTCCGTCCCCGACTCCCGCGTCGAGCGGTCCGCCACTGCCGTGGCGACCGCGGACACGCGGGCTGCCGAGCTGCTGCTCTGGAAGGCCTGGTTGCCGATCGCCCTCGGCGTCGCAGCTGCCGCCCAGGCGCTGCTCGCGCTCCGTGACCGCCGTCGTCGTCGGACGGCACCCGTGAACCCCACCCCCGAAACCGTCCCGACGCGCGGCCCACCCGCCGGGGACCCTGCAAGGAGCAACGACTATGCCGTTCGGTAAGCCCGTTCGACCCCTGATCACCCTCGGCGCCCTCGGCGTCGTCACCGCCCTCGCACTGACCGGTTGCGCGAGCTCCGACGGTGCCTCCGACAGCTCCACCGACGCCGCGAAGGTCTCGCGTGTCACCATCACCCTGACGAACGACGGCTCGGACCAGTGCAAGGTCTCCGAGACGAAGGTCCCCGCCGGGCCGGTCACGTTCTCGGTGAAGAACGAGTCCTCGACGGCCATCACCGAGGTCGAACTGCTGCAGGACCAGCGGATCCTGGGCGAGAAGGAGAACCTCGCGCCCGGCCTCGACGCCGTGCAGTTCACCGCGACCCTGAGCGGCGGGGAGTACCAGGTGTACTGCCCCGGGGCCGACACCGAGCTCACCGACTTCACGGTCACGGGCAAGGTCACCTCGACCGCGAACAGCAGCGCCGCCACCCTGCTCGACGAGGGCACGAAGGGCTACGCCGAGTACGTCGACGGCCAGGTCACCGACATGGTCACCGCGGTCGAACTCCTGCAGAAGGACATCGACGCCGGCGACCTCGACGCCGCGAAGACCGACTACGCGAACGCCCGCCCGTTCTACGAGCACGTCGAGAGCGACGTGGACGGCTTCGTCAAGAAGGGGCACAAGGCGACCGACAACGCCGGCAACCTCGACTACCTGATCGACATGCGCGCCTCGAACCTCGACCCGGCCGTCGGCTGGAGCGGGTTCCACGCCGTCGAGAAGGACCTGTTCCAGGCGGGGGACATCACCGCGTCGACCAAGAAGACCGCGGCCGACCTGACCGAGAACGTGCAGCTGCTCGCGAAGCTCGTCCCGACGCTCGACTACAAGCCCGAGGACCTGGCGAACGGTGCCGCCGGCCTGCTCGAGGAGGTCCAGTCGAACAAGGTCACCGGTGAGGAAGAGGCGTACAGCCACATCGACCTCGTCGACCTCGCCGCCAACGTCGAGGGCGCCCGTCAGGCCTTCGCGTACCTCAAGCCGGGCCTGACGAAGCTCGACCCGACCCTCACCGAGCAGATCGCGAAGCAGTTCGACGCGACGAACACGATGATGGACGGCTACCGCAACGCCGACGACCTCGGCGGCTTCGACACGTGGGACGCGGCGACCAAGAAGTCCGACGCGAACCGCATCTCGCAGCAGATCCAGGCCCTGCAGGACCCGCTGTCCCGCCTCGCCGAGAAGGTCGCCACCGCGTGACGCAGCCCGACGACGACCGCGCAGCCCGCACCGGGGTCTCCCGGCGCGGGCTGTTCGGCGCGGGACTCGCCGCGGCCGGAGCCGGTGCGGGCGCCGCGGTCGGCATCGGCGGCGCGACGGCCGCGACGGGGGTCAACCCCTTCACGGCGGCCACCAACGGTGACGAGTCCATCGACCTGTCCCAGAGCCACCCGTTCTACGCGACCGCCGCACGGCAGCCGCAGGGCGGGGTGCAGACCGCACCCCAGCGGTACTGCGTCTTCATGACCTTCGAACTGTCCACCAGCGTCGCGACCGAGCTGCAGGTGCTCCTCGCCCGCTGGTCCGCGGCGATCGCGCAGCTGCAGGCGGGGAAGACCGTCGGCAGCGTCGAGCCAGCGCACGGTGACGGCGTCGGCGCGGACACCGGTGAGGCGCTCGACCTCGGCCCGGCGTCCCTGACGGTCACGGTGGGGTTCGGCCCCGGCGTGTTCGACGAGCGCTTCGGGTTGGCCGACAAGCGTCCGGCGGACCTCGCCGACGTGCCTCGGCTGCCGAGCGACAACCTGCAGGCCGGACTGACCGGCGGCGACCTGTCGTTGCAGGCCTGCGCCGACGACCCGCAGGTGGCGTACCACGCCGTCCGCGACCTGGCCCGGATGGCCCGGGGGACGGCGACCGTGCGGTGGACCGTGCTCGGCTTCGGCCGCGCGTCGGCCGGCCCGCACCAGACGACACCGCGCAACCTGATGGGCTTCAAGGACGGCACCAGGAACATCACGACGGACGAGGACCACGACCGCTTCGTGTGGGTCGACGACCCGGGCGACGGTGCGGCGTGGATGACCGGCGGCACCTACCAGGTGGTGCGGAAGATCCGGATGAACATCGAGATCTGGGACGCCGACGTCGTCAGCGACCAGCAGCGCGTGTTCGGTCGGACCAAGATCGAGGGCGCACCGCTGTCCGGCGGGACCGAGCACACGACGCCGGACTTCGCGGCGACCGGGAAGGACGGTGCAGCGAAGATCGATGCGACGTCCCACATCGCCCTGGCCGCCCACGAGGCGAACGGCGGCGTGAAGATCCTCCGTCGTCCGTACAACTACACCGACGGCCTCAACGAGTACGGCCAGCTCGACGCCGGGCTGCTGTTCCTGGCGTACATGAACGACCCGGAGCACTTCACCCGGCTGCAGCGGAAGCTCGGCGCCTCGGACCGGTTGAACGAGTACGTCTCGCACATCGGCTCCGCGGTGTTCGCGATCCCGCCGGCACCGCGCAAGGGGTCGTACATCGGCGAGCAGCTGTTCCGCTGAACGTGTCCGGAGCGCCCTGACACCGTTGGGGGAGAGGGCGCCCTCCGCCGTTTCCCTGGAGGCGGAGGGCACCCGCGTCGCGGGGTCTCGTCGAACGGAACCACCGCCGACCTGAGAGGCGACCCGGCGCGACGCGTCGCGATGCGACAGGCCCGAGAGTACCCCGCCGATCCCCGGATCCGCAGTGCGAGCGCTGCTATGGGACAGGGAGCGCGGCAGCGGATCCGCGCGCGGCGCGCGCCGGACGCGATCCGTGCCTCCCGGCGTGACGGAACGGGCCGTCTCACGGTGGTGAGACGGCCCGTTCGTGTCGGACGGGAGGCCCGGGTTCAGTCCGTCTGGACGCTCGCGTCGGTCGGTGCGCGCTTCCGGCGCACGGCGACGAGTGCGGTGATGCCCGCCAGCAGGAGCAGGCCCGCTGCGATCCCCGGCACCGTCAGGTCCGCGCCCGTGTAGGCGAGGTCACCGCCGGCGTTCGTGGAGTCGGCGGGGTCGCCCGCCAGGTCCGTGCCGGTGCCGGTGCCGGTGCCCGGAGCGTTGCCGTTGCCGTTGCCATTGCCCGCGCCCGGGTCGGCTGGGTCCGTGGGGTCGGTCGGGTCCGTGGGCTCGGTCGGGTCCGTCGGGTCGACGGCTGCGGCGAGCGGGATGGTCACGGCGAGCGTGATCGTCTGGCCACCCGGCAGGGTGACCACGAGTGGTGCGTCCGTCGTGGCCGCGGCACGGGCAGCCGCACGGACCGTCGCTGCGTCGGCCGACGACTCGATGGTCGGCACGGCGAAGGTCAGCGTCGCGCGACCCTGCTCGTCGGTCTTGTCGACGATCGTCGGGTCGATCTCGGCGGTGGCGAGCTCGACGTCACCGGCGCCGACCGACACGGTGCCGGCCGCAGCGGGGTCGTCGCTGCTGAACACGAGCGACGACAGCGCGATGCTGATCTCGTCACCGGGCTGGAACCCGCCCTCGGGGGTCGGCGTCACCGTGGTGCCGACGGCGCGCTGGTCGGTCGGCGGCGTGACCGTCGGGTTGGCGAGGAAGTAGTCCACCTGCGCCTGCAGGTCGACCTGGCCCGAGTCGGCGATGTTCGTGCCGGTCGCGAAGGCGGCGAAGTTGTCGCCGCCGGTCGACAGGAACGAGTTGACCGTCACCTTGAGGGTGTCGCCGAGCGCGATCGGCTCGCCGTTCAGGGTCATGCCGGTGATGCGCTCGCCGCGACCCTTCGCGGGGTCGTAGGTGTACGCGAAGCCGTTCGAGACGCCGAGCTTGAGGAACGGACGCTCCAGGCCGTCGGGCTGCCACTGCTGCTCGAGGGCGTTCTTGATCTGCTGGCCGGTCATGTCCTCGGTGACCAGGGTGTTCGCGAACGGCTGGACGAGCGCGGCCTCCTTGTAGGTCACTGTGCCGTCGGGGTCGCCGGCGCCGCTCGACGCGTACACCATGTCCGTGCGGAGCCCGCCGGGGTTCATGAAGGCGACCTGCGAGCCGTTGCGCTCGGTCGCGGAGCGCTGCACCTCGGCGATGTAGTTGCCGAGCGCGGACTCGCCGCCGCGGTTCTCCGTCTTCCGGTCCGACTGCACCGCACGACGCAGGTCGCCGGTGATCTCGCCGAGCTTCTTGCTGCCCTCGACGTCGGCGACGGCCTTCGCGGCCGTCACGATGCCGGTGACCGCGGTGACGGACGTGGCGTCGGCCGGTACGCGGGTCTCACCGTTGACGGACTTCACTTCGGACGTGATGCCGGTGAGCTGCTTGTCGGCGTCGACGGTGAGCTGCAGGTGCCCGTAGTTCACGCCGTACGAACCGGTCTGGATCACCGGGCGGGTCGTGCCGTCCGGGCCGGCGATCCGGTGGTTGTAGGTCGCGTGGGTGTGTGCCGAGACGATCGCGGACACCTTCGACGAGACGCCCGAGGTGATCGTGCCGAACGCACCGGACCCGGTCGCGTCGGCGAGGGCGTTCGTGGTGGCGCCCTCGTGCACGAGGAGCACGAGCACATCGGCCTCGTCGTTGGCGTCGTCGCCGTCGGTGAGCTGGTCGGCGTACTTGTTGACCTGGCTGACGATCAGGGCCATCGCGAGCCCCTGCACGCCACCCGGGCTGACGAGCCCGGGGATGAGGTCCTCGGTGGTCGCGCCGATGAAGCCGACCTTCACGCCGCCCTTCTCCACGATGGAGTACGGGGTGAACGCGGGATCGGTCGTGCCCTGCTTGACGATGTTCGCCGAGACGTAGGGCCAGTCGGCCCGGTCCTCGATGCGCCCGGTCAGGTCGTCCTGGCCCTTGTCGAGCTCGTGGTTCCCGATCGCGCTGACGTCGAGGTCCATGGCGTTGAGCGCATCGATCGTCGGGGCGTCCTGCTGGATCAGCGAGGTGAACGTCGAGGCACCGACGTTGTCGCCGACGCTGGCGAAGATCGTGTTCGGGTTGGCTTCGCGGTACGACTGCACGACGCCGGCGAGCTTGGCGGCACCGGCGGCCTTGTCGACGGCGGTGCCCTCGGACTCGATGCGGCCGTGGAAGTCGTTGACGTCGATGATGTCGATCGTCGTGTCGCCCTCGGCGGCGACGGCGGTGGAGGGGACGGACAGTGCGACGAGCACACCCGCGGTGGCGAAGGCCGCGCCGCTGATGGTGCGCCGTCGGCGGCGCGGAGAGGAGTGGAGGTTCATCGTCGGAGAACCTATGAGGACGCACAGCCGACCCGCCAGTGTCGGGTCGAAGTCGTCACACGACGTTCACATGCGCAACACCCGTCGTGCTGCGTGCTGCGTGCTGCGTGCTGCGCGTTGTGCGTTGTGCGTGCTGCGCCGTCACTCCGCGGCGATGAGGGGGCGGAGCGTGCGGTGGGCGATCCGCAGCCCTTCGAGGACCTTCTCGTCCGTGCCGCCCCAGAGCGGGTCCTCGTGCTCGACCGACAGGGTGCCGTCGAAGCCGGCCTCGTACAGGCGGTCGACGACGTGCGGCCAGTCCACGACGCCACGGCCCGGCACCCGGAAGCGCCACCAGCCCAGGTCCCACGGGTCGCCGCCCTTGTCGACCTTGCCGAAGAACCCGTACGCGTCGCGCTTCCGGGGGAACAGCTCGAGGTCCTTCGCCTGGGCGTGCACGATGTGCTCGGCGAACGGCAGGATCGTCTCGACCGGGTCGATGCCGATCCAGGTCAGGTGCGACGGGTCCCAGTTCAGGCCGAAGCCGAGGCCGGTGACCCAGCCCCAGAGCTCGGGGGAGTACGCCAGGTTGCCGGGGTAGCCGTCCGGGTGCCAGCCCTCCATCACGCAGTTCTCGATGATCAACTGCACGCCGCGCTCGCCGGCGTAGTCGACGAGCTCGGGGAGGACCCGGTTCCCTTCGGCCATGTTCTCCCGCACCGACTTGCTGTTGTCGCGGCCGATGAACGTGCCGACGTACGGCACGCCGAGGCGCTGCGCCGCGTCGATCGCGTGGAACAGGTGCGTCTTGATCTCGGTGCGGCGGGCGAGGTCCTGGTGCAGGTTGTTCTCGTAGTACGCGAGCGCGGAGATCTCGAGGCCGGTGCGGTCGAGCAGGTCACGGGTCGCCGCAGCATCCTCGTCGGTGAACGTCGCCACGGGCAGGTGCGCTGCCTCGAAGTCGCGGCCACCGGTGCCGGGCCACACGCCGACCTCGAGCCGCTCGTACCCCTGCCCGACGGCGAAGTCCGCGATGCGGTCGAGGGTCCAGCCGGGCAGGCAGGCCGTCAGCATGCCGAGCTTCACCGGATCTCCCGCCACGTGTTCTCGGCCGCGCTGGTGATCACGGCCTCGATGATGTCGGCGGAACGTGCGCCGTCCGCGAAGGTCGGCAGGCCGTCGGGGGCCACACCGGTGCGGACCGCGGTGTGCGTGTCGGCGACGAACGCGGCGAAGGCGTCGAGGTAGCCCTGCGGGTGCCCGGACGGCACGATCGCCAGACGCCGCTGGTCCGGGTACCCCTGCGACGGGTCGCGCACGACGATCTGCGCGCCACGCTCGTTGCCGAACCACGCGGACTCGGGCTGCTCCTGGTCGAAGGCGGCGCTGCCCCGGGTGCCGTCGACCTCGAACCACAGGCGGTTCTTCCGGCCGGACGCCACCTGCGAGATCACCACGTTGCCGATGCGCCCGGTGCCGGTGCGGAACGTCGCGACCGCGGTGTCCTCGGTGGTGACCTCGGCCCGTTCCGCGGCGTCGGCGACCGGGTCGGGGTCCGGGGAGCCGGAGAACGACGGCCCCGAGGCCGCGGGCCGGGTCGGGTAGACGATGTCGGTCGCCGCGGACACCGAGGTGAAGCGCTCGCCGGTGACGAACTCGACCAGGTCGCACCAGTGCGAGCCGATGTCGGCGAACGCGCGGGACAACCCGCTCGAGGTCGGGTCGACCCGCCAGCTCGAGGCGTCCTCGTCGAGCATCCAGTCCTGCAGGTAGTGGCCGTGCACGGCGAGCAGTCGACCGAGGTCGCCGTCGGCGATGCGCGCGCGGATCTCGCGGATCATCGGGTGGTAGCGGTACACGAACGGCACGGTGGCGACGACACCGGCGTCCGCCGCCGCGGCGACGAGTTCGGCGGCCTGCGCCGGGTCGATCGCGAGGGGCTTCTCGCACACCACGTGGATGCCCGCGGCGATGACCGCCATCGCCTGCGGGTGGTGCTGGTCGTTCGGCGTGCAGATGTGCACGACGTCGGGGGCGTCGGCGATGACGTCGTCGAGCGAGGCGTACCCACGAGGCAGGTCGAGTTGCGCCGCGACCTGCTCGGAGCGCGATGCGTTCCGGCCGAGCACCCCGAGCACCTCGGCACCGGCGGCCCGGGCCGCGCGTGCGTGGACCCCCGCGATCATGCCGGTGCCGATCACGACGACGCGGAGGCGTCGTCCTTCGTACCCACTGCTCATGGTGCTCCCTCGCGCCGAACTGTCACCACCGTAGCGGCCCGGCCGTCCACCGGGGCCGATGAGTACGGTCGGAGGCATGTCGAGCCTCCAGACCAGCCTGCTCATCCTCGGAGCCAGCGGCGACCTGTCCAAGCGCCTGCTCCTGCCGGGTCTCGCGACCTTGCTCGAGGTCAAGGACGACTGGGACGTCCAGCTCATCGGGGCGGGTGTCGAGGACCTGTCCGACGCCGACTGGAAGGTGCAGGTGCGCGAGTCCTTCGAGAACGCGCAGGCGTCGAAGAACGAGGGCGACGAAGGGGCGGAGGGCGACTCGTCGCTGTCAGAGCGGCTGCAGGCCGTGATCGAAGCGTCCTCGTACCGCAAGGCCGACGTCACGAGCGCCGACGACCTGCGCGCGCTGCTCGGAGCCTGCGACCACGACCCCGCGATCTACTTCGCGCTGCCCCCGGCCGTGACCGAGAAGAGCTGCGAACAGCTCGCCCACCTCGACCTGCCGAAGCGCACCCGCCTGGCGCTCGAGAAGCCGTTCGGCACCGACGCCGCCAGCGCCGAGCACCTGAACGACCTGCTGCACTCGTTCATCCCCGAGGAGCGCATCCACCGGGTCGACCACTTCCTCGGCCGCTCGACGGTGCTCAACCTGATCGGGCTGCGCTTCGCGAACCGCATCATCGAGCCCCTGCTGTCCTCGCAGCACGTCGAACGCGTCGACATCGTGTACGACGAGACCCTCGGGCTCGAAGGACGCGCCCGCTACTACGACAAGGCCGGCGCCCTCACCGACATGATCCAGAGCCACCTGCTCCAGGTCATGGCCGTCGTGGCCATGGAGGCGCCGGCGTCGATCGACGCCGACGACCTGCGGACCCAGAAGGAACTCGTGCTGCGTGCCGTGCGGCCGTGGGGCGGGGACGTCGTCGCCGCCGGCAAGCGCGCCCGGTACACCGCGGGCACGGTCGGCGACCGCAAGCTGCCGTCGTACGCAGACGAGGACGGGGTCGACCCGTCGCTCGGCACCGAGACCCTGGCCCAGCTGACCCTGGAGATCGCGAACTGGCGGTGGGCCGGAGTCCCCTTCACGCTGCGTTCCGGCAAGGCGCTCGCGAAGCAGCGCCGCGAGATCGTCATCACGTTCAAGGACTCCCCGCAGGTGCCCGTCGGCCTGTCCGGCGCCGCCCACCGGACCGGCTCCGGATCTGGATCGCCCCGGACGAGATGCAGCTCGAGCTCAACGTCAACGGCCCCGGCGACCCGTACACGATCGACCGCACGAGTCTCGAGACGACGTTCAACCCCGGACGACTCAGCGCCTACGGCGAGGTCCTGGCCGGTGTGCTCGAGGGCGACGCGACCCTGTCGGTCCGTGGCGACAGCGCCGTGCAGGGCTGGAAGGTCGTCGGACCGTTCCTCGAGGCGTGGAAGGCCGGCACGACGCCGCTCGACGAGTACCCGGCCGGGTCGAGCGGTCCTGAGGACTGGGACAACATCGACGCCTGAGCCGGACGGCGGCGTAGCGTCGGACGACGTGACCACCATCGACGACGTCCTGCAGACCGTTCCCGAACCCGCCGGCGCCGACATCCGTGTCGAGCCCGTCCACTACGACCACGACGGCACCGACCTGCTCGGCGTGCTCGCCAAGGACGCGGCCGTCGCCGGTCCCCGCCCGGCCGTCCTGGTCGTGCACGACTGGCACGGCGTGAACGAGCACGTAGAAGCACGGGTGACGATGCTCGCGCGCCTGGGCCACGTGGCGTTCGGCGCGGACATCTACGGCGCCGGCGTGCGGCCCGGAGACGACACCGCCGGCCAGGTCGCCGGGTCGTACTACCAGGACCTGCCGCTGCTCCGGGCACGTGCGACCGCCGGACTCGAGCGGCTGCGGCAGGACCCCGACGTCGACCGGGCCCGCATCGTCGTCATCGGCTACTGCTTCGGCGGCTCCACCGCGATCGAGCTCGCGCGCACCGGCGCGGACCTCGTCGGTGCGGTGTCGTTCCACGGCGGGCTCATCACGCACGACCCCGCCGACGCCTCGGCGATCCGGGCGAAGCTGCTCGTGCTGACCGGGGAGCGGACCCGGTCGTGCCGACGACGCCGTGCACGCCTGGCAGGACGAGATGCGCACCGAGCCCGGCGTCGACTGGCAGGTCGTCACCTACGCCGGGGCCATGCACGCGTTCGCCGTGCCGGGGACCGACGCGCCCGACCACGGCGCCCAGTACCAGGAGCGCGCCGACCGCCGATCGTGGCAGGCACTGCGGGTGTTCCTGGCCGAGGTGTTCGGCGAGGAGGCCGCGGCGCTGTGACGTCGGGGGCTCGGCTGTCGCCTCGCGACACGCCGGGTGGAGCGGTCGGGCGGCCTCGATTGGCGCCCGGGCCGGAGCTGTTGTAGAGTCTTCCACGGCCGCAAGGCCACGCGCTCGTAGCTCAATGGATAGAGCATCTGACTACGGATCAGAAGGTTGGGGTTCGAGTCCCTTCGAGCGCACAGTGCCGGTTGAACGGCATGACACCGAACAGACGAAGGGCCCCGGCGGATTCCGCCGGGGCCCTCGTCGTTGGTGCTCGGTGGCTCGTCCGCGAGTTCGGATGTCGCATTCGAAGTCCTTCGGGATCGGGTTCGACCGGGTCTAGGTTCCTGGCATGGTTCGTCGAGGTCAGCAACCACGGCGAGACGTGCGTCGTGCGCGTCTCGCGGCTGAACGTGCCGCCGCGGATCAGGAACGCGGCCGCTTCCGACCGCCCGACCGACGAGATTGTGTCGAACGGAGCTGGTACCAGAGCATCGACGACACGGACACGATGCGGATGGACCACCGGCTCTACCGGGCAGACGGTCGGCTCGTCGACTTCGCGTTGATCGTGACCGCTCTGCAGCTCGACGGAGCGTGGCGGGAGGTCGCGCGCGTGGACTGCTGCCACGGGCACGTGCACCTCCACCACGAGGACGGCACGGTCAGCTCGATCGGACCGCTGCACCACCTCGCGGACGTCGCTGAGTACTTGGACGCGGCGCTGGTCCGCCTGACCGCGTACGCCGTTACAATCCGGGACATGAGAGGCAGTGATGACTGAGCAGGCCGCACTCGACATCTTCCGTGCCGAGGTCGATCGCGCACTCGCGGTCGGCCCCTTCGCGGACCTGGCCCTCGAGGTGGTCGACGTCGACGGGCGCTGTCCTGTCGTCGTTGCACTCGAGCACGAACGCCTGCCGGTGCTCCTGCGTCGGATCGAGAACGTCGGCGGGTACGCCAACGTCTTCGTGCGAGCAGAGCGAGGCATCCGTCGGATCGCCGTCATGGACGTCGACGGTGCGCTCGACGTGCGAACAGCAGAGGACATGCGCGAGCCCAGCGAGCAACCCAGCGCATCGAGCACCGTCGGAGCGTTCCTCGACTACTTGGCGCACTGCGCTGGGGGCATCGTGCTTCCAGCACGCTTGGCCACCGCATCGCACGGCGCTCTCCCCGCGCGGCAAGTGGAGATCGTCAGCGTCTGACCCGCCTCAGCTCACCGACGCCGACGCCCGAGCAGCGCGATCCCCAGAGCGACCAGCGCCACGACGACGAGCGCTACGACCACGAGCAGGGGCAGCAGGTCGACCGAAGCGGTGTCGTGGCAGTCGACAGTCCCGGCGGCACAGGAGGCGAGGACGGTGGTCGAGGTCATGGTCAGAGTGAAGCACGGCGAGGTCGGATGGGGAACACGACGACGACGTCGGTGTTCGCGGTCCTCGATGCACACCCGCTGGTGGCGCTGCTGATCAGTCGGGCCGACTTCGTGAACAGAAATGGTCGGGTTCGTCGGCGGGACCCGACCATTTCTGCTCACGAAGCGCACGGCATGCGCCGCCATGCCCGGCTGCGCCCTGCGCTCAGCTCATCGCCCGAGCGCCTCGAGCTGCTCCTGCAGTCCGCGCTCCAGGTACGGCTCCAACGACGTCGCCCACGTCGCCGTGACGTGCGACTTGTCCCGGTAGACCATCACGCCGCCGATCACCGCCGGGCAGGTCGTCGCCGTGCAGTAGTGGTCCGTCAGGTCGATCTCCGCAGCGTGACCCCCGGCGGCCGTGAACGCCCGCACGGCGTCGTCCGTCGAGTCGGTCTGCCGGAACGCCTCTGACCGCGGCTGGTCGCACGAGGTGTTCGTCGGCCCGGACATCTTGCCCACGCATTCCACGACGTCGGGTCGGGGCACGGGGTTGTCGCGGATGGCGATCACCGGCAGGTCGTCGCCGGCTGCCTGCTCCCAGGCGTCGACGAGGCCGTCGCGGGTTGCCGCGTCGCGGGCTGCGCCGGCGGGCAGGTCGACCGGTCGCTGGGTGGCCGAGTGGGTGACGACCAGGGCGTCGGCATCCCGGTGGGCGCGGACGTAGTCGATCGCCTGGTGCTTCCACTCGTCGCACTTGCGCATGGAGTCGGTGCTGACGGAGCTCTGTCGCGCGGTGGTGAGGTAGCACCCACCGGTGCCCGCCAGGTCGATCCGCCATCCGTTGTCGTCGGCGATCCGCTCGTACGCTCCGAGCAGTGCGTTGCTGTGCGAGTCGCCGATCACGACGAGGTGCTTCGACCATCCGGTCGCCTTGCCGAGGACACAGGTCGTGAAGACCTCGTTCCAGCACTCGCCACGGTTCGCGTCGTCGCGCGCGGCCGATGCGGGGGCGGGGATGCGCACGTCGGCCAGGTTCGGGTCGATGCAGGGGTGCGCGGTGCCGATGAGCGCGGCCGCACCGATGCACGACGGACCGTCCTTGGCCCGCTGGGTGGTGAGCTGCTTCGTGAGTTGCTGCGTGGCGCGCTCGGCATGCACTTCTTGCACGTGGACGACCGTCAGGGTCGCGGCACCGAGGGTCGCGACGGTGAAGGTGCAGATGACCCCGAGCGCGACGGTGCCCCGTGGCCGGAGGTCGTGCATCCACGTCGAGAACCGGACGGGTTCTTCGAACCAGACGGTCGTGACCGCGGCCAGTCCGAAGGAGACGAGCAGGACAGCGGTGCTGGTCGCCCAGTCGAGTGGGTGTCCGAGCGCGATCGGCAGGATCACGACGAGCGGCCAGTGCCACAGGTAGAGGGAGTACGAGATCCGCCCGGTGAACGCGATCGGGGCGAGGGCGCCGAGCGACGCGAACACGGTGCTCCCACCGAAGAGCACCATGAGTGTGGCCCCCGCGACGGGGAGGAGTGCAGCGACGCCGGGGAACGGTGTGCCGGGTCCGATGACGACGAGCGACAGGACGAGTGCGGCGGCGCCGGTGCTCGCCAGCACGAGGCGTACCCGTCGGGCCACGTCGGTGCGGACCTCGGGCAGACGGACGGTGGCGGCGAGCCCGCCGAGGGCGAACTCCCGCGCGCGTGCCGGTGGAGAAGTACGCGACGCCGGGGTTCGTGCTGGTCTGCACGATGCTCCACGCGAGCGACAGCACGACGACGCCGCCGAGCAGCAGTCGCGCCGTCGTCAGGGGCGAGCGGCGCCGACGGACGAGGAACCCCAGCCCGATCAGCGCCAAGGGCAGCGCGATGTAGAACTGCTCCTCGACGGACAGCGACCAGAAGTGCTGGAAGGGCGAGGGGTCGTTGGTCGATGCCAGGTAGTCGACCGCGCTCGCCGCCAGCTCCCAGTTCTGCAGGTAGACGGTCGACGCGATGAGTTCGCGCCCGTACTGGCCCCAGAGCGTGTTGGGCACGGCCACCAGGACGGCGGCGCCCGTGACCAGGATCGTCAGGAACGCGCCGGGGAGGAGACGCTTCGCCCGGCGTGACCAGAACCGGCCGAGACGGATGGCGCCGGTCGCGAGCTGTTCGCGCACCAGGTGTCCGGTGATGAGGAAGCCGGAGATCACGAAGAAGACGTCGACGCCGACGAACCCACCGCGGAGCGCGTGTGGCCAGAGGTGGTAGACGACGACCGACAGGACCGCGAAGGCGCGGAGCCCCTGGATGTCCCACCGCGTCGTGTCGCGCGCCTGGTGCGCGGGGCCACGCTCGCCCGGCGTTGCAGTGTTCACTGCCACGATCCTACGAGAAGCGCGTCACGGATCGGAACCATCCCCGGGACGGACGGGAGGCCCGTGGCGGTCTCGCCACGGGCCTCCTGTCCGTCCCTCGTCCCCACCCCGTGGGGTTCCGAGATCTCGGAACCTCGCGGGCACGCACCGTCCTGATCGGAACCTCGACGGAACGCACGCGGGGTGTCGTGGAACCTCGGCGCACCGCGGGCGGCGTGCCGAGGGACCGCGCGCAGCCCTAGACGGTCGCGCGAACCTCGGCCAGCGACGGGTAGTCGGTGTAGCCCTCGGCGGTCGCGCCGTAGAAGAGCTCGGGACGGGCCTCGTTGAGCTCCGCGTCCTGCTCCCAGCGGTGGGCGAGGTCCGGGTTCGCGATGGCCGGGCGGCCGGCAGCGACGGCGTCGGCGTGGTCGTCATCGACGAGTGCGATGGCCTCGTCGCGGGTGGTCAGCGCCGAGAAGCCGGAGTTGACCACGAACGGTGCGCCCGCGGTGCGGCGGACGTGCTGCACCAGGTCACCGGTCGGCTCGGCGTGCAGGACGTCGATGAAGGCGAGTCCGAGCGGCGCGAGGCCCTCGGCGATCGCGGTGTAGGTCGCGCGGACGTCGGCCGCGTCGTCCTCGATGACGCCCTGGATGCCGTGTTCGGGCGACAGGCGGATGCCGGTGCGGTCTGCGCCGACGGCCTCGGCGACGGCGGTCGTGACCTCGATCGCGAAGCGGGCGCGGTTCTCGGGTGAGCCGCCGTACTGGTCGGTGCGGGTGTTCGACACCGGGGACATGAACTCGTGCACCAGGTAGCCGTTGGCGCCGTGGACCTCGACGCCGTCGAGTCCGGCGGCGATGGCGTTGCGGGCAGCCTGCGCGAAGCCCTGCACGGCGTCCTGCACCTCGGCGGTGGTCAGCTCGTGGGGGACGGGCATGTCGGCCTTGCCGGTCGCGGTGTGGGTCTGTCCAGGAGCGGCGATGGCGCTCGGGGCGACGATGCGCGGCGTCTGCGAGATGTCGGGGTGGGAGACACGGCCACCGTGCATGAGCTGCATCACGATGGTGCCGCCCTCGGCGTGCACGGCGTCGGCGACGCGGCGCCAGCCGGCGATCTGCTCGTCGGTCTCGATGCCGGGCTGCCCGGGGTAGGAGCGGCCTTCCTGCACGGGCCAGGTGCCCTCGGTGATGATCATGCCGAGGCCCGCACGCTGACGGTAGTGCTCGACGAGCAGGTCGTTCGGGATGCCGTGCTCGCCGGCGCGGGTGCGCGTGAGCGGGGCCATGACGACGCGGTTCGACAGGCGCAGGGCGCCGAAGGAGGTGGGTTCGAAGAGCTTCACGAGGGAGTGGAACGTCGTGTTGCTCGGTGCAATTCCCGTCGTCAGTCGCGCGGGCAGACCAGGGTCGACGAACGGACCTGGCCCTCGGGGCGGATCACCTGGTGCCGGGAGAGGGGCTTGCCGCAGATCGGGCAGCCGCGGTCCACTGACCGGTCGTCGACCCCCTCGGGGTGTCCGGCGCCGATCTGCGACGGTCCCATCTTGTTGATGAGCGTCGTGTTCCACCGTTCGTACCACTTGCCGAAGCGCCCCACGGTGCGTCCTTTCATTCGTGCACGAACCATTATGGCACCATCGGCCACGGATCACACCTGGTCGACGCGCTCCAGCAGTTCCGTCAGGTCGTCCTTGAGCGCTTCGAGGCGTTCCAGTGGCCACCCGAGTCGGTCCGCGACCGCCAGGGGAACCGCCCGCGCGCGGTCGCGCAGTGCTCGCCCGGCCGTGGTGAGCGAGACCTCGAGCTGCCGTTCGTCGGCCGCGCTGCGGGTCCGGCGGACGTAGCCCGATGCCTCGAGCCGCTTCAACAGCGGGCTGAGGGTGGCCGAGTCGAGCCGCAGTTCGCCGGCGATCTCGCGCACCGACCGCGGGTCCTGCTCCCAGAGTGCGAGCATCACGAGGTACTGCGGGTGCGTCAGGCCCATCGGCTCGAGCAGGTCGCGGTACAGCCCGATGACGCTCCGGCTCGTGGCCGCGAGGGCGAAGCAGAGCTGCCGGTCGAGCGCGAGCGGGTCGGGTGCGGAGGTCATGCGCCCACGATACCGTTCGCCCACGAAGTGTTCCCGGGACGCGGTGGGTCGCGGTGGGTCGCGGGGGTCGGTGTGGGTCGGTGCGACAAGTTCGACGTCGTACGACATCGAACTTGTCGCACTGGCGCGACCGCAACAGTTGCAGGCGCGGGCTGGCGACATCCTCGACGTCGTACGACATCGAGGATGTCGCTCTGGGTCGCGGGTCGGCGCGGCGTCGGCTCACGCGGGGTGGGCGCACGCACGGGAGGCCCGGTGCCGGTCTCGTGGACCGGCACCGGGCCTCCAGGCTGGGTGCGTCGACTACGCGCGGTGCGCGGGCGGGTGCCCCGACTCGTGCGCGTTGGCGTCCGGCGCCACGGGGAGGGCGTGCGACCCCGTGTGGGTGTCCTCCTGACCGGCGACCGGGTGCGACCGCTCGAGCTTCGCGCCCTCGACGTCGACGTCCGGCACGATCCGGTCGAGCCACTTCGGGAACCACCAGGCGCTCTGGCCGAGCAGGTGCATCGCTGCCGGGATGAGCAGCATGCGGACGACGAACGCGTCGACGAGCACACCGAACGCCAGGCCGAACCCGATCGGCTTGATCGTGGAGGAGTCCGAGAAGATGAAGCCCGCGAACACCGAGATCATGATGATCGCTGCCGCCGTGACCACCGCGCGACCGGCGTGCAGCCCGCGCTGGACCGCGACCTTCGCGGAGGCACCGTGGGCGTAGGCCTCACGCATGCCGGACACCAGGAACAGCTGGTAGTCCATCGCCAGGCCGAACAGGATGCCGATCTCGATGATGGGCAGGAAGCTCAGGATCGGCGCAGGGTCGTGCACGCCGAACACGGAGCCGAGCCAGCCCCACTGGTAGATCGCGGTCAGGCCTCCGAACGACGCCATCACGGACAGGATGAAGCCCGCCGTCGCCGTGATCGGGACCAGGAAGGACCGGAACACGATGATCAGGATGATGAGCGACAGGCCGACGACCACCACGAGGTAGAGCGGCAGGACGTTCGACAGCTTCTCGGACACGTCGATGTTGGCGGACGCGTTGCCCGCGACACCGAGCGTGACCGTGCCGTCGTCGGTCGTGACGGTCTGGTCGCGCAGGTCCTTGACCAGGTTCTCGGTGGAGATGCTGTCCGGTCCGCCGCCGGGCTTCACCTGGAACGCGATGATGTCGCGGTCCGACGAGGTACCGATCGGCAGGACGGCCTTGACGTCGTCGTTCTTCGCCAGGGCCTCACCGATGGTGACCTCGGTCGCGGTGACGTCGGACTTGCTGATCGACTCGGGCAGCGTCGCGACGACGAGCAGCGGGCCGTTCTGGCCGGCACCGAACTCCTCGTCGAGGGCCTTGTACGCCTTGTACTGGCTCGAGTCGACGGACTCGGACGCACCGGTCGGCAGGCCGAGGCGCATCTGCGTCGCGGGGAGCGCGATGGTGCCGAGCACGGCGACGCCGGCGACGAGCGTGACGATCGCGCGCCAGGTCTTCATCGGCTTGTTCGGCACCCGGGTCGAGCCGGTGTTGCCGATCTTCGTCCGCTCCTTCTTGCGCAGGATCCGCATCCCGATCAGGGACAGCAGCGCCGGCGTGAACGACGTGGCGATGAGGATCGCGAAGAACACCGCGACCGCACCGACCGTGCCCATGAGCCCGAGGAACGGGATGCCGGTGATGTTCAGCGCGAGCAGGGCGACGATGACGGTCGCGCCGGCGAACACCACGGCGTTGCCGGAGGTGCCGTTCGCGAGGCCGATGGACTCGTGCACCTGCATGCCCTGCTTCAGCTGGGTGCGGTGTCGGTTCAGGATGAAGAGCGAGTAGTCGATGCCGACCGCCAGGCCCAACATCACCCCCAGTACCGGCGTGACCGAGATGAACTCGACCAGGCCGGAGAACGACAGCGAGGCGAGTGACGCCACGCCCACGCCGAGCACGGCGCTGACGAGCAGGATCGCCGCACCGATGACGGTGCGGAGCATCAGGAAGAGCACGAGCGCGGCGATGATGACGCCGACGATCTCGCCCGGACCGAGGATCGACGGCACGCCCTGCGCGATGTCGTTCGAGACGTAGACGTTCACGCCGCTGATGTCGGCCGAGTCGGCATCGTCCGCGATGGCGGTCTTCGTGTCGGCGGGGACCTCGTAGGTCGACTTCGTGAACTGGACCGTGCCGATGGCGGCGCTGCCGTTCGACGACACGAAGCGGACGTCCTTCGACAGGTCGAGGAGCTTCGAGCCCTGCTCCAGCTCTTCAGAGCTGTCGTCGAGCTTCTTCGTGTTCGTGTCGATCGTCTTCTGGGCTTCGGAGATCTGCTGCTCGCCGGCATCGATCTGCGCCTGCTGGGCGTCGATCTGCGCCTGGGCCTGCTGGAGCTGCGCGGCCGCGGCCTGCGCCTGCGCTGCGGGGAGCGCTGCGCCGGCGGCCTCGGCCTGGGCCTTCTGGGCGTCGAGCTGCGCCTGGGCGTCCTCGATCTGCTGCTTGCCGGAGGTCAGCTGCGCCTTCTGGGCGTCGAGCTGGTCCTGGCCGGTCTCGAGCTTCGCGCGGCCGTCGGTGATCTCCTTGCGGCCGTCGACGATCTTCTGGCGCTGCTCGTCGAGCTGGTCCTGGGTGTCGAAGCCGCTCGTCGCGCCCTTGACACCGTCGAGCTTCTCGATCTTGGTCAGGAAGTCCGCGACCTCCGACTTCTGCGCGTCGGTGAACGCCTTGCCGTTCTTCGTCTCGAAGACGATCGTGCCGTTGCCGCCGTTCGCCGACGGGAACTTGTCGGCGAGCTCGTCCTGCACCTGACTGGTCTTGGTGTTCGGGATCGAGATCGCCGACGAGATCGTGCCCGAGAACAGGCTGTAGGTGACGCCGGCGACGGCCATGATCACCACCCAGGTGATGATCACGAGCCAGTGGCGTCGTGCGGAGAACCGTCCGAGACGGTAGAGGAGACCGGCCATGCGGTTGCCCCGTTCCTTTCGTTGCAGGTGCTGTGTGGAGCGGGGTGCGCCGGTGGACCCCTGGGGAGGAAGTGTCAGTCGGTGGGCATGTAGCCGCTGCGGACGCTGTGCACGAGTCGTGCCAGCAGGGCGTCCCAGTCGGCGACGGACTGCTCGTCGATCGCGGGGCCGGAGGTGGCCAGCCAGTGTTCCGCGATCACGACGATGCCGCTCATGAGCGACTCGACGAGCAGGGCGGCGTCGAGGGGATCCGCCGCCGGGTAGCGACGAGCGACCTCGTCGCGGAGTCGTTCGGTGACCCGTGAGAACGCCGTCTGGGTGAGGACCGCGGCCTTCGGGTCGTCCTTGCCCGGGTCGCCGAGGATCCGGTACATGCTCGAGATCGCGGCTGCCAGGTCGGCTCCGCGTGCGGCGGACTCGAGCTCGTCGAACATCGATGCCCGGCTGCCGTCGCCGATCGGCGTCCGCGCCATGTCGACCAGGAACCGGTCGATGATCACGGACAGTTCCTGCTCGCACACGGCCAGCAGGACCTCGTCGAGCGAGGCGAAGTGGTTGAAGACCGTGCGCCGGGCGATGTCGGCCCGGGCGGCCAGGTCGTCGACGCTGAAACCACGACCTCCGCGCTCGTCGACCAGGTCGCGAGCCGCCTGCAGGATCGCCGCACGGTGCTTCGCCTTGAGGGCGGCGCGGCGGTCGGTCGTGAGGGTCACGAATGAGAACACTAGGTGCATCGATGCACTCGGTGCAACGACTACGAGTGCATCCTCAGGTTCGTACCCCGCGGTGGAAACTCGGTTCTGAACAGATGTGCGCGTGGTTGACTGCACCCAGCACGACCGCCGGTGCGACCGGCGGCGCGACCGCCAGAACGACCGCCGTACGAAGGAGTACTCGATGCCCGTCCGCCTGTCCCCGGAGACCCTCGACGAGATCGCCGCGAGCGGTGTCGCCGTCCCCACCTACGACCGCAGCGGGATCACCGCCGGCATCGTGCACTTCGGCGTCGGCGGCTTCCACCGCGCGCACCAGGCGATGGTGATCGACCGGCTGCTCCAGCGGGGCGAGGCGCGCGAGTACGGCATCTGCGGCGTCGGTGTCCTCGAGCAGGATCGCCGGATGGCCACGGCGATGGCGGAGCAGGGCGGGCTCTACACGCTCGTCCTCAAGCACCCCGACGGCACCCGCGAGTCCCGTGTCGTCGGCAGCATCGTCGACTACCTGCTCGCCGTCGACGACCCGGACGCCGTCGTCGAGAAGATGGCGCACCCGGACACCAGGATCGTCAGCCTGACCATCACCGAGGGTGGCTACAACTTCGACCACGTCACCGGCGAGTTCGTCGCGGACGAGCCCGGAGTCGCGGCGGACCTGCGCGGCGACGGACCGCCACGCACGGTGTTCGGCCTCGTCGTCGAAGCCCTGCGTCGACGGCGTGATCGCGGCGAGCAGCCGTTCACGGTGATGTCCTGCGACAACATCCAGGGCAACGGCCACGTCGCCCGCGACATGTTCACCGCCTACGCACGCCTGCAGGACCCGGCGTTCGCCGACTGGATGGACGAGCACGTGTCGTTCCCGAACTCGATGGTCGACCGGATCACCCCGGTCACCGCCGACGAGGACCGCGCCTGGGTCCGCGACGAGCTCGGCATCGAGGACGCCTGGCCCGTCGTCGCCGAACCGTTCTTCCAGTGGGTGCTCGAGGACGACCACCCCGCCGGGCGACCGCCGTACCAGGACGCCGACGTGCAGATCGTCGAGGACGTCGAGCCGTACGAGCTGATGAAGCTCCGGCTGCTCAACGCGTCGCACCAGGGCCTGTGCTACTTCGGGTACCTGTCCGGGTACCACTACGCGCACGAGGCCACGCAGGACCCGGCGATCGCCACCTTCCTGCGTCGGTACATGGACGAAGAGGGCTCGCCGACCCTGCACCCCGTGCCCGGCATCGACCTCGAGGACTACAAGTCCACCCTCATCGAGCGCTTCCAGAACCCCGAGGTCCGCGACACCCTGGCCCGGCTCTGTGCCGAGTCGAGCGACCGGATCCCGAAGTGGCTGCTGCCGGTGGTCCGCGACAACCTCGCCGCCGGCCGGCCCGTCACGTTGTCCGCCGGCATCGTCGCGTCGTGGGCGCGCTACGACGAGGGCACGGACGAGTCCGGCGAGCCGATCCAGATCGTCGACCGGCTGGCCGAGCCGCTGCACCGCATCGCGCTCACCCAGCGCGACGACCGGCTCGCCTTCATCGCGAACCAACAGGTCTTCGGCGACCTGATCGACGACGAACGGTTCGTCGCCGCCTACCGGGACGCCCTCGACGGGCTCATCGCCGACGGCGCCCACGCCACGGTCGAACGCTTGTCGCGTTCGTGACGCGAGTCGCGCCCTGCGCGTGACCGGACGGCGGACGGGAGGCCCGGTGCCAGCTGGCACCGCGCCTCCCGTCCGATGCCCGGGAGCGTCACGGGCTATGGTCGCGTCGTGAACCGGACCGACCGCCTGTACGCGCTCGTCGAAGAGCTGCGCGCTGCTGCGCCCGCGCTGCGGAGCGCGCGCCGACTCGCCGAGCGGTTCGGGGTCAGTGTGCGCACGGTCGAGCGGGACCTGCTGTCCCTGCAGCAGGCCGGGGTGCCGATCTGGGCCGAGCCGGGGCGGACCGGCGGGTACACGATCGACGCCCGTGCGACGCTCCCGCCGCTCGGGCTGACCGTCGACGAAGCGCTCGCGGTGGCGATCGGCCTCGGCGCGCTCGCCTCCAGCCCGTTCCGAGACGCCGCGCGCAGCGCTGCCCGCAAGGTCACCGCGGTGCTCGCCGAGGACGACGCCCGACGGGCAGTGCGACTCGCGAGCCGCGTGCACCTGCTGGAGTCGGGGAGCGCACGCCTGCTCCCACGGCGCTCGCCGGTGCACTCACGGGCGGGCGCGTCGTCCGGATGCGGTACCGCGACGCGGCGGGCAGGAGACCGATCGCGTCGTCGAACCGCTCGGCTCCATCGGGAAGGGCGAGGACTGGTACCTCGTCGCGTGGTGCCGGTTGCGCGACGGCGTCCGTGCCTTCCGCGGAGACCGGGTGCTGGCGGTCGAGGAGACCGACGAGCCGGCCCCGCCCCGGGTGGTCCACCTCGACGAACTCGACATCCCGCACGGCGTCCTGCGCCCCGTGCTCGGGGACTGAGCCGCCGGATCCGCCTGCTCATTCGCCGAAACCCCGACAGGACGGTGTCGCGGTGGTCGCGCATGCTCGACGAGTCCGGTCAGGTGGCCGGCCAGGAGGGCATCCCGTGCAGTTCGCATCCATCCGGATCATCACCGACGACCTCGACGGGATGGTGCGGTTCTACGAACGCGTCACCGGGACCGAGGCGCGGCGGCCCGCACCCGTCTTCGCCGAGATCGTGACCGGCGCCGCCGTGCTCGCCCTCGCGACCCGGGCGACCGTGGCGATGCTCGGACCGGCCGCGCCGGAGCCCCGCACGAACGGCGGCGTGTTCCTCGAGTTCGTGGTGGACGACGTCGACGCCGCGTTCGCGGGGTTGCGTGGTGACCTCGACGACGTGGTGCTGCCGCCGACGACGATGCCCTGGGGAAATCGATCGGCGCTGTTCCGTGACCCTGACGGCAACCTCGTGAACCTCTTCAGCCGCCAGGTCTGACCGTGTATTCTGTCAGTCACTGACAGAATCGAGTGCACATGCAGCTCCACGTCGAGACCCACGGACACGGCCCGGTCCGGGTCGGACTCGTGCACGGCATCCTCGGTTCGGCGCTGGTGTGGCGCGACCTCGTGTCCCACGCCGACCCGGACCGGTACACGTTCCTCGTGCCGGACCTGCGGGGGCACGGCGAGAGCGACCGCGCGGCGTCGTACACACTCGCCGCGTTCGCCGACGACCTCGCCGAGACGCTGCCGCAGGGGCTCGACGCCGTCGTCGGACACTCGCTCGGCGGGCGGGTGCTGTTCGACGCCGTCGACCGGTTGCGCCCCGGGCGGGCGGTGTACCTCGACCCCGGCTTCCACCTGCGGGCACCGGGGCGGAGCGTGCTCGGGCGGGCGTTCTGGGCGCTGCCCGGGCTGCAGCCGTTGCTCGTGCAGGCCTACGACCGCACCGATCCGCGGTGGGGGCCGGCGAACGTCGGCCGCGCCGCGGAGAGCCACCGGCACTGGGACCGAACGATGCTGCGCGACGTCCTGCGCGAGGTCGCGACGACACCGGTCGCTCCGGCGGCCCCGTTCGTGCCGTCGACGCTCGTGCTCACCGACGACGGTCGACACGTCGTGCCCGGCGCCGAGGTGCCGGTCTACGAGCGCCTCGGGTGGGACGTCGAACGGGTGCACGGGGTGCACCACGACCTCGCGATGGAGGACGCCGCGCGCACGATGCGGCTCCTCGACGACGTGCTCGGCGGGGCGCACGCATGAGCGTCACGACGGTGTTCGGCGGGGTGTCCAACGTCCTCGTCTCCGACGGCACGACGTCACTGCTCGTGGACGGCTTCTTCAGTCGTCCCTCGTTCCCGCGGCTGATGCTCGGCCGGCTCCGACCGGACGTCACCCGGATCGAGGACGCACTCGCACGGTTCGACGTCGACCACCTCGATGCAGTGCTCGTCTCGCACTCGCACGCCGACCACGCCCTCGACGCGCCCGTGGTCGCGGACCGGACCGGGGCGGAACTCGGCGGCTCGGCGTCCACCCGGATGATCGCCACCGGGTACGGGCTCGACCGCGTGCCCTTCCGGGAGCTCCACGACCGCGAGTCGTTCGCGGTGGGGGCCTTCACGGTCACGCCGCTGCACGCCCTGCACAGTGACGGCGATGCGGTGCCGGGCGAGATCACCGAGCCGGTCACCCTGCCGGCCCGGATGCGTGACTTCCGTACCGGCGGGTGCTCCTCGTTCCTGTTCGAGCACCCGGACGGATCGGTGCTGGTCCACCCGACGGCGAACTTCATCCCGGGATCCTTCGCGGGACTCCACGCCGACACCGTCTACCTGGGTGCGGGTGCCGCCGGCGCGAAGCCGACCGCCTGGATCGAGCAGTACTGGCAGGAGACCGTCGGCGCCCTGCGGCCGAGCGTCGTCCGACCGGTGCACTGGGACGCGTTCTGGCGTCCGTTGACCCGTCCGCTCACGCCCCTGCCGAAGAAGCTCGACCGCCTCGACGTCACGATGCGCGCGTTCGCACGTCGGGCGGACGCCGACGGTGTCGACCTCCGGCTGCCGGCGCTCTGGCAGCGCGAGACGGTCTCCACGCGGTCCGCGCCGTGACCGGGGTCCGGGCGCAGAACCGGCGGGTGCAGAGCCGGCGGACGCAGAACCGGCGGGCGACGGAGCGTGCCGTCGAGGACGCCGCGGTCGCGCTGGTCGGCGCGCGCGGGTTCGACGTCGTCACCGGGGCCGAGATCGCCACCGCGGCCGGCGTCACCGAGCGCACGTTCTTCCGGTACTGCACCTCGAAGGTCGACGCGTTCCTGTTCGTCTCGCGCGACGTCCACGACGCCGTCACCGCCGCCGTGACCGGCCCGGTGACGTTCGATGCGTTGACGGAGGTGATCGCCGAGGTGCTCGTGACGTTCGAGCGTGACCGCCCCGACGACCTCGACCGCCTGGTCCGGGTGCGCGCGCTGCTCGTCGCCGATCCGGCGCTGCTGTCCGCCGTGCTCGAGCGGGACGCCGCGCAGACGCTGGAGCTGCACCGTGCGTGGGGCGGCGCCGATCGGTTCGCGGTGCCGTTGGCCCTGCTGGCGCTGCGTGCCGCGTTCGACGAGTGGGCGGAGCGCGCCGCGGGGGAGTCGCTCAGCGCGGCGTTCCGGCGGACGTGCGCCGCGCTGCGGACGGCCACCGGCGGCTGATCGCACGTCATGCCCTGGACGCGTCCACTGACGATGCGGGAGGCTCGTGGCGGGCGTGACCCGAGCCTCCCGTCCGCTCAGCTGTCGGGGAGCACGTCGTCGTCCCACGGCACCGGCGTCGTCTCGCCCGTCTCCCAGTCATGGCGCAGGATCCCGTACCCGACCGACGCGACCGCGCGGCCGCCCTCGATCGGCCACCCTCGCGGTAGTGCGCCTCCTTGACCCACCCGGCACGCACGAAGACCCGGCGCATCGCCGTGTTGTCCTCGCGGGTCTGGCCCTCGAAGCGGGTCACCGACGGCAGGGTGCCGAAGACGTGGTCGGTGACCGCACGCAGTGTCGGGACGCCGAGTCCGCGACCGCGGAACGCGACGCCGATGCGCAGGTCGAACAGCGGGACCGGGTCCTCCAGGTCCTCCAGCCGGACGAACCCGATGCGGCCGTGCTCCGTGTGGTCGACCCAGTACGAGTCGTGCTCGTCGTCGCGGTAGGAGCCGGAGTCCACGGCCTGGACGGCCTCCGACCGGCTCCACGTCCGCCGCACGTGGAACGGGAAGTCCTCGGTCGACAGGAAGTCGACGAGGGCGACGTGGTCGATCCCGGTCGGGTCGAGCCGGGCCAGCCGGACGGAGCGCTCGGTCATGCCGTCACGCTAGCGGGGCCGCAGCGTGGTGGCCCAGCGTCCGATCGTGTCGTACGCCTGCTCGCGCACGTCGGGCGCGGACAGCACCACGTCGTGCACGGCTCCGGGCAGTCGGCGGACCGTCACCTCGTTGCCGAGCGACAGGGCGCGATGGGCCACCGTGTCGACGTTCAACGCGACGTCCGCGTGTGCCATCCCGGGGTCCCACCGGGGCTGCAACATGCTCTTGTCGCTGAGCATGACCAGGACGGGGACCTGGATGTCGAGCCCGTGCTCGACCGTCTCCTGCCCCGCGAAGACCGCCGCGAGCCAACCGGGGTGCAGGGGGAACCCGCGGTCCGGCCGCCACTGCTGGTCGTACGTCCACGAGCCCTCGCCGGCGGCCGACACGGTGCGCGTGTAGAAGCCGGGGTCGACGGCGGGCATCGGGGCGAGGGGGTTCCGCTTGGCGCCGAGCTTGATGACGGGCGCGACGATCGCCCGGCCGACGGCGGTTGCCTGGAACTCGAGCCACGGACTGTTCAGGACGATGCCGTCGACGAGTTCGGGGTGGCGCGCAGCCCACAGCGACAGGGTCAGACCGCCGGTGGAGTGCCCCATCAGCACGAGCCGCCGCTCGCCGGGACCGGGGTGCTCGGCGGACACCGCGTCGAGTGCCGCGGCGATGTCCTCGTCGTACACCGCCAGGTCGTCGACGTTCCCCGGGGTCTGCTGGGGCGGAGGCTCCGGCCGTACTTCCGCAGGTCCAGTGCGTGGAAGCGGGCACCGAGCCGTTCGACGCGCTCGGCGAGCTCCGTCTGGAAGAAGTAGTCCGACCACCCGTGCACGTACAGCACGTCAGCGCCGTGCAGGGTCCGCGCCCGTGCAGCAACAGGTCGGTCGGGGTGTGGCGACGACGGACCAGGGTGGCGACGACAGGCCCCTCGGAGTCGGTGCCGAGCGGGAGTTCGAGTCGCTCGTAGGGCGCCCCGAGGACGTCCTCGTGCCAGCGCTGGACGACCATGACCCCACCGTATCCGGCACCGCTGCGGGTGGTACCGGGGTACCACGGGCGCTCCGCGGAGATCGTCTGCGACGGCGATGTGGCGGACCCGGTCGTCTCCGTACCGTTGCCGCATGATCGAGATCCAGAACCTCTCCAAGCGCTACGGCGAGAAGGTCGCCGTCGACGACGTGTCCTTCACGGTGCGCCCCGGCGTCGTCACCGGCTTCCTCGGTCCGAACGGCGCGGGCAAGTCCACCACGATGCGCGCCGTCGTCGGACTGGAACCGGCCGACCTCGGGCACCGCCCACGTCGACGGACGCCCCTACCGCGAGCTGCGCGACCCGCTGCGTCGCGTCGGCGCACTGCTCGAGGCGAAGGCGGTCCACAAGGGACGCAGCGCCTTCGACCACCTGTCGGCGCTCGCCGCGACGCACCGGATCCCGACGGCCCGGGTGCACGAGGTCATCGGGATGACCGGCCTCGAGAACGTCGCGAAGAAGCGCGTCGGCGGGTTCTCGCTCGGCATGGGGCAGCGGCTCGGGATCGCGGCGGCACTGCTCGGCGATCCGCAGAGCGCTGATCCTCGACGAGCCGGTCAACGGCCTCGACCCCGAGGGCGTCGTGTGGGTGCGTCGGCTCGCTCGCAGCCTGGCCGCCGAGGGGCGTGCGGTCTTCATCTCGAGCCACCTGATGAGCGAGATGGCGCTGACCGCCGACCGCATCGTCGTGATGGGTCGCGGCCGGGTGCTCGCGGACATGGACATCGCGGACCTGGTCGCCGCCGCCACGGAGCGGTCGGTCACCGTGCGGACGCCGGAGCCCGAGCGGCTCCTCGACGCGATCGCCGGCCCGGACGTCACGATCGGCTACGAGGGCGACGGGGCGCTGCAGGTCCGTGGCCTCGGTGCCGAGCAGATCGGCGAGGCAGCCGGTGCCGCGGGGATCGTCCTGCACCAGCTGGCCACCACCGAGGCGAGCCTGGAGCAGGCCTACCTCGAACTCACGCACGACCAGGTCGAGTACCGATCGGAGGTGGCCCGATGAGCGCGGTCACGAGCGACACCCTGCCCCGGCATGACGGAGCCGGCAGCCACTCGTCCGGCGTCCACTTCTCCGGCGTCCTGCGCTCGGAGTGGATCAAGCTCCGCTCGCTGCGGTCGACGGCGTGGAGCTTCCTGCTGGTGCTCGTCCTGCCGATCGGCATCGGCGTGCTCCTGGCGGCCTTCGCGGACAACGGCGGTCAGGGGCTCACGGGTGACGCGGCTCGGAACGCGCTCGTCCTCTACAGCACGAGCGGCACGATGCTCTCGTCGCTGATCGTCGCGGTGATCGGTGCCCTCGTCGTCACCGGCGAGTACGGCACCGGCATGATCCGCTCCTCGTTCGCGGCGGTCCCGGCGGTCGGTCGCACTGGCGGCGAAGGCGATCGTCCTCGCCGTGGCCGTCTTCGTCACGAGTGCCGTGAGCGTCTGGGCCACCGCGTTCATCACCCTGCCGATCGCGGCGGGGCGGAACGTCGAGGCGTCGCTGGACGCGAGCGTCGCGATGCCGCTGCTGGGTGCCTCCGTCTACCTGACGCTCATCGCCCTGCTCGCCTTCGCGGTCGGTGTGGTCCTGCGCTCCACAGCTGGTGCGATCGCCGGGGTCCTCGGCCTGATGCTGGTCGCCCCGGTCGTCGTGCAGCTGGTGCAGTCGTTCACCGAGCGGACTGGCTCGGCACGCTGACCAACCTGCTGCCGCAGAACGCCGGGCAACCGCTCATGCAGTTCGGCACCGAGGTGACGTCGGGGTGGCACGACGGCGTCCTAGCCTTGGGGGATGGAGCGGATTCGCGGTACTGCTGGCCTGGGTGGTCGTCGCCTCGGTGACGGCACTCGCCCTGGTCGAGAAGCGGGACGCGTGACCCCTGCCGACCTCGCCCCCGGTGCCGTCGTGGACGGCACCGGGGGCATCGCCCTGCCCGATGCACCCGGTCGTCTCCGGCGGTTCTGGGCGCGCCACCCGGTCATGACCGACGTGCTGCTCATGGTCTTCTGGGGTGCGATCGAGGTCGTCGTGGCGTTCCGGAGTGCGTGGCAGGTCGACGGGAGCCCCGCTGCGCGGGTCACGGTCGTCGTCCTCGTGGTCATCGCCGTCTCCGGCATCCCGCTCCGGCGCACGCACCCCGCGGTGACGGCGGTGCTCGGGCTCGCGTCCGTCGTCGCGATGACGTGGACGCAGGCGGGGTACTCGCCGGTGCTCTTCACCGTCTACGCCGCGACCGTGTGGTGGTCGCGTGCCGCCGGGTGGTGGACGGCCGCGGTCGCCGTCGTGCTGGCCGCGGGGGCCACGGCGCTGCGCGTCTTCGTGGTCGCGCCCGGGTCCGGAGGACTTGCGGACGTCCTGTACCCGCAGCCCGCGACGTTCCTGCTGGCAGCGGTCCTGATCGGCGTCAACGTGTCGAACCGCCGTCGCTACACGCAGGCGCTGATCGACCGCGCGCACCAGCTGGCCCGGGAGCGCGACCAGCAGGCGCAGCTCGCCACCGCCGCGGAGCGGGCCCGGATCGCGCGGGAGATGCACGACATCGTGTCGCACTCGCTCACGGTGATGGTGCGGCTGGCCGAGGGTGCGGCAGCGGGGGCGACCGCTGGTGCACCCACCGGTTCGGCGGGGTCCGCTGCCGCCGCCATGCGCGGTGTCGCCGACGTCGGCCGCGGCGCGATGGGCGACATGCGCCGCATGCTCGGGGTGCTCGGCGGCGACGGCGAACCCGCGCTCGCGCCGCAACCGGGCATCCACGACGTCCCGCAGCTCGTCGACCGGTTCCGCGCGCTGGGCACCCCCGTCGCCCTCGAACGCATCGGCGTCGTCCCCGACGACGATGCCCTGCAGCTCGCCGTGTACCGGGTCGTGCAGGAGGGCCTCACCAACACCGCCCGGCACGCGCAGCGCGTCCGATCGGTCGACGTCCGCGTGGCAGCGTCCGCCACCGAGGTCACCGTGGTCGTCACCGACGACGGGCGGACAGGAGGCCCGACTCGGCCGGGCGGATCGGCCCACGCCCCAGCGGGGTCGGGTCGAGGCTCATCGGGATCGACGAGCGCATCCGCGCGCTGGGTGGGAAGGTGCGCGCGGGCTCCCGCGACGGCACCGACGGTTGGCAGATCCGGGCGACGATCCCGGTCAGGACGGAGGACCGGTGATCCGCGTGGCGATCGTCGACGACCAGCAGCTCATCCGGACCGGGTTCCGGCTGCTGCTCGAGGCACAGCCCGACATCGAGGTCGTCGGTGAGGCCGGCGACGGCGGCGCGGGTGTTCGGCTCGTGCGTGCCCTGCGTCCGGATGTCGTGCTCATGGACGTCCGCATGCCCCACGTCGACGGCGTGACGGCGACGGCCGCGATCGTCGAGCAGGTCCCCGAGACCCGGGTGCTCGTGCTGACGACGTTCGACCTGGACGAGTACGCGTTCGGTGGCCTGCGTGCCGGGGCGAGCGGGTTCCTGCTCAAGGACGTCAGTGCCGCGCAGCTCCTCGACGCCGTCCGGTCCGTGGCGGCGGGCGAGGCCGCCGTCTCACCGCGGGTGACGCAGCGGATGCTCGAGCTGTTCGGCTCCGTGCTCCCCGACGACCGGCCGGCGGGTCCGGACCCGCTGGAGCCCTTGACCCCGCGGGAGCGCGACGTCCTGCTCGCGATGGCCCGCGGGCTGTCGAACCCCGAGATCGCCGCACACCTGGTGACGAGCGAGTCCACGGTCAAGACCCACGTCGGGCGGGTGCTCGGCAAGCTCGGGCTGCGTGACCGGGTGCACGCGGTGATCTTCGCCTACGAGCACGGTCTCGTACCGCGGTCCTGACGGGGCGCCGATCGCGCGGCGGCGCGCTCAGCTGCGGGGTGCGCGTGAGAAGAACAGGGTGATCGCGCCGAGGGCGATGGACGCGACGATCAGCACCCAGGCGAGCACGGGGATCAGCCCGTCCCACGGGGTGAACAGGAGCACGATGCCGATCACCAGCACGACGGCGGCGGCGATCAGCACGAGGCGGTGCGGTCTTGCCGGGTGGGTTCTGGTCACAGGTGCACCGTACGCGTCGGGACTGCGGACGGGCGCAGTCGCGCGCCGCTAGCCTGGCGGCAGTGACACGTTCTCCGCTCTGTGACGCAGAGCCCTTCCAGCGACACCGGTTCGCTCCTCGGACGAGGGGTGGTGATCTCGTGCGCCCGGAACGGGGACTCCCGACGGAGTTCCCCAGCACCCCGGCGCCCTGTCGAGACCACTCCAGAGAGACCGTTCGTCCATGTCATCGTCTTCTTCTTCTACTTTTCCTTCTCCTTCTTCTCCCGCCGACCGCTCGGGGCTCCGCGCTTCGTGCGGTGACTGCTTCGCGCTCTGCTGCACCGCCTTCGGGTTCCAGCGGTCCAGCGACTTCCCGATCGACAAGGCCGCAGGGACCCCGTGCCGGAACCTGGCCGACGACTTCTCCTGCACGATCCACCAGACGCTCCGTCCGCGGGGCTTCACCGGGTGCACCACGTTCGACTGCTTCGGGGCTGGCCAGTACGTCTCGCAGGTCCTGTTCGACGGCACGAGTTGGGTCGACCGCCCGGACTCGAAGCCCGAGATGTTCCGGGCCTTCGCCGTCGCCCGGCAGCTCCACGAGATGCTCTGGTACCTGGCCGAGGCGGTGTCCCGCTCGACGACTCTGGGGTCAGCGGATGCACCGACCGTGCTCCAGCACCGTGTCCAGCAGGTCCTCGACGGTGAGTTGGCCGGCGTCCTCGCGGTGGACGTCGAGTCGCTCCGGTCCGAGGTCCGTTCCGTCCTGATCGACGTCAGCGCGGAGGCCCGAGGTGGGTACCCCGCCGCCGGCGACGCGGCCGATGACCTGCACCCGTCGACCGACCTGGCCGGTCGCGACCTGCGATCTCGCGTCCTGGTCGGCGCCGATCTGCGCGGTGCGGTCCTGATCGCCGCGGACCTGCGGGGATGCGACCTGTCGGGCGTGGACCTGCTCGGGGCGGACCTGCGCGATGCCCGGCTCGGGGGAGCGGACCTGTCGAACGCGCTGTTCCTCACCCAGCCGCAGGTGAACGCCGCGCAGGGCGATGCGTCCACGGTGCTGCCCGGCGACCTGGACCGTCCAGGGCACTGGTCGCGTCGATGATCCGGGTCAGGGCAGGACGATGACCTTGCCGGCGATCCGACCTGCTGCGCCCTCGGCGTGCAGTGCGGGCAGCTCGGCGAGCGGGATGCGCCGCGTGACCTCGACCGTCAGGGCACCGTCGTCGACCAGCGCGACGAGCTCTGTCAGGCGTTCCCGGTTCGGCAGGACGAACACGGTCGCCGCGCGCACGCCTCGGGACTCGTCACCCGGCGTGGCCATGAACGCCGTCGTGCTCACGACGACTCCGCCGTCACGGACCGCGGCAACATCCGCCGCGAACTGCTCGGGCTCGATCGGCGCCAGGTTGAGCAGCACGTCGACCTGACCGTCGAGGGCGTCGAGCAGGTCGGTGGCGGTGTGGTCGATGACCTGGTCGGCACCGGCCGCGCGCACGGCATCGGCACTGCGGGGGCTGGCGGTCGCGATGACGTGTGCGCCGGCGCGCTTGGCGAGCTGGACGACGTACTTGCCGACGACCCCGCCGGCACCCACGACGAGCAGACGCTGCCCGGCGGTGAGCTGGCCGTCGTCGAACAGGGCCTGCCATGCCGTCAGCGCGACGGACGGCAGTCCGGCTGCGTCGGCCAGCGGGATGCTCATCGGCGCTGCGACAACGGCGTCCGCCGGTGCGATGACGTACTCGGCTGCCCCGCCGTCGCGGTCCATCGGCAGGAACGCGATGACCGCGTCGCCCACGGTCAGACCAGTCACGCCCTCGCCGATCGCGTCGACCGTGCCGGAGACGTCGTAGCCGGGGACGTGCGGCAGCTGGATCGGGATCGGCAGGAAGCCGGCCCGCATGCCGTTGTCTGCGGCGTTGTACGCGGACGCCGCGACGCGGAGCCGCACCTGACCCGCTGCCGGGATCGGCTGCTCGACCTCGCCGTACTGGAGGACCTCGGGTCCGCCGACTTCGTGGAACTGCACTGCCTTCATGATGATGCCCTCTCGTAGGTGCTTCGAATTCGAAGCACTTGTCGAGACGCTAGCACTGCTTCGAACTCGAAGCAACAGGTACGATGGTCACATGAGCGACACCCCCACCGCGCTGACCCCGACACAGCTCGGCGCCTACTTCGCGTTGACTGAGGTGAGTGCGCTCCTGCGCCCCGCGGTCGAGAAACAGCTCCGCGACGTCGGCGGCTTGAGTTACGTGCAGTTCCAGCTCTTGGCGCGGTTGGGGGATGCTCCGGAGGGGCACCTGCGCATGACGGACCTCGCCGACGGCGTCGTCTACAGCCGCAGCGGGCTGACCTACCAGGCGCAACTGCTCGAACAGCGCGGGCTCGTCACGAGGTCCCCGTCGCCGGACGACGAGCGCAGCACCGTCGTCGCGATCACCGACGCTGGGCGCGAGGTCCTTGCCGACGTGTTCCCCGGCCACATCGGCACCGTGCACGGACTCCTGTTCGCGCCGATCACGGACGACGACGCGAGTGACCTCGCCCGGATCCTCGGGCGCATCAGCGAGCACCTCCGAGCGAACCCGCCACGGTCGAAGTCACGGCGTTCCGGCAAGGCGGCGACCGCATGAGCCTCGAGCGGCGCACCGCTCGGTGGATCATCGTCGGCTCGGTCGTCGTCGGACTGGCGCTGACCGTCTACGCGACGTCCTACTGGCTGTTCCCGACGTCGTTCCAACTCCAGGAGCGGTTGCCCGACGGATCGATCAACCCGCGCGCATGGGCCGACCTGCTCGTCGCGTACGTCCTCGCGCTCGGCTGCTTCGCGGTCGCCGGATGGGTGGGCGTGCAGCGACTCCGCACTCGCCGCTGAGGCGTCAGCTGCGCGTGCGTGACCGTCGCCGCGACACGGTGGCGACGACGAGCGTGGCGACGCCGAGCGCGATCCCGATCAGACCGAGCAGGGAGCCGAACAGCATCAGGATGCCGCCGCCGATGTTCGCACCGCCCCCGGTGTCGTTCGCGAGCGACCACGCACCGATCCCGACCGACAGGAAGGCGCCCAACAGGAACACCGTGCACATCACGTGGAGGACCCTCGTGCTCTGGGAGGTCATGGCGACTCGCTTCCGTGCGTGGACCGGTACCGGATGGTAGCGCGACCTGCGAGGGTGGAGCGATGACCCTCGAGATGCTCTGGGAACGAGCCGATCCAGCCCAGGTGCTGCGGAGCCGCTTCGGGTTCACGGACGTCGACGCTGCCGAGGACTGGGTCATCCGGACGTCGACCGGTGGTGGAACATGCAGTCGTCGCGTGCGAGCGCATCGTGATGAGTGACCACAACGCACTCGCCTGGGTGTCGACCGCCGAGGGACGGATGCTCCTGAAGTGGTCGATCGCGCCGGAGGGGTTCGAGCGCCTGGCGTTCGCGGCGGACCTCACGGCCGGGCTCGGCGAGCGCGGCCTGCCGTTTCCGCCCCGGTGCCGACGCCCGACGGACGGGTGCAGGTCGAGGACGACGGAGTCTCGATGGGGCTCCAGCACGTCATCAGCGGAACCCTGCTGGACGTCCGTGAACCGGCACAGGTCCACGCGGCCGGTGCGACGCTGGCTCGCTTCCACGACGCCCTGCGCGACTGCCCTGATCGGGCGCGCGCAGCCGGTGTGCGCCCGCTGCCGGCTCCACTCACGCAGCAGATCGAGGGTTGGCTGAACGGCGCGCCCGGGCAGGTGCCGGACCGTGCACGGGTGGCACTGCGACGGCTGCTGGCGGCCGCGCCGTCCGACGAGCTGCCGGTCCAGATCGTGCACGGCGACTACCGGGCGGCGAACGTCTTGTTCGCCGACTCGGACGTCGTCGCCGTCATCGATTTCGAGGACCTGCGGCTCGACCACCACACCTGCACTCACCGATCGGACCGCCACGTGATGCGCCGCTGAGGGCCTGACGAGATCGGGACATCAGCTGGTTGAGGAGCCGTTCGGGTTGTGCCCCGCGAGCAGATCGAGCACGCCGTCCGGGAACACCGGGACGTCCGTGTCGACGGGCACCCAGCGCACCGGGCTGCCCTCGTCCAGCACCACGAGTTCAGCGTCCAGCGGCACCGCGTCCAGCTCCGCCGACCGGACGGCGAACACGTGGACGTACTCGTGTCCGGGCTGCCCCTCGTACTCGAACAGGTTCTCGAGGACGCCGAGCAGCCGGACCTCGTCGAGGGCGACGTCGAGCTCCTCGCGGAACTCGCGACGGAGCGCCTGGACGGCGGTCTCCCCGAACTCGATGCCGCCGCCGACCGCGCGGTGGAAGCGCAGGCCGCGCCTCTGGTCGAACGACTCGGACAGCAGCACGTGGCCGTCCTTGGTCGGCAGCCCGACCGAGATGTTCCGGATGTCTCAACGAGACCGGCGGTGATGGCCAGACGACCACCACGAAGGTCTTTGCTGACGGATCGCGATCCTCTGTCACCGAGGCTTCTGCGGAAGTGGTGTCGCCTCGAGGGTGCAGGCCCGCTACGTAAAGCCCGCCTTGTCTGGATGCAAGTCTTCGGCAGGTTGGAAGGTCAACTGCAAGGTCGAAATCCGAGACCCGTACAGCAATGCGTTCTTCATCCTCGACTACCAGACAGAATCCGCAGGGGGCAGGGCGGGCCTGTACCGTCCCTGCCCCCTCCCACATACAGCAAGGATGCCTCCATAGGGGGCTCCCGAAGGAGAACCAAGTGTTCGAATACACCATGACGGGTAGTACCTGGTGGATCACCGCAGTCGTGATCATCCTTGATATCATCGCGCTGATTCAGGTCTGGCGGAGCGGCTTTGGTGCTCTCGCGAAGATCGCCTGGACTGCTCTGGTGGTGCTTTTCCCAATCCTCGGCGCCGTCGCGTGGTTCATCTGCTGGGTGGTCGTTTCGCTCCTCCGCCGTGCTCGAGCAGGCTCAACCATCTAGCGGTACATGGTCAAAGCGCTGTGCGGTCTGCTTCTCTGAACAGATCCGGCGAAGGCGAGATCCACACGGTGGTTCTCGCCTTTCGCTTTATTCGAGGAGCGCTTCTAGGAGTCGTCGGTCGTCGCAGACGGGAGTCGATTCGAACGTTAGCGCGTGTCGATGATGAAGGTGCGTTCTCCGGCACCGCTGTAGTTGAGCAGTGGGTGTTCTTCAAACCCGTCGTTGCGTAGGATCGTGGTCACCTCGTCGGGTTCGGAGGGGTTGTCGCCGCCAGGCCGGACGGTGTGCAGCCCGTCGGTCTCCTTCGCCGCGTTCACGGCACCGTGCATGCGTGCAACGCCTCGGTGGACGACGGGTGAGCGACCGTCAGCTGGTCGACGGAGTGGCACGTCTTGCCGAGGATGAGCCCGGCCGGTCTCCGCTCGTTCTGCCGCGCGTCGGTGCGCTCGTGCGCGGCGGTGGCGGGGTCGGTGGTCTTCGGGGATGCGTACCCGATGCTCCCCGCACCTGCCCGGCGGGGATGACGAACGCGATCAGGAGCAGTCCGCTGATGCTGCCCTTCGCGCAGGGCAGCAGGGCAACGATTCCGAGGGGATGAGGATCGCGCGTGCCGGCGCGGAGCAGGTGACGTAACGGCCGACGTAGACCGGCTTTTCGACGACGTCTCGATCGAGGTGCGCCGGAGCTCGTGTCCTTCGTGCTGCGTTCGGGCGCTCGTCCGAAGCTCGGCGTACATCAACGTGCCCCCGAGGCGCGCACCACTCTGCAGCTGGTCACGAGGAACGGTCGCGTGATCCCGGCGACGAGACGCGCAGGGACGAGCGCTCTCGGACTTGCGTGTCATCGTCCGGCGGGACGAGATCGCCCCCGCTGACGTCACGATCCCGTCACGGCGGGCACTTTCCCAGCGGACACGGCGGTGTTCCGCGGCGAAGTCCCGGCGACCGCCCGAGCACGGCTGGGACGCTCCCGAACTACCGCACCAGATCGGTGCGTGATGCACCACGGGGGATCCAGAGCGATGACGATGAGACGCGCAGGGGAGCCGCGCTCGGCTTCGTGGGCGGCAGTGTGCTCGCCGGCTTGATGGTCGGGGTCGGCGTGACACCGATGATCGCGGTCGCCGGGGTGAGTACGACGTCGGCGATCGGGGTGTTCGAGTCGCTGCCGGAGCACATCGAGATCGGCGACCTGCCGCAGCGCAACCAGGTCTGGGCCTACCGTGGCGGCGAACCGGTGCACCTGGCGAACGTGTGGGCGCAGGACCGGCAGGAGCTGTCGTTCGACCTGATCAGCGACCAGCTGAAGCACGCTGCGGTCGACGGCGAGGACAAGCGGTTCTACGAGACCGGTGGTGTGGACGCGACGTCGATGGTCCGCTCCCTGGTGAGCGTCGCCGCGTCGCAGGGCGAGGGCGGTTCGGGTGGCTCGACGCTCACGATGCAGCTCGTGCGCAACATCAAGATCCAGCGGGCGAGCGAGCTGCCGACGCTCGCGGAGCAGAAGGCCGGCTACAAGGAGGCGACGAAGCGGTCGCCCCAGCGGAAGCTCGCCGAGATGAAGCTCGCGATCGGCCTGGCGAAGAAGTACACCAAGGAGCAGATCCTGACGGCGTACCTGAACATCGCCTACTTCGGCGACCAGACCTACGGCGTGCAGTCGGCCGCGCAGCACTACTACGGCAAGTCCGCCACCGACCTGACCCCGGCCGAGGCGGCATCGCTCATCGCGATCGTGCAGTGGCCGGAGCGCCGCGACCTGTCCACGCCGGACCACTACCGCGACAACGCCGCGCGGCGGAACGTGATCCTCCGTTCGATGCACGAGCAGGGGCACCTGACGACCGACGAGTACCGCACGGCACGGCTGTCGCGGCTGGCCGATTACGTCCGGATCACCGCGCCGCAGCAGGGGTGCGAGGCCGTCGAGACCGGGGCGGAGTTCTTCTGCGACTACGCCGAGCGCGTCGCCGCACGGCTGCCGCAGCTCGGCGCGACGAAGCAGCAGCGCGCCGATGCCTGGCGGACGGGTGGGTACCGCATCCAGACGACGCTCGACCTCGACCTGAACGCGAAGCAGAAGGAACTGCTCGACCGGTACGACCCGAAGACCGAGACCCGGCTGGCGCTGGGCGCGACGCTGAACACCGTCGAGGCGGGCACCGGCCGGGTGCTCACGATGGCGCAGAACACCGACTACGACCGGTCGGAGCAAGCCCCACCGACCGCGACGTCCCTGAACTACGCCGTCGACCAGGACTACGGCGATGCAACGGGCTTCCAGACCGGCTCGACCTACAAGATGTTCACGCTGCTGGCGTGGCTCGAGGCCGGCCGCAGCCCGGACACGGTCGTGAACGGCACCCCGCACCCGCAGAGCACGTGGACGGCGTGCGGCGAGCAGACGACGGCGTTCTGGCAGCCGAAGAACGACTCGCCGGGCCAGAAGGGGCCGTACTCGGTCCGCTCGGCCACGGCCCAGTCCGTGAACGCCGCGTACCAGTCGATGGCGGCGCAGCTCGACCTGTGCGACATCCGCGACGTCGCGAAGCGCCTCGGTGTGCACCTGGCCGCCGGCGGTGAGCTGCCGTGGAACCCCGCGTCGCTGCTCGGCACCGAGAGCATCGCGCCGCTGACGATGGCGGCGGCGTACGCGGGCGTCGCGAACGGCGGTCGGTACTGCGCGCCGGTCGTGATCGACCAGGTGACCGCACCGGACGGCACGGAGCTCGGCGGGCAGCCGCGCACCTGCTCGCAGGCCGTCTCGCCGCAGACCGCGGCGACCGCGTTCGAGGTCATGCAGGGCGCCTTCCGGGGCGGTACGGCGAGCGGCGGCCAGACCCCGGACGGCACCACGCTGTTCGGCAAGACCGGGACGGCCGACGCCGCCGACCAGGTGTGGTTGGTCGGCGGGAGCTCGCGCGCGGTGACCGCGTACTGGCAGGGCAACACCGACGGCGGGAAGCACAACCTGCGGTACTACTCGAACGGTCAGGGCGGCACCTACGCGGGGTCCCGCGCAGCGGTCTGGCGCGATGCGCAGACCGCGGTGAACGCCGCCTTGCCGGTGGGCTGACGACAGCAGCGGGTCACGTGCACGAGACGCGACACCGAACAGACGGGAGGCCCGTTGCCAGCTGGCAACGGGCCTCTCTGATCGTCGGTTGCGTTCTAGGACAGCTTCTTGCTGTCCTCGAGCCAGCCCGCGAGCTCCGTCATGTAGCCGGCCTGCGAGGCGTAGTCGAGCGCCGGGAAGGTGAAGCTGTGCACCTGGCCGGCCTCGAGCGCCGCGTTGTCGGCGAAGGTCGGCTGCTTCTCGAGGTCCGCGACCTGGTAGCCCTGCTGCGACAGCAGCAGGACGTCGGCCTTGATCTGGCCCGCGTTCTCCCACGAGTAGATGCCCCAGTAGAAGCCCTTCGGCTTCGGGTTCACGAAGTCGACGCCGAACGACGAGTACATCTGCAGCAGCGGCTCGTCGGTCGGGCGGGTGACGTAGGCGCCGTCACCGTCGGCGTACATGGAGACGACCGACAGGTCCTGCTCCTTCGCGACCTTCTCGAGCTCGTCACCGGCGGTGTCGAAGCGCTTCTCGGCGGCCTCGATCGTCGACTCCTTCGCACCGAGCGACTCGCTCAGGTCGGCGATCTTCTCGATGACGTCCTCGCCCTTGCCGCCCCACTTGACCTGGACGACCGGCGCGATGGCCTCGATCTGCTTCTCCTGCTCGTTGTCCTTGAAGCCGTAGCCGGGCTGCGTGTCGTCGAGCGTGCCCTTCTCGTCGGTCGGGTAGACCGAGGTCACGACGAGGTCGGGCTTCAGCGCGGCGAGCTTCTCGAGGTCGATGTCGCCGTAGGCGGTGCCGAGCTGCGTGATGCCGTCGGTGTCCAGGTCGTCGAACCGGGCGTCCTTCGCCATGGTCAGCTGGCCGAAGGTGCCGACCGGCTTCAAGCCGTACTCGATGAACGAGATCGCGATGTCGTTCAGCACGACGACGCGCTTCGGCGTGTGGTCGACCTTGACGGTCGTGCCGGTGGCGTCCTCGTAGGACCAGGCCTTCGACGCCGCGGTGTCACCGTCGGAGTCGTTCGAGTCGGCGCTCGAGCAGCCAGCGAGGAGGAGGGCCGAGACGGCCACGGAGGTCAGGAGGGTGGCTCGGAGGGAGCCGCGTCGGGAGAGCTTCACGTTAGGAGAGGCTAACCTAAGTGCGCGGCACCCGCCAGTTCGACGTCCGGTTCGGCATGCGGCGCCGGATCGTGCTCGTCGGCCTCGGGCACGATCATCGGGGCGCCGGTCACGGGGTCCGGGAACACGCGCGCGTGCAGCCCGAAGGCGTGCTCGAGCAACGCGGGGGTCAGTACCTCGTGCGGTGCCCCCGTCGGCAGCGACGCCGCCGTCGTGCAGGACGACGAGCCGGTCGGAGAACCGGGCCGCGAGCGACAGGTCGTGCAGGACCATCACGATGGTGGAACCCTGCTCGCGGTTGAGTCGGCGCACCAGGCGCAGGACCTCGAGCTGGTGTGCGAGGTCCAGGTAGGTCGTCGGTTCGTCGAGCAGCAACGTGTCGGCCTGCTGCGCCACCACCAGGGCGATCCACGCACGCTGTCGCTGGCCACCCGACAGGCTCGCGACGTCGCGGTGGGCGACGTCGGTCAGGCCGGTCGCCGCGATGGCCTGCTCGGCGACGTCGGCGTCGTCCGCGGTCCAGGGCTTCGCCCACGACTGGTGCGGGTTGCGGCCGCGCATCACCAGGTCGAGCACGCTCGTGCCCGCAGGAGCGACGGGGGACTGCGGCAGGATCGCGAGCTTCCGTGCGACCTGGCGGTTCGGTTCCTTGCGGATCGGGGCACCGTCGAGCAGGACCTCGCCGGACTGCGGCTTCAGCACGCGCCCGAAGGCCTTGAGCAGGGTCGACTTGCCGCAGCCGTTCGCGCCGAGGAACGTCGTCACTGTCCCGCGCTCGATGCGCAGGTCGAGGTCGGCCAGCACGGGGTGCCGGTCGTAGCCGACGGACAGGCCGCGGGCTTCGAGGACCGGGGTGGACGGGGGTGTCGTCATCGGGACATCTCCTTGCGGTGACGGATGAGGAGCCAGATCAGGTACGGGGCGCCGATCACGGTCGTGATGATGCCGACGGGCACCTGCCACGGGAACGCCGATCGGGACAGCAGGTCCGCCGCGAGGACCAGCGCGGCGCCGAGCAGACCGGCGAGCAGCAGTGGCGGCCGGTTCGTCCCGGCCAGCCGGAGTCCGACCTGCGGCACCACGAACGCGACGAAGCCGACCGGTCCCGCAGCGGCGACGGCGGCGGCGGTGAGCACGACGGCCAGGGCGATCACGAGCAGGCGGTGCCGCTGGACCGCGAGCCCCACCCCGGTCGCGACCTCGTCACCGAGCTGTCCGATGCCGAGCGCCGCACTCGTGGCCAGGGCGATCGGCACCGCGACCGCGGCGACGATGAGGAGCGGCCAGACGCTCGACCACGAGGTGCTCGACAGGCTGCCGACGAGCCACTGCGATGCGGCGGTGGCGATGGTGATCTTGGCGCGGACGAGCAGGTAGCTCGTCACGGCGTCGAGGGTCGCGCTCACACCGATGCCGACCAGGATGAGTCGGTAGCTCTGCACCCCGCCGCGCCAGCCGAGCCCGTACGACGGCGGCGGCGACGAGCGCGCCGATCGTCGCGGCCACCGGGATCCCGCCGCTGAGCACGATCGAGGACACCGAGTACGTGCCCCCACCGAGCACGATGGCCGCCACGGCGCCGACGCTCGCGCCCGACGTCACGCCGATGATGTCCGGGGTGCCCAGGGGGTTCCGCGTGAAGGTCTGGGTCAGTGCGCCGGCGATGCCGAGGGTCAGCCCGACGAGCGCACCGGTGAGGACACGGGGCAGCCGGAGCGTGGTGATGATGAAGCCGTCCGGGCCCGTCTCGAGCCCGACCAGGGAGCGGAGCACGATGCCCGGGGCGATCCAGGTCGAGCCGATCGCGACACCGAGGACGACGAGCACCAGGACGAGACCGAGCGAGGCGGCCGTGTACCAGAACACCCGCGGGCGCCAGGCGAGGCCGATCGGACCGATGCGGACCCCGGTCCGGCCGGGCGCACGGACCGCTGCGCCCGTCACAGGGACACCAGCGATCGGCGACGGGCGACGGCGACGAAGACGGGACCGCCGATGACGGCCAGGACGATACCGACCTCGACCTCCGAGAACCCGCCGATCAGGCGTCCGACGACGTCGGCGAGCAGCACGAGCGCCGCTCCGACGAGCCCGGAGACCGGCAGGGTCCACCGGTGCCCGGTGCCGACGAGGGCTCGGGCGACGTGCGGCACGGTCAGGCCGACGAAGCCGATCGGGCCAGCGGCGGCGGTCGCACCGGCCGCGAGCAACGTGATGGCCCCGAGCCCGACGAGCCGCGCGACGAGCACGTTCTCGCCCAGGCCCTTGGCCAGGTCCGAGCCGAGCCCGAGTGCATCGAGTGCCCGGACGTTCAGGACCGCGAGCACCAGCCCGGCGACGAGGAACGGCCACACCGCGCCGAGGATGTCGAGCTGCCGTGCAGCGAGGGAACCGACGACCCACAGCCGGTACGCGTCGAGCGAGGTCCTGGTCGGTCAGGACGACGAACGAGGTCAGCGCGCCCAACAGGGCCGAGACGGCGGCGCCCGCGAGTGCGAGGGGACCGGGCTGGCCGTCCCGCTGCCCGCGATGGTCACCGAGAACACCACGACGCTCGCGACCAGCGCGCCGCCGAGGGCGAACCACACCGTCGCGCCGGTGCTCGTGACCCCGAACACGTAGACGCCGAGGACGACGGCGAGCCCGGCGCCCGACGAGACCCCGAACAGTCCGGGGTCGGCGAGCGGGTTGCGGGTGTGCCCCTGCATCAGGAGCCCCGCGATCCCCAGAGCGGCTCCGACCGCGGCACCGATGAGCGTGCGCGGGATCCGGGAGCCCCAGACGATCGCCTCGTCGGTGGTCGACCCGGTCCGGAACAGGCCGTCGAGCACCCGGTCGACGCCGATCCGGTTGCTGCCGAGGAGCATGCTCGCGACCGCCACCAGGACCAGCACGACGACCAGTCCGCCGATCACCAGGACGCGGCGACGGACGGCGGTGCGGTGGACACCGAGGGCTGCTGACGCATCGGTGGTGCGGGCCTCCGAGACGGAAGCCAGGGCAGGGGAGGGGCTGGCACGGAGAACATCTTAGGTTAGCCTTGCCTCATGGCGAAGACTCCGCGGCTCCTGCCCGAGAATCCCCGGCTCTTCCGTGCCCGAGTCCTGCGGACCGAGCGCACGACGCCGTCGATGCAGCGCGTCACCGTCACCGGCGATGACCTGCACGAGTTCCCGTTCCTCGGCTTCGACCACTGGTTCCGCCTGTTCACCGGGCGCCCGGACCAGGACGCGTTCCGGATGCCGGACCTCGACGGCAAGAAGTGGTGGCCGACGTTCCTGGCCATCCCCGAGGACGTCCGCCCGCACTGCGCGAACTACACCGTCGCCGCGTTCCGCCCGATGCCCGACGGCACCGCCGAGATGGACATCGACTTCGTCGTGCACACCGACGCCGACGGCGAGCCCGAAGGCCGTGCCGCGATCTGGGCCTGCGGCGCCCGCCCCGGCGACCAGCTGGCGATGCTCGACCAGGGCTGCATCTTCGACTGCCCGGACGACACCAGCGAGATCGTGATCGCGGCGGAGGAGACCGGGCTGCCCGGCGTGCTCGGCATCGCAGCGTCGCTGCCCCGGAACACCGTCGGCCGCATCATCCAAGAGGTCCCCACCGCCGGCGACGTCCGCGAGATCGACGCACCGACCGGGGTCACGGTCACGTGGATCATCCGCGACGAGGTCGACCACCACGCCGTCCCGGGCCGCGCCGCCCTCGCCGAACTGCAGCGGCACGTGCCCGTCGACGACCGCGGGTACGCCTTCGTGGTCGGCGAGTCGACCCTCGCCACCGAGGGCCGCCGGCACCTGCACCGTGCGGGTCTTCCGAAGGCGCGCATCACGTTCTCCGGCTTCTGGAAGCACGAGGCCAAGGAGTCCGTCTCCGCCTGAGCGGTGCACGTTCCTTCCCATGGCATGTGCGATGCCTGGTGCTTTCGGGCGTACCGACACGGAACTTCTCGCCAGGTACGCCCGATTTCGTCAGGTACGCCCGATTTCGGCAGGCGACCCGCGCCCGAGACGCGCCACCACGACGGACGGGAGGCCCGGCTGGCACCGGGCCTCCCGTCCGTCGTGGGTGGCGTCAGCCCTTGAGGCCGGAACCCGTCACGCCCTCCACGATCTGCCGCTGGAAGATCAGGTAGAGGATGATCAGCGGCAGCGCTGCCAGGAGCGCACCCGCCTGGATGTCCGCGTACCGCTGGCCGAAGCTGCCCTGGACCGTGGCGAGCCCGACCGGGATCGTCATGAGGTCCGGGTTCGACAGCACGAACAGTGGCAGCAGCAGGTTGTTCCAGACCCCGACGAAGGTCAGGATCGTCACCGCGGCGATCACCGGACGCGACAGCGGCAGGATGACCGACCAGTAGACCTTCCAGATGCCGGCACCGTCGATGCGTGCTGCTTCCTCGAGTTCGCGGGGGATCCCGTCGAAGAACTGCTTGAAGATGAACACCGCGATCACGGCGGGCACCTGCGGGAAGATGACCGACCAGTACGTGTTCAGCAGGCCGACGGCGTTGAGCTCCTGGAAGATCGGGATGATCAGCACCTGCGTCGGGATCATGATCCCGAGGATGATGAGCAGGAACGCGACGTTCCGACCGCGGAACACGAGTCGGGACAGCGCGAACGCCGCCATCGACGCGAACAGCACCGTGAGGACCGCGGTGACGATGCTCGTGATCGCGCTGGCGAGGTACCAGTTCCAGATGTCGCCGGCCTGGAACAGTGCCGCGTACGAGTGCAGCGTCGGGTTCCAGTTCGACAGGATCGAGTTCGCACCGAGGGCCGCGACGCCGTTGTCGGACAGCGACGTCTTCAGCGCGAACACGCTCGGGATGAGCCAGATGATCGCGAAGACCGTCAGGATGATGCCCGACGCGATTGTGAACCCGCGACCGCTGACGCCGATCTTGGCGGCGCTCGTGGGGCCGCCGACGAGACGCCGGTCCGCAGCTTGGTGCGGCCGGTGGTGATGCTCTCCGTGGTGGTCATCTCAGGCACCGATCTCACGCTTGGCGGCAGCGCGCTCGACGAGCTGCCGGATGACCGCGATCGCGACGATCACGATGAACAGGAGGACCGACGCTGCCGAGGCGGCGCCGAGCCGGCTGTCGGTGAACCCGACGCCGGTGATGAGCTGCAGCGAGACCTGGGTGGAGATGCCCGGCCCGCCGTTCGTCATCAGGTACACCTGGTCGAAGATCTTCAGGCTCGCGATGATCTGCAACAGGATGACCAGCGTCGTGGTGCGACCGAGCAGCGGCAGCGTGATCGACTTGATCTGCTGCCAGTTCGACGCGCCGTCGACCGCAGCGGCCTCGTACAGCTCCCGCGGGATCTCCTGCAGGCCGGCCAGGTAGAGCACGAAGTTGAAGCCGAGGGTCCACCACACGGTGGCGAGGGCGACACCGATCATCGCGGTGTTCGGGCTGGCCAGCACGCCGGCCCCCGGGGTCATCCCGAGCACCGACTGGATGCTCGCGAACAGGCCGGTGCTCGGCGTGAAGATGAACACCCAGATCAGCGAGATCGTCGCCGACGGCAGGATGAACGGCAGGAAGAACGCCAGGCGGAAGAACCACTGGCCCTTGTTCATCCGGTTCGTCAGCACGGCGAACACGAACGCCAGGATGACCAGCGGCGGGGTCGTGTACAGCGTGAACTGCAGCGTGTGCCAGAGCGAGGACCAGAAGTCGTCGCGTCCGAGCATCTCCGCGTAGTTCGCGAACCCGGCGAAGCTGCCGAGACCCGTGCGGACCGTCGAGGTGTTGAAGAAGCTCGTGACGATCATCCAGACCGTCGGGCCGAGCAGGAACGCGATGTAGAACAACCCGAACGGGGCGAGGAAGAGCCAGCCGCTGCGGCCCTGGCCACGGGTCAGGCTGCTGCGGTACGGGCGGAGTCGGCGAGGCGCGCTCGCCGCGTCCGTCGGGCGGTCGAGGACAGGTGCTGTGGTCACGTCATCGTGCCTTTCGCAGGGTGTTCACGTCGTTCGTGGTGGTCGCCGGCCCGATCACAGCGGACTCGGCGTGTTCAGGTAGGTCGACAGCTGGGACTTGATCGCGCTCAGGGCGGCGGCGGGGGAGCTGCTGCCCTGCTGCACGAGCGCCAGCTGGGCGCCCACGGTGTTCTCGAACGTGGATCCGGACCCGCCGTACCAGGCGGCGTCGTCGAACACCGCGGTCTCGGCGGCCGACGCGTAGTTCGACTGCGGCGTCAGCTTCTTGTACGCGGAGCTGTCGTACGTCGGCAGGTACGCAGGGACGTGGCCACCCTGTGCCCAGGTCAGGCTCTGCTCGAGCATCTGCTTGATGAAGAGCATCGCCGCCTGCTTCTGCTCCGGCGTGCGGTCCTTGCGCGGCAGGATGAACGTGTGCGAGTCGGCCTGGGTCGCCGGCTTGTCGAAGAGCTGCGGGATCGGGGCCATCCCGAACTTCAGCCCCTTGATCGACTGTGCGGTGCTGATCTCCCACTCGCCCTGCATGAAGAAGCCCGCCTTGCCCGTGAACATGAGCGTCTGCGCGGTGGCGTAGTCGAGGCCCTTGTTGAGCCAGCCGTTCTTGACCCACTTCTGGGTCATGTCGGTGACCTTCGTGTAGGCGTCCTCGTTGACGGTGAGCTTCGCGCCGCCGTCGCTGATGAACGGCGTCGCGCCCTCGACCTGGTTGTACATCGTCCAGAAGAAGCGCCACGGGGTCGCGACCTCACTGACGTTGGCGACGTTGAGGGCCGTGCCGCCGGTGACCTTCGAGACGGCCGCGAGGGCACTCTCGAACGCGTCGATGCCGGTCAGGTCCTTGAGGTTGCCGTCAGCGTCGAGCAGCCCGGCCTTCTGGCACACGTCAACGTTGTAGAAGAGCACGAAGGGGTGGGTGTCGAGCGGCACACGAGATGTTCTTGCCGTCGGTCTTCTGCGCAGCCCAGGCCTTCTGGTTGAAGTCGGCGGCGCTGAGGCCGACGCCCGCCAGGTCCTCGGACGTGATGGGGTCGAGCAGGTCACCGTCCCAGAGCGGCTTCGCCCGGGTGAGGTGGGAGATCGCGACGTCCGGCGGCTTGTTCCCGACGGTGGCGAGTGTGACCTTCGAGTAGTACGGGTTGCCCCACGCGAACGTCGTCGCCTGCAGTGAGCTCGAACCGCCGTGCTGCTTGGCGTACCCGGCTTCCATGTCCTGCATCCGGACGCCGTCGCCGCCGCCGAAGAGGTTCCAGAAGACGAGCGTCTCGGGGTTGAGGGCACTGCCGGCCAGACCGGCGGCGATGGGGCTGGAGCACGCGGCGAGCGGCAGGACCGTCGCGGCGGCCGCTCCGGCGGCGAGGAAGCCGCGGCGCGAGACGCGCGACGCGGGTGTTGCTGGGCGGTTCGGCATGGCATCACTCCATCGGGATGGGCCGGGCTCGGAGCAGGGTCGGTGCTTCCGTCGGAGCGGTGGGTCGGTGCTCCGTGAGCGCTCACATTAGCGCTCGCGAAGATCATCCGCCACCCCTTTCGCGTCGCCGTGGAACCCGGTAGCGTTTCTGCCAGGTGAGCGCTCACTTTGGTGACGGTCCGCTTCGCTACCCTGGCGCCGGACCGAGCACGCGCACCGCACGACCCGCAGTACCCGCTCTCGCACGATCGAAGGAGATCCATGCCCTGCACACACCTCGTCCTCGACGCCGCGTTCACCGTGGGGCCGGTGCGACGTCGCCTGTTCGGCGGGTTCGTCGAGCACCTCGGCCGCCACGTCTACGACGGCATCCACGAGCCCGCGCACGAGACCGCCGACGAGCACGGCTTCCGGAAGGACGTCGTCGAGCTCGTCAAGGAACTCGGCGTCTCCGCCATCCGCTACCCCGGCGGCAACTTCGTCTCCGGCTACAAGTGGGAGGACGGCGTCGGCCTCGTCGAGCAGCGCCCGAAGCGCCTCGACCTGGCCTGGCACTCGACCGAGACCAACGAGGTCGGCCTGCACGAGTTCCAGCACTGGCTCGACCAGGTCGGTTCGGAGCTCATGCTCGCCGTGAACCTCGGCACACGTGGCACCGCCGAAGCGATCGAGCTGCTCGAGTACGCGAACATCGACGCCGGCACCGCACTGTCCGAGTACCGCAAGTCCAACGGCCGCCAGGAGCCCTTCGCCATCAAGATGTGGTGCCTCGGCAACGAGATGGACGGCCCGTGGCAGCTCGGCCACAAGAACGCCGACGACTACGGCAAGCTCGCCGCCATGACCGCGAAGGCCATGCGCCAGATCCAGCCCGACCTCGAGCTGGTCGCCTGCGGTTCCTCCGGAGCGTCGATGCCGACGTTCGGCGAGTGGGAGCGCACCGTCCTCGAGCACACCTACGACGACGTGGACTACATCTCGGCGCACGCCTACTACGAAGAGGGCGACGACCTGCCGTCGTTCCTCGCCGCCGGCGTCAACATGGACCACTTCATCAAGACGGTCACCACCGCTGCCGACCACGTGCAGGCGCAGAAGAAGTCCGACAAGCGCATCGACATCTCGTTCGACGAGTGGAACGTGTGGTCGATCTCGAAGTGGAACGAGCAGCAGAAGACCTTCGACCGCAGGACTGGCCCGTCGCCCCGCGCCTGCTCGAGGACGTCTACACCGTCGCCGACGCCGTCGTCGTGGGTGGACTGCTCATCTCGCTGCTCCGCCACGCGGACCGCGTCGCCTCGGCCTCGCTGGCGCAGCTCGTCAACGTCATCGGCCCGATCATGACCGAGCCCGGCGGCCCGGCCTGGCGCCAGACGACGTTCTTCCCGTTCTCGGTGACGTCGCGCCTGGCGAACGGCACGTCGCTGCAGGTCAAGGCCTCGGGTGACACCGTCGACGGCGGCAAGTACGGCGAGGTGCCGGTCGTGGACTCGGCCGCCACCGTGACCGAGGACGGCACGGCAGCGGTCTTCCTGATCAACCGCCACCCGTCCGAGTCGACCACCGTCACGATCGACCTCGCGGGCCTGGCAGCCTCGGGCGACGTCCGTGCCGAGGGCGTCTGGGACGACGACATCCACGCCGTGAACGACCTCTCGTCCACCGAGCGCGTCGGGCTCCGTACGAACGAGACGGTGAGCCGCGACGGCGACACCATCACGATCGAGCTGCCGCCCGTGTCCTGGACCGCCGTGTCGATCGGCTGAGACGCCTCGGCGTGCGCTGCGGCGGGCGTCGAGTGAGCACAGAGGACGTCGGGCGCTCGCGCCCGACGTCCTCTGCTCGTTCCCGCGCGGGCGCGCGGGGGCCGAGTCTCGGCCCGGGCGACACTTCTGCGCCCGCGGTCGCGAGATCGGTCGCTCACCGCGAGTCTCGGGGCAGTGTGCCCGAGACTCGGCCGGGCGGCGGACGGGAGGCCCGTGGCGGGCTGGCACCGTGCCTCCCGTCCGGTGGGTCCAGGGATTGCGGGCCGAGTCTCGGCCTGGGCGACACTCTCGCGCCCGCGGTCGCGAGATCGGTCGCTCACTGCGAGTCTCGGCGCGCGGCCGGCGGCCGCGGCCCGCGGCCGGGCCGCGTCAGCGCGCGGCAGGCGGCGGCGCCGTGCTCGCCCGCTCGACCAGGCGCACGGGCACCAGGTCGGGCGCAGCGGACACGCTCTCGCCGTCGATCTGGGCGAGCAGGTTCGCGACGGCTCGGCGCCCGACCTCGTCGAAGGACTGGTGCACGGTGGTGAGCGGCGGCCAGAAGGAGTCGGACTCGGGGAGTCGTCGAACCCCACCACGCTGAGCGACGACGGCACGGACCGCCCGAACTCGTGCGCGGCGCGGAGCACCCCGAGCGCGGTCTGGTCGTTGGCGGCGAACACGGCGGTGATGTCCGGGCGTGTGGCGATGGTGAGGCCGGCGCGGTAGCCGGAGTCGGTGCTCCACCCGCCGTGGAACACCGGCGGGACGTGCCGCCCGGCGCGCTCGAGGGTGTCCTGCCACGCGGCCAACCGGCGTGCGGCGGAGTACGACGAGGTCGGTCCGGCGACGTGCCAGACGGTCTCGTGGCCGAGGTCGAGCAGGTGCTGGGTGGCCTGGCGGGCTCCGTCGGTCTGGTCGGTGTCGATCGCCGGGTGGTCGGTGCTGCCGGTGGAGTCGATGATGACCATGGGCACGCCGTCGGGCAGCACGACCTCGGCCGTGTCGATGATGTGCGACTCGATGATGATCACGACGCCGTCGACGGCCTGTTCGTGCAGGCGGGAGAACGCGGAGCGCACGCCCTCTTCGGTGCGCGAGGCCATCGGCAGCAGCGTGATCGTGAAGTCGGCGGCACCGGCGGCGTCGGCGATCGCCTCGAGCGTGCGCATGTTGCCGAAGGACGCGAGCGTGAACATGATCACGCCGATGGTGCGGAAGCGCCCCGATCGCAGGGCCCGCGCGGCACGGTTCGGCCGGTAGCCCAGGGTGTCCATCGCGCGCTGCACGCGGTCGCGGGTGTCCGGGCTGACGTTGTCGAACCCGCGGGCGACGCGCGAGACGGTCTGCATCGAGACCCCGGCGGCGTCGGCGACGGCGGCCATCGAGGGGAGCGGCGGGTGCCGGCGGGGGACTCGGTCGTCATCGGCTCGAGCTCCTTCCGTTGCGGGATCACGCAGTCTGCGTTCCCGGACGCTAGCGCATGTTGACGTTGCCATGCTATCGTCCTGACGTTCGATGTTGACGTCAACATCTGCGACCGCCAGAGCGCCCGTCACCGGGCCCGGGTCGCGGCAGACGACACCGGACACCCGAACGCAGCAGACGAAGGAGTCACATGAGCACGCTCGCAGCGCGGCCCGGCGAGGCAGCCGCAGCGCAGCCGGCAGCCCCCGCCCGGCAGGTCGCCGGACCAAGGCGCGGGGGCGCTACACCGGCTGGCTGTTCGTCGGACCCTTCGTGGTCGTCCTGATCGCCATGCTCATCGTCCCGATCGGCTACGCCCTCTGGCTCAGCCTGTTCCGCGACCAGCTCATCGGTGGCAACCAGTTCGTCTGGTTCGCCAACTACGTCCAGCTCTTCCAGGACGCCAAGTTCTGGTCCGGCTTCGGTCGGGTCGCGATCTTCCTGGTCGTCCAGGTGCCGATCATGCTCGGGCTCGCACTCGTGGCCGCCCTCGCGCTCGACAGCGCACGGCTCTGGGGCACGAGCTTCTTCCGCATCGCGGTGTTCCTGCCCTACGCCGTCCCCGGTGTCGTCGCGGCCCTGATCTGGGGCTTCATCTACGGCAACCAGTTCGGCCTGACCGGTGCGGCGAACGACGCGCTCGGCATCGACCTGCTGCAGCCGTTCAGCCCCAGCTGGGTGCTGACCTCCATCGGCAACGTGGTCACGTGGGAGTTCCTCGGCTACAACATGCTGATCTTCTACGCCGCACTCCGCACGGTGCCCGGTGAGCTGTACGAGGCCGCCGAGCTCGACGGCGCCGGCCCCCTGCGCACGGTCTTCTCGATCAAGCTCCCGGCCCTGCGCGGCCCGATGGTCATCGCCACGATCTTCTCGATCATCGGCAGCTTCCAGCTCTTCAACGAGCCGAACCTGCTGAAGACCCTGGCCCCGAACGTCATCGGCAGCGCCTTCACCCCGAACATGTACGCCTACTCGCTGTCCTTCAGCGGCCAGCAGTTCAACTACTCCGCCACCGTCGCGATCGTGATGGGCGTGATCACCGCGGTGATCGCCTACGTCGTCCAGGTCCGCGGAACCCGCCAGGAGAACCGATGAGCACCATCCAGCACCCCGCGACCGGCGCCGCCGGGCCGGCCACGGTCACCGAGGCGACCACGACGCAGCGCGACCCGCGCACCCGCTCGACCCGCGCCTCCCGGAAGGCCGAGCGGAAGGCCGAGCAGCACGTCGACGGACGCAAGCCGAAGCGTTCCGGCCTGCTGACCGCGGTCATGGTCGTCTTCGTCGTCTACTCGTTCGCGCCGCTGTTCTACCTGCTCGTGAACAGCACGAAGACGCAGGCATCGCTGCTCTCCACGTTCGGGCTCTGGTTCGGCGGGGACTTCAACCTCTGGCAGAACATCGTCGACACCGTCACGTACAACGACGGCATCTTCCTGCAGTGGTTCGGCAACACGCTGCTCTACGTGGTCGTCGGTGCCGGTGGCGCCACCCTGCTCGCGACCGTCGCGGGCTACGGCATGGCGAAGTTCCAGTTCCCCGGACGCCGGGCGGTGTTCGCCATCGTGCTCGGTGCCATCGCGGTGCCCGGCACGGCCCTGGCGGTCCCGACCTTCCTGCTCTTCTCGCAGGTCGGCCTGACCAACACCCCGTGGTCGATCATCCTGCCGTCGCTCATCAGCCCGTTCGGCATGTACCTGATCTGGACCTACGCAGTCGACGCGATCCCCGCCGAGCTCCTCGAGGCCGCCCGCATGGACGGCGCCGGCGAGTTCCGGATCTTCTTCACCATCGCGCTCCGCCTCCTCGCTCCCGGTGTCGTCACCGTCCTGCTCTTCGCGGTCGTCGCCACCTGGAACAACTACTTCCTGCCGCTCATCATGCTGAGCGACCCGAAGTGGTACCCCCTGACGGTCGGCCTGAACCAGTGGAACGCCCAGGCCACCGGGTCCGGCGCGCAGCCGATCTACAACCTCGTCGTCACGGGATCGCTCCTCACGATCATCCCGATCGTGGTCGCGTTCCTCTTCCTCCAGCGCTTCTGGCAGTCCGGCCTCGCGGCCGGGTCCGTCAAGGCCTGATCCGTCGGACGGGAGGCCCGTGGCGACCCCGCCCCGCGCCCTCCGGTCCGGAACACAGCAGCACTACCCCCTCTCCACGAAGAAGTGAAAGGCACCCCCATGAACAAGCGTCTCCGGCGCGGGCTCAGCGCCCTCGCCATCGGCGTCACCGCCACGATCGCCCTCGCCGCCTGCGCGTCCGGCGGCTCGTCGTCGGGTGGCTCGTCCGACGACATCACCAAGGCGCTGAAGGACGGTGGCACCCTGACCTACTGGTCGTGGACCCCCTCCGCCAAGGCCCAGGTCGCCGCGTTCGAGAAGCAGTACCCCAAGGTGAAGGTCAAGCTCGTCAACGCCGGCACCGGCGCCGACCAGTACACCAAGCTGCAGAACACCGTGAAGGCCGGCTCGGGCGCCCCCGACGTCGCCCAGGTCGAGTACTTCGCGCTGCCGCAGTTCGCCCTGTCCGACTCGCTGCTCGACCTGTCCGGCTACGGCTTCGACTCGCTCGAGGACAAGTTCGCGAAGAGCACCTGGAGCTCGGTCTCGATCGACGACAAGGTCTACGGCCTGCCGCAGGACTCCGGCCCCATGGCGCTGTTCTACAACAAGACGGTCTTCGACAAGCACGACATCGCCGTGCCGAAGACGTGGGACGAGTACGTCGCCGCCGCGAAGAAGCTGCACGAGGCCGACCCGAACGCCTACATCGCGGCCGACTCCGGCGACGCCGGCTTCACCACGAGCATGATCGCCCAGGCCGGTGGCACCCCGTTCACCACCGACGGTGACAAGGTGACCATCAACCTGCAGGACGAGGGCTCGAAGAAGTGGACGAGCACCTGGAACGAGCTCGTCGAGCAGGGCCTGCTGTCGAAGACCGTCGGCTGGACCGACGACTGGTACAAGCAGCTCGGCAACGGTGAGATCGCCACGATGATCACCGGTGCCTGGATGCCCGGCAACCTGGAGTCCGGCGTCGCCCAGGCCTCGGGTGACTGGCGCGTCGCCCCGATGCCGACCTACGACGGTGGCACCGCCCAGACCGCGAACAACGGCGGCAGCGCCGAGGTCGTCATGAAGCAGTCGAAGAACCCGGCCCTGGCCGCGGGCTTCCTGAAGTGGCTGAACTCGTCCAAGGAGTCGACCGACGTCTTCATGAAGTCCGGTGGGTTCCCCTCGACGACCGCTGACCTCGACTCGTCCGCCTTCCTCGACGAGAAGCCGTCCTACTTCGGTGGGCAGCAGATCAACAAGGTGCTCGTCGACGCGTCGAAGTCCTCGGACAACGACTTCACCTACCTGCCGTACCAGGTGTACGCGAACAGCGTCTACGCCGACACCGTCGGTCAGGCGTACGAGAACGGCACCTCGCTCGACGCCGGCCTCGAGGCCTGGCAGAAGGCCCTCGCCAAGTACGGCAAGGACCAGGGCTTCACGGTCTCGACCAAGTAGCACCGGCACCAACTCCGGGGTCGTGCGGACATCGTCCGCACGACCCCGCTGTCTGAAAGAGTCATCTCATGCGATTCGCCATCGGCGACACCGACTTCCTGCTCGACGGCGAGCCGCACCGCGTGCTGTCCGGTGCGATCCACTACTTCCGCGTACACCCCGACCTGTGGGCCGACCGGATCCGCAAGGCGAAGCTGATGGGCCTCAACACCATCGAGACCTACGTCGCCTGGAACGCGCACGCGCCGTCGCCCGACGTCTTCGACCTGACCGGCGGGCTCGACCTCGGCCGGTTCCTCGACCTCGTCGCCGCCGAGGGCATGCACGCCATCGTCCGACCCGGCCCCTACATCTGCGCGGAGTGGACCAACGGCGGCCTGCCGTACTGGTTGTTCGCGGACGGCTCCGTGGGCGTCCGGCGCAACGAGCCCGGGTTCCTCGCGGCGGTCCAGACGTACCTGCAGCAGCTGGCCACCGTGCTGGTCCCGCGGCAGATCGACCAGGGCGGGCCCATCGTCCTGGTGCAGGTCGAGAACGAGTACGGCGCGTACGGCTCCGACCCCGAGTACCTGCGTGCACTCGAGCAGATGCACCGCGACATCGGGCTGACCGTCCCGTTCACGAGCGTCGACCAGCCGATGGGCACCATGCTCGAGGACGGTTCGCTGCCGTCGCTGCACAAGACCGGCTCGTTCGGCTCGCGGTCCGCCGCGCGCCTCGAGCGGCTCCGCCAGGCCCAGCCCACCGGCCCCCTGATGTGCTCGGAGTTCTGGGACGGCTGGTTCGACAGCTGGGGCGAGCACCACCACACCACCTCGGCCACGGACAGCGCTGCGGACCTCGACGTCCTGCTCGCCGCCGGTGGCTCGGTCAACATCTACATGTTCCACGGCGGCACGAACTTCGGCTTCACGAACGGCGCGAACGACAAGGGTGTGTACCGGCCGATCGCGACGTCGTACGACTACGACGCCCCGCTCGACGAGGCGGGCCGACCGACGCCGAAGTTCCACGCCTTCCGCGCGGTCATCGAGCGTTACGCGCCCGTGCCGCCGTTGCCGGCGTCGATGGAGCCGGGTGGGTCGGGTCGACTCGCGTCCGATGCGGCGGACGGAGTCGGCCTGGAGGCCCGGATCGCCCCCGCCACGGACCTCGCCGTCCGCCTCGACCGCGTCGCGTCGCTGCGCTCCCTGCTGCCCACGCTCACGACCTGGTCGGCGCACGACGAGCCGCCGACGTTCGACGCCCTCGGTGCGGCCAGCGGCTTCGTCCTGTACCGGGCCGAGGTCGACCTGCCGACCGGCGGAGTGCTGACCATCGGGGAAGAGGTCCGCGACCGCGCGATCGTGTCCGTCGACGGCGTCGTCGTCGGCGTCCTGGAGCGCGAGCACCACGACCGCGCCGTCGTCCTGCCGCCGGTGACCGGCACGCTCGAACTGCTCGTCGAGGACCAGGGCCGGGTCGACTACGGCATCCGCATCGGCGAACCGAAGGGCCTGATCGGCGGGGTCGCCGTCGACGGTGTCCCGCTGTCGCGCTGGACCGCGGCACCGTTGGCGCTCGACCCGATCGCACCGTCCGCCCTCGATGCGCTGTCGGCTGTGGAACCGACCGACGGCGAGGTGCTCGCCGGGCCGACCTTCGCCGCAGGGTCGTTCGACCTCGACGCGGTGGACGACCGCTACCTGGCGCTCGACGGCTTCCGCAAGGGTGTCGCGTGGGTGAACGGGTTCTGCCTCGGCCGGTACTGGTCGCGCGGCCCGCAGCAGACCCTGGCGATCCCTGGCCCGGTCCTGCGCCAGGGCCGGAACGACCTCGTCGTCCTCGAGCTGCACGCGTCGGCGTCCCGCACGGCCCACCTGCTCCTCGAGCCGAGCCTGGGCCACACCGAGGGCTGACGTGGCTCGCCGCGTACCTGGTCGAATCGGGCGTACCTGGTCGGAACTTTCGACCAGGTACGCCCGATTCCGCTTCCCACCGCGGGCGTCATGGGACGTTTCGGACTTCGTGAGTCGCTGCCCACGCCCGCACCTCGAGGAGCGCCTCGCGTCGCCAGCGCCAGAGCGGAGCGAACCTCGTGCCGTCGTCCTCCCATGCCCGGGTCAGCAGCCAGATCTGCCGTCGGTGGTCGACCCCGCGATCGTCGCGCCACTCGACGTACGCGTCGTCGAGCACCGCGGTGACGCCCGCACGCGGTGCGGTCCACGACGACAAGAAGCCGGAGTACCGGAGGGTTTCGTCGGACAGGTACACGGCGACGCGTCGGAGCCTGGCCGTGGCCCAGGTCCCGCCGGCGATGAAGGCGACACCGAGGACGAAGACGAACACCCGCGCAGATGCTCCGGGCACGAAGGCCACGCTCGCAAGTGCGACTCCGGTCCCGATCATCACCGGGCCGAACACGATGAGGTTCAGGATGCGGTCCAGGCGCGGCGGACGGATCGTCGTCACGGCAGAGCGTCCAGATCGGCGAGGGCCTGCTCGGCGTCGGCGATCCGATCGGCCTCGGGGCGCGTCCACCACTCCGGACCCCGTTCGCCGAGCCCGTGCTTCGCGAGTCCGTTCCGGTGCCGGGCCGCGGCCAAGGCGTCGTTGTCGCCCACGCGCTTGGCCTGCTTGACGGCGTTCCGCCCACGACCGAGGTGGCTCGAGCGCCGCCGCGACGTCCCAGGGCAGCGCGGGGTCGGTGCGGCGCCATCGTCGCCCGTTGACGACGAAGAAGTGGTCGTCGGCTTCGGCGGTCATGGTCCGAGCGTGCCAGGTCACGCCTGGTGGCGCTCCGCCAGGGCTCGTCGGACCTGGTCACCGCGCAGGGGCGTCCGGCCAGCGTGCCGCGCGGGACGTCTGCCGCCCGGAACCCGTCGAGCACCAGGTCCACCCAGCGTCGGTACGCCTCGGGTGCGACACGGCCGAAGGTGCGGATCGTCTCCGCGATCGACAGCTGCAGGAGTGCGACGTCGGCCAGGGTGGCGTCGGCGCGGATGACCGCGGCCGCCTGCCCGGCTGTGAAGAGGGCGTCGATCCCGTCCTGCACCGCGATGCGGAGCCGGAGGAGTTCCGGAGCGTCGCGGTAGTCGGTGGTCATGAGCTCGCTGAACCCGGTGCGGCGCGCCTCGATGGCCGCCGTCTCGCGGACGAAGGTCGCGAAGCCCTCCCATGGGTCCGAGGCGGACAACTCGCGGCAGTGCTCGACGAGGTCGAGCACCTCGTGCATCGGATCGACCAGGACGGCTTCCCACAGCGCCGCGCGGGTCGGGAAGTGCCGGTACAGGGTCGCGTTGCCGAGTCCCGCTGCGACCGCGATCGGCTCCAGTGCAGCCTGGAGGCCGTGGTCGGTGAACGCGGACCGGGCCGCGTCGACGAGCGCCTGACGGTTCCGGGCGACGTCTCGGCGGGTCATGCACCGAGCCTAGATCGCGTGGCCGGGAATACGGGGAGCAGTGCCCGGTTTGAAACGGGGACAACCATCCGTTTCACTCCCTGGAGTTCCCCGTGCACATCGCTGCCGTCGTCCTGTCCCTCGTCCTCGCCGTGGCCCTGCTCGGCTCGGGCGTCATGAAACTCGTCCGCAACCCGAAGATCGTCGCCTCGATGCAGGCCGTCCACGTCACCGCCTCGCAGATGACGGTCCTCGGGGTGCTCGAGGTCGCCGCTGCGGCCGGGCTCGTCATCGGCATCTGGTGGGTGCCGCTCGCCATCGCCGCGGCCATCGGCGCGGCGGTCTACTTCGTCGGCGCCGTGGTGGCGCACCTCCGAGCGCACGACCGGGACCTGCAGGGCGCCGTCGTCCTGCTGGTGCTCTCGGTCGCGACGCTCGTGGTGCTCCTGCTCGCGCTGTAGCCCGCTGTTCCGGGCCGACGGCTCAGGGGATGAGTCGGTCGGCCCGGTAGCGCGCGAAGAGGTCGGCGAACGCGCGTTCGGTCCGGCGGAAGGCCGTGAACCCGGCCTCGCGGCTCTTCCCCATGTCGGTGACGACCTCCATCGCGCGACCGAGGTCGGCGTCGGTGTGCCACCACGAGGCGAGCCGTGTGATGTCCGCCTCGGCCAGACCGTGTCGCTCGGCGATGCCGGCCCACTCCGACTCGTACGGCGCCATCTGCTGCTCGAGCGGACGCGGCTCGTCTTGGTACCCGACCACGCGCGCCGGGTCGACGCCGAGGTGTGCAGCCAGGCGCGGCCACATCCAGCGCCACCGGAAGACGTCGCCGTTCACGATGTTGAAGGCCTCGTCGGCACCCTCGGGTGCGGTCGCCGCCCAGACCATCTGCTCAGCGAGGATCCCCGCCTCGGTCATGTCGGTCAGGCCGTTCCACTGCGCCTCGCTGCCCGGGAACACGAAGTCCAGGTCGAGCTCCTTCGCCAGGGTGGCCTGCACCGCGATCGTCAGGCCCATGTTCATCGCGTTGCCGACGGCGTGCCCGATCACGGTGTGCGAGCGGTGCACCGACCACGTGAAGCCCTGGCGCTCAGCGGCGGCGAAGAGTTCGTCCTCCTGCGCGTAGTAGAAGTTCGGGGTGTCCAGGCGGGGCTCTTCCTCGTGGAAGGGCGTGTCCGGCATCTCGCCCGCGGCGTAGGCCTCGAAGGGGCCGAGGTAGTGCTTCAGCCCGGTCACCAGCGCGACGTGCGCCAGTGGAGCGTGCGCGAGTGCGGCGAGCAGGTCGCGGACCATGCCGCCGTTCACGCGGATGTTCTCGGCTTCGGTCTCCTGGCGCTGCCACGCGGTGAAGAACACGTGCGTGGGACGTTCGTCGGTCAGGGCGGCGCCGAGGCTGTCGGGGTCGCGGAGGTCCGCGGCGACGGTCCGGACGTCCTGCTGGGGGAGCGGTCGGCGCGACAGCGCGGTCACGTCCCAGCCGAGGCCGAGCAGGTGGCTCACCAGGGCGGAGCCGGTGATGCCGCTCGCGCCCACGACGAGGGCTCGGGGCTGGACGGGGGTCGGTTCGGTCGATCCGGTTGCAGTCATCTCCGTCCCCAACCGACGGTGCGCGACAGGTGTTCCCTCACCGCGGGCGACGACCGGGTGGTGTACACAAATCCGCCCCACGTGGACTCAAAATCGGTACACTGCTTCCGGAGGCCAGCATGCAACTCGTGAAACCACTCGCCACACTCCTCGGTACCACCCAGGCAGACGCACTCCGAGTGCTCGCCCGGACCGATGCCGGCATGACCGGCCGCCAGGTGGCGCGAGTCGCCGGCGCCGCACAGCACACCGGCATCAAGCGGGCGCTCGACAAACTGGAGCAAGCGGGCCTCGTCTGCGTGGATCGTGGCCTCCAGCACTCGGCGTACCGGGTGAACCGTGAGCACCTGCTTTGGCCAGCGGTCGAACTCGGCCTCGATGCTGGTGACGAACTCGAGCGCCGGATCGCAGCGTTCGTCGAGTCTGCGGGCGCGGGGGTGCTCTCGGTGTCGATCTTCGGCTCCGTCGCTCGCGGCACCGCCACTCCGGCATCCGACCTCGATCTGCTCGTCGTGTTCGCCGATGCCGTCGACACCGAAGTGGTGGTCCGCCTCGGTGATCTGGTCCGGCGATGGACCGGGAACGAGTGTCAGGTCTTCGATGTCACCCGTGCAGACCTCCGCCGATTCGTTGCCGAGGGGGATCCGCTGGTCGGCTCGTGGCGTGACGAGGCCCGGACTGTCTTCGGCGAGGAGATCAGGACACTCATCTGATGGCCGGCCGAGTGCGGGCGGTCGATCGGCGTGCCGTCGAGATGCGACGGGACGAGGCGGCGTCCTACTTCGAAGTCGCGCAGATGTACGCCGAGTCGGCCAGCCACGCTGACTGGAAGACCGCCGGCGCGAATGCCGTACTGGGAGGCATCGCAGCACAGGAGAAGACCCGTGCACTCGTCACGGCACTCGAACGGCTCGTTCGGACACTGCACGAGCGTCTCTGAGTGCCCGCGGCTCACCGCGGGCGGCGGATGCGGATCGGGCCCTTCGCAGTCGACGGGTCCACGACGGAGCCGCCCTGGGTGATCTCGACCTCGCCGCGGGCCATCATGCGCCGGGCCGCTCGACGAGCGGGTTCCATGAGCGGGCGCCAGTCGTCAGGATCGAGCGACCTCGCCACCTCGGACGGGCAGATGCTCGAAGTGCGTGCCCGTGCGGCGAGCAGTTCATCGATGCGCTGTTCGAGCGCCAGGTCCGTCGGGTCGACCCCGTGGCGACGGCAGGCACGGGAGCACCACTTGGCCTCGGGCGCCGCCGTCGACGGCATCCGACGGCCGCACGACGCACAGGTCCGCTCGGCCTGTGCCGACTCCGACGCCGCAGCGTCCGCTTCCGTCCTGATCGCACGTCCCATGCCCACATCCTCGTCCTGCCGTCCCTGTCCGTTCCCAGCACGGGAGCGCCCAGCACAGGCGCGGCTGGCAGCATCGGAGCGGTGAGCACCGACACCGCACCGATCCGTCCGCCCGAGCCCGCGTGGGTCCCGCACGTCATGTGGTGGCACGTGTACCCGCTCGGGTTCGTCGGGGCGGACGTCCGCCCGGGGGTGCCGGTCGAGGAGCGCGCCGTCGAGCACCGTCTCGGTCGCATCGAACCCTGGCTCGACCACATCGTGGACCTCGGGCTGAACGGCCTCGTGCTCGGGCCGGTGTTCGCGAGTTCCACCCATGGCTACGACACGGTGGACCACTTCCGGATCGACCCTCGACTCGGCGACGACGCCGACCTCGAGCGCCTGGTGTCCGCGGCGCACGAGCGGGGGATCCGGGTCCTGCTCGACGGTGTCTTCAACCACGTCGGCCGTGAGCACCCGGCGTTCCGGGCGATCGAAGAAGCAGGACCGGACGCGGCGACCGCTGGCCTGTTCGCGATCGACTGGTCGGGGTGGTCGCCGGGGCAGCCGGTGCCCGTCGGGTTGTTCGAGGGACACGACATCCTCGTGGCGCTGGACCACGACAGCCGAGCGACCGAGGACCTCGTCGTGCAGATCATGACGCACTGGCTTGAGCGTGGGATCGACGGCTGGCGCCTCGATGCGGCGTACGCGGTGCCACCGGCGTTCTGGGCCAGGGTGCTGCCGCGGGTGCGCGAGCGGTTCCCGGACGCGTGGTTCAGCGGTGAGGTGATCCACGGCGACGCGGCGGCGATCGCGCGGGAGTCGACCATGGACTCGTTGACGCAGTACGAACTGTGGCAGGGCATCTGGCACGGCATCGCGGACGGCAACGGCCACGAACTGGCGCACGCGATCGAGCGGCACGACGCCCTGCTGGAGACGTTCGCCCCGACGACGTTCATCGGCAACCACGACGTCACCCGCATCGCAAGCGCGGTGGGGGAGCAGTTCGCCGGACACGCGGCCGCGGTGTTGTTCACCGTCGCCGGCACCCTGATCGTCTACGCGGGCGACGAGTACGGCTGGACCGGGGTGAAGGAGGAACGCGAGGGTGGCGACGACGCGGTCCGACCGGAGTTCCCGGACGCACCACCCGCAGCGGGCGATCTGACGCACGCGTACGAGGCCCTGATCGCCCTGCGCCGCCGCAACCCGTGGTTGCACCGGGCGCACACCGACGTCGTGTACGTGACCAACACGGCGATCGTCCTGCGCACCGCGACGTCCGACGCGGCGGTCGTGACCGCCCTGAACCTGTCGGCCGATCCCGTCGAGGTGCCCGCGGCGGATGCGACGCAAGTGGAGGCTGGCGGCGCGGATCTCGGGGACGGAACCCTGCGCCTCCCGGCCCGGGGTTGGGCGGTCCTCACCCGCTGACGCGACGAGACTCGGGCTGGGCGACAGTCCTCGCGCCTGGTGACGCGAGTCGTGTCGCTCAGCCCGAGTCTCGGGGAGCGGCGGACGCCCTACTTGCGCGCGGCAGCCGCCCGACGCTTGTTGAACACGTCGAACGCGACGGCGGCGAGCAGGACCAAGCCCTTGATGAGCGACTGGTACTCGGTGCCGACACCGAGGATCGACATGCCGTTGTTCAGCAGGCCGATGATGAGACCGCCGACGATGGCGCCGGGGACCGTGCCGATGCCGCCGGTGACCGCTGCGCCACCGATGAACACCGCGGCGATGGCGTCGAGCTCGAAGCCGTTGCCCGCACCGGGTGCCGCCAGGTTGAGCTGGCCGGTGAAGACCACGCCGGCCAGGGCCGAGATGACCCCCATGTTGACGAAGAGCATGAACGTGACGCGCTTCGTCTTCACGCCGGACAGCTGCGCGGCCAGGGCGTTGCCGCCGATGGCGTAGACGTGGCGGCCGAACACCGCGCTCCGCATGATGACCGAGTAGATCACCACGAGCGCACCGAGGATGACGAGCACGATCGGGGTGCCGTTGTAGCTCGCGAGCAGCAGGGCCACGTAGACGACCAGCACGACGCCGAAGACGAGCTTCACGATGAACCAGGCGAACGGTTCGCTCTCGAGCTGGTACTTGCGGCGGGTGGCCCGGCCGCGGAACGCGGTGACGGCCATGACGGCCGCGGCGGCGAAGCCGAGGATCATCGTGAGCGGCTCGTACCCGGTGGTGCCGAACGACGGCAGGAAGCCGGAGCCGAGGGCACGGAACCCGTCCGGGAACGGCGAGATCTGCTGGTTGTGCAGCACGATCTGGGCCGCACCGCGGAAGGCGAGCATGCCGGCCAGGGTGACGATGAACGCCGGGATCCCGAAGTAGGCGATCCAGAACCCCTGCCAGGCGCCGACGAGCGCTCCGACGACGAGGCAGAGCACGACGGCGATCGGCCACGGGATGTGCCACTGCGTGATCATCACGCCGGCCATGGCGCCGGTGAAGGCGACGACCGACCCGACGGACAGGTCGATGTGCCCGGCGATGATGACCATCACCATGCCGATGGCGAGGATGAGGATGTAGCTGTTCTGGACGATCAGGTTCGAGACGTTGATCGGGGCCAGGGTGATGCCGTTGGTCGTCACCTGGAAGAAGACGACGATGACGATCAGCGCGATGAACAGGCCGATCTGTCGGAGCTGCCCGGTGAGGTAGCCGGCGGCGGACTTAAGCGCGTTCATTGACAGGGTCTCCCGTTCCTGGGTCATGTACTGCATGAGGACCTCTGGGGTGGCCTCGGAGCGGGGCACATCGGCGGTGATGGTGCCCTCGGAGAGTGTGTAGATGCGGTCGCAGATGCCGAGGAGCTCCGGGAGCTCCGAGGAGATCACGATGACCCCCTTGCCCTGGTCCGCGAGGCTGTTGATGATCGTGTAGATCTCGTACTTCGCACCGACGTCGATGCCGCGGGTGGGCTCGTCGAGGATGAGCACGTCCGGATCGGTGTACATCCACTTCGACAGGACGACCTTCTGCTGGTTGCCGCCGGAGAGCTTGCCCGTGATGACGTCGACGTTCGGTGCCTTGATGTTGAGGTTCTTCAGGAACTGCCCGGCGACCGTGGTCTCCTCGGACGCGTTCACGAAGCCCCAGCTGGCGAGCTTGCCGAGCGCCGACCCGGAGATGTTCCGTTTGATGTCGTCGATCAGGTTCAGGCCGTAGCGCTTGCGGTCCTCGGTGACGTAGGCGATGCCGTGGTCGATCGCCTGCGACACCGTGTGGGTCTTGATCGGCTCGCCGCGCTTGTAGACGGTGCCGCTGATGCCGGATCCGTACGACCGGCCGAACACGCTCATCGCGAGTTCGGTCCGCCCGGCGCCCATGAGTCCGGCGATGCCGACGATCTCGCCGGCGCGCACGTTCAGGTCGACCTGGTGGATGATCTCGCGCGACCCGTCGAGCGGGTGGTGGACCGTCCAGTCCTCGATCCGCAGGAGCTCCTCGCCGATCTTCGGCTCGTGCTCGGGGTACCGGTTCGACAGGTCGCGGCCGACCATCCCGCGGATGATGCGGTCCTCGGAGACGTCGTCGGCGTGCATGTCGAGCGTCTCGATGGTCTTGCCGTCACGGATGATCGTGACCTTGTCGGCGATCGCCTTGATCTCGTTGAGCTTGTGGCTGATGATGATCGCCGTCATGCCCTCGGCCTGCAGCGAGCGGATGAGCTCGAGCAGGTGCGCGGAGTCGTCGTCGTTCAGGGCGGCGGTGGGCTCGTCGAGGATGAGGAGCTTGACCTTCTTCGACAGTGCCTTCGCGATCTCGACGAGCTGCTGCTTGCCGACACCGATGTCCACGATCTTCGTGACCGGGTTGTCCTTGAGACCGACGCGCTGCAGGAGCTCGGCTGCTGCCAGGTTCGTCTTGTTCCAGTCGATGAAGCCGCCCTTGGACCGCTCGTTGCCGAGGAAGATGTTCTCGGCGATCGACAGGAACGGGCTGAGTGCGAGCTCCTGGTGGATGATGACGACGCCGGCTGCTTCGGAACCGTTGATGTCGTGGAACTCGACGGGCGACCCGTCGAGCAGGATCTCGCCCTCGAAGGAGCCGTGCGGGTAGACGCCCGACAACACCTTCATGAGGGTCGACTTGCCGGCGCCGTTCTCGCCGCAGATGGCGTGGACCTGGCCACGCTCGACCTCGATCGAGACGCCCTGCAGGGCCTTCACGCCGGGGAACGTCTTGGTGATGTCACGCATCTCGAGGATCGTGTCCGTCACGTCGACCGCCTTCCGTGGTGCGCGCCGTGGCGCGCGGATGGGGCGGACGGGAGGCACGGGGCGGGGTCGACCCGTGCCTCCTGTCCGACAGGTGGGTTGCGACTACTTCAGGTCGGCTTCGGTGTAGTAGCCGGAGTCGACGAGGACTTCCTTGTAGTTGTCCTTGGTGACGACCGTCGGCTGGAACAGGAAGGTCGGGACGACCTTGACCTTGTTGTCGTAGCTCTTCGTGTCGTTGACCTCGGGCTTGTCACCGGTGAGCAGGTCCTCGGCCATGGTGACCGACTGCTTGGCGAGCTTTCGGGTGTCCTTGTAGATGGTCGAGTACTGCTGACCGGCGATGATCGACTTGACCGAGGCCGCCTCGGCGTCCTGGCCCGTCACGATCGGCAGCGGACGGTCGCTGGTGCCGTAGCCGGCACCCTGCAGTGCGGAGATGATGCCGATCGAGATGCCGTCGTACGGCGAGAGCACGCCGTCGAGCGTGGTGCCGCCCGAGTACGACTTCGCGACCAGGTTCTGCATGCGGGCCTTGGCGGTCGCCGGGTCCCACTGCTGCGTGGCGGCCTGCGAGAGCTGGTCCTGACCCGACTGGATCTTCAGCGTGCCGTCCTCGAGGTACGGCTTGAGGGTCTTCATGGCGCCGTTGAAGAAGAAGCTGGCGTTGTTGTCGTCGAGCGAGCCGGCGAAGACCTCGATGTTGAACGGGCCCTTCTCGCCGGTCTTCTCGCCCTTGTCGTCGAGGACGCCGAGGCCGGTGAGCAGGCTCGTCGCCTGGTCGACGCCGACCTTCTCGTTGTCGAACGACACGTAGTAGTCGACGTTCTTGTTGCCCGTCAGCAGGCGGTCGTAGGAGATCACCTTGATGCCGGCCTTGGCGGCGGCGTCGAGCTGGTCGGAGAGGGCTCCGCCGTCGATCGACGCGATGATGAGGACCTTCGCGCCCTTCGTGATCATGTTGCTGACCTGCTGGGCCTGCTGCTGGACCTTGTTGTCGCCGTACTCGAGGTCGACCTTGTAACCGGCCTTCTCGAGGTCGCTCTTGACGGCGTCGCCGTCCTTGATCCAGCGTTCCGAGACCTTGGTCGGCATGGCGACGCCGACGAGGGCGCCCTTGTTGTCGCTGCTGCTGCCGCCGCCGTCGGTGGACGCGCGGCCACCGGCCGAGCAGCCGGCGAGTGCGATCGCGATGCCGAGGGCTGCAACGCCCGCGATGATCCTGCGCTTCGTCATCGAAGTACCTCTGTTCCTCTCGCGTCGTCCTCGACGCGCTCAGGTGCCGGGGCTGCTGTGCCCCGAGGGATGTGCTCGTGTGAGCGCTCACATACTGGGGCTTTCGTAACGGGGTGTCAACTCGGCGTGACCGTTTCGCGATCTTGCCGCGCGGGCCGGACTGCGCGGTACGGTTGGCCTCGTGACGACCACGACCGCCCCAGGGGGCACGGGCGGCAAACGCCGGAAGGCTCCGACGATCTTCGACGTCGCCGAGCGCGCGGGCGTCTCCCACCAGACCGTCTCGCGCGTGATCAACGGCGACCCGACGGTCCGCGACGCCTTCCGCACGCAGGTCACCGACGCCGTCCACGACCTCGGCTACCGGCCCCGCGCCGCCGCCCGAGCACTCGCCGGGGGCGGAGCCGCGCGCTCGGCATCATCACCGCGGGCGACGCGCTGTACGGTCCGTCGAGCACCGCGATCGGCTTCGAACGTGCGGCCCGGTCGGCCGGGTACCACGTGCTGCTCTCCACCCTGCCCGAGGACCCGACGCCGTCCGACCTGTCCGGTGCACTCACGACGCTGCTCGCGCAGGACGTCGCCGCGATCGTCCTCGTCGCCGCGGACAACCGGGTGCTCGACGCCCTCGCTTCCCTCACCGTGCCGGTCACCGTGCCCGTCGTGGTGTCGAACGCCGTGCAGCGCGACGCCGTCCGGAACCCGGCGGCGTCGACCGTCGCCGCGGTCGCGATCGACCAGGCCGCCGGGACGTCGCTCGTGATGGAACACCTGTTCGGGCGCGGGTACCGGCGGATCGTGCACATCGCCGGCCCGCCCGTCTCGCAGGAGTCGGAGGTGCGTCGCGCCACCTACGTCCGGATCATGCAGGACGCCGGCCTCGAACCCGTCGTGCTCGACGGCGACTGGACCCTGGGGAGCGGCTTCGCGGCCGCACGGCACATCGACGTGACGGCCGTGGACGCGGTGTTCGCCGGCAACGACCAGATGGCGCTCGGGGTGCTCCACGCCTTCGCCGACGAAGGCCTGCGCGTGCCCGACGACATCGCGGTGGTCGGGTTCGACGACGTCCCCGAGGCCGCGCACTTCACGCCGCCGCTGACCACCGTGCGGCAGGACTTCCGGGCGATGGGGGAGCGGGTGCTCGACACCGTGCGGGCCCTGGTCGAGGGCGAGCCCCGCGACGAGACACTGCTCGCCCCGGAGCTCGTGGTGCGCCGGTCGGCCTAGCCGTCACACCAGGTACCGCGCGGCGTCCGGCGCCGCGGCCGCGCGCATCGCCTCCCAGGTGCGGCGGAGTCCCTCCTCGAGCGACACCCGCGGCGCCCACCCGGTCAGGGCGCGCACGGCCGTGTTGTCCGACAGCAACCGGTCGACCTCGCTCGCCTCGGGCCGCAGCCGCGACTCGTCGACGACGACCTCGGCACGCTGCCCGCTGATCCGCACGAGCATCGCGGCCAGGTCGCCGATCGCGATCTCGTTGCCGGTCCCGAGGTTGAGCGCTCGCCCCACCGCTGCGTCGGACGCGCCGATCGCCAGGAACCCGGCGACCGTGTCGGTGACGTACGTGAAGTCGCGGGTCGGTGTCGTCGACCCCAACCGGATCGAGGACGCGCCCGCGGCGAGCTGCCCGAGGATCGCCGGGATCACCGCACGGCCGCTCTGCCGTGGCCCGTACGTGTTGAACGGCCGGCACACCGCGACCTCGGTGCTGAACGCCGCGTGGTACGACAGCACCATCGCATCGGCGGCGATCTTCGACGCGGAGTACGGCGACTGCGGCTGGGCAGGGTGGGTCTCGTCCATCGGGACGCGCAGCGCGCTGCCGTAGGTCTCCGAGGTCGAGGTGTGCACCATCCGGGCGCCGTGCCGACGGCAGGCGGCGACGACGTTGTGCGAGCCGACGACGTTCGTCTGCACGTACGACTCCGGGGCGACGTACGAGTACGGGATCCCGATGAGCGCGGCGAGGTGGAACACGGTGTCGACACCGTCGACGGCGGAGTCGACCAGGAACGGGTCGCGGACGTCACCGGCGAGCAGCGTCACCCGGTCGTCGTCGGCGTAGCGGGCGAGCCACCCGGCGGCGCCGTAGGGCTTGTAGTGGCAGAGCGCCCGGACGTGGGCGCCCTGCTCGACGAGGGCGTCGACGAGCGTCGAGCCGATGAAGCCCTCCGCTCCGGTGACGAGGACGGTGCGTCCGTGCCAGTGCTGATCGGTCATCGTGGGGTCCTTTCGGAGTCGGTGCGGGCGAGTTCGATCGCCCAGGCCGCGACGGCGTCCGCCGCGGCCGCGTGGGGTGAGGTCGCGTCCGGCAGGTGGTGCGGCGGAGCGGCCGGGAGGCGCGGGTCGGCCCCGGCGGGTGCGGCCAGCGCCGAGACGGCGGCGTCCAGGGCACGGGCGTCCAGGTCGGCGTCGGGCACGACGACGACCCGTGCGCCGGCGGCGACGAGCGCCTCGGCGTTCGCGGTCTGGTGGTCGTCGGTCGCGTACGGCGACGGCACGAGGACGGCGGGCACGCCGAGGTGCTCGACCTCGGCGACGGTGCAGGCTCCTGCCCGGACCACGACGACGTCGGCCGCCGAGTACGCGGCCGCCATGTCGTCGATGTGCGACACGATCGAGGCCACCGCGTCGCCGCCACCGTCGTGCAGTCGTCCGGACAGTTCCTCGACGTGGGTCGGCGACGCCTTGACGAGCATCCGGAAGCCGGTGTCCCACGAGCGGGCGCACGCCAGGTCGACCGCGGCCCGGTCGAGTGATGCAGCACCGAGGCTGCCGCCGGACACGACGACGAACCGTTCGCCGGGTGCGACGCCGAAGCGCTCGCGGGCGGTGGCGCGCATCGACGCCCGGTCGCAGGACGCCAGCGCGGGGAGGATCGGGATGCCGACCCGGCGGACCTCGGCGCGGCCGGTGAGGCCGGTGCGGGCCGGGTCGAAGGCGCAAGCGACGTGCCGGGCGAGCCGGGCGGCGAGCACGTTCGCGAGCCCGGGCGTCGCGTTCGACTCGTGCACCACGACGGGGATGCGGAGCGTCCACGCAGCGACGACCGCCGGCACGCTGGGGTAGCCGCCGACCCCGACGACGACCTGTGCGCCGCGTGCCCGGAGCTGTCGTCGTGCGCGGAGGACGCAGCGCGCGAAGCGCAGGGGAAGCCGAACGCGCGTCGGCCAACACGGCGCGGGAAGGACTGCATCGGCGTGGTGTCGAGACGGTAGCCGGCGGCGGGGACGAGCCGGGCCTCCAGACGGTCCGGCGTTCCCGAGAAGGTGACGGTGCTGCCGGGGACGAGGCGTTCGATCGCGGCGGCGACGGCGAGGCCGGGGAACACGTGTCCGCCGGTGCCGCCGGCCGCGACGACGACGCGGAGCGGTGCGGAGCCGGAGGCTGGCCGTCCGGTGCGGGGAGAGTGCAGCATGACCATGCCGCAAGGGTGCGGTGCGTGGGTGAGGCGGAGATGAGGTCAGGCGCGGGGCAGGACGACCGTGACCGCGGTGCCGACGTCGCCCGGTCCCGGTTCGAGGCGGATCGTGCCGTGGGCGCCGGCGACGACCTGTGCGGCGATGGCCAGTCCGAGGCCGGAGCCCGGCAGGCGACGTGCCGACGGGGCTCGGTGGAACCGGTCGAAGACCCGGGCTCGGTCCGCTGGTGGGATCCCGATGCCGCGGTCGGTGATGCGCACCACGACCTCGTTGCCGACGGACCCGACGGACACCGACACCGGTCCGCCGGCACCGTACTTGCCCGCGTTGTCCAGCAGGACGTCGAACAGGCGGGGGAGTCGTCCGTCCGGCACCGACACGAGCACCGGCGCTTCGGGGGCGTCGACGTCGATCGGGACACCCCACCGACGGGCAGCGACCGTCGCGGCGTCGTGCGCCGCCGCGACCACGTCGACACGGGCCAGCCCGGCGAGCGAGCGGTCACCGCGTGCCAGCTCCGCCAGGTCGTCGATCGTGGCCTGCATCGCGGCGAGCTCCTGCGTCACCGCTGCGCGCAACGACTCGCGGGTGGCGTCGTCGATCGGACGGTCCCCACCGAGCAGCTGCAGGTTCGTCCGCAGCGTCGTCAACGGGGTGCGCAGTTCGTGCGAGGCATCAGCGGCGAAGTCCCGTTGGCTGTCGCTCGCGGCGGCCAGTTCGGCGAGCATCTCGTCGAACGCCCCGGACAGCCGACCGAGCTCGTCGTTCCGCCGGATGCCCACACGGGCGTGCGGGTCCGCGGTGTCCCGGACCCGGCGCACCGCGCGGTCCAGACGCTGCACCGGACGGAGGCCGACCGTGGCGACGACGTACCCGGCGACCGCGGCGAGCACGATGCCGACCGCACCCGCGACGCCGAGCGCGATCCACGTGCGGGACACCGCGACGTCGGTCTGGCGGGTCGGGAGCCCGACCATCACCGCACCGTCGGGGCGGATCGGCAGGACCACGACCCGGACACCGTCGGCGGTGTACAACGCCCGGTCCTGCGCCCCGTCGGCGACGGCTCGTGCCGCCGAGGTGACGGCCAGTGGGCCACCGCCCGTCCCGACGGTGACGTCGGACGCGATCAGCCGGGCGCAGGCCGGCTCGACGGCGTACCGGCAGTCCCCGCTCAGGTCGCTGACCGTGTCGGGGTTCGCCTGCGCGAGGCGCTGGACGCGGGTCGCCTCGCGCGACAGGGAGGTGTCGAGCGTGCTGTGCAGCTGGACGGTGACGACGAACCCGGTCAGGACGGCGACGAGCACGACCACGAGGGCGACGACGCCGGCGACGACCGCGGCGAGTCGGCGCCGGAGCGAGCCGGTGCGCCGCACGGTCGGGGTCACGGTTCCAGCCGGTAGCCGAGGCCGCGCACCGCCGTGATCGCCGGGGTCCCCGCGGCGGCGGCGACCTTGCGGCGGAGGCCGCCGACCGCGACGTCGAGGGCGTTCGAGGTCGGCGCCGCGCCGTCCGACCAGACGGCGTCGGAGAGTTCGTCACGGGTGCGGACCCGCTGCGGATCGCGGAAGAGCAGCTCGGCCAGGATCGTTTCGCTGCGGGTCAGGTCGGTGTGGTCGCCGGCGCCCGGTCCGTGGCGCAACTGCCGCTGCTCGGCGTCGAGGGTCACGCCGGACCACGTCGGATCGGGAGCGGAGCCGCCGGTCGAGCCACCACGGCGGACGAGGGCTCGCACGCGGGCGCGCAGTTCGTCGACGTCGAACGGCTTGCCGAGGTAGTCGTCGGCGCCGGCGTCGAGACCGGTGACGCGTTCGGCCGGCCGGTCGTGCGCGGTGAGCATCATCACCGGGACCGCGTCACCGGCGGTGCGGAGCGCCCGGCAGACGCCGACGCCGTCCAGGAACGGCATCGCGAGGTCGAGCACCACGGCGTCGGGGTCCTCGCGGACCACCGCGGCCAGTGCCGCCCGGCCGTCCTCGGCCGTGACGACCCGGTGCCCGTCGGTCTCGAGGGCGACGCGGATGCCGAGCAGCACGTTCACGTCGTCGTCCACCACGAGCACCGTCGTCCTGTCCGTCATGCGCGGCATCGTCGCACGGCCTCCGGACCGGAAGCTGAAGGAGCGGGCTGACGGCCGACCCGACCGTCAGCCCGCCGGGCCGACCCGACCGTCAGCCCTTCAGCGCCCCCGACGACAGGCCTGCGACGTAGAACCGCTGCAGTCCGACGTAGAGCGCGATGCACGGGATCATCGCCACCACCGACCCGGCGACGAGGTTGCCGTACGACACCTGCCCGTACGCCCCGGTCTGCAGGTTGAGCAGTGCCACCGGCAGCGTGTAGAGCGAGTCCTTCGTCAGGAAGGTCAGCGCCCCGAGGAACTCCGTCCACGACGCCAGGAACGCGTACAGCGCAGCGGTGGCCGCGCCGGGCAGCAGGAGCGGGCGGAGCACCGACACGACGACCCGGAAGCGTGAGGCCCCGTCGACGAATGCCGAGTCCTCGAGCTCGGTCGGGATCGACTCGAACGCGTTCCGCATCACGAACACCCCGAACGGCAGGTTCACCGTCGTGTAGAACAGCACGAGCCCGAGCAGCGAGTTCGTGAGCTTCATGGCGTTCATCTCGAGGTACAGCGGGGTGAGGATCGCCTGGAACGGCACCATCATCGTCAGCAGCACCAGACCGAACACGATGCCCGACCCGCGGAACCGGAAGCGGGCGAACCCGTACCCGGCCATCGTGGCGATCACCGCGGTGAGCACCGCGGTGGCGATCGACACGATCAACGAGTTGAACACGCCGGTCAGCAGGTGTGACGACGAGCTGAAGACGGCGGCGAAGTTCTGCCAGCCGAGTTGGAAGAAGGTCGCGGGGTCGGCGGCCTGCGTGATGACGGCCTCGGACTGGAACGCCCGCAGGATCGACCACAGCAGCGGGACGCCGAAGACGAGCACCGACCCGACGCCGGCGATCACGTACAGGGTGCGCTTGACGGCGGTGTCGCGCGGGTGCCGGACGCTGCCCTGGTGGTGGCGCCGGCGGCGTCCGTCGCCGGTGGTGGTCAGCGTGCGGGTGGACAGGTCCGGTGCCGCGAGGCCGGCACGGGAGGTCGTGGTGCTCATGGCTCAGTCCTTCTCTCGCAGTGCCCAGAACTGGAACACCGTGACGGCGGCGATGACGACGACCAGGGCGATCGACTCGGCGGTCGCGGCGCCGAGCTGCAGGTTGACGAAGCCACGGTTGTAGATCGCGTTGACGATCGTCGTGGTCTCGGTCCCCGGCCCGCCCTGGGTCAGGATGTAGAACTGGTTGAACGCGAGCAGCGAGCCGATCACCGAGATGATGGCGCTGAGGGCGATGGTCGACCGGATCATCGGCAGGGTGATGAGTCGTTCGGTCTGCCACCAGGACGCACCTTCGAGCTGCGCCGACTCGTACACCTCGTCGGGGATGCCCTGCATGGCCGACATCAGGAGCACCATCGTCAGGCCGGACACCGCCCAGACCACGAGCACGCAGATGAGCAGCGTGGCGAGGGGGCCGTTGACGAGCCAGGCGGTGCTGCCGTCGGTGATCCCGAGCCAGCGGAGCACCATGTTGACGGCCCCGGAGTTCGGCTGCGCCTCGAGCACGAGCATGAACGACAGCGTGGTCAGGCCGACGACGTACGGCAGGAAGAACACCGTCCGCAGCAGGGTGCTGCCCCGTCGCCGTGCCCGGATGAGCACCGCCAGGAAGTAGCCGAGCACCAGGATCGGCACCGTCACGATCGCGGTGTACAGCAGCGTGTACCCGATGGCGTGCACGAACGTCGGGTCCTGGAACAGCGTCAGGTAGTTCTGCAGCCCGATGAACCGGTACGGACCGATCAGGGGCCAGTTCGTGAACGAGATGTAGAGCGCGAACACGAGCGGGGCGAGGACGAACACCGCGACGAAGACGATCGCCGGGGTGACGAGCACGGCGCCGGCGCGGGGCGGGTGCGTGAGCGAGCCGCGGGACGGACCCGAGCGGCCCGAGCGGCCCGGGCGGCCGGCGCCGCGGCCGACGGTCGGGCGGCCGGCGCCGGTCCGTCGGTTGGAGATGGTGGTCATGTCTGCACCTCTCTGTGCAACAAACGAGCGAGCGACGGTCAGGCCTGGACCTGGTCGAGGATGCGGCTGTAGTCCGCCTGCGCCGTCTTCATCGCGGCAGCGGTGCCCGAGCCGAACACGGCCTCGCGGAACATCGCGAAGTACGGTGACGACGGCTGGTTGTTGAGCAGGTTGTACGCCAGGGTCTGCGGCGCGTAGCCCTTGTCGATGGCGTCGAGCGGGCCGAACGCCAGTGGGAACCGCTTCCGGTACTCGGGCGTCGCGGCGTCGGAGCGGGTGGGGAAGTACCCGCCGTCGGGCAGGGCCTGCTGTTGCTGCAGGCCGTTCGCGTACTGCATGAACGCCCAGCCGCCGGACGGGTTCGCCGCCCCGTTCGGGATGCACATGTTGTCGCCGCCGTCGAAGAACGACCGCTGGCCGTCCCACGACGGGATGAGCACCGTCTGCATCTTCGCCCGCATCGCCTTGGTGGCCGCGGGCACGGTGGCGCCGTACGAGGTCGGGAAGATCCCGACCTTGCCGGCCCGGAAGTCCGCGCCCCACGTGGTCCCGGCATCCGAGTAGGTCGCCCTCGACAGCGCGCCGTCCTTCCAGAGCTGCCGGTAGAACTCGAGCATCCGCTCCAGTGCCTCGTTGCCGGTGATGTTCGCCGTCTGCTTGCCGACCTCGCCGGACATCATGTCGACGCCGGTCGCCCAGACGTGCGGCTGGGTGACGAAGCCGATGATGCCGGCGGCGTTGCCGGAGATCGACCACCCGTAGACGTCGTCGCCGGTCTTCCGGATGGCCTTCGCCGCCGCCAGCAGGGAGTCGAGGTCCTTCGTGGAGTCCTCGACGTCGAGCCCGGCCCGGTCGAACAGCTCGGTGTTCACGAACAGCTGCGAGTTGTCCGCCAGGTAGGGCAGCCCGTAGTACCGGTCGCGGTACTCGAGCAGTCGCAGGTGGCCCGGTGAGATCGCGTCGAAGTAGTCGAGACCCTTCACCACGTCGGTCAGGTCGGCGAACGCCTCGCGGAAGATGAACAGCTGCGAGTTGATGTCGTCGATGTCCACGACGTCCGGCGGCTCACCACCGCGGATGGCCGTCGCGAGCTTCGTCACGTACTGACCGTCCGGCACCGGGGTCAGCTCGACCTGCAGCTTCGGGTTCGCCTTGTTGAACCCGGCCACGGCCGACGTCAGCCCGGCCTGGGTCGCGGACCGGCACCAGACGTGCACGGTGCCGGTTGCGTCCTTCCCGAAGCTCGCCACCTTCGCGTCGACCTTCGGCAGGGTGCCGGAGCACCCCGCCAGCGCGAGTGCTGCGCCGCCGGCGACACCGCCGACCAGGAACGCTCTGCGGTCCATCAGATCACCGCGCCAGCGGGAGCCACACGCGCATCGGCGCTGCGCCCCGGTTCGCCCAGGCGTAGTAGGGAACCGCGGTCGCGGTGACCGACGGGAGGTCCGTGGTGGCGCCCTGCGAGCCGGCCGCGTCGTCGACGCTGGTCGCGTCCACGGCGTGATCCGATCCTCCAGACCGGCTCGCGTCCAGCCGCTGGTACGGCCACGCTGCCTGCTCGTGTCCGGCAGGGGCGTGTCCAGGCACGCGGAGCGTGACGATGCCGTCGAGCAGGTCGTCGCGACGTTCCTCGGTGATCGGGGCGACCGCGTCGACCGTCAGGTCGTCGACCGTGAAGCCCTGCTGGTCCGCCTGCTCCACCGCGTACACGAGGGGCCCACGCTCGATGGCGACCTGACCGCGGGCGGCGTCGATGCGGGTGTCGGCCACGTACCGGTGCGGCGTCGTGTCGAAGACGAGCTCGACGGTGTCCCCGGCCGTCCAGTGCCGGTCGACGACGTGCAGCGTGCCCGGCTCAGGGTGCGCGGCACCGTCCGGTCCCTGCACCGTCGTCGTGTCCGACCAGACCGGGATCCGCAGGCCGAGGGCGAGCGGGCCGTCCTCGGTGACCGTGACGACCACGCGGCCGTCGTGCGGGTAGCCGGTCTCGACCGACACCGGCCCGAGGTCGGCCGTCGCGTACTGGTGGATCTGCAGGCCGCCGTCGGTCGCGGTCGCCAGGTAGCCGTCCAGGCTCGCGAACGTGCGCATGATGTTCGGCGGGCAGCAGGCGCAGTCGAACCAGCCGCGGCGCCCGTGGGCGGGGAGCGGTTCTCGTCCTGGTGCGCGTGGTCCCGCTGCTGCAGGGGGTTCACGTAGAAGTACTCGGTGCCCGCCAGGCTCACGCCGGCCAGGAACGCGTTGTAGAGCAGGCGCTCGATCGCGTCGGCGTAGACGGGCTTGCCGGTGGCGAGCAGCAGGCGCCACGCCCACTGGACACCGCCGATGGCCGCGCAGGTCTCGGCGTAGCCGCGGTCGGTCGGCAGCTCGTAGGGGTCGCCGAACGCCTCCCAGTCCCAGCGCGCCCCGAGCCCGCCGGTGATGAACGCCTTCGTCGCCATCATGTCGGCGAACTGGCGCTCGCTCGCGGCCAGCAGCTCGGTGTCGCCGGTCTCGATCGCGACGTCGACGGCGCCGGCTGCCAGGTACACGGCGCGGACGGCGTGGCCCTCGACGGTCGCGGCCTGCCGGCTCGGCACCCGGTCGGAGAAGTACGTCGGCTCGCCGCCGGCCCGCTCGATGATGCCCGTGCCGCGGGCGTCGACGAACCAGTGCGCCAGGTCGAGGTAGTCGCGGTTGCCGGTCTCGCGGTAGAGCTCGACGAGGCCCATCTCGACGACGGGGTGGCCGTCGACGTCGCGGGTCTTCGGCGTGCCGTCCGGTGCGGTGCCGTCGCCGAACGTGCGGACCAGGTGGTCGGCGTTCTTGATCGCGACCTCGAGCAGGCCGGTGTCGCCCGTCGCCCGGTGCTGCGCCACGGCCGCCTGGTACAGGTGGCCGGCGCAGTACATCTCGTGGCTCCACTTGAGGTCCGTGTACCGCTCGCCCTTCCCACGGATCTGCTGCACGGAGTCGAGGTAGCCGTCGTCGGCCTGCGCCTGGGCGTACAGGGCGGTGACCTCGCGCTGCAGTTCGAGCAGGTCCTCGGACGGGGCGCGGCCGTACTCCCACGCCACCGCCTCGAGCCACTTCGTCACGTCCGAGTCCATGAAGATCGGGCCGGTGGCCTCGCCCTCCTCGAGCCCGGCGGCGATGCGCAGGTTCCGGAAGTTGCCGGCGGTCTCGAGCAGGGCGTACCCGCCGCGGACCGCGTCACGGCCGTTGCGCTCCTGCCGGAGTGCCCAGAAGCCGCCGGTGATCCGGGCGTCGCCCGTCGGCAGGGGCCGGAGCGTGAGGTGCGCGTCGGCGGTCGGGAGGACCGGGGTCGCGGTGTGCGCACGGCTGTCGGTCGCGAGCGTGGTGGTCATGTCGCCTCCTTGCGATGTGACTGGGACCGTCCCGGTGTCCGCCGTTCGTGCGGCGTTTCGGAAAACGGTTTCTGCGGTGGACAGTACGACACCGACCTGGGGTGCGCAAGAGTTGTGGGCGTTTTTCTGCGTATGCTCATCGTCACGTCCCGCGATCCGGAAAGGAACTTGCCGTGACCCTCGAGCGCACCGGTGCCGACCGCAGCACGCAACCCGTCCGGATCACCGACGTCGCCGCGCTCGCCGGGGTGTCGATCGGCACGGCGTCGAAGGCGCTCAACGGCACCGGACAGCTCCGCGACTCCACCCGGGCACGCGTCAAGGACGCCGCCGAGAAGCTCGGGTTCGTCGGAGACGCCCGGGCCCGCGCGCTGTCCTCCGGTCGGACCTACACGGTCGGCATGATCACCACCGACTCCTTCGGTCGGTTCTCGATCCCGGTGCTCCTCGGTGCCGAGGACGCCCTGTCCGCCGGGCAGATGGCGGTCCTGCTCTGCGACACCCGCGACGACCACGTCCGCGAGGCCCACTACCTCCGCTCCCTCGCAGCCCGCGGCGTCGACGGGATCATCGTGACCGGACGGTCCGCCGACCCGCGACCGCCGATCGACGTGGCGATCCCGGTCGTGTACGCGTTCACGCCGTCGACCTCGGCCGACGACGTGTCGATCACCCTCGACGACTCCGCAGGGTCCGCGCTCGTCGCCTCGCACGTGTTGACGCTCGGACGGCAGCGGGTCGCCGTCGTCACCGGACCCGCGCGGCACCGTTCCGCCGAACGTCGGGTGGCGGGGGCGGCCTCCGTGCTCGGGTCACGACTGGTCACGCCGCCGCTGTTCGGCGAGTGGTCGGAGCGGTGGGGGCGCCAGGCCGTCGACGTGCTCGCGCGGCAGTCGCCCGACGTCGACGCGATCGTGTGCGGCAGCGACCAGATCGCCCGTGGCGTGTGCGATCGGCTCCGGGAACTCGGGCGATCGGTCCCCGAGGACGTCGCCGTCACCGGGTACGACGACTGGGACGTGATGGCGCTCGCCTCGAGGCCGCCACTGACGACGGTGGACCTGCGGCTCGAGGAGCTCGGGCGCGTGGCCGGGCAGGCGTTGCTCGGTCTCATCGACGGCGGCGCGGCGGCTTCGGCGACGGTCACCCCGTCCCTCGTCATCCGCGAGAGCACCGCCGGCGCGTAGCCCGCCCCGCCCCCGCCCCCGCCCCGCCCCGCCCCGTCCGCCCGCCCCGTCCGCCCTCCCGCCCGCCCGAGGTTCCGAAATCTCGGCATCTGGGCGGGTCCCCGAGCCGTTCGTGGAACCTCGGCGCCACGGCGGCGGCGAGTCGTGGAACCTCGGCGGGAAGGGGCCGGGCGAGTCCCCGCCGCGAAGGGGTCGGTCGGAACGTGCCGAAGGCCGCTGTCCCGGGGTCCCGCTCCGAGCCCGGGGTTCCGAGATTTCGGCATCTGGGCGGGGATCCGGGCCGTTCGTGGAACCTGGGCGTGGCGGGGGCGGCGAGTTGTGGAACCTCGGCGGACGTGAGGGGGGTGTCGTGGTCAGGCTCGAGATCGGGTGGGAACCGGGCGGGAACTGGGCGGAGCCGGGTGTGGTGCGGACGTGCAGCACAGCCGAGCGGGCGGCGCGCCCGGACGTTGCGAGAGTGAGCGCTCACGTGCCAGGATGTGAGCGCTCACGGAGGACGACGGAGTTCTGGAGGAACGCATGGGCGACGACCCCACCCAGCAGGTCGCGAACGGCCGCACGACACTCGGGATCGAGCTCGGCTCCACCCGCATCAAGGCATGCCTGGTGGACGAGGACCTCGTGCCCATCGCCGCCGGCTCCCACGAGTGGGAGAACGAGTTCGTCGACGGCCGCTGGACCTACTCGCTCGACGCCGTCGAGACCGGTCTCCGGGCCGCCTACGCCGCGCTCGTCGCCGACGTCGAAGCGCAGTTCGGCGTGCGTCCGACCACCTTCCGCGCGGTCGGCGTGAGCGCGATGATGCACGGCTACCTGGCGTTCGACGCCGCGGGCGACCTGCTCGTGCCGTTCCGGACCTGGCGGAACACCTCGACCGGGCCCGCGGCCGAACAGCTCAGCGAGGCACTGGCCTTCAACGTGCCGCTCCGCTGGTCGATCGCACACCTGTACCAGGCGGTCCTCGACGAGGAACCGCACGTGGGCGAGGTCGCGGGCATCACGACGCTCGCGGGCTACGTGCACCGACGACTCACCGGACGGAACGTGCTCGGCGTCGGGGATGCCTCCGGGGTGTTCCCGATCGAGGGTGGCCCCGTCGACAGCGGCCCGGGCGACCCCGGCTCCCGCGGATGGGACGAGCACATGCTCGCCACGACGCAGGCCCTGCTCGGCGAGCACGTCCCCGACCTCCGCGCGGTCCTGCCCGAGGTGCTCGTCGCGGGCGAGGAAGCCGGATCGCTCACCCCCGAGGGCGCCGCGTGGCTCGACCCCACCGGCACGCTCGAACCCGGCGCGCCGCTCTGCCCGCCCGAGGGTGACGCCGGCACCGGCATGGTCGCGACGAACGCCGTCGCACCCCGCACCGGCAACGTCAGCGTCGGCACGAGCATCTTCGCGATGGTGGTCCTCGAGCACCCGCTCAGCACCCCGCACGAGGAACTCGACGTCGTGACCACCCCGGCGGGCGACGCCGTGGCGATGGTGCACTGCAACAACGGCGCCAGTGAGATCGCGAGCTGGGCGAAGGTGTTCGGACGGTTCGCCGAAGCGGCCGGGCAGCCCCTCGACGTCGACACCGTCTACGCGACACTGCTGACCGAATCGATCGCGGACAGCACCGACCCCGACGCCGGCGGCCTGCTCTCGTTCAACTACCTGGCCGGCGAACCCGTCACCCACGTCGAGGACGGCCGGCCCCTGCTGCTCCGCACCCCCGACGCCCGCTTCACCCTGGGCAACCTGGTCCGCTCCGAGGTGCACGGCGCGTTCGCCACCCTGGCGATCGGCATGGACGTGCTGCACGGCGAGCAGGTGCAGGTCGACCGGATGACCGCGCACGGGGGCTCTTCCGCACGCCCGGTGCCCCGCAGCGACTGCTCGCCGCGGCACTGCGGGTGCCGATCGCCCTCGAGGAGACCGCGGGCGAGGGCGGGGCCTGGGGCATCGCCGTCCTGGCCGCCTACCTCGAGCACACCGACCAGCAGCTCGCCGACTTCCTTGCGGACACCGTGTTCGGCGGGGACGCCGTGCACGTGGCCGAGCCCGAGCCGCGCGACGTCGAGGGCTTCCAGGCGTACCTCGGCCGGTACCGCGCTGCCCTGCCCGTCCAGGCCGCGGCGGCAGCGGCGACCAGACCCGAGACGACCGGAACCGGTGCCGCAGCGGCGACCGGACCTGAGACGACCGGAACCGGTGCGGCAGCCGCCCCCGGCGCCGACGCGACCACGACCCGAGGCGAGGGGACGGCGGGAGCCGAGCCGCGCCTCCCGGCAGAGCAGGAAGTGACCAGATGACCAGCGCAACCGACCCCGACACCCAGCGGGCCGTCGCGGCCACCCGGGAACGCGTCGCCCGCCTGCACGGCGAACTCGTCCGCTACGGCCTGGTGATCTGGACCGGTGGCAACGTCTCCGAGCGCGTGCCCGGCAGCGACTTGTTCGTCATCAAGCCGAGCGGCGTCTCGAGCGACGACCTGACCCCCGAGAACCAGGTCGTCTGCACCCTCGACGGCGAGCCGGCCGACGGCTGGGGCAACGAGCACGGACCGAGCTCCGACACCGCCGCGCACGCCCACGTGTACCGGAACATGCCCGAGGTCGGCGGTGTCGTGCACACCCACTCGACGTACGCGACGGCATGGGCGGCCCGTGCCGAGGAGATCCCGTGCGTGATCACCGCGATGGCGGACGAGTTCGGCGGGCCGATCCCGGTCGGACCGTTCGCGATCATCGGTGACGACTCCATCGGCCACGGCATCGTCGAGACGCTGACCGGCCACCGATCCCGCGCGGTCCTCATGCAGAACCACGGCGTCTTCACCATCGGCAAGGACGCGAAGGACGCCGTCAAGGCCGCCGTGATGTGCGAGGACGTCGCCCGCACCGTGCACATCGCGAAGCAGGGCGGGGACGTGGTCCCGATCGCGCAAGCAGACATCGATCGACTCTTCGATCGCTACCAGAACGTCTACGGACAGAACCCCGAAGGAGCCATGCGATGACGCAGGACACCCCGACGCACGACACCCCGACGCAGGACACCTCGACGCACGACACCACCGTCGACCCCCAGGCCACGCTCGACGGCTACGAGGTCTGGTTCCTCACCGGTTCCCAGGGGCTGTACGGCGAGGAGACGCTGCGCCAGGTCGAGGAGCAGAGCAAGGCCGTGCACGCCGAGCTGGCCGGCGCGCTGCCGGTCAAGCTCGTCTGGAAGCCGGTCCTGAAGGACGCCGACGGCATCCGGCGCGCGCTCATCGAGGCCAGCGCCGACGACAAGGTCATCGGCGTCACCACCTGGATGCACACCTTCAGCCCCGCGAAGATGTGGATCGGCGGCCTGCAGGCGCTGACGAAGCCGCTGCTCCACCTGCACACGCAGGCGAACGTCACGCTGCCGTGGGCGGACATCGACTTCGACTTCATGAACCTCAACCAGGCCGCGCACGGCGACCGTGAGTTCGGCTACGCCCTGGCACGCCTCGGTGTCCGGCACGCCACCGCCGTCGGCCACGTCTCGGACCCCGCGTCCAGCAGCGCGTGTCGAACTGGACCCGCGCCGCAGCCGGTGCCGCAGCCGTCCGCGAGCTGAAGCTCACCCGCTTCGGCGACAACATGCGCTACGTCGCCGTCACCGAGGGCGACAAGACCGAGGCCGAGATCGAGCTCGGCGTGCAGGTGAACACCTGGGCGGTGAACGAGCTGGCCGCAGCGGTGTCCGCTGCGTCGGACCACGAGATCGACGCGCTGCTCGCCACCTACGACGCGTCCTACGACCTCGTACCGGAACTCCAGGAGGGGGCGACCGCAGAAGCGCGCTCCGCGACGGCGCCGCGATCGAGATCGGCCTCCGCACCCTGCTCGCGCAGAACGGGTCCGCCGCCTTCACCACCAACTTCGAGGACCTCGGCACGCTCAAGCAGCTGCCCGGCCTCGCGGTCCAGCGCCTGATGGCCGACGGTTACGGCTTCGGCGCCGAGGGCGACTGGAAGACGGCCGTCCTGGTCCGTGCGATGAACGTCGCCGGCGCCGGACTGCCCGGTGGTGCGAGCCTGATGGAGGACTACACCTACGACCTCACCCCGGGTGCCGAGAAGATCCTCGGTGCCCACATGCTCGAGGTCTCGCCCACGCTCACCACCACGAAGCCGACGCTGGAGATCCACCCGCTCGGCATCGGCGGCAAGGACGACCCGGTGCGCCTGGTCTTCACGGCCGACTCCGGCGAGGCCGTGGTGGTCGCGCTCTCCGACACCCGCGACGGCTTCCGCCTGACCGCGAACGTCGTCGACGTCGTCCCGCCGACCGAAGCCCTGCCGAAGCTCCCCGTCGGCCGAGCCGTCTGGGAGCCGCGTCCGTCGTTCCCCGTCGCCGCCGAGGCCTGGCTCACCGCCGGCGCCGCCCACCACACCGTGATGACGACGGCCGTCGGTCTGCAGGTGGTCGAGGACCTCGCGACCATGGTCGGCACCGAGTTCCTGGTCATCGACGAGCACACCACTGCCCGCGGCTTCCGCGACGAGCTGCGTCTCCAGCAGACGTGGCACCGTCTCGACCGCGGCTTCTGAGGAGTCAGGACCCCACGATGAGCGACGTGATCGCGACCGAGCGCACCCGGACGAACTGGGCGGGCAACGTCACCTACCGGGCGTCCGGTCTGGCGCGTCCGACGTCGGTGGCCTCGTTGCAGGAACTGGTCGCGTCCACACCGCGCCTCACTGCGCTCGGCTCGCGACACTCGTTCAACACCATCGCCGACACCGACGCCGTGCAGGTGTCCCTGCAGGACCTGCCGCCGGTGCTCGACATCGACACGTCGCGTCGGGTGGTCCGCGTTGCCGCCGGCATGACGCACAGTCAGGTCGCGGCCGGTCTGGAGGCCCGTGGCTGGGCACTCGGGAACCTCGCGTCCCTGCCGCACATCTCCACGGCCGGGGCCGTCGCCACGGGCACGCACGGCTCCGGCGTCCGCAACCCGTCGCTCGCGCAGGCGGTGGTCGGACTCGACGTCGTCCGCGCCTCCGGCGCGATCGAGCACGTCGATGCGTCCTCGCCGGACGGGGCCCTCGACGCCCACCGGGTGGCCATCGGCGCGCTCGGCGTCGTCACCACGGTGGAGCTCGCGATCGAGCCGACGTTCCAGGTCGCCACGACGGTGCACCTCGACCTGCCGTGGGACGCGGTGTCCGCCCACTTCGACCAGGTCATGTCCGACGCCTACTCGGTGTCGATGTTCACCTCGTTCGACGACCGCGGCGCCCGGCAGGTCTGGGTGAAGCACCGCGTGGACGAGCCCTCGCCCACCGTGGACCTCGTCGCCCTCGGAGCGCGGCCCGCCACCGGCCCCGTGCACCCGGGGGAGAACGACCCAGCCGGCGTCACCGAGCAGGGCGGCGTCCCCGGGCCGTGGGCCGAGCGGCTGCCGCACTTCCGGTCCTCGTTCACCCCGTCGACCGGGGCCGAGATCCAGGCCGAGTACTTGATCCCGGCAGCGTCGGCAGTGTCCGCGCTCGAGGCCCTCCGTCCGCTCGAGTCGGTGTTCGCGCCGATCCTCATCGCCGCCGAGATCCGTACGATCGCGCCCGACACCGCCTGGCTCGCGCCGTCGTCCGGTCGGCAGTCGGTCGGCATCCACTTCACGTTCCGCCGGGACGCCGCTGCCGTGGCGGCCGCGGTGACGCGGATCGAGGAGGCGCTCGCGCCCTTCGACCCACGGCCGCACTGGGGCAAGGTGTCCGGCGTGAGCGTCGAGCGCCTGCACGGGGCGTACCCGCGGCTGTCGGACTTCGCTGCGGTCGCCCGCGACGTCGACCCCACGGGCCGGTTCCGCAACGCGTACCTGGCGCGCGTCCTGTCCTGACGGGGCGTGGCGCTCGCTTCGTGCGCCGTTCACAGCGGTTTCCCGCCGGATGTGCGGGCGACCCGCCGGTTCGTCGCTGGGAGCGCACATGTGCATCCACAAAGGTCGGGGGATGGCGAACTTCAACCGCATCCTCGGCATGGCCTCGAAGGTCATCGACAAGCAGCTCCAGAAGCGTGGGCAGGGGGACGGTGCGCCCGGCAACGGAGCGCAGCGCGCTGGCGGGACCGACTGGCGTGACGTCGTCCGCGGCGCAGCGGACCGGCTGACGGGCGACGATCGGAGCCAGCAGCAGCGGCCGCAGCAGCAGTACGGCCAGCAGCAGCAGCGGCCCCAGCAGCAGTACAGCCAGCAGCAGCAGTACGGCCAGCAGCAGTACGGCCAGCCGCAGCAGCACGGCCCGGCCGACTCGGACAAGGTCGCCCTGGCGAAGTACGACTACCTGCTCCGCACCTCGTCGCCGGACCAGCTCGAGCAGGTCCACCACGACGCCTTCGCCCGCCTCACCCCGGCGCAGCGGCAGCAGGTGCGCAACCGCCTGAACTCCGAACTCCCGCCGCACGAACACCTGCGCGACGACTCGGCCGGCGGCATGGCGCGCGCGATGACCCGCGGCGAGGTCCGCCGTCCGGGCCTGATCCGCCGCGTCCTCGGCGGCTCGAGCAACGGCAACGGCAACGGCCGCGGGCGTGGTGGTGCCTTCGCCGGGGGTGCTGCGGTCGGCGCCGGTGCGATGGCGCTCGGCGGCATCGGTGTCGCGGTCGCCGGGGGAGCGGTGCTGAGCGCCGCCGCCGGGCCCGTGCTGGCAGAGGCCGCGAACCTCGGCGTCGACTTCGACGGCATCGCCTCGGGCATCGGCGACCTCGGACTGGCCGACCTCGGAGCCGACCTCGGCGGCGGCTTCGAGGGGATCGCGGGCGAGGGTGAGCAGCTCCTCGGCGGCCTCGGCGAGCAGGCGTCGGGCCTCGGCGAGCAGGCATCGAACCTCGGCAACGACTTCCTCGGGGGCCTGTTCGACCGCTGACCCACGCCCCTCGGGTGGACTCGGTGCAGATCCATCGGGAATAGACGGACGTCACACGGCACTTGGATTGTTTCGTCGTGCGACGTCTGTCGCACGCGGGATTCGGACGGGCGACCGCCGCGGTGTCAGGATGGACGCCGCCCGGCGACCCGGTCCGTGCAACCACAGCGGCTGCAGCACGGTCGCCACCACCCTTGCCACGAGGAGCACCACCGTCATGAGACGCCCGAACCGCCTGATGATCACCGCGGCCGTCGCCGCAGCAGCAGCCCTGGTCCTGACCGGCTGCTCGGGCGGCAGCTCCTCGGACGACGCGGCGAACGGCACGGCCAAGGGCGGCACGCTCAACATCCTGCTGCCGCAGACGGCGTTCCACCTCGACCCGGCGACGAGCCAGAGCCTGGGCATCACGTCGCTCGCTCTCGTCGCGCGGCGCCTGACCACGTGGGACGTGGAGCCCGGCAAGACCGCGAAGGTCGTGCCGGACCTCGCGACGGACACCGGGAAGTCCAGCGACGGCGGCAAGACGTGGACGTACACGCTGAAGGACGGGCTGAAGTTCCAGGACGGCACCCCGATCACCACGAAGGACATCAAGTGGGGCATCGAGCGCTCGTTCGCCCCCACGCTGACCGGCGGCCTCAGCTACCACAAGTCGCTCCTGGTCGGCGGCGACAGCTACAAGGGTCCGTTCGACGGCAAGACCCTCGACAGCATCGAGACCCCGGACGACAAGACCATCGTCTTCAAGTTGAACAGCGCCTACGGTGACTGGCCCTGGCTGGCCTCGATGCCCGCGTTCACCCCGGTCCCCGAGGGCGACGGCACGGACACCGGCGCCTACGACCTGAAGCCGGTCGCGTCCGGTCCGTACAAGGTGCAGTCGAACACGCAGGGCACGCAGGTCACCCTCGTCCGCAACGAGGAATGGAGCGCGAAGACCGACGACGTCCGCACCGCCGGCCCGTCGAAGGTGGTCTTCAAGGAGAGCCAGGACCCGTCGACCGTCACGCAGACGCTGATCGCCGACAACGGTGACGCGAAGGACTCCTTCGGTGCGAGCTACCTGGGCGCAGCCGAGCTGAACCAGGTGCGGAGCAACCCCGCCGCCCAGGACCGCCTCGCCACGTCGAAGGCCGGCCCGATCAACTACATGGCGATCAACACGCAGAAGGGCTCGCTGAAGGACCTCAAGGTCCGTCAGGCTCTGCAGTACGCCGTCGACAAGAAGTCCTACCGGATCGCTGCGGGCGGCGCGCTGGCCGGTTCGTACGCCACGACCCTGATCACCCCGGGCATCGCGGGCCGCGAGGACTACGACCTGTACAAGCCCGGCGCGAACGGTGACGTCGCGAAGGCGAAGCAGCTCCTCAAGGACGCGGGCGTGTCCGACCTCAAGCTGACCCTGGCGACCCAGAACGACCCGACCTACCTCGCCCAGGCGCAGGCGCTGCAGTCCGGCCTCAAGCGCGCCGGCATCACCGTCACGCTGAAGCCGCTGGACGCGGACTCGTTCTACACCGCGACGACCGACGGCACCGACTTCGACCTGGCGCTGTTCAGCTGGCAGCCGGACTTCCCGAGCGCGAACGCCAACATCCAGCCGCTCTACGACTCGTCGCAGATCGGTGGCGGCGGCTACAACGTCTCGAAGTACAGCAACCCCGACGTGGACGCCCTGATCAAGAAGGCCAGCGCCACCGTCGACCAGCAGGACGCTCAGAAGCTGTGGGTCGAAGCGGACAAGAAGATCATGGCCGACGCGCCGATCGTCCCGCTGACCTACGCGAAGCAGTCGTTCCTGGCCGGTTCGAACGTGCAGAACTTCCAGATCGCGGACTTCCCGGCGTACCCGAACTACCTCAAGGTCTCGCTCGCGAAGTGAGTTCGCCGCTGCTCGAGGTCGAGGGGCTCCGCGTCGCGTTCGGCGACGCGGAGCCCGTCGTCCGTGACGTCTCCTTCACCCTGACCCCCGGTCGTGTGCTCGCCCTCGTGGGGGAGTCCGGCTCCGGCAAGTCCGTCAGCGCCATGAGCGTGCTCGGCTTGCTGCCGCCCGAGGCGCGGGTCTCCGGCAGCGTCCGGTTCCGCGGCGAGGAGCTCGTCGGCGCCTCCGACGACACGCTCCGTGCCGTTCGCGGTGCCGGGATCGGCGTCGTGTTCCAGGAACCGATGAACTCGTTCACGCCGGTGCTGACCATCGGCACGCAGGTCGCCGAGGCGATCCGGGCGCACCCGACGGACCTGGATCGTGCAGCGGTCTCCGCGCGCGTCGACGAGCTGCTGCGTGCCGCAGGCCTCACCGAGCCCGAGCGGATCCGCAAGGCGTACCCGCACGAACTGTCCGGCGGGCAGTTGCAGCGCGCCATGATCGCGATGGCCCTGGCCGGCGACCCGGTTGCGCTCATCGCCGACGAGCCGACGACCGCCCTGGACGTCACGGTGCAGGCCGGCATCCTCGACCTGCTGCGCCGGCTCGGTCGCGAGCGCTCCCTGGCCGTCCTGCTCATCACGCACGACATGGGTGTGGTGGCGGACGTCGCGGACGAACTCCTGGTGATGCGCCGCGGCGACCCCGTCGAGCACGGGACGGTCGCCGAGGTCTTCGCGCACCCGTCCGCCGACTACACGCGCGAGCTCCTCGCCGCCGTCCCCAGCCTGGAGGCCCGTCCCGCGTCCGCCACGCCGGCTGCGGACCCCGAGACTCGGCCTGGACGACAGGACGCGGCCCCGGGACGCACGCCGTGTCGTCGAACGCGAGTCTCGGACTGACCGAAACGAGTCTCGCGCAGGCGAGCCGCGCCTCCCGTCCGCTGGTCGCGCAGCTGCGCGACGTCGCCGTGCGGTACGCGCGCCGCGGCGGACCGACCGTGGCGGGCATCGACCTGGACCTGCGGGCCGGCGAGACCGTCGGGCTGGTCGGGGAGTCCGGGTCCGGCAAGTCGACCATCGGACGAGCGCTGGCGGGCCTGGTGCCCGTCGTCGAGGGCTCGGTCGAGGTCGACGGCAGCGACCTGCGGACCGCCAGGGGCCGACGGCTTCGCGAACTCCGCAGCCGCGTCGGCATCGTGTTCCAGGACCCGGCATCGTCGCTCAACCCGCGGCAGACCATCGGCTGGAGCATCGCCGAGCCGTTGCTCGTGCACGGGACCGCCTCGGCGGCCGACCGTGCGGAACGCGTCCGTGAACTGCTGACCGCCGTGCAGCTCGACCCGTCGTGGGCCGAGCGGTTCCCGCACCAGCTCTCCGGCGGGCAGCGCCAGCGCGTTGCCGTCGCGCGGGCGCTGGCGCTCCGTCCGGCGCTCGTCATCGCCGACGAGCCCACCTCGGCGCTCGACGTGACCGTGCAGGCAGCCGTGCTCGACCTGCTCGCACAGCTGCAGGACGAGTTCGGGTTCGGCATGCTCCTCATCAGCCACGACCTCGCCGTCGTCCGGCAGCTCGCTGACGAGGTCGTCGTCCTGCACGACGGTCGCGTGGTCGAGCGGGGGACCACGGACGCCGTGCTCGACGACCCGCAGCAGGACTACACGCGCATGCTGCTCGCAGCGGCGCCCGTCGCCGATCCCGTGCGACAGGCGGCCCGCCGCGAAGCCTGGCGCGCCTGGGAAGGAGTGTCCTCGTGACCGCCAACGTCGTCGAGCGCCCCGTGGCCTCGTCCGGACGCACCACCGGCTTCCGCGCCGTGGTGCGCCGCATCCGGCAGGACCGCTGGGCCGTGACCTCGGCCGTCGTCATCGTGGTGTTCCTCGTGGTCGCCGTCGCGGCGCCGCTCATCAGTGCCGTCACCGGGCAGGACCCGTACGGGTACGACATCGACGCGCTCAACTCGTTCGGTGCACCGAAGGGCTTCGGCGGGGGGATCAGCGGCGAGCACTGGTTCGGCGTCGAGCCGCTGACCGGTCGCGACCTGTTCGCGATCGTGACGTACGGTGCCCGGACGTCGCTCGGCATCGGGCTCGCCGCGACCTTCCTGTCGATCGTCATCGGGGTGCTCGTCGGCGTCACCACCGGCTTCTTCGGCGGCTGGTACGACCGCGTGCTCTCCCGCGTGGTCGACGTGATCTTCGGCTTCCCGTCGCTCGTCTTCATGATCGCCCTGACCGCGATCGTGCCGACGTCGTTCCCGAAGCCCGTCCTGGTCGTGCTCGTCATCGGGTTCTTCGGCTGGCCGTCCGTCGCCCGCGTGGTCCGCGGCCAGACACTGTCGCTCGTCAGCCGGAACTACGTCGTCGCCTCCACCGCCATGGGCGCCGGCCGGTGGCACGTCATCCGCACCCAGCTGCTGCCGAACCTGGCGGCGACGATCACCGTCTACGCGACGATCTCGATCCCGTCGATGATCGGAGCCGAGGCCGCGCTGTCGTTCCTGGCGGTCGGCGTGACCCCGCCGACGCCGTCGTGGGGCCGCAGCATCGGCGACGCCGTCGGCTGGGTGCAGACCGACCCCATGTACCTCGTGTTCCCCGGAGTGGCCCTGTTCCTCATCACCCTCGCGTTCAACGTGCTCGGCGATGCCCTGCGTGACGCCCTCGATCCGAGAGGAGCACGCCGATGAGCACGTTCCGCTTCATCGCGATCCGCGTCCTCGGTGCAGCCGTCGTGCTGCTCGTCGTCGCCGCGATCACCTACGCACTGTTCATGCTGCTGCCGACGAACCCTGCGCGTGCGATCTGCGACAAGCCCTGCACGCCGGACCGGCTGCGCGAGGTGCAGGCGTTCCTGGGCACCGACAAGCCGTGGATCGCACAGTTCGGCGCCTACCTGGCGGGGATCTTCACCGGTCGGACGTTCGGCAGCGGCGCGTCCGTGATCACCTGCGCCGCACCGTGCTTCGGGTACTCGTTCCAGCTGCACGAGAGCGTCACCGAGCTGATCCTGTCCCGCCTGCCCGTCACCGCGTCGATCGCCGTCGGTGCCGCCGTGCTCTGGCTCGTCGCCGGGGTGTTCGGCGGAGCCGTCTCGGCACTCCGTCGCGGCACGTTCGTCGACCGGGCCGTGATGACCGTCGCGGTCGCCGGGGTCTCGTCGCCGGCGTACCTGATCGGGTTGCTCGGCATCCTGCTGTTCGGGTTCGTGCTCGGCATCCTGCCGACGAGCGGGTACGTCGCGTTCACGGACGACCCGGTCGGCTGGTTCACCCACCTGATCCTGCCGTGGTGCGTGCTCGCGTTCATCAGCGCCGCGATCTACGCCCGTCTGACCCGTGGCGAGATGCTCGAGTCGATGTCGCAGGACTTCGTGCGCACCGCTCGGGCCAAGGGGCTTCGGGAGCGCCAGGTCGTCGTGCGGCACGGACTGCGCACCGCGATCCTGCCGGTGGTGACGCTGTTCGGGCTCGACCTCGGGTCACTGCTCGGCGGCGCGGTCATCACCGAGAAGGTGTTCTCGATGCAGGGCCTCGGCGCGCTGCTCATCGATGCCGTGCACACCCTCGACCTGCAGGTCGTCGTCGGCTTCACGTTGTTCTCGGCACTGCTGATCGTCACGGCGAACGTGATCGTGGACGTGGTCTACGCGTTCGTCGACCCGCGGGTGCGGCGCCGGGCGTAGCTCAGGGCGCGTCCCACCAGCGCAGCACACGGGTGCCGTACAGCGTGAGCCACTTCGACGGCTCGCCTTCGGGGACGTCCACCTCGAACCACTGCCGACCCGGGGGCCGGGTGCCCTGGGTCCACGTCCCGTCCTCGTTGCGGGCGGCACGGACGACCTCGATCGCCTCGGCGGCACGTGGGTCCGGCGCGGTGCCGTCCTGCAGCGCGGCCACGCGCAGGTGGTCGGTGACCCGCAGCGCCGAGTAGATCCACCGCAGCGGGTACGCGAACCGGCTCGCCCAGGGCCCGACGAGCTCGCCGTCGTGCTTCCGGAACAGCAGTCGCCGTTCGAGCAGGTACTCGGTGCCGCGGAGTCGAGCCGCTCGGAGTTCCGCCGCGCGGGGGTGGGTGCCGCTGGTCAGTTGCTCGTGCTGCAGCAGCCCCTCGATCACGTTGAGGGTGGAGTGGAACGACGACACCGTCGACCCCTCGATCCACTCGCAGTTCCAGCCGCCGTCGTCGAGCTGGTGGTCGAGGAACCACTCCGCCAGCTTCCCGACGTCGGCACCGAGCCAGGCGCCGTTCGCCAGGGTGAAGGCGTTGATGCAGCAGTCGACCTCGCCGCTCCAGTAGGGCAGGTCCTCGTACTCCCAGCGGCTGTTCGCCGCGAGCCGTGCAGCCGTGTCCCCGAGGACCGCGGAGTCGAGACCCCAGTCGCGCAGGGCGTTCAGCGACCAGGTCGTCGCCGTGTAGGGCTGCCCGGGATCGTCCGCCTCGGGACCGTCGAAGTCGAAGTCCGCCGGGAAGTACGCGCCGCCGGCCCACTGCCCGTCGGGGTCCTGGTGTGCGAGCATCGCGGCCCCGAGGCCCTCGGTCGCGACCCGTGCCCGGGTCTGCTGCCACACCGACGGCGGCGCACCGGTCAGATCGCGCTCGACCTGCCACCGGACTGCCGGGTCCGAGTCGAGCAGCCACTCGACCACCGCGTCGTCGCTCATGGCGCGGAGGCTACGCCGAAGGCGCACACGTGGTGGCGCGAGGGCGGCTGGTGCGAGGTTGTTCACTCCGTGCGCGGGAACAACCTCGCACCGAGTGAGCAACTCCGCACCGAGCAACAGCCCGGGCGGTGGATCAGAAGTAGGTGATGCCGTGCGGGGTCCGAGGGGCAGGAGCATCGCCCGCAGCAGCTCGACCGACGCAGGGTCTGCAGCGCGGACCAGGCCGGCGGCGGCCAGGGTGACGGGCGAGACCGACCCGATGAGCAGCGCACCGAGCTCTGCCACGTCGAGCTGGACGTCGGAACCGGCCACGTCGACGTCGTCGGCGACGCGCGTGACGCTGCCACGGGCCTCCTGGACGTCCAGCCGGTACGTACCGGTCGTGTGGCCGAGCGCATCGGTGACCGCGAGGGTCAGCGAGCCGTCGACGGCGAACGGCCGCGACTCGAGCACGGCGGCCACGTCGAGGACGCGCAGCCAGACGTGGTCCTCTTCGTGGTCGACGTCGTACGCACGGTTGTCGCCGAGGGCCGCGACGATCGGGTCGTCGAGGCGCGAGCGGTTGTACTTCACGACGTCGTTCAGGTCGATCGACAGCACGAACTCCCACAACGCCGTGTAGGCCTGGTCGTCCGCGTAGACCAGGTCGACGATCTCGAGCGCGGTGTCGGAACCCCGGTCCTCCTTGACGCGCCAGGTGACGTAGCCGTCGATCTCGTCCGTGCCCTCGGCACGGTGCACCGCCGCACGGACGTCCTTCGCCTTCTGCCCGTCGTTGCCGAGCAGTCCGAAGACGACCGGCCAGGTGCCCGCGTTGCGGACCATCGAGCCGGGCGTGCGGGTGTGGAAGCGCTCGAAGACCGCCTTGCCGGGGCCGTCGGCGAGCCACTGCGGCGTGACGACGGACACCGAGCCCGACGTCGGGGCGAGGAAGGGGAGTGCGCGTTCGCGACGCACGCGCACCGCGCGCTCGCGAATCGCGCTGCCGAAGCCGAAGCGGCGGTAGATCGTGCCCTCGGACGCGGTCAGGGACGCCACGGCGTAGCCCTCGGCGACACCGCGCTCGAGCGCGTGCGTCATCATGCGGCGCAGGATGCCGCGGCGACGCTCGGTGGGCCGGACCGTGACCGCGGAGATGGCCTGCGTGTCGACGGACGACCCGTCGCCCCAGCTCAGCGCCTTGCGGAACCACGTGAAGGTCCCGGCGGGCCAGGTCTCGTCGACGGAGCCGGGGAAGGGCTTCCGGACGTAGACGCCCAGGAAGGTCTCCTCGTCGGCGATGAAGTGGGACGCCATGCGCGCTGCACCTTCGGCGTCCGGATCGGCTTCGTGGAATCCGAGGCCGACGGCCTGCATCCACGATCCGGTCTCGGCGTTCGGTGCCCCCTCGTCATCCGTCCCGGGCGCGAACTCGCGCAGCTCGTAGCGGTCGTCGAATGCCTCGTTGCTCACGCTCACGACCCTATCGGGACCGGGTGACGTCACGGCAAGGTGCGACGGGCCTCCTGCGCGACGACCTCGTCGAGGTCCGCCAGCGACCGCATCTGCTGCAGCGGGCGGGCCATCCGGTGGTTGTCACGGAGTGCTGGCTCGGTGCGCGCGAGGAACGCCCAGTACCCGGCGGTGAACGGGCAGGCGTCGTCGCCGACCCGCTTCGTCGGGTCGAACCGGCATCCCCCGCAGTGGTCCGACATCCGGTCGATGTAGCGACCGCCCGACGTGTACGGCTTCGTGGCGACCATCCCGCCGTCGGCGTGCTGGGACATGCCGACGATGTTCGCGGGCATCACCCAGTCGGTGCCGTCGACGAACACGTCGGTGAACCACTCGGTCAGGTGCACCGGGTCGTAACCCCGCTGCAGTGCCCAGTTGCCGAGCACCATGAGGCGCTGGATGTGGTGCAGCCAGCCGTGGTCGTGCAGGCCCTGGATCGCGGTCCGCACGCAGACGGCGTCGATCTCGGACGCGTCGAGCTCCCGCCACCAGTCGGGCAGCCGTCCGTGCGCGCCGAGGGCGTTCTCGGACGCGCCGTAGTCGTCGCCGAACCACCAGTAGAGGTGCCAGACGTAGTCGCGCCAGCCGGCGACCTGGCGGACGAAGCCCTCGACGCTGGCGAGCGGGGCGGCCTCGGTGCGGTGTGCTTCGAGGGCGGCGTCGATCGCCTGCCGCGGATCGAGCACCCCGAGGTTCATCGGCACGCTGAGGAGCGAGTGCGCCATCGTCCAGTCGTTCGTCAACGTGGCGTCCTCGAACGGCCCGAAGTCGCCGAGGCGGACCGCGACGAAGTCGTCGAGCGCGCGCTGGGCCTCGTCCGCCGTCACCGCGAACCGACGGGTGTCGTCGCGGCCGACGAACCGGGCCGTGCCGTCCCGCTCCCACCGGTCCAGGTCGTGCCGCACCTGGTCGTCGATGTCGTCCTCGTCCGGCCACCACGGCTCGGGCAGCCCGAGGGTCGTCGCGCCCTTCGGCGGCGGCTCGCGGTTCTGGTCGTCGAGGCTGAACTTCCCGCCGATCGGCTTGCCGTCGCGCACCAGCCAGCCCTCGCGGCGCCGGACCCGCTCGTAGTGGTCCTCCATGCGGAACCGACCCGTGCCCTGCGCCGCCCACTCCGCGAAGTCGTCCTCGTCGGTCACGAACCCGCGGCTCGGCAGGATCACGGTGCCGCGGCCCCAGTGCCGGATCTGCGCGCGGAGGGTGCGGGACGGCGGATCGATCGCCTCGAGGTCGTCGCGGCCGGTCAACGCTTCGCGGAGGGTGTCGACCTGGACGTGCTCGGCACGGTCCCCGAGTTCGTGGACGCGGTGGCGCAGGGCGCTCAACCAGAGGTGGGCCTTCGCCCGGTGGACGGGGCGAGCGGTGAAGAACTCGCGTGCCTCGACGACGAGGGCTGGGCCACCGTCGTCGAACAGGGGTCCGTACTGCCCGGGGAGGAGCAGGCGACGACGTTCGGTGGGCATGGGTGGACCGTACCCAGCGGGTTGGGTCGAACTGTCAGTCAGGGGCGTTCGTCGACGAGGGCGATGAAGCGGCTGCCGATCCCCTCGACCTCACGCCGGGTGAGCCCCGCGGTCGGTTCCGGCGCCTGGTACGGCTCGTGGTAGTCGCACATCAGGTAGTCCCACTCGGGCCACCACTTCTTCGGCCGCGCTTCTTCGGCGAACGCGCAGACGACGCACTCGAGGCGGATCCAGACCTTCTTGCCCGTGCGGTTGGCCCGCGACTGCACCAGCCACGCGGGTGGATCCTGCTCGATCGCGTCGAGCTCGGCCTCGCTGAGTCGCGTCGGGATACCGTGGTGGGCCGCCATCTCGAGTGGGATGTCGAGTCGAACGGCGGCGTCGCGTCGGGAGAGCATCCGACAAGATTAGGTTCTGTCGGGGCTCAGTGCCCGTCGGGGCGTGGCATCCGCCGTCGAGGACCCAGCCCGCGGCCGTGACCTCGGCCGTGCCGTCGCGCTGGACCTCGCCGATCAGGCAGCCGGACATCTCGACCTGTGCCTCGAACAGCACCTTCCCGCCGGTCTGCGTCGTCACGATCCAGCGGTTCGGTGCTCCGACGCGGTCGAGGATCTCCTCGACCGCGGGCTGCAGGACCGGGGTCGACTGCGCGGCGAGCTCCCGCTCCACCTGAGCACGTGCGACGTCGAGCGCTGCCGCCGACTCCGCGCTCAGGTCGGTGCGGTCGTGGTGCCGCTTGTTGAGCCCGTACTGCGATGGGCTGTCGCCGCCTGGGCCGGCGCCGTCCCCGGAGGCGGCGTACGTGCCCGCGGCGCCCATCGGTTCTCCGGTCGTGGTGCCGGCCTGCGCGCTGCTCGTCGACGGGGCGCTCGAACCCGTGCTGCTCTCGACCGCGCAGCCCGTCAGCACGATCAGCGCGAGCAGCGCCCCGGTCACCGATGCGGTCGTTCTGTGGTCCCCCATGGGCGGCATCCTGACAGAGCGCGGGGAGAGCACGGGGCTCGTCACCGGATCGTGATGCGGGAGCGTGGCCGCGACATCGCTCCCGGGCAACCCGGGGACGATGAGGGCCACCGCGACGATGACAGGTGACTCCCGGCGCCTGGGTGGTCATCGGCGTCGTCGTGGCATTCTTCGTCATCACCACGATCTTGAATGCGACCGGGGTGTGGTGACTTCGAACAGATCGACAGGATCGGCTTGGCCTCTTACCTGGAGGAGGTCACTAGGATCGCCTAACCGTCGCGGTTCGTTCCGCGAAGAGCGGATCGCCACAGTCTGAAGCCGGTGTAGAGCAATAGGGCGCCGAAGACGATGTTCAGAACCGCGAGCAGGACGTCGAGGTCTGGACGACTCAAGCGCACGATGGACGTCACGATGAAGACGAGCCCGAACACGACCGCACCTGTGCCCAGTACTTTCGCGCTGACGGTGTCCATTCGCCGAAGCTACTGCTTCCGAGCGCCCGGCGAGTGATCGGCTTCCGGACGGCAGCGTTGCCGCGGACGAGGTACTCATCAGCTTTGGACGCGGACGATCCATCCGATGATGTCGCCGCGGTGCGGTCGGCGGTCGGACAGTGACGAAACGCTGTGCTGCTGTCCGCCGTTGGTCTCGGGCACGGAGATGCCACGGCCATCCGGATCGTTGACGAACCGCACCGAGACCTGGTCGATGCGGACGATGGTCCCGCGGAGGTCTCTCCGAATCGCTCGATCCACTTCGGTGAGTTCGTGGGCGTAGAAGTCGAGCTGCAGCGGGACGTTTCGACGCGCTTCGAGGATGCGGTCGACCCACAGCTGGTCCATCGCGGACAACGCCCAGGCGATCTCATCGCCGACCGCTACGACGTAGCAGTCTTCCTCGATCTGCCACTCGGTGAGCCAGACGTCTGTCTCCCCTTCCCTGAGGGCTGGCACCGTGTCCACGGGCGGCACCGGCGGCGTCGGCGTTCGTGGGACAAGTGACGGACGAGTGACTCCCGACGCGGACCCGAAGATCGACTCGTACAGGCGCCGGGGCAGCACGACTCTGTCCGACCGCGGGCGCTCCGGCTCGTCCTCTGGGCGCATGGCGTCAGCCTATGCCTGCCCAACGAACGAAAGCCCGCCCAAGCAGCCGAACCGTCCGGCTGCCGATCGTCGATCGGGACACCGCGACGCCGGGCTGTGTGGCACGGCCGGGCGTTTCGTGGTGCGCCAGCCAGATGCGCGTCAGATCAGCGGCGAACTGCGTGAGGAGACTGGCCTTGAGGCGAGCATCGGCGATCTACCCGGACCACGCTGCGCGGTAACGTGCCTTCGTGCAGAACGTCGAGGGCGAGTGCGTCTGGTGGAGCGATGAAGACGGATGGGGTGCGCTCCGTTCGGACGATGTCGAGTCGGAGGTGTTCGCGCACTTCTCGAACCTGAGCATGGACGGGTGTCACACGCTCCAGCCCGGGGATCGCGTTCGGTTCGACGTCGAGGGGTACCCACCGGGGCAGGACGGCTACTTCTTCCGCGCGCACGACGTCACGCCCGTCTGAGCCGTGCGCAGACGGGTAGACCGTTCCGCGCCGGTGGATCCATGGCCTCCGCAGTCTGCACAAGCTCGGCTCACACGGTGGAGCCTCGCCTTCGGCTTGACCGTCGCGGGTCGCGACGTCGTCACTGAAGACGATGTCGCGGTGGTCGCGATGCCACTTGGTCCGTCGAGGAGCCGATCGGCTGGTGGACGCTCCGCTCAGCGCGCCGCGGCTGCGCGGTCGGCGTAGGCGGCGGCGTACCAGCTGACAGTCGAGTCGCCCGACGTGGGCCCGATGGTGATCGAGTCGGCCGACGTCTCGACGTAGAGGTCTTCGTCGTGGCCGCACTGGACCGAGCGCGCCGCGAGCTTCCTGCCGGTGTCTGCGCCGTCGGCGATGCGACCGCCCCAGACGGCCATACGGATGGTTCCGTGTCCCTGGCAGGTGACGGACACGCGGACGTGTGCGCGCTCGCCGCCGTCTGCGATGCCCAGGGACAGCCGACTCGACGCGTCGTTGGTCCCGGCACCAGCGCCGAGTTCGCCGGGCTGTTCGGCCCACCGATCCTGGACGTTCTCCATCCAGGCTGAAGCGTCGTCGACCGGCGTCGCACGGCCGGAGCAGGCTGTGAGCGACCCCACGATCACGAGCGTCAGCCCGATGACGCAACTCCATCGGCGGCGGCGAAGGCGGTCGTGCACAGACGAGGCATTCATGTCGATCACAGTGTCGTGCACGCCGGCCGCGCCCGCACCCTCCCGTTCTGGCGTCGTACGCTGGGCGAGTGGTGAGCGCGATCGTCCTCGTGATGGCCGAGTAGATGGTCGACGACTCCCCGCTCTGGTTCCGCGGGTCGCGCGAGTGCATCGGGAGCGTTGACGCGGGAGCTCTCGGGCTGAGCAGGCCGCTGCGCGATGACCTCAGGGCGTGGAACGACGTCTTCGATTCCCGCGGGGAGCCCGACTTCGACTGGCCTTCCGGAGCGGTCCGTGACGCTCATCGCGTCGAAGCGTTCGTGCTCGCGAGCCGTGTGCAACTCGAGCTCGGTGACAACGCTCATGTCTGGTGCGGAGCCGGCGGCGGCATCGACACGGTGGCCGAGGCGGGTACTGCCGTCGTGCTGCCGAGTGCACGACCCGGAACCGATGTCGAGTTCTTGCGTGACGGGGAGCGGGACGTCCGGTCGGCACGCGCCGCGGGTACTGGTGATGGCACCGCCAAGGCGATCGTGCACCGGCGTGCCCTCACCGAACGAGTCGGGACGCCGTTCGGTGATGCCGAGACCCGCGCCGTCGGGCTGCGGACGGCGGCGCGCATCCAAGCCGATGTCGGCGTTGGCGCCCAGGTCGCCTTCTTCGCCGGCGCATCGGGGCCGTACCGGCACGACGAGTCCGACTGAACGCACCCCGTACGGCCGGATCGCGCCTCCTGCCCGGTAGCGTCTTCCGCGTGAGCATCCCCGACTTCGACGTCGAGCCCGCCGTCGGGCCGCGGTTCTGGATGGTGCTGCTCGGCGTGGGGAGCGCGGTCACGGGGCTCCTCGCTGTCATCGGTTGCCCGCTGCCCCTGGTCTCGGGGCGAGGCGGCCCGGATCGGCACGCATGGGCTCAGACAGTTCGTTCGGTCCGGGACTGGTTCGCGTACGACGGCTGGCGCATGTCCGGCGCTTCTTGGTTCTACGGCGCCCTGGCGGCCGCGGCGTTGGCCGGCATCCTCGTGCTCCGCAACCCGGCCTGGAGCGGCACCCGGTCGTTGCTCGTCGTCGTCGTCCCAGCCGCCGCGCTGCTCGTGCTCGGCCCCGCGGCGCAGTGGGCGCTCGGGCTGCCGTGGTCGAACTACGGGGCCGGGTCGACCGGCGTGATCGCAGTCGGCATGATCGTCGCGGTCATCGTCGGTGCCGCGATCACGTGGTTGCCCCGAGCCTTCCGGCGGAGCGTCCGCTCCGACGACGACGTGAACCCGCCGCCCAGGGGCGTGCACTGAAGCCCGAGCGGCTGGAGCACCGCATCGTTGCTCCGGCCGCTGTCCCGCCTCAGTAGTCGGGGTCCTGGCGATCCTGGTCCTGCCAGGGCAGCATCCGGCCGGCGACCAGCGACAGCACGCCCCCGAACATGAAGACAAGCAGCACCGCCCACCAGGGGTTGCGTCGTTCGCGCGGCTGCTGTCCGTCCATGCCGTCACGATAGCGGGTCAGTCGGTCGCACCCCGGGGCGGTTCGACGAGCAACCCGACGCGATCGGCCAGGTAGTCGGCGAGCGGGACGGCGGAGCCCGCGGCCGGTGACCAGCGGACGAGCGGCACGTCGTCCTCGACGAAGAGCACCCCGGTCGAGCCGACGAGCGTTCCGTCCAACGCGACCGCCGTGGCGCCGTGGTTGACAGTGTCGCCGGCCGCGAAGTGTCCCTTCGCCGCAGCAGCGCGGTAGGCCCGACGGACCTCGGCCGAGACCGACTGGAATTGCGCTCGGCCTGGATCGGTCACACGGGTGATCGACCCGGTGGCCCAGACCCGACCGCCGGACTCGAGCGACGAACCGATGAGCAGGGCACCGACGCGCCACACACGGCCGAGGGACCGCATGGTCGCTTCGCGGCGGATGCCGAGCACCGCCCTCGGCTGCGCGTACTCGCCGAGCGCTTCGTCCGGTACCCCGGCGGAACGGAGCCGTCGTGCGGCGTCGTCGAGCAGTTCTCTCGCTCGCTGCACTCCGTCGGTCACGTCCACCGAGCCTAGACCGGGGCCTGCCCTGAGCCCCGGGGCGATGCGCTGCGGCGCCCGCGACCGGACGTCGCGCGCCGCCCGCGACTGGACGTCGCGCGCCGCCCGCGACTGGACGTCGCGCGCCGCCCGCGACTGGACGTCGCACGTCGCCCGTGGCCGGTCGTCGAACGTCGCCGGCGGGCGGCCGCGACGGTGCCGATGGTGATCATCACGCCGCCGTACGCCAACAGGACCCCGGCGACGGTCGGGATGAGCCAGCTCCGCGACCCGTTGACGAGCTGGTTGACGACACCGATCTCGGGGATGCTGTACCAGACCACGCCCCGGATCTGCGCGGCGGAGACGGGGTGCGGGTCGGCCTCCGCGTTGTTGTCGCCCTTGAGGACGAAGGTGCGTTCGCCGTTCGACGCCGAGGACACCGAGACCACGCGGTGGCTGATGACGGCCGGCTGGCCGGAGACGATCTGGTAGGTGACGACGTCGCCCACCTCGATGTCGTCGACGGCGGTGGGACGGACGACGAGCAGGGTGCCCGGGGGCAGCGTCGGCTCCATCGACTGGGTCAAGACCGTCAGCGGCATCGAGCCGGTGGCCTTGGGCACCACGATGAGCACGACGGCGAGGGCCGCGACGAGCAGGAGCAGTCCGGTGCTCACGCCGAGGACGACGGCGTGCACGACGGCGCGCGCGCCGGAGCGCTCGGCACGTTCGGGACGGGCGGTCGCGCGGGTCATGCGCCACACCGGATCGCCGCGCCGTTGTTCTGCGTGAAGAGCGTGACCGGGCCGCTGCCAGCGACGGTCGAGGTCGGGTTGCCGCCGCTGTCGAGGACCTTGACGGTCACGGTGAGCGTCCCGGAGGTGCCGGCGCTCGCCGGGACGTCGTTCGGGGCGATGGTGATGAACGCCGAGTAGTCCTGCGCCTTCTGGCCGACCGCGGTGGTGCCGACGAAGGCGCCGTACCAGGTGTCCTTCGGTCGGTTCGCGGCGTCCCAGCGCACCTCGACGTACCAGCCGTCGTGGTCCGTGCAGACCAGAGCGGGACCGGTGTCCGCGGCCGTCGCCGGGGTGGTCAGGGTGAAGCCACCCTGCACGACGCCCGAGGTCCAGCTGCCGCTCGCCACGGTGAGGTTGACGTTCACGGTGGCCGTGGCGGACGCCGGCGCCGACGACTTGGGGGTGCTGCGGGTGCACCAGATGGCCGAGGCACCGGCGGTGAGCTTGGACGTCATGCTCGGCAGCGATGCCCAGGTGCCCGTGACCGATCCGCTGCCGACCGCGGCGCTCGTCGTGCACGCCGCGGTCGCGGCGACGGGCCACGCGACGACGGTGACGGCCTGGGCGAGCGCCGCCGAGCTGCCGGAGACGACGGACACGGTGGTCGTCGCGGTGCCGGCGATCGTGCCCGAGTCGGTGAGCGTGATCGGCTTCGTGACCGACGTCACCGTGGACGAGAAGGTGGTGGTCAGCGCGCTCGTGCCGGTGATCGAGGCGGAGAGCTTGCCGATGGTGACGCTCGAGGCCGTGGTGCCGGACGCGCTCCACAGTGCCCAGGCGGCGCTCGATCCGCCGCCGACGAACACGGCGGTGAGCAGCACGGCGACGACGAGTCGGAGTCGGCGGTTCATGCGGAGACCTGCGTTCCCGTGACGGTGAGGGTGAAGTCGGTGACGGCGCCGGAGACGCTCTGCGGCGCGTCAGCGTCGAGGACCAGCTCGACACAGCCGACGGAGCTCGCACCGGGCTGCAGCGTGAACGAGCTGCTGCCGGTGTCGAAGGCTGCGAGACGGCCGCTCGCGCCGGACAGCCCGGCGGTGCAGGCCGCAGCTGATGACACGTTGGTCAACCGGAGCGTCAGTTCGCCGAGCACGGCTGCCGACGACGCGTTCGTCGCGGAGGCGACGTTCGTGGACGTCGTCGCGACGCGCATCGACAGCGGGATCGAACCGGTGTTCTTCACTGCGAAGGTGCCGGTGACGCCGGTCCCCGGTGCGAGCACGGTCGTCTTCATCGTCGACAGGGTGCCGACGGTGATCGTCGCCGTCGCGGACTTCACGGTCGTGGCAGCGGTGGTGGCGGTGCCGTTCCAGAGGGCGTAGGTCCCGCCGACGCCCAGGAGCGCCGTGGCGACCGCGACGACCAGGGCGAGCGCGACGGGCGGGACCCACCGGTGGCGTCGTGCTGCGCGGTGGCGGCCCGCCGTCGTCGGTGTCCCGGTCATGTGCGTCCCCTGGTGCTCGTGAGCCTCTGCTGGTGCGGACCACACGTGGCCCAGACGGACCACAAGGGGCCCAGACGGGCCACAAGGACCCGGGCGGGCCGCGACCGGCGGATCAGGGGCCGGTCGTGGCTCGCGTCAGTGCGATCGGTGGATCAGGAACCGATCGCGGTCTGGGTGAGCGTGAAGGCCAGGGCGCCGACGTTGATCGACCCGTTCTGTCCGGTGGTCGCCGAGGACGGCAGCGTGATCGTGAAGACGACCTTGACGGTCGAGGTGGACGCCGACGGCGAGACGACGAAGGTGTTCGCGTTCGACGTCGACTGCACCACGGTGGCGCTCGAGGACGTCACGGCGAGGGTCTTCTGCGTCGCGGCGAGGAGTGCGGAGTCGCCGGTGATGGACTGGCTGGCGTAGGTCAGGTTCGCCTTGAGGTCCTGGCCGGTCGCGCCGATGTTCAGCGTCTGCGTGAACTGGAACGTGTTGCCCGGCACCATCAGGGCGGTGCTGGGGTTGATCGCGGTCGAGCGGCCGTTGGTGATGTCCGTCCAAGCGCCGTCGTTGTTCGCGCTGAGGGTCAGCGTGCCGGAGCTCACCGAGGACGCCGCGCTGGAGGCGCTGGCGTTCCAGAGGGCGAAGGTACCTGCTCCACCGAGGAGGAGGGCGATGCCGGCTGCGCCGGCGATGGTGCCGGTGACGATCTTGTGCATGGGGGAGTGGTCCGTTCTGCGCTTCGGGGCGCGCTGAGCACCACCGGCTCGTGATTCGGGTCGTCGTGCCGGTGGGACGGTGTCATCGACCTCGCGGGTGAGGGGTCGCGGCTGACCTTGCCGAGAGCGGTCGCCGGGCTCCGGAGCGCAGATCTGCTGCTCGGGCGGGCTGGACTCGCTCTGGTGACGACGGTACTCGTCCCCCAAAGTGCGGACAAGTGGGAACATGCTTTCGCATGGACCCAAAACGGGGGTGATTTCTGTCCACCCTGTGGAGGACATGTTTGTACCCCGATCATCACCGGAATGCCGGACGTCCCCCGACCGTTGCACCGACCGGAAACGAGGAGGGCCCATGGGCATCGTGCGCTGGCTGTTCGACGCGCAGATCGTCATCGGCGACCAGACGGTGCTCTGGCGCGAGGTGATCGGCAACGTCTTCGGGCTGCTCAGTGCGCTCGGCGGGATGCGCCGCAAGGTCTGGGCCTGGCCCGTCGGGCTGGTCGGCAACGCGCTCCTGTTCACCGTCTTCATGGGCGCACTGTTCGACACCCCGAACCCCGTCAACCTGCTCGGCCAGGCCGGCCGCCAGGTGATGTTCATCATCGTGAGCATCTACGGCTGGTACCGCTGGACCCAACGCCCTGACGACACGTCCACCGTGATCGAACCGCACTGGGCGTCGTGGCGGACCCGCGTCCTGCTGATCGTCGGCATGGTCGGTGGGACCGCCCTGCTCACGCCGGTGTTCCGCGCCCTCGGGTCGTACGAGCCGGTGTGGAGTGACGCGTGGATCTTCGTCGGCTCGCTGCTCGCCACCTACGGCATGGCGAAGGGCTGGGTCGAGTTCTGGCTCATCTGGGTCGCGGTCGACCTGGTCGGTGTCCCGCTCCTGTTCTCGGCCGGGTACTACGCGTCGGGTCTCATGTACGTCTTCTACGGCGTCTTCACGCTGACCGGCTTCTTCGTCTGGGCGAAGCAGCGGGTGAAGCCCCCGGCAGCCCCCGTCACCGTCGGCTGACGACCCGGCTGAACGGCCCGCCCACGCCGAGCCGGTCCACGCCAACCCGGCGTGGATGTGACGGCCCCCGGTCTGGGACGAGACAATGGGGTACCGCACACGATGGGATGGTCGGATGGAACCCCTGCACGGCGAACGCGTCGAGGACGATGAGTCCCTCGCCGAGCGCACCGTCCGCGGAGCGATCCGCGCCTACCGGCTGCACTCCTTCGACGCGGTCGACGCCTCGGTGGTCGCCGAGGTCGCGGGCATCCCGCTCGAGACCGTGGAGCGGTTGTTCCCCGCGTGGGAAGCCCTGTTGCTGGTGACGTACGACCGGTGGACGCAGCTGCGTGGCACCCGTCGGAAGACCCCGCCGGCGTGCACGATCGACCACGTCCGGCTGACCCTGGCCGAGGACGTCGCCGACCCGGGGCTCGTCCGCGTCCTCGCGGGGGTGATCACCGTCGCGAGCTCGGAGTCCGGCTTCGCCGAGCTGTTCCGCAAGCGTTTCGACGAGTACGTCGAGCAGCTCAGCGACGGTCTGCAGCGCGACTTCGACAACGGTACCGAGGAGTCGGCGATCCCGGCGTACCAGGCGGCCACGCAGCTGCTCGCGGTGTACGAGGGACTGCAGATCCAGATGCTCGTCCGGCCACACATCGACGTCATGGTGGAGTTCGACCGGTCGGTCCGGACGCTCCGACAGGGCTGGAAGCAGCACGAGCTGCCGTCGTGGGACCTCGACGCCGACGTTCCCGAGCGCGAGACGCCGCAGCGCCAGCGATCGGCGGAGCACCAGCAGACCGCTCCCGAGCCCGAGCGGGAACCCCAGAGCCGTCCCTAGCGGGAGACCGACCGTCGTCGCCACGACGCGATCTGCCGCAGCGTCACCTTCGACCCGTACTGCGCGACCGAGTGCCGGAACAGGTACTCGGCGAACCAGAGCAGCAGGCCGGCGGCGACGAACACCTCGACGATGCAGACCACCGACTCGACGACGTTCAGCGAGCCGACGGCGTTCCGCACCATGGCGGTGATGGGTGTGAACGTCGGGAAGTACGTGAAGAACGCGGCGACGGGCGACGTCGGCGTGGTCATCACGAAGAACGCCGCGTAGAGCGGGATGATCAGGGCGAAGATCGCCGCGGACTGCAGCGCTGAAGCGTCCTTGATCGACGGCACCGCGGCACCGACGGCGACGAACAGCCCGGACGCCAACAGCACGCCGCCGACGAGCAGCAGCGCACCGACGAGCATGCGCCACGGGTCGATCGTCAGCCCGCCGAGCTGCGAGGCGACGAGTGGCAGGACGGCGAGCATCCCGACCAGCCCCGGGACGACGAACACCCCGACCTGCACGAACCCGACGAGCAGCATCGCGATCACCTTGCCGCGGATCAGGTCGCCGGCGGTGACGGCGGTCAGGATCATCTCGGAGATGCGGTTCTCCTTCTCCTCGACCACGACGGTCACCATGCGTGCCGCGAGCAGGATGACGAGGCCGAAGAAGGCGGCGACGTACAGGAACGGCGGCACGATCGACAGCCAGCCCGGCGCGACCTGCCCGTCGGCGTAGGTCGTGACGTCGGTGGCCGGTGGGGAGCGCAGGAGTTCGACGGTCTGGGGGTCGTCGACGGTCGCGGCGACGCTCTGTTCGAGCACCCGTTCGGCGAGCGAGGAGTAGCCGCCGTTCGCGAACAGGCCGCGGTCGGCGGCGTCGACGGTGATCGGCGAGTTCGAGGGTGACGACGGGAACGAGATGAAGGCGTCGAGCTTCCCGGAACGCACGGCGGCTCGATCCGCGTCCGCGTCGGTGGACGGCGACCCGCCCCACTTCGCCGCGACGGACTCGGACACCAGCCCGGAGTGGTCGACGTAGCGGAACGGGGTCTTCGTGGCCGACGAGCCCGAGACGACCGAGTCGGTGCCGGCCGCCTGTCCGATGCCGACGAGCAGGGACACGATGACGATGACGACCGGCAGCGCGAGCGTGCCGATCCAGAACGCGGGCTTCTTGACCGCGCGGACGAACTCGAACCGGACGACGGTTCCGAGGCGGCTCATGCTGCTGCCCCCGCGGCGGCGAGCGCGTCGTGGCCGTAGACCTGCACGAAGATCTCGTCGAGCGGGATCCGACGCATCTCGAACGCGGTGACGCGGACACCGTCCGCCACCAGCGCGGCGAGGATGTCGGCACCGTCCGGCGCAGCGGCGGACGTCGGCACGAGGTAGGCGACGTGCCCCTCGTGCCGCGCGAGCTTGTAGAGCGGTGAGCGGGGGACCGGTCCGTCGAGACCGACCCGGGCGACGGCGCCGCCGAAGGCGTCCTGCACGTCGGGGATCGACCCGTAGGCGGCAGCGGTGCCGTCCTTGAGCAGCAGGATCCGGTCGCAGAGCCGCTCGACCTCGTCCATGTGGTGGGTCACGAGGACGACGGTCGCACCGTCGGCCTTCCGTTCGTCGACCAGGTCGAGCAGCAGCCGTCGGTTCACGGGGTCGAGGCCCTTCGTGGGTTCGTCGAGGATGAGCAGCCGTGGCCGGTCCATGATCGTGATGCCGAGCTGCACCTTCTGCTGCTGCCCGCCGGAGAGTTTGTCGACGCGGAGCTTGGCGCGGTCGGCCAGGCCCACGCGTGCCAGGTAGTCCATGCTCCAGGCCGTCGCCTCGGGACCCCGGAGCCCGCGGAGGCGTCCGAAGTAGGACATCACGTCGATGACGGATTCCTTGCGGTAGAGCCCTCGCTCTTCGGGCAGGTACCCGATGCCGCCGGTGGCCGGTCGGTACGGCTGGCCGTCGATGGTCAGGGTGCCGGCGGTCGGGGTCGTGATGCCGAGCAGGGCACGGATCGTCGTGGTCTTGCCGGAGCCGTTGCTGCCGAGCAGGCCGAACGTCTCGCCGGCGGCGACGTCGAACGACAGTCCGTCGACCACGTTCCGGTCCCCGAACCGCATGACGAAGTCCTGCACGCTGATGGTCGCCCCGCTCATGCGGCGACCCTACCGGGGCCGGCTGACGTCTCGTGTGCCGGTCGCGGCCCGAGATGGTGACCCCACGGCGGACGGGAGGCACGGTGCCTGCCTGCACCGAGCCTCCCGTCCGTCACCTGGTCGCGTCCACGACGCGCACCCTGCGTCAGGAACGCAACCAGGCCGTCCCCACGCCCGGGAGGGCACCGTCTGCCACCGGTGCCGAGGCGAGCAGCAGCTCGCCGGCGGGGAGTTCGTAGGGGTCGTCACCGAACACCGTCACGCTCGTCCAGCCGTTCGGGCGTCGGAACGCGAGCACGTCGTCGCGGCCGGTCTCGAGCCACTCCAGGTGCTCCTCGGACTGCAGCTGGCCGCGCAGCCCGAGGGCCTTCCGGTACAGGTTCAGGGTCGAGTCGGGGTCGGTGTCCTCGGCCTCGACGCTGGCGTCCGCGAACCACGCCGGCTGCGGCAGGTGCGCGGAGCCGTCGCCGAAGCCGAACGACGGGCCGGACCGGGTCCACGGGATCGGGACACGGCAGCCGTCGCGGCCGACGTCGACGCCGGGGTTCCGGAAGAACGCGGGGTCCTGGCGGTCGGCATCGGGGATGTCGCCGACCTCGTGCAGCCCGAGTTCCTCGCCCTGGTACAGGTAGGCAGAGCCCGGCAGCGCGAGCTCGAGCAGGGTCGCGGCCTGCGCGCGGCGCAGCCCCAACGAGCGGTCGAGGGCGTCCTGCGAACCGCCGGCGAGCAGCCACGCGCCGCCCTGCTTGTCGGGGGAGCCGTTCCGCGCCGGCAGCGCGTAGCGGGTCGCGTGCCGGACGACGTCGTGGTTCGAGAACACCCACGTGGTCGACGAGCCGGACTGCTCGGCCAGACCGAGGTTGAACTCGATGATCTCCTTGAACGACCCGGCGTCGAAGTCGGCCTCGAGCAGGTCGAAGTTGAACGCCTGCCCCAGACCGTCGGCGCTGGCGTACCGGGCGCGGCGGTCGGCGGCCACCCAGGCCTCGGCGACCGCGGTGCGCGCCGGCGTGTACTCGTTGAACACGGTCCGCCACTCGGCGTAGATCTCGTGCACGTCGTCGCGGTCCCACAGCGGGTGCGAGCCGTCCTTCGGGATCTCGGCCAGCTCCGCCCAGGTCGGCAGGGCTCCCGACGGCAGGTCCTTCGCGAGCCCGTGGGCGACGTCGATGCGGAAACCGTCGACGCCACGGTCCGACCAGAAGCGCAGGGTGTGCAGGAAGTCGTCGCGGACCTCGCGGTTCGCCCAGTTCAGGTCGGGCTGCTCCTTGGCGAAGGAGTGCAGGTACCACTGGCCGTCGCCGACCGCGGTCCACGCCGGGCCGCCGAAGATCGAGATCCAGTCGGCCGGCGCCTGTTCGCCGGACGGTCCGGTGCCGTCGCGGAAGACGTACCGGTCGCGCGCGGGGAGCCCTTCGGCGCGGCGAGCGCCTCGCGGAACCACTCGTGCCGGTCGCTCGTGTGGTTCGGCACCACGTCGACGATCACCCGGATGCCGGCGGCGTGCAGCGCCTCGACCATCCGGTCGAAGTCGTCGAGCGTGCCGAGCTTCGGGTCGACGTCGCGGTAGTCGTCGACGTCGTAGCCGCCGTCGGCGAGGGCGGACGGGTAGAACGGGCTGAGCCAGACGGCCTCGACACCGAGCGACGCCAGGTACGGCACGCGCTCGGTGATGCCGGGCAGGTCGCCGATGCCGTCGCCGTTCGCGTCCGCGAAGGACCGCGGGTAGATCTGGTAGACGCTCGCCTGGCGCCACCAGGTCTCGTCGGCGCTGGTGGTGGCGGGCTGGGCGAGGGTGTCGGTCACGACGGGCCTTTCGTGGTTCGTGGGGTTCGTGGTGGTGTCGGTCGGTTCGGTCGTGCCGGCCGGGTCGGTCGTCTTGCTCACTTGATGGCGCCCTGGGTCACACCGGCCATCACCCATCGCTGGGTCACGAGGTAGACGATGATCGCCGGGGCCATCGCCATCAGGTACGAGGCGAACGAGACGTTGTAGTTGTTGCTGAACTGGGTCTGGAACATCTGCTGCAGCACCGGCAGGGTCTGCAACGCCGGGTCCGAGGTGATCAGCGACGGCATCACGAAGTCGTTCCACGACGCCAGGAACGCGAAGATGCCGACGGTGGCGCTCATCGGTGCCAGCAGCGGGAACACGAGCCGCCAGAACACCTGGCCCGTGCTCGCGCCGTCGATGCGGGCGCTCTCCTCGAGCTCGGCCGGGATCGACCGCAGGAACGCGGTGAAGAGCAGCACGCTGAACGACAGCTGGAACATGACGTGCAGCAGCGCGACGCCGAACGGGTTGTCCAGGTGTGCGAGCCCGGTGAGCTTCACCTGCGACAGCGCGAGCACCGGGAACGGCAGGAACATCGCGGCGAGCAGGTAGAAGAACGACCAGCGGAACAGCCGACGGTCCCAGTTCCGGGCGATCGCGAACGCGGTGAACGACGCGAGCAGGATCGTGCCGACGACGGTGATCGCGGCGACGAGCACCGAGACGCCGAACGCCCGCGGGAAGTCGGTGAGCTCCCACGCCTGCACGAAGCCGTCGACGCTGAACGGAGCCGGCAGCGAGAACGCGTTGCCGTCGACGGCCTGGCCGGTCGTCTTGAACGCCATCGTCAGGGTGACGTAGAGCGGCACCAGGATCGAGAGCGCGCAGAGCACGAGGACGACGGTGACGGGCCAGTTGGACCGGCCGCCCCGGCGGCCGGCGGTCCGGTCGGCGTCGACCGATCTGATGCTGCCCGTCTTCGTCGTCCCCGGACGGAGGGGTGTCTGGATGGTCATCAGAGCGCTGCCTTCCCGCGGGTCGCCCGCAGCTGGATCACGGCGATGACGACCGCGATGATGAAGAAGATCGTGGCGTTGGCCATCTGGTAGGCGTAGTCGCCGCCGTTGAAGCCCTTGAAGATCGACATCGCGACGCTCGTGGTCGAGGTGCCGGGGCCACCGTCGGTCAGGCCGACGATGATGTCGTACGAGTTCAGGAAGTTCTTGAACCCGATCACCAGGTTGATCAGGATGTAGCCGGCCGTCAGCGGCGCGGTGATCGAGATCAGCTGACGCCAGGCGCTCGCGCCGTCGAGGGCAGCTGCCTCGTAGACCTCGCCGGGGATGGACAGCACCCCGGCGATGTAGATGAGGAGCGTCGACGGGATCGCCTGCCACGCGGTGACGATCACGATGGCGACCCACGCCAGGTCGGGGTTCGCCAGGATGCTCTGCTCGAGCGGACCGAAGCCGATCGCACCGGCCAGGGCCGGCAGGCTGTTCGCGAACAGGAACGAGAACACGTACGCGATGACGATGCCCGAGATGACCATCGGCAGCACGAACACCGCGCGGAGGGCGATCTTGCCGCGGATCTTCGACGTCAGCGCGATGGCGAGCAGGAACGCGACCGCGTTGACGACGATCACGGTGACGAGCGAGAACCCGAGGGTGAACAGGTACGCCTGCAGGATCGCGGGGTCGGAGAACACCGCGACGTAGTTCGTGAGCCCGATGAAGCGGAACTCACCGAACCCGACGGAGTTCGTGAAGCTGAGCACGATGCCCATCACGGCCGGCAGCGTGATGGCGAGCGTGAAGAGCAGCAGGGTGGGGAGCAGGAAGGCGAGGAAGAGCGGTTCGATCCGCTTCCGCTTGTGGGTGACGGACTGGAGGCCCGGGGCGGCTCCGCCACGTCGGCGGCTGTCCGCCGTCGTGATGGCTTCGGTGGTCGTGGTTGCCATGGGACGTCTCCTTACGCGGCCGTGCGGAGCGCGAGACGCGCCCAGTCGGCGTCGAGGGTGCGGAGCTGGCGCTGCGGGTCGCCTCCGAAGGCGATCGACTGCGCGTAGTTCGCGACCGGGATCTCGGCGGGGATGAGCTGCGACGCACCGAGGTAGAAGGCGGCGTCGTCGTAGTACGACTGCATGCCGGTCAGCGCCGGGTTCGACGCCGGGGAGCGTCCTTCCGGACACCGAAGCCGTTGTTGTCGGCGTTGTACTTGTCGTTGACCTTCGACTGCATCAGGAACGTCAGGAACTCGCGGGCGGCCTCCTGCTTGCGGGACGCCTCCGGGATCCAGAGCGCCAGGTCGACGTTCACCCGCACCTTGTTGTCCGCGGCGTCGTCGGTGACGGGCAGCGGGAAGGTGCCGAGGTCCATGTCCTTGTTCGTCTTGGCGATCTCGCCGAGCGCCCACGGCCCCTGCAGGTACATCGCGGCCTTGCCCTGTGCGAACGCGAGGTTGCCGTCGCCGTACCCGCGGCTGGCGGCACCGTCCTGGTGCCACGCCCGCAGCTGGGTCATGCGTTCCATCGGCGTCCGGAGGTCCTTCTCGAACGACACCGACGAGTCCTTGCCGACGCTCGTGCCCTCGCGTCGCAGTGCGTCGAACGTCTTCGGGGTGTCGATCGCACCACCGACCGTGTAGTCGAACATGCCCTGCGCGATCGTCCAGTTGTCCTTGAACGTCCCGTAGATCGGGGCGATGCCGGCCTGCTGCAGGCGCTCGCAGAGGTCGGCGAACTCGCTCCAGGTCGTCGGCACCTCGAGCCCCTGCTCGGCGAACAGTGCCTTGTTGTAGATCACCGAGGCGGCGGTCACCGAGTACGGCAGCGCGCTCTTGCGGCCCGGGTAGTCGGCGGTCTGCTGCATGAGCGGCCACAGGTCCGGGTTGATCGTGTCGGCCTGCGACAGGTCGGAGAGGTCCGTCAGGGCTCCGTGCTCGACGAACGGCACGACCGAGAAGTTGTAGTTCCAGCAGCCGAGGTCCGGCGGCCGGTTCCGGACGAAGTTCGCGGACATGCTCGAGGTCGAGTCGCGGACGACCCGCACCTTCGACTGGCTGTCGTGGAACTGTGCGATGACGCCGTCGAAGTACCCGATGACCTCGGGCTTCGAGACGTAGAACGTGATGGTCTCCGGCTTGGCGCTCGAGGACCCGATCGGGGCGCACCCGGCGAGCGCGAGGCCCGCTCCGATGCCGCCGGCTCCGAGCAGGAACGAGCGTCGGCTCACCGATGCCGCCGTCCTGGTCGTGGCGTGTGGTTGCACGTCGTCTCCGTCCGTCCGGACCCGGCAGCCCTGCCGTTCCGTCCTGCGATCGGCTCCGATGCCGACTGCGAGACTAAATCTAGCGACAAAATCTAATTACGCAAGGAACTCGTTGCGCGATAAGGTCGCGGCATGCCACCACCCCGTCGAACGAGCGCCGAGACACTGCTCGCGCACGCCTTCGACGCTGGCGCCTTCACCGCGACCGAGGCCATCGACGCCACCGGCCTGACCCGCTCGACCGTGCTGGCCGCGTGCGAGGAACTCGTCCGGCTCGGCTGGCTCCACGAGCTCGACGACGCCCGTGCCGCCGGGGAGTACCGGATCGGTCGGCCCGCCCGGCGCTACGAACTCGACACCGCCGCCGGGGTCGTGGTCGGGGTGGACGCTGGACAGCACCGGGTCACCGCCATCGTCGCCGACCTGCGGGGCGCCGTGCTCGGTCGCGCCGAAGGAGCACTCGGTGAGTCGGGACTCGAGGTCCCCGTCCGGCTCGCAGTCCTCGCCGACACCGTGGACGACGCGCTCGCCGCCGCCGGTGCCGATCGTTCCCGCGTCCTGGTCACCGTCGTCGGCATCCCCGCGCCGGTCGACGCCGGCGGCGCATCGCCGGGCGACGGTGGCTTCTGGGACCGGATGAACCCGGGCTTCGTCGGCGCCGTCCCGCACGGCCGCGTCGTCGTCGAGAACGACGCGAACCTCGCCGCACTCGCCGAGCGGCCGTCCTCGGGGGACGCCTCGTTCGCCGCGCTGCTCTCCGGCGAGCGGTTCGGCAGCGGCCTCGTGGTCGACGGTGTCCTGCTCCGCGGTGCCCACGGCGGCGCTGGGGAGATGCGCGTGCTCGACATCGTCCAGGGGGCGGGTCGTCGGACGGCATCGGCGCGACGGCGCGGACGCTGGTCGCCGAGGCCGTCGCCGCGGGCGAGGTCCGGCCGGGCAGCCCGCTCGCGGTGGACGCCGGCGCCTCCGCCGTGTTCCGCGCAGCGCAGGACGGCGACACCGTGGCGCTGGCGATCGTCGACCGCCTCGGCGACCGACTGGCCCGCGTCTGCGTCCTGCTCGCCAGCCTGCTCGACATCGACCGGGTGGTGGTTGCGGGTGCGATCGCCCAGCCTGCGGTCGCCGTCATCGACCGTGCCCGCGCGCTGCTCGACGGCTGGCACTTCGACCCCGTGCCCGACCTGGTGGCGTCGACGCTCGGGGGCGACGTCGTCGTCATCGGGGCCGTCGCCCACGCGGTGGACGCGGTCCGTGCCGACCCGCTGTCGTTCCCGCTGGGCGGTGTCGATCGGATCAGTACCGACGGTCGAGCGGCAGTTCCCGCTCCCGATCCCAGTCCTCGGTCCACCCGAGCCGGTCGAACAGCGCATCCAGCAGCATCGCGGTGAACCCCCACACCAGGTGGCCGCCGCCGTCGGGGTGCTCGCTGTCCTCCGCATCGACGGTGAAGCCCGGTCCGCGCCACTCCTGACCACCGCGTCGGATCACCGTGACCCCGCGGTTCGCCGGGTCGAGCAGGTCCGCAACCGGCACCCGGAACACCGCGGCCGACTCGCGCTCGTCGACGACCCGGATCGGGGACGGCTCGCGCCACCACCCCAGCACCGGGCGCACCAGGTGGTTCGAGAACGCCAGCGGTACGGCGGGCAGCGTGCCGAGGACCTCGACGCCCGTCGGGTCGAGCCCGGTCTCCTCACGCGCTTCGCGGAGGGCTGCGGCAACGGCGTCGGCATCGCCCGGGTCGATCCGTCCACCGGGGAACGCGACCTCGCCCGGGTGCGCGCGCAGGGTCGTGGCACGGGCGAGCAGCAGGACGTCCAGGTCACGCGGGACGTCGGCGGCGACGGCCGGGCGGTCGCTGGGGGTGCGGTCGAGCGCGCCGAAGAGCATCAGGACGGCGGCGTGCCGCGGGCTGGCCGTGCCGCCCGGTTCGACGAGCGGCTCGGCGTCGCCCCACCCGGTCGCCGCGACCCCCGCCAGTGCCGCCCGTGCGCGCCCGTCGTCCATCACCCGCCCACCCTAGGCGTTGGCCACGAGTCGTCCGGCGATCGGTAGGTTCGACCCATGGCAACCGAACGTGTCGACGAGAGACCCGCCGACGAGCACGATCCCTACGCCCGCCGCCCCGGCTACGTGACGGGCGTCGACGGTCGAACCGACCGGACCACCACGGCGATGGTCGTCGGCATCGTGGCCGGCTTCCTCGCGCGGGTCGTCCTCGGTTTCCTCGGCCTGGCCGAGTGGGCCGCGCTCCTCGGTGGCATCGTGATCGGCCTCGTCGTGTGGCTCGTCCTCCGAGCGCTGCGGCGCCGTGCAGACCGGATCGCGGGTCGGTCGCCGGACGCCGTCCCGCAGGCTCGCGACCGTGCCATCGCCGAAGCGAACGGTGGGCGCCGGTTCTTCATCGCCCCGAACCCGATCGTGGTCATCGTGATGGGCGGGATCTTCGTCGCCGTGGGCGTCGCGCCCCTCGTGTTCGACGGTGCAACGGTTGCCGGGCTCCTGACAGCGGTGCTGGTCATCGCGAGCGGCCTGTGCTTCGTCGTGCAGGGCATCGGCACGCTCGTGGTCCGCCGGCGGGAGCGCAGCGGCCAGTAGCAGCGCGAGTACCCAGCGGACTCCCGGATGCCGTCGGCATCGTGGAAGAACCGAGGACGACTCGAACACGACGAGGGGACACCGTGGACCGCTTCCGAAGGCTGCCGTTGCCGGCGCTGCTGCCCATCCTGTTCGTGGTGCTGTGGTCGGTGTGGTTCGCGACGGGCCTCCTCACCGGCTCCGATGACTTCGCGCCTTTCGAGCGGGCGATCGGTGCGATCGCGTACGCGACGATCGCGACCGCGGGGTTCGGCATCGCGATCGCGGTCCGACGACGTCGAGCAGGCGGCACTGAGACGGCGGTGGGCATCCAGCGCGCCGTCCGGACCGGCGTCCTGCCGGAGTCTGCCGATCCCGTGGTGTGGGCACGCGAGCTCGACTCGACCCGGTGGCGGTACCGCAACAACCGGGTGGTCGTCCCGATCGCGGGCGTGCTGTTCGCAGCGTTCTCGATCTGGGCAGCACTCGTGATCAGCCCGTGGTGGTGGTTGCTGCTGGTGCTGTTCGTGGGGATGTGCGCGTACTCCGTCTGGGAGACCCGACGGGCACTGCGGAACATCGACCACCTGCTGACCACCCTGCGCGGAACCTGGACCGTCCGGCAGTCCAGCAGCCCGTGACCCAGGACGTCCCGCATCCGGAGCGGCGCTGGAACCACAACACGCACTTCCACGCCCGGGTGCTCGATGCCGTGCCGGAGGGGGCGCACACCGCCCTGGACGTCGGGACCGGCGACGGTCTGCTCGCCCGTGACCTGTACGACGCGGGGTTCGACGTCACGGCGATCGACATGGATGCGGACGTCCTGCGCGCCACCCGCACCGCGAACGCCGACACCGGGATCGAGTGGCTGCACGGTGACGTGATGGGACACGACTTCGGTCGGCAGTTCGACGTGGTGGCCTCGGTCGCGACGGTGCACCACCTGCCGGACCTGTCAGCCGGGCTCGCTCGCCTCGCAGACCTCACGGCGCCAGGCGGCACCCTGGTGGTCGTCGGACTCGCGAAGCCCACCCGGCTGCGTGATCACGTCCTCGGGTTGGCTGGTGTCGTGCAGCATCGTTGGTTCTCATGGCGGCGCGGCTACTGGGAACACTCCGCGCCGACGTGCTGGCCACCACCGCACTCGTACGCCCAGGTCCAACACACCGCGCGTGCAGTCCTGATGGGCTCCGAGTACCGCCGACACCCGCTGTGGCGGTACGTGATCACGTGGCGGCGCCCGCGTTGACGCACGGATGACGGGATGGAGTCGGAATGCGCTCGACCAGGCGAATCGTCTGAAACCAGGGCACGGTACCCACCCATGGTCCCGGCGGTCGTACGAGGTGTCCCGCAAGCCGATCTCGGGTTCAGGGACTACTCTCATCGCTTGCGCTGCGCGACCGCACTACGCTCAGCGAGGTGGGCGTGTTCTTGGTCGGGCTGGCAGTGCTCGGCGTCACATGGGGCTGTATCCTCATCCTCTTCCCGAAGCCGATCGCCCGCTTCGCGCGGAAAGTGCAAGGGGAGTTCTGGGGAGGCCAGTTCACTCCGGAACTCACACGATTCGCAGGCTGTGGATTTGTTCTCGGAGGCGTCATCGCAGCTGCCACGCTCGTCGCCGAGTTCCTCAGGCGCTGAGGGGCGGTGGAGCGCCCCGTACCGGATCGGCTAGCGAACAGCGCGCCCCTACACTCTCCCTCGTGAGTAGACGGAGCCCGGGGCCACGCTTCTTCCGACGCCCGAAGCCCTTCGCCGGCGGGGAGGTCTGGATCGTCCAGCACGACGAGTCACCGGACAACACGGTCCTGGGCGTCTTCGCCACAGACGACGAGGCGTACGCCTTCATGGACACGGTCAAGGACGACTACGAGAACGGCGTGATCTGCTCGAGCTTCTCGATTCCGTACCGGTCCACCGATGGCGCCGTTCGGTATCAGGCCATGGACTGAAGTCGGCCTCCGTCGGCCTGTCGGTCACCCTGCGAGCGAGGTCCCAGTGAGCAGAAGACGTCGGGTACCCGTGCGGGACCCGACGTCTTCTGCTCACTCAGCGGCCGAATGCCCACGCAGTGGGCCGAACGCTCACTCCGTGGTGGAGACCCAGTCGATGAGCAGGTTGCCCTGCTCGCCCCAGTTGCCGACCTGGAACATGAAGCGGTGCGGGGTCGTCGGCACGTCGTGGGTGATCGTGTCGAGGACCTTGCCGTCGACGCTGTAGGTGACCGACTCTCCGGGCACCCAGTCCACCGTGTAGGTGTGCCAGTCGCGCCACGAGACGCCGGTGCCGATCTGGACGCGGTCGGCCTCCTTGCCCGGGGTCATCGAGTGGTGGAAGGCCGAGGGGCTGTCCTCGAAGTTGCCCTCGGGGAAGTCGATCTCGCCGTCGGACCAGGTGCCCGACGTCGGCCACAGCATGAACGCCGCGCCGTTGCCGTCGCCACCGGTCGCCTTGGCGCGGACGGAGAACGATCCGCCGACGTGGTCCCAGGCTCCGGCGGAGGAGCCGAACGTGCCGGCCGCCCCCGCTCCGGTGCCGAGGGCGACGTCCATGACGCCGTCGTGCACCGAGACGGTCTTGCTCGGCGCGTAGATGCCGGAGGTGCCGTCGGGGTAGGGCTGCCACGACTGCGGGTAGAGCCGCGAGACGAGGCCGGTGACGGCGTCGGTGGTGAAGTCCTCGACGAACGAGGCGGCCGGCGCAGCGGAGGTGTCGGCGACCTCGTTCTGCGGTTCGGCCGAGGCCTCGGCCTCGGCGTCCGGCTCCGCGGCTTCGGTCGGGGTGGTGTCCTCGATCGGTGCGGCCTCGGCGGTCGGCGCGGGCGTCTCCGTCGGCGTCGCGTCCGACTCCTCGTCGTCCGAGGGGGCCGGGGTCGCAGTGTACGAGGGGGCGGGAGTGGGGGTCACCGGGGCGTGCTGCCCGTGGCGGTGTCCGCCCCAGCCCCACCAGCTGTCAGCGGAGGCGGCGGAGGCGGTGGGGACGCCGAGTGCCAGGCAACCGGCGGTCGCTGCCGCCAGGATCGCGCGACGGCGGCTCATCGGGTGTGCCGTTCGGTGGTGGGGGTGATGGGCGTGGTGGTCGCGGGGGTCGTGCCGCGCATGGGCGTGCACGTGCTTCGGGTCGAGATGTCGGGCTCCTCGTGGTGCTCGGGCGCAGGATGCGGGGAGGGGACGGCGCGCCAGGGGCAGGATGCCGAGGGGTTCGGTGACGCGTCCACGGACATCTTGCATCATTTGTGCCCCGTTCGGGGGTAATCGCCCGAATCGGCACTCGAACGCGCGGTGAACGGCGGGCACACGAGACTCGGGGTGGGCGACCGGACTCGCGGCCGAAGCCGCGGGAACCGTCGCCCACCCCGAGTCTCGGGCCAGCCCGCAGCCTCAGCCGCGCGGCACCGGCTGCAACCGCTGCAGCTGCGTCACGTGCCCGGGCTCGAGCTCGTCGAGCGACGTGACCCCGAGCAGCCGCATCGTGCGCTCGATCTGCTCCGACAGGATCTGGATCATCCGGTCGACGCCGGCCTCGCCGCCCGCCATCAGCCCGTACAGGTACGCGCGGCCGACCATCGTGAACTTCGCACCGAGCGCCACGGCGGCGACGATGTCCGCGCCCGACATGATGCCGGTGTCGAGGTGCACCTCGGTGTCCATGCCGACCTCCTTGACCACGGAGGGCAGCAGGTGGAACGGCACGGGTGCGCGGTCGAGCTGGCGTCCGCCGTGGTTCGACAGCGTGATCCCGTCGACGCCCATGTCCGCCAGACGACGCGCGTCGGCCAGGGACTGCACGCCCTTGACGACGACCTTGCCCTTCCACTGGTCGCGGATCCAGGCGAGGTCCTCGTAGGTGACGGTCGGGTCGAACATGTGGTCGAGGAGCTCCCCGACGGTGCCGGACCACCGGTCGAGCGACGCGAACGCCAGCGGCTCGGTGGTCAGGAAGTCGAACCACCACCACGGCCGCGGGATGGCGTTCAGCACGGTCCGGGCGCTGAGCTGCGGCGGGATCGAGAAGCCGTTGCGCTTGTCACGCAGTCGCGCGCCGGCGACGGGCACGTCCACCGTGACGAGCAGTGTGTCGAACCCGGCCTTCTCGGCGCGGGAGACCAGCGCCATCGACTTCTCGCGGTCCTTCCACATGTACAGCTGGAACCAGTTGCGGCCGTTCGGGTTGGCGTCGCGGACGTCTTCGATCGCCGTGGTGCCCATGGTGGAGAGCGAGAACGGGATGCCCGCGCGTCCCGCTGCCCGGGCCCCGGCGCGCTCGCCCTCGGTCTGCATCATGCGCGTGAACCCGGTGGGGGCGATGCCGAACGGGTACGCGACCGGCGCGCCCAACACCGAACGCGAGGTGTCCACGGACGACACGTCACGCAGGATCGCGGGTGTGAACTCGATGTCCTCGAACGCCTGGCGGGCGCGGGCGAGCGAGATCTCGGCCTCGGCGGCGCCCTCGGTGTAGTCGAACGCGGCCTTCGGCGTGCGGCGGGCGGCGATGTCGCGCAGGTCCCAGATCGTCAGGGCCTGTTCGAGGCGCTGACGCCGACCGGGCAGCGAAGGCTTCTTGAACTGCATGAGCGGCGCGAGGTCACGCACCGTCGGCAGCTGCCGCTTGATCGGTGTCCGCCGGGTCGACGGTGCCCCGGGGGTCGCTGCCGGAGCCCCGGTTGCGGGGTCGACTCGGTGCTGGTCGTCGATCGAGGTCATACAGACATCCTACGTCTCGGAGCGGATTGTGGGGAGGTGTGATCGGCCCGCGGGGTGTACCGGACGGGCTCGACGGTGCGGGCGATCGTTGCGCGCAGAGCCTCGAGCGATGCGCTGCGCAGGCCGCCGAGTCCGGATGCCCGCGCCTGCACCAGGATGTTGCCGAGCGCTGTCGCCTCGACGGGCCCGGCCAGGACGGGCAGCCCGGTGCGGTCGGCCGTCAGCTGGCAGAGCAGTCGGTTCTGCGATCCGCCGCCGACGATGTGCACCTGTCGGACGTCTTTGCTCGTGATGGTGCTGATCGTCGCAAGTGTCTCCGCGTACGCGGCGGCCAGTGACTCGAGGATCGAGCGTACGAACTCGGCCCGCGACGCGGGCGCGCTCAGCCCGTGGTCGCCGCACCAGGCGGCGATGCGCGCGGGCATGTCGCCAGGCGCCGTGAACGACTCGTCGGCGGGGTCGAAGACGGGGACCGGGGCCGTGACGGCCGCGGCGGAGGCGAGCAGGGCCTCCAGGTCGATGCCCTCGCCGTCACGCTCCCAGGTGCGGACGCTCTCGGAGAGCAACCACAGTCCGGACACGTTCTTCAGGAACCGGACGCGGCCGTCGACCCCGCTCTCGTTGGTGCAGTTCGCGTCGCGCGCCGCGTCCGACAGGACGGGTGCGTCGAGCTCGACGCCGACGAGCGACCAGGTGCCGGAGGAGATGTACGCGAAGTCCGGTTCGGTCGCGGGGACCGCGACGACGGCGGAGGCCGTGTCGTGCGAGCCGACGAGCGTGACGGGTGCCTGCCCGCCGACGGCGTCGGCGACGGACGGCAGCAGGGGCCCGAGTCGGTCGCCCGGGTCACGCAGGGTGGGCAGGAGGCCTGCCGGGAGGCCCGCAGCAGCCCGCAACGCCGGGTCCCACCCGCGGGTCGTCGCGTTCAGGACGCCGGTCGTCGACGCGTTCGTACGCTCGGCCGCCTCGACACCGGTGAGCCAGTAGCCGAGCAGGTCGGGGACGAGCAGCGCCCGCTGCGCGAGCTGCAGCGACGGGTCGGCCGCGAACTGGAACATCGTGTTGAAGGCCAGGTGCTGCAGACCGTTCCGGGCGTACAGCTCGGCAGCGTCCATCCGTCGGTGCACACGGTCGACGCCGCCCTCGTGCCGCTCGTCGCGGTAGTGGTACGGCAGGCCGAGCAGCCGACCGTCGCGCAGCAGACCGTAGTCGACCGCCCATGAGTCGATGCCGATGCTGACGATCGCCGGGTGCATGGCGAACGCCTGACGGAGGCCGTCGGTCACCTGTCGGTGGAGCTCGACGACGTCCCAGTGCAGGGCCTCGTGGTCGTGCTCGTGCAGGGTCACGGGGCCGTTCGGGAACCGGGCGACGTGCTCCATCCGGACGCCGTCGGTGTCGACGTGCCCGAGGATCACCCGGCCGCTGGTGGCCCCGAGGTCGACGGCGGCGACGGTGCCACTGTTCGTCATGTCGCTACCTCTCGTGGGACATCAGCGGAGGAACGCCGCGGCGACGCCCGCGTCGACGGGCACGTGCAACCCGGTCGTGTGCGAGAAGTCGTCGGTGCAGATGGCGTAGACGGCGTTCGCGACGTTCTCCGGCACGACCTCGCGCTTGAGGATCGTGCGCTGGGCGTAGAACGCGCCGAGGTCCTGCTCCTCGATGCCGTAGGTCTTCGCACGGTTCGCTCCCCAGCCGCTCGCGAAGATCCCCGAGCCACGGACGACGCCGTCGGGGTTGATCCCGTTGACGCGGACGCCGTGCTCACCGAGCTCCGCCGCCAACAACCGGACCTGGTGCGCCTGGTCGGCCTTGGTCGCCGAGTAGGCGATGTTGTTCGGACCGGCGAACACCGAGTTCTTCGACGAGATGTACACGATGTCGCCGCCGAGGCCCTGCTCGATGAGGACCTTCGCCGCCGCCTTGGACACCAGGAACGACCCCTTCGCCATGACGTCGTGCTGCAGGTCCCAGTCCTGTTCGGTGGTCTCGAGCAGGCCCTTGCTGAGCGACAGTCCGGCGTTGTTGACGACGAGGTCGAGGCCGCCGAAGTGCAGCAGCGTCTGCTGGACCGCTTGGTCGATCGCGCCGGCGTCCGTCACGTTCGCCGCGACGCCGATCGCCTGGTCCGGGCCACCGATCTCGGCTGCGGCTTCCTGCGCCTTCGTCAGGTCGAGGTCGGCGATGACGACCGCGGCGCCCTCGGCAGCCAGGCGCTTCGCGATCGCCTTGCCGATGCCGCTCGCGGCGCCGGTGACCAGGGCGATGCGGGTGGCGAGCTTCTTGGGGGCCGGCATCCGCTGCAGCTTCGCCTCTTCGAGGGCCCAGTACTCGATGCGGAACTTCTCGGCCTCGTCGATGGGGTCGTAGGTGCTCAGCGACTCGGCGCCGCGCATGACGTTGATCGCGTTGATGTAGAACTCCCCGGCGACACGGGCCGTCTGGGCGTCCTTGCCGTACGAGAACATCCCGACGCCGGGCACCAGCACGATGAGCGGGTCGGCGCCGCGGATCGCCGGGCTCGTCTCGTCGGCGTGACGGTCGTAGTAGGCCTGGTAGTCCTCGCGGTACTGCTGGTGCAGCGTCCGCAGCCGCTCGATGGTGTCGTCGATGCTCGCCGAAGCGGGCAGGTCGAGGATGAGCGGCTTCACCTTGGTCCGCAGGAAGTGATCCGGGCAGCTCGTGCCGAGGGCCGCGAGTTCCTCGGCCCGTTCACTCGCCAGGAAGTCGAGCACGACGTCCGAGTCGGTGAAGCGACCCACCACGGGCTTGTCGTGCCCGGCGATGCCGCGGATCGTCGGTGCGAGGGCGGCGGCACGTGCGTGGCGTTCGTCGGTCGGCAGTGCGTCGAAGCCTGCTCGGGTCCCGCCGAACGGGTCGGCCTTCCCGTGTTCCGCGATGTACTGCTCGGCGGTGTCGATGATCCAGCGCGAGTTCGCTTCGGCCTCCTCACTCGTCTCGCCCCAGGCCGTGATCCCGTGGCCGCCGAGGATCGTGCCGATCGCCTGCGGGTTGTCCCGCTTGATCGCGGCGATGTCGAGCCCGAGCTGGAACCCGGGTCGGCGCCACGGTACCCACACCACCGTGTCGCCGAAGATCGTCGACGTCAGGGCCGGTCCGTCCGCCGCCGTCGCGATCGCGATGCCGGCGTCCGGGTGCAGGTGGTCGACGTGCGCGGCGTCGACGAGGGCGTGCATCGCCGTGTCGATCGACGGCGCAGCACCGCCCTTGCCGTGCAGCGTGTAGTCGAACGCTGCGACCATCTCGTCCTCGCGCTCCACCCCCGGGCCTGTGTCTGATGCGTACATGTCCTGGAGGGCACGGACGCGGTCGACGCGCAGGACTGCGAGGCCCGCCGGGGTGAGGGTGCCGAGGTCGCCCCCGGAACCCTTCACCCAGAGCAGCTCGACCGGTTCGCCCGTGACCGGGTCGGTGTCGGTGCCCTTCGCCGAGGTGTTCCCGCCGGCGTAGTTCGTGATCCGCGGATCGGAGCCGAGCGCGTTCGAGCGCGCGATGAGCGCACTGATCGTGGTGTCTGCATCCGTGAGGTGCGTTGCGGGGTCCACCCGAGCCTCCAGTCCTGTGGTCATCTGTCTACGCGCCCCAACCGGCCTGGACGCCGCCGACGCGGTCCTCGGCGATCGACTGCTGGTACCCGGAGTCGAGGTACGCGCGCATCGGGTTCGCCGGCAGGCCGCGTGATTCCCGCCACGCGGCGAGGTCCGCCCGGACGTCGGTCTGGTATGCGTCCATGAAGACCTCGTTCGCGCCGAGGACGTCGTGGGCCTCCTGCGCCGCCGTCAGGGCCACGCGGTCGAGGAGCAGCGCCCAGGCCGTCATCTCCTGCACGTTGAGCACGGAGCGGATCTGACCGGGGATCTTGTCCTCGATGTTGTGGCACTGGTCGAGCATGAACGCGACGTCGTGGTTGTCGTAGCCGCCGCCGCGGATGACCTCGACCAGGATGCGGAACAGCTGGAACGGGTCCGCTGCGCCCACGATCAGGTCGTCGTCGGCGTAGAACCGCGAGTTGAAGTCGAAGCTGCCGAGCTTGCCGAGGCGCAGGAGCTGCATCACGATGAACTCGATGTTCGTGCCGGGGGCGTGGTGGCCGGTGTCGAGGCAGACCATCGCCTTGTCGCCGAGCGCGGCCGTCTGCACGTAGCTCGTGCCCCAGTCCGGCACGTCGGTGTGGTAGAACGACGGCTCGAAGAACTTGTACTCGAGCACCAGGCGCTGGTCGGCACCGAGGCGGTCGTAGATCGTGCTGAGCGACTCGTGCAGGCGGTCCTGGCGGGAGCGCATGTCCTCCTGCCCGGGGTAGTTCGAGCCTTCGGCGAGCCAGATCTTCAGGTCGCGGCTGCCGGTGGCGTCCATCACGTCGATGCAGCGCAGGTGGTGGTCGATCGCCTTCTGCCGGATCGTCTCGTCGACGTGGGTCAGCGCGCCGAACTTGTAGTCGTCGTCCTGGAACGTGTTCGAGTTCACGGTGCCCAGGGAGACGCCGTGCTCTTCGGCGTGCCGCTTGAGGTCGCTGAAGTCGTCGACGAGGTCCCACGGGATGTGCAGTGCCACGGTCGGTGCGAGCCCCGTGTACTCGTGCACCTGGGCGGCGTCGGCGATCTTCTCGTACGGGTCGCGCGGGGTGCCGGGCGTGCTGAACACCTTGAAGCGGGTGCCGGAGTTGCCGAAGGCCCAGCTGGGCAGCTCGATCTGCTGTCGTGCGAGCTGGTCGGCGATGCCGGTGAAGGTCGGGGTCGATGTCATCGTGTCACTTCCTCGTGTGCGATTGAATCGTTTCATACAGTACGGGTCGCGGCGGGCTGCCGCAACCGTGTGGGGTGGTGCTGCGTCGCGCGCCCCGTTGCGGTCTTCGCGCCCCGGAGAGTCGGGGCGCGATGCGCGCACGGGGGCGCGGGACGGGCGCGGGACGGGCGCGGCACGGGGCGCGATACGGGCGCGGGACGGGCGCGGGACGGGCGCGGGCTGCGCGCCCGTTGCGGTCTTCGCGCCCCGAAGAGTCGGGGCGCGAAGACCGCCCGGGGGCGCGACGCCGGGCGAGCGCCGTCAGGCGTCCCACGCGCCCACCGTGACCGGCCATCTTCCGCCCCCGCGCTACGCCGCGGGGACGGCAGCCGGCGCGCGCAGCTCGTGCGAGCCGGCGCCGAGCCGCTGCTCCGCAGCACCCGGCAGGCGCACCACTGCGGTGACGCCCTCGGGCACCACCGCGCGCACGAGCAGCTCGCCGTCGACGAGCTCCCACCGCACCGCGATGTGCCCGTGCACGGAGTCGAGCGACGTCGACGCCCACGTCAGACCGCCGCCCGGCTGGGGTGCGATGAGCACGGAGGAGTACCCCGGCTCGAGCGCCGACAGACCGCCCACCACCCGGTGCATCCAGTCCGCCACGGCACCGAGTGCGTAGTGGTTGAACGAGGTCATCTCACCCGGGTTGATGGTGCCGTCCGGCAGCATCGAGTCCCAACGCTCCCAGACCGTCGTCGCGCCCATCGTCACCGGGTACAGCCACGACGGGCACTCCGTCTGCAGCAGCAGCCGGTACGCGTCGTCGAGGTGGCCGGTCTGCGTCAGCGCGTCGGTGATGAACGGCGTCCCCGCGAAGCCCGTCGAGATCCGGTACCCGGACTGCTCGGCCAGCTCCGCCAGGCGGTCGCCCGCACGGCGCTCGTCGTCCTCGTCGAGGATGCCGAACACGATCGCGAGCGCGTAGACGGTGGTGCAGTCGCTCCGGATGCGGCCGTCGGTCACGTAGTGCTGACGGAACGCGGCCTGGAGGCCCGTGGCGAGCTCCTCGGCTTCCGTCGCCTCCGCCTCGTGGCCCGTCAACCGCGCCGCCTGCGCCACCAGGGTCGCGCTGCGGTACGCGCACGCCGTCGCGACGACGCCCGGGTCGGCCTTCGCCTTGGCCGCGTCCTCCGGCGGGGCGTCCGGGTCGAGCCAGTCGCCGAACTGGAAGACGGTGTCCCACAGGCCCTCGGGGGACAGGTGGCCCTTGATCCGGCGGAGGTGCGCCGTCATCGAGTCGAGCTGCTCCTCGAGCACCGCGGTGTCGCCGTAGGCCTGGTACAGGGTCCACGGCACCCAGACGCCGGCGTCCGACCAGATGGCGGTGGCGTCGGGGGTGCCGAAGTCCTCGGCGGGGGAGTACTTGAGCACGTCCGGCACCACGAACGGGATGACACCGTCGGCGTGCTGCTGCTCGAGCCACACGTCGCGGAGCCAGTCGCCCAGGAACGCGCGGGTGTCGAACAGGTAGGACGCCGTCGGCGCGAACGCCGCGATGTCGCCCGTCCAGCCGAGGCGCTCGTCACGCTGCGGGCAGTCGGTCGGGACGCTCAGGAAGTTGCCCTGCATGCCCCGGATGACGTTGTCGTGGAACGTGTTGAGCAGCTCGTGGCTGGACTCGAACGTGCCCGTCCGGGTCAGGTCGGAGCCGACCTGCACCGCGGTGACGGCCGATCGGAGTTCGTCGAGCGTGCCGGTCCAGCCGTCGACCTGGGCGTACCGGAAGCCGTGGAAGGTGAAGCGGGGCTCGAACACGTCCGGGGTGCCGGAACCGTCGACGCCGCTTCCGCTCAGGGTGAAGTGGTCCGTCGCCTTCGCGGTGCGCAGCGGGCGGGTGCCGAGCTCGTCGTGTTCGAGCACCTCGGCGTGCTTCAGGGTCAGGACGGTGCCGGCGGGCCCGCTCGCGGTCAGGCGGAGCCAGCCGACCAGGTTCACGCCGAAGTCGATCAGCGTCGCGCCGGACGGACTCGTCCAGACCTCGACGAGGGCGATCTCGGCGAGGGCCGGACCGGCGGCACGGTGTCGGCGACGAGTTCGCGCTCGCCGATGTCGACGGTGCGCACGGCGCTGGTGCGTCCCTCGTGGCCGTCGATGCTCGGTGTGGTGACCTCGCCGGGCGTCAGGAAGGAGCCGTCGCGGAGCCGGGCGTCGATGTCCTCGCCGTCGTACAGCTGGTCGGCGGTGATCGCGCTGGACAGGGCCTGCCAGTCCGTGTCGGTGGCGACGAGCTGTTCGTGGCCGTCGGCGAACGTGATGCGGAGCTCGGCGAACCCGGCGGGCTCGTCGGCGTACCAGCCGCCGCCACCGCCCCAGGCGAGCCGACCGGCGGCCCAGCCCTTGCCGAGCACGAGTGCGAGCACGGCGGCGCCACCCGCGGGCGTCTCGGTCAGGTGTGGCGTGACATCGTGCGAGACGACGCGGATGCGCCACTCGTAGCTCGTCCACCCCGGTTCGAGCAGGTGGTCGGAGACGCGTTCGCCACCGAGCCACGCCTCGACGACGCCGAGGGCGCTGACGTCGAGGGTCGCGCTCGTGACGGCGCCGTGGCCGTCGTCGAGGGTGAACTCGCGGCGCAGGATCGGTGCGCTCCCGAGGTCGGCGTCGCTCGTGATGAACGGTGCTGTCCAGGCGGTCATGTGGTGTGTCCTTTCACGCGACCGGTCGTCGTCGACCGGTGCGGGGTCGTGGGACCGGCCGTCCCGTCGAGGTGGGACGACCGGAGGAGGCGAGCCGCGCCTCCAGGCCGGGGTCGGGCGTCAGCCCTTGACGGCGCCGCTGGTCATGCCGGCGACGATCTGTCGGTTGAAGAAGATGTAGAGGATCAGCGGCGGGATCGTGATGAGCAGGACGTCGGTGAACAGCAGGTTGAGCTGGCTGACCGACTGGCTCTGGAACGAGTAGAGCGTCTGCTGCACCGTGGCGTTCTCGGACCCCGGCAGGAAGTACAGCGGGTTCGTGAAGTCGTTGAACACCGTGACGGACTGCACGAGCACGACCGTGATGATGACCGGCTTGAGCAGCGGCAGCACGACGCCGAAGAAGAGACGGATCGGTCCGGCACCGTCGAGGACGGCTGCTTCGTCGAGCTCCTTCGGGATCGTCGCCACGAACGCCCGGAAGAGCAGGATGCAGAACGACAGGCCGAAGGTCGCCTCGATGAGGATCATCCCGCCCATGGTCTTGAACAGGTTGAGCCCCTGCAGCACCCAGATCGTCGGGACGATCGCCGGCGGGACGATGAGGCCCGCCAGGACGAAGAAGTTGATCACGCCGTTCCACTTGCTCGGACGACGCTGCAGCACGTACCCGACCATCGCGGAGAACACGACCATCACGAGCACGCTGCCGACGGTCAGGACCGCGCTGTTCAGGAACGCGCGGACGATCACGCCGTCACCGGATCCGAACACGGCCTGCAGGTTCTGCCAGAGCTGCCACTCGGTCGGCAGGCTGAAGCCGAGCTGGTTCGCCTCGGCCGGGTTCTTCATGGCCTGCAGCAGGACGAAGACGAACGGCACCAGGAACACCACGAAGCTGACGACGATGGCGATCGAGCCGATGATCCACCGGCGGGTCCGGCCCGGTGGCGGTTCCGGCTCGCCGGCGTCGGCGCACGGCCGGCGGTCCGGCGGGGGCTGGTGACGGCGGTCACAGGTCCGCCTCCTTGCGGTTCAGGAGCCACGAGATCGGGACCATGATCGCCGTGACGACCACGAACAAGACCACGTTGCCGGCGGTCGACAGGCCGTAGAACCCGGCCTGGTACTGCTTGTAGATGACGCTCGCGATGACGTCACTGGTGAATCCTGGCCCACCGCCGGTCATCGCCCAGATCAGGTCGAAGGACCGCAGCCCGCCGATCAGCGACAGGATGATGACGGTGCCCATCGCGGGACGCGACAGCGGCAGGGTGATGTTCCGGAAGATCGACCACGCGCTGGCGCCGTCGACCCGTGCGGCCTCGAAGTACTCCTGCGGGATCGCCACGATGCCGGCGATGAAGATGAGCGTCGCGATGCCGACGCCCTTCCAGACGTCCACCGCGGCGACGCTCCACAGGGCGAGGGCCGGGTCGGTCAGCCACCCCGGAGTGGGGAGGCCGACCGAACCCAGCACGCCGTTGATGATCCCGTGGAACGGGTCCATCAGCGCCTTGAACGTGATGCCGATGCCGATCGTCGACGCGAGCACCGGGAAGAACACGACCGCCCGCAGGTAGCCGCGCCCCAGCACGGGCGACGTGAGGAGCAGGGCGAGGGCGAGTCCGATGACCACCTTCGCCGCGCTCGTCACGAAGCCGTACTGGAACGTGTGCACGAACCCGGAGACGAGCTGCGGGTCCTGGAAGAACCGGACGAAGTTGTCGAAACCGATGAAGGTCTGGTCGAACAGCGTCCAGCGGGTGAGGGAGAAGTAGAACCCGGCGAAGGTGGGGACCGCGAAGAACACGACGTACAGCGCGATCGCGGGGATGAAGAACCACGCGGGGTAGAACGAGCGCATCCGCTTGCGCGCGGGACCGGTCCCGCCGGAACCCGCTCGGGTCTTCGCCGGCTCGAGTGCCGTCGTGAGTGTCGCGGTCACCGTGTCACCAGCCCTTGATGCCGAGCTGCTGCGCCTGCTGGACGACGTCGTCGTCGTACTGGTCAGCACCCTTGGCCGCGTTGGTGATGCCCGAGCCGACCTGCACGCAGATCTTCTCGAGGTTCGGGCCCTTGATCGGGGACAGGAACTCGAGCGCCGGGCTCGCCTTGCCGTCGTCCAGGTACTTCTGCAGGTCGTCGATCATCGGGGGCACGTCGTCCGGCAGCGAGCAGGTCGAGATGACGTACGGGCCACCGGGCGTTCCGGTGTCGTTCTGCACCTTGCAGCCGTCGGCCGAGTTCGCGAAGGCGATGAACTTCTTCGCCGCGGCGAGCTCGTCACCCTCGGTGGTCTTCGGGATGTACAGGCCGTTCGGTTCCCAGATGGTCAGGTTCGTGTCGTCGGCGTCCTCGGCCGGCAGCGCGAACAGCTCCGATGTCCTCGACCGCGTCGGGGCTGTCCTGCTGCAGGGTCGAGATCGCGTTCGTCAGCATCGGGTACTGCGCCCCGGTGCCGTCGGCGAGCATCTTCAGGCCGTTCGCCTGCGTGGCCGAGGCGTAGTCCTCGTTGTAGAGGTCCTTGTCCTTGCCCTCGGCGAGGTGGTCGAAGCCGGCGAGTGCGGGGTCCTTGGCGTAGGACTCCTTGTTCGCGGTGTAGTTGTCCGCCCAGTCCTTGTCCTGCGCCGTGATGTTGGCGAAGTCACCGAGCACGAACAGCTGGCTGGTCCAGGTGTCGCCGTACGTCTGGATGATCAGGGCGACCTTGCCGGCGTCCTTGATCTTCTCGCTGTTGCTGATGAACTCGTCCCACGTGGTGGGGACGCTGAGTCCGAGGTCGGCGTAGACCTTCTTGTTGTACATGACGCCGCCGCCGAAGCTCGTTCCGAAGGGTGCGCCGTAGACGCCCTTGTCGGTGCTGACGACCTTGGTGAACTGCTCGTCGACGTCCTTCGTCCAGCTCTCGTCGGACAGGTCCACCAGGGTGTTGTCCGGGTTGAGGGCCTGCATGAGCGAACCGGAGTTGTAGTTGAAGACGTCGGCCATCTCGCCGGTCGACAGCTGGGTCTTCACCAGGTTGTCGCCGTCGGTGCCCTGCGGGCGGGTGTCGAACTTGACCGTGATGTCGGGGTTGGCCTTCTCGAACGCCGTGATGAGCGGCTCAGCGGTGGCTGCGGTCGCGGGTGAGTTGTCGGCCTGGTAGGTGATCTGCACCTTGCCGCCGCCTTCGTCGGCGGAACCGCCGGACGAACACGCCGCGAGCCCGCCGATCAGGACCGTGGCGCCGCCGATGGCGACGAGCCGTTTGACGACGGCGCGCTTGGTGAGCGTCCTCGTGGTCAGGGAACGAGCTGACATTCCTTACCTCCTCGTAAGGCCCGGGGCGGGGTACCCCGGGTGAAACGGACCCGGATCCCGCGTCGTCGTGGGCTCCGGTTGCTGCTGTTTAGAACGTTTCAATCAGGATGGAACCACGTCGATTGAAGCGTGTCAATCGCTGTGCCGATTTCGTTACGGGAACGCGTGTGCCGGGTGCGCGCGGTCCCGAGTCTCGGGGTGCGCGACAGTCCTCGCGCCCCGCAGCCCGCGAACTGTCGCTCACCCCGAGACTCGGCGCCCCCGCCCCAAGACTCGCGCGCTCAGGCCTCGGTACGGCGCGGGTCGCTCGGCGCCGTGGCCCGCGCGGCTGCTGCACCCGCTCGACCGAGGGTGCTCTCGCGGGGGACGAGCTCGCTGCCGAGCACGACGGTGCGGTGGACGTGCATCGGGTCCGTGAGCTCCTCGAGCAGGAGCTCGACGGCAGCCGCGCCCATCTCCGCACCGTGCATGGTCACCGAGGTCAGCGGCACCGCGCCGCCCCACGCCACCGAGTTGTGGTCGCACCCCGACACCGGGATGTCCTCCGGCACGCGGATGCCGGCGGCTCGGAGCTCGGAGACGACCGCCATCGCGAGCAGGTCCGTGACGCCCAGGACGCCGTCGGGCCGTTCGGCGACCGGCATCGCGGCGATGCGCGCGCCGGCGTCGGTGCCGCCGGGTGGGTCGATGTCACCGGCGTCGATGTCGATGAGTTCCACCCCCGGGTGGCCAGCGATCGCCCGGAGCACCCCGGTGCGGCGGAGCGCAACCGGCTGCAGCTCGGCGCGCGCGCTCACGAAGCCGATGCGTCGGCAGCCGCAGGCGATCAAGTGCTCGGTGGCGAGGAACGCCGCCTGTTCGTTGTCGACGACGACGGAGCAGGCGTCGACGGTCTCCGGCGCGAAGTTGACGTAGACGACCGGCCGACCGTGTCGGCGAGTGAGCTCGACCTGATCGCGCGACTCCGTCATCGAGGCGAGCAGGATGCCGGACACCCGAGCGCTCTCGAGGTACGCGAGGTGTTCGCCCTGCGCCTGCAGGTCGTCCTCGCTGCTCGCGATGAGGAGCGTGAAGCCCCGTTTCCGCGCCGCGAGCTGCGCACCGTTGACCATGTCGCTGAACAGCGAGTTCCGCAGCGACATCACGACGAGTCCGATCGAACGACTGCTGCCGGACGCCAGCACCCGGGCATTGCGGTTCGGCGTGTACCCGAGTTCGGCGATCGCGTCGTGCACGCGCGCGGCGGTGGAGTCGGCCACCCGCTCGGGATGGTTCAGGACGTTCGACACCGTCGCCAGCGAGACGCCGGCGCGAGCTGCGACGTGGTGCACGCTCGGCGGGCCGTCGCGCCGGGGGACATGCACCATGATCCGATCGTAGGCCGCAGCAGCTGCCGGTCCGTGCCGCGGGGCCGGGCAGGGTGATGGGCAGGCGCGAGGCGGTCGGCTACGCGTCGGCGACGGAGGACTGCCGGACCACGAGTTCCGGCGTGAACTCGACGTGCTCGAGGTCGATGCCCTGCCCGAGCTCGACCTGCTTCGTCAACAGCTCGATCGCCTGACGCCCGAGGTCTTGCGCGGGCTGGCGCACCGAGGTCAACGGGACGACGGCCGCCTCGGCGAAGGCGATGTCGTCGTAGCCCACGATCGCGATCTCGTCCGGCACCGCGATCGTGCCGCGCATGATGAACGCCTGTTCGAGGCCGACCGCGAGCAGGTCGTTCGCCGCGAACACCGCGTCCGGCCGTTCGGCGCGGGGCCGTGCCTGGAGTTCTTCGCCGATGCGACGCCCTTCGAGCACCGACAGTGACGCGGTCGGTAGGACCTCGAGCTCGATGCCCGCTGCCCGGGCCGCCGACAGTGCCCCGGCGTGCCGGTCGGCCACCTGACGGATGCTGGACGGGCCGCCGACGAACGCGATGCGCGTCCGCCCGATGGCCGCGAGGTGCTCGACCGCGATGCGACCGCCCGCGACGTCGTCCACCGACACCGACGCGAAGTGCTCGTCGTCGGCGCGTCGGTCGACGAGCACGACGGCGGTGCCCTGGTCGCGCAGGCGGGCGAGGCGGGACAGGTCGTCACCGGCGGGGGAGATGAGCAGGCCGGCGACGCGGCGTTCCTCGAACAGGTCGACGTAGGTGCGCTCGCGGTCGGTGGACTCGTCGGAGTTGCCGATCAGGACCGCCAGGCCCTTGTCCATCGCGGCGTCTTCGGCACCGCGCGCGACGTCGGTGAAGAACGGGTTGCCGCCGTCGAGCACGATCAGGCCGACGGTGGAGCTGCGGCCGGCCCGGAGCTGGCGTGCGGAGTCGTTGCGGACGAACCCGAGCGCGGCGATGGCCGACTGCACCCGGTCGACCGTGGTCGGAGTCACCTTGTCGGGGCGGTTCAGGACGTTCGACACCGTGCCCAGGGACACGCCGGCGAGCGCTGCTACCTCTCGCACACTGACCGCCATGTGGCCATCCTGGCATCGCACCTGCGCTTCCGGGCGGTGCGCGCCGTGATCTGTGGAAAACGGCGGACGGGAGGCGCGGTGCGGGCTGGACCCGGGCCTCCCGTCCGGTGGGTGGGCAGGTCCACCGCACGGTGCGAGATTGTGGGTGCGGCCGCGCCCCGTGCGTGCTCCGCTCCGGCGTCGCACCGTGCGTGCTGCGCCGCCACGTGCGAGGTTGGCCGCTCGGTGCGCGCCTGCAGCGCCGCATGGAGCGGGCAACCTCGCACCGAGTGAGCGACCGCGCACCGTGCGGACGCGGGCGCGCCGCGCGCGCACGCGCACGCGGACGCGCACAGCACGGACTTGCCAACGCCCGCCGGGGCGCACTATCGTCTCGCTGTCCCGTTGAAACGATTCACTGACGAACACGCGAACGGAGGACCAATGGCGGTCCGAATCGGAGCCCGGAGCACCACGGGCTGGAAGGCGACCGTCTCGGTCGCCATGTCGAACTACATCGAGTCCGGGTCGATCATCGCGATCGCCACGAGCCTCAGCCTGTGGCAGGCGCAGTTCCACGTCGGCGACCTCGAGGTCGGTCTGCTGGCGAGCCTGTCGGCGAACGCGTTCGGCGCGGCCGCCGGCGCCATCATCGGCGGACCGCTGTGCGACCGCTACGGCCGGAAGTTCATCTACACCTACGACCTGCTGCTGTACATGCTCGGCATCCTGCTCGCGGTCTTCGCCGGCAGCTACGGCATGCTGCTGGTCGGCTTCATCCTGACCGGCATCGCGGTCGGCGCCGGGGTGCCGGCGAGCTGGACCTACATCGCCGAGCAGGCCCCGGCGGACAAGCGCGCCGCCCACGTCGGCACCGCGCAGCTCGCCTGGTCGATCGGCCCGATGGTCGGCTTCGCGTTGGCCATCGCCGCCGCACCCTCGGACTGCTCGGCAGCCGGCTCATCTTCGCGCACCTGTTCGTCGTCGCCGCCGTGGTCTGGTGGCTCCGCCGCGGGCTGCCGGAGTCGGCGATCTGGACGGACGAGCGCGCCGCGACCGGCACCGCGAACTTCTTCCACGGGATCACCCAGCTGTTCAGCCGGCGTCGGAACCTGACGGCGATGCTGTTCCTGTTCGGCGTCTACGCGCTCTGGAACACCGTCGCCGGGCAGGCCGGCATCTTCCAGCCGCGGGTGTACTCGGCCACCGGGGTCACGAGCGTCACCGAGCAGTACGGCCTGCAGATCCTGGTGTGGGGCTGCACCGTCGCCGCCACCTACTTCGGCTTCATGCGCTACGGCGACCGGGTCAGTCGACGGTTGCTGTTCGCCCTCGGCGCGGTGCTGGCGATCGTCGCCTGGGCCGTCCTGATCTACGCACCTGCGAACCTCGGGACGCTGCTGTTCTTCGCCGTGGCGTGGGGCATCTCGTCGGGCATCGGTGCCCAGGCGTTCTACGGCCTCTGGACGAGCGAGCTCTTCGCCACCCGCTACCGGGCCAGTGCGCAGGGCGTGCTCTTCCTCGCCGCGCGGGTCATGGTCGGTCTGCTGAGCATCTGGTTCCCGCTGCTGCTGTCGGACATCGGACTCCGTGCACTCGGTGGACTCATCCTGGGGCTCCTCGCGATGTCGTTCCTGGTCGGCACCATCTGGGCGCCGCGCACGCAGGGCAAGACGCTCGAGGCGATCGAGGCCGAGCGGTACGGCACCGTGACCACCGTCACCGGTACCGTGCGCACCGCCGACGAGCGCGCCGTGCAGGACGCCGAACAGCGTCGCCGCGCCGAGGCCGACCGGTGACCCGCGTCTGCTTCCGACTGCAGGTGCAGGCCGAGCACCTGGACGCCTACCGCGAGCGGCACGCCGCGGTCTGGCCGGCGATGCTCCGGGCGATCGCCACGGCGGGTCGGCGGAACTACTCCCTGTTCCTCGACGACGACGGCCTGCTGATCGGCTACTACGAGACCGACTCGGTGGCCGATGCCGACGCGTCGCTCGCGGCCTCCGAGGTCGCGAGCGCATGGGAGGCGCACATGCAGGACCTGTTCGACGGTGCCACGGGCCGGGCGGACCAGACCGCGCGGGTGCTGCCCGAGGTGTTCAACCTGGAGGACCAGCTCGCCGCCGCCGCCGAGTGAGGAGCGCTGGACACCTCGAACGGGGAGTCGTGCGTCGTCGGTCCGCAGCCCTACGGTGGCGGGATGCGATTCCTGCGTGGCCGAAACCCGTTCCAGTTCGCCCTCGGTGCCCTCGCGATCCTGGGTGCGGTGATCCTCGTCGTGCGGTGGATCACGAGCTTCGTCGCGCCGCACACGTACAGCTACGCCTACATCGCGGGCGCCGGTGTCGCGATCGACCTGCCGTTCATCGTGGTCGTCGAGCTCGTCACGATCCTGTCGTTCGTCGGGTGGCTCGTCGTCGGCGCGCTGCACGGGGGCCGCGGCGCACCGACGGCTGAACACCACGGGTAGCGTCCGGTCCATGGCCGACGTGACCCACGCCGCGGACCTCGGGATCGACCTGTCCGACGGCAAGCCCCAACAGCTCTACCGGTGGTTCCTCGCGAGCATGCTCTTCGGCCGGCCCATCCGGCAGGAGCAGGCGGCGGCGACCTACCGCGTCCTCATCGACCACGGGTTCACCAGCCCGGGGAAGTTCGCGGGCGCCGGACGCGAGCAGCTGCGGAGGGTCCTGGACGAGGGCGGCTACGCGCGGTTCGACTACCAGATGACCGATGCCCTGCACGAGACGATGCACACGCTCGACGCCGACGAGGGCTCCGTGTCGCACCTGGTGAAGACCGCGGCGTCGCGGAAGGACCTGCGCGAGCGACTCGGCGCGCTCAAGGGGATCGGTCCGAAGACGATCGAGATCTTCCTGCGGGACATCCCGGACGCGGTGCTGCCGGACTGACCGCCGGTGCGTGCCCGGGTGACTTCGTGAGCAGAAACGGTCGAGTCTGACGCCCCGACCCGACCGTTTCTGCTCACGAAGCGCCCACGACCCGCCACGAAGCGCCCCCGCCCCGCCCAGCCCACCCATCACCCCCGTGGCTACCGTGGACCGCATGCAGCCGCCCGCAGCAGGAACCCTCCGCGTCCTCCACCTCTCCGACACCCACCTGACCGGCGACGGCGCCCTGCACCAGGGGTCCGTCGACACCACCGCAGCGCTGGACGGCGTGCTCGCCCGCGTCGACGGAGTGCCCGGCATCGGCCTCGTCGTCATCTCCGGCGACGTCTCCGAGGACGGCAGCCCCGAGTCCTACGCCGCCGTCCTCGAGCGGGTCGGCGGATGGGCCGAGCGCCACGGAGCCGCCCTCGTCGCGGTCCCGGGCAACCACGACCTGCGCGAGGGCTTCCGCCAGGTGCTGTCCAACGGCCACGTCCTCGGCGAGGGCGGCCGCCCCGTCATGCACACGATGGAGTACCACCCGCCGACCGTCCCGGTGTGGGGGCAGTCGCTCGTGGCCGGCCGGAGGATCGTCACGGTCGACACGAGCGTGACGGGTGCCGGCTACGGCGAGCTCAGTGACGCCAGCCTCGAACGGCTCCGCACCGCGCTCGCCGGGGACCACGCCCCGCACGGCACGGTCGTCGTCCTGCACCACCCGCCCCTGCCGGCCCCGACCGAGCTGCACGAGGCGCTCCGGCTGCAGAACCCCGAGGCGCTCGCCGACGTGATCCAGGGGTCCGACGTCCGCGTGGTCCTGGGCGGGCACTACCACCACCACTTCGCCGGATCACTGGCCGGCGTCCCGGTCCTCGTCGCTCCCGGGGTCGCGAACGACACGGACGTCACCGGTGCCTACGACGAGGAATCCGCGTACGCCGACAGCGGCGCCCTCGTCGTCGACGTCGCCGAGGACGGCTCCGTCCTGGTCGACGCCGCTGCGCGTCCCGCGCCCCGACGCCGACCCGCTCGCGTTCCACCTCGACGCCGAGACCGTCGCGTCCGTCATCGCGGCAGCCGGCAAGCACTGAGCGGCAGCCGGCAAGCACTGAGCGGCAGCCGGCAAGCACTGAGCGGCAGCCGGCAAGCACTGAGCGGCAGCCGGCAAGCACTGAGCGGCAGCCGGCAAGCACTGAGCGGCAGCCGGCAAGCACTGAGCAGCCAGCAAGCACTGAGCGGCCGGCGTGCAGTGAGCGCGCGACGCGTACCGAGCGCGCGAGGCGCACTGGACGTGCGCGACCGACGGACGGGAGGCCCGTGGCGGCGCCGCCACGGGCCTCCCGTCCGCTCGTCGGTCCCGCCCACGGCCGGTACCCCGCCTGCTCGGGCTGCACGCGGGGAAACCGAGTAGGCCGGAGGCACACGCCAGCGAAGGAGCACCCATGCGGAACGGCAAGGCAGTCCAGTACGACCGGTACGGCGACTTCAGCGTGGTCGAGCTCGTCCCGCAGGAGAAGCCGACGGCTGGCCCCGGCGAGATCGTCGTCGAGATCGTCGCCGCCGGGCTGAACCACATCGAGCGCTTCCTGCGCGAGGGGAAGCTCCGGGACCACATCGAGCTCGAGTTCCCGGCACGGCAGGGCGTCGACTTCGCCGGCATCGTCCGGGCGCGGGGCGACGGCGTGAAGGACCTGCGGGTCGGTGACGAGGTCATGGGGCACGCACCCCAGGGCGGCTCGCACGCGAACTGGATCGCGGTGCCGCGTGGTGCCGTCATCAAGAAGCCCGAGTACGTCGGGTGGGAGGTCGCCGGTGGCCTGTACCTGGCCGGGTGCACGGCGGTGTCGGTGGTGCGATCGCTCCGCCTCGGACCGGACGACACCGTCGTCATCACCGCTGCAGCGGGCGGTGTCGGCCACATCGAGAGCCAGCTGGCGCACGACGCCGGTGCGACCGTGATCACCCTCGGCAGTGCGCGCAACCACGACTACCTGCGGCAGATCGGCACGCTGCCGGTCGTGTACGGCGAGGGCGAGGAGGACCGCATCCGAGCGATCGCGGACGGCCGACCGATCACCGCCTTCATCGACAACCACGGCGAGAGCAACGCCGAGCTCCTGGCGGATCGCCTGGGGGTCGGGGCCGAGCGCTTCGTGTCGTCGGACGAACGCCGCGACATCGAGCTCCGGTTCCTGCGCGCCCCGGCAGAGGACGAGGAGACCCAGGAACTCCTGACCCTGCTGGCGAAGGCCCTGCAGGAACGTCGCTTCCAGGTGCTCATCTCGGGCTTCTACCCGTTCGAGTACATCGTCGAGGCGTACGAGGACCTCGCCGAGATGAAGTCACGCGGCAAGGTCGTCATCGGGATGCAGACGGTCGAGACCGGGGCCCGGCTCGACTGGTACCGCTCCGAGAAGGCCCGCGACCTGCGGGACCGGTACGCGGATGCGCGCGGCTCGGAGGCGGAGACGATGGCGGGCGGCTCAGCGACCCCGGCGAGCTGACGGCGGTCGGGCCCGGCGGTCGGGCACGGCGGTCGGACCCGGCGGTCGGACCCGGCGGTCGGGCCCGGCGGTCGGGCCCGGCGGTCGGGCTCAGCTCAGGATGTCCTTCGAGGCGAACCGGCTGTACGCCAGCGCGCCGAACACGACGACGTAGCCGAGCTGCAGCAGCGCGTTCGACCCGAACGAGTCGAACGCGATCGGGTCGCGGAGCAGGTCGCCGAACCCCAGCCACTGGTGCGAGAACAGGTACGGGTGCAGCCAGTCGAGCTGGGGCAGCTGGTCGAGGACCTGGGAGGCCCCGGCCAGCACCACCGTCGCGGCCATCGCCCCGACCGGCACGTTCGTCAGTGTCGACGCGAACATGCCGATCGCCACGAGTCCGAGCATCGACATCGCCACGTACAGGGCGAGGAGCAGTGCCCGACCGGCGTACGACGCTCCGCCGACCTGGGTGCCGGACAGCAGGGTGACCGGACCGATCGGGAACAGCACGGCACCGATCGCCGCACCGACGAGCACCACGAGCAGCGTCGCTGCCAAGCAGAACGCGACCGCGCCGGCGAACTTGACCAGGATGAACCGCACCCGGCCGGTCGGGGCGACGAGCAGGTAGCGGATGGTGCCGTGGCTGGCCTCGCCCGCGACGGTGTCGCCCGCGACCACGCCGACCGTGAGCGGCAGGAACAGCGGGATCGACACCGTCAACGCGGTGAACGCCACGAACAGGCCGTTGTTGGTGATGTCGCCGAGGAACGCCGGGCCGCCGTCGTCACCGTCGGTCGTCAGCTTCACGGCGACCGCGATCAGGATGGGGACGAGCGCGAGCGCCCCGAGCATCGCCCAGGTCCGGCGGCGGCGGAACACCAGCGCGAGTTCGGAGCCGAGCAGGGCGAAGGGACGCTGGCGGCGCGGTGTCCCGGCATCGGCCTCGGCGTCGGGCAGTGCACGGGCAGTGTCAGGCAGCGACATCGAAGCCCTCTCCGGTGAGCGCGACGAACAGGTCCTCGAGCGTGCCGCCGCCGACCGTCAGCCCACGGACGCGGACGTCGGCGCGGACGAGTTCGGCGGTGATGGTCTCGGGCAGCAGCTCGTGCGGCAGGTCGGCGACCAGGACGTCCGCGCCGCCGTCGTGGCGGGGAACGAGCCCGAGCCGGCTCAGCACGCTGCCGGCCTGCCCGACGTCGGGCGTGCGGACGGTCACGGTGCGCGCCCCGGCCGAACGGAGTTCGTCGAGTTCGCCCTGTGCCACGAGCTTGCCGGTGCGCATCACCGCGGCGTGGGTGCAGACCTGCTCGATCTCGGCGAGCAGGTGACTCGACACGAACACCGTCGTGCCGTCGTCCGCCAGGGACCGGATGAGGTTGCGGACCTCGCGCGTGCCCTGCGGGTCGAGGCCGTTCGTCGGTTCGTCGAGCACCAGCAGGTCGCGCGGGGACAGCAGGGCGTTGGCCAGGCCGAGCCGTTGCTTCATGCCGAGCGAGTACGCGTGCGCCTTCTTGTCCGCCGCGTGCGTCAGGCCGACCCGGTCGAGGGCACTGGCCACGCGGGCCGAGCGGGTGCGCGGGTCCGACGTGGGGTCCGCCGCGTCGAAGCGCTGCAGGTTCGCGCGCCCGGACAGGTACGGGTAGAAGGCCGGCCCCTCGACCAAGGCACCGACGCGCGGCAGCACCTGGTGGAGCGCCTTCGGCATCGACTGGCCGAGCACCTCGATCGTGCCGCCGGTCGCGCTCGACAGCCCGAGGAGCATCCGGATCGTGGTCGTCTTGCCGGAGCCGTTCGGCCCGAGGAACTCGAACACCGCACCGCGCGGCACCGACAGGTCGATGCCGTCGACGGCGCGTTGCTTGCGGAAGACCTTCTGGAGGCCCGTGGTGCGGATCGCGAGGTCCGTGCCCGTGGTCGGACGGGTCGGGTCCACGGCGGCTGGGTCCGTCGTGCGCGCGGGTTCCGGTGTGCTCACTTCGCGGCGGCGACCAGCGACGACACCGGCACGGCGCCGGCGAGGACCCGGCCGTCGTCGGTCAGGTAGACCGACACGAGCGAGGTCTGGACGGCACGGCCGCCGTCGACGGCCTTCGTGAGCTGGCCGAGCAGGCCCGACGCCTCGTCGCCGAGGGACGACTGGTCCACCGTGCGGGCGGGGAGCTCGGCGATCGTGCCCCAGCCCTCGCCCGTGAAGGTCGGCTCGTCACCGTCGTGCGCACCGCGGGCGTGGTCGCCCTTCGCGTGCGTACCGTGCTCGGCGTCGGACAGGTCCTTCTCGGTGACCTTCGCGTTCGACGGGGGCGTGAAGTCGAAGAGCCGCGCGGCCGGGGCGCCGTAGTCGAGGCTCGTGAACCCGACCTGCACCGCGGAGTCGTCCTGCCCGGCGGCCTGGATCGTCGCGCGCAGCGGGAGTCCGGTCTGCTGGTCGACCGCCAGTCGGACGGTGCCGACCAGGGTGTCGGAGGACTTCGGCGTCAGCGTGATCTGCCAGGCGTCGTGACCCGCGACGCTGACCTCGATCGGCTTCGAGACCGTGGTGCTCGGGGTGATGGCGTCGATCGCCTGCTCGGCGATCTCGGTCGGCGTGGTGGTGCCGTCCTGCGGGTCCTTCGCCGAGTCGGAGGGGAGGGTCACGTGGGTGGCCGTGCGCTCCTTCGAGTCCCAGGTCCAGACCTCGGATCCGTTGCGGACCACGTCCTGCTCGGCGAGCTGCTGTGTCAGCTGGACACGCTGCTTGTCGGGGCCGTCGACGTACACGCGGGCGGTGTGCGATGCGGTGAGCAGCCCGAGCACGTCCGAGGCGTCGCCCTCGAGCGAGGAGCCGCCGGAACCGGTCGGCAGTTCGGGGAGTCCGAGGTCGCTCGACTGCGAGAGCTTGCCGGAGTACTGCGCGTCCGAGGACTTCGCGATGCTGGCGATGACGTCGGCCGCGGTCGGGTTCGTCCCCGCGATCGGGTCGTTCGCCGCGTTCGCGATCATCGGGGCGGCGACGGCGCCGGCGACGACCACCGGCGCGATGACTGCTGGCAGCCAGGCTGACTTCTTCATCGGGTTCCCCTCGTGGAGCATCGGAGTCGTGAGTACGGTACGTCCGGCCCCCGACAGGACGCTGGGCGTCGACGGATCGCGATCGTTCGTAGACTCGGGAGGCGACCGACGGCGGTCGTGTGGCGGCGAAGGAGGCGGCATGCGGGCGGTGCTCGGTCTGGACATCGGGACGTCGAGCACGAAGGCGCTGCTGGCCCGGTTCGACGGCACCGTGATCGCCGAGGTGAGCCGCCGACACGACGTCGACCGTCCGGCCCAGGGTCTGGTCGAGATGGATGCGGCCGTGTGGTGGGACGAGTTCACGACGTTGACGCACGAGCTCCTCGCGCTCGTCCCCGATGCCGACGTGCAGGCGGTGGGGGTGAGCGGCATCGGCCCCTGCGTCCTGCTGACCGACGACGCGGGTGATCCGCTGCGCCCGGCGGTCCTGTACGGCGTCGACACCCGGACGGCCGACCTGCTCGACGAGGTCACGGCCGAGCTCGGGGGCGAGGACACGATCCGCGCCCGGTGTGGCTCCGGGCTGAGCACCCAGGCGGCCGGGGCGAAGCTCGCGTGGCTTGCCCGGCACGAGCCCGACGTCTGGGCGAGTGCGGCCCGGTTCACGATGCCGGCGTCCCGCGTGGTCGAGCTGCTGACGGGGGAGTACGTCCTCGACCACCACTCGGCCAGCCAGACCACGCCGCTCTACGACGTCCACGAGAACACCTGGATCGCCGAGTGGTGCGAGCAGCTCGCGCCCGGCATGCCCCTGCCGCGGCTGCTGTGGTCCGGCGACCAGGCGGGCGTGGTGACGCGCGAGGCGGCCGCGGCCACGGGCCTCCCGGTCGGCATCCCCGTGACGGCCGGGACCATCGACGCGTGGGCGGAGGGCGTGAGCGTCGGGGAGTCCGTGCCGGGCCGGATGTTCCTGCAGTACGGCACCACGATGTTCATGATCGCGCCGACCGCCGAGCCGACGCCGGTGCCGGGCATGTGGACGACGGTCGGGACGCACCCGGGGCAACCGAGCGTGTCGGGTGGGATGGCGACCTCCGGGGCGATCACCGACTGGCTGCGTCGGCTGGTCGACGGCGAGTGGCCGACGATGCTCGAAGAGGCTCGGTGCGCCGGGATCGGCGCGAACGGGCTGCTGATGCTGCCGTACTTCGCGGGGGAGCGGACGCCCATCGCCGATCCGGACGCGCGCGGGGTGATCGCCGGGCTGACGGTGCGGCACACGCGTGGGGACATCTACCGGGCGACGCTCGAGGCGACGGCCTACGCGGTGCGGCACAACATCGAGGTGCTGCGTGCGGCCGGGGTCGAGGTCCGCGAGCTCGTCGGGGCCGGCGGCGGGTTGCTCGGACGGCTCTGGCCGACGATCGTGTCGGACGTCACCGGGCTGCGGCAGACAGTGCCGAGCGTGACGATCGGGGCGTGTTACGGCTCGGCGTTCCTGGCGGCGCAGCTCGTGGCCGAAGCGGGCGACCCCGTCGACATCACCGCGTGGAACCCGCCGGCCACCGTCATCGAGCCCGACCCCGTCGCGACGGCGGCCTACGAGCCCGGGTACCGCGACTACCGCGAGCTCTACGAGGCGACGAAGGCCGTCGTGCACCGGCTGGCCGCGCGCAGCTGACCGTTCGACCCCGCGCAACGGACACAGCACCGCGCAGGTGCACGGTGCTGTGTCCGGAACCTGGTTCCGCGGGAGTGCGCTCGCGCCTACGCCGGGGCGTCGACGCCGGCCGGGGCGCTGCCGTCGTACTCGCAGATGGCCTGGACCTTCGACGCGCTGGCGCTGGAGCGGTCGAACTCGTAGCCCAACCACTCGCGAGCCATCCGGCGCGCGACCTCGACGCCGACGACGCGCTGGCCCATGCAGAGGACCTGGGCGTCGTTCGACAGGACCGAACGCTCGACGCTGAACGAGTCGTGCGCCGTGACGGCCCGGATGCCGGGGACCTTGTTCGCCGCGATCGCGACACCGAGTCCGGTGCCGCAGATCAGGATCGCGCGGTCGGCCTCACCGTTCGCCACGAGTCGCGCCGCGTCGACGGCCACGTGCGGGTACGCGGTGTGCCCGTCCGCGTCGACACCGACGTCGACGACCGACGCCACCCGCGGGTCGGCCTGCAGGTCCTGCTTGATGATCTCCTTGTAGTCGAACCCGGCATCGTCCGAGCCGATCACGAGACGGTACGTCATGCGTGTGTTCCTTCCAGTTCGTTCGCACGGGCAGCGAGGACCTCGCCGACCCGCGTGAGGATCATCCCCATCGAGGTGGCACCCGCGTCGGGTGTCCCCAGGCTCTTCTCCGCCAGCGGTCGGGCGCGCCCGACCTTCGGCGTGAGGTCGGCTGTCTTGTCGGCCTCGTCACGAGCGACTTCCGCTGCAGCCTGCCACGCGTCGGTGAGCGAGGAGCCAGCCGACACCGAGGTCCGCAGTGCATCCACGAACGGCAGCAGTGCGTCGAGCAGCGTCTTGTCCCCGCGGGACGCTCCGCCCAGGTGGACGATCGAGTCGGCGAAGGCCTGCGCGGCCTCGACGACGTCGGACGCCTCGTACGCGGAACGGTCGTCGCGCAGCGACCGTCCGAAGGCCTCGAGTGCCGCACCCCACAGGACGCCGGAGGTGCCGCCCGCGAACTCAGCCCACGCGTCACCGGCGCGTCCGAGGACGAAGGCGACCCCTGCCTCCTGGCCGGCCCGGTCGACCGCCTTCCGGGCCGCGCCGATCCCCTTGACCATGCCGCGTCCGTGGTCGCCGTCGCCGGCGACGGCGTCGATGCGGCCGAGCTCCTGCTCGTGCTCCCGCAGGAGCGCGTCGATCGCCTCGATCGCGTCGCGTGCCGTCTGCGCGGCCTGCCGGGAGGCATCACTCGCGTCCGGTACGGCCGTCGCCTCGTCCTCGGCGTCGTCCACGGCGTCGGCCGGCAGCAACGCCGCGATCGGCGCGGCAGCCTTGCGGTAGGCCGGCGTGTAGGTGTCGGCGCGCCACAGGGGGTCGAGCTCGTCGTCGAGCCACTGCAGGGTCAGCGAGCAGCCGCCCATGTCGAGGCTCGTGACGAGTTCGCCGACCTCGGGTTCGACGATCTCCGAGGCCGGCGTCCTGCAGCAGCGGGAGCACGCGTCCCCAGAGCAGGAACAGTTCCTCGTACTTCGTGTCGCCGAGGCCGTTCAGGATCGGGGCGACCCGGGTGCCCGCGCTCGCCGGTCGGTCGGCGAGCAGCCGTTCGACGAGCAGCGCCGCGAGTTCGGTGGCGCGGAGCAGTGGGACGTCCTCGATGCCGGGTTCACCGTGGATGCCGAGCCCGAGTCCGAGGTGGCCGTCGGGCACGGTGAAGAGCGGCTCGGTCGCGCCGGGCATGGTGCACCCGGAGAACGCGACACCGATCGTGCGGGTGGCGGCGTTGCTGGCGTTGCCGAGGCGCTCGACCTCGTCGAGGTCCGCGCCCGCGGCGGCTGCGGCACCCATCGCCTTGAACACCGAGAAGTCCCCGGCGATGCCACGGCGCTTCGACTCCTCGTCGGCGCTCGCGATGTCGTCCGTGACCACGACGATCCGGGTGTCGATGCCCTCGGCACGCAGCCGCTCGGCGGCGAGCCCGAAGTTCATCGTGTCACCGGCGTAGTTGCCGAACGACAGCACGACGCCCTTCCCCTGGTCGGCCGCCTTGGCGACCGAGTACACCTGCGCGGTGGACGGCGAGGTGAAGACGTTGCCGACGACGGCGCCGGTGGCGAACCCCGGGCCGACGATCCCGCAGAACGCGGGGTAGTGGCCGGAACCGCCGCCGACGACCACCGCGACCTGGGGTTCTGCGCCCTCGGTGGGCAGGGTGACGACGCCGCCGTGGACGCCGCGGACGCGGTCGGCGTAGAGCGCGAGCCAGCCAGCGAGCTGGTCCTCGGCGAACTCGTCGGGGGCGTCGTGGATCGTGGTCATGCTGGAGTCCTTCAGTGGGAGGTACGGGTGCCCTGCGGCACCTTGAGGAAGTGGATCATCACGAACGCGCAGGCGTACAGACCGACGAACGTCCAGGTCGCGGCCTGACCGCCACCGCCGAGCGCGAAGACCGCGGCGACCACACCGGTGCCGAGGAACGCCGCACCACCGGCCGCCGTCGTGTACATCGCCATCGCGGCGCCCTTGTGCTCGGGGGCGAGCGCCGGCATGATCGCGCCCATCGGCACGAAGCCGGCGAGCAGGCAACCGAACACGCAACCGGCGACGACGGAGAGCACGTAGCCCCAGTCCGACCCGGCGGGGACGAGCTGCGGGACGTACCACCAGGCGATGAGGCCGAGGGCGGACCCGACGATGCCGAACCACTTGACGGTGCGCTGCCAGCCGATCTTGTCGCCGACCCAGCCGAACAGCGCGTTCACCAGGATGTTCGTCGCGTAGACGCACACGGTCATGAGCAGCCAGCGGCTCTGGCCCCACCCGCGCTCGTTCGCGATCACGGCGGGCAGGACGACGAACATGCCGAACTCGGGCGCGGTGTTGATCAGGCGGACCAGGAAGCCCATCAGGATCTTCGGCCGGGTGACGGTCAGGCGGATGCCGCTCGTCAGCACCTGCAAGGCGCTCTCGCCGGCCGGGGCGATGCGGGAGAACCCGTTCGGCAGCCGGACGCCGAACAGCATGATGAGGAACCCGATCACGACCAGGCCGATCGAGGCGACCATCGCGCCGGTCTCACCGATCGTGCCGCCGCCGAACACCGGGATGGCGCCGATCGCGAAGAGCGAGCCGAGGGTCGGCAGGCCGCCGGTGAAGGCGACGTAGAACCAGCCGACGGCCGACCCGTTCCGCTCGACCGGGGTGGTGATGTTCACCCAGACCAGGAACGCGAACGCGAAGAGCGGGTAGCCGAAGCCGCGGACGGCGTAGGCGACGGCCGCGAACGGCACGCTGCCGATGTTCAGCGCGAGCAGGAACAGCACCTCGAAGACGACCCAGACGGCAAACCCGAGGATCATCACCCGGCGCGGCCCGATCAGGTCGGAGAGGGCGCCGGAGACGTAGCTGCCGATCAGGGCGGCGAGGCTGTAGAAGGTCACGATGGTCGCGACGGTGGCCTCGGGGCTGCCGAGGACCGCGACCATGTGCGGGGTGATGAAGTTCGACTCGACACCGTTCCCGGTCATGAAGACCAGGACGGCGACGAACCCGAGGGCGAGCGGGCGGGGGATCCCCATCCGGTCGAGGCGGCCCTCGGCGCGAGGGTCGTGGGCGCACCGGTGGCGCGCTGTGTCGTCGTTGACATGCTTGCTGACTCCAGGGGTCGGTGGGCTCAGGCCTGCAGGGACGGGAGGATCGAGACCTTGACGCTCGCGCCGGCGGAGTCGCCGACCAGGTCGAGGGCCTCTTGGAACCGCTCGAGCGGGAACTGGTGCGTGCAGATCTCCGACATCGGCAGGGTCTCGGCCTCGAGCAGCTTGATCGCCGCCGGCCAGGTGTGCGGGCCGAGGTGGGCACCCCGGACGTCGAGCTCCTTGTCGTCCGAGATGATCGACCAGTCGACGGAGACGGCGTCCTTGAACACCGAGTACTCGACGAAGGTGCCGAGCTTGCGCAGCAGGTTGAGGCCCTGGGGGACCGCGGACGGGTGGCCGGTCGCCTCGATGTAGACGTCGGCGCCGTACCCGTCGGTGAGCTCCTTGACCCGGGCGACCGCGTCGTCCTCGGCGATGTTGATCGTCAGGTCCGCGCCGACCTTGCGGGCCAGCTCGAGCTTCGCCTCGACCACGTCGAGCGCGATGATCCGGAGCGGGTTCTTCTGTCGAGCACCGGCGATGGCGGAGAGGCCGATCGGCCCGGCGCCGGCGATCACGACGGTGTCGCCGAACTTGATGTCTCCGCGCTCGACGGCGTGGAAGGCGCAGGACAGCGGCTCGGCGAACGCGGCGACCTGACCGGGCAGGGCGCTCGACACCGGGTGGGTCAGGGCCTTGGCGGGGACGAGGACGTACTCGGCCATCGCGCCGTCGTAGCCCTTGAACCCGAACATGTCGTGGACGTTGCACATCCAGTACGCGCCCTCGAGGCAGTAGCGGCACTCCCAGCACGGCACGATCTGCTCGCACGCGATGCGGTCGCCGAGCGAGACCTTCCGCTTCGCCAGGGTGTCGTCGTCGCCGGACACGATCGTGCCGACGAACTCGTGCCCGGGGATGCGGTCCGTCTCGGCCCAGGCGGCGCGGTTCTCGTCACCCCAGAACTTCGCGGCGCCGTGGTAGCACTTCAGGTCGCTCGCGCAGATGCCGACGGCGTCGGTGCGGAGGAGGAGCTCGCCGGGGCCGGGCGTCGGTACGGGGCGTTCCTCGAGCCGGTAGTCGCCCGGGCCGTGGACGACGACGGCTCGCATCGTCGTGGGGATGGTCGTGGTGGCGGTCGTGGCCGCGTTCTCGGTCGTCGTCGACATGCGCTGCTCCTTCGTTGGATGGCTTCGGCGACGACTGTACACCTCGCAGAACGTTTGTCCAGAACACAATTTCTGCTAGGTTCGACCCGACGCAAAGGAGCGAACATGACGACCAGCACCACCACCGACTTCGCCGCGGCCCTGCGCCCGGGCCCGGACACCGTCGACCTGACGAACGACTTCACCGGCCGCACCGCGGTGGTGACCGGCGGCGCGTCCGGCATCGGGAACGCCATCGCTCGGGCTCTCGCCGGACGGGGTGCGCGGGTCGCGATCGTCGACGTCCGTGCCGACGGCGCCACGGCGGCGGCGGCCGGCTGCCGGGCGCGGGCCTCCATGCCGGGTTCGGCTGCGACGTGACGGACGAGACGTCCGTGGCGCGCACCGTCGCCGACGTCGTCGCGCACTTCGGTCGCGTCGACGTGCTCGTCAACTGCGCCGGGATCGCCGCCCTCGCTCCGGCGGACGAGCTGTCCGCCGAGACCTGGTCGAGGACGATCGACGTCAACCTGACCGGCACCTTCCGCGTCGCCCAGGCCGTCGGCCGGCACATGCTCGCCGCCGGGTACGGGCGCGTGGTGAACATCGCCTCGCAAGCCGCGCACGTCGGCATCGACGGGCACGCCGCCTACTGCGCCTCGAAGGCGGGCGTCATCGGCCTCACCCGGGTCCTCGCGCTCGAGTGGGGCGGGCGCGGCGTCACCGTGAACACCGTGTCGCCGACCGTCGTGCTCACCGACCTGGGCCGTGCCGCGTGGGCGAACGAGAACGGCATCCGGCACCAGGACGAGATCCCCACCGGCCGCTTCGCCACCCCCGACGAGATCGCCGCCGCGGTGCTGTTCCTGGCGGGGAGTCGAGCGCGATGGTGAACGGCGCCGACCTCCGGGTGGACGGCGGGTTCACGATCCGCTGACGTGTGCCAGGGATACGATCGGCGCATGTCCGCCGAGAACCCTGCCGCCGAGGGTGCCCGGACCCGGTTCCCGCTCGACACCGTGTACCAGGCGGCGCGGATGTACTACCTCGAGGACGCCACCCAGGTCGAGATCGCTTCGCGCCTCGGTGTCTCGCGTCCGACGGTGTCGCGGCTCGTGGCCGAGGCGCGCAAGGCCGGACTCGTCCGCATCGAGGTCGTCGACCCGTTCCAGGACGAGACCGTCGCGCTCGCCGAACGGCTGCAGGTCGTGCTCGGCATCCGAGCGGTGCACCTGGCCGCCGTCACGCACACCGCCACGCTCGGCGCCGACCTCGCCGCACCCCTCGCCGCTGCGGTCGAGGGCATGGGGCTCGTCCCGGGTGACGCCGTCCTGATGTCGTCGGGCCGCACGGTGTACGACGTCGCACACGCCGGCATGCCGAGCCTGCCCGGCGTGCAGCTCGTCCCGACGGTGGGCGGGCAGGCCGACCCGATGCCGTGGTTCCAGACGAACGAGATCACCCGGACCGCCGCGGAGCACTCCGGAGCGATCCCCGCCTTCCTGTTCGCGCAGGCGCTGCCATCGCCCGCGATGCGCTCCTCCCTCGACGAGGACCCGGCCTTCCAGCACGTCGTCGGGCTCTGGGGTCGGGCGAAGGGTGCGATCCTCGGCATCGGGGCGCCGACCCCGACGCGCGACGCGCTGGCACGGGGCGTCCCCGTCGAGGACGCCGCGTTCGACCACGCTGCTGGTGACGTCTGCCTCAACTTCTACGCCGCGGACGGTTCGCCCATCGAGTTCCCCGGCAGTGACCGGATGGTCCGGACCTCACGCGAGGTCCTGTCCGGTGTGCCGCACGCCGTGGGCGTGGCCGTCGGCGCCGCCAAGGTCGGCAGCATCGTCGGCGCGGTGCGCGGAGGGCTCGTCAACGAGCTGGTGTCGGACGCCGCGACGGCCCGCGCCCTGCTCGACGCGCTCGCCTGAGCGGTCTGCTCGGCGCCTGGCAGGTGCGCGTTCCTTCCCAGAACGGGTGCGGTGGAAAGCGCTTTCGGGCATACCTGGTCGTTTCTTCGGGGCAGGTACGCCCGATTCCGGCAGGTACGCCCGAACCTGGTGCGTGCGCCGCACGTCCCAGAGGTGGTGGACGGGGTCGTGCGCGTAGTACGTCGCGAGGCTCGCGACGGTGAAGGCACTGCCGTCCGACCGCAGCCCGGTGCGCTCGAGCTGGTCGTCACGGACCTCGTCGAACGCCCGCGCTGCCCGGTGTGCGGCCTCGCCGAGCTCCCGGACGACGACGGCCGGGTCCTGCTCGCCGTACTGGTCCTGGACCGCGGTGGCGTCCTGGTCCCAGTTCGGGAACGTCGGGGCGTCCTCGGCGAGCATCAGGGCGAGCCGCTCGGTCATCTTCCGGTGTACGTCGCGCACGTGGGCGCCGTACTCGAGTGCCGACCAGGTGTGGTCGTCGGGACGCTCGCGCACGTCGGCCCGGCCGAGTTCGGTCGGCCACGCGGTCGTGTTCGCGTCGATGATCCCCGGCACGTCGCGGATCGACACCGTGGTGCCGTCGTAGCCGCACTCGGGGCAGGTGCCCTCGATGACCCAGGTCCAGCTCTTCGTCTCGGGTTCGATCGCCATGCGCCGATGTTATGTCCTCGTTACTCAGCCTGGCGGATCCGCAGACGCATGCGGATCGGGCACTCCCCCGTTCGGGTGACACGCCGCTGCCTGAGAATCACCGGCCAATGACATTTCGGTTGCTCGGTAACGTCGCTCGCTGTTCCCGAGCCGGTCTCCACCGGCTCGAGCCGGTCCCTGCCGGCTCGTCACGATCCTCGAGGAGAGACATGGGCTCCGATCCCAGCCACACCCCGACCCGGCCGCACCGACGTCTGCGTGAGAGCGACGTCACCGTGGTCGACAAGAGCATGATGCGCCGCGCGGTGAGCGGCATGGTCGTCGGCAACACGATGGAGTGGTACGACGTCGGTGTCTACGGCTACCTGGCGGTCACGATGGGGAAGGTCTTCCTGCCGACCGCCGAGCCTGCCGTGCAGATCCTGTTCAGTCTCGGTGTCTTCGCTGCGACGTACATCGCCCGGCCGCTCGGCGGCATCGTCTTCGGCCGTCTCGGCGACCGCATCGGGCGCCAGAAGGTGCTCGCGACGACGCTCATCATGATGGCGGCGTCGACGTTCCTCATCGGAGCGCTGCCCGCCTACGCGACGATCGGGGTGTTCGCACCGATCGTGCTGGTCGTGTTGAAGCTGGCGCAGGGGTTCTCCACCGGCGGTGAGTACGCCGGCGCGACGACCTTCGTGACCGAGTACGCCCCGGACCGTCGCCGCGGGTTCTTCGCGAGCATCCTGGACTTCGGCAGCTACCTGGGCTTCGCGCTCGGTGCGACCGTGGTCTCGGTGCTGCAGATCACCCTCGGCGAGGACGCGATGGTGGCCTACGGCTGGCGCTTCCCGTTCCTGGCAGCCGGTGTGATCGGCGTCGTCGCGATCTGGTTCCGTCTGCGCATCGAGGAGTCGCCGGTGTTCCAGGCGACCCAGGCTGCGCAGGAGGCCGCGTCCGAGACCCGTGCGTCCTTCGACGGGGAGCGTCCCGCGAACGTGCTCGTGATGGTCCGGGACCACTGGCGGCCGATCGTCATCGCGATCATGCTCGTCGCGGCGTCGAACACCGTCGGGTACGCCCTGACCTCGTACATGCCGACCTACCTGACCGACTCGCTCGGGTACTCCCCGCTCGACGGCACACTGCTGACGATCCCGGTGCTCCTGCTGCTGGCGGTCATGCTCCCGCTCACCGGCAAGTTGTCCGACAAGCTCGGTCGACGCGTCGTGATGTGGATCGGTGCCGCGACGACCGTGGTGCTCGTGGTGCCGGCGTTCATGCTGATCGGGCACGGTGCGCAGTGGTCCACGCTGGCCGGACTCGGGCTGCTCGCACTGATGACCGCACTGTGGGTGTCGAACCAGGCTGCGTCGCTGCCGGCGCTGTTCCCGACCTCGACGCGGTACGGCGGCATGGGCTTCGCCTACAACATCGCCATCGCGGTCTTCGGTGGGACCACACCCTGATCGTGCAGGCGCTGCTGACCGTGACCGGGGACGAGCTCGCTCCCGCGTACTTCCTGATGGCGATGAGCGTCGTCGGTGCGATCGGCGTCTTCTGCATGAAGGAGTCCTCGCGGCGTCCGCTGCCGGGTTCGATGCCGGCGGTGGAGACCGAGGCCGAAGCGAAGGAACTCGTGCTCACGCAGGACACGAACCCGAACCTGGACCTGGGGGACCTGCCGTTCGCCGCCCAGGACGCTGCTGCCCGGGCCGCGGGCGACGCCGCCGAGGCCGAAGCCGTGCCGGCGCGCTGACCCTGGGGCGCTTGCGGGTCGCTCGACTCGGAACGACGAGGTCGATGTCGTACGACATCGGCCTCGTCGTTCGTTGCACGCGCGGGCTGTTGCACGGGAGTGGGAACGACATCGTGGTCGTCGCACGACGTCGAGGATGTCGTTCGGAGTCGGAGTCGGAGCAGCCGCTCCCGCCTCACTCGTGCCGGTGCTCCGACGCCGGGTCCACCGCCGGCCACACGGGGAACGGGTCCGCCCACCCGCGCCACAGGTCCGGCCCGGCCAGCAGCTCCGGCGGCGTGAGCAGTGCCCCGTCGAGGGCCCGTTCGATCGCCCGCACGTCGAGCCGCTCGCCGACGAACCACAGCGCCTGCCCGATCGGGGCGTCGGCGTCCCACGACGGGTTCGCGGTGGGGTCGAGCGCCAGCATCGCCCCGAAGCTGGACCACGAGCCGACGTGGTCCGGACGTGATGCCAGCCGGAAGAACCCCTTCGAGCGGAGCACTCGGCCCGAGGCCCCGGCGGCCAGGTCCCGCTCGATGACGGCTGCCAGTCGCCCGGGGTGGAACGGCAGCGGCTCCCGGTAGCGCATCGCGACCAGGTCGTCGCGGGCGTCCCGGCCGGTGTCGGCGCCGCTCGACAGGGCGCGCATCCACCCGGCACCCGAGGCCAGGACCCGAGCGGCCCCGCCGTTCGACGCGGGCAGGTCGCGCGCGGTCCGGAGTGCGGGCAGCGCCACGATCACGGCCTGCGGCGCGAGCCGGTGCAGCAGTGCGACCAGTGCGCGACGGCGGCGCAGGGACAGTGGCGCGAGACGGTCGAGCGCGATGACGGTCGCGTACTCGACGAGTGATGCGACCCGGTCGGCGGCCACGAAGGCGTCGTCGACGTCCGACCAGAGCAGGTGGGCGACGTCGTCGGCGCGCAGCACCCCGACCACGTGTCGGAGCACCCGGTCGTCGCCGGTCTCGCTCCGGGCGGCGTTCGCGAGCATCATGCCCACGGCGCGGGCGTCGGAGCCGGGTCGCAGGGTGACGACGAGGCCGTGGTCGGCGTCGGGGCCGCAGGCGCGGTCGAGGTGGTCGGCCCGCTCGGCGACCGCGCGGGCCGCGGCGAACGCACTCCCGTCGACGTGCATCCGGTGCCCGGTGGTGATCCGGGCGGCGACGCGGTCGGCGTCGGCCTCGTGGAGGGCGGTGACGAGGGTGATGGCAGCAGCACGCATGTCGGGTACCCTACCTGAAAACCGTTCTCAACAAGAGAACGCCGACGGAGGAGAACCATGAAGGTCCGCAACTCGCTCAAGGCACTCAAGAAGATCCCCGGCTCGCAGGTCGTCCGTCGCCGCGGCCGGGTCTACGTCATCAACAAGCAGAACCCCCGCTGGAACACCCGCCAGGGCTGACGTCGGCGGTGGTCCGTAGGGTGGATCCATGCGACTGCTGCTCATCCGCCACGGCCAGACCCCCGCGAACGTGAACGGTGTCCTCGACGCCGTGGTGCCCGGACCCGGACTGACCGAGCTCGGCCAGCAGCAGGCGGACGCCCTGCCGGCAGCCCTGGCCGACCGGGGCATCGAGCGGCTCTTCGCCTCGACCATGATCCGGACGCAGGTCACCGCGGCACCCCTGGCGGCGTCGCTCGGGCTCGAGCCCGTCGTGCTGCCCGGTCTGCGTGAGATCGAGGCCGGGGACACCCAGGGCAAGAGCGACACGGTGTCCGTGCAGCTGTACATCTCCACCGTGCACGGCTGGTCCGGCGGGGACCGCACGACCCGGATGCCGGGGGCGGAGAGCGGGCTCGAGTTCTTCGAGCGGTACGACGACGCCGTGCGGCAGATCGAGGCCACCGGCGTCGGCGTGGCGGCGGCGGTGAGTCACGGTGCGGCGATCCGTACCTGGGCGAGCGCGGCCGCCGACAACACCCCGGACCACTTCGGCACCAAGCGCCACCTGGAGAACACCGGCATCGTCGAGCTCGAGGGGTCCTTCGCCGACGGCTGGCACCTGGTCGACTGGGAGGGCGAGCCGATCGGTGGTGACCAGCTCATCGACCGGACCGCGCTGGACCCGACCGGCGAGCGCTACTCGACGCGCGATCGCGACCGGGCGAACGGAACGAGACCAGACGAACGACGGGAGGTGGGCCCCACCCGCCGGTACCGGCGCACCGCGCCAGCGGGGTGACGGCCGAGACGGGAGGGACGGTACCAGCTGGTACCGGGCCTCCCGTCCGGATGCGGTCGCGTCGACTACGCGAGCTGCGACGCCGACGCCTGTGCCGTTGCGGACGTCAGCGGCACGATCACGCGGTGCGCCTCGCGCAGCACGTCGAGCGTGCGCTGGACCTCGTCCGCGCGCTCCTCGGGCGTCCAGTCGAGCGCCCCGGCGAGCACGTCGGCCAGCTCGTCGAGCAGATCGATCGTGACACCGCCGACGAACGCGAGGTTCGTGCGGCGCAGCACCACGTCGACCAGGTGGACGGCCTGCTCGTGCTCGGCGAAGTACGCGACCTCGGCGCGGGTGAGCGACGGGTCGGACTCGAGCGCCTCGACGGGGCCGTCGGTCAGGACGTCCACGACCTCGGCCGCACGGGTGCCGTAGCGCTCCAGCAGACCCTCGACCAGGGACTCGTCCAGACCGTCACGGTGCGAGGTGATCCACAGGGCTCGCTGCGCGTCGGTGGTCGGGAACTCCTTGCCACCGCCGATCGCCATGCCGGTGGTGTCGACCTTGCGGGTCATCCCGAGCTTCGTGGTGGCCTCGGTCGACAGGTGTGCGGCGAGGGCCCGGAACGTCGTCCACTTGCCGCCGACGAGCGACAGCACGGTCGAGTCCGGCAGTCCGGCGATCTGGGTGTCCACGATCCGGTAGTCACGCGACACGAAGCCGGGGGCGGTGTCCTCGTGGCGGGGAGCGGGCGGATGCCGGAGTAGCTGTAGACGATGTGGTCGCGGGTGACGTCGATCTGCGGGAACACGTGCTGCACGAGCCCGAAGAAGTAGTCGATCTCCTCGTCGGTGGTCGTGACCGGCTTCGAGGGGTCGGCGTCGATGTCGGTCGTGCCGATGAGGACCCGGCCCTTGAGCGGGTAGATGAGGACGATGCGTCCGTCGTCGTTCTCGAAGAACAGTTCGCGGCCCTTGGTGGCCTCGAGCAGCTCGTCGTTCTGGACGACGATGTGGGAGCCCTTGGTGCCGCCCATGAACTTCGTCTCGCCGCCGAACGCCTCGTTCGTCAGGTCGGTCCAGGGGCCGGACGCGTTGATGACGACCTCGGCGGAGAACACGAACTCCTCGCCGGTCTCGCGGTCGCGCAACAGCACGCCACCGTCGCGGGTGCCGGCTGCCTCGACGTAGTTCGTCGCGCGGGCGGTCGCGGCGGAACCGGTCCCGGTGCCCGCGGCGATGCCGTCCTTGAGGACGTCGAGGGCCAGGCGCTCGGGCTCGTGCACGCTCGCGTCGTAGTAGGTGCCCGTGTACTTCAGGTCCTTGTTGAGGGCGGGCATGTCCTCGAGCGCGGCCTTCTTGGTGCGGAAGACGTGCTTCGGGACGGAGCCGCCGTCGCGCGAGAAGGAGTCGTAGATCGTCATGCCGATCTTGATGAGCATCGCGCCGCGCTCCTTGGTGGAGCGCTGCTTGTGCGTCAGCATGCGCAGCGGGGCGTTCATGATGCCGGAGAACGTCGAGAAGATCGGCATCGTCGTCTGCAGCGGCTTGACGTAGTGCGGGGCGATGCGGATGAGGCCGTTGCGCTCCTGGACGCTCTCGCGCACCAGGCGGAACTCACCGTTCTCGAGGTAGCGGATGCCGCCGTGGATCATGTGGCTCGACGCAGCGGACGCACCGGAGGCGTAGTCGCCGCGCTCGACCAGGGCGACGTCGACGCCCTGCAGTGCGAGGTCGCGGAACGTGGCGATGCCGTTGATGCCGCCGCCGACGACGAGGACCTGCGCGTTCGGGCGCTCGGTGAGGGCGGTCACCGTGTTCCGGGGCTGTGTCTTCTTCGACATGGTTCGTCGCTTCCTTCGTCGGTTCTCGTGGTCAGGATCGATCGTGCGCCGGTTTGGGAGGTCGGGCAACTCGCGTGCACGAACGTGCAGCACACGTGTCGTGCACTCGGATTCGGGGGCCGGGAGGCACGACAGGGGTTGCAGAGGCCGTGCACGTCCGTGCATGGTTGCGTTCGACAGATCGGAGCACCATGAGCGATGCGGCTCAGCCCATGCGCACGCAGCAGGCGCTGCGCGCCGCCCACCTGTACTACCTGCAGGACCTGACGATGGACGCCATCGCGGACGAACTCGCGACCTCGCGCTCCTCGGTGTCGCGCCTGCTGAAGTACGCCAGGGACACCGGTCTCGTCGACATCCAGATCCGCTCACCCCTCGACCAGGCGGCCGCGCTGAGCCGCAGCATCCGCTCGCGGTTCGGGGTGCACGCGCACGTCGTGCCGGTGCCGGACCACACGAGCGACGTCGACCGCCTGGAACGGGTCGCCCTGTCCGCCGCCCGGATCCTGACGCAGTACGTCGAGTCGAACATGGTGATCGGGATCTCGTGGGGCTCGACGGTGAGCGCGGTCAGCCGGTACCTGGTGCCGAAGACCACGCACGGGTCGACCATCGTGCAGATCAACGGCGCCGCGAACACCCGGACCACGGGCATCGTCTACGCCTCGGAGATCCTGCGGCGGTTCGGCGAGGCGTACGGCGCGTTCGTGCAGCAGTTCCCGGTGCCCGCGTTCTTCGACGACCCCGCCACGAAGGAGGCGCTGTTCCGCGAGCGCTCGATCCGCCGTGTGCTCGACCTGCACGAGCGGATGGACCTGGTCGTGTTCGGTGTGGGCGCCCCGCAGGCCCCGGTGCCGTCGCACGTGTACTCCGGCGGCTACCTCGACCCCGCGGACCGCGACGAGCTGACGAAGGCGCAGGTCGTCGGCGACGTCTCGACGGTGTTCTACCGGGCTGACGGGTCGTGGCGGGACATCGGCGTGAACGCGCGCGCCGGCGGGCCGGACCTCGACACCATCAAGCGCGCTCCGCGTCGGGTGTGCGTCGTCGCGGGCCGCTCGAAGGCGGCGTCGTTGCGGGGTGCGCTGGCGTCCGGGCTCGTCACGGACCTGATCCTGGACGAGAGCGTCGGGCAGGCGATCCTGCAGCCCTGAGTCAGGATGTGACCCGGTTCTGTCGGAGGTGCCGGGTACGGTCTCGGCCATGGTGATCTCGATGGACCGACCGGGCGGCCGGTACTCCCGACGCGTGGTCGGCAGTGACGTCGACCAGGCGCTCGCGTTCTTCGGGCGCGACTACGACTTCCGGGCGCCCACGGTCCGGCGCACCCGCCCGACCGCGCACTGGGACTTCGCCGGCGTCGGCGACGACCGGATGTCGCTGCGGTCGTCGCGGTTCATGGTCGACCTGCGCAGCGAGAGCCAGGTCGACGACGAGTTCCTGGTGGCCTGGATGCGGAGTGGCTCCAGCAGGATCACCTGCGGCGGCGAGACCTGGGCGCTCGAAGCCGGTGTGCCCGTCGTGCTGCCGTTCGCCGAGCCGTACTCCCTGCACCACCGCGACATCGCGCTGAACCTGGTGCACCTGGACCGCGACTTCGTCCGGGCGTTGGTCGGCGAGGACGACTTCGCCTTCGAGCCGATGCAGCGCCCGACGGCTGCGGGGTCGGCCGCGTGGCAGGACGTGGTCCGGACGCACTCGTCGACGTGGCTCGACGTCGACCACGACCTCGACCCGATCGCGCAGCGCGACATCGCCGAGGCCTTCGCGACCGCTGCGATCCGTGCGTTCCCGCAGCGCGACCGCTGGCGCTCGACCGTGGCCGGCGGCGGTCCGGAGCACGGCCGCGTCCGGCGGGCGCTCGACTTCGTGCACGAGCACGCCCGCGAACCCATCGGCACACCCGAGATCGCCGCGGCGGCGGGCTGAGCCCGCGTGGGCTGCAGCAGTCCCTGCGGCGGCACCTCGACCAGACGCCCGGCGACCTGCTGCGCGGGGTGCGGCTCGACGGTGCGCGGGCGGACCTCGTCGGGGGTGCGCGCGACGAGACCTCGGTGGCCGAGATCGCCCGGTCGTGGGGCTTCGGGCACCTCGGGCGGTTCTCGGCGACGTACCGTGCCCGCTTCGGCGAGCTGCCGAGCGAGTCGCTCCGCACGCGCTGACCGCGGTGGGACACCGAGCCGAGGGTCCACCCGGCGGCGGTAGCGTGACGGCATGGACACCGTCGTCACCGCGCTCCGCGCCGCCCTGCAGGACCCCGACGGCACCGTCGTCCGGACCGAACCGGGCGTGCTCGACGCCGCGCGGACCGACAAGTCCGGCTGGATCGCACCCGGCGATCCGGTCGCGGTCGTCGAGGCCCGCACCGTCGAGCACGTGCAGGCCACACTCCGCACCTGCTCGGCCCTGGGCGTCCCCGTCGTCCCGCGCGGCGCCGGCACCGGTCTGGCGGGTGGCGCGAACGGCACCGAGGGCACGGTGGTGCTCAGTGTCGCGCGGATGGACCGCATCGTCGAGGTGTCCGTCGAGGACGAACTCGCCGTCGTCGAACCCGGGGTGCTCAACGGTGCGCTGAACGCCGCCGTCGCCGAGCACGGGCTGCGCTTCGCACCGGACCCGGCGAGTGCGGCGATCGCGAGCGTCGGCGGCAACATCGCCACCAATGCCGGTGGCCTGCGGTGCGTGAAGTACGGCGTCACGCGCGAGGCCGTGCTCGGGCTCGACGTCGTGCTGGCGGACGGGCGGCTCGTGTCGACCGGCCACCGCACCGTCAAGGGGGTGACCGGTCTCGACCTGACGGCGTTGCTCGTCGGGTCCGAGGGCACGCTCGGTGTCATCGTCGGCGCGACGGTCCGACTCGTCCCGATCCCGGCGGGGAGCCCGCGACCCTCGGGGCCGTCTACCCGACCGTGCAGCAGGCCGCCGCCGCGGCAGCGGCCGTGGTGGCGGGAGCGGATCGGCCCTCGACGGTCGAGTTGCTGGACGCTCTGGCCCTCGAGGGGATCGCGGCGTACCTCGGATCCGAGGTGATCGTCGAGACGGTGGGGAGCACCGCGGCGGGCGGGGTCTTCCTGCTCGTGGAGTTCGACGGTCCGGGCGCGACCGAAGCGGCGCTGGGAGCCGTGCCGCGCCTCCAGGCCGAGGGCGGAACCGTGCACCTGGCCGGGTCGGCGGCGGAACGCGAGCGCCTGCTGACGATCCGCCGGTCCTTCCACGCCGCGATGGAGTCGCGCGGTCGGGTGCTCATCGAGGACGTCGCGGTGCCGCGCAGCCGGCTCGCCGAGATGTTCGCCCGCGTGGAGGAGATCGGCCGCGAACACGGCGTCCCGATCCCGACCGTGGCGCACGCCGGTGACGGCAACCTGCACCCGAACTTCGTCTTCGACGGCGACGAGGTGCCTGCTCACGTCTGGGAGGCCGCCGATGCGATGTTCCGGGCGGCGATCGAGCTGGGCGGGACCCTGACCGGCGAGCACGGGGTGGGGGTGTTGAAGCGTCGGTGGATCGGTGACGAGCTCGGGGACGACGTCCTCGAGCTGCAGCGGGGGATCCGACGGGTGTTCGACCCGGCAGGTATCCTGAACCCGGGAAAGGTCTTCTGAGTGGCCGCCCGCCGAATCCGATCGCACGGATGTGCCGCGCATCGTTCGAACATTCGGCCGTAACGTCACCGCAACGAATCCGGCGCTGAATGGTGTGGACGAGAGCACCACCCACGAAGGAGTCTGCGATGCGCATCGGCGTCCCCACCGAGATCAAGAACAACGAGTACCGCGTGGCGGCCACCCCGGCGGGTGTCGCGGAGCTGGCGCTGCACGGCCACCAGGCCCTGGTGCAGGCCGGGGCCGGCACCGGGTCGGCGTTCCCCGACGACGAGTACCGCGCCGCGGGCGCCGAGATCGTCGACACCGCGGACGAGGTCTGGGCGCGCGCCGAGCTGATCCTGAAGGTCAAGGAGCCGGTGGCGTCCGAGTACCCGCTCATCCGTCCGGGCCAGGTGCTCTTCACGTACCTGCACCTGGCGGCCGACCGTCCGCTGACCGATGCACTCATCGACTCCGGGGCCACCGCGATCGCCTACGAGACCGTGCAGCTGCCGGACCGCTCGCTGCCCCTGCTGTCGCCGATGTCCGAGGTCGCCGGGCGGCTGTCCGCCCAGGTCGGCGCCTACAACCTGATGCGCACGAACGGCGGACGCGGGCTGCTGCTCGGTGGGGTGCCCGGAACACCGAAGGGCCGCGTCGTCGTGATCGGCGGTGGCGTCGCGGGGGAGCACGCCGCGACGATGGCGCTCGGGATGGGGGCCGACGTGACGGTCTTCGACATCAGCCTGCCCCGCCTGCGCGCGCTCGATGCCCGGTTCGACGGGCGGATCACGACGCTGCGGTCGTCGGCGCACGCCATCGCTGCAGAACTCAGAGAGGCCGACCTGGTGATCGGATCGGTGCTCATCCCCGGGGCGTCCGCGCCGAAGCTCGTCACCGACGCCATGGTCGCGGACATGCGGCCGGGATCGGTGCTCGTCGACATCGCGATCGACCAGGGCGGCTGCTTCGAGGGCTCGCACCCGACCACCCACGACGAGCCGACGTTCGCGGTGCACGACACCGTGTACTACTGCGTGGCGAACATGCCCGGCGCCGTCCCGCGCACGAGCACGATCTCGCTGACGAACGCGACGCTGCCGTACGCCGTCGCGATCGCCGACCGGGGGTGGGAGGCCGCGCTGGCCGCCGACCCGTCGCTCGCCCTCGGCCTGAACGTGCACGCCGGCCAGGTCACGAACGAGGCCGTGGCGGCTGCGCACGGCTTGCTGGCGTCCGCGCGGTAGAGCCCGAGTCCCGAGACTCGGGCTGGGCGACAGTTCTCGCAGCCGAGCGCCCGAGAAGTGTCGCTCAGCCCGAGACTCGGGCCAGGCCACGCGCGCCGGACCACCCCGCCCGCGCCCGCACGGCGACCGTCACCACCACGACGGCGGCGGCTGCGACCACCGCGGCCACGGCGGTCGGCGTCGACACCAGCGGACCGTCGAGCCGGGCGACCGCCACCCACGCCAGTCCCCAGGCCAGGGAGAGCATCGGCGCGAGGCGACCCCGACCCCACACGGCCAGGAGCAGCCCGACGAGCCCGGCCAGCGCTGCGACGAGCACACCCCAGACGTCCTGCCCGAGGTCGAAGCCCCGGAAGCCCGCTGCCGTCAGCACCGCGGCCGTGTTCGCCGCCGTCGCGACGCACACCCACCCGAGGTAGAGGCCGAACGTGCCGTCGGTGACGATCGCCTCGACGACGCCGGACGGCTTCGTCCGCCGCAGGATCGTGAACGTCCAGACCAACACCGCGAGCAGGGCCACGATGATCGGCTCGCTCGCCCACAGGAACCCGAACTGCACCGACAGGATCCACGCCGCGTTGAGCAGCAGCGACAGGATCGCCGGCACCGCCAGCTTCGCGTGCCGGTCATCGTCCGACGTGCGGAAGAGTTGGCGGATGGCGTAGGCGATGAGGCCGACGTAGACGACGCTCCAGATCGAGAACGCCGGACCGTCCGGCGCGATGGCGGTCGACGACGCAGACAGCGCGCCGCCGGCAGCGTCCTGGATCGGTGTCCCGCCGGCCGCGCCGGACCCGACGAACGCCCCGACCACCGCGACGACGGCACTCACGGCGACCGCGATGCGCTTCCAGATCCTCTTCATGACCGTTCCTTTCGTCAGCATGCTGATCACCTGCACCGTAGGCGGGCGGTCCTGTCGGGTGCGCAGCGTGCGTTCAGCCTGTGGGGGACGGCGGACGGGAGGCCCGTGGCGGGCCCGCCACGGGCCTCCCGTCCGAAAGCCGGTCACCTGCGTACGGTGGTCGCGTGAGCGTCGAGATGAACACCGTGTACGTCGACCGGATCGCCCCGATGGCGAGTCCGTCGCTGGACGACACCTTCCGGATGCTCGACGAGCAGGGCGCGAGCGCGTGCATCGTGCTGTACCAACCGGACGCGCAGGAGCTCGGCGACGTCGCGGTCGCGCTCGGCCTGCACGAGCTCGCGGTCGAGGACTCCGCCGAGGGCACCAGCGACCGAAGCTCGAGCGGTACGGCTCGACGCTCTTCGTGGTCCTCAAGCCCGCGCTCTACAACGACGGGCAGGAAGAGGTGGCGTTCGGTGAGGTGCACGCCTTCGTCGGAGAGGACTTCTTCCTCGTCGTGGTGAAGGCCGACCCGCGCGGCAAGCCGACCGTTCCGCGAGCGCTGCAGCGGATGAGCGGCAAGCCCGGCCTGGTGACGGTCGGACCGCAGGCGCAGCTCTGGGCGCTCATGGACACGATCGTCGACGGCTACGTGCCGGTGATCGACGGGCTGGAAGAGGACATCAACCAGATCGAGGACCAGCTGTTCGCGGGCGAGGCCGGGGTCTCGCGGCGCATCTACGAACTCTTCGGCGAGGTCGTCGACTTCCAGCGTGCGGCCCGCCCGCTCATCCACATCATCGAGAACCTGCACCGCGGCGCCGAGAAGTACCACCTGCCGATCGAGATGCAGCGCCGGTTCCGCGACGTCCTCGACCACGCCATCCGCACGGTGGAGCGGCTGGACACGTTCCGGCAGCTGCTGCAGAACGCGCTGACCGTCGACTCCACCCTGGCGGCACAGAAGCAGAACGACGACACGAAGCGGATCTCCGGCTGGGCGGCGATCCTGTTCGCCCCGACGCTCATCGCCGCCATCTACGGCATGAACTTCACGCACATGCCCGAGCTGACGTGGACCTGGGGCTACCCGCTGTCGATCGTGGGGATGGTCCTGTTCGCCGCGATCCTGTGGGTCGTGTTCAAGGTCAAGCGCTGGTTCTGAGGAAGACTGGGGCCGTGACCTCGTCCGACCTCGTCCACCTGACCGCCGGTGGCGTCTCCCTCGTCCTCGACTGCCGTGACGACGCGCTGCCCGCGGCGGTGCACTGGGGAGCAGCCCTCGGACCACTCGACGACGACGCGCTCGTCGCACTCGCCGACGCGGACGTCGCCCCCGTGGCCCAGAACGAGATGGACGACCCCGTCCGTGTCGCCGTGCTGCCGGAGCCGAACCGCGGGTGGAGCGGACGACCCGGCCTGGCCGGACACCGCGACGGCCACGACTGGTCGCCGGCGTTCACCGTGCGGTCGCTCGACGTGACCGACACGACCGTCACGGCCGAGGCTGCCGACGACACCGCGGGGCTCGCCGTCCGGCTGACGATCGAGGTGCTCGTCTCCGGACTCGTCCGTGCCCGGGCTGCCGTCACGAACACCGCCGACGGCGTCTACACGGTGGACGACCTGACGGTGGCGATGCCGATCCCGTCCGGTGCGCGCGAGGTCCTGGACTTCGCCGGCCGATGGGGCAAGGAACGCACCCCGCAGCGCCGCGAGCTCGTCGTCGGCACCCACCAGCGCGAGAGCCGGAAGGGCCGGACCGGTGCCGACGCCGCGACCGTCCTGACGGTGGGGGAGCCCGGCTTCGGCTTCGCCCGCGGTCAGGTGTGGGGCGTGCACACCGGGTGGAGCGGGAACCACCGGCACCACGCCGAACGCCTGTCGACCGGGCGCCAGGTGATCGGCGGAGGTGAACTGCTGCTGCCGGGCGAGGTCCGGCTCGGCACGGGCGAGACGTACGAGGGGCCGTGGGTGTGGTTCGCCCACGGTGACGGGCTCGACGACCAGGCCCGACGCTTCCACCAGTGGCTCCGCAGCCGGCCGCAGCACCCGACGACCCCGCGGCCGATGACGATCAACGTCTGGGAGGCCGTGTACTTCGACCACGACCTCGCCCGGCTGACCGATCTGGCGGAGCGCGCCGCGGCCCTCGGCGTCGAGCGGTACGTGCTCGACGACGGGTGGTTCCGCGGCCGCCGGAACGACCACCTCGGGCTGGGCGACTGGTACGTCGACGAGGACGTCTGGCCCGACGGTCTGGGCCCGATCGTGGACCGTGTCCGGGCGCTCGGCATGGAGTTCGGCCTGTGGTTCGAACCCGAGATGGTGAACGAGGACAGCGACCTCGCCCGCGCCCACCCGGAGTGGATCATGCAGGCGGACGGCCGACTGCCGATGCGGTCCCGCGACCAGCAGGTGCTCGACCTGGCGATCCCCGAGGCGTACGAGTACGTGCTCGAGCGGATGACGGCGATCATCGGCGAGTACGGCATCGACTCCGTCAAGTGGGACCACAACCGCGACCTGGTGGAGGCCGGGTTCCCCGGTGCCGGCGCGGCGGTGCACGAGCAGACCCTGGCGACGTACCGGCTGATGGCGACCCTGAAGGAGCGCTTCCCGACGCTCGAGATCGAATCGTGCGCGTCGGGCGGCGCACGGGTCGACCTCGGCGTGGTCGAGCACACCGACCGTGTCTGGGTGTCCGACGACATCGACCCCCTCGAGCGGCAGCAGATGCACCGGTGGACGCAGCAGCTCCTGCCCCCGGAACTCCTCGGCGCGCACATCGCGAGCGGCAGGAACCACTCGACGGGCCGCGTGCACGACCTGGCCTTCCGGGCCGGCACCGCGCTCGTCGGGCACCTGGGCATCGAGTGGGACCTCACCGAGGCCACGGCGGAGGAGTCGGCGTCGCTGGCGGAGTGGATCGCGCTGTACAAGGAGCTGCGCGGGCTGCTGCACGGCGGCGACCTGGTGCGCATGGACGAGGTCGACGACTCCCGGCTCGTGTACGGCACGGTCACGCCGGACCGGCAGCAGGCCGTCTTCTTCCTGGCGAGCATCGGGCGGTCCGAGGTGTCCGGCACCGGTCGGGTCACCTTCCGCGACCTCGACCCGGACGCCTCGTACCGCGTCGATCCGATCGTGGTCGGCGACGGGCACGGGATCGTCCGACCGGACTGGTGGAGCGGCGCACGGGTGTTCAGCGGTCGCGTGCTCGGCACGGTCGGCCTGCACCCGCCGCTCATGCCCGCCGACTGCGTGGTCCCGTTCCGTCTGACGGCCGTCTGACGGCAGGTGGGACGACCGGGAGGCCCGGTGCCGGTGATCGGAGCCGCTAGGGTTTTCGACATGCCGCGCTCCGGACACGCGACCCCCGTCTGGGCGCTCAAGCTCGCCGTCGTCACCGCCCTGGTGGGCGTCTCCGGCGGCATCGCCGGCATCGCCGTGTGGCTCGCGTTGCAGCTCATCCAGTTCGTGGCCTTCGGGTACGGCTTCGGGGGGCACCTCGAGGCGGCGGACGCCCCGTCGGCGCTGAACCGGTTCCTCGCGCTCGTGGCCGCCGGTGTCCTGACGGGCGTCGCCTGGTGGGCGCTCCGGCGCTGGGGGCGTCCGATCGTGTCGGTCACCGCGGCGGTCGGCGGCAAGCGGATGCCCGCACTCGCGACCCTGGCGAACGCCGGGGTGCAGATCCTGGCGGTCGGTCTCGGCGCCTCGATCGGCAAGGAGGTCGCCCCGCGCGAGGTCGGCGCCTGGCTCTCCCAGCTCGTCACCCGTCGTGCCGGTCTCACTCCGCGCGAGACGAAGATCCTGGTCGCCTGCGGAGCGGCGGCGGGTCTCGCCGCGGTGTACGACGTCCCGCTCGGCGGTGCGCTGTTCGCCGTCGAGGTCCTGCTCGGCGAGATCAGCTTCGCCACGGCCCTGCCCGCGTTCGCCACGAGTGCCGTCGCCGCGTTCGTCGCCCGGCTCGTGATCCCGGACGAGGTGCTCTACCACGTGCCGGCGATGCACATGTCGCCGTCGCTGCTCGTCTGGGCGATCATCGTCGGGCCGGTCCTCGGCCTGGCCGGCGTCGGGTTCGTGAAGCTCACCAACCGGCTGCAGGGCATCGCGCCCAAGGGCTGGCACCTGCTCGTCGTGCTGCCGGTGGTGTTCGCGATGGTCGGGCTCATCGCGGTGCCGTTCCCCGAGATCCTCGGCAACGGGCGGGCGTTGGGCCTCGTCGCCATGAACGCCTCGCTCGACGACGGCACCGTCGCCGGCCTGGCGCCGATCGTGCTGCTCCTGCTGCTCGGCGTCGTCCGCACGATCACCACGTCGGCCACCATCGGTGCCGGCGCGGTCGGCGGCACCCTGACGCCGTCGATCGCGATCGGTTCGGCGATCGGCGGCGGCCTCGGTGGCGCGTGGCTCCTGCTCTGGCCGGCTGACGGCCCGGGCCTGGCGGCCTTCGCGTTCGTCGGCGCCGCGGCGTTCCTGGCGACCACGATGCGGGCCCCGTTCACGGCGCTCGTCCTGGTGGTCGAGTTCACGCAGGAGGGCACCGACATCCTCATCCCGTCGCTGCTCGCGGTGTCCGGGGCGGTCGCGGTCGGGTACGTCCTGGCACGTCGACGCAGCGCACGGATGGTGTGAACACTTCGTCACGTTCCGGGACAGACGGCGGCTCCGCGGCCTACCATCTGCGGCATGACGGAGCGACGGGCTCCGCACCGAGCTGAGGAGCAGGCCATGGCGGGGTTCGACGACATCACGAAGAAGGCCCAGGACTTCCTGAAGGACAACAAGGTCCAGGACGCCCTGAAGAGCGAGAAGGCCGAGGACATCAGCGACAAGGTCCTCGGGGGCGTCGCCGACGCGGTCAAGAAGGCCACCGGCGGCAAGTACGACGACAAGATCGACGGTGCCCGCGACGCTGCGGACAAGAAGATCGGCAACGAGTAGCCCCACCGTGCGACGGCCCAGGACCCGGCGCGGTCCTGGGCCGTTGCGGTGCCGACTGGACGCCATCGGGAACAACGGCCACCATTGACGGGTTGCTCCGGACAGCAACACCAGGAGGACGAGACGTGACAGTCGTGGCGCCGAACCAGCCGCTCACCGAGGCCGAGGTCGAGACGATCAAGTCGGACTTCCCGATCCTCGCGCAGGACGTGAACGGGCAACCGTTGGCGTACCTGGACTCCGGGGCGACGGCGGAACGCCCGACCCAGGTCCTCGACGCCGAGCGCCGGTTCCTCGAGCACGACAACGCCGCCGTGCACCGCGGCGCGCACACGCTCGCGGCGCTGAGCACCGATGCCTACGAGGACGCCCGTGCCACCGTCGCCGACTTCATCGGCGCTGCCGGTCCGAGCGAGGTCGTCTGGACCGCGAACGCCACCGACGCGCTCAACCTCGTCGCCTACGGCATCGCGAACGCCAGCCGTGGCCGCGGCGGGGTCGACGCCGCCCGCTTCCGCATCGGACCGGGCGACGAGATCCTGGTCACCGAGGCCGAGCACCACGCGAACCTGGTGCCCTGGCAGGAACTCGCCGCGCTCACCGGCGCGACGCTCCGCTGGGTCCCGGTCGCCGACGACGGCACCTGGACCGCCGAGGACGCCGCAGCCCTGATCACCGACCACACCAAGGTCGTCGCGTTCGCGCACGTCTCGAACGTCACCGGCATGGTCGCCCCCGTCGAGCAGATCGTCGGTCTCGCCCACGCCCGTGGCGCACTGGTCGTCCTCGACGCCTGCCAGTCCGCGCCGCACCGGCCGCTCGACGTGCAGCAGCTCGGCGTCGACTTCGCGGCGTTCTCCGGGCACAAGATGCTCGGCCCGAACGGCATCGGCGTGCTCTGGGGCCGCAGTGAGCTGTTGAACGCGTTGCCCCCGTTCCGCACCGGTGGGTCCATGATCACCACCGTGACCATGCAGGCGTCGGAGTTCATGCCGGCGCCCGAGCGGTTCGAGGCCGGCACGCAGCCCGTCTCGCAGGCCGTCGCCCTTGCCGAGGCCGTCCGCTACCTGCAGGGCATCGGCATGGAGCGGGTCCGCGCGCACGAGGAGCACCTCGCCCGGCGCATGCTCGACGGCCTGGCCGCCGTCCCCGGTATCCGCGTGGTCGGTCCACCGGTTGGCGTCCCGCGATCCGGGCCTGGTGTCGTTCGACGTCGACGGCGTGCACGCCCACGACGTGTCGCAGTACCTCGACGCGCAGGGCATCGCCGTCCGCTCGGGGCACCACTGCGCCCAACCCCTGCACCGCCGACTCGGCCTGGTCGCCACCAGCCGCGCGAGCACCTACGTCTACACGACCGAGCACGACGTCGACCGGTTCATCGCGGCCGTCGGCGAGGTCCGCGGCTACTTCGGAGCGACCGCGTGAACGCCCTCGACAGCCTGTACCAGCAGGTCATCCTCGACCACGCGAAGGCCCGGCACGGCGACGGCGACCTGCCCGACGCCGACGCCTCGCACTTCGAGCGCAACCCCACGTGCGGCGACGAGATCACCGTCCGCATCCGCCTCGAACCGGGCACCGACCGCATCGCCGGTCTCGCCTGGCAGGGCGACGGCTGCTCGATCTCGATGGCCTCGGCATCGGTCCTCACCGACATGGCCGTGGGCCGCACGGTCCCGGAGCTCCTCGCACTGACCGACGAGTTCCGCACGATGATGCGCTCCCGCGGCGTCGGCAAGCCCGACGAGGACGTCCTCGAGGACCTCATCGCCTTCCACGGCGTCTCGAAGTTCGTCATGCGGGTCAAGTGCGGCATGCTCGCCTGGGTCGCGGCGGAAGCCGCTGCGCGTGAGGCGACGGCGTCCCGCTGAGCCGGGTGCGGCTCGCGATCGCGACCACGTGACGGCCAGGAGGCCCGGTGCGGGCCCGCCACGCGCCTCCCGTCCGTCGCCGGGAGCGTCTCGAGCGTCCGGAGCGACGAACGGAGGACAGCAGTGATCGTCGAGGTGCGCCGCCCCGGAGGGGCGGAGTCCGACCTGATGGTGCGGACGTACCTGACCGAGGTGGCCTCGCGCTGGTACGGGCGCGACGCAACGCCTGCCGAGGTCGATCTCGCACTGGCCGACGAGCCGTACGACGACCTGGAGGGCGACAGCGGCGTGTTCCTGGTGGCGTCCGACGGTGGACGGCCGATCGCGTGTGCCGGCGCCCGGTTCCTCGGCGACGTGGCGGAGCTCACGAAGGTGTTCACGCTGCCGAGCCATCGTGGGCAGGGCATGGGGTCGGTGCTCCTGCGCCGGCTCGAGGCGGAGTGTCGTGCGCGGGGGATCGCGTCCCTGCGACTGGACACCCGGGCTGCGCTCGCCGAGGCCTGCGCGCTCTACGAACGGCTCGGCTTCGTGCGGGTGGCACCGTTCAACGACGACCCGTACTCGGACCGGTGGTACGCGAAGGTGCTGTAGGCCCGGCTCAGGGGCGGTACTCGTCCCGCGACTTCGTGGATCGGGTGGGTGGCTGGGCCGGGGCGGTGGCACCGCCGGAACCGATGGCGCTCAGTACGGCGGCCAGGTACTGCAGCGTGGTCAGCATCACCCGGCCGATGGATCGCAGGACGTGGCTCATGCGTCGAACCTATCGTTCAGACGTGACGATGCGTCATGAAGACGTCGACGTCGTCCTCGGTGTCCACGACGAAACCGTGCCGTTCGTAGAGCCGGCGCGCGGCGCTGCCCTGGAGGACGTTGAGTCGCGCGGGTCCGGCGTGTGGTTCGTCGAGGACGCTCCGCAGCACCACCGAGCCCACGCCTCGGCCCTGGACGTCCGGCGCGAGGTAGAAGTGCTCGATCCACCGGGTGTCGGCGTCCGGACGCACGGTGATCGAGCCGCGATCACACCCGTCGACCACGACGACCCGGGTGTGCTCGGGCGCGAAGGCATCACGCATCCGCCCGCGGACCCGGACCGCGTCGAAGCGGCCGAGACGCTCCAGGTCTGCACGGAGGACCTGCGCACGCAGCTCCACAAGCCACTCGATGTCCTCGGGGATGCTGTTCCGCAGTGTGACGTCCACCCGTCGAGCCTAGGAGTCGTCGGCGCGGATCCCGTGCTGGTGATCGGCTCGTACGCTGGTCCGATGGATCAGGAAGGTGTCATCGACCTCGTGGCGGCACGCCGCGCCTCGGCCGGGCACCCCATCGTCGTCGGCATCTCGGGGTACTGCGGCTCCGGGAAGTCCACGCTGGCGCGCAGTCTCGCCGGGACGGTGCCGGGCGCGGTGCGGATCCGTGGGGACGACTTCCTCGATCCGGAGCGGTCCCACCGGCGGTCGGCCGACTGGGACGGTGTCGATCGGGAGCGTCTGACGTCGTCCGTCCTCGAACCGCACCGGACGGGACGAGCGAGCACGTTCCAGCGGTTCGACTGGTCGGTCCGAGCGCTCGGTCCCGCGGAGCCACTGCCGACGACGGACGTCGTGGTCGTCGACCTCATCGGCCTCTTTCACCCCGACGCGATGCCGCACATCGACGTGGCGGTCTGGTGCGACGTGGACCTCGACACCGCTGCTCGTCGTGGCATGGCCCGCGACCGCCGGCTCGGACGTGAGCACGACGACCTGTGGCGGGACGTGTGGATCCCCAACGAACGCGACTTCGAAGCGCAGTTCGCCCCGATGGACGGTGCCGTCGCCTACTCTGCAGGGTGACCTGACGAGGACTCACCGCGGCGAGACCGGCCGGAAGGGGCGCTCGACGACATCGCTGTCGACCGTCACCGTGAGCGCCGACCCGGCCGGGACCTCGCGCCACAGACCCGGCAGGGCGGCCAACGGCTCGGACACGACGACGCGCGCGTTGTCGGGGACGTGGGAGAGTCGGCCGATCTCAGGGTAGAGCTGACGTACCGCACCGACGTCGGTACTGACGAACAACGAGTTCGCCATGCCCGCAGTCGCGTACCGCACCGCGGTCAGCGAGTGTCCGTCGGTGAGCCCGATCGTCATCTGCAGGGCCGCGTCGATGCCCGCCTCGCGCGCGAGCGACTCCACGAACCCGGCCATGCGCTCCAGGCCGCCGATCGGGTCCTCCTCGAGCCCGAACGTCAGGGCGAGGTGGAACATGAGCTCCGAGTCGGTGGACCCGAGAATGCACGGGAACAGGTCCTCCCGTACTGCCATGAGGAGTTGCCGCCGCAGCGTCGGGAACTCCGCGATGAAGCCGTTGTGGACGAAGAGCCGTTCGCCGTACCGGAAGGGGTGGCTGTTCGTCTCCTGCACCGCGGTTCCGGTCGCTGCTCGGACGTGTGCAAGGAAGAGACCGCTCGTCACCTCGGCCGCGAGCTCCCGCAGGTTCTCGTCACCCCAGGCGGGCGTGGCGCTCCGGAACAGTGTCGGTCGCGCGCGACGCCCGTACCAGCCGAGGCCGGTGCCGTCGCCGTTCGGCGCCGGCGTCTCGGGGAGTGGAAGCGACTCTGTTCGATCAGTGAGCGCTCGGTGCCGTAGAGCAGCTCGCGCGGCTCGATCGGATCTCCGACGTACCCCAGCCATCGACACATCAGCGTCTCCTCGTCTGCGCTGCCCGCGGCCGTGGGTCAGGCATCGTCGTCATCGGACTCGGACGCCGATCGGGCCGCGGACCCATCGCCGTTCGCCGCGCTCTCGGGGATCGTCCCCGGCACCAGCCTGGGCAGCCGGCTCGACGGCAGGATCGCGAGCGCACTGATCGCCGCGAGTGCGAGGAACCCGAGTCGGAGGGTGCGGAGGCGGACGTCGGTGTTGATCCTGACCGCCGCGTCCACCTGGGCCGCGGTGGCATCGGTCTCGGCGAGCACGGCACGCAGGTCGTCGTTGCTGGTGAAGTTGATGCTGTCGAGATCGACCTGCGACTGCAGCGCAGGGGTGAGCACCGTCTCACGGGCGACGGCCTGTGTCACACCACTGCTGAGCAGGGTGACGAGCACCACGCCGATGAGCGCCGTCCCGACCGCCGAGGCCAGGTTCTGCGCGGTGCCGCGCACGGAACCGACGTCGCCGGCGAGCTGCTTCGGCGACGAGGTGACGAGCACGTTGAACAGGACGGTCACGAGGGCGCCCTGCCCGGTGCCGAACACGATGAGACCGAGGATCGTCGGCACCGTCTCCCAGTCGTTCGTCACGACAAAGGCGAGCCAGAGCAGCGCGACGGTGCTCAGGACGAACCCGAACCGCGCGATGGTCCGCGGACTGAACCGGGGGTAGAACCGGACGACCACGAGCGCGGACACGAACACGGTGAGGTTGAAGGGGAGCATCGCGAGCGACGTGTCCAGCGGCGTCCGGCCCTGCACGATCTGGATGTAGAGGGGGACGCTGAAGTTCACGGCGGCCTCGATGGCGACGATGACGAACAGCGCGGCGATCGTCGCGCGCTCCCGCGACGAGCCGATGACCGAGAGGTTGATCAGGGGCACCCTGCCGGTCCGTGCCCGACGTCGCGTCCACAGGAAGAAGGCCTGGCCGAGGACGACACCGACGACGACGACGATCGGTGCCGGGGACACCCCCGCGACGTCGAACGGTGCGCCGGCGGTGGCCCGGAAGAACCCCCACCCGTTCATGTTGTTGAAGCCGAGGGTGATCCCGACCACGGCGAGCCCGATCAGGACCGCGCCGACCAGGTCGATGCGCACGCGCGGGTTGCCGGCGTCCGACCGGAGCCGGAAGCTCAGCACGAACACGACGACCGCGAGGGCGATGAGGATGGCGAACACCGGACGCCAGCCGATGAACGTGCCGAGCAGACCACCGATGACGAAGGCGCTGACGCCCGAGGCCGCGCGTGCGGAGCCGAGCGACCCGACCGCGGTCGCCTGCTGGGACCCCTCGTAGTTCTCGGCGATCAGCGCGACGAGGCTGGGGACGATGATCGCCGCCGACGCGCCCGCGAGCGCCTGTGCCGTGATCATGACGCCGACGTTCGGCGCGATGGTCATGAGCACCATCGCGACGAGGAACACGCCGATGACGAGCCGGAACACCCGGACCCAACCGAAGCGCTGACCGAGTTTCGCGCCGGTCATCACGAGTGCGGCGACGACCAAGCCGTACGTCACGATCCCGGTGCTCACCGTCGTCGGGGGGACACCGAAGTCCTGCACCATCCCACCCAGGGACACCGGGAGCGCTGCGACGTTGAACGACATCAGGACCTGGGCCAGTGCGAGGGCGACCATCGGAGCCCACGACGCGCGCTTCGTGTCGCCGATGGTCGTGGTGGTCGTGGAGCCGGTCACGGTGTCTCCGATCGGTGCAGGTCGGCCGAGGCGAACAGGTTGAGACCGAGCGTCCGGGACAGCCAGGTGGTGGCGCGGACTCCGCGCACGCTGTTGCCGGCGGGGTCGAGCGGCGGCGAGAAGGTGGCGAGGCCGCCCTTGCCCGGCGCGATCGTCAGGATCCCGCCGCTCACGCCGCTCTTGCCCGGCAGACCGATGTCGTAGAGCCAGCCGCCGGACCGCTCGTACAGCCCGGACGTCGCCATGGCGGCGAGGACGTGCTGGCAGACCTCGGGGTCCACGACCCGCTCCCCGGTCACGGGGTTGACGCCGCCGTCGGCGAGGGTCGCCCCCATCACGGCGAGGTCTTCGGCGGTGACGGCGAGCGAGCACTGCTTCGTGTAGACGTCGGTCGTGGCGAGCGGGTCGAAGGCGAGCCGGTCGTAGCTCTCGAGCAGCCGGGCGATGCTCCGGTTCCGGAGGTTCGTCGCGGCCTCCGACTCGTACACCTCGACGTCGAGGCGCAGCGGTCGACCGGCGAACGCGGAGAGGCCGTCCTGCACCGCCTGCCACTTCGCCGCACTCGTCGCACCCGGCACGAGTGCCGTCGCGGCCAGGGCGCCGGCGTTGACCATGGGGTTCATCGGGCTGCCGCCGTTGAACTCGATCGCCGTGACCGAGTCGAACGGCAGGCCGGTGTTGTTGACGCCGATGAGCTCCGCCGCGCGACGGTGTCCGAGGTCCTGGCAGACGAGGGCGAAGACGAACGCCTTCGAGATCGACTGGACGGAGAACTCCACCCCGGCATCGCCCTCGGTGTGCCGCGCGCCCGTGACCTCGGCGACGCTCAGCCCGAAGAGTCCGGGATCGGCACCCGCGAGCGCCGGGATGTAGTCCGCGACGACCCCGGTGGCATCGGGCGCGAACCGTTGCCGGGCCTCGGCGAGGAGCTCGTCGACGCGGCGGCCGTCCGGCAGGGCGCCGGTCGAGACGAACCGTGTCTCTGCAGGTGTCGGTGCGTCCATCTGCTCGCCTCCGTCCTGCTGGTTGGTCGTGCCGGTCAGGCCGCTCGACCGGCGGTCGTGGCGGATCGGTCAGCGCGTCCGACGGTGACCCCGAGGGCAATCTGCACGATGCCGAACAGGATCAGGAAGCCCGCGATGGCGACGACGGCCAGCGCTGCCCCGATGGACGGCAGGTTGATTACCAACACGCCGATGACGATGCTGAGCACCGCGGCACCGATCGTCAGAGCACGGTTCGTCGGTGTCGGGGCGTAGAGCAGGGTGATGCCCTCGACCAGCCAGGCGAAGCCGATCACGAACGCGATCCACCGCACCCCGACCGGCGGGGCGACGAGCGCCACGATGCCCCCGGCGAGGATCAGCGCACCGAGGACGACCAAGCCGATGCGGCGGCCGGTGCCGATCCCGCGGGCGAACGCACGGACGATCATCGACAGGCCGGACACCAGCAGGTAGATGCCGAACACCCACGCGACCGCGAACAGCGTCGCGTGCGGGAGGCACGAGTGCGGCGACACCGACGAGGACCGCCACGATGCCGACGATCAGCAGCGCGGTCCGTAGTCGTCGATCCCCGCCGACGTCGGTGACGACGTCGTCCTGCAGCGCCATGGTGTCCGCCCTTCCCTGAGAGGATCTGGTCCTGCGCGCTTCTGCGTCAGGGCTACTCCTCGGAACCGCCCGTGTCCGGTGCCCATACGGACGCATCGGTCCGCACGGGGTCGGTGCGGCGCGGCGGACGCGCCGGCCACGTGACGAGCAGCAGCACCGCGAGCGGGCCGAACAGCAGCGTCAGGAGGAACCAGGTCCACGCCGACCGGTTCCGGGTCCGGGCGTACCCACCGGCGAGCATCGCGACGCTGAGCCAGACGCTCGACAGGTACAGGCCGGTGAAGTCCTCGTGCACGCTGTCACCCACCGACCACGCTGAAGGAACCGCGGGACGTCCAGAAGGTCGCGTCGTACTGGACGGTCACGTACGCCGCGAGCGCCTTGAACGTCGCAGACCTCGAGAACTGGTGTGACCGCGTGTTCAGGATGCCTGACGACACGTCCTTCGAGTACACCACGCCGAACCCACCGGAGCCGACGAGCCCGTAGGCGCGGATGTGCTCGGCGGCGCGGAGCTTGCGGACCTGCGAGTTCCCGGTCGCGGTGTAACCGGTTCGCCAGCTGTTCGTGATGCCGTTGCCGATGACGGATCCGTGGCAACCGTGAGCGCGTCCCCGGCCGTTCACGCCGCCGGTCCTCAGCGTGTTGAAGCAGTTCGCTGCGGCGCCGAGGGTTCCGGAGGCCGAGACCGGCGTGCCGATCGACTTGATGAACCGCTCGTCGTCAGGGGTGAGCTCGTCGCCCACCTCGTAGCGCTCCGCGATCTCCCGCAGCCGGATGTCGTTCGGCGGATCGGTCTGGTCGGCCACGGCGTGCGCGGGTGCGGCGATGCCCACCGAGATGAACGCTGCGGTGGCTGCCGCGATCAGCCCGACGCGCAGGACGGTGCGAAGTGAAGTCGTCATGATCTCTCCTCTGTTGGATGACGACGACAGCTTGTGACTCATACAAAAATGTCAATAACCGACACGCTGGAATGCTGAGGTTGAGTACAACATGTTCTACGGGCGATCCGCAGGAGATCACCTCGAGGCGCGGAGTGCGTGCACCATGCTGCGCAACGCCCCTCGCGCCGCCACCTGCTCCTCGTCCGACAATCCGTCGAGCATCCGGACCTCGACACCACGGACGGCCGCGCTCGCCCGCTCGAGGCTCGCGCGGCCGCTCGCCGTCAACCGCGTCGGGAGCGCCTTGCCCACCGGCGCCTCGGAGGCCCGCGTCACGAAGCCGTCCCGTTCCAACGCCTGCAGCAGGACGTTCATCGACTGCCGGGTGACGAAGGCGCCGCGTGCGAGCTCGGAGTTCGACAGTCCGGGCCGCTGTGCCAGCAGTTCGAGGCACGAGTAGTGCGTCATCGTCATGCCGAGCGGGCGCAGCACGGCCTCCATCGCAGCGCGGAGCGCGCTCGCGGCTTCCTTGAGCAGGTACCCGAGTGACGTCTCGAGGTCGATTCCGTCTTGACTCATGTCAGGAGTCTGACATAGATTGCTCCGTGTCAGAAGACTGACACGACACGAAGGAGCACCACATGCCCGTCACCGGCCCAGACTTCATCTCCCTGCAGACCCGCGACCTGACGACGTCGCAGGCGTTCTACGAGCAGTACCTCGGTCTGGTCCGCTCGCAGGCCGGCCCGCCGCACGCCGTCGTCTTCGAGACGACGCCGATCGCGTTCGCGCTGCGGGACGTCGTCCCCGGCACCGACCTCGACGCGGTGTCGCAGCCGGGCATCGGCGCGGCGATCTGGCTGCACGCGACCGACGTGCAGGCCATCCACGACGCCCTGGTGGCCGACGGCCACACCATCGTCGCGGCGCCGATCGACGGCCCGTTCGGTCGGACGTTCACCTTCGCCGACCCGGACGGCTACCAGGTCACGCTGCACGACCGCGCCTGAGCTGCGGCCGTCATGCTTCGTCACGATGCATGACGGACGCAGACCCGCACGTAGCGTCACGGCGTGACCAGCAGCAGCGAGCCCCGGCAGATCCGCTTCAACGCGTTCGACATGAACTGCGTCGCGCACCAGTCCTCCGGGCTGTGGCGGCACCCGCGCGACCGGTCGCGGGACTACCGCGACCTGACGTACTGGACGGACCTGGCGAAGACGCTCGAGGGCGGGGCGTTCGACGGCATCTTCATCGCCGACGTCCTGGGCACGTACGACGTGTACGGAGACTCGAACGAGGCCGCACTCCGCACGGGCTCGCAGGTGCCGGTCAACGACCCGATCCTGCTGGTGTCGGCGATGGCGTCGGTGACCGAGCACCTCGGCTTCGGGATCACGGCGGGTACGGCGTACGAGCACCCGTACCCGTTCGCTCGGCGGATCTCCACGCTCGACCACCTGACCAAGGGACGCGTCGGCTGGAACGTCGTCACCGGGTACCTGCCGAGCGCCGCGCGGAACATGGGGCAGACCGACCAGCTGTCGCACGACGACCGCTACGACGTGGCCGACGAGTACCTCGAGGTGCTCTACAAGCTGTGGGAGGGCTCGTGGGAGGACGACGCGGTCGTCGCCGACCGCGCGTCCGGCGTCTTCACCGACCCGGCGAAGGTGCACCCGATCGAGCACCACGGCAAGCACTTCGACGTGCCGGGCATCCACCTGTCCGAGCCGTCGGTGCAGCGGTCGCCCGTCATCTACCAGGCGGGCGCGTCGCCGCGCGGCATCCGCTTCGCAGCGGAGAACGCCGAAGCCGTCTTCGTGGGCGCACCGACCGTCGAGCAGCTCGCGTCGACCGTCGCGAAGGTCCGTGACGCCCTGGAGGCAGCTGGTCGCGACCGCTACGCCGCTCGCGTCTACACGCTGCTCACCGTGATCACGGACGCCACCGACGAGCTGGCCCAGGCGAAGTACGAGGACTACCTGTCGTACGCGTCGGAGCTCGGTGCGCTGGTGCTCAACTCCGGCTGGATGGGCGTCGACCTGTCGCAGTGGGACCTCGACGAGCCCCTCGGTGACGTCGAGTCGAACGCGATCCAGTCGGCCGCGGCCAACATCGCGGCGGCCACCGGCGAGGACGGCAGCTCGTGGACGATCCGCGACCTCGCCCGGCACACCGCGATCGGCGGCCTCGGGCCGGTCGCCGTCGGCGAGGGCGCGACCATCGCCGACCGGCTGCAGGAGATCCAGGAACGCACCGACGTCGACGGGTTCAACCTGGCGTACGCGGTGACCCCGGGCACGTGGGAGGACGTCATCGAGTTCGTCATCCCCGAACTCCGGGCGCGCGGGGCCTACCCGACCGGCTACGAGCCCGGTTCGCTGCGGCACAAGCTGCACGGGCGCGGTGACCGGCTGCCCGACGAGCACCGTGGGGCGTCGTTCAGGATCGGCAGCAGCGCGGTCGTAGGCTGACCGGGTGATCGAACCGTCCGTGTCCGTGCGTCCAGCGGCCCCGGACGAGGTGTCGGCGTGTGTCGACCTGTGGGTCGCAGCAGTCGCGGCACGGGACGGCGTTCCGGAGTCCGACGCGGTGCGGGCCGCGCGGCGTCGAAGTTCGCCGTGCCGCGGGTCGCCCTGCTCGTCGCTGCCGGAGCGGCCGGTGCGATCGACGGCTTCGCGCTCGTGACGGCGCCGGGGTCCGGGCGTCCGACCGACCCGTCCGACGCCGCCTACCTGTCGCTGCTCGCCGTCCGCCCGGACGTGCAGGCGCGGGGTGTCGGGCGTGCGCTCCTGGCCGCGTCGGTCGACGCGGCGTCGGCGGCGGGACACCCCGCGGTGGTCCTGCACGCACTCGCCGGCAACGAGCGAGCGCTGCGGCTCTACGAAGCCGGCGGGTTCCGGGCGGACGGGGTCGAGTTCCCGCACGCCCTGACGGGCGGGCCGACGCGGACGTACATCGCGACGGCCCCGGCGCGCTGAACGGTCAGACGCGCCACTTCGGTCGCGGGGCGTGGTCCTCGTACGACTGCCGACTCGGGTAGGTGATCAGCTCGATCGTCGATCCCCACGGGGTGCCGACGTAGACGAACCGGTTGCCGAACCCGCCCTCGTTGCCGCCCAGGTCCCGCGGGTCCGAGTACCGCTGGCCGCCCGCCGTCTCGATGTGCGACAGCGCGTGGTCGATGTCGTCGACGTAGAACGCCACGTGCTGCCAGCCGAGGTCGCTCGCGCGGACGGCCGGGCGCTGATCGGGGCCGTGGTACTCGAAGAGCTCGAGTCCCGGACCGTTCGGCAGCGCGAGCATCCGCAGCGCCCCCTGGGCCATGGTCTTCGGGATGCCGAGGCGGCGCTGGACGTCGGGTTCACCGCGGAGCGGTTCGCTCCGGAGGAACCGGTCGTACAGGGGGACGGCGTCGAGTCCCAGGACGAAGAAGTCGGTGGCCTGGTCGATGTCGGGCACGGTGAGGCCGATGTGGTCGATGCCGTGTGCGGTGCTGGGGGTGCCCGTCGGGGTGGTGACGGTTGCAGGACGTGTCGCGGTGGTGCCGGATGGGCGTGGCGCAGTGTGCATGGTGCCGTCTCCCCTGAGTTCGGCTCGGACGTGGATCACCCGAGTAGAACGGCTGCGCGCGGGGGAGGACAAGCGGAGCGCGGGACGCGTGCGGAGAACCGCCGCGATCGTGCGTGATCAGTCGACGGGGGTCCACGCCGGGTAGGTTGCCGAGCGTCCGTCGCCCGACGACCGCCGGGTGACGCGACGCTGCACCCACGGCAGGACGTGCTCGCGGTAGTAGCGGAGTTCCTCGGAGAGTCGGGTGCGACCGGTCTGTTCGGACGCCGGCTCGATCGGTGCCGGTCCGTCCTCGATCGCGTGCAGGGTGAGGTCGGCGACGCGTTGGTGGCCGGTCGAGTTCATGTGCAGTCGGTCGTCGGACCAGAACTCGGCACGGCGCAGGTGTGGATCACGGGACACGTCGACGAAGGGCAGGTCGTACCGGTCGGCGAGGTCGGCGAGGGCGTCCGCCCAGGCGTCACCGCGCGCGTTGATGAGGCGTCCGAGGGGAAGCCGGGCGCTCGGGTCGGCGGGGCTCAGCAGCGCCAACCGGACCCCGCGGCCCAGGACCGTCCTGACCGCTGCCTCGAGCGGGGCGGTGAGGGCGTGGGCGTCGAAGCGTGGCCGCAGCAGGTCGTTGCCGCCCGCGCAGAACGTGATCAGGGTCGGTGCGGGGTCGAGTGCGAGCGCCGCGTCGAGCTGCTCTCCGAGGACCCCGGCGAGCAGGCGCCCGCGGACCGCGAGGTTGGCGTACCGGACGTCTGCGTCGTGCGCACGGGCCATGCCGCTCGCGAGTCGACCGGTCCAGCCGGGGAACGGTACGGCGCCGGCGTCGCCGATGCCCTCCGAGAAGCTGTCGCCGATCGCGACGTAACGGATGGTGTCGGACATGGGGCCATCATCGTGCACATGTCTGTGCACGTTCTGGTGTGGAACGAGCGTTTCAGGAGAGCACTCACGACACACGACCGTTACACGAGGGAAACGGCGGGCGCGAAGAGGCTCCCTAGCTTCTGTGGTGGAGGCGATCACCGCCTCCCCCACCCCACTCCCTCGGAGGACGCCATGGCTACCGATCTCGTGACACCCGTCGCAGCGCCCCACGCCCCCACCACGACCGCCGCACCCGCTGGTGCCGGCGTCGTCAAGCCCGGGTACGACCCGGCCCTCACGAACGAGGACCTCGCCCCGCTGCGCAAGCAGAGCTGGACGAGCTACAACTTCTTCGCCTTCTGGATGTCCGACGTGCACTCGGTCGGCGGCTACGTCACCGCCGGGTCGCTCTTCGCACTCGGCATCGCGAGCTGGCAGGTGCTCATCGCCCTGGTGGTCGGCATCCTGATCGTGCAGGTCTTCGCCAACCTCGTCGCCAAGCCGTCGCAGCGCACCGGCGTGCCCTACCCGGTCATCAACCGTGCGGTGTTCGGGGTGCTCGGGGCGAACGTGCCCGCGATCATCCGCGGGCTGATCGCGATGGCCTGGTACGGCGTGCAGACGTTCCTCGCCGCGCAGTCGCTCAACATCATCTTCCTGAAGTTCATCCCCGCCTCGGCCGGGCTGCTCGACCACTCGTTCCTGGGGCTGTCGGCGCTCGGGTGGATCTCGTACGCCATCCTGTGGGTCGCGCAGGGGGCCCTGTTCTGGATGGGCATGGAGGCCATCAAGAAGTTCATCGACTGGGCGGGCCCGGCGGTGTACGTCGTGATGATCGCGCTGGCGATCTACCTCGTCAGCCAGGCCGGCATCGGCAACATCTCGTTCACGCTGTCGGTGGGGGAGCCGCTCTCGTTCGGTGCGTCGATCCCGGTCATGCTCTCCGCCGTCGCCCTGGTGGTCAGCTACTTCTCCGGCCCGATGCTCAACTTCGGTGACTTCTCGCGCTACGGCAGGTCCTTCGCGGCGGTCAAGCGGGGCAACTTCTGGGGCCTGCCGATCAACTTCCTGTTCTTCTCGGTGCTCACCGTGCTGTGCGCGAGTGCGACCGTGCCGGTGTTCGGCAAGCTCATCACCGACCCGATCGAGACCGTGCAGGCGATCGGCGCCCCGTTCGCGATCCTGCTCGGCGGCCTGACCTTCGTGACGGCGACGGTCGGCATCAACATCGTCGCGAACTTCATCAGCCCCGCGTTCGACTTCTCGAACGTCGCGCCGCGCAGGATCTCGTGGCGAGCCGGCGGCATGATCGCCGCGGTCGGCTCCGTGCTGCTGACCCCGTGGAACTGGTACGGCAACGACCAGGCCATCCTGTACACGCTCGGAGTGCTCGGTGCCCTCATCGGCCCGCTGTTCGGCATCCTGATCGCCGGCTACTACATCGTCGGGAAGCAGCGCATCGCCGTCGACGACATGTACACGAAGGACACCTCGGCCCGGTACTGGTACCGCGGCGGCTTCAACCCGAACGCCATCGGTACCCTCGTCGTCACCGGCGTGGTCTCGGTCGCCAGTGCGGTCCTGCCGCCCGCGCTCGGGATCCTGCCGGGGCTGAACAACTACAGCTGGTTCATCGGCTGCGGCCTGGGACTCGTGGTCTTCTGGGGCCTCGAGCGGGTCCGGCCGAGCATGCCGGAGCTCGCCTCGGACGACCCGACGGTCGACGACGGCGCCGCCGTCGGGCGAGCCTGACACGCCCCGCACCACCAGCGACACCCGCACCGCCCGCACCACCGGAAGGACCCCGATGCGCATCCGCGTCGTCAACCCGAACGCCACCGCCTCGATGACCCGCTCGATCGGCGTCGCCGCCACCGCGGTCGCCGGCCCGGGAACCATCGTCGAGGCGGTGAACCCCACGATGGGCCCGGCGTCGATCGAGAGCCACTACGAAGAGGCGCTCGCGGTGCCGGGGCTCCTCGAGCAGATCGCGCTCGGGGAGCAGGACGGCGTGGACGCCTACGTCGTCGCCTGCTTCGGTGACCCGGGCCTCGACGCCGCGCGGGAGCTCGCCGCCGGGCCGGTCATCGGGATCGCCGAGGCGGGCTTCCACGCAGCGGCGATGCTCGGGCGCCGGTTCGGCGTCGTGACGACCCTGGCGCGGACGACCGGACGGGCCCACGAGCTCGCCGAGCGCTACGGCTTCGCGTCGCTCGTCACCGAGATCCGGGCGTGCGAGGTCGCGGTGCTCGAGCTCGACGACCCCGCTTCGGGCGCACGCGCCCTGGTGATCGAGGAGTGCCGGGCCGTCATCGCCGGCGGAGCCGACGCGGTCGTGCTCGGCTGCGCGGGGATGGCGGACTTCTGCGCCGAGGTCTCGCGGGCGATCGGGGCACCGGTCGTCGACGGCGTCGCCGCGGCGACCGTGCTCGCCGAGTCGCTCGTGCGGCTCGGCTCTCGACGGGGAAGCACGGCGAGTACGCCACCCCGCCGACGAAGGCGATGTCAGGTCTGCTGGGGGGCTTCGAACGCCGGCCGGCGGCGGCCGCGACGGTCGGGGCGGGCGCATGACGGGCCTCCCGGCCGACGGCAGCACCGGGTCCCGCACCGACGTCGACACCGACACCGTCGCGGACCTCGTCCTGCGCGCAGACCGCGCCTGGATCGACGGAGCCTTCCGCCCCGCAGCGGTCGTCGTGCGCGACGGCCGCGTCGACGGCGTCCTGCCGGTCGACGCCGTGGTCCGGACGCTCGACGACCGCACCGTGCCGGACGACCAGGTCCTGCTGCCCGGCCTCGTCGACACCCACGTGCACGTCAACGAACCCGGACGCACCGAGTGGGAGGGCTTCGCGTCCGCGACCCGGGCCGCCGCCCTCGGCGGGGTCACGACCATCATCGACATGCCGCTCAACTCGATCCCCGCGACGACGACGGTCGAGGCGCTCGCCGTGAAGCGGGCGAGTGCCGAGGGGCGGGTCGCCGTCGACGTCGGGTTCTGGGGCGGGGCGGTCCCCGACAACGCCGGCTCGCTCGGCGCGCTGCACGACGCGGGCGTCTTCGGGTTCAAGTGCTTCACCGCGCCGTCCGGGGTCGACGAGTTCCCGCACCTGGACGCCGACCAACTGCGCGCCGCGATCGAGGAGGTCGCCCGGATCGACGCCCTGCTCATCGTGCACGCCGAGGACCCCGAGTTCCTGGTCGACCACGCCGCGCTCGGCGGGCACTACGAGGACTTCCTCGCCACCCGGCCGGTCGACGCCGAGCGGTCCGCCATCGCGCGGGTCATCGACGGCGCACGGGCCACCGGCGCGCGGGTGCACATCCTGCACCTGTCCGACGCCGGAGCGATCCCGATGATCCGCGCCGCGAAGGACGACGGCGTCCGGATCACGGTCGAGACCTGCCCGCACTACCTGTCGTTCGAAGCGGGGTCGATCCCCGACGGCGCGACCGAGTACAAGTGCTGCCCACCGATCCGTGACGACGCGAACCGCGACGCCCTGTGGGCCGGTGTGCTCGACGGCACGATCGACATGATCGTGTCGGACCACTCGCCGTCGACCGCCGACCTCAAGGTCGACGACTGGGGACTCGCCTGGGGCGGGATCGCCGGCCTGCAGGTCGGCTTCCGGGCCGTCTGGACCGAGGCCCTCCGCCGCGGCGTCCCGCTCGAGGCGCTGCTGCCGCTGTTCACGACCGGTCCGGCAGCACTCGTCGGCTTCCCCGACCGCGGGGTCATCGCCCCCGGCGCGCTGGCCCACTTCGCCGTGTTCGACCCGTCCGCCACGGCGGTCATCGACGTGGCCGGCCTCGCACACCGCAACCCGGTCTCCGCGTTCGCCGGCCTGGAGGCCCGTGGCCGCGTGACCGAGACCTGGCTGCGCGGGCGCGTGGTGGCGTCCACCGCGTCCGGCGTCACCGCCGTCGAGGGGCAGCTCGTCGCTGCGCCCGCGACCGCGGATGCCCGGGCCACCGAAACACGTCTGTAACGATCGTTCCGGTACGCTCGTGACCGGAACGGAAGGACCAACCATGCACCCCGTGAACCCGCCAGCCCGCCTCCTCATGGGCCCCGGCCCGATCACCGCCGACCCGCGTGTGCTCCGCGCCCTGTCGACCCCGCTCGTCGGGCAGTACGACCCGTGGATGACCTCCGCCATGACCGACACCCAGGAGCTCTACCGCGGTGTGTTCGGCACCACGAACGACGCCACCGTGCTCGTCGACGGCACCTCGCGCGCCGGGATCGAAGCGGTGCTCGTCTCCTCCTCGCACCCGGAGACCGCGTGCTCGTGCCGGTGTTCGGTCGGTTCGGGTACCTGCTCGCCGAGATCGCCGGCCGTGCCGGTGCCGAGGTCCACACCATCGAGACCGCGTGGGGGCAGGTGTTCACGCCGTCCGCGATCGAGGACGCCATCGTCCGCGTCCGGCCGAAGGTGCTAGCGATCGTGCAGGGCGACACCTCCACCACGATGAACCAGCCGCTCGACGAACTGGGCGCGATCTGCGAGCGGCACGGCGTGCTGTTCTACACCGACGCCACGGCGACCGTCGGCGGCAACCCGCTCGAGGTCGACGCGTGGGGCATCGACGCCGTCAGCGCCGGCCTGCAGAAGTGCCTCGGCGGCCCCTCGGGCAGCGCACCCGTCACCGTCTCGCCGCGTGCGACCGCCGTGCTCGACGAGCGCCGCAGTGTCGAGGCGGGCATCCGCGAACCCGGTGACGACGTCGCCGACGAGCCGATCCGCTCGAACTACCTCGACCTCGCGATGATCCTCGACTACTGGGGTCCACGGCGGCTGAACCACCACACCGAGGCCGCGTCGATGCTCTACGCCGCCAACGAGTGCGCCCGCATCCTGCTCGACGAAGGGCGCGAGCAGGCGATCGCTCGGCACGAACTCGCGGGCCGCGCGATGCTGCAGGGCGTCCAGGCGCTCGGGCTCGGGGTGTTCGGTGACGTCGCACACAAGATGCACAACGTCGTCGCCGTGGAGATCCCGTCCGACGTCGTCGGCGACCAGGTCCGTGGTTCGATGCTCGACGACCACGGCATCGAGATCGGCACCTCGTTCGGACCGCTCCACGGCAAGGTCTGGCGCATCGGCACCATGGGCTACAACGCCCGCAAGGACACCGTCGTGACGACCCTCGCGGCCCTCGAGCACGCGCTCCGCCGGGCGGGGCACGCCGTCCCGCACGGCGGTGGGGTCGACGCGGCCCTCGACGCCTTCGCCGGTGCGCCGGTCGGGGTGCTGGCGTGAGCTCGGCCCCGGTCGTGACCGCCACCGCCCTGGGCACCGCCGACGCCGAGCTCGTGGCGCGCTGGTGCGACGAGCTCTCCCTGGTCACCGAGGAGACCGGTCGGATCACCCGCGTGTACCTGTCGCCCGAGCACGCCCGCGTCAACGGGATCGTCGCCGGGTGGATGCAGGACGCCGGACTCACCACCTGGCAGGACGCCGCCGGCAACCTGCACGGACGGGTCGACGGCGCGACGCCCGACGCCCCCGTGCTGCTGCTCGGCTCGCACCTCGACACCGTGGTGGACGCCGGCCGCTACGACGGGATCGTCGGGGTCCTGATGGCCATCCGCACCGCTGCGCGACTGACGGCCGCGGGACCGTTGCCCGTCGCGCTCGAGGTCATCGCGTTCTCCGACGAAGAGGGGACGCGGTTCGGCAAGGCCCTGCTCGGGTCGTCCGCCGTCGCCGGGGTGTGGGACGAGTCCTGGTGGGACCTGGCGGACGGCGACGGCGTCACCCTGCGCGAGGCCTTCACCCGGTTCGGGCTCGACCCGGCCCGGGTGGGTGACGCAGCGGTCGACCCGACGACGCTCGCCGGGTACCTCGAGGCGCACATCGAACAGGGTCCGTACCTCGAGCAGGCCGGTCAGGCGCTCGGCGTCGTCACGAGCATCGCGAGCGCCCGACGCTTCTCGGTCGAGGCCGTCGGCGAGGCCCGGCACGCGGGCGGGACCCCTACGAGCGCCGCCACGACGCGCTGCTCGCCGCGGCCGAGGCGGCCTCGCCGTCGAACGCATCTGCCGCGCGTCGCACCACGTCGGCACCGTCGGCACGATGACCGTCGAACCGGGCGCGGTGAACGTGGTCCCCGGGCTCGCGCGGTTCTCGGTTGACCTGCGCGGCGAGTTCGACGACGAGCCGCGACGCGGTCTGGGACGAGCTCACGAAGGCGTTCACGGTGATCGGGGAACGGCGCGGGGTCAGCGTCACGCCGACCGAGGTGCACCGGGCACCGGCGGTGTTCTGCGCGCCGCGGCTGATGGACGCCGTCCGCGCCGGCATCGAGTCGACGGGCGAGGCCGCGCCGATTGAGCTGTTCTCGCGAGCTGGACACGACGCCATGTCGCTCGGGCTCGTCACCGACGTCGCGATGCTGTTCCTGCGCAACCCGGACGGCATCAGCCACCACCCGGACGAGTTCGTCTCGACGCCCGACATCGCGCTCGGGCTCGACGCGCTCGCCGTCGCGGTGGAGCGGGTGGCCCGGGCATGAGCACCGCCGGACCGGACGTCCGCGCCCGCATCGACTCCGTCTGGGAGCAGCTCTCGCCCGCCGAACGCCGCGTCGCCGCGATGGTCCGGCACGACCCGGAACTCCTGCTCGTCGGCACCTCGGCCGAACTCGCCGCCGAGTCGGGCACGTCGAAGGCCACGGTGTCCCGACTCGTCCGGTCGCTCGGGTTCCAGGACGCGGCCGAGGTCCGGCAGAACCTGATGTCCGCGCGCGGCTCCGGTCTGCCGTGGGTGGCGGAGGACGCCGCCCACGTCGACCAGCGCGCCGTCGAGGCCCGCAACCTCGACGCGGCCTTCGCCTCGCTGGCCCGTGCCGATCGTCCGCGACTCGCGCGCCGCATCGTCCGCGCCCGTCGCGTGCTCGTGTTCGGGGAGCGTGGCGCCTACCCGGTGGCGCTGCAGCTCCGCGCGCAGCTCGCCCAGGTCCGCTCCGACGTCCGGGTCGGTCCGGCACCGGGGCAGCGGCTCGGCGAAGAGGTCGCCGACCTCGACCGCCGTGACCTCGTGGTCCTGGTGACCGTGCGTCGGCACACGGCCGGGGTCGACCGGATCGTGCGGCACTGCGTGTCGACCGGCGCCGACGTCGTCGTGCTGGGCGACCCGACCGCAGCCGTCATCGCGGCACCGGCGAACACCGCGATCCTGTGCCCGGTCGATTCGCCGGCGGCGTTCGACTCGATGGCGGCCCTGTTCGCGGTCGTCGCGGCCATCGCGAACGACGTGTACGAAGCCTCGGGACCGGCCGGCCGCGCGCGGGTCGACGCGGTGGCGAGTGCCTACGACGCGCTGGGGGAGCTCGCAGCGCCCTGACCGTCGGGGCCGTCGTGGCCGTCGGCGTGCAGCTCGGTGGCGAGCGACGCGTTGCGCTCACGGATGAGCCGCGGCAGGTAGCGCTCGAGGGCGACGACCTCGGCCAGACGACCGAGCGGGCCGAACGGTGCGCGGAACGTGATGGTGTCGACCATGCGCGTGCCGCCGGCCGACGGCTCGAACCGGTGCTCGTGGTGGAAGCGGGCGAACGGCCCACGCACCTGTTCGTCGACGAACCGGTGTGGGGCCTCCAGGCTGGTGATCGCACTCGTCATCCGCCAGACGATCCCGAAGTGCCGCGCACGCCAGGTGACGGACTCGCCCAGGCCGATCGTGCCGGACGTCGTGCCGGCGACGGCGCGCTCGTCGGTCGCGGCCATCGACCGCTCGTGCGCGCCGATGTCGAGCGACAGCGCGAACGCGCGCTCGGGCGGTGCCGCGAGCTCGGTCACCACGCGGAACGTCACCGTCACGACGCGGGCCAGACCGTCGGCGTCGAGCGGTCGTCATCGTGCAGAGCAGCCGCGATGAGCTGGTCGTGGCGTCGTCCGCGGTGGAACACGCCGGACCGGAGCCGTCCCTCGTAGCGGAGCCCGAGCCGCTGCGCGATCGCCGCGGACGGGGCGTTCGCCGCGATCGCCCGCCACTGCACGCGGACGAGCGCGAGTCCGTCGGGCGACGGCGCGAACGCCCACGCCAGGACGGCGGCTGCGGCCTCGGTCACGAAGCCGTGGCCGCGACCGTCCGGGTGCACGGCGTAGCCGACCTCGGCCGCGCCGTCGACGAACCCGAACAGTCCGATCGTCCCGAGCAGCCGGAGGTCGTCGGCTCGCCGGATGCCGAACTCGTAGCGGGAGTCCGTGGACCAGCCCGCGCGCACGACGTCGGTGATCCAGTGGTGCGCCTCGGCGTGGCCGTACGGCACCGGTACCGGTGTGTAGGCGACGACGTCGGGATCGTTCGCGTAGGCGATGACGTCCTCCGCATCGGACGGTTCCGGCACGGAGAGCACCAGGCGATCGGTCCGGAGGGTGACGGGGTCCACGGACCGAGCCTAGCCACGGGGACGTGCGCGGTACCGTCGGGAGCATGACGTTCGACGCGATCCCGTTCCCGGTCATCGACGGCCACAACGACCTGCCCTGGGAGCGCCGCGAGACCCACGACTCCGGGGTCGAGGGCATCGACACCGAGGTCGACTCGCTGCACACCGACTTGCCGAAGCTCCGCGCCGGTGGGGTCGTCGGCCAGTTCTGGTCGGTCTTCGTGCCCGTCGACGAACCGGACCCCGTGCGGACGACGCTGCAACAGATCGACCTGGCGCACCGGATCATCGCGCGGTACCCGGAGTCGCTCGCACTCGCCCGGACGGCGGCCGAGGTGCGGGCGGCGGTCGAGTCCGGCCGGATCGCGTCGCTGCTCGGCGCCGAGGGCGGGCACTCCATCGGCGACGACCTGGCGGTGCTCCGCGACTTCGCCCGACTCGGCGTCCGGTACATGACGCTCACGCACAACGACGACACCCCCTGGGCCGACTCGGCGACGGGCTCGCGTCCGCACGGCGGGCTGACCGACCGCGGCCGACAGGTGGTGGCCGAGATGGAACGGATCGGCATGCTCGTCGACCTGTCCCACACCGCACCGGCGACCATGCGGGACACCCTCGACGTCGCCACGCAGCCCGTCGTCTTCAGCCACTCGTCCACCGTCGCGGTCGACGACCACCCGCGGAACGTGCCGGACGACGTGCTCGCCCGGTTGTCGGACAACGGCGGCATCGTGATGATCACGTTCGTGCCGAAGTTCGTCTCACGCGACTGGGCGGACTGGGAGGACGCCGGCTCGGTGGGGGAACCGCCGCTCGTGGCGGTGTCGGACGTCGCGGACCACGTCGAGCACGCCCGCGACCTCGCCGGCGCAGCACACATCGGCCTCGGCGGGGACTACGACGGCACCCCGGTGCTGCCGCCGGACCTGCGCGACGTGTCCCGGTACCCGGTGCTCGCGGCCGAGCTGCAGCGGCGCGGGTGGGGAGCGGATGACCTGCGGGCGCTCGCCGGGGGCAACGTGCTGCGGGTCCTCGAGGCGACCGACGGGCGGTTCGCGCGGACGGCGTTCGTGCGCTGAGACATCGTCAATAGGTCAACAGCCTGTTGACCGACCGGCATCGAGCGCCGGAGTCAACCGTAGGTAGGGAACTGCGGCCAGCCCTCGGGGCTGTCCTCCCAGTCCTGCTGGCGGCCGTACGCGGTGCGGTCCATGATGTGCGCGACCGGCAGGATGGCCTCGGTCCCACGCGATCCGGTGGCGTACGTCAGGTAGGGCACTCCGTCGCGCAGCAGGTAGTACGAGTAGCCCGGCACCGGACCGTCGTAGTCGTCGTGGTGCAGGGTCCACCCCCAGTCGTCGTGGTAGCTCGTGGCCCCCGACGACACCCACCGGTGCGGCCAGCCGCGCAGCTCCCGCCAGCGCTCGAGCTTCTCGATCGGGGCCTGCGAGACCATGGCGAACGCGATCCCTTCGTCGTCGAGCCGGCCCGTGTTCGCCGGCAGGTTGTCCACCGCCCAGGTGCAGCTCGGGCAGCCGTCGTCCCAGTCGGGCGCGAACATCACGTTCTGCACGAGGAGCAGGTAGCGGCCGTCGAACAGCTCCGAGAGCCGGACCGGGCCGTCGGCGCCCTGGAACTCGTAGTCCTCCACCTGGACCATCGGGAGTCGGCGGCGGGCGGCGGACACCCGGTCGCCGTGCCGGGTGAGTTCCTTCTCGTCGCGGACCTGGGTGGCGAGTGCCTCGTCGAACGCGGCACGATCGACCACGGGCGGTGCGGCCTCGGGTTGCTGCAGCTTGGACATGGCGACCTCCTCGTCGTTGCCCGGCACCGTACGCCCAGGTGGGCCACACGGCAACGGGGGACCGACGCCGTGGACAGGACCACCTGGGGTCCGGTCGCTAGGATCGGGCGCACACCGCGCCTCCAGGAAGAGCGATGCGCGACCTGACCCGATGAGGACGGACCGGATGAGCGGCACGATCTACGACAACATCTCCCAGGCGTTCGGCAACACCCCGCTCGTCAAGCTGAACCGGCTGCCGAAGGCGGGCGGCGCCGAGGTGCTGGCCAAGCTCGAATTCTACAACCCCGGCGCCAGCGTGAAGGACCGCCTCGGCGTCGCGATCATCGACGCGGCCGAGCAGTCCGGCGACCTGCAGCCGGGCGGCACCATCGTCGAGGGGTCGTCGGGCAACACCGGCATCGCCCTCGCGCTCGTCGGTGCGGCCCGCGGGTACAAGGTGATCATCACGATGCCGGAGACGATGAGCGTCGAGCGTCGTGCGGTGATGCGCGCCTACGGTGCCGAGATCGTGCTCACCCCCGGTCCCGAGGGCATGAAGGGCGCGGTCGAACGCGCCACCGCGATCGTCGACGAGACGCCCGGAGCGATCCTCGCCCACCAGTTCGAGACCGCCGCGAACGCCGCGATCCACCGGAAGACCACCGCTGAGGAGATCCTGCGCGACACCGAGGAGCACGTCGACGTGTTCGTCGCCGGCGTCGGGACCGGTGGCACGATCACGGGTGTCGGCCAGGTGCTCAAGGAGCGCGTGCCCGGCGTGCAGATCGTCGCGGTCGAGCCGAAGGACTCCCCGCTCCTGACCGAGGGCAAGGCCGGACCGCACAAGATCGCGGGCATCGGTGCGAACTTCATCCCCGAGGTCCTCGACCAGTCCGTCATCGACGAGGTGTTCGACGTCGAGCTCGACGACGCCCTGCGTGTGGCGCGGGCGCTCGCGACCGACGAGGGCATCCTCGCCGGCATCTCGTCCGGTGCGATCATCCACGCCGCACCTCGAGATCGCCGCACGACCCGAGAACGCCGGCAAGCGCATCGTCGCGATCGTCTGCGACACCGGGGAGCGCTACCTGTCGACGGTGCTCTTCGAGGGACTCACTGCGTGAGTCGTCCCGTCCGACGGGGCGTGCTGCGGACGGTCCGGGAGGACCTGGCCGCGGCACGCCGCGGCGACCCCGCCGCCCGTGGTGACCTCGAGAACGCGATCGTCTACTCCGGGCTGCACGCCATCTGGACCTACCGTGTGACGCACCGGCTCTGGCTCGCCAGGAGCCTGCCCGGAGCTCGGTTCGTCGCACGGGTCATCGGCCAGGCAGCGCGATCGGTGACGGGCATCGAGATCCACCCCGGCGCCCGCATCGGACGACGGTTCTTCATCGACCACGGCATGGGCGTCGTGATCGGGGAGACCGCGGTGATCGGGGACGATGTCGTGCTGTTCCACGGGGTGACCCTGGGTGGGCGCGGCGGCGACCACGGCCCAGGAGCCCGACGGCACCCGGTGGTCGGCGACCGCGTCGTGCTCGGCGCGGGATCGTCCCTGATCGGGGCGATCAGCATCGGGCAGGACTCCGTCGTGGGTGCGAACACCGTGGTGACGAAGGACGTCCCCGCGGGGTCGGTCGTCACCGGGGTCGCCGGGGTCGCCCGCCCGAGGTCCGGGCACGAGGGCGTCCCGACGCTCTGACGGGTGCGCGCCGCAGCCTCCGCGTCAGCTCTTCTCGCAGGCGATGCCGTCCTTGTCGCGGTCGAGTTTCGCGTTCGCCTTGTACAGGGCGTCGTCCTTCTTCACCGTGCCCTTGAGCGCACGGGTCGTGGTCTTGCCGCCGGAGACGACCTTGTTCTTCGTGACGGACTTCTTCGCGATGCCACCCGAGTACACCTTGTGCACCGCCGTGCAGTTGGCGTAGGTCTTCGGGGCGGCCTGCGCGGTGGAGGTCCCACCGACGACGACGGTGGTGGCGAGGACTGCGGTGGCGGCGGCGATGCCGAGGGTACGGATGATGCGCACGGGTTCCCCCTGGAACGAGTGGGTGATCGCCGGAGCGACCGCCGCGTCGGGTACGCGGCGAGCTGATCCTACGATGTGAACGACGCTCATGACATGCCCCCGAACAGGTCCGATCCGCGAGCCGCGGTGTCGGGCGTCTGGGGCATGCTGGGTGCATGGACGGCGCGCAGTTGCACGAGATCGCGAGTCGCACCGCGATGGGCCTGCCCGCGGTGTTCGAGACCGAGCCCTTCGGCGAGGGCGCCGTCGTCTACAAGGTGGTCGACAAGATGTTCGTGATGACGAGCGAGCTCCGGGGGTGCCGATCGTCAACCTGAAGTGCGCGCCGCCGCACGGGGCAGCACTCGTCCGCGACCACGCCGAGATCACACCGGGGTGGCACATGAACAAGCGCCACTGGATCACGCTCGCTCCCGGCGACGGCATCGACGAGACCCTGGTCGAGGACCTCGTCGCGAACGCCTACGACCTGGTCGTCGCCGGGTTGCCCCGCGCGAAGCGGCCCTCGACCCGACGCGCGGCGACTGATCAGGAGCTGGCGGCTGCCGAGGAGCTGGCGGCTGCCGAGGACCGGGCGAGCACCTTCGACACGTCGCGGACGACCTTCGGCGCGAGTCGCTCCCCGGACTCGAGCACCGCACGGGCACGCTCGGGGGTGAGCCCCGCGAAGACCTCGCCGATCGTCACGCCGTGCTCCGGCCGGTACGTCACGACGACCGGGTCGCCTGCTGCCACCGGGCCGGACTTCACGACCCGCAGGTACGCGCCCGGACGGCCTTCCTCGGTGAACCGCCGGACCCACTTGTCGACGCCCATCCGGCGCGCGAACGTGCCGCACGGGATCCGTGGGATCGTCACCTCGAGCTCCAGCGTCTCGCCGATGCGCCACCGCTCGCCCGTCACGGCCCCGGTGACGTCGACACCCGTGGTCCGCAGGTTCTCGCCGAACATGCCCGGCGGGATCTCGCGCTCCAGCGACGCGGCGAAGTACGCGGCGTCCTCGTCGGCGTAGGCGTACACGGCCTGGTCCTCGCCACCGTGGTGCTTCCGGTCGGCCTGGACGTCGGCGTACAGCCCGAGCGGTCGGACCCGGACCCTCCCGTCGACCGGACGCTTGTCGATGGCGGTGACGCCGATCGTGCCGGAGTCGGGCAGGAGGCGGTCGACGCGGCAGACGGCGGTGACGAGCGACATGCCACAACTCTGGCGCAAGTGTGACGAGAAGTGTGACGATCCGCCGTCCTCGCGCGTCCCATCAGCGACCGACCTCGTTCCCAGCCCCGACCAGTAGAAGGAAAGCGTGCACCACCAGTCCCTCGCCGAGCTCGACGACGCGGTCCTCGCCGGCCGGTCGTCCGATGGCGACGTCCGGGCCTTCGAGGTCCTGATCCGCCGCTACACACCGCTCCTGCGCGCCTACGCCCGTCGGACCCTGGGATCGACCGACGAACTCGACGACGTCGTGCAGGAGACCTTCATCACCGCGTGGGACCGCCTGGACCGGCTCGAGGACCACGCCAAGGTGAAGTCCTGGCTGATGCGGATCCTCAGCCGGAAGTGCCTGGACCGCATCCGGGCCCGACGGTTCCACGACGACGTCACCGAACTCGAGGTCGCCGCACCCGCCGACGACGCCCCGGACCGGGTCGCCGAAGCCCGCTCTCGCGAGGAAGCGGCGGAGGCGGCGCTCGCCGAACTGCCCGAAGCCCAACGACGCTGCTGGATCATGAAGGAGGTGCTCGAGTACAGCTACGACGACATCGCCGCCGAACTCGACCTGCCCCCGTCGACGGTCCGCGGACTCCTGTCCCGAGCGAGGAAGAACATGATCCGACTCATGGAGGGATGGCGATGAGCGACCTCGACGCACTCGAACTCGACGACCTCGACGGCCACTCCATCGACGAGCTCGCCGACTACCTGGACGCCGGCATGCAGCCGCCGGACCCCACCATCGACGGCTCACCCGCGTGCCAGAACGCCCTCGCGGCGATCCTGCGGGTGCGGCACGCGTCGCTCGGGTCGCTCGAGGCCGCCGCCCGCGACGAAGCCCCGGCCGACGAGTCGTGGATCGGCGGGGTGCTCGCCAACATCTCGTTGGAGTCCCGCTCCGGACGGGACGTCCCGCTCCGAGCGCAGTCCGAGTCGGAGCGCCCGGTGATGACCGAGGGAGCGATCCGGTCGCTCATCCGCCGGACCGGCGACGGTGTTCCCGGCGTCCTCGTCGCCCGGTGCCGGCTCGACGGCGACGTCACCGAACTCGCCGCACCGGTCCGCGTGGTCGTCGAGGTCGCGATCATGTCCGGCCCGTCGATCGTCGCGACGGCGGACCTGGTCCGCACCGGGGTCGCCCAGGCGCTCGCCGAGCAGACCGACCTGGTCGTCGAGTCGATCGACGTGGTGGTCCGCGACCTGCTCGAACCGCAGCCCGACGCCGACGACCCACACACCGACACCGACACCGACACCGACACCGAGGGGACCCGATGAGCACCACCGACGACACCCTCGCCGCGATCGAACAGGCCGTGGTCGACGTCCCCGGCGTCACCGACCTCTACCGTGCCCGCCCGACCGTGGCCAGCACGGTCAGCGCCGTCCGCGGCATGGCGTCCAGCACGACCCCGCACGCATCGTGGTCGACGACGGCGTCCTGCGGGTCGTCATCGGCACCGACGGACACCGCCCCGCGCCCGAGGTCGCCCGCGCCGTGCACGACGTCGCCCTGACGGCGGCGTCGGCGCACGGCCTGGCGCTCACGCGGGTCGACGTGCGGGTCGCGCGGGTGGGGTGAACCCGGCTCACTGACGGACGGGAGGCCCGTGGCGACACCGCCACGGGCCTCCCGTCCGACCTCCGGTCGCGTCCTCAGCGCACGCGGTGCGTCCCCGGCCGCCGCTCGGCGACCTCGAGCACCACGACGATCGCGGCGACGAGCAGTGCAGTCGCGACGAGGGAGACGTCGGACGCCGCGATCGTCGCGAGGATCGCGACGGCGAGCACGACGACGATCGCGTTCCACCCGGCGGACAGCGACGGCCGGAGTGCGAGCGCCCAGATCGCGAGCACGAACAACGCGACCGGGACGGCCACGGTCGCAGCGACCGTGGCGTGCGACAGGTCGGCCTCGCCGGCGTCCGCGCTGACCGCGACCTCGATCCCGGCCGGCAGCGCACCCGCGGCGGCGAAGACGAAGTAGTGGCCGTAGCCGAACACGAGCGCGCTCGGCAGGTTCCGGATGTGGTCGTGCTGCTCGCGCGAGAAGTAGATCCACCAGAGTCCGGCGACGATGACGAGCCCGGCCGCGGCCAGCACCAGCAGCGACGCGAGGTGGTCGGCCTGGGCGATGCCGTCGATGACCGCGTTCGCCGAGGCGACGAGTCCTTCGCCCAGCACGATGAGGGTGAACAGCGCGTACCGCTCGGCGATGTGGTGCGTGTGCCACGGCGTCGTCTCGCCCGTGCCCTCGGCGATCGGCGGAACGAGGACCTCGAGCAGGACGAGGACGGGGAACGACCACGCCGTCGATCCCTGCGGCAGCGCGAGCATGCCGACCCAGAGCGCCTGCACGACGACGATGCCCACGGCGTACCGGAGTGCGGTGCGACGGTACCGCGAGGACGACACGGCGACGCGGAGCCACTGCGCCACCATCGCCAGGCGCATCACCACGTAGCCGATCACCGGGACCGTGAAGTCGCCCTCGGTCATCGCGGCGTGCACCCCGGCGGCGAGCACGAGCACGCCGGCCATCTGCACGAACGTCGTGATGCGGTACAGCCAGTCGTCGGTGTCGAACGAGGTCGCGAACCAGCTGAAGTTCAGCCACGCCCACCAGATGGCGAAGAACACCATGGCGTACGCCACCACCGCGGAGCTGACGTGCCCCTCGGTCTCGATCTCGTGCAGGTTGGTGGCGGCGAAGCCCACCGCGACGACGAACACCAGGTCGAACAGCAGTTCCAGGGGGCTCGCGGCACGGTGTCCCTCGGCGGGGTCGCGGGGCGCCATCCGGCGCAGTCCGATCGTCGTCACCCGGCATGCCTACAGGACGAACGGCCCCGGGCGGTACCCGAGGCCGTTCGACGTGCAGGTGCGTGGTCCAGCAGACGGCCGGCCCGCGCCGCTCAGTAGAAGTTGCTCGCCTGCGAGTGCGCCCACGCCGAGCACGGGGTGCCGTACGCGGCACTGATGTACTGCAGGCCCCACTTGATCTGGGTCGTGGCGTTGGTCTGCCAGTCGGAGCCGATGGTCGCCATCTTCGAACCGGGCAGCGCCTGCGGGATGCCGGTCGCCCCGCCGTTGGCGTTGACGGCCTGGTAGTCCCAGCCGGACTCCTTGGTCCACAGGTTGTCGAGGCACTGGAACTGGTCGGAGCCCCAGCCGTACTCGGAGGACGCCAGCGAGGTCGCAGTCGCCTTGGCGCCTGCGACGGTGTTGCCCGCCGCCAGCTTCTGGGCGGCTTCCGCTGCTGCTGCGGCGGCCCGCTTCTCGGCGGCGGCCTTCGCGACGGCGGCCGCCTTCGCGTCGACGTCGCGCTTGTCCTGCGCGGCGCTGGCCTGCGCGACGTGCGCGGTCGACTCGACGGTCGACGAGATGCGCGTCGTGAGCGCGGCGCCGGACAGCTCCGGGTAGTCACTGAGCGCGTCGATGTGCTGCTCGAGCGAGGCCGTGTCGGTCTTGGCGTTCGCCGTCGTCATCACGGTCTTCGCGGTCGAGATGGTCGCCGCTGCCTGGGCACGGTCGAGGGCGGTGCCGCGCAGGGCGGGCTGGGCCGTCGCGGACGCGCTCGCGGTACCCGTCGGCATGCCGAGCGCTTCACCGATGGCGGGCTGGGTGCCGATCGTGAGGGCACCGCCGGCGACAGCGAGGACCGCGGCGCCGCCGACGATCAACGTCGCACGGTGTCGGAGCGCGCGGTGGCGGAGGGCGCGGCGCACGCGCCGGCTGGGGGAGTTCAGGGCCTCACGTCGGGTCGAGGCGGTGGTGGTGGGGAGGTCGGGGGTGTGTCCTGGCATCGGTTCCGGTGGTCGGGCGGTTCGTGGTGCGGGACTCCGGGCTGCGCGGCACGTCGGGGCCGGTGAGCGATGCTGCGCGCGTCGAGGTGCGCGGAGCATGGGGGAGTCCGGCGAACCGGGGAGGACCGGACGGTGGTGTGGGGCCCGTCCGTCCGCCGCGACCGGCCCTGGGGAGGCCGCCGTCGGGCGAAGCCGACACGATGACTCGTCAGACTGGACGACGCGTCCAGGATCGCTGGCAGAACCGTCCGTCCACCCATTGGTAACGGTTCGGTAACGGCCCGTTCGGACCTAGAACGTGTGAGGTTCCTGGGTGCGGTCGCCCTGGGCGACGCGCTCGAGGGCATCGAGCGCTCCGGCGATCGCGGTGACGTCGGACTCACCGAGCTCGGCGATGAGCTCCGCGACGATCCCGGTGCGGTCCGAACGTGCCCGTTCGACCGCCGCGATGCCCTCGTCGGTGGCCGACACCATGAAGGCACGGCCGTCCCGGGGGTCGGCTTCGCGCTCGATGAAGCCGCGCTGTTCGAGCTCGGTCAGGATGCGGGTCATCGTGGGCTTCGTGACCACCTCGATCCGCGACAGGTCGCCCGGGCGCAGGGGTCCTTCGCGCTGGATGGTGGCGAGTGCGGACACGATCCCGTACCCGAGCGAGGCCGAGTCCGTCCGTGCGCGCCGGTTGATCCGTCCGACCGCCGCAGCCAGACGTGCGGCGACCTCGGTACGGTCCGTCGATCGAGGACTCATGTGCTGCTCCGGGTGGGCGATCGGGTGGTCGCCAGCGATGCTATCGGCTCGCCGGATCCGCAGTCTGGGAGCGTCGCGCGCGTCGGTCGCGGGTCCGGACGGGGTGTCCGGGAGGCCCGTGGAACGCGGACCGCCCGCCTCGCGTGCGCGAGACGGGCGGGTTCCTGTACGGGGGTACAGCCGGACTCAGTGCTTCTCGCCCGGCAGCTGGTGGATCGCCTCGGTCGCGAGCTCGGCGGCGACGTTGTCGCCGGACTCGGTCGCGGTGCGCAGCCGACGGAAGTCCGCGGTCATCCGGTCCCAGTCGACGAGCTCGTCGAGGTTCGGCAGGCGCAGGCGGAACGCCAGGCCGTCCATGGTGTCGCGGCACACGCGCTGCAGGTTCTCGTTGCCGCACTCGGCGACGTAGAGCGCGAACACGTCGAGCGCGTCGTGGTTGACCGCGGGGACGTCGTGCGACTCGAGCTCGGCGATCGTCGTGTCGATCTGCGTGAGGATCTTCTTCCGAGCGCCGGCACCGAGGCGGGGGACCGCCAGTCGGACGACTCCGCCGAACAGCACCCCGAGGGTCTGCATCGCCTCGATCACCTCGGTGGGCTGGGGTGTCGTGACGCGCGTGTACCGGTTCGGCGCCATCTCGATGAGGCCGGCGCGGGAGAGCTGGCTCAGCGCCTCGCGGATCGGCGTGCGGGAGACGCCGAGCCAGGCGATGAGCTCATCGTCGTTGAGCCGCTCGCCGGGGACGAGCGTGCCGTCCATGATCGCATCGTGGATCTTGTGCCGGACGGTGTCGCGGAGCAGCTGGTGCTCGGTCGGGGCGCTGCGGGGGACCGGCATGCGTTCTCCTTCGATCGGGGCGCGGTCAGTGCACGCGCACCGATCAACGTACCTGATATGAGACCGGCGTTCCGCTCGGCTCAGCGCGTGTCACCGGTCGCCCGCGCGCCCGCGTCCAGCAGCCGGACGGTGACCGGGTCCTCCGCCCCGCCGTACCACCGGTCGAGCACCGCTGCGAAGGGCTCCGGGCTGGTCGCGGCCCGGGCGAACAGCGTCATCGAGGACCGGAGCTTCAGGGCGTCCGTCCCACCGAGCAGCGCCTCGGCCGACGGGGCCGGCGCCGCCGCGGCGACGGTCGCGGCGGTCCGGAGTCGGTCCCCGAGCACCGGGTGTGCGAGGTACGCGCGGGCCTCGGTGAGCCCGCGCACGCCGTAGCGCTCGGCGGTGGCGCTCCGTCCGAGACCGGCGAGCTGCGGGAAGACGAACCACATCCAGTGCGAGGTCTTCCGTCCACGCCGCAGCTCGGCGAGGGCGTCGTCGTGCACGCCGTCCTGCGCCCGCACGAAGCGGTCGAGGCCGTCCTGGGCGGCATCGTCCGTGGCGTGGTCGCTCACCGCACGACCCCGCCCCAGGCGTACCGCACCGTGGTGCCGTCGACGACGAGCAGCGAGTCGGGTGGCCGATCGAACAGCCCCGGCATGCCGACGGCGTCGGGCAGGTCTCCCTCGAGCCGGTCGAGGTGCGCGGCCCGCACGGTGAGCGGCGGGTGCTGTCGCTGCCAGAACAGCGTCTGGGCCAGGTACCGGGCGTGGATGCCGGCGCGGGTGGTGAGTTCGGCGGCCAGTGGCGTGTCGACGACGTCACCGGCGGTGACCCGGATCGAGGCCGCGTGCCGGGGTCTGGCCGTGCCCGAGGGGCGTTCCTGCCGCAGCGACCGCGCCCAGCGCACCGGGTGCAGTGCACGTGCGGGGTGCCGGACCGACCGGTGCGCGACGACCTCGCCGCGGCGGCGCGACCGGGAGTGCGCGAAGGTGTACGGCACGCCGAGCAGCGCGTGTGCGGCCACGATCGCCGGCACGTTTGCGGTGTCCACGGTGCGGTACGCGACCCCGCGCCGGCCCTGGTCGTCCACGGTCAGGACCTCGATGGTGACCTCGGTCATGCGGCCGAGGCGGCCGGCGGAGGGGAACGGCGGCACCCGCGTCTCGTGGAAGACGTAGGCCGTGAGTCCCACCCAGGCGCTGCCGTCGACCACGTCGGGACGTGTTCCCCGCGGGACGAGTCGCGCCAGCGAGCCCGGGTCGTGTCGCCAGTGCGCGAAGACGACGTCGTCCCACGCGTGCTGGGTCACCGGCCGGTGCAGCAGCGGTGCGGCCGCACGGGTCCAGGACGGCTGGGTCACCGCTTCGGTGCGTGCCGACCCACGCGCACGGCCCACAGGACGAGCGGGGCCTGCAGCGGGAGCCGCAGCACGGAGACGAGCCGCATCGCCCGGGTCGACCGCGGGCTGTCGAGCAGGTCGTTCGCCATCTTCACGTTCGCGGGGAAGACCGCGGCGAACAGCGCAGCTGCGGCCCACCCCGAGGCCCGGCGAGTGGCCGGGAACGCGAGTCCGGCGGCGATGCCGAGTTCGGCCACGCCGGACGCGACCGTCGTCAGCCGCGGTGGCAGTGTGTCCGGCACGATCCGGTCGTAGTGGCGCGGCTGCAGGAAGTGGGTGACGCCGGCCCCGCCGAGCAGCACCGCGAGCAGTGTGGCAGTCCGGGTGGCTCGTCTGATCCGCTCACGTCGTCGCATGCCCCCATCGTGCTCGCCCGTCCTCGGAATCAGGTCAGTGCGGTCGCGACGAGGTCGAGGACCGCCGCCGCCACCTCGGCCTTCGTGCCCGACGTCTCGCGGACCACCTCGCCGCCCGGCACCAGGACCTCGATCGCGTTCTCCTCGCGCTCGAACCCGGCCGACCAGCCGACGTGGTTCACGACGAGCAGGTCGGCGGGCTTGCGGGCGATCTTCGCGCGGCCGAGTGCGATGCGGGCGTCGCGGTCGGGTTCGGTCTCGGCGGCGAACCCGACGATGACCTGCCCGGTGCGCCGCGCCGCCACCAGGTCGGCGAGCACGTCGGGGTTCCGCACCAGCTCGAGCGTCATCCGCTCGCCCTGGGCGTCCTTCTTGAGCTTCTCGGCGAGGACCTCGGCCGGCCGGTAGTCGGCGACGGCAGCGGTCATCACGACGACGTCGGCATCGACCGCCGCGGCGTGCACGGCCTCGGCGAGTTCGAGCGCTGACCCCACCGGCACGACGGTCGCGTCGATGCCCGCGGTCAGGCCGGCCTCGACGTTCGCGGCGACGACGGTGACGACGGCACCGCGCGCTGCGGCGTCCGCGGCGATCGCCAGGCCCTGCCGACCGCTCGACCGGTTGCCGACGAAGCGCACCGGGTCGAACGGCTCGCGGGTGCCGCCCGCGCTGACGACCACGCGGACGCCGGACAGGTCGCCCTGCTCGCCACGGGCCCCGGCGCCGGACTGCGTCCCCCCGTCGGTGCCGGCGCGACGCCCTGCCGCCGCACCGGCCGGGCCGTCCAGCACGGCGAGCGCGGCGGCGACGATGTCCTCGGGTTCCGCCATCCGGCCGATGCCGGCGTCGTCGCCCGTCAGAGCGCCGACCACCGGTCCGACCAGGTGCACGCCCCGCTCGCGCAGGACGGCGACGTTGGCCCGGGTCGCGGGGTGCTCCCACATCTGCGGGTGCATCGCCGGCGCGACGACGACCGGGGCGTCGGTGGCGAGCAGCGTCGTGCCGAGCAGGTCGCTCGCCAGGCCGTTCGCCATCCGTGCCAGGGAGTCCGCGGTCGCCGGGGCCACCACGACCAGGTCCGCGCGGCGGCCGAGGGCGACGTGGCGGACCTCGGAGACGTCGTCCCAGACGCTCGTGGTGACGGGGTTGCGGCTGAGCGCCTCGAGCGTCGGCAGCCCGACGAAGCGCAGTGCCCCCTCGGTCGGGACGACGTGCACCTCGTGCCCGCGCTTGACGAGGTCGCGGACCACGCCGACGGCCTTGTAGGCGGCGATGCCCCCGGTGATCCCCACGATGACGGTCAGGGTGCGCTCTGCTGCTGCGTTCACGCCGCTCACGCTACCGGGGGCACGTGCGAGGATCGACGGCATGTGCACCGTCGTCGTCCGCGTCGACCCCGGGTCCGCGTGGCCCGTCACCGTCCTCGCCCTGCGGGACGAGTCACCCGAGCGTCCGTGGGACCCGCCCGCTGCGTGGTGGCCCGATCGCGACCCCGGGGTCCGCGGTGTGCGCGACCGTGCCGCCGGCGGTGCGTGGCTCGCCGCCTCGGACCGCGCCGGACTGGCGGTCGTGCTCAACCGCGGCGAACCGGTGCCGAGTGTCGACGGCACGTGGACGACCCGCGGCGTGGTGCCGGTCGACGCCGTCGCCGACGACCTGTTGCCCGGACACGACGGCACGCTGCCGACCACCCGCGCGTTCAACCTGGTGCGGGCGACCGCCGACGGCGCCGCGGTCCTGACCTGGGACGGCACACGGGTCCGCACGACCGAGCTCGGCCCCGGCGTGCACATGGTGACGCACGGCGAACCGGACGACCCGGCGGCACCGCGCATCGGACGGTGGCTCGAGGCCTTCCGTGCCGCGGACGCCCCGGTCGGGCCACCGGTGCTCGGGCCCTTCGACGAACTCCGGACGGTGGACGCGGGCGACGACGCCGGAGACGGGTGGGGCGGCTGGTTCGGGGTCCTGGCCGAGTCCGCTGCGCTGCCGAGCGACCACCCGGACGCGATCCTCCGCGACGCGCACGAGGCCGAGGGGCACATGACGACACTGTCGATCGTCGCCGCGGCGATCGGTCCGGACCGCACGGTCCTGCAGCACGCCCGCCTGACCGAACCCGGACGGCTGGACGGGTCGGTGGAGCTGCACCGCGCCTGACGCGGGCGGCCCGCCGGACGGACCACGGGCCTCCCGGCCGCGCCCCGAGCCCCGCGCTCAGAGGGGCGGCCGTGTCCCGGTGAGGTCCTCGGCGACGGCCCAGAGCGAGCGGGCGAGGTCGGCGCTCCGTGCCGACCCGGGGATCGAGACGGCGGTCGTCGGTCCGGTCAGACCGAAGGGCCGGCCGGGCCGTAGTAGGCGCCGCCGACCGCGTTCGGGCCGACCACGGCGTAGAGCAGCGGCTCGGTGCCCTGCTCGACCGCCTGGGTGAAGGGGAGCGCGCGGTTGCTGGGCCGCACCGGCTTGGCGCGTCCGAGCGAGCGCCCGGCCGACTGCAGGTTCGTGCGGGTGTAGCCGGGGTGCGCCGCGGTGCTGACGAGGGGGACGTCCGCCTCGACGGTCAGTCGGTGCAGGTGCAGCGCGAGGAGCAGGTCGGCGAGCTTGGACTGGCCGTAGGCACGCCAGCCGTTGTACCCGCGTTCCCACTGCAGGTCGCCGAAGCGGATCCGGCCGGGGATCGCGGCGAGGCTCGACATCGTCGTGACCCGCGGTGTCTCGGCGCGCAGCAGCGACGGCAGCAACAGGTTGGTCAGCGCGAACGGGCCGAGGAAGTTCGTGCCGAACTGCAGCTCGAACCCGTCGACCGTCTCGAAGCGCTTCGGCGGCGCCATGACCCCGGCGTTGTTCACCAGGACGTCGATCGGGCGGTCCTCGCCGACGATGCCGTCGGCGAAGCGGCGCACGCTCGCCAGGTCCGCGAGGTCGAGTTCGCGCACCTCGACGTCGGCGTTCGGGTGGGCTGCGCGGATCTCGGCCGCGGCGGCATCGCCCTTCGCGGTCGTGCGCACGGCGAGCACGACGCTCGCGCCGGCGGCCGCGAGACGGGTCGCGGCTTCCTTCCCGGTGCCACTGTTGGAGCCGGTGACGACGATCCTGCGTCCGGTCTGGTCAGGGAGCTTCGGCATGCGGGCGACCGTACACGCGGGCGCTGGCCGTGCTGGAGGGCCGGCCTGGCCCTGCTGGCCCGATCGTGGTAGTTTGATGCAAACGCATGAAAGTGCGACCAGGAGGAACCATGAGCAACGCATTCGGCACCGACCGCCCCTCGGACGTCCCGCCGCCCGCACCCGAGCGGATCGGCCCCGTGGAGCTCGGCATCGACACCTTCGGCGACGTCACCGAACTCGCCGACGGCAGCCTGAAGTCCGACGCGCAGAGCATCCGCGACGTCGTCCCCCAGGCCGTCCTCGCCGACCAGGTCGGCATCGACTTCATCGGCGTCGGTGAGCACCACCGCGCCGACTTCGTGGTGAGCGCACCCGAGGTCGTCCTCGCCGCGATCGCCGCCTCGACCTCCCGCATCCGGATGGGCTCCGCCGTCACGGTGCTCTCGTCGGACGACCCCGTGCGCGTCTACGAGCGCTTCGCCACCGTCGACGCGATCTCGGACGGCCGCGCCGAGGTCATCCTCGGGCGCGGCTCCTTCACCGAGTCGTTCCCGCTGTTCGGCCACGAGCTGTCCGACTACGAGGTCCTGTTCGAGGAGAAGCTGCAGCTCTGGGCGGCCCTGCGCGGTGGCGACGCCGTCACCTGGTCCGGCACGAAGCGCGCGAGCCTGGTCGACCAGGACGTCTTCCCGAAGCTCGAGCACGGTGCCATCCCCACCTGGATCGGCGTCGGTGGTTCCCCGCAGTCGGTCATCCGTGCGGCGTCGTACGGCCTGCCGCTGTTCCTCGCCATCATCGGCGGGCAGCCGGCGCAGTTCGCCCCGTTCTCGCGGCTGTACCGTCAGGCGCTCGCCCAACTCGACCTGCCGCAGCAGCCCATCGCGATGCACTCGCCGGGCTTCGTCGCGGCGACCGACGAGGAAGCCGCCGAGCGCTACTGGCCGTACCACAAGGCCGTCACCGACCAGCTCGGCCGGGAGCGCGGCTGGCCGCCCCTCGACGTCGCCGGGTACCACGCGGGCCTGTCCGCCGGTGGCTCGCTGTACGTCGGGTCGCCGGAGACCGTGGCGCGGAAGATCGCCCGGAACATGCGGATCCTCGGCGCCTCGCGGTTCGACATGCGGTACGCGACCGGTCGCCTCCCGCACGAGGACATGCTGCGGTCCATCGAGCTCTACGGCACCCGGGTCGCGCCGCGCGTGCGCGAGCTGCTCGCCGAGCCCGTCCCCGTCCCGTAGGCGATCACCCCGGCGGGCCCACCCGCGAAAACGACAGATCGCCGCGGAACGTTCGCGGCGATCTGTCGCTTTGGCGCACCTGTCGGCCGGGAGGCGCGGGCCGGCTCCGTCGGTCCGCCTCACGGGCGCGCCGGGTACGGTCCACGGCATGCCGTCACGTCCCAGCACCCTCCCGTCGAGCGCCGGTTCCGCGGCCGGATCATGGGCGTCGGCACCACGTCGGGCGTCCGGATCGTCGTCGGGATGTGGGACCGCTCGCCCTTCGGGGCGTTCACCGACGTGTTCCTCGAGCTGCCCGACGGCACCAGCGTGCTGCTCGCGCCGGACGAGATCGTCGCCGCCTACGTCTCCGGCACCTACCGGTTCGACACCGTGTCCGTGGTCGACGTGCGGGCGCGACGGACGGCCCGTGGCCTGGAGCTCGACGCCGGCGCGCTGCAGGTGTCGGTCGACGTCGGCACGATCTCACCGCTCGGCCGGGTGCTGCGCGTGGTCCCGAAGCCGATCGCCCGCGACCCGCGGTGGCTCGCCGCGATCGACCCGATCGCCCGGCTCGTCGCTCCCGGATCCGGCACCGCCGGCTCGGCTGGGAACGGCCGCCGCGAGTACTACGGCGTGACCGGGGCGCACGACGTCACCGGCGTGCGCGGGACCTGGGCGGGGAGCCCCTCGGCACCCTGGCGCCGCTCGACCCGCCCGTGGCGTTCGGCTTCGCCTCGATGCCGCGGGTGCCGCAGGTCGTCGACGTCGAGACCACCATCCGCGAGCCCGCCTGACGCGTTCCGTGCGGGTGCACCTTCCGACGATCCACCACCGGATCGACTCGTGGAGTGTCGCTCGTTGCGCATGCATCCGGTGCGTGTGCATGTTCCGACGATGCACGCGGTGATCGTCTGGTGGAGTGTCGCTGTGTGCGGACGCATGGAGTGCGCCGGACCGGGTGCGGGCACTGCGGACCGGCCACCTGCGTGACCGGACGTGTCCGGGGAGTCGGCACGGGCCTCCCGGTCGGGGTGGTGCTGCCGTGTGCCGGACGCGCCCAGCGTCGAGGGGCACACTGGCGGGAACGGTACGGCCCCGCCGGACCCGCGGTCGAACGTCGGGACGGGTGGGGCGCACGACGCAAAGGAGCATCATGACCGACACGCAGACCGACCAGCGCGCCGCCATCTCGGACATCGTCCACGGCGCCCACACGGCCCTGTTGACGACGGTGAGCGAGGACGGCCAGCTGCACGCCCGGCCCCTCGCCGTGCAGGACAAGGCGTTCAACGGGACCCTCCGCTTCCTGGTGCAGGACGGCAGCGAGAAGGTCGACGACATCGCCAGGAACCCGCACGTCAACGTCTCCATCGAGTCGCAGGGCGGCTACCTGTCCATCGCCGGCACCGCCACGGTCACGCAGGACAGCGCCGTGATCGACGAGCTGTGGTCGCCGTTCGCCGAGGCCTGGTTCCCGGACGGTCACGACGACCCCTCGATCCGACTCCTCACCGTGTCGGGTGACTCGGTCGAGTACTGGACGCAGGACACCGGCCCGGTCGGCAGCCTCGTGCAGACGCTCAAGGCCGCACTCGGCAAGCAGAGCCAGCCGGACACCGGGGACCACGGGACCGTCGAGCTCTAGGCGCGGGCGGGGCGGGGCGGCTCGATCTGACTCCGAACGACGGGACCGATGTCGTACGACGTCGATCCCGTCGTTCCGCGTCGGAGCTGTCGTCGTGCCGGGGCCGATGCCGGGGCCGCTGCCGGCGTCGCCGCTACGGGGGCCCGAGCAGCCAGAGCACCGCGACGAGCACCGGCTGCCCGGCCAGCGCCGCGGTGACGAAGGTCCACCGCATCCACGGCTTCGCGACGAGCTCCGGCGAGCCGAACAACGGCGCCAGGGGCATGAGCAGCCGCGGGGTCGAGGCCATCGGCAGCGACACCGCGAAGATGTAGAGCGCGTAGGCGGCCGAGTACAGCACGGTCGTCGACCCGAGCCGCTTCGTCGACCGGCGGAGCAGCCAGATCGGGAACCCGACGAGCAGGAACACCACGATCAGGATCCCGCCGACGCCGAGCCAGCGCCCGGCGATGAGGAACCACGGCGACAGCGGCACGAAGTCCACGCGGCCGATGAAGTTCACCCACCACGACATCTCGGTCTCGAGGTAGGCGTTCGGCGTGCCGGTGACGTGCGACGCGATGACCGGCCACGCGAGGCCCGCCGCCACCATCACGGCACCGGCGGCCACGACCTGCACCTGCTCGCGGAGCGGGAAGGTGTCGAGCACCCGCCCGGTCTCACGACGAGCCCGGACCCACCGCACCAGGGCGATGACCCCGAGCACGAGCGGGACGGCCAACGCACCCGGACGGGTGAAGGCAGCAGCGACCCCGAGCACGGTGAGCAGCCCGTACCGGCGACGCTCCAGGGCGAGCAGTGCGCCGAACGTGAGCGCGAGGAACATGCTCTCCGCGTACCCGACCTGCAACAGGAACGACAGCGGCCCGCACGTGAAGAAGAACACCGCCCACATCGCGGCGGCGTTGCCCGCACGGTCGCGGACCAGGCGGTGCAGCAGGTAGGTCGCCACCAGCCCGGCCAGCACGGAGATGAGCGGGGCACCGACGGTGAACGGCAGCCCGGTCGAGGCGGTGAGCATCCGGATCGTGAACGGGAACGCCGGCAGGAAGGCCCAGGCGTTCTGCGCCACGTTGCCGACGGCGTCGAGCGGCAGCACGTCGGGGTACCCGTGTAGCGAGATCTGCTCGTAGTACTGGCCGTCCCAGGCGGTGAGGAACGCCGTGAAGCCGTGCCCGTTGCCCCAGATGGCGTTGTCCGGCATCGCCCGTCCGATGAGCGGGTACGCGAGTGCCAGCCACAGCGTCGACACGATCCGGCCGCCGGTCCAGACGAGCAGCACGGCCGCCCACGCCGGCAGGGAGGTGACGGTGTCGAGTGCGCGACGCCTTCCGGTCGAGGCAGTCCCGGTGACCGCGCCGTCGAGCCGGCTCATGCGCGTGCTCGGCGCGAGCCCGCGCGCGCTCGGCGGCGTTCGGGCAGGGATGACGGCACCCGGCCAGGGTAGTCGCCCTCCACCTGGGTGGTCGGTGCGGCACCCCGGACGGGAGGCCCGACTCGCGTTCTGCAATGCGGAATGCGCGGGTCGGGTGGTCGGCCCCACCGCGTGGCGTCCGCCTAGCCTGGAGTCTCCGCCGACGACCGACGAACCCCAGGAGCAACCGTGCCGAACCCCACCGCGCCGAAGACCGCCATCGTGACCGACGACGCCCCGAAGCCCGCCGGGCCCTACAGCCAGGGCATCGTCGTTAACGGCTTCATCTACACCGCCGGGTTCGGCCCGCAGGACCCCGCCACGGGTGCGATCGCCGACGACGTGGCCGGTCAGACCGCGCAGGTGCTGGCCAACGTCGCAGCGGTCCTGGCCGAGCACGGTGCCACCCTCGACGACGTCGTGAAGTCCACGGTGCACCTCGAGCACTCCGACCGCGACTTCCCGGCCTTCAACGAGGAGTACGCGAAGCACTTCTCGCAGCCGTACCCGGTCCGCACCACCGTGCAGTCGCACCTGGCGAACATCCTGGTCGAGATCGACGTCGTGGCGGTGCTGCCGAGCGCTTCGTGACGTCGGCGCAGGCTGTGTGAAGCCTCACCGAGGCGCCTCGCCACGCTGGATCACCGACCCCCGGTGCCCGCTGCTCCCTGCTCGTGGTCGATCCGGCCCGAGTGGCGACGCAGCCCGGCCCCGGGGGTCGCGTGCGTCAGGGCGCCCTCGGCCAGCACGGGGACACCGGCGACGAGGACGTCGTCGATGCCCTCGGCCAGGCGCATCGGTTCGTCGTAGGACGACCGCGCCGCGACCCGATCGGGATCGACGACCACGAGGTCGGCGACCGCCCCGACGGCGACCGCGCCACGTCGGCCGAGGCCGAGCCGATCGACTGCGGTGGTGGACAGGTGCCGCGAGGCCTCGAGCCACGTCAGGAGCCCCGTGCGGGCGAAGTCCTGCAGGTAGCGGGCGAACGTGCCGTACGCCCGCGGGTGCGGGTGGGTTCCCACGAAGATGCCGTCGGACCCGGCCGTGTGCCCGGGCAGTCGGAAGAGCGGCGCGAGGTCGTCGGCAGTCCGGGGACGGGGCACGCGCATCACGGCGGTGACCTGCAGTGCCGAGTCGACCAGGACGTCCAGGGCCAGGTCCACCGGATCCGTCCCGGTCGCCTCGGCGGCGTCGGCGAGGGTGCGGCCCTGCAGCGCGTGGAACTCGGCGGCGGGCACGTGCGACAGCGTGATCTGCTCCGCCCAGCCGGTGCCGAGGTCGGCGCGGGACAGCACGCGGTCGAGCACGGCCGCCCGGACCGCGGCACGACCTCGTCGTCGGCGATCGCGTGGGCGAGGTCCTCGGTGCCGGGGCGGGCGAGGGCCGCGGGCAGCAGCAGCATCGACAGGATCGTGCAGCCACGCGAGTACGGGTAGGCGTCGAACGACATCGGGGCGCCCTCGGCCTCGAGCTCGGCCAGCGCGGTCACCGCGAGGTCGACGGGCGCGTGCAGGTGGGAGACGTGTGCGCGGACGCCCGACGCGTGGACGATCTCGGCGATCTCGTCGAGGCCGGCGCGGGCGTTCCCCTCGTAACCGCCGCGCATGTGCGAGACGTACAGCCCGTCGACGGCAGCGACCTCGGTGCAGAGCGCAGCGAGTTCGGCGGTGCCGGCGAACAGGCCGGGGACGTAGTCGAGCCCCGTCGCCAGGCCGACCGCACCGTCCGCGAGGCCGTCGCGCACGAGCTCCCGCATCGCGGCCAGCTGTGCGCTGTCCGCCGGCTCCGGGTCGTCGCCCATGACCTGGTGCCGGACCGTGCCGGCGGGCACGAGCGTCGCGACGTTGATCGGGGTCGTGCCGTCGTAGGTCGTCAGCAGGCCGTCGACCCCGCCACCGCGGTACGTCGGGTGCGGACCGTCGATGGCGGCGAAGGAGGTGTCGGCGTACGAACCGTCGCCCGGTGCCGGCCCGACGCCGTCCTGTCCGGTCACGATCGTGGTCACGCCCTGGCGCAGGAGCGCGAGCTGCACGCCCTCGTCGAACACGAGCGACCCGGCGTGCGAGTGCGCGTCCACGAAGCCCGGCAGCACCAGGCGTCCGTCGCAGTCGATCACGTGCGCGTCGGCAGGGGCGTCCAGGTCGGCACCGACGGCGCGGATGACGGCGTCGGCGACGAGGACGTCGGCGTGCACCGGGGCCCCGTCCGCACCGAGGACCGATCCGCCGCGCAGCAGGACGCCGCCGCTGGTGGGCTGCTCCCCGGTCATCGGTCGAGCGCCGCGACGAGGCGGCCGGCCCGCTCCCGCAGGGCGTCGAGGTCGCCCGAGGTCAGCGCGTCGCCGACGAGGGGTGACCCGAGTCCGACGGCGACCGCACCGGCGGCCAGGTAGTCCGGGGCGTCGTCGACCCCGATGCCCCCGGTCGGGATGACGTCGACGAAGTCGAGCGGTGCCAGGACCTGCTTCAGGAACGCGGGGCCGCCGAGCTGTGCCGCCGGGAAGACCTTCACCGCACGGGCGCCGAGCCGCCACGCGCGGACGATCTCGGTCGGGGTCGCGGCGCCGGGGTACCAGCCGAGGCCACGCTCGTGCGCGCGCTCGCCGAGTTCGGCGTCGAGGTGGGGACTGACGGCGAACGAGGCACCGGCAGCAGCGGCCTCGTCGAGCTGGCGGACGTCGAGCACCGTGCCGACGCCGATGGACGCCGCGGAACCGTACCGCTCGACCGCCCACGCGATGCCCTCGCGCCAGCGCGGGGTGTTCGTGGTGATCTCGATCGCCGTCACGCCGGACTCGACCAGGGTGGCGATGACGTCCTCGACGTGGTCGCCGGTGCCGCCGCGGAGGATCGCGATCGCCGGACCAGCCTGGTGACGGTGCCGTGCGGCGGCGTGCTGTTCGGTGCTCGTGGTGTCGTTCGTCATGCTGCGCTTCCTCGAGTGGTGGTGTTCAGCGGACACGGTGTCGTCGGACACGGCGTCAGCGGTCGACGTGGTCGTGCACGGTGTGGTCGGTGTCCGACGGATCCGGGGCGTGGTGCAACGCGGCCGGGTCCGGTCGGCGCCAGTCGCTCTCGACGGTGCAGGCGAGGGCGCCGGCGTCGGCGGCCCGGTCGAGTGCCTCGGCGGCGTCCGCTCCGCCCAGACTCGCCGCGAGCCAGCCCGCGACGAACGCGTCACCGGCACCCACCGGGTCGACGACGCGCACCGGGGTCGCGGGCCGACGCACGAACACGCCGTCGATCGACGCCACGGCGCCGCGGGAGCCGAGCTTCACGACCGCGCGGCCCCGTGCCAGCGCGGCGAGGTCGTGCGCGAGCGCTTCCTCGTCGTCGTCCTGGTCGTCGCGGCCGAGCACGAGCCGGGCTTCGTCGTCGCCGGCGAACACCACGGCGGACCGTGCTGCGACGGCCCGGTACCGGTCTCGTGCAGCGTCGGCGCCGATGAGCTTCGGCCGGTGGTTGACGTCGAACGACACCGGCACACCGGCGGCGGCCGCCCGGTCGAGCGCTGCGGTCACGGTGTCGTGTGCGGACTCGGAGAGTGCCAGGGTGATCCCGGTGACGTGCACGAGCGCAGCGGTCTCGACGATGCTGCCGGGCAGGTCCGTCGCGGCCAACGCCGAGCCGGCCGAACCACGGCGGTGGTACGTCACCCGGGTACGGCCGTCGAGCAGCCGCTCCTTCATCATGATGCCGGTGGAGCGCTCGGCGTCGGGGACCGCGAGCACGTCGACGCCCTCGCCACCGATGTCGGCGGCCACCCGGTCGCCGGCGGGGTCCGTGCCGACCCGACCGATCCACGTGGCCGGAACCCCGGCGCGGACCAGGCCGATCGCGACGTTGCTCTCGGCTCCGCCGGTGTCCACCCGCATGTGCTCGAGGTCCGGCACTGCGCCGACGTCGCGCCCGGTCAGGAGCAGCATCGTCTCGCCGAACGTCAGCACCGAGCCGGTCACCGCGCACCCCGCGCGAGGGCGAGCTGCGCCGACGAGGACCCCAGCGCGACCGAGATCTCGTGGGCGGTCCGCACGACCCCGTCGCCGAGTTCGCGGACCGCCGCTGCGGGGAACCGGGAGGCCAGCCCGGAGATGCTCATCGCGCCGACCACCTGGTTCGCGTGGTCGAACACCGGGGCGGCGACGCACCGGATGTCGGGCTCGTTCTCGCGGTCGTCGATGCCGTACCCCCGTCCGTGCGTGCGGTCGACCTCGTGCCGCCAGCGGTCGTCGTCGGTGATGGTGTGCTCCGTCATGACCTGGGCCGGTTCGGCGAGCACCCGGTCGAGCAGCTCCGGTTCCCCGAACGCGACGATCGCCTTGCCGGACGCCGTGTTCCGCATCGGCAGGCGGTTCCCGATCCGGGAGCCCATGCGGACGGTGCCGCGGGTCTCGACCTTGTCGACGTAGACGATGTCGGTGCCGTCCGGCACGACGAGGTGGCACGTCAGGCCGGTCTGCTCCGCCGTCCGACGCAGGAACGGCGCCGCGGCGGAGCGCAGGTCGATCCCCTCGAGGTAGCTCTGCCCGAGCAGCAGGGCGCCGAGGCCGAGCGTGAAGCCGGCGTCCGGGGTTCGGCGCAGCAGGTCGTTCTCGAGCATCGGGGCCGTCAGGCGGAGCACCGTCGACTTCGAGGCGCCGAGCTCGGCGGCCAGCACGGACAGGCTGACGGACACCGCGCCGCTGCGGGTCCGGTCGGCGATGCAGTCGAGCAGGCGCAGCCCGCGACGCAGGGACAGTGCGGCGTTCCGGGCAGGACCGTCGCCGTCCGTCGGCACCGGGGCCGCGGTGGTCGCGCGCATCAGAACCACGTCGCGATCGTCCGGAGCACGGTGTCGTCGTCGGCGAGGACGTGCACCTGCCGCCACTTGTCGAACACCGTGCAGGGGTGCGAGATGCCGAACACGACGACGTCGCCGGGCGTCAGCTCGGGGGCACCGTCCGCCATCGCGAGGTAGCAGTGCTGGTCGTCGAGGCGGGTGACGGTGACCGCCCCGGGCGGCGGGACGACCTGTGGGGCGCCCACCGGGCCTCCTGGCAGGGCCGGCCGCACCGACCGCACCACCGGCAGCCCTTCGTCGAAGGAGATGTCGCGCTTGCCCACGGCGACGAACGCGAGCCCGGGCTCCGGGCAGGACGTCACGCGTCCCCAGACCTCGATCGCGGCGACGAGCGAGCCCTCGGCCGGGTGCCGGCCGAACGGCGTGCGCTCGGCGTAGAAGCCGTCGTCGTGGGTCAGGTACGCACCCGACCGCAGCAGCACGTCGAGGTCGTCGGTGCGGGCTGCCACGGCGTCCACGACGGCGTCGAACCAGGCGCTGCCGCCCATGCTGAGGAGCCCGCGACCGTCGACGAGCCCGCGGACGTCCTCGGCGACGTCGAGCACGCCGGCGACGTACTCGCGCGCAGCATCGACGCCGGGCAGTCCGCCCTCGTACCCGGAGACACCGCGGAGCACGAGCCCGGCGTCGTGGGCGAGCAGCGCGAGGGCACGCGCGTCGTCGGGGAGCGGACCCCGGTGCGCCCGCCCGGGAACCCGAGCTCGACCAGGACGTGCAGTTCGCCGGCGACGCTGCCCTGTGCGGTGACGGCGGCGGTGACGCCCGCGGCGGAGTCGACGTAGCAGAGGACGTCGGCGTCCGGGGCGACCGTGCGCCGGGACGCGAGCCAGGCGAGGCCGGCGGGGTCGAGGACCTCGTTCGCGACCAGGATCCGGTGGACGCCGTGCTCCCACGCGACCATCGCCTGCTGGACGGACGCGACCGTCACACCCCACGCTCCGGCGTCGATCTGCCGCGCGGCGAGGTCGGGCGCCATGTGCGTCTTCATGTGCGGCGCGAACAGCAGCCCGTGGCGGTCGACGTAGGCCTGCATGACGGCGGTGTTGTTCGCCAGGGCGGACTCGCGCAGGGTCATCACGGGCAGGTGGGCGTGGTCGAGGACGTGGTGCGGAGTGCCCGTTGCCGGGTCCCAGGCGCCCTTCGTGGTCACGGTCCCGGTCGTCGTGTCGGCGTCGGTCATCGGTGAGCCTCCTGTCGTCGCGCAGCCTCCACGCTCCCGCTCGGCGGACCCGCAGGGCAACGCTGTGGTGCGGATCATTCTGCAATGCACAACACGATCGCGGAACCTCCTGACACGATCCCCCCGCGACCCGGCACCGGGCATAGCCTTTGACGCGACATGGCGACGACGATGACGACACCCAGACGGCGGACGGGCAGCACGGCGGTCGCCGTGCTCGTGGCGGGGACCTTCTTCATGGAGCTCCTCGACGGCACGATCCTGGCGACGGCGGCGCCCGCGATGGGACGCGACCTCGGCGTCGACTCGGCCGCCGTCGGCGTCGCGATCACCGCGTACCTGGTCACCCTGGCGGTGTTCATCCCCGTCTCGGGCTGGCTCACCGACCGGATCGGGTCCCGCACCGTCTTCGCGGGCGCGATCGCGCTCTTCACGATCGCGTCGGCACTCTGCGCGATGTCGACCGGCCTCGTCGACCTGACGCTCTGGCGCATCCTGCAGGGGCTCGGCGGTGCGCTCATGGTGCCCGTCGGCCGCCTCGTGGTGCTCCGGAGCGCCGGCCGCGAGCAGCTCGTCACGGCGATCGCGATCCTCACCTGGCCCGCCCTGGCCGCGCCGATCATCGCCCTGTTCATCGGCGGCGTGCTCGTCGACACCCTGACGTGGCACTGGATCTTCCTGATCAACATCCCGCTCGGCGTCATCGCGTTCGTCGCCGCGCTCGTGCTCGTCCCGCAGGAGCGCGCCGCGCAGCGTGTGCCGTTCGACTGGTTCGGGTCGCTGCTCGCGTGCTTCGGCCTCGGGTCGCTCGTCGTGATGGCGTCGCTGCTCGCGCTCGACGTCATCCCGGTCCTGGCCGTCGTGGTGTCCGGTGTCGTCGGTGCCGTCTGCTGCTGGTTCGCGATCCGGCACTTCCGCCGGGCGCCGCACCCGATCATGGGGCTCGAGGCGTTCCGGCTCGAGACGTTCCGGGTCTCGCACGCCGGCGGCAGCCTGTTCCGCCTGGCGGTCTCCGCGGTGCCGTTCGTGCTCCCGCTGCTGTTCCAGGACGCCTGGGGCTGGAGCGCCGTGCTCGCCGGGTCCGCCGTGCTGTGGGTCTTCGTCGGCAACCTCGGCATCAAGCCGATGACGACGCCGTTCCTGCGCTGGTTCGGCTACCGCCCGGTGATCATCGTGTCGAGCGCGATCGCGGCGCTGACCGTCGTCGCGATGGCCTTCATGACCGAGGACACCCCGTTCTGGCTGCTCGCGGTGCTGCTCGTCGTGAGCGGAGCCGCCCGCTCCGTCGGCTTCACGGCGTACAACACCATCGCCTTCGCCGACGTCGAGCAGGCCGACATGACCCCGGCGAACACGCTCTCGTCGACGCTGCAGCAGACCGCCGCCGGGTTCGGCGTCGCCGTCGCAGCGGTCGTCATCCGCGCGGCCGGCGGGCTCGGTGGCGACGGCCCGTACACCGTCGCGTTCTGGGTGATCGCGGCGCTGCTCGCCGTCGCGTGCGTCGAGGGCATCCTGATGAGCCGCACAGCGGGGACACCGTCCGCCCCGCCCGCCGGGTCCGCGCCTGACCCGGGAGGTTCCGCGCAGCCCACGACTGTCCGTTTCCGTCACGGTCACACGCGCGAAACCCGACAGGCGTTACAGTCTCAGCATCCGTTTGCGAACGCCGAGTACGGTTGCCGCGGCAGGGTGACCCGGACCACCCGGACAGGAAGGCAGCATGGCCGCGCCAGAACAGCAGAGCACGATCGCCACCGACGCAGGCGTGCCGCCCACTGCCCTCCGGGTCGTCAGCTACAACCTCCGCGAGCACACCGCGAACGGTGAACTCGCCGCCCTGGCCGAGGCCTCAGACGCCGACGTCCTCTGCGTGCAGGAGTGCGACAGCAACGACCTGGCCCCGTCGATCGGTGGGCTGTCGCTCGCCGCGTCGACCCGCACGAACCGCCTCGGACTCGCCATCTACAAGCGCGACGACCGCTTCGAGGTGCAGGACTTCAGCATCCACTCGCTGCAGAAGTCCCTGCACGACCGGGTCCTCGCACCCGCGCACGAACGGCTCATCGCGATGCACCTGCGCGACACCGAGGCTGACGCCGAGGTCGTCGTCGCCTCGTTCCACGCCCTCACCGCTGACCGCGACGAACTCCCTGCGTCGCAAGCAGATCGAGGCGGCGCACCAGTTCCTCCGCGAGCTCGCGAAGGACGTCCCCGCGGTCATGGTCGGCGACTTCAACTACCCCTGGTTCCAGACGAACCTGCGCCGGAAGATCGAGCAGGGCGGGTTCGCACTGTCGCTGTCCGACCAGCCGACGTACCTGCGCTACCGCAAGTTCACGGGCCACTTCGACTTCGCCACGAGCGTCGGGCTGCACATCGCCGGCGTCGAGACCCTGCCGGCGGGCATCTCGGACCACCGTCCGATCCTGGTGCGCGCACACTACGAGCACCCCGGAGCGACCGGCACGATCGAGACCGTGGAGTCCCCGGCCGCCTGACCCGCGCGCCCCCGAGCGCGCCCCGCCCGTCCCGCTGCTCCCGAGGTTCCGAAATCTCGGCATCTCGGCGCTCGCAGCGGGCGTTCGTGGAACCTCGGCGGATCGCATGCGGCGAGTCGTGGAACCTCGGCGCCGGACCGAGCCGAGACAGCATCGAGCGGCGCCCAGGCCCCGTCCCACCAGGCCCCGTCCCACCCGGCCCGTCCCCGCCCCGCCCGCCCGGGGCCCGTCCCGGCCCCCGCCCCGCCCGGCCTGCTGCCCCCCGACACTCCGAGATTTCGGAACCTCGGGGGCCCCAGCGGGCGTTCGTGGAACCTCGGCGGAAGGCATGCGGCGAGTAGTGGAACCCCGGCGGACGTGAGCGGCGCGTCGTGGAAGCCCGAGACCGCTCGGCGGACGACGCGGGGTGCGCCCGCAACGCGGAACGCACTGGAGGCCCGGCGCCGGTTCCAGGAACCGGCACCGGGCCTCCAGGCAGTCACGACCACGGCACGTGCCGAGGTCGCAGCACACGCCGCGCGCGGCGCGCCCGCGTCAGCGACGCAGGGTCGCGCGCGCCAGCCGGTTGCCGACGAACTGGCCGAGCTGCACGATGACGACGATCGCCGCCACCGAGACGTACACGATCCACCAGTCGTACCGCTGCGATCCGTAGGTGATCGCGTACTCACCGAGTCCACCGCCGCCGATCAACGCACCCTGCGCCGTCATGTCGACGATGCCGATGTAGATGAACGTGTAGCCGAGGATGAGCGGGCCGAGGCCCTCGGGGATCAGGACGGTCAGCAGGATCGAGATCGGGTGCGCACCCGATGCGCGAGCCGCCTCGACGACGCCGGGGTCGACCGCGAGCAGGTTCTGCTCGACGATGCGCGACACCGCGAAGGCCGCGGCCAGCGAGATCGCGAAGGTCACCGCGGGCACGCCGATCGTGGTCTGCACCACGACGCGCGACAGCGGGGCGATCGCGGCGAGGAAGATCACGAACGGGATCGGCCGGACCAGGTTCACGACGACGTTGATGATCGTGTACGCGGTGCGGTTGCCGAGCAGGTTGCCCGGACGGGTCGCGTAGAGCAGCAGCCCGAGGGCGAGCCCGATGACGCCGGCGATGACGAGTGACACGAGCGACATCACGATGGTGTCGCGCATGGCGGCGAGGAAGACGTCGAACGTGTCGATCACGCTCTGGAACGAGTTGTTCACGCTGCTGCCTCCTCGTCGGTCGTGACGCCGTCGGCGCGCAGGGCGGCGACGGCGCGGTCGATGGCGTCCGGTGCACCAGCACCAGCACCGGCACCGGCACCGGCACCAGTACCGGCAACCCCGCCGGCCGTCAGCTCGTACGTGAGCGAACCGATCCGACGCTCGCGGATCTCACCGACCCCGCCGTAGACGAGCTCGGCGGTGACCCCGGCGGACCGGAACACCGCGTCGATCCGGTTCTGCAGCCCGGCCTCGTCGGTGATCTGCACGGTCACCAGTCGCCCGGGGTGGCGTTCCCGCAGGCGAGCGAGCGTGTCGACCGAGGGGCGGTCGTGCAGCGCGGTACGGACGAACCGCTGCGCAGCACCCGTCTTCGGCGCGGAGAACACGTCGTAGACGTCTCCGACCTCGACGACGCGACCCTGCTCCATCACGGCGACGCGGTCGGCGATCTGGCGGACGGCGTCCATCTCGTGCGTGATGACGATGATCGTGACGCCGAGTTCCTTGTTCACCCGGCGGAGCAGCCCGAGCACCTCGGACGTGGTCTCCGGGTCGAGGGCGCTGGTGGCCTCGTCGGCGAGCAGCAGGTCGGGCGACGCCGCGAGGGCCCGCGCGATGCCGACGCGCTGCTTCTGACCGCCGGACAGCTGCTCCGGGTAGGCGTGGGCGCGCTCGAGGAGGCCGACGAAGTCGAGCAGCTCGGCCACGCGACGGTCCCGCTCGTCCTTCGGCACACCGGCGACCTTGAGCGGGTACGCGACGTTGCCGGCGATGGTGCGGGACCGGAACAGGTTGAACTGCTGGAAGATCATCCCGATGTTGCGACGCGCCAGACGGCGATCCCGCTCGGGGATCGCCGTCAGTTCGCTGCCCGCCACGGTGACCGTCCCGGAGCTGGGCAGCTCGAGGGCGTTCACCAGGCGGACCAGGGTGGACTTGCCGGCACCGGAGTACCCGATGACGCCGAGGACCTCTCCCTGGTGCACGTCCAGGGAGACGTCCTCGACGGCCACCACGGTCTCGCCGGTGTCGGCGCGGCGGTAGTGCTTCGAGACGCCGCGGAGTTCGACGAGGACCGGCACTACTCCGCTGCCGCCTTCGCGTCGGACTCGACCGTGGTGAGCGCCTTCTGCAGCGAGGCGGCGCTCTCGTCGCTCGGGACGGCGTCCGGGTAGTCCTTCGCGAAGACCTTCTGCACGGCCTCGTCCTGGAACAGCTTCGCCAGGTCGAGGTACGTCTTGTTGGTCTTGTCGGCGTCGCGGACGGCGAAGACGTTCACGTACGGGGCGGCGGAGGCGCTCTTCGGGTCGTCCTGGAAGATCGCGTCCTTGGTGTCGAGCCCGGCCGAGGTGGCGTAGTTCACGTTGACGATCGCGCCCTCGACGGAACCCTGCTGCAGGGCGTTCGCGGTCTGCGAGGCGTCGAGCGTCTGCACGTCGACCTTGTGCGAGGTGATGTCGGCCGTGGTCGAGAAGGCGTTGCCGCCGTCCTTGAGCTCGAGCAGGTCAGCGGCCTGCAGGACCAGGAGCGCACGGGCCTCGTTGATGGCGTCGTTCGGGATCGCGACCTTCGCGCCGTCCTCGAAGTCCGCGACGTCGGAGACCTTCGTCGAGTACAGCGGCAGCGGGTAGACGGCCGTCGCGCCGATCGGCTGCAGGTCGTCGTCCGAGGTGACGTTGTAGTTCGCCAGGTACTGGATGTGCTGGAACTGGTTGATGTCGATCTGCTTGTCCTTGAGCGCAGGGTTCGGCAGCGAGTAGTCCGAGAAGTTCTGGAGCTTCACGGTGACGTTGAGCTGCTCCTTGGCGGCCTTCACGTAGGTGTTCCAGTAGGGCAGCGACTTGTCCGAGACACCGATGGTGACGGTCTTCGGCGCAGCGTCACCGGCGGCAGCGCCACCACTGTCGCCACCGGAGCGCACGACTCCGACGATGACGGCGACGACGATCGCCACGACGACGATGACGGCGGCGATGATCCAGCCGATCGGGCGCTTGCCCTTCGGCTTCTCGGGCAGTGCGGGGGCTGCGGACATGCTGGTGCTCCTCGTGGGCCGTGCTGTGCGGGGGAGCCGCGGTGGTCCGCGGCGTGGAGTCGAGTGTGACGGGCGTGCGTCCCCGGTGCGAGTTCCGTTCCGCCGTGTTACATCGCCGTCACGGGGTGCATTGGTTCACTCGGTACGTGCGCAGCATCGAATTCGTCCTCGACGGCCCCTCCGACCGAGCGGTCCGGGCACTCTGGCAGACCCTCGTCGCCGCGGAACTGCCGAGCCTCGGCCACTCGGGGACGAACGACCCGCACGTCACCCTCGTGGCCGGCGAGGCCGTTGCCGTCCCGACGGACCTCGAGGCCGCGGTGCCCGAGGCCCTGCGCGTCGCCGGTCTCCTGCTCTTCCCGGCCGGGCCCGGTCGGCACGTGCTCGGCCTCGGTGTGGTCGTCGACCAGCCACTGGCCCGCTTCCACCACGCGGTCGACGCCGCCGCTCCGGGCTCGGTCGACTCGTCGCTGCCCGGTCGGTGGGCGCCGCACGTCACCCTCGCTCGGCGGATCCGCGACGTCGACCTGCCGGCGGCGCTCCGGGTCCTCGCTGCGGACGCGCCCCTGCCCGAGGTGCTCACCGTGGGCGGTCTCCGGCACTGGGACGGGGATGCGAAGGTGGTCACCCGCCTGCGCTGACGCGCCCTGCGGACCGGCACCGGGCCTCCCGGACGGTGAAGGGCATGCGGGACCTGGTTCCGGGGCGTCGGGTGCGCGGGTGCGCGGGTGCGCGGGTGCGAAGGGGCGCATGGGCGCAGGGGCGTCGGACTGGAGGCGCGGGTCAGGCCCGCAGCACCCGCTCGCCGAACGAGGATGCGAACGTCCGGTCCGGGTCGGCTCGTGCGATCAGCTCACGGACGTCCGCCACCCGCGGGTACAGCTCCGCGATCGCGTCGCCGTCGAGCGAGCTCATCTTGCCCCAGTGCGGTCGCCCGTCGAACGGTGCGAGCCGCGCCTCGAGGTCGGGCAGCAGCGCAGCGACCGCCTCCGGGTGCTTCTGCCAGGTGAACGCGATGCAGAGCACGTCCTCGCCCTGGGTCGGGCTCAACCAGAGGTCGTCGGCCGCCATCGTCCGGAGCTCGCACACGTGCAGGTGCGGCTGGATGCGGTCGGCCAGCCCGCGCAGGGCGTCGAGCGCCGCCGCCGCGTGCCGGAGCGGGACGAAGTGCTCGCTCTGCACCTCGGACCCGTGGCTCGGCACGGACTCGATGGGGAAGTGCGGCAGCCGGTCCCACCAGGGGCCCACCGACCCGTCGCGGGCCGTGTGGTGGCCGTCGCCGGGGGAGCCGGGCAGCCGGGGAGCGCCGAACAGGTCGCCCGGCACGGCGACGTCGTCGGCGCCGTCGGGGACCCGAGACTTCACGAGCGCCTCGCTGATCTCGTCGCCGAAGACCGTGTAGGCGCACACCGAGTACCCGGCTGCGTGGACTGCGGCGACGTGGTCGGTGAACGTGCTCCACGGGAACGGCCCGTACGAGTCCTGCCGCATCCGGTACGTGGGTTCGAGGTCGAGCGTGACCCGGGTCACGACGCCGAACAGCCCGAGGTGCAGGACGGTCCCGGGGAACGCCGGGTCGGTGCGGTCGACGGTCCGGAGCGAGCCGTCGGGACCGAGCAGTTCGAGGGACCGGACCGCGGTGGTCAACGAGCCGAGGGTGGTGCCGGAGCCGTGGGTGCCGGTGGCGACCGCGCCGCCGACGGAGATGTGCGGGAGCGAGCCCATGTTGTGCAGCGCGAACCCCGCGCGGTCGAGGTCGGGGGCGACGACGCCGTAGCGGGTGCCCGCTCCGAGCGTCGCCGTCCGCTGGTCGGGGTCGACGACCAGGTCGGTGGGGATCGCGGTCAGGTCGAGCAGGACGCCAGGGGCGTCGGCGGAGTCGTTGAAGGAGTGCCGGGTGCCGAGCCCGTGCACCCGGGGGAACGTGCGACGACCTCGGCCGCTTCGTCGATCGAGCCCGGTCGGAGTACCTGCTCGGCCGTGTAGGTGACCGTGCCGGACCAGTTCAGTTCGCTCGCCGTCGACCGCATGCCGCCCACGATGCCACGTGGACCCGTGGGCGGCACCGCGGTCAGTGCGCGGGCGGGGGCGTCGGCGCGCCTTCGGGCACCGCCGGACGGGTGACGAAGACCGATGCCAGGATGCCGAACAGCGAGATCACCGCGCCGACCAGGAACGCGGTCTTCACGCCGGAGGCGGTCGCTGCGGCCACGGCGTCCGCACCCGCGCCGGTCGCTGCCGTGGCGGCGCCGATCGTGAGCAGGGTGACGAACAGGGCGGTGCCGGCGGCTCCGGCGAGCTGCTGCGCCGTGCCGAGGACCGCGCTGCCGTGGGAGTAGAGCTTCGGGGGCAGGCCACCGAGCGCCGCCGTGAACAGCGGGGTGAAGGTGAGCGCCAGGCCGATGCTCAGCACGACGTGCGCCCCGAGGACGAACCACACGCTGGTGTCCACGCCGACCGTGGAGAGCGCCCAGAGCACCGCGCTGACGATGATCGAGCCGGGGATGAGCAGTACGCGCGGTCCGCGACGGTCGTAGATGCGTCCGACGATGGGGAGAGGAGCCCCATGAGCAGCCCGCCGGGGAGCAGCAGCAGTCCGACGTTCAGGACCTCGAGCCCGAGGACGCGCTCCAGGTAGATCGGCAGCAGGATGAGCGTGCCGAACATCGCCATGAAGCTCAGCGCCATCGCGACGATCGGGACGGTGAAGCCGCGGGTCTGGAAGGTGCGCAGGTCGAGCAGGGCGCTGTCGGTGCGCTGCAGTCGGGTCTGTCGGACGATGAAGACCGCCAGGGCGACGGCACCGACGACGAGCGCGGTGACCGGGACGAACAGGCCGGTGGTGCCGGCCTCGCCGATGCTGGACAGGCCGTAGACGATCCCACCGAACGCGAACGCGGACAGGATCACCGAGAACACGTCGAGCGGTGCCCGGCGGGGCGTCGAGACGTTGCGGACCTTCACCATGCCGAGGATGAGCGCGGCGATCGCGATCGGCAGGACGAAGCCGAACAGCCAACGCCACGAGAACGCGTTGAGGATGAGCCCGGAGATCGTCGGGCCGATGGCCGGCGCGACCGAGATGACGATCGAGATGTTCCCCATGATGCGGCCACGGTGGGCCGGGTCGACGAGGGTGAGCACCGTCGTCATCAGGAGCGGCATCATGATCGCGGTGCCGCTGGCCTGGACGATGCGGCCGACGAGCAGCAGTGTGAACCCGGGTGCGAGCAGGGCGATCAGGGTGCCGGCCGAGAACAGGCCCATCGCCCAGACGAAGACGGGGCGGGTGTTGAACCGCTGCAGCAGGAACCCGGTGATCGGGATCACGACCGCCATGGTGAGCAGGAAGCCGGTGGTCAGCCACTGCCCGGTCGCCGCACTGATGTCGAGGTCGTCCATCAGCCGCGGCAGCGCCACGCCCATGATCGTCTCGTTGAGGATGACGACGAACGCGGACACGAGCAGCAGCCCGATCACGAGTCGGGTCTCGGCAGCGGTCGGTTGCGAGACGCTTCCCGTGCGGGGGGCGGAATCGACGGCCTGGGTCATGCGGGAGCTCCTGGTGGATCACGTCTGGTGGAACGAGGTGGCGCAGAACGCGCAGACAGGGCAACCGCCTGAGTGGATTCGATTATTCCGCTCCGCACCGACATCCGCAGGTGAACGGTCGGTGTCGGCGGGTCAGTGCAGGATCGCGAACCCGTCGGCGTCGCCGTGCGGCACGACCGGCCGGAGGTCGACGTCCGTCACGGTGGCCGACGGCGGCCCGCTCCGCAGGCACTCCATCAACGTCTCCACCGCGACCGACGGCCCCTCGGCCTCGACCTCGACGGTGCCGTCCCAGAGGTTCCTGGCGTACCCGACGAGGTCGAGCCCGTCGGCCTTCCGTGCCGTCCAGTACCGGAACCCGACCCCCTGGACGGTCCCCGACACCACGGCATGCATCCTCGTCACCGTCGTCATGGTCCTCACCGTATCCACGCGGGGCCTCCCGGAGTTTTCGGCCTCGTGACGATCTGTTTCCGGTTCGTGACGACCCGGAGTCCCTCACGGGCGCAACACACCGCGCAGCGGTGATAGTGTCATCGCAACCCGAACACTTCGAGTCAGATTGACATTAAGGTCCACCATGGACGAAGCAGGCATCCGCGTCGCGGTCTCGACCGTGATCGTCGCGCTGCGCCCGCACCCCGACACCGGGGCACCGGCGCTGTGGATGCCGCTGGTGCGTCGGGTGGCCGAACCGTTCGAGGGGTCGTGGGCGCTGCCCGGCGGCTGGGTGGGCGTGGACGAGGGACTCGAGGACTCCGCCGCAGCCCGCCTGCGCGAGACGACGAACGTCCAGCCCCGCTACCTCGAACAGCTCTACGCGTTCGGCGACGTCGGCCGCTCACCGAGCCGGGTGGTGTCGATCGTGTACTGGGCGCTCGTGCACCCGGACGAGGCGAACGTCGTGCCGGACGACTGGAACGTCCGCTGGTTCCTCGCCGACGAGCACCCGCCGCTCGCCTTCGACCACGACCGGATCGTGGAGTACGCGCTCTGGCGGCTCCGCACCAAGATGTCGTACTCCCGCATCGCCCAGGCCTTCCTGGGGGACCGGTTCACCCTCGCCGAGCTGCGCGGGGTGTACGAGGCGGTGCTCGGGCGCGCGCTCGACCCCGCGAACTTCCGTCGGCAGGTCGAGAAGACCGACGCGATCCTGCCGACCGACGAGACCACGAGCGGGGTCGGCACCGTCCGGCCCGGCTGTACCGCTCGAACCCCGACCTGGCCTACGCGGACAACGGCCCGCTGCAGCAGGGCACACGACCGCAGAACCGATAGGAACCACCGTGTCCATCGCGACGACCATCGACCTCATCTCGAACGGCAAGGCCGGCGGCAGCACCTGCACGCCCGACCTCGCCATGCCCACGTGGGACTTCGACTCCCGGCCCGGGTACGGCCCGGGCTCGTCGATGACCGACGTCATCCCGACGAGCGCACCGCGCCAGGGCGTGCTGCCGGACGAGTACAAGACCGCGCCGACCGACGAGCTGCACGCGCGCATCGAGCGGGCGAAGGCGACGCTCGGCGACCGGGTCGTCGTCCTCGGGCACTTCTACCAGCGGGACGAGGTCGTCCGGCACGCGGACTTCCTCGGTGACTCCTTCCAGCTCGCCAACGCGGCGTTGACGAAGCCCGACGCCGAGGCCATCGTGTTCTGCGGCGTGCACTTCATGGCCGAGACCGCCGACATCCTGGCCCGCGACGACCAGCGCGTCATCCTGCCGAACCTGGCCGCTGGTTGCTCGATGGCGGACATGGCCGACATCGACAGCGTCGAGGCCGCCTGGGCCGAGCTGACCGCCGTCTACGGCACCGAGCCCGACGCCGACGGCCGGGTGCCCGTCATCCCCGTCACCTACATGAACTCCGCTGCCGACCTCAAGGCGTTCTGCGGGCGCAACGGCGGCATCGTCTGCACCAGCTCGAACGCCGCGACGGTGCTCGAGTGGGCGTTCGAGCGCGGGCAGCGCGTGCTGTTCTTCCCCGACCAGCACCTCGGTCGCAACACCGCCAAGGCCATGGGGATCAGCACCGACCTGATGCCGATGTGGAACCCCCGGAAACCCTCGGTGGCAACGAGCAGAGCGACCTCGAGGCGGCGAAGGTCATCCTCTGGCACGGCTTCTGCTCGGTGCACCGCCGCTTCACCGTGGACCAGATCGACCAGGCCCGACGCGAGCACCCCGGTGTCCAGGTCATCGTCCACCCGGAGTGCCCGATGGCCGTCGTCGACGCCGCCGACCACGCCGGCAGCACCGACCTGATCCGGAAGACCGTCGCCGCGGCCACCGAACCGACCACGTTCGCGATCGGCACCGAGATCAACATGGTGAACCGGCTCGCTGCTGAGTACCCGCAGCACACGATCTTCTGCCTCGACCCGGTCGTCTGCCCGTGCTCGACGATGTACCGGATCCACCCGGGCTACCTCGCCTGGGTGCTCGAGGCCCTGGTGCGTGGCGAGGTCCTCAACGAGATCGTCGTCCCCGCCGAGGTCCAGGCCGACGCCAAGGTCGCGCTCGAGCGCATGCTCGCGGCCAAGCCCCGCGGCTGACCCCCGAGCCCGACCCCGAACGACCGAGGGAGACCACCGTGCACGTCGTCATCGTCGGCTCCGGCATCGCCGGACTGACCGCAGCGATCCGTGCCAGCGCCGTCCACGACGTCACGCTGGTGACGAAGGGCGCGCTCGCCGACAGCGCCACCGCGTACGCCCAGGGCGGGGTCGCGGTGGCGCTCGGTGCCGACGACTCGCCGGCGCTGCACCAGGCCGACACCCACGTCGCGGCGGCCGGCAGCGCGGACGTGCGCGCCGTTGAGGTCCTCTGCACCGACGGACCGGCGCGGGTCCGCGACCTGCTCGCCCTCGGTGTGCCGTTCGACCGCTCGACCGACCCGTCGGCACTCGACCGGTACGGCGACGACCTGGCCCGCGGGCGCGAAGCCGCGCACGCACGCTGGCGCGTGGTGCACGCCGACGGCGACGCGACCGGCGCCGCGATCGAGCGCACGCTCATCGACGCGCTGCACCGCCAGCACGTCACGATCCTCGAGCGCACCTGCCTCACCGACCTGGTCGTGCGCGACGGCACCGTCGTCGGCATCGACGTCCTCGACCTGCTCGGCGAAGCCCGACGGATCGACGCCGACACCGTCGTGCTGGCCTCCGGGGAGCGGGACACCTGTACCGCGAGACCACCAACCCGCTCGTGGCGACGGGGGACGGCGTGGCCGCCGCGTGGCGTGCCGGAGCGGTGGTCGCCGACCTGGAGTTCGTCCAGTTCCACCCGACCCGCCTCGCAGTGCCGGACGGCGGGCTCGTCTCCGAGGCTGTCCGCGGCGAGGGAGCCGTCCTCCGTGACGCGCGCGGACGCCGCTTCATGACGTCGGTGCACCCGGACGCCGAGCTGGCACCGCGCGACGTCGTCGCCCGCGGCATCGCCGCCGCCGTCCGCGACCAGGGCGGCGCACCCGTGCTCCTCGACGCCACCGGACTCGGCGCGGACTTCCTGACCGGACGGTTCCCCGGACTCACCCGGGCCACCCGTGCGGCCGGTTTCGACTGGACCCGACAGGGTGTGCCGGTGTCCCCGGCGGCCCACTACTCGATGGGCGGCATCGCCACCGACGCCGAGGGGCGCACCAGCCTGCCGGGGCTGCTGGCCATCGGCGAGGCCGCCTGCACCGGGGTCCACGGAGCGAACCGACTGGCCTCGAACTCCCTGCTCGAGGGACTCGTCTTCGCGGTCCGCGCAGCGGACGCGGTCGCCGGACCCCGGCCCGGCCTGCTCCGCCTGCGGGGGAACGCAGACCTGCGCGTGACCAGCGTTCCCCGAGCGGCGGACGTGATCCGCGCCTCCCGTCAGACCTGGCCGGGAGGCCCCGATCACCGTGACGGGTCCACCGACGTCCGCCAGGCGGTCCAGGCCGTCATGACCGACCGCGTCGGGCTGCTGCGTGACGCGACCGGACTGGCGAGCGCCCGGCGCGAGCTCGACGCGCTCACCGCGCCCGCCACCGGCGGCGTGCGCGAGCACGAGGACCGCGCACTGCTCGACCTGGCACGGCTGGTGGCGCTCGCCGCCGAGACCCGTACCGAGTCCCGCGGCGCCCACGCCCGCACCGACCACCCCGACACCGATCCGGCAGCCCCGGCCTCGTACGCCTGGGTCGCCGAGACGGTCACTCGACACATCGCCGTTCCGCAGGAGGTTCCCGCATGACCATCGACCCCGGCACCATCCCGCCGCACGCCCTGCGCCGCGTCATCGAGACCGCGCTGGAAGAGGACGCGCCCTGGGGCGACGTCACCAGCGAGACGCTCATCCCGGCCGACGCGACCGCGACGGCGACGCTCGCGGCCCGCGAGCCCGGAGTGCTGAGCGGCGGGACCGTCTTCGTGGCGGTCATGCACGCGGTCGACCCGTCGATCCGGGCGGCCCTGCACGCCGACGAGGGGTCCGCGTTCACCGCCGGCGACACGCTCGCCACCGTGACGGGGTCGGCGCGTTCGGTGCTCCGCGCCGAGCGGGTGGCGCTGAACCTGGTGCAGCGCATGTCGGGCATCGCCACCGCCACCGCGGCCCACGTCGCGGCCGCTGCGGGCACCTCGGCGCGGATCGTCGACACCCGGAAGACCACGCCGGGCCTCCGTGCGCTCGAGCGGTACGCCGTGCGCTGCGGCGGCGGGCACAACCACCGCACGTCGCTGTCCGACGCCGTGCTGGCCAAGGACAACCACCTGGCCGTGCTGCTCGCCGGCGGCATCGGCATCGGCGACGCGATCACCGCCGCACGGCAGCGGCTCGGGCACACCGTGCACGTCGAGGTCGAGGTGGACCGCATCGACCAGATCGAGCCCGTCGTCGCGGCGGGCGTCGACACGATCATGCTCGACAACTTCACGCCGGCCGAGCTCTGGACGGGTGTCGGCATCGTCGCGGGTCGTGCGCTCGTCGAGGCGTCGGGCGGGGTGTCCCTCGACACCGTCGCGGCCATCGCCGCGACCGGGGTCGACGTCATCTCGGTGGGGGCGCTCACGCACTCGGCCCGGGCGCTCGACCTCGGGCTCGACATCGCGGTGGCGGCCGGGGACTGACCGTGTTCTACCTGGACCGGGCGGCCACGACCCCGTCCGCCGCGAGGTCCTCGAGGCGATGTGGCCGTACCTGACCGGGGTGTTCGGCAACCCGTCGTCGACGCACGGTGTCGGGGACGAGGCCGCGCGCGGGCTCGCGGCCGCACGGGCCACTGTCGCCGGCGTGCTCGGCTGCCGACCGGCCGAGGTCGTCTTCACCACGGGTGGGACCGAGGGCGCGAACACCGCGGTCAAGGGGATCGCGCTCGCCGCCCCACGCGGACGCCACGTCGTCACCAGCGCGATCGAGCACGAGGCCGTGCTCGAGAGCTGCGCGTACCTGGCACGCTTCCACGGCTTCGACGTCACGGTGCTGCCGGTCACGTCGGACGGCCTGGTCGACCCGTCGGTGCTGCGCGCGGCGCTCCGGCCGGACACGACCCTCGTGTCGATCGCGCACGCCGACAACGAGATCGGCACCGTGCAGGACGTCCCGGCGCTCGCCGCTGAGGCCCACGCGGTCGGCGCGCGCTTCCACACCGACGCCGTGCAGTCCGCGCCGTGGCTGCCGATCGGGCTCGACGTCCTGGGCGTCGACGCACTGTCGCTGTCCGGGCACAAGCTCGGGGCGCCGAAGGGGACCGGTGTGCTCGCGGTCCGGTCGGGGGTGCCCGTCGAACCGTTGCTGCACGGCGGGGGACAGGAGCGGGGCCGACGCTCCGGCACCGAGGACGTCGCCGGCGCGGTGGCGGTCGCGACGGCGCTCGGGCTGGTGGCCGCCGGTGGTGCTGCTGCCTCTGGTGGTGGTGCTGCCTCGGATGCTGCTGCTGCCTCTGGTGGTGCAGCTGCCGCCGCGACGGCCGTCCGTGACGCCGTGCTCGACGGGGTGCTCGCCGCCGTCCCCGGCGCGTTCGTGACCGGGTCGCGCGCGCACCGGCTGCCCGGGCACGCGTCGTTCTGCTTCCCCGGGGTCAACGGCGAGACCGTGCTGCTCGAGCTGGAACGGCGCGACGTCGTGTCCTCGTCGGGCAGCGCCTGCGCCGCTGGCAGCACCGAGGCGTCGCACGTGCTCACCGCGCTCGGGATCCCGGACGAGGTCGCCCGGACCGCGCTCCGACTCACCTTCGACGGTTCCCTCGGTGTCGAGGACGTGCCGGTCGTCGTCGGAGCGGTCGCGGACGCCGTGGCCACGGTCCGCGCACTCGGCTGACACATCGCATCCTGGGTGTACTAGACGTTCTACTCCATGAGTGGGGTCGTGTCCCCCCTTATGCGGACACGGAATCTGCGCCAGAGTGTCCACATGGCAAACGTGATGATGACCCGGACGCGACGGGACGACCGCTTCCGAGCGGTGCAGCTCCTGCCCGCACCGGCGACCCTCGTCGCGCTCGCCCTGGCTGCGCAGCACGACCTCGGCACCGCCCCCCTCGGGCTGATCGCCGCCGTCGGAGCGCTCGCGACCGTCGGGAGCGCCCTGCTCCCCATGATCCGACCCGCCGCCGCTCGACGATCGATGCCCGCACCGATCGAGACGGACCGGTACCGAGAGGACACCGAACACCCTTGAGGTCCGACACCGCCCGGCTCCTCCCGTGACCCGGCCGGTGCCCCAGACCGGATGTCGATACCCCTGATCGACATCCGGAGCGGGGCGCGACGTTCCCCCTGTCGTCGCGTCCCGCCACACACCGCGACCCGCCGTGGGCCGACGTCGACCCCCTGAACGACGTCAGTTCCCCTGCAGCCCACGGCGGGCTCCCGGTGTCTCCCGCTCCCGCTACCGTCGGGGCATGCCCTCGTACCGTGTGACCCTGGCGATCGGCGCACTCGCCGCCGGCACCGCGCCCGACGCCGTCCTGCCCGCTGCGGCCCGGCTGGTCGCCGAGCACGCCGTGGTCGAGGCGCAGGACGTCCGCCTGCTGCGCGGTGTGCCGTGCGCGGTCGTCCGGTTCGAGTCCGACGACGACGCCACGGCAGTGGTCGTGCGCGATGCGACCGTGCACGGCCTTCGCGACGTGGTCGAGATCCGCTCCGACGTCGTCACGCGCCGCGACGGTGCGCGGTGGATCCCGGTGGCGTGACGACTGCGGCCGTGCCTGGTGCGTCCGGCGTGCCGGGTGCGTCCGGCGTGCCCGGGGTGTCCGGCATGCCCGGCCAGACGTAGTCGAGGTCGTCGGGTGCGTCCGGGAACAACTCGCGGTAGTGCTCCGGCGCCTTCTGCACCAACTTCGAGCGGTGTGACGCGTGCAGGGCCTCGTCGTCGTTCCACGGCGGGATCGGGACCTCACCGCGCTCGTACGCCGCCAGGTCCTCCGGGACCCGCCCGAGGTCCAGCAGCGTCTTCTCCCGGCAGGTGTCCACGTGCCCGCGGTCGAGCCAGACGCGGCACGTCGCTTCCTGGTACGCCATCAGCGCCGGACGGTAGCCGCGCCACATCGCGGTGACCGGGTGGTGCTGCCAGCCGTACCCCGGCAGCGTCAGCGCCCGCATCACCTGCAGGGTCTCCACGCGCTGCTTGCCGAGACGCCGGTCGTCGAGGACCTCGGCAGAGGCCCGGAAGTCGGCGTACGGCAAGAACGTCTGCATGCCGCGGGACGGTACCCGCGGGGCCTGGCACCCGACACATGTCGTCACACGCGGACCGCTCCCGTGGCAGGCGTGTGAGCATCGACCGCATGAGTGGAGAACTGGTCGTCGGCGTCAGCGGTAGCCCTTCGGACCCCTCGAGGACGTCCACCCTGGTCGCCGCCACGGTGGCACGCCTCGGGCAGGAGATCGAAGGTGCCCGCACCGAGACCATCGAGATCGGCCCGCTCCTGGCCGACCTCGGTGCCGCGTCCTCGCGTGAGGCGATGTCCGAGCGCACCCGCGCGGCACTCGAGACCGTCGAGGCCGCCGACGTGCTCGTCGTCGGCAGCCCGGCGTTCCGCGCCGCCTACTCGGGCGCGTTCAAGCTGTTCTTCGACTGGATCGGGCAGTACGACCTCGTCGACACTCCGGTCCTGCTGACCGCGACGGGCGGCAGCGACCGTCACGCCCTGCTCGTCGAGCACCAGATGCGCCCGCTGTTCGGCTTCTTCCAGTCGACGACGCTGCCGATCGGGGTGTTCGGCAACGAGCGCGACTTCACCAAGCGCGAAGGTGGCTACGGCATCGGCAACGTCGACCTCGAACTCCGCATCGACCAGGCCGTGCGCCGGGCGATCCCGATCATCCGCGGGGCTTCGCCACGGCCGGCCTGACCGACGTGCGGCGCCCCGCCGACTTCTGACCCTTCTGCGCGTTCCTGGCCGATTCGGGCGTACCTGGTCTGAAGTTCTCACCAGGTACGCCCTATTCGACCTTGTATCGCAAGTGTTGTGGGAAAGAACGCCTACGGAGCGGGGACGGTGACCGTCTCGCCCGACGCCGCCGACCGGCGCGCCGCGTCGAGCACCTCGACCACGTGCACCGCGTCGTCGACGGGCACCGGCACCGGACCGAGCCCGCGGACGGCCCGTGCGAACCGCTCGTAGTAGTCCGTGTAGGAGCTCTGTGCCGACGGGACGTCGACCGTGCCGGACTCCGTCGTGAGGTCCCGGACGAGGGCTCGACTCCCCAGGCCGACCGGTCGTCGGCAGGTGACGCACCCGCCACGGCTGCCTGTGCCTGCACGTCGGTGCTCGTGGCCTCGTACGTGCCGTCGACACCGTCGAGGCGGAGCTGCCGTGCGCCCAGCCACCCGGCCTTGTTCGACGTCAGGACGGACTCGACGCCGGACACGTGCGTCGCTGCGAGCGTGAAGCCGGCGTCGATCTGGCCGTCCTGGTCGCGGCCGAGCGAGCGGGCATCGCGGACGTCGAGCGTGCAGGACACCCGGGCGATCGGTCCGAACAACGACACGGCCTGGTCGACCAGGTGCGAGCCGATGTCGGAGAGCACGCCGCCGCCGATGCCGGTCGCGATGCCGTGCCGCTCGACCAGGTCGAAGCGGGAGCAGAAGCGGAGCGGCGCCCCGACCCGTCCGGCGTCCAGCACACTCCGGAGGGTCGCGAGGTCGGTGTCCCAGCGGCGGTTGTGGAAGGGCGTGATCACGACGCCGGCATCGGCCGCGGCCTGTCGGATCTCGCGCGCCGTGGCCGGGTCCGGGGCGAACGGCTTGTCCGCGACGACGGCGATCCCGGCGGCGATCGCCTGCAGGACGAGTTCGCGGCGGGTGGACGGGGAGTGGTGACGACGACGGCGTCGACGCCCGCGGCGATCAGGTCACCGAGGGAGTCGTGCACGGTGACGCCGGGCAGGTCGGTCGCGAGCTGCTCGTGCTTGGCGGCCGAACGGGCGACGACACCGACGAGGTCGACGCCCGTCGCGTCCAGCAGGAACGGGCGGTGGAACGCCCGCCCTCCGATGCCGTAGCCGACGAGTCCGATGCGTACTTTGTCCATACATATGAACCTAGCGCGTCCGGCCAGCGTTGGGAACGTTCCAACGAGGCGGACGGGAGGCCCGCTGCGGCCCCGCCACGGGCCTCCCGTCCGCCTCGTGCGCACGTGTCGGGCGCGACGTGCGCGACGTGCGCGACGTGCGCGACGTGCGCGACGTGCGCGACGTGCGCGACCGCCGGGTTCCACGACTTGCCGTCCGCGTGACGCCGAGGTTCCACTCCGAGGCGGCAGCGGCGCCGAGGTTCCGAGATCTCGGAACCTCGGCGGGGCGAGAGACGCCGGTGCGACGTGACGGGCGTCAGGCGATGAGCGACGCGACGTGTGCGACCGCCAGGCGGTAGCCGTCGGCGCCCGCGCCGGCGATGACCGCGGTCGCGGCGGTGGCGACGTGGTCGACGTGCCGGAAGGGCTCGCGCTTCCACGTGTTCGACAGGTGCACCTCGACGACGGGGACGGACAGTGCCTCGACCGCGTCGTGCAACGCGACCGAGGTGTGCGCGTAGGCCGCGGGGTTGATCACCACGGCGGCGAAGTCGTCGAGGGCCTCGTGCAGCCATTCGACGAGTTCGCCCTCGCGGTTCGTCTGGCGGAAGTCCGCGTCCAGTTCGTGCACGGCCGCCTCGGTGTGCACGATCGCCTCGAGCTCAGCGAGCGTCACGGTGCCGTACTGCTCCGGGTCGCGCCGCCCGAGGATGTCGAGGTTCGGTCCGTTGAGGACGAGGATTCGCGCCTGGTCGGTCATGGGGCGAGCCTAGCGATCGCGGGCCACGGAGTGCCGCCGGCAGACACATGCCTCGGCTATGTGAACGGTCACAATTCGGTGTAACATCTCCGTCCGGGTCGGCGGAGTTGTCGACTGCAACACACTGACGTGGAGATGTTGAATGGTTCTCGCTGCAGCGAACGAAGGGATCCGGCTCGACTTGGGCTGGGTCGACTACCTGATGATCATCGTGTACTTCGCGGTCGTCATCGGGATCGGGTTCACCGCCCGCAAACAGGTCCGGACGAGCATGGACTTCTTCCTGTCCGGGCGCTCGATGCCGGCGTGGATCACGGGCCTGGCCTTCGTGTCCGCGAACCTCGGTGCGACCGAGATCCTCGGCATGGCCGCCAACGGTGCCCAGATCGGCATGGCGACCCTGCACTACTACCTGGTCGGCGCGGTGCCGGCCATGGTGTTCCTCGGGCTCGTGATGATGCCCTTCTACTACGGTTCCAAGGTCCGGTCGGTGCCGGAGTTCATGCTCCGCCGCTTCGGCAAGGCCCCGCACCTGGTGAACTCGATCGCGTTCGCCGTGTCGAACGTCCTCATCGCGGGCATCAACCTCTACGCCATGGCCATCGTCATCGAGGCGATGCTCGGCTGGCCGGAGTGGCTGGCCATCGTCGTGTCCGCCGGCTTCGTGCTCGTCTACATCACCCTCGGCGGGCTCTCCAGCGCGATCTACAACGAGGTCATGCAGTTCTTCGTGATCATCGCCGGGCTCATCCCGCTGACGATCGTCGGTCTGCACCGCGTCGGCGGCTGGGACGGGCTCAGCAAGGCGATCACCGAGACCCAGGGCGTGCAGCATCTGCAGGCCTGGGCGGGCACCGGCTTCGGTGACGTGACCAACCCGATCGGCGCCAACTGGCTCGCGATCGTGCTCGGTCTGGGCTTCGTCCTCGGATTCGGCTACTGGACCACCAACTTCACCGAGGTGCAGCGCGCGTTCTCGGCGAAGAACATGTCCGCAGCGCGCCGGACCCCGCTCATCGCCGCGATCCCGAAGCTGTTCATCCCGGCCATCGTCGTGATCCCCGGTCTCATCGCCGCGGCGGTCGTCGGCAACCAGTTCGCCGACGGCTCGCTCACCTACAACGACGCGATCCCGAAGCTCATCCAGATGTACCTGCCGACCGGTGTGCTCGGCGTCGCGGTGACCGGTCTGCTCGCGTCGTTCATGGCCGGCATGGCGGCCAACGTCTCGTCGTTCAACACCGTCTTCACCTACGACATCTGGCAGCGCTACATCAAGCCGAACATGCCGGACATCCACTACCTGAAGACCGGTCGTTGGGTCACCGTCGTCGGCGTCCTGGTCGGCATCGCGACCGCGTTCATCGCGGCCCAGGCGTCGAACATCATGACGTACATGCAGACGCTGTTCTCGTTCTTCAACGCGCCGCTGTTCGCCGTCTTCATCCTCGGTCTGCTCTGGAAGCGGATGACCACGCAGGGTGCGCTCTGGGGCTACGTGCTCGGTATCGTCACGCCGACGATCACCTGGATCGCGTACCTCGTGAACCCGGACCTGTTCGCCACCGCGACCGCCGAGACCCTGTACGGCGCGATCATCTCGTTCGTGACCGTCCTGATCGTCGGTTTCATCGTCTCGATGTTCACCACGCCCAAGGACGAGAAGGAGCTCGGCGGTCTGGTCTACGGCATCGGCAAGATCGACCTGCACGGCGACTCCGTGGCGACCGACACCGCCTGGTACCGCTCGCCCGCACTGCTCGGCACCGTCGCACTGATCCTGTGCGTCGTCCTGTACCTGCCGTTCCTCTGATCCGCGAAGGAGATCACCGACCATGAGTGACACCACCACCCCCGGCGCGCTGACCGAGGAGCAGAAAGCCGCCCTCGTCCGCTCGACCCGTCGTCTCGACCTGCGCCGCATCCTCGGCGGCCTGTTCGTGCTCTACGGCGTCATCGTGACGATCGTCGGCATCGTCCACTGGGACAGCGACCCCGAGAAGACCGGCGGCATCCACATCAACCTGTGGGTCGGGCTGTCGATGCTCGTCGGCGGCCTGCTGTTCTTCCTCTGGGACCGCCTGAACCCGGTGCCGGCCGAGGACATCATCGGCCAGGCCGAGGCCGAGGCCGACCAGAAGGCCGCCGGCGAGGGTCGAGCGTCCGCCTGACCCCGGTCGCGCGCCACTGAGCCGACTCGAACGACGACGTCGCTGTCGCACGACAGCGGCTTCGTCGTTCCGGGTCGGTGTTCAGGATCACTTGACGTGGCCCGCGCTGGGCTCGTAAAATTGATATGTCGACCGCGTGCTGCTCGGTCGAAAGTGAGCCCCGGAGAATCCTGCAGCCAGCGCGGGACCGGGGTTTTGCGCTGTCCAGGCTCGTTCACCCCACGCGGACAACGGTGCTGTCGAGCTCGTCGTCGAGGCCCGCCACGTGCGCACCGCAGGCAAGGTCAGCCAGTGCGACCAGTGGTTCATCGACCCCGCAGACGTGCTCGTGTCGCACCGGAACGCCGACTCCTCGTCGTCGAAGGGCATCGAACATCGACCGGTCGCCGTCATCGCGTGCCCTCCCTCGCGATTCGAGGACGAGGAGTGTGACGCCCCGCAACTCGAGCTCCCAGACGAGTCGCTCCAAGCACCGGCGTCGTCGCCGTTCGGCGCGCGCAGCCGCGCCCTCGTAGCGGACGACGACGATCTCGACCGCCCGCTCGGAGGAGGTCGAGCCACGAGAGCCGCTGACCGGGGAGGGCTTCGTACCAGTGCAGCTTCCGCATCCGCCTCGGTGTCGCTGCCCGGACGTCCGCACGTGCCGCTTCGCAGGCGGACGCCGTGATGACCACGGCAGCCATGAAGTACGTCGTGTGGTCGCGTCCGCCGCCCGGCTCCGATTCATCGACGTACGCCCGCATCGGATCAGCATATTGCGTATCAGTTCGTACCGCGACGGAACGGTTGCGCATCGTCGCACCACGGGCCAGGTTGAGCGTGACGAAAGGAACCTCCCCATGGACACGATGGTCTTCATCAACCTGCCCGTCACCGACCTCGACCGTTCGAAGGCGTTCTACGAAGCCCTCGGCTACTCGATCAACCCGATGTTCAGCGACGACACCGCTGCGTGCATCGTCGTCAGCGACACGATCTACGTCATGGCGCTCACCCACGCGAAGTTCGCCGACTTCACCGACAAGACGATCGCCGACGCCGGCACCGTCGAGGTGATCAACTCGCTCACCGCCGGGTCGAAGGACGAGGTGTACCGCATCGTCGATGCCGCCGTCGCGGCCGGCGGGAGCGAGGACCGCGCGCCGATGGACCTCGGCTTCATGTTCCAGCGGAGCTTCACCGACCCGGACGGCCACCGGTGGGAGTACGTGTGGATGGACCCGCAGGCCGCCCAGGACGGCCCGCCGGCCAGTGACCACACGGTCGACAACGAGGGTGTCGGCGGCGCACGCCAGGATGGTGCGATGAGCACCGAGCCCGCAGCCACCGAGCCCGCAGCCACCGAGCCCGCAGCCACCGAGCCCGCAGCCACCGAGCCCGCAGCAGGCGCCCCACTCCGACCTGGTGATCGGCGACGACGGACTCGCCCGGCCGGTGTGGGCATCGACGGACGAGCTGCTCCGCGACTACGACACCGAGTGGGGCATGCCCGTGCGGGACGAGCGCGGGGTGTTCGAGCGGCTGTCACTCGGGCGTTCCAGTCCGGCCTGTCCTGGCGCACGATCCTGGCGAAGCGTCCGGCGTTCCGTGCGGCGTTCGCGGACTTCGACCCCGACACCGTCGGGCTTCGGCGAGGACGACGTCGCCCGGCTGATGGCCGACGCCGGCATCGTCCGGAACCGGGCGAAGATCCTCGCGACCATCACCAACGCGAACGCGACGGTCGCCCTGCGGCAGGACGGCGGGCTGTCCGACTTCGTCTGGTCGTTCCGTCCGGCGACGACGCCCGAGCCCGAGTCGTACGCCCGGGTCCCGACGACCTCCGACGAGTCCGTCGCACTGTCGAAGGCGCTGCGGAAGCGCGGCTTCGCGTTCGTCGGTCCGACCACGATGCACGCCCTGATGGAGGCGCTCGGCATCGTCGACACGCACCTGCTCGGCAGCCACCGGCGCGGGACCTCGGGCGTCTGGAACTGACCCGGACGCCGTCCACGCCGCCAGCGAGCGCACCGGGCTAGGGTCGCGGCATGGAGCACCGACCAGCCGAACCCGCGCGTGCGTCCCGTCCACCCGGTCGACGCCGACGTCGTCGCCGTGCCCGTCGACGTGCCCGCTCCCACGCCGGACGCGGCCGGGGACTCGGCGACGGAGCCGGGCCACGACCCCGCCGAGGTCCGGATCGCCTTCCTGCTCTTCCCGGACCTGACGCAGCTCGACTTCACCGGTCCGGCGCAGGTGCTCTCCCGGGTACCCGGCGCACGCGTCGAGTACGTGGCGGCGACGCTCGATCCGGTGCCGACCGACTGCGGGTTCGCGCTGGTCCCGACGACGACCATCGCCGACGCGGGTCCGGCGGACGTCCTCGTGGTCCCCGGTGGCGACGGTGCCTTCGATGCGATGCTCGACCCAGAGCTCACCGGGTTCGTCCGGCGCGAGGCCGAGCGCGCCACCTGGGTGACGTCGGTCTGCACGGGGGCGTTCGTCCTCGGTGCCGCGGGGCTCCTCGCCGGCAAACGGGCGACCACCCACTGGGCGTCGAAGCCGATGCTCGAGGCGTTCGGTGCGCAGCCGGTCGACGAACGGATCGTCGACGACGCGCGATCGTCACCGCGGCCGGCGTCAGTGCGGGCATCGACATGGCGCTGTGGCTGGCGGCCGAGCTCGCGGGGCAGGCAGCGGCCGAGGCGATCCAGCTGCAGATCGAGTACGACCCGCGGCCGCCGTTCGACGCGGGCTCCGCGGAGCCGCGCCGACGCTGTCGTGGTCGCCCGCGCACGGGCCGCGGCCGAGGCGGCTCGCGGGGACCGCGTCACCCGCGCAGCGGCTGCCGTCCTGCCGTGACGACACAGATGCCCTGACGACACAGATGCCCTGACGAAGCACGCGCCGTGACGACGCGCCCGCAGTGACGACGCGGCAGAGCCCTCAGACCAGCGGCTTCTGCATCTGCGTCGCGGTGACCTCGTACCCGAGCGAGGCGTACAGGTCCTGCGCGCCGGTGTTGTAGCCGAACACGTTGAGCCCGATGCTCGTCGCCCCGTGCTCCGCTGCAGCCCGCTGGCCGAGCTCGAGGCACGTCGGGCGTGTCCGCGACGACGGTGCGGCTTCGTCGATCTCGACGTCGAACACCCACCAGTCGGTCCCGCCCGGAGCGAACGGGCCGATCCAGAGGTACCCGACCGTGGTGTCGTCCTGGTCGAGGACGTCCCACACCAGGTGCCCGTCGGCCGGGGCCCCGCCCGGGAACCACTGGTCGAGCGACTTCTGCTTGTTCGCCTCGGCCTGTTCGCGGGTCTCGCCCGCCTGCATCCGCGACGCCACGTACTCGGCCATGGTCCGGTCGAGCCAGGCCGGGAGGCGCGTGGCCGGCATCTCCTGCAGGCGCGTGTCCGTCATCGGTTGCCCTTGGAACCCCGGCTCGGCTTGCCGCGCATCTTCCCGCGGCCGGGGGTGGGGCCCTTGCCGGTGTTGGACTTCTTGCCGCTTCCGGACTTGCCGCTGCCGGGCGACTTGGCCTTCGCCTTGCCGCCGGCGCTTCCGGCACCCGCTCCGCCCTTGGCGGACCCGCCCTTGCCCGACCCGCCGCCGGCCTTCGAGCCGGCCTGCGTCGCACGCAGGGCCTCTTCGACGTCGCGATCGGTGCCGGTCGGCTGGTTCCGCGAACTGTTGGCGGTGCGTCCGCGCACCACGCCGATGAACTCCTCGGTCGTCTCGGTGGCGTCCTCGTCTCGCCAGACCAGCGCGATCTGCGTGCCGGGGGCGCCGAAGAGCAGGCGCGCGACGAGGTCCTTGCGGCTCGCCGCGCGGAAGAGCGACTGGGGGAGCACGACCACGCCGACGTTCGCCTCGACCAGGTCGAGCGCGGCGGCGATGTCGGCCGGCACCGGACCGGCGTCGACGACGTGCACCTCGGCGTCCTCGAGGTCCACCTCGGCCAGGTCGGCGAGGGGAGTCCTTCGGCATCGCGACCACGGCCGTCTCGGTCCAGAGCGGGATGGCGTTGTGCTGCTCGGAGACGGGCATGCGTGCGAAGACCATGTCGACCTCGCCGTCGAGCGTGTCGTCGACGTCGTCGGACCCGATCGGCCGCAGCCGCAGCTCGATCGAGGGGTGTCGATCCCGCCAGACACGGGCCCACTTGGCCGGGGAGACCCCGGGCACGAATGCGATGGTGAGTGCCGCGGTCATGCAGACGAGCATAGGGGCCGTACTCTAGGGGGCATGGCGCAGGAACAGACCATGAAGCCCGAAACGGCTGCGAAGAAGCTCGGCATCTTGCTGGCGGCCGCTCCGAGTCCTTCCAGGGCGCTCCCGTCACACGGACCGCCTTCGACGAGCTCCGGACCGAACCCCCGACGTGGCTCGAGGACCTCCGACGTGACGGCCCGCACCCGCGTCCCGTCGTGGCGCAGAAGCTCGGCGTCTCCATCTCGGGCCTGACCCGTGCGGGGATCGACGACGCGCTCACCACGGCGGAGATCAAGACGCTGCTCGAGCAGAGCCCGAGTGGCTCGTCCGCGAGCGCGAGACGCAGGCCGCCGTGCACGCGGAGAACGCCCGTGTGAAGCAGGAGCGCGCCGCCAAGGCCGCTTCCCGCGCCGAGGACTGACCCGCCCGGCACCGCGCCGGGCGCAGCTGGAGGACCCGCCGTGCACGAGACCGTCGCCGACGCCATGCTCGTCGTGCCGCAGTTCGCGTCGGTGTGCTGCATCGTCGGCGACCGCTACCGACCGCGCCCCGGCGTGATCGTGCCGGCCGCGGTGATGCTCGTCGCGATGCTCATGCCCGTGGTGCACGCGGGTGCGGTGTGGACGCTCTTGGCGGCGACGCTCCTGCTGTTGCTCGCACCGCTGCCGGTGATGCGCCGACGCCGTGCCGACGGCCGCCGCGCCGAGCCGATGGACGTGCACCGCGCGCTGTCGGCGGTCGTGATGGCCGGCATGCTCCTGATGGGCCACGCGACCGGCGTCGCCGACGGGCACGCGGGACACGGCATCGCGTTGTCCGCGGTGCTCGGTGCCGGCGTGATCGGCTACTGCGCGTTCAGCGGGTGGCTCCTGCGGTACGAGTGGGCGCAGGAGGACCGGCGCGCCGTGCGCAGCGGCGAGGTCTTCGCGATGACGGTCGCCGTCGTCGGCATGACCCTCGCGATGTAGCGCGGGAGCGCCCGTCGGGGCTCAGTCGGTGGTGGCCGACGAGTCGCCCGTGTGCGTGACACGGTCCTTCGCTGCGCGGAGGGTGTCCTTCGGCACCGGCGGCACGCCCCGTCGGAGCCCTCGGAGTCCGACCACGAACAAGATCGCGGTGACGACGGCGAACACGGCGAACGTGATCCCCGTCGCGGCCCAGACCGGCAGCGCCAGGGCCAGGAGTGCCACCACGAGTCCGGCCAGCAGCACGAGCGTGGTCAGTGCGAAGGCCGCCGCGGCGCCGGTGAGCACCAGCCCGGTCTTCGCGCCGTTCGCCCGCTCGCTGATCTCCCGCCGAGCCGAGGCCACCTCGTCACGGACGGCGCGCAGCACGGGTTCCAGCGCCTTCTGCACCAGGCCGGCGGTGACGGTGTCGCGGAAGGACGGCTTGCTGCTGGTCGTGGTGTCGTCGTGGTCCGTGGTGCTCATGGGTCTCCTGTCCGGGACGCGGTGATCGCGTCCACCTGCTGTGACGCGTCCGGTCCGATGATCGTCACGTCGGTGGCGGCGTGCTCGGTCGCTTCCCAGCTTGCGGAGCCGCCGGTGGCGGTGGGCGCGTCGCCGGGAGGCCCGCCCGCGTCGACGACGCAGGACGGGCCTCCCGGGGTGGTCGGGCCGAGGGCCCTACTCGGCGATCTCCTCGAGGTCGTCGATGCCACGGGCCGGCACGCTGCGCGCGCGCGCGCATCGACGGGGCCGCGAGGGCGGCGAGGACGGCGAGGACCGCGACACCGGTGCACGCCCAGAAGCCGATGGTGAAGGCGTCGTCGGTCGGCAGGCCCTGCGGGGTGCTGTGCGAGGTGATGAGCGCCGCGATGACCGCGGTGCCGACGCTCGAGCCGATCGTGCGGACGACGGTGTTGGCGCTGATGGCCTCGCCGGTCTGGTTCGCGGGGACGCTCTCGATGATGGCGTTCGAGCAGGCTGCGAGGGCCAGGCCGATGCCGATGCCGGTCAGGATGCCGGAGACGACGACCTGCCAGAGCTCGCCGTGCGCGATCGCGGGCAGCAGGAACGCGGCGACGATGGCGATCCCGCCGAGCAGCATGGGCGGCTTCGGACCGACCTTGCGCACGAGGATGCCGGCGATCGGCCCGGCGACGATCATCATGGACGGTCGGCAGCAGGAAGAGACCGGCCTGGGTGACGTCCTTGCCGAAGCCGTAGCCCAGTGCGCTCGGCAGCTGCAGCAGGGTGGGCACGAGCACGAAGGTGCCGAACATCGCGAACCCGAAGACGAGCGCGACGACGTGGGCGGTCCAGACGCCGCGGACGGCGAACAGACGGACGTCGATGAGCGGTTCGGCGACACGGAGCTCGACCAGGACGAACGCGACCAGTGCCACGGCGCCGAGGACCAGCAGGCCGATGGTCTTGCCGTCACCCCAGCCCCAGGTCTCGCCCTCGCTGACGGCCAGCAGGATCGACACGAGCGAGACGGCGAGGACGAACGTGCCGACCATGTCGAGGCGGCCGGGCTTGCGGACCGGCGACTCCGGCATGCCGAAGATCGCGCCGAGCAGCGCGATGACGACGAGCACGGCGGGCAGCCAGAACAGCCAGTGCCACGACAGGTGCTCGACGATCGGTCCGGCGGCGACGATGCCGACGCCGGCGCCGATGCCGAAGATCGCGGAGAGCAGACCGATCGTGACGCTGACCTTCTCCTTCGGCAGCTCGTCGCGGACGATGCCGATCGACAGCGGCATCACCGCGCCGGCAGCGCCCTGCAGCGCACGGCCGACGATGAGGACGCCGAGGTTCGGTGCGAGCGCGGCGAGCACGGCGCCGACGAGCAGGATCGACAGCACGACGATCAGGACCTTGCGCTTGCCGATCATGTCGCCGAGGCGGCCGAGGATCGGCGTGAGCACCGACGCGGAGAGCAGGTAGGCGGTGAGCACCCAGCTCGTCGCGCTCGTCGAGGCGCCGAGGTCCTGTCCGATGGTCGACAGCGCCGGCGCGACGAGCGACTGCAGGACCGCGAACGACAGGCCGCCGAGGGACAGGTAGACGATGATCGCCGTGCTGTCCGGCCGGTGCCCGGCGGTGGTGGGGTGCGCCCGTGCGGGGGCTCTGCATGGTGTCGGTCATCGTGCTCCGTGTCTCGGGTGATGTAAACAATTGCTGACTTGACGAGGGTACGCAGTTCTCACGTGATGTCAACACTTGCTTACATCCCGGGTCCGGCCGGTACGCTTCGACCATGAGCAAGGACGCCGCCGCCACCCGACTGCTGCTCGTGCGGGCGGCGCGGCACCGGTTCGCGTTCGACGGGTACAAGGCGACGACGGTGCGGGACATCGCCGCCGACGCCGGGGTCAACGTCGCGCTGATCAACCGCTACTTCGGATCGAAGGAAGGGCTGTTCCGCGCCTGCCTCGACCGGGTGGTGCAGGACCTCGGGGTCGAGCAGCCCGTCGAGCGTGGCCTCGAGCGCGCGCTGGCCGGCCTGGTCTCGCACGTGGTGCGCGCGCCGACCGACGACGACTCCCTCCAGCTCATGCTGCTGCTCCGGTCCTCCGGCGACGACGGTGCCGACGCCATCCGCCGAGAGACCCTCCGCCGGTACGCGGAGCGTCTCGCCACGGCCGTCGGCGGCGAGGTCTCCGAGGAACTGCTCGTCCGGGCCGAGATCGCGCTGTCGGTGGTGCTCGGGATGACGATGCTCCGGCGGTCCACTGCGGTGGAGCCGCTCGCGTCGGCCGACGACGACGTCGTGGCCGGGGCACTCGACGACGCGCTCCGCGCCCTGCTCGCACCGTCGCGGTAGCGTCGAGCCGTGTCCGACCGACCAGCTCGCCGTCCCGACCCCGCCCCGCGCCTCGACGAGGTCGACGAGCGCATCCTCTGGACCCTGGCCGGCGACGCCCGGATCCCGAACAACCGGCTCGCGGCAGCCGTGGGCATCGCGCCGTCGACGTGCCTGACCCGGGTCCGGGCCCTCGAGGACGCCGGGGTGATCCGCGGCTACCGGGCCGAGGTCGACATCGCGCGACTCGGCTTCTCGATCGAGGCGATGGTCTCCGTCCGGGTTCACGCCGCGGCCCGCCACGAACTCCGGGACTTCGCGAAGCGACTGCTCCGGGTGCCCGTCGTGCAGGACGTCTCGTTCCTGGCCGGCGACAAGGACTTCCTCGTGCACATCGCGTGCGAGTCGACCGAGCAGCTGCGGGACTTCGTCGCCGACGAGCTCAGCGGCGACCCGTCGGTGGCGACGACCCAGACGAACATCGTGTTCGAGCGGCTCGTCGCCGACCGGTCCACGCAGGGCCGCTCGTTCGACGAGCTCCGCCGCTGGCGCGCCTGACGCGGCCGCCCACGCAGACGCGCCTGACGCGCCGGTCCGGTCAGCGCTGGCGGGTCATCGGGACGTGCGGGATCCGGTCCTCGAGGTACTCGTCCCCGGAGCGCACGAACCCGAAGCGGGCGTACCACTGCTCGAGGTGCGACTGGGCGCCGAGGGCGATGCTCGCGGAGCGGGACTCGGCGATCGCGGCCTCGATCAGCTGCCCCGACAGGCCCTGCCCGCGGGCGTGCGCCGCCGTGACGACCCGGCCGATGCGTTCGGTGCCGTCGGGTTCGCGCAGGAGCCGGAGCGTGGCGTCCACCGAGCCCTGGCCCGCCCAGAACTGCACCGTGCCGGGCTCGAGGTCACGCCCGTCGATGTCGCCGTAGGCGGCCCCCTGCTCGACGACGAAGACGTCCTGTCGCAGGCGGAGGATCTCGTGCAGCGTGACGATGTCCAGGTTGCGGGTCGGGGCGGAGAAGATCGAGACCACGGACGGCCTTTCCTGAGAATTTCTTCCAGAACGGGGTGCGTTCCGGAACGGACCGGCGTACATTGCCGGTCAACCACTCTACGTGCGCAGCCGAGTTCAGGAGGTGAGCGCATGGACACGACGTCGCGCGCACCCTGGCTCGCGGTGCTCGGGATCGCCCTGCTGGGCGTCGGGACCCTCGCTGCCCTCGTGCTGCTGTCCCTGGCGTTCGGGGCCCGTCCGGCCTCGGCTGCCGAGGCAGCGTCCACTCCGCCCGCCCAGACGCAGCAGCGCGGGCTCGTCAGCGGTGTGGTCGACGGGCTCGGCGAGACCGTGCACGACGTGTCTGGCGGTGTCGGACAGGTCGTCGGCGGCGTCGTGGACCCCGTCCGCAAGGCGGTCGCGTCAGTTCCGAAGCCAGCACCGGCACCCGCACCGGCACCCGCACCGGCACCCGCGCCGGCACCGGCACCCCCGAAGCCGGCCCCGGCAGCCTCGGCACCGCGTCGGCTCCCGTCGCCCCCGCCCCAGCAGCTCCGACCCCCGCAGCTCCGACCCCGCCGCTCCCGCGGTGCCGGCCACGACCGCCCCTGCGGCCGAACCGGCCACGCACCCGGTGCAGGGCGTCGTCGAGCACGTGGGCACCGCCTCCCGGCCCGTCACCGACACCGTCGCGACGGTGCTGCGTCCCGTCACCGGGACCGTGCAGACGGTCACCGACGCGCGACCCGTGACCACGGTCGTCGACACACTCGACCACGTGGTCGGCAGCGCCCCGGTGGTCGGCCCCGTCGTCGGTGACGACACCCTCGGCACGGTCACCGCTCCGGTCACCGGCCTGGTCGACGACACCCTCGGCGGTGTCGGCACGATCGTCGGACAGGTCCCCGACGTCGTCGCGGGCGTGGTCCCGTCGGTCGGTGGCGTCCTGCCAGGAGGCACGGATCCCGTCATCGACGTCCCGCACCTCCGGTCGTCGTCGGCACCACCCCGTCCGGCGTGCCCGGCTCGGCTGTCCCGTCCGCGCGACCGCCGCAGGCTGCCGCCCCGGCGACGACCGCGGCCACGTCGACGGGTGCGGGCGTGACGTCTGCCCCGGACGCCGAGCGCCGGTCGGCCGTGACCGCGCCGTCCACCCTCGTGACCGGATCGCTCGCCGGCCCCCGCGCTGGTGCCGTGCAGGACGCGACCCTGGGCGGCACCGCCCTGCTGGTGCCCGAGCCGGGCGACGGCCACGCGCCGTCCGACGGCCCGGGCGGCGCGGGCGTCCTCGGGGGCAGCGCCACCTCGACTCCCGGCGGCGCCGCAGCCGTCGGCATCGTCGGCTCGACCGACGACATCGTCTCCCTCGCCGCGGGGTCTCGCGGCACGCTCTCCGACGACGCGGTCCCCGCATCCTTCGTCGGCGAGCACGACGTCGCCCCTGACTGAGATCGGTGCGCCTGTCCGCCACGGCAGGCACGCACACACCGACCGCGACCGCGGTCGGCCAACGATCTCGATCAGGGAGTACGACCATGAACAAGTACGTCTCGAGAGGGCTCTGGTTCGCCCTCTTCGTCGGCGGCCTCACGCTCGGAGGGGCGGCAGCGGCGAACGCTGCCACGACCTCCGGGGCGGACGGCGCCGTGTCCGGAACCCAGGTGGTTCCCTCGGTGGACGCTCCGGTGTCCCTCACCGGCAACGCCCTCGGGGTGCTCGGCGACGCGGTGTCGTCGGTGACCGCGCCCGCCGCGGCTCCTGCGGCCCCAGCGGCCGCTCCGGCGCCCGCGCCCGCTCCGGCTCCTGCTCCAGCTCCTGCCCCGGCGCCGACGACCTCGGGCGCTGACGGCACGGCCTCCGGCACCCAGGTGGCGCCGGCCGTGACCGCCCCGGTCTCCGTCGGTGGCAACGCCGTCGCCGTCGGTGGCGACGCGGTGTCGACCCCGGCTGCTGCTCCGGCCCCGGCGGCACCCGCCCCGGCGCAACCGGCCGCTCCCGCCGCTCCCACACCGGTCACCTCGGGCGAGGACGGCACGGTCTCGGGGACCCAGGTCGCCCCGGTCGTGTCGGTCCCGGTGACGGTGTCCGGCAACGGCATCGCAGTCCTCGGGGACGGCGCCGCTGCCGTGTCCGGCCCGGCGACGACGCCGGCACCGGCCGCTCCGGCAGCGGCCGGGCCGAGCACGTCCGGCGACGACGGGCTGCTCTCGGGCACGCAGGTCGGCGGACTGGTCGACGTTCCGGTCACGGTCGGCGGCAACGGCATCGGGCTGCTCGGTGACGGCACCTCGGCGGGCACGACGCCCGCTGCGGGGACCGGCACGGCTGCCGGTCCGGCTCCGGCTGCCGGTGGCACGACGGACGGGTCGAACGGGACTGCCTCGGGCACCCAGGTGTCCCCGGTGGTCGCGGTCCCGATCACGATCGGTGGGAACGGCATCGGCGTCGTCGGCGACGGCACCGCCACCACCCCGGGCACCGGCACCACCCCGGGCAGCACGACCCCGTCGACCGGAGGCTCGACCTCCGGCGACGACGGTCTGCTCTCCGGCACCCAGGTGGTCCCGGTGATCAGCCTGCCGGTCACGATCGGTGGGAACGGCATCGGCGTCCTCGGTGACGGCACCGCCGCCACCCCGGGCAGCACCTCGCCCGGCGACGGCACGGACCCGGGAACGGACCCCGGCACGGACCCCGGGACCGACCCTGGCACGGACCCCGGGACCGACCCCGGCACGGACCCCGGAACCGACCCGGGCACGATCCCCGGTGACGGCACGGATGCCGGGAACGGCACCACGCCCGGCGTCGTGACCACCCCGGCCGGCGCCACCGGCTCGGACGGGCCGACCCGGGCCTCCGCGACGGGTGTGGTGGCCACCGCGGTCGCCGCGACCAGCGGGATCCCGGCCGTCGCGCAGACCGTGGCGGACACGGTCGCCAGTGGCGACGGTGCGACCGAGCTCGCGTACACGGGAGCGACCTCGCCGGTCGTCCCCTCGGGTTCGCGCTCCTGCTGCTCCTCGCCGGAGCGGGGACCCTGGTGCTGCGCACGCGGCACTGACACGAACGGGGCTCGAGGGGCACCGCACCTGCGGTGCCCCTCGTCCCCCTGCCCGCGGCTGGGAGGATCCCGCCAGGCCGCTGTGACCGGACGGTGGCGAACCTGTGCGCAGCCGAAGCGCCTCGACGGCTGGCCAGCAGCGGGGTGACGCCACGATGAGACCGTGTTCCACGACCTGCTGCGCCTCTCCGTCACCAGCCGCGACGTCCTCGTCCCCGTGGACGTCCTCGCGGTGCTGCTCACCGCCTGGGTCGTCACGGCCCCCGTGCTCCGACGCACCCGTGCGCACCCCGTCCGGGCCGTGCTCACCCGGCTCGCGGCGTTGCTCGTCGGCGCCGGAGCCGGGCTCGTCGCGGTCTGGTGGACGGGCGACGTCCAGGACCTGTTCGGCGTCGCGTTCACCCCGGTCACCCGGATGTGGATCGCCTTCGCGTTCGCCGCGGTCGCCCTGCTGCTCGTCGTCCTCGTGCAGGGCGGCTGGACGCTGCGGGTGGTCGCCGTCGGTGCGGCCGCCGCGGTCGCGCTGTCGGCCGGTCTCGGGGTGAACGTGGACTTCGGCTTCTACAAGGACCTCGAGCAGGCGGTCGCGACGAACCCGTACGCGACGCGGTCCCTCACCGTCCAGCAGCACGGTGCGCACGACGGGGCGGTGGTCGACGCCGCGCGCTGGCGGGCTCCGGCGCGCATGCCGCGCGAGGGCGAGACCCTGAGCGTCCGGATCCCCGGCACGGTGTCGCACTTCCGCGCCCGGAAGGCCGTGGTGTGGCTGCCGCCGGCCGCCCGGGTCGCCCACCCGCCGACACTGCCCGTCCTCGTGGCGCTCTCCGGCCAGCCCGGGCAGCCGGCGGACATGTTCCAGACCGGTGACCTCGGCCGGTACCTTGAGCGCTATGCCGACGCCCACCACGGTCTCGCCCCGATCGTCGTCTCCCCGGACCAGCTCGGTGCTCCTGAGCGCAACCCGATGTGCGTCGACTCCCGGCGCCTCGGCCGGAGCGCGACGTACGTGATGACCGACACGGTGCGGTGGATCCGGGAGCACCTGCCGGTCGCGACGGCGCCGAGCGCGTGGGGGATCGTCGGGTTCTCCCAGGGGGCGACGTGCGCGATGCAGTTCTCGACCGCGCACCCGGACGTCTTCGGGTCCGCGCTGGCGATCTCGAGCGAGGCCGGACCGCGGAACGGCACGGTCCAGAACACGATCGCCCTGGGCTTCGGCGGGTCGGCCGCCGCGTACCGCGCAGCGTCGCCGAGCGCGATCATGACCGCGCACGGCCGGTACGGCGACCACCTGACGGTCTTCGGGTTCGGCCAGGACGACGCTCCGTACCGGGCGTCCACCGATGCCCTCCGAGCGGTCGCCGAACGCGTCGGGATGCAGGCGCCGCTCGTGGTGTCACCGGGCTCCGCGCACGACTGGAACACCGTGCGGTACGTCCTGGCACACGGTCTGCCGACGGTCATCGCACACCTCGGGCTCCCCGCGACGACGGGCGCCCTGTGACCCGCACCGGGTGGGGCTGGCGCGGACCACTGCGGGCGGTCCGTCGCCACCCGGTGACGACCGCGATCGTCGTCCTCGTGCTCGCCACCTCGGCCGCCGCGGTCGTCCTCCGCGTGCTGCACGGCGGCGGACCGGTGTCGTACGGCCCGTTCCGGGTGTTCGCGGTGTCGACCGGGGTCGTCGCCCTGCTCGTCACGCTGGCCGGGGTGGTGGTCCTCGTCGGTGCGGCCGAACGGCTGATGGGGTCGTGGCGGACCGTCCTCGCGTTCGTGGTGACGACGACGGTCGGCACCGGGATCGGTGCGCTCAGCGCCTTCGTCGACTCCGACGGGCGCGACGTCGGGTCCTTGCTGCTCGGTCGTGCGACGAGCTTCGACCCGTGGACCGCGATCGTCGGGACGATCGTCACCGCGAGCGCCTTCGCCGGACCCCTGTGGCGACGCCGGATCCGGGTGAACGCGCTCGCCGTGGTGGCTGCGCTGCTGCTGTACGCCGGACACGCCTCGGACCTCTACGCCGTGCTGGCCGCCGGTGCCGGCTGGCTGCTCGGCGAGCTGCTCCGTCGGACGCCGAAGCGCAGCGGCTGGGTACGGAGCTCCCACCGCGAGACCCGGGTGCTGCTCGGCACCGTCGTGCTGGTGTCCGCCGTCGGCCCCGTCATCGCGCTGGTCTCGCGCGCACGGGTCGGCATCCTCGCGCCGATCGCAGCGGTGGTGGGCGCCGGTCCGGTCACGCCGGTGCACGGGTGCCGCGCCGACGGGGTCGCGGGGAGTGCCTCCGCGCGCTGCTCGCGTACCGCGCGACCGACCCGTGGAGCCTCGTCCTCGCTGCCGCACCGCTCCTCGTGCTCGTCGTCGGTGGCCTCGGCCTGTTCCGGGGCAGCCGGTTCGCCGTGTGGCTCGTGGTCGTGGTCGACGTCGTCACGGCGATCGCTGCGGCCGTCACGTACGGCGCGGTGCCGGGACGGATCGAGCAGCTGCGCGGGCCGGAGGACCGGTTCGTCGTCGACGTGTCCATCGCCGCGTCGATCGTCGTCCCGCTCGCGACCGCCGTGGTGCTCGTGCTGCTCCGACGGTCGTTCACCGTGTTGCCGTCCCGCCGCCGGGTCGTCACCTTCGCGGTGACGGTGCTCGCCGCCGCGGGCGTCGTCGTGACCGCGGTCCTGGTCACGGCCGCCTCGTCGCCGCAGCACGTCGAGGACCCCCTGCGCCTGGCCGTGGCCGCGCTCGGTCCGATCGCGCCGGTGACGTTCTGGGACCGGCTCCCGTCGCTGCACCCGATGCTCCGCGTCGTGATCGGTCTGGCCGGTCCGCTGCTCTGGTTCGTCATCGCCTTCGCAGCCGTCCGGCCGACGGGGGCGGTCGAGCCCGAGGCGGACGGTGACCGGACCCACGGCGACCGTGAACGCGCCAGGGCGCTCCTCGAGGCCGGCGGCGGTGACGCGTTCGGGTGGATGACGACCTGGCAGGGCAACGCGTACTGGTTCGCCGCGGACGGCCGTGCCGGTGTCGCCTTCCGCCGGAACGGCCGGGTCGCGGTGACGGTCGGCGGTCCGTTCGGCTGGCCGGACGCCCGCGCCGACGCCATGACGGCGTTCGCGCGGTGGTGCGACGACGTCGGCTGGACGGCCGTCTTCTACGGCATCGGCACGGACACCGCCGACACCCTCACCGCCCAGGGGTGGAGCACGCTGCCGGTCGCCGAGGACGCGGACCTCGACCCGGAGGGTCTGGACGACGAGCGGCAAGCGCAAGCAGGACGTCCGGACGGCGGTGAACAAGGCGAAGCGCGACGGCACGACGGCCACCTGGTCGTCCTGGCAGGAGCTGCCGGGCTCGACCACGCGGCAGATCGAGGCGATCTCCGAGGAGTGGGTGTCCGAGCGGGACCTGCCGGAGATGGGCTTCACGCTCGGCGGCGTCGACGAGATGCGCGACCCGGCGGTCCGCGTCCTCGTCGCGCAGGACGCCGCGGGCACGGTGCTCGCCGTCACCAGCTGGCTCCCCAGCCACCGCGCGGGCCGCGTCGTCGGGTGGACGCTCGACGTCATGCGCCGGACCGGTGCCGCCCCGAACGGCGTGATGGAGTTCCTCGTCGCCAGCGCCGCGGAGCGGATGCGCGAGGACGGTGTCGAGCGGCTCAGCCTGTCGGCGGCGCCGCTCGCACAGGCGGGTGAGAACGCTGCGCCGAGCGATGGCGTGCAGAGCCTGCTGGACCTCGTCGGGGGCGTCCTCGAACCGGTCTACGGGTTCCGCTCGCTGCTCCGGTTCAAGCAGAAGTTCGGCCCGGAGCTGCACCCGCTCGTCCTCGCCTACCCGGACCCGGTGGCGCTGCCGTCGATCGGCCTCGCGGTCGTGCGCGCGTACCTGCCGGACCTGTCGCTGCGGCAGGCGGTCGCGCTCGCGCGCGGACGCGGCTGACCCGGCACCGTCGACGGGGCCGGTGCGGTGGACGCGACCGGGCGGCGGACGGGAGGCGCGGTGCGAGCCCGCCACGGGCCTCCCGGTCGTGCGCCGCGTCGCCCCGTTACGTGCCCCGCGCCGGCCCGACGCGTCCGTCACCGGTCTGGGGTATCGTTCCGACTACGCAAGCGCTCCGGGGTCGGTGTAATTCCGAACCGGTGGTGACAGTCCACGAACTGATGACGGGTGCGAACCCGGCAGAGGTTGACTCGGTGAAACTCCGGGACCGACGGTGAGAGTCCGGATGGGAGGCGCGCTGGCGGACGAGACGACCCACCCTGCGTGGGACGACCCGTCCGTCGATGCCGACGATCGTCGAACACCCCCGGAGTCCCGTTGAGAGGACACCAGTGTTCACCGGCATCATCGAGGAACTCGGCACCGTCACCGCCGTCGAGCAGCACGGCGACTCCGTCGCGCTCACCGTCCGCGGGCCGATCGTGGTCGCGGACGCCAGCCACGGCGACTCCATCGCCACCAGCGGCGTCTGCCTGACCGTCGTCGAGCAGACTCCCGACTCCTTCACCGCCTTCGTCATGAAGCAGACGCTCGACATGAGCGCGCACGGAGCGTTGCGGGTGGGCGACCGCCTGAACCTCGAGCGCGCCGCGTCGGTCGGCGACCGCCTCGGCGGCCACATCGTGCAGGGCCACATCGACGGCACCGCCACCGTGCTCGAGACCGCGGACGGCGACGGCTGGCGCCGGGTGCGGTTCTCGCTCGCGCCGGCGCTCAGCCCGCTCGTCGTCGACAAGGGGTCGATCGCGCTCGACGGCGTCTCGCTCACCGTCAGCGCCGTCTCGTCCGAGGACACCGCGCCGGACGCCGCCTGGTTCGAGGTCAGCCTGATCCCGGAGACGCTCGAGGCCACGACCCTCGGCCTGCGCGTGCCGGGCGACCGGGTGAACGTCGAGACCGACGTGCTCGCGCGGCACGTGCGCCGGATGCTGCGGCTCGACGCCGCCGTCGGCTCGCTCGAGACCGTCGGATCGGAGGCCCGGTGATGGTCGCCGCGGTCCCGCAGACCCTCGGCTCGTCGAGCATCGAGGCCGCGCTCGCGTCGGTCGCGGCCGGCCGCCCGGTGATCGTCGTCGACGACGAGGACCGCGAGAACGAGGGCGACGTCATCCTGTCCGCCGAGCTCGCGACGCCGGAGTGGATCGCCTGGACCGTGGCGCACTCGTCGGGGTTCATCTGCGCGCCCGTGAGCGCCGAGATCGCCGACGCCCTCGACCTGCCGCCGATGGTCCAGCACAACGAGGACGTCCGCGGCACCGCGTACACCGTCACCGTCGACGCAGCCGTCGGGGTCACCACGGGCATCAGCGCCCACGACCGAGCGCGCACGCTGCGGGTCCTCGCCGATCCGACCTCCGTGCGCGACGACCTGCACCGTCCCGGCCACGTCGTCCCCCTGCGGGCACGACCGGGCGGTGTCCGCGAGCGTGCGGGACACACCGAAGCCGCGATCGAGCTCGTCACCGCAGCCGGGCTCCGGCCCGCCGCGGCGATCTGCGAGATCGTCGACGAGGACGGCAGCATGATGCGGCTGCCGGCGCTCGTCGCACTCGGGGCGCGCGAGGGCGTGCCCGTCATCACCATCGCCGCGCTCGTCGAGTGGCTGGACGCGGCAGACCGGACGGCGGCAGCAGCTGCCCTGTCCACGGAAGGAACAGCACGATGAGCGGAGCAGGCGCGGCGGACCGCGACCACGTCGACGGCACCGGGATCCGGGTGGCCATCGTCGCCGGGCAGTGGCACGACACGATCGCGGCGGGCCTCCTCGCCGGGGCGCAGCGCGAGGTCGAACGGCTCGGCGCCACCGCGTCGGTGTTCCCGGTCCCGGGGAGCTTCGAGCTGCCCGTCGTCGCGAAGACCGCCCTCGAGGCCGGGTTCGACGCCGCGGTCGCGCTCGGCGTGATCATCCGCGGCGGCACCCCGCACTTCGAGTACGTGTCCGACGCCGCCACGAGTGGGCTCACCCGCGTGGCGATCGACACCGGCAAGCCCGTCGGGTTCGGCGTGCTCACCCTGGACGACGAGCAGCAGGGCATCGACCGGGCCGGGCTGCCCGGCTCGAAGGAGGACAAGGGCGCCGAGGCCGTGCACGCCGCGGTCGCGACCGCGGTGATGCTGCGCTCGTTGCGCGTGCTCGCGTAGCGCGGCTGGTTCACACGGCGCTCGCACGCAGAACGGCCCCGCACCTCGAGAGGTGCGGGGCCGTTCTGCGTGGCGGAGTTGTTACCGCTTGCCGAACACGTGGATCGGCAGGAAGAAGGAGAGGGTCATCAGGATGAGGCCACCCATGAAGATGAACGCCTGGCCCGAGTCGACCTGGAACGCGAACCCGAACAGGTACATCGACACCAGCAGCAGCAGGATCGAGAAAACAGCGGCGATGACGCGGCCCACGGGATACCTCCGGGTGTCGACGAGTGGAACGTCGCCAAGTCTATCCCCAGGAACGGGGATGGTCGTTCACACGCCGGGCTTCGTCGCGATCAGCCGGTCCACGACGGCGAGGAGCGCCTCCATGTCGACGGTGCTGCGCTTCGGCCGACCGTCGCTCGCGGCACCGAGGGAGGCCTGGTGGTACAGGCCGTCGCCGAGGAGCTTGACCGCCTGAGCGGTGGGCTCGTCGTGCAGCGCGTCGACGAGGGTCACGAGCCACGCGTTCTCGGTGTCGTCGAGGGTCCGGCCCGCTTCTTCGTAGCCGGCCTGCTGCAGGCGGCTCGCGGCGAGGAGCGCGAGGTCGAGCTCGCTGCCGACGAACAGGCAGTTGCGGACGAAGTAGCGGGCGGCACCGTCCTCGGCCTCGGCCATGCGCTCGACGTCGATCGCGGACAGGTCGGAGAGTCGCTCGCACAGCCCCTCGACCAGGGCCGCCTTGGAGCCGAAGTGGTACAGCAGCCCGCCCTTGGAGACACCGGCGCGGGCGGCGACGGCGTCGAGCGTCGCGGGACGTTCGCCGTCTTCGCACACGATGGCGACGAAGCTGTCGAGGACGCGGTCGCGGGCACTGGCCATGGGCACGAGTCTAGGAGGAGTTGTGCACGAGCAGGTGCAGGCGTCGCGGGCCGTCCCGTGACGCCTGCACCCGGCCGGTCGGGGCGCTCGGCCCGTCAGCCCTTCAACGCTCCTGCGGCGATGTTGGCGATGAAGTGGCGCGAGCCGATGATGAACACGCCGATGAGCGGGAACACGCTGATCACGGCGCCGGCCATCACCGCCCCGAGGTCCGTCGCGTTCACCGAGCTCAGTCCGGCCAGGGCCACCTGCAGGGTCTGTCCCTTCGGGTCGATGAGGACGATGAGCGGCCAGACGTAGTCGTTCCAGGCGGTGATGAAGGTGAAGATGCCGAGGAACGCGAGCCCGCCGCGGAGCATCGGGACCGCCACCGACCACCAGGTGCGGAAGAACCCCGCTCCGTCCACCCGGGCCGAGTCGATCACCTCGTTCGGGATCGACGAGGTGGCGAACTGCCGGAGCAGGAAGATACCGAACGCGTTCGCCGCCCCCGGGATGATGAGCGCCTGCAGACCACCGATCCACCCGAGGTTCGCCATGAGCACGAAGCTCGGCACCAGCGACAGGCTGCCCGGCACCAGGAACGTGGCGAGCATGACGGTGAACAGTGTGCGCTTGAACGGGAACTCGTACTTCGCGAAGGCGAACGCGGCGAGCGAGTCGAACAGCATGACCAGGACGGCGGTGCTGCCGGCCACGAGCACGGTGTTCAGGAGTGCCCGCAGCATGTCCACGTTGCTGAAGACGGATGCCACGTTCGCGAGGGCGTTGTCCCCGAACCAGAGCGACGGCGGGTAGCCGAAGATCTCGGCGTTCGTCGACGTCGACATCACGAGGAGCCACCAGAACGGGAAGATCGACAGCAGCACCCCGACGATCAGGCAGAGGTGCGTGACGGCGGTCCCGAGCCAGCCGCGGCGGAACCCGCGGCCACGGTCGTTGCCCGCGGCGCCCGGTCGCCCGAGTGCTGCGGCGGTGTTGGTCGTCGTCGTGGTCGGTGTCGCGGTCATGCGTCGACCCCCTTCGTGCTGGTGCGGACCGTGCGGGCCACGCGGAGTCGTCGTGGGGTCTTCAAGCCGTCGCGTTCACTGAGCAGACGCCAGTTGATGATCGCGAACACCACGGAGAACAGGAACAGCACCCAGGCGATCGCCGAGCCGTACCCGAAGTCGAACTGGTTGAACGCCTGCTCGTACTGGTAGAGCACGATCGTCATGCCGGCCTCGTCGGGGCCGCCCACCGCTTGTCCGTTGAACAGGATCTGCGGCTCCGTGAAGAGCCCGAGCCCACCGATCGTCGACGTGATCAGGGTGAACAGGATCACCGGGCGCAGCAGCGGCACGGTGATGCGCGAGAAGATCTGCCACGCGTTCGCGCCGTCCACCTTCGCGGCGTCGTACAACTCGGTCGAGATGGACTGCAGTCCGGCCAGGTAGATGATCGCGTTGTAGCCCGTCCATCGCCAGATCACCATCACCGAGATGGTGACCTTGATGCCCCAGTACGACGACAGCCACCCGACCGGGTCCGCGCCGAGCGCGCGCAGTGCCGCGTTCACCAGGCCGAAGCCGTCGGAGAACACCGAGCCGAACACGATCGCCATCGCGACCATGCTCGTGACGTTCGGCACGAAGAACGCGACGCGGTAGAAGCCCTTCGCCCGGATGTTGCCGTGCAGCAGGAACGCGAGCACGAGTGCGAGGAACAGCATCGGGATCGTCGACATGACCCAGATGAGGAACGTGTTGCCGACGGCGTTCCAGAACCGCGGGTCGCCGAGCAGGTACTGGTACTGGGCCAGACCGACGAACGCGGGGAGCCGACCCCGTCCCAGTCGGTGAACGACAGCACGATCGAGAACACGATCGGGAACAGCCCGAACACCAGGAAGAGCACGTAGAACGGCGCGATCGCGACGTACTGCGGCCAGAACCGGCGGAACCCGTACCGCTTGCCGGTCGCTGCGGTGGTGATGGAGGACGTCGGTGTCCCGACGACCGCGGGGATGCTCGTCGTCGGGGGCGCCTGCTTGGTGCTCATGCGCGGACCCCCCGCTTGTCGAGGACCCGGTTGGTCTGGTCGACGGCGTCCTGCCAGGCGCGGTCCGGGTCCTTGCCCCCGGCCTCGACGTTCGTGATCTCGGTCGCGAACGCACCGATGAACCGTTCGGAGTTCGAGATGTACGTCACCGGCACGTCCATCGCCGAGGCGTTGAAGAACGCCAGCGGGTCCTGGTCGCCGAAGTAGTCGCCGGGCTTCCGCATGATCCCGTTGTCGAACGACGCCGGGGTGGAGGGGAACAGCTGGATGTCGTTGTACGTGTGCGACTGCACCTCGGGCGAGGTGATCCACTGCGCGAACGCGGCGGCCGCGGCCGGGTCCTTCGAGGTCTTCGGGACGGCGAGGAACGACCCGCCGCTGTTGCCCGGGCGATCCGGTTGCCGGGCGACCCGCCACGTGCCGGCGGCGTCCGGAGCGGTGTCGTGGATGACCTGCGTCCACCACGCGCCCTCGATCTGTCCTGCGACCCGGCCGGACACCCACCCGGCGTTCTGGTCGGTGCCGGACTGCAGGTTGCCGGTGAGGCCGGAACGGACGCAGGCGACGGCGTTCTCCCACGCCTGCCGCACCGAGCTGTCGTCCTGCTCGAAGACCGGCTGGTCGTCGCGGTCGAAGTACCGCGTGGGGCTGGCGTAGATGTACTGGTTGAAGAGCTGGTTGGCGGTGATGACCGTCGCGGCGTCCGCACCCTTCCGGATCTTCGCGCCGAAGGAGCGGAACCCGTCCCACGTCGCGATCGCGTCGGAGACCTCGTCCGGGTCGGTCGGCAGCCCGGCCTTCGCCAGGACGTCCTGCCGGTAGAAGAAGCCGGTCGGTCCGGTGTCGACGGGCCAGAAGCACTGCCGGCCGCTCGGCGTCCGGCCGAGCGCGCTCTTCCAGTCGTAGTACTCGTCCCGCTTCGCCGCGCCGCCGTGGTCGTCGAAGTCGGTGAACAGGTCTTCGTCGGGGAAGTACAGCCAGCAGTTCGAGTTGACCATGAGGACGTCGGGGATGAACGCGTTCCCGGCGAGTGCGGTCCGGAACTTGGTGTCGTACGAGGCACCGCCGATCAGGTCGGGGCGGAGCCGCTTGGACCCCTGCCCGGCGATCCCCCCGGCGGCCTGCCGCAGGAACTTCGGGTCGAGCGACCGGTTCCAGTACCAGAGGACGAGTTCGTCAGGGTCCTTGGAGATGGCGGTGCTCGTGGAGCACCCGGCCAACAAGGCGGTGGTGGCGAGGGCTCCGAGGGCACCTGCGCCGGCGAGGAACCCCGCCTGCTGAGACTGATCGATGGAGATGACGTCACGAAACTACCTGCTCTCGTCGTTGAGATCGGGTTGGACACAGCGATACCGGGTCCCCGGAGCGTTCGACCGTGAACGCTCACGAAGTGGTCCAGAGCATCCTCTGTGAGACACGCCGTGTCAAGCACTTCCGCATTGATCCACCGGGCGTGTGGCACTAGCGTCGTCGTGACCGTGAAGGTTCACGAGACGACAAGGATCCGCATGTCAGCGCAGACCGCGAACACCGCCAGCACCACGACCCCGACGGTCGCCGACCGCCCCGGCTGGGCCGTCCTCGGCCCCGGGGGCATCGCCCGCCGCTTCCTCTCCCAGCTGCCCGCGAGCGGTGGTGCACTCGTGGCTGCCGGCAGCTCGTCCACCGAGCGGGCGCAGACCTTCGCCGACGAAGCCGCGCAGCTCGGGTTCGCCGACGTCTCTGCAGCGACCTACGACGAGGTCCTCGCCGACCCGCGCGTCGACGCCGTGTACGTCTCGACCGTGCACACCGGGCACGCGCGGCTCGTCCTCGCCGCGCTCGAGGCCGGCAAGGCCGTCCTGTGCGAGAAGCCCCTCGCCCCGAACCACGGCACCGCCATGGCGCTCGCCGATGCCGCACGCCAGGCCGGCCTGCCGCTGGTCGAGGCGTTCATGTACCGCTTCCACCCGCAGACCGCCGCACTGCTCGACCTCGTGCAGGACGGCGTGATCGGCGAGGTCACGCACATCGACGCCTCGTTCGCGTTCCGTACCGGTGAGCGGACCGGCCGACTGTTCGACGTCGACACGGCCGGCGGCGGGATCCTCGACGTCGGCGGGTACCCGGTGACGATGGCCGCCGCGATCGTGCAGGCCGCGACCGGTGTCGCCGTCGCCGAGCCGACGGAGCTCACTGCCACCGGCACCCTCGGGCCGACCGGCGTCGACGAGTGGACCGTCGCGCAGCTGACCTACCGCGGCGGCATCACGGCGTCCGTCCGCACCGGCGTCTTCGTGCAGGACGACAACGCCGTCGCGGTGTACGGCACGCGCGGTCGCCTCCTGCTCGCCGACCCTTGGACCCTCGGCGCCGACCCGACGATCGAGGTGCACACCGTCGACGAGGACCCGCGCACGCTGTCCTTCGCCGGCGAGCACCCCTACGCACGTGAGGCCGACGCCACCACCGACGCCCTGCGTGCCGGTGCGGTCGAGGCAGCACAGATGACGATCGACGAGTCGCTCGCGACCGCCCGCACCCTCGACAAGTGGCGCGCCGCGATCGGCCTGCGCTACCCGTTCGAGGCCGAGTCCGCCGACATCCCCACCGTGAGCGGCCGGCCGCTCCGGGTGCAGGACGGCAACCCCATGCAGTACGGCGAGATCCCGGGTGTCGGCAAGCGGCTGTCGCGCCTGGTGATGGGCGTCGACAACCAGCCCGACCTGGCGCACGCCAGCGCGATCTTCGACCTGTTCGTCGAGCAGGGCGGCAACGTGTTCGACACCGGCTACATCTACGGCGGCGGGGTGCTCGAGGGCCGGCTCGGCAAGTGGATCCAGAACCGCGGCGTCCGCGAGGACGTGGTCGTCATCACGAAGGGTGCGCACACGCCGTTCTGTGACCCGGAGTCCCTGACGAAGCAGCTGCTCGAGAGGCCTCGAGCGCCAGGGCACCGACTACGCGGACATCTACATGATGCACCGCGACAACCCGGACATCCCGGTGGGGGAGTTCGTCGACGTCCTCGACGAGCACCGCCGCGCCGGCCGCATCCGCGTGTACGGCGGGTCGAACTGGACGCCGGCACGCTTCGACGAGGCCAACGCCTACGCACGGGCGAACGGCAAGCACGAGTTCGAGGTCCTCAGCAACCACTTCGGCCTGGCCGAGGCCTACGACGTGCCGTGGGACGGCTGCGAGCACGCGACCGACGCCGCGTCGAAGGCGTGGCTCGAGGAGCGTCAGGTCCCGCTGCTGCCGTGGTCGTCGCAGGCCCGTGGCTTCTTCACCGGTCGTGCGACGCCGGAGGACACCAGCGACGCCGAGCTCGTCCGCTGCTACTACAGCGACGAGAACTTCGAGCGGCTCCGTCGCGCGCGGGAGCTCGGCGACCGGTTCGGCGTCCCCGCCACGGCGATCGCCCTGGCGTACGTGCTGAACCAGCCGTTCCCGACGTTCCCGCTCTTCGGACCGCGTACGATCGCGGAAGCCCGATCGTCCATGACGGGCCTCTCCGTCGACCTCACCCCGGAACAGGTGGCATGGCTGGACCTCCGCGACTGACCCAGTCGCCACCGGACGGCCCGCACTCCGGCGGCCGCGCGACGATCATCGACGTCGCCGCGGCCGCCGGGGTGTCCCGGCAGACCGTCACCCGCGCGATGAACGGCATGTCCGGCATCAGCGCGACCACGAAGGAACGGGTGCTCGCCGTCGCGGCGTCGCTCGACTACCGGCCGTCGCGGTTCGGCCGCGGGCTGGTCACCGGCGGGGACCACCAGCTCGGGCTCGTCGTGAACGACCTGCGGAACCCGTACACGCCCCAGCTCGCGTCCGCCGTGTTCCGGCTCGCCGCCGAGCAGGGGTGGAACGTCATGCTCGCCGACGTCGACCTGGCGAGCGACGCCGACCGGATGGTCCAGGCGCTCGGTGCGCAGACCGACGTGGTCATCGGCTACCTCGGCTCGCGCCGGCACCGGTGGAGCGAGCTCCTCGGCAACGTGCCGATGGTCGAGCTCGACCCGTCATCCGACCCGCCCACGGCTGCGGTGTGGATCGACCCCGCCGACGCGATCGAAGCGCTCGCCGATCACCTGGTGGCGACCGGAGTGCGGCACCCGGTCGTGCTCGACAACTCGTCGGCGGACCACACGAGTGCGCGCGGCCTGCTCATGCTCGACGCGCTGCGCCGCCGCGGCTACCTGCCGGAGCTCGTGCACGCGCCGCACGGCACCGCCGAGTGCGGTGCCGACGAGACGGTGCGGATCCTGGCTCGGAAGCGCCGACTCGACGCGATCCTGGCCTTCAACGACGTGATGGCGCTCGGCGTGCTGCAGGCCTGCCGCCGCGCGGGCGTCGACGTCCCCGGTGAGGTCCGGGTCGTCGGCGTCGACGGCCTGCCGCTCGGCGCACTGGTGTCGCCGATGCTGACGACCCTGGCGGTCGATCTCGACGCCGTCGCGCGCGAGGCCCTCACGCTCGCGCTCGGCATGCTCGCCGGTGAGCTGCCGCGGCACGGTGCCGCGGTGCAGCGCACCGTGCGCCACAGCCTGCTGGTCCGCGACTCCGCCTGACGGCGCGCCCCGCCCCGCCCGGCCCGGCCCCGCCCTGCCCCGTCCGGCCCCGCCCCGGTCCTGCCCCCGAGGTTCCGAAATCTCGGCATGTCGGCGCTCAAGCCGCCCGACATCGGAACCCGGGCAGAGTCCACGCGGCGTGTTGTGGAACCCCGGCACCGGAACCCCGGCACCGGACGCAGGTGGTGCCGTCGCTCCAGCCTCCCGCCCTGGGCGGGACCAGCCATCGAACGGGAGGCCCGTGGCGAGCCCGCCACGGGCCTCCCGTCCGCCTGTTGGTTGCATTTGCAACCATAACCGTCCAGACGGTACACTGACGGAGTCCTGACGGGGCGCGTGTCCATCCCGCGTCCCGTCTCGTCTGCCCCACGCACCGCCCGCCGTCGACCAGGTCCGGCTCGAAGTCCCAGGAGTCCGCCGTGTCCGCACTGCTCACCAGCCCCATCGCCACCCGCGTCACCAGCAGCCGCGCCCGACGGTTCCTCGCGCTCGCCGTGCTGATGCTGCCGGTCCTGCTCATCTCGGTGGACAACACCGTGCTGAGCTTCGCGCTGCCGTCGATCAGTCGTGAGCTCAACCCGGACGCCACCACGCAGCTCTGGATCGTCGACGCGTACCCGCTCGTCCTGGCCGGGCTGCTCGTCGTGATGGGCAGCATCGGTGACCGGATCGGCCGCCGTCGGATCCTGGTGATCGGGGCCACCGGCTTCGCGCTGTTCTCCGTCGCCGCGGCCTTCGCGACCGACGCCTGGATGCTCGTCGCCGCACGGATCGCGATGGGGGTGTTCGGCGCGATGCTCATGCCCGCGACGCTCTCGATCATCCGCAACGTCTTCGTCGACGCGGGGGAGCGGCGCATGGCGCTGGCCGTGTGGTCGACCATGTTCGCGGCCGGCAACGCCCTCGGTCCGCTCGTCGGTGGCACGCTGCTCGCGCACTTCCACTGGGGCAGCGTCTTCCTGGTCGCGGTGCCGATCCTCATGCTCATGCTCGTCGGCGTCCCGTTCTGCGTGCCGGAGTCGCGCGACCCGATGCCGGGGCCGGTCGACGTGCCGAGCATGTTCCTGTCCCTCGGTGCGCTGGCGCCGATCGCCTGGGCGATCAAGTCGTTCGTGCACCCGGAGGAGCGCGGGTTCGCGGTCGCGATGCTCGCCGTCGGGGTCGTCTGCGGCATCGCGTTCGTCCGCCGGCAGCTGCGGTCCCGCACGCCGATGCTCGACCTGCGCTTGTTCCGCAGCACGGCGTTCACCGGCAGTGTGCTCATGAACCTGATGGCGATGTTCTCGCTGACCGGCTTCCTGTTCTTCATCGCGCAGCACCTGCAGCTCGTGGCGGGGCTCGACCCGTTCGCCTCCGGCGTCGTGCTGATCCCCGGATCGGTGCTCACGATCGTCGCCGGCCTCGCGGTGGTGCCGGTCGTCGCCCGGGTCGCACCGCGCTGGGTCGTGTCGGTCTCGCTGCTCTTCTCGGCTGCCGCGTACGCCCTCGTGGCGGTCCTCGGGCACCACGCGTCGATCGCCGCACTGGCGTTCGCGTTCGTGCTGCTCGGCATCGGGATCGGCGCATCCGAGACCGTCACGAACGACCTCATCATCTCGACCGCTCCGGCGGACAAGGCCGGTGCCGCGTCCGCGATGTCCGAGACGGCGTACGAGATCGGTGCGGTCCTCGGCACGGCCGTCCTCGGCACGATCCTGGCGACCACCTACCGGGCGCACGTCGTGGTGCCCGGCGGACTGAGCTCGACCGCGCACACCGCTGCGCAGGAGACGCTCGGCGGTGCGGTGTCCGCCGCGTCGTCCCTCGGTGGCGGTGCCGGCCAGGCGCTCCTCGAGTCGGCACGGGCGGCGTTCGACTCCGGCGTGACGATCACGGCCGGCGTCGCCGCGGTGCTCATGGTGATCGCTGCCGCAGGCGCCGTCGTCATGCTCAAGCGCCGCTGACGCGCCGCTTCGTGAGCGGAAATGGTCGGGTTGCGCCACGCGACCCGACCATTTCTGCTCACGAAGTCACCGCCACGGCGCGCCCGGGAGCCGTCGAACCTGTGAATCGTTGACCTCAACCATGGTTCAGGTCATACGTTGGGACATGCCCGCCCAGTGACGGCACACCCCGCACGAAGGAACGACGACGAACACCATGCCCGACGAAGCCCCGGCGAACATCGCCGAAGCGTACAAGTCCGCGTTCCGCGGGCACCCGGCCGGCGTCGCCGTCATCACCGCCGAGGGCCGGACGGTCCGACCGGACTCACCGCCTCGAGCGTCGCGAGTGTCGCGGTGGACCCGCCGGTGCTCGTCTTCTCGCTGTCGACGAACTCCGGGTCCGCCGGGGCCGTGCTCGGCGCCCCGGTCTTCGTCGTGCACCTGGTCGACTCGCTCAGCGTGGCGCTCGCCCGGCGCTTCGCCTCGACGGGCAGCCCGACCGCCGACGACCCGATCTGGGGCACCCTGCCCTCGGGCGACCGCTACCTGCCCAGTGCCGCGAGCGCGTTGCGGTGCCGCCCGCTCTCCACGACCCCGATCGGCAGCTCGACCGTCGTCGTCGCCGAGGTCCTCGACATCGTCGTCGGCCTCGAGCACGGCGAGCCGCTGGTCTACCACAACCGGGAATTCCACTCCCTCACCGATCGTTCCCGGCTCTCGTGAGCCGCGGAATCCCATCCGCAACCCACTGATCGAAAGGACCTCACATGGCTGAGTACACCCTGCCGGAGCTGCCGTACGACTACGCCGCACTCGAGCCGCACATCAGCGGCAAGATCATGCAGCTGCACCACGACAAGCACCACCAGGCCTACGTGACCGGAGCGAACACCGCGCTGCAGCAGCTCGGTGAAGCGCGCGAGTCGGGCAACTTCGGTGCGATCAACAAGCTCGAGAAGGACCTGGCGTTCCACCTCGGTGGCCACGTCAACCACTCGATCTTCTGGACCAACCTCGGCCCGGACACGAAGGTCCCCGAGGGTGAGCTCGCCGCGGCGATCGACGAGTTCTTCGGCTCGTTCGACACCTTCAAGGCGCAGTTCGCTGCCGTCGCGAACGGTATCCAGGGCTCCGGCTGGGCCGTCCTGGCCTGGGACACCGTCGGCCAGAAGCTGACCACGTTCCAGCTGTTCGACCAGCAGGCCAACGTGCCGTTCGGCCTCGTGCCGATCTTCCTGCTCGACATGTGGGAGCACGCCTTCTACCTCGACTACCTCAACGTCAAGGCGGACTACGTGAAGGCCGTCTGGAACATCGTCGACTGGGAGAACGTCGCGGCGCGCTTCGCCAACGCGAAGTCGCAGTCGTTCGTGACGCTCTGATCCACCGACCGCGGGTCGCGTGACGCGACCGACGGACGAACGGGAGGCACGGTGCCAGCTGGCACCGTGCCTCCCGTTCGTGCATCACGCCGCGGTGACTGCCGCTCCGGCGGCGAGCCGGTCGGCGATCGCCCGGAGCGCGGCGTCGGTGTCGGCGCGCTCCCGGTCGACGATCGCGGTCCACTGGGATCCGCGGGCAGTCGTCACGGCGTCGCGTGCGACGCGATCGGCGGCCTCGGCGTCGTAGCCGTGTGCGAGGCACCACGCGGCGACCGCTGCCACGTGGTCCCGGTGCAGACCGCGTTGCCGGACCTGGCCGTCCATCGCCTCGACGCACCCGAGCTCGAAGGTGAGCCGGGCGGCGAGGGCTCGGCGCGGGTCGTCGAGGCGACCGAAGCTGGTCACCAAGTAGTCAGCGAGGGCGGAGCGGTCAGCCGCGGGATCGAGCGCAGCGTGGCAGACCGTGTCGGCCAGGTGCACGACGACGGAGTCGATGAGTGCGTCGCGGGAGCCGAAGTGGTAGACGATCGGGTACGCACTGGTGCCCAGGATGCGACCGAGGCTGCGGACCGAGACGTCCTCGAGCTTGGTGTCCAGCAGGTGCAGGGTGACCTTCTCGAGGATCGCCGGCTTGAGCGTCGGGTCGGGCTTCCGGGGCATGGCATCTCCGTCGGATCGTCAACGGCGGTCACTCGACCTGCCGCGTGGTGGCATGGAGTATGTTACCGGTCGTACGCTCGACGGGCCACCGGTTTGGATGGGCTGTGCGGTCCCGAAAACGGAGCTTTACTCGGTTCCCCGTAGACTGAGGCAGATGTCCATGCCGCAAGAGGCCTCCGTGCCCGTGTCGCAGCCCGAGGGCACCCGTGCCGGACGGGTGGTCGCCGGCCGCCGTCGCGGCGCCGGAAAAGCGGTTCCTGGTCGTCGGCGACGTCCTGGACGGCGTGCTCGTGCAGACCACCGCACACACCGTCGGGGCGCACGACCCCGCCGCCGTGATCCGCCACCGACCGACCGGTGCAGCCGGCAACACCGCCGCCTGGCTCGGCTGGCTCGGTGCCGAGGTGGACCTCGTCGCGCGGGTGGGCGTCGACGACGTCTACCGGCACGAGCGGTCGCTGGAGGACGCCGGTGTCCGTCCGCACCTGCGCTACGACGCGATGACCTCCACCGGGGTCGTGGTGTCGGTGCGCAACGACAGCGGCCGCACGGCGATGTCCGACCCGGCCGCGAGCGGGAAGCTCACGGCTGCCGACGTCCCCGAGGCCGTGGCCCGACGCGCGGACATCGTGCACCTGACCGGGCACGCGATGCTCGGTGGTGGCGCCGACCGCATCGCGTCCCTGGTCGCCCGCGCCCGGACGGGATCGGCCCGGGTGTCGCTCGACCCGTCCTCGGCAGCGATCGTACGGTCGGTCGGTGCCCACGCCTTCCTCGAGTCCCTCGTCGGAGTCGACGTCCTCTTCCCCGGCCGGCAGGAGGCCCTCGAACTGACCGGGACGACCGACCTCGACGACGCGGTGCGGCGACTCACCGAGCACGTGCCGCTCGTGGTGGTCACGGTGGGCGCCGACGGCGTGCTGGTGGGGCGACGCGGACGGAGCGTGCACCGCGTCCCCGCGACGCCGGCCACGGTCGTCGACACGGTCGGCGCCGGTGACGCGTTCGCCGCGGGCTTCGTGCGTGCCTGGGCGACCGATCCCGTGCGCGTCGGAGCGGCTGCACGTGAGGGCACCGCGTGGCGGCCCGAGCACTCGGGTTCGTGGGTGGTCGCCCACCGGTGTGACGGTCGGTCGCCGGCGCAGCCCCGCCGCGGTGCGGCCCGTCGGCGCCCGCCCTGTCAGCGCTCGGCGGGCTCCGCCACGACGGTGAGGGTCTGGACGCGTCCTGCCGCGGCAGGGGCGAGGCGGATCTCGACGCGCAGGCGCCCGCAGGCGCCGGGCAGCCACCACCGCAGGTGCGACGGCGCCGACGACTGCTCGGCGACGGGAGCGGCGGTCAGGTCAGCACCCACCTCCGCCACCGCCGCCGCGATCGCCCGACGGCGTCGGTCGTAGGGGACGTCCATCGCCACGTTCGGCGTGCAGACCGCGTCCGCCACGTCGTCCTGCCAGTCGGCCAGGAGGCCCGTCACGGCAACCTGCGCGGCTCGCGTCGCCCGGATGGTCGGCTCGGCGCCGGGGCGGCGCACCGGTCCGGTCGTCGTGTCGGGGTGCCCGTCGGACGCCGCCGGACGCGTTGCGTTCAGGAGCAGGTCGTGTGCCTGCTGGGCAGCGGCGGAGACCTTCGCCTGCGTGGCGTTCTCGAACGCGACGACACCGAGACCGGTCTGTGCGGACCAGCGCATGTGTGCGGAGAACCCCGGGTAGCCGCCGGAGTGCGAGACGAGTTCGCCGAAGTGGTCGTCCTGCTCGACGAACAGCCCGAAGCCGTACGCCGTGGCGCGTGACGAGCCGGAGACGACGGACGACGGCACGACCCGCATCGCCTGCTGCATGAGCCGGCGGTCGGCGGGGAGACCGGGCCGGGTTCCGGGGCGTCGGAGGACGCCGACCCGAGGTGCGTCGCCCACCGCGCGAGGTCGCGGACGGTGGAGAACAGTCCGCCGATCGACGAGAACGCACCCGGGCCGGTCATCGGCAGGGGCTCCCAGTCGCCGTCGTGCGGGCGGAACCCGGTGACGACCGGTCCCTGCGCCTCGGCCGCGCTGAACACCGTGTGGTCGAGACCGAGCGGTCGGAGCACGGTGTCGCGTGCCGCCTCGGTGAACGGACGGCCGGTGACGACGGCGACGACCCGCCCGAGCAGGGCGTAGCCCAGGTTCGAGTAGGCGAACCGGGTGCCGGGCACCGAGTCGAACAGCAGCCCGCCGCGCAGGACCTCGTCGAGCTCGGCGTCGCTGATCGACTCCTGCCGGTCCGCCCAGGGGTCGTCGGTGGGGAAGCCGGCCGACATGGTCAGCAGCATCCGCACGGTCGGCACGGGGGAGTCCGGTGTGGGCAGGGGTACGGCGCCGAACGCCGGGACGAACGCGGTGATCGGCGCGTCGAGGTCCAGCCGACCGTCGGACACCAGCGTCAGCAGCGTCGCCGCGGTGACGCTCTTGGTGCACGACGCGATCCGGTAGACGGCGTCGGCGTCCGGCCGCTGCCCGTCTCCGCGATCGCCGTGGCCCCCGGAGGCGACGAGGCCGGTCCGGTCGAACACACCCCACGCACTGCTCGGCGCGACGCCACGGTCGACACGGTCACGGAAGAGCGCGTCGACCTGCGCGACGGCGGCGTCCCACGGACTCATGACCGACGCATCTCGGCGTACGCGTCGAGCGCGCGCTGCCGGGTCGCCTTGAGGTCGACCATCGGCTCGGGCCGGAGCTCCTCCGACGGCACCCACCGGTGCACGTACTCGCGGTGCGGGTCGAAGCGCTCGAGCTGCCGGTCGGGGTTGAACACCCGGAAGTAGGGCGCCGCGTCGAAGCCCGACCCGGCGACCCACTGCCAGTTCGCGGCGTTGTTGGCGGAGTCGGCGTCGACGAGGGTGTCCCAGAACCACTGCTCACCCACCCGCCAGTCGACGAGCAGGTTCTTGACGAGGAAACTCGCGGTCGCCAACCGGACGCGGTTGTGCATGGCGCCGGAGTGCCACAGCTCGCGCATGCCGGCGTCGACGAGGTCGAACCCGGTCGTCCCGGTGCGCCACCGGTCGACCTCGGCATCGGGGGCGTCCCGCCACGGGAACGCGTCGAACTCGCGACGCACGTTCACCGTCGTGATGTCCTCGCAGTGGAAGTACTCGTTCCAGTTGAACTCGCGCCAGGCCAGCTGCCGCAGGAAGGCCGAGGCGTTCTGGCGCTGCTCGGGCTCGAGCGCTCCGTGCAGCCGGTGCCACACCTGGTACGGGCTGACCTCGCCCCAGCGCAGGTGCGGGGACAGGTCGCTCGTGGCGGCCATGGCGGGTTCGTCGCGCTGGTCGTAGTCCTCGAGCGCATGGGTGACGAAGTGCTCGAGCCGCTGGTGTGCGCCGTGCTCGCCGGGCTCCCAGGCGTCGCGGAGTCCGCCGGCCCAGTCGGGACGGGTCGGCAGCAGGTCCCACTGGCTCAGGTCGTCGCTCGCGACCCGGGCCGGGGCGGGCAGGTCGCGGGGCTTCGGGAGCGGGTGCCGTGGTTCCGGCATCGCCTGGGCAGCGCGCCAGAACGGGGTGAACACCTTGTACGGCTCGCCCTGTCCGGTGCGGACGGTCCACGGTTCCCAGAGCAGGCTCGCCGCGAAGCTGTGCGCCTCGATGCCGCGGTCGTGCAGGGCGCTCTTGATGCCGGCGTCGACCTCGCGCTCGGCCGGACCGTACCGACGGTTCCAGAACACGGCGTCGGCACCGGTGTCGGCGACGAGGGCGTCGATCACCGCGGCGGCCGCACCCCGTCGCAGCACCAGCCCGCGAGTCACGGTCACGCAGTTCGCCGTCCAGCGCGGTGAGCGAGTGGTGGAGCCACCAGCGGCTCGCCGCGCCCGCGGGACGGATGCCGGGGGATTCGTCGTCGAGGACGTAGACCACCGTGACGTCGCCGCCGTGGTCGATCGCGGCACGCAGTGCGGGGTTGTCGGCCAGCCGCAGGTCGTCGCGGAGCCAGACCAGTGCGCCGGTCACACCGCTGCCGGGTCCGACTCGGAGACCGAGCGCGCGACGGCCCGTCGGCCCGGGGCGGTGCCGACCGCGAGGCGCAGCTTCGTGCAGAGCTCGGTGAGGGTGCGGAGTTCGGCGTCGGACAGTCCGGCGCCGACCTGCTGCGCGATGCTCGCCGCGTGCTGCACGGCCACGTGGCGGTAGACGTCGAACCCGTGCGGGGTGAGCGCCACGATGACGCCGCGGGCATCGGACGGATCCGGCTGCTTCTCGACGATCCCGCGGGCGAGCAGACGATCGACCAGACGACTCACGCTCGGCTGGGTGAGGAGCAGGTGGCCGGTGAGGTCACGCATGCGGCAGCGTCGACCGGGCTGCGTCGACAGGTTGAAGCAGACGTCGTACTCGTTGAAGGAGATCTCGCCGCCGGGGAAGTCCGCGTTGAGGCTCCGCATCACGGTGACCTGGGCGCGGAACAGTGATTCCCAGGCGGCGACGGCGGTCGCCTTCTCGCTGCGGCGTGACTCGCTCACGATGGCGCTCCCCTCTGGTCGGACGGTCCGTCCACACTACCGACGGCCCCCGACAGGCGCGGGTTCGACATGCATGCGCTCCGACATGCACGAGGGCCGGCCGCTCTTCCGAGCGACCGGCCCTCTCCCTTGCACCAAGAGTTTCCTGCAATCACATTCCGCAGGCGGTGCCACGGCAAACACCGTCTGCACGACCGACTGTATAACGAAGCGGTAACGGCGCGCTAGCCTCCCGCTGCGTCGTTCGCTGCGAGTTCACCAAGAGCGACCGATCAGGATCAGAAGAGGTCGGGCGAGGGCGTCGAGGCGTAGCGCACGGCCACGTCGGCGTGCCGGTCGAACCGGTAGCCCACACCGCGGACGGTGCGGACGATCTCCTCGAACGCGCCGAGCTTGGAGCGGAGCCGGCGCACGTGCACGTCGATGGTGCGCTCGTTCGGGGTCTCGTCCTCGCCGTCCGACCACAGGCCGTCGATGATGGCCGAGCGGTCCACGGTCTGGCCCTCGCGCAGCACCAGGAACTGCAGGAGTTCGAACTCCTTGTAGGTCAGGGGCGCTGCGTCGCCGTCGAGCGTGACGCGCTTGCGGGAGATGTCGATGACGACCCCGGTCTCCTCCGGCTCGGGCTTCTCGGCCTGCTTGCGGGCGGCGACCGCGGACCGGTCCTGCAGGGCCAGGCGGACGACGTCGACGTCACGGCCACCGGACTGCTCCGCGGCGACGGCGACGGCCGCGTAGGTCTCCGAGTTCGGCACCAGCTGCGCGGTCAGTGCCTTCAGCTGCTCGACGACGGCTGCGAGCGTCGTGCCGGCCGCTGCCGCCTTCGCCTCGTCGATCCCGACGTAGAGCGCGAAGCCACGGGCCTCGGTGCCCTCCGGCAGGGAGCGGTTGCGCTGCGGTGCGACGACCGGGCTGGTCGGCACGCTCGTCTGCCCGGTCGTGGCCGGCGTCGCGGGACGCGGACGGATCGGGGTGACCGTCCCGAGGTCGGTCGGCGCCGGAGCGGCGGTGCGGAGCGCGGTGCGGGGCTGGGCGATGGTGAGCGACATGGTGGTTCTCCGGGCGATGTGGCCGGTGCGCGTGTGGCGCTGGCGGCGGTGTCGAATGCGTCGACCCGGGTACGGCTGGATGCCGATGTGCCCTGCGGTCCGGCTGCGGACCGGGGCGGACCCGGGGGAACGGGAGACAGACCTCGTGACGTGGTGCGCGTCGCCGACGGTGTCCGTCACCCGGGGATCACACGCTCGCGACCGGGGTGGTGTCGCGGGGGATCCGGCTGGAACGGGTGCCGATCAGGCACACATTCGACAACGCATGACGGCGACCGGCATCATCATGCCGGCAGTCCCCTGGACCTCGGAGAGGACGCGGGTGGACACGGTTGCAGTCATGGGATGAGTATCGGCGGTATACCAAGGCGGTGTCAACCGTCCGAGCAGACGGTGCGTTCCGCGCACCGGTGGCGGTGGACCGGGCTGACGGACGACGGGAGGCCCGTGGCGGTGTCGCCACGGGCCTCCCGTCGATCGTCGGTGACGTCGACTGCCTACTCGGCCAGACCGTAGAGGCGGTCGCCGGCGTCGCCGAGACCGGGCACGATGTACCCGTTCTCGTCGAGCTTCTCGTCGAGGGCACCGAGGACGATCGAGACGTTGCGGTCGCCGACGGCCTCTTCGACCATGGCGAGCCCCTCCGGCGCACCGAGGATGCACACGCAGGTGATCTCCTCGGCGCCGCGGGCGAACAGGAAGTCGATGGCAGCGGCGAGGGTCCCGCCGGTGGCCAGCATCGGGTCGAGCACGAAGCACTGACGGCCGGACAGGTCGTCGGGCAGGCGCTCGGCGTAGGTCTGCGGCTCGAGCGTCTCCTCGTTGCGGGCCATGCCGAGGAACCCGACCTCGGCCGTCGGCACGAGCTTGACCATCCCCTCGAGCATGCCGAGGCCGGCACGCAGGATCGGGACGACGAGCGGACGCGGCTTGGCGATCGAGACGCCCATGGTGTGCGCCACGGGGGTGTCGATGGGCGTCGCGGTGACCCGGACGTTCCGCGTGGCCTCGTACGCGAGGAGCGTGACGAGCTCTTCGGTCAGGGCGCGGAACGTGGGGGAGGGTGTGGTCCGGTCGCGGAGCACCGAGAGCTTGTGGGTGATGAGCGGGTGGTCGGCGACGTGGACTCGCATAGGGTCGAGCCTACCGTGCTGCCGACCACCTGGAGGTCCCGTGGAAGCGCCCGCTGCCCGCCCGTTCGTCCCGGCGATGGAGCGCGCGCTCGACGAGGCCCGGGCCTGCCTGGCGACCGGCGACGTGCCCGTGGGGGCGGTGGTGCTCGACCGCGACGGCGTCGTCGTCGCCGTCGGCCGGAACGAGCGCGAGGCGCTGCAGGACCCGACCGCCCACGCCGAGGTGCTCGCGCTCCGCGCGGCCGCCGCGGTCACGGGGGACTGGCACCTCGACGAGCACACGCTCGTCGTGACCCTCGAGCCGTGCCCGATGTGCGCCGGGGCGATCCTGGCCGCACGTGTGCCGCGGGTCGTGTTCGGCGCCTGGGACCCGAAGGCAGGCGCGACCGGCAGTGTCTACGACATCGCCAGGGACCGCCGACTGCCGCACCGCTCCGAGGTCGTCGGCGGCGTGCTCGAACGCGAGTGCGCCGCGCTGCTCGACGCGTTCTTCAGTCAGCGGCGAGGATGACGATCGCCTCGGTCGGCGGACGCGGACCGGTGCGGAGCACGTCGGGCTCGACGTAGATGACCCGGGCGATCGGCACCGCGGAGCGCACCCGGTGCTCGACCGTGTCGATGCCCGCGGCGACGTCCCCCAGGCGGCGGTCGCCGTCGACGGCGACCTTCACGCCGACCATCAGCTCGTCCGGACCCAGGTACAGGGTCTTGATGTGGATGATCGAGTCGACCTCCGGGCCGTCGAGCACCGCGTGCTTGATCCGCTCGACGTCGGCGGCGGTCGCGCCCTCGCCGACGAGGAGGCTCTTCGTCTCGATGCCCAGGACGACCGCGACGGCGATGAGCAGGGCGGCGATGAAGATCGTGCCGATCGCGTCGAACACGCCGTTGCCGGTGATCGCGGTCAGCCCGACGCCGAAGAGCGCGAACACCAGGCCGAGCAGCGCCGCGGTGTCCTCGAGCATGACGACGGGCAACTCCGGGGCCTTGGCGCGGCGGACGAACTGGACCCAGCTGAGCGTGCCCTTCTGCGGGCGGGCTTCCCGCAGCGCGGTGCGGAGCGAGAAGCCCTCGAGCCCGATCGCGATGACGAGCACGACGAGCGGCAGCCACCAGTTCTCGAGCGGGTGCGGGTGGGCGAGCTTCTCGATGCCCTCGTAGAGCGAGAAGACGCCACCGACGGAGAACAGGATGATCGAGACGACGAAGGCGTAGACGTAGCGCTCGCGGCCGTAGCCGAACGGGTGTTCCTCGTCGGCAGCACGGCGCGCCCGGCGACCACCGAGCAGCAGGAGGAGCTGGTTCGCGGAGTCGGCCAGGGAGTGCACACCCTCGGCCAGCATCGACGCGGACCCGCTGATCGCCGCCGCGACGAACTTCACGATTGCGATGCCGACGTTCGCACCGAGTGCGGCGAGGATCGCCTTCGTGCCTCCTGAAGCGCTCACAGCTGTCCCCTTCTCCCGATCTGGAAGACGATCCTAGGCGAGGCCGGTCGGTAGGGTCGGGAGCATGACGATCGACCTGCCCCGTACCGCTCTTCTCGGCGTCGGCTCCATGTCCGGCTCGGTCCTCGACGGCCTGCTCGCCGCCGGACTCGACCCGGCGACCGTGACCCTCACGACGAAGTCCGAGGCGTCGGCGGCCGCCCACCGGGAGCACGGCCTCGACGCCACCGCGAGCGACACCGACCCCGACGCGAACCGCTCGGCCGTCCGCGGCGCGGCACTCGTCGTCGTCGGTGTGAAGCCGTACGTGATCGCGGACCTGCTCGACGAGGTCGCCGCCGACCTGGAGCCCGGTGCGGTGTTGGTCAGCGTGGCGGTCGGCACCACCACCGCGAGCATGGAGGCGCGGGTGCCGGCCGGGGTCCGCGTCGTCCGAGCGCTGCCGAACACGCCGATCGGCGTCGGCCACGGTGTCACCGGGATCAGCGCCGGGGCCTCGGCGGACGCCGAGGCCGTCGCGCTCGCCTCGTCGGTGTTCACGGCGTCAGGACGGGTGATCGAGGTGCCCGAGGCGCAGCTCGACGCCCTGTCGGCGGTGTCCGGCTCGGGCCCGGCCTACGTCTTCCTGCTCGTCGAGGAGTGGCAGCGATCCGCCGAGGCGCTGGGCTTCAGCCCGGAGCAGGCGGCCACGATGGTGCAGGGCACGCTCCGGGGTGCCGTCGAGCTGCTCGACCGGTCGGATCGCGGACCCGCAGACCTGCGGCGCGCCGTCACGAGCCCGAAGGGCACCACCGAGCGGGCCGTCGCGGTGCTGCAGGACGCCGACCTCGCCGACACCTTCCTGCGCGCGTCGCGTGCGGCGATCGCTCGCGCGGAGGAGATCGCGGCGTCCTAGCCGCGTCCGGGACTACTCGTAGGCGGCGAAGCGCTCCAGGTCCGTCTCGGACCCCGAGACGATGATCACGTCGTTCTCGCCGATGATGCTCTCCGGGGTCGCCGGCACGAACGGGCTGCCCGGCGGCTTGATGCCGAGCACCGTCAGGCCGAACCGCGTGCGGATCACCGTGGTCGCGAGGTCCTTGCCGCGCACCGCCCGCGGCGGGAACATCTTCACCACCGCGAAGTCGTCGTCGAACTCGATGAAGTCGAGCATGCGCCCGGACACCAGGTGCGCCGTGCGCTCGCCGGCCTCGCGCTCCGGGTAGACGACGTGGTTCGCGCCGATGCGGGACAGGATCGTGCCGTGCGACCGGCTGATGGCCTTCGCCCAGATCTGCGGGATGCCGAGGTCGACCAGGTTCGCGGTGATCAGCACGCTCGACTCCAGGTCGCTGCCCGTGCCGACGACCGCGATCGCGAAGTCCTGTGCACCGATCTGGCGCAGGGCGTCGATGTCGGTCGCATCGGCCTGCACGGCGTGCGTGACCCGGTCGGACCACTTCTGCACCAGGCCCGGGTCGGTGTCGACGACCAGCACCTCGCGGTCCTGCCGTTCGAGCTGACCGGCGGTGGCGGCGCCGAACCGGCCGAGGCCGATGACGAGCACGGGTGCGTCGTGACTGATCGCACCCATCGGGTGCGGGGGACGGGTTCGGTCAGCCAACGATCGGCCTCTCCTCGGGACGGCGGAACAGTTGCCGGCTCTGACTCGCGGCCAGGGCTGCGGCGATGGTCACTGTACCGACCCGGCCGAGGAACATGGTGGCGGCCAGGACGTACTTGCCGGACTCGGGCAGGTTCGCGGACACACCCGAGGACAGCCCACTGGTGGAGAACGCCGAGATCACCTCGAACAGGACACGGTCGAGTGAATCGTCCGTGATCTGCAGGAGCACCACGGTCGCCACGGCGACGATCGTCGCCCCCCAGAGCACGATGGCGACCGCGACCCGCAGCACGTCGCTCGGGATGCGGCGCCCGAACGCCTCCATGCTCTGCCGGCCCTGGGCCTCGGCGACCGCGGCGAGGAACAACACGGCGAGCGTCGTGACCTTGATGCCGCCGGCGGTCGAAGCCGACCCGCCGCCGATGAACATGAGCATGTCGGTGACGAGCAGGCTCGACCCGTTCAGCTGGTCGAAGTCGACGAGCGAGAAGCCACCGGACCGGGTCATCGTCGACAGGAAGAGGGCCTGGAACGCGGTCCGGCCGGCTCCTTCCTCGCCGAAGGTCGTCGGGTTCGACGCCTCGAGCGCGGTGTAGACGATCGCGCCGCCGACGAGCAGGACGGCGCTCGTGGCCAGCGTGAGCTTGACGTGGATGGGCCACCGACGCGGCGTGCGGAGCTGCTTCGTCAGGGTGCGGATGACCGGGAAGCCGATCGACCCCGCGACGACACCGATCATCAGGAGCGTCAGGAACCAGTAGTCGTGGGCGAACGGGTCGAGGCCGTCCGCGTTCGGCGAGAAGCCGGTGTTCGTGAACGCCATGGCGGCGTAGTAGAAGGAGTCACCGACCGCGGTCCAGAACGGGATGCCGGCGATCAGCACGGACGGCAGCAGCAGCAGGCCGAGGACGATCTCGATCGACAGGGTGCTCACCGCGACCGTGGCGAGCAGGGTGCCGACCTCGCCGAGGCGGACGGCCTGCCCCTCGGGGACGGCCCCGTGGTGCGTGCGGAGCGGGTTCGAGTCGCCGGCGGCCATCAGCTTCGCGCGGAGCCCGAGCTTGCGGGTCACGAAGAGCCCGAGGATCGACGCGAAGGTCAGGACGCCCACCGCACCGATCTGCGTCCCGATCACCACGAGGACCTTGCCGAACACCGACCAGTGCGTCGCCATGTCGACGGTCGCGAGGCCCGTGACGCAGACCACCGAGGCCGCCGTGAACAGCGCGTCGGAGAAGTGCGTGCCGGTACCGTCGGCCGCCGCCCACGGGGTCATGAACAGTGCCGTGAACACGAAGATGAGGGCGACGAACACCAGGATCGCCAGACGCGACGGCGACGAGCGCAGGACCGTCGCGATCCGTCCGCCGCGTCGTCGGGTGACGGTCACGTGCCGCGGGAGCGGCTCGGTACGGTCGAGCATCGTATGCCTCCGAGGACATGGGCCGGGACGGTTCGTCATGGTACATCCGTGGTGCCCCGGCTAGCCTTGCCCGCATGGCCGACATCTTCTCCGTCGTGGCGGACCCCACGAGGCGCGAGCTGCTCGGGACCCTCCTCGCCGCGTACGGATCGGACGTCACCGGCGGGGAACTCAGCGTCGGGCAACTGGTCGAACGACTGGGCGTCAGCCAGCCGACGGTGTCGAAACACCTCCGGGTCCTGCGCGACATCGGACTCGTCACCAGCCGTGAAGAAGGGCAGCACCGCTTCTACCGGCTCGACCCGGAACCGCTCGTGTCGCTGGAGGACTGGGTCCTGCCCTTCACCGGCGCGGTCGACGCCGACGGCATGCCCGCGACCACGGCCTGGACCCCCGACGGTCAGCCCGTGTCCGTCCGCCGGAACGGTGCTGCCGGCAAGACCACCGTCGAGGTCGGGACCGAGCTCGGGCGTGTCATGGCCGAGGCGTCCTACCGGGCCACCGCGGCGATCTCCGGTGCGCAGCAGGGCTGGGAGCGTGTCGTCGACCGCAGCCGCAAGCGCTTCACGCGCCGCGGCGACGAAGACTGAACCTGGACACCGGGTCGCACGCGCCTCTACAGTTGCCAGTGACCACACAGGTCACACCAAACCCGTGCGCGGATCGCGTGCGAGCCACCGAAGGCGGATCATGACCGGCAGTTTCGACGACGTGCGCTTCCTCACCGTCGCTGAGGTCGCCGAGATGATGCGTGTCTCGAAGATGACCGTGTACCGCATGGTCCACGCCGGTGAGCTCCCCGCCATCCGTTTCGGCCGGTCCTTCCGTGTCCCCGAGTCAGCCGTCGCCGACGTGCTGCGCGGCGGCATCGCAGACGTCGGCTGAGCGCACACCCGTCCGTTCCGGGCGCGTTCGACATCGCGTCAGCCCTCCGGTAGACTCGGCCGGGTTGATTTTCCGCGGTCTCGACGGCCCGGTGTCCGATACATCAGCACAGTCCGAGCGAGGTCCACATGGGTTCTGTCATCAAGAAGCGTCGCAAGCGCATGGCGAAGAAGAAGCACCGCAAGCTGCTTCGCAAGACGCGCCACCAGCGTCGCAACAAGAAGTAGGCCCCGAGCCTGCAGCGTCAAGCCCCGGTTCGCCGGGGCTTTCGCATTCCCCAGGGGACGCGGACCGCGGGCTACGCTGGAGCCATGCCCGCAGTGACGTTCCTGACGAAGCCCGGATGCCACCTCTGCGACGACGCACGGCCCGTGGTCGAACGCGTCGTCGCCGAACACCCCGGCGTGACGCTGCAGGAACGCTCGATCCTCGACGACGACGCCCTCCGCCAGGAGTACGCGGAGGACATCCCCGTCGTGCTGGTCGACGGGAGAGTCCACAGCAACTGGCACGTCGACGCCGACCGGCTCGCACGTGCCCTCGAGAAGGCCGGTTCCCCGCATGATCTCCCACGTCGTCGCCTGGACCCTGCGCGAGGACCTCGACCGCGCCGCGTCCATCGCCCGGATCCGTGAACTCCTGACCGGCCTGACCGGCACCATCGGGTCGATCCGTTCGCTCGAGGTCGTCGAGAACGTCGCCTACCCGGAGAAGAACAGCGACGTCGCCGTCGTCGCGTCGTTCGACGACCTCGCCGGACTCGACGAGTACCAGGTGCATCCGGACCACCAGGCTGCCGCAGCCGAGATCCGTGGACTGGTCACGGGGCGGGCTGCCATCGACTGGCAGCGCTGAGCCGGGCCTCCCGTCCGCCCCCGGCTCTGCGTGCGCTGCGGCGCTGCGAGCAGAAATGGTCGCCTCCCACATCGGGAGGCGACCATTCCTGTTCACCATGTGCGCTCGCGCGGGGCGACGCGTGACGTACCTACGGCGTCAGGCGCGTCGGTCCACGGAAGAGGTACGTGACCTCGCGGATGGACGGCTCGCCCAACATGAGCATGAGCACGCGCGCGAGGCCCATGCCGAACCCACCGTGCGGCGGCACGCCGTAGCGGAAGAAGTCGAGGTACCAGCCGAGCTCCTCGGGGTCGAGGCCCTTCTCGACGGCCTGCGCCTCGAGCACGTCGACGCGGTGCTCGCGCTGCGCGCCCGTGGAGATCTCCGCGCCGTTGAAGATGAGGTCGTAGCTGTTCGTGAGCGACGGGTCGCCGGGCTTCCGCATGTGGTAGTACGGCCGGATCGAGGCGTCGTACTCGGTGACGAACACGAACTCCGAACCGTGGTGCTCCTTCGCCCAGGCGGCGACGCGGCGCTCGCCCTCGGGGTCCAGGTCGCCGTCGGCGCGGACGACGTCGTGTCCGCTCTCGGCCACGATCTTCCGGGCCTCGGCCAGGGTCACGCGGGGGAACAGGGTCGCGGGGACCTGCAGCTCGAAGCCGAAGACCTCCTCGATGTCCTTGCCGTACTTGTCCTTGACCGCGGTGATGCCGGCGACCAGGACCTCTTCGTGCATCGCCATGACGTCTTCGTGGGACTCGATCCACGAGAACTCGGCGTCGACGCTCGTGAACTCGGTCGCGTGACGGCTCGTGAACGAGGGTCCGCGCGGAACGCGTCGGCGATCTCGAACACGGCGCCGAAGCCGGCCGGCTGGGCCATCTGCTTGAAGTTCTGCGGCGACTGCGCCAGGTAGGCGGTCGTCTCGAAGTACTCGAGCTGGAAGAGCTCGGCGCGCGACTCGGACGCCGACGCCATCAGCTTCGGGGTGTGGATCTCGATGTAGTCGCGGTCCACCCAGTAGGTGCGGAACGCGTGCTCCAGGGTCGTCTGGATGCGGAAGATGAGGTTCTGCTTGCGGTTGCGCAGGTCGAGGAAGCGCCAGTCGAGCCGCTTGTCGAGCGACGAGTCGTCGGCGATCGGGGTCTCCGGGATCGCGGCGCTCACCACCTCGAGCGTGCCGACCTTGACCTCGAGCCCGCCGAGCTTGACGCGCTCGTCGTGCTTCAGGGTGCCGGTGGCGTGGATGAAGGTGCCGTGGGCGAGGGCCGAGATCTCGGTGGTGGTGGCGAGCGCGGCCTGGGCGGCGTCGTCACCGTCCTCGGCCTCGCGCGTGGCGGGGTTCACGAGCTGGACGGCGCCGGATTCGTCGCGGAGGACGACGAACTGCACCTTCTTCTGGTCTCGGACGGTCTCGACCCATCCGGCCACGGAGACGGGGCCGTCGGGGAGGGCAGCGAGGTCGGCGATGCGGGTGCGTTCGATCACGGTGGTCGAGTCTAACCGTCTGCGTCCGGCGGCGTCGGTCCGCAGGGTGTTCCCCTCCACAGGGCGGCCCGCTGCCGGCGTCGTCCACAGGTCGGCCGGGAGGCCCGTGGGGCGTCGAGCGGGTCCGTAGCGTTCTCGACGTGGCCGGGTCGCGAGACGAGAGGGGGACCGGGTGGGGACGGGGACGGGGGAACTCGCGACCCGAGCGCCTGCGGCGGTCGCGGTCGTGGCAGCAGCGCTGTGCACGGCGGCGTTCACGCTGCTCGCGGCGTTCGTCGGTGGGCTGTGGGCGGTCATCCGGTGGCGGCGGGACGTCGCGCGCGAGCAGCGGGACCGCTACTGGACGCGGCTGACGGTGGTCTTCGACCTGATCACTGCGAGCGAGGTCGGACGTCGCGAGATCGGACGCAATCTGGCACAGGCGATGTACGACATGCAAAAAGTGCCCGCCGGAGAAGAACCCGCTGCAAGGGTGCTGGCGGAACTGTTCATCGAGAAGAGGAGACCGTGATGACGACTCGTCTGCGTCGTGCTTGGCGAGAACTGGTACGGAAGGAAGCGGCTCCTGCCGAGCGGCCGCACATCGGTCCTGCGCCCGGCGAGAGCATGTGGGACTGGGCGCAACGAGGAGCGATCGACTGGCAGCTGCACGTCGAAGAAGGAGAGCTGAAGCTCGAGCTCGAGCGGCAGCGCATGCGGGCTCGGGTGCTCGCCGAGGACAGCGGGGTGTCAGGGGAGTGAAGCGCGGAGTGACCCCAGGGTGCCGATGAACTCCTCGGCCATGCCGGCGCGCTCGACGAGCTTGGCGTGCCGGGCCCGGGCGTCCTCGAGGTACTCGTCGAGGCGTGCAGCCAGCGCGGGCTCGTCGTCGGGGTCCTTCGCCGCCAGCACATCGACGACCCGCAGCAGATCCGCCATCTCGTCGAGCGTGAACCCGAGCGGCTTCATGCGGCGGATCACGAGCAGCCGGTCCAGGTCCTGCGCGGTGTAGACCTGGAACCCGCCCGTGGTGCGGCCGCTCGGCACGAGCAGCCCGACCTCGTCGTAGTGGCGGATCGTCCGCAGGGACATGCCGGCACGGTCCGCCAGCTCGCCGATGTGCATCGTGTCCGGGGTGTCGGTGGTGCTCACGGTGCACAACTCTACCCTCACGTGAGGGTAGAGTTCCGAGCGATGTCCGTGATCACACATGCGCCGGCGGCCCCGAGCGTCCTCACCGCCCTCCGCTCACCCCGCATGCTGACCCGCGAGGTCCTCGCCGGTGTCGTCACCGCGCTCGCGCTCATCCCCGAGGCGATCTCGTTCTCCGTCGTCGCCGGGGTCGACCCCGCGGTGGGCCTGTTCTCGAGCGTCATCATCGCCGTCGTCATCTCGATCGTCGGCGGCCGTCCGGCGATGGTGTCCGCCGCGGCTGGTTCGGTGGCCCTGGTCATCGCGCCGCTCGTCCGCGAACACGGCATCGAGTACCTCGTGCCCGCGATCGTGCTCGGTGGCGTGTTCCAGCTCGTGCTCGGGTTCCTCGGGGTCGCCCGCCTGATGCGCTTCATCCCGCGCAGCGTCAACGTGGCGTTCGTCAACGCGCTGGCGATCCTCATCTTCACCGCGCAGCTGCCCAACCTGCTCGGCCCCGACGTCCCGTTCGTCGTCTGGCCGCTCACCGCCCTCGGCATCGCGATCATCGTCGGCTTCCCGTTCCTGACCAAGGCCGTCCCGGCGCCGCTCATCGCGGTCGTCGTGATCACCGGCATCACCATGCTCTTCAGTGTCGTCGTCCCCACGGTCGGCGACGAGGGCGAACTGCCCACCGCACTGCCCGGGTTCAACGGCATCCTCACCCCGTTCTCCTTCGAGACGCTGCAGATCATCGCGCCGTACGCGTTCGGCGTCGCGATCGTCGGCCTCATCGAGACCCTGTTGACCGCGCAGCTCGTCGACTCCATCACCGAGACCGGCTCGAGCAAGTGGCGGGAGTCCTGGGGCCAGGGCATCGCCAACATCGCGTCGGCGTTCTTCGGCGGTACGGGTGGTTGCGCGATGATCGGCCAGACGGTCATCAACGTGAAGACCGCGGGCGCACGGACCCGGATCTCGACCTTCGTCGCCGGTGCGTCGGTGCTCGTGCTGACGATCGTGCTGCACGACCTCGTGGCCGAGATCCCGATGGCCGCGCTGACCGCCGTGATGCTCATGGTGTGCGTGGCGACCTTCGACTGGCACAGCATCCGTCCGCGAACCCTGCGGCGGATGCCCCTCGGGGAGACCGCCGTCATGCTGATCACCGTCGTGGTGGTCGTCGTGACCGAGAACCTCGCGACCGGCGTGCTCGTCGGGGTCGTCGTCGCAGCACTGGTCTTCGCTCGCCGGGCGGCGCACGTCGTCACCGTCGTCCGCGAGCCGGTCGACGAGCGCACCGTGCGGTACCGGGTGCGCGGCGCCCTGTTCTTCGCGTCGTCGAACGACCTCGTCACGCGGTTCTCCTACGCCGAGGACCCGGAGCACGTGGTCATCGACCTGTCCGACGCGCACGTCTTCGACGCCTCGACGGTCGCGGCGCTGGACGGCGTCGAGCAGCGGTTCGCCAAGCACGGGTCCACGGTCGAGGTCGTGGGCCTGAACACCGGGTCGGTGGCCATCCACGGGCGGTTGTCGGGCGAGCTCGGCTGAGCGCTTCCGCATCCGGTGAATCGGCTGTGGGGCCGGTGAGCACCGGTGGGCGACCTACACTGGAACCCATGCCCGCCACCCGACTCCACCTCGTCCGGCACGGTGAGGTGCACAACCCCGACCGCGTCCTGTACGGGCGGCTCCCGGGCTTCGGACTGAGTGACCTCGGCAAGCAGATGGCCCTCGCTTCGGCGACCACGTGGAAGGACGCCGGTGTCGACGTGCGCCGGATCGTCGCCTCGCCGCTGCAGCGCACGCAGGAGTCCGCGGCGCCGTGGTCGGCCGCGTACGGGCTCGACGTCACGCTGGACGAGCGCCTCATCGAGCCGACGAACCGTTACGAGGGGCAGCCTCCGGGCTTCACGAAGCGTTCGCTCGGCCGTCCGGCGGAGTGGCCCTGGATCGCGAACCCGTTCCGGCCGAGCTGGGGCGAGGCGTACGAGTCGATCGCGAACCGCATGCTCGCGGCGATGACCACGGCGTGGGAGAGCGTGGACGGCGGCGACGTCGTCCTGGTCAGCCACCAGCTGCCGATCTGGACGGTCCACCGGAAGCTCGCGGGGAGTCGCTCTGGCACGACCCACGCAAGCGCCGCCGCGACCTGTCGAGCATCACGACCGTCGAACGGGTACCCGCCACGTCGACCGGTCGGTTCACCGAGGTCGGGTACACGGATCCCGCGCAGGAGCTGCGCGCGACCGCCATCGACGAAGGAGCAGTGTGAACGGCACGAGCAGTGTGAACGGCACGAGCAGTGTGAACGGCACGCGCAGTGTGAGCGTCATCAGCAAGCGGTTCGCGGTCCTCGCAGCGACGGCGGTCGCCGCGGCGCTCGTCCTGTCCGGGTGCTCGTCGGACAACGGTGGCCTCGCCAAGCAGTACGGCAACGGCACCACCCAGAACTACATCTCCGGCGACGGCGCGGTGACCGAGGTCACCGCCGACAAGCGGTCCGACGCGGTCGACTTCGAGGCGAAGGACTCCGACGGCGACACCGTCTCGTCGAAGGACCTCAAGGGCAAGGTCGTCGTCCTGAACTTCTGGTACGCGAGCTGCCCGCCGTGCCGCGCCGAGGCGAAGTACCTCAACGAGGTGCACGAGTCCTACGCCGGTGCCGACGACGTCGCGTTCATCGGCGTCAACGTCCGCGACGAGGCAGCGACCGCAGCCGCCTTCGAGCGCACGTTCGGCGTCGACTACCCGACCGTCCTCGACCAGAAGACCGGCACGATGCAGCTCGCCCTGTCCGGTCAGATCGCCCCGAACGCCGTGCCGGCCACGATCGTCCTCGACACCAAGGGCCGCGTGGCTGCCCGTGTGCTCGGCGCCGTCGACGGCACGAGCATCCTGAAGACCCTGATCAGCGACGAAGTCGACGCCGGCAAGGCCTCCTGACCCGTGGCCTCCAACCCCTTCGCCGAGGCGATCCTCAGCGGCCAGATGGCCGTTGCGCTGCCCGTGGCGGCGCTCGCGGGACTCGTCTCGTTCCTGTCGCCCTGTGTGCTCCCGCTCGTGCCCGGCTACCTCGGGTACGTCGGTGGGATCGCCGAGGGCGGGCAGCGCCGCGGGCGGGTCGTGCTCGGCGTGCTCCTGTTCATCCTCGGCTTCACGGCGGTCTTCGTCGCGTACACGACGGTGTTCGGCGCGCTCGGGTTCTGGCTCGTGCGCTGGCGCGACCTCATCACGCAGATCCTGGGCGTCGTCGTCATCGCGATGGGGCTGGTGTTCGTCGGCCGGTTCACGTTCATGCAGCGCACCATCAAGCCGAGCTGGACGCCCGCGACCGGACTCGTCGGCGCCCCGCTGCTCGGCATCGTGTTCGGCCTCGGCTGGACCCCGTGCCTCGGCCCGACCCTCGCGGCCATCAACCTGCTCAGCGTGCAGTCGGGCAGTGCCTGGCAGGGCATGTGGCTCGGCGTCGCGTACTGCCTGGGCCTCGGCATCCCGTTCGTCCTCGTCGCCCTCGGGGCCGGCTGGGCGACCGGTGCGATCCGCGCCGTGAAGCGGCACATGCGCACCGTCAACATCATCGGAGGAGCGATCCTGATCGTCATCGGTCTGCTCATGGTCACCGGAATCTGGTCGGCCGTCATGTCGAGCGTCGGGGCGGTGATCCAGAGCTTTGTCCCCGCGGTCTGATCCCGAAACCGAAGCGACGGGCGCCGACACCACGTCGGACCCGCAGCGACCGTCCGACCACGTCGACGGCTCCGGCCCCGGCGACGCCGGCATCAACCAGCCGAAGCTCGGCTTCGTCGGCACCCTCCGGTTCTTCTGGCGACAGCTCACGAGCATGCGCACCGCGCTGTTCCTGCTCATGCTGCTCGCCCTCGCGGCGATCCCGGGCTCGCTCGTGCCGCAGCGCACCGCCGACCCGAACGGTGTCGTCCAGTACAAGGCCGACCACGCGACGCTCTACCCGATCCTCGACAAGCTGCAGGTCTTCGACACCTACACCTCGGTGTGGTTCTCGGCGATCTACCTGCTGCTGTTCGTCTCCCTGATCGGCTGCATCGTGCCGCGCACGAAGCACCACTGGCAGGCGCTCCGGACCCGTCCACCCTGGACCCCGGCCCGCCTGACGCGACTGGCGGGCTTCCGCACCGTGGCGGTGCAGCCCGACGCGATGATCGACGGCACCACCGGGATCGACGCGGCCACGGGCCTCCCGTCCAGCGAGCACGCGGTGACGCGCGCGATGGCGATCCTGAAGCGCTCCGGGTACCGCGTCGAGCGCTTCGGCGACTCGGTGAGCGCGGAGCGCGGCTACCTGCGCGAGACCGGCAACCTGGTGTTCCACGCGGCGCTCGTCGGTGTCTTGCTGGCCGTCGGTGTCGGTGGCGGGTTCGGGTTCACGGGCCAGCGGCTGCTGGTCGAGGGGCAGACGTTCTCGAACGTCCTCGGCTCCTACGACTCGTTCAACCCGGGTCGCTGGTTCCAGCAGACCGACCTCAAGGGCTACAACCTGACGCTCGACAAGTTCGTCACGAAGTACGAGGAGCGCAACCTCGACGCCCTCGGCCAGGCGCTCGACTACTCGGCGACCGTGACGAGCAAGGAGAAGGGCGGCGATTCGACGACCAGCCGTCTGGGCGTGAACGACCCGCTGCACGTGGGCGGCACCAACGTGTACCTGCTCGGCAACGGCTACGCGATGAACGTCACCGTACGCGACGGCGAGGGCAACGTGGCGTTCCAGGACGTCGTGCCGTTCCTGCCCGAGGACGCCAACTACACGTCCACCGGCGTCATCAAGGTGCCGGACGCGCTGCCGGACCAGCTCGGCATGGTCGGGTTCTTCTACCCGACGGCGTCGAAGCTCGCCTCGGGTGCGTACACGAGCGCCTACCCGGACACGCAGAACCCGCTGCTGACGCTGCAGGTCTACACCGGCGACCTCGGCCTCGACAGCGGCGTGCCGCAGAGCGTCTACACGCTCGACACCAAGGGCCTCACGCAGATCGCCGGCCGTCAGTCCGACACGGCGAGCATCGCGCTCGAGCCCGGGCAGACCAAGAAGCTGCCGAACGGTGCCGGGTCGATCACCTTCGACGGCGTCAAGCGCTACGTGTCGCTCGACGTGCACCACGACCCGTCGCAGGCGTGGGTCGCCGCCTTCGCGCTGCTCTCCACACTCGGGCTGCTCACGTCGCTCTTCGTCCCGCGCCGACGCGTGTGGGTGAAGGTCGTCCCCCGCAAGGGCGCAGAGCACGGCGAGTACGACTTGGAGTACGCGGGCCTCGCCCGCGGTGAGGACCTCAACCTCGAACGAGCCGTCGCGGACATCGCACAGCGCCACACGTCGGACCTCGGAGTTAGGATGCCCCAGTGAACGACATGACCACGAACCTCGCGACCTACTCGGTCGTGCTGACGTACTCCGCGATGGCGGTCTACGTCATCGCGTTCATCTCGTTCGCGCTGGACATGGCGAAACGCTCCGGCGAGGTGACGGCCGCGGCGAAGAACGCTGGTGCGGACTCGGACGACGCTGCGGCGACCGCCTCGGTGGGCGCGGCCCGCTCGGCGAAGACCGTCGCCACCGTCCGGGGCGGCACCGTCGTGCTCGAACCGGTCGCGGCACCCCTCGGCGAACGCCGGCGGCTCGACCGGGCGCGGCACGAAGTTCGAGCGCGTCGGCATGGCCATGACCGTGCTCGCCCTGGTGCTGCACGTCGGCTCCGTGGTCCTGCGCGGCATCGCGGCCGACCGTGTGCCGGGGCAACATGTTCGAGTTCTCGCTCACCGGCACGGCGCTCATCACGCTCATCTTCCTGCTCGTGCAGTTCTGGCAGAACCTGAAGTTCCTCGGCGTCTTCATCACCGGGCTGACGATCATCCTGCTCGGCATCGCGACGGTGAACTACTGGGTCCCTGTCGTGCCGCTGCAGCCGGCGCTGCAGTCGTACTGGCTCGTCATCCACGTCTTCGTGGCGATCGCCGGCACCGGGTTCTTCGCGCTCGGTGCGGGACTCGCGGTGGCGCAGCTCGTGCAGACGTACCGCCAGGGCCGGACCGCCTCGGCAAGCTCCGCTTCATGGCGACCCCGCCGGACGCCGACCGCCTCGAGGTCCTGACCTACCGCGTCCTGCTCGTCGGCTTCGTCCTCTGGACCTTCACCCTGATCGCCGGTGCGGTGTGGGCGGAGCGTGCCTGGGGACGGTACTGGGGTTGGGACACCAAAGAGGTCTGGACCTTCATCATCTGGGTCGTCATACGCCGGGTACATCCACGCCCGTGCGACCCGCGGCTGGCGCGGTGCGCGGTCGTCGTGGCTGGCGCTCATCGGCTTCGCTGCCGTGATGTTCAACTTCTCGGTCGTGAACGTCTTCTTCAAGGGCCTGCACAGCTACTCGGGCCTGTGAGCGACGCGCGTCACTGACGCGGTGCTTGGTCGCGACCAGGACCGGACGGGAGGCACGGTGCCAGCTGGTCCGCCGTGCCTCCCGTCCGTCGTCCAGGTCGCGTGCAGGGCCGGGAAGACGGGTCTACGCGGCGGCCAGTACGGCGTGCACCCGCGCCACCCGGGCGAGCCACCACGCCGTGCGCTCCGGCGACGCGGCGTTCCGGTCGAGCAGGTCCGCCGACACCGCGACCCGTCGCACCGGCACGCGGCCCCCGACCGGCAGCAGCGGGTCGGCGGTGACGTCGGACGCGAACATCGCGGCGGTCCCGAGCCCGGCGGCGTACCCCGGGGACATCGCAGCCGCGGCGAGGAACGCGCCCATGCCGAGTCCCACCGAGGTGTCGAGCGCGCTGGAGACCACGCACGGCAACCCGGCCTCGGCGATGACCGTACGCGCCGCGGTGATGCCTCCGAGGGGCTGTGCCTTGACGACGAGGACGTCGGCAGCCCCGGCCCGCGCGACGGCGAGCGGGTCCGCGGCCTTGCGGACACTCTCGTCCGCAGCGATCCGGAGGCCGAGTCCGTCGATCCGTGCCCGCAGCGCGGCGAGCTCCGGCACGGTCCGACAGGGCTGCTCGGCGTACTGCAGGTCGAAGGGGGCAAGCCGTTCGAGCGCCTCGGTGGCCTGGTCGACGCTCCACAGTCCGTTGGCGTCCACCCGGACGGCGGCCGCGGGGCCCATCACCCGTCGGACCTCGGCGACCCGGGCGACGTCGTCGTCGACGGTGGTGCCGGGTTCGGCGACCTTGACCTTCGCGGTGGTGCACCCGGGGTAGCGCGCGAGCAGCGCGGCGACCTGGTCCGGGGCGATCGCCGGCACCGTGGCGTTCACGGGCACGGAGTCGGCGGCGGCCTCGTGCTCGGTCCACCCGAAGTCGATCAGCGCCCCGGAGCCACGCGGCGTCTTCGGCGTCGTCGTGCTCGACGAAGGGCGAGAACTCGGTCCAGCCCGAGGGCCTGCGCGGAGGACGACCGCCTCGCGCGTGGTGATGCCGCGGAACCGCACCCGCATGGGCAGGGCGACCACGTGCGCGTCGGCGGTGAGTTCGGCGAGGTCGGGGAGCACGTCGGCCATCCTCCCACCGCACCCAGGGCACCTGCCGGTTCCTCGGAGGGGGACCGCCAGGGCAGGGCATTAGCATGCATCGGTCGGCCCCGGTCGGCACTGGTCACGACCCGGATCGAACCGTCCGGAACGAGGGAGGCGCGGTGGCGCGGGAACCGCAGCAGCGTGCGCAGCGCCCTGGTCGTGACACCGACGAGTTCGCCCGGCTCATGCAGCAGAACACCGTCGACGTCCGCCAGACGGCCGGGTCGCGGCGCCGCAGCCCGATCGTCGGCAAGATCGCCCTCGGCCTCGCGGTGGTGTCCGCCGCGGTGGACGCCAGCGCCTTCGCGGTCTTCATGGGCGGTGACACCGAGTTCGCGTTCGGGATCTGCTTCGTCGTGGTGTTCCTGACCCTCATCGCGGCGGTGCTCGGCTTCGTCGCCGCCGTCGGTGGCCTCGGCCGGTGGTACGGGGCGATCGGTGTCGTGGTGGCCTTCTTCGCCAACCCGGTGATCCTCATCGTGATCATGGTGTTCGTCGCGCCCGAGGTCCTGACCGGCATGGGCGCCTGACCGGCATGGGCGCCTCGACGACGGCGGTACGCTGGGGGCATGGCTGCTCCCGTCTCCGACCTGTTCGACCCCGACGTCTGGACCGCGGCTCCGATCGCGGAGCAGTTCCGGACATCACGTACCACAAGCACGTCTCGAAGGGGATCGTCCGGGTCGCGTTCGACCGGCCCGAGGTGCGGAACGCCTTCCGTCCGCGCACCGTCGACGAGCTCTACCGGGCGCTCGACGACGCCCGTCAGGACCCCCGCGTCGGCGTCGTCCTGCTGACCGGCAACGGCCCGAGTCCGAAGGACGGCGGCTGGGCGTTCTGCTCCGGCGGCGACCAGCGCATCCGGGGGCGCAGCGGCTACCAGTACGTCGGCGACGAGGGGCACCGCCCGACGGGTGTCGACCCCGCGGCCGCGCAGGCGTCGATGGGACGACTGCAGCATCCTCGAGGTGCAGCGCCTGATCCGCATGATGCCCAAGGTCGTCATCGCCGTGGTCCCCGGCTGGGCCGCCGGCGGCGGGCACTCGCTGCACGCGATCTGCGACCTGACCATCGCCAGCGCCGAGCACGGCAGGTTCAAGCAGACCGATGCCGACGTCGGGTCGTTCGACGGCGGCTACGGCAGCGCCTACTACGCCAAGCAGATCGGCCAGAAGTTCGCGCGCGAGGTCTTCTTCCTCGCACAGGAGTACTCGGCGCAGCGCGCGTACGAGATGGGGGCCGTGAACGCCGTCGTCCCGCACGAGGACCTGGAGCGCGAGGCGATCCGCTGGGGCGAGATCGTCCTCGGCAAGTCCCCCGACGGCGATCCGGATGCTCAAGTACGCGTTCAACGCCGTCGACGACGGGATGGTCGGCCAGCAGGTCTTCGCGGGCGAGGCGACGCGGCTGCCTACGGCACCGACGAGGCCGTCGAGGGCCGCGACTCGTTCCTCGAGAAGCGCGCCCCCGAGTGGACGTCGTTCCCGTGGCACTACTGGAGCCCGGCGGTGCCGGCATGACCCGTCCACTGGTCGCGCTGGGCACGTCGGATCCGCTGGCGGTGCTCCGCGGTCTGGAGGCAGCGCTCGCCGGCGGTCCCGCGCTGCTCCCCGTCGCCGAAGGGCACCGGCGCTGCCGACCCCGCCACCTGCCGACGTCCGGCAGCGGGTCGCCCTGGTGGTCGAGACGAGCGGTTCCACCGGCACCGGCAAGCGCGTGGCCCTCTCGTCCGAGGCCCTCCTCGCCGGTGCCGCAGCGGCGGACGCAGCGCTCGGCGGACCGGGCAGCTGGGTGCTGGCACTGCCACGCACTACATCGCGGGCCTCAACGTCCTGACCCGCTCGATCGCCGCGGGGACGACGCCGGTCGTCGTGGCACCGGGGCACTTCGGTGCCGCGGCGTTCGCGGACGCCGCGGACCAGCTCGTCACCGGTCACAGCGGCCCTGGCTCAGTCGCTCGTCCCCGTGCAGCTCGCCCGCGTGCTCGACGACGACCGCGCGACGGCTGCGTTGGCAGGTTCGACGCGGTCCTCGTCGGCGGGCAGGCGACCCCGGCGGCGCTCCGCGAGCGAGGCGGTCGCCGCGGGCGTGCGCATCGTGACGACCTACGGCGCCAGCGAGACGAGCGGCGGCTGCGTGTACGACGGCGTGCCGTTCGGGACCGTCCGCCCCGCGGTGGACGACGAGCTCCAGTTGTCGGGACCGATGCTCGCCGAGGGGTACCTCGGCGACGACGACCGCACGGCCGCGACGTTCGTCGAGCGCGACGGCCTGCGCTGGTACCGCACGGGTGACGCCGCCACGGTGTCCGACGGCGTGGTCCGGGTGCTCGGACGCCTCGACGACGTGGTGATCTCCGGCGGCGAGAAGGTCCGGCTCGGCGCGGTGGAGCGGCTCGTGCGCGACCTGCTCCGACCAGCACGGCGATCGTCACCCGACGAGGCCTCGGGGAGTGGGGCGAGGTGCCGGTCGTCGTCACCGAGCGACCGCTCGACCTCGACACCGTCCGGTCCCACGTGGGCGACGCCCTCGGCCGCGCCGCCCGTCCGGCCGCGGTGGTGGTGGTCGACCGGCTCCCCGATGCTCGCGTCCGGCAAGCCCGCAACCGGCGGACGATCCAGGACCTGGCGCGCGCGGTAGGTCGGCACCGCGCACGGCACCGCGATGCAGTGCGACGCGGCGCGGATAGGATCGGTGGTCATGGCGCGAACGAAGAACACGACGCGCAAGCAGGGCCGTCGAGCAACCCGGCGAAGGCTGCGGCCCCGGTCCGCTCGAAGCGCCGGGCGACCGCGCGGGACTGGATCGGCGGGGCACGGCTCCGCACCCTGACGCTCGGCGTCGTCCCCGTGGTGCTCGGCACCACCGTGGGCTTCGTCGACAGCGGCACAACGGGCGACTTCGGTGCGTTCCTGGCGCAGGACGGCCACCTCACCATCGCACTGCTCGCCCTGGCGGTGGCACTGTTCCTGCAGATCGGCGTGAACCACAGCAACGACTACCTCCGACGGGGTCCGGGCACCGACGAGTACCGCGTCGGCCCGGCTCGACTGACGGGGGCCGGCCTCGCGAAGCCCGGACGGTGCTGACCGTCGCGCTGACGTTCTTCGGGCTGGCTGCGGTCGCCGGCATCGTCATCGTGGTGCTCACCCAGCTGTGGTGGCTGCTGCGTCGGCGCGCGCCGCCATCGTCGCCGCGTGGTTCTACACCGGCGGCAAGAAGCCCTACGGCTACAACGCGCTCGGCGAGGTCTTCGTCTTCGTGTTCTTCGGCCTCGTCGCCGTGCTCGGCACCCAGTACGTGCTCATCGGCCAGGCCACCTACGAGCGGGTGGGCCGCCGCGGTCGCCGCCGGGTTCTTCGCCTGCGCGGTGCTGATGGTCAACAACATCCGCGACATCGACGAGGACCGTCTCGCCGGCAAGCGCACCCTGGCCGTCGTCGTCGGACGACCGGTGGCGCGGGTGCTGTACGGCCTGTTCCTGCTGCTGCCGTACGTCGTGCTGCTCTGGTTCGTCCTGCTCTACTTCCGCACGGGCTTCACGTACTTCTCGCTGCTGCTGGCCCTGCCGGCACTCGCGATCGGGGTGTCGTCCCGCAAGCCCCGTGAACTCATCACGGCACTGCAGCTGTCGTCGTTCGCGTCGCTGGTCTTCGGCGTGGTGCTCGGCATCACGCTCGCCGTCCAGCCGCGGACTACTCCGCGTCGGCGTCCCGGCGCGCGGCGTGCCGGTCGGCGTCCGACACCGGGCGCACGGTCGGGGCGTCCGCGGCGTCGGTGTCCGCCGCGTCGACGAAGTCGTCCTCGAAGTCGGTGTCCGCATCGCGCTCCGGGCCACCGCGGCGGTTGGCCAGGCTCAGGGCGACCTGCGTCCGAGCCCAGCGCGATGTAGGACACCAGCAGCCCGACGAGGGCGGCGATGATCGTCGCCCAGTACCAGGGCATCGGGGTCAGGAGCAGGAGGAGCACGAGCGCCGCCGCGAAGATGCCGAGCCGGGCCAGGGTGTACAGGAGCCACGCTTTCACCCTGCGAGTCTACGGACGGCCGACCGGCAGGGTCGTCACAGGCTCGCGACCTAGACTCCTGGGCATGGTCCGCTTGTGGTTGATCGTCGTCGTCGCCGCTGTCGCCTTCACGGTGTACGCGGCCATCGACTGCGCGACGATGCCCCGCGAACGTGTCCGATCCCTCAGGCGGGGTGTCTGGATCCTCCTCGTGATCGTCCTCCCCGTCCTCGGTGGGGTGCTCTGGTTCCTGCTCGGCCGCTCGCCGGCGTCCCCGGCACGACCGCCCGGTACCGTGGACCCGAAGACGACCCGGACTTCCTCGGCACCACGCCCGTTCCGGGGGACACCCTCACGGACAAGGACCAGGACGACGCGACCCTCCGAGACCTCGAAGACCAGTTCCACGACCGAGACGACGACGGCCGCACCGATCGCTGACGGTCCCGCCGGATCGGGCAGTCCGGCGACGGACGCTGCCCTGACGCTGCTGCAGGAACTCGTCCGCGCCGGTGTCATCGACGTCGTCGTCAGCCCGGGCTCGCGGTCCCAGGCCCTGGCGCTCGCGGCCGTCGCCCTCGAGCGTGCCGGCGGCCTGACCGTCCACGTCCGGCTCGACGAGCGCACCGCCGGGTTCTTCGCCCTCGGTCTCGCGGTGGAGTCTGGTCGACCGGCCGCGGTCGTGACGACCTCGGGCACCGCCGTCGCCAACCTGCACCCCGCCGTCCTCGAAGCGCACCACTCCGGTGTCCCGATGATCGTGTTGAGCGCCGACCGGCCGGACGAGCTCCGTGGCATCGGCAGCAACCAGACCACCGTCCAGCCGGGGATGTTCGGCGACGCGGTCGCCTTCGTCCGCGACGTCGAGGCACCGTCCGCGCACGGAGCCGGCCCCTCGGTGCGTGCAGCGCTCCGTGACCTGGCCCGTCAGGCCGTCGCCGCGGCCGCCGGACACACCGGGCAACCGGGGCCCGCGCAGCTCAACGTCGCGTTCCGTGAACCCCTGTCCGCCGGCCTCGACGCCGAGCGCGTGCAGGGCGTCCCCGACGACGAGGTGGACACCGCGTTCGCCACCCGTCGTGCGCACGGCGGACTCCCGGTGGCCGAGCTGTCGCCGGACGACGAGCCGGGCACGGTCGTCATCGCCGGGCACGACGCCGGCGAGGACGCCGAGCGCATCGCGTGGGAGCTCGGGGCACCCTCCTCGCCGAGGTCTCCAGCGGCGCACGGTTCGGCCGGAACCTCGTCGTCACCTACCGCGAACTCCTGCGCGACCAGGACTTCGGCGGCGCGGTCCGTCGTGCCGTCGTGCTCGGCCATCCCACCCTGAGTCGTGAGGTCCCAGCGCTCCTGCAGCGGCAGGGGGTCGAGACGTTCGTGGTCCGCGGACACGCGGCCGACCCCTTCGACCCGGCCCGCGCCTCCCGGCCCTCCGACACCACCTTCGTGTCCGACGTCCGCGTGACGGGCCGGACCCGGCCGGAGCACCGTGCGTGGGTCGGCCGCTGGGTCGGTGCGAGCCGGCAGCTGCTCGGCGACGGTGACGCCGGACCCGACCTCGGCGCCAAGCGCTCCCCGGACCGCGCCGAACGCAACAAGTTCCTGCGCGACGAGGTCGCCCTCCGCCGCCGACCCGTCGACCGCGCGATGCTCGCCGACGCCGTGTGGGGCGTGACGTGGCCGCACGACCGGCTCGTGTTCGGTGCCTCGCAGATCATCCGCGTCGCCGACGGGCGCGTGCTCGGCAAGAAGATCCGGGTGCACGCGAACCGTGGGCTCGCCGGCATCGACGGCACCGTGTCGACGGCCCTCGGGATCGCCGCGGCCCTCGAACAGTCGTCGGCGTCGGTCGGCACCACGCGCGTGCTGCTCGGCGACCTGACCCTGCTGCACGACCTCGGGGCGTTCGTCACCGGGACAGAGGAACGTACGCACCGGGTGCAGGTCGTCGTCGGCAACGACCACGGCGGCGCGATCTTCCGTGGGCTCGAGGTGGCACGCACCACCCCACCAGAGGAAATGCGCCGGATGATGTCGACCCCGCAGCACGTCGACCTCGAACGGGTCGTGACCGGCCTCGGCTGGGAGTACCGCCGCGCGGAGACGTGGGGCGACCTCGAGCGGGTGCTCACCGACCCGGCCGAGCGGGTCGTGATCGAGGTCCCGCTGGCCGACTGACGCGGTGAGGGGCCGGCGCAACGCGGTGAGGGGCCGGCGCAACGCGGCGCGGGGCCGGCGCAGCGCGACCGCGGGGCCGCGTGGCCGCCGCGCCGCTCAGGCCAGCGCGTCGGTGACCGGTCGGAACTTCAGGGCGGTCTCGGCGACCTCACGCGCGGGTTCCGACCCCGCGACGACGCCCGCACCCGCCCAGGCCCGGACGGTGCCGTCGTCGTCGATCCGGGCGCTGCGGAGCGCCAGCATCCACTCACCGTCGCCGGTGGCGCTCATCCAGCCCACCGGGCCGGCGTAGCGGCCGCGGTCGACGCCCTCGAGCTCGGCGACGAGCCGGACGGCCACGTCGGTGGGGGTGCCCGCGACGGCGGCCGTCGGGTGCAGGGCGTCGGCGACGTCGAGCGAGGTGGTGTCGGGCGGCAGCGTCGCCTGCACGTCGGTCGCCAGGTGCCACAGGTTCGGCAGCTGCAGCCGGAACGGCTCGGGATCAGCGCGCAACTCGGTGACGAGCGGGCGGAGCGAAGCGAGCAGGCTGTCGATCGCGAACGCGTGTTCCTCGACGTCCTTCGCGCTGGCGGCGAGGGCTTCGGCAGCGGCGCGGTCCGACACCTCGTCGGCACCGCGTGCAGCGCTGCCGGCCAGCACCCGCGCCGTCAACCGGGTGCCGTCGGTGCGGGCGAGGGTCTCGGGGGTCGCGCCGACCAGGCCGTCGACGGCGAACGTGACGCACTGCGGGTAGGCGGCGGCGAGGTCGAGCAGCACGGCACGACGGTCGGCGTCCGCTGGCAGCACGCCGACGAGGTCGCGGGCGAGGACGACCTTCTGCGCGCTCCCGGCGGCGATGCGCCGCACGGCCTCGGCGACGTTCGCGGCGTAGGCGGCCTCGTCGATCCGGCCGGGGCGCAGTGCGACGGAGACGTGCGGTCCGACGTGGGGGACCGGTACCGAGGTCCGTGTGAACGCGAGCGGCTCGGCGCCGACGGTCGTGTCGATCGCCGTGAGCCAGGCCTTGCCGCGCCGACGGCCGATGACGACGCGCGGGACGATCAGGACGCTCTCGTCGGCGGAGTCGTCGGCGAAGGCGAAGGAGCCGAACGCGACCAGGCCCGAGCCGCGCAACTGCACCGGGTCGTCGACGACGGCCGACTCCACGACGGTGCGCCACACCGCGGCGGCATCGCGCATCCGGTCGGGTCCGGTGAACGTGAACCGCAGCGCTTCCCCGATCCCGACGATGCCGTCGCCGTTCCGGACGAAGGCCAGGGGACGGTCGCGCAGGGTGTGGCGGAGGACGGTGCCCGGGTCGTCGAGGATCCGGGTGGAGACCGTCAGCGGGGGCGCCGCCGTGGTGGTTCGGGTCACGACTCCGATGCTACGCGCGGTCGGTCGGACGCCCGGCCGTCCGCCAGTCACGCGAGCCGTTGCTGCGAGTCCGGTGAACGTACGGTCGGGACCTCTAGGATTGGTCGGGTGAGCAGAGCGGACCTGAACAAGCGGCCGGACGAGGTGGCGGCGATGTTCGACGACGTCGCGGCCAAGTACGACCTCACGAACGACATCCTGTCGGCGGGCAACGCACCGCTGTGGCGTGTCGCCACGGTGCGCGCGGTCGACCCCCAGCCCGGCGAGAAGGTCCTCGACATCGCCGCGGGCACCGGGACGAGTGCCGCGGCCTTCGCGAAGAAGGGGCAGAGGTCAGCGCGCTCGACCTCTCCGCCGGCATGATCGCGGTCGGTCGCGAGCGGCACCCAGAGATCACCTTCGTCGAGGGCGACGCCGAGCACCTGCCCTTCGACGACGACACGTTCGACGCCGTCACGATCTCGTTCGGGCTGCGCAACGTGAACGACCCGAAGCAGGCGCTCGCCGAGATGCTGCGGGTCCTCAAGCCCGGTGGCCGCGTGGTCATCTGCGAGTTCTCGACCCCGCCGCGCGCGCTGCTGCGCCTCGGCTACGGCACCTACCTGAAGCGCGTGCTCCCGGGCATCGCGAAGCTCTCGAGCAGCAACCCCGCCGCCTACCGCTACCTCGCCGAGTCGATCGACGCGTGGCCGGACCAGCAGGTCCTCACCCAGTGGCTGCGCGGCGTCGGGTTCTCCGTGGTCGCCTACCGCAACCTCACGGCCGGTATCGTCGCACTGCACCGTGGCCGCAAGCCCGTCGCCGACACGGTGCGCGAGTCCGCGGCCCGTCGTGCGAAGGCACGCCGCGACCACCAGAGCACCGGCGAGCAGCCGCGCGTCGACCCGGCCGACGACTGACCGGTCACCATCCCCCGAAGACGGAGCAGCACTTGAATCCGAGCGTCCCGGTCGCACGTCGCGCGCCGAGCCTCCGCGCCTCGCTGGGCATCGGCGAGCGGTTGTTCGCCACGCCCGCCGACCGCCGCTTCATCGCCGCCGTCGACGACGGTCTCGAGCTCGTCGAGCAGGGACTCGAGGACGCCATGCGGTCCACGGACACCCTCGCCGACACCACGAGCCGCTACCTGCTGTCCGCGGGCGGCAAGCGGATCCGTCCGACGCTGACGCTGCTCATCGCGCAGCTCGGCGACGGGGTGACCGACGCCGTGGTCAAGGCCGCCGTCAGCATCGAGACGACGCACCTGGCGTCGCTCTACCACGACGACGTCATGGACGAAGCGCCCGTCCGCCGCGGGGTCCCCGCAGCGCAGATCACGTACGGCAACAACGTCGCGATCCTGACCGGCGACCTGCTCTTCGCCCGCGCCAGCCTCATCACCGCCGACCTCGGCACCGAGGGCATCCGGATGCAGGCCGAGACCTTCCAGCGCCTCTGCATGGGGCAGCTGCACGAGACCACCGGCCCGCAGCCCGACGACGACCCGGTCGAGCACTACATCCAGGTGCTCAGCGACAAGACCGGCTCGCTCATCGCGACCGCAGCCCGCGCCGGCGTCATGTTCTCCGGTGCCGACCGTGCCTACCTGGACGCCGTCGGGACCTTCGGCGAGAAGGTGGGCGTCGCCTTCCAACTCGTCGACGACGTCATCGACCTGGCACCCGCGACGGACAAGACCGGCAAGATCGCCGGCAACGACCTCCGTGCCGGCGTCGACACGCTGCCGATGCTGCACCTGCGGCGGCACGCGGCGACCGACCCGGCGGCGCAGGACCTCGTCCAGCGCATCGAGCGCGACGTGAACGGCGCCCCGGACGACGCGGTCGGCTCCGTGCCGTACCAGTCGGCCGTCGCCGCACTGCGCGACCACGAGGCGACCGCGTCGACGCGCACGGTCGCGGTCCGCTGGGCCCGCGACGCCGTGGACGCCCTCGCCCCGCTGCCCGACGGCACCGTGAAGCGGGCACTCACCCGCTTCGCCGACTCCGTCGTCGACCGCAGCCGCTGAACACCACCCGCGACCGGACGGCCCCACGGTCGCCGCGCGGGACGCACCACCGGGAGCACCCCACCCGAACGAACTGGAGACGATCAGTGCCCACCCTCCGAATCGCCATCGTCGGCGCCGGACCCGCCGGCATCTACGCCGCGGACATCCTGCTGCGCGAGGCCCACGGACACGACGTGTCGATCGACCTGTTCGAGCAGCTCCCCGCGCCGTACGGACTCGTCCGGTACGGCGTCGCCCCCGACCACCCGCGGATCAAGGGCATCGTCAACGCCCTTCGCGACGTGCTCGACCGCGGTGTCGTCCGGCTGTTCGGCAACGTCCGCTTCGGCGAGGACATCACCCTCGAGGACCTGAAGAAGCACTACAACGCGGTCGTCTTCTCGACGGGCGCGATCAAGGACGCCGACCTGGACGTCCCCGGCGTCGACCTCCAGGGCTCCTACGGTGCCGCCGACTTCGTCAGCTGGTTCGACGGCCACCCCGACGTCCCGCGCACCTGGCCGCTGACGGCGGAGAGCGTCGCGGTGATCGGCGTCGGCAACGTCGCGCTCGACGTCTCCCGCATCCTCGCGAAGCACGCCGACGACCTGCTGCCGACCGAGATCCCGGCGAACGTGTACGAGGGCCTCAAGGCGTCGCCCGTCACGGACGTCCACGTCTTCGGCCGCCGTGGTCCTGCCCAGGTCAAGTTCACGCCGCTCGAGCTCCGCGAGCTCGGCGAGGTCCGTGACGTCGACATGGTCGTCTACGACGAGGACTTCGACCACGACGAGGCGTCGAAGACCGCGATCGCCACGAACAAGCAGGTCATGGTCATCAACCGGGTGCTCGAGCAGTGGCGCACCCGCGAGACCGGCCAGGCGAGCCGGCGGCTGCACCTGCACTTCTACGCGAAGCCGACCGAGTTCGTCGGCGACGAGCAGGGCAACCTCACCGCGATCCGGTACGAGCGCACCCGGCCGAACGGCGAGGGCGGTGTCGAGGGCACGGGCGAGATCCGTGAGATCCCGATCCAGGCGGCCTACCGTGCCGTCGGCTACTTCGGTTCCCCGCTGCCCGGGCTGCCGTTCGACGAGCGCCACGGCGTCATCCCGAACCACGAGGGCCAGGTCCTCGACGACGACAACCAGCAGATCCCGGGCGTCTACGCCACCGGCTGGATCAAGCGCGGCCCGGTCGGTCTCATCGGCCACACGAAGTCCGATGCCATGGAGACCGTGCAGCACATCGTCAACGACCAGGCGAGCTGGTGGACGCCGGAGGACCCTCCGAGGGTGCGATCCCGGCGCTGCTCCGCGAGCGCGGTGTCGAGTACACCGACCTCGCGGGCTGGCACCACCTGGACACCCACGAGCTCGCGCTCGGTGCTGCCGAGGGCCGTGAGCGCATCAAGGTCGTGCCCCGCGACGAGATGATCGACGTGTCCCTCGGTCGCGTCGACGTGCCCACGAACTGACACCGATGACCGACACGCGCCCGTCCCGCGCACCGCGGTGCGGGCGCGTCCGCGTCCGGCGTGCGACTGCAGGGCGTCGACGTCGCGCGGGCCGTCGCGCTGCTCGGCATGATGGCCGCACACATCGGCGGCATCGCGGACCAGCTCGACTGGTCCGATCCCTCGACGTGGTCCGCCGTGGCGCACGGGCGCCCGTCCACGCTGTTCGCCGTCCTCGCCGGCGTCTCGATCGGGCTGACGAGCGGTCGCACGACTCCGCCAGGACCCCGACGATCGGGCGGGTCCGGGCGCGCCTGGCGGTCCGGGCCGCGGCGGTCGTCGCCATCGGCTTCGTGCTCATCGCGTTGGACACCCCCGTCTACGTCATCCTGCCGACGTACGGAGTGCTGTTCCTGCTGGTGATCCCGGTGCTCCGGGTCCGCCCGGCGTGGCTCCTCGCCATCGCGGGCGCCTGCGCCGTGCTGTCGCCGATCGTCGCCGTCGCGACCGCACCGGCCTACGCCGATGCGGGCATGGTCGGACAGCAGCTCGGCCTGGTCTACCCCGTGGTCACCTTCCTGGCGTACGTCCTGGTCGGTCTCGCCGTCGCCCGGTCCGGTCTGGAGGATCGTGGCCGGCAGGTCGTGCTCCTCGCGTCCGGCGCACTGGTCGCCGCCACCGCGTACGTCGTCGGCACGGTCATCGCGCCGCTTCCGTCCGGGGCCGCGTTCGCGTTCCCGGGGGTCCCGTACGCCGCCGAGGGCAGCACGCCGGCCGAGGCCCTCGCCCAGCTCTTCCTGTCACCGCGCGACCACTCGTCGACGACGGTCGACGTGATCGGCACCGCGGGGGTGGCGGTGGCGGTCATCGCGCTCTGCACCCTGCTGTTCGACGGGCGCGGGCGGCTCGCCGAGCGGATCGCGTTCCCGCTCGCCGCCGTCGGGTCGATGCCCCTGACGATCTACTCGGGACACCTCGTGGTGATCGCGATGCTGTCCGAGTACCCGGAGTCGGCCGAGGCGTGGGGTTGGTTCGCCCTCGGCTCGGTCGTGTTCGCGATGGTCTGGCGCCGGTTCCTCGGCCGGGGCCCGCTCGAGCGGGCCGTCGCGGCCCTGGCGTCCACCGTCCCGATGCGCTGAGCGCCCCTGCCGGGCCGAGCCGCGCCTCCCGGTCGTCCGCTACTGCAGCGCTGCCGTGAGCCGCGCGACGTTGTCGAGCACCTTGGACCGGCGCGGACGGTCGACCCACTCGTCGAGCGTCAGCTCGAAGCTGTGCTCCTTGTAGGCGTCCTGCACCTCGCGCAGGGCGTCGACGAAGCGGTGGCCTCGGACCATCACGGAGACCTCGAGGTTCAGGCTGAACGAGCGCATGTCCATGTTGCTCGACCCGATCACCGACACCTCGTCGTCGATGGTGAAGTGCTTGGCGTGCAGGATCGTCGGTGCCCGGTACAGCCAGATCCGCACGCCGGCGCGGAGGAGTCCTCGTAGTACGAGCGCTGCGCGTGCCACGTCATGGCGTGGTCGCCCATCTCGCCGACGAAGAGCTCGACCTCGACGCCGCGTTGGGCGGTCGTCGTGATGGCGTAGAGCATCGAGTCGTCCGGCACGAAGTACGGCGAGGTGATCGACACCTTCTTCTGCGCTGAGTAGAGCAGCGCGTTGAACAGGCGCAGGTTGTTCTCGCCGTCGAACCCGGGCCCGGACGGCACCACCTGGCAGTCGAGGGCGTCGCCGCGGTCGGCCCGCTGGACGGGGTCGCTCTCGCGGAGCAGCAGTTCGTCGGTCTCGCTGTACCAGTCGGTGACGAACAGGGCGTTCAACCCCGCGACGACCGGTCCCTCGAACCGGGCGAACAGGTCCTTGTAGACCATGCCCTTCTCGATGTGCGACTTGATGTCGTACGAGGGGTCGATCAGGTTCTGCGACCCGGTGAACGCGACCGAGCCGTCGATGACCATGATCTTCCGGTGGTTGCGCAGGTCGGGGCGCTGGAACTTCCCCTGCAGCGGCAGCAGCGGGAGCATGAGGTGCCACTCGATGCCGGCGCGGTCCATGAACGCCAGCGTGTCCTTGTACCCGGGGTAACCGCGGCTGGCCCAGTGGTCGAGCAGGAACCGGACGGTGACGCCGCGGGCCTGTGCGCGGGCGAGCGCGTCGAAGAACGGTCGCGTGGTGTCGTCGAGCGTCGCGATGTAGAACTCGACGTGGACGAACTGGCGCGACTGGTCGATCGCCCGGGTCATCTCCGCGATCGACTCCTCGGAGTCGGGGTAGAGCTCCGCCGAGTTGCCGCCGACCAGCGGCATCGCGCCGAGTTCGCGGTTCAGCGTGGTGATGCTCTCGAGCCACAACGGCCACGGGTGGTCACGGCGCACGCGTTCGATGCCCTCGGTCTGCTCGAGGATGTACGCGTTGATCTCGGTCTGCTTCTCACGCCGCGCACGCGGCAGCTTCGTCGACCCGATGACCAGGAAGACGATGAAGCCGATGTAGGGGATGAGGAAGATCGCCAGCAACCAGGCGGTCGCCGTCTGCGGCTTCCGGTTGATCGGGACGTAGATGATCGAGAAGACGCGGATCGCCAGGTCCAGCAGGACGGCCAGGACGGTGATCGCGACGGTGAGCCAGTGCTCCACGGACGTCAGCGGAAGTTGATGTACTGCAACGGGACGTCGAACTCTTCACCCTTGAGGAGCTGGATCGTGTTCTGGAGGTCGTCGCGGCTCTTCGAGGAGACCCGCAGTTCGTCGCCCTGGATCTGGCTCTTCACGGTCTTCGGGGCGTTGGCCCGCAGGAACGCACCGATCTTCTTCGCGACGTCCTGCTCGATGCCGTTCTTGAACTTCACCTCGATGCGGTACTCCTTGCCCGAGGGGTAGGGGTCGCCGGCGTCGAGGCTCTTCAGGCTGATGTTGCGCTTGATCGCCTTGCTCTGCAGGACATCGAGGACGGCCTTCGCGCGCTCTTCCGAGTTCGCCTTGATGAGGACGTCCTCGCCGCTGAAGGCGACCGACGCGTCCGCGCCCTTGAAGTCGTACCGCTGCTCGATCTCCTTGGCCGCCTGGTTGAGGGCGTTCTCCGCCTCCATCTTGTCGACCTTGCTGACCACGTCGAAGGAACTGTCTGCCATGCCGGACAGCCTAACGGCGGACTGGAGGCACGGTTCCGGTCGCGCGGATCGGCTCGCGGTGGTCACGACCACCGTTCCGGATCCGCTATGCTTTTGTGCGCGCCTTCGGTTGGTGATCACACCGGCTGGGTGCGCATGGCAAGTTACCCAAGCGGCCAAAGGGATCTGACTGTAAATCAGCCGGCGTAGCCTTCGGGGGTTCGAATCCCTCACTTGCCACCATCGCGAAGCCCCGTCCGACCCGGACGGGGCTTTCGTCGTCCCTGGCAGGATCGGTGCATGGCATCCGACTGCACACCGTCCCAGTTCGCCGACCTCGCCGAGATGATCGCGCGCGAAGCGGCCACGCTCGCCGCACGACGACGGGCCGAGGGGGTCGAGGTCGCCGACCGGAAGTCGAGCATCGTCGACGTGGTCACGGCGGCGGACCGCGAGGTCGAGGCGCTCATCCGCGCCCGGATCGCCGAGGCCCGGCCGGACGACGCGTTCCACGGCGAGGAGTCCGGCTCGGCGTCGGGGAGTCCGGCATCACCTGGGTCGTCGACCCGATCGACGGCACGGTGAACTACCTGTACGGCAGCGCCGAGTACGGGGTGAGCATCGGCGTCGTGCGGGGCTCCGCCGACCCGACGACGTGGAGCCGATCGCCGGTGTCGTCGTCGCCCCCGCGACCGGGGTGGTGTTCCGTGCCGCCGCCGGACAGGGCGCCACCCGTGACGGCGTCCCCCTGTCCGTTAGTGCTCCGGCCTCGCTCGCCGAGACACTCGTGGCGACGGGCTTCGGGTACACGGCGGACCGTCGCCGCGAGCAGGTGTCCGTGCTCGCCGGGCTGATCGGCGAGGTGCGGGACATCCGACGCGGGGAGCGGCCTCGCTCGACTGCTGCGCGGTCGGTGCCGGGGTCGTCGACGCCTACTACGAGCGCGGGATCAACCCGTGGGACATGGCCGGCGGCTCCGTCGTCGCGCGCGAGGCCGGAGCGACGGTCCGCATCTGGGAGGCCGGCGGCACCCGCTCCTTCCTGTTCGCGAGCCCCGCGGTGGCCGACGACCCGAGGCGCCGCTGCGCGGGCTGGAAGCGGAGGCGCTCGGCGTCTGACGTCCGTCGGTCCCTCGCTCTGGGGTGCCCGGTGGACATGACCACGACTGGCGACGTGCGACGACGTTTGCTACCGTGCTCAGGTCCCGTTATCTGCTCGTTACCAACGAGCGCACCCCTTCCCCGATCAGGATCGCCACCGCACGCATGCCCCACTCCCCACTGACGTCCGTCCCCACCGGTCCCGTCGACGCCGCCACCCCGGTCGTCCACCTGACCCGACGAGCACGGATCGAGGCGGAGCGAGCGGCTGCGAAGGGTGCTCCCGTCACGCAGGACCACGCGCAGGACGTCGCACCCGACCGTGCCGTGGGTCCGTCGTTCGACGAGGTCGTCGGGCTGACCACGCCGTCGTCGGCTGCCGCTCCCGTGTCGCCGATCGACCTCGCACCGGTGTCGCCCGCGCTGCCCGAGTCGGCGGTCCGCCCGGCCTCGCGCATCACGACGCCGCCGGCTCCCACGTCGCCGGACGTCCGCGCCACCGCACCGCGCACCGCGCCCGCCGCGGCCCGGAGCTCGGTGCACCGCAGCCCCGTCGTGTCATCGGCCAGGTCCCGGCGTCCCGTCGGCGGACCGGCCGTGCCGCATCCACTGCAGGTCGACCGCGCCACCCGGCACATCGCGGCCGGCCGCACCGCCGCCGTGCCCGCCGCTGCTCCCGCTGCCCGGAAGCAGGGTGCCTCGTTCCGCCGAGCGGCCTCGCGTGTCACGGCCGTCGGTGCGCTCCTCTTCGTCGCCGGCCTCGTCGTCTCGACGTCGCTGCCCGCCCAGGCGCTCTACGTGCCGGAGACCGGTTCGACCGCGGTCCGGTCGACGGCGAGCGGTGCGACCCAGTCGATGAGCGTCAGTGCCGCAGCCGACGGGTCGACGACCCGCGACCAGTACACGGTGTCGGACGCCACGCAGTACAAGAACGTCGACTCGTCGAGCTTCACCAACGACCCGACCGGCACGATCCAGTGGCCGTTCCTCACCGGCGTCCCGATCACCTCGGGCTTCGGCGGTCGTCAGGTCGCGGGCTGCTCGTTCTGCTCGACGAACCACATGGGTGTCGACTTCGCTCCCGGCGAGGGCACCTCGATCCGGGTCATCGCCGCCGGCACCGTCATCAAGGTCCAGGCGAACGACGGCGGCTTCGGCAACGACGTCTGGGTGGAGCACGACGTCGACGGCAAGCAGTTCGTCAGCGTCTACGGCCACATGGAGGACAACTCCTTCAAGGTGGTCACCGGTCAGCAGATCGAGGTCGGCGACGAGCTCGGCCTCGTGGGCAGCACGGGCAACTCCACGGGCCCGCACCTGCACCTCGAAGTGCACGTCGACGGGGTCCCCGTGGACCCGCTGGCGTGGCTCCAGACCAACGCGAACTAGCGGTCCTGGGCGCGGCACGCCCGGGCGTCTCGTCCGGTTCCGGAGCAGCGTCGGGGTTCTGCTATCCTCGGTGGTGCCGTTCGCGGCACATCGCCCCGATAGCTCAGTGGTAGAGCACCTCCATGGTAAGGAGGGGGTCGTCAGTTCAATCCTGACTCGGGGCTCCGACCCGGTGCGCGTGTCGCTCCGGATCTCTGGCGGGGTAGCTCAGTTGGTTAGAGCACACGACTCATAATCGTGGGGTCGCGGGTTCAAGTCCCGCCCTCGCTACAGCAAGCCCGGCGATCTGTTCGCCGGGCTTTCGTCGTTCCCGGGCTGTTCTGTGCAGTCATGAGACGCCGCCGTCAGGAGACGCGGCCGTCACGAGACGCCGTCGTCCCGGCGAGACGCCTCGACCGTCGCGGCACGCCTCCAGATCCGGCGGCGTCTCGCTTGGTCGGGGGTGTGCCGTGGACACGACGGCGTCTCGGCCAGGAGGCACGTGGCGGACGCGCACCGGGCCTCCCGTCCGCCCTGGGGTCGGTCCTACGGCGCGGAGTGCGACCCGGTGTCGGTCCGCGTCTGCAACACGCCGGCTGCGCGCAGCGCGCGCTCGATCGCCGCGTTCACCTCGTGCCACGCGGCCGTCGCCGGCTCGCGCCGATGCTGCCGCCGGAGACGGCCGTGCCGTGTCCGCTGTGCCGCAGTGTGATCGTGGTGGAGGCCCCGGTGACGGTCGTCGACAACTCGTAGCGGCGGAACTCGCGGGAGGGGTGCACGAGCGCGCCGAGCAGGATCGTCAGCAGCCGGTTGCCGGTCGTCGCGGTGAGGGTCCCACCGGTCGACTCGACGTGGTGTCCCGCCGTGCGGAGCGCCGCGCCGGCGACCTCCATCGCGGTGCACCGGTCGCCCGTGTGCACGGCGAACTCGGTCCTGGTGTCCATCGTTGCTCCCCGTCCCCTGATCCGGTGTCGCGACCGGACCGCCGATTCCCCGAACCGGTCCGGCAAGCCTAGCCGATGCATCCTCAGCATCGACAGGCCCCCGGACGGGCGTCGGTAGACTGCCGACGTGTCAGTGAACCCCGAGCTCGTCGGCAGGACGTTCCCGCCGGCCCTGCCCTACCTGGTCGGTCGCGAGAAGGTGCGCGAGTTCTCGCGCGCGGTGTTCGCGACCAACCCCGTCCACCACGAACCCGACGCGGCCCGCGCCGCCGGGTACGCCGACGTCGTCGCCCCGCCGACCTTCGCGGTCGTCGTGCAGGAAGCCACGCTCGCGCAGCTCCTCGCCGAGCCGGACGCCGGCATCGACTTCTCCCGTGTCGTCCACGGCGAGCAGTCCTTCACCTACGACCGGCCCATCGTGGCCGGCGACGAACTCACCGCGACCCTGACCGTGACGAGCGTCAAGACGCTCGGCGGCAATGCGATGGTCACGGCCCAGAGCACCATGAACGACGCCGCGGGGAGCACGTCGTCACGGCGACGTCGACCCTCGTGGTCCGAGGAGACGACGCATGACCGCCGCACCCGCCACCGCGATCGAGGTCGGCACGGTGGTCGCCGAGCGCGAGGTGCACGTCACCCGCGACTCGCTCGTCCGCTACGCCGGCGCCTCCGGTGACTTCAACCCGATCCACTACCGCGACGACGTCGCGGCCTCGGTCGGTCTGCCCGGCGTGCTCGCGCACGGCATGCTCACGATGGGCCTCGCCGTGCAGCCGGTCTCCGAGTGGCTCGGCGACAGCGGCTGGGTCGCTGGCTACGGCGTCCGCTTCACCCGCCCCGTCGTCGTGGACCCGGAGCAGGGCGCGACCATCGGCATCGTCGCCAAGGTCGGCACCGTCGACGACGACGGCCGACCGAAGCGCATCGACCTCACCGTGACCGCCGGCGGGCAGACCGTGCTCGGCAAGGCGCAGGTCACGGTGGCGTTCCGCTGACCGTGCACGAGCCGGTGCTCGCCGACCTCACGACGCTCGGCGTCGGTGGGGCGGCCGCCCGGCTGCTACGGCCACGACGACCGACGAGCTCGTCGCCCACACGCGCTCCGCGTGGGACGACCACGAGTGGCTGGTCCTCGGCGGCGGCAGCAACGTGCTGGTCGCCGACTCCGGCTTCGACGGCACCGTCGTCCTGGTCCGCACGTCGGGGGTGGACGCCGACGCGGACGCCGACGGCGTCACCGTCCGCGTCGCCGCCGGCGAACCCTGGGACGCGTTCGTCGCCACCACCGTCGCGAACGGTTGGACCGGCCTGGAGGCCCTCAGCGGCATCCCGGGCACCGTCGGCGCCGCCCCCGTGCAGAACATCGGCGCCTACGGGGTCGAGCTCTCCGACGTGCTCACCCGGGTCGAGTTCCTCGATGCGGCCACGGGGAGCGCACGTGGGTGCCCGCGGCCGAGCTGGCGCTCGGCTACCGTACGTCGACCCTCAAGCACGGACGCCGCGGTGTCGTGCTGACGGTCGAGTTCCGGCTCGGCACGGCGGGGAGCACGGCGTGCCGGTGCGGTACGCCCAGCTCGCCGGTTCGCTCGGGGTCGACCTCGGTGCCCTCGTGGAACCCACGACGGTCCGCGACGAGGTCCTGCGTCTGCGCGCCTCGAAGGGCATGGTGCTCGACGCCGACGACCGGGACACCTGGAGTGCCGGGTCGTTCTTCACGAACCCGATCGTGTCCGCGGCCTTCGCCGAGACCCTCCCCGCCGACGCGCCACGGTGGCCGGCCGCGACGACGTCAAGCTCAGCGCCGCCTGGCTCATCGAGCACGCGGGGGTGCACCGTGGCTACGCCGTGCCGGGGTCGCGCGCGGCGATCTCGTCGAAGCACACCCTGGCCCTGACCAACCGTGGCGGCGCGACGGCGGCCCAGGTGGCCGAGCTCGCACGGTACGTGCAGGTCACGGTCCTGAACCGCTTCGGGGTGTCGCTCGTGCCGGAGCCCGTCGTGGTGGGGGACCTGCTCGACTGAGAGCACGAGCACGAGCACGAGCACGAGCACGGGCACGGGCACGACCCGGCCACGGGCCTCCGGAACGCAGAACAGGGCCACCTCGACGAGGCGGCCCGTTCTGCGTTCGGCGGGACTACGCGAAGAACTCCGCCAGGCGGGCCACACCCTCGGCGATGTCGTCGTCGCCGAGCGCGTACGACAGGCGCAGGTAGCCGGACGGACCGAACGCCTCGCCGGGGACGACCGCGACCTCGGCGTGCTCGAGGATCAGGTCGGCCAGCTCGAGGGTCGTCGTCGGGGTCGAGCCCGCCCACTCGCGACCGAGCAGTGCGGTGACGTCGGGGTAGACGTAGAAGGCGCCCTGCGGGGTCGGCGTGACGAAGCCCGGGATCGCGTTGAGCCCGGCGACGATGGCCTGGCGACGGCGGTCGAAGGCCTCGCGCATGGCCGCCACCGGCTCCTGCGGCCCGCTGAGGGCGGCGATCGCGGCGCGCTGGGACACGTTCGACACGTTCGACGACAGGTGCGACTGCAGGTTCGACGCGGCCTTGACCGCGTCGGCCGGGCCGATGAACCAGCCCACGCGCCAGCCGGTCATCGCGTAGGTCTTCGCGACGCCGTTGACCAGGATGGTGGTGTCGGCGAGGGCCGGTACGGCGTCGAGGATGCCGGTGAAGCGGAGTCCGTCGTACACGAGGTCCTGGTAGATCTCGTCGCTGATCACCCAGATGCCGTGCTCGAGTGCCCACTCGCCGATGGCCGTGGTCTGCTCGGCGGTGTACACCGCGCCGGTCGGGTTCGACGGCGAGCAGAACAGCAGCGCCTTCGTCTTCGGGGTGCGCGCGGCCTCGAGCTGCTCGACGGTGACGAGGTAGCCCTGGTCGCTGCCGGCGAAGACCTCGACCGGCTCGCCACCGGCCAGGCGGATGGCCTCGGGGTAGGTGGTCCAGTACGGGGCGGGAGCAGGACCTCGTCGCCGGCGTCGACGATCGTCTGGAACGCCTGGTAGACGGCCTGCTTGCCGCCGTTGGTGACGATCACCCGCGACGGGTCGACGGTGATGCCGGACTCGCGTGCGGTCTTCTCGGCGATGGCCTGCTTCAGCTCCGGCAGCCCGGTCGCCGGCGTGTACCGGTGGTTCTTCGGGTCCTGTGCGGCCTCGACCGCGGCGGCGACCACGTGGTCGGGCGTGGCGAAGTCGGGCTCGCCGGCGGCGAAGGAGATGACGGGTCGGCCCGCGGCCTTCAGGGCCTTGGCCTTCGCGTCGACCTTGAGCGTCGCGGACTCGGCGATCGCCGCGATGCGGGACGCGATGCGCGGCCGATCGGTCGGCGCGGCGGCGGGGTTGCGGTGGACTCGGGGCCGGGGGCTGCGGTGCTCACGGGTGCCAGCCTATCGGCGCGGCACGCCGTGGAGGGGGCCAAGTGGACACCGTGTGACGGACTCCCGTACACTCGACCACCGGAACACGATCGGTGACGGACGTGCTCTGAAGGGCGGTGGCTCAATTGGTAGAGCAGCGGTCTCCAAAACCGCAGGTTGCAGGTTCGAGTCCTGTCCGCCCTGCAAATCTGGAAGGGTAGAAGTTGGCGAGCAAAGACATGGAGACGACGGCGGACGACGTCGTTGCCAAGGCGAAGCAGGACCAGGCCGAGCGCCGGGGTCCGATCGCTGCCATCGTGCTCTTCATCCGTCAGGTGATCGGCGAACTGCGCAAGGTCGTGACGCCGACCCGCAAGGAGCTCTTCAGCTACACGCTGGTCGTGCTCGTCTTCGTCGTCGTGATGATGATCCTGGTGTCGATCCTCGACTTCGTGTTCGGTCTCGGCGTCGGGTACGTCTTCGGCAACGGGCCCACGGCCTGACCCGGACGTCGACTGCCGAGTGCGGCAGTCCACTGGAGTACGGTCGCCCGAGACGGTGCCGATCGTGACCAGGACCGTCCGCCATCCCGACCCGCACCACCGAACGGAAAGAATCGACTGTGTCTGACTACTCCCGCGACGACATCGACCTCGCGACGGCTGCCGAGCAGTCCTCCGAGGTCGAGGAGAACCAGGAAGGCGACGTCGAGACCGGCGAGGAGCGCTCCGCCGAGTCCGCCGAGGAGCGCGCGATCTCCGTCGAGTCCGAGGACGACGAGTCCCTCGGCATCGACGAGGAGCTGACGGCACTGCAGGAGTCCAAGGACCCCGAGGCCGACGCCGTCGTCGAGGACGCCCTCGAGATCGACTCCGCCGACGAGGCCGAGGCCGCCGTCGAGGCGGTCGAGGACGAGGAAGAGATCGAGCTCGAGTCCGAGACCGCCGAAGAGGCGAACGAGACCCTCGCCGCCGACGAAGCGATCGACGCCGAGGACGACGACGCCGAAGAGGCCGAGGTCGACCCGTACGAGGCCTTCAAGGTCGAGCTGCGGATGAAGCCGGGCAAGTGGTACGTCATCCACTCCTACGCGGGCTTCGAGCGCCGCGTGAAGTCGAACATCGAGAACCGCATGGTGTCGATGTCGATGGAGGAGTCGATCTACCAGGTCGAGGTCCCGATGGAGGACGTCGTCGAGATCAAGAACGGGCAGCGCAAGCTGGTCACCCGCGTCCGGATCCCCTCGTACGTGCTCGTCCGCATGGACCTCAACGAGGACTCGTGGTCCGTCGTCCGGCACACCCCCGGTGTCACCGGCTTCGTCGGCAACGCCCACAACCCGACGCCGCTCCGTTTCGACGAGGCGTTCGGCATGCTCAAGTCCCTCGTGCAGGTCGCCGAGGCCGCCCCGACCAAGGGTGGCTCGAAGTCCGGCGGTTCCCTGCAGGCGCAGCCCGCTGCCGAGGTCGACTTCGAGGTCGGCGAGACGATCACCATCAAGGAAGGCTCGTTCGCGGGCCTGCCGGGTTCGATCTCCGAGATCAAGCCGGAGAGCGGCAAGCTCACCGTGCTCGTCTCGCTGTTCGAGCGCGAGACCCCGGTCGAGCTCAGCTTCGACCAGGTCACGAAGCTCTAGTCCAGGTCTCCCCGTTCGGGTAGACTCATCGAGTTTGGGCCCGCACGCCTCGTGCGTGTGGGCCTTCACCGCGGTCCGGAACGGCCGGACCAGCGGGAGAGTGCACGGATCCCCGTGCGTTCGATTCCAGGAGGAAGACAAGTCATGGCACCGAAGAAGAAGGTCACGGGCCTGATCAAGCTGCAGATCAACGCGGGAGCCGCCAACCCGGCCCCGCCGATCGGTCCGGCACTCGGTCAGCACGGCGTCAACATCATGGAGTTCTGCAAGGCGTACAACGCGGCGACCGAGTCGCAGCGTGGCAACGTCGTGCCGGTCGAGATCACCGTCTACGAGGACCGTTCGTTCACGTTCGTCCTCAAGACCCCGCCGGCCGCTGAGCTCATCAAGAAGGCTGCTGGTGTGCAGAAGGGTCCGCGACCCCGCACACGGTCAAGGTCGCGAAGATCTCGATGGACCAGGTCCGTCAGATCGCCGAGACCAAGCAGGCCGACCTGAACGCCAACGACATCGAGCAGGCCGCGAAGATCATCGCCGGCACCGCACGCTCGATGGGCATCACGGTCGAGGCCTAAGCACCGATCGGGCTCCGGCCCACACCCAGACACCTTTCCGTGGGAGAGCCGCGCCGGCTCGTCAACCACGTATCTCGCAAGGAGACCACCATGGCGAAGAAGTCCAAGGCCTACGAAGCCGCGGCCGCGAAGATCGAGGCCGACAAGTTCTACACCCCGACCGAGGCAGTCGCCCTGGCCAAGGAGACCGGTTCTGCGAAGACCGACTCCACGGTCGAGGTCGCGCTGAAGCTCGGCGTCGACCCGCGCAAGGCGGACCAGATGGTCCGCGGCACGGTCATCCTGCCGCACGGCACGGGCAAGACCGCCCGCGTCATCGTGTTCGCGACGGGTGCAGCGGCCGAGGCCGCGATCGCAGCCGGCGCCGACGAGGTCGGTGGCGACGAGCTCATCGCGAAGGTCGCCGAGGGCTACACGTCCTTCGACTCCGCCGTCGCGACGCCCGAGCTCATGGGCAAGGTCGGTCGTCTCGGCAAGGTGCTCGGCCCGCGTGGCCTCATGCCGAACCCGAAGACCGGCACCGTGACGCCGAACGTGGCGCAGGCCGTCAACGACATCAAGGGCGGCAAGATCGAGTTCCGCGTCGACAAGCATGCCAACGTGCACTTCGTCGTCGGCAAGGCCTCGTTCACGCCGGAGCAGCTCGACGAGAACATCTCGACCGCGCTCGAGGAGATCAACCGCCTCAAGCCGAGCTCCTCGAAGGGCCGTTACGTCATGAAGGGCGCCGTCTCGACGACCTTCGGCCCCGGCATCCCGCTGGACGTCAACAGCATCTGATCTCCTGATCAGTCTCGAAGAGGCCCGCACCGGTTCCGGTGCGGGCCTCTTCGCATGTCGGGGCGTGCGTCCCGGTAGCGTGGTCCCGTGCGCACCCTCGTGAACTCGCTCCGGCTCATCGCCGTCATCGCCGTCGTGGTCGCGATCGTCGCCCAGTGGCTCGTCAGCTCCAAGACGGACGTCTACAACCCGTGGAACTTCTTCGGCTACTTCACGATCCAGTCGAACGTCATCATCGCCGTGGCCCTGGCGGTGACCCTCGTCGCCTCGGCCCGCCGCAAGCGTGGGGATCTGCGGGTGAGCCTGCTCCGGGGTGCCGGCACGGTCTACATCGCGACGACCGGGATCGTCTACAACACCCTGCTGACGAACGTCGACGTGTCGGCGAGCGTGCAGTGGTCGAACGACGTGCTGCACAAGGTCATCCCCGCGTACGCGGTGCTCGACTGGCTGCTGTTCTCCGACCGGTCGAAGCTGCTCCTCCGCCACGTCTGGTGGTTCCTGATCTACCCGGCGGTCTGGACGATCGTCATTCTGATCCGGGGCGCGACCGACGGCTGGGTGCCGTACCCGTTCCTCGACCCGGCGCAGGGGTACGGCGTCGTGGCGATCTACTGCGTCGGCGTGGGCGTCTCGATCGGGTTGCTCGGCGTCCTGGTCGTGGGGATGAGCCGGCTGCGACTGGTCAAGGTCTGAGCTGACGGGCTACGAGCGGAAGTCGCGCAGCTTGTCGAGCACCAGGTCGGCGAGCTGCACGAGCCCCCGGATCTGGTCGTCGTCACGGTCGACCCAGCGGCACTCGGGCTCGTCGGCGACGGGGACGAAGCCGTCGTGGCGCTCCCAGACGAACAGGGTGCGATCGGCGCCGAGCACGTACTGCTGCCACCAGATCTGCCGCAGGTAGTGCCGGGGGATGCTCCGCCAGCCCTTCGCGGTGGTCTTGATCTCGGCGAGCACCACGCGTGAGCCCTGGACACCGACACCGTCCGGGGTGGCGAGGTGCGCCCGGTTCGCAGCGGCGTGGAACAGGTGCGCCGAGGGCTGGATGCCGTGCGTGGCCGCGACCCAGGCGGCGATGTGGGGCTCGCGGTCCTTGCCGTGCTCGGTGAACGCGTTGCCGGAGAACCGTGAGCCGTAGCGCTTCTCGGTGACGACGGCCTCGACCGCGTGCAGCGAGGCGAGCCGGGCGACGTCGGTCGCGGTGATGCCCGCGGCGCGGGCGCGGAGCCAGGCGAAGCGGTCCGAGGAGTGCGCGACGATCCGCTCGGTGTGGCCGCGCAGGGCGGTGAACGCGTCGCGCCCCGGGACCGCAGCTGGCGTGGCGGAGGCAGAAGGCGCCTCTCCCCACGAGCTCGGCCCGCCCGCCGCTTCGCGACGCCCGGGTACCGGCTCGCGTGGGCCCAGGCCGGGGTCCAGGTCGCCCCACAGGGTGGGCTGCACGATCGTCACCCGACGATTCTCCCCCCGACCACCGGCAAGACCGAATCCGACGCGCTCACGAGGCGCAGCGCACCCGTCAGGAGACCAGCTCGCGCCCTTCGGCGTAGGCGACCAGCTCGTCGACGCCGGCGGGGGAGAGCGCGTAGCCGATCGCGAGCGCCGCTGCTCCCTGCAGCGCGGCGAGCGACCCCGCACGCGACTGGGCGATGACGAGGTGCTCGGTGGCGAGCGGCATCGACCGCGAGTAGACGACCTCGCGGACGCCGGCGAGCAGGTGCTCCCCGGCCTGCGTGATCGAGCCGCCCAGGACGATCACCGACGGGTTCATGAGCGAGACGCACGTGGCGAGCACCTCGCCGATGTCGCGGCCCGCCTGTCGGACGGCGTAGATCGCGTCGAGGTCGGAGCGGTTCACCAGGTCCAGCACGTCGGCGCCGGTGTGGGCGTCGTGCCCCTTCGCGCGCAGGGCACGGGCGATCGCCGGACCGGACGCCACCGCCTCGAGGCACCCGGTGTTGCCGCAGTGGCAGGGGACGTCGCCGGCGCGGGACACCCGCACGTGGCCGATGTCACCGGCGGTGCCCTGGGCGCCGCGTTGCAGTTCGCCGTCCGACACGATGCCGGACCCGATGCCGGTGGCGACCTTGACGAACAACAGGTGGTCGACGTCGGGCCAGCCGTGCTCCCGTTCGCCGAGGGCCGCGATGTTCACGTCGTTGTCGAGCAGGACGTGCGCCGCGATGTGCTGGCGGAGCCACGACGGCACGTCGAAGCCGTCCCACCCGGGCATGATCGGCGGGTTCGCCGGGCGTCCGGTCGAGAACTCGACCGGACCGGGCACGCCGATGCCGATGGCGATGACGTCCTGTCGGGCACGGCCGACCTCGTCGAGCAGCTCGTCGATGGTGGCGACCAGCCACGACAGGGTCTCCACCGGGCCGGCGGCGATGTCGATGCGTGCTTCACGGGTGGCGAGCGGGGCGGCGACCAGGTCGGTGACGGCGACACGGCCGTGCGAGGCGCCGAGGTCGGCGGCGATCACGAGCCGGGCGCGGGGCTTCAGCGCCACCTGGGCGGGCGGCCGTCCTCCGGTGGAGACGGCGGTGTCGACGGGGCCGACGAGACCGACCTCGATAAGGGAGTCCAGGCGCACGCCGATGGTGGAGCGTGCGAGTCCTGTCAGTGCGGCGAGCTCGGCCCGGGTCCGCGGCACGCCGTCGCGGAGGATCTGGAAGAGCTCGCTCGTCCCGACCGGAGGCGACGCTGCCGTCCGAGTCAAGTCGACCATGGGGGAGTGAAGCACACATCGAACGCGCCACGCAACGAAGTTCGTCGACCTTCCACGAACTTCTGCTTGACCGCCGACAGAAGTGGTCATAGTGTGACGCTCGGTCAGTGACGACCGCACCATCTCGACGAGGAGAACCCCTGGTGACCCAACCGATCTCGGTTCAGCTCTACACCGTCCGCGACGCCCTCTCGGCCGACCTGCCCGGCACGCTCCAGCGCATCGCCGACATCGGCTACACGAACGTCGAGGCCTTCGGCTTCGTCGACAACGCCGACGAACTCGCCGCCGCGCTGCGCGACGCCGGCCTGGCCGCCCCGAGCGGACACGCACGGCTGCTGGACGCCGGCGAGCAGGACCTCGAGCGGATCTTCCACGCGAGCGTCACCGTCGGACTCGGCACCCTGATCGACCCGCACATCGACGAGGCCCGCTGGACCACCCGCGAGGACGTCGAGGCCATCGCCCGCGAACTGAGCGCCCTCGCCCCCCGCGCGGCCGACCACGGCCTGGTGCTCGGCTACCACAACCACGCGTTCGAGTTCTCGAACCGCATCGACGGCGTCAGCGCCTACGAGGTCTTCGCCGACGCGCTCTCCGACGACGTCGTGCTCGAGCTCGACACCTACTGGGTCACGGTCGGCGGTGACGACCCGGTGGCGATCATCGGCAAGTACGGCGACAAGATCGAGTTCCTGCACGTCAAGGACGGCGACGGCTCGCACGACGACGACAAGCAGGTCGCCGTGGGCAACGGCATCATGCCGGTCCGAGAGATCCTCGCCGCCGCCCCCGACGCACTCCACGTCGTCGAGCTCGACGGCCACGAGGGCGACGTCTTCCAGGCGGTCGCCGACTCCTACACGTTCCTCGAGGGGCCCGCGCATGACCGACACCACGGCGTCCACCGCCCTCGACAGCAGCACCCGGACCGGCCGCGTCGGCGTCGGCGTCATCGGCGCCGGGGTCATCTCCGACCAGTACCTGTCGAACCTCACCGTCTTCCCCGACGTCGAGGTCCGCTTCATCGCCGACATCGACCTGCCGCGCGCAGCCGCCCAGGCCGAGAAGTGGGGCGTCGCCGGGTCGGGCACCGTCGAGGAGCTCCTGGCCGACGACGACATCGAGATCGTCGTCAACCTCACGATCCCGGCCGCCCACGTCGAGGTCGCCCTGCAGGTCCTCGCCGCCGGCAAGCACGTGTGGGGCGAGAAGCCCTACGCCCTCGACCGCGAGAGCGCGACCGAACTCCGTGACGCCGCACGTGCCGCGGGCAAGACCGTCAGCGTCGCACCCGACACCTTCCTCGGTGCCGGCCTGCAGACCGCGCTCCGCACCATCCGCGACGGCCGCATCGGCAAGCCGCTCAACGGCCTGACGCTCTTCCAGAGCCCCGGCCCGGAGTCCTGGCACCCGAGCCCCGAGTTCCTCTTCGCGTACGGTGCGGGCCCGCTGTTCGACATCGGCCCGTACTACATCACCACCCTGGTGCAGACGTTCGGTCCGGTGAAGAAGGTCACGGCGACGGCGTCCAAGTCCCGCGCCACGCGCACGATCGGCTCCGGCCCGAAGGCGGGCACCGAGTTCCCGGTCGACGTCCCGACGAACCACTCCGCACTGATCGAGTTCGAGGACGGCGGGAGCGCGCAGAGCGTCTTCTCGTTCGAGTCGGACCGCGGTCGCACGGGCGTCGTCGAGATCGCGGGCGAGACCGGCACCGTCGTGTTCCCGGACCCGAACAACTTCGACGGTGACACCGAGCTGTACGCGCTCGGCGCCGAGGAGCCCGAGACGATCCCCGCGGTCGGCTCCACCTACTCGCGCGGCACCGGCGTGGTCGACCTCGCCCGCTCGCTCCGCGCAGGCGACGAGAACCGGGTCCCCGGTGCACTCGCCTTCCACGTCCTCGACGTGATGGTCTCCATCGCCGAGGCGGCAGAACGTGGCGAGGCGGTGCTCGTCGAGAGCACCGTGTCGCCCTCCCAGACCCTCCCCGAGGGCTGGGACCCCGCGGAGCAGACCCTGGCCTGACCGGCCCGGATCCGCCCCGCACACCACAGCAGCACCCGAAGTTCCATCCCGCACCACCCCTGCACCATCCCTGCACCATCTCAACGACGAGAAAGTAGAGAGTCATGCGCACTGCCATCCGCGCACTGGCCATCACCGCGGCCGCCGCACTCACCGTGACCGGCCTCGCAGCCTGCTCCTCCGGATCGTCCGGTTCTTCCGGCGACTCCAAGACGCTCACCTACTGGGCGTCCAACCAGGGCACGTCGCTCCAGAACGACAAGGAGGTGCTGACCCCCGTCCTCAAGAAGTTCACGAAGGAGACCGGGATCAAGGTCGACCTCCAGGTCATCGGCTGGAACGACCTGCAGACGAAGATCCAGACCGCCGTCACCTCGGGCCAGGGCCCGGACGTCGTCAACATCGGCAACACCTGGGCCACCTCGCTCCAGGCGACCGGTGCGTTCCAGGAGTACGGCGACTCCGAGATGAAGGCGATCGGCGGTGCCGACAAGTTCGGCAAGGTCGCGCTCTCCACCGGTGGCGCCCCTGGCAAGACCGTCACGAGCGTCCCGCTCTACGGCCTCGCGTACGGCCTGTACTACAACAAGTCCATGTTCAAGAACGCCGGCCTCGAGGCACCGACCACGTGGGAAGACCTCACGGCGGACGCCAAGAAGCTCACGACCGGCGGCAAGTACGGCTTCACCATCGCCGGTGGTTCGTACACCGAGAACTCGCACTTCGCGTTCATCACCTCGGCGCAGAACGGCGGCGAGTGGTTTGACAAGGACGGCAAGCCGACCTTCACCGACAAGGCGAACGTCGACGGCATCAAGCGCTACCTCGACCTGATGCAGTCCGACAAGGTGGTCAACACCTCGAACGCGCAGTACGACAACGGCACGCAGGCCGTCTCGGACTTCGCGAACGGCAAGGCCGCGATGATGCTGACGCAGAACAACGCGAACGCGACGATCACCTCGCAGGGCATGACGACGGACGAGTTCGGCGTCGTGCCGTTCCCGACCACCGCTGACGGCGAGGACATCGCGTCGTTCCCGGCCGGCATCAACCTGTCGATCTTCAAGAACACGAAGAACAAGGACGGCGCGCTCAAGTTCGTCAAGTACATGACGAGCGCGGACACGCAGACGACGCTCGACAAGCCGTACTCGGCCCTCCCGGTGCTCGCCGCCGCGGCTGACTCGGTCACCGACGAGCAGACGAAGACGTTCCTCGACATCTACAACAACAAGGCCAAGCCCCTCCCGCTGGTCCCCGCCGAGGACCAGTTCGAATCCACCGTCGGCAAGGCGATGAACGACATGTTCGCCAAGATCGCCACCGGCGGCTCCGTGTCCGACAGCGACATCAAGACCGCGCTGCAGACCGCCCAGGACCAGGTGTCCCAGGCGAACGGCTGATCCACCCAGGAGGCCCGGGGCGCGTCCGCAAGGACGCCCCGGGCCTCCACCCCTCGCGTCCACAGCCGGACGCGCCGGGGCAGGTCGTCACCGGCCCCACAGCCCCAGAGCCGGCCATCCGCCGGCAGTGAGCGTCCCGTCTCACGCACGCCGTGCCTCCCGTCCGCTGCCACGGACCGGGGTGCGAAGCACCCGAACCCCTCCTGCCGAAAGGCCCCCGCCCATGTCCACGACGGTCCTGCCCGATGCGGAGCGCATCGACCTGACGCACACGAAGGGCTCGACGCTGTCGGGCCGTCCGCCAGGTCGCAAGCGCAAGACCAACTGGCTGCCCTACGCGCTCGTCGCGCCGGCCATCCTGTTCGAGCTGCTCATCCACATCGTCCCGATGCTCACCGGCATCTGGATCTCGTTCATCCAGCTCACCAAGTACTTCATCGCCAACTGGGGCGCTGCACCCTTCGCGGGACTGCACAACTACTCGGTCGTCGTCGACTTCGACCAGGCGATCGGCAAGGGCGTCCTGCACTCCTTCCTGATCACCTGTGGCTTCACGGTGCTCGTCGTCGGCCTCTCCTGGACCTTCGGCATGGCCGCCGCGGTCGCGCTGCAGAAGCCGTTCAGGGGCCGCGGGCTGTTCCGCACCCTGTTCCTGGTGCCGTACGCGCTGCCGATGTACGCCGGCATCATCACCTGGAAGTTCATGTTCCAGCGCGACTCCGGCGCGGTGAACCACGTCCTGGTCGACCAGTTGCACCTGTTCAACGGCACCGGCCCGTTCTGGCTGATCGGCTCGAACGCCTTCGTCTCCGTCGTCGTCGTGGCGATCTGGAAGACCTGGCCCTTCGCGTTCCTGATGCTGATGGCCGGCCTGCAGTCCGTGCCGAACGACGTCTACGAGGCCGCCTCGGTCGACGGCGCGAAGCCGTTCCGGCAGTGGCGCTCGATCACGCTGCCGATGGTCCGCCCGGTCAACGTGACGCTCGTGCTCGTGATGTTCCTCTGGACCTTCAACGACTTCAACACGCCGTTCGTGCTGTTCGGCTCGACCGCGCAGCCCCCGGCCGCGGACCTGCTGAGCTTCCACATCTACAACGCGTCCTTCATCACCTGGAACTTCGGCTCCGGTGCCGCGATGAGCGTCCTGCTCCTCATCTTCCTGCTCATCGTCACCGGCATCTACCTCGCCGTGACCAACCGGAGGTCCGTCCGTGCGTGAGACATTCGGCGCCAAGTCCTTCAAGGTCGTGACCCTGGTCATCCTGACCCTGTTCACGGTCGTGCCCCTCTACGTGATGATCACCACGGCCATCAAGCCGCTCGGTGACGTGCAGAACGACTTCACGTGGATCCCGACGAACATCACCATCCAACCGTTCATCGACATGTGGTCGACGGTGCCGCTCGGCAAGTACTTCGTGAACTCGCTCGTGGTCTGCACGGTCGCCACGGTGTTCTCGCTGACCATCGCGACGTTCGCCGCCTACGGTGTCTCGCGGTGGAACTTCAGGGGCAAGAGCACCTTCACCACCGCGGTGCTCTCCACCCAGATGTTCCCCGGCGTGCTGTTCCTGCTCCCGCTGTTCCTCATCTTCACGAACCTCGGGAACTCGCTCGGCATCCAGCTCGTCGGCAGCTGGACCGGCCTGATCATCACGTACCTGACGTTCACACTCCCGTTCTCGATCTGGATGCTCGCCGGCTACTTCGAGACCATCCCGCGTGAGCTCGACGAGGCCGCGATGGTCGACGGTTCCGGCCCGATGGGTGCCCTGTTCCGGGTCATCCTGCCCTCGGCCCGCCCGGGGCTGGTCGCGGTCGGCATCTACTCGTTCATGACGGCCTGGGGCGAGGTGCTCTTCGCCTCGGTCATGACCAACGGCGACGGGCAGACCCTGGCGGTCGGTCTGCAGCAGTACTCGACGCAGACGAACGTGTACTGGAACCAGATCATGGCCGCGTCCCTGGTCGTGTCCATCCCCGTGGTGATCGCGTTCCTCATCGTGCAGCGCCAGTTCGTGGCCGGCTTGACCGCCGGTGCGGTGAAGTAGCCGGTCGCACCCCGGCCCCGAGACTCGGGCTGGGCGACAGTCCTCGTGCCATCGAGCACGAGAGACGTCGCTCAGCCCGAGTCTCGTCGTTCCGGGCAGGATGGGGCGCATGAGTGGAGCGGGCGGGCGGCAACTGCTGCCAGGACAGACCAGCCGGGTGCACGTGTACGACCTCGAGTCGCGGACGAGCCGCCTCGTCTTCGAGTCGTCGTCGCTCCTCGTCGAGGCGCCGAACGTCCTGCACGACGGCACGATCCTGCTGAACGGCGACGGCGACCTGTGGCTGCTGCCGCTCGCCGACGGCGCACAGGTCCTCGACGAGACTGCACTCGTCCCGGTGCCGATGCCCGGTGTGCCCGAGATCAACAACGATCACGTGCTCGATCCCTCGGGCAACTCGGTCGTCGTGAGCGGCCGCGACGGGGACCTGTACCGGGTGCCCGTGCCGGCCGGCGGAGCGGCGGCGACCCTCACCGACGTCACCACTGCGCTGCCGGTCGTCCGGAAGTTCTACCTGCACGGCATCGCCCCGGACGGGGACACCCTCGCGGCGATCGTCGGGGAGCGCACCGAAGCGGGCGTCTGGACCACCGACGTCGCACTCGTCGACCCCGCCACCGGCGAACCGACGTTCCTGACCCGCGACGAGCACCCCGACGACGGCGTCTCGTTCGCGGGCGAGATGCTCGTGTGGAACTCGGAGCGGTTCACGCCGGGCACCGCGCAGCTCGTCGCGCTCTGGCCGGGGGCGACCGACCCGGTCCGGATCACGAACGACGACCGGGTGAACTGGTTCCCGCACGTCTCGCCGGACGGGGAGCACCTGCTCTACCTGTCGTACGAGCCGGGGGTGCAGGGCCACCCGGCCGACCACCGCGTGGAGCTGCGGCTGCTGCCCGGGGTGCTCGTCCGCGGCGCCCGGATGATGCCGGTGCCGGAGACCCTCGTCGTGCTCGACGGTGGCCAGGGCACGGTCAACGTCCCGCCGTGGTCCCCGGACTCCCACTGGTTCGCCTACTGCGACTACCCGGTGGGTCGAGACTCGGTCTGAGCGACAGTCCTCGGGCTCGTGGCCACGAGGACTGTCGCCCACCGCGAGACTCGGGTCACCTCAGACCTCGCGCACCTGGCCCTGCTTGAGGTGCAGGCGACGCTCGGCCCGTTTCGCCACCCACGAGTCGTGCGTGACGATGACGACCGTCAGCCCGCGTTCCTTCCACTGCTTCTCGATGAGCCCCATGATCTCGTCGCGGGTGCCCTCGTCGAGCGCGCCGGTCGGTTCGTCCGCCAGCAGCACGCTCGGGTTCTTCACCAGGGCGCGGGCGATCGCCACGCGCTGCTGCTGCCCGCCGGAGAGCTCGGCCGGCAGGTGCTCCATCCGCTCGCCGAGACCGACCTCGCGGAGCGCCGCCGTGGCCCGCTCGCGGATCTCCGAGCGTGCCCGGTTCGCGAGCGACCCCGCGAACGCCGTCTCGACGTTCTCGAGCGCGGTCAGCGTCGGGATGAGGTTGAAGCTCTGGAACACGAAGCCGATCTCGGTCGCCCGCAGGTCGGTCAGCGCACGGTCGCCGAGCTTCGCCACGTCGCGGTCGCCGCCGAGGTGGATCGAGCCGGCCGTCGGCCGGTCGAGCGCCCCGAGCATCTGCAGCAGCGTCGACTTGCCACCGCCGGTCGGCCCCTGGATCGCCACGAGCTGTCCCTGCGGGATCGTCAGGTCCACGTTCGTCAGCGCGGTGACGGTGCGGTTCTTCTGCTTGTACGTCTTGCTGACGTTGGTCAGTCGGTACATCGGACTGGAGGCGCGGCTCGCCTCCGCCTCGCCGGGTGCGGTGTCGGTGCTGGTCACGGTCACTCCTTCTGGTCGCGTGCTCGGGATCGGTGCGGGTCCGGCGGTCGGCACCGCGCCGGTGGCGGGGCCGGGCATCAGGCCACGCTCCGCAGGGCCTCGGCCGGACGGAGCTTGCTCGCGCGCCAGCCGCCGAGTGCGCCGGCGATGAGGCCACCGAGGATCGCGAGGCCGATCGCCAGCAGGATCACCTCGACGGTCACCGGGGCGTGCAGGACCACGTCGGTCGTCGACGCGGTGCTCGCGCCGCCGCCGAAGCCACCGGCCGGGGCGCCTCCGGTCGTGCCGCTGCCCGCGGCCGCGGTCGCCGCGCCACCGGGCATGCCACCGCCGCCACCCGCGCCGCCGCCGGTCGTGCTCGACGCGCTCGCCGAGATGGTCGGGCTGATGACGTTCACCACGAGGATGCCGATCAGGCCGGCTGCTGCGCCGAGGACGCCGCCGATGAGGCCCTGCACGAGGGACTCCCCGGCGACCTGGCGGGTGATGCGGCCGTTCGACCAGCCGATGGCCTTGAGGGTGCCGAACTCGCGGGTGCGCCGCGTGACGCCGGAGATCGTGAAGAGGATCGCGATGAGGAACGCCGCCGCCAGCACGACGATGGACAGCCAGGTGCCGAGGTTCGAGACGAGGCTCGACGCGGTGCTCAGCGAACCGGAGACGCTCGACGCCAGGTCGGACTCGGTCGAGACCGTGGCGGTGGTGAGCTTCTGCTGCAGGGCGGTCTTGATCGCGCTGACGTCCGACGAGGACTCGGCGGACACGTAGATCGAGGTGACCTTGCCGTCGAGGTCCGCCAGCGCCTGCGCGGTGTCGAGGGGGATGTAGGTGTTCGAGCCGGTCGTCGACGACGAGCCGGTCGAGGTGACGATGCCGATGACCTCGAAGTCGGTGCCGCCGATGTCGACGGTGTCGCCGACCGCCTTCGACTCGCTCTTCGCGTAGGACGCGTCCAGCACGACGACGTCCTTGCCCGCGTCCTTCGCGGTGAACGTGCGGCCCTTGGTGAGTTCGGTGCTGGTCAGCGGGCCGACGGCGTCGCCGGAGACCGGGATGCCGGTGACGGTGAACGAGTCGACGTTGAACGAGCCGCCGCCGAAGCCGCCGCCCTGGCCGGAGTCGCCGCTCGGCGGGCCCTGCTGGGTGGAGCTGTCCGTGCTGCTGCTGTCGGAGCTGCTGGTGTCCGTGCTGCTGCCGTCGGTCGACTGCTGGACCTGCCCCGAGAACGTGCTGTTCTCGAGGGTCAGGACACCGGTCGCCGCCTTCACGCCGTCGGTGCCCGTCACGGTCGTGAGGTTCGCGGCGCTGAGCGTGCTCGTGCCGCGGGCGACGGCGAGCCGTGACTGCGACAGGTCGGTCGAACCGCTGCTGTCGCTGTCGTCACCGCTCTGGCTGCCGAAGTCGAAGCTCGGTCGACCGGAGCCCGACGCGCTCGGGGTCGTCGTCTTCGTGACGGTGATGTCGGTGCCGACGCCGTACACGGACTGCAGGACGCTGGACTGGGCCGCCTTCACGCCGCCCGCGATCGAGGACACGATGACCACGAGGGCGATGGCCAACGCCATGCCGATCGCGATGATGACGGTCTGCTTCTTGCGGTTCGTGAGTTCGCGCCTGAGGTAGGTCAGGAACATGGTTCTCCTCGGTGGTGGCCGGCTGGGGTCACCGGCCGCGCAGAGCGCACGGCGGGGCCGACGGAGGAGAACGTAGGCAGCCGGTCAGTGGCCGCCCCATCGGCAGCCTATGAGCTGTCTAAGGGGCCCTCAGCTCGCGTCGCCGTACTCCCGGCGCAGGTGCTCCGCGTAGCCGCCGGGCGTCCGGCCGGCGAACCGACCGCTCGTCACCACGGGCAGGTCGACCGTCGCGTCGACGCGGAACCCCATCGCGTGCGCCCGCTCGACGAGCCGGACGTCCTCGTGCTCGGGGACGGGGTCGAACCCGCCGAGCGCCAGGTACGCCGATGCCAGCACGCCGAGGTTCGCGCCGTGCACGTGCCCGAGCGCGGCACCGGGCGGGTGCGCCTGCGTCCACCGGGCGAGCACGACCGGGTCCAGGTCGTCCGGGTCGGGGACGACGGCGCCGACGAGCACGTGCGCCCCGGAGCGGAGGGCGTCGGCCTGCTGGACGAGCCAGCCCTCCGGCACCCGCGAGTCCGCGTCGGTGTGGGCGAGCCAGCGGGACGCCGGGTCGGCGGGGTGCTGCCGGAGCGCGTGCGTGGCCCCGATGGTGCGCGCCCGACCGACGCCGACGTGGGCGGTCGCGACGACGTCGACGGGGAAGCGCTCGACGACCGTCGCCGTGTCGTCGGTGCAGCCGTCGAGCACGACGGTCACCGAGACCGCCACGTCGGGGTGCTCCCCGGCGAGTCGGGCGCGGGCGGCGAGCAGGGCGTCGAGGCAGGCGGCGATGCGGTCCTCCTCGTCGTGGGCGGGCAGCACGACGTCGATCCGCGTGACGCCGGAGGGCGCGGTCACGGGACGAGTCCCTCGGCCCGTGCGACCGACACGACGCCGGGGCCGGGCAGGACGCTCAGCACGAAGTCCGGTTCGACGTGGCGGACGAGCGCCGGTCGTGGCCACCGTTCCGCGAGTCGGGCGTCCACCGCGTCACCGCTCGACACCGCCTCGTCGTCGGGGTGGCGCCAGTGGCAGGCGACCAGCACGCCGTCGTCGTCGAGCGACGCCAGCACCCGGTCGATCGTCTCGTCGAGGTCGGCGGGGGACAGGTAGTAGCCCACCTCGGACATCACGACGAGGTCCCACCGACCCGTCGGCCACTCGGCGGGCAGCGAGGCCTGCACGAACCGGGCCCCCGGCGCACGGACGGCAGCCCGGGCCAACGGCGCGGCCGAGATGTCGGTGCCGAGCACGGCGTCGGCCCGTTCGGCGAGCGCTGCAGTGAGGACGCCCGTGGCGCAGCCGAGCTCGAGCGCGGACCGGTACCGCTCGCGGGGAGCGCGGCGAGCGTCACTTCCCGCTTGCGGCGTTCGTACCAGGAGCGCTCGAAGTCCCAGCCCTCCGGCTTCCGCTCGTAGTGCGCGTCGAACGACTCCCGCGAGCGCGACGCCGTCGGCTCGGGCGCGAAGAACCACTCGGTCGACCGCAGGTGGTGCGCGGCGTGCCGGTCGTCGACGATCGCCTCGTCTCCGGCGGCACCGGACAGCGGGCGGACCTGCGAGGCGTAGGCGTCGAGGGCGGCGCGCTTCCGTTCCCGGACGGCGTCGGCCAACGGCAGGCCCCGGGCTCGGTCCCACGGCTGTGCGGACGCGGACGGGTCGTCCCAGTGCCACGCCCAGATCGGGTACGTCAGCAGCGACACCTCGGTGGCATCGGCGGTCACCGCTTCGGCGACCTCACCAGCGATGCGGTGGTCCCGGTGACCGTCCCCGCGCCACGGCGCCACCACGAGCGTCGGCCGCGCGGCGCCGTCGAGCGCTCGCCGCAGGGCGTCGGTGACCTCGTCCCGGTGCTCCCGCGTCCCGCCGTCGGGGATCCCGACCGACGACGCCGTCGCCCCGGGGTGCAGCGTGGCGAGGGCCCGGACGAACTCGTCGTCGCGCACGGTCGCCAGCTCCGGCGCCGTCGTGGTGGGGGAGTCCGGGTGCGAGCGCTCGCCGCGGGTGAGGAGCACGACGTGGGTGGGGAGTCCCGCATCGGCTGCGGTCGCGATGAGCCCGCCGGCACCGAGGGTCTCGTCGTCGGGGTGCGGCGCGAGGACCACCACGGAGCCGATGCCGTCCAGATCGAGGGTGTGGCCGACCGTGTGTCGAGGAACGGCGTCCACGCCGCGGGGTCGGTGCCCGGCTCGCGGTGGTCGAAGCTCACCACGCGACACCGCCGCGTTCCGTCACGATGCGGCCGACCCGGGCGAGGTCACGAGCCCCGTGGTCCTGCAGTACGTAGAGCTCGAGGTCGGCGACCCGTGCCGCGACCGCGGGGTCCGAGGTCAGGGGAGCCGGGCCGACGGTGGCGACGACCCGCTCGCGCACGGCGTCCACCGCTCGGCGCACCCGGGAGCGCACCGTCTGGGCGAGCAGTGGCCAGTCGGCGTCGGGAGCGTCGGGGTCCTCGGACCGGTCGATCCGGGCGGCGGCGTCGGCGAGGGCGTCCTCGGCGTCCGCGAGGTCGAGCACGGTCGCACCGAGGGCGGCCTGCAGCAGTTCGGACTCCGGGTGGGCCGCGGCCAGCGCGCGCAGGATCCGGCCGAGGCCCACCGCACCGCCCCACCAGCACGCGGCGACGCCGATGCCGCCCCACGCGAAGCCCGGTCGCTGCAGGTACCAGCCGGGTGCGCCGACGAGCCGTGCCGTGGCGCCGTCGAAGTCCACCGGGCCGCTCGGCACGTCGGGCATGCCCCGGGCGACCCAGGCCTCGTCGTGCGCGGTGACGCCGTCCTGCCGCAGGTCCACGGCGACGAGGACACGGTCGTCGCCGGTGTGCGCGGTCACCAGCGCGTGCGACAGCGTCGACGCGAGGAGCACCACGGCTTCGTGCCGTTCAGGATCGCCGTGCCGTCGTCCTGGAGCGCGGCCTCGAGGCGGAGTCCCGGGCCCTCGGCGGCGAAGACGCCCCAGGTCGAGTCGGCGGGGACCGGCACGTCGGCCTGCTGCAGGATGCCGAGCGCGTCGAGGTGGGGTTCGACGGTGCGCGCGGTCGCGACGTCACCCGCGGCGACGGCGGCGAGCGTGGCGAGGAACCCGCCGGCGGTCCCCGCGGACAGGAGCGGGGTGGTGGTGGCGAGCGTGCGCGCGGCCGTCAGACGGTCTGCCGGGCTCGAGCCGGGCCTCCCGGCCGTCTCCTCGATCCCCGCGGTGTCGACGTGCCTGGCGGACGGTGGCCAAGCGGAGGATCGCAGCATCCCCCCAACCTACGAAGGAGCGGCCGAGTGCACTCGGAGCGATCCACAGAGCGCGGAGGGGCGGTCCACAGACAGCTCATAGGAATTCCTCGATACTCGAAGACGTGACCATCTCCCAGCCTGCAGCAGCCCCGCGCCTCACGCGTGCCGACGGAACCCCGTTGCGCATCCTGGTCGTCGACGACGAAGCCAGCCTCACCGACCTGTTGTCCATGGCGCTCCGCTACGAGGGCTGGGACGTCAAGAGCGCGAACGGCGGGCAGGACGCCCTGACGACGGCGCGGGAGTTCAAGCCCGACGCGATGGTGCTCGACGTGATGATGCCGGACCTCGACGGTCTGCAGGTGCTCAGCCGGCTGCGGCAGAACAACGACGACACCCCGGTGCTGTTCCTCACCGCGAAGGACTCGGTCGAGGACCGCGTGACCGGGCTCACCGCCGGCGGTGACGACTACGTCACGAAGCCGTTCTCCCTCGAAGAGGTCGTAGCCCGGTTGCGAGGCCTCATCCGTCGCTCGCAGATCTCGATCTCCGAGGCGGGCGACTCCCGCATCGTCGTCGGCGACCTGGTGCTCGACGAGGAGTCGTACGAGGTGCACCGTGCCGGCCGGCCGATCGAGCTGACCGCCACCGAGTTCGAGCTCCTCCGCTTCCTGATGCGCAACCCCCGTCGCGTGCTGTCGAAGGCGCAGATCCTGGACCGCGTGTGGTCGTACGACTTCGGCGGCAAGTCCTCGGTCGTCGAGATCTACATCTCCTACCTGCGCAAGAAGATCGATGCCGGCGAGACCCCGATGATCCACACGGTGCGCGGCGTGGGGTACGTCATCAAGCCCACCTCGTGACCCTCCGGCGTCGGCTCGTCCTGAGCATCGTCGCGCTCGTCGTCGTCGTCAGCGCGGTGATCGGGGCGGTGAGCATCATCGCGCTCTCGTCGATCCAGACGGGTGCGATCGACAAGCAGATCACCAGCGCCACCCACCGTGCGCAGCGCTACCTCGAGCAGAACCAGAGCGGGCAGCCGAGCATCGACCTGTCCCGTCCGTCGGGGCAGGCCGCCGGCACCCTGACCGCCTACTTCGTGGACGGGCAGGTCGTCATCGCGAACGTGCTCGACGACTACGGGCGACCGAGCTCCATCACGCAGTCGAGTGCCGCAGCCCTCGGCCAGGTGCGCGTGGGCGGCGACCCGGAGACGGTCGACCTCGGCTCGGACATCGGGCGCTACCGGCTCACCGCCGTGACCGTCGGTCCCGCCGTCCTGGTCGTCGGACTGCCGATGGCCCCGGTCTACGCCAGCGTGTGGTCGCTGTTCTGGGTGGTCGTCATCGTCGTCGGTACCGCGTTGCTCGCGGCGTCGATCGTCGCCGCCGTCGTGGTCCGGCGTTCGCTGCGCCCCCTCGAGCGCGTCGCCGAGACCGCCTCGACCGTGGCCCGGATGCCCCTCGACCGCAGCGACGCCCTGGACGGCGTCCGCGTGCCCGACACCGACCCCCGTACCGAGGTGGGCCGCGTCGGCAGCGCCTTCAACCGGATGCTCGGACACATCGCAGGCGCCATGCAGGCGCGGGAACGGTCCGAACAGAAGGTCCGGCAGTTCGTCGCGGACGCCTCGCACGAGCTCCGCACGCCGCTCGCCTCGGTGCGCGGGTACGCCGAGCTCACCCGTCGGATGGGCGGTGACCTGCCGAAGGACGTCGTCTACGCCATGAGCCGCATCGAGTCCGAGTCGATCCGGATGACGTCGATGGTCGAGGACCTGCTGCTCCTCGCCCGCCTCGACGAGGGGCGCGAGATCCAGTTCGACGAGGTCGACCTGACCGGCCTCGTGCTCGACGCCGTCAACGACGCCCACGCTGCATCGCCCGAGCACGTCATCGAGATCGACGTGCCGTCCTCGCCCGTCGTGGTCGTCGGGGACGCCGCACGCCTGCACCAGGTGATCGTGAACCTCGTCACCAACGCCAGGACCCACACACCAGAGGGCACCCGCATCACGGTGGGTCTCGCGCCGTCGCCGTCCGGCCCCGGGGTCGACCTCACCGTGCGCGACACCGGCCAGGGCATCGACCCGGAGTTCCTGCCGAAGCTGTTCGAGCGGTTCGCCCGTGCCGACAGCTCCCGGTCGCGCACCGTGGGGTCGACGGGGCTCGGGCTGGCGATCGTGGACGCGGTCGTGCAGGCGCACGGCGGGAGCGTCGAGGTGGCGAGCGTGCCGGGCGACACCGTGTTCACGGTGCACCTGCCGGTGGATCCGTCCGCTGCGTCGGAGTCGGCCGCGTCGGCGTCGGCCGCGTCGGCTGCTGCTGCGGTGTCCGCTGATTGGTCGGGGACGCCCGCTGCGGTGGACGCGACCCACTGACGCTGGGGAGGCGCGGGGCGGGCCCACACCGCGCCTCCAGTCCGGTGTTTGGTGACGCCCACGGCGTCTGGTACAGTTCTCGAAGCCAAAGACCGCCGGATGTCGCCCTGCTCGCAAAGTGATTGTGAACATCGTGACCGAAGGTCCTCACTCGTGAGGCATCCCGCGCAGGTGTTCCGAACCACTCCCACCATCTGGTGAGAGCAGCTCCGAGCCTCTGCGCCGGAGCTTTTTTCGTTCGTGGACCTGGGGCTACCGGCAAGAAACCCCAAGGAGAACCATGGCGAACAAGGAAGCTGCGGTCGCCGAGCTCACGGAGTCCTTCCGTAGCTCGAACGCCGTTCTGCTCACCGAGTACCGCGGTCTCACGGTCGCGCAGCTCAAGGAGCTCCGCAACTCGATCCGTGAGCACGCCACGTACGCCGTGGTGAAGAACACGCTGACCAAGATCGCGGCGAACAACGCCGGCATCTCGTCGTTCGACGACGAGCTCGCCGGTCCGTCCGCTCTCGCCTTCGTCCACGGTGACACCGTCGCCGTCGCGAAGTCGCTGCGTGCATTCGCCAAGGCGAACCCCGAGCTCGTGGTGAAGGGTGGTTACTTCGACGGTAACCCGCTCACCGCGACCGAGGTGGACAAGCTCGCCGACCTCGAGTCCCGTGAAGTTCTGCTCGGCAAGCTCGCCGGCGCCTTCAAGGCCTCGCTGTTCGGTGCTGCGTACCTGTTCCAGGCCCCCTCTCGCAGGCCGTCCGCACCGTGGACGCCCTTCGCGAGAAGCAGGAGTCCGCGGCCTGATCAGGCTCGCGTTCCACAACCACACGTATTACTGAGTAGTAGGAGAAAATCATGGCGAAGCTTTCGCAGGACGAGCTCATCGAGGCCTTCAAGGAGCTCACGCTCATCGAGCTCTCGGACTTCGTGAAGAAGTTCGAAGAGGTCTTCGAGGTCACCGCTGCTGCCCCGGCCGCTGCTGCCGCTCCGGCCGCCGCTGCGCCGGCCGAGGCCGCTGAGGAGAAGACCGAGTTCGACGTCATCCTCAAGTCCGCTGGTGACAAGAAGATCCAGGTCATCAAGGAGGTCCGTGGCCTGACGTCGCTCGGCCTCGGTGAGGCCAAGGCGCTCGTCGAGACCGCCGACGCCAAGATCCTCGAGGGTGCGAACAAGGAGACCGCTGACAAGGCGAAGGCGACCCTCGAGGCCGCTGGCGCCACGATCGAGCTCGCGTAGTCTCGACCGTTCGGTTCACGAAGGCCGCTGCCCCTCGGGGTGGCGGCCTTCGTCGTGCGCGGGGTGCGGTGCGGCGGTGCGGCCCGAGACTCGGCCTGAGCGACTCTTCTCGCGACGAGGAAGCCGAGATCGGTCGCTCATGCCGAGTCTCGGTCTGCAAGGCCCAAGACTCGGGGGATCAGACGATGATCCTGTGCTGGCGGAACAGAGCGTTGAGTCGGTCGGGATCGACGAGATGCCACCAGGTCGGACGGACGACAGTCCGGACGCTGGGTACCGAACGGATCCGGTCCTCTCGGACCTTCTCGTGCCAGACGGCATCACCCGGCGCGCGGCCAGCGAGCATGCCCCGATCGGTGTACTTCTGCTTGCCGTCGAACTCGACGACGACGCCGGTGTCCTCGAACCAGAAGTCGACCCGGTCCACTGCGCCGCTCGCGTGCCGGAACTCGTGCTGCGCGGCCGGACGAGGGAAGCCGAGTTCGACCATCCGCACCGCCGCGAACGACTCTCCGACCGACTCGTGCAGCGGGTCGAGTGCCGCGGCGACGGTTCGGCACCTGACCGATCCGCGTCTGGGGCGCATCGGGAGTGCTGCTTCGAGGTCTCCGACCGCGAGCGTTCCGCTGCGAACCGCGTGGTCGATCGCCACCGCCGCCACGGACGGCTCGAGGGTCGTGGCGAGGTCGACAGCGGTGCGCAGCGCACTGGTGAGGCGCACCCCGGCGAAGGAGGACGGTCTCGTGCCGGTCTCCGGAGGACCAGCGTGCCGCACGAGGTGCGCTCGGTGTTCCGTCTTGCGCGTTGCACCGTCGGTCACGTGTACGCGTTGCGGGGGAGAACCGATCAGTGGCCAGCCGTACGCGATCGCGGCCGTCAGGTGGGAAAAGCAGCGTCGTCGCGGAGCTGCGGCGCCAGAGCGCGTGCGATCAGGAGGTGTTGTTCGATGCGGCTGGCCTCCCGCCAGACCTGCGCGTCGACGTAGACGCCGTCGGTGATCCGGACGAGCTGGCCCGCGCGGTGTCGCCGCTGGAGCAAGCGGGATCCGGTCGGGTCGAGACTCGTCGCTCGGAGAAGGCGCGTTCGTTCGGTTGTCATGGCTGGAGCCTCGCGGCCCGACGTGCGTCAGGTGCTCCGCGCGAGCCGGCCTGTGGAGAGTCCTTCGTGGTGGGGGACTGTGGACGAGACTCGGTGCTGGCTCCGCGATTCTCGCGGTGAACGACATTTCTCGCGTGCCAGAGCTCGAGAAGTGTCGCTCAGGCCGAGTCTCGGGGCGGGGCGGGCGGGTCAGCGCAAGGTGCTGTGACGGCGGCCGTAGGCCAGGTAGATCACGGCGCCGACGACCATCCAGATGCCGAAGGCGATCCACGTCGTGGCGCCGAGGAACACCGCCAGGAGCACGCAGCTCAGGGCGCCGAGGATCGGCACGACGGGGAACAACGGGACGCGGTACGAGCGCTCGAGGTCGGGCTGCGAGCGACGGAGCACGATGACCGACACGTTGACGAGCGCGAACGCCACGAGGGTTCCGATGCTGGTGGCGTCGGCGAGCTCGCCCAGGGGGACCAGGGCGGCGACGATCGTGACCGCGATGCCGATGATCAACGTGTTCGCGATGGGGTGCCGGTGCGTCGGGAGACCCGCCCGAAGACCTTCGGGACCAGACCGTCGCGGGCCATGGTGAGCAGGATCCGGGTCTGGCCGTAGAGCACCGTCAGCACCACGCTGGCGATCGCGATCACCGCGCCGATCGAAAACACCAGTGCGACGAGCGGCTGTCCGGTGACGTCGACGACGATGCGGACGAGCGAGGCCTCGGACGACGAGAAGTCCGTCCACGAACGGGCACCGATCGCGGCGATGGCGACGAGGATGTACAGCGCCGTGATGAGCGCGATCGAACCGATGATCGCCCGGGGGAGGTCGCGGCGCGGGTTCTTCGCCTCTTCGCCGGCGGTGGAGGCGGCGTCGAACCCGATGTACGAGAAGAAGAGCCTGGACGCCGCCGCGGTCACCCCGGCGGCACCCATCGGCGCGAGCGGTTCGAAGTTCTGCGCCTGGAAGGCCGTGAAGGCGACGAGCACGAAGAACACGAGCAGTGCGATCTTCACGACGACCATGACGGTGTTCACCCAGGCGCTCTCGCGGGCACCGGGGATCAGGACGACGGTGGCGAGCAGGACCAGGACGGCCGCCGGCAGGTTCACGACGCCGCCGTCGCCCGGAGGCGCGGACAGTGCCGTCGGCAGGTGCAACCCGAAGACGCGCAGGGTCTCGTCGACGTACTCGCTCGCGCCGACCGCGACCGCGGCCACCGAGACGGCGTACTCGAGGACGAGGCACCACCCGCAGACCCACGCGATGCCCTCGCCCATCGTGGCGTAGGTGTACGAGTAGCTCGACCCCGAGGTCGGGACGGCTCCGGCCATCTCGGCGTAGGACAGTGCCGAGAGCAGGGCCGCGATCCCGGCGACGACGAAGGAGATCCACACGGCCGGACCCGCGAGCGGCACGGCCGTGCCGAGCACCACGAGGATACCGGTACCGAGGGTCGCGCCGACGCTGATCATCGTCAGGTGCCAGACACCGAGCGACCGGCGGAGCGGTTCGCCGTTGACGCCGACGGCCGCCTCGGACTGCAGTTGCTCGATCGGCTTGCGGCGGGCGAGCTGCTGGCGGAGGGACGTGGGACGGGACGGCGCGGACGTCATGGGACCTCGGTGGTGCGGGGGCGGGGACGGCACATGCTCGCACGCCCCCTGAACGGGGTCAAATACGGCCGTCGGACTGCACCGCGGAACGGCGGCCGTCGAGCGAGCGCCGATGTCCGACGGCGGGGATACGGTTGCTGCATGAGCATGGGCGGCGGGATGCGCGGGGGCGGCGGTGGCGGTGGTCCGCGCGGCGGCGGCCGGATCTCCAGCGGTGACTTCCGTGCGCAGAAGGCCGCCAACGCCGAAGCGCCGAAGATCCCGCACCTGGTGAAGCGGATCGCCGGGCTGTTCGTCCCGCACCGACGGTCGATCGTCCTGACGGTCGTCCTCGTGCTGATCGGTGCTGCGATCTCGGTGATCCCGCCGCTGTTGACGCAGCAGGCGTTCGACCGGGGCCTGTTCCCACCGTCCGGCAGCCCCGACGTCCCGGTGCTGGTCGAGCTCGTGTCGGCGATGGTCTTCCTCTGGATCGCGAGCGCCGGGGTGGGCGTCTGGCAGACCTACCTGACGGCGACGGTCGGCAACAAGGTCATGGGCGCCATGCGGATGCGTCTGTTCGGACACCTGCAGCGCATGGAACTCGCGTTCTTCACCCGCACGAAGACCGGTGTCATCCAGTCCCGCCTGCAGAACGACGTCGGCGGCGTCGCGAGCGTGCTGAACAACACGATCTCGTCGGTGCTCGGCAACACCGTCACGGTCATCGCCGCCATCGTCGCGATGCTGCTGCTGAGCTGGCAGATGACCCTGGTCGCGGTCGTGCTGCTCCCGTTGCTCGTCATCGCGCAGCGTCGGGTCGGGCAGGTCCGTGCCCGCATCGCCGGGCAGACACAGGAGTCGCTGTCCGACATGACGGCGATCACGCAAGAAGCACTGAGCGTCTCCGGCATCCTGCTGGCCAAGAGCTTCAACCAGCAGCGCAGTGAGACCCGCCGCTACGGGGACGAGAACCGCAACCAGATCCAGTTGCAGGTCCGCCAGCAGATGTCCGGGCAGTGGTTCTTCGCGATCGTGCAGATCTTCCTGTCGATCATCCCGGCGATCATCTACCTCGTCGCGGCCTGGCTGATCATCGGCGACGTCCCGATCACCGCCGGCACCATCGTCGCGTTCACGACGGTGCAGTCGCGTCTGCTGTTCCCGACGGTCGGACTGCTCCGGGTGGTGCTCGACCTGCAGACCTCCGGAGCGCTGTTCGCCCGCATCTTCGAGTACTTCGACCTGAAACCCGCGATCACGGACTCGCCCACGGCGAAGCCCGTCGACGACACCATGGTCGGTCACGTCGCGTTCGACGACGTGACGTTCACGTACCCAGACGGCGAGGCCGACAAGCCGACGCTCCGCGGGGTCTCGTTCGACCTCCGGCCCGGCCAGTTCGCCGCCTTCGTCGGTCCGTCGGGCGCGGGCAAGACCACCGTGTCGTACCTGGTGCCACGGTTGTACGAGGCGACCGAGGGTTCCGTGCGGTTCGCCGGACAGGACGTCCGCGACCTCGTGCACGAGGACCTCATGCGCCACGTGGGGATCGTCAGCCAGGAGACGTACCTGTTCCACGCGACGATCGGCGACAACCTGCGCTACGCCAAACCGGACGCCACCGACGACGAGGTCGAACGAGCGGCACGGGCGGCGAACATCCACGACACGATCGCCTCGTTCCCGGACGGCTACGACACCGTCGTGGGGGAGCGCGGGTACCGGCTGTCCGGCGGCGAGAAGCAGCGGATCGCGATCGCGCGGGTGCTCCTGAAGGACCTCCCGTGCTCGTGCTCGACGAGGCCACGAGCGCGCTGGACTCGATCTCGGAGCGCGTGGTGCAGACCGCGCTGGACACCGCGGCTGCGGGGCGCACCACCATCTCGATCGCGCACCGGCTGTCGACGATCCGGGACGCCGACGTCATCTTCGTGCTCGACCACGGGCGGATCGTCGAGCAGGGAACGCACGACGAACTCCTCGCGCTCGACGGCACCTACGCGCTCCTGCACCGGCAGCAGAACACCCCGGCAGACGCCGTCGAGCGCTGAGCCGGCCGGCCGGCGCCAGCGCGCACAGACCGACCGGCGCCGACGCACGCGGCGCGTGCGCGGAACGGACAGGTGACCCGACGGCGGACGGGAGGCCCGTGACGGCGCCGCAGCGCGCCTCCCGGCCGACCGCGCCCCGTCTCCAGCCCGCCGTCGCGCGCTCGCCGTCCCCACCCCGCACCGCGACAGATGTCGCGAACGCGACCACCGAGGTCACGAAGCCGCAACGAACGTCGGATACCTGACACGAGTGTTGCTCGCGTGGTAGCTGTGGCTGACGCGCACGCGTGCACCCTGCCCTCCTGAGCGGAGTTCGAAGTGACTGCAGTCCCACCGACGTCCGACACCACCGGCCCCGGTTCCGACCCGATCCCGCCGACCACGACGCCGCAGGCTGGTGGCCCGCGCGTCGTGGAGGACGCACCACGCAGGAAGGGCAAGCTGCGGGCGTTCCTGACGAGCGGCTCGCTGGACATCCAGTCGAAGCTGCTGGTGATGCTGCTCGCGGTGAGCATCATCGCGGCGTTGGTCGTCGGCGTGGTCGGCTACCTGAACGGTCGGGCCTCGCTCGAGAACGCAGCGTTCAACCAGGTGACGTCCTTGCGCGAGGCCCGGATCACGGAGCTGAAGCGGTCGTTCGACCAGTTCACGCAGACGGTCGTCGCCCAGACCCGCAACGAGAGCGTGATCGGCGCGACGAAGGCGTTCTCGGCGGGGTGGGACGACCTGCGGGACCGTCCGGTGTCCGATGCCGACCACACGAAGGTCGACGCCTGGTACGCGGACACCTTCGTCCCGCAGCTGGACGAACGGAGCGGCGGCTCGGCGAATCCCGACCAGTTCGCGCCGACGACCGACCCGCAGGCCTACCTGCAGGCGCGGTACACGGCGCCGTTCGACGACTACGACAAGGCCGCGCAGCTCGACGACGCCGGTGACGGCAGCACATGGTCCGAGGCGCACGCCGAGTACCAGCCGTACTTCCGGCAGGCGGTCGAGTCCGCCGGCTACGAGGACCTGCTCCTCATGGACACCGACGGCGACGTGACGTACTCGACCTACTCGGGGGCGGACCTCGGTTCCAACCTGCGGGACGGCCCGTACCGGGACTCGAACCTGGCGAGCGGGTACGAGCAGGCGCTGCAGCTGACCAGTTCGGACGACTTCGTGGTGACGGACTTCGCCCGGTACGCACCGAGCCTCAACGTCCCGACGCTGTGGGTGATGTCCCCGGTGGGAGAGGACGGCAAGATCATCGGCGTGATGGCCGTGCAGGTGCCGGTGGACCTCATCAACCAGGTCATGACGGGCAACCAGGGCTGGGCCGACGACGGGCTCGGCGACACGGGGAGTCGTACCTGGTGGGGGCGGACCACCTGATGCGGTCCTACCCGCGCCAGCTGCTCGAGCACCCGAAGCAGTACCAGCGCGACGTGATCGCCGCGGGGACCGCACCCGGCACGGCCGCGCGACAGATCGCCGTGAAGGGGTCGGTGCTCCTGCAAGAGGTCAACACCACACCGGTCAGCCGGGCGTTGCAGGGCAAGTCGGGCACGGTGATCTCGACCGACTACCGCGGGAAGGAAGTGCTCGCGGCGTACGCCCCGCTGGAGGTGGACGGCCTGCGCTGGGTGGTCGTGGCGCAGATGGACACCGCCGAGGCCTTCGCCCCGGTGAACGACTTCGCCCGGAACATCGGGTTGTCCCTGGTCGCCATCATCGTCCTGGTGAGCCTGCTGTCGCTGCTGTTGGCGCAGGTCTTCGTCCGACCGATCCGCCGCTTGCAGACCGCGGTGAACCGGGTCAGCAGCGGTGATCTCGGGGTCGAGGTGCAGACGAAGGCCGGTGACGAGATCGGCGACCTCGGACTCGCCTTCAACGACATGAGCCGGAGCCTGCAGGTGAAGCAGGACCTGCTCGACGAGCAGCGGCGGCAGAACGACACCCTGCTCCTGACGCTCATGCCGGAGGAGGTCGCCCGGCGGTACAAGCAGGGCGACGAGACCATCGCCTCGGACCACCAGGACGTCGCGGTGGTCTACGCGGACATCATCGGGTACGACGACTTCGCCGCCGGCCTGACGGCGGAGGAGTCGCTGTCGCTGCTCAACGACCTGTGGCGGGCTCTCGACGAGGCCGCTGGTCGGCACGGCATCGAGCGGGTGCGCACGACGCGCAGCGGCTACCTGGCGAGCTGCGGACTGAGCGTCCCCCGTGTCGACAACGTGCGCCGCGTGGTCGACTGGGCGGAAGAGGCGCAGGGCGCGCTCGAGCGCTTCAACGCCCAGCACGGGTCGAAGGTCGGGCTGCGCGCCGGCATCGACACCGGGCAGGTGACGAGTGGTCTGGTGGGTCGTTCCAGCATCGTCTACGACATGTGGGGCGACGCCGTCAGCCTGGCCTACCGGGTGCAGGGCATCGCGCCGGCGCCCGGTGTCTACGCGACGCAGCGGGTGATCGACAAGCTCGGTGACCGCGGTGGCGTGCAGGACGTCGGGACGGTGCAGACCCAGACCGGTCCGCAGAAGGTCTGGAAGCTCGAGCGGGTGACGTCGTGATCGCCTTCTGGGAGCAGGCGTGGTTCTGGCCGTCGATCGGCGTGATCGTCGGGCTGCCGGTGATGCTCCTGGTGCTCACCGAACTGCAGTCCGCCCTGGAACGGCACCACAACCCGATGCACAAGGTCGTCGGGCTGTTCCGCAACGCGGTCGTCCCGATCATCGCGATCCTGGTGCTGTCGGTGCAGGTGACCGACGCGGTCGACCCCGGCAAGCCGGTCGTGAACCAGGTGATCGGCACGGTGCTGGGGTTCCTGGTCATCGTCTTCGTGCTGAACGGCCTGAACATCGTGCTGTTCACGAACGCACGCGAGGGCAGCTGGCGCGAGAAGATCCCGTCGATCTTCGTCGACATCGCCCGCATCGTGCTCATCGCCCTCGGGCTCGCCCTGGTGTTCAAGATCGTGTGGGGCGCCGACGTCGGCGGCATCTTCACGGCGCTCGGCGTCGGGTCCCTCGTCATCGGCCTCGCGCTGCAGTCCGCCGTCGGCCCGGTCATCGCCGGACTGTTCCTGCTGTTCGAGCAGCCGTTCCGCCTGGGCGACTGGCTCGACACCGGCGGGACGCGCGGCCGGGTGGTCGAGGTGAACTGGCGGTCGGTGCACATCGACACCGGTGCCGGCATCCTGATCATGCCGAACTCGTCGCTCGCCGGCTCGTCGTTCACGAACCTCAGCCGCACCGGCGGCACGTTCCCGGTCACGACCTCCGTCACCTTCACGACGGACGACCCGCCCGCCGCGGTCGTCGCGCTGCTGCAGCGGGTCGCGGCCGGTCTGCCGCAGCGGTACCCCGGCACGCAGCCCGTCGCGGTGCCGGCGGGCGGCGCAGCCTACGACCTGTCGTTCGAGGTGCGCGGCCCGTCGCAGGAAGCGGACGCGCTCGCCCAGTTCCGGATGTGGCTCTGGTACGCGGCGCGTCGCGAGGGACTCGGGCTCGACGGCGACACCACCGACGACTTCGTGACGGACGCCCGTCGCGACGAGGCGCTCGCGGCCATCGCCGCGACGCTGTACCTGAGCGGGGACGACAGCGTCGCGCTCGCCCCGGTCGTGCGCCTGGAGCGCTACGCCGCCGGCGAGGTCATCCACCGGGTGGGGACCGTGCCGGACTCGGTCCGGTTCGTCCTGTCCGGCAGCGTGGACCTCCGGGTCCCGTTCGAGGACGCCGAGTTGCCGGCGACCCGCGTCGAGGCCGGCGACTACGTCGGACAGACGGCGTTGACCCGGGAGGCCCTGCTCACGACCGCAACGGCGCTCACCGAGGTCGCGGTGCTGGTCATCCCCGCCACGGCGCTCGACCAGATCGTCCGGTCCACCCCGGCGCTGGCGCGCGACATGGGCGACGTGATCGACCGTCGACGCGCCGAGGTGTCCGCAGCGGTGTCCGCGCACGTCGCATCCCAGCAGAACGCGGTGACGGCGTCCTAGACTCGGGCCCGTGCGTTACGCGAACTCCGTGGTCGACCTCGTCGGCGACACTCCGCTCGTCAAGCTCAACCGCGTCACCGAGGGGGTGCGCGCGACCGTCCTGGTGAAGGTCGAGTACCTCAACCCCGGTGGGTCGTCGAAGGACCGCATCGCCACGCGGATCATCGACGCGGCCGAGGCCTCCGGCGACCTGCGACCCGGCGGGACGATCGTCGAACCCACCTCGGGCAACACCGGGGTCGGGCTGGCGCTCGTCGCCCAGCAGCGCGGCTACCGGTGCGTGTTCGTGCTGCCGGACAAGGTCGGCGAGGACAAGCGCAACGTCCTGACCGCGTACGGCGCCGAGATCGTCGTCACGCCGACCGCGGTGCCGCCGGAGCACCCGGAGTCGTACTACTCGGTGTCCGACCGGCTCGTCCGCGAGATCCCCGGCGCCTACAAGCCGAACCAGTACGCCAACCCGAACGGCCCGCGCAGCCACTACGAGACCACCGGTCCGGAGATCTGGCGCGACACCGAGCAGCAGATCACCCACTTCGTCGCGGGCGTCGGGACGGGTGGGACCATCTCGGGCACCGGGCGCTACCTGAAGGAGGCGTCCGACGGTCGTGTCCGCATCGTGGGCGCCGACCCCGAGGGCTCGGTCTACTCCGGCGGCACCGGCCGTCCGTACCTGGTCGAAGGCGTGGGCGAGGACTTCTGGCCGACCGCGTACGACCCCGAGGTACCGGACGAGATCATCGCGGTGTCGGACGCCGACTCCTTCGCGATGACCCGGCGCCTGGCGCGGGAAGAGGGCCTGCTCGTGGGCGGGTCCAGCGGGATGGCGGTCGTCGCAGCGCTGCGGGCCGCCCGCGACCTGACCGAGGACGACGTCGTCGTGGTGCTGCTGCCCGACGGCGGTCGCGGCTACCTCGGCAAGATCTTCAACGACCGGTGGATGCGCTCGTACGGCTTCGCCGAGACCGACGAGGCGCGCACCGTCGGGTCGCTCATCGCCGGCAAGGACGGCCGTCTGCCCGACCTGGTGCACGCGCACCCGGCGGACACCGTGCGCGAGGTCGTCGACATCATGACCAAGTACGGGGTGTCCCAGATGCCCGTGCTCAGCGCGGAACCACCGGTCGTCATCGGTGAGGTCATCGGGGCGGTCGCCGAGAAGGACCTGCTCGAACAGGTCTTCACCGGTGCCGCGAAGATGACGGACGCCCTGACCGGCTTCGTGGGCGAGCCACTCCCGTTGATCGGCGTGGGCGAGTCCGTGTCCGCAGCGCGTCGAGCCCTCGAGACGGTGGACGCCCTGCTCGTCGTCGAGGACGGCAAGCCGGTCACGGTCCTGACCCGCCACGATCTCCTGACCTACCTCTCCGAGTAAGGAACGCAGCCAGCATGACCGAGTTCAGCACCCGCGCCGTCCACGCCGGCCAGGAGCCCGACGGCCCCACCGGCGCCGTCATCCCGCCGATCCACCTGACGTCCACCTACGTGCAGGACGGCATCGGCGGGATGCGGAACGGCTACGAGTACTCCCGCGCCGGCAACCCGACGCGCGACTCCCTGCAGACGCTGCTCGCCGACCTGGACGGCGGCGTCGCCGCGTACTCGTTCGCGTCCGGTCTCGCCGCCGAGGACGCCCTGCTCCGGGCGGCGCTCCGTCCCGGGGCCCGCGTCGTGATGGGGAACGACGTGTACGGCGGGACCCACCGTCTGGTCAGCCGACTGCACGTGCCGTGGGGCGTCGAGCTCGTCGTCGTCGACATGAGCGAGCTCGACCAGGTCCGGGCCGCGCTGCAGGGCGCCCCCGAGGACACCGTGCTCTGGGTCGAGACGCCGACCAACCCGCTCATGAAGATCGCCGACATCGCCGGACTCGCGACCCTCGGGCACGAGGCCGGTGCACTCGTCGTCGTGGACAACACCTTCGCATCGCCGTACCTGCAGCAGCCGTTGTCGCTCGGTGCCGACGTCGTCGTGTACTCGACGACGAAGTACCTGGGTGGACACTCCGACGTCGTCGGTGGGGCTGTCGTGCTCGCCGACCAGGAGCTCGCGGCGAAGGTGCAGTTCCTGCAGTTCGGCGCCGGTGCGATCTCGTCGCCGTTCGACGCCTTCCTGACCACCCGCGGCATCAAGACCCTGGCGGTCCGGATGGAGCGGCACTCCACGAACGCGCAGGCCGTCGCCGAGGCGCTCGTCGCCGCGCCGGGCATCGAGCGCGTCTACTACCCGGGCCTCTCCGACCACCCGGGGCACGACGTCGCCGCCCGCCAGATGCGCGGGTTCGGCGGGATGCTGTCCGTCGCACTGTCCGGCGGACCGGACGCGGCCCGGCGCTTCGCGGAGTCCACGGAGCTGTTCGCGCTGGCCGAGTCGCTCGGGGTGTGGAGTCGCTCATCGGGTACCCGAGCGAGATGACCCACGCCTCGGTGAAGGGCACGGAGCTCGCGGTGCCCGAGAACGTGGTGCGGCTGTCCGTCGGCATCGAGGACGCCGGTGACCTGATCGCGGATCTGCAGCAGGCGCTGACGCGCTGACGCGGATCTGCAGCAGGCGCTGACGCGCTGACGCGCATCGCGCGGGGTTCCCGCCCCGCGCCGTCGGCGGTGTCGTCCCCCGCCCCTACGATGAGCGGGTGAGCACCACGGCGACGAGGACGGGCCTGCTGAGCGGGCGGTACGCCCTCGCGACGATCGGCATGGTCGCCATCGTGGGCGTCGCGGCGTTCCAGAACCTGGCGATGACGACGATCATGCCGGTGATCAGTCGCGACCTGGACGGCGAGGCCCTGTACGCCCTGGCCTTCGCGGCACCGCTCGCGGCCGGGGTGCCCGGCATGGTGCTCGCCGGCAACTGGACCGACCGCGCCGGCGGCCGGATCGTCGCCTGGGTCTCCGCGCTGCTGTTCGCCGTCGGGACCGCCGTGGTCATGCTCGCGCCGACGATGGAGGTCTTCCTCGTCGGTCGACTCGTCGAGGGCTTCGGTGCCGGCGCGATCGACGTCGTGCTGTACGTGCTCGTCGCCCGGATCTTCCCCGCCGAGCTGCACGGACCGGTGTTCGCCGGGTTCGCGGCCGCCTGGGTGGTCCCGGCGCTCATCGGCCCGGCGATCGCCGGCATCGTCACCGACACGTGGAACTGGCACTGGGTCTTCGCGGGGGCGCTCGTGATCGCCGTGGGTGCGTTCAGCGTGCTCGTGCCGACACTCGGACGGCTGCAGGCACCGGCGGTCGAGCTGCGGCCGCCGTGGCAGCGGATCCGGATCGGGTGGTCGGTCGCCGCAGCCGTGTCGATCCTGCTGCTGAACGTCGCGCCGGACCTGACCCCGTGGGGGATGGTGGCCGCGGTCGTGGTCGGCCTGGTCGGGACGTGGTTCGCGCTGCGCCCGCTGCTGCCGACCGGCACCTTCCGCGCCGCCGCCGGACTGCCGTCGGTGGTGTTGCTGCGCGGGCTCGTGGCGGCGTCGTTCTTCGGCAGCGAGGCGTACGTGCCGTTCCTGCTGCAGGCGAAGCACGGCCTGTCCGCGTCGGCAGCGGGGCTCGCGCTGACCGTCGCCGCGCTCAGCTGGGCGGCCTCGAGCTGGGCGCACGGTCGGCTGGGGGAGCAGCGCCTGACCGCACGTCGGACCTTCGGTGTCGGACTCGCGCTCGTCCTGGTGAGCCTGCTGGCGGCCTTCGCGGTGGCGACGCTCGACCTGCCGTGGTGGGTGCTCGTCGCCGGCTGGTTCGTCGGCGGCGCGGGCATGGGGGCGATCTACCCGCGGACGTCGATGCTCACCCTGCGGTTCTCGGGCGAGGGTGACGACGGGTTCGCGAGCTCGGCGCTCACCATCGCCGACGCCGCCGGCAGTGTCATCGGCCTGGCGGTCACCGGGCTGCTGTTCACCGCGACCGGGGTGCCGCGGGCTCGGTGTCCTTCCCGCTGGTCTTCGCGGCGATGATCTGCTTCGCTGCACTGGCGGTCGCCGCGGTCCGGCGGCTCGGACCCGTCCCCGCGCCGGTGTCGTCGGCGTCACCGGACCGCGCGGCCGGGTAGCGTGGCAGACCGGACCGAAGAGGAGACTCCCGTGGTGCGCATCGTCGCTGCAGCCGTCGTCCTGACGGCCGCCCTCGCGCTGGCCGGGTGCCAGGGCACGACCTCCGCTGCTCCGACGCCGGTGCAGAGCACGGATCTGACCAGCTCCGACGGCGGGTTCGACAAGCAGGCCGTCATCGGCGTCGTGCTGCTCGACGACGACGCGGCCCTGGGCGAGGACCTGCGGACCGGCCTGGCCGATGCCGGGTTCCGTCCCGACGTCCGGGTCGCACCCGCGTCCGGTGCGGCGGCGTCCCAGCGGACCGCGGTCGCGCAGCTCGTCCGCAAGGGCGCCAAGGCCCTGCTCGTGCACGCGGCTCGGCCGTCCGCGCTCACCGGGGTGATCCAGACCGCGCACGACGCCGGCGTCGTGGTGGTGTCCCTGGGCGATCCGCTGCCGGCGAGCGGTACCGGCGGCGACGGTGTGTCGGCCGACTACCGGGTGCCCGCAGGAGCGGACGACGCAGACCTTGCGGCCACCGCGGTCGAGGTCGTGCAGTCCTTGCAGCGCGGCGAGAAGCCGGAGACCGAACCGAGCGACGGCGACACGACCGACGCCGAGTGAGCCGAGCCGCGCAGCGCGGTGCCACCAGGGCGGTCAGCGCCGCCGCTCCAGGCGGCGCCGGTCCGCGCCGCCGAGCCAGGCGGCTCAGCTCAGCTCAGCTCCACCAGGCCGGGAACGACAGCGTGATCGTCTCGACCAGCGCCTTCCGCGACCGTCGGGGCCCGGCGAGCCACGCCTCGATCGCCCCGACGAAGCCCTGCGCGACGTAGCCGGCGGCCACGTCGTCGAGGAGCTCCGGGCGTCGGTCGGCGTCGAGTTCGCGGATGTGCAGGGCGCTCGACTCGGTGAAGTGGCCCACGAGCAGCCGGTGCAGTGACGCGTCGTTCGGGTCCGGCAGTGCCTTGGCGTAGATGTCGCGGTGGGTGGTCACGTGCTCGACGACCGCGTTGATGCCGCGCCGTGTGATGGTCGCGAGCTCGGCCGCGTCGGCCCCTCGCGTTGCTGCGGCCCGCCGGTCGTCGGCGTCGTCCTGCCGGATGCGGTCGAGCTCCGGCGTGAGCACGTCGGCGAGCAGCGATCCGGGGAGACCGCGTGCGAGTAGAACGTCGCGCGGTTGATTCCGGCGGCTCGGGTGACGTCCGCGACGGTGATCTCGGAGACGGGGCGGTCGGCCGCCAGTCGCAGGATCGCTTCGCGCAGGGCGGCGGTCGTGTGCAGGATCCGGGCATCCACCATGACGCCCACCCCTTCTGATCCGGTTCACCCGGAGGCCCCCGAGCAGTCCGACGGTACCGCATGGCACGGGATCGGCCCGCTGACGGCGGGTGGCAACACGCGGGCAATCCGTGCCGGCGGCGTCGGGAGTGTTCCGTCGGCCCGTAGGATGGTTCCGCGGACGAATCGATTCGATCGACGCCGCGATCACCTCCCCGCCCCTCACCGCCGAAGGACTCCTGCTCGTGACCGCGCCCGCCACCACCGGTTCGCTCCGGGTCGTCCTGCACCCCGGAGACTCCCTCTCCCGTGGGCAGCGACTCGTCTACGTCTTCGTCCTGGGCGCCCTGACGGCGCTCGGGCCGTTCACGATCGACCTGTACCTGCCGGCGTTCCCGGCGATCAAGGAGCAGTTCGGCGTCACCGACGGCGCCGTGCAGCTGACGCTCACGGCGACGACGCTCGGGTTCGCGTTCGGGCAGCTGCTCGTCGGGCCGTGGAGCGACAAGGTCGGCCGCCGGTTGCCGCTCATCATCGCGACGACGGTGCACATCGCCGCGTCGATCGGCGCGGCGACCGCTCCCGACATCGAGCTCCTCGCGGTGTTCCGCGTGCTCCAGGGCATGGGCGCGGCCGCCGGCGGTGTCGTCGCGATGGCCACCGTGCGCGACCTGTTCGGCGGCAAGCCACTCGTCCGGATGCTGTCCCGCCTGGCGATGGTGAACGGACTGGCGCCGATCCTCGCGCCGCTCATCGGCTCGCAGATGCTCCAGTTCACCAGCTGGCGCGGCATCTTCGTCTTCCTCGCCTGCTACGGCCTGGCCGTGGTGATCGCGTCGATCCTGCTCATCGTCGAGACCCTGCCCCCGGCCCGTCGTCGCGAGGCCGGCCACTCCACGATCGGTCAGCGGTACAAGGCGCTGTTCTCCGACCGGATCTTCGTGGGCGTCGCGCTCATCGGGGCGATGGTCTTCAGCGGGTTGTTCTCGTACCTCAGCTCGTCGCCGTTCCTGTTCCAGGGTGTCTACGGACTCGACGCGCAGCAGTACGGACTGCTCTTCGCGGTGAACTCCGTCGGCGTCGTGCTCGGTGTGCAGATCTCCGCGCGGTTGGCGCAGCGCGTCGGGCCGCAGTGGATCCTCGCGTGCTCGACGGCGACCCTGTTCCTGGCGTCGATCGCGATCATCGTGCTCGACCAGCTCGGTGCGGGGCTCGTGGGCGTGCTCGTGCCCCTGTGGTTCTTCATCGCGGCGTGCGGGTTCTCGTTCCCCCTCGTCCAGGTCATCGGCCTGGCTGCGCACGGCAAGGAGGCCGGAACGGCGGCGTCGCTGCTCGGCGCCCTGAACTTCGGCGTCGCCGGCCTGATCTCGCCGATCGTCGGTTGGCTCGGCATCACGACCGCGACCCCGATGGCGATCGTGATGGCCTCGACCGCGGTGATGGCCATCCTGATCCTGTGGTTCGTGGTGCGGCCCCGGACGGTTCCCGAGCTCACGCACTGACGGGTTCTCCACAGCTGCCCGGAACAGCCGGACAGCGGCCCCCGCGCGTCCATAGGCTGTGCCCATGAGTGACGCGGTGGAGCAGGCACGGGCAGCGGCCGAGGCCGCCAAACAGGCAGCGGACGAGGCACGCCGGTTGGCCGACGAAGCCGTGCAGCGGGCCGAGGAGCTCGCGGCCGCGCTCGCGGCACAAGCACAAGCACAAGCACTCACGCCGGACGCCGAACCGGCCGTCGCCGAATCCCCGGCACCCTCCGGACAGGAGGCCCGGCTCGCCCCCGACGCGGAGCCCGCCGCCGCCACCCCACCGGCTCCAGAGCCCACCACCGCTGGACCCACCCCAGCCGTCCCGGACGACGCGCCGGCGGCCCCCGACGCGGCCGTCCCGGCACCGGCGGACGCCCCCGCGGCCGGCACCGCGCCTCCCGGCAGTGGCGGGGGCCCGCTCGGACCGGACGCCGTCGCCGCGATCCGCACCGGCTACACCGTCGAGGGGCAGGCGCTCGAACTCGGTGCCCTGGTGAACGGCGAGGCGCAGCCCGACGTCCAGGTCCGCATCCCGCTCGGCATGCTGAACCGACACGGGCTGGTCGCCGGCGCGACCGGTACCGGCAAGACCCGCACGCTGCAGGTCCTCGCCGAACAGATCGCGGCGAACGGCGTGCCGGTCTTCGCGGCCGACATCAAGGGCGACCTGTCCGGGCTCGCGGTGGTCGGGCAGGGGAACGAGAAGCTGCTCGCGCGCACCGCGGGCATCGGCCAGCAGTGGCAGGGTGTCGCGAGCCAGGCGGAGCTCTTCTCGCTCGGTGGTCAGGGCACGGGCGTGCCGATCCGCGCGACGGTGTCCGGGTTCGGGCCGTTGCTGCTGTCGAAGGTGCTCGGCCTGAACGACACCCAGGAGTCCTCGCTCGGACTGGTGTTCCACTACGCCGAGCAGGCCGGGTTGCCGCTCGTCGACCTGGCCGACCTGCGGAGCGTGCTGACGTTCCTGGTGGGCGACCAGGGCAAGGGTGAACTCGCCGAGCTCGGTGGTCTGTCGAAGCAGACCGCCGGGGTGATCCTGCGCGAGCTCATCACGTTCGCCGACAAGGGTGCCGACCAGTTCTTCGGCGAGCCCGAGATCGACACGCAGGTGTTCCTGCGCACGGCGGCGGACGGCCGGGGATCGTCAGCCTGCTCGAGGTCCCGGGCGTGCAGGACCAGCCCGAGGTCTTCTCGACCTTCCTGATGTGGCTACTGGCCGACCTGTTCAACGAACTGCCGGAGGTCGGCGACCAGGACAAGCCGAAGCTGGTGTTCTTCTTCGACGAGGCACACCTGTTGTTCAGCGGGGCGTCGAAGGACTTCACGGACCAGATCGTGCGGACCGTGCGGTTGATCCGGTCGAAGGGCGTCGGGATCTTCTTCGTGACCCAGACCCCGAAGGACGTGCCGAACGACGTCCTGGCGCAGCTCGGGTCGCGCATCCAGCACCAGCTGCGGGCGCACACCCCCGACGACGCGAAGGCGCTCCGGGCAACGGTGTCGACCTACCCGTCGAGCGACTACGACCTGGGCGAGGTGCTGACCTCCCTCGCGACCGGCGAGGCGATCGTCACCGTCATGAACGAGAAGGGCGCGCCGACGCCGGTCGCGTGGACCCGGTTGCGCGCGCCGCAGGGCTCGATGGACCCGATGCCCGCCGCCGAGATGCAGTCGCGGGTGCAGGCATCACCGTTGCTCGCGACGTACGGCACCCGGGTGGACCCGGACTCGGCGCACGAGATGCTGGCACATCGGATGGAGGCAGCTGCTGCCGAGGCGGCGGCGGCGGACGCGCAGAAGGACGCAGCCCTCGCGGCGGCCGAGGCCGAGAAGGAAACCGCGCGGGCTGCGGCGACCGCGGCCAAGGAGGCCGCGGCGCAGGCCAAGCAGGAGGAACGCGAGCGGGCTGCTGCGCAGAAGGAGTACGAGCGGACGCAGCGCGAGTTCGAGAAGGCCGAGCGGGCTGCGGCGTCGCGGCGTTCGGGCCGGTCGGGGCGGAGCACGCGGACGACGACCTCACGGAAGGCGGACGACCCGCTGTCGGACCTGCTCGGGTCACGGCTCGGCGGCACGATCGCGAAGGAGGTCGTGCAGGGGATCTTCTCGACGCTGCGCCGACGTCGGTGACGTCCAGCAGCGCCGAGCGTCAGCGACCGAGCAGGCCGGTGAACTCGACGACGAGCAGACCCAGGACGACGAGTGCTGCCACGCCGCCGACGAGCAGGTAGGCCGGCCGCTGTTCGTACCAGGCGCGGCTCGACGGGTAGCGCTTCGCGAAGACCCGGGCCGAGACCGGACGTGCCTCTTCCGTCACCTGGACGCCCAGGGCGTCGACGACCTGGGCGAGCCCGTCGTCGCCCCACACGTCGGCACGGATGCGGAACAGGTGGGCGCCCGTCGCGTCGAACGCCACGAGCTCGCGCATGGTGCGGTCGACCGAGCTGCCGTAGGTGGTGGCGAGCACCAGGCTGTGCACACGGTCGCGGGGGATCCGACGGTGCGCGGTGACCACGCCCCGGATCGTCAGGCCGTCGGGGTCGATGCCGATGTACGCCGTGCTCAGTCGGACGAAGACCACTCCCACGAGGACCGCCAGCGCGACGACCACGGTCGCGACCATCGCCCACGTCCGGAACGGGAACGACACCCAGACCAGGGCGACGGCGAGCGGCACGGCCGAGAACACGATGCTCAACGCAGTCGAACGGACGAGGGACCGGCGGGGGCGGAGGACGACGTCGTACACGGTGGCACGCAGGTGCGGCGTCGCTGGCACCGTCATGTCCCCCATGCGCGTCTCCTGAACCCTCGGGTCTCCCGGGCACGCCGAATCGGCCGCCCTGCGAGCGACGCCCCTGCCGCTCGATGCACCGCGGTCGACTCGTCCCGGAGTCGTCCGCTCCGGCAAGCATAGGCGCACGACGGGGACCGGGGACAGCCCGTTCCACCCCGGATCGGCGTTTGACGGCCAGTCCTTGGCGAACAGGGGACAGGTGGGTCCGCCGCGTGGGGGACCAGCCGACGCGACCACGACGCGCGCAGCCCGGAACGACGAAGGCCCCGCACTCGGTGCGGGGCCTTGCTGGCGGAGAATGGGGGATTCGAACCCCCGAGGGCTTGCACCCAACACGCTTTCCAAGCGTGCGCCATAGGCCACTAGGCGAATTCTCCTTGCGCTGTCTCGCGACGGCGACACCCAATGGTACAGGTTCCCGGGGGTGCTCACGACCGTGTGTCGTCGAGGCGGGTGCTCCCAGTTGTCGTGACATGTCCGGCGACTACCCTGGGACGCGTGTCGACCCGCATCTACATCACGTCAGCAGAAGGGCACACGGGCAAGAGCACCGTCGCCCTCGGTGTCCTCGAGACCCTCGCGCGCTCCGTCGGCCGCGTCGGCGTGTTCCGCCCCGTCGCCCGCTCGGTCGCCGAACCCGACTACGTGCTCGAACTGCTGCTGCAGCACACCGCGGTCGGGATCTCGTACGACGACGCCGTGGGGGTCACCTACGACGACGTCCACGCGGATCCGGACGCCGCGCTCGGCACCATCGTGAACCGCTTCGCCCAGGTGGAGCGGCAGTGCGACGCGGTGGTCGTGCTCGGGTCCGACTACACCGACGTCGGCAGCCCGACCGAGCTGTCGTTCAACGCGAAGGTCGCCGCGAACCTCGGCGCCCCGGTGCTCCTCGTCCTCGGTGGTCGTGACGCCGCCGAGCGCGGTGCCCGCACACCCGAGGGGATGGCGCAGGTCGCGGACGTCACGACGAGCGAGCTCCGGGCGGCACACGCGCAGCTGTTCGGCGTCGTCGTGAACCGCGCCGACCCCGAGGCCCTCGCCGCGATCGTGGCGAGTGTCGAGCGGGCCGTGCACGACGACCACCCGGACGTGCCCGTGTGGGCGATCCCGGAGGACCGCGTCCTCGTCGCCCCGACCGTCCGTGCGCTGCTGCAGGCGACCGACGCCACCCTGGTGCGCGGGGACGACGCCCTGCTCGACCGCGAGGCACTCGGCACCGTCGTCGCCGGCATGAGCATGGAGAACGTCCTGCCGCGCCTGATCGAGGGTGGCATCGTCGTGGTCCCCGGTGACCGCAGCGACGTGCTCATCGCGACCCTGCTGGCGAACCAGTCGGACACGTTCCCGAGCCTGGCCGGCGTGATCCTGAACGGCGGGTTCGAGACCGCACCGCAGATCTCCCGGCTGCTCGAGGGGCTGTCGAGCTCGCTGCCGATCGCGCAGAACGACCTGGGCACGTACGACACCGCCCTCCGCATCACGCAGACCCGCGGGCGCCTGGCGGCGGACTCGCCCCGCAAGGCCGACCTCGCGCTCGCCCTGTTCGAGCAGCACGTCGACGCCGAATCCCTGCGCGACCGTCTGCAGCTCACGCCGTCCGGCGTCGTCACGCCGCTCATGTTCGAGCACGGGCTGCTCGACCGGGCACGAGGGTACGGCAAGCACATCGTGCTGCCCGAGGGCGAGGACGACCGCATCCTCCGCGCGGCGTCGACGCTGCTCGCCCGCCAGGTCTGCGAGCTGACGATCCTCGGCGACCCCGCCGCGATCCGCACCCGCGCGACCGAGCTCGGACTCGACCTCGACGCCGCCCAGCTCGTGTCGCCGTTCGACCCCGAGCTCCGCGAACGCTTCGCCGAGGAGTACACCCGGCTCCGCGCACACAAGGGGATGTCGATCGAGCTCGCGCGCGACACCGTGACCGACGTCTCGTACTTCGGCACGATGATGGTCCAGCTCGGACTCGCCGACGGCATGGTCTCCGGCGCGAAGCACACCACCGCGCACACCATCCGGCCGTCCTTCGAGATCATCAAGACCCGTCCGGACACGTCGATCGTGTCGAGCGTGTTCCTGATGGCGCTCGCCGACCGCGTCCTGGTCTACGGCGACTGCGCGGTGATCCCGGACCCGACGAGCGAGCAGCTCGCCGACATCGCGATCTCGTCGGCCGAGACGGCGACCCAGTTCGGCATCGACCCCCGCGTCGCGATGCTCAGCTACTCGACCGGCGACAGCGGCACCGGCGCCGACGTCGACAAGGTCCGTGCCGGAACCGCGTTCGTCCGCGAACGCCGTCCCGACCTGCTCGTCGAGGGCCCGATCCAGTACGACGCCGCAGCCGACCCGACGGTCGCGAGCACGAAGATGCCGGACTCCCCGGTGGCCGGCAAGGCGACCGTCTTCATCTTCCCGGACCTCAACACGGGCAACAACACGTACAAGGCCGTGCAGCGCTCCGCCGGAGCGGTCGCCATCGGGCCCGTCCTGCAGGGACTGCGCAAGCCGATCAACGACCTCTCCCGCGGCGCCCTCGTCAGCGACATCGTGAACACCGTCGCGATCACCGCGATCCAGGCCGGCACCGCGTCCGACGCGGCCTGACCTGCGCGACGCACACCGCGCCTCCCGTCCGGCCGACCAGGCCATGAGCAGAAAGCGACACCACCCGTGACCGCAGCCCTCGTCGTGAACTCCGGATCGAGTTCGTTCAAGTACCAGCTCATCGAACTCGAGGGGAGCGCACGCTCGCCTCCGGGCTCGTGGAGCGCATCGGCGAGTCGGCCGGCGCGTGGAAGCACACCAACGCGCTGACGGGGGAGTCGTCGTCGAACGACGCCGCGTCCGTGCCGGACCACGCCGCCGGGTTCCAAGCGATGATCGACGCGTTCGCCAAGGTCGGTCCGTCGTTCGACGAGCACCCGCCGGCCGTCGTCGGCCACCGCGTCGTGCACGGCGGCACCACCTTCGACCGCGCAACGGTGGTGACGGACGACGTCGAACGACAGATCGAGGCGCTGAACAGCCTCGCGCCGCTGCACAACCCGGCAAACCTCGAGGGGATCCGGGCCGCGAAGCAGGTGTTCTCCGACGTGCCGCACGTCGCCGTGTTCGACACCGCGTTCCACCAGACCATGCCGCCGCACGCGTACACGTACGCGATCCCGGCCGACCTGGCGACGAAGTACTCCATCCGCCGCTACGGCATGCACGGCACGAGCCACAAGTACGTCTCGGAGCAGGCAGCGGTCTTCCTCGACCGCCCGCTGTCCGAGCTGAAGACCATCGTGCTGCACCTGGGCAACGGTGCGTCGGCCGCGGCGATCGACGGCGGGAAGTCGATCGAGACGTCGATGGGCCTCACGCCGCTCGAGGGCCTCGTCATGGGCACCCGCTCCGGCGACCTCGACCCCGCCGTCCTGCTGCACCTGCACCGCGAGGCCGGGCTGTCCTTCGACGAGCTCGACACCATGCTCAACAAGCAGTCCGGGCTGCTCGGCCTCACCGGCAACGGCGACATGCGCGACGTCCAGGACGCCGCCCTCAACGGCGACGAGGTCGCCGAGGCGGCACTCGCCGTGTACCGCCACCGGATCCGCCGATACGTCGGCGCCTACACGGCGCAGCTCGGCGGGCTCGACGCGGTGGTCTTCACCGCCGGCGTCGGCGAGAACAACGCGCTGCTGCGCCGGCGTGTGCTCGCCGGGCTCGAGCACCTGGGCATCGAGATCGACGCGGACCGCAACGAGCTGGGATCCCGGGAGGCCCGGGTCATCTCCACGGACACGTCACGTGTCGCGGTGCTCGTCATCCCGACGAACGAGGAACTGGAGATCGCCCGGCAGTCGGCTGCGGTCGCGCTCTGACGCGGGGCGGGCTGCGCGGTGCGCGCCGGGCTGCGCCGCCGGTTGTCCGCACGGTGCGGCCTGCATGGGCTGGTGCGGGGTTGGTGGCTGGGTGCGCGCTTGTGGCGCGGCACGGAGCGTGCAAGCTCGCACGGGGTGACGAGGTGCGCACGGTGCGGACGGGGCGCGCGCCTCAGGACAAGGCGTCGAGGGCCGCGGGGATCGGCGTGTTGCCGCTCGTGACCTCGAACTGGACTCCGACCGCCGAGTCGTCGAGCAGCGCGTGCAGCACGACCGTGGCGACGTCGGCACGGGGGATCGAGCCGCGCGGGACGGTCCGCCCGACGTCGACCGTTCCCTGCGGCGGGGTGTCGAGCAGGCCTCCGGGACGCACGATCGTCCACCGCAGCCGTCGGGCGCGCAGGTTCGCGTCGGCCTCGGCCTTCGCCCGGAGGTAGACCTGGAACACGGCGGCGTCGTCCTTCGCGGGGACCACCGCGGCCTCCGGGTCGTAGGTGTCCGCCGCCATCGCCGACACCATCACGTAGCGGTCGATGCCGGCGCGCTCCGCGGCGTCCGCGAGCAGGATCGCGCCGTCCCGGTCGACGGTGAGCTTGCGCTCCGCGCCGCTGTTCGGGCCGGCGCCGGCGGCGAAGACCACGGCGTCGACCCCGCGGAGGCGCAGTGCCAGGTCGTCGTCGCCGAGCTGTTCGAGATCCGCGACGATCGCCGTGGCACCCTGCTGCTCCACGTCGGCGACGTGCGCGGGGTTGCGGACGATCGCGACGGCGTCGTGTCCGGCGTCGGTGATCTGGCGGGCGAGGAGCAGTGCGATCTGGCCGTGTCCTCCGGCGATGGCGATCTTCATGTGTCAATCCTGCCCGGTCGCATCCGGTAGAGTTGTCGGCGGCTCCTCACGTGACGCCATCCAGGTGAACTCCCCCAGGGCGGAAACGCAGCAAGGGTAGCCGGGCTCTGGCGGGTGCGTGGGGAGTCTTTTCTGTCTCCGCGCGTCTCCGCATGTCTGTTTCGTAACGGGTTGCGGACAGCAACCTGATCGTGTGTAAAGATCTGCCTCAGGAATCCCCAACCAGGATTCCTGACTCCACCGCCTCACCAGCGGGGGAGATCCGAGGATCAGGTGGCGGGTGCGCTCGCCAGGATGAGAGACACGCATGCGCAGGCACGCGTCGCAGCGCGGTACCCGGGTACCGACCGCAGCGAACAACTGGACACGACGGATCATCGATGCTGGCGACCGAGCTCGACGACGAGCATCGGACGATCGGCGTCTCCTCCTGCGCGGCAGTGTCATCGCCACGGTGACGGCGCTCGTCGCCGCCACCGTGGCGATCCAACCGGCGGCGGCGGCACAGACCGACGTCGCCGAGGGCGAGGGCGTCCTGCTCAGCGGCTCCGGGATCGTCAACGTCGACGACATCGCCCAGCTCGGTGGCGCGTACTCCGCACGCGGGGTGACCACGGGCGGCGGCACCACGAACCAGCCGCTGAACCTCACCGCCCTGAACGCGGTGGGCGTGGACCTGGGCAACGACATCGACCTGCTCGGCACCAACGGCATCCTCACGCTCGGGGTGGACGGGCAGTACGCCACCACCTCGGCATCGGGGGCCACGGCGTCGTCCGGCCTGCTGACCAACGACGGCGGCATCGGGGTCGGCACGGGACTCGGCACCGGAGCCAGCACCCTGAACCTGAACCCGTTGTTCTCGCGGGTGGGCGCGGACACCACGGTGCTGTCGAACGCGCAGCTGCAGATCGGTGCCCTGGCGTCCCGCATCCAGTCCACGCGCGGCGCCACGGTCGGCACCACGACCGACTACCGCATCGCCGGCGCGAACCTGAACCTCACCAGCCCCGCGGTTGCAGGCCTGACGACGTCGCTGCGGACCGACCTGCGCACGCTCTCGAACTCCGTGAACACCACGGTCGGGGCGAACGGCGCGCTGTCCGGCACGACGACGGCGCTGACCGCCGAGCTCCAGCGGCTGCTCCGGTCCACGGCCCTCGGACTCGTCAACCTCAACGGCACGAACGTGACCGCCTCGGTCAACCTCAACCTCGACGGCACGCTCGAGCAGGTGCTCGCACAGCCGCTGACGGACGGCGCGGTGACGATCACGCCGGCGACCGGCGCGATCACCGTCGACCTCGACAAGCTGACGACACTGAACAACCAGCCGGCGAACACCCCGGTGCTGACCGAAGCGGCCGTCAGCTCGATCAACCAGAGCATCACGACGATCCTCGGCACCCAGCTGCCGACGGCGCTGCAGACCGCCGTCGTGAACACGATCAACTCGACCGCGGTGGCCGTGAACGTCACCGCCAACGTCAACGCGGCCGGCGTCCCGCTCACCGCCCTGGCGCTCCGGGCGGACACCACGCTCGGCGCCCTGGCCGGCACCGCCCCGGCGAACGCCACCGTCACCGCGACCGGCGGCCCGCTCGGGCTGACCGTCCTCGGGAACCTGCTCGCCCCCGCCGTGAACTCCATCGTGGTCCCGGCACTGCAGACCATCGTGCGGCCGCTCGTCACCGGCACGGCCCTGACGACCCTCGGCACCACGCTCACCGCGACGACCACCGCGGTGTCCACGCTGCTGCGCCCCGTCGTGCTGCTGCTCCGCCAGGTGGTCGACCTGACCGTGAACGCACAGGACACCACCACCGGCTTCCGCGACGCGCGCGGGTACGACCCGGGGTCGCGCAGCGTGCACGCCCTCCGGCTCTCGGTGCTGCCGGGCGCGAACGTCGCCACCGTCGACCTCGCCACCTCGACCGTCCGCGCGACGGCCATCGCTCCGCCGACCATCACGGCCCCGACGGCGAACCAGCAGTTCAGCGTCCCCTCGGCCTCGTCCACCCGGAGCATCACCGTCAGCGGTGCCGGTGAGCCGGGCGCGACCATCGCCGTGAGCCTCGGCGGCGGACGCACCGGCACGGCCACCGTGGCGGCGAACGGCACGTGGACGACCTCGATCCCGAACGTCCCGGTCGGCGACCACACGGCTACGGCGAACCAGACGGTCAACGGGACGGCGGCGGGCTCCGCGGCCCAGACCTTCTCGGTCGTCGCACAGCAGGCACTGACCATCACGACCCCGACGGCCGGTCAGACCTTCACGACCACCGGGACGACCACGCCGGTGACCCTGACGGGCACGGCGACCGCCAACGCGCGGATCGACGTGGACCTCGGTGGCGGCCGGACGGCGACCACCACGGCGAACGGCAGCGGCGCCTGGAGCGTCACCGTGCCCGGCGTCCCCGTGGGCGACCAGACCGCGAGCGTGACCCAGACGGTCGGCGACACGACCTCGAGCCCCGTCACCCGCGCGTTCCGCGTCGTGGCCGCCGCGGGCCTGACGGTCGACACCCCGACGGCGGACCAGGACTTCCCGCTCGCGGGCGACACCCGCTCCATCCCGTTCTCGGGCAGCGCGCAGCCGGGGGCCCGCGTGGACGTGGACCTCGGCGACGGCCTGACCGCGACCACCACGGCGAACGCCGGCGGCACGTGGTCGACGAGCGTCACCGGCGTCCCCGCGGGTGACCGCACGGCGCAGGTGACCCAGACGGTCGGTGGCACCACGAGCAGCCCGGTCGAGCGCGACTTCACGGTGACGGCGGCTCCGGGGCTGACCATCGACGAACCGGCCGACGGCAGCACGATCACCGTCGCGGACGCGACGTCGACGACCCCGGTCACGGTCTCCGGCTCCGCCGCCCCGAACGCGCGGGTCGCGGTCGGCATCGGCGGCTCGTTCACCACCGCGGTGGACGCGGACGACGACGGCGACTGGACGGCGACCTTCGTGGGCGTCCCGACCGGCGACCGCACGGTCACGGCACGGCAGACCGTCGACGGCACGACCTCGGCGCCGGTGACCTCGACCTTCACCGTCGCGGCCGGTGACCCGATCGCGATCACCTCGCCCGACGACGGTGACGTGGTCACGGTCCTCGACGCGGACACCACGGCCGATCTCGGGCTGACCGGCACGGCCGAGGGCGGAGCCGAGGTCCGGGTCTCGCTCGGTTCCGGGCGCACCGCGACGACCACGGCCGAGGACGACGGCTCGTGGACCGTCACCGTCCAGGACGTCCCGGTCGGTCGGTACACGATCGCGGCGACGCAGACGGTGAACGGCACCACCTCGCCCGCCGTCCGTCAGGTCGTCACCGTGCAGGCGGGCGCTCCGCTCGCCGTGACCGCCCCGGTGCAGGACGCGACCGTCACGGTCGCGACCGACGACTCGGAGGTGGACGTCACGGTGCGGGGGACCGCCCAGCCGGACGCCGACGTCGAGGTCGTCCTGGACGACGGCGACGCGGTCGCCACGACGGCGAACGCGCAGGGCGCCTGGTCGGTGACCCTGTCGGACGTCGGCACGGGCGACCACACCGCCTCGGTCACGCAGACCGTCGGCGGAGCGACCTCGGCGCCGATCGACCGCGACTTCACGGTCGAGGCCGGCGACGCCCTGGTCATCGAGGCTCCGGGCGATGCGCAGGAGATCCCGGCGGGCACCGGCGGACAGGCGAACGTCGTCGTCCGGGGGACCGCCGAGCCGGGCGCGACCGTCGCTGTGACGATCGACGACGCGGACGCCGTCGAGGTGGTCGCGGACACGGCGGGCAACTGGGCGGTCCCGAGCACCCAGCTCGGCATCGGCGACCACACCGTCACCGCGGTCCAGACCGTGAACGGCACCGACGGTCCCGTCGTCACGCGGGACTTCACCGTCGTGCCGGGCAACGCGATCGTGATCGACACCCCGGCGAGCGGCACCCGCTTCGTCGTGGTCGACGACGACGCCACCGCGACGGTCCGGATCACGGGCTCGGCCGAACCGCTGGCCGCCGTCTCCGTCTCGGTCGGACCGGGCACGCAGTTCACCACGACCGCGGACGCCGACGGCGCGTGGGCCGTCGACGCCACGGGACTCGCCCCCACGGGTGTGTACACGGTGACGGCGAGCCAGGAGATCGAGGACGTCGTCACGAGCGCGATCCCGACGACGTTCCAGGTCGTCACGGCGAACGCACTGACCATCACGGCTCCGAGCGCGGACCCGATCACCGTGGCCGGCCCGGACGTCGAGCGCGACGTCACCGTCTCCGGCACCGGTCAGCCCGGAGCCCGGGTCACCGCGTCGACCGACGGCGCGGACGACCAACTGGACACGATCGCGGCCGACGGGACCTGGTCGGTGACGTTCCCGGACCTCGGCGTCGGACCGCACCCCGTGTCGGTGACGCAGACGCTCCCGGGCACCGTGTCCGACCCGCGCACGTCGGCACCGGCCCAGCGCACGATCACGATCGAGGCCGCCGACGCGGTGTCGGTGACCTCGCCCGACGCCGACGACGTCCTGCTCGTGCCGGACGCGGACGCGACGCGTGACGTCGTCGTCTCGGGGACGGCGGAGCCGGACGCGCCGGTCACGGTGCGGCTCGGCGGCAGCACGCAGACCACCACCGCGAACGGCGACGGTGACTGGACGGTCACGTTCGGTGGGGTCGGTGTCGGTACCCCGACGCTCACCGCGACCCAGACCGTTGGCGGGACCACTGCCTCCAGTCCGACCCAGACCGTCACGGTGCGGGTGGGGACGGCCCTGACCATCGCGACCCCCGAGGACGGCGACGTCCTGACGGTCGCGGACGCGGCGGGCACCGCCGACGTCGCGGCGAGCGGCCTCGCGCAGGCCGACGCCGAGGTCACGGTGCGGCTCTCCACCGGCGCGACCCAGACGGTCAGGGCCGACGACGACGGCGCCTGGCGGGCGACGTTCGCGGACGTACCCGTGGGCGACCACCGCGTCACCGCGACCCAGGTCGTCGGCGGCCGGACGTCGTCGCCGGTCACGGCGGCGGTGTCGGTCCGTGCTGGTTCCCCGCTCGTCGTCTCGATGCCCGCCGCTGCCACCACCGTCACGGTCGCCGACGGCGACGCCACCACCGACGTCGACTTCGCCGGCACCGGCCAGCCCGGCGCGACCGTCACGGTCGACCTGGGCGACGGCGGCAGCGCTACGGCACGGGTCGACCAGCAGGGACGGTGGTCGACCACGGTCGACGGCGTGCCGACCGGGTCGTGGACGGCCTCGGTCACGCAGGCGGTCAACGGCACCACGAGCGCCGCGGTCGAACGACCGGTGTCGGTCGTGGCCGCCGCCGCGCTCACGATCCGGCAGCCGGGCGACGACCCGATCACGGTCGCCGACGACGACGCCACGACGACCGTGACGGTCGCCGGCGACGCCGAGCCGGGCTCCACCGTGACGGTCACGGTCGACGACCGCGACCCCGTCGAGGTCACCGCGGGCGACGACGGCTCGTGGACGGTCGACGTCCCCGACCTCGGAGTCGGCGAGCACACCGTCGAGGTGACCCAGACCGTCGACGGCTCCACCTCGACCACGCCGGCCTCGACCACCTTCGAGATCGTGCCGGGCGCCCCCGTCGTGATCGACGAACCGACCGTCGGCCAGGAGTACACGGTCGCCGGTGAGGACGCGACCACCGCCGTCGACGTCAGCGGCACCGCACAGCCCGGAGCGACCGTCGTGGTCGACCTCGGCGGCGGCCGCAGCGAGTCGACCACCACGGACGACGACGGCGCCTGGAGCGTCACCGTCCCCGGGGTGCCGGCCGGCAACCGGACCGTGAGCGTCACCCAGCGCGTGGGCGACACGGAGTCGGCTCCGGTGACGGTCCGCATCCGCGTCCTCGTCGCCGCCCCGATCACGATCGCCACGCCGGCGGACGGTTCGACGGTGCGGGTCGCGCAGCGTGACTCGGTCGTCACCCTCACCGCAGGCGGCGCGGCCGAGCCCGGTGCGCAGGTCCGCGTCACGATCGACGGGGGCGACCCCACGACCGTGACCGCGACCGACGCGGGCACCTGGACCCTCGCGCTGCCCGGCCTGGACGTCGGGGAGCACACGATCCGCGCGACCCAGACGGTCGACGGCTCCACGTCCGAGCAGGTCCGGAGCACCTTCACGGTGGCCCCCGGTGCCGCCCTGACCGTGACCGCCCCGGCCGACGACGCGACCTTCACCGTGCCGGACTCCGACCCGACCGCGACCGTCCCGGTCAGCGGCCAGGGCCAGCCCGGCGCCGACGTCCGGATCGTCCTGGACGACGACGACCCGGTGACGGTTCGGGTCGGGTCCGACGGCCGCTGGTCGACGAGCCTGACCGGCGTGCCGGCTGGTGACCACACCGTGTCGGTCACCCAGGTCGTGAACGGGACCACGTCGTCCCCGGTCGAGCGCGACGTCACAGTGGTGGTCGCCGAGGCGGACGCGATCGTCGTCACGGCTCCGGCCGACGGCACCGCGTACCGCGTGCTCGGCGGACGGACGGACGTCCGCGTTGTCGGCACCGCGGCGCCGAGCGCCGCGGTCTCGGTGCGCATCGACGGCGGCACCGCGGTCACGACGACCGCGGACGACGACGGCGACTGGGCGGTCACCGTGCCGGACGTCCGCACCGGTCCGCACACGATCGCCGCCAGCCAGACGGTCGACGGCGCCACGACGGACGCGCCGGAGGTCGGCTTCCGGGTGACCGCGGCGACCCCGGTCGCCGTGACGAGCCCGACCGACGGACAGGTGGTCCCGACGACCGGGACGACCGCGTCGATCCCGGTGAGCGGCACGGCCGAGCCCGGGGCGACGATCACGGTCGGCATCGACGGACGGACCGCGACGACGACCGCCGGCGACGACGGGTCGTGGACGGTCACGATCGGTGGCGTGCCGGCAGGCGAGCACACGGTGTCGGTGACGCAGACGGTCGGCGGTCGGACCTCCGACCCGGTGACCAGCGCCGTCACCGTCGTGGTCGCCCAGGCGACCGACATCACGATCACCAGCCCGACCCCGGGTCAGCTCATCCCCGCGAGCGGTCCCGGCGACACCGGTTCCTTCACGGTGACCGGGCACGCGACCCCGGGGACGACGGTGACGGTGACCCTGTCGAACGGCCAGGTTCGCACCACGACCGCCGACGCGGACGGCGACTGGAGCGTCACGTTCGACCGCGTGCCCGAGGGTGCGTGGACGATCCGTGCGACCCAGTCCGTGAACGGCACGACGACCGCCGCACCCGAGGTGCCGATCGTCGTCGACGCGGTGGACCCGCTCGCGGTCACGTCGCCCACGCCGGGCGCGCACCAGACGGCCTCGGCCGCCGGGTACGTCGACTGGCTGGTCACCGGCACCGCCGAGCCGGGAGCGACCGTCACGGTCGTCGCCGACGACGGGACACCGGTCACGACGACGGCGGACGAGACCGGCGCCTGGTCGGCGACGGTCCGGCTCGCGGTCGGTCCGCACACCCTCCGGATCACCCAGACGGTGGCGGGTGCGACCTCGGCCGTCCAGACGATCAGCGTCGTGGTGGACGCCGCCACGGTGACGCCGGGTGACCCCGGGAGCCCGGGTGACCCGGGGACGCCCGGAACCCCGGGGAACCCCGGAACGCCCGGAACGCCCGGAACGCCCGGCCTGCCGGGCACGCCCGGTGCGCCCGTCAACCCGGGCAACGGCACGGGTACCGGCACCGGGTCCGGCACCGGCCCCGGCGGACTCGCCTGGACCGGCGCGGAGGTCGCCCCGATCGCCGGGACGGCAGCCGGACTCGTGGTCCTCGGGTTCCTGCTGCTGGGGCTCTCCCGCCTGGCCAGGGGTGCCCGCCGCCGCAGCCGCGGCTGAGCCCGAGCAGCGTCACGCACCGCGCCTCCTGTCCGACCCCGTGTCGGCCGGGAGGCGCGGTGCCGTCCGTGCGCTCGGCCCACCCCGCGCAGGCGGTCCGGTCCAGTGCCCGTGGACCTGTGGAGGGGCACGCAGGTGTCGGTCGTCCCGGCTACCCTGGTCGCGTGGTCACCGCCCTGTATCGCCGTTACCGGCCCGAGAACTTCGCCGAGCTGATCGGGCAGTCGCAGGTCACCGACCTGCTCCGCACGGCGCTCCGCACCAACCGCGTCAACCACGCCTACCTGTTCAGCGGTCCGCGCGGCTGCGGCAAGACGACCTCGGCCCGCATCCTGGCGCGGTGCCTCAACTGCGCCGAGGGGCCGACCGACACTCCGTGCGGCGTCTGCCCGAGCTGTGTCGAGCTCGCCCGTGACGGCAGCGGTTCGCTCGACGTCATCGAGATCGACGCCGCGAGCCACAACGGTGTCGACGACGCGCGCGACCTCCGTGACCGCGCCGTGTTCGCCCCCGCGCGCGACCGCTACAAGATCTTCATCCTCGACGAAGCGCACATGGTCACCCCGCAGGGGTTCAACGCGCTGCTCAAGCTGGTCGAAGAGCCCCCGGAGCACGTCAAGTTCATCTTCGCGACGACCGAGCCGGAGAAGGTCATCGGCACCATCCGGTCGCGTACCCACCACTACCCGTTCCGGCTCGTGCCGCCCGCGGTCATGCTCGAGTACATCGAGCAGCTCTGCACGCAGGAGTCGGTGACGGTCGCACCCGGCGTCCTGCCCCTGGTCGTGCGCGCCGGCGGCGGTTCCGTCCGCGACACCCTGTCCCTGCTCGACCAGCTCATCGCCGGCAGCGAAGACGGCGCGATCGCCTACGAGCGTGCGGTCGCCCTGCTCGGCTACACCGACGCTGCGCTGCTCGACGACGTCGTGGACGCCCTCGCCGTGGCCGACCCGGCCTCGGCCTTCGCTGCGATCGACCGGGTCGTGCAGACCGGTCAGGACCCGCGTCGGTTCGTCGAGGACTTGCTCGAGCGACTGCGCGACCTGATCGTCGTCGCGGCGACGAACGAGAGCGCCGCGGCGGTCCTGCGCGGTGTCTCGCCGGACGAGCTCGACACCATGACCCGGCAGGCCGGTGTCTTCGGTGCCACCGGGTTGTCCCGTGGCGCGGACATCGCGAACAAGGCGCTGACCGACATGACCGGAGCGACCTCGCCCCGGCTGCACCTCGAGCTCATGACGGCGCGCATGCTCGTGCCCGAGGCCGACGACACCCAGCGGGGCGCCCTCGCCCGGGTCGAGCGGCTCGAGCGCCGCGTCGGTGTCGGGGACGCCGGCGGACACCAGGCACCGTCCGGCGCGGTCGCGGCGCAGGGTCCACCCAGCCGGCCGCCACCAGCACGGCGCCCGCACCGGCCCCGTCGTCGGCTGCGGCACCGCGTCGGCAGGAGCCCGCCGCGCAGCAGGGCCCCGCCGTCCAGCAGGCCCCGGCGGCGCAGCAGGCTCCCGCCGCGCAGCAGGCTCCCGCCGCGGCGTCGGCGAACGCGGCTCCGGCGGCGCAGTCCGACGCCGGCAGTGCGGCACGTGACGCCGCAGCCTCCTGGGCCGCAGCCGTCCCGAGCGCTCCCGAGCCTGCTGCTCCGACCATCCCGGCCACCGAGTCCGTCAGCGCCTCGACACCCGTCAGCGCCTCGTCCACGGGCCAGGGCACGACGATCGGTGACGAGCCGGCGGTCCGGACCGTCGGCGCCGTGGGCTTCCAGCAGATGCGCGACGCCTGGCCGCAGATCGTCGAGCACGTGCAGCACGCCAAGCGGTCGGCGTGGTCGGTGGTCGTCACCGCACAGGTGACCGCGCTGCGCGACGACGTGCTGACCCTGACCTTCCCGAGCCAGCAGGACGTCGCCTCGTTCAAGGAGATGTCCGACCCCTCGGCCAGCGTGAGCGAACTGCTCCGCGCCGCGATCATGGACGTCATCGGGCTCCGCGTGAAGTTCGTCGCCCGCGGTCCCGGAGGCCCTGGTCAACAGCGCACCCCGGCCCCCACACAGCAGCCGTCCGCGCCGGCCGGTCGTCCGGCACCGGCGAGCCAGCCCGCTGCGCAGCCGCGGGCGTCGTCGGCGCCGCAGTCCGCCGCGCCCGCTCCGACGTCGGCCCCGGCCTCCGAGGCTGTTGCAGCCACCGGGGATGGTCGAGCCGCCCCTGCCGAGGCCGCCGCCTCCGCAGCGCCCGCCACGACGGCGGCAGCCGAAGCCGCGGCGTCCACGCCGGAGTCCGGTCCCGCCGCCACCGAGCCGGAGCCCCGTCCGGCGCAGGCACCTGCTCCGGCGCAAGCACCCGCTCCGGCGCAGGCACCCGCTCCGGCGTCGGCACCCACTCCCACGGGGGCGCCGGCTGCCGAGCAGGCGCCGGCTGCCGAGCAGGCGCCGGCTCCCGCTGCTGCGTCGGCACCCGCTCCCGCACCGTCCGGCGCACCCGTCACCGACTGGGCGGTCGCGACGATCCCCGCGAGCGACCCCACCGCCGACGCCGTGCCCGAGTCCGTCGAACCCGGCTGGGCGGCCCCTTCGGCACCGCTCCGGCTGCCGCGCCCGTCGCCCCGGCCGAGTCCGTCGACCCGCAGCAGCCCCGGTCCGAGGCACCCGCGCAACCCGCCGGTGCCACCGCACCGCAGGGGGTGCAGCCGACCGACGGTGGACCGCAGGCGGCGTCGTCGGCGGTCGCCGCGCCTCCCGGAGGACCCGTCGTACCGGGCGTGCCCGTCGACGACTACCCGCTGGACGACGAACCGTACGACGACGGCGCGCCGTTCCCGGACCCCGGTCACGGCCGATCCGCCGCAGCACCCGCGCAGGCGCCGGTCGCCCCGCGCGCGCAGACCGCTCCGCCGGCCGCACCGCGGACCGCACCACCGGCACGTCGTGCGCCGGTCGCCGGTCGCTACGGTGAGGCCGTGGTGCGTGAGATCCTCAATGCCCAGTTCATCGAGGAGACCGCTCTCCACCAGGACGGTGCCTGATGTACGACGGGATCGTCCAGGACCTCATCGACGAGTTCGGTCGCCTGCCGGGCATCGGGCCGAAGTCGGCGCAGCGCATCGCCTTCCACATCCTGCAGACCGAGTCGTTCGACCCGTCGCGGCTGTCCGAGCTGCTGGCGGACGTCAAGGAGCGCGTGCGCTTCTGCGAGATCTGCGGCAACGTCACCGAGAACGTCCAGTGCAGCATCTGCCGCGACCCGCGCCGGTCGCCGGCCACGATCTGCGTGGTGGAAGAGGCGAAGGACGTCGCGGCGATCGAACGCACCCGTGAGTTCCGCGGGCTGTACCACGTGCTCGGTGGCGCGATCAGCCCGATCGACGGCATCGGCCCGGACGACCTGCGGATCCAGCAGCTCATGACGCGCCTGGCCGACGGCACGGTCGAAGAGGTCATCATCGCGACCGACCCCAACCTCGAGGGCGAGGCGACGGCGACCTACCTGAGCCGGCTGCTCGTCCCGATGGGCATCCGGACGACCCGGCTGGCCTCGGGCCTGCCGGTCGGCGGCGACCTCGAGTACGCGGACGAGGTCACGCTCGGCCGCGCGTTCGAGGGCCGTCGCGTCGTCGGCGGCTGAGCTCCACGCAGGATCGTTGCGTGTGGGGCGGCTCGCACGCAACATCCTCGAAACACCTACTACCATTGTGAGACCGCGTGACCTCGCGGTGTCGCCGTCTCCGGGAGTACCAGCCAGTGGCCTTGATCGTGCAGAAGTTCGGTGGATCCTCCGTCGCGGACGCCGAGAGCATCAAGCGCGTGGCGAAGCGGATCGTCGAGACGAAGAAGGCCGGCAACGACGTCGTCGTGGCGGTCTCGGCGATGGGCGACACCACCGACGAACTCGTCGACCTGGCGCACTCGGTCACCCCGATCCCCGCCGGCCGTGAGCTCGACATGCTCCTGACCGCGGGGGAGCGCATCTCGATGGCGCTGCTCGCGATGGCGATCAAGAGCCTCGGGGTCGAAGCATCGTCGTACACCGGCAGCCAGGCGGGCATGCTCACCGACGCGCAGCACGGCAAGGCGCGCATCGTCGACGTCACCCCGAAGCGCGTGCGCGAGGCGCTCGACTCCGGCCACGTCGCCATCGTCGCGGGGTTCCAGGGGTTCAACCGCACGACGGGCGAGATCACCACGCTCGGCCGTGGCGGCTCGGACACGACGGCCGTCGCGCTCGCCGCCGCGCTCGACGCCGACGTCTGCGAGATCTACACCGACGTCGACGGCATCTTCACCGCCGACCCTCGTGTCGTGCCGAAGGCGCGCAAGGTCGACCGCATCACGAGCGAGGAGATGCTCGAGCTCGCGGCGTCCGGCGCCAAGGTCCTCTACATCCGTGCCGTCGAGTACGCCCGCCGGCACGGCGTCACCCTGCACGTCCGGTCCTCGTTCAACAACACCGAGGGCACCATCGTCTACAACCCTGCCGAGGGGGAAACCGTGGAAGAACCGATCATCACCGGGATCGCCGGAGACCTCTCCGAGGGGAAGATCACCGTCGTGGGCGTCCCGGACCAGCCGGGCAAGGCCGCCGAGATCTTCACCAACGTCGCGCGTGCCGGGGCGAACATCGACATGATCGTCCAGAACGTGTCGGCGGCGTCGACCGGGCGGACGGACATCTCGTTCACCCTGCCGAAGGACCAGGGCCAGACCGTGCTCACGGCGCTCGAGGTGGCGAAGTCCGACATCGGCTACGAGAGCATCCAGTACGACGACCAGATCGGCAAGCTCGCCCTGGTCGGTGCCGGCATGCGCACCAACGCCGGCGTCTCGGCGAAGCTCTTCCGTGCGCTGCACGACGCGTCGATCAACATCGAGATGATCTCCACCTCGGAGATCCGCATCTCGGTCGTCACCCGCGCCGACACCCTCAACGAGGCGATGCGGGTCGTGCACAGCGCGTTCGACCTCGACGCCGATGCCGAAGCCGTCGTCCACGCCGGCACCGGCCGCTGACCCACGCTGACCCGCTGAACCAGGAGCACCGCATGAGCACCCTCACCGTCGCCGTCGTCGGCGCCACCGGACAGGTCGGCGCCGTGATGCGTCGTCTGCTCGAAGAGCGCGCGTTCCCGGCCGACCAGGTCCGGTTCTTCGCGAGCGCCCGGTCCGCCGGCACGACCCTGCCGTTCCGCGGCGAGCAGATCGTGGTCGAGGACTCCGAGCTGGCCGACCCGTCGGGCATCGACATCGCCCTGTTCTCGGCCGGTGCGACCGCCTCGCGCGCCCTCGCGCCGAAGTTCGCCGCCGCCGGGGCGCTCGTCGTCGACAACTCGAGCGCCTGGCGCATGGACCCCGAGGTCCCCCTCGTCGTGAGCGAGGTCAACCCGCACGCGATCGACCAGGCCCCGAAGGGGATCATCGCGAACCCCAACTGCACCACCATGGCGATCATGCCGGTGCTCAAGGTGCTGGACACCGAGGCCGGGCTCCGCCGTCTGGTCGCGACGACCTACCAGGCCGTCTCCGGCTCCGGGCTCGCCGGCGTCGAGGAGCTGCTCGGCCAGGCGCGTGCCGCCCTCGAGCAGGACACCGCAGCGCTCACCCACGACGGTTCCGCCGTGACGTTCCCCGAGCCGGTCAAGTACGTCCGCCCGATCGCCTTCGACGTCGTGCCGCTCGCCGGCAGCATCGTCGAGGACGGCCTGGGGGAGACCGACGAGGAGAAGAAGCTCCGCAACGAGAGCCGCAAGATCCTCGAGCTCCCCGACCTGCTCGTCGCCGGCACGTGCGTGCGTGTGCCGGTCTTCACCGGCCACTCCATCTCGGTGCACGCCGAGTTCGAGCGTCCGCTGTCGCCCGAGCGTGCGACCGAGATCCTGTCGAGCGCACCCGGCGTGGAGCTGTCGGACGTGCCGACGCCGCTGCAGGCCGCCGGCCAGGACCCCGCGTTCGTCGGCCGCATCCGTGCCGACCAGTCCGCGCCCGAGGGGCGTGGGCTCGCGCTGTTCGTCAGCAACGACAACCTGCGGAAGGGTGCAGCGCTCAACGCGGTGCAGATCGCCGAGGCGATCGTCGCGCGCCGCACCGTCGCCGCGTAGCGGCACGGCTGCGCGGAGCGGCACGGCCGCGCGCAGCGACTCGGTCACCGCGCGCGGCTGACCGGCCTGTCGGTCGACGCCGGTAGGATCGAAGGGTGGCAGTGAAGCAGGTGGACCCGATCGATGTCGTCCTCGTCGGGGGAGGCATCATGAGCGCCACCCTCGGCGCGATCATCCACCGGCTCGAGCCCTCGTGGAAGATCCGCGTGTACGAGCGTCTCGGCGCCGTGGCGCAGGAGTCCTCGAACCCATGGAACAACGCCGGCACCGGGCACTCCGCGCTCTGCGAGTTGAACTACACGCCCGAGCTCGCTGACGGTCGCGTCGAGATCGCGAAGGCCGTCACGGTCAACGAGCAGTTCCAGGTCTCGCGGCAGTTCTGGTCGCACCTGGTCGAGACCGGTACGCTGCCCGACCCGTCGAACTTCATCAACCCGACCCCGCACATCTCCTTCGTCTGGGGTGCGGACAACGTCGAGTACATGCGCAAGCGGTACGAGGCCATGCGGGGGCATCCGCTGTTCGCCGGGATCGAGTTCTCGGACGACCCCGCCCAGATCCGCAAGTGGGCGCCCGCGCTCATCCCCGGTCGCAAGAAGGACCAGCCGATCGCGGCGACCTACTCGGCGGCGGGCTCCGACGTCGACTTCGGGTCGCTCACTCGGCAGCTCTTCGACCAGCTCGAACTCGACGGTCTCGAGTTCGAACCGAACCACCAGGTCAAGAACATCTCGCGGGGCAAGGACTTCGACGGCTGGGCGCTCGACGTCCTGAACGAGGTCGGTCGGTCGACGCAGAAGATCGCCGCGAAGTTCGTCTTCGTCGGTGCCGGTGGTGGGGCCCTGCAGCTGCTGCAGAAGTCCGGCATCCCGGAGATCCGCGGGTACGGCGGCTTCCCGGTCTCCGGCGAGTTCCTGCGCACCGACGATCCCGAAGTCGTGCAGAAGCACGCAGCCAAGGTCTACGGCAAGGCCAGCGTGGGGGCGCCGCCGATGTCGGTGCCGCACCTGGACACCCGCATCGTCGACGGCAACGCGTCGCTGATGTTCGGGCCGTACGCCGGGTTCAGCCCGAAGTTCCTGAAGCAGGGGTCGCTGCTCGACCTGTTCAAGTCGATCCGACCGCACAACCTGCGCCCGATGCTGAGCGTCGCGTTCTCGAACTTCGACCTGGTGCGCTACCTGATCGGCCAGCTGCTCGCCTCGAAGCAGACCAAGTTCGACGCGCTGCGCGACTTCATGCCGAGCGCCGAGCCCGAGAACTGGCACAAGATCATCGCGGGCCAGCGGGTGCAGGTCATCAAGCCGGACAAGGACAGGGGCGGGGTGCTGCAGTTCGGCACCGAGGTCATCACGGCCGCCGACGGTTCGATCGCCGGACTCCTCGGGGCCTCGCCAGGGGCGTCGACCGCGGTGCCGATCATGCTCGGCCTGCTCCGGAAGTGCTTCCCCGACCGTTGGGACGGCTGGCAGGACGCCGTTCACGAGATGGTCCCGACCTACGGGCAGGACCTCGGCGACGACGCCGCCCTGGCCGACGCCACCCTCGAGCGCACGGCGAAGGTGCTCGGCCTGCACCACTGAGCGGCTCCGGCTTGCGGCCCGTTCGAACATGTGTTCGAATGACGGCATGCGGTGGAGTGGACAGGCGATCGATGCCGAGCAGAGCGATGCACTGCCGGGCATGGAGTCGAACAGCGGGTTCGTGCGGAGTGTGACGACGCCCGAGTTCGCGGGCGTCACGTTCCACGAGGTCCTGGCGAAGAGCGCGCTGAACCGGGTGCCGAGCGCCGACGGTTCCGGCACCTACGGGTGGACCATCAACCCGTACCGGGGCTGCAGTCACGCGTGCGTGTACTGCTTCGCACGGCCGACGCACACCTACCTCGAGTTCGACGGCGGGGCCGACTTCGACCAGCAGATCGTCGTGAAGACGAACGTGGCCGACGTCCTGCGGCGTGAGCTCGGCAAGCCCACGTGGGACCGCCACCCGATCGCGCTCGGCACGAACACCGACCCGTACCAGCGTGCCGAGGGTCGGTACCGACTGATGCCCGGGGTGATCCAGGCGTTGGCGGACAGCCGCACACCGTTCAGCATCCTGACGAAGGGCACGCTGCTCCGGCGTGACCTGCCGCTCCTGGCCGAGGCGGCGAAGGTGGTGCCGGTCGACCTCGCGATGTCGATCGCCGTGTACGACGACGACCTGCAGCAGTCGGTGGAGCCCGGCACGCCCACGACGGCTGCGCGGCTCGCCACCGTGCGGGCGATCCGCGACGCCGGGCTCGACTGCGCGGTGTTCCTCATGCCCGTGCTGCCGTACATCACCGACACCCGTGCACACCTCGACGACGCCGTCGGTCGGGCTGCGGCGGCCGGTGCCACGAGCGTCATGTACTCCGCGCTGCACCTGCAGCCGGGCGTGAAGCCGTGGTGGTTCGAGTGGCTCGGACGCGAACGGCCCGACCTGGTGGCGCGCTACCGGGCGATGTACCTCGACAACACCTTCGCGCCGAAGGACTACCGCCGCTGGCTGTCGGCGCGCATCCGACCGATCCTGGCGGCGCACGGCGTCGGCCTCGGACGCGTCGACCCGGCGACGGGGTCGATGGGCTTCTCGGACCCCTCGACGGTGCCGCAGGAACAGTCGATCCCCACGACGTCGCCGCTCAAGCGCGCGGATCCGGGCTTCGACCGCCGTCTGCTCCGACCGGTCGCGACGCAGACGTTGTTCTGAGCAACGAAGGTTGCGCGTTCGGGGGACATCGGACCGTCGTGGGGGCCGGTATCATCGACCGGGTCGCCGAACGGACGCTGTTTCGGGGTACACGGTCAGCACCGAGGTGTTTGATCGTGGGCGGCATTCCCGCCACCCGGAAGGACCCATCTCGTGCTCGGCATCCCCACGCACCTCGCTCCGCGAGTGAACGCGTGGTCGACGGTGCGGGCCTTCCACGCCGGTGCGATCGGATCGCTGGTGGCGGCGGCGATCGCGCTGCTGCTGTACCGGCTGTCCGAGCCCGACGTGCACGTGATCAGTGCGGTCCTGGCGCTCGTCCCGATGCTCGGCATGATCGGTGTGCACGTGCAGTTCGGCACCTGGCGCTCCGCGGTCGCGTTCCTGGTCGTCGGTGGTGTCTGCGCCTGGTGGTTCGCGATGGTCGTGCAGCAGCAGGTCCCGTTGGGCTGGGTCACCTCGTACCTGCTGTCGTTGGCGGTCATCCCGCTCATCCTGGTCGGCGGCGCCGGCGCGGTGCCGAGCCGCGTCGTGCTGTGGTCCTTCCTCGGGTTCCTGACCGGTCGGGTGGCGACGTGGATCGCGGTCGTCCAGGCCGACAGCCCGCCGCGTCCGCTCGTGCTCGCCTGGGTGACGCTCGGCTTCGTGGTCGTCCTGGTGCTGTTCACGAGCCGGAGCACCGGTCGGTCGGAGCGGGTGCAGCCGGAGCTGCTGCGGTCGGCGCGTGAGGAGCACGTCTCCGCGTACCGTGCCGGGGTCGAGGCCGAGGCGGCCGCGATCCTGCACGACACCGTCCTGAACCACCTCAACGCGATCGCTCTGGCGCCCGACGGGCCGATGGACCCGCACCTGGCGCGGACCGTCGAGGCCGACGTCGCCGTCCTGACCGGCAAGGGGTGGCTCGCACCGGCCGCCCGGCAGCGGCCGGGCGCAGCGCTCGACGCGTTCGCCGTCATGGCCGACGAGCACCGTTCCGCCGGTCTCGACGTCACGGTGTCCGGCGACCCGTCCGCACTCGACCGGCTCGACCAGCGCGCCGTCACCGCGCTCGTCCGCGCCGTGGGGCAGTGTCTGGCCAACGTCCACAAGCACGCCGGTGTCGACGCGGCCGAGGTCAGCGTCTTCGACGACGGTGCGTCGTGCACCGTTATGGTGGTCGACGACGGTCGCGGTTTCGACGAGGACTCCACGGGCTCCGACCGGATGGGCCTGCGTGGCTCCGTCCGCGACCGCATCGCTCGGGTGGGTGGCGACGTCCAGATCTGGTCGTCGCCCGGTTCGGGGACGAGCGTGATGATGACGGTGCCGTTCGGACCGGTCACCGCCACGACCGACGCCGTGGCCACCGACCACGTCGGCACCGCGGTCCCCGACGAGGTCGGCGGCGTGCAGGGAGCCGACCGGTGAGCGCCACGACCGAGGCCCGTCGGACCGCGCAACAGTACGACCCGCTCGGCGCCATGGGGTCGCGTCCGCTCGCGATCGGGCTCGGCGCCGCCAGCATCGTCTGGGCACTCCTGGTCTCCGTGTTCGACCGTGACGTCGTGGGCAGCCCCACCCTCAGCGCGCTCACCGTCATCCTGGTCGCGGCGTCGGCAGCGGTCGTGTTCACCGCCTCGAGTCCGTTCCGCGCACCGTTCCCGCGGTGGGCGTTCGTCGCGCACGTCGGGTTGCTCGGGCTGGCGTCGGTGACGAGCGTCGCCGCGCAGTGGGGACCCGACCGCAGCGCCCTGAACGACTTCATGTCGCTCATCACCGCGACCGGCATCGTCATGGTCGCGCCGTACCGGCCCTGGACGGACCTGACCATCGGCGGCACCCTGCTCGCCGTCGTCAACGCGGTGACCTGGGGTGTCGGCGCAGCGACGTTCCCGCACGAGATCCCCGTCGCCGTCGCGGCCTTCCTGGCGGCGGCACCGACGCTGGTGCTGACCGCTGCGTCGGCCGTCTTCGCGTGGACGTTCGCGGGCCTGGCCGAGCGGGTGCAGATCCGGGCCGGTTCCTACTCGGTCGAGCGTGCGGAGCGGGACGGTATCGCGGCGAGCGTGCAGCAGGACCGGTCGACGATCCTCGCCCGCGACGTCGCACCGTTCTTCGCCGAGCTGCGCACGCGCGAGGTCATCACGGACGCCGACCGCGAACGGGCACGACTGATCGCCGACGGCATCCGCCGGGCGATGGTCGCCGACGCGGATCGCACCTGGTTCGAGCAGGCCGTGCGGGTCGAGGGTGGGGACGCCCCGGTGGTCGACGACCCGGACGGGCTCACCGCGATGCTCGACGCCGACCAGCGCTCCGTGGTGCGGACGTTCCTGCGGGCTGCCTTCCGTGCCTCGACCGTCGACCCGGCCGGGTTCCGGGCAACGGTCCGGCGCGCGGACGGGCAGGACGACGCGGCCACCCGCGGCGACCCGGCTCGCACCGACCCGGCTCGCACCGACCCGGCTCGCACCGACCCGGCTCGCACCGACCCGGCCCGCACCGACACCGCCCGCGACGCCCGCGTCCTGCTCGAACTCGACCTCGCCGTGGCCGACTCCGACATCGGGATCCACCGCACCTTCGACCCCTACTTCGCCGTCCTCCGTGTGACGTTCCCCGACCTCGACGTCGCGGTTCGTCCGTCCGCCCTCGCACTAAGGTTCTCCTATGACCAGCACTGACCCGAACAGGCTCTCGGAGGGGTCCCCGTCCCTCCCGAACCCGGGGGCACGACGTGTGCGGTTGGCCATCCTCGACGACCACGAGGTGCTGCTGGACAGCCTGTCGAGCTGGATCGCGGTGAACGCGTTCGACTTCGACCTGGCCCTGACCGCGCACACCTGGCTCGAGATGGTCCACAGCGACAGCTTCCCGACCGACCTGGTGTTCCTCGACTTCCAGCTCAAGGAACCCGTCTCGATCGAGGCCCGTGTCCGCACCTGCCGTGCCGCCGGCGCGAAGGTGATCGTGCTCTCCAGCGTCGACAGCCGCGAGTCCCGCGACCGTGCCCTGGCAGCAGGCGCCGCGGCGTTCCTGTCGAAGTCCCTGCCGATGCGCGAGGTCATGGACGTCGCCCGCGAGATCATGGGCGTCGCACGCGAGACCCCGCAGCCGCGCGAGTGGCGTCCGCTGCCCACCGGCGCGGCCGCACACCAGCGTCCGAAGCTCAGCCACGGCGAGGAAGAAGCGCTGCGGCTGTACGTGTCCGGCTACTCGACCAACGAGGTCGCCGCGCAGATGAACGTGCAGTACGAGACCGCGAAGACCTACCTGCGCCGCGTCCGCGAGAAGTACAGCAAGGTCGGCCGTCCCGCCTCGAAGAAGTCCGACCTCATCCGGCGGGCCGCCGAGGACGGGTTCCTCGCGTAGTGGCGAAGCTCTACTTCCGCTACGGCGCGATGAACAGCGGCAAGAGCACGGGGCTCCTGCAGGCTGCTTACAACTACGAAGAGCGCGGCCACCGGGTCCTGCTCGCGAAGCCCGCCGTGGACACCAAGGGCGACCGTGAGATCGTGTCCCGCCTCGGCGTCACCCGCACCGTCGACCTGGTCTTCGCCCCCGATGCCGACGTCCGGTCCGCGGTCGCCGTGGCCGGCGCCGTCGACCCCGAGTCCGACCGCCTCGACGGTATGGTCCGCGCCGTCAGCTGCGTGCTGGTCGACGAGGCGCAGTTCCTCACCCCGCGCCAGGTCGACGACCTGCTGCGCATCGCGGTCCTCGACGAGATCCCGGTGATCACCTACGGCATCCGCACCGACTTCCGCACCGAGGCGTTCCCGGGAGCGCCCGCCTGCTCGAGGTCGCGCACTCGCTCGAAGAGCTCAAGACGATCTGCCGGTGCGGTCGCAAGGCCGTCTTCAACGCCCGCACGGTCGACGGCCGGTTCGTCTTCGACGGCTCGCAGGTCGCCATCGACGGCGTCGACGTCGCCTACGAGTCGCTCTGCGCCAACTGCTACCTGACGGAGTCCGGCGGCCGGCTCGACGGTGCCTGACCCGCTCTGCCAGGTGACGTCCTGCAGGAGACCGACAGGCGGACGGGAGGCCCGTGGCGGCCCCGCCACGGGCCTCCCGTCCGCTCGTCGGATGCGTCCAGGGCACGTGGAATGCGTGCGCCGCGGCGCGCGTTGGTGACCACATGAGCGACGACACCCTGCACCTGTCCGTCCTGGACCTGGCGACGCGCGAGTACGGCCAGTCCAACACCGAAGCCCTGCAGGGCTCGATCGACATGGCGGTCCACGCCGAGAAGCTCGGCTACGAGCGGTTCTGGGTCGCCGAGCACCACGGCATGCCCGGCATCACCTCGTCGGCCCCCGCGGTCCTGCTGAGCGCCGTCGGCGCGGCCACCTCGACCATCCGCATCGGCTCAGGCGGCGTCATGCTGCCGAACCACGCCCCCTCGTCATCGCCGAGCAGTTCGGCACGCTCCGAGCCCTGTACGGCGACCGCGTCGACCTCGGGCTCGGCCGTGCGCCGGGCACCGACGGCGCGACCGCGATGGCGCTGCGGCGCACCGACCGGCTCGACGTCGACGACTTCCCCGACCGCCTCGCCGACCTGATCGGGTTCTTCACCGGCATGTCCTCGGACAACCCGTTGTCGGGCATCCGGGCGGTGCCGGGCTACGGCGACGTGCCGGAATTCTGGCTGCTCGGGTCCTCCGGGTACAGCGCCCAGGTGGCCGGGGCGCTCGGCGTCTCGTTCGCCTTCGCCCACCACTTCGCGTCGGACAACACCGAGGCGGCGCTCGCGCTCTACCGCGATTCGTTCCGGCCCTCGCGGTTCCGCCAGACGCCGAACGCGCTCATCGGCGTGCAGGTCGTCACGGACGAGGACCCGGCCGTCGTCGACGAGCAGAGTGCTCCCGGGATGATCTCGTTCATCCGGATGCGGCAGGGGCGAAGCCCGAGCCGGTGTCGATGGACGAGGCCCGTGCGTACGAGTTCAACGACCTCGAGCGTCGGTTCATCGCCGCCCGCACCGAGCGCCAGGCCTACGGCACCGCTGATCAGGTGGCGGACAAGATCAACGCGCTCGTGGAGTCCACCGGGGCGAACGGCGTGATCGTCGCTCCGGGTGCTGCGCAGGCGCGGTACCGGCACCAGGCGCTCGACGTCGTGGCGGGGCTGCACGCCGCCGGGCGGCTCGTGCCCGCGGGTGCGGCGGCGGCGGCGTCCGCGTCCGCGGCGGCGTCCGCGTCGGTCTAGGTCGAGGTCGAGGTGGAGTTCGCTTGGTGAGCAGAAATGGTCGGGTCGCCGTCGGGCACCCGACCATTTCTGCTCACCGAGTGGAGCGGAGCCTCAGGTGAGCAGGCCCAGGCGCGTCGCTGCAGCCACGGCGCCGACCCGCGAACCGACGTCGAGCTTGCGGAACACGTTGTAGACGTGCCGCTTGACCGTGCCGATCGCGAGCTGCAGGTCCGCCGCGATCTCGGCGTTGGTGCGTGCGGCCGCCAGGAGCCGCAGGACCTCGAGTTCGCGGTCACTGAGCGGTGATCCGGCACGAGCCTCGGTGACCAGGTCGACCGGGAACGTCACCGGCGCGGCGTCGGCGTGCGCGGCCCGGGCGATGCGGTCGACGAGCTCGCGGCTCGGGGTGTCCTTCGTCACGAAGTCGACCGCGCCGGCGTCGAGCAGCGTCCGGCGCAGGACAGCATCGCGGTGCATCGTGAGCACCACCACGCGGATGTCCGGACGGGTTCGGCGCACCGTGGCGATCGTGGTGCGCGCCGGCGGACCGTCGAGTTCGACGTCGAGGAGCAGGACATCGATGGCGGCAGCCTCGGGGGAGTCGAGGACGTCAGACGGACGCTCGCCGTGTGCGACCACGCGGATCGTGGGGACGGCGGCGAGGATCGTGGCCAGGCCCTCGCGGAACAGTTGGTGGTCGTCGACGATGGCGACGTGCGTGATGGTCACAGCACGCCCCTCGGGATCGTCAGGCGGACGGTGGTGCCGGAACCAGGGGCGCTGTCGACGTCGAGCCGCGCGCCGATGACCGCGGCGCGCTCGCGCATGGTCTGCTGACCGAGGCGCCCATCGGTGTCGGCGGCGGGGTCGAAGCCCGGTCCGTCGTCGGAGACCGTCACGACGAGGGCGGCCGGTGTCCACGCGAAGTGCACCTCGGCGGCGGAGTCCGCAGCGTGCTTCCGCCGGTTCGTGAGCGCCTCGAGCAGGATCGTCAGCGCTTCCTCGGCCTGCCAGTTCGGCAGGTGCTCGGGCGTGCCCGTGGTGTTGAACGACAAGCGGTCGTCGTCGGAGAACAGGTCCCTGGCGTGCCGGGCGAGCGCATCGTCGAGCAGGGCGACGCCGACGCGGGCGTGCAGGCTCACCGCCAGGTCCTGCACGTCACCGAGTGCTCCGCGCAGCAGCCGTGCGGCGTCGTCGAGTTGATCGGCCCGTTCGCCGGCCGGGGATCGGTCAGCAGCACCAGGTCGAGTCGCTGCAGCCCGGCGAGGATGCCGTGCGCCACGCGGTCGTGCAGGTCTCGGGCGATCTGCGTGCGGGAGTCCAGGTGCGCCGTCGTGACACGCTGGCGCAGCGCCTCGGTGTAGGCGACGGCTCCGGCGGGGAACCGGCTCCAGATGCCGGCGTGGAGCGCCCTGGTGGCACGCAGGACCTCGGCGGTGGACTCCGCGCCGACCTCGTCCACGAAGAGCGGCAGGTAGGCGTCGAAGAGCATCTCCGCGGCGAGCATCGCGCCGGCGGGATGCTGGGACTGCTCGGCGTGCAGCGATCCGGTGGCCAGGTGCTCCGGATCGAGGTAGGCATTGCTCACCACGCTGTCCTCGGCACCGGTGGCGTAGCGCTCGTGCGCCTCGGCGATCATCGACGTCACGTTGTCGACGAGGTTCTGCGTGAGGACCGGGTCGTCGGCGAGCTCGGGGAACTGTGCGGCGATCCGTTCGAGGACCGGGCGGAGGTGGTCGGCGGGTGACATCGCTGTCGAGGCTATCCGCGTCGTCGCGGCCGGGGAGCGGCCGCCACGCCATGTGTCGCAAGGTGGAGTGCCGAGCACCGACCACGGAAAGCAGAAGGCCCCGGTTCCGGAGAACCAGGGCCTTCTTCGTACTGTCTCAACACAGTGTCGGGGTGACAGGATTTGAACCTGCGACCTCCTCGTCCCGAACGAGGCGCGCTACCAAACTGCGCCACACCCCGCGGTGTGATCACTCCGTACCGGAGCAACCCGACAATACTATCCGATGATCCAGGGTGCTCACGACCATCCGGCGAACTCCCGGGCGCGTCGGCTCAGGAAGCCCGTGCAGTCAGGGTGACGACGACGGCTTCGGGCCGGCAGGCGAACCGCACCGGCGCGTAGATCGAGGTGCCGAGACCGGCCGAGACCTCGAGCCACGACCAGTGGTTCCGGTGCTCCCACTTGTGCAGTCCGCTGACGTACCGGCGGGGCAGGTCGCTGTTCGTGACGAGCGCACCGACGCCGGGCACCTGGACCTGGCCGCCGTGGGTGTGCCCGGCGAAGATGACGTCGGCGCCCTGGGTGACGAAGGCGTCGAGCACGCGGCGGTAGGGCGCGTGCGTCACACCGATCGCGACGGGAGCGGGTCCGTCCTCGTCCTCGGCCCAGGGAACCTCGCCGCGCATCTCGTCGACGTTCGTGGGGAGCAGGTCGAGGCGGTCCCAGTCGCGGTGGGCGTCCGAGGTGCCGAACAGCTCGAAGCGCGAGCCGCGGAGCTCGACGGCGTGGGCGTGGTCGTTCAGGTCGAGCCACCCGAGGGACTCGAAGAACGCCGTCTGCCGGTCGATGTCGAGCTCGACGGGCTTCGCCCCGCCGTGCATCCGGCTCGGACCGGAGAAGTACTTCAGCGGGTTGCGCGGCGACGGCCCGAAGAAGTCGTTCGACCCGTACGCGAACGCACCGGGCACACCGCGGAACGGCTCCAGCGCGTACTCCACCGCCGCGTTCGCCGTGGGGTGCCCGAGGTTGTCGCCGGTGTTGACGACGAAGTCCGGCTCGACCAGGGACAGGTCGCGCAGCCACTGCTGCTTGTCGGCCTGCCACGGCGCCATGTGGATGTCGGACAGGTGCAGGACGGTCACGTCACGTGACCCCGGCGGGAGGACCGGGACGGTCTCCCACCGGATGCCGAATCGTCGGCGTTCGACCAGGGAACCCCAGGCGAACGAGGCGGCGCCGACGGCCGCTCCGGCCGCGAGGACCCCGAGTGTTGCGCGACCGCGCGTCACTTGCACTCCTTGGGCGCCTTGCCGTCCTTGTCGCCGTAGAGCTTGATCCGCACGTCGGTGTTCTTGTCGGCTGCGGCTCCGATCGCCGGGTCGACGGCTGCGACCTTGCAGGTCTTGTTGCCACCGCCCTTGGCGTAGTCGTCCGTCACGGCAACGTTCCCGAAGCCGGCGTCGTTGAGGGCGGAGCGGGCGTCACCGAGCGAGTCCCCACCGATCTCGGGGACGGTCCCCTGTGAGCCGTCCGACGTGTACACGGTGACGGCGGAGCCCGACGACAGGAGCGAGCCCGCTGCCGGCGAGGTCGTCGTCACGGAGCCCGCCGAGCCGCCGCCGGTCTGCTGCCCGCCGTCGACGTACGAGAAGCCGGCGCCGGAGATGGCGGCACGGGCCTCGTCGGCGCTCTTGCCGCGGACGTCCGGGAGCGCCTTGGCGTTGCCACGGAGCGCGGACGTGTTCGGGTCCGTGAACGGACCCGCCGGGTAGGTCGCGTTGATCGGGGTCATCGCCTGCCGCCACACGTCGGCACGGACGCCGGCGTAGGTGCCGTTCACGCCGTTGCTGTAGTGACGGAGGTTGTTGAGCTTGCCGTCGGTGTTGCCCTGCCAGTACGCCGTGGCGACTCGCGAGCTCGACCCGACGAGCCAGATCTGGTTCGCCGTGTCGGTGGTGCCGGTCTTCGCGAACAGCTGCGTGCCGTCCGGCGTCTGCGCCCCGCGTGCGGTTCCGCTGGTGATCGTGCCCTTCATGGCGTAGACGGCTGCGTGTGCGACCTCGGGGTCGATGGCCTGCTTGCAGTCCTTGGTCTGGCCGCCGAGCTGCTTGCCGGACGGCGCGGTGATCTGGTCGATGGCGATCGGCTTGCAGTAGATCCCGTTGTTGGCGACGGCAGCGTAGGCCGCAGCCATCGTCATCGGGGCGATGTCGTTGGTCCCGAGGACCGCGGACGGGTTGTACTGCAGCTCGCCGCCGTCGGCACGGTGGACGCCGAGGGACTCCGCGGTGTCGCGGATGTCGCAGAGGTCGAGCTTCTGCGCCATGTTGAGGAACGCGAGGTTGATCGATCCGGCGGTCGCAGCGGCCACGGTGTAGTTGCCGCTCTCGCCGGGGCTGTCGTTCTTCGGGTTGTAGTTGCCCGCCGTGATGGGGGCGCCACAAGCGGTCCACCCCGTCGACATGTTGCGTGGAGCGCCGCTCACGACCTCGTTCAGACCGTGTCCGGCCTTGAGCCATGCGAGCAGGGTGAAGAGCTTGTAGGTCGAGCCGGTCTGGAACCCGCCGGAGTTGCCGTACTTGTAGTCCACGCTGTAGTTGATGGACGTCGACGTCGGCGCGGACTTCAGCGACTGGTCGTAGTCCTTGTTCTGCGCCATCGTCACGATGCGGCCGGAGCCGGCCTCGATCGAGTTGAGCGTCGCACCGAGCGCGAGGTTGGTCTCGGCCTTGTTGTCGTAGGTGTTGACGAGCTGCTTCTGCTCGGCGTTGAGGTCGATGTTCAGCGACGTCTGGACCTTGTAGCCGCCGTTCCGCCACGCGGTGTCGCGCGCCTTCTGCGACGAGCCGAGCTGGGACATCTCCTTCACGACCTTGACGGCGTAGTCGCAGAAGAACTGCGAACCGTCGCCGACCGATGCCCGGCAGCCCTGCGACGGCTCGGTCAGGTGGACGTAGTCCTTCGGGCTCGCCGCGATGGCCTGGTCGTACTCGGCCTTCGTCAGGTTCTCCTGCGCGTACATCGACTTGAGGATGACGTTGCGCCGGGCGACGTTGGCCTCGTACTTCTTCGGGTTCGACAGGTTGCGTGCCTCGGGGTACTGCACGATGGCCATGAGCGAGGCGGCTTCGGCCGGGGTCAGCTTCGTCGCGCTCTTGTTGTAGTAGTGCTGCGCGGCGGCCTGCACACCGTAGGTCTGGTCGCCGAAGTAGGCGATGTTCAGGTAGGCGGTGAGGATCTCCTTCTTGGAGTACTTCTTCGCCAGCCCGATCGCGAGCTTCATCTCCTCGAGCTTGCGGGGGATGGTCTGCTCGACGGCCTCGTTGTAGGCCTTCTGCTGTTCCTTCTTGGTGGGGAGGTTCAGCGCTTCGTTCATCTTGATGTTGCGCACGAGCTGCATGGTCAACGTCGACCCACCACCCGACTCGCCGAGCCCGCCGGCGACGCTGCCGACGCCCGCGCGGATGAGTGAGGTCATGTCGACGCCACCGTGGTTGTAGAAGCGCTTGTCCTCGCCGTCGATGGCGGCGTTCTTGAGCTGCTCGCTGATCTGGTCGAACTTCAGTTCCTGCCGGTTCTGGTCGTAGACGGTCGCGAAGTGCACCGACTTGCCGCCCGAGTACGCGTACAGCTCGTTGCGCTGCGGCAGGTCACCGATCTCGATGTACTCCGGCAGGGACTCGAACACACCGATCGTCGACGTCGTCGTGACACCGGCGACCGCGATGGCCGGGGTGACCCCGATCGTGACCAGCAGGCCGGCGAGGGCACTGAACCCGACGAATCCGATGAAGGCGCCGACTGCTGAGACGGGCTTGGTCCGCGAGGCAGACGTCTTCTGGGCAGACATAGGATGCAGCCTAAACGACACCCACGACTGAAAGGCTGGCAAGGAACCGCATGACTCGCTGGGAGTACTTCACCACGCCCCTGATGATCCACAACACCACCGCCATCCTCAACAACTACGGGGACGAGGGCTGGGAGCTGGTCCAGATCGTCACCGGCCCCGAGGGTGGGCTCGTCGCGTACCTCAAGCGCCCGAAGGCCGACGCATGAGCATCGCGGACCGCCTCGCCGAGCTGGGGCTGACCCTCCCGCCGGTCGCCGCACCCGTCGCGGCGTACGTCCCCGCGGTCGTCACCGGCCAGTACGTCTACACGGCCGGCCAGCTGCCGTTCGTCGACGGCGCACTGCCCGTCACCGGCAAGGTCGGGGCGTCGGTCGACGCCGAGACCGCCACCGCGCAGGCCCGTGTGGCAGCCCTCAACGCCCTCGCCGCCGTCGAGTCGGTCGCCGGCTCGCTCGACCGCGTCGCCCGGGTCGTCAAGGTCACCGTGTTCGTCGCGTCGGAGCCGTCCTTCACGGGCCAGCCCGGGGTCGCGAACGGCGCCTCCACGCTGGTCGGCGAGGTCTTCGGCGACGCTGGCGTCCACGCGCGCAGCGCGGTGGGCGTGGCGGTGCTCCCGCTGGACGCTCCTGTCGAGGTCGAGCTGGTGGTGGAGCTCACCGCCTGACGGCAGCGACCGACGGAACGAACGTGAGCAGGGCCTCCAGTCCGAGACGGACGGGAGGCCCTGCTTCCGTTACCGGGACTCCATGAGTTCCGCGATGGTCGCCATGATCGTCGGGTCGGCCAGCGTCGTCGTGTCGCCGATGCGGCGGCCCTCGGCCGCGTCGCGGAGCAGGCGCCGCATGATCTTGCCGGAGCGCGTCTTCGGCAGCTCGGGGACGATGACCACCTGGCGGGGCTTCGCGATCGCACCGATGCGCTTGCCCACCCAGTTGCGGAGTTCGGTCGACGCCGATTCGCGGTCGACGTCGGCGGCGGCTTCGGCGGTCAGGATGACGTACGCGACGACCGCCTGTCCGGTCGTCTCGTCGGCGGCCCCGACGACGGCGGCCTCGGCGACGCCCTCGTGCCCGACCAGTGCGGACTCGATCTCGGCCGTCGACAGGCGGTGGCCCGAGACGTTCATGACGTCGTCGACGCGGCCCTGGATCCAGATGTCGCCCTGGCCGTCGAGCCGTGCACCGTCGCCGGCGAAGTACCGGCCGGGGAACCGCGACCAGTACGTCTCGACGAAGCGGTCCGGGTCGCCCCAGATGCCGCGCGCCATCGACGGCCACGGTTCCGTGATCGTGAGGTAGCCGCTCTCGCCGGGATCGGCGCGGTTGCCGTCGTCGTCGACGATCTCGGCGACGATGCCGGGCAGCGGCGTCTGCGCGGCACCGGGCTTGAGCTTCGTGACGCCGGGCAGGGCGGAGATCATGATCGCGCCGGTCTCGGTCTGCCACCACGTGTCGACGATGGGCGTGCGGTCGTGGCCGATGACCTGGCGGTACCAGTTCCACGCCTCGGGGTTGATGGGTTCGCCGACGCTGCCGAGCAGACGGAGGGTCTCGAGACTGCGGGCCTCGGGGATCTCACGGCCGGCCTTCATCGCCGCACGGACCGCCGTCGGCGCGGTGTACAGGACGGTGACGCCGTAGGAGTCGACGATGTCCCACCAGCGGCCGGGCTTCGGCTCGTCGGGCGTGCCCTCGTAGAGCACCTGCGTCACGCCGTTCGCCAGGGGGCCGTAGACGACGTACGAGTGCCCGGTGATCCAGCCGATGTCGGCGGTGCACCAGTAGACGTCCTTCTCCGGGTGCATGTCGAACACGTTCTTGTGCGTGTACGCGGCCTGGGTCAGGTACCCGCCGGAGGTGTGCACGATCCCCTTCGGCTTCCCGGTCGTGCCCGAGGTGTACAGGATGAAGAGCGGGGTCTCGGCGGGGAACGCCTGCGCCTCGTGGGTGGCGTCCGCCTTCGCCAGTTCGTCGTGCCACCACAGGTCGCGGTCGTTCCAGGCGATCTCGTTGCCGCCGCGCTTGACGACCAGGACGTGCTCGACGCTCTCGGTGCCCTCGCCCTCGAGTGCCTCGTCGACTGCGGGCTTGAGCGCGGAGACCGCGCCGCGCCGCCAACCGCCGTCGGCCGTGACGACGAGCTTCGCGCCGGCGTCCTCGATGCGCGCACGGAGACTCTCGGCGCTGAACCCGCCGAACACGACGGAGTGCACGGCGCCGATGCGGGCGACGGCGAGCATCGTCACGACGGCCTCGGGGATGAGCGGCAGGTAGACGACGACGCGGTCGCCCTGCCCGACACCGAGGTCGGTGAGCATGTTCGCGGCGCGCTGCACGTCGGCGGTGAGTTCGGCGTAGGTGATGCGGCGGGTGTCGCCGGGTGCGCCCTCGAAGTGGATCGCCACCCGGTCGCCGTTGCCCGCGCGGACGTGCCGGTCGAGGCAGTTCTCGGCCACGTTGAGCGTGCCGTCGGCGAACCACTTCGCGAACGGGGCGCCGGACCAGTCGAGGGTCTGCGTGAACGGGGTGCGCCAGTCGAGCAGGCTGCGGGACTGCTCGGCCCAGAAGGCCTCGCGGTCGGCGGCGGCGGCCTCGTGCAGGTCCTCGTGCGCGACGGCGTCGGCGACGAACTCGGGTGTCGGCGGGAAGGTGGCGCCGTCGTCCTCGCGGTGGTCGGTCTGGGTCGGAGTGGACATCGATGTCCTTTCGCGTCGTTGCGTCCTCAGGGTGCGCCACGGAGACTACCCCTCGGCCGGTGCGCTGCGTGGTTCCGTGACGAGCGGCGGCCCGGGTGCGGGCCAGCCGGGCCGCGACGGTGGGGCCGGCGGTGTCCTCGTCGCGGCGGCACGTCGGGCGGGGTCGGCTGTCCCGGTCGCGGCGGCACGCCCGGCGGTCGTGTCGGGGGTTGCCCCGAGGGGCGGATCGTGGGGTACAGTAGTTCCTGCTGGACTCGTTTCCGGCGGCACCGAATCGGATTCCCCCAATCCTTCGGTGTCCAGGCGGCACCAGTTCCCCCAACCGGTGCCGCCTCTTCTTTTGTCCGGGGTCCGGCTCGAGCGGTCAGCGCTCGCCGACCGCCGACGATCGGCGGCGATCCGCACGGGGACGCCGGTCGAGTGGACAGACCGGTACATGCTCACGCATGGAACGGTCGGCGGGCTCGTAGCAATTGCTACTCCGTCTCGGCGCCCGCGATCGACGGGACCTGCTCGTGTGGTCTGCCGTCGCGCCGTGTCGGGTACTCCTCACTGAGTGGGGTACGGCTTTCCGTTTCGGGGACAAATCGGTCCGTTGGTACCATCGGCGCTTACCTCTCCACAGGCTGGTTGTGGCACCGGATGCCGAAAACGGCTCTCCTCCTACGCTCTGGCGTCATGCGCCGTCACCGTGCCACGCCGTCCCTGCCCGGGTCCGGGCCCTTCCTGCCGGGGGCCGGGCCGTCCCTGCCTGGGGCGGGGGCTCTTCCGCCGGGGGTTCTTCCGCCGGGGGCTGCCGCTGCCGCCCTTCGGCGCCGGACGCACGGTGTCGTCGAGTTCGAGGAACTCGCCGGGCTCGTGACGGACGCCCGGGTCACCGACGTCCTGGTCGTCGGCGGCGTCGGCACCTGGATCGACCGTGGTGGCGGACTCGAAACCGCCGCGCCGCGCCTGACCGAGGCGCGCACCCGCGAGCTCGCCACGCGCCTGGTGGCGCTCGGCGGACGCCACGTCGACGAGACCACGCCGTGCGCCGACGTCCGCCACGGCGACGGGATCCGGGTGCACGTCGTGCTCGCCCCGGTCTCGGTGGGCGGCACGGCGATCTCGATCCGGCTCCCACACCCCGCCCGGCCGACCCTCGCCGCGCTCGAGCGCGCCGGCACCTTCGAGCACGTGCCGCGTTCCGTCGTCGAGGACGCCGTGCACCGGCGCCGCAACGTCCTCGTCACCGGCGCAACCGGCAGCGGCAAGACCACCCTGCTCGCCGCGATGCTCGGCGCCGTCCCGGCCGACGAGCGGATCGTCACGGTCGAGGACGTCGCCGAGCTGCGCATCGCCCATCCGCACGTGGTCGCACTCGAAGCGCGGCAGGCGAACGCCGAGGGCGTCGGCGCGCTCGGCCTCGACCGGCTCGTGCGTGAGGCCCTGCGGATGCGCCCGGACCGGATCGTCGTGGGGAGTGCCGCGGTGCCGAGGTCCGCGAGCTCGTGTCCGCGCTGAACACGGGCCACGACGGGGGCGCCGGCACCGTGCACGCCAACGGTGTCGCGGACGTCGCCGCTCGGCTCGAGGCGCTCGGCGCCCTCGCCGGGCTCGGCGTCGAGGCGCTGGCCCGACAAGCGGTCAGCGCGTTCGACCTGGTGCTCCACGTCGAGCGTCGGGCAGGCGGACGACGGCTCGTCGCGGTGGGCGCGTTCCACGTCGGGTCGGACGGGAGGCTCGTGGTGCGCCCGGTGGACGGAGCACCGTGAGCACGGGGTCGCTCCTGGGGCGTCGGGCCCGGCGTCCTGTGCGGTTCGACCCGGCGCGCGTGGCCGGCACCCTCGACCGGGTCGCGACGCTCGTCGCCGCCGGGGTCCCGCCGCCGCGGGCCTGGGAACTCGTCGGCCGGCTCCCCGCAGGGACCGCTCCCGCGTCCGCGGACATCGCCGTCGTCCTGCGGGTCGCGGACCGGACCGGCGCCCCCGTCGCGGAGACGCTCGGGGCCCTCGCCGGAGCGCTCCGCCGATCGGCAGCGTCGGACCGGGCGATCCGGGTCGCCCTCGCCGGCCCGCGCACCAGCGCCCGCGTCGTCCTGGCGCTGCCGTTGTTCGGCCTCGGACTCGGGGCCGCGTGGGGCTCCGGAGCGGTGCAGGTCCTCACGAGCTCGCCGCTCGGCTGGGTCTGCTCGGCGCTCGCGGCCGTGCTCGTCCTGTCCGGGCGTGCCTGGACCGCGCGGCTCGTCCGGTCGGCGACGCCGGACGGACGCGTGCCCGGAGTCGTCCTCGACGCCTGGGCGGTGGCCGTCGCGGGCGGCGGTTCGTGGATCGACGCCGGCGAGGCGGTCCGTCGTGCCGCCGACGGGATCGTCCCGCCGGCTGCCGACGTGGTCCGCCTCCGCGAGGTCCTCGACCTGGCCAGGCGAGCGGGCGTGCCCGCGGCGGGACTGCTGCGCCGCGCCGCCGAGGACGTCCGTGACGACGCTGCTGCCGCAGGCCTTCACCGCGGCCGAGCGCCTGGCCGTCCGACTGGTGCTGCCGCTCGGTGTCTGCATCCTGCCCGCGTTCGTGCTCGTCGGGGTGGTCCCCGTCGTGGTCGGAGTCCTCTCCTCCACCGTCGTCGGTGCGCGATGACCTCTCCACAGATGCCGATCGAGGCCCTGATCGCCCGGTCGCCACGCGCCACGCTGGGATGACCGCAACAGAAGGGACGAACCCATGAGCACCACCTCGAACCGAATCCGTCGGGCCAACCGCGTCGTCGAGCGGCTCCGCGCCGTCGCACAGGACGACCAGGGGTCCGCGACCGCCGAGTACGCGGTCGTCATCCTCGCCGCCGTGGCGTTCGCCGGCGTGCTCGTCGCCGTCATGCGCTCGGGCGAGGTGCAGACCATCCTCACCGAGCTCGTCCGCGGTGCCCTGTCGCTGTGACCACGAGCGGCGCTCCGACCGGGGCTCCGACCGGGGCTCGGTCACGGTCGAGTTCGCGGTCGTGCTGCCCGCCGTCGCGCTCGTCCTCACCCTGCTCGTCGCGGCCGTGCTGGTCGTCGACGGACAGGGACGCCTCCAGTCGGCCGCCGCGGCGGCCGCGCGGGGCGTCGGGCGTGGGGACGACGCCGTCGGACTCGCCGCCGCCGAGCAGATCGCGCCGGGATCCTCCGTCACGATCCGGCGCACCGACGACCTGGTCTGCGTCGACGCCACGCGCGGCAGCACCGGTCCGTTCCTCGGCGCTGCCGCTCCGGGCGACGGCGTGTGCTGCGGCCGGGGGACGCTGACCCCGAGCGCGGTTCGGTGACCGTGCTCGTCGCCGCCGTCCTCGGCGTCGGGGTGCTCGTCGCGTCGTCGGCGCTCGCCGCCGCCGGACACCGCACGCAGGCGGTCCGGGCCGGGGACGCCGCCGACGCCGCCGCGACCTCGGCCGCAGCGACGTCCATCGGACTCCTGACGGGGTCGCCGTGCGACGTCGCCGAGCGGGTCGCACGGGCGAACGGCTCGTCCCTCGTGGCCTGCGACCTCGCTGCCGCGATGGCCCGGGTGCGGGTGGTCGTCGGCTCCGGACCGTTCGCCGTCGGCGCATCCGCGGTCGCCGGTCCGGCGGACGACCACCCCGACCACGGTGTGTATGGTGTGCCTGTCGGCCACCGGTCACCGATGTCCCGGGCGACCCGGACACGTTCGTGTCCAGGGCCGACCAGCACCACGGATCAAGGAGACACGTGCCAGGCACGAAGAAGCTCGTGATCGTCGAGAGCCCTGCGAAGGCGAAGACGATCGCGCAATACCTCGGTGACGGATACGAAGTCCAGGCCTCGGTCGGACACATCCGCGACCTCGTCGAGCCCAAGAACCTGCCGGCCGAGCTCAAGAAGGGCTCCCTCGGCAAGTTCTCGGTGGACGTCGACAACGGCTTCGAGCCGTACTACGTCGTGTCCGACGCCAAGAAGAAGACGGTCGCCGAGCTCAAGCGTGCGCTCAAGGATGCCGACGAGCTCTACCTCGCAACAGATGAAGACCGCGAGGGTGAAGCGATCGCCTGGCACCTGCTCCAGGTCCTCAAGCCGAAGGTCCCCGTCAAGCGGATGGTCTTCCACGAGATCACGAAGGAGGCGATCCAGCGTGCGCAGGAGGCCACCCGTGAGCTCGACACCGCCCTCGTCGACGCGCAGGAGACCCGCCGCATCCTCGACCGCCTCTACGGGTACGAGGTCTCGCCGGTCCTGTGGCGCAAGGTCGCTCCCGGCCTCTCCGCCGGTCGCGTGCAGTCCGCCGCGACCCGGCTCGTGGTCGACCGCGAACGCGAGCGTCTCGCCTTCGTCTCGGCCAACTACTGGGACCTCTCCGCTCGGTTCGAGAAGACGGGGAGTCCTCCTTCTCGGCGCGACTCGCCCGGATCCAGGGCACCCGCGTCGCCTCGGGGCGCGACTTCGACGACCGCGGTGCGCTCAGCGGTGACGTCGTGCGTCTGGACGAGGCCGCAGCCGCCTCGCTGACCACCGTGCTCGAGCGCGCCGGGGACGCCACCGTCCGCAGCGTCGACTCGAAGCCGTACACCCGCCGTCCGGCGGCACCGTTCACCACGTCGACCCTGCAGCAGGAGGCAGCGCGCAAGCTGCGTCTGTCGCCGCGGCAGACGGCGCGTGCGGCGCAGACGCTGTACGAGAACGGGTACATCACCTACATCCGTACCGACTCGGTCTCGCTCTCGAAGCAGGCGATCGACGCGGCCCGCAAGCAGGCGGCCGACCTGTACGGCGCCGCGACCGTGCCGGACAAGCCCCGTCTGTACGCGAGCAAGAGCAAGAACGCGCAAGAGGCGCACGAGGCGATCCGTCCCTCGGGCGACACCTTCCGCACCCCGCAGGAGCTCCAGGGCACGCTCACCGGTGTCGAGTGGCGGCTCTACGACCTCATCTGGAAGCGCACCGTCGCCTCCCAGATGGCGGACGCCAAGGGGTCGACCGCATCGATCGTGCTCGGCATCGCATCGACCGAGTCGGTCGAGGGCATCACGTCGACCGCGAACGGCACGGACGCCGAGTTCACCGCGTCCGGCACCGTCATCACCTTCCGCGGGTTCCTCAGCGCCTACGAAGAAGGCCGCGACGAGGACCGCCACGAGTCGAGCGAGCGTGCCGGTCAGGACGTCGCGCTGCCCGACGTCAAGCAGGGCGAGCACCTCGAGGTGCACGACGTGCTGGCGAAGGGGCACGACACGACGCCGCCGCCGCGCTTCACCGAGGCCAGCCTCATCAAGACGCTGGAAGAGCTCGGGATCGGGCGTCCGTCGACCTACCCGACGATCAGCCCGACGATCATCGACCGCGGCTACGTGTCCCTGCGCGGCACCCAGCTCGTGCCGAACTGGATCGCGTTCAGCGTGGTCCGGCTGCTCGAGGAGTACTTCGGCGAACTGGTGGAGTACGACTTCACCGCCGAGATGGAAGAGGACCTCGACCGGATCGCCCGCGGCGACGCCGACCGGGTCGACTGGCTCAAGGGCTTCTACTTCGGTGGCGGCGACGACGATCAGCGTGGCCTGCGGACCGTCATCGACAACCTCGGCGAGATCGACGCGCGTGAGATCAACTCGGTCGAGCTCGCACCGGGCCTCACCCTGCGGATCGGTCGCTACGGCCCCTACATCGAGGTGCCGAGCGACGACCCGGAGAAGCCGCGTCGCGTCAACGTTCCCGAGGACCTGGCACCCGACGAGCTGACCGTCGAGAAGGCCAAGGAACTCGTCGACGCCCCCGTCATCGGCGACCGCGTCGTGGGCATCAACCCGGACACGGGCAAGGAGGTCCTGGCGAAGGACGGCCGCTTCGGTCCCTACGTCACGGAGCGCACTCCGGAGCCCGAGCCCACCGTCGACCCGAAGACCGGCGAGGTCGTCGACGCCGCAGCCGCCGCCCCGGAGCCCGCAGCGGCCGAGGCCCCCGCCGAGACGACGACCGGCAAGAAGGCCCCGGCGAAGAAGGCCCCGGCGAAGAAGACGACGAAGAAGGCCGCGGCGCCCAAGGAACGGACCGCGTCGCTCTTCAAGTCGATGGACCCGGCGACCGTCGACCTCGAGACCGCGCTGAAGCTCCTCGACCTGCCCCGAGTGGTCGGACAGGACCCGGAGACCGGCAACGACATCACCGCGCAGAACGGTCGCTACGGCCCGTACCTGAAGAAGGGGACGGACACCCGGACGCTCCCGGGCGAGGACGCGATCTTCGACATCGACCTCCCCGGTGCGCTCGAGATCTTCTCGCAGCCGAAGTACGGCGGCAACCGTGCCGCGAGCTCCGCGCTCAAGGAGTTCGAGGCGGACCCCGTGTCCGGCAAGCCGATCAAGATGAAGGACGGCCGGTTCGGCCCCTACGTCACCGACGGCGAGACGAACGCGACGATCCCGAAGGGCGAGGACGTCGAGGCGGTCGACCACGCCCGTGCGGTCCAGCTCATCGCGGACAAGCGCGCTAAGGGCCCCGTCAAGAAGAAGACGCCGGCCCGACGGGCACCGGCGAAGAAGAAGTGACCGGACGGTTCATCACGCTCGAGGGCGGCGACGGCGCGGGCAAGACGACCCAGGCCGAGCTGCTCTCGGCGTGGCTCGTCGAGCACGGCCGCACGGTCCTGCGCACCCGCGAGCCCGGCGGCACCGACCTGGGTCTCCGGATCCGTGAGATCGTGCTGCACGAGCGCGGGCACGTGTCGCCCCGCGCCGAGGCGCTGTTGTACGCGGCAGACCGGGCACACCACGTCGAGACGGTGGTCCGTCCCGCGATCGCCCGTGACGAGGTCGTGCTGCAAGACCGGTACATCGACTCGTCGGTCGCCTACCAGGGCGTCGCGCGCGGTCTGGGCTCCGAGCACATCCGCTCGGTGTCGGAGTGGGCGGCGGACGGCCTGGCGCCGGACCTGACGATCCTGCTCGACCTCGACGTGACGGTCGGACGCGCCCGGGTCGCCGCGGCCCGTGGTGACACGTTCGACCGCCTGGAGTCCGAGGCCGAGGCGTTCCACGAGTCGGTGCGACGAGCGTTCCTGGACATGGCGGCGGCCGAACCCGACCGCTTCCTGGTGGTCGACGCCGGCGGCTCCACCGAGGACGTGCAGCGTGCGATCCGTGCCGCGGTCGCCCCACTCGTCGCGATCGACCCGGCATGACCGTGGTCGCCCGCGTGACGGTGGTCGCCCGCGTGACGGTGGTCGCTGACAGGATGGTCCCGTGAGCGTGTGGGACGGCCTGACCGGGCAGGAAGAAGCAGTCGCCTCCCTCCGGAACGCCGCGGAGTCGACCGACGGCACCGGCGGCATGACGCACTCGTGGCTGATCACGGGTCCCCCCGGGTCCGGACGGTCGAACGTGGCGACGGCGTTCGCGGCGGCCCTCGTGGGCAACGGTCCCGACGACGACCACACTCTGCAGCAGATCACCGCGAAGACCCACCCCGACGTGTCGGTGCTCACGACGCAGCGCGTGATCATCACCATCGACGAGATCCGGCAGCTCGTGACGTCGTCGTACTACTCGCCCTCGGTCGGGCGGTACCGCATCGTCATCATCGAGGACGCCGACCGCATGACGGAACGCACCTCGAACCTGCTGCTCAAGGCGCTGGAAGAACCTCCGGAGCGCACGGTCTGGATCCTCTGCGCCCCGAGTGAAGCGGACCTGCTGCCCACCATCCGGTCGCGCGTCCGCTCCGTCCGCCTCCGGGTCCCCGGGATCGAGTCCGTCGCCGACCTGCTCGTCGCCCGCACCGGCATCGACCGTGCCCTCGCGATGGACGCTGCGCGGCAGGCACAGAGCCACATCGGCATGGCGCAACGCCTGGCGACGAGTGAAGACGCCCGCGATCGTCGACGCCGCACCCTGACGACCGTGCTCGGAGTCCGGAGCGTCGGTGACGCCGTGATGGCCGCTGCCGACCTGCTCGCCGTCGCCGACGAGGACGCCAAGGCCATCACGCAGCAGCGCGACTCCGAGGAGCGCGATGCCGCACTGCGATCGCTCGGCATCGGACCCGGCGGCACGATCCCGCCGGCCCTCCGCTCGCAGCTCCGGCTGCTCGAGGACGACCAGAAGCGCCGTGCGACCCGCAGCCTGCGCGACGGTCTCGACCGCATCCTGGTCGACGTGTCCTCGCTGTACCGCGACCTGCTCCTGCTCGGTCTCGGTGCCCCGGCGGAACCCGTCAACCTGGCGATGCGCGACCACCTCGACCAGGCCCTGCAGTCGGTCACGCCGGCCGCGGCGCTCGAGGTGCTCGACGCGATCGCCCTCGCCAGGCAAAGGATCGCCGCGAACGTGGCGGCGTTGCTCGCGCTCGAGGCGCTGCTCGTCACGATCGCCCGCGTCCGGCACTGACCGTGACGGACTCTCCCCGCGGCGAGTGGGGCATGGGACAATCACGGCATGCCCGACGCTGAACCCGGCCTCCGCGAACGGAAACGCCGCGCCACCCGCCGCGCCATCCAGGCGGCGGCGCTCCGCATCGCGATCGAGGACGGCCTCGGAGCGGTCACCGTGGACGAGATCTCGCGTCGAGCCGACGTCTCACCCCGCACGTTCTTCAACTACTTCCCGAGCAAGGAACAGGCGATCCTCGGGGACGACCCGGAGCTGCCCGACGATCCTGCGCTGCAGGAGTTCGTCGACGGCGGACCGGACGGCGACCTGCTGTCGGACCTCGGTGCACTGCTCGTGCACTCGACGCAGGAGCTCATCGAGGAACGTGGACTCATCGAGGAACGACAGCAGGTGCTCCGGGCGAACCCTGAGCTGTTCAGCCGGCGCATGGAGTCGATGAAGGAGTTCCAGGCCGAGATCCAGGCGGCGGTCGCCCGGCGGCTCGAACGCGAGGACCCCGAGCTCGCTGCGGACCCCGATGCGCTCCGCCGTCGGGCGCGCCTGGCGTCGATCGTGGCGCTCGGTGCGCTCCGGCACGCTTGGTGGGAGTGGTCCGGGTCCGAGGCCGGTTCGCACCTGGTCGACGAGCTCCGCAGGTCCTTCGCCGAGCTCGGCGTGCTCGTTTCGCGTTCACTCGTCTGAGCCTGTATAGTCATTGATCGTGCCGCTCCGGGTTCGGAGCGAGCGCGCCGCCTTAGCTCAGTCGGTAGAGCGATTCACTCGTAATGAATAGGTCGTCGGTTCGATTCCGACAGGCGGCTCAGCACACATCCCCGGTCACGGATCTGCATCAGGTCCTGACCGGGGATTTTTCTGTTGGCGTGAAGCCGCACGCTTCGGCTGCAGGACAGACAGGGGCACGGGGCCCGGGATAGCGTGACGACGTCGCGGGGGTCCCTGCGACGCAAGAACCACATCGCCCAGCCTCCTCCGGCGGACGATCGATGGAGGCACCGTGCTCACCCGTGTGACGATGATCGTCCTCGTGGGTGCGGCGGCAGCGGCACTCGCCGTGAGCGCCGCCGCAGTTCCCGAATCCAGCCGCTCGTCGGCAGCCGCTGCGTCCCAGGGGCAGCAGACGAACGCGACGCCACTGCGGGCGGACGGGCCCGCCGTCCGCCCCGACCCGACGATCGGCCGGGTGCCGACCTTCTCGGTCGACTTCGACACACCGGCGGCGGCGGACGGGCCGTTCGCTGCGACGTACGCGCAGTCGTGGCAGCCGTACCCGGACGGCACCGGTGGACGGTACTGGTCGGGTTCGCAGATCAGCGCGCACGACGGGTACATGGACGTCGCCCTGGACGGCGAGCACGGTGCGGCTGGCACCTTCGGCACCCCGGAGGATGCCTGGTCCCACGTGGGCGGGACGTTCAGCATCCGAGCGCGCGCGACCGGCGGCGCCGACAACGGCGTCGCGGTCATGCTGTGGCCGACGTCGGACGACTGGGGTGATGGCGAGGTCAACTTCCCCGAGGGCAACTTCGACAGCACGCCCCGCGTGTTCCACCACTCGATGGTCCCCGGTCACGAGAAGCGGTTCGACCACTACAACACCCGCGTGTCCTGGAGCTCGTGGCACACGTACACGATGGAGTGGATCCCGGGCCGAGCGGTCAACTACTACCTCGACGGCGAGCTGGTGTACACGGTCGCCCGGAACGTCCCGTCGTCCCCGCACCGCTACATGTTCCAGGTCGGCAACTGGGGTGACCCGGGCCACCTCGAGATCGACTGGGTCCGCACGTACGACCCCCGGTGACGGGTGCGGATCACCGCACGTTCTTCCCCGTTCTGGGGATTCCCGGAAGCGACGTCCATCGGCCACGATCGAGACCGAGCCCACTCCGCGCGTCGAAAGGTCGTCAGGTCGTCATGCTGTTGTCCCTCCTCTACATGAGTGCCGCTGACGAGCCCTTCGACCAGGAACGGCTGGACGCGCTGCTCGAGCACGCCAGGTCACGCAACGCCGCGTCCGGCCTGTCCGGTCTGCTCGTCTACAAGGACGGCCGCTTCATGCAGCTGTTGGAGGGCCCGGAGGACGCCGTGCTCGAGACCTACCAGCGCATCATCGACGACCCTCGCCACACCGACGTCGGCCTGCTCGTCGAGGAGCGCATCCACACGCCGCGCTTCGGCGAGTGGACGATGGCGTTCGACCGCGACGCGGAGACGCCGCTGCCGGACGGGTTCGACGCGTTCCTGGTCGACGGCGACAGCAGTGCGGACACGAGCAAGGCCCGCGCCCTGCTGCGGTGGTTCCGCAACCACCCGCTGGCGGCGCCGGACGCGGCGCTCGGCAAGCACCGCCGCTGAGGGCGTGCGCCGGCCTCAGGGCAGGTAGTACGTCGGGTTCGGCAGCTTGACGCTGCGGTCCGCCGAGCCCCCGAGCAGGTCGCTGTACTGGTCGCCGAAGTTCGCGACCACGTCGTACCGGCCGCCCGATCGTGACTCGATGTGCGCCCGGGTCTGCGACTTGTACTCGACGGTGGTGCACTTCGCCGTGGCGCAGGTGATGTACGACGGCTGCTGCGACGCCCCGACCCCGGTCCACTTCGTGTAGTACGTCTCGGTGCCGCGCGTCGTCGCCGAGAACTGCGGGGAGCCGACGCGCTGCAGGTTGTCGATGGTGGCCTTCTCCTGATCGGCGTTCCGGCCGGTCAGCCCGATGACCGTGCAGCCGGAACGCTGTGCGATCGACACGAGCGAGGTCATCGACGGGGTCGCGGGGAACCGTTCGTCCTGCACCCACTCGTCCTGCAGCGCGGGGTCGAAGACGAAGTGCATGTCCGCGACCTCCATGTCGTACGTCCACAGGGTGGTGTCGTCGGCGTCGAGCACGATCGCGGGGTTGCGGTGCAGCTTGCGGCCGACGGCGCACTGGGCGGCGACGACGGGGGCCTGCCGCCGGACGAGGGACCGCATCTCGCGGATGTAGGGGGAGTCGGTCCGGTTCGCCAGGCCCGTGCCGGGGTCGCCGTAGTAGGTGGCGATGGTCTTCTTGACGGAGTCGATGTTCGGGATGCCCTCACCGGACTGCGTCGCACCGGAGGAGCCGTCGGCCGCCATCGTGAACTGCGTCCGTGGGGACAGCCGGGGCTCGGAGACGCCGGGCAGGTCGGCCGAGGGCAGGGAGTAGGTGGGGTTCGGTAGCTTGAGGGACCGCTCGGCGTACCCGCCCTGCAGGTCGCTCCACTGGTCGCCGATGTTCAGCGTGATGTCGTAGCCGAGGTCCTGCTCGATGTGCTTGCGGGTCAGGGCCTTGTACTCGACGGTCGTGCAGCTCGCGGCGGCGCAGGTCACGTACGACGGCTGCTGCGAGGCGCCCTTGCCGGTCCACTTCGTGAAGAAGTGGTCCTCGGTGAAGGCGGTGTAGCCGACCTTCGACAGGTTCTGCACGGTCGCGGTCTTCTGGTCGTCGTTCCGGCCGGTCAGTCCGAAGACGGTGAAGCCCATCGCGGCGGCGCGGTTGACGAAGCCGACCATGGACGGGGTGGCGGCGAAGCGTTCGTCCTGCACCCACTCGTCCTGCCGTGCGGGGTCGAAGACGAAGTGCATGTCCGCGACCTCCATGTCGTACGTCCACAGGGTGGTGTCGTCGGCGTCGAGGACGATCGCGGGCTTCTCGCCGTGCCGGACGGCACGGTCGTGGATGCGCTGCAGCGACGCTCCCTGGCGGGCGACGATCGATCGCATCTCGCGGATGTAGGGGAGTCGGTCCGGTTCGCCAGGCCCGTGCCGGGGTCGCCGTAGTAGGTGGCGATTGTCTTCTTGACGGAGTCGATGTTCGGGATGCCCTCGCCGCCCTGCGTCGCACCGGACGCGCCGTCGGCAGTCATCGTGAAGTGCGTCCGCGGCGTCAGGCCGGCGTCGGCCGAGGGCCCCGGTCCGTGTCCTGGGTCGCCCCACCCGTGTGCGCTGGCCGGACCGCCGACGAGGGTGGACGTGAGGACGATCGCGGCGCTGGTGGCGACGACGGAGAGGACGGAACGGCGCATGGAAGACCTGCACACCTTCGACTCGGGGAGGAGTGACCCCCGGATGGGGGATCTCGCAGCACGTTAGCTGGCAATCACCCGTGGAGTCCATACCAAAGTGCTGCGGCCAGTCCTGGTAGACATGGCCCCATGACGGTTCGCTGGGGAGTCATCGGCACGGGCGGCATCGCCCGGTCCTTCGTCGGCGACTGCGTCGCCGCGGGCATCGAGTTCACGGCGGTCGGCAGCCGCACCCGCGACGGTGCCGAGGCGTTCGCGGCGGAGTTCGGCATCCCACGGGCGCACGGCTCCTACGAGGACCTCGTCGCCGACGACACGGTCGACGCCGTGTACGTCGCGACCCCGCACGTCCGGCACGCCGAGGACGCCCTGCTCGCGATCCGCGCCGGCAAGCACGTCCTCGTCGAGAAGGCCTTCACGATGACGGCGGCCGAGGCACGGACCGTGGTCGATGCCGCCCGTCGAGCCGGTGTCGCGGTGACCGAAGCGATGTGGACCCGGTTCCTGCCGCAGATGGCGATGATCCGCGAGGTCCTGGCCGAGGGGCGCATCGGCCGGCCGGTGCTCGTCGAGGCGACGCACCACCAGGCCCTGCCCACCGACCCGTCGCACCGGCTGCGCGATCCGGCCCTCGGCGGTGGAGCCCTGCTGGACCTGGGCGTGTACCCGGTGTCCTTCGCCGTCGACGTGCTGGGGGTGCCCACCTCGCTGGTCGCGGCCGGCACGCTGAGCGAGCAGGGCGTCGACACGCAGATGGGCATGGTCCTGACGCACGAGGGCGGCGCGCAGTCGATGGTGCACTTCGGGATGGACGTGCGCAGTCCGAACACCGCCTCGGTCATCGGGGAAGCGGGGCGCATCGACGTCGACTCGACCTGGTACACCCCGACGACCTGGCGGATCCGCGACCGCGACGGTGTCGTGGTCGAGGAGTTCGACGCGCGCGAGGAGCTCGCCGGCTACGGCCACGAGGCGCGCGCGTTCGAGGCGATGGTCACGTCCGGCGTGCACGAGGGCGGTCCGATGGACGCCGAACAGTCGGTCGCGATCATGGCCGTCATGGACGAGGCCCGCCGCCAGGTCGGCGTGCACTACCCCGCGGACGACCCCTCAACAGCGCCCTGATCCGGGCCGCGTCGTCCACATCGGGACGATCCGGCCTGGAGGCTCCTGCCGCAGTTCCGTAGGATCGGTCGCGATGTCCGAGCAGCAGCCCACCCCGCCTTCCGTACTGGAGCGTGTCCGCGCCGCCGTCGCAGCCGCGCGCGCCTCCGCCGTGCGCCGCCCGGTGCCCTGGATCGCCGGTGGGCTCGCAGCCCTGCTCGTGGTCGGTTCGGGCGGGGCCGTCGCGGTCGCCGCCGCGATGACACCGGACACGGGTACGACGGCCGCGCCGGCGACCACGTCGCGCGCGACCTCGACCCCGAGCCGGTCGACCGCCACCACGAAGCGACCGACGAGCACGCCGACACCCACCCCGGACGCCCGCGCCGTGCCGAAGGACCCGGCCGGCCCGTCCGCGCTGCGTACCTGCTCGATCGCCGGTGCGGCGTCGGCGAGCGGTCTCGGCGCGTTCGAGGGGTACGTCATGGACGCGAAGACCGGCGAGGTCCTGTTCTCGAAGGACGGCGACAAGGCCGCCCAGACCGGCAGCGTCATGAAGACCCTGACGACGGCGACGGCGCTCGCGGTGCTCGGCGGCGACCACCGCATCCCGACCACCGTCACGCAGGAGTCCGGCGGGACCATCGCGCTGGTCGGGCACGGCGACGCCACGCTGTCCGCCGGCAACGGCACGGTCTACCCGGGGGCCCCGACGCTCGCGCAGCTCGCCCAGCAGGTCAAGGCGAAGGTCGGCAACACCCCCGTCACCACCATCGTGACCGATGACACGTACTGGAGCGACGCCGACGCGTGGGACCCCACGTGGCCGGTGTCCGAGCGCACCATCGGGTACCAGCCGAAGGTCACGGCGCTCATGGTCGACGGTGACCGGGCGAACCCGGCCGCGGCGACCTCGCCCCGGTCCGAGGACCCGGTCGGCCGTGCGGGCACCGCGTTCCGGACGGCACTGGCGAACGCCGGGGTCGCCGGGGCCGGGTCGGCACAGATCGTCAAGCGCGCCACGACCAGCACGAACACCATCGCGACGGTCTCGTCGCAGCCGGTGTCGACGCTGATCGGGCAGATGATCCCGAACTCGGACAACACCCTCGCCGAGATGCTCGCCCGGGTGTCGTCGAAGGAGTCCGGCTCGAACGGGTCGGCGGCCTCGCTGACCTCGGTGTACCGGTCGGCGCTCGGCTCCTACGGCGTCGACCCGGCCGGCATCGTCATCAAGGACGGCTCGGGCGAGAGCGCCGTCAACGCGGTGTCGCCGAACTTCGTCGCCCACCTCATGGTGCAGGTCGCCGCCGGTGCGAAGGGTCTCGGCACCCTCGCGAACGCCCTGCCCGTGTCGGGCCAGTCCGGCACCCTCGCCAGCCGCTTCACCGGCGCGAACGCCGTCGCCCGCGGCAAGGTGCACGCGAAGACCGGGTGGATCGACAGCGCGAACACTCTCGGCGGGTACATCGACGCCGCGGACGGATCGCGCCTGACCTTCGCGTTCTACGCCATCGGGTCGTCGCGCGCGGCCGCGCTGCCGGCGCTCGACGCGGTGACCGCTGAGGCCTACTCGTGCGGGAGCAAGCTCACCGACTCCTGAGTCACCGGGTGTTGGATGGGCCCATGGCACGGGCTCTCCTCATCGTCGACGTCCAGAACGACTTCACCGAGGGCGGTGCGCTCGGCGTCACCGGGGCGCGGCCCTCGCGGAACGGATCAGCGCGTTCCTCGGCCGGCACGCCGAGGAGTACGACCTGATCGTCGGCTCCCGCGACTGGCACCACGGCGACGACGACAACGGCGGACACTTCGCCGGACCCGAGGGCCCCGACTTCGTCGACACGTGGCCCGTGCACTGCGTGGCCGACACACCGGGCGCCGAGTACCACCCGGAGCTCGACACCGAGCCGATCGACGTCGACGTCTTCAAGGGCCAGGGCACGCCGGACTACTCGGCGTTCCAGGCCCGGACCGAGTCGGGCGTGCCGTTGCCGGAGATCCTGACCGAGCACCGGGTGCACTCCGTCGACATCGTCGGCATCGCCACCGACCACTGCGTCCGGGCCTCGGCCCTCGACGCCCGCGCTGCCGGCATCGACGTCGCGGTCTACGAGGACCTGGTGGCCGGCGTCGACGACGAGCGCAGTGCCCGCGCGCTCGACGACATCCGAGCGGCCGGCGGGCACGTCGACCGCAGCGACATGGACGAGGGGCTCGCGAACCCCGGAGGAGCACAGCTGTGACCGAGACCAACACCGAGACCGACACCGAGACGAGCACCGACACGAGCACCACGACCGGCGACCTCACCACGACCGTGGGCGACGAGCACGTCACCGTGCACGGCGTCCCGACCGGCCTGTTCATCGGCGGGTCCTGGCGCCCGTCGACGAGCGGCGCGACGTTCGCCGTCCGCGACCCCTCGACCGGCGACGTGCTGGCCGAGGTCGCCGACGCCACCCCTGAGGACGGCATCGCCGCGCTCGACGCCGCGGTCGCCGCACAGCAGGAGTGGGCGGCCACCGCACCGCGCCAGCGCTCCGACGTCCTCCGCCGCGCGTTCGACCTGGTCCGCGCGCACGAGGACGACCTGGCCGCCCTGATGACGCTCGAGATGGGCAAGCCCCTGGCCGAGGCCCGCGGCGAGGTGGTCTACGGCGGCGAGTTCCTCCGCTGGTTCTCGGAAGAGGCCGTCCGCATCGGCGGCGACTACCGCACCAACCCCGAGGGCACCGGACGCGCGATCGTCCTGAAGCGTCCGGTCGGCCCGGTCTACGCGATCACCCCGTGGAACTTCCCCCTCGCCATGGCGACCCGCAAGATCGGCCCCGCACTGGCGGCCGGCTGCACGGTCGTCGTGAAGCCGGCGGAGCTCACGCCGCTGACCACGCTGTTCCTGGTCGAGCTGTTCCGCCGTGCCGGGCTGCCGGACGGCGTGCTCAACGTGGTGCCGTCCCTTGACGCCAAGGGCCTGTCCGAGCCGATCATCGCCGACCGCCGCCTCCGCAAGCTCACCTTCACCGGATCGACGCCGGTCGGGTCCGCGCTCCTCAAGCAGGCGGCGGACAACGTGCTCAGGACGAGCATGGAGCTCGGCGGCAACGCCCCCTTGCTGGTGTTCGACGACGCCGACCTCGACGCTGCCGTCACCGCTGCGATGCTCGCGAAGTTCCGGAACGTCGGCGAGGCCTGCACGGCCGCCAACCGGTTCTTCGTGCAGGACGGCATCGCCGACGCGTTCGTGGCCGCCCTCACTGCGAAGGTCGACGCGCTCCGCATCGGCCGGGGCACCGAGGACGGCACGACGATGGGGCCGCTCATCGACGACCGTGCAGTGGACAAGGCTGCCGGACTCGTCGACGACGCGGTCACCCGCGGCGCGCGGCTCGTCACCGGCGGACACCGCGTCGAGCGGCCCGGCACCTACTACGCGCCCACGGTGCTCGACGACGTGCAGCCGGGTTCGGACATCCTGACGACCGAGATCTTCGGACCGGTCGTGTCGATCACGCGCTTCGCGACCGAGGACGAGGGCATCCGGCTCGCCAACGACACCGAGTTCGGGCTCATCGCCTACGCGTTCACGACGGACTTCCCGCGCGGGCAGCGGCTCGCCGAACGCCTGGAGACCGGGATGCTCGGGCTGAACACCGGCGTCGTGTCGAACGCAGCGTTCCCGTTCGGCGGGGTGAAGTCGTCCGGCCTCGGCCGCGAGGGCTCGCACGAGGGCATCGAGGAGTACCTCGAGACCGTGTACGTGCTCACCCCGGACCCGTTCGCCGCCTGAACGGGCCCGACGGCGGGGCTCAGACCAGCAGCTGGTGCTTCGCCAGGTCGCGGTAGAGCGGCGTCGACTCGACGAGCTCGGAGTGCGTGCCGGCGCCGACGACCCGGCCGTGCTCGAGCACGACGATGACGTCGGAGTCCACCACGGTGGACAGCCGGTGCGCGATGACGAGCAGGGTGCGGTCCTCGGCGACGGCGTCGATCGCCAGCCGCATCTTCTGCTCGTTCACGCCGTCGAGCGACGACGTCGACTCGTCGAGCAGCAGGATCGGGGAGCGGCGAGCAGGGCGCGGGCGATGGCCAGCCGCTGACGCTCGCCGCCGGAGAGCATCACGCCGTCCTCGCCGACCTGGGCATCGAGCCCACGCGGGTCACGGTGCAGCACCTCGCCGAGGTTGACCGCCTCGAGCACGCGGACGCAGTCGTCCTCGGTCGCGTCCGGCGAACCGAGCAGCAGGTTTGCTCGGATGGTGCCGGCGAGCACCGGGGCGTCCTGCTCGACGTAGCCGATCTGGGCGCGGAGCTCCTGGCGGTCCATGCCCCGGACGTCGATGCCACCGAGCCGGATGACGCCGTCGGTGGGGTCGTAGAACCGCTCGATCAGGGCGAGGGTCGTCGACTTGCCAGCACCCGACGGGCCCACGAGTGCGACCCGCGAGCCGCGGGGAACACGGAACGACACGTCGTGGAGCACCACGTCGTCGGCCGGACGCTCGTCGGCGAGCCGATCCGGGCCTCCCGGTCGATCCACCGCGCCGGACGCGACGGCGCCGTCCGGACCGGACGCATCCGCTGCAGCCGCGTACCGGAACGTGACGTGCTCGAACGTGATGGCGTCGTCGGAGGCGACCGCGGCGGCGGGGCGCGCAGCGGCGTCGTCCTGCGCCTCGGTCGGCAGGTGCAGGATCTCCTCGATCCGGCCGAGCGCACCGAGCGCCTGGGCGACCGCGACGGCCGCACCCATCGCCTGGCCGAGCGGCATGATCATCATGAAGAGCAGCAGGATGAACGTGATGAGCGTGGCGATGGTGATGGTGCCCGCGGCGACCTGGGCCCCGCCGACGCCGAGCACGGCGATGAACGCCACCTGCATGACGATGCTCGCGACCGGCACGACGAACGCGGACATCTTCGCGATGTCGAGGCCGCGCTGGTAGGCCTCGGTCGCGTGTCCGTCGACCTCGTGCACCTCGCGCTCGGTAGCACCGGCCGCGCGGATGGTGCGGACGGCGCCGATGCCGCGCTCGACGGCCGCGGTCAGGTCGCCGACCTTCTCCTGCGCACGCTTCGACGCGACCCGGATGCGCCGGCTCAGTCCGCCGACGACCACGATCGCGACCAGGACGATGACGACCACGATCACGAGCAGCAGCGGGTCGATGATCGCCATCGCGATGATCGCGCCGATGAAGGTCAGGGCGCCGCCGATCGACTCGATCAGGCCCTGGGTCAGGACGGCGCGCAGGAGCGTGGTGTCGCTGCCGACGCGGGACACCAGGTCGCCGGTGCGACGGGTGTCGAACTCCGAGATCGGCAGGTTGAGGATGCGGGCGATGAGCTTGCGGCGCGTGGAGAGCACGACGCCCTCGCCCGCACGCTGCAGCAGGAAGTGCTGCACACCGTTCAGGACGCCGGCGACCAGGACGAGGCCGACGAGCAGCCAGACGAGCGTGCTGAGCGTGTTGCCCTGCTGCACCGCCGTGACGACCTGGTTGACGAGCAGCGGCTGCGCGAGCGACGCCCCGGCGCCGAGGATGCTCAGCACGATGATGACGACCATCGCCGGCTTGTTCTCGAACAGGTAGGACAACAGGCGGCCGAAGGTGGCGCGGGGGCCGTCGGTCTTCTTGGGGCGCGCGAAGGGGAGACTCATCGTGTTCCTAGTTTCTGCCGTACTTCTTGTGCACTGCCTGTCGGCTGACACCGAGCAGGGTCGCGATCTCCTGCCACGACGCCCCGGCGTTGCGGGCGGCACGGGCAGCGAGCTCTTCGGTCCGGTCGAGTTCACGGCGGAGCTCGCGCACGTTGGCGAGGGCGGAGAACGGGTCGTCCCCGGAGGCTCCGGCCGCGAGGCTCGTGATGGTCGGTCGGTCCATGGCTGTCAACCTACATTGACGTGCCGATAACTGTCAACCTGAGTTGACGGACAGGGTCGCGCCGTGCGGTGGACGCGACGGCGGACGGACGAGGCCCGGTGCCAGCTGGCACCGGGCCTCCCGTCCGTCCGTGGTGACGCCTCAGGCGTCGGTGAAGTCCTTGCTCTTCGTCTCACGGACGAAGAGCAGCGCGACGAGCGTCACGACGGCGGCGATCGTCAGGTACAGCCCGACCAGGAAGATGTTGCCGTCGGCCTGCCACAGCGCCAGGGCGATCGTCGGTGCGAGCGAGGCACCGAGGATCGACGCGACGTTGTACGCGATCGCCGAGCCGGTGTACCGGACGTTCGTCGGGAACAGCTCCGGCAGCAGCGCACCCATCGGCCCGAAGGTCAGCCCCATCAGGGACAGCCCGACGATCAGGAACGTCACCACCGTGATCGGACCCTGCGACGCCGCGAACCAGAACTGGAACGTCAGACCGAACAGCGCGATGCCGATCGTGGTCGGGATGAGGGTCTTCCGGCGCCCGAACTTGTCGGCCAGGATGCCGGCGATCGGGGTGAAGATGCCGAAGAACACGACGCCGATCATGAGCAGCGTCAGGAACTCACCGCGGCTGTAGCCGAGGCCGACCTTCGGGACGAGCGGACCGGCCTCGGCACCGGTGGTGCCGTACGACAGCGTGAACGTGGTCATGAAGTAGAACAGGACGTACGTCGCGACCATGCCGAACGTGCCGACGATGAGCGCCTTCCACGAGGTGCGGAACACCCGGCCCAGCGGGATCTTCGCGACCGTGCCGGACTCCTGCACGCCGCGGAACACCGGCGACTCGACGAGCTTGAAGCGCACGTAGAGCCCGACGATGACCAGGACCGAGGAGAGCAGGAACGGGATGCGCCAGCCCCACGCCTGGAAGTCGGCGTTCGGGGTGCCGTCGGCACCGGCGGGCATCGCGGCGTTGATCGCGATGAACAGGCCGTTCGCGAGCAGGAAGCCGATCGGTGCGCCGAGCTGCGGCATCGAACCGAAGACGCCGCGCTTGCCCTTGGGGGCGTTCTCGGTGGCGAGCAGTGCCGCACCGGACCACTCGCCGCCGAGGCCGACGCCCTGGGCGAAGCGCATCACGGCGAGCAGGACCGGCGCCCACACGCCGATGGTGCTGAAGGTCGGCAGGCAGCCGATCAGGAACGTCGCGGTGCCCATGACGAGCAGCGACGCGACGAGGGTGGTCTTGCGGCCCACCCGGTCACCGAAGTGCCCGAAGATGATCGACCCGATCGGCCGCGCGAAGAAGGCGAGGGCGAACGTCACGAACGACGACAGCTGCGATGCCGTGGGGTCCTCGTTCGGGAAGAACAGCGTCGGGAAGACGAGGACCGCGGCCGTCGCGTAGACGTAGAAGTCGTAGAACTCGATCGAGGTGCCGACGAGGCTGGCGATGACGACGCGCGAGCGCGGGTTGCCTGCTGGTGCCGGAGCTGAGGTCGGGGTTGCTGGTGCCGGTGCGGCGGTCATGGGTGTCGTGTGGTCTTCCGTGGTGCGCGCTCCTGGCAGGGAGCACGGATACCCGAAACGGCGGACACCGATCGGTTCGCGCAGGGTGGCGCGGGCACCGATCGGGTGCGTTCGGTTGGTGGGGGACCGCTTGTGACGGAAGACAACATCGTACGACAGATGTCGCCCACCTGCGAATCAGCCCAGAGTCAGCTGGCGGCTCCTGCGCCGGCGCCCGCCCCGGCTTCCAGGTGTGCGGGCAGCTGGTGCCCCATCCGATCGCGCTTGGTGTCGAGGTACCCGGCGTTCTGCGCCGAGACGCCGACGACCAGCGGCACGAGCGACTCGACGGTGATGCCGTGCTCCTCGAGCTGGCGACGCTTCTCGGGGTTGTTCGAGAGCAGTCGCACGCGGGTGATCCCGAGTTCGGCGAGGATGCCCGCGGCGCCCCCGTACGCACGGGAGTCGGCCGGCAGCCCGAGCGCCAGGTTGGCGTCGAGCGTGTCGAGGCCGTCCTCCTGCAGTCGGTAGGCCTTGAGCTTGTTGATGAGCCCGATGCCGCGCCCTTCCTGCCCGCGCAGGTAGACCACCACTCCGCCCTCGGCAGCGATGGTGTCGAGCGCGGCGTCGAGCTGGGGCCCGCACTCGCACTTCAGCGAGCCGAACGCCTCGCCGGTCAGGCACTCGGAGTGCACGCGGACCAGGGCGCCGTCGGACGGGGCGGACCCGTCGGGCAGCGCGCCGATGATCGCGACGTGCTCCGCGCCGGTCACGAGGTCGCGGTAGGCGCGCATCTGGAACGTGCCGTGGGTGGTGGGGACGTTCGTCGACACCTCGAACTGGACGGGGCTGCCCGGGGTGGAGGAGGTCAGCGCGTCGGTCATGGGGTGCTCCGGTCGTTCGTGGGCCCGTCGTCTCCGAACCCGGGTGCTGCGTCGTGCTGCTGCGGTGTCTGCTGCTGCGCTGTCTGTGGTGGCGCCGTCTGTGGTGGCGATGGCTGCGGCTGCGCTGTCGCGCTGCGTTGCGGTCGGGCTCGGACCAGCAGGTCAGGGCCCAGGCTGGTGGTCGATAGTACGTCCAACCGCCGACGCCCGGACATGCTTCCCACCCCGAGGTCGTCGAGGGCGACCCGGGGTCCGCCGAGCAGGATCGGGGCGACGTACACGAGGTACTCGTCGACGAGCCCGGCGGCGATGAGCGCGGACGCGACGGTGGGGCCGCCCTCGACGAACACCGAGTGCACGCCGTGCCCACGCAGGGCGGCGAGCGACGCGGCGAGGTCGTGCCCCGGCAGCGTCACGAGCCCACGGGGGTGTCGACGGACCGCGGCGTCGTCGGGGACGGCGCGGTCACCGAGCACGACCGCGAGCGGCTGGTCGGCGAGGAGTTCGCCCGCGTCACCCCGAGCGGTCAGGCTCGGGTCGTCGGCGAGCACGGTGCCGGTGCCGACCAGGATCGCGTCGTGCGCGGCACGCTGCTCGTGGACGTGCTGTCGGGCTGCGGCGCCGGTGATCCACTTGCTCGTCCCGTCGGCAGCCGCGGCGCGGCCGTCCAGGCTCGAGGCCCACTTCACGGTCACCCACGGGCGTCCGAGGCGGACCGACAGGAGCCACCGTTCGAGGAACGCCTCGGCCTCGTCGGCGAGCACACCGGACACGACGTCGACCCCGGCGGCGCGGAGTCGGTCGGCGCCGCCGTGCACGTCCGCGCCCGGATCGTCGATCGCGTACACGACACGGGCGACCCCGGCCTCGATCAGGGCGACGGCGCAGGGGCCGGTGCGGCCGGTGTGGTTGCAGGGCTCGAGGGTGACGACGGCCGTCGCGCCGCGGAGCTGTGCCGGATCGACCTTCGCCATCGCGTCGACCTCGGCGTGCGGGGTTCCGGCGCCCTTGTGCCACCCCTCGGCGAGGACGTCGCCGGCGGGGAGAGGATCACGGCGCCGACCCGTGCGTGGTCGCCCACGACGGGCCCGAGCGCCGCGAGTTCGAGCCCGCGGCGCATCGCCCGGACCTCGGTGGGTCGTGCCGTGTCGCTCACGGATCGAGCCTACCGGCGGTGGATCGGTGACGCGTCATCGTCGGGAACGCGGCGTCATGCGGGGACGGGTCACGGGGCGCTGTGTCACGGAGCGTCGGGCCACGGGAGGTCCGATGCGGGCGCGCCGTCGGCCCGGCGCAGGGCGGTCCAGGCGGTCGTCGGTCCGCCGTCGCGTCCGGGGATCCGTGCAGGCCCGGCGCCGGTGAACGAGAACCCGGCGCTGCGTGCGACCGCGGCCGACGCCGTGTTGCCCTCGTAGCACTCCCAGTAGACGTCCGGAGCACCGTCCTCGAACGCCCAGTCCACGACGAGCTCCACCGCATCGTGCATCAACCCGGCACCGCGGGCCGAGGGCGCCAGCCAGAAGCCGAGGTCGCGGCCGGCGGTGCGGTAGCCGATGATCCCTCGAGCCAGGTCGACCCGCGGCGACGGATCGCCCAGGTGTACTCGCGGTCCGACGCCCAGCCGGGTCCGACCAGGGCGTCGACGAAGGTCCGTGCGTCCTGTTCGCGGTACGGCGTGGGGATCGTCGTCCAGCGGACGATGTCCGGATCCTGACAGGCGTCGGTGATCGCCGCGGTGTCCGCCCGGGTCGGGACGTCGAGTCGGACCCGGGCGGACTCCAGCGTGACCGGCAGCACGGTCAGCCGCGCGAGCGCGGGACGAACCCGATCCGGTCGTACACGCGCGCCAGGGTCTCCTGCGCGATGGACTCGGCACGGTCGGCGCCGACGGCGAGCAGTCGGTCGAGCTCCGCCGGGTCGTCGAGCAGCTCGAGCGTGCGGGTGCGTACCGGCTCGAGCTCGGCGACGACGGCGTCGGCGACCGCGCCCTTGAGGTCCCCGTAGCCCTTGCCCGCGAACGATGCCTCGAGCTCGGCGACGGGGTCCGGCTGAAGGCGGACAGGATCGCGAGCAGGTTCGTCACGCCCGGCTTCGCCTGGCGGTCGGAGCGGATCTCGCGCTCGTCGTCGGTGACGGCCGACTTGATCTTCTTCGCGGTGCGCTTCGGGTCGTCGAGCAGCCGGATCAGGCCGCTGTCGGACGCCGCCGACTTGCTCATCTTGCTCGTCGGGTCCTGCAGGTCGTAGATGCGCGCCGTCTCGGTGCCGATCCGGGCCTCGGGCACGACGAACGTGTCGCCGAACCGCGAGTTGAAGCGTCCGGCGAGGTCGCGGGTGAGCTCGACGTGCTGGCGCTGGTCGTCGCCGACCGGCACGACCTTGGTGTCGTACAGCAGGATGTCGGCGGCCATCAGGACCGGGTACGTGAAGAGCCCGACCGACGCGGCCTCGGACCCCTGCCGCGCCGACTTGTCCTTGAACTGTGTCATCCGGCTCGCCTCACCGAACCCGGTGAGGGTGTTGAGCACCCAGGCGAGCTCGGCGTGGGCCGGCACGTGTGACTGCACGAACAGCGTCGACTTCGTCGGGTCGATGCCCGACGCGATGTACTGCGCGGCCGTCGCCCGGGTGCTCGCGCGGAGCTCGGCCGGGTCCTGCGGCGAGGTGATCGCGTGCATGTCGACGACGCAGTAGATGGCGTCGAAGTCGTCCTGCAGGTCGCGCCACTGCATGAGCGCCCCGACGTAGTTGCCGAGGTGCAGCGAGCCGGCGGACGGCTGGATGCCCGAGAAGATGCGGGTCTTGGTCATGGTGGTGTTCCTGTGGGTCAGGTGGAGCGCAAGGAGTGGGGATCAGAGTTCGTAGTCGACGACCACGGGGGCGTGGTCGGACCATCGCTGGTCGTACGCCGCGGCGCGGTCGACCGTGTACTCCGTGACCTTCGCCGCGAGGTCGGGCGTGGCCATCTGGTAGTCGATGCGCCAGCCGGTGTCGTTGTCGAACGCCTGGCCGCGCCAGGACCACCACGTGTACGGCCCCTCGACGTCGCCGGCCTGCGCACGACCGACGTCCACCCAGCCGAGCCCCGGGCCCGTCGAGCCGTCAGCGCCCTCGACCGGTTCGCCGTCGGCACCGAAGAAGCGCGAGAAGTAGGCACGCTCGCGCGGCAGGAAGCCCGCTCGCTTGACGTTGCCCTTCCAGTTCTTGATGTCGCGCTGGTCGTGCCCGACGTTCAGGTCACCGACGACGACGGCGAGCGGATTGTGCGCGCGGAGGGCGGGCAGCCGCTCGGTCATGGCGTCGAGGAACTTCCACTTCTCGTCCTGCTTGGGGGTGTCGACCTCGCCCGAGTGCACGTAGGTGGACACGACCGTGACCGTGGTTCCGCCGATCTCGTAGTCGGCTTCGAGCCAGCGGCCGGCGGAGTCGAACTCGTCCGGTCCGAGGGCGACGCGGTGGATCTGGGCGGAGTGTCGCGAGGCGATGGCCACGCCTGCCCGGCCCTTGGCGGTCGCCGGGTCGTGCACGATGTCCCACTCGTCGCCGAGCAGACCGGCCAGGTCCTCGCTCGACGCACGCACTTCCTGCAGGGCGAGCACGTCGACGTCGCGGGTGGCGAGCCAGTCGCCCATGCCCTTGCGGAAGGCGGCGCGGACGCCGTTCACGTTGACGGATGCGAGGCGCAGGCGTGTCATGCCGACCACCTTATCGGCGGGCGCCGACAGCCCTGGACCGCGCCGGTTCGAGGTTCCACGACTCGCCGCGTGCCGTCCGCCGAGGTTCCACAGACCGACGTGGGGGACGCCGAGATGACGAGATTTCGGAACCCCGGGGCGGGCCAGACGGGCGGGGCAGGCGGGGGCACGGCGGTGGGGCCGCCGCACGACGGACGGGAGGCACGGTGCCAGCTGGCACCGTGCCTCCCGTCCGTCGCAGTGCGGCGTCAGGCCGCGTCGTGGTCCGTCTGCAGGAACTCGACAAGGCTGTCGGCGGTGGTCTCGGCGTCGTCGCCGGTCACGGTGAGGCTGACCTCGTCACCGTTCTCGATGCCCAGACCGAGCAGGGCGAGGATGCTGCCGGCGTTGCCGGACTTGTCGCCCTTGGCGATCGTGACCTGGTGGCCGGAGGCCGTCACGGTCTGGACGAAGAGGGACGCGGGGCGCGCGTGCAGGCCGGACGCGCTGGCGACGGTCACGGTGCGGGTGGCTTCGGACATCGATGTACTCCTGTCGATGGGTGGTGCGCTCATGCTAGCGAGCGCCGGATGGGCGGGTCGGGCGAGCGGTCAGGGTCGACCGGGCCAGAACACCTCGGTGCCGGCGGCCTCGACCTCGCGGACCAGGTCGAGGTTGACGGCGGGGTCGGTGATGATCGTGTCGATGGCGGCGAGGGGTGCGACGCGGCCGAACTCCTCACGGCCGAACTTGGTGTGGTCGGCGAGCAGGATGCTCCGGCGGGCGGACTTGATCATCGCCGACTTCACCGCGGCCTCGGCCATGTTGTGGGTCGTCAGGCCGCGCTCCGGGGTGATCCCGTTGATGCTCACGAAGGCGACGTCGACGCTCACCATGCCGATGAGCTGGTGCGTCCACGTGCCGACGCCGGCCAGGGAGTCGCTGCGGATGTTGCCGCCGAGCAGGTGCAGGTCGATGCCCGGCCGGTTCGCGACGGCCATCGCGACGGGAAGGGAGTGCGTGACGACGGTGAGTCCGCGGTCGGTCGGCAGCATCTCGGCGAGGCAGATGGTGGAGGTGCCGGCGTCGATCATGATCGAGCCGTTCTCCGGCAGCTCCTCGAGCGCGGCCTCGGCGATGACCATCTTCTCGGCCTGGTTGATGCCGCCGCGGTCGCCGACGCCGGGGTGGATCGTGATGCGCTCGACCGGGATCGCGCCGCCGTGGGCGCGTCGGACCAGCCCGCGGCGCTCCAGGCTCGTCAGGTCGCGGCGGATGGTCTCTGGAGTGACCTCGAGCAGCTCGGCGAGGTCCTTGACGTCGACCCGCCCCTGCGCGCGCGCCTGCTCGACGATGCGCTGGTGGCGTTCTGGTGCGTACATCGGACCTCGTCGTCTCCTGGTCGGAACGGAACGGACATGACCGGGCACGAACCTGACGGAACCGAGCCGGAGCGGCTGGCCGCCAGACGCAAACGGGCATCTGTTTCTGCATTTTTATCCCCGGATGTGTTTGTTTGTCAACGCGGATCGGGGTAGTGTGCTGCTCAGCCGCACCGGCGAGGTCCCGTCTCAGCCGTGCGCGCACCGAACGAACACCCCACCGCAAGCGCGTGTGAGATGAAGGAGTCTCGAATGTCCGAACTGCTCGGCACCGGCGTCGGTCGTGGCGTCGCCCACGGCCCCGTGCTCCGCATGGCGGACCCGCTCGGCGAACCGTCGAAGGACGCCCTGACCGGTTCGGCGGACGACGCGAAGCAGGCCGTGCACGACGCACTGGCCGCGGTGGCCGAGGACCTCAACAAGCGCGGACAGCTCGCCGGCGGCGACGCCCAGGCCGTGCTCGAGGCGCAGGCGCTCATGGCGCAAGACCCGACCCTCCTCGACGACGTGCACACGCGCATCGACGGCGGCACCAACCCGGAACGCGCCGTGTACGAGGCGTTCGCGCAGTTCCGCGACCTGCTCGTCGGCATGGGCGGCTACATGGGGGAGCGCGCAGCCGACCTCGACGACGTCGCCCAGCGCATCATCGCGAAGCTCCGCGGCGTGCACGCCCCCGGTGTCCCCGAGTCGGACACCCCGTTCGTCCTCGTCGCCCGTGACCTCGCTCCGGCCGACACCGCACTGCTGGACCTCGACAAGGTCCTCGCGCTGGTCACCCGCGACGGCGGCCCGACCTCGCACACCGCGATCCTCGCCCGCGCCAAGGGCATCACCGCGATCGTCGGCGTCACCGGTGCCGACGACCTGGCCGACGGGCAGCCGATCGTCGTCGACGCCGTCGCCGGCACCGTCGTCACCGAGCCGTCCGAGGCCCTGGTGGCCGACGTCGAGCAGCGCATCGCCGACCGGCTCGCCGCGGCCGCCGCACCGCTCACCGCCGGTGCCCTGGCCGACGGCCACGTCGTGCCCCTGCTCGCGAACCTCGGCAGCCCCGCCGACGCCGCGGGCGCCGTTGCTCTCGGTGCGGAGGGCGTGGGGCTCTTCCGCACCGAGTTCCTCTTCCTCGACTCGCCGAAGGCGCCGACCGTCGACGAGCAGACCGAGTCCTACCGTCAGCTCCTCGCCGCCTTCCCGGGCAAGAAGGTCGTCGTCCGCGCGCTCGACGCCGGTGCCGACAAGCCGCTGCCGTTCCTCACCGACAAGGACGAGGAGAACCCGGCGCTCGGCCGTCGCGGGCTCCGTGCGCTGCGCAACCACCCCGAGGTGCTGCGCGACCAGCTCGTCGCACTGGCCCAGGCGGACGCCGCGACCGAGGCCGACCTCTGGGTCATGGCGCCGATGGTCGCCGACGCCGAGGAGACCGAGTACTTCGTCACCCTGGCCCGCGAGCTCGGCATCCGCACCGCCGGCGTGATGGCCGAGGTGCCTTCGCTCGCCCTGATGGCCGAACAGGTGTTCCAGAACGCGGACTTCGTGTCGATCGGTACGAACGACCTGACCCAGTACACGATGGCCGCCGACCGCATGCTCGGCACCGTCGCGTCGTACCAGGACCCGTGGCACCCCGCCGTCCTGCGCCTCGTCGCGCAGCTCGGAGTGGCCGGTGCCGACGCGGGCAAGCCCGTCGGCATCTGCGGTGAGGCCGCAGCCGACCCGCTGCTCGCCGTCGTGCTCGTCGGCCTCGGCGCCACCACCCTCTCCATGACCCCCGCGGCCCTGGCCGACGTGCGCGCCGAACTCGGTCAGCACACGCTCGAGCAGGCCCGCGAGATGGCCCAGGCGGCACTCGCCGCGTCCACGGCGGCGGCTGCGAAGTCCGCCGCGGCGGCCGCGCACGCCGTCTGAGCCGCACCATCCCCAACACCCCGTCCGCACCAGCAGCAGCTCCACCACACAGAAAGTCACCGCACATGACAACGTCGTCCGTTGCAGCGCCCGACGCACCCGCGAAGTCGCGGGGCGGCGCACGCGTCGCCGTTCAGAAGTTCGGCACGTTCCTCTCCGGCATGGTCATGCCCAACATCGCGATCTTCATCGCGTGGGGCCTGATCACCGCCTTCTTCATCGAGACCGGATGGACCCCGTCGGGATCCTCGGCGGGTTCGGTGAGACGGACGGTGTGGCCAACATCGGTCTCGTCGGCCCGATCCTGACGTACCTGATCCCGCTCGCGATCGCCTTCCAGGGCGGCCGGATGATCTACGAGACCCGCGGCGCCGTCGTCGGCTCGATCATGGCGATGGGTGTCATCCTCGGCGCCAACGGCACGATCATGATCCTCGGCGCGATGATCTGCGGGCCGCTCGGCGCGTACCTCATCAAGCAGATCGACAAGATCTGGGACGGCAAGATCAAGCCGGGCTTCGAGATGCTCGTCAACAACTACGCGGCCGGCATCCTCGGCTTCGGGCTGGCGATGGTCGGGTTCTTCTGGCTCGCCCCGCTGTTCAAGCTCATCGCCGAGGGCCTCGGCGACGCGGTGAACTTCCTCGTCCAGCACTCGCTGCTGCCGCTCGCCAGCGTCATCATCGAGCCGGCCAAGGTGTTCTTCCTGAACAACGCCATCAACCACGGTGTGCTCGACCAGCTCGGCGCCCAGCAGGTGCAGGACTCCGGCAAGTCGATCCTGTTCCTGCTCGAGGCGAACCCCGGCCCCGGTCTGGGCATCCTGCTCGCCTTCACCTTCTTCGGTGTCGGCATCGCCCGCTCGACCGCTCCCGGTGCGATCCTCATCCAGTTCTTCGGTGGCATCCACGAGATCTACTTCCCGTACGTGCTGCAGAAGCCGGTCCTGTTCATCGCCGTCATCCTCGGTGGTGCGACGGGCGTCGGCACGAACGTCCTGTTCGGCTCCGGCCTGGTCGCCCCGGCATCGCCCGGATCGATCTTCGCCGTGCTGACGGCGACGGCGAAGGACAGCTACGTCGGCGTCATCCTGTCGGTCGTCCTGTCCGCAGCGGTCACCTTCGCAGTCGCGTCGTTCTTCCTGCTGGCCAGCCGCAAGCGCGACCTCGCCAACGGCGGCGGCGACATGACCGCAGCGTTCGACAAGATGCAGGCCACCAAGGGCCGCGACGCGAACGCCGCGACCGCAGGGCTCTTCGGCGGCACCGCCCCGGCCAACTCGGAAGAGGCAGCCGCCGCCGGCACCACCGCCACCGCGACGAAGGTCCAGAACCTCGTGTTCGCCTGCGACGCCGGCATGGGGTCGAGCGCCATGGGCGCCAGCGTCCTGCGCAACAAGATCAAGAAGGCGGGCATCGAAGGGGTCACGGTCACCAACAAGGCGATCGCGAACCTGTCCGGTGACGAGGACCTGATCATCACGCAGGAAGAACTGACGGACCGCGCCAAGCAGAAGAACCCGAACGCGCAGCACGTGTCGGTCGGCAACTTCATGAACGCGCCGCAGTACGACCAGGTCGTCGACCAGCTCAAGAACCAGTAACGCCACCACCAGTAACGAAGTGCAGTATCGGAGGGACGGGGACATCCCCGTCCCCTCCGTCACGTCCTCGAACACCAAGGAGAACCACGATGCCCGTCCTGCAGGAGAGCCAGATCCGGATCCACACCGAGGACACCGCGCCGACCAAGTCGGAGGCGATGAAGGAGGCGGCCGAGATCCTCGAAGCTGCGGGCGCGGTCACCGCTGACTACTACCCGGCGATGCTCGAGCGTGAGAAGAGCGTGTCCACGTACATGGGCAACTTCCTCGCCATCCCGCACGGCACGAACGACGCGAAGGACGCCATCAAGTCGTCCGCGCTGTCGTTCATCCGCTACGCCAGCCCGATCGACTGGGACGGCAACCCCGTGCGCTTCGTCGTCGGCATCGCCGGCGTGAACAACGAGCACCTCGACATCCTGTCCAAGATCGCGATCGTGTTCTCCGACGAGGACGAGGTCCAGAAGCTCACCGACGCGGCCGACACCAGCGCGATCCTGTCGATCCTCGGCGAGGTCAACGAGTGAGCACCACCGACCGGGGCACCGCCGTCCACTTCGGTGCCGGCAACATCGGCCGCGGCTTCGTCGGCCTGCTCCTGCACGAAGCGGGCTACGAGGTCGTCTTCGCCGACGTCGCCGCGCCGCTCATCGACGCCCTCGCCGCCGCCGACTCGTACACCGTGCACGAGGTCGGTACCGGCGCCGAGGACCACGAGGTCACGAACTTCCGCGCCCTGAACAGCGCGCAGGACGAGGACGGCGTCGTCGCCGAGATCGCCGCTGCCGCGATCGTGACGTGCGCCGTGGGTCCGAACGTCCTGAAGTTCATCGCCCCGGTCATCGCGCGGGCGCTCCAGCAGCGCGACGCGGACGCCGCACCCATCGCGGTGATGGCGTGCGAGAACGCGCTGAACGCCACGGACCGTCTGCGCGAGTTCATCGTCGACGCGCTCCCGGCCGAGGGCCGTGACGCGGCGCTCGCGAAGGCCGTCTTCGCGAACACCGCCGTCGACCGCATCGTGCCGGCCCAGCCCGAGGGCGCCGGCCTCGACGTCACCGTCGAGACCTACTTCGAGTGGGCCATCGACCGCACGCCGTTCGGCGGCGACGAGCCGGAGATCCCCGGCGCGCACTACGTCGACGGGCTCGCTGCCTCGATCGAGCGGAAGCTCTTCACGGTGAACACCGGGCACGCGACCGTCGCGTACCACGGCTTCGTCGCCGGGGCCGACAAGATCTCCGACGCCATCGCGATCCCCGCCGTGCGCTCCGAGGTCGAGTCCGTCCTGGCCGAGACGAGCGACCTGCTCGTCCGCCGCCACGAACTCGACCCCGAGGTGCACCGCGCCTACGTCCAGGCGATCATCACCCGGTTCGAGAACCCGCACCTGCCCGACACGGTGACACGCGTCGGCCGGCAGCCGCTCCGCAAGCTGTCGCGCGACGAGCGCTTCGTCTCGCCCGCCGCGGCGCTGGCCGAGGACGGCACCGAGCCGACCGCGCTGCTCGACGCGATGGGCGCGGCGCTCCGCTTCGACGTCGCCGACGACGAGCAGAGCGTCGAGCTGCAGGCGCTCCTGGCCTCGGACGCGTCCGATGCCGACGTGGTGACGCAGATCACCGGCCTCGCCGCGGAGCACCCGCTGCACGCAGCGTTCGCGGACCGGGTGCGTGTCGCGCGCGGCTGACGCTCTCGACGTGGCTCGGTGAAGACGGGAGGCCCGGTGCCAGCTGGCACCGGGCCTCCCGTCTTCACGTGGTCACCGCGACGGCCCCACCCGGATGGTGAGTCCGCCGTGGTCCACGGTCAGCCGCACCGCCACCACGGTGCCGAACGGGTCGCCGTCGAGCTGGACCTGCTCGGGCTGGTCCAGCTCGAGGTCGAGGACCCGTGCGCTCGTGTACCGCAGCGTCCGGGTGGCCGGGATGAGCCACGACAGGAACCGGCCGAACCCGGTCCGGTGGAAGAAGCGGTTCAGCGACAGGCCGTAGCCGACGCCGGCCCAGCCGACCGTCCGACCGGGGCGGAACGCGACCGCGTCGAGCACCCCGTCGTCCGGCTTCGCGGCGGGCAGCAGCAGGACACCAGCGGTCAGGGTGCCGCAGTTGCCGACGATGACCGTGTGCGCCTGCATCGTGCGGGTGTCACCGCCGTCGAGTCGGTACCGCAGGTCGACCTGCCGGTTGCCGATGACGGACCGCATGATCGGGTCGGAGTACGCGAGCCACCCGAACCGCTTCTTCAGCCGCGCGTTGGTGTTGGCCGCCATGTTCGCGTCGAGCCCGATGCCGGCCATCACCAGGAAGGCGTGGTGCGTCGTCGTGCCGTGCGGGTCGGTGAGGTCGGCGAACGCGAGGTCGACCCGTCGATCCGTCCCGGTGAAGGCGGCACGGACCGATCCGGCGACGTCGTTCAGCGGGATGCGCAGGTTCCGGGCGTACAGGTTCCCGGTCCCCACGGGGAGCACGGCCAGTGGCACGCCGGAGCCGTGCAGCACCTCGGCCACGACGCGCAGTGTGCCGTCGCCACCGACGACCAGGACGACGTCCGGCGCGGTGGCGAGCGCATCGAGCGCGGCGGCACGGCCGTCGTCGGACGCCGCGGTCTCGAACCACGTCGTGGGATCCCAGCCGTTCCGGCCCGCTTCGGCCGCGACGGTGTTGCGGAGCACCCGTAGGTCGACCTTGGACGGGTTGACGACGATCGCGGCGCGCGGCATGGAAGGACGATACCGAACCGGGATCCGGCTCCGGATCGCACTGATCCTGTCCACCATCGGCTGATCCGGGCGAACCTGGGAGTCCGGAGCGCAGAACGCATGTGATCAGCACACACTCGGGACACGGTGAACGCCGGGCGTCTCCGACGTCCGATCGGCTCTTCGCCATCTCAGGCAGGGGCCTCCGTGGCCAGATCGCCCATCTTCCGTTCCATCGTCGTCGTCAGTACCGGGATCGGGTTGGCCGCGGTACTCGCGCTCGGCGCCTCCTCGGCCGCGTCGGCCGCCACCATCATCGTCGGCCCCGTCGGTCTCGGGACCGCGGCGAGCTACGGCGTCCTCGGTGCCCAGACCGTGACGAACACCGGGCCGACCGTGGTCAACGGTGACCTCGGGTCTCGCCCGGTACCTCGATCACGGGCTTCGGCGGCACCGGCAACGGGACCGTGAACGGTACCGTGCACCAGACCGACGCCGCGGCCGCGCAGGCCCAGTCGGACACCACGACCGCGTACAACGTGGCCGCTTCGCTGACGCCGACACGGACCGGGCTCCAGGAGCTCAACGGGCTCAGCCTCAGCCCGGGCGTCTACAACGGCGACACGCTGCAGCTCGCGAACACCGGCCAGCTGACCCTGGCCGGCAGCGCAGACTCGGTCTGGGTGTTCCAGGCCGCGTCGACCCTGACGATCGGGTCCGGCACGAGGATCGTCATCACCGGTGGCGCCAGTTCGTGCAACGTGTTCTGGCAGGTCGGTAGTTCCGCGACCATCGGTAGCGCCGCCCAGTTCCGGGGCACCGTCCTCGCGGACCAGTCCGTGACGGCGACGACGGGTGCGACGGTCGTGGGCCGACTGCTCGCCCGGAACGCGGCGGTGACGCTCGACGACAACACCATCACCCGTCCGACCAACTGCCCGGCTGCCGGCACGCCGTCCGAGAGCGTCGCACCGACGATCACCTCGGGCACGCCGACCGACGCCACTGCGGGCACGCCGTACTCGTTCCCCGTCACCGCGACGGGCAACCCGGCACCCACGTACTCCGACGGCGGGACCCTGCCCCCGGGCCTCACGATCAACCCGGACACGGGTGTCATCTCCGGGACGCCCACCACGCCGGGCACCACGACGGTGACGATCACGGTCGACAACGGCACGGCACCGCCGGACACCGAGACCTACGTCGTGACCGTCCGCGCACCGGCACCCACGGCGACGCCGACCGCGTCGGCTCCCGCACCCACCGCATCCACGTCGACAGCTCCGGCGGTCCCGGTGGTCGGTGGCGGCGCCACCGGCGGCGGCACGACGGAACTGGCCTTCACCGGCAGCGACCCGACGATCCCGCTCGCCGCGGCGGGCGCGATGCTGCTCGGCGGCATCGCCGTGATGGTGCTCCGTGCACGGACGCTCCGCGCACGGCGTCGGCGGCTCGGGGCGTAACGTCGAGCGCATGACGAAGCACTGGGTGGCTCCACGGTTCGGCGGCAGCGAGGTCCTCGAGTTCGTGGACACCGAGGTCGCCGCACCCGGACCCGGCGAGGTCACCATCGCGGTCCGGGCCGCCGGCATGAACCCCGCCGACACGAAGCACACGCGGCAGGGCGACCTGTCCGACCTGCCAGTGCTCGTCGGCTACGAGGTCGCCGGCGTGCTCACCGCCCTCGGACCGGACACCACCATCGCGTCCGGCGGGGGAGCGGTCGGCGACGAGGTCCTGGCGTTCCGGGTCGCCGGCGGCTGGACGTCGTCCCTCACCGTCCCGGCAGCGGACGTCTTCGCGAAGCCCGTCGGGCTCGACTTCCCCGAGGCGGCGAACCTGCTGCTCGCGGGCACCACCGCCGCGGACATGCTGCGCGTCACCCGTGCCGCGGGCGCGACACCGTGCTGGTGCACGGCGCCTCCGGTGCAGTCGGCGTCAGCCTGCTGCAGCAGCTCCGCCTGCTCGGCGCGCGCGTCATCGGCACCGCCTCCGAGCGCGGTGCGGCCGTCGTGCGACGCTTCGGCGGCGAGTGGGTCGCGTACGGCGAGGGACTGGAGGCACGGGTCCGGTCGCTCGCACCCTCCGGCATCGACGTGGCACTGGACTGCGTGGGCACCGACGAGGCCATCGACGTCTCGCTCGCGGTGGTCGCGGACCGCGACCGGATCGTCACGATCGCGGCACCGGCGCGCGCCGCCGAGGCCGGGTTCGCGGCCGTCGGTGGGGCGCAGCCAGCGAGCAAGGCGTTCCGCGACTCGGTGCGGCAGCGACTGATCGACCTGGCCGGGGCCGGCCAGCTCGAGGTCCCGGTCGCGCGGACCTTCCCGCTCGCCGAGGCGACGGCGGCCGCGGAGTTGCTGGAGTCCGGGCACCCCGGCGGCAAGCTCGCGCTGGTGCCCTGAGCCGGTCGGAGCGCTGTCGCTGTGCTGTCGCTGTGCTGTCCTCCGCTGGGGGGACGCGTCCGGTCGGTGTCGCTGCCAGACTCGTCGGTGATCGCAGTCGGCCCCCGGAAGGAACGAACCAGTGAGTGACCAGTACCCGCCGCAGGATCCGTACGGCCAGCTGCCCGGACCGTACGGGCAGCAGCCCGGACCGTACGGGCAGCAGCCCGGACCGTACGGCCAGCAGCCGACCGGTCAGCGCCAGCCCCGCTGTGGGCACCCTGGTACGGGATCCCGTTCGTGCAGGCGTTCCCGCGGTTCTGGAAGAGGTACGTCCGGTTCGACGGCCGCGCGAGCCAGTCGGAGTTCTGGTTCTGGGCACTCTGGTACGTCATCGGCTCGGCGGCCACCGGCATCGTCGGTGGGTTCTTCAACGTGCTGCCGTTCTTCGACGATGCGTCGAACGGGTTGAGTGGGTTGTGGGCCTTGGCCTGCGCCCTCGGCTTCATCGCGCTGACGGTGCGACGACTGCACGACGTGAACCTGAGCGGGTACTTCGCCTTCCTCTTCATCATCCCGCCACTCGGCGTCCTGTTCTCCCTGATCATCGGTCTGATGGGCTCGAACCCGCAGGGGCAGCGGTACGACGAACCCCACCGCGGGTAGCGAGCGGCGGCCCAGCGACGGTTCTGGTTGACTCGGACCCGACTACCAGCCAACGATCGAGGGGGACACCGTGAGTGACCAGTACCCGCAGAACCCGTCCGGCCAGCAGCCGGGCGGCCAGCCGAACCCGTACAACGGAACGCCGCAGTACGGCCAGCAGCCGGCGACCGGCCCGAACGGCGAGCCGCCGATCTGGGCCCCCTGGTACGGGATCTCCTTCGGCAAGGCCGTCGGACGCTTCTTCAAGAAGTACGCGACCTTCAGCGGCCGCGCGAGCCGCAGCGAGTTCTGGTGGTGGTACCTGGCGAACGCGATCGTCGGCATCGTCCTCGGCATCCTGTACGGCATCGGCTTCGCCACGTCGGAGCGCTCGACGGTGTCGATGTCCACCGCGACCTCGGCGAGCGTCCAGTCGACCGTCACCAGCCCGTCAGCGCTCTTCGTGATCGCCGGCATCCTGCTCGGACTCTGGGGCCTCGCGATCATCATCCCGACGCTCGCCCTCGGCTGGCGACGCCTGCACGACGCGAACCTGCCCGGTGCCCTGTGGATCATCGCGATCTTCGTCGGCATCGTCGGCATCGTGTTCGGCCTGCTGCCCTCGAACCCGCAGGGCGAGCGCTACGACCGACCGACCGGCGCTCGATGAGCAACGACACACCGCAGTGGGGTCAGCCCGGCGGCGACCAGCCGTCGGGGCAGCTCGACCCCGGGCAGCAGCAGCCGGGGTACGGGCAGCAGCAGCCGGGGTACGGGCAGCAGCCTGCCCAGTACGGCCAGCAGCCTGCCCAGTACGGCCAGCAGCCCGGGTACGGCCAGCAGCCCGGTCAGTACGGTCAGTACGGTCAGCAGCCCGGGTACGGCCAGCAGTACGCCGACCCGTACCCGCAGGCCGGCCCGCCGATCCCGGTCGGGCCCGACGGAGCTCCGCCGCTGTGGGCACCCTTCTACGGTGCCGGGTTCCTCGACGCCTTCACCCGGTTCTTCAAGAAGTACGCCCGGTTCGACGGGCGCGCCAGCCGCAGTGAGTACTGGTACTGGGTCCTGGCGAACGCGATCGTCACCGTCGTTCTGTTCGGCGGGTTCTACGCGATCCTGTTCTCGTCCATCGCCGCGAACACCCAGGTCGACGAGTACGGCAACACGGTCGGCTCGTCGGCGCCGTCGCCGTTCGCGTTCGTCCTGCTCGCGCTCTACGGGCTGTGGTGGCTCGCGACGCTCGTGCCGAACCTCGCACTCGGTTGGCGCCGCGTCCACGACGCGAACCTGCCGGGTGCGCTCTGGATCATCGGCTTGTTCGTGAGCATCGCCGCGATCGTGTTCGGCTGCCTCCCGCCGAACCCGGCCGGTGCGCAGTACGACCGTCCCGACCAGGCGTAGCACCACACAACGGCAATCGGCCCGCACTGCGCGAACGCGCGGTGCGGGCCGATCTGCGTCGTGCGCGGAGTCAGACCACGCGGAGTCGAGCCAGTGCACCGTCGACGACGAGGTCGCGGACGGTGACCGTGGGATCGGCGATCTGGAAGCGGAGCGCCCCGCCCGGCTGCTCGAACCACGGTTGCACGAAGCGGACGTTCACCATGAACGGGCGCTCGACCAGGTAGCGGTGGGTCTCCGGGACACCGGCGACGTGCGGCGGCAGCGACCGGCTCGGCAGCGGGGTGTCGAGGGTGCAGCAGGTAGCCGTCCGGACCACCGATGCGGTCGACGGGGACGCCCGCGGGGATCTGGATGGTCAGCCCCTGTTCGCCGGCCTGCGACACCTGCTGCGCCAGCTGCGGGTACGTCGACGCCGCACGGTCACGGAGCCCGTCGAGCTCGTGCCGGGCGATGTCGCGCGGAGCTGGGAACGGCCGGTTCAGGAACCGACGGAGCATCTCGACCGCGTCCTCCTCGCCGCGCGCGGTGGCGAGGCGGCGGGCCGTGCCGTAGTCGACGACCTCGAGCGCGAACTCGTCGGACGCCTCGGCCGGGACCACGCGGAGCGCGCCCTCGACCGGCGGCTCGTGCAGGGTCTCTCCGGGGAGCTGCACGTAGCGGATCGTGTAGCCGAGCTGGTCGAGGATGGGGCGGGTGGCCGCGAACGTCATGGAGCGGAGCCTATCGGTGGAGTCGATGTCGAGTCTTGGACGCCCCCGAGTGTCAGGAGCGACCCCGCATGACGGCCTGCTTGACCTCGGAGATCGCCTTCGTCACCTGGATGCCACGGGGGCAGGCGTCGGTGCAGTTGAAGGTGGTGCGGCAGCGCCAGACCCCTTCCTTGTCGTTGAGGATGTCGAGGCGGACCTCGGCGGCATCGTCACGCGAGTCGAAGATGAAGCGGTGCGCGTTCACGATCGCGGCCGGGCCGAAGTACTGCCCGTCGGTCCAGAACACCGGGCACGACGAGGTGCACGCGGCGCAGAGGATGCACTTCGTGGTGTCGTCGAAGCGTGCGCGGTCGGCCACCGACTGGATGCGCTCCTTGCCCGGGGTGGGCGCCGTCTTCGGCTGCAGGAACGGCTGGACCTCGCGGAAGGACTTGAAGAAGGGCTCCATGTCGACGACGAGGTCCTTCTCGAGCGGCAGGCCCTTGATCGCCTCGACGTAGATCGGCTTCGAGACGTCGAGGTCCTTGATCAGGGTCTTGCACGCCAGCCGGTTCCGCCCGTTGATGCGCATCGCGTCCGAGCCGCAGACGCCGTGGGCGCAGGAGCGGCGGAACGTCAGGGAGCCGTCCTGGTCCCACTTGATCTTGTGCAGGGCGTCGAGGATGCGGTCGGTCGGCAGCATCATGACGTCGAAGTCCTGCCAGCGCGGCTCGTCGTCGACGTCCGGGTCGAAGCGCCGGATGATGAGCGTGACGGAGAAGGACCCGGGAGGCGCGTCGGTGGTGTCGGTCCGGGGTGCGTCGGAGACCAGGGTGTCGGTCATCTCAGTACTTCCTCTCCATCGGCTGGTACCGGGTCACGACGACCGGCTTCCAGTCCAGCGTGATGTGGTCGTCGGCGAGCGACGAGTGCGGGTCGCCCGTCAGGTACGCCATCGTGTGCTGCATGTAGTTCTCGTCGTCGCGCTTCGGGTAGTCGTCGCGCATGTGGCCGCCGCGGCTCTCCTTGCGGTTGCGGGCCGAGTAGACGACCACCTCGGCCAGGTCGAGCAGGAACCCGAGCTCGACGGCCTCGAGCAGGTCGGTGTTGAACCGCTTGCCCTTGTCCTGCACGGAGACCTGCATGAAGCGGTTCCGGAGCGTGTGGATGGTCTCGGTGACGCGGGCGAGGGACTCGTCGGTGCGGAACACCTGGGCGTTCTTGTCCATCTCGTCCTGCAGCTCCTTGCGCAGGACGGCGATGCGCTCGGTACCGGTCGAGGCGCGCAGCTGGTCGAGCATCGCCCGGACGCCGGCAGCGGGGTCTTCGGGCAGCGGGAGGAACTCGGCGGTCTTGACCCACTCGGCGGCGTTGTTGCCCGAGCGCTTGCCGAACACGTTGATGTCGAGGAGCGAGTTCGTGCCGAGGCGGTTCGAGCCGTGCACCGAGACGCAGGCGCACTCGCCGGCGGCGTAGAGGCCGGGGACGACGGTGGTGTTGTCGTAGAGCACCTCTGCGTCGGTGTTCGTCGGGATGCCGCCCATCGCGTAGTGCGCGGTCGGCATCACCGGCACCGGCTCGACGACGGGGTCGACGCCGAGGTAGGTGCGGGCGAACTCCGTGATGTCCGGGAGCTTGGTCTCGAGGACCTCGGCACCGAGGTGCGTGCAGTCGAGCAGGACGTAGTCCTTGTTCGGGCCGGCACCGCGGCCCTCTGCCACCTCTTGCACCATGCACCGGGCGACGATGTCGCGTGGGGCGAGGTCCTTGATGGTGGGGGCGTAGCGCTCCATGAAGCGTTCACCGGAGGCGTTGCGCAGGATCGCACCCTCGCCACGAGCACCCTCGGTCAGCAGGATGCCGAGGCCAGCGAGGCCGGTCGGGTGGAACTGGAAGAACTCCATGTCCTCGAGCGGCAGGCCCGTGCGCCACACGATGCCGACGCCGTCGCCGGTCAGGGTGTGCGCGTTCGAGGTCGTCTTGTACATCTTGCCGAAGCCGCCGGTCGCGAAGATCATCGCCTTGGCGTGGAACACGTGCAGCTCACCCGTGGCGAGCTCGAACGCGACGACGCCGGCCGGCTGCTTGCGCGTGACGCCGTCCTCGCCCACGACGTCGACCATGATGAGGTCGAGCGCGTAGAACTCGTTGTAGAACTCGACGCCGAGCTTGACGCAGTTCTGGAACAGCGTCTGCAGGATCATGTGGCCGGTGCGGTCGGCCGCGTAGCAGGCCCGGCGGACCGGTGCCTTGCCGTGGTCGCGGGTGTGGCCGCCGAAGCGACGCTGGTCGATCTTGCCCTCGGGCGTGCGGTTGAACGGCAGGCCCATGTTCTCGAGGTCGATGACGGCGTCGATGGCTTCCTTCGCCAGGATCTCGGCGGCGTCCTGGTCGACCAGGTAGTCGCCGCCCTTGATCGTGTCGAAGGTGTGCCACTCCCACGAGTCCTCTTCGACGTTCGCGAGGGCCGCGGCCATCCCGCCCTGCGCCGCACCGGTGTGCGAGCGGGTCGGGTAGAGCTTCGAGATGACGGCCGTCTTCGCCTTCGGGCCGGCCTCGATCGCGGCACGCATGCCCGCGCCTCCTGCGCCGATGATGACGATGTCGAACTGGTGGTGGTGCACGGTGGTCTCGGTCACAGGGGTCTTTCCGTAGACGGTGGAAGGCGGTCGGCAGCGGGGACGGTGCTACTGCGCCGGGCAGAAGGAGGGCAGGTCCGCGGCGGCTGCGCCGGCGGGGCACGGGTCGAACGTCCAGCAGACGAGCAGGCCGAGGACGACCAGCACGACGCACGCGATGAGGATCGCGGCGAGGAGCGTCTTCCGGATGCCCGGCTTCGACACGTAGTCGTTGACGATCGTGCGCATGCCGTTCGAGCCGTGGATCAGCGCCAGGACGAGCATGAGGGAGTCCCACACCTGCCAGAACGGGTTGGCCCACTTGCCGGCGACGAAGGCGAAGTCGATCTGCTTGACACCCTCGCCCGCCACCATGTTGACGAAGAGGTGGCCGAAGATCAGCACGACGAGCAGGACGCCCGAGCCGCGCATGTAGATCCAGCCCCACTTCTCCCAGTTGGTGGAGCGGCGGGCGGCCGAGGCGGAACGGGGAGGTTCGACGATCTGCGTGGTCATCAGGTGCCCCTCTAGTTGAAGTCCGCGAAGAGGTTCATGAGCTGGCGGGGCAGGAAGCCCGCGATCGCGATCGCCCACAGGACGATGACGACCCAGAACATGGCCCGCTGGTACTTCGGCCCCTTGGACCAGAAGTCGACGAGGATGATCCGGAGCCCGTTGAACGCGTGGAACACGATGGCCATCACCAGGGCGATCTCGCCGAGGTTCATGATCGGCGTCTTGTACGTGCCGATGACCGCGTTGTACGCCTCGGGTGAGAGGCGCACGAGTGCCGTGTCGAGGATGTGCACGAGCAGGAAGAAGTAGATCGCGACACCGGTGATCCGGTGCAGGACCCACGACCACATGCCGGTCGATCCGCGGTACAGCGTGCCCTCGAGCTTCCGAGAAGCCCGTGGAGCATCGATACGCTTTCCATCGATACGTACGTCGGGGACGGCGGTCGCCGTACCGCCGCCGGTGGGCTCAGCCATGAGCTCGTCCTTCCATAGGACGGGCTCGCCCGATCGGCGAGCCCTTGCCGTTCGTGTTCGTGTGGAACACGACCCATCCTATGCGCGGGTGCTGACCTTCTCGTCCCGACCGGCCCGCAGGCCCCGACCGACGGGCGGCGCGCCGATGTTCCTGGCCGTGTCGTGGTGCCCCAGGAGCTGGTCGCCGACGGCCTCCCACGTGGTGCCCTCGACCCGGAGACGGCCCGCCGATCCCATCCGTTCCGCGAGTGCGCGGTCCTGGTGGAGCCGCAGGACCGCCTGTCGGAGGGCCTGCGGTGCGTCGGTGTCGTAGAGCTCGCCGTCGAGTCCGGGGGCGACCAGGTCGAGCGGACCACCCGACGCCGGCGCGATCACCGGCAGTCCCGAGGCGTGCGCTTCCTGGAGGGTCTGCCCGAAGGTCTCGGCCGGACCGGTGTGCACGAAGAGGTCGAGCGAGGCGTACGCGTCGGCCAGGGCGTCGCCGCGCAACGGTCCGGTGAAGGTGACGTCGAGGTGCCGAAGGCGTCGCTCGAGCAGCGCCTCGGGACGGCCCGCCGCCGGCCACGACGACGCGGATGCCGGGGATCCCGCCGAGCTCGGCGAGCCGTTCGACCTCCTTCTCCGGCGCCAGCCGCCCCACGTAGCCGACGATCGCCTCGCCGTGCGGGGCGATCCGGCGTCGGAGCGCCCGGACGTGGGCGGACTCCCGTCGGGCCGGGTGGAAGAGCTCGGTGTCGACCCCGCGCCCCCAGCGGGCGACGCGGGGGACCCCGTCCTCGGCGAGCATCGCGGCGGTCGCGCTCGACGGCGCGAGCGTCAGCGAGGCGCCGGCGTGGATGCGGCCGAGGATCCTGCGGACCAACGGGACGGTCGCCGTCAAGCCGTTGCGGCGGGCGAAACCGGCCACGTCGGTCTGGAAGACGGCGACGGAGGGGATGCCGAGCCTCCCGGCTGCCGTGATCGCGCGCCCACCCAACAGGAACGGACTCGCGGCGTGGAGCACGTCGGCGCCGGAGGCGGCGAGGATCGTGTCGAGGACGGGGTGGGGGAGTGCGACGGGGAACTGCCGGTACGCGACGGCGGGGATCCGGTGCACGTCGAAGGAGCGGTAGCGCTCGACACTGCTGCGGGACCGGAACTGCGCGAGCCCCGGGGTGTCCGGTGCGATCACGACCGCGCGGTGGCCTCGGCGTTCCAGGTGGTCGAGGACCGCCAGGACACTGGTGGTCACGCCGTTGAGGGTGGGCAGGAAGCTCTCGGTCACGACGGCGACGGTCCGGGGGACGTGCCGCGCTCCACGCTGCGTGCGCTCATGGTGCTGCCCATGCTCCGGGCGTCACGTGACCCCGCGGGGCCGACGACGTGAACGGGGCGGAGGCGACGGGTGAACAACGACGTGCGGGAGCCCGCATGCGGGAATCGTGCGGAGACCACCCAGGATCCGCACGGCAGGACCGGTACGGTGAGCGCGTGGCTGACGCTCTCGAAGACTTCTACGCGATCATCCCCGCAGGGGGCATCGGATCGCGCCTGTGGCCGCTGTCGCGCGCGGACGCACCCAAGTTCCTGCACGACCTGACCGGGTCCGGCACCTCGCTGCTCCGGCAGACCTGGGACCGGCTCGCCCCGCTCGCGGGCGAGCAGCGGATCATGGTCGTGACCGGACGGGCGCACCGCGTCGCCGTCGAGTCGCAGCTGCCCGGCGTCGAGGACCACAACGTGGTGCTCGAGAGCGAGCCGAAGGACTCCACGGCGGCCATCGGCCTCGCCGCGGCGATCCTCGTGCGCCGCGAACCCGACGTCGTCATCGGCTCCTTCGCCGCCGACCACGTCATCGGGGACGCCCGCGGCTTCCGCCGTTCCGTGCGCGAGGCCGTCGCCGTCGCCCGTGCCGGGTACATCACCACCATCGGCATCACGCCGACCGAGCCCGCGATCGGCTTCGGGTACATCCACGCGCACGGCGACACCCTGGACATCGAGGGCGCACCGACCGCGCACGCCGTCCGGTCGTTCGTCGAGAAGCCCGACCTGGACACCGCACGCTCGTACGTCGAACAGGGCACGTACCTGTGGAACGCGGGCATGTTCATCGCCCGCGCCGACGTGCTGCTCGAGGAGATCGGCCGGAACAACCCGACGCTGCTGGCCGGCATCAACGAGCTCGCGGACGCCTGGGACACCTCTGCCCGCGGTGCGGTCGTCGACGCGGTGTGGCCCACGCTCGAGAAGATCGCGATCGACTACACCGTCGCCGAGCCCGCCGCCGCGGCGGGCCGCATGGCGGTCGTCCCCGGCGACTTCGACTGGGACGACGTCGGCGACTTCGCCTCGCTCGCCAAGCTGCAGTCCGGCGGTCGCCCGAACAACCTCGCCGTCCTCGGTGACGGCGCCCGGATCCTGGCCGACTCGTCGAGCGGCATCGTGATCTCGCACAGCCAGCGGCTCATCTCGCTCATCGGGGTCGAGGACATCGTCGTCGTGGACACCCCCGACGCCCTGCTCGTCACCACCAGCGCGAACGCGCAGCGGGTCAAGGGTGTCGTGGATGCTCTCAAGATCAGCGGCCGCGGCGACGTCCTGTAGCGCTCCACCGACAAACCCCTCGAACTGGGGGTCCGAGCGTGACCCCGCGTTACGGGCGCGTTTCGGCGCGGTCGCGATCCCGTAACTGATCCCTCCGGTGCTCAGAACGGGTCCTGTACCGGCCGGGCGGTCGTGTACTGTCGCCACGATCGCCCGGAACGCACGTGGTCCGGGCACGCTCCCCGGAGGAACCCACCCGTGACATCTCGTACCCGACGCGTCGTCCTCAGCGGCTTCGCGCTCCTCGGCACCGCCGCCGTCCTCGCAGGCTGCGCCTCGGCGCCGTCCGACACGACGACCGCCAAGAAGACCGACTTCCGCCCCTGCATGGTCTCCGACGCCGGTGGCTTCGACGACAAGTCGTTCAACCAGCTCGGCTACGAGGGCATGAAGGACGCCGCCAAGGACCTCGGTGCCACCTACAAGGAAGCCGAGTCGAAGGACGCCACCGTCTACGACTCGAACATCCAGCAGCTCATCGGCCAGAACTGCAACCTCGTCGTGACCGTCGGCTTCAACCTCGCCGACGCCACGAAGAAGCAGGCCGCGGCGAACCCCGACACCGACTTCGCGATCATCGACGACAGCTCGATCGACGCGAAGAACGTCAAGCCGATCACGTTCGACACCTCGCAGGCCGCCTTCCTCGCCGGCTACGCAGCGGCGTCCTACTCGAAGACCGGCGTCGTCGGCACCTTCGGTGGCATGCAGATCCCGACCGTCACCATCTTCATGGACGGCTTCGCGGACGGCGTGAAGTACTACAACGAGCAGAAGGACAAGGACGTCCAGGTCAAGGGCTGGAACGTCGACACCGGCAAGGGTTCCTTCACCGGTGGCTTCGAGGCCGGCACGCAGGCCAAGTCGGTCGCGCAGACGCTCCTCGACCAGGACGCCGACGTGATCCTCCCCGTCGGTGGTCCGATCTACCAGTCGGCTGCCGAGGCCATCAAGGACGCCGACAACGGCTCCGTCCTGATCGGTGCGGACAGCGACCTCTACGAGGCCGACCCGCGCTACAAGGACATCGCCTTCACCTCGGTCGAGAAGGGCATGCGCCCGGCCGTGAAGGACGTCGTCGAGCAGGCGGCCGACAAGAAGTTCTCGAAGACCCCGTACGTGGGCACCCTCGAGAACGAGGGCGTCGGCATCGCGCCGTTCCACGACTACGAGTCCAAGGTCGACAAGGGCCTGCAGGGCGAACTGGACGACATCAAGGCCGGCATCATCGACGGCTCGATCAAGGTCAAGACCCAGTCCTGACCCGACGAACGCGGGCGAGGGGCTTCCTCGCCCGCGTTCTCGTGCGCCCGAGCGGTGCACGTGAGACCGTGCGCCCGCGTGGCGCACTCGAGACCGTGCGCCCGCGTGGCGCACTCCGAGACCGTGCGCCCGCGTGGCGCGCGCGAGACAGAAATAGACTCCCGAACATGAAGCTCGAACTCCGCGGCATCACCAAGCGGTTCGGCGCCCTGGTCGCCAACGACCACATCTCGCTCACCGTCGAGCCGGGTGAGGTCCACTGCCTCCTGGGTGAGAACGGCGCCGGCAAGTCCACCCTGATGAACGTCCTCTACGGCCTGTACGACGCCGACGAGGGCCAGATCCTGCTCGACGACGTGGTCCAGGACTTCGACGGCCCCGGTGACGCCATGCGCGCCGGCATCGGCATGGTGCACCAGCACTTCATGCTCGTCCCCGTCTTCACGGTCGCCGAGAACGTCATGCTCGGTCAGGAGCAGACCACCTTCGGGGGCCGGCTCGACCTCGCCGGCGCCCGCAAGCGGGTCAAGGAGATCTCCGACCGCTTCGGGTTCGACGTCGACCCCGACGCCAAGATCGAGGATCTGCCCGTCGGCGTCCAGCAGCGCGTCGAGATCATCAAGGCGCTCTCCCGCGACGCCTCCGTGCTGGTGTTCGACGAGCCGACGGCCGTCCTCACCCCGCAGGAGACCGACGAGCTGATGGGCATCATGCGGCAGCTCCGCGAAGCCGGCACCGCGATCGTCTTCATCACCCACAAGCTCCGCGAGGTCCGCGAGGTCGCCGACCGCATCACGGTGATCCGGCTCGGCAAGGTCGTCGGCGAGGCCTCGCCCGCGGCGACCAACAACGAACTGGCCGCGATGATGGTCGGCCGCGCCGTCTCCCTCGTCGTCGACAAGACGCCGTCGACCGGTGGCGAGGACGCCCTGGTCGTCGAGGGCCTCACCGTCACCGACCCGTCCGGCATCGTGCTCGTCGACGACGTGTCGTTCTCGGTCCGTCGCGGCGAGGTCCTGGCGATCGCCGGGGTGCAGGGCAACGGGCAGACCGAGCTGACCGAGGCGATCCTCGGTCTCGAGCCGGTCCACGCCGGCCGCATCACGCTGGACGGCAAGGAGCTCACCGGCCGCAGCGTCAAGCAGGTGCTCGACGCCGGCGTCGGGTTCGTCCCCGAGGACCGCAAGGAGGACGGCCTGGTCGGCGAGTTCACCATCGCGGAGAACCTCATGCTCGACCGGTCCGACCACGACCAGTTCGTCCGCGCCGGCACCATCCGTGCCGCCGAGCGCGACGCCTTCGCCGACGAGAAGATCGCCGAGTTCGACATCCGCACGCCGGGCCGCGCGACCGCTGCCGGTCGGCTGTCCGGCGGCAACCAGCAGAAGATCGTCCTCGCCCGCGAGCTCAGCCGCGAGCTCCGGCTGTTCGTCGCCGCGCAGCCCACGCGCGGCATCGACGTCGGGTCGATCGAGTTCGTGCACAAGCGCATCGTCGCCACCCGCGACACCGGTGTGCCCGTCATCGTCGTCTCCACCGAGCTCGACGAGGTCGTCGCACTGGCTGACCGCATCGCCGTCATGTACCGCGGCGGCATCGTCGGGATCGTGCCGGCGACCACCCCGCGAGACGTCCTCGGCCTCATGATGGCCGGCGAGATCCCAGAAGGAACGGAGTTGGCCGCATGACCGGTTCGGCCGGCGAGATCCAAGCCACATCCACGACCGGAACGGAGCTGGCAGCGTGACCGCGCAGGACCCAGACAACACGCAGCAGCCGCTCACCGACGACCGTCTGCAGGAGTCCCCGGAGACCCCGCACCTGATGACGGACTCGGCGGACGACACCGAGCGCCGCAACGGCGCCCCCGGCACCGACCGCTGGCACGCCGCGATGCAGAGCATCCTGAACGGCTCCGTGCTCGTCACGGTCCTCGCGGTCGTGCTCGCCCTCGTCGCCTGCGGCATCCTCATCGCCCTGACCGACGAGAACGTCCGCGCCACGGCCGGCTACTTCTTCGCCCGTCCCGCCGACATGCTCCAGGCCATCGGCACCGCGGTCGGCGGCGCCTACGCGTCGCTGTTCCAGGGCTCGGTGGTCAACTTCGGCGCCGCGAGCTTCCAGCAGGCGATCGCTCCGCTCACCCGGTCGATCGACTACGCGGTGCCGCTCGTCGTCGCCGGCCTCGGGATTGCGCTGTCCTTCCGCGCCGGGCTGTTCAACATCGGCGGCCAGGGCCAGATCCTGATGGGGGCCGCTGCCGCCGGCTGGGTCGGGTTCTCGTTCGACGGACCCGCCGCGATCCACATCCCGCTCACGATCGTCGCCGGCATCGTCGGCGGTGCGGTCTGGGGCGGGATCGTCGGTGTTCTCAAGGCGCGCACGGGTGCGAACGAGGTGGTCGTCACGATCATGCTCAACTACGTCGCGCTCTACCTGGTCAGCTACCTGCTCCGGACCCCGGTCTGCTCCAGGCTCCGGGCAGCAGCAACCCGATCTCCCCGGCCACGAAGGACAGCGCGCTCCTGCCGCAGCTCTTCGGCGAGCGGTACGGCGTGGACCTCGGGTTCATCGTCGCGATCATCGCGGTCGTCGTCGTCTGGTGGCTCGTCAACAAGTCGTCGCTCGGCTTCCGGTTCCGCACCATCGGTGAGAACCCCCGCGCCGCCCGCGTCGCCGGCATGAGCGTGCCGGCACTGACGATCTGGGTGATGGTCATCTCCGGTGCCCTCGTCGGCATCGCCGGTGCCTACCAGGTGCAGGGTGCGGTCACGACGGGCTTCACCTCGGGCATCGACGCCGGCATCGGCTTCGACGCGATCACCGTCGCGCTGCTCGGCCGCTCGAAGCCGTGGGGCGTGTTCTGGGCCGCGATCCTGTTCGGCGTGCTGAAGAACGGTGGCTACGCCATGCAGGCCGCCAACGGCATCCCGATCGACATCGTCGGTGTCATCCAGGCCCTCATCGTCCTGTTCATCGCGGCGCCGCCGCTCGTCCGCGCGATCTTCCGGATCCCGCAGCCGGGAGCCCGCCAGCGCACGAAGACGAGCACGAACAGCAAGAAGGCGGTCGCCGCGTGAGCACCCTCAGCCCCACCGCGGCGCCCGCGTCGCCCTGTCCGACCGTCCGGTCGAGACGACCCGCAGCTGGAAGCTCCCGATCGGGTACGCCGTGTTCACGCTGCTCGCGGTCGTGTTCTTCGTCCTGCTCAGCCGCGCCGGCACGACCACCTTCCGGCTCGCGAACGCCGGCGACTTCGTCGCGCTGCCGAACGTCCCGCTGTCGGCGGCACCGACCGGCTACGTCGTGGTCGTGCTCCTGGCGATCGCCACGGTCTACGCCGTCGTCGAGGTCCGCGCCTACCGGCACGTCCCGCTCTGGGTGACGTCGGTCTTCGCGATCGTCTTCGTCGTCGGCTTCCTGACGTGGGCAGCGGCCGGCGCGACGATCCCGCTGCCCGGCCTGCTGGTCGGCGCACTCGGGCTGAGCGTCCCGCTCGTGTTCGGTGCCCTCGGCGGCGTCATCTCCGAGCGGGTCGGCGTGGTGAACATCGCCATCGAGGGCCAGTTCCTCGCGGGTGCGTTCACCTCGGCGCTCATCGCGTCGCTCACCGGCTCCGCGTGGGTCGGGCTCGTCGGCGCGCTCGTCGCCGGTGTGCTCGTCTCGTTCATCCTGGCCGCGTTCAGCATCAAGTACCTCGTCGACCAGGTCATCGTCGGTGTCGTCATCAACGCCCTCATCTCGGGGCTGACCGGCTTCCTGTACTCGCAGGTGCTGTCCCCGAACGAGACCACGCTCAACGTCGGCGTCCGGTTCCCGAAGTTCGAGATCCCGCTGCTCCACCAGATCCCGGTGATCGGTCCGGTGTTCTTCGAGCAGAGCGTCATCGTCTACCTGGCGTACGTGGCCGTCGCGGTCGTCACCTTCGGCCTGTTCAAGACCCGCTGGGGCCTGCGCCTCCGCGCGGTCGGCGAACACCCGCAGGCGGCCGACACGGTGGGCATCAACGTCACGAGCACCCGGTTCTGGAACGTGTCGCTCGCCGGCGCGATCGCCGGCCTCGGTGGTGCGTACTTCACGCTCGACGCGGTCGGACCGTTCACGAAGGACATGACCGCGGGCGCCGGCTACATCGCCCTGGCCGCCGTCATCTTCGGTCGCTGGGACCCGATCAAGGCCACGCTGGCGGCGCTGCTGTTCGGCTTCGCGTCGAACCTGCAGAACACGCTCGGGGCGATCGACTCGCCCGTGCCGAGCGAGTTCCTGCTGATGCTGCCGTACGTGGTGACGATCTTCGCGGTGGCCGGCCTGGTCGGACAGTCGCGTGGCCCGCCGCGTCCGGCAAGCCCTACATCAAGAGCTGACGGCCAGGAGGCACGGCACATGACCGACACGCACGCTGCGGACGACGGCACGGCCGCGTCCACCGACGCGATCGCCTGGACGGACCCGGCCACGGCCCTGCGCGCGGGAGGCGGCGACACCGCCGCCGACGGGGCGGACGCAGCCACGGGCCTCCCGGTCGACGACGTGGACTGGGGCGCCCTCCGCGACGCCGCCACGGCCGCGATGCGGCGCGCCTACGCGCCGTACTCGTCGTTCCCGGTGGGCGCCGCGGCGCTCACCGACGACGGCCGGATCGTCTCCGGCTGCAACGTCGAGAACGCGAGCTACGGGGTGACGCTCTGCGCGGAGTGCTCGCTCGTGTCGCAGCTGCACATGACCGGCGGCGGCAAGCTCGTCGCGTTCACGTGCGTCGACGGCGACGGGCGACCCTCATGCCGTGCGGCCGCTGCCGCCAGCTGCTGTTCGAGCACTCGACCGAGGGCATGCTCCTCGAGACGGTCTCGGGCATCCGCACCATCGACGAGGTCCTGCCCGACGCGTTCGGGCCGCGCACCCTCGCCACCTACCAACAGGAGCACTGATCCCCATGGCCGTCGAGCCGTTCGACACCGTCGACCTCATCCGCACGAAGCGATCCGGCGGCGCTCTGAGCACCGCCGAGGTCGACTGGCTCGTCGACGCGTACACACGCGGCTACGTCGAGGACCCGCAGATGGCCGCGATGGCGATGGCGATCTTCCTGAACGGGATGGAGCGGCGTGAGGTCAAGGACCTCACGCTCGCGATGATCGCGTCGGGGGAGCGGATGTCGTTCGGGCCGCTCGGCAAGACGACCGTCGACAAGCACTCCACCGGTGGGGTCGGCGACAAGATCACGCTGCCGCTCGCACCGCTGGTGGCGTCGTTCGGCGTCGCGGTGCCGCAGCTGTCCGGCCGTGGCCTCGGTCACACGGGCGGGACGCTCGACAAGCTCGAGTCGATCCCCGGGTGGCAGGCGGCGCTGTCGAACGACCGGATGATGGAGATCCTGTCCGACGTCGGTGCGGTCATCTGCGCCGCCGGCTCCGGCCTGGCACCGGCCGACAAGAAGCTGTACGCCCTGCGGGACATCACCGGCACCGTCGAGTGCATCCCGCTCATCGCGTCGAGCATCATGTCGAAGAAGATCGCCGAGGGCACCGGTGCGCTCGTGCTCGACGTGAAGTTCGGTTCCGGTGCGTTCATGCCGACCTACGAAGCGTCGCGCGAGCTCGCGCAGACGATGGTCGACCTCGGGAACGACGCCGGCGTGAAGACCTCGGCGCTGCTCACCGACATGGAGGTCCCGCTCGGGCTGACGATCGGCAACGCGCTCGAGGTGCGGGAGTCGGTCGAGGTGCTGGAGGGCGGCGGTCCGGCCGACGTCGTGGAGCTGACCGTCGCACTGGCCTCGGAGATGCTGACGCTCGCCGGGATGCCGGACGCCGATCCCGCCGCGGCGCTGGCCGACGGTCGCGCGATGGACACCTGGCGCCGGATGATCTCCGCGCAGGGTGGGGACCCCTCCGCCGCGCTGCCGGTCGCCCGCGAGCAGCACGTCGTCACGGCGCCGTCGTCCGGTGTGCTGGCGCAGCAGGACGCCATGCCGTTCGGCGTCTCGGCCTGGCGCCTCGGTGCCGGTCGTGCCCGCGCGCATGACCCGGTGCAGGCCGGGGCGGGCATCGAGCTGCACGTCAAGCCCGGTGACACCGTGACCGAGGGGCAGCCGCTCTGGACGCTGCACACCGACGACGCCTCGCGGATCCCGCGCGCGCTCGAGTCGCTCGAGGGTGCGTGGTCGATCGGCTCGTCCGACGCTGCCGTGGCGGCCCGCGGGCCGATCGTGCGGGAGCGCATCGCGGGCTGAACGCGACCGTCCGACCGACTCGAGGCTCTCTGCACACGTGTGGAGAGCCTCCAGTCTGTGCAGGGGTCTGTTGTGCACAGGTGCCTGCGCGTGGTCGGTGACCACCGATAGCCTGGTCGCATGAGCGCCGACGCCCCGACCTACCGCCTGCCCGACGCCGGAGCGGTCATCAACGACCTGCCGAAGGTCTCGCTGCACGACCACCTCGACGGCGGCCTGCGCCCCGCGACGATCGTCGAGCTGGCTGGTGCTTCGGGTGTGACGCTGCCGACCACCGACCCGTCCGAGCTCGGGCAGTGGTTCGCCGACCAGTCGAACTCGGGCTCGCTCGTCGAGTACCTGAAGACGTTCGACGTCACCACCTCGGTCATGCAGACGGCTCCGCAGCTGACGCGCATCGCCCGTGAGTTCGTCGAGGACCTGGTCGCCGACGGCGTCGTCTACGGCGAGGTCCGGTGGGCCCCGGAACAGCACCTGCAGGGCGGGCTGACGCTCGACGAGACGGTCGAGGCCGTGCAGGCCGGCATCGAGGAAGCGGTCGACGCCGCGGGCGGCAGCATCCGGGTCGGCCAGCTCGTCACCGCGATGCGCCACGCCGACCGCTCGCTCGAGATCGCCGAGCTCGCCGTCCGGCACCGCGACAACGGGGTGGTCGGCTTCGACATCGCCGGTGCCGAAGCCGGGTTCCCCGCCTCGAACCACCGTGCCGCGTTCGACTACCTCGCATCCGAGCTGTTCCCCGTCACCGTCCACGCGGGCGAAGCCGACGGACTCGCCTCGATCCGGTCCGCGCTGGTCGACGGCCGCGCGCTGCGCCTCGGGCACGGCGTCCGGATCTTCGAGGACGTCACCCTCTCCGACGCCGGTGACGGCTCGACGCTGGCCTCCCTCGGCGAGGTCGCCTCGTGGGTCCGCGACCGCGAGATCCCGCTCGAGGTCTCGCCGTCCTCCAACCTGCAGACCGGTGCGATCGCGGCCTGGGGCGACGACCTCGCCGACCACCCCTTCGACGTGCTCTACCAGCTCGGCTTCCGGGTCACGGTGAACACCGACAACCGCCTGATGAGCGGGACCTCGCTGTCGAAGGAGCTCGCACTGCTCGCCGGCACGTTCGGCTACGACCTCGACGACCTGGCGGCGTTCCAGATCAACGCGGCGCTCGGCTCCTTCCTGCCGCTCGAGGACCGCGAGGAGATCATCGCGACCATCACCTCCGGGTACTCGGAGGCCTGACGCATGGGACTGCCGCCGCTGCCGGACGCCGCTGTGCTCCTCGGGGCCACCGCGCCCACCTGGCGTGACGCGATGCGCCTGGCCGGCGGCGCGCTCGTCGCGTCCGGAGCCACGACCGACGAGTACACGGACGCCATGATCGGCATGGTCGAGGAACACGGGCCGTACATCGTGATCTCCCCGGGCCTGGCGTTCGCGCACGCCCGACCGGGTGCCGCGGTCCTGGGCGACGGGCTCGCCGTGGTGACCCTCGAGACACCGGTCGCGTTCGGCCACCCGCACAACGACCCGGTCCGCGTGGTCCTGGGGCTCGCGGTCGCCGGGGTGGGCACGCACCTCGAGTCCATCGGCGAGATCGCGAACCTGTTCAACGACCAGTCCGTCACGGGGCGGATCGCCGACGCGACGACAGCGGACGAGGTCCGCACGATCATGGGGGTGTCCGCGTGAAGATCGTGACCATCTGCGGCGCGGGCATCGGCTCGAGCGGGATCCTCAAGGTGAACGCCGAGAAGGCGTTGTCCGCCCTCGGCCTGCAGGCATCGGTCGTCGCGGCCGACGTGGCCTCGGTGCGCGACGTGTCCGACGACGCCAACGTGATCCTCACCAGCCAGGAGTTCGTCGAGGCGATCGGCGACACCTACGCCGAGGTCATCGTCATCCGGAACCACTTCGACCAGGGCGAGATCACGGCGGCGGTGGACCGGGCGCTCGGCGAGCACTGACGTGGGTGCGGCGGCGGCCGCTGGGGCGGGCGTCCGCCCTTTAGAGTTGGGGCATGAGCACCGAGAACCCGCTGAACGACCCCGCTGCCGACCCGTTCGAGGTCGCGCGGGATGCTGCCGCCGTCATCGCCGCGAAGTCCGGCATCGAGCGGCACGACATCGCCCTGACCCTCGGCTCGGGCTGGGGCAAGGCCGCCGACATCATCGGTGAGACCGTGTCCGAGATCCCGGCGGACCAGGTCCCCGGGTTCAGCGCCTCGGCCGTGCCCGGACACTCCGGCACCATCCGGTCGATCCGCCTCGCCGACGGCCGCCACGCGCTCGTCATCGGCGCACGCACGCACTACTACGAGGGCCACGGCGTCCGCCGGGTCGTGCACAGCGTCCGCACCGCCGCGGCCACGGGTGCCACGGTCATGGTGCTGACGAACGGCGCGGGTGGCATCAAGGAGCACTGGACGCCCGGCACGCCCGTGCTCATCAGCGACCACATCAACCTGACCGCCGACAGCCCGCTCGAGGGGGCGACGTTCATCGACCTCACGGACCTGTACTCGTCCCGGCTGCGTGACGTCGCGCGCTCGGTCGACCCGTCCCTGGACGAGGGCGTCTACACGCAGTTCCGCGGCCCGCACTACGAGACCCCGGCAGAGGTCCAGATGGCCAAGGCCGTCGGCGGGCACATCGTCGGCATGTCCACCGCGCTCGAGGCCATCGCCGCCCGCCAGGCCGGTATGGAGGTCCTCGGGTTCTCCCTCATCACGAACCTCGCCGCCGGCATCCAGAAGACGCCGCTGTCGCACACCGAGGTGCTCGAGGCCGGCAAGCAGGCCGAGCCCGTGATCGCGGACCTGCTCGCCCGCGTGGTGACCGCCCTCGGGCAGCCCGCGTCGTGAAGATCGACCTCGACCACGTGCTCGGGACCGCTCGGTCCTGGCTCGCGCAGGACCCGGATCCGCAGACCCGCGACGAGCTGACCGCCGCGATCGACGCTGCGTCCGACGGCTCCGGTCCGGCCGTGCAGGCCCTGGCCGCGCGGTTCGGCGGCCGGCTGCAGTTCGGCACCGCCGGACTCCGCGCCGAGCTCGGCTACGGCCCGCTCCGCATGAACCGGGTCGTCGTGTCGCAGGCCGCTGCCGGTCTCGCACGCTTCCTGATCGACACCGGCCGGTCACGCAGCGTCGTGATCGGGTACGACGGCCGGGTGAACTCCGACGTCTTCGCGCGCGACTCCGCCGAGGTCATGCGCGGCCTCGGGCTCGAGGTCACGCTGCTGCCGGTCGCCCTGCCCACGCCGGTGCTCGCGTTCGCCGTGAGGCACCTCGACGTCGGCGCCGGGGTGATGGTCACCGCGAGCCACAACCCGCCCCGCGACAACGGGTACAAGGTCTACCTCGGACAGGACGACGACGGGTCGCAGATCGTGCCGCCGGTCGACGGTCGCATCGCGGACGCCATCGACGCCGTCGCGGCGGGGTCGATCACGGACCTGCCCCGGGGCACCGACTACACCGTCGCGTCGTCGGCGCTGCTCGACGCCTACGTGGCCGCCACCGCCGCCATCGTGCCGACCCCGACCCTGGCGCCGCAGGAGCAGCCGACGGTCGTGTACACGGCGATGCACGGTGTCGGGTGGGAGACCGCACGCGCGGTGTTCGCCGCCGCCGGGTTCGCGTCGCCCGCGGTCGTGCCGGAGCAGATCGAGCCGGACGGAGCGTTCCCGACGGTGTCGTTCCCGAACCCGGAAGAGCCCGGCGCGATGGACCTGGCGATCGCTCGCGGGCTCGCCGTCGGCGCAGACCTCGTCATCGCGAACGATCCCGACGCCGACCGGCTCGCGCTCGCGATCCCGGCGGTCGCCGACTCCGGGGACCCGACCTACCGCCGACTGTCGGGCAACGAGGTCGGGTGGCTGCTCGGGTGGCAGGCTGCCGTCCGTGCGTCGGAGACCGGCGCCACTGGCACCCTCGCGGCGTCGATCGTCTCGTCGCCGGCGCTGGCCCGCGTCGCCGCCCGCCACGGTCTGGAGTACCGCGACACCCTGACCGGCTTCAAGTGGGTCTCGCGGGTGCCCGGGCTCCTCTTCGGGTACGAAGAGGCCCTCGGCTACCTGGTGGACCCGTCGGTCGTCCGCGACAAGGACGGCATCTCGGCGGCACTGTCGCTGCTGTCGTTGGCGTCGGACCTCGCCGCTGCCGGATCGTCGATCGCCGGGCAGCTCGACGCCTTCGCCGCCGAGTTCGGGGCGTTCGCGTCCGGGCAGGTCGCGACCCGCGTGGACGACCTGTCCCGCATCGGCGAGATCATGGCGTCGCTGCGGTCCGCGCCGCCGTCGTCGCTCGGCGGCCTGGACGTCCGCACCGTGACGGACTACGTCGACGGGGTGGAGGGCTTCCCGCCGTCCGACATCCTGCGCTACGACCTGACCGGTGACGCGCGCGTGATCGTCCGACCGAGCGGCACCGAGCCCAAGGTCAAGGTCTACATCGACACCGTCGCCGAGACCCCCGCCGAGGCCCAGCGCCTCGTCGACGCCCTCGCGGCGTCGGTCCGCCCCTTGGTCTAGTAGGGCGCTGCCCGCGCGCCCGGCTCGTTCGTGTTGCGCCCCGCTGCGCTCCGCTCGTTCGTGTTGCGCCCCGCTGCGGGCATCGCGCCCCGACTCTTCGGGGCGCGATGCCCGCGACGGGGTGCGCTGCCCCGTGGCTTGTCCACAGATCGCGCAGACCCCGCTCGCGACGGACCGTGCGTCGCGATCATCGGAGCATGGAACACGAACCCATCTCGACCGTCGGCCTCGCGCAGGACCCCGGTCGGGCGTCGGCGATCCGTCGCGCAGCGGATGCCGGCGCCCTCGTCCGGGTGCACCGTGGCACGTACGTCGGGTCGGGCGAGTGGGCCTCGATGACGGAACGCGAGCGACATCGCATGCTCGTGCGGAGTGTGCTCGCCGGCGGGACGGGCTCCGTCGTGGTGTCGCACCGGTCAGCGGTCGCCGTGCTCGGACTGCCGTGGATCGGGGCGTTCGGCGAGCGTGTCACGGTGACCGACCCGTCCCGGGACCGGGGCCAGGTCAAGCGGAGCATCCAGCGCATCGGCAGCGCCGGCCGGCGACCGTCCTCCGTCGAGGTCGACGGTGTACCCGTCACGACGTTGACCGAGACCGCGGTCGACGTCGCCCTTCGCGAACACCCGTGGCGTGCCATCGTCGTGCTCGACGCGGTCCTGCGGCGCGGCGTCGAGCGGGCGACGATCCTCGAAGCGCTCGGGAGTCGCCGTGCTCGCGGGCATCGACGCGCGCGGGAACTGGTCGAGTACGCGGATCCGCTCGCCGAGTCACCGGGGGAGAGCATCACGCGGTGGGGTGCGCACGTGCTCGGCGCACCGGACCCGGTCCTGCAGCAGGAGTTCCGGCACGACGGCCTGCTCCACGACCGGGTGGACCTGTGGTTCGCGGAAGCCGGGGTGATCGTCGAGTTCGACGGCCGGGTGAAGTACGACGACCCGCGGCGAGGACGCACAGCGGCAGACGCCCTGGTCGACGAGAAGCGCCGTGAGGACCGTCTCCGCCGTCGTCGGGGGGTCAACGGATTCGCACGGGTGATGTGGTCGGACGCGATGCCCGCGGGGCAGCTCCCGCGGATCCTGCACGATGCCGGGGTGCCGCTCGGTCCGAACTGGGGTACTGCCTGGCGTCATGCTGCGAGCCGCGCCCTCTGACGGTCATCGCGCCCCGAAGAGTCGGGGCGCGATGACCGCAGCGGGCGCAACCCGAGCTGACGAGCCGCGACGGCCCGCGACGGGCCCGCGACGGGCCCGCGACAGCCCGCGACTCCGCGCGGCCTACGCCAGCTCGAGCAGCACGTGACCGGACGAGACCGTCTGGCCGACCGGGGCGTTCAGCCCGGTGACGACGCCGTCCTTGTGGGCCTGCACGGGCTGCTCCATCTTCATGGCCTCGAGCACGACGAGCAGGTCGCCCTTCACCACGGTGTCACCCTCGGCGACCGCGAGCTTCACGACGGTCGCCTGCATCGGCGACGCAACGGACCCGCCGGACTTCGCGATGCCGCCCTTGACCGCCGACGAGCGGCGCTTCGGGGAGCGGAGGGACCGGCGGGACGACGACCGGCGACACCGGCGGCGGCACCGCCACCGACGATCGACGGCATGGTGACCTCGATGCGCTTGCCCTGCACCTCGACGACGACCGAGTCGCGCGCCGCCGGCTCCGGAAGCGACTCGGGGAGCCGCTCCACGCCGGGATCTCGTTGACGAATTCGGTCTCGATCCACTGCGTGTACACGGAGAACGGCGAGGAGTCGTCCGTCGCGAACGCCGGGTCCGACACGACCGCACGGTGGAAGGGGAGCACGGTCGGCAGGCCGGTGACCTCGAACTCGGCCAGTGCACGACGCGAGCGCTCCAACGCCTCGGCACGGGTGGCGCCGGTGACGATGAGCTTCGCGAGCATCGAGTCGAACGAACCGGACACGACGTCGCCGCTCACGACGCCCGAGTCGACGCGGACACCGGGGCCGGACGGCGCGTTGAAGGCGTGCACGGGGCCGGGCGCGGGGAAGAAGTTCCGGCCCGGGTCCTCGCCGTTGATGCGGAACTCGAACGAGTGACCACGCGCCACGGGGTCGGAGTAGTCGAGCACGCCGCCCTCGGCGATGCGGAACTGCTCGCGCACCAGGTCGATGCCGGTGACCTCTTCGGACACGCAGTGCTCGACCTGCAGGCGGGTGTTGACCTCGAGGAAGGACACCGTGCCGTCGGCGCCGATCAGGAACTCGCAGGTGCCGGCACCGACGTAGCCGACCTCGCGCAGGATCGCCTTCGACGACTCGTACAGTCGCTCCTGCTGCGCGTCCGACAGGTACGGCGCGGGCGCCTCCTCGACGAGCTTCTGGTGCCGGCGCTGCAGCGAGCAGTCACGCGTCGACACGACGACGACGTTGCCGTGCTGGTCGGCGAGGCACTGGGTCTCGACGTGGCGCGGCTTGTCGAGGTACTTCTCGACGAAGCACTCGCCCCGACCGAACGCCGCGATGGCTTCACGCGTCGCCGACTCGAACTGCGAGGCGACCTCGTCGCGCGTCCGTGCGACCTTGAGACCACGGCCACCGCCGCCGAAGGCCGCCTTGATGGCGACCGGCAGGCCGACCTCGTCGGCGAACGCGATGACCTCGGAGGCGTCCTTGACGGGCTCGATGGTGCCGGGGGCGAGCGGCGCGCCGACCTTCTCGGCGACGTGCCGCGCGGAGACCTTGTCGCCGAGGCGCTCGATCGAGTCGGGCGACGGGCCGATCCAGGTCAGTCCGGCGTCGATGACGGCACGGGCGAAGTCGGCGTTCTCGGCAAGGAACCCGTAGCCCGGGTGCACGGCGTCCGCGCCGGACCGTCGGGCGACCGAGATGATCTTGTCGATGACGAGGTAGGTGTCGGCGCTCGTGGTGCCGTTCAGCGCGTAGGCCTCGTCGGCGAGGCGGGCGTGCAGGGCGTCACGGTCCTGGTCGGCGTAGACGGCGACCGATGCCTTGCCTGCGTCGCGGGCCGCGCGGATGATGCGGACGGCGATCTCGCCGCGGTTCGCGATGAGGACCTTGCTGATACGGGGCATGAGACATCAGCGTATTCGTGCAACGGGAGCACGAATTGACTGGCACCCACAAAGAACCGTGCCGAACAAGTGCGGATGTCTACAGTGACCAGAACTCGTGCCAGCGGACACCGAAGCCTCGTAGCAGCATCGACCGCAGCACCGGCAGGGACAGCCCGACCACCGCAGACGGTGCCCCGTCGATTCGCGAGATGTACGCCGCCGCCCGCCCGTCGATGGTGAACGCCCCCGCGACCTCGAGCGGCTCGCCCGTCGCCACGTACGCGTCGATCTCCTCGGCGGACAGGTCGTCGGCGAACGTCAGCACGGCGCTGTCCACGGCGACCACGCGGTCGCCAGCGGCGGCCAGGGCCGACCCGCCTGGAGCGACGTCCCCCAGCTCCGGCACGCCGGCAGGAGACGTCACCAGGCTGCGGACGGGAGGCGCAGGGCGGGCCGCATCCGGGCCTCCCGTCCGTCCCGTGGCCGGGTCCAGGTCGCGGCGCCGGTCGTCGCGTCGTCGATCGATCACGCAGTGCCCACTCCACAGCGTCCCGCCGCCGGCGGCGAGCATCTGCCGCCAGCGTTCCCGGGCCACCGACGGGTCGTGCGGCTTGCCGTACAGGCGCCCGTCGACCTCGAAGGCGGAGTCGCCGCCGAACACGAAGCCGTCGACCGGCGACCCTGCGACGTCGGCGTCCGCGACGGCCGATGCCTTGGCGACGGCCAGCAGCGACACGAGCTCCGGGCCGGTCAGGTCACGGCCGAGCGAGGCGGCGGCAGCGGACGCCGCGGCGTCCTCGTCGACCCCGGGCGACACGAGCACGGGCTCGATCCCGGACTGGGCGAGGAGTGCTCGGCGGGCGGGGGATGTACTCGCGAGGTACAGACGCATGGGACCATCGAACCATGGGTGAATCCGTCGGAACGCTGCTCGAACTCGACGTCACCGGGATCGCCCACGGCGGCATCTCGGTGGCACGACACGAAGGTCGGGTGGTCTTCGTCTCCGACGCGATCCCCGGGGAGCGCGTCGTCGCCCGGGTGACCGAGGACCGGAAGAAGTCGTTCTGGCGCGCCGACACCGTCAGTGTCGTCACCCCGAGCGAGCACCGCGTCGACCACGTCTGGGCCGAGGCCGCGCTCGACCGCGACCCCGAGACGCGCCCGGGCGGTGCCGAGTTCGGCCACATCGCCCTCGCGCACCAGCGCACGCTGAAGCACGACGTGCTCGTCGACTCGTTCTCGCGGTTCGCGCACACCGACCTGGCGTCGGTGCTCGGCACGGACGTCGTCGTCGAGGCCGCACCCGGTGACGACGCCGCGAACGGCCTCGGCTGGCGCACCCGGGTCCGGCTGCACGTCGACGAGCACGGCACCGCCGGCCCGTTCGCCGCACGCTCGCACTCGGTCATCCCCGTCACCAGCCTGCCGCTCGCGAACGACGCCGTGCAGCAGAGCGCGCCGCTCGGCCGTGGCGTGATGCCCGGGTCGTCGGTCATCGACGTGCTGGCACCGAGTGGCTCCGAGGGCGCGCGCCTCGTCATCGACGAGCAGAAGCCCACCGTGGTGACCGAGGTCGTGGGGGAGCGCACCTTCGAGGTGGACGACAACGGCTTCTGGCAGGTGCACCGTGCCGCGGCGTCGGTGCTCACCGAGGCCGTGCAGGACCTGGTCGACCGCGACCGGCTCGACCCCGAGGGCACCCACCTGGACCTGTACGGCGGCGTCGGCCTGCTCGCCGCCGCGCTCGGCGACCTCGTCGGCCCGAAGGCGCGCCTCACGAGCGTCGAGAGCGCCGCACGCGCGACCGAGCACGCGCAGGAGAACCTCGCCGAGTGGCTCGGTGCGCGTGCCGAGACCGGGCGGGTCGACCGCTGGCTCGCGAACACGGTGGCGAACGCCTCGCGCACCGAGCAGGACCGGTTCCGCGCCGGCACGATCGTCCTCGACCCGCCGCGTGCCGGTGCCGGTCGTCAGGTCGTCGAGCAGATCGCGGCCCTGCACCCGTCGCAGGTCGTCTACGTCGCCTGCGACCCGGTCGCGCTCGCCCGCGACGTCGCGACGTTCGCCGACCTGGGGTACAAGCTCGAGGCACTGCGGGCGTTCGACCTGTTCCCGCACACCCACCACATGGAGGCCGTGGCGCGCCTGACACCCGCGCGCTGACGGGCAACCGGGCGGTTTCGTCCGCGTGGCGCGTCCGGTTTCCCCGGACCTGAGTCCAGCCTGGGTATCCTGGGCGCTGATGGCGATCCGGTTTCAGGGGCCGGAGACGCACATCGGAACGAGAGGCCACAGTGGGAGCAGGAACGACAACCGCAGCCGAGACGTCGGGCACGGCCACCAGGCCGGTCCGGGTCGCGATCGTGGACGACCACGAGTCCGTGCGACTCGGGATCCAGGCGGCGTGCCAGAACGAGGGCTTCGAGGTGGTGCTCACCGCCGCGAGCGTGCCCGAGTACGTCCAGAACCTCGACGGGCGCGAGGTCGACGTCGTCGTCCTCGACCTGTCCCTCGGAGACGGCTCGACCGTGACCGAGAACGTCAAGGGCGTGCAGGGGACCGGCTCCGCCGTGCTCGTGCACTCCATCGCGGACCGCGTCGCCAACGTCCGTGAGGCACTCGCAGCAGGTGCTGCCGGTGTCATCCCGAAGTCGTCCGCCACGAAGACGGTGATGGCAGCGGTCGCCACCGTCGCGCGTGGTGACGTGCTGAACAACCTCGAGTGGGCGAGCGCCATCGACGCCGACCGGGACTTCGCGAAGGCCCAGCTCGGCCGGCGCGAGCGCGAGATCCTGCACCTGTACGCCTCGGGCCTGCCGCTCAAGCTGGCGGCGCAGCAACTCGGCATCGGGTACTCCACGGCTCGTGAGTACCTCGACCGCATCCGCGTGAAGTACGTCGAGGTCGGTCGCCCGGCCCCGACGAAGGTCGACCTCCTGCGACGGGCGGTCGAGGACGGCATCCTCCCTGGGCTCGACTCGGGCATCGACCCCGACGGTGACGGTCGCTGAACACGATGGCGAGCGCGGCTGAGCCGGCGTCGCGCCGGGGGACCGGTCGGGGGAGCGTCCCGGGGACCGGTCGGGGGACCGGTCGGCGGTTCGGCCGCGTCGCAGCAGGCTCGAGCCGTGCGCCTGCTGGCGACCCGGTCGGCTTCGGGGACGGAGCGCCCTTCGGTGCCGATCCGTCACGCAGCGTCCGCGCGTCGATCACGCAGGCGTCGGTGGAGCGTGCCTTCGCGATCCTGCTGGCTATGACCGCGGTCGGCCTCGGCATCGTCGACACCCCGGCGGTCCTCGCCCAGCTGCCGTACCTCGACCCGTTCTGGGGTCCGGTCGTCGCGATCGCGCTCGGGGCGTCGTTCGTCCTGGTCGGGGTCTCGGCGTTCGTGCCGCGCGTGGCGCAGTTCGCGCAGATCCTGTGCGCCCTGCTCTTCCTCGTCGCGTTGACCACGTGGCCGCTCACGGTGCAGGACTCGATCCCGTCCACGCAGCAGCCGTGGCCGTGGTGGTTCTGCACCGTCGGCTCGACCGCGGCGGCCATGGGCTTCGCCACCTGGCGGGCCACGATCTACACCGCACTCGTGCCGGCGATCTACGTCGTCCTCCGGCTCACCCCGGTCGGCGGCGACGCCGGGCTCGTCCGTGCGCTGCTCGACGGCGTGTACACGGCGCTGCTCAGCGGTGCGGTGCTCGTCATCGCCGTGGTCCTCCGCCGTGCCGCTTCGTCGGTCGACACGGCGCAGTCGACTGCGGTCCGCCGGTACTCGCACGCCATCCGCGAGCACGCGGTCGAGGTGGAACGCGTGCAGGTCGACGCGATCGTGCACGACAGCGTGCTGACGACGCTGCTCTCCGCCGCGCGGGCCGACACGCTCGAGGCGAAGACCCTCGCCGCCCGCATGGCACGGAACGCCATCGACCACCTCGAGGCCGCAGCGGCCGACGGCCCGGACGACGACACCCCGGTCACGCTCGCCGACCTCCGCACCCGCATCGGCGAGGCGATCGGTGCCCTCGCGGCGCCCGTCCGGCTCGTCCCCGCCCCGGCCGGGTCGGTTCGGCTGCCGGCGTCGGTCGCCGACGCCCTCGCGTCAGCAGCACTGCAGGCGGCCGTGAACAGCGTCCAGCACGCCGGTGGGGCCGACGTCGCCCGGTGGGTCCGCGTCGAGCAGCTCGACGACGGCGTGCACATCGAGGTCGGTGACGGCGGTCGCGGGTTCGACGTCGCGACGATCCCGTCCGAACGACTCGGGGTGCGGCGGTCGATCATCGAGCGCGTCGCCGCCGTCGACGGCCGTGCCGAGGTGCACACCGCCCCGGGTGAGGGCACGCGCATCGAACTGACCTGGTCGCCCGTGACGCCCACGACGACGGGAGCCGCAGCGTGAAGGTCTCCCTGCCCGCGAGCATCGCGCTCGGCCTGGCGTCGCTGTTCTCCCTCTACCACCTGGTCCTCGCCGTCGCGTCGCTGCAGCGCGTGCAGGACGTCGGCCCCGTGATCGCCTGCATGGTCCTCTACGCCGCGGCCACCGGCACCGCGCTGTTCGTGCCCGGCAAGGTCCTGCCGGTCTGGACGGCGTGCTTCTCGCTCGCCACCGCGATCATGATGCCGCTCGTCGCGGCGCCGGTCGTCGACCTGGCGAAGGGTCCGGGGTCCGCCACGTGGTGGATCGCCGCCGTCGGCACCCTGATGGTCGTGCTCGTCGTGCGGGGACGCGGCCCGTTCGCCTGGGCAGGGGTCCTGTTCCTCGCCGTGTACACGGTCGCCTGGGCCGGTCTCGATGCGCTGGGCGCACTCGGGGTGCTCGGCAGCGTGGCCTGGGTGGCGATCGCGACGGTGTTCGCCATCGCCATGAACCGTGCCATCCGGAACACCCGCGAGCTCGTCCGTGCAGAGCAGGAGACCGCCGACTGGCAGGCGGCGCAGGACGCCCACGTCTTCGAACGGCAGTTCCGCCTGAGCCAGACCACGCGGATGGCCCTGCCGATGCTGCAGCGGATCATCGACTCGTGCGGTGACCTCGACGACGCGGACCGGGCAGAGTGCCTGCACCTCGAGCAGGCCATCCGTGACGAGATCCGCGGCCGTTCCCTGCTGTCCGAGGACGTCCGCGACGAGGTCATGCGCCTGCGCCGCCGGGGTGCGACGGTGCAGCTGCACGACGACGGAGGTCTCGACGAGCTCGAGGTCGACGACGTCCGCCGCATCCACGCCCGCATCGCCGAAGCGCTCCGCCAGGCCCGCGAGGCCGACAACGTCATCGTCCGCACCGTCAGCGAGGGGTCCGACTCCGCGGTGACGGTCGTCGGGCTCAAGCTCGACACGGCCGCGAGTGAGTCCGCGGCCCTCGGAGCGGGCATGGAGGACGACGACGGCGACGAGGACGACTCCGTGGCCCTCTGGCTCGAGATCCCGCGGCACGAGCCCGCTTGAGGCGCGCTGCGCCTGCTCGAGCTGGCGCCCGGTGCATGCGCATCGTCGCGCGCGGCGAGACGGAAGCGGCAAGATCGATGTCGTACGACATCGAGGGTGTCGCTCGTGCGCGCGCGCAACTGTTGTGTCCGCGTGCGGACGACTACGTCGACGTCGTACGACGTCGAGGACGTCGTTCCGGGTCCGTGGGACGCGCGCGCGGCGGTGGACGCGGGGCGTGGCGGCCGGGAGGCGCGTGGCGGCGCCGCCACGGGCCTCCCGGCCGCAACGTGGTCGCGCCGGGCTGGCGCCGACGGCTGACGCGACAACACGGACGTCGTACGACGTCGGGGGCGTCGCTCGTGCGCGGGTGCAACTGTTGCCGGCGCCGGGGGACGACACTGTGGACGTCGTACGACGTCGACGATGCCGTTCCGCATCAACGGCCGGCGCGAACGCCCCGGAAACGGGAACGGGCCGGTCGTATCCGACCGGCCCGTTCACGACCCGAGGCTGAGCGACAACCCGAATGTCGCCCTGCCTCGCAGCGGGCGGTGGCGTCGTACCCTAGTCGGCCACCGACCTGCGATGTTCTTCGTTGAAGGACACCGAACACCAGTAACTATGCCAACCCGCAACCCCGGTGTCAGTCGTCATTATGGGGGACAATTTCGGCATTTCCGGTCCTCTTCGGCGATTCGTGTCCCCCGTGCGAGGGGATACCGACCGGGAAGTGCAGCCTGCAACGTCCGCATACTCGGGGATGCCAGGGGTACAGCGAGGTCAGCGGAGCGAACGGCCCCAGGCGCCGGGACCGTGGTCGAGCGGGCGACGCAGGCCGCGGGCCGAGGCCTGCCACCCGGTGCGCGGCTCGTCGACGACCTCGGCGCGACCGGCTGCTGCGGCCTCGTCGGCCTGGCGCTGCAGCACGGCGACGACCGCTGCGAGCTCCTCGGGGGTGGGCTCACCGGAGACCACCCGGACGTCGGCCACCGAGGCGGGCTCGTCCGAGGGGACCGGAGCTGCGTGACGACCCATCAGTGCGCACCCATCAGAGGGGATGTTCCCGTGCTTCTTGGGGGCAGCGTCGCACGCTTGCCACGCAGGGCACGCAGGGCCTTGATGACGGAGACGCGGGTGGCGTGCGGCTGGATGATGCCGTCGAGCTCACCGCGCTCGGCCGCCAGGTACGGCGACGCGACGTTGTAGGTGTACTCGTTCGCGAGCTTCGTGCGGACCGCTGCGACGTCCTCGCCGGACTCCTCAGCGCGCTTGATCTCGGCGCGGTACAGGATGTTGACGGCGCCCTGACCACCCATGACGGCGATCTCGGCGGTCGGCCAGGCGAGGTTGATGTCGGCGCCGAGCTGCTTCGACCCCATCACGATGTACGCGCCGCCGTAGGCCTTGCGCGTGATCACGGTGACGAGCGGGACGGTGGCCTCGGCGTAGGCGTACAGGAGCTTCGCGCCGCGGCGGATGACCCCGGTCCACTCCTGGTCGGTGCCGGGCAGGTAGCCGGGCACGTCCACCAGGGTCAGGATCGGGATGCCGAACGCGTCGCAGAACCGCACGAAGCGGGCTGCCTTCTCGCCGGCGTCGATGTTCAGCGTGCCGGCCATGGCCTGCGGCTGGTTCGCGATGATGCCGACGGTGCGGCCCTCGACCCGGCCGAAGCCGATCAGGATGTTCGGCGCGAAGAGCGGCTGGACCTCGAGGAACTCGCCGTCGTCGACGACGTGCTCGATGATCGTCGTGACGTCGTACGGCTGGTTCGTCGAGTCCGGGATCACGAGGTCGAGCTCGTGGTCGGCGTCGGTGGTCTCGAGCTCGGGGGCGACGTCGTAGGCGGGGGCGTCGGACAGGTTGTTGTCCGGCAGGAACCCGATGAGCGAGCGGGCGTAGTCGAGCGCGTCGGTCTCGTCCTCGGCCAGGTAGTGGGCCACGCCGGAGACCGCGTTGTGGGTCTGCGCGCCGCCGAGCTCCTCGAAGCCGACGTCCTCGCCGGTGACGGTCTTGATGACGTCGGGGCCGGTGACGAACATGTGGCTGGTCTTGTCGACCATGATCACGAAGTCGGTGAGCGCGGGGGAGTAGACCGCGCCGCCGGCCGCCGGGCCCATGATGATCGACAGCTGCGGGATGACGCCGGACGCCTGGGTGTTGAGGCGGAAGATCTCGCCGTACTTGCCGAGCGCGACCACGCCTTCTTGGATCCGGGCCCCGCCGGAGTCGAGGATGCCGATGATCGGCACGCCCGTCTTCAGCGCGTGCTGCATCACCTTGATGATCTTCTCGCCGGCGACCTCGCCGAGCGAACCACCGAAGACGGTGAAGTCCTGCGCGTACACGGCGACGTTGCGGCCGTGGATCGTGCCGACGCCGGTGACGACCGCGTCGCCGTAGGGGCGCTTGGCGTCCATGCCGAACGAGGTGGTGCGGTGGCGGACGAACTCGTCGAACTCCACGAAGGAGTTCTCGTCGAGCAGCTGCTCGATGCGTTCGCGCGCGGTGCCCTTGCCCTTGGCGTGCTGCTTGGCGATCGCGGACTCGCCCGCGGCGGTCACGGCCTCGTGGTACCGCTCGCGGAGGTCGGCCAGTCGGCCTGCCGTCGTCGAGAGATCGGGGGTGTCTCCTGAAGTCACCCGCTCACCCTACCGGCGGCGGGGGCGGGGCCGGTTGGAGGACCCCCACGGTTCCTGCCCGTACATTTGCGTGCATGTCCACATCCCCGTCGTCGTCGTTCCCCGTCACCAGCGAGGCGGTCCGGTCGGCGGGCGCGACCCTCACCGTCCCCGACGAGACCGGCTCGACCAACGCCGACCTGCTCGCCGTGGCACCCGAGCAGCAGCACGGCAGCGTGGTCGCGACCCTCCACCAGACCGCGGGTCGCGGACGCCTCGACCGCACGTGGAGCGCACCGGCCGGCGAGGCGCTGGCCGCGAGCCTGCTCGTGCGCGCCGACCTCGCCGACCACGACCGTGGTTGGCTGCCCTCGTCGCCGGGGCCGCCATGCGTGACGCGATCGCACGGGTGCTGCCCGCCGGCGCCGACGTCGCCGTCAAGTGGCCGAACGACGTCCAGGTCGCGGACGACAAGGTGTGCGGCATCCTCTGCCAGGTCGCCCCCGACGGCAGCATCGTGGTCGGCGCCGGCGTGAACCTCACGATCCCCGCCGACCGCCTGCCGACCCCGACGTCGACGTCGCTGCTCGTGGCCGGCGCGGTCGACGACGCCCCAGCGTTGGCCGACGCGGTCCTGTCCGCCTTCCGGGCAGCCGTCCTGGAGGCGGTGGCCGCCCTGGTCGCCGGTGGTCCCGCCGCCGAGTCGGTCCGGTCCCACGTCCGTGCCGCGTGCGGCACGATCGGACGCCGCATCCGCCTCGAGCTGCCCGACGGCACCGTGGAAGAGGCCGACGCCACCGGCATCGACGACGCGGGCCGCATCACGATCCGGGATCGAGCGGGTGACTCCAGGGGCGTCGCCGTGGGGGACGTCACCCACCTGCGGTATGCATGACGGCATGACCGCCGAGCCGCCGCCCGAACGCGTCGTCGCTCGCCTGCGACCGCACGCTCGTCGGCTCGTGCGCCCGGCGGTGTTCGTCGTGCTGGTCGTGGTCGCCGGCGGGTTCGGGTTCGGTGTGTTCCAGGCGCAGCTGGCGTGGCTGAACGCCGTCGTCGCCGGACTCGTCGTGGTGCTCGTGGTGTTCGGCGGCGCCGTGCCGCTGTTCCGCTGGATGTCCGAGCGGTACGTCGTCACGACCCGGCGGCTCGTCGTCGTGCACGGGCTCGGCACACGCACCCGGCAGGAGCTCCTGCACTCCCGCGGGTACGACGTGACGGTGCGCCGGCGCGGGCTCCAGGGGGTGTTCCGCTCCGGTGACGTCCTGGTGTTCCCGGGAGACGACCCCGCCGTGGTGCTCGCGGACGTCCCGCACGCCGACCTCGTGGTGGCCGTCCTGCACGACCTGGTCGAGGCGTACGAGGCCCGGCGACGCCACCGCGAGCCGGACTGGGACGAGATCGTCGGCGGCCCGGACCGACCGCCGTGGGGCGACGTCCGCGCCTGACGGAGCCACGACACCCGGGGCACCGCGGTGCTGGAACTCCCACGAGAAACCGGTACCTTCTTCGTCGTGCGTATCTCTGTCATCGGCTGCGGGTACCTCGGTGCCGTGCACGCCGCCTCCATGGCCAAGCTCGGACACGAGGTCGTCGCCGTCGACGTCGACCCGACCAAGATCGAGCGGCTCGCTGCCGGCGAAGCCCCTTCTTCGAACCGGGGCTCCCGGAGATCCTGACCGAGGCGCTCGCCTCCGGCCGGATCCGCTTCACCACCGACATGGCCGAGGTCGCCGGTGCCCGCGTGCACTTCCTCGCCGTCGGCACCCCGCAGAGCCCGACCGGTGCCGCGGACATGACCTACGTGAACGCCGCGGTCGCCGCGCTCACGCCGTACCTGTCCGCCGGCGAGTTCGTCGTCGGCAAGTCGACCGTCCCGGTCGGCACGGCCGCTCGCCTCGCCGCCGAGGTGTCCGAGGCCGTGCCCGGGGCGACGCTCGTCTGGAACCCCGAGTTCCTGCGTGAGGGCTTCGCCGTGCAGGACACCATCAGCCCGGACCGCTTCGTCTACGGTGTGCCGGACGGTGACGCCGGGCAGGCCGCCGTCGACGCACTCGACGAGGTCTACGCCGAGGCACTCGCGTCCGGCACCCCCGGCTCGTCGTGAACCTGCCCACCGCCGAGCTCGTCAAGATCAGCGCGAACGCGTTCCTCGCCACGAAGATCTCGTTCATCAACTCGATGGCCGAGATCGCCGAGGTCGCCGGCGCCGACGTCACCGCGCTCGCCGACGCCATCGGTCACGACGCCCGCATCGGCCGCAAGTTCCTGAACGCCGGCCTCGGCTTCGGCGGCGGCTGCCTGCCCAAGGACATCCGGGCGTTCCAGGCGCGGGCGAACGAGCTCGGCGTCGGGGAGTCCCTGGCGTTCCTGGCCGACGTCGACGCCACGAACCTGCGTCGTCGTGCGCACGTCGTCGAGCTGGCGCAGGAGCTGCTCGGCGGTGTCGTGACCGGCAAGCGCGTCGCGGTCCTCGGCCTGGCCTTCAAGCCGAACTCGGACGACGTCCGTGACTCGCCCGCCCTCGACATCGCCGCACGCCTGCACGAGCTCGGCGCCACGGTGTCGGCCTACGACCCCGAGGCCGTCGTCACCGCGCGTCGCGTGCACCCGGAGCTCGACTTCGTCGAGACGGCGGCGGACGCGCTGTCCGGCGCGGACCTGGTCCTCGTGCTGACCGAGTGGACCGAGTTCCGCGAGCTCGACGCGACCACGGTGGCGTCCCTGGTGTCGAGCCCGGTCGTCATCGACGGCCGCAACTGCCTCGACCGCGACGCCTGGACCGCCGCCGGCTTCACGTACCGCGGCATGGGGCGCTAGCCGCGACCGACAGCAGGCCCGGTGCCGGTCCGTGGGACCGGCACCGGGCTCCTGTGCGTCTGCCGCGTCGTCAGCCGATGGCTGCGCGCAGCACCGCCCGGTAGCGCTCGCCGATGCGCTCGGTGGAGAAGTCCGCCGCCGACACGACGGCCTGCTCCTGGTACCTCGCCCGTGCGGCGTCGTCGGTGAGCACGCGGCACAGGGCGTCGCGGAGGGCGTCGACGTCACCGGGGGCGACGAGGACGCCGGACACGTCGTCGTGCACGACGTCCCGGATGCCCGGCAGGTCGCTCGCGACGATCGCGGCGCCGACGGCAGCGGCCTCGAGCAGGGTGACCGGCAGCCCCTCTTGGTCGCCGTTCGCCGCCGGGATCGACGGCACCGCCACGACGGTGGCCGCAGCCAGGGTCTCGAGCACCTCGGTGCGCCCGCGCTGGCCCAGGAACGTCACCGGCAGTCCGGCGGCCTGTTGCTCGAGCTGCGCCCGGTAGGGGCCGTCCCCGACCACGGTGAATCGCCACGGCACGTCGTCGCCGAGTCCCCGGAGCGCCTCGATCAGGTTGCCGAAGCCCTTCTTCTCGACGAGCCGGCCGACCGCCACCACGTGGTGCTCCTGCGCGGCGACGCGGGCGCGGGTGGCGCGGGCCGGACCGAGGTCGACGCCCATCGGGATGACGGTGGAGCGCGCCTCGGGCACGCCCCACTCGGTCAGGCGCTCGCGCATCTCGGAGTTGACGGTGGTGACGTGCGCCGAACGGCCGAAGACCCAGCGCTTCAGGCGGACCAGGGGAGCGGCGCGGAGCGCGTAGATGTCCCCGCCGTGAGTGGTGACGACGATGGGCACGCCCGGGGCCGCCAACGTCGCGACGAGTGCCTGCGGGATCGCCCAGTGCGCGTGGATGACGTCGGGCTTCGCGGAGCGGACCACGCGGCGGATCGCGAACCACTGCGCGAGCACCAGGGCCGGCACCTGCACGATGCGCGAGCGGCGTTCCTTGAGGTTGTCGAGGATGGCGCCGTCGGCCAGGTCCTCGAACGCCTTCGGGAAGTACGGGAACCGCCGGACGCCGACGTCGCCGATGCGTTCGGTGGTGGCACCGCCGGGCACCCGCGGGGTGAGCACCATCGTGTCGAACTCGAGGGCCTCTTGGTGGGCGAGGTCGAGCACGAACGCCGGCACACCGTCGTCCGGGCGGGCCGGGAACGTCGATCCGAGGACGAGCAGGCGGGGGCGGGCAGAGGGGGTGGGGCGGGACATCGTGCCTTTCCGGGGGTCGCGGGGGACGGTCCGGTAGGCTCTCCACCCGTGCGCGTTCTGATCCACAATAGCGATTCGCCCCACAACCGCGGGGACCGGGCGATCCTCGCCGGCAACGTCGAGCTCGTCCGCCGACGGTGGCCCGACGCCGAGATCGTCTCGCTGTCGCAGTACCCCGAGCGGGACGCCGCGTGGTTCGGGATCCGGTTCCTGCCGGTGTCGCCGTACAGCACCGGCATCGGCGACCTGTTCGCCCTGCTGCGTGCCGCGCGCAGCGCCGACGTCGTCCTGTGGGGTGGCGGCGAGATCCTCAAGGACTACACGAACAAGCTCGGCCTCGTGTACTGGTTCGGCAAGATGCTGCTCGTCCGTGCGGTCAACAAGAACCTGGTCGGGGCCTTCCAGGGCATCGGTCCGACCACCGCAGGCGTCAGCAAGCGCCTGATCCGCGCCACCGTCGACCTGTGCCGCTCGTTCGCCGTCCGCGACGACGAGTCCCGCGAGAAGCTCCTGGCGTGGGGCGTGACGACGCCGATCGTGTCGTCCTTCGACCCGGCCGTCGTCGGCACCGTCACGGCGCCGGACGCCGGCGTGCTCGAGCGCCTGGAGCGCACCACGGGCCTCACCGCCGAGCGTCTCGACGGTTCGATCGGGTTCGGCGTCCGCCGCTGGTTCCACTACAAGCGCAGCGGCTGGATCCCGTTCCGCTTCCTGCCGAAGCGCTTCCGCCAGACCGGCGTCGACAGCGACCGCCTCGTCACCTACCGCCAGGCCGTCGCGGACCTGGCCGACCGTGTGATCGACCGCTGGGACGCCGACGTCGTGTTCTACCCGATGCACATGGAGGCCTCGGAGGGCGATGCCGCCTTCGCGCGCGAGGTCATCGCCCTCATGCAGCACGGCGACCGCACCCACGTGGTCGAGGCCGACGAGTTCTCGCCCGCCGAGTACGCCGGCCTGATGTCCCGCAGCCGCCTGTTCCTGGCGAGCCGCCTGCACTCCGCCATCGTCGCGACCATCGCGGGCGTCCCGGCCGCCGTGCTCTACTACGTCGACAAGGGCCGACTGTTCTTCGAGCAGATGGGCCAGCAGGAGTTCTCGAAGCCGATCGAGGCCGCGCTCGAACCCACGTTCGTCGACGACGTCACGGCACAGCTCGAGGCACTCGACGCGAACCGCGACGCGGTCCGCGAGCAGCTCGCCGACGGCGTCGCCCGGATGGCGACCGCCCTCGACGCCGACTTCGCCGAGGCCACCCGCCAGACCCGCTGACGTCCGGCGGGGCTACTCCGTCTTCTTGGCGAACGCGCGGAGGTTCGCGCCGTCCGCGCTGCGGTAGACGTCCTGGTCGCCGGGGAGCGTCCCACTGGCCGCCCACTGCCAGAAGCGCCATCCGGTCGACTTCCAGCTGGCCCCGAGGGTCCCGGGGCCGGAGAAGTCCTTGACCGGGTAGATCGCGACGAACAACGGGTTCTTCGAGAACCGGATGCTGTTGTTCGTGCAGCGCTTCCACCAGTCGGTCGTCGTGTAGATCGCCGGGTAGCGGTGCGTCTTCTTGTAGACGGTCGCCGAGAAGTCCGCGATCCACGACCGCATCTGCGGCCAGCTCTTGCCGTAGCAGACGCCCTGGGCCGCGGTGCCGTACTCGATGTCGAGCAGCGGGGGAGCGTGACGCCGTCGGCCGTCCACTGCCCGCCGTGGGCGAAGAAGTAGTTCGCGGTCGCCGCGCCGCTGGCCTTGCTCGGTTGGGCGTACACGTAGCCGCCGCGGATGAAGCCGGCGTTCTTGGCGTTCCGGTACTGCGACGCGTACGTCGAGCTGACGTACGAGACGCCCTCGGTCGCCTTGATGTAGGCGAAGCGAGCGCCGAGCCCGTAGGCCGCCGTGAAGTCGACGTTCGGCTGCCAGGCACTGACGTCCATGCCGTTGATCTTGCCCGTCGGGCGCTTCGCCGCGGCGGCGACCTTCGTGTTCGTGCCGAGGGGCGTCGGCCCGACGGGCTGGTCGGCGGCTACTCGGGTCTGCCCGGCGTGTGCCGCGATGCCGGCACCCATCACGTGGTTGCCGCTCGCGTCCATCTCGGCGACGGACGGCCCGGTCGCGGTCGTGGTCCCGGTCGCCGTCGTGCTCGCGCTGGTGCCGGCGCTCGGGCTGGTCGAGGCCGTCGCGGTGCCTGCTGTCTCGGACCACGCCGGACCGGCCACCAGGGTCATCGCCCCGGCCACCACCGTTGCCGTGCCCAGGCCGAGGAGTCTTCTGCTGGATCTGCGCATGCGTTCTCGTCTTCCTCGTCGAGATGCGTGGAGCCCTGTCGCCCACGTCGCGTCCGAGCCATGGTAGCCGCCGAGTCGCGGGGCCTGGCCGCTCAGCGCACGCTGGACTCGCGCACCGGCTGGACGGTCTCGACGGTGGGGATCGGTTCCCGCGAGGCGACCTCGGCGGCGGCGTGACGCTGCCGCTGGTTGAGGAAGTTCCGCTCGACCAGCCACCAGAAGCCGACGCAGAGTGCGATCGTCACGGGCACCACGACGACGACCATGACGAGGAACTGCCACTTCGTCGAGAGCCCCAGGGGCAGCAGGAGCAGGTTGCCGAACGCCAGCAAGGGGCTGTGGAAGAGGTAGACCGAGTACGAGACGAGTCCTGCGAGGACGAACGGCCTCCAGGCGAGGAACCGCGAGAACCAGGTGTGGTGGCCCGTGACGGCGGCCACGCCGAGCCACGTGAGGACGATCCCGGAGAGCACGCCGATGGCGATCTCCGACGGCCAGGTCTGCTGCTGGAAGTACAGACGACGCGAGGCGAACATCAGGACCATCGCAGCGGTCGCCGCGACGACGAGGGTGCCGGTCACCCAGCCGGTCCACCGCGGCGCGAGGAACCGGAGCCGTCCCTCGAGGTGCGCGTCGCGGGCCCGTACGGTGATCGCCGCCGCGAGCATGCCGATGGCGAAGAGCCCCACGAACCACGGGTGCATCGAGGCGTACCGGTTCTCGACGCCCATCCAGAGTCCGGCCGCGACGAGGACCGAGGTCGTCACCCATCCGCCGAGCAGGCGCCACATCGGCAGGATGAGCAGCGCCATGAGGAAGTAGATCTGCCACTCGATCGCGACGCTCCACATCGGCCCGTTGATCTTGCCGATGTACGTCGGGAAGAAGTCGTGCACCAGGAACAGGTGCGTCAGGAACGCGCCCCACCCCATCGGGAGCTTCGTGTCCCACTGCGTGCCGTTCGGGTTGTGCATCACCGGTACGAACAGGACCACCACGGCGAAGAGCACGAGCGCCGCCCAGTAGGGCGGGAGGATCCGTCGGGCACGTCGCCAGATGAACTTCCAGAAGCCGCCGGGCACGCGGTAGCCGTCGGAGCGGGTCATCACCGGCAGCATGAGCACGTAGCCGGACAGCACGATGAACAGTGGGACACCGAGGTAGCCCCACCCGATGATCGGACGCATCCACGGCATGTCCGTCTTCGCGGCGTCGGTCAGGCCGGTGAACAGGTACGTGTGGTGGAACACGACGGCGAAGGCTGCGAGTCCTCGAAGCCCGTCGAGGTACGTGAACTCGAGTCGGGCGCTCTCCCGTGGCTGGTTGGGCAACGGCATCCTCGTGTCGGTGTTCGGTCGGTCGTGTCGGCGGCAAGTTTCGCACACACCGGAACGGCTAGCATGACCTGAGCGCAGCAGCACCGGCAGGAGACCCGTTTGTCAGGAACCACCAGCGACGCCCCGGCCCCCGAGGGGAAGCGTCCGCCGTCCTGGCGACGGTTCCTCGTCAAGGCGGTCCCGATCGTCTTCTACGTGCTCCTCGCGGTCTTCCTCGTGCTCTACGTCCGCAGCGTCGACTGGGGCCAGCTCGCCGGCCTGGACTGGCAGTGGTCCTGGGTCGTCGTGGCGACGCTGATCAGCCTCGGGTTCCGCTACTGGGGCGTCGGCATCTGGTTCTACCTGCTGCGACGGCTCGGCGCGACCGGCCTCAAGGGCTCCGGCGTGACGCTCACCTACGTGTACGCGAAGTCCTGGATGGGCCGCTACATCCCCGGGGCCGCGACCTGGATCATCGGCAAGGTCTACTTCGCCTCGAAGCACGGTGTCTCGAAGGCCCGGCTCGGCGTCAGCGGCCTGCTCGAGGGTGCGCTGCAGATCGCCGCCACCCTCGCCCTGGCGCTCGTGCTGCTGCTCATCGACCCCCGCACGCACGCGCTCGACCCGTGGCTCATCGCGCTCATGGTCGCCGCGTTCGTCGGCTGCGTCGTCTGCCTGATCCCGCGGGTCTTCGTCTTCCTGATCGGCATCGCGCTGAAGATCCTGCGCCGCAAGCCGCTCGAGGCCGACGTCCGCCCAAACCTCGGCACGGTGCTCGGCGGCGCCGGGCTGTACGTCGCCGGTGCGATCCTGTCGGGCACCGCGTACTACTTCATCACGCTGGCGGTGTACCCGACGCTCCAGCTCAGTGACGCAGCGTTCGTGATCGGTGCCGCCAGCATGGCCTCGGCGATCAGCATGCTCGCCGTGTTCGCCCCCGGTGGCCTCGGCGTCCGCGAGGGCGTGCAGGCGCTGCTCCTCGCCATCGTGATGCCGGTGCCCATCGCCCTCGTCGTGGTCGTCGTCACCCGCGTCTGGAGCCTGGCGGTCGACGGGCTGTTCCTGCTCTGCGCCGCAGCACCGACCTGGTTCCGCCGCGGCCGCCCGACCGACGACCCGTCCGCGGTGGAGGGCAGCGCCCCCGCCGCGTGACGCCAGGTCACGACGCGGGCACGGCCACCCGACGGTCGGCACGGGCGACCTGGACGACCGACGTGACCAGGCCGACGGCCACCAGCACGACCACGACCACGAGCACCGCTGGCGGCACCGGCCCGATCTCGGAGTAGCGGAGCAGCCCGCGGCCCGTCACCGGGAACAGGGCGGCGTTCCAGAACCACGCCGACGCCACCGCGAACCCGTACACGCCCACGGCGGGCAGCAGGACGGCCAGGGCCACCGCGACCCACGAGCGTGCGCGTCCGGCGGGTACCAGGCGACGCCAGGCCAGGGCGCTCAGCACGATCAGGCACAGGATCGCGGGGAAGTAGTAGCGGCCCTGGGTGGCGGCGACCTCGGTCGTCCGGAGGTACGCGCCCGCGCTCGTCTCGTTCTGGATGCCGATGAGCAGTGCCGGGAACACCGCCAGGCACAGGGCCACCCGCAGGTCCGGGCCACGCCGGAACGCCCAGCCGACCAGGACGACCAGGACGATGATCGTCAGGACGGCGGTGAGCAGGTCGCCCATGCTCACCTGTGCCCGTGCACCGAAGCTGCCCCAGAACGTGCGTGCCAGGGTTCCCCAACTGACGTCGAGGAAGTGTCCCAGGGTCGGGTGCTCGCCCGGTGGGAAGTCCTTCGGCGGCCGCATGGACGCGTAGCCGTTCGGCTGGATCCGGCCGTAGGCGAACCAGTTGTGGACCCACCACCAGGCGCCGATGCCCCCAGAGACGGCCATCGCGACGACGGTGCGCACCACCCGTTGCCGCAGGGACAGCACCCCGGCACCGGCGAAGAGCACGACGACGGCGACGAACGGCACTGCGGGCAGACCAGTCCCCTTGATCCAGACCAGGGCACCGAGGACCGCCGCCAGGGCGATCGTGGTGCGCCACCGGGTGTCGCCGGTCAACAGCCGGGTGGCGAGCCAGACGACGACGCCGGCGACGAGCAGCACGGGGGCGTCGTTCGAGAACGATGACCCGATGGACGCGAGCTCGGGCGTCGCGAACACCGCGAGCCCGCCGACGAGCGCGGCGCGCGGGGAACGGGTCACCCGGCGGACGGATGCCCACGCGAGCAGGGGGAGTGCGGTGACGGCCAGGACGTCGGCGAGTCGGAGCGCGATGAACGCCCGGTCCCAGCGCAGGTCGCCGAAGTCCACGGCCCGGAGCACGGCGGCACCGGCGAGGTAGGCGGTCGGCGGGTGCTGGGTCATCTGGTTCACGGTCGCGGACGGTCCGGGAGCGTTCTGCAGCAGCTCGCTGACGGTCGACCACTGGCTGGACGGCTTCGTGGCCAGCTCGGTCTTCGCGGCCTCGACGGCGTTCGTGACGTGCAACGCACCGGGGCGGCCCAGGCGTCGCCGAGTGCGACGTGCACGGCGGCGTCGATGTGGGCGGTCTCGTCCGGAGCCTGGAAGACCGGGACGACCAGCGCCCAGGCGACGAGCCACAGGCCGAAGGTGGCGGTGACGACCGCGATCGCCACACGCTCCCAGCGAGCGGTGCGGGGTGGCGCGGTGGTCGGGGTGCTGTCGCGGGTGCGGGTGGTGGTCTCGTGGGCCGTCACCCGATCGATCCTAGAGCGCGTCCTGACGTGCGACGTCCGCGGCCGCGGGCACCGTGGCGGTGCGTTCGGGGTGGTACACCCACACCTTGTAGAGCCAGAAGCGGAACACCGTGCCGAGCACGAGGCCGACGATGTTCGCGACGTTGTCGGCGAAGACCGAGGTGAGTCCCATCGCGTAGTGGGACACCCCGAGGCACGCGAGCGCGATGACCATGCCGCCGAGCGAGACGACGACGAACTCGACGCCCTCCCGCGTCGCGACCGCACGGCGCTGCTCACGGAACGTCCAGTACCGGTTGCCCATCCAGTTCACGAAGATGGCGACCACGGTCGAGATGACCTTCGCCCAGAACGGCCCGGAGTGCACGTCGTCGGGGTTCAGGACGGTGATGCGCAGGACGTTGAACACCGTGGTGTCGACGACGAAGCCGACGGCGCCGACCACGCCGAAGCGTGCCAGCTGGGCAATGAGGCGCCGCACGTGCCCTCCAGGATCCGTAGAGTTGTCGCGGGTCGTGCACAGTGCGACCCGAACAGCGATTGTAGACAACGCGTTCACCCCGGTCGGTGTGAACGCCGGAAGGATCACACAGCATGGCGTTGCGCGTCGGGGTCATCGGCGGAGGACAGCTGGCACGGATGATGGTGCCGGCGGCCGTCGAGCTGGGGATCGACATCCGGGTGCTCGCCGAGGGGCCGGGCATGTCGGCCGCGATCGCCGCCACGGCCGAGGGCGACTACCACGACGTCGAGACCGTGCTGGCGTTCGCCCGCGAGGTCGACGTCGTCACGTTCGACCACGAGCACGTGCCGCAGGACGTCCTGCGCGCCCTGGTCGACGCCGGTGTGGCGGTCCGCCCCGGCCCGGGCCCGCTGGCCGTCGCGCAGGACAAGATCACGATGCGCTCGAAGCTCAGCGAACTCGGTCTCCCGGTGCCGGACTGGGCCGCGGTGCACGACCCCGACGAACTCCGCGCGTTCCTCGACGAGCACGGCGGCCGCGCGGTCGTGAAGACGCCCCGCGGTGGCTACGACGGCAAGGGCGTCCGGGTCGTGTCGGACCCCTCGGACGTCGACGACTGGTTCATCGCGGTCGCCGAGGCCGGCGGCGGGCAGGCGCTGCTCGCCGAGGAGCTCGTGCCGTTCACCCGCGAGCTCGCGCAGTCCGTCGCCCGTCGCCCCTCCGGCCAGGTCGTCGCGTGGCCGCTGGTCGAGACCGTGCAGCGCGACGGGGTCTGCGCCGAGGTCATCGCCCCCGCGCCCGACAGCGCCGGACGCATCGCCGACGTGACGGAGTCGATCGCGGTCCGCATCGCCGAGGAGCTCGGGGTCACCGGGGTCCTGGCCGTCGAGTTGTTCCAGACCGCCGACGAGCGCATCCTCATCAACGAACTCGCGATGCGACCGCACAACACCGGCCACTGGACGATCGACGGTGCGACGACGAGCCAGTTCGAGCAGCACCTGCGCGCCGTCCTCGACCTGCCGCTCGGTGCCACCGGGTCGTTCGCCCGGGCCGCCGTGATGGTCAACGTGCTCGGCGGACCGGCCGACGGCGACCTCGCCGCCCGCTACCCGGCCGCGCTCGAGGCGTTCCCCGAGGCGAAGTACCACTTCTACGGCAAGGCACCGCGCCCCGGTCGGAAGATCGGCCACGTCACGGTGATCGGCGACGACGTCGACGACGTCGTCTACCGGGCGCGCGCCGCGGCGGCGCACTTCGACGACTGACACCGGGTCCGTCGACCGGGCGGATGACGGACTGGGCCCACGCCGCCGGTAGCGGAGCGACGCGCCAGCGGTGGTCCGGAGGCCCGTGGCCACGCCGCCACGGGCCTCCCGTCCGTCTGCGGGTCGCGTCCAGGGCGCAGGTGCGTCCCCAGGACTGCCGACACCCGCTCGGGTGGCACCCGCACTGGCGGGTGGTGACCGGCAGCGGCCCGTGTTCCCATGGACCGGTCAGGGGTCGACCGTCCGAGGAGTGTGTCCATGCGCCGCCGTCCGCGCCGTGCTGTCGTCTGCGGCACCGCCGTCGCACTCACCGCCCTCGCCGGCGCGCTGCTGCCGGTGAGCGGCGCGTCCGCTGCCACGTCCGCCACGACGATCCGGTCCGCATCGGCTGCGTCGCTGTACGGTGCCGGTCCGTACCGGTCACCCACGAGCGAAGCAGCCAAGGCGGCCACCGCGCTCGCCGCCGCGGACCCCGCCGGTGCCGCCGCAGCCTCGACGATCGCGCGGTACCCCGTCGCGACCTGGCTCGGCGAGTGGACCCAGGGCGCCCAGTTGACCAAGACGATCAGCGCTGCGGTCACCGGCGCCGACGACTCCGGCACCACCCCGGTGTTCGTGTTGTACGCGATCCCGGACCGGGACTGCGGCGGGTACTCCGCCGGCGGGTTCTCGGAATCCTCCTACGACGCCTGGGTCGACCAGGTGACCGCCGCGCTCACTGGGCACCGCGCCGCCGTGATCGTCGAGCCGGACTCCCTCGCGATGCTCAGCAACGCGAAGTGCAGCACCACGCTCGACGACCAGCGCTACCGGATCCTCTCCCGCACCGTCGCCGGGCTCACCGCCGCCGGGGTGCCCGCGTACCTGGACGCCGGCAACTCGAACTGGGTGCCGCCGGCGACCATGGCGGCCCGGCTGAACAGCGCGGGCGTGCAGCAGGCCCGCGGGTTCTTCACGAACGTCGCCAACTACTACCCGACCGCCCAGGAGCAGGCCTACGCGCAGAAGGTGTCCGCTGCGACCGGTGGCTCGCACTACGTGATCGACACCTCGCGGAACGGACAGGGCTGGCGCGGGACCTGGTGCAACGGTCCCGGCGCCGGACTCGGCACCTCGCCCCGGGTCGTCGCCGACGGCACCGCACTCGACGCCCTGCTGTGGGTGAAGACCCCCGGCGCGAGCGACGGCACCTGCAACGGCGCCCCGGCTGCGGGCAAGTGGTGGTCCGCCTACGCCCAGGCCCTGGTCGCGAACGCCCGCCTCGGAGTCCCCGCGGCCGACCTCGCTCCGCAGGGATCGCTCGACGTGGTCGCCGGCACCGGTGGTGGTGTCCGGGTCCGGGGTTGGGCCTTCGACGAGGACGACCCCACCCAGCCCGTCCGGGTCCGCGCCACGGTCGACGGCGTCGCCGCGGGAGCCGTGACCGCCGGACTCCGCCGCAGCGACGTCGACGCGGCCGCTGGTGTCGGGGCGACCCACGGCTTCGAGGCCGTCGTCCCCGCTGCTGCCGGCGCTCGCCGGGTCTGCGTGACCGCGGTCAACATCGGCGCCGGCTCGGACACCACGCTCGGGTGCGCCACCGTCCGCGCCTTCCGGCACGATCCGTACGGCTCCCTCGAGTCGGTGCAGGCGGTGTCCGGCGGTGTGGCCCTGCGCGGCTGGGCGTTCGACGGCGACGCCGTGACGACCGCGACCTCGGTGGTGGTCAGCGTCGACGGACGGCGGGTGCAGTCGTTGTCAGCGGGCCGGACGCGCGCCGACGTCGACCGGACCTGGGGTGCCGGTGCTGCGCACGGGTTCGCCGGCACGGTGTCCGTCACGGCGGGCAAGCACAAGGTCTGCGCGGTCGCCCGGAACGTGGGGCTCGGGGCGGACCGGCTCGTGGGTGCCTGCCGGACGGTGACGGTCGGGCGGCGCTGACGGTGCGGCGCTGACGGTGCGGCGCTGACGGTGCGGCGTGGCGAGGTCGCTCCGTGCGGGATGATGGGCGGATGCCGCGTGATCTCGTCCGCCGGGCCGCTCGCCGACTGCGCCGAGCCGTCATGGGCGCACCCGCCACCGCACCCGCCGCCACCGCACCCGGGCCGCGAGTCGCCGTGCCCGTGCCCACACCGCTGCCGGTCCTGGGCTACGTCGTCGCGGGCGGCGGCGGCGCGCACCCCGCGTCCGCCCACGTGCGGGTCGTCCGGCGGACCGAACACCTGGCCGCGAGCGGGACCGCGGGGGTCCGGCAGGTCGACCCCGGCGCGTTCGTCGACGGGACGGACACGACCCCGTACACCGCGGTCATCGTCCAGCGGGACAACCTGCCGCGCAACGCGGTGCAGACGTTCCTCGACGTGGCCGCAGCACGGGGGATCCGCGTCGTCGCAGAGGTCGACGACGACTTCTTCACCGACTCCGGACGCGAGCGGTTGTCGCGGGCCGAGTACGACCCGGACCGCCTCGCCTCGATCGATGCACTGGTCCGCGGCGCCGACGTGGTCGTGGTGAGCACGCCGGAACTCGCCGACGTCGTGCGTCCGGTCGCGCGCGAGGTCACGGTGGTACCGAACGCCCTCGACCCCGGACTCTGGACACCCGGATCGACCGAGGACGACGACGAGCGCCCGCACGGCGAGCACCGGGTGCTCTACATGGGCACGCTCACCCACGCGGCCGACCTCGAACTGCTGCGCGACGTCTTCACCGACCTGGCCACCGCCGACGGCACACCGATCCGGCTCGAGGTCATCGGGGTCACCGACGAGGGCGGCGCCGACTGGTTCCGCCGTGTGGAGGTGCCGGACGGCCACTACCCGGCGTTCTCCCGCTGGCTCGTGGCGCACCGCGAGCGTTGGCGGGCCGGCGTCGCGCCCCTCCGCGACGAGGAGTTCAACCGCGCCAAGAGCGACCTGAAGTTCCTGGAGTACACCGCGCTCGGCCTGCCCGCGGTGGTCTCCGACCGGCCTTCGTACGCCGTGGCACGAGCCCACGGCGCCGTCGCGGTGCCGGACGACGTCGGGGCCTGGCGCGATGCGGTGCGCGCCGCCGTCGAGCGCGGGACGGCCGATGACCGGGCCGTCCGGTGGGTCACCGAGGAGCGCACGATCGGCCGCGACGACGACGCCTGGCGGCGCGTGCTGCTCGGCTAGGCTCGTCGCGTGACCGACACCGACGCACCCGTCCAGCCGCTCGTCTCGATCATCATGGGGTCGGACTCCGACTGGCCGACGATGCGTGCCGCGGCCGACATCCTCGCCGAGCTCGGCATCCCGTTCGAGGCGGACGTCGTGTCGGCGCACCGCACGCCCGACAAGATGACCCGGTTCGCCCGCGGCGCCGCCGAGCGTGGCATCCGCGTCGTGATCGCCGGTGCCGGTGGCGCCGCGCACCTGCCGGGCATGGTGGCGTCGATGACCACGCTGCCCGTGATCGGCGTCCCCGTGCAGCTCGCACGGCTCGACGGCCTCGACTCGCTGCTGTCGATCGTGCAGATGCCGGCCGGCATCCCGGTGGCGACGATGGCCATCAACGGTGCCGCGAACGCCGGACTGCTCGCCGCGCGGATCATCGGCACCTCGGAGCCCGCGGTCGCAGCTCGCCTGACCGACTACGCCGACGGCCTCGAGCGACTCGTCGAGGAGAAGGCTGCGCGTCTGCGCGACTCCCTCTAGGGACCCGCACGACGGCGTCTCCGCAGCACACCGCAGCAACACGACGGCGTCTCCGCAGCACACCGCAGGCTGCTGCGCTCCTCCCCAGAACGGGGGACGCAACACGGTGCTGATCAGCACTTTCCCGGCGTGGACGGAACGTTCTGCAACCCCCGCGTACTGGGGATACGTCGGCGCTGTCAACCCCGCGCGCGGGCTGCACTTCGCAACTACGGTGAACGGCGGGTGGTCGAGATCCGGCCACCCGGCACCCACGGGAACGGGTGCGAACCGTCACGTCAGGGAGTGACAGCTCATGCACCAACACGCAACCAAGCGGGCCGCGCTCACCGTCGTGCTCCTCGGCGCCGTGCTCGTCGCAGGACCGTTCGGGTCGGGGACCGCAGCGTCCGCCAGCTCGGCACCGACCGCGGACGTCGGGGCGTTCAAGCTCACCTTCCGCGAGAACTTCAACACCCCTGCGGCCGCCAACGGCGTGTTCGCGAAGACCTACGCGAAGTCGTGGCAGCCCTACCCGGACGGCACCGGGGGGATGTACTACTCGGGCGCGCAGATCAGCGCGCACGACGGGTACATGGACGTGAAGCTGGACGGCAAGCACGGCTCCGCCGGGACCTTCGGCACCCCGACCGGGGCCTGGGGACACAAGGGCGGGAAGTTCATCGTCCGCGCCAAGGCCCTCGGCGGCAACGGGAACGGCGCGGCCTTCATGCTGTGGCCCTCGTCGGACAAGTGGTCGGACGGCGAGATCGACTACCCCGAGGCGAACTTCGACCAGAAGCCGATGCTGCACCACCACTCGATGACGCCCGGGCAAGAGGCCAACGCGACGAGCATGAGCACCGGCGTCACGTGGCGCTCCTGGCACACCTACTCGATCGACTGGGTGCCGGGGAAGTCCGTCAGCTACCGCCTCGACGGCAAGGTGATCAAGAAGATCACGAAGCACGTGCCGAAGACCGCGCACCGCTACATGTTCCAGGTGGGCAACTGGGGCGCCACCGGGCACCTGTGCATCGACTGGGTCGCCACCTACGCCTACAAGGGCTGACGCCCGAGGCGTCAGAGGTCGGCGTGCAGCTGCCAGGTCTCGGCGGCCGAGTCGCTCCAGTCGTACATGCGGGCCCGGTCGGGTCCGGCGACGGCGAGCTGCCCGGCCAGCATGGGGTCGTTGACCACCTGGTAGACCGCCTGCGCGATCCGTTCCGGGTAGGAGTCCCGCGGGCTCCGTGCGACGGTCACGCCGGCGTCCGACGCGACCTCGGCCACGGCGGGGTCGTCGGAGTGGATGACCGGGGTCCCGAAGCTCATCGCCTCGATCACGGGTAGCCCGAACCCCTCGGCGAGGCTCGGGAACACGAACACCGTGGCTCGGTCGTAGACCACGGCGAGGTCGGCGTCGTCGATCCGTCCGAGCACCTTCACCCGGTCGCGGGCGAGCCCGGCGCGTTCGGCGGTGCCGTACACGTCGACGTCGCCCCAGCCGTCCGGGCCGGAGATGACGAGCGGGATGTCGGCGGGGGCGTCGGGGTGCGCGAGCGCCTCGATCAGGGACCCGAGCGCCTTGCGCGGTTCGAGCGTGCCGACGGCCAGTACGTAGCGGTCCGGCAGGCCGAGACGCTCGGCGCGCAGGTCGGCGTCGACGGGCAGCCGCAGCCGACCGCTCGGGGCGCCGCCGATGACCCGGAGTCGGTCGTCGAACCGGTGGATCTCGTTCAGCGCGCTCGCGACCGCGTGGGTGGGCACGACGACGGCATCGGCGTGCTTCCACGCGCGCTTCACCATCGCCTTGTGGAAGTGGACGCCGCGGGGCGTCAGGGTCTCGGGGTTCGTCCACGGCACGGTGTCGTGCACGGTGACGACGGTCTGCCGGCCCGGGTCCTGGAAGCGGTCGTGCTTGACCAGGGGAGCGAGGACGCTCGGCGCGTGCACCATGCCCTTCGCGATGCCACCGACGAAGCCGCCCTGCCACGCGAGCGAGAGTTCACGGCGGGCCAGCGGCAGACGCTGCAGGTCGGACAGACCGGGCAGCAGCGTGCGCAGGTGGGCCATCTCGTCGGAGCCGACCGCCGACACGACCCCGGCCACGTCGCAGCCGGTCGGCGCGTTGGCGACGAGGTGCCGGGCGAGCTCTTCGGCGTACCGCCCGATGCCGCCCGGAACGGGGGCGACGACCTGGTCGACGAGGACGTGGAGGGTGGTCATGGTGCTGGTCTCCTCGTCGTGGTGATGGGGCCGAGGACCGGCCCGGCGCCCGGCTGCCCGACCCTACCAGGGCGGGCGGGCCGGCCCCTGAGCGCCGCCGGCGGGGTGCGGCAGGGGACCGAGACGGAGGCCCGGATCACGTCCGCGATGCGGCGGACGTGATCCGGGCCTCCCGGTCGACTGCCGTGCCTACGCCGTCAACGCTCCTGCGGCCACCGCGGCGCGCAGCGCCTCACGCCAGTCGCGCATCGGCGCGAGGCCGGCGCGCGACCAGCCGTCGTGTCCGAGCACGCTGTACGCCGGGCGCGGCGCCGGACGGACGAACGCCGCGCTGTCCGTCGGCAGGACGCGCTCGGGGTCGAGCCCGAGCGCGGAGTAGATGGCGCGGGTGAAGTCGAACCACGACCCCTGCCCGGCGTTCGTGCCGTGGTAGACGCCAGCGGGGGCGTCCCCGTCGACGAGCTCGACGATCCGCGCGGCGAGGTCGCCGGTCCACGTCGGCTGACCGATCTGGTCGGTGACGACGCTCACGGTGTCGTGCGAGCCGGCCAGCCGGAGCATCGTCGCGGCGAAGTTCGGCCCGTGCGCACCGTAGATCCAGGCGGTGCGCACGACGTACGACGTGTCCGGAGCGATCTCGCGCACGAACGCCTCGCCCGCGGCCTTGGTACGGCCGTAGGCGTTGATCGGGTCGGTCGGCGCGTCCTCGGCGTACGGGGCGGTGCCGTTGCCGTCGAAGACGTAGTCCGTCGACACCGTGACGAGCTTCGCACCGTGGCGGACCGCGGCCTCGGCCAGGAGCTTCGGGCCGGTCGCGTTGACGGCGAAGGCGTCGTCCTCGTGGTCCTCGGCGTCGTCGACCTTCGTGTACGCGGCGGAGTTGATCACGACGTCGTGCCCGGCGACGGCGGCGTCCACCGCGGCCGGGTCGGTGATGTCGAGCTCGGCGCGCGAGCGTGCCGTGACGTCGCGGCCGGCGAGCGCGGCCTGGAGGTCACGGCCGAGCATGCCGGCGGCGCCGGTGATGAGGTACCTGGTCATGCGATCGCTGCGCGCTCCTTGAGCGGCTCCCACCACGAACGGTTGTCGCGGTACCACTGCACGACGTCGGCCAGGCCCTGCTCGAAGGGGACCTGCGGCTCGTAGCCGAGCTCGGCCTGGATCTTCGAGATGTCGACCGAGTAGCGCAGGTCGTGCCCGAGCCGGTCGGCGACGCGGTCGACGTACGACCAGTCCTTGCCGGTGGCGTCGAGCAGCAGCTGCGTGAGCTCCTTGTTGGTGAGCTCGGTGCCGCCACCGATGTTGTAGATCTCGCCGGCGCGGCCGCGGGTCAGGACCATCGCGATGCCGCGGGTGTGGTCGTCGACGTGCAGCCAGTCGCGGATGTTGTTGCCCTCGCCGTAGAGCGGGACGTGCACGTCGTCGATGAGGTTCGTGACGAACAGCGGGATGACCTTCTCGGGGAAGTGGTACGGCCCGTAGTTGTTCGAGCACCGCGTGATCGACAGGTTCAGCCCGTGGGTGCGGTGGTAGCTGCGGGCGAGCAGGTCGCTGCCGGCCTTCGACGCCGAGTACGGCGAGTTCGGTTCGAGCGGGCGCTCCTCGTCCCACGAACCCTCGCTGATGGAGCCGTAGACCTCGTCGGTGGAGACGTGCACGAAGCGCTCGGTGCCGTGGCGGAGCGCGGCGTCGAGCAGACGCTGGGTACCGACGACGTTCGTCTCGACGAAGATGCCGGAGTCGCGGACCGATCGGTCGACGTGGGACTCGGCGGCGAAGTGCACGATCGCGTCGACTGTGGGGACGACCTCGTCGAGCTTCGCGGCGTCGCGGATGTCGCCGTGCACGAAGGTGTAGCGGGGGAGTCCGCGACCGGGGCGAGGTTCGCCTCGTTGCCGGAGTAGGTGAGGGCGTCGTAGACGACGACCTCGGCGCCCTCCAGGCCGGGGTAGGCGTCCTGCAGGGTGCGACGGACGAAGTTCGAGCCGATGAATCCGGCTCCGCCGGTGACGAGGATCTTCACGTGGTCTGGTTCCTTGGCGTTGCCGTTGGCGTTGGATCGACTGCTGATTCTAGGGTGTCGGCCGAACGGTCGTCGGGACCGTCCGTCGCGTCGCCGTCGGGACCGGTGACCGGGCCGTCGCCGGGGTCTGCCGGTCGGCGTCGTCGTCGGCGCCGGACGGACACGGAAACGAGCACCGAGGCCGCGACGGCCACCAGGATCGCGCCGCCGGTGACCAGGCCACCGATCGCTGCGCGGGGGACCGCGTAGTGCAGGCGGACGGTGTGCTGGCCCTTCGGCACCCAGACCGCGCCACCGGCGTTGTCCGCCGTGACGAGGTCGCTGGGTTCGCCGTCCACCGTGGCGCTCCAGCCGGGGCGCAGCACCGAGTCGGCCACGACGAGCCAGCCGCCCGCGGACGCGTCGACGTCCGCCACGGTCTCGTTCGTGTCGCCGTCCTGCAGGTCGACGGTGGCGTCGCCGCCCCCGGCCGTGTGGTCGGGCGTGCGGTTCAGGACGACCGTGTCGTCGGGTAGTGACGGGTCCGCGAGCGTGCGGATCCGGTCGGCGGCCGTGGACACGACCTGCTGGTCCGACGCCCACCGCACCCGATCGAGCGCCGAGTCGCGCTCGTAGACGGTGGCGTCGCCCGTGTGCACGACGGACACGCCGTCGCCGGAGACCGGTCGGGTGATGCTCATCACCGCGTGGCCGTCGTCGTCGGTGCCGATCGGCACGAGCTTGGACTGCCCCGTGATCGTGATGCGGACGTGCCACTTCGTGTCCGCGGGGATGTCCGAGCCGGGCAGGGCGATGTTCCGTCCGCCGCCGAGCGCCGGCACCCAGCTCTCGGTCTTCGCCAGCGTCTTGCCGGTGCCGTCGGCGATCACCGCGACCGTCATGGTCATGCCGCCCTTCGACGTCGTCAGCGCCGGGGGCCGGTGATCGTGATGCCGTTGAGCGGACCGCTGTTCGTCGCCGAGTCGACCGACGGGTTGTCCGCGGTGAGGTCGGACCACTTCGTCTGGGAGTCGCCGTCCTCGGTGGTCCCGGCGAGCGGTGCCGAGGGGTCGGCGACGAGGTACTTCGTCGCGACGCGGTCGAGGATCGGCGACTCGACGAGCGACGGGATCAGGTTGGGCGAGAAGCTCAGGTACGTGGCGGTCGGGTACGTGTCCGGGTCGAGCGACCGCATGAGCTGCTTCCACTCCTTGGTCTGGAACGCGTGCCCCGTGACCGAGCGGATCCCGTAGTACGTGGCCGAGCCGGGCAGCGTGGCACTGCCGGTGGTGGCGTAGCGCTCCTGGTCGGAGACGTTCTGCTGCAGGTACGCGAGCGCCGGCGTCGTCGGGTAGAAGGTCGAGAGCGACGCGATCGGCCACCACTTCTGCGTGGCCGAGATCGCGGGGACGACGACCATCGCGGCGATCGCCACGGCCACCAGGACGTGGACCACGCGCGACCGGAAGAACCAGGCGAGCAGCACGGCGACACCCACGGCGGCGCCGATGATGCCGACCGTCAGGGCCTCGACCTTGGTCTGGTGGACGTACTCGGTCGGGACCGCCTCGAGCGCGAGCATCGTCTGCAGCCCGATGGACAGCGTGAACAGCACGACGAGGACGATCGCGACGATCCGGCCGGTCCGGCGGAGCGGCTCGCGGCACGGAAGCGGGCGAGTTCGTCACGCAGGGTCTCCGGCTCGACGACGCGACCGAAGCCGATGCCGGCGAGTGCCGCTGCGAAGAACCCGACGACCACGCGGGCGCGACCGATCGGGTTGCTGTCGAAGACGGGGAGTTCCCGGGCCGCGGCGAGGATCGGGCCGCCGAGGAACACGAGGACGACGCTGAAGGCCAGCATCGCGGCGACGATCGTCAGGACACCACGGGTGCGACGGCGGGCGAGGACGCCTCGGTCGGCCGACAGCTGGCTCGTGGCCGGACGGATGAGCACCGCGGCGGCGATGAGCACGACCGCGGCGATGCCGATGTAGGAGTACTCCTCGACCGGGTTGCGGTTGCTCCACGCGGCACCGGAGCTGCCGAGGAACGAGACGTCGGGGATCCACGACGTGACCATCGGCCGCGACCCGAGTCCGCTCCCGCCGTGCTGTCCGCGGCCGCCGAAGTCGACGACGTTCGAGGCGCTGATCGCGAAGGGCAGGAGTTGCCACGCCGAGAGCAGCAGGCCGAAGACGATGCCGCCCATGGCGATCAGTCCGCTGAGGACCACGCCCCGCAGCGCACGGTGGGCGACGATCGTGCGGGCCAGGAAGAAGATCCCGCCGACGAAGAGGCCGTAGCCGACCACGGCGGGGAAGCCGCCGAGCAGCATCGAGGCCACGACGGCCCCGACGCCGATGACGTCGCGCGCCCGGAGCTCGACCGCGGCACGGTCGATGGCCCAGAAGAGCAGGGGGATGAACGCGGCGACGCGGGTCTGCGGCCAGTTCGACCACGCCACCATGAAGCCAGACGAGGCGAAGACCAGCGAGGCGATCGGCCAGGCGGCTCGTGGGACGCTCCACCGGCGCAGCAGGAGCGACATGCCGACGGTGACGGCCACGATCTCGAGCAGCTTCACCGCACCCGGCGCGTAGCTGAACGGCAGGATCCACCACGGCAGCGACAGCGGCGACCACGCACCGGAGTTCGGCACCCCGCCGAGTTCGACGCCACCGGCGACGAATGGGTTCCACGCGGCGAACACGCCCTCGTGTGCGCTCCGCACCAGCAGCGTGGTCTGCGGGAACACGCTGTCCAGCGTGTCGCTCGTCAGGATGTTGGTCGACCCCGTGGTGGTCTCGAAGGACTCACCCCACGGCGTGTACCGGTTGAGCAGGCCGGTGTTCAGGAAGGTGCCGTGGCCGATGAGCGCGGGCCCGATCGTGAACACCACGAACGCCACCAGTGCTGCCCATGCGACGATCTCCACCCATCCCTGGGGACGGCGGAGCCAGAGCGCGAAGCGGGTCCGTCGGTCGAGGCGGTCCGCCACGCGCTCAGTCGCCATACCGCTGCAGCTTCTGCAGGTCGAGCTGTTCCTCGGCCAGGGTGCGGTTCAGTCGCGTCAGGTCGGCGACGACCCCGATCACGACCGCCAACAGGGCGGTGATGAGCAGGACCACGCCGAGGATGATCGACTGCAGGTGGTTCCCGCCCGTGTGCATGGCGAGGAGCACCAGGTAGCGGACGAGCGGCCAGGCGCCGAGCGCACCGAGGATCGCGGCGACCCAGGCGAACAGCGCCATCGGGCGGTACATCAGGTACACGCGGGCGATGGCGGACCCGGACTGGAACATGTGCTGCCAGATGTTGCTGAACAGCCGCGACTCGCGGGTCTTCGGGTTCGTCGTGATCGGGATCGAGGCGATCGCCAGACGCTTGTACCCGGCCTGCACGATGGTCTCCATGCAGTAGCTGAAGCGCGTCACGATGTTCAGACGGATGAGCGAGTACTTCGAGTACGCACGGAAGCCGCTCGCCGCGTCGGGCAGGTCGAGTCCGGCTGCGCGCGACGCCACCCAGGAGCCGAAGCGCTGCATGAGCTTCTTGAACCCGGAGAAGTGCTCGATCGTGCGCGTCTGGCGGTCGCCGATGACGATCTCGGCTTCCTGGCGGAGGATCGGCTGCACGAGCTCGGCGATCTGCGCCTGGGGGTACTGGTTGTCGCCGTCGGTGTTCACGACGATGTCGGCGCCGTGGAGCAGGGCGTAGTCCACCCCGTCGCGGAACGACCGGGCGAGACCCATGTTCGTGGTGTGGTGCACGAAGTGCCGCACACCGTGCTCCTTCGCCACCTCGACGGTGCGGTCCGTGCTGCCGTCGTTGATGACGAGGACCTCGATCTCGTCGATGCCGTCGATCCGCCGTGGGATGGAGTCGAGGACGCTCGCGAGGGTGTTCTCCTCGTTGAGGCAGGGGATCTGGATGAAGAGCTTCACGGGTACGCAGTGTCTCGTTTCTGGGTTCCGGCAGGTGCGCGAGGCCAGGACAGCCTATGCGACCGCAGGGATCGGTGCAGGTCCGGCCTGCCGCCGGTGGGCGTCCGGGCGGCTTGGTAGGGTGCAGCAGTGCAGATCCGCGAACTCAAGATCCCCGGCGCGTGGGAGTTCACGCCCGTCCAGCACGGCGACGCACGAGGAGCCTTCCTCGAGGCGTACCGCGCCGACGTCCTCGAAGAGACGGTCGGCCACCCGCTGGACCTCCGCCAGGTGAACATGTCGATCTCGTCGGCCGGCGTCGCCCGCGGGATCCACTACGCCCTCGTCGCCCCGAGCCAGGCGAAGTACGTGACCGCCGTCCGCGGCGCCTTCATCGACTACATCGTCGACATCCGCGTCGGTTCGCCGACGTTCGGGCAGTGGGACTCGGTCCGCATCGACGACGTCGACCGCAAGGCCGTGTACCTGTCCGAGGGCCTCGGTCACGCGATCGTCGCGCTCGAGGACCAGTCGACCGTGAACTACCTGGTCAGCGCGCACTACGACCCCGAGCGCGAGAAGGGGATCACGATCCTCGACCCGACCGTCGGACTCGCGCTGCCGGACGGCATCGGCGACCCGGTGCTGTCCGAGAAGGACACCAGCGCCCCGACGCTCGAAGCGGCCGCGGCCGCCGGTCTGCTGCCGACGTACGAAGAGTGCGTCGCCTACACCGAGTCCCTCCGCACGACGAAGTAACGAAGTAAGGAAGCGATCCCGATGAAGGGCATCATCCTCGCCGGTGGATCCGGCACGCGCCTCTGGCCGATCACCAAGGGCATCAGCAAGCAGCTCATGCCGATCTACGACAAGCCGATGGTCTACTACCCGCTGTCGACGCTCATGATGGCCGGCATCCGCGAAGTGCTCGTCATCACGACGCCGGAGTACAACGAGCAGTTCAAGGCCCTGCTCGGCGACGGCTCCGCCCTCGGCATGGAGATCCACTACGCCGTGCAGCCCTCCCCGGACGGTCTCGCGCAGGCGTTCGTCATCGGCGAGGACTTCATCGGTGACGACAGCGTCGCCCTCGTCCTCGGCGACAACATCTTCCACGGCACCGGCCTCGGCACGAGCCTGAAGAAGAACACCGAGGTCGCGGGTGCGACGATCTTCGCGTACCACGTGGCCGACCCGAAGGCCTACGGCGTCGTCGAGTTCGACGACGACTTCTCGGCCGTCTCCATCGAGGAGAAGCCGGCCGAGCCGAAGTCGAACTACGCCGTCCCCGGTCTGTACTTCTACGACAACAAGGTCATCGAGATCGCGAAGACGATCGAGCCGAGCGCCCGTGGCGAGCTCGAGATCTCGACGGTCAACGAGCGGTACCTCGAAGCCGGCGAGCTCGGCGTCCAGGTCCTCGACCGCGGCACGGCCTGGCTCGACACCGGCACGTTCGAGTCGATGATGCAGGCGTCCGAGTACGTGAAGGTCATCGAGGACCGTCAGGGCTTCAAGATCGGGTGCATCGAGGAGATCGCCTGGCGCAACGGCTGGATCGACGACGCGCAGCTCGCCGAGCTGGCCGCGCCGCTCGTCAAGGGCGGCTACGGCGTCTACCTCCAGCGTCTGCTCGGCTCCTGACCCGCACGTGACCCCGGTCCTGGTTGGTTCGGTCGTCGTCGTCGCGGTACGACGGCGGCCGTCGAGCCCGACCAGGTGTCCCGCCCCGTGCCCGCACCGGCGGCTGCCGTCGTCCGCGTGACCGGCTTCGACGGCCCGCTGCCGCACCTGGACCGCGACGTCACGGTCCTCGTCACGACCCGGTCCGACCGGCACGACGAGGTCGACCGCCTGGTCACCGTCGCCCGTCAGGCCTTCGGCCCCGCTGCCGACGTCCGTGCGGTGAGCTACGTCGCCGACGCTTCGCCGCGTGACCCGTTCGACCGCGGACTGCCGTGGGTGCGCCCGGAACCGGTCGACGGCATCGGCTCGGCGATCAACGCCGGGGTCGCTGCCGGTGTGGGGCGGACGCTGGTGCTGCTCGACACCTCGGTGACGATCGACGCCGAGGGGCTCCTGGCGCTCGCGACGGCCGACTCGGTCGCCCAGGCCCGGGTGCTGCTGCCGGACGGCTCGGTCCGGTCCGGCGCTCGTCTCCTCCGCCCGGGGCCCTGCCGTCGTCGGGGAGCAGCGCCGACGTCGACACCGTGTTCGCGGTGGACCAACCGGTGCTCGCGGTGCCGGGCTCGTCCGTGGTACCGGCACCGTGCCTCCCGGACGAACGCATGACGCTGACGGCCTGGACCCGCGCGGCCGCGGACGTGCACGGCGGGCCGGTGCGCGTGGTCGCGGCGGCGAGCCGTTCGGTGGAGCCCGGCCGCACGGTCGACGCCGCGACCGTCGACGCGTTCAGCGTGTGGCGCGACCGCGCGCCGGAGGCAGAGCGCGTCGTGGCCGGGCCGCCGCTGCCGCCGTGGGGGCACGCCCCGTGTCGCCGACGACTCGATCGGCCGGCGACACCGAGGCCCTCGTCTGGTCGCTGAAGATCGCCGCGCCGGCCGGACCCGGGGGCGACGGCTGGGGCGACGTGCACTTCGCCGCCGAGCTGGCGGGTGCGCTCGAACGGCTCGGACAGCGTGTCCGGATCGACCGGCGCGACGCGCACGTGCGGGACGACGACGCCGCGGACGACGCGACCCTGGTGATCCGTGGGCTCGACCGCGTGCCGCCGAACCCCGCGTCGGTCAACCTGCTCTGGGTGATCAGCCACCCCGACGACGTGGCGGACACCGAGTTGCGGTCGTTCGACCGTGCGTTCGCGGCCGGCCCCGCGTGGGCGGCGGCGGCGTCCGCACGCTCCGGTGTGCCGGTCGCCCCGTTGCTGCAGGCGACGGACCCAGCCGTGTTCCGACCGGTCCCGGCGCAGGGTCCTGACGCCGGTCGCGTCGTGTTCGTCGGGTCGACCCGCGGTGTGGTCCGGCCCTCGTGGCGGACGCCGTGGCGCTCGGCGCGGACCTCCGCGTGCACGGCCCGGGATGGGACGGTCTGGTGCCGGCCGGTTCGCTCGGCGAACCGTCACTGGCGCGCAGCGAGGTGGCGACCGCCTACGCCTCGGCGAGGGTGGTGCTCAACGACCACTGGGACGACATGGCGGCCGGCGGGTTCGTGTCCAACCGGGTGTTCGACGTCCTCGCCGCCGGCGGGGTCGTGGTCACCGACCCGGTGGAGGGGATCGCCGACGTCCTCGACGTCCCGACGCTCGCGGTCGCGCGGGACCGTGGCGACCTGGCGGCGCTGCTCGCGCCGGACCGTGCGTGGCCGTCGGCCGCCGAGCGAGCCCGCGTGGCCGCCCGGGTCGCCGCCGACCACTCGTTCGACGCCCGGGCGCGCGTGCTGCTCGACGCCGCGTCGGCCGGCCTCCGGAAGCTGCGCGGCGCGGACTGATCGTCCGGGAGCGCTGCGGGTCAGTCGACGCTCACGCGTTCGCCAAGGACCCGCGCTCGAGCTCGGCGACGAGCTGGTCGGGGTGTGCGAGGTCCATCGCGCGGGTGTTCACGTAGAGCAGGCGGTCGAACTGCACGAGCAGGCGGACGATGACGTCGTGCTCGAGCGCCACGAACGCCGCAGCCCGGTCGGCGTCGTCACCGAGGATGGCCAGCATGCTGTCGTTCAGGTCCTCCGACGCGGCGATCGCGTCGGCGAGCTCGTCGACGTTCTCCGCCGTGATCCGGACCTGCTCGACCGCGGGTCCGGTCTTCCGGAGGAACCCGATGGCCGTGTACGGGACGGCGTGCGCGAACACGTCGCCCGAGTACAGCTCGTCCGCGTGGATCCGTGTCGAGATGAGGAACTCGCGGCGCAGCACACGCTCGAGCACCCACCGCAGGACGTTCTTGGTGTAGACAGCGACCTGGTACTTCGTGGGGATCCGCGCGTTCACCAGGTTGCGGATGTTGTAGGTGAAGACGTGCAGGGTCGTGCGTACGGGTGCACGCGGCCGGTGGCGAGTTCGACGAACAGCAGGTCGTCGCCGAGCAGCTTGTAGCCGGCCGCCATCAGGGACATCGAGAGCGTCGTCTTGCCGGTGCCGCCGTACGCGGGCAGCAGGAAGCCCTTCTCGGTCGACGCGACCCCGCCCGCGTGCAGGAGCAGGACGTCCTCTTCGAGGAGCTTCGCGTAGACGATCGGCTCGAGCACCTGCGCCTGCAGGTACACACCGATGGCGTTCATGTAGACGCGGTCGACCGGGTGGTGGCGGAACCAGATCGAGACGTGGTCCGTGTCGATGCCCCGGACGATGTACGAGTAGCGGAACAGGCCCTTGAAGCGATCGGTGCGCACGATGTCGCCGGGCTCCGGCTTCGGTGGCCGCTTGGTGACGTGCACGTCGACGCGGAGCGACGCCGTCGTCGTGGTGCCGTCGTCCGAGATGCGCGCGTACTCGTTGTCGAAGTACCGACGCCAGCCGGCGTGCCCCGAGTGGAGGACGACGTCGAGGATGCCGTAGAAGCGGTAGGTCAGTGCGCTGCTGGAGCGCACGCGGTGCAGGGCCATGGTGTCCTTCCGTTCACGGCCCGTTCATCTTACGGGCGTCCGGCGGTCACTCCGGCGACACCGGGGTGATCACTTCCGTGTCACCCAGCGGGCGCGGACGGACAGGCCCGCGTGCAGGACGGCGCGGAGCGGCCAGAGCCACCACGCCCGGTACTTCCGCGACAGGAACCGGTACGCGCTGCGGTGGTGCTCGATCTCCATCCGGCGCCGGTTCGACGACGTCGAGTGCGCCCCGGTGTGCGTGACCACGGCGCTCGGCACGTACACGTTCGCACGACCCGAGCGACCGACGCGCTGGCCCAGGTCGACGTCCTCGAAGTACATGAAGTACGACTCGTCGAAGCCGTCGAGCTGCCGGAACAGGTCGGTGCGGATGAGGAAGCACGCGCCGGACAGCCAACCGGCCTCGCGCTCGACGACCTGCGTGGTCGACCAGTACCGCTGGCTCCACGGGTTGGCGGGCCAGAACCGGGAGAACGCCGCGTGCCCGAGCCCGGTCCGGAGCGACGGCAGCTGGCGGGCGGACGGGTACGTCTCGCCCTGCTCGTCGAGGATCCGCGGTCCGAACGACCCGCCGGACGGCAGCCGGTCGGCGGCGCGCACGAGCTCGTCGACGGAGCCGGGTGCGAGCACGACGTCGGGGTTCGTGACGAGCAGGAACTCGGGGCGGACGTCGGGCAGGACGTCGTCGAGGGCGCTCAGCGCGGCGTCGATGCCCCCGCCGTAGCCGCGGTTGCCCCCGGAGGACACCACGACGGCACCGTAGGACTCGCCGATCGCCCGCAGCGCGTCGATGTCGGTCGAGCCGTTGTCCGCGATCACGACGGCGACCGGCTCCGACGACGCCGCTGCGACGCTCGCCAGGAACGGCCGGATGGTCTCGCCGGTGTTGTAGGTGACCGTCAGCACCGCGACGCGGATCACCGGAGACCCCCGACCGGAGCGACCCCGGCGACGGCCGAGTAGGCCTCGACGTGCACGGCTGCCGTGGCCTCCCACGTGAACGAGGCGGCCCGGGCCAGCGCGGCCGCCCGGTGCGACGCGACGAGCGACGGGTCGTCAAGCAGCCCCGTCATGGCGGACGCCAGTGCGGGGGCGGACGGCTCGGTGTACACGGCTGCGTCACCGCCGACCTCGGGCAGCGACAACCGGCGGGTGGTCAGGACGCACGCGCCGGAGGCCATCGCCTCGACCACCGGCAGGCCGAAGCCCTCACCGAGGGAGGGGTAGACGACGAACTCCGCGCCGCCGAGGTAACCCGCCAGGTCCTCGAGGGAAGGTACCCGGCCTCGATCACGTGGTCATCGGGCTGCAGGGCGTCGAGCCGGGCGATCGCGGACTCGTCCCAGCCCCGGGCACCGGAGAGCACCAGCCACGGCGTGTCGGTGCCCGCCGCCGTCCGCGCGGAGCGCACCGCCGCGTAGGCGTCGAGCAGTGCGGTGACGTTCTTCCGCGGTTCGATTGTGCCGAGGAACGCGATCCAGGGCGCGCCCTCGGGCAGCGTCGCCGCGATCCGGGCGTCCTCGACCTCGGCAGTGGACGGCTCGTGGAACACAGCACGGTCGACGCCGAGCGGTGCGACCCGGACGTCGGCACGGATGCCGCGCACGACCCGTGCGGCCTCGGTCGCGGTGGCCGCACTCGGCACGATGACGACCGGGCGGGAGCGCAGGGACCGACGGCTCCACCAGGTGAAGAACGTGCGCTTCAGGCGGGAGTGCCACTCGGGGTTCGAGAAGAACGTGGCGTCGTGCAGCGTGACGACCGATCCGCCGCGCCACGCGAACGGGAACGTGTAGTGCGGGGAGTGCAGCACCTGCGCGCCGAGGCGACGGCCCAGCGCCGGCAGCCCGGTCTGCTCCCACAGGAACCGGAGCGGCACCGAGTCGGTCCAGCCCGGCGCGGTGTGCACGGTCGCGTGCGGCGCGACGGCTGCGAAGTGCGGAGCGTGCACGGGTCGGACCACCAGGTGGACGTCGAGCGCCGGGTCGGTCAGGTGCGACACGACCCCCTCGACGTAGCGGCCCACACCACCGAGTTCGCGCGGTACCGCGGTCCCGTCGACGAGGACGGTGAGCTGCGGCACGCGTGGGTCCTTCCGGACGGGGACGCCGTGGTCGGGACCGTCGGCGGGGAGTGGGAGTGGGCTCGGGAGAGACCAGGATAGCCCTCCGCGCTCATGCGCCCGGGTCCACGCTGCGGCGCGGGACGGACGCGCGCCGCGACTCGCGGAGCCGCCGCGCGAGGTGCGAGGGGAGCGCCCCGACGACGTCCGCGAACGCTGCCAGGACGAGCCGGGCCTCCCGTCGGGTGGAGGCGGACAGCAGCCCGCGCAGGCCGCGGAAGAGGGTGCGGGCACCGGCACGCAGGACGGTGTCCCACGGTGCGTGCCAGAGTGCGACGACCATCCGGTTCCGCGCGTTGCGGAACAGGAACAGGTCGCTCTGCACCCCGGACGACGCCGAGTGGTCGTGCTCGACGACCGCGTCGGCCGCGTGTTCCACGCGCCAGCCGCGTCGGCGGAGTCGCCACGCGAGTTCGGTGTCCTCGTAGTACATGAAGAGCGACTCGTCGAGCAGGCCGACGTCGTCGAGGGCGCTCCGCCGCAGGGCGGAGGCCCCGCCGGAGAACCCGAAGACATCGACGTCGGCGACCCGGTCGACGGGCGCGAACCAGTCGCGGTCCATGCCGTTGCCGGCGCGGTCGACGCGCACACCGGTCGAGTTCAGGCGCACCTCGCCGTCCGCCGACGGCGTCCAGAGGCGGCCGTCGTGGCCCCGCAGCACGCGCTGGCCGGGTGCGGGCGTCGCGTCGACCGGGAGGCCCGTCCAGCGTCCGGCGAGCACGATGCGGCCCGTCACGGCCGCGACCTCGGGCCCCGCCTGCGCCAGGTGGTCGCGGAGCGCCCGGACGAAGCCCGGCGCCGGGACGGCGTCGTTGTTGAGCAGGACGACGACGTCGGCGTCCGCGTGCCGGATGCCGGTGTTCGCGCCGGCCGCGAACCCGCCGTTGTGCTCCCGCGCGATCACGGTGACACCCGGCAGATCGCGACGGAGCTCGGCGATCGAGTCGTCCGACGACCCGTTGTCGACGACGACCACCTGGTCGGCCGCGCCCTCGGCGAGCACGGCGCGGACGGCCGCGGTCGTCAGGTCCGCGCGTTCCCAGTTGACGACGACGACCGCGGTGCGGGACGCATCGTCGACGGGCGTCAGTCGAGCTCCTCGATCGAGGGCTTCGCGTAGACGCTGCCGACCGCGTCGCCGAACGAGGGGACCTCGAACGAGTCGCACTCGGGCAGGTCGTGCAGGTGCCGGCCGGCCGAGTCCATCATCGAGACGTTGATGAAGTACTTGCCGGTGCCGAAGTTCGTGTCCGCGATCCGCAGGCGGAGCTTCTTGCGGCCGTGCAGCGGCTCGAGGTGGATGCCCATGATGCCGGTCGTGGTGCCGTAGACGACCTGGCCGGACGTGTTGTTGACCTGGACGGCCGCTTCCCAGTCCTCGACGCCGTCGAGGTGCTCGAACTCCATGTCGACCAGCAGGTCGTCGCCGGGGGTGACCCCGTCGCGCGGTCCCTTGCCGTCGGCGTGCACCGACGCCTGCAGCACGGTGCCGCGACCGACCGCGACGTCGGCGCTGAGCTCCCCGGCACGACGTTCCTCGAGCACGTCGCGGAACAGGCTGACGGCACCGATCGGGTCGCCGTCGTGCAGGACCTTGCCCTTGTTCAGGAGCACGACGCGGTCGCACATGTCCTGCACCTGGCTGAGGGAGTGCGTGACGATGATGATCGTCTTGCCCTGCTCCTGGAACGAGCGGATGCGGTCGAGGCACTTGCGCTGGAACGCCTCGTCGCCGACGGCGAGCACCTCGTCGACCAGCAGGACGTCGGGGTCGGTGTGCACGGCCACCGCGAAGGCGAGTCGCACGTACATGCCGGACGAGTAGAACTTCACCTGGGTGTCGATGAAGTCGCCGATGCCCGAGAACGCCAGGATGTCGTCGAAGCGCTCCTCGGTCTCCTTGCGCGTCAGGCCGAGCAGGCTCGCGTTCAGGAAGACGTTCTCGCGGCCGGACAGGTCCGGGTGGAAGCCGGCGCCGAGCTCGAGCAGGGCCGCCAGGCGCCCGCGGCGCGACACCGTGCCGGAGGTCGGCTGGATGATGCCGCCGATCGCCTTGAGCAGGGTCGACTTGCCGGATCCGTTCTGGCCGATCAGCCCGACGGTGGTGCCGGCCTGGATCGACACGGTGACGTCGTCGAGCGCCCAGAAGTCCTGCCGGTGCTTGCGGCCGGCGCGACCGAGCGTGACGATCCGTTCGCGGATGGTGTTGTCCTTGCGGACGACGAAGCGCTTGCGGACGTGGTCGATGACGATGACGTCGGGACGCTCGGCGGTGGCGCCGGACGTCGACGGGGCGACGGGGGTGCTGATGGCCATGGTCTAGAGCTCCTGCGCGAAGTTGCCCTGCAGGCGGGAGAAGACCCGCTGCGCGCCGATGAGGCAGAACAGCCCGATCACGAGGGCGATCCCGAGCCGCATCATCAGGTGCGGCGGGTAGTCGACGGGGGTCGGGTGGATCCAGATCGCGTTCTGGAGTCCGAGCACCGACAGGGTGAGCGGGTTGTTGGTGTAGATCGCCAGCAGCCACTGCACCTTCAGCTCGGCGACGACCATCGAGTACGAGTAGACGATCGGCGACGCCCAGAGGAGCACCATGAGCCCGACGTCGATGACGAACTGCACGTCGCGCAGGTACACGTTGAGCGCCGACAGCACGAGACCGATCGCGGCGCCGTAGACCAGGATCACCAGCAGTGACGGGATGAGGTAGATCAACCCCTCGTGCCAGGGGAAGACCCCGAGCACGATCGTCGCGGCGATGAGGATCGCGAACTGGATGAGGAAGTTGACCAGGGCCGCGCCGACGCTGGCGAGGGGGAAGACCTCGCGCGGCACGTAGACCTTCTTGATCAGCCCGCTGTTGCCGACGATCGACCCGGTCGACCCGGCGACGATCTCACTGAAGAGCGTGTAGGCGGTCAGGCCGGTGAAGACGTAGATGGCGAAGTTGTCGATCGCACGGGACGAGCCGAGGATCTTGCCCATCACGAAGTAGTAGATCATCAGCTGGGTCAGTGGGCGCACGAGCGTCCACACGAACCCGAGTGCCGAGTCCTTGTACCGCGCCTTCAGGTCGCGGCGGATGAGCATCCCGAGCATCTCGCGCTGTCCGAAGACGTCGCGGAGTTCTCGCCAGGTACCTCGGAAAGCGCTCGTCGGAGCGCCGATCACGACGAGGGGCTCCTTGGCGAGCGCCGCCATGCGGGCTTGATCGACCATACGTCTCTTCGTTCGGTGGGGGCGGGACCGGAACAGCATACTCACTGGACCGCTGAGGTCGGGGCGCGCACCGCCTGCCGGACGACACCCGTCGTCCGCCCCCGTGCGGGGGTGAAAGTGCGCGACAACAACCCTCAACCTTCACTTTCGGGTTACCGTTGACGCAACCCGGACCCTTGTCAACAACCACAGGACGGCCCGAAAGCATGCAGCTTGTTCCACGGTCGATCGCTGCGCTCGCGGTGGTCGGTGCTCTCAGTCTCTTCACGGCGGGGTGTTCCGCCGGCGACGATCCCGGCCCCTCGTCGAGCCCCTCGCGCACGGTCAGCCCCTCGCCCAGCGCGACGGGTCCGTCGTCCGTCCCCTCGTCGTCCGCGTCCTCGTCCTCGACTGCGGAGCCGTCCGACGACGACGTGCCCACGGCGTTCCCCGGCAGTGGGCAGACCCCCGAACCCGACACCGACCCCTCGGACTTCCCGGCCACGGCACTCGTGACGTTCTCCGGTTGGGACACCGCCAGCAAGACCCTGCAGGCGGGCGGCCTGGTCTCCGGCACGACGGACACCTCCGGCACGTGCACGTTCGTCGCCACCAAGGGCGGCACCACCCGCACACTGACGAGCAAGGCCGAGGCGAGTGCGTCCTCGGTGAACTGCGCGCAGGTGTCGTTCCCCGCGAGCCAGGTGTCCACCGGGACCTGGTCCATCACCCTCGAGTACTCGGTCGGGTCGAAGTCGACCACGTCCGAACCGATGACGGCGGAGGTGCCGTGATGCGTTCCATCCTGACCGACGGCGATCGACGCCGTCCCCTGCGCTCGGTGCTCGGCATGGTCGCCGCACTCGCCATCGCGGTGAGCGGCCTGACCATCGGCACGATCGTGTCGGAGCGGACCACGACGGAGTCGGCGTCGGCCGCCGTCGCCGCGAACTTCGACCCCGGCAACATCATCAGCGACGCCAACTTCTACAACGGCGGCGCGATGAGCGGGTCGGCGGTGCAGTCGTTCCTGAACAGCGTCGCCCCGAACTGCACGCCGCGGTCCGGTGGCCCCGCCTGCCTGAAGAACTTCACGCAGAACATGAGCGCCATCGGCGCCGTCGCGAACCGGTGCTCGGCGATCCCGGGCGGCAGCAAGTCGGCCGCGACGATCATCGCGCAGGTCGGTGCCGCGTGCGGGATCAGCCAGAAGGTGCTGCTCGTGCTGCTGCAGAAGGAGCAGGGCATCGTCGCGACGAGCTCGCCGACGAGCTACATGTACCTGCACGCCACGGGCTTCGCCTGCCCGGACACCGCTCCGTGCGACCCCGCGTACTACGGCTTCGGCCAGCAGGTGTACGCCGCGGCGTTGCAGTTCAAGCGCTACCAGGCCTCGCCGACGTCGTGGGCGTACCAGGCCGGTCGCAACAACGCGATCCTGTACAACCCCAACGCCGCGTGCGGCCGCAAGACGGTCAACATCAAGAACCAGGCGACCGCAGCCCTGTACATCTACACGCCGTACACCCCGAACAGCGCCGCGATGTCGAACCTCTACGGTTCCGGCGACTCCTGCTCGGCCTACGGCAACCGCAACTTCTGGCGCATGTACACCGACTGGTTCGGATCGCCCACGGGCGGGTCGTCGCCGATCGGGAGCGTCGACTCCCAGAGCGGCGCCGCCGGCGGCACCATCACGGTGCGCGGCTGGACGGCCGACCCGGACTCGACCGAGTCGATCAAGGCGCAGTTCTACGTCGACGGCGTCGGCAAGGCGTCGATCCGCGCCGACACCGTCCGCTCCGACCTGGCCTCGTTGCTCGGCGCGAACAACACGGCGCACGGCTTCCAGACGACGCTCTCGGGCATCGCACCCGGCAAGCACAACGTCTGCGTGTTCGGCATCAACGTCGGCGCGGGTGCGAACACGCTGCTCAACTGCGGGGACGTGACCGTGCCCGCCTCGGCCCCGGTCGGCAGCCTCGAGACCGTCACCGGCGGGACCGGCTCCATCGCCGTCAGCGGGTGGGCGCTCGACCGCGACTCGTCCGCAGCCACCGCGTACAAGGTGCAGGTGGACAGCGTCGGCGCGATCGCCGCGACCGCCGACGTCGTGCGCACCGACATCGCCGCGAAGTACCCGGGCGCCAGCTCCACCGTCGGGTTCTCGAAGACGATCCAGGACGTCGCCGCCGGTTCCCGCACGGTGTCGCTCTGGACCCAGGACAAGCCGGGCGCGACCTGGGTCAAGGTCGCCTCGAAGACGGTGACCGTCACCGCGGCGACCGGGGCCTCCGGTGCGGTGAAGGGTGCCTTCGAGTCGGCCACCGGCGGCGTCCGCTCGGTCGCGCTGAAGGGGTGGGCGATCGACCCGGACACGTTCGCACCGGTCAAGTACAAGATCCACGTCGACGGTGTCGGCGCGGCGGCCGGCAGCGCGAGCGCAGCCCGGAGCGACGTGGCGCAGTCGTACCCGAAGTGGGGCTCCGCGCACGGTCTGACGGCCACCCTCAACGACGTCGAGCCGGGTCGGCACACGGTAACCGTGTGGTGGCAGGACCTGCCGAGCGGCACCTACGTCAGCGCAGGCTCGAAGACCGTGACGGTGGCCGCCCCGCCGTCGTCCGGCGCGACCGGCAAGACCGGTGCCGTCACCGGCGCGTTCGAGAAGGCGACCGCCGGCCCGAACACCGTCGCGCTCACGGGCTGGGCGATCGACCCGGACCGGTACGACCCGGTCAAGTACAAGATCCACCTCGACGGTGTCGGTGCCGCGGCGGGCAGCGCGAACGCGGTCCGCACGGACATCGGCGCCGCCAAGCCCGGCTGGGGGAACGACGTCGGGCTCGCGGTCACGCTGACGGGCGTCAGCGCGGGCAGCCACACGGTCACGGTCTGGTACCAGGACCTGCCCGGCGGCAACTACGTCAGCTTCGGCACCCAGCGGGTGACGGTCCAGGACGCCGTGCCCGCACCGACGGGGAAGACCGGGGCCGTGTACGGCGCCTACGACGCGGCGACCGGCGGCAAGGGCACGGTCGCGGTGAAGGGTTGGGCCATCGACCCCGACACGTTCGACCCCGTCCGGTACAAGATCCACGTCGACGGCGTCGGCGCTGCAGCGGGCAGCGCGAACGCGGTCCGCGCCGACGTCGAGAAGGTCCACCCGGGCTGGGGCGCCGACGTCGGACTCGCGGTCACGCTCAGCGGCGTGAAGCCGGGCAAGCACGCCGTGCGGGTCTGGTACCAGGAGCTCCCGGGCGGCGTCTACAAGGACTTCGGCACGAAGACGGTCACCGTCTCGTAACGGGCCCCCACGCGGACGGGAGGCTCCCCACCGGCACTGCCCGGTGGGGACCCTCCCGTCCGTCTGCGTCGCCGCCTCGGGCGCCCGGCCGGTCCCGTCGCCGGCCCGTGGTCGTCAGGCGCGTCGGCGGCTCGGCGTGGTCAGGCGCGTCGGCGGAGCGCGCGGGCGACTCCGCCGACGCGGTCGAGGGCCCGGAACTCGGCGGAGTGGGTCAGCGTGTCGTACCGGGTCGCGATCGCGTCCCGCTCCGCCTCGGCGTCGTGCTGCGCCTGTTCGGCGTCCTTGCGTGCACGGTCGAGGACGGCGACCGCCTCTTCCGACACGATGAGTCGCCGGTTGATGTCCTCGACCCCCGCGCGGTGCACATCGCGCTCCTGCTCGGTCGCGCGGAGCAGCTCGCGCTGCTGCGCGGCCCAGCGGAGCAGCGGATCGACGGCGCCGGTCCGTCCCGAGGCGTGCGAGGTCGCCGCGTCGAGCAACGGGCCGACCTGCACGGCGCGGGCCGCGTAGGAGTGCCGTTCCAGCACGACGGCGCCCAGCCGCGCGACCAGGGCGTCCCGTTCGGCGGTCGGCATCGCGATCGCACGTTCCAGGGACGGGGCGTCGGTGAAGACGGGGACGTCGGCCAGTCCGAGTTCGTCGAGGCCGAGGGCGCAGGAGGTGACCGGCAGCGCCCCGCACGCCAGTGACTCGTAGAGCCGCGAGTTGAGCGTGCCGAACTCCGCGGCGGGTGCGATGACGTCGTCGACGACGAACGCGGCTGCGCGGTAGACCTCGGGCAGCGCGAAGTACGACACCGCCGGTCGGAGCTCCACACCGGGGGCGGCGTCGACGTGCTCGACGTTCGCGGCGAACCAGACGATCGGCTCGGGCGGGGCGACCTGCTGCAGCACGTCCTGCACACCGCGGCGCGCTCCCCAGAAGTTGACCGTCGTGACGGTGCGGCCGGTCCGCGGCGGCGTCGTCCTCGTCGGCGTCGGTGGTGAAGAGGTCGAGGTCGACGCCGATCGGCACCACCTCGACCGGCACGTCCACCACCCGGGCCAGTTCGTCGCGGGCGATCGTCGACGACGCCCACACCGCGTCGAACTCGGCCAGGTACGGCACCGACGCCCACTGCGCCGTCCAGTTCCGCACCCACGCGACGGTGGCGGTCCTCGCCGGCACGAGACCGGGGACGAACGACTCGATCATGCTGACGAGCACCGTCGTGTCCTCGGGGACGGTCTCGGCCCAGCGCCGGATCGGCCAGACGTCGACGCCCCAGCCCTCGGCCCGGAGCGCCCTGGCCAGACCGAGGGCGACGAACAGGTCGCCCTTGCCCTCGGTCGGGTCGTCGGTCGACACCGCGAAGCGGATCGTGCCCCTGGTCCCCGTCGCGTGGTCGCCGCGGGCGATCTCCTGGTACTCGGCTGCGAGGGGGACGAGGCGGGGGAGGACGGGATCGCGGGGTGCATCACGGTGCCATTGTGCACGAAGCACACCCGACCTCCGCCGAGCGCCGTGCTGCGCCTTGTAGGGTGTTGTCGGTCGCCGGGCACCCCCGACGTCCGGATCACCGAACCGTGCCGCAGGCGCGGCATCAGCTGGAGGAACTCGTCGTGACAGAGCGCAAGCCAGGAGTCGTTTCCGTCGTCCTCGTGAACTACAAGGGCACCGACGACACCCTGACGAGCATCGCCGAGCTCCGCAAGCAGGACTGGCCGCAGGACCGGCTCGAGGTCATCGTCGTCGACAACGGCTCCGGCGCCGAGCACGTCGGGCGGCTGAAGGCCTCGGACCTCGACTTCACCTTCGTCGACTCCGGCCAGAACCTGGGCTTCACCGGCGGCTGCAACCTGGGCGTCGAGCACTCCTCGGGCGAGATCGTGGCGTTCCTGAACAACGACGCCCGCCCGGACACCGGCTGGGTGCGCGAGGCGATGGCCACGTTCGCGTCCGGCGCCGACATCGGTGCCGTGGCGTCGAAGGTCCTCGACTGGGAGGGCGTGAACATCGACTTCACCGAGGCCGCGATGACCTGGTACGGCATGGGCTACAAGCCGTTCGCCGGGTCGCCGGACACCGGCCGGTGGGAGAGCGAGACCGACGTCCTGTTCGGCACCGGTGCCGCGATGTTCATCCGCGCCGAGCTCTTCGAGCAGCTGGGCGGCTTCGACGACCGCTACTTCATGTTCTACGAGGACGTCGACCTCGGGTGGCGCCTCAACCTGCTCGGCTGGCGTTTCCGGTACCAGCCGAAGTCGGTGGCGTTCCACAAGCACCACGCGTCGATGAACAAGTTCGGCGACTTCCGAGAGACCTACCTGCTCGAGCGCAACGCCCTCTTCACGCTCTACAAGAACCTCGGCGACGAGCAGCTCGCCGCGGCCCTGCCCGGGTCGCTGGCGCTCGCGGTCCGCCGTGCCGTGGGCCGTGGCGAGCTCGACTCCACGTCGCTCGACCTGCGGAACCCCGGCGACGACAGCGTCCCGACCGTCCCGGTCCCGAAGACGAGCTTGGCCGGCATCTACGGTGTCGACCAGTTCGTCGAGCAGCTGCCGTCGATGACCGAGTCGCGCCGCGAGATCCAGGCGAGCCGGGTCCGCAGCGACCGCGAGCTCCTCCGCCTGTTCGGCAACCGCGACGAGCCCGCGTACCCGATCGAGAACTACCTGGCCGGCTACGACAAGATCGTGCACTCGCTCGGGGTGCTCGAGGTCGGTGCGCGCCGTCGGATCCTCATCGTCACCGGTGACTCCATCGGCGAGAAGATGGCCGGCCCGGCGATCCGCGCGACCCAGATGGCGAAGCAGCTCGCGAACGAGCACGACGTGCGCGTGATCAGCCTCACCCGCTCGACGCAGATCGACCCGTCGTACGACGTCGTCACCGTCCCGCACCGTCACCCGCGCCAGATGGTCGAGCACGAGGCCTGGGCCGACGTGATCATCGTCCAGGGCCACGCGCTGCGCCTGTTCCCCGTCCTCGAGTCGACGCGCAAGATCCTGGTGGTCGACGTGTACGACCCGCTGCACCTCGAGCAGCTCGAGCAGGGCCGCAGCGACGACGTCGACCAGTGGAACCGGCAGATCCTCGACGCCTCGGACACGCTCAACCACCAGCTCGAACTCGGTGACTACTTCATCTGTGCATCCGAGCGGCAGCGCATGTTCTGGCTCGGGCAGCTCGCGGGCTCCGGTCGGGTGAACGCCCGCACGTACTCCCGCGACCCCGACCTCCGGTCGCTCATCGGTGTCGTGCCGTTCGGCCTGTCCTCGACGCCGCCGGTGCACGACCAGCCGCGGGTCAAGGGAGTCGTGCCGGGCATCGGCAAGAACGACAAGCTCGTCGTCTGGGGCGGTGGCATCTACGACTGGTTCGACCCGATCACGCTGGTGCGGGCGATCGGTCAGCTCGCCGAGCGGAAGCCGACCGTCAAGCTCTTCTTCATGGGCGTGCAGCACCCGAACCCGGACGTGCCCGAGATGGACATCGTCGCGAAGGTCCGTGCCGAGGCCGATGCCCTGGGACTCACCGGCAAGAACGTCTTCTTCAACGACGCGTGGATCCCGTACGAGGAACGTGGCGCCTACCTCCTCGAGGCCGACGCCGGCGTCTCGACGCACTACGAGCACCTCGAGACGACGTTCTCCTTCCGCACCCGGATCCTCGACTACCTGTGGGCGCGTCTGCCCATCGTGACGACCGCCGGTGACTCGTTCGGCGACCTCGTCGCCGCCGAGAAGCTCGGCATCGCCGTGCACGAGCAGGACATCGACACCCTCGCTGCCGCGCTCGAGACGGCTCTGTTCGACAAGAAGGCGCGCGCCGAGTTCATCGGCAACGTCGACCGCATCCGCGAGCAGTTCACGTGGGAGAACGTCCTCGCGCCGCTCGTCGAGTTCTGCCGGAACCCCGTCCGCGCCGCCGACAAGTCGGTGCGGGACACGGTGGCCGTGGCCGAGGCACACCAGATGCGCGTGCGGGTGCCGGAGCGCAAGAAGCTCTCGGGCGTCCGGTACGACGTCGGCCGTGCCGTGCACTACTTCCGGACCGAGGCCCGCGCAGCGTCGCGGGCAAGATCAAGCGGCGCCTGACGAGCCGGTGACGACGACGGACGCCGCGGCCCTCGTCGTCGTGCCGACGTACGACGAGGCCGAGAACATCCGGTCCGTCGTCGCAGCCGTCCTGACGGCCGTGCCCCGCGCACACGTCCTCGTCGTCGACGACGGCAGTCCGGACGGCACGGGGGACATCGTGCGGTCGCTCGCGGCCGACGACCGGCGGGTGCACCTGCTGCAGCGCGCCGGCAAGGCCGGCCTCGGCACCGCCTACGTTGCGGGGTTCCGGTGGGGCCTGGAGCGCGGGTACCCCCTGCTCGTCGAGATGGACGCCGACGGGTCGCACCCTGCCGACCGCCTGCCCGCGCTCATCGACGCCGTGGAGTCCGCGGACGACGTCCTGCTCGCGATCGGGTCGAGGTGGGTGCCCGGTGGGACGGTGGTCGACTGGCCGCTCCGCCGCCGGGTGCTGAGCCGCGGCGCCAACGCGTACGCCCGGCTGGTGCTCGGCCTGGACGTCCGTGACATCACCGCGGGGTTCCGCGTCTACCGCTCCCCGGCCATCGCCCGCATGGACCTCGGGTCGATCGACTCGAAGGGGTACTGCTTCCAGGTCGACATGACCCTGCGGGTGGACGCCCTGGGCGGCCGGGTGGTCGAGGTCCCGATCCGGTTCCGCGACCGCATGCACGGGGTCTCGAAGATGAGCCGGTCGATCGTCCTCGAGGCCATGCTCCGTGTCACGCAGTGGGGCCTGCAGCGCCGGCTGGGTCGTCGCACGCGTCCGTGACCACGTGGCGCGTGCGGGCGCTGCGGTTCAGGGGCGCGGCAGGTGCCGGCGCCACGAGCGCCGCCGGGCGGCGATCACGAGCACCGTCACGAAGACCATCAGGCCCGCGCCGTGCAGCAGGTAGCTCTCCGCCGTGCTCGTGACGGCCAGCAGCACCAGTACAGCGGCCGGCCACACGTACGCCACCCCCGGGAACGTCGTCGCGGTCACCCAGGCCCGCGCGAACGCCAGGAGCGCCGTCACGCCGAGGATGATCGTGCCGGCGAGCCCGATCTGCAGCCAGGCGTCGACGAAGGCGTTGAGCCCTGAGGGGAACCGCATCCCCGCCGGGTCGAGCAGGGTCACGTAGGGCACCACGGCTTCGCGCGGCCAGGTGCCGACCCATCCCCAGCCCTGGATCGGGTAGCGCTCGGTGAGCACGCGGATCTGCGACCACAGGTCGATGCGCGTGGCGGTGCCACCGGCGGCACCGATCTCGGCCAGCAGTCGCCCGCGGGCGAGGACCGCGACGACGAGGGCCAGCAGGACGGCCGCGCCGAGGACACCGTTCACCACCGGGCGCGTCGCGGGTCTGGCGTGCCGGAGTGACCACAGCGCGAGCGCCGTGACGGCCAGGGCGATCATCGCGAGCCCGGTGATGGGGGACTGGACGAGCATCAGGGCGATGACGGCCAGGGCGGTGGAGCCGACGGCCCGCCAGACCGTGACGGAGCGGGTGAGGAACTCGACCACGAAGGTGACGAGCGCCATGGCAGCGATGAAGCCCATGAAGTTGCGGGTGCCGCCGATGCCCTGGATCGGGCCGCCGTAGGCGATGTCGCCGCGGATGCCGAACGCCGGGAACGGGACGTCGAGCACCAGGCCGGAGAGCACCTCGAGGCCGAGGGCGGTCACGAGGAGGATCCGGAACGAATCACCCGAGGCACGGATCACCTGGACCAGGTCGCGCCCGAGCGCCAGGTACAGCCCCAGGCCCATGAAGCACACGGTCGCGACGAGCCCCCGCAGCGCGACCCACGAGTACTCGCTCCAGAGCACGCTCAGCGCGCAGTACCCGACGAACGCCAGCAGGGACAGCGGCAGCACCCCGTGCCACTCGATCCGGTACCGCTGCCCGAGCAGGCTCAGGCCGGCGAGCACGAACAGCGTGACGAGCACCGCCCACGTGCCGGCAGTCCCGACCACGGCCCCGACGGTGGGCTGCCCGAACGCGAACAGCACGATGACCGTCGCGAGCGCCTGGCTGAACCGCCCGCCGGCGGAGAACCCGATCCAGGCGGAGAGGTAGCGGCGCGCGCGCACCCGCTTCGTCAGCCGTCCGTCCGTCACCCCACCATCTTGGTGCACGCACCTCGGTACCGGGCCATCGCGGAGCGTCGATATCGCTGATCCGCGATGAACCGGCTACCGTCGACGGACCATGCAGCGCCCCGCGAGTCCGACCCACCGCCGTCTCGACGGCCTCCGCGTGGCCGCCGCCGCGGTCCTGGTCGGCGTCGCCACGACCGCGCTCGCCTGGTGGCGGCTCGGGCCGACGGCCCGCAGTACCGTGTGGGCGGAGGACGGTGGCCTGTTCCTGCGGGAACGCATCGCCCTCGGCCCCGTCGACTCCCTGCTGCACCCCTACGCCGGGTACCTGCACCTCGTGCCCCGGTTGCTCGTCGACGTCGCCTGGGCCCTGCCCGTCCAGGACTACGCCCGGGCACTGTCCGCCGGGGCCTGCGTCGTCGTCGGCGCGGTGAGCGTCACCGTGTTCCTGCTCGCGCGCGACGTCGTGCCGCAGTGGCCGCTCCGGGCCCTGCTCGCCGCGGTGCCGGCCCTGCTCCCGCTCGCGCCCTACGAGATCAGCGGGAACGCCGCGAACCTGCACTGGTACATGCTCTTCGCCGCCCCCTGGCTGTTCGCGTACCGCGCGCGGACGTGGTGGGCGTCCGGGACGGTCGCCGTCCTGACCGCCTTCGCGGTCCTCACCGAGCTGCAGACCGTGCTGTTCCTGCCGCTCCTGCTCCTCGCGTGGTTCCCCCTGCGGAACGGTCCGGGCGACCGGGCGTGGCCACGCGCGGTCCCGGTGACCATCGTCGCCCTGATCGGCGCCGGTGCGCAGGTGGGAACCGCCCTCACCGACCAGCGATCGCAGCCGCCGGGCAGACCGGCGTTCACCGACGTGGTCGCCGGGTGGCTGCTGCAGCCCGTCGCGGGGACCTGGACACCGGACGTCGGTGCTGCCGTCCGCGCCGTCGTGACCCACGGCTGGGGCGTCGTGCTCGTGCCCGTCCTGTTGGTCGCCGCCACGGTGGTGGTCGCGCTCGTCGTCGGGACGTGGCGCGCACGCTGGGTGATCGTCGCGCTCGCCGCGGTGTCCGGCGGCGTGTGGTGGGCTGCGCTGATCGCCAACGGGGGACAGGGCCAGGCGTGGGCGCACCCGATCCCGGCACTCGCAGCGGTCCCGCCGCTGCGCTACGCCGCGGCGTCGGGCATGCTCCTGCTGGCAGCGGTGGTCGTCGCGGCGAGCGTGCTCCTCGATGCACGTCCGGCGCAGCGGGAGCGCGGCCGACGCGACGTGGGGCGCGGCCGGCAGGCGCCCTCCGCTTCGTCCGCGTGCTGGCGGGCTGGTCCGTGGTCGCCGTCCTGGTCGTCGCGGTGGTGGGCAACCTGGCCCCGGGAGCCACACGACGCAGCGACGGCCCGGTCTGGGCGACGCAGGTCCCCGGCGCGGTCGCGGCGTGCGCGGGCGACCCGACGCGGGACGTCGAGATCCGGAAGGCGCCGTGGACGGCCAAGGTGCCGTGCTCGAGACTGCTCGAGCGGTGACCGCCCGGTGTGCCCGGGTCAGCGAACGGCCGGCAGCCGCCACTCCCGCCGTGCGGGCGGGGTGCGCGGGCCGTCGCCGGCCGACCGGGGTTCCTCGCTGACCAGGACGATGCGGGACTTGATCGCGATGAGCGCGAACAGGACCCAGTTGCCCTGGTACAGCAACCGCGACTCGGCGACGGACTGCACGAGCAGCGCCACGACGACGAGGAGCGGCAGGAGCGACACCGGGTCGAACGACCTGGGGACCCTGCGGCGTCGTACCCGATCCTGGTCGCGGACGACCACGACCGGTCGAGTGTCGTCACGACGTAGAGGGCGAACAGGACCAACCCGATGATGCCGGTCTGCATCCACACGTCGAGGTACGCGTCGTGCGCCTGCAGGTACGTCACGCCCTTGCGGTGTGCGAGGTCGGCGAGCGTCGGGATGTCCGGCCACCAGTACCCGATCCACCCCCAGCCGACGACCGGGTGCTGGCCGATCAGTTCGAGCACGCGCTGCCAGATGTCCCCGCGGCCCGTCGCGTCCGCGCCCTTGCCGAGGAGCTCCGACACGGTCCCGCGTGCTGCGAACGCCCCGACGCCGACGACGACGGCACCGACCAGGGCGAGCAGGTAGCGCGGCGTCCGCTGTTCGGTGGGGACGCGACGGATCCAGAGTGCGACGAACAGTGCGGCGGCGACGACGAGCGCGGCGGCGAGGACCGTCGACGAGCGGGTGAGCACCAGGACCCCACCGGCCACGACCAGCCAGCCGACGGCGCGGTTCCGGCTCATCCGACCCTCGGCGAACTGCAGGGCGATGGCGATCGCGGCGAGCAGGGCGACCATCGCCAGCAGGTTCGCGTTGCCCGGCAGCCCCTGGATGCGGCCGCCGGTCAGCAGCTCGGCGCGGGAGAAGTAGAAGGCGTCGGGGATGTCCCGGTCGCCGTAGTCGGTCCAGACCGGGACGATCGGGTGCCGGACGACGACGGCCACGACCGCCTCGAACAGCAGCGAGCCCATCAGCACCCAGCGGAACGCGAGGCTCATCGCGTCCAGGATCCGACGCCAGGTCAGGGTCGACGCGATCGCGAACGCCATCGCGGCGCAGATCACCTGCGCGGCGATGCTCGCGAGCGTCGCCGGGCGCCAGTGCGACCAGGCGACGGACACCAGGCACCAGGCGAGGAAGAACCAGAGCGCCCACGGCGTCCGGACCAGCGGTGGCTTCGCCCGGACCAGGATCGTCACGCCCCACGCTGCGACGAGGGCCCAGACCGCCGCGGCCCCGAACCAGGTCAGGGTGTTCGGGAAGGCGTCGCCGGCGAACAGGACGAAGAGGAGCGTCGCACCGAACGCGAACGCCTCGCGCTCGGGTACGGTCCCGCGCGAGAGCGGCCAGGTGTTCGTCACGACGTCAGGGTACGTGGTCATCCGCGTCCGTCCTTGCGGAAGGCAGCGAGCGCGCGGGCGATCTCGTCGCCGAGGTACGGCGACAGGGTCGTCGCGAAGGTGTTCGTCAGGTGGGTGCGGTCCCGGTGCACGAGCACGCCGCCGATGACCGCCGGGCAGGTGGTGTCGGTGCAGTAGTACTGCGTCAGGTCGATCACCCGCGCCGTGCCGGGCATCCGGGCGGCGGCCTGCTCCGAGCCGTCGAACAGGCCGAGGCCGAACGAGCGGCTCGAGTCGCACGCGCTCGTCGTCGGGCCCGACATCTGGCCGACGCACGCCACCACGTCGGTCCGAGCGGTCGGGTTGTCGCGGAGCGCCAGGACCGGGATGCCGGCGTCGGCCGCCGCCTGCCACGCCGCCACCATGCCGTCGACGACGGTCTCGTTGTCCGACTGCCCGGGCACCGAGGCGACGGGACCGTTGCCGGTCGAGTGCGTGACGATCACGCCGTCCAGGTCGCCGTGCGCGCGCAGGTACGCCATCGCGTTCTGCTTCCAGGCGGTGCAGTCGTCGACCTGCTTCTCCGTGTTCGCCTTCTGCACCGCGGTGGTGAGGTAGCAGCTCTGGTGCCCGGCGACGTCGATGCGCCAGTTGTTCGCCTTCGCGATCGCCTCGTAGGTGTCCACGAAGACGTTGTTGTGCGAGTCGCCGATCGCGATGAGGTGCTCCGTGTACCCGGTCTTCGGGCCGAGTTCGCAGACGTTGAACGCACTCGAGTCGTTCGACCAGCACGCTCCGCGGTTCGAGTCGTCGTCGAGCGCGTTCGCGGCCGCGGGTACTCGCACGTCCGCCAGGGCGGGGTTCACGCACGGGTCGGACGACGAGATCAGTGCGGCGGCACCGAAGCAGCGCACGTCGCCGGTGCTCAGGCGCTGCTGGAACTCGGCCGCCTGCACCTGCTGGACGTGCAGCGCCGTCAGCGAGGCGGCCCCGAGGGCCACGACGAGCACGGTGCTCAGGGCGCCGTAGAGCGCGACCCGGCGCGGCCGCAGCGCGCGCACCCATCCGGAGAACCGGAGCGGCTCCTCGATGCACAGCGTGGTGACCGAGCCGACGAGCACGGCGCCGACGAGGATCGCGACCTTGTCCTTGGTCGTGAGCTCGTGGCGGAGCACGATCGGCAGGATGACGACGGCAGGCCAGTGCCACAGGTAGACGGCGTACGAGATCCGGCCCAGGAACCCGACGGGGTGATCCTGCCGATGCGCTGCAGCCCCGAGTGCGCGCCGAACAGCACGACGAGCGTCGCCGACACGACCGGCAGCGCGGCGGCGATGCCGGGGAAGGGCGTGGACCCGGTGATCAGCACGAGCGACGCGACGAGCCCGGCCGCGCCGACCCACGCCCCCACGACCCGCACCGACCGAGCCGGTCCGGTGCGCGGCGCCGCCAGCGGGATGGTCGCCGCGAGCCCGCCGAGCGCGAACTCCCACGCCCGGGTCGCCGTCGAGAAGTACGCGACGCCCGAGGCGGTGTGGGTCTGGACGATGCTCCACGCCAGGGACAGGACCACGACGGCGCCGAGGAGCACCTGCGCGACGACGGCGGGGAGACGCCGTCCCGACGTGCACGCCGAGCGACCCACAACGCGAGGAGCAGCAGGAGCGGGAGGGCGATGTAGAACTGCTCCTCGACCGACAGCGACCAGAAGTGCTGGAACGGCGACGCCTGGTTGCCCTGCGCCAGGTAGTCGACCGAGTCGGCGGCCAGCTGCCAGTTCTGCACGTAGACCGTCGACGCGATGAGCTCACGGCCGTACTGGCCCCACAGCGCGCTCGGGACCCACACCAGCACGGCGGTCCCCGTCGCGGCGATCGTGAGGAAGGCCCCGGGGAGCAGCCGCTTCGCCCGCCGCGACCAGAACCCGGCGAGCCCGATCCGGCCGGTGGTGGTCAGCTCACGGAGCAGGTGTCCGGTGATCAGGAAGCCCGAGATCACGAAGAACACGTCGACGCCGACGAAGCCGCCCGGCAGCCGGTCGGGCCACAGGTGGTAGAGCACGACGGCGAGGACCGCGAACGCACGGAGCCCCTGGATGTCCCACCGCGTGGGGTCGGCCGTGCGGCGGGGGAGGAACGCAGGGACCCTCGGGGCGGTGACTCCACCGTGCTTGCAGACATCGCGGAGATTCTAGTGTCGCGGGCCGCGCCGGTAGGCTCTCGCCCATGTTCCTCGGCATCACGAACACCCCCCGCGACTACGCCTGGGGGTCGGTCACCGCGATCCCGGAGCTCCTCGGTCGCACCGTCACCGGCGCCCCGCAGGCAGAGCTCTGGCTCGGCGCGCACCCGGGCAGCCCGAGCGTGGTCGTCAACCCGGCGATGGTCGGCGGTGCCGACACGCTGCTCGACTGGATCGCCGCCGAGCCGCAGGACGCCCTGGGCGGCGACCGCACCGGTTTGCCGTTCCTGCTGAAGGTACTCGCAGCGGCGGCGCCCCTGTCGCTGCAGGCGCACCCGACACCGGAGCAGGCCGAGGCCGGCTTCGCGCGCGAGGAGCGCGAGGGCATCGCGATCGACGACCCGGCGCGCAACTACAAGGACCCCTTCCCGAAGCCCGAGCTCGTCGTCGCCCTGAGCGAGCGGTTCGAGGCCCTGAGTGGCTTCCGCCCGGTGGAGGACACCCTGGCCGAGGTCCGCGTGCTCGACGCCGGCAGCGGTCGGCTCGGCCCGCTCGAGGTGCACCTGCAGCACGGGCTCCAGGACACCGTCCGGTGGCTCGAGACGGCCGACGAGTCCGCGCTCGCCGTCGTGCAGGCCGCGAGCGACCTCGCCCTCGCACTCGACGACGACGTCCTCACCCCGAACACGGCGACGGTCCGCGACCTGGCGACGAGCTGGCCGGGCGACCCCGGCATCGTCGTCTCCCTGCTCATGCACCGGGTGACGCTCACCGCGGGGCAGGCGATGTACCTGCCCGCCGGCAACATCCACGCCTACCTGGACGGCCTCGGCATCGAGCTGATGGCGCCGTCCGACAACGTGCTGCGCGGGGGACTGACGCCGAAGCACGTCGACGTGCCCGAACTCCTGCACGTGCTCGACTTCACGGCGTACCCGGCACCGGTCCTCGAGCCCGAGCGCCTGGCCCCCGGCGTGGACCGCTTCGCGCCGGAGGGCGTCGGCTTCGCGCTGCTGCGGGTCGACGGGGACGGACGACCGGTCGGACTGAGCACCGGCGGCGTGGCCCCGCTGACCGGACCGTCGATCGCGATCTGCACCGAGGGCGTCGTGACGCTCGTCGGCGCGACGTCCGCCACGCTGCTCCGCAAGGGAGAGTCCTGCTTCATCACGCCGGACGAGGGTGACGTCACGGTGGAGGCCGACTCGTCGAACGGCGTGACGTCCACGGTGTTCATCGCCACCGGTCGGTAGTCCGCAGCGACCCGGGCACCGGACCCCGGGCAGCACCGGACCGGCGCGGAGCCGCACGCCCTGGCGCGGTCCCGCACGCCGCCACCGGGGCGCCGCGTCCGTCCGCTAGCGTGGCGACCATGAGTTGGCTGGTCACCGGCGGTGCCGGGTACATCGGGTCCCACGTCGTCCGAGCACTGCGCTCGGCCGGCATCGACACGGTCGCGTTCGACGACCTCTCGAGCGGCTTCCGCGCGTTCGTGCCGGACGACGTGCCGTTCGTCGAGGGCACGATCCTCGACGGCGAGCTCGTCGCCCGCACCCTGCGCGAGCACGACGTCACCGGCGTGGTGCACGTCGCGGGCTTCAAGTACGCCGGCGTCTCGGTCGAGCGTCCGCTGCACACCTACGAGCAGAACGTGACCGGGATGGCCACGCTGCTCCGCGCGATGGCCGAGAACGGCGTCACGAAGGCGGTCTTCTCCTCGAGCGCCGCGGTGTACGGCACCCCGGACGTCGACGTCGTCGTGGAGTCGACCCCGAAGGCGCCCGAATCGCCGTACGGCGAGTCGAAGCTCATCGGCGAGTGGCTGCTGCGCGACATGGAGGTCGCCGCCGGCTTCACGACGACCTCGCTCCGCTACTTCAACGTCGTCGGGTCCGGCGAGCCCGACCTGTACGACGCCAGCCCGCACAACCTGTTCCCGCTCGTGTTCGACGCACTGCTGGCCGGCCGTACGCCCCGCATCAACGGCGACGACTACGCCACCGAGGACGGCACCTGCGTCCGCGACTACATCCACGTCGCCGACCTCGCGCACTCGCACGCCGTCGCGGCGCAGAAGCTCGAGGCGGGCGAGCCGCTCGAGCAGGCCTACAACCTCGGCAGCGGCGACGGTGTGAGCGTCCGGCAGATCATGGACGCCATGGCGAAGGGCACCGGGATCGCCTTCGAGCCGGAGATCGCTCCCCGTCGGCCTGGTGACCCGGCGCGCATCGTGGCCACCGGCGAGGCCGCGACGCGCGACCTGGACTGGGCGATGCGCCACACCCTGGACGAGATGGTCACGAGTGCGTGGGAGGCCCGCCGCAGCGCCTCCTAGTGGCTGAGGACGTGTCAGTTGTCCCCCGAAACCCCGACAGACCGGGTGCGACACGCCCAGACGGGGGACATGACACGCCGAAGCGGTCAGTGCCTTCTATGATCCGCGACTTGACTCAGACGAATGACACCGCTGTAATTACAGGCAACGACTTCAATCGTTGTGGTCCCGTTATCGAGACGTCAGGGGTGATCAGGGTGAACAGTTCCGACTTCCACGCCGGAGTTCCGGAGGACTGGCACGTCGACCCCGTGGCGCTCGGCGTCCCGGGTGTCCGACGGCCGGAGACGGACGACGAGGAGAACCCGCTCGCGTGGCAGGTCGACTCGTTGTGCGCGCAGACCGACCCGGAGGCGTTCTTCCCCGAGAAGGGCGGCTCCACGCGCGAAGCGAAGAAGATCTGCACCTCGTGCGAGGTGCGGGCGCACTGCCTCGAGTACGCGCTCGAGAACGACGAGCGTTTCGGCATCTGGGGTGGCCTGTCCGAGCGCGAGCGCCGCAAGCTCAGGAAGCGTGCCTAGGCACACACCACTTTCCTGGAGGCACGGATCGCCTCCGACGCGCACCGCGCGTTGATGGCCTCCACAGGTTCACGGCGCGCCGCCGTCCGCAGCGGACGCCGTGCCTCCAGACCGTAGAGTGACGCCCGTCATGCAGCCCAGAGTCACCGCGATCCTCGTCGCCGCCAACGGAGCGGCCCACCTCGACCGGACCCTGGACGCACTCGCGGCCCAGACCCGCCACCCGGAGAACCTGGTGGTCGTCGACGTCGGGTCGACCGACGGCTCCACCGCGGGCCTGTCCTTCGGCGGGTCCGCCGAGCTCCTGCGCCTGCCGGCCGGACGCCCCTTCGGCGAGGCCGTCGCGCGCGGGGAGCGCGAGGCTCCGCCCGCCGTCGCGGACGAGCCCGTCGACGAGTGGCTGTGGCTGCTCGGACACGACAACGCACCGTCGCCGACCGCGCTCGCCGACCTGCTCTCCGCCGTCGAGATCGCGCCGTCCGTCGTCGTCGCGGGTCCGAAGCTCGTCGCCGACGACGACCCTTCGCTCATCCGCGCGTTCGGCGAGAGCATGACGCGCTTCGGTCGCTCCATCGGCCTCGTGCAGGACGAGCTCGACCAGGGCCAGCACGACCGGCACACCGACGTGCTCGGCGTCGCCGCTGGCGGCATGCTCGTGCGCCGCTCGGTGTGGACCGAGCTCGCCGGCTTCGACCCGGCGCTGCCCGACGTCGACGCCGCCCTCGACTTCTGCGTCCGGGTCCGCCTGGCCGGGCACCGCGTGGCCGTGGTCCCCGAGGCGAAGGTCACCACCGCCGGTCCGGTCGAGGAGTTCGGCCGCAAGCGCGTCTCCGAGGCCCGCCGTGTCCGCATGCACCGGCAGGCGCAGCTGCACCGCCGGATGACCTACACGCCGGGTGGACTGCTCTGGCTGCACTGGCTCACCCTCGTCCCCTTCGCGGTCGGCCGGGCGATCGGCCACCTCGTCGCCAAGCACCCGGCGGCCGTCGTCCCCGAGCTCGCCGCGGCGTTCGCGGTGGCGTTCGGCGGTGGCACCGGTCGGGCGCGTCGGAACCTCGCCCGCACGAAGAAGCTCGGCTGGGCCGCCGTCGAACCGCTCCGGGTCAGCTGGCGTCGGGTGCACGAGCACCGGACCACCTCGCGGGACGTGGAACTCGCCCGGGTCGAGGACGCACCGATCGCACGGGCGTCGTTCCTCGGCGACGGCGGGATCTGGGTCGTGCTGGCCGCGGCGGTCCTGAGTGTCGTGACGCTCTACCCCCTGCTCGGCTCGCCGGCGCTGACCGGCGGCGGCCTGCTGCCCCTCAGCACGAGCGTCGGGCAGCTCTGGCAGAACGTCGGGTACGGCTGGCACTCGCTCGGCACCGGGTTCACCGGACCCTCCGATCCGTTCGCCGCCGTGCTGGCGGTCCTCGGTTCGATCGTGTTCTGGTCGCCGTCGACGTCCGTCGTGCTCGTGATGCTCGTCGCCTTCCCCGTGTCCGCGCTCGGCGCGTGGTTCGCCGTCCGCAAGGTGACCACCCGCAAGTGGGTGCCGGTGATCGGGGCCGCGCTGTACGCCATCGCGCCCTCGCTCGTCGGCGCGGTCACGACGGGTCACCTCGGTGCCGTCATCGCGCACCTGGTGCTGCCGTGGCTGTTCGTCGCCGTGCTCGAGGCACACCGCTCGTGGGCGTGGGCGTCCGGCGCCTCGCTGCTGTTCGCGGTCGCGGCGGCCTCGGCACCGTCGTTGCTGCCGGTCCTGCTGGTCGGGTGGCTCGTCGCGCTCGTCGTCGGGTGGCGCCGTGCACACCGTCGGGCCTTCATCCCGGTGCCCACCGCGGTGCTCTTCCTGCCGCTCGTCCTCGCCCAGGTCGCCCGCGGCAACGTCCTCGCCGTCTTCGCCGATCCCGGCGTCCCCTCGGCCACCCGGGCGCCGTCCGCGCTGCAGCTGGCCATCGGACAGCCGCTGCCGGACTGGAGCGGGTGGCTGCCCGCAACGTCCGGGCTCGCCGCCGTCGGCACGTGGCTGCCGATCGTGATGGCCGTCTTGGCCGTGCCGATCGCCGCCGCCGCGATCGGCGCGGTGCTCGGACACCGCTGGGCCGTCGCCGGCTCGGCGCTCGTCGTCGCACTGCTCGGCTTCGGCACGGCGTTCGCCGCCACCCACGTGACCGTCACCGGTGTCGGGTCGACCACCACCATCGTGTGGCCGGGCAGCGGCCTGTCGGTGTACTGGCTCGCGATCGTCGTGGCTGCCTGCATCGGGATCGACGTGCTGCCGAAGGCCGCACCGGTCACCGGGCTCGTCGCGACGGTGCTCGCCGGTGTGGCGGTGGCCCCCGCGTTCGCCGCGTTCTACCTCGGCAACGCCGCCATCCAGCCGACCACCGGCCGGGTGCTCAGCGCGTACGTGAACGCCGAGGCCCAGGCGAACCCCGACGTCGGCACGCTGGTCGTGGTGCCGCAGGACGACGGGTCGCTCGCGGTCGCGCTCGAACGCGGACAGGGCGCCACCCTCGACGACCAGTCGACCCTCGACGCCACCGCCCTGCGGTTGAGCGAGTCCGGCGCCCGCCTGACGACGCTCGCCGGCAACCTGGCGAGCCGCAGCGGCTACGACCCACGGCCGGCGCTGCAGGGACTCGGCATCAGCTTCGTCCTGCTCGACGACGCCGGCGACGATCCCGAGGCGCAGACCGTGCACGACCGGGCCGCGGGCGCGATCGGGCAGAACGCCCTCTTCACGAGCATCGGTGAGACCACGAACGGCCAGCTGTTCCACTACGAGGGCGACGTCGACCGGACCACCACCGGGTCCGCCGCGGCCCGCGCCACGCACGTCCTGTACCTGGTCGTGCTCGGTGTGGTGTTCGGGGCGGCCGCGTTGCTCGCCGTGCCGACGGCCCCGCGCCGCCGCCGCGCCACCTCGAACGTCATCGAGGCCGAGGAACCCGCGACCACCTTCGACGAGGAGCGCGACGAATGAGCACCACCACCCGTTCGGTCCGACGCTGGGTCGTCCGCGGCACCGCGACCGCGATCGCCGTCGTCGTCGCTGCCGGCGCCGTCACGGCTGCGCACGCGTACGGCACCGCGGCCGAACCGGGTCGCCCGGCCGGCCGGACCGTCACCCCGGTGCCGGCCGACGCCGAACGCGTCTGCGCCGGCAGCGCGCTGCGGCTGTCCGACGACTCCGGCAACGACGCCACCCAGGCGAGCACCGTCGGGTCGGCCACCGTGGCCACGGCGACGACCGGGTCGACCGTGGAACGGTCCTCACTCGACCCGTCGTCCACCGGCGGCAGCGACCCGCGCCTGCTCACCGCCCCCGCGGGCGACACCACACCGCAGGTCGCCGGCAGCAGCTACCAGAGCGTCTCCAGCGGCGACCTGGTCGGCGCCGGTGCGGCGTCCTGCGACGACCCCTCGCAGTCGACCTGGCTCGTCGGCGGCTCGACCGAGACCGGGCGCACCAGCCTCGTCACCCTGTCGAACCCGACCGACGTGAACGCGACCGTCGACCTGGCGATCTACGACGGCACCGGCACGGTCAGCGCCCCCGGCACGACCGGCATCGTCGTCGCCCCGAACACCCAGAAGGTCGTCCCGTTGTCCGGCTTCGTGTCCGACCAGGGATCGACCGTCGTGCACGTCTCGTCCTCCGGCGGGCAGATCGTGGCCCACATGCAGGAGACCGTCGTGCGCACGCTGACCCCCGGCGGTTACGACATCGTCTCCGGCGGCGCCGCCCCTCACGGTCGCAGGTCATCCCCGGCGTCGTGCTCGCCGGCGCGCAGGAGGCGCAGCGCGGTGACGACACCGCGGACGCCGCCCCCGTCGTCCGGCTGTTCGTCCCCGGTACCCGGTCGGCACGCGTCACGCTCGGCATCAGCACGGCGGACGGCGGCGGCACGACCGTGAACGCCACTGCCGAGCCCGGGGTCGTGACCGACGTCGCGCTCGACGACTTCCCGGACGGCCGGTACTCGTTCACCGTCACGTCGACGCAACCGGTCGTCACCGGTGCCCGGACGACCTCGCCGACGGCCGACGGCAACAGCGACCTCGGCTGGTTCGCCTCGGCCGAGCCCCTGGGCGACCAGGTCATCACCGCGGTGGCACCGGGGGAAGGCGTCCGCCTGAACCTCGTCAACACCACGCGCGAGGACCGTTCGGTCACGATCCGCTCCGGCGACGAGGAGACCACGCTCCAGCTGCTGTCCGGCGTCACCGCGACCCTGCCGGTGCAGACGGCGAAGCAGCTCTCGATCTCCGGGGCCGAGGGCATCGTGGCGGGTGTGACCTACCGCGGGGACGACGGCATCGCCGGGTTCCCGATCCGACCGTCCACCCAGGTGTCCACGCCGGTGCGCGTCTACCCCTGACGACGAGGACGGTGCGCCGCCGCCCGGCGCCGCGTCGTCACCAGTGGCGGTAGCGGTCCGGGGCGAGGTCCCACGGGTCCTTGCCGATCAGCTCGCCGACGGCCCGGAACACGGCCGTCTCGATGATGATCCGCCGGTCCGCGTCGTCCTTCTCGGGGCTGCGGTTCACCCGCTCGACGGGGATCCGGAACACGGTGACCCTGCGGGTGTCGCGGTCGATCCGCCACCGGGGCATCGCGTCGGGCAGGGTGGCATCGGTCGGCATGTCGGCCACCTGGAACACCACGCCCGACAGTTCCTCGGGCCACAGCCCGATCAGGTAGTGGGCGCTGTCGCCGACGATGCGGTCGAAGGCCTCGGCGCGGGTCGTGATCGGCGCGAGTTCGGGACCAGTCACGCTCGACCGCCCGCCGCGTCCGTGCCGGGACCGGCCTCGACCGCGGTCGACGGGAGTGACGAGGCGGGGCTTGCGACGCATCCCCACATCGTACGCGCGCACCGGGTGCTCCCGGGTGCTCCCGGGCGCTCCGCTAGGCTCCATGTCGACATGGACGTGAGGATCTGCAGCAAGGTCGCGTGCGCCGCGAGCGCTTCGGCGACCCTGACCTACGACTACGGAGACTCCATGGTCGTCGTCGGGCCGCTCTCCACGCGGGTCGAACCGCACGGCTACGACCTCTGCGCCCGGCACGCCGCCGGCCTGCGCGTCCCGCGCGGCTGGCAGGTGGTGCGGCGCGAGCCGCTGCAGCGCGAGACCGACTGACGGCTCGCGTCCGCGACGCACCAGCGGCGGTGCACGGGAGGCCCGTGGAACGTGACCGACGTCGGCTGGGGACCCGCGCCTCCCGGCATGGAAGACTGATGGGCATGCCCACCGAAGCCCAGACCGCAGCACCGTACCGCGTCGCCGACCTCTCGCTCGCCGAGGCGGGCCGTCACCAGATCCGCCTCGCCGAGAACGAGATGCCGGGCCTGATGGCCCTGCGCGAGGAGTTCGGGGCGTCGCAGCCGCTGGCCGGCGCGCGCATCGCCGGGTCGCTGCACATGACGGTGCAGACGGCCGTCCTGATCGAGACGCTCGTCGCCCTCGGTGCGCAGGTGCGGTGGGCGAGCTGCAACATCTTCTCCACGCAGGACGAAGCCGCCGCGGCGATCGCGGTCGGCCCGACCGGCACACCGGACGCACCAGCCGGCGTCCCCGTGTTCGCGTGGAAGGGCGAGACGCTCGAGGAGTACTGGTGGTGCACCAGCCGCATCTTCGACTGGACCGCCGAGGCCGCTGCCGCCGGAGCCGACTGGGCCGGTCCGAACCTGATCCTCGACGACGGCGGCGACGCCACGATGCTCGTGCACACCGGTGCCGACGCCGAAGCCGCCGGTGCGGCACCGGTCGCCGGCGCCGACGCGAGTGCCGAGTGGAAGATCGTGCTCGACACCGTCGCGGCGTCGCTCGAGACGTCGTCCGACCGCTGGACCCGCATCGCCGCGGACATCGAGGGCGTCACCGAGGAGACCACCACAGGCGTGCACCGCCTGTACGAGCTGTCGCGCACCGGACACCTGCGGTTCCCCGCGATCAACGTGAACGACTCCGTGACGAAGTCGAAGTTCGACAACAAGTACGGCATCCGCCACTCCCTGCCCGACGGCCTGAACCGTGCGACCGACGTCCTGATGGGCGGCAAGGTCGCGTTCGTGGTCGGGTACGGCGACGTCGGCAAGGGGGCGGCCGAGGCGCTGCGTGGCCAGGGCGCCCGCGTCATCGTGAGCGAGGTCGACCCGATCTGCGCGCTGCAGGCCGCGATGGACGGCTACCAGGTGGCACGTCTCGCCGACGTCATCGAGACTGTCGACATGGTCATCACGTGCACGGGCAACCTCGGCGTCGTGGGCGTCGACGAGATGCTCGGGCTGAAGCACCTGGCGATCGTCGCCAACGTCGGCCACTTCGACAACGAGATCGACATGGCCGGGCTCGAGTCCCTGCCCGGTGTCGAGAAGGTCGAGATCAAGCCGCAGGTGCACGAGTGGCGTCTGCCGACCGGCCGCTCGATCCTGGTGCTGTCCGAGGGGCGGCTGATGAACCTCGGCAACGCCACCGGGCACCCGTCGTTCGTGATGAGCAACTCGTTCACGAACCAGGTCCTGGCGCAGATCGAGCTGCACACCCGTCGTGACGAGTACCCGACGGGGGTCTACGTGCTGCCGAAGCACCTGGACGAGAAGGTCGCGCGCCTGCACCTCGGTGCCCTCGGGGTGGAGTTGACGACGCTGCGCCCGGAGCAGGCGGCGTACATCGGCGTGCCGGTCGAGGGCCCCTTCAAGCCCGAGCACTACCGGTACTGAGCCGGGGCGCGCCGCGCTAGCGCGGGAAGCCCGGGGGCCGCGCCGACGCCGACGCACCCGCTGCGGTGAGCAACCCGACACGGGAGCGCAGCGCCTGCACGTCCCGCCCACGGCGCAGCACGACGACCCCGGCGAGGAACACCTCGGCGGGCACCGGCGGCACCGGGTGGGCGAAGGGTGCGACGTCCGCGGCCAGCGCGCGGGCGGCGGACTCCCGGAGTTCGGGGCGCATCACGGCGGCCCCGCGGAAGAACGCGCCGAGCCGGTTCTCGAGTCGCTGCGGCAGCGCCGAGACGTCCGCGACCGTGGCCCAGGCCGTCAGCTCGGGTGGCAGGACGACCTGCGGGTCGCGCTGCTTCGGCAGCCGCTCGTGCTGCACCACGGTGCCGGCGAGCAGGTCCCCGAGGCGTCGCGGACGACTGCCGAACAAGGCCACGAGCAGTGCCACCGACCCGAACGTCATCCACAGCTCGAACAGCCCGACGAGTGCGCGGGTGAACGCGTGCCGGAATCCGATCGCACCGCCGTCGACCCGGACGACCCGCGTGCCGACGGCGTACCGGCCGACGCTGCGGCCCCGGGTCACCGTCTCGACGGCGGCCGGCACGAGCACGAGCACGGCGACGAACAGGGCGAGGCTCAGCGCGGCACCCCACGCCTCGTCGAGGCCGCTCGGCCACAGCCGGGACACCCCGAACACGAGCAGCAGGTACAGGACGAGCAGGCACACCCCGTCGAGGAGCGCCGACGCCAACCGCAGGACGAGTCCGGCGGGCTGCACGTCGAGCGCGACCGCCTCGCCGACCACGAGCTCGTCGGCGGTCTCGTCCAGGGCGAGCGAGAACCGGGCGTCGGCGAGGTCGCGCGGCGTGCGGGGCTTCGACATGGGATCATTCTGTCGGAAGTCGGCCGACACGAGGGGGAACACGTGGACCTGGACGCCTACGCCGAGGTGCACCGCGACCGGTGGCAGGAGCTCGACCGCCTCGCGCGCGCCCGGCACACCACCGGTGCCGACGTCGACCAGCTCGTCTCCGGCTACCAGGCCGCCGCGACGGACCTCGCTCGCATCCGCGGCGCCGCACCCCGCACCGCGACCGGCGACCGGCTGTCCCTCACGCTGTACCGCGCCCGCCTGCGCTTCACCGGCACCCCGGTCGACCCGCTCACCGCGGTCGCCCTGTTCTTCACCCGGCAGCTGCCCGCGGCGCTGTACCGGATCCGCTGGGTGACGATCTGGGTGGCGCTGGCCACCGTCGCGATCGGCGCGATCGTGGCCGTCTGGATCACGACGACACCGGGGGCGACGGCGACCTTCGGCACGCCGGAGGCGCTCCGCCAGTACGCCACGCAGGACTTCGTCGACTACTACTCCGACCACGGCCTCGGCGCGTTCACGGCCCAGGTGTGGACGAACAACGCCTACATCGCGGCCACCATGGTCGCGTTCGGCATCACGGGCGTCTTCGTGCCGTTCTCGATCATGCAGAACGCCGTCGGGCTCGGGGTCTCCGCGGCGATCATGCACTCGCAGGGACGCCTGGGCGACTTCTTCCTCTACATCGCCCCGCACGGCCAGCTCGAGCTGTACTCGGTGTTCCTCGCCGGCGGGGCGGGCCTGATGATCTTCTGGTCGTGGGTCGCTCCGGGGCCGCACCGGACCCGTGCGCAGGCCCTCGCCGAGGACGGCCGTGCCCTCATCACGATCGCGGTCGGTCTGACGCTGACGCTGCTGCTGTCCGGGCTGGTCGAGGGCATCGTCACCCGTCAGGACTGGCCGTGGCCGGTCAAGATCGGCATCGGGACGATCGCGCTCGCCGCGGTCCTGGCGTACCAGTGGGTGCTCGGCGGTCGCGCGTACCGGGCCGGGGAGCGCGGCGACCTCGACGAGTTCGAGCGCGGCACGTCCGCCCTGGTCGCCGGGTAGCGTCCGTCCGGTTTCAGAGCCGACCGGTCGCCTTCGCGCGCAGGTAGGCGTCGGCCACGAGCGGTGGGACGTCCGCCGGTGCGCCACGGACGACCTCGGCGCCGCTCCGGCGTGCGACGTCGGCGACGCCGTCGGCATCGAGCAGGGTGCGTTCGGCGGCGGCCCGCCGGTACACGTCGCGCTCCGCGCCGGTGGGGAGGCCCGGCACGCGTCCGCCCCGCGCCGTGCGGATCGTCGTGGCCGGGTCCACCCCGCCGCGTGCGGTCCGCTGCACCGCCGGGTCCTCGATGCTCGTCACCACGACGGCGTGCCGCCGGGTGAGCCGGGGCAGCACCGCCAGCAGGTCACCGGAGGCACCGACCGAGTCGAGGCTCGACGCCAGCACGACGAGCGCCCGTGAGGTCGTGATCGAGTCGACGAGCGCCGGCACGGCGGACCAGTCGGTGGCGGCGAGCCCGGGTTCCGCCATCGCGAGGGCCTCGCCGAAGCGCTGGACCACGTCGGTGCGGGTCGCCCCGTGCACACGGTCGTGGACGGTGTCGTCGAGGACCGCCAGGTCGACCCGGTCGCCGGCGGCCGCGGCCAGGGCACCGAGGAGCAGTGCGGACTCGATGAAGGTGTCGAGGCGCGGTTCGTCGGCCACCCGTCCGGCCCCGGCGCGCCCGGCGTCGACGACGACCACGACCCGCCGGTCGCGCTCCGGGCGCCAGGTGCGGACCACGAGGTCCTGTCGTCGGGCGGTCGCTCGCCAGTCGATCGAGCGGACGTCGTCGCCCCGGACGTAGTCGCGCAGCGAGTCGAACTCGGTGCCGTGGCCGCGGAGCTGCAAGGTGGTCTCACCGTCGAGTTCGCGCAACCGGGCCAGCCGTGACGGCAGGTGCCGTCGCGAGCGGAACGGCGGGGTGACGACGAGTTCGCCCGGCGCCGTGACGACCCGCTGGCGGGCGGCGAGACCGAGCGGACCGAACGCTCGGATCGCGACGCCGGCCGTGCGGCGTCGACCGCGGCGGAACGGGGTGAACCGCATGCGGGCGGTCCGTCGTTCGCCCGCGGGCACCGTCATCCGGATCCGGCGCGGGCGGTGTCCGGCCGAGGGCTCCCACATGTCGCGGACGATGCCCCGGAGCACCCGCCCGCCGTCGTTCGCGAGCACGAGCGTGCCGTCGGCGGTGCTGTCCCGACGGGCCAGTCGCGGCATCCGCCGTTCGACCCGCACGCGTGCCAGGTCGGCGGCGAGCAGGACGTCGAGGGCCGCGGCGAGCAGCACGACGACGACCCACGCCAGGCCGGCCCACCCGCTGGCGAGCAGCACGGTGGGCACGACGGCGACGGCGAGGAGCGCGACGAACCGGCCGGAGACCGCCACTAGATCGGCACCCGCACCTGCTCGAGCACCTGCTGGAGCACCCCGTCGGCGCCGACGCCCTCGAGCTCGGCGTCGGCGGCCACCCGGAGCCGGTGGCGCCAGACCGGCAGGGCCATCGCCTGCACGTGGTCGGGTGTGATGGCGTCGTAGCCGGTGAGCCACGCCCACGCCTTCGCAGCGGCGAGCAGCGCCGTCGCACCGCGCGGGCTGACCCCGACCCGGACGGACGGAGCCTGACGGGTGGCACGGGCGAGGTCGACGATGTACGCCAGCACGTCGTCACGCGCACCGACGGCCCGGACGGCGCGCTGCGCGGCGAGGACCTCGTCGACGCCGACCACGGGGGTGATGCCCGCCGACCGGACGTCCCGCGGCACGAAGCCGTCGGCGTGCCGGCGGAGGACCTGCCACTCGACGTCGCGCGGCGGGATGTCGAGCGTCAGCTTCACCAGGAAGCGGTCGAGCTGCGCCTCGGGGAGCGTGTACGTGCCCTCGAACTCGATCGGGTTCATGGTCGCGGCGACGAAGAACGGGTCGGGCAGCAGCCGGGCGTCGCCGTCGACACTGACCTGGCGTTCCTCCATCGCCTCGAGCAGGGCGGACTGGGTCTTCGGGGGTGTGCGGTTCACCTCGTCGGCGAGCAGCACGTTGGTGAAGACGGGGCCCTCGCGGAACGGGAACGTGCCGGTGGAGGCGTCGTACACGAGGGAACCGGTCACGTCGCCGGGCATCAGGTCCGGCGTGAACTGGATCCGCTTCGTGTCGAGGGACATCGCGGCGGCCAGGCTGCGGACGAGCAGGGTCTTGGCGACGCCGGGCACGCCCTCGAGCAGCACGTGCCCCTGCGCCAGGAGTCCGACGATCATGCCGGACACCGCGCCCTCCTGTCCGACGACGGCCTTGGCGACCTCGGCCCGGACCCGCCCGAAGGCGTCGCGGAGCCCGGGGTCGTGCTGGTTCCGGTCGTGCGGGGCGCGGTGACCCGGTGCGGGGTCGTGCTGGTCGGGGGCAGCTGGCAGGTCGGTCACGGTCGTGCTCCTGGTCGGTCGTGGTCGGTGCTGGGACGGTCGCCCGAGGTGGATCGTCGGACGGCCCGTTCGAGGTCGTCGAGTGCCCTCGTGCCGTCGACGAGCGCGCGGTCGTCACGGGTCGGACCGCCGACGAGGACGGCGCCGACGCGGTCGTGCGGGATGCCGGTGGCGCGGGCCGCTGCGCGGACGACGTCGTCGACGTGCGCGGACCGGGGAGTCCGAGCATCCGACCGATCCGGCGCACCGCGGCGACGCGGAGGGTGTCGAGGGCGTGGGTGCGGTCGTGGGTGCGGGCGTACATGCGGGCCCGGCCCTCGGTGGTCTCGGCGGCGCGGACCACGACGGGCATCCGTTCGACGACGAGCGGCCCGAGACGTCGGCCCCGCCACACCGCGGCGGCGACGGCCACCAGGGCGAGCAGCGCGATGCCGCTCGGCACCCACGGCGGTGCGAGCTCGCCGAGGGTCGGGGCGGCGTCGGGGGCGCCGACGGTCGGCGTGTACCAGGTGAGGCGGTCGTCCGAGCCGAGCAGGCCGAGGGCGAGCGCGGCGTTCCCGGCGGTCGTGATCGTGTCGTTGCGGAACGCCGACGTGGTGCCGACGAGGGTGACGTCGCCGCCGGGCGTCGCCGCGCGGACGAGTCCCCAGGCTCGGTCGTCGCCGCTGCCGGACGGCGCGCAGCGGTCCGCGTCGGGGTCGTCCACCGTGTAGCCGTACCCGTCGGTGGACACCCGCGCGGCCGACGCCGCGGCCGGGATCGCACAGGACGCGGTGGACACGGTGTCGCCGCCCTCGGGCGCGGTGGCCGTCGTGACGTCGAGGCCGAACGACGCGAACGGCGTGGAGTCGACGCCCACCAGGACCACGTGCTCGGCGGTGCGGGCGATGCGCTCGGCGACGCCTGGGTCGAGGACGCCGTCGGAGTCGTCGACGAACACCGTGCCACCGTCGATCCCGTCGGCACGGTCGGTCACCCGGACGGAGGTGCCGCGCTGCTCCAGGACCCGGACCAGCGCGGCCGACCCGCTCGCGGTGGTCGAGGCGGGGTCGAGCGGCCGGCGGTCCGGGCGCTCGGCGCCCTGCACCACGGCGGTGAGTACGGCGAGCACGATCCCGACGAGCACGATGGCGATCCAGAAGCCGAACCGGAACCGTCGGCTCTCGCGCTGCTCCGGTCGTGGTGCGGTCGCGCGCGGCACGTCGGTGGCGGTGCTCATGCGGGCACCACGGGCCCCGCGGACCTGGCCGGACGGGCCTGGCGCACGGCCCGCTCGGTGTCGAGGACCCGGCGAGCAGTGGCCTCGTCGGCGTCGAGCCCGAGGTAGCGGACGGCGTCGAAGGCCGTCGCCGCGTCGTCGAGCGCCGGGGCCTCGGCGGGGAAGGGCACGGCTGCGCGGGCGGCGATGGTGCGTGCGGTGGCCCCGGGGACGTCGGGGACCAGGTCGCGCTCGCCGAGGCCGCGGGCGGTCGCACGGAATCCGTCGAGGACCGCCGCCGACCAGTCGCCCCGGCGGATCGCGGACTGTGCGGCCTCGAGCAGTTCGCGGGCGGACCGGAGGTCGTCGTCGTCGAACACCCCGCCGGCGTCGTCCGCGTCGCTGCGTGCACGACGTCGGGGAGCCCGCGGGCCACGACGACGAGCACGACGACGGCGACGAGCACCACGATCGCGATCACCAGGGCCGTGCGTGCCGCGACGGGGAGTCGAGCCCGTCGGCGCGGAGGGACCCGAGCCAGTCCAGGAACGTCCGTGACGCGCGGTCCCACCACGTCACGTGGGCGCCGTCGTACGCGGGCCGGTCGAGTTCGCGTTCGAGCAGGCGGCGGGCCTCGTCGGGGTCGACCGCGGTCATGCGGTCCCGTCCGGCGGGCGGTGCTGCCCCTGCTGCGGCGGGTGTTGCGGCCACGGTTGCTGCTGTCCGGGCCAGGGCTGCTGCGCCTGCTGCTGTCCGGGCCACGCCTGCGGGGGCTGCCCGGGCCACTGCGGCGGCTGCTGCGCCCACGGCTGCTGCTGCCCGGCCCACGGCTGCTGCGGCCACGGCGGTCGGGCGACCGGCGCGGACGGCGCGAACGGGTCGGCCGGCTGCCCGGTGTCGAGGTGCGACGCGATGCGCTGGTCGAGGGCCTCGGTCCGGATCCGCCGGTCGATGGTCAGGAAGGTGACGACCGCCGCGCTCAGCACGTCGGTGACGCACTGCACCGCGATCGCGAGCAGGCTGCCGATGACGATCAGGACGAGGGCGCCCGCACCGATGCCCGAGGACGCGTCGGTCTGCCCGAGCGGGTCGAACACGCCGCCGACGAGCACGGCCCCGATGGTGAGCGGCGCCGTGGCGATCGACGCCGCGACGCCGAACATCACCTGCACGAGCAGCAGGATGCCGAAGGTCCGCCAGAACGCACCTCGGGTGAGCCGCCACGACTGCGCGGCGGCGGCGAAGACCGGTCGGCCCTCGAGCGCGATGGTCGGCACCGTGAAGGCGAAGCGGATGCCGAGCCACGTCAGCACGACGCCGAAGCCGAGCACCATCACGAAGACCGCCAGGACGAACCACCCGGCGCCGGCGTCCCCGGCACCGAGCGCCGCGAAGAGCCCGACGAACACCACGGCGACGATGATCCCGACGACGAGCCCCGCGCCGATCTGCACGAACATCCACCCGACGACCGGCCACCGCCGCCCGGCGAGCAACGCCCAGAGGCCCCGGAAGGTCGCGCGACGGCCGAGCACCCGCTGGCCGGTGTCCGCGGCGACGGGTGCCACCAGGAAGCCGCGACCGAGGTACGCCAGGAACGGCAGGCCGATCGTCAGCAGGATCCACAGCGTCACCGAGCCCGCGACGATCGTGTCACCACCACCGCTGCCGTCGAACGCGGTCATCATCCGCGACTGCAGCGCCTGCTGGCCGAACGTGCTGACGAGGGTGGAGAGCAGCCCGAGCACGCCGCTGAGCAGCACGCTCCAGAGCAGCAGGACGCGGGCGTTGCGGCGGAAGACCGTGAAGGCGCCGCCGAGCACGTCACCGAACCCGAGCGGGCGCAGGGGGATCACCGGACGCGAGCCGGACGGCGGACGACCGCCGGGGGGTCGACCCGGCCCCGGGGCGGGCGGCGGCGGCGCGGAGAACCGGGGCGGGCCTCCCGGCTGTCCCTGCCACGCGCCCTGCTGCCCGGCGCCCTGCTGCCCGGCGCCCTGCTGCCCGGCCCCCTGCTGACCACCGCCAGGCGTCTGCCAATCGGACATGACCTCGGCCCCCTTCGTCGTGTCGGTCCGCGCTGCGACGCGCGGTCCACCTCCATCCTGGCGGAAAACGCCGCGTGACGGGGCCTCGGCTATCGTGTGGGGACACGTGCCGACCCGGCACCACCCGCACGCCACACGGAGTCCACATCACATGACACCGCGCATCCTCGTCGTCGACGACGACCAGGCCCTCGCCGAGATGATCGGCATCGTCCTCCGCTCGGAGGGCTACGAACCCGAGTTCAGCGCCGACGGCAACGACGCCGTCGACGCGTTCCACAGCACGAAGCCGGACCTCGTCCTGCTCGACGTGATGCTCCCGGGCATCGACGGCATCGAGGTCTGCAAGCGCATCCGTGCCGAGAGCGGCACGCCGATCATCATGCTCACCGCCAAGAGCGACACCGCCGACGTCGTCCTCGGGCTCGAGAACGGGGCCGACGACTACGTCGTCAAGCCGTTCAACCCGAAGGAGCTCGTCGCCCGCATCCGCACGCGGCTGCGGCCGAGCGCCACCGACGCCACCGTCCTGCACGTCGGGGACGTGACGGTCGACGTCGCCGGGCACGAGGTCCGCCGCGGTGACACCGTCATCGCGCTCACCCCGCTCGAGTTCGACCTGCTCCGGGCGCTCGCCGAGAAGCCGAACCAGGTCTTCACCCGCGAGATGCTGCTCGAGCAGGTCTGGGGCTACCACTACAAGGCCGACACCCGCCTGGTGAACGTGCACGTCCAGCGCCTGCGCGCGAAGATCGAGCACGACCCGGACAACCCGAAGACCGTCACCACGGTCCGCGGTGTCGGGTACCGGGCCGGAGGAGCCTGACCGCCGTGCCGCCCGCCCCGCCCGCCGGCACCGCTCCCGGCACGGCCACCGTGTCGATCGGGGTGGTCGGCCGCGGCCGACGACGGATGCGCCGCTGGGTCCGTCGCGGCTGGCGGCCCGTCGCCTACGTGTGGCGTCGGTCACTGATGTTCCGCTCGGTCGCCATCACCGTGATGACGACCGGACTGGCGGTCGGGATCATCGGCACCGCCGTGATGGTGAGCATCTCGACGAACGTCTACTCGCAGCGCCGCGACCAGATCGAGTCGGAGTCTGCCCGCGCGACCATCGTCGCGCAGGGGATCTTCGACGCCGCCACCGCGGCCGAGGACAACAACCAGTCGGAGCTCGAGACGCTGCAGAACGAGGCGCAACAGGCGATCCTGTCGAACACGACGAGCCCCGGCGGCACGAGCATCGCGATCGAGCGGAGCCCGGACCAGTCCACCCCGCAGACCCTGCAGACCATCGCGAGCCAGGACTTCCCGGATGCCGTCATCACGGACGCCCTGCGCAAGGAGGTCGGTGCGAACACCGGCAAGCTCAGCCTGCAGCCGGTGCGGCTCGACGACGACGGCCGCCGCGTGCCCGGGCTGGCCGTCGGCTCGACGCTGCAGATCCCGAGCGCCGGCCAGTACGAGCTGTACCTCGTCTACGACCTGTCCGATGCCCAGCAGACCCTCGACTTCGTGTCGCAGACGCTCTCGATCGGCGGCGTCGCGCTCATGGTGCTCATCGCCCTGGTGACGTCGCTCGTGGTCCGGTTGGTCGTCGTCCCGATCCGCGAGGCGGCCGAGACGAGCCGCAAGATCGCCGCCGGACGCCTCGACGAACGCATCCCGGTGCGCGGACAGGACGACCTGGCGACCCTCGCGCGGAGCTTCAACGGCATGGCTGAAGCGGTCAGCCGGCAGATCACCCAGCTCGCCGAGCTCTCCCGCGTGCAGCAGCGCTTCGTGTCCGACGTGTCCCACGAGCTGCGCACGCCGCTCACCACCATCCGGCTCGCCGGCGACATGCTCTTCGACTCGCGGCACGCGTTCGAGCCCTCGGTCGGGCGCTCGGCCGAGCTCCTGCACGCCCAGGTGGAGCGGTTCGAGCTGCTGCTCGCCGACCTGCTCGAGATCTCCCGCTACGACGCGCAGGCCGTGCAGCTCGACACCGAGCCGTCGGTGCCGGCGGCGCTCGCCGCGGACATCGTCGAGGAGTTCCGCCCGCTGGCCGAGCGCGCCGGCATCGACCTGCAGCTCGCCACACCCGGCGGGCACACCACGATGCGGCTCGACGCCAAGCGCGTCCGCCGCATCCTGCGCAACCTGGTCGGCAACGCCATCGAGCACGGTGACGCCAAGCCCGTGCAGGTCGTCGTCGACAGCGACGCCCGCACGGTGGCGATCGCGGTGCGCGACCAGGGCGTCGGCATGCCGCCGGAGGACGCAGCACGGGTGTTCGACCGGTTCTGGCGTGCCGACCCGAGCCGCAAGCGCACCATCGGCGGCACCGGCCTGGGCCTTGCGATCAGCCTGGGCGACGCGAAGCTGCACGGTGGTCGGATCGACGTGTGGTCGCGCCCCGGTCAGGGGTCGACCTTCGTGCTCACCCTGCCCCGCAACGAACAGGTCACCGCCGCGACGTCGGCGATCCCGCTGCCCGAGCTCGACGAGTCGTACGACGGCCCCCGCGCCGTGCGAGAGGAGTCCTGATGCGCCCCCGCCTCCGCCCCCGCTTCCGGCACGTCGTCGCCGCGGCACTGGCGGCCGTCAGCGTACTGGCGCTCACTGCCTGCGCCGCGATCCCCGTCGACGGCGCCGTCCGCACCGGGCAGACGATCAAGGACGAGTCGCTGTCCGGCGTCGACTTCCGGCCGGACAAGCCGATCACCGGCTCCGACCAGACGGCGATCCTGCGCGGGTTCATCGCGGCGGCCACCGGTGCGCAGGACAACTACGCCATCGCCCGGCAGTTCCTCGCATCGGACTTCTCGCAGCAGTGGAACCCGCGGCGGGGCGTCACGATCCGCGACGGCAGCGGCACCGTCGAGCGCGCCGACGACCGCGAGCTGACGTACACGCTCACCGCGAGCGCGACGGTGGACTCCGAGGGGAGTACACCCAGGCGGTCCGCCCGACCTCGTCCACGCTGACGTTCCAGTTCACCCGCGAGGACGGCGAGTGGCGCATCGCCTACGCCCCTGACGGCATCATCCTGTCCCCGGTGAGCTTCGACTCCGTCTTCCAGCAGCACGCCCTGTACTTCTACGACCCGACGTTCCGGTTCCTCGTGCCCGACGAGCGCTGGTTCCTCGCCCGCTCGTCCACCAGCACCCGCATCGCGAGCGCGCTGATGGCCGGTCCCGCCGACTGGCTGAAGGGCGCCGTGGTCTCGTCGTTCCCCGAGGGCACCCAGCTCTCCCTGAACGCGGTCACCATCGACAGCGGCACAGCACTCGTCGACCTGTCCAGCGACGCTCTGCGCGCCAGCACCGTCGACCGCGTCCGGATGCGCGAGCAGCTGAGCAAGTCGCTCGCCTCGGTCGCCACCATCTCGTCGGTGTCGATGACCATCGAGGGCGCGAGCCTGTCCGTCCCGGACTCGAGCGGGGCGAACGCGCAGCAGAACCCGGACGTCGACCCCCGCCCCCTCGTCGACGAGGACGGTGTGGTCGGCTACGCGGCCTCGGGCACCGGCAAGGTCTCGAAGCTCGGCGGCGGCGTCGGCGACACCGTGGCCGGCCTCGACCCGACCTCGATCTCGCTGTCCGCCTCCGGCACCACGGCCGCCGTCGGCAACCGCGACGGTGCCGTCGTCGTCCGCGGCGACGACCACCTGCGCGTCGACGCCCGCGAGGACCTCGTCGCCCCCGCGATCGACGACCTCGGGTTCGTCTGGGTCGGCCAGTCCTCGGACACCCGCCGGATCACCGCCTACGGCCTCGGCGGCGACCCGCACCAGGTCGCGACGTCGTTGCCGCGTGGCGACCTCGTGTCGTTCCAGGTGTCCCGCGACTCGACCCGGGCACTCGCCCTGATCCAGACCGCCGACGGTCCCGGCCTGTACGTGATGGCGATCATCCGCGGGTCCGACCGCTCCCCGACGTCGTTCGGCGCAGCCGTCCGCGTGCAGGCGGCCACCGGCGACGCCGTCGGGGCGACGTGGGTGAGCGACACCGACGTGGCGTCGGTCGGGCAGACCACGGCCGGGCCGAACGTCGTCCGGACCACCATCGGCGGGCAGTCGAGCACCCTGCCGAAGCCCGACGGCCGGGCGACCTCGATCAGCGGCGGGAGCGGTGGTGCGCTGCTCCTCCGGATGTCGAGCGGGTCGGTGTTGCAGTCGACCGGCGGCGGTTGGGACACCACCGGCGTGACCGCGGACGTGCTCGGCGTCCAGCGCTGACGCCGCGGTCACCCCTCCACTCCCACCCCGGCCGGGAGGCCCGTCCACCGTCCGCACCGTCGGCCCACGACCGCCGTTCGGTCGCCACCACACTCGTCGCATGCGTATCGAGGACCCGCTCACCGAGGACCCGCCCACCGAGGACCCGCTCACCGAGGACCCGCTCACCGAGGACCGGTCCACGGTGGACCCGCTCACGCCGTGGCGTGACGCGGCGCTCGCGGTGCTCGGCCTGTTCCTGCCGGTGGAGTGCCTGGGCTGCGGACGCCCGGACCGTGCGCTCTGCCGGGCCTGCCGCGCCGCCCTGGCCGCGCGCCCGCGCCGGGTCCGGCTCGTCGCGGGCGTGCGGCTCGACGCCGCCTTCGAGTACGAGGGACTCGTGCGGACCCTGCTGCTCGAGCTGAAGCTCCGCGGTCGGGTGGACGTCGCACGGCCGCTCGGCGCCCGGTTCGGCTCGCTCGTGCGTGCCGCGCTCGCCGAGGCTCCGGTCGGTGCGGTCGTGCTGCGGATCCCACCGTCACGGGCGGGGGCACGGCGTCGGGGCTTCGACCCCGTGCTGCTGCTGCTCGCCCGCGGCGGCGTCCGTGGCACCGGGAGGCTCCGACGGGCGCGGGTCCGGGGTGGACCGGCGAGCGGGGGACCGGGCCAGAAGGAACGGACGGCGATCGAGCGGGTCGCCGCGACCGTCGGCACGCTGCGGGCGCGCGGGGTCGACGGGCGGGACGTGGTGCTCGTGGACGACGTCGTGACGACCGGCGTCACGATGGCCGAGGGCGTGCGGGCGGTCCGCGCTGCGGGCGGGCGGGTCGTCCGGTGCGTGGCCGTCGCGAGCGTCGAGGACTGACGGCTCGGTGAACACCGGGTGACCGCTGTGCGTCCGGTGGGTGTCCGGCGGACTCGCCGACGCACCGTGACGCGGGACCTGCGGCGGGTCTAGCCTCGCGGCAAGGCGTTCGGGTTCGCCGGATGGAGGCGACGCGCCGAAGCTCGATGGGAGCCGCGACATGGACGTGACGATCACAGGCCGGAACGTCGGGGTCACCGACCGATTCCGCACCTACGTCGAACAGAAGTCCGAGAAGATCGACGTGCTCGCTGACCGTGCGCTCGCCTTCGAGGTGCGCATCAGCCGCCACCACGAGAAGTCGGGCGGCAGCCAGGGCGAGGACCGCATCGAGCTGACGCTCATCGGTCCCGGGCCCCTCGTGCGGGCGGAGTCCGCGGCGTCCGACAAGTACGCCGCCTTCGACCTCGCCTTCGCCCGCATCATGGAACGGCTGCGTCGTGCTCGTGACCGGCGCAAGGTGCACCGCGGTCGTCACCGCCCGACCTCGGTGGCCGAGGCCGCCGGCAGTGGCTTCGACGGCATGGGGGTGGTCCCCGCTGACGGCCGCCTCATCGAGGACGTCGTCACCGGCGCGGTCCCGGTCGTCGACGCCGACGCACCGGAGGACGAGGACGACGAGGTCTACAGCCCCGTGGTCATCCGGCACAAGGTCTTCGAGGCCGCCCCGATGACCGTCGACGACGCCCTGTACTTCATGGAGCTCGTCGGACACGACTTCTACCTGTTCGTGGACGCCGAGACCCACCGCCCGAGCGTCGTCTACCGACGCAAGGGCTGGGACTACGGCGTGATCGGCATCGACGACCAGACCGGTGCCACGGCTTCGGTTGACGCCGAGCCGGCCGCAGCGCTCGCCTGACGCGATCGTTCCGGACACCGTCCGACCCGTGGTGCGCGGTCCGTTCGCGGGCCGCGCACACCGCTGCCCCACACCGGCGCCCCTCACAGCGCACGGCACCGGGGGTTGCTAGCATGACTGGTCGATCGGGCGCGCAGGTCGCGCACGACGACCCCGTAAGGAGCTCACGTGGCAAACGTGCTGGAGAAGGTCCTCCGCATCGGCGAAGGACGCACCGTCCGCCGGCTGAAGGCGTACGCCTCGGCGATCAACGACCTCGAGGACGACTTCTCGAGCCTCACCGACGAGGAACTCCAGGACGAGACGAAGGAACTGCGCGAGCGGTACGCCAACGGCGAGACCCTCGACGACCTGCTCCCCGAGGCGTTCGCCGCCGTGCGGGAAGCGGCGAAGCGCACCCTCGGCATGCGGCACTTCGACGTGCAGCTCATGGGCGGGGCGGCCCTGCACCTCGGCAACATCGCCGAGATGAAGACCGGTGAGGGCAAGACCCTCGTCGCGACCACGGCGGCGTACCTCAACGCGATCCCGTCGCGCGGCGTGCACGTCATCACGGTCAACGACTACCTGGCGTCGTACCAGTCCGAGATCATGGGTCGCGTCTTCCGCGCCCTCGGCATGACGACCGGCTGCATCATCGCCAACCAGACGCCGGCGGAGCGCCGCGAGCAGTACGCCGCGGACATCACGTACGGCACGAACAACGAGTTCGGCTTCGACTACCTGCGCGACAACATGGCGTGGCAGGCCTCCGACATGGTGCAGCGCGGCCACTTCTTCGCCGTCGTCGACGAGGTCGACTCGATCCTCATCGACGAAGCGCGCACGCCGCTCATCATCTCCGGCCCGTCCTCGGGCGAGGCCAACCGGTGGTTCACGGAGTTCGCCTCCATCGCCAAGCGCCTGACCCCGGGTGAGGACTACGAGGTCGACGAGAAGAAGCGCACCGTCGGCGTGCTCGAGCCCGGCATCGAGAAGGTCGAGGACTACCTCGGCATCGACAACCTGTACGAGTCGGCGAACACCCCGCTCATCTCGTTCCTCAACAACTCCATCAAGGCCGTCGCCCTGTTCAAGCGCGACAAGGACTACGTCGTGATGAACGGCGAGGTGCTCATCGTCGACGAGCACACCGGCCGCATCCTGATGGGCCGTCGCTACAACGAGGGCATCCACCAGGCGATTGAGGCGAAGGAGAACGTCGAGGTCAAGGCGGAGAACCAGACCCTCGCCACGGTCACGCTGCAGAACTACTTCCGGCTGTACCAGAAGCTCTCCGGCATGACCGGTACCGCCGAGACCGAAGCGGCCGAGTTCATGTCGACCTACAAGCTCGGCGTGGTCCCGATCCCGACGAACAAGCCGATGCAGCGCATCGACCAGACCGACCTGGTCTACAAGAACGAGAAGTCGAAGTTCGAGCAGGTCGCCGAGGACATCGCCGAGCGCCACGAGCAGGGCCAGCCCGTCCTCGTCGGCACCACGAGCGTCGAGAAGTCCGAGTACCTGTCGAAGCTCCTCGCCAAGAAGGGCGTGAAGCACGAGGTCCTCAACGCGAAGAACCACGCACGTGAAGCCGCGATCGTCGCCCAGGCCGGTCGCCTCGGCGCCGTCACCGTCGCGACGAACATGGCCGGCCGAGGCACCGACATCATGCTCGGTGGCAACTCCGAGTTCCTCGCGGTGCAGGAGATGCACGCCAAGGGGCTGTCGCCGACCGAGACCCCCGACGAGTACGAGGCCGAGTGGGACGAGGTCTTCGCCCGCGTCAAGGCCGAGGTCGAGGTCGAGGGCGACAAGGTCCGCGAGGCCGGTGGGCTCTACGTCCTCGGCACCGAGCGCCACGAGTCGCGCCGCATCGACAACCAGCTGCGCGGTCGTTCCGGCCGTCAGGGTGACCCGGGCGAGAGCCGCTTCTACCTGTCGCTCACCGACGACCTCATGCGCCTGTTCAACTCCGGTGCCGCCGAGAGCCTCATGGGCCGCTCGAACGTGCCGGACGACCTGGCGATCGAGAACAAGCTCGTCGGCCGTGCGATCCGTTCCGCCCAGGCACAGGTCGAGGGCCGGAACGCCGAGATCCGCAAGAACGTCCTGAAGTACGACGACGTCCTGAACCGGCAGCGCGAGGCGATCTACAGCGACCGCCGCCACATCCTCGAGGGCGACGACCTGCACGACCGCGCGCAGTCGTTCCTCAAGGCCGTCATCGACGACGTGATCGACACCCACACCGGCGAGGGGTCGCCGGACGACTGGGACCTCGACGCCATGTGGACCGAGCTCGGCACGCTCTACCCGATCTCGATCTCCATCGACGAGGTCATCACCGAGGCCGGCTCGAAGGGCAAGGCCTCGCGTGACTTCCTCGGCCGTGAGATCCTCTCCGACGCCAAGCTGGCGTACTCCACGCGTGAGGAGCTCCTCGGCGACGAGGCGATGCGCGAGCTCGAGCGTCGTGTCGTCCTGTCGGTGATCGACCGCCGCTGGCGCGACCACCTGTACGAGATGGACTACCTCAAGGACGGCATCGGCCTCCGCGCGATGGCGCAGCGTGACCCGCTCGTCGAGTACCAGCGCGAGGGCTACGCGCTGTTCCAGACGATGATGGGCCAGATCCGCGAGGAGTCGGTCGGCTACCTGTTCAACCTCGAGGTCCAGGTGCAGTCCGACGGCGAGAACGCCGTCATCGAGGCCAAGGGTCTCGGCGAGGACGAGGTCTCCGGCCTCGAGTACTCGGCACCGTCGATCGACGGCGAGGTCGAGGTGCGCGACGAGAAGGGCCGCCTCGAGCAGGCCGCCACAGCGCGTGCGCAGCAGGCCCAGGCCGAGGCCGAGGCGGCTGCCGAGCCCGAGCAGGGCTCCGCGTTCGGCAACGCGGCCACGGCTTCCGGCCAGGCCGCCGCGGCCGGCAACCGCGCCGAGCGTCGTCAGGCGTCGAAGAAGAACTAGCGTCCGGCGCGAGAGCGCATCGTGAGCAGAAATGGTCGGGTCCCGCGTCGGGACCAGACCATTTCTGCTCACCAAGCGCACCACGCGCGCCGACGGCGGACGGGAGGCCCGTGGCGACACCGCCACGGGCCTCCCGTCCGCGCCGCACGGCTACAGGACGCCGATCGCGGTCGCCCGCCACCTGCCGTCCCGCGTCTCCAACCGCATCGCCACGGCGCGTGCATGACTGCGCGTGTGCACGACGACCGTGGCCTCGGCGACGCCGTCCGCCGGCCGGCAGACGAGCACGCTGCCGACCCGCAGCACCGCTCGGCTCCGCGACCGTCGGCGCACCGAGCGGGCGTGCGCGGCCACGGCTGCACGGTGCTGCAGGTGTCGGTGCACGTCGTCGGTGATCCAGCGGGCGATGCTGTCGACCTCGCGGGCCCCGGTCAGGACCTCGGCGACGCACAGTCCCAGGGCGCGTGCGGTGTCCGCTGGGTCCGGTGGACCGCTCGCTGGTTCCTCGACCGGCTCTGGTTCGACGATCGTGAGCGGCGGCGAGTGCGCCGTCGTCGTCGTGTGGTCGATCCGGCGTGCCTGCTCCGCCACCCCTGCCCCTTCCGTTGCTGGTGCGAGCGTATGGGGCGTGCAACATGAGAAATACGAAGCTGTTGGACCTGTGGAGAGGACGACGTTCTCCACAAGTCGGCGCACCTAGACTGGCGGGGTGTCGACCCTCAGTGACCTCGTCCTCGCGCAAGGCCGTTCCTCCGAAGCCGACGTGGAGTGGCTCCACCTGCTCGTGGGGGACTGGCAGCTCCTCGCCGACCTGTCCTTCGCCGACATGGTCCTGTGGGTGCCGACTGCCGAGGACGGCTCGTTCGTCGCCGTGGCGCACGCCCGACCGAGCTCCGCGGCCACGCTGTTCTACCGTGACATCGTCGGCCAGGAGATCCGCGAGGAGTGGCGCGGTCAGGTGACCGAGAGCTTCGCCGGCGCCCGCGTCGTCGACTCGGCCGAGCCCGACTGGTACGAGGACACCCCCACCCGGGTCCGCGCGATCCCGGTCCTCCGGCGCCTCAGTGCCAAGAGCGCGGAGACCACCGAGCGGCCGATCGCCGTCGTCACGCGGCACTCCAACCAGGACGAGATGCGGACGCCGAGCCGCCAGGAACTGAACTTCACCGCGAGTGCGAACGACCTGTTCGGCATGATCGCGACGGGCGACTTCCCGGACCTCGGCGCCCCGGCCGGTCCGCGTCGCGGCGCACCGCGCGCCAGTGACGGCCTGCTGCGCCTCGACACCGCCGGCATCGTGACGTTCGCCAGCCCGAACGGCCTGAGCGCCTTCAACCGGATGGGCTTCGAGGGGGAACTCGAACGGAAGTCCCTCGCCGAGGTCACCACCGAGCTCATCGGCGCGCAGCTCGACGTCGACGAGTCACTGCCCCTCGTCGTCACCGGTCGCGCTCCGTGGCGGGCCGACATCGAGTCGAAGGGCGTGACGGTGTCGCTGCGGTCGATCCCGCTCCGCGACCACGGCGACCGCATCGGTGCGATCGTGCTCTGCCGCGACGTGTCCGAGCTCCGGCACCAGGAGCGCGAGCTCATCACCAAGGACGCGACGATCCGCGAGATCCACCACCGCGTCAAGAACAACCTGCAGACGGTGGCGTCGTTGCTGCGCATCCAGGCCCGCCGGACGCACTCCGACGAGGCACGCACGTCGCTGCAGAACGCGATGCGCCGCGTGGCAGCCATCGCCGTCGTGCACGACACACTGTCGAGCGGCCTGAGCCAGACGGTCGACTTCGACGACGTCTTCGACTCGGTGCTCAAGCTCGTCACCGAGGTCGCCGCGTCGCACAACACCACCGTGCACCCGAAGAAGACCGGCGAGTTCGGGGTGCTGCCGTCCGAGGCTGCCACGCCGCTCGCACTCGGGCTCACCGAGCTCGTCACCAACGCCGTCGAGCACGGGCTGGACGGCCGCGACGGTGAGGTCGAGATCGTCGCCCGCCGGTTCGACGACCACCTGGAGATCGAGGTCCGTGACAACGGCGTGGGCCTGCCCGAGGGGAAGGTCGGCTCGGGTCTCGGCACCCAGATCGTCCGCACGCTCATCCAGGGCGAGCTGGGCGGCACGATCGACTGGCACACCCTGACCGGCAGCGGCACCGAGGTGACGATCACCATCCCGTTCCGCTGGCTGACCGCTCCCGCCTAGCCCCTGCGCTGCGCCGCGCCGCGCCCGCGGGAGTGGCGCGTCGGGTTCGCGCCCGCTCACGGGCATCGCGCCCCGGCTCTTCGGGGCGCAATGCCCCTGCGGGGGCGCACGGGCGCCCCGCTTCGGCGGGGCACCCGCCTCCGCGCCCGCTCGTGAGGTTCCGAGATCTGCGCATCCCGGCGGGCGATCGCGCGTGTTGTGGAACCTCGACGGTCGGCGCGCGGCATGTTGTGGAACCCCGAGGACCAGCGCACGGCGTGCCGCCCCGCCCCGCCCCGGGCCCCCGCGCGCCACGCGCACGACGACGCCCGCCGCCCCCGAAGGGACGACGGGCGTCGGTGCGTCGGTGTGTCAGTGCGCCGAGCGGACCCGGTCAGGAAGCGCGGCGGGCGCGGGCGGCGCGACGCTTCAGCGCACGACGCTCGTCCTCGCTGAGGCCACCCCAGACACCGGAGTCCTGGTTGTTCTCGAGGGCGTACTGCAGGCACATCTCGGTGACCGTGCAGCGCGCACAGACCGACTTGGCCTTCTCGATCTGATCGACGGCGGGCCCGGTGTTCCCGACGGGGAAGAAGAGCTCGGGGTCCGCGGTGAGGCAAGCTGCCTTGTCACGCCAGTCCATGTGTGGTGCTCCTTGATGTCGATGCTCGAACGGCAGGCCGGGGCCGGGGTTCGGGGGATCGGAACGCTGACCATGCATGAGGCATGAGGGGACAACTGTGGGGAGGAGTCCGCTGGAAGCGAGTCTGACGCCCGCGTGACGCTCGGGGGAGGAGCGACGAACCACGGGAGACGCACACCACATCGTGCCGTCCAAACGACCTCGAATATCGTTCCATACTGGTAGGGGCAAATCAAGGGTTCCGATGCTGGAGGATCACTGTGCACGATGACGACCCGACCGCGGTCGACCGTCCTGAGCGACGCTCACGCGCTGATCGGCCTGCTGGTGGTGGTCGGCCTGGAGTTCGCGGCGCTCGTCGTGGTCACGGTCGTCCTGGTCGTCGAGCTGATCGTCGCGCCGGCGTCCAGCCTGGCCTCCGGGATCGCGCTGACGATCCTGTCGGCCGTCGCGGCGCTCTGGCTCGGTGCGCTCCTGAACGGCCTGTGGAAGCGTCGCGCCTGGGTGCGCTCGGGGATCATCGTCTGGCAGGTCCTGCAGGGTGCGATCGCGATCGGCGCGTTCCAGGGTGTCTTCCGTGAGCCGGCGGTCGGCTGGGTCCTGCTGATCCCCGCCCTGCTCGGCATCACGTTCGTGCTGTCGCGGTCGGTGACGGCCGCGCTCGCGCGTCCCGTGGAGTAGACGCGACCGACAGACGGACGGGAGGCGCGGTGCCAGCTGGCACCGCGCCTCCCGTCTCGCTGTGGTCCGGTCCTCAGACCAGGCCGAGCTTCTTCCGCAGGCTCGCCACGTGTCCGGTCGCCTTGACGTTGTAGAGCGGCAGCTGCACGCTGCCGTCCTCGTCGACCACGATCGTGGAGCGGATCGTGCCGGTCACGATCTTGCCGTAGTTGTTCTTCTCGCCCCACGCGGCGTAGGCCTTGTGCACCGCCAGGTCGGGGTCGCTCAGCAGCGGGAACGTGAGTGCCTGCTCGTGCTGGAAGGTCTTGAGCTTCGCCTGCTCGTCCTTCGAGACGCCGAGGACCTCGTAGCCGGCTGCCTGCAGTGACGACATGTTGTCGCGGAAGTCGCAGGCCTCGGTGGTGCAACCGGGGGTGGACGCGGCCGGGTAGAAGTACACGATGACCTTCTTGCCCCGCAGTGCGGCGAGCGAGTGTTCGACGCCGTCCTGGTCCGGCAGCGTGAAGTCGGGGGCGGTGTCGCCGGCGGCGAGACGGTCGGTCATGGTGCTCCTGTTCGCTTGGTGCCCACGAGTGGTCGTGAGCGCGCAGAACCCATGCTATTGTTGATTCCCGTTGCGGCACGGAAGCCGGAACATGCACCTCTAGCTCAATTGGCAGAGCAACTGACTCTTAATCAGTGGGTTCTCGGTTCAAGTCCGAGGGGGTGCACCGCAACCACGAAGGCCCCGACTCATCGAGTCGGGGCCTTCGTGCGTTCCAGGCGAGTGCACGCGTTCCGAACAGGACACGCCCGAGGTGCTTCCCGCGGTCGGATTCAGTCGGCGGCGACGTCGACGATCCGTTCCGCACCGACGACGAGGTCGACGGCGCCGGCGGAGGCCGCTGCGAGGTCCGCGGTCAGGATCGCGAGCGCGTCGGCGGGCACCCAGACCTCGAACGTCGCCGCGCGCCCGTAGGCCGTCGCACCGAGGGTCGCGTGGTGGTGCCGGACCCAGTCGCGCAGGACGTTGTCGAGCCGGCCAGCCTCGGCGTGCAGGGCGTCGAAGTGCACCTGCGTGAGCGCCTCGCGTCGGACGAGCGCGGCGGTGTCGAGGGCCTCGGAGACCGAGGTCGAGTAGGCGCGGACGAGTCCGCCGGCGCCGAGCTTCACGCCGCCGAAGTAGCGCGTCACGACGGCGACCACGTCGGTGAGGTCGCGGCGGCGGAGCACCTCGAGCATCGGCACGCCAGCCGTACCCGACGGTTCTCCGTCGTCCGACGAGCGGGCCTGGTCGCCGAGGGTGCCGGTGACCATCGCGGTGCAGTTGTGCCGGGCGTCCCAGTGGCGGCGTTTCACCTCGGCGATGACCCGCTCGGCGTCCGCGACGTCCGACACGGGGGTGACCGTGGTGATGAACCGCGACTTCGTGATGACGATCTCGTGCTCGACCGGCTCGGCGATCGTCGCGGGGAAGCTGCGGGCCATGCCCACGAGGCTAACGGCGTGCACCGTGTCCGCCGCGCTACGATGTCGTGCACGCACGGCTGGGGAGGAGTCCGACATGGAGACCGGTGATCCGAGGGCGGAGTCCTGGACGCCGCCGAACTCGCACGGCGCATCAACCTGCTGCTCGACTTCGAGGAGTCCCAGCGTGGTGCTCCGGTGCCGTTCGCCTCGATCGAGGAGTACGTCGCCGCCCACGGCGGTTCGCTCTCGCGGGCGAAGTGGACCTACATGCTCTCCGGCGACGGCCGACGCAACCGCGACACCGAGCTCCTGCGGCTGCTCGCCGGGTTCTTCGAGGTCGACGAGCGCTTCCTGCTCGAGGACAGCGACGTCCCCGAGCGCATCGGCGCCCAGCTCGCCCTCGTCCGCTCCCTGCGTTCCGCCCGCGTGAGCGGGTTCGCTGCACGCACCTTCCCCGGCGAGCTCTCACCCGAGGCGCTGCGGCGCATCGCCGAGGTGCTCGAGGAGGAATCACAGCGCGGGAGCGTGGCGTGACCGACCCGCTGCTCGAGTCCTTCTGGGCACGCGGTGCGGTCGAGGGGTGGTCCGACGTCGACCAGGCCGTCGCAGCCGCAGCCGTCGTCGTGGACAAGCCCATCGTCGTCCGCGAAGAGGCGTTCCTGGCGACGGAACCCGTGTGCGGCTTCGTCGCGACGCTCGAGCACGCCCACCTGATCATGATCTCGCCGACCGCGTCGCCGACCTTCCGGGCGTTCGTCATCGGCCACGAGCTCGGCCACGTCCTGCACCGGCACCAGGAGCACGCGCCCCAGTCGGCCTACATCCGCGACGTCATCCCGGACCTGCCCGAGTACAAGGTCGAGCGGGCGCTGGCGCGGGGGATGTTCTCGAACGCGTACGAACACGAGGCCGAGGTCTTCGCCGACGCACTCGCGACGCTCATCCGGCGACACCGCGGCCGCCCGAGCGCCTTCCGCGGGGTCTTCGGGTGATCGTCGCCGTCGTCCAGGCGGTGCTGCTCATCGCCGGGACGATCGCGCTCTTCGTCCTGCAACGCGGGCAGGACCGCACCCTGGCGGTGACCTTCCTGCTGTTCGCCGGCACCATCGTCACGAACGTCGACCCGCTGTACCGGTGGCTCGACCCACTGCTCGGTGGCACCAACGTGGTCACCGTGGTCAGCGACTGCCTGATGGTCGCCGGCACGAGCACGCTGCTCTGGGGCGTGGCGAAGGCGGTCGGGGCAGCCCGGCCGTGGCTCCGGAACGCGATCGTGGTGTCGTGCGCCGCGGTGGTGGTCGTGGTGGTCGTCGCCTTCTCGGTGCTGGACAAGCCCGCCACCACGACGACGTTCATGCTCGACGCCGGGTCGCACCCGGCCGCGACCGTCTACTCGATCGCGCAGACGGTGTACCTCGGGGTGGCGCTCGGCGCGACGGGCCTCATCTGCGTCCTCCGCCTGCGCGAGGCCCGGACGACGACGGACCTGGTCGGGCTGTGGGTCCTCGTGCTCGGCGGCGTGCTCGGGGTCGTCCGGATGGTCGTCGTCGTGGTCATGGACCTGGCGCACGTCACGGGAGACCTCGACCGGATGCGCTCCCTCGCGCTGCCGTACGACGTCACGACGCCCGGCGCCGTGATCTGCGTCTCGACGGGGATGCTGCTGCTCGTCGTCGGACACCGGGTCTCGCGACGTCGGCGCACCCGTCGGGTCGACGCGGCGCTGCGACGTCTCGCGCCGCTGCACGCGCGGATCGGTGCCGACAACGCCTACCCGTCGACCGAGGATCCCGCCACGCGGTTGAGCCGCGCGATCGTCGAGGTCAACGACGGGCTCCGGCGGACGCGTGCGCCGTTGACCGATGCCGAGCGAGCCGTCCTCGCCGAGGCCGAGTCGGCGCTCGACTCCGCGTAGCCCGAAGGGTGGCTCGACGGTCTCCCGACGCCCGTGTAGGGTTTGTAGCAAGTGCTACAGAAAGTGTGGCTCGTCGGTGGGACTCGGCCGCGTTGGGGGCGGCCGAGCACCACCGACACTCGTTGTCTAGACTCGGACGGTGCTCGTCTTCGCCGCAGTCGTCCTGTTCATCGGTGCCGTCTTCAACGTCGTCACCTGGCCGCGCTTCTTCCAGCGCGTCGCGAAGGACACCCGCGCGCGGGACGCCGCGGGCAAGCCGACGACGTTCTACACGGTGCACCTCGTGCTGCTGCTCATCGCGCTCGCCATCGCCGTGGCCGCGGTCGTCGCCGGGATCCTGCTGCTGGTCTGAGCCGTCCGCCGTCCGCCGTCGGGCGTCGCTTCAGCGCTGCTTCAGGGCGGCACGGCAGGATCGTCGCCATGCGTGTCCTGGTGGTCGATGACGAGGTGCGGCTCGCCGACGGCGTCCGTCGCGGCCTCGAGGCCGAGGGGTGGGCGGTCGACATCGCCCACGACGGCGTCGACGGCCTGTGGCACGCCCGGGAGTTCCAGTACGACGCGATCGTCCTCGACCTGATGATGCCGGGGATGAGCGGATGGGCGGTCTGCGCCCAGCTCCGGGCCGACCAGGACTGGACGCCGGTGCTCATGCTCACCGCCAAGGACGGCGAGTGGGACCAGGTCGAGGCCCTCGACGCCGGCGCCGACGACTACGTCACGAAGCCCTTCTCACACCCGGTCCTCGTCGCCCGGCTGCGCGCGCTCGTCCGCCGTGGTGCGCGGGAACGCCCGGCGGTGCTGACCCTCGGCGACCTGGTGGTCGACCCGGCCGCACGGACGGTGACGCGTGCCAGGACCCCCGTCGACCTGGCGAGCCGGGAGTTCGCGGTGCTCGAGTACCTCGCGCGGCGCTCCGGGCAGGTGTGCTCGAAGCGCGAGGTGATCGAGAACGTCTGGGACGTCGACTTCGAGGGCGACCCGAACATCGTCGAGGTGTACGTCGGGCACCTCCGGCGCAAGCTCGACCGGCCGTTCGGACGGACGTCACTCGAGACCGTCCGCGGTGCGGGCTACCGACTGGCGGCCGACGGTGGCTGACCGGGGGACGGGCGCACGCGCCGCTTCCGGTCGGTGCGCGCGCGGACCACGCTCGGCGCCGGCGTGGTCGTGCTCGCCGCCCTGGTCGTCGGTGCCGTGGGGTTCGTCGTGGTGCTCCGCCTGGTGCTGCTCGACGGGGTGCGGACGTCCGCCGAGGCCGGACTCGAACAGGTGTCGTCACGGGTCGAGTCCGACGGTGCCGGTGCGGTGACCGACTACGAGGACGTGCTGGTGCAGGTGGTCGGTGCCGGCGGCTCGGTCCTCGCACACGGTGAGGACGCCGACGCTCCGGCCCTGCCGACCGCCGACGAGTCCCGGTGGTCGCACGACGGCGAACGCTGGTTGCTCGTCGCCGACGACGTCGACCTGCCCGGTGGGGGTGAGGCGACCCTGGTGTACGGCGTCTCCCTCGAGCAGACCGACACGGCCATCCGGACCGCCGTGGTGCTCCTCGCCGTCGGGGTGCCGGTGCTCGTCCTCGTGCTCGGGATCGTGACCTGGTCCGTGACCGGGCGGTCGTTGCGGCCGGTCGAACGGATGCGCACCGAGGTCGAGACGATCCGTGCCGCGCAGCCCGATGCCCGCGTGGTCGTGCCGGACACCGGCGACGAGATCGCCCGGCTCGCGACGACCATGAACGCCATGCTCGACCGGCTCGATCGATCCGCGGCGGGGCAGCGGCAGTTCGTGTCCGACGCCTCGCACGAGCTGCGGTCGCCGATCGCGTCCCTCCGTCAGCACGCCGAGGTCGCCGTCGCGTACCCGGGCCGGACGGACGTCGCCGAGTTCTCCGACGTCGTGCGGTCCGAGGCCGTGCGCCTGCAGGACCTCGTCACCGGGCTGCTCGAGCTGTCACGGCTCGACGAGGGCGGCACGGGTGTCCGTCGTCCCGTGGACCTCGACGACCTCGCCCTCGAGGCCGTCGCGCGGGCGCGGGCCCGGGTGCCGGGTGGGGCGACCGGCGACCGTGCGATCCGGGTCGACGGCTCCGGGATCTCCGCCGCACGCGTGCTCGGCGACGAACGGCTCCTCACCGGCGTGGTCCGGAACCTCGTCGACAACGCCGTCCGGCACGCCACGTCGCGCGTCGCGGTGGCCCTGGTCGAACAGGACGGCACCGCGGTGCTGACCGTGGACGACGACGGCTCCGGGATCCCGGCGGCCGAGCGCGACCGGGTGTTCGAGCGGTTCGTCCGGCTCGACGAGGCCCGCAGCCGCGACGCCGGTGGTGCCGGCCTCGGTCTGGCGATCGTGCGGGACGCCGTCCGGGCGCACGGCGGCGAGGCGACGGTGGCGGACTCGCCGCTCGGCGGGGCGCGGTTCGTCGTGCGCATCGCACTCGGCGGCTGAACAGGCGGCTTCAGGTCTGCTTCAGCACCCCGCCGACATGCTCGTCCCACTGACCTTCCGCACCCAGCTCCAGAAGCCCTCTGCCCGCCACATCGCCGCCCTCGCCGCCCTGCCCGTCGTGGCCGCGCTCGCCCTCACCGGCTGCTCCACCGACGGGTCGTCCGACTCGGCGGCATCGTCCTCGAGCGGGTCGGCCGCGACGGACGCCACCACCGGCACGTCGGGTGGCGCGTCCGCGACCGCCGCCTCGGCCACGTCGAACGACGCCCTGCTGGCCGCCGTCGCGACCGCACGCAAGAGCGTCGGCTCCGGCACCGTCATCTCGGTCGAGCAGGAGCAGCGTGGCAGCGCGTACGAGGTCCTCGTCGTGACGAAGGACGGCACCGAGCACGAGGTGCACACCGACGCCGCCGGCACCGGGGTGACCGGTACCCCGCAGACCGAGACCGCCGACACCGACGACCGTGCCGAGCACGACCGGTTCGTCGCAGCGGCGGACCTCGACGTCAGCAAGGCCGTCAGCGCCTTCGAGGACCTGCACGCCGGGTCGATCACCGAGCTCGGCCTCGACGACCACCTCGGCACGGTGGTCTGGGAGGGTGACGTCGTCGACGGATCCGGCACCAAGCACAGCGTCCGGATCGACGCCGGCTCCGGCGACGTCGTCACCGACCAGGTCGACACCGACGACTGACCCGGCGACCGGCCCGGCGACCGGCCCGGCGACCGGCCCGGCGACCGACCCGGCGACCGGCCCGGCGACCGCCCCGGCCGACGTCGGCGGTCGGCGGTAGACCTGGGGAATCCGACCTGGGCGTCGGCGACCTCGGGAGACACCATGACGGACCAGACCCCTCGCACCTACCCGCAGGGCGTGCCGAGCTGGATCGACGGACGACACCCGGACCCGGACGCCGCCCAGGCGTTCTACGGCGGTCTGTTCGGCTGGGACTTCGAGGAGCGCCTGCCGCCCGGCGCCCCCGGCTCGTACCGGATCGTGAGCATCGACGGACGCGAGGTCGGCGCGATCGCCTCGGGTGACGGGCCGGCGTCGTGGACGACGTACATCGCCGTGGACGACGCCGACGCGGTGGCCGCTCGGGTCGTCGAGCTCGGTGGCACCGCCACTCCGGCGGAGGACGCCGGGCCGGGTGGTGCCGCGGGCCGCAGCGTCGACTGCGTCGATCCGCGCGGTGCGGCGTTCGGACTCTGGCAGGCGCGCGACCGGCTCGGGTCGCAGCACATCAACGCCCCCGGCGGCTGGGTCTTCAGCGACCTCCGCTCGACCGAGCCGGAGCAGGCGATCTCGTTCTACGAGCAGCTGTTCGGCTGGCGGGTCTCCGGCATCGAGGAGGGCCCGAGCGCCATGGTCCGGCTGCCCGGCTACGGGGACCACCTCGCGGCCACCTCCGACCCCGACATCCGCGAACGGCAGGTCGGCGCACCGGAGGGCTTCGCGGACGTCATCGGCGCCCTCGCCCGACTCGACGACGGGCCGGACGACTGGCACGTGTCGTTCAGCGTGGCGGACCGTGACGCCGCCGCCGCACGGGCCGAGGAGCTCGGCGGAGCCGTGCTCGGCACCTGGCAGGGCCCGTGGACGCGTGCGGCTGAGCTGCGGGACCCGCAGGGCGCCACGTTCCGCGTCACGCAGTTCGCCCCGGAGGGCGACGCCTGAGCGCAGCGCCCGTGGACCGTCAGCCGGTGGTGAGCGGCGGTCCGAGCACCTTCTGGATCGCCAGCGCGGCGAGCTGCTCGTCCGAGGTGTCGAGCAGCACGCGGAAGGTCTCCGGCTCAGTGACGAACTCGACGCAGACGGCGTCCTCGTCGCACGGTCCGAGCCGCCACCCCGACACCGCGTCCATCGGCACCGAGACCCGCGCCTCGCGCTCGTAGTCGGTCTCGGCCTCCAGGCGGTCGGGGAACACCCGCAGGCGTCCGTACGCGCCTCGCCAGCTCAGCTGGAGATCGAGGGTGGGGGGAACAGACGCAGGGGAGACAGAGCGGTCCGGCACCCGCCGATCGTACCGACGGGTGCCGAACCCACTGCACTCGACGCGCGACGTGCTGCGCACCGGGGACAGATCAGACGGTGTCGTCGGACCCCTTGTGCTCGCCGCCGTCCTCGCCGTCGCGACGGACCTGGTTCGCCGGGTCACGGACACCGATCGGGTACGGACCGGTGACGCCCTGTCGGAGGGACGCAATGCGCAGGATGCGGTCGCGCTGCAGGAACCAGCCGACGACGAGCAGCGGGATGACGATCACGAGGGACGCGATCGTGTAGGTGCCGACCGGGTAGTCGATCGCCATCAGCACGATGACCGACGCCAGGAACGCCAGGGTGAGCCACGCGGTCACCGGGGCGCCGGGCAGCTTGAAGGACGGCTCCTTCGCCAGTCCCTGCTTCGCCCACGACCGGAGCCGCATCTGACAGAGGATGATCGTGCCCCACGCCGTGATGATGCCGAGGCTCGCGATGTTCAGCGCGATCTCGAACGCCTGGCTCGGGACGAAGTAGTTCAGGACGACGCCGGCGACGGTGAAGCCGGCGGTGAGCAGGATGCCGGCGTACAGCACACCGCCCTTCGACATCTTGGTGGTCCACTTCGGCGCCGAACCGTTCATGCCCATCGAGTGCAGGGCGCGACCGGTCGAGTACAGACCGGCGTTGAGCGACGACAGGGCCGCCGTGAGCACCACGAAGTTCATGATGCCGCCGACGATCGACCCGACCTGCGGGTTGCCGAGCGACGAGAAGAACGTCACGAACGGGCTCTCGCCCTCCTTGTACGCCGTGTACGGCAGGAGCAGGGAGAGCAGGATGATCGACCCGACGTAGAAGACCGCGATGCGGAACACGACGGAGTTGATGGCGCGGGGGATGACCTTCTCGGTGTTCTGCGTCTCACCGGACGCGGTGCCGACGAGCTCGATCGCCGCGTACGCGAACACGACACCCTGGATCACGATGACCGCGGGGAGCAACCCGTTCGGGAACAGTCCGCCGTTGTCGCCCCAGATCGAGAAGCCCGTGCGGACGGCTTCGCCGCCGGCCTCGACCGGGAACGCGAAGACGAGCCAGATGATCGCGACGACGAGGAACGCGACGAGTGCCGCGACCTTGATGAGCGCGAACCAGAACTCGAGTTCGCCGAACACCTTGACCGCGACCATGTTGGCGGCGAGCACGACGATCAGGGCGATCAACGCGAGGAGCCACTGCGGTGCGGCGGTGAACGCGGACCAGTACTGCAGGTAGATCGCGACGGCGGTGGTGTCGACGATCGAGGTCATCGCCCAGTTCAGGAAGTACATCCAGCCGGCGGCGTAGGCGAACTTCTCGCCGTAGAACTCACGCGCGTAGGAGATGAACGACCCCGACGACGGACGGTGCAGCACGAGCTCGCCGAGGGCGCGCAGGATGAAGAACGCGAAGATGCCGCAGATCAGGTAGGTCAGCGCGAGCGCGGGGCCCGCGGTGTGGAGTCGTCCACCCGCACCGAGGAAGAGTCCGGTGCCGATGGCCCCACCGATCGCGATCATCTGCAGCTGCCGGGGCTTCAGACCGTGCTGGTAGCCCTCTTGCTCGTGCGAGAAGTCGTTCGCCGGAGCACGGTTCACGCCCGTGTCGTTCTGCGCTGTCATGCGCGCCAACCTACATGCGGACGGAACCGGGGCGGCACACAAACCTCCGAACGAGCTGATCTGTAACAGGACGGTCACGATCGCGATCCCCATGTGCGTGGGCGACACGCCGACGACGGGGTACAGCGGTGCCGGGATTCCGGCGGACGTCGATTGTGATCGGGGGACAGGAGACCGTTAGGTTTGAACGTCCCCACAGGCCCGACGGCCGGGGGCACGACGACCAGAACGCGTCCGCGGCCAGCAGCGCCGCAGCCGTACGGTCGGCCGGACCGGGACCGCCCCGAGCGTGGTCCCCGCGTGCGTGATCGCTCGCCCTGCGCCGTTGCGCGGGCTCGACGTGGCCGCGCGCACCGTCCCGGACGACCCGTTCGCAACCACACCGTCGCCGCACGTGCGCTCCGTCCGCCGTGGCGACGCGAGGAGCCCAGTTGTCCATCGCACCACCCCAGAGCCGGCACACCCCGTCGCCGGACCCCACCGGCTCGTCCCCGGACCCCACCAGCACGTCGCCGGCGGTCAGCGTCCGCGACGTCTACAAGGTGTTCGGCCGCCGACCCGCCGAGGCCGTCCGCCGCCTCGCCGCCGGTGCCACCCGCGACGAGGTCCGCGAGCAGGGATCCGCCGCGGTCATCGACGCGTCCTTCGACGTCCGACCCGGCGAGATCTTCGTCGTCATGGGGCTGTCCGGCTCCGGCAAGTCGACCCTCATCCGGATGCTCAACGGCCTGCTCGAGCCCACCGCCGGCAGCGTCGAGATCGGCGGCCGCACGGTCACCGGCGCGACGCCGAAGGGGATCCGCGACATCCGCCGGTCCAGCGTGTCGATGGTGTTCCAGCACTTCGCCCTGCTGCCGCACCGCACCGTGCTCGAGAACGTGGCGTACGGGCTCGAGGTGAACGGTGTCGACAAGGCCACTCGGCTCGCGAAGGCCCGTGAGGTCATCGACCTGGTCGGCCTCGACGTCTGGGCCGACGCGAAGCCCGACGAGCTGTCCGGCGGCATGCAGCAGCGCGTCGGCATCGCCCGCGCCCTCGCCGCCGAGACCGACGTCCTGCTCATGGACGAGGCGTTCAGCGCGCTCGACCCGCTGATCCGCCGCGAGATGCAGGAGCAGCTCGTCGACCTGCAGCAGCGGCTCGGCAAGACCATCGTCTTCATCACGCACGACCTCAACGAGGCCATGTTCCTGGGGGACCGCATCGCCGTGATGCGCGACGGCCGGATCGTGCAGATCGGGTCGCCGGAGGACATCCTCACCGACCCGGCGAACGACTACGTCGCCCAGTTCGTGCAGGACGTCGACCGTGCCCGTGTGCTCACCGCCGCGAGCGTCATGGAACCGGCCCGCGCCACCGTCCCGCTGACCGTGGGTCCTCGCGGCGCACTGCGCACCATGCGCGACCTGCAGACGGCCGCGCTCTTCGTCACCGGTCGTGGCCGGAAGCTCGAGGGCTGGGTCCGCGACCGCCACGTGATGCGCCAGGTGAAGGCCGGCGACACGAACCTCGATGCCATCGTGAACACCGAGTACGCACGGGTCGCCCCCGACACGGCGCTGACCGACCTGTTCGAGCTCGCCGTCGAGTCGCCCCTGCCGATCGCCGTCGTCGACGACGAGCAGCGCCTGCTCGGCGTCGTGCCCCGTGTCACCCTGCTGGCCGCGCTCGGCAACGTGCCGACCGCGACGATGCCGATCCCGGTGCTCGAACCGGTCACCCGCATCTCCGACTCCGACATGGACTCGACCCTCGCCGCGACCGGCGAGACGCCTGCCCACACCGGCGAGCCCGCCACCGAAGGAGACCACGCATGATCACCCCCGGTACCAACTCCTTCGGTGACTTCCACCTGCCCCTCGGCACCTGGGTCGCCGCGGTCGTCGACTGGATCACGACCTACCTGTCCGGCTTCTTCGACGTCGTCCGGTACGTGTTCACGTGGATGGACGCGTGGATGGAGTACTTCCTGTCCACCCCGCCGTTCTGGGTCGTCGTCGCGGTCCTCGTCGTGCTCGCGTTCCTGGCGAAGGGCTGGAAGCTCGCGCTCGGCGCTGCCATCGGTCTGCTGTTCATCGTCAGCGTCGGGCAGTGGACGAACGCGATGAACACGCTCGCGCTCGTCGTGGTCGCCGCCGGCCTGGCCGTCGTCCTCAGCATCCCGCTCGGGGTGTGGGCCGCCCGGTCCGACGCCGCGAGCCGGATCATCCGCCCGGTCCTGGACTTCATGCAGACGACCCCGGCGTTCGTCTACCTGATCCCGGCGCTGCTGCTGTTCCGCGTCGGCGTCGTCCCCGGCATCGTCGCGACGATCGTCTTCGCGATGGCCCCCGGCGTCCGGCTCACCGAGCTCGGCATCCGCGGGGTCCCGAGCGAGGTCGTCGAGGCCGGTGCCGCCTTCGGGTCGAGCCCGTGGCGCATCCTCCGTCAGATCCAGCTGCCGTTGGCGAAGGCCAGCATCATGGCCGGCGTCAACCAGGTCATCATGCTGTCGCTGTCGATGGTCGTCATCGCCGGCATGGTCGGCGCCGGCGGCCTCGGCGAGCAGATCGTCGCCTCCCTGAACCGCATCGACGTCGGTCTCGGGGCGGAGGCCGGTCTGTCGGTCGTGGTCCTGGCGATCCTGCTGGACCGCCTGACCGCAGCGCTCGGCGGCGACGCGAGTGGTGCCTCCCGGCCGTGGAAGCGCAAGCGCAAGCCCACCGTGACCGCGACGCCGAACGCGGCGACCGCCCAGACCGCCGCCACCACCGAAGCAGCCCCGGCCGACCGCCGGCGCGAGCCGCAGACGACCAGCGCGTGAGGAAGGACCAGATCATGAAGCGAACCAAGCGAACCAAGCGCACCCTCGCGGCGGCCGTCCTCGCCGTCGCCACCGCCGTCGGCCTGTCCGCCTGCATGCCGCCCGGCTACTACGGGGCCTCCGGCACCGTCGACAACGGTGACCAGAAGTCGATGCACGTCGTCGTCTTCAACGGTTGGGACGAGGACACCGCCGCCAGCTACCTCTGGAAGCACGTGTTGGAGCAGAAGGGCTACGACGTCCAGCTCACGAACTCCGACGTCGCACCCGCCTACACCGGCCTCGCGTCCGGCGACTACGACGTGGTGTTCGACACCTGGCTGCCGAACACGCACAAGGAGTACATGGACACCTACGGCAAGGACCTGACGGACCTCGGCGCCTGGAACGAGCAGGCGTCGCTGGAACTGGCGGTGCCGGAGTACTCGGACATCGACTCGATCGATGAGCTCAAGGCGCACGCGTCCGACTTCGGCAACAAGATCATCGGCATCGAGCCCGCCGCCGGTGAGACGAAGGTCGTGTCCGACCAGGTCATCCCGCAGTACGGCCTGGACGGCATGGACTTCATCACGAGTTCGACGCCGGCGATGCTCGCCGACCTCAAGGCCTCGATCGCAAGAAGGAGGACGTCGTCGTGACGCTGTGGCGTCCGCACTGGGCGTACGACGCCTTCCCGATCAAGGACCTGAAGGACCCGAAGGGTGCGCTCGGCAAGAACGAGGAGATCCACACGATCGCCAAGAAGGACTTCGAGCAGGACTTCCCGCAGGCGTCGAAGTGGATGGAGGACTTCTCGATGGACTCCGACACCCTGTACTCGCTCGAGAACGCGCTCGTGAACAGCGGCGCGAAGGCCAGCGAGTACCCCGCGATCACGGAGAAGTGGGCTTCCGAGCACCAGGACTTCGTCGATTCGCTCACGTCCGGCAAGTAGTCAGCAGGTCGGACAGCAAGTAGTCAGCAGGATCGGACAGGAGGCCCGGTGCGCGTCGTGCGCACCGGGCCTCGGTCGCGCTCGGGGCCGGTTTCCCTGAACGACGCCTGTCGTTTCGTTGCTTGCATGGAGGGATGGACATCCTCCTCCGACTCCTGGTCGCGATCGGGTTCGCCCTCCTCATCACCGCCGTCGCCGCGGTCGTCCTGCACCTGGTGCTGCGGACGATCGCGCGACGGGAACGGTGGGCCGGCGTGCTCTCGCGGCGGGCCAAGCACCCGTTCCGCACCACCCTGCTCGTGGTCCTGCTCTGGATCGCGTTCACCTCGAGCGTCCCGCGCGACGCCGACGCGTACCCGTGGCGCGACGAGGTCGTGCACGGGTTCCTCATCGTCACGATCGCGGTGGGCTGCTGGCTGGCGTGCCAGATCGCGATCTTCCTCGAGGACCTCGGCCTCCACCGGTTCCGCATCGACGTCCCCGACAACCGGCAGGCTCGCCGCATCCGCACGCAGGTCCTCATCATCCGGCGGCTGACCGTCGCCGTGCTCGTCATCATCGCCGTCGGCGCGATCCTGCTCACCTTCGACGGGGTCGAGGCCGCGGGCGCGAGCGTGCTCGCGAGCGCCGGACTCATCTCGGTCGTCGCGGGTCTGGCGGCGCAGTCGACGCTCGGCAACGTCTTCGCGGGCATGCAGCTCGCGTTCTCCGGGTCGATCCGCGTCGACGACGTCGTCGTGGTCGAGCAGCAGTGGGGGAGGATCGAGGAGATCACCCTGACCTACGTGGTCGTGCACCTGTGGGACGACCGGCGCTTCGTGCTGCCGTCGACGTACTTCACGAGCACGCCGTTCGAGAACTGGACGCGCACGAACAGCGAACTGCTCGGTGCCGTCGAGATGGACCTGGACTGGCGGGTCCGGCCGGGGAGATGCGCGAGGAACTCGACCGGATCCTCGACCGCACCGAGCTGTGGGACCGCCGCGTCAAGGTGCTGCAGGTCACCGAGGCCGTGCAGGGTACGTGCGGGTGCGGGTCCTCGCGACGTCGCACGACGCACCGTCGCTGTTCGACCTGCGCTGCTACATCCGCGAGGAACTCGTCGAGTGGATCCAGCGCACCCACCCCGACGCCCTGCCGGTCCAGCGCGTGCTCATGGTCGACGAGACCGCACCGCGGCGGCGCACGGCGTCGACCGCTGCCGACTCGGCGCTGTTCGCGCCGGGGCAGGAGGACCGCGCGGCACTCTTCACCGGCCCGATCCAGACGTCCGACATCCCGCCTGCGGAGCGCTGACGGGCTCCGGACCCGACACGGGACGGACGGGAGGCCCGTGGCGGATCCGCCACGGGCCTCCCGTCCGTCGTGTGGTCGCGATCGCGACCTACGGCTGGCGCGCCTTGACGGCGCGGTCGTCCTCGACGACCGTGCCGATCGCCACGATCGTGGTCGCGATCCACGCGACCCACGTCAGGGCGAGCCGCCAGTCGCGGGGTCCCTGGCGGGTGGTCTGGAGCACGCTGTAGCCGCTGATGAGCGAACTCCACACCGCACCGTTGAACATGAACTTGCGCACAGAGGCCTCCTGTCGTCGTGCTGCCAACGCTACCGGTCAGTACATTGGAGCGCCGCCGGACACCCTGCCCGGCGCACTCGTGGAGGAGCGCCCGTGCGTCAGGCCGTCATCGGAGCAGTGCTGCTCGTCATCGGCGCGGTGTGCGTCGCGCTCGGACTGCTGCCACTCGACGACCTCGGGGTCCTGGCCGAGCGGGTCCTGCCCGTCCTCGGGTTCGTCCTCGGGCTGACGATCGTCGCCGAGCTCGCTGCGGACGCCGGGGTGTTCGACCGACTCGCCGACGTCGCGGCACGTGTCGGCGGCGGACGCACCATCGGGCTGTGGGGCGCGGTCGTCGTCCTCGCCGTGCTCTGCACGGTCTTCCTGTCGATCGACACGACCGCGGTGCTGCTCACCCCGATCGTGATCTCACTGGCGCGCCGGGTCGGGCTGCCGCCGATGCCGTTCGCGCTCACCACCGTCTGGCTCGCGAACACCGCGTCCCTGCTGTTGCCGGTGTCGAACCTGACGAACCTGCTCGCCGTCGACCGGATGGGCCTCGGCGGCCCGCTGCCCTTCGCCGGGCTGATGGCCTGGCCGGCCGTCGCCGGGGTCGTCGTGCCGTGCGCCGTCCTGCTCGTGGTGTTCCGCGGCAAGCTCTTCGGGCGCTACACGCCGGTGTCGGTGCGGCGTCCGTCCGACCCGGTGTCGTTCTGGGCGGCGTCCGGGGTGCTCGTCGCGCTCGTCCTGGCGCTGACCGCAGGGGTGACGGTCTGGATCGCGGCCGTGGCCGGTGCCCTCGTGCTCGTCGTCGTCGCGGCGTTCCGGTCGCCCGCCGAGCTCCGGCCGTCGCGGGTGCCGTGGTCGACGCTGCTGTTCGCCGCCGGTCTCTTCGTCGTGGTCGAGACCCTGCACAGCACCGGGCTCACCGACCCGATCGTGCGGGCGCTCGGCGACGGCACCGGAACAGGGCCGCTCCTGCTGCTCGGCGCCGGGGGAGCGGTGGCGGCGAACGCGATCGACAACCTGCCCGCGTACCTGGTGCTCGAGCCCGCCGCCGGTCACGAGGCCGTGCGGTACGCGGCGCTCCTCATCGGCGTGAACGCCGGGTGCCTGGTGACGCCGTGGGCCTCGCTCGCCACCCTGCTGTGGCAGCGCACGGCTGTCGGCCGAGGGCGTGCACCTGTCGTGGGGCAAGTACATGCTGCTCGGGTGCATCGCGGCTCCGCTGACCGTGGTCGCCGGGGTGCTCGCGCTGGCGATCTGACGCGGGTCGCCGGGGTGCTCGCGCTCTGACCCGCCGCGGCGGTCAGAGCCAGTCGCGGGCCTTGAAGACGCGGTAGAGCACGAGCGACGACGCGACGATGAGCGCGAGCGAGACGTACAGCCCGCTCCACGCACCCTCGCCCGGGAACGTCACGTTCTGCCCGAAGAAGCCGGTGATGGCGGTGGGGATCGCGATGATCGCGGCCCAGCTCGTCACCTTCTTCATCACGGTGTTCTGCCGGTTCGATGCCAGGTTGAGGTTCGTGTCGAGGACACTCGAGACGGCGTCGCGCACCTGCTCGACGGAGTCCGAGATCGACACCAGGTGGTCCTCGACGTCGCGGAAGTACGGCCGGATGCCGTCCGAGATCGTCTCCGCGTCGCCGTGCAGCAGCGACGCGACGCTGTCGCGGGTCGGGACGACGAGCCGCCGCAGCACCCCGAGGGCCTTGCGGAGGCGGAACGACCGGCGTTGGATCTGCTGCTCGCGGGCGTTGCCCCGCTCGAACAGGTCGTCCTCGAGGTCGTCGATCCGTCGCTCGATGTCCTCCACGGTCTCGGTGGCGTGGTCGACGACGGCGTCGAGCAGCGCCCAGACGAGCCACGGCACACCGTGCTCGGCCACGTCGGCGTTCGCGTCGAGCCGGTGCTCCATCGCGGCGGTGTCGACGTCGGCCCCGTGGATGGTGACGAGGGCGTGCTCGGTGACGAACGCCTTCACCTCGTGGGTGACGAGCTCACCGTCCTCGCCGAGACCGCCGACGTCGTAGACCACGAGGAACAGGCTGTCGCGGTACCGGTCGAGCTTCGGGCGCTGGCCCTGCTCGACGGCGTCCTCGACGGCGAGGGCGTGGATGCCGAGCTCCTGCTCGACCTGCACGAGGTCGTCGTGCACCGGGTCGGTGTAGTCGACCCAGACGAAGGTGTCCGCGTCGGCGACGAGGTCCGAGATCCGGTCGACCGGGAAGTCCCGTTCCGCCGCGTCGCCGTTCCGCCACGCCCGTGTCCTGACCATGCGCGTCAGCCTAGTGAGACGGCCGGCCAGGGGATCCCAGGCCGGGCGTCGTCGCGTGCGGTGGTGCGTCAGTAGGCGGAGACGAGCTTCCCGTCCTCGACCTTGAGGTACTGGTTCACGTCGAAGCTGTCCTCACCGTGCTCCGCGTCCCCGGAGTACGAGGTGTAGTCGTACTCGACGACACCGTCCTTCGTGCTCTGCACCACGACCGTGCCCGAACCGGAGGCCTCGACCTCGATCTCCGGCATGGTCGTGACGTCGTAGCGCACCGCACCGTCGGCGTCGTACGGGCCGTACCAGGGGCACCCGCTCAGTGCGCTGAGGTCGGTCTTCTCCGCGCAGCCGTCGATCAGGTCGGACACGTACCGCTCGGCGTCCTGCTGCAGCGCCTTCGTGGCAGTGGGGGTGAAGTCGACGTACCCGGAGGACGTCGCGCCGACCGACACCTGCTCGGTGCCGCCGGTGAAGTACTTCGTCCCGCCGACCTGGACCTCGTAGGTGCCGGGGTAGGCGAGCGAGGTGAACCGGCCGTCGCTGATCTCGCCGATCTCCTTGCCGCCGACCGTGACCGGCGCGCCCTCGAGCACCTCGGACGCGGTCAGGGTGACGGTCTGGGCGAGCGGCTCGGTGACGCGCCACTCGTCCTTCACCAGGAACGCGGTGCCGGTGCGGCGGAGGCTGACCTGGCCGGAGCGGTTCTTGCCGTCCTGGGTGTAGCTGACGGTGGCCACGGCGTTGTCACCGCTCGTCGAGACGCGGCCCACGCGGATGTCCGACGGGCGGTCCTTCGCGCTCTTCAACACCGCGGTGTCGAGCATGGCGGCGTCGGCCGGTACCTCGCTGAGTCGCGCGGCGGTGTCGGCGTCCCCCTTCGCGATGGCCTGGACGTAGGACTTCACGGTCGGGGCCGGACCCCACACGTTGGCCCGGAGCACCCCGGTGGTGACGGCACCCGCGATGACGACGACGACCACGGCGCCACCGGCGATGAGTGAGCGGACCAGGACCTTCTTGGCGCGCGGCGACATCGGAGCGGGTGCGGGAACGCCGCCGCCGACGAAGGGCTGTTCCGGCTGACCGGGGTGGCCGACGCCGGGCGTCGCCGCCCACGCTGCTGCTGCCGGGTCGCCCGCGGGCGCCGCCGACGGGAAGGCCGGGTCGGCCGGCGGGAACGCAGGGTCTGCCGGCGGGAATGCCGGGTCTGCCGGCGGGAACGCCGGGCCGGCCGGCGGGAACGCCGGAGTCGCTGCCGGGAAGGTCGGTGCGGCCGTGGGGCGCGGGTCCGCTCCGACGAGGCGCGAGGTCCGCAGCACCACGCCACCGCCGAGGCGGGGGAGCAGCACGGGCGCGAGGTACCGTGCCACGGCCTCGATCGCGCCGCCCCACAGCGCGAACACGAGCGGCGTCCACGGTGCGATCCCGATCGAACCGGTCCCGCTGACGGCGCTGATGCCCGTCGCCTGGTAGGACACCAGCCCGGTGCCGAGCACGAAGAGCAGGAGTCCGAGGGCGAACCAGACGACCGGTGTCACGACCCAGTCCAGCGTGGTGCGGAACCGGTCGTTGCGGCGGACGGCGAGTGCGAGGCCCGCGACGACCGAGGTCACGACGACGAGCAGGACGACGAGCCAGGTCCAGCCGCCGGCGCCGCCGAAGACCGACGCCGTGCTGCCCGCCGAGCCGAAGCCGGACAGCCCGACGCCGCCGAGGAACCCGAGGGCGGTGAGGCCGACCGCGACGTTGCCGACGAGCACCGGCAGCGCTGCGCCCCACGAGGGCTGTGCGACCAGGGCGACGACGATGACGACGACCGTCACCAGCACGACGAGCACCGTGAGCTGCGACGCCGCGACGCGCAGCGTGCCGAGGACGCGACCGGCGAACACGTTCCGGCCGAGGAGGGCCGACGGGCGTGCGAGCACCGCGGCGAGTGCGCCGATCACGAAGGCGCCGAGGATGCTGCCGAGGCCGACCGCGTGCACGGGGTCGATGGAGGCGCCGGAGACGGCGGGGAACCGGATGGCGAGGATGCCCGCGGCGGCGTTGGTCAGCACCGTGGTCACCAGCCCGGACAGGACGGCGGTCAGCAGGATCGGGGTGCGCCCGAGGCCGCGGGTGCGGATGCGACGGGTGAGCACGACGGCCAGCACGACCTGCGCGGCGAGCACGAGCGCCGGGACGACCGCGAGCGCGCCCGACCCTGATCCGAGGAAGCCGATCGAGCCGGACAGGTGCAGGCGGCCGAGGTCGGCGAGGGCGACGAGCTGGGCGGGGGTGCCGAGCAGGACGCTGACGCCGGACAGCAGCGACTGGACGTCGGGGGTGCTCCCGGCGCCGAGGTCGGTCCCGGTGCCGGTCGACCCCGACCCGACGGAACCGGATCCGGATCCGCCCGCTGCCAGCACGGCGACGGTGAGGAGCAGCGAGATCGCGGCGACCACGTAGGCGGCGACCCAGCCACCGACGGCGGCGAGCACGGCCGCCAGCCAGTCACGGCTGGACACGGACCGCAGCAGGCGACCGAACGCATCCGACGACTGCGGGCCGGGCTGCCCCGGCGGGACGGGCGGGACGGGCGGGTTCGGCGGGTTCTCGCTCATGGCTGGTGGGTCCTCTCCGACCGGGAGGCCGATGCCGCACGCCAGCACCCGTGTCCCCCCGACACGCACCCGCAGCGTAGCGGAACCCGCCGATCCGCCGTGAATCCGCTGTCCGGGCGCTGGTAGGTTCCCACCGTGTCTGCGCCTTCTCGTTCCTCCACCAAGTACGCCTTCGTCGTCGCCTCGAACCGCCTGCCGGTGGACCGGGTCGTCGACCAGGACGGCAACGAGGGATGGCGGCACTCGCCCGGTGGCCTCGTCACCGCCCTCGAGCCCGTGATGCGCGCGAACGACGGGGCCTGGGTCGGCTGGGTCGGCCAGCCCGAGGTCGAGGTCGAGCCGTTCGACAACGAGGGCATCCACATCGTGCCGGTCCCGTTGTCCGACGACGACGTCGAGGAGTACTACGAGGGCTTCAGCAACGACACCCTCTGGCCGCTGTACCACGACGTCATCGAGCACCCGAGCTACCACCGCGACTGGTGGAACGCCTACAAGCGCGTCAACGAGCGCTTCGCGGCCCAGATCGCCGAGATCACCGAGCAGGACGGCATCGTCTGGGTGCAGGACTACCAGCTGCAGCTCGTACCGGCACTGCTCCGGGCCAAGCGTCCCGACCTGACGATCGGCTTCTTCAACCACATCCCGTTCCCGCCGGTCGGCATCTACGCCCAGCTGCCCTGGCGCGCGCAGATCCTGGACGGCCTGCTCGGCGCCGACGTCATCGGCTTCCAGCGCCACGACGATGCGAGCGACTTCCTCCGCGCGGTCCGTCACATCAAGGGCTACACGACGAAGGGGCAGACGATCGACGTCCCCGTCGACGACCCGGACGCGCCGCGCAGCCGCAAGGGGATCACGGTCCGCCACGTCGAGGCCCGGCACTTCCCGATCTCGATCGACGCCGAGGCCTTCGAGGACATCGCGCGCCGTCCCGAGGTGCAGGAGCGTGCCCGCGAGATCCGCGAGAGCCTCGGCAACCCGAAGACGGTGCTGCTCGGGGTCGACCGCCTCGACTACACCAAGGGCATCCGGCACCGCATCAAGGCCTTCGGCGAGCTCGTCGAGGACGGCCGCATCAAGGTCGAGGACGCCGCCCTCATCCAGGTCGCGAGCCCGAGCCGCGAGCGCGTCGACACCTACGCCACGCTCCGCGACGAGATCGAGCTGAGCGTCGGCCGCATCAACGGCGACCTCGGGGTCATCGGCCACCAACCGATCTCGTACCTGCACCACGGCTACCCGCGCGAGGAGATGGTGGCGCTCTACCTGGCCGCCGACATCATGCTCGTCACCGCGCTGCGCGACGGCATGAACCTCGTCGCGAAGGAGTACGTCGCGGCCCGCTTCGACAGCGACGGGGTGCTCATCCTGTCCGAGTTCGCCGGTGCCGCCGACGAACTGAAGCAGGCCGTCATCGTCAACCCGCACGACATCGGCGCGCTGAAGGACAGCATCGAGCGCGCGATCGAGATGCCGCGCCGCGAGCGCTCGACGCGCATGCGTGCGCTCCGCAAGCGCGTGCGTGACAACGACGTGGCGCGCTGGTCGCGCTCGTTCCTCGAGGCGCTCGACCGGCACGCGCCGCGGAACGCCCAGCTCGACCCGTCCGCCACCGACCCGGCGGATCGACACCGTGAGGCGCAGACCGACAACATGTCGATCTTCGACCAGGACGCCCAGTCCGCCAGGGCTGCCGAGGACACCCGGGAGGCACGTGATGACTGAGACCACCACCGACCAGACCGCCATCGACACGGCTCTCGAGACGCTCGCGGCTGCGCCGCGACTCATCGTCGCCCTCGACTTCGACGGCACGCTCGCGCCGTTCGCCGACGAGCCGTCGCAGGTCGGCGCCCTGCCGGGCTCGTGGGCAGCGGTCCTGACCCTGCACCGTGCGAAGGACACCGAGGTCGTGCTCGTCTCCGGTCGTCCGCTCGGCAGCCTCGCGGCCGTGTCGCACGCGCCGCAGGACATGGCGCTGGTCGGGTCGCACGGTGTCGAGTGGCGCGTGGACGGCCACGACGAGGCCGCCCTGACCGACGACGAGGTCGCCCGGGTCGCACGGATCGGTGCGGCGCTCGACGAGGTCGGCGCGCGGTACCCCGGCGTCGTCATCGAGCACAAGCCGGCCGGCCACGGCGTGCACACCCGTCGCGTGAGCGCCGAGGTCGCCGCGCAGGCGAACGCCGACGCGAGCCGTGCGGCGCACGAGGCCGACGCCGACGTGCTCGAGCGCGGTGGCAAGGACATCGTCGAGTTCGCCGTCCGGCACGTCACGAAGGGCGACGCGATCGCCCGGCTGCGCGAGCTCCACGGTGCCGACGCGGTGTTCTTCGCCGGTGACGACGTCACCGACGAGGACGGCTTCCGTGTGCTCGGCGACGCCGACGTCGGCGTGAAGGTGGGCCCGGGGAGACCCGTGCCGGGTACCGCATCGCGGACCCGGCGGCCCTGACGGGTGTCCTGAAGCAGCTCGCCAGGATCCGTGCGACGCGCTGACCAGGGTGATCCGGGCCTCCCGGTCGGACTCCAGAACATGCGAACGCATGTTGTTGTCCAACTGGTATCCCAAAGCGTCCTAGACTCGCTCCATGCCTGATATCGACGTCAAGCCGCGCAGCCGGGTCGTCACCGACGGGATCGAAGCAACCACCTCGCGTGGCATGCTGCGGGCCGTCGGTATGGGAGACGAGGACTGGAGCAAGCCGCAGATCGGCATCGCGTCCTCGTGGAACGAGATCACGCCCTGCAACCTCTCGCTCGACCGCCTCGCACAGGGCGCCAAGGAAGGCGTCCACTCCGGTGGCGGCTACCCGCTGCAGTTCGGCACCATCTCCGTCTCGGACGGCATCTCGATGGGCCACGAGGGCATGCACTTCTCGCTCGTCTCGCGCGAGGTCATCGCCGACAGCGTCGAGACCGTCGTCAACGCCGAGCGCCTCGACGGCACCGTCCTGCTCGCCGGCTGCGACAAGTCCCTGCCGGGCATGCTCATGGCCGCCGCGCGCCTCGACCTGGCGAGCGTGTTCCTGTACGCGGGCTCGGTCATGCCGGGCTACGTGAAGCAGGCCGACGGCACGATGAAGGAAGTCACGATCATCGACTCCTTCGAGGGCGTCGGCGCCTGCAAGGCCGGCACCATGTCCGAGGAAGAGCTGAAGAAGATCGAGTGCGCCATCGTCCCGGGCGAGGGTGCCTGCGGTGGCATGTACACGGCCAACACCATGGCGAGCGTGGCCGAGGCCCTCGGCATGTCGCTGCCGGGCTCCGCCGCCCCGCCGAGCGCCGACCGCCGCCGTGACTACTACGCGCACCGCTCCGGCGAGGCCGTGGTGAACATGCTCGAGCACGGGATCACCGCCCGCCAGATCCTGACGAAGGAAGCCTTCGAGAACGCGATCGCCGTGGCGATGGCCCTCGGCGGCTCCACCAACGTCATCCTGCACCTGCTCGCCATCGCCTACGAGGCCGAGGTCGAGCTGTCGCTGGACGACTTCAACCGCATCGGTTCGAAGGTCCCGCACCTGGCCGACATGAAGCCCTTCGGCAAGTACGTCATGGTCGACGTCGACCGCAACGGCGGCATCCCGGTGATCATGAAGGCGCTGCTCGACGCCGGCCTGCTGCACGGTGACTGCCTCACCGTCACGGGCAAGACCGTCGCCGAGAACCTGGCCGAGATCGACCCGCCGGCGCTCGACGGCGAGGTCTTCCGCACGCTCGACAACCCGATCCACGAGACCGGCGGCCTGACCGTCCTGCAGGGCACCTTCGCCCCCGAGGGCGCCGTGGTGAAGACCGCGGGCTTCGACGCCGAGGTGTTCGAGGGCCCCGCGCGGGTGTTCGACCGCGAGCGCGCCGCGATGGACGCCCTCACCGAGGGGAAGATCCAGAAGGGCGACGTCGTCGTCATCCGCTACGAGGGCCCCAAGGGCGGCCCGGGCATGCGCGAGATGCTCGCCATCACCGCAGCCATCAAGGGCGCGGGCCTCGGCAAGGATGTACTACTCTTGACCGACGGACGATTCTCAGGCGGCACAACCGGCCTGTGCATCGGCCACATCGCACCCGAGGCAGTGGACGCAGGTCCAGTTGCCTTCGTGCGCGATGGCGACCGCATCCGTGTCGACATCGCGGCTCGCTCGCTCGACCTACTGGTCGATCCGACCGAGCTGGAGGCCCGCCGTGACGGCTGGGCCCCGCTGCCCCCGCGCTACACCCGCGGAGTCCTCGCGAAGTACGCCAAGCTCGTGAAGTCCGCCGCCCAGGGCGCGGTCACGGGCCAGCGTTCGACACACGCACCACCGCCACCTCTCCAGGCAAGGACCACCTCATGCCCACGGAAGCAACTCCGCTGTCCGCGGCCGCCGGTGCACGCCGGTCGCCGGAGATCCTGACCGGCTCGGGAGCCGTCCTCCGGACGCTCGAGCACCTCGGGATCACCGACGTCTTCGGCCTGCCGGGCGGTGCCATCATCCCGTTCTACGACGAGCTCATGGCGTCGAAGACGATCCGTCACATCCTCGTCCGCCACGAGCAGGGCGCCGGCCACGCCGCCGAGGGCTACGCCTCGGCGTCCGGCAAGGTCGGCGTCGCCATCGCGACGTCCGGCCCCGGTGCGACGAACCTCGTCACGGCCATCGCCGACGCCTACATGGACTCGGTGCCCTTCATCGCGATCACCGGCCAGGTGTTCTCGACCCTGATGGGGACCGACGCGTTCCAGGAAGCCGACATCGTCGGCATCACGATGCCGATCACGAAGCACTCGTTCCTGGTCACGGACCCGGCCGACGTGCCGGCGACCCTGGCCGCGGCGCACCTCATCGCGACGACCGGTCGGCCCGGCCCCGTGCTGGTCGACATCACGAAGGACGCCCAGCAGAAGTCGGCGCCCTACGTCTGGCCGCCCAAGATCGACCTGCCCGGCTACCGACCGGTCACCAAGGCGCACGGCAAGCAGATCACCGCGGCCGCGCAGCTCCTGTCCGAGGCCGAGCGTCCGGTGCTCTACGTCGGCGGCGGCGTGATCCGCTCCCGCGCGACCGCCGAGCTGCTCCGCTTCGCCGAGGCGACGGGTGCGCCCGTCGCGACGACGCTGATGGCACGCGGTGCCTTCCCGGACTCGCACCCGCAGCACCTCGGCATGCCCGGCATGCACGGCACCGTCCCAGCGGTGCTCGGTCTGCAGGACAGTGACCTGATCATCGCGCTCGGTGCCCGCTTCGACGACCGCGTGACGGGCAAGGCCGACGAGTTCGCGCCGAACGCCAAGGTCGTGCACGTCGACATCGACCCGGCCGAGATCTCGAAGATCCGCTTCGCCGACGTCCCGATCGTGGGCGACGCCCGCGAGGTCCTGGTCGACCTGCTCGACGCGTGGGGCGGCATCGCCGTCGACGACCGCGCCTCGACGGCCGACTGGTGGACGAAGCTCCGCCAGCTCAAGGTCGACTTCCCGCTCGGGTACGCCGAGCCGACCGACGGCCTGCTCGCCCCGCAGGCGATCATCAAGCGCATCGGTGAGCTCTCCGGTCCCGAGGCCGTCTACGCCTCGGTGTCGGGCAGCACCAGATGTGGTCGGCGCAGTTCATCAAGTACGAGCGTCCGAACGCCTGGCTGAACTCCGGCGGCGCGGGCACGATGGGCTACTCCGTCCCCGCGGCGATGGGCGCGAAGGTCGCCCAGCCGGACCGCGTGGTCTGGGCGATCGACGGCGACGGCTGCTTCCAGATGACGAACCAGGAACTCGCGACCTGCGTCATCAACGACATCCCGATCAAGGTCGCGATCATCAACAACTCGTCGCTCGGCATGGTGCGGCAGTGGCAGACGCTGTTCTACGACGGCCGCCACTCGTTCACCGACCTCGAGACCGGCCACGACTCGCGCCGCGTGCCCGACTTCGTGAAGCTGGCGGATGCGTACGGTGCCCTCGGCATCCGCGTCGAGAAGGCCGACGAGGTCGACGCCGCCATCCAGCTCGCACTCGAGACGAACGACCGCCCCGTGGTGATCGACTTCGTCGTGAGCCGTGACTCGATGGTCTGGCCGATGGTCCCGCAGGGAGTCAGCAACTCGTCCATCGAGTACGCCCAGGCCCTCGCACCCACCTGGGACGACGAGGACGCCGACATGACGGGGAAACCGCATGAGCCACGTCCTGTCCCTCCTCGTCGAGGACAAGCCCGGTCTGCTGACCCGCGTCGCCGGCCTGTTCGCCCGTCGCGGGTTCAACATCGAGTCGCTCGCCGTCGGCAACACCGAGGTCGACGGCCTCAGCCGGATCACCGTCGTCGTCGACGTCGAGGACCTCCCGCTCGAGCAGGTGACGAAGCAGCTCAACAAGCTCGTCAACGTCATCAAGATCGTCGAACTGGACTTCTCGCAGTCCGTCCAGCGCGAGCACATGCTCGTGAAGGTCCGTGTCGACAACCAGACACGGTCGGCCGTGCTCGAGGCAGTGAACCTGTTCCGCGCACAGGTCGTCGACGTCGCGAACGACTCGCTCATCGTCGAGGTGACCGGAGACCCCGGCAAGATCCAGGCGATCCTCCGCGTCCTCGAGCCCTACGGCATCAAGGAGCTCGCCCGTGCGGGACTCCTCGGCATGGGCCGCGGACCGAAGAGCATCACCGACCGGGTGCGCTGACCAGCGGTCCGCCACCCCCACAATCCACCAGAACCAAGGAGACACACCCTCGTGACTGACATCGTGTACGACGCCGACGCCGACCTGACGCTCATCCAGGGCAAGAAGGTCGCCGTCATCGGGTACGGCTCGCAGGGCCACGCCCACGCCCTCAACCTCCGTGACTCGGGTGTCGAGGTCAAGATCGGCCTCAAGGAGGGCTCGAAGAGCCGCCAGAAGGCCGAAGAGGCCGGCTTCGAGGTCCTCACCCCGGCCGACGTCACCGCCTGGGCCGACGTCGTCGTCATCCTCGCGCCGGACCAGGTCCAGCGCATCGTCTACGCCGACGACATCCGTCCGAACCTCAAGCCGGGCGCCACGCTCGTCTTCGGCCACGGCTTCAACATCCGCTTCGGCTACATCGAGGCGCCCGAGGGCGTCGACGTGTCGCTCGTCGCCCTGAAGGGCCCGGGTCACACCGTCCGTCGCGAGTACGAGGCCGGCCGTGGCGTCCCCGTGATCGTCGCCGTCGAGGTCGACGCGTCGGGTTCCGCCTGGGACCTCGCCTGGTCGTACTCGAAGGCCATCGGTGGTCTGCGCTCCGGCGGCATCAAGACGACCTTCACCGAGGAGACCGAGACCGACCTGTTCGGCGAGCAGGCCGTCCTGTGCGGTGGTACCTCGCAGCTCATCCAGTACGGCTTCGAGACCCTGGTCGAGGCGGGCTACCAGCCGCAGATCGCGTACTTCGAGGTCCTGCACGAGCTCAAGCTGATCGTCGACCTGATCTGGGAGGGCGGCCTCACCAAGCAGCGCTGGTCGATCTCGGACACCGCCGAGTTCGGTGACTACGTCTCCGGCCCGCGCGTGATCTCGCCCGACGTCAAGGAGAACATGAAGGCGGTGCTCGCGGACATCCAGAACGGTGCCTTCGCGAAGCGCTTCATCGACGACCAGGACGCCGGCGCACCCGAGTTCAAGGCGCTCCGCGCCAAGGGCGAGGGCCACCCGATCGAGGCGACCGGCCGCGAGCTCCGCGCGCTCTTCGCGTGGAAGCAGAACGACGGCGACTACGTGGACGGCTCGGCAGCGCGGTAGTCTTCCGAGGAACACTCGATGACGAGGCGGCGGTGCAGCCCTGCACCGCCGCCTCGCGACGTGACCCGAACGTTATGCAGCAGCTCTTCTCCAGCCCCGACGCCGTGGACCGGCGTCCCGTCGGCGTGCGCCCGGACGATGTGCGACAGCCGTCGTCCGCGGTCCGCACGAGCGGTCAGGGGCGGACCGACCAGCATGGGATGATCATCGGATGGCGGTGACGAAACGAGGCGGTCCACATCGGCGCCGGCAAGATCGGGCGTGGGTTCGTGGGCCAGTTCCTCGTGGCGAGCGGCTACGAGCTCACCTTCGTCGACGTCGACGACCGTGTGGTGTCCGCGTTGAACGAAGCCGGACGCTTCGTGGTGCACGAGGTCGGCGAGATGCCGGTCGAGCACCTCGTCTACGGCTTCCGGGCGCTCAGCAGCAAGACCGACCGCGACCGCGTGATCCAGGCGATCGCCGAGGCGGACGTCGTGACGACCGCCGTCGGTGCCCGGACGCTCCCGCTCGTCGCACCGCTCATCGCCGAGGGACTCGCGGCACGTCCGCTCGAGCGCGGCGACGTCACGATCGTGGCGTGTGAGAACGCGTTCAACGCCACCGACTCCCTGCACGCGAGCATCCGGCGGGCGCCGGTGCTCGAGGACCGCGACATCGCCGCGGTCTTCGCGAACTGCGCCATCGACCGGATCGTCCCCGACCAGTCCGGCGTGCTCGGGCAGTCCGGCGGCCTCGACGTCGTGCTCGAGCCCTTCTACGAGTGGGTCATCGAGCGCACGCCGTTCCTCGGCTCCGACGCCGAACCCCCGACGATCGAGGGCGTCACCTGGGTCGACGACCTGCAGCCCTTCGTCGAGCGCAAGCTCTACACGGTGAACACCGCGCACGCGACGGCCGCCTACCACGGCTACGTCCGGGGCATCCGGCTCATCCGTGAAGCCCTCGAGGACGACGCCGTCCGTGCCGAGGTCGACGGCGTGCTCGCCGAGACCACCGCGCTCCTTGTTGCGAAGCACGGCTTCGACCCGGAGGACCACGCGCGGTACGTCGCGGCGAACCTGTCGCGCATCGCGAACCCGCACCTGCCCGACACCACCGTGCGCGTCGGACGCAACCCGCTCCGCAAGCTCGGCCGACGCGAGCGCTTCGTCGGTCCCGCCGCGCAGCTCGCCGAACGCGGGTTGCCGGTCGAGCACCTGCTCGGGGCTGTCCGCGTCGCGCTCGCGTTCGACGACGAGAACGACCCGGAGTCGATCGAGCTGCACGCGCTGCTCCGCTCCGGCGCGACGGCGCACGCGCTCACCGAGATCCTCACCGGCCTGATGGAGAGCCACCCGCTCTTCCCCGCCGTGCGCGACGTCGTCGCCGAGGTGCTCGCGACGCAGCCCGCCGACGCCTGAGCGCACCTCCCACCGGGAACCCGTGGTCTCCCCGTGCGCCGGTCCCTCGTAGGATCGAGGCATGAACACGGCAGCATCCCCACCCGACGGGTCGGTCGACCCGGACGTGACGAACGCCGTCGACCACGACGACGAGGCGCTCAGCTGGGGTGACGCCGACGACGCCACCCACGTCGACGCCGCGCACAACCCGGTCGCCGTCAAGGACCGTGGCGACCGCGACCCCGAGGCACCGGAGACCTCCGGCGCCCTCGTCGGGTTCGGCGTGTTCGGTGGGCTCTACCTGCTCTACACGGTCGCCTGGCTGCTGACGGCGTCGACCTCGTACGTCTCGGGTGTCGACACCGTCCTGACGGTCTTCGTCGAGGTGCTCCGGTTCCTCGCCATCCTGGCGCCGGCGCTGTGGTTCACGGTGGTGCTGTGGGCCGCCCGCGGCAGCCGGACCCGGACACGACTGCTCTGGATGCTGCTCGGTGCCGTGGTGCTGTTCCCGTGGCCGTTCCTGCTGACGCGGAGCTTCGGGTGACCGCCGCGACGCCGGTCGGCCGCCGGTCGCGCGGTCCGGTCGTCGGCCGCATCGCGGTCTGGCTCGTGTTCGCCGTGCTGTTCGCCTACATGACGGTGCAGGCGGTGGGGAACCTCACGCAGATCTCGCAGCGGGTGGACGAGTTCAACGCGTTCCTCGCGACCACCTCCGGTGGCGAGTCGCTGCAGGCCAGCACGCCCTGGCTGTGGCTGGTCCTGGACATCCTGATCGCCCCGGTCGCCTTCGTGGTCGCCCTGGTGATCACGCGTCGTGCGCGGCTCGCGGTCACCCTCGCCGTGTTCGTCCTCGCCTTCGCGGCGGCGGGCGCCCTCTGGCTCGACCTGCAGCTGTTCGTGCCGAGCCTGCTGCAGTTCTAGGCGCCGCGCGGTCGTAACGGGCCGCGCACGTCGATAGCATGGTGGGATACCAACCGTCTCTCGTGAGGAAACAGCAGCTGTGTCGAAGCCGGTCGTCCTGATCGCCGAAGAACTCTCGCCCGCCACGGTCGACGCCCTCGGGCCCGACTTCGAGATCCGGAACGTGGACGGCACCGACCGCCCCGCGCTCCTGTCGGCCCTCGCCGACGCGGATGCCGTGCTGGTGCGTTCCGCCACCAAGGTCGATGCCGAGGCGATCGCCGCGGCCCCGAACCTCAAGGTCGTCGCCCGTGCCGGTGTCGGCCTGGACAACGTCGACATCAAGGCGGCGACCACCGCCGGTGTCATGGTGGTGAACGCGCCGACGTCGAACATCATCTCCGCCGCCGAGCTCACCGTCGGGCACATCCTGTCGCTCGCCCGCCACATCCCGGCCGCGCACGCGTCGCTGGCCGCCGGTGCGTGGAAGCGTTCGTCATACACCGGTGTCGAGCTCTACGAGAAGACCGTCGGGATCATCGGTCTCGGCCGCATCGGCGCGCTCATCACGCAGCGCCTGCAGGCATTCGGCGTCCAGGTGATCGCGTACGACCCCTACGTCACGACGGCCCGCGCCCAGCAGCTCGGGGTCGAGCTCGTCTCGCTCGACGACCTGCTGCGGCGTGCCGACTTCGTCACGATCCACATGCCGCGCACGCCCGAGACCCTCGGCATGATCTCGGACGACCAGTTCGCGCTCATGAAGCCGACGGCGTTCGTCGTGAACGTCGCCCGCGGCGGCCTGATCGACGAGGACGCCCTGCACCGTGCACTGACCGCGAACACCATCGCGGGTGCCGGTCTCGACGTCTTCGTGTCGGAGCCCCCGAAGGACTCCCCGCTCGTCTCACTGCCCAACGTCGTCGTCACGCCGCACCTGGGCGCCTCGACGGACGAAGCGCAGGAGAAGGCCGGCGTCTCGGTCGCCAAGTCGGTGCGTCTCGCCCTCGGCGGCGAGCTCGTGCCGGACGCGGTCAACGTCGCCGGCGGCGTCATCGACCCGTACGTCCGCCCCGGCATCCCGCTCGTCGAGAAGCTCGGCCAGGTCTTCACGGCCCTCGCGACGTCGCCCGTCACGAGCATCGACGTCGAGGTCCACGGCGAGCTCGCCGGGTACGACGTCAGCGTGCTCAAGCTCGCGGCGCTCAAGGGCGTCTTCACCGACGTCGTCAGCGACCAGGTCTCCTACGTCAACGCCCCGCTCATCGCGGAGCAGCGCGGTGTCACCGTGCGGCTCATCACCGAGACCGACAGCCCCGAGTACCGCAACGTCCTCACGATCCGCGGCGCCCAGTCCGACGGCCCCGCGATCAGCGTCTCCGGCACGCTCACCGGCCCCAAGCAGGTCGAGAAGCTCGTCGAGATCAACGGCCACGACGTCGAGGTCCCGCTCGACCGGCACCACGTCGTCATGGAGTACGTCGACCGCCCGGGCATCGTCGCGGTCTACGGCAAGGAGTTCGGTGAGGCCGGCATCAACATCGCGGCGATGCAGATCTCGCGCGAAGCCGCCGGCGGCCAGGCGCTCAGCGTCCTCACCGTCGACTCGCCGGTGCCCGCCGAGATCCTCGAGCACGTCGGCCGGGCGATCGACGCCTCCTCGCTCCGCGAGATCGACATCACGCTCTGATGGCCGTCCGGACGCTCCAGCTCGCGGTGATCCGCGGGGACGGCATCGGACCAGAGGTCGTCGACGAGGCCCTCAAGGTCCTGCACGCCGTGACCCCGGACGACCTCGTCATCGAGGAGACCCCGTTCGCCCTCGGTGCGACGCGCTACCTCGAGACCGGCGACATCCTCACTGAGGACGACATGTCCGCCATCGCGTCGCACGACGCGATCCTGCTCGGCGCCGTCGGCGGGGACCCCCGCGACCCCCGGCTCGCCGGCGGGATCATCGAGCGTGGGCTCCTGCTGAAGCTGCGCTTCGCGTTCGACCACTACGTCAACCTGCGTCCGACCAAGGTCCACGACGCCGTCGCGACGCCGCTCGCCGACCCGGGTGCGGTGGACTTCGTCGTCGTGCGCGAGGGCACCGAGGGGCCGTACGTCGGCAACGGCGGCGCCATCCGCACGGGTACGGCGCAGGAGATCGCGACCGAGGTCTCGCTGAACACCGCGTTCGGTGTCGAGCGGGTCGTCCGCTACGCCTTCGACCTGGCGAACCGTCGGGTACGGAAGCACCTCACGCTCGTGCACAAGAGCAACGTCCTGGTGCACGCCGGGGCCCTGTGGCAGCGCACGGTCGCGGCCGTCGGAGCGGAGTTCCCGGACGTCACGGTGGACTACCAGCACGTCGATGCGGTCACCATCCACATGGTGCGGGAACCTGCTAGGTTCGACGTCATCGTCACCGACAACCTCTTCGGCGACATCATCACCGACCTGGCCGGCGCGATCAGCGGCGGCATCGGTCTGGCGGCCTCGGGCAACATCAACCCGGACGGCACCTTCCCCAGCATGTTCGAGCCGGTCCACGGCTCCGCGCCGGACATCGCGGGTCAGCAGAAGGCCGATCCCACGGCCGCCATCCTCTCCGTCGCCCTGCTGCTCGACCACATCGGTCGCAGCGACCTCGCGACGGCGGTGACGCGGGCCGTCGAGGCGGACCTGGCAGACCGGGGCACCACGCAGCGTCGCACGGCCGAGATCGGCGACGCCATCGCCGCCGCGGCCACGGCTCGCACCACCACCGCCTGAGAAGGAGCCCTCCCCATGAGCACCGACACCGCCTTCGGACTCGAGTTCGCCACCACCCCGTCGGCGGACCGTCGCGCCGCCGCCGAGCGCGAGGAGATCCTCGCCGACCCGGGTTTCGGCAAGCACTTCACGGACCACATGGCCACCGTCGAGTGGACGCTCGACGACGGGTGGCACGGTGCCTCGGTCCACCCGTACGGGCCGCTCTCGCTCGACCCGAGCGCCAGCGTGCTGCACTACGCGCAGGAGATCTTCGAGGGCCTCAAGGCGTACCGGCACGCGGACGGGTCGGTGTGGTCCTTCCGCCCGGACGCCAACGCACGTCGGTTCCAGCGGTCGGCCCGTCGGCTGGCGCTGCCGGAGCTGCCGGTCGAAGCCTTCGTCGAGTCGATCCGGCAGCTCGTGCAGACCGACGTCGACTGGGTGCCGTCCGCGCCCGAGACGAGCCTGTACCTCCGGCCGTTCATGATCGCGACCGAGTCGTTCCTGGGGGTGCGTGCGGCGCAGGCGGTGGCGTACCACTGCATCGCGAGCCCGGCCGGAGCGTACTTCACCTCGGGCCCGAAGCCGGTCTCGATCTGGCTGTCGACCCAGTACGCCCGCGCCGGCAAGGGCGGGACCGGTGCCGCCAAGACCGGTGGCAACTACGCGTCGTCGCTGCTGCCCCAGCAGGAGGCCTACGAGCACGGGTGCCAGCAGGTCATGTTCCTCGACTCGGTCGAGGGCAAGTACCTCGAAGAACTCGGTGGCATGAACGTCGTGCTCGTGAAGTCCGACGGTACCCTCGTCACGCCGGACTCCGAGTCCATCCTCGAGGGCATCACGCGCGACTCGATCCTGCAGTTGGCAGAGGACCGCGGGCTCACGGTCGAGAAGCGCCGGGTGACCCTCGACGAGTGGCGTGACGGTGTGGCCGACGGCTCCATCACCGAGGCGTTCGCCTGCGGGACGGCAGCCGTCGTGACCCCGATCGCGGAGCTCCGCGGCGAGGGCTTCACGATCGGTTCGCCGACCGAGGGCGCCGGGGAACTCACGATGTCCCTGCGCGACGAGCTCACCGACATCCAGTACGGACGTCGTCCTGACCCGCACGGGTGGATGACGAAGCTGACCGACGCGTCCTGATCGACGTCCGAGCGTGGGTAGGGTCGAACGGTGAAGATCGCACGGTTCAGCAGCAAGGGTGAAGACCCCCGGTACGGCATCCTCGACGAGCGGCACCTGGTGGTGCTCGCCGGAGACCCGATGTACCAGGGGTTCGAGACCACGGGGAGCGTGTCGCACTCGCCGACGCCAAGCTCCTCGCCCCCGTCATCCCGCGGTCGAAGGTCATCGGGGTGGGGCTCAACTACCTCGAGCACGCCTCGGAGATGGACGAGCGCGCCGGCGACGACCCGGTGGTGTTCCTCAAGCCGAACACCTCGGTGATCGGACCCGACGAACCCATCCGTCTGCCGGCGGACATCGGCCGCGTCGACCACGAGGGCGAACTCGCCATCGTGATCGGATCGCTCGCCAAGAACGTCCGGCGCGAGGACTTCGCGAGCGTCGTGCTCGGGTACACGATCGCCAACGACGTGACCGCCCGCGACCTGCAGGCCCGCGACGGCCAGTGGACCCGTTCGAAGGGGTTCGACACCTTCTGCCCGCTCGGTCCGGTGATCGAGACCGAGATCGACCCGTCGGACATCCGCATCGAGACCCGCGTGGACGGCGACCTGCGCCAGGCGGGCTCGACGAACGAGATGGTCCACGACATCCCCTCGCTGGTCGAGTTCGTGTCGTCGATCTGGACCCTGCTGCCCGGTGACGTCATCCTGACCGGTACCCCCGCCGGGGTCGGCCAGATCCGCGACGGCGAGGTCGTCGAGGTGACGATCTCGGGCATCGGCACGCTCAAGAACCCGGTGATCGCGCGCCACTGACCTGGCTCGTCACCACGACGGCCCGTTCCCCCTCGGGGGAGCGGGCCGTTCCGCGTTCGGGGCTGTTCCGGGCGACACGCCCGGGATGCGGCCTGGCTTGGCGCAGCCGTTCGTCCCTGCGTAAAGTAATCACTCGTTGCCACGGCGGCGGAGAACGGAACGGCTGAGACGGTCACTGGGTTTACCCGGGGATCTTGTCCGCCACGGTTCTTCCCCGGGCAGCGGATTCACCAGCCTCTCTGGCGGAGCATCTTCGGGTGTCGAGCGGGGAGTGCGTCTGGTCCTTGAGAACTCAACAGCGTGCACATTGTCAATGCCAATTTATTGATTGACCTCGTGCCTGGCCTTCCTTCGGGTTGGTTGGGTTTGAGACAATTCCTTTTGGATTGAAGATTGTCAGTAGACAGTCAACAGTCAGAATCAACTCGGTCTGACGCCCTTTGGGGTGTTGGGTCTGTATTTTTTTACGGAGAGTTTGATCCTGGCTCAGGACGAACGCTGGCGGCGTGCTTAACACATGCAAGTCGAACGATGATGCCCAGCTTGCTGGGTGGATTAGTGGCGAACGGGTGAGTAACACGTGAGTAACCTGCCCCTGACTCTGGGATAAGCGTTGGAAACGACGTCTAATACTGGATATGATCACTGGCCGCATGGTCTGGTGGTGGAAAGATTTTTTGGTTGGGGATGGACTCGCGGCCTATCAGCTTGTTGGTGAGGTAATGGCTCACCAAGGCGACGACGGGTAGCCGGCCTGAGAGGGTGACCGGCCACACTGGGACTGAGACACGGCCCAGACTCCTACGGGAGGCAGCAGTGGGGAATATTGCACAATGGGCGAAAGCCTGATGCAGCAACGCCGCGTGAGGGATGACGGCCTTCGGGTTGTAAACCTCTTTTAGTAGGGAAGAAGCGAAAGTGACGGTACCTGCAGAAAAAGCACCGGCTAACTACGTGCCAGCAGCCGCGGTAATACGTAGGGTGCAAGCGTTGTCCGGAATTATTGGGCGTAAAGAGCTCGTAGGCGGTTTGTCGCGTCTGCTGTGAAATCCCGAGGCTCAACCTCGGGCTTGCAGTGGGTACGGGCAGACTAGAGTGCGGTAGGGGAGATTGGAATTCCTGGTGTAGCGGTGGAATGCGCAGATATCAGGAGGAACACCGATGGCGAAGGCAGATCTCTGGGCCGTAACTGACGCTGAGGAGCGAAAGCATGGGGAGCGAACAGGATTAGATACCCTGGTAGTCCATGCCGTAAACGTTGGGCGCTAGATGTAGGGACCTTTCCACGGTTTCTGTGTCGTAGCTAACGCATTAAGCGCCCCGCCTGGGGAGTACGGCCGCAAGGCTAAAACTCAAAGGAATTGACGGGGGCCCGCACAAGCGGCGGAGCATGCGGATTAATTCGATGCAACGCGAAGAACCTTACCAAGGCTTGACATACACCGGAAACGGCCAGAGATGGTCGCCCCCTTGTGGTCGGTGTACAGGTGGTGCATGGTTGTCGTCAGCTCGTGTCGTGAGATGTTGGGTTAAGTCCCGCAACGAGCGCAACCCTCGTTCTATGTTGCCAGCGGGTTATGCCGGGGACTCATAGGAGACTGCCGGGGTCAACTCGGAGGAAGGTGGGGATGACGTCAAATCATCATGCCCCTTATGTCTTGGGCTTCACGCATGCTACAATGGCCGGTACAAAGGGCTGCGATACCGTAAGGTGGAGCGAATCCCAAAAGCCGGTCTCAGTTCGGATTGAGGTCTGCAACTCGACCTCATGAAGTCGGAGTCGCTAGTAATCGCAGATCAGCAACGCTGCGGTGAATACGTTCCCGGGCCTTGTACACACCGCCCGTCAAGTCATGAAAGTCGGTAACACCCGAAGCCGGTGGCCTAACCCTTGTGGAAGGAGCCGTCGAAGGTGGGATCGGTGATTAGGACTAAGTCGTAACAAGGTAGCCGTACCGGAAGGTGCGGCTGGATCACCTCCTTTCTAAGGAGCATCTGGCCTCGTGTGCCCTTCGGGGTGGGCGTGGTCCAGGCGCCGAGTAACCCGAACGTGGTTGCCGGTAGCTCATGGGTGGAACATTGACAGTGCAGTTGGGAGTGATGCTTCCGACCTCAGTACGCTCTGCTTGCAGGGTTGGGACGGGTCGGGGGTGGAGCGCTCAGCTGGTGCACGTTGTTGGGTCCTGAGGGACCAGGCTTCCTGATCTGCCGTGAGGTGGGTTGGGGGTTGGGCCTACGGGTCCTTCGCCGGGCCGCATGAAGCACTGTCACTGGACGGTGGGGAGTGTGGTGCCGATCGTATGTTGAGAACTACACAGTGGACGCGAGCATCTTTGATTCGCGTCATCCAATCGACCGGGCACTTTTGGTGTTCGTGTTGTGGGTGATGACGGATCGCAATTTTAATCTTTGTGGTCAAGTTTCTAAGAGCAAACGGTGGATGCCTTGGCATCTGGAGCCGAAGAAGGACGTAGAAATCTGCGATAAGCCTCGGGGAGCTGATAATCGAGCCCTGATCCGAGGATTTCCGAATGGGGAAACCCCGCTGGGCGCTTTTGTGACCTGGTGACTCCCGCCTGAATATATAGGGCGGGTAGAGGGAACGTGGGGAAGTGAAACATCTCAGTACCCACAGGAAGAGAAAACAACATGTGATTCCGTGAGTAGTGGCGAGCGAAAGCGGATGAGGCTAAACCGATCATGTGTGATAGCCGGCGGGCGTTGCATGGTCGGGGTTGTGGGACACGTCACTCAGTTCTGCCGGACTGGGGCGGTTACAGCGCATCATAGTCGAACCGGTTTGAAAGCCGGGCCGTAGTGGGTGCCAGCCCCGTAGACGAAATGGTGTTATGGCCGGATGTGTATCCCAAGTAGCACGGGGCCCGAGAAATCCCGTGTGAATCTGTCAGGACCACCTGATAAGCCTAAATACTCCCAGATGACCGATAGCGGACAAGTACCGTGAGGGAAAGGTGAAAAGTACCCCGGGAGGGGAGTGAAATAGTACCTGAAACCGTTTGCTTACAAACCGTCGGAGCCTCCTTAGTAGGGGTGACGGCGTGCCTTTTGAAGAATGAGCCTGCGAGTTAGTGATATGTGGCGAGGTTAACCCGTGTGGGGCAGCCGTAGCGAAAGCGAGTCTGAATAGGGCGTTTGAGTCGCATGTTCTAGACCCGAAGCGAAGTGATCTATCCATGGCCAGGTTGAAGCGACGGTAAGACGTCGTGGAGGACCGAACCCACTTCAGTTGAAAATGGAGGGGATGAGCTGTGGATAGGGGTGAAAGGCCAATCAAACTTCGTGATAGCTGGTTCTCTCCGAAATGCATTTAGGTGCAGCGTTGCGTGTTTCTCGCCGGAGGTAGAGCTACTGGATGGCCGATGGGCCTCAACAGGTTACTGACGTCAGCCAAACTCCGAATGCCGGTGAGTGAGAGCGCAGCAGTGAGACGGTGGGGGATAAGCTTCATCGTCGAGAGGGAAACAACCCAGACTACCAACTAAGGTCCCTAAGCGTGTGCTAAGTGGGAAAGGATGTGGAGTTGCATAGACAACCAGGAGGTTGGCTTAGAAGCAGCCACCCTTGAAAGAGTGCGTAATAGCTCACTGGTCAAGTGATTCCGCGCCGACAATGTAACGGGGCTCAAGCACACCACCGAAGTTGTAGATTTCGCACACTAGACAAGCCTTCGTGGTTCAGTCGTGCGGAGTGGTAGGAGAGCGTCGTGTGGCGAGTGAAGCGGCGGAGTGATCCAGCCGTGGACGCTACACGAGTGAGAATGCAGGCATGAGTAGCGAAAGACGGGTGAGAAACCCGTCCTCCGAAAAGACCAAGGGTTCCAGGGCCAGGTTAATCCGCCCTGGGTAAGTCGGGACCTAAGGCGAGGCCGACAGGCGTAGTCGATGGACAACGGGTTGATATTCCCGTACCGGCGAACAACCGCCCAAGCTAATCCAGTGGTGCTAAGAGTCCTAACCCGGATCAACCGGATCCCTTCGGGGTGATGGTGGCCGGTCTAACGCTCGACCCCATGCTGGTGCGGTTAGCGTATGAACAGGTGTGACGCAGGAAGGTAGCTGAGCCAGGCGATGGTATCCGTAAGGTGAACCTGGTGTAAGGATGTAGGGCTGACGATAGGCAAATCCGTCGTCTGTACGCCTGAGATCCGACGCGTACCCGTAAGGGGAAATCAGTGATCCTATGCTGCCGAGAAAAGCATCGACGCGAGGTTGCAGCCGCCCGTACCCGAAACCGACTCAGGTGGTCAGGTAGAGAATACCAAGGAGATCGAGAGAATCGTGGTTAAGGAACTCGGCAAAATGCCCCCGTAACTTCGGGAGAAGGGGGCCGGACACGTGACCGGACTTTGCTCCGTGAGCGTTGAAGGCCGCAGAGACCAGTGGGAAGCGACTGTTTACTAAAAACACAGGTCCGTGCGAAGTCGCAAGACGATGTATACGGACTGACGCCTGCCCGGTGCTGGAAGGTTAAGAGGAAGGGTTAGCCTTTGGGCGAAGCTCTGAATTTAAGCCCCAGTAAACGGCGGTGGTAACTATAACCATCCTAAGGTAGCGAAATTCCTTGTCGGGTAAGTTCCGACCTGCACGAATGGCGTAACGACTTCCCAGCTGTCTCAACCGCGAACTCGGCGAAATTGCACTACGAGTAAAGATGCTCGTTACGCGCAGCAGGACGGAAAGACCCCGTGACCTTTACTACAGTTTGGTATTGGTGTTCGGTGTGGCTTGTGTAGGATAGGTGGGAGACTGTGAAGCGGGCACGCTAGTGTTCGTGGAGTCATTGTTGAAATACCACTCTGGTCACTCTGGATGTCTAACGTAGGACCCTGATCGGGTTCATGGACAGTGCCTGATGGGTAGTTTAACTGGGGCGGTTGCCTCCCAAAGAGTAACGGAGGCGCCCAAAGGTTCCCTCAACCTGGTTGGCAATCAGGTGGCGAGTGTAAGTGCACAAGGGAGCTTGACTGTGAGACTGACAGGTCGAGCAGGGACGAAAGTCGGGACTAGTGATCCGGCAGTGGCTTGTGGAAGCGCTGTCGCTCAACGGATAAAAGGTACCTCGGGGATAACAGGCTGATCTTGCCCAAGAGTCCATATCGACGGCATGGTTTGGCACCTCGATGTCGGCTCGTCGCATCCTGGGGCTGGAGTAGGTCCCAAGGGTTGGGCTGTTCGCCCATTAAAGCGGTACGCGAGCTGGGTTTAGAACGTCGTGAGACAGTTCGGTCCCTATCCGCTGCGCGCGTTGGAAATTTGAGAAGATCTATCCCTAGTACGAGAGGACCGGGATGGACGAACCTCTGGTGTGTCAGTTGTTCTGCCAAGGGCACCGCTGATTAGCTACGTTCGGACCGGATAACCGCTGAAAGCATCTAAGCGGGAAGCCGTCTTCGAGATGAGATTTCCATGCACCTTGAGTGTGAGAGGCTCCCAGCAGACTACTGGGTTGATAGGCCGGATGTGGAAGCGGGGACTAACGACCCGTGGAGCTGACCGGTACTAATAAGCCGAAGACTTGATAACACACTGATTTCCGTGCACGTGTTGCACGGGCTCGCGTCCACTTTGTGGTTCCCGACAGACGATCGGGAATCAAACTGAATACACCGCTCTGCCCATTCGTGGGCAGCAGTCGGAGCATGTTTGAGACCAGATCATGGTCGAAAGTGTTCCGGTGGTCATAGCGAGAGGAAACGCCCGGTCACATTCCGAACCCGGAAGCTAAGCCTCTCAGCGCCGATGGTACTGCAAGGGGGACCTTGTGGGAGAGTAGGACGCCGCCGGACTTAACGTAGGCAACACCAGGGAACCCCTGACCAGCACTGGTCAGGGGTTTTCTGCGTTCACGGGTCTGCCGAGCAGGGCGTGACGGTAGCATTGGCGGGTCATGACTGCGCCATTCACCACTGCTTCCGGGTCCGAGATCCGCGTCCGTTTCTGCCCGAGCCCGACGGGGACCCCGCACGTGGGGCTCATCCGCACGGCGCTCTTCAACTGGGCGTACGCACGCCACACCGGCGGCAAGCTCGTGTTCCGCATCGAGGACACCGACGCCGCGCGGGACAGCGAAGAGTCCTACGCGCAGATCCTCGACGGCCTGCGCTGGCTCCGGCTGGACTGGGACGAGGGCGTCGACGCTGGCGGCGAGCACGGACCGTACCGGCAGTCGGAGCGGACCGCGATCTACGACGACGTCATCGCGAAGCTCAAGGCGTCCGGGCACGTCTACGAGTCCTTCGTCACCCCCGAGGAGATGGAGGCGCGCAACAAGGCTGCCGGCCGCGATCCGAAGCAGGGCTACGACAACCACGAGCGGGACCTGTCCGACGACGAGCGCCAGGCGTTCCGCGACCAGGGCCGCGAGCCGGCGCTGCGACTCCGGGTCCCGGACCGTGACCTGAGCTTCGACGACCTCGTCCGTGGCGAGATCACCTTCAAGCAGGGACGTTCCCGGACTTCGTGGTCGTCCGGCCGAACGGCAAGCCGCTGTACACGTTCACGAACCCGGTGGACGACGCCCTGATGGGCATCACGCACGTCCTCCGCGGCGAGGACCTGCTGTCGTCGACCCCGCGGCAGATCGCCCTGTACGAGGCGCTGTACGAGATCGGGCTCGCACCGGCGATCCCGGTGTTCGGTCACCTGCCGTACGTCATGGGCGAGGGCAACAAGAAGCTCTCGAAGCGCGACCCCGAGGCGAACCTGTTCCACCACCGCGACGCCGGCATGATCCCCGAGGGGCTCGTCAACTACCTGGCGCTGCTCGGCTGGTCGATCGGTGCCGACCGCGACGTCTTCTCGATCGACGAGATGGTGGCGGCGTTCGACGTCACCGACGTCAACCCCAACCCGGCGCGCTTCGACCACAAGAAGGCCGAGGCGATCAACGGTGACCACATCCGACTGCTCGACGCGTCGGACTTCCGCTCCCGGCTGCTGCCGTACCTCACCGACCTCGTGGCCGACCCGCCGACCGCGGAGCAGACCGAGGTCCTGACCGAAGGCTGCGCCGCTCGTCCAGGAGCGCATGCAGCTGCTCGGTGAGGCCCCGGCGATGCTCGGGTTCCTGTTCACCGCCGACGCCGACCTGGTGGTCGAGGACGACGCACTGGCATCGCTCAAGGGCGACACCGGCGCCGTGCTCACGGCCGGCATCTCGGCGCTCGAGCAGCTCGAGGACTGGCGCACCGAGGCGATCGAGGGTGCCCTCCGCACGGCGCTCATCGACGACCTCGGGTTGAAGCCCCGGGTCGCGTTCGGTCCGCTGCGCGTGGGGGTCTCCGGGCGCCGGATCAGCCCGCCGCTCTTCGAGTCGATGGAGATCCTCGGCAAGGAGTCCACCCTGACGCGGCTCCGCGCCCTCGCGGCCCGCTGAACGGCGAACGATGAGCACCGCGGGAAGCGCTGCAGGACCACGGGCGTGCCGAGTACCCCGGTCGTCCACGACGTCGCGGTCATCGGCGCCGGACCGGCCGGCCTGAGCGCTGCGCTCAACCTGGTGCGGGCGAAGCGCACGGTGCTCCTCGTCGACGCCAACCGGCCACGCAACGCCGCGACCCTGCGGTCGCACGGCTTCCTGACGCGTGACGGGATCTCCCCCTCGAGCTCCGGAAGCTCGGTCGCGCCGAGGTCGAGGAGTACCCCGAGGCGACGATCGTGCAGGCAGTGGTCGACCTGGTGGCCCTCGACGCCGACGGCTGGCGGCTGCCGACGGACCTGGCGTGGTGCCGAGGTGGACGCGCGGGCGCGGACCGTCGTCGTCGCCACGGGGCTGCGCGAGGAGTTCCCGGCACTGCCGATGCTCCGTGCGTTCTACCGGCACCGCGGTGCACAGCTGCGTCGAGTGCGATGCGTACGAGAAGGCGGGGAGCCCCTCGCGTTCATCTGCGAGACCGACGACGTCGTGGACCGGGCACTGCTCATCGCGGCCTGGGCCGACGACCTCATCGTGTACACGAACGGTGTCGCCCCGCTCGACGACGCGGGGCGAGCCCGGCTGGCACGTGCCAGCGTCGTGGTCGACGAACGGGTGATCGAGGACCTCGAGGGCGACCGGACCGGCATGACCGGGGTCCGGTTGGTCGACGGCCACGTGGAGCCGCGGACGGGCGGGTTCGTCCGACCGACGTGGCACGCCGACCTCGACTGGCTGCGCACCGACACGCCCGGCGCGCCGACGGCCCCGGAGCGCGATGCCCACGGACTCCTCGTCGTCGACCGGGTCGGCCGGACCACGGTTCCCGGGCTGTACGCCGTGGGGGACGTGACCCTCCCGGGCCGGAGCAGCTCATCGTCGCCGCCGGGCACGGTGCCACGACGGCAGCGGCGGTGCACCGAGACCTCGTGGGTGGTCTCGTGGACCTCCGGGATGCTGTACAGTAGTTGATCGTGCCCCGGACAACGGGGACAGAAGGCCAGCAGGCCTTTTGGGGTATGGTGTAATTGGCAACACAGCGGTTTCTGGTACCGTCGTTCTTGGTTCGAGTCCAGGTACCCCAGCACTCGAAGAACAGCCCCGGGATCCCCGGGGGCTGCTCTCGTTCGGACTCGTGCGCCTCCATCGCGTCCATCGGAGATCCACAGGCTCCGGACTGCGCATCCCGAGGTTGCGCGGAACCGCACGATGCTCCGCGCCCACCCGGGCCGCCCCCGGCCCTGGACCGTCCCCGTCCGGGGGCCGGGCACGCTGGCGGAGGTGCGCCGGGCCTCCCGGTCGGGTTGCGTGACCCCGCACCCCGCGCGACACGGCTCGTGGGCGGTACCGCGTCCGGACGTACCGTCGCAGGACCGGCGCGGGACCCGCGGCGGCCCGCCGACGAGCATCCGAGGTGTCATCGTGACCTCCGCCGACCCGCTGACGACGACCGAGCACTGGACCCACCGAGCCGCGATCCCGCTGGCTGACGACCACTCCGTGCTGGACCGCTGGGACCGTGTGGTCGCGCTCCACGGTGACGCCGCTGCGCTCGCCGGGGACGGCCGCCCCTACACGTTCACCGAGGCGGACCGGGCGGCGCGCGACCTCGCGTCGGTGCTCGGGGCCGAGCTCCGACCCGACGACCACAGTGGTGCCGGCGTCGGCGCGGTGGCCGGTGGCGCGTCGAAGCCAGGTCGGCGTCATGGCCGGCCAGACCACCGAGGCCGTCGTCGCGATCCTGGCGCTCGTCCGGGCGGGGCGCACCGTGGTGGTGCTCGACGAGCACCTGCCAGCCGTCCGCCTCGGGCGACGTCGCGCAGCTCGCCGGGGTCGACGAGATCGTGGCGGACGCCGCGCGCGCCGACCTGGCGGCGACCGTCGTCGCCGACCGTGACGGCCGGGTGCACGCACTCGACGAGCTGATCGAACGACGCGGCGAGACCGCGGGCGGCGAAACGGACACGGACACAGCGGCCGAGGCGCCCGGCACCGCAGCGCCCGACGCGCCCGGCACCGCAGCGCCCGACGCGCCCGGCACCGCAGCGCCCGACGCGCCCAGCACCCGCCCGGGCGGCCACGACGCGTTCGCGATCGTGTTCACCTCCGGCTCGACGGGCATGCCGAAGGGTGTCGTCCTGACGCACCGGCAGCAGCTCGCGAACGCCGAGCAGGACGCCGTCGCCCTCGGCACCGGACCCGGCGACCGCCTCGGCGTGGTCCTGCCGCTGTCGTTCGCCGCCGGTCTGCTGTTCTCCTTCGACACCCTGCTGAGCGGCGGCAGCGTCGTGCTCCTCGAACCCCGCGAGCTCGGCGTCGAACGCCTGCTCGCACGGCTCTCCGCCGACGGCGTGAACGTCCTCGTCTGCACCCCGCACCTGCTGCGGTCGATCGTCGGCTCGCAGACGGCTCCCGGGGCGAAGGCGTCCGGGGCGGGTCCCGCGCTCGGCGGCCTCCGCTTCCTGATGACCACCGGCGAGGCGGTGACCGGTGCCGACATCGCCGCTGCTCGACCGCACCTCGACCCGACGACCCTGCTGCTGAACGCCTTCGGGTCGAGCGAGACCGGCTGCGTCGCGTACTGCCCCGTGGAGCCCGGTGCCCCGGTGCCCGAGGGCGTGGTGCCCGCTGGGTGGCCGCTGCCCGGCAAGCAGGTACTCGTGCTGCGCGAGGACGGCAGCCCCGCCGACCCGGGGGAGACCGGCGAACTCGTCATCGTCTCCCAGGGCCTGACCGCCGGGTACTGGGGTGCCCCGGAGAAGACCGCCGAGCGTGCCGGACGCACCGACGACGGCACGCCGACCTGGCGCCAGGGCGACCTCGCCCGGATCGAGCCGGACGGCCGGCTCGTGCTGCTCGGACGCTCCGACGACGCCGTCAAGGTCCGCGGGTACCTCGTGGAACCGAGCGAGGTCGAGGCGGCGCTCCGCGCGATCCCCGAGGTGCAGGACGCCGTCGTCACCGCGCGCAGGTCGACCCGCCCGCCGTCACCCGCCTGGTCGCGTACGTCGTCGGCCGTCCGGGCCAGCGCACGCCCGCGCCCGCGGCCCTGCGCCTGGCCCTGCGGGACCGCCTGCCGGAGTACATGGTGCCGGCGTCGATCGTGCCGATGACCGAGCTGCCGCGGAACGAGCGCGGCAAGGTCGACCGGGCCGAGCTGCCGGGTGCGCCGAGCATCGAGACCGAGATGGTCGAGGGCGAGTACGACCAGTGGGAGCTCGTGGTCGAGCAGATCTGGGCCGAGGTGCTGGGCCTTCGAGGCGTCCACCTCGACGAGGACTTCTCGGCCCTCGGCGGCGACTCGTTGTCGGCGGAGGAGATGCTCGCGCTCGTGCACACCCGTCTCGGCATCGACCTGCGCTCGTCGGACGTCCTGCAGCACCCGACGCTCCGGGCGTTCGCCCGACGGGTACGGAGCGGCACGACGGCGCTGCCGAGCCACCCCGACGTCGTCAAGGTGTCCGGCGCACGCGAGTCCGGCCGCCCGCCGGTGTTCTGCTTCGCCGGCGGTGGTGCGCTCGCCCTGACGTTCCTGCCGTTGTCCCGCTACCTGCCCGAGCACGACGTGTACGCGTTCCAGCAGCACGGCCTCGAGCGTCGGGGCATGCCGGACTGGAGCATCCAGGCCAGTGCCCGCCGGTACGTCGCCCTGATGCGCATCGTGCAGCCGCGGGGACCGTACCTGCTGGTCGGTCACTCGCTCGGCGGGCTGATCGCGCTCGAGATCGCCCGGCTGCTCACCGAGAGCGGCGAGCAGGTCGAGCACGTCGCGCTGCTGGACACCTACCTGCCGAGGACCGGGGCCGAGGGGGTCCGGAAGCACTTCGGACGGCTCGAGCCCCGAGGAACACCGCAACCCCGCAGTCCGTGCCGTCGGCCAGCGCCTCGCCGGGGCCGTCCGGCGGGTCATGCCGTCCGGCATGTCGTGGGGCGAGCACGTCGCGAAGCGCGCGCGAGGCCTACAGCGCTGGTGTGCTGCGGCACGGCGGGCAGAAGGACTTCGACGCCTTCTTCGACCAGGCCGAGCTCGTCACCCGGCGGCACCACCCGACGCCGTTCCACGGACGGGCGACGTACGTGCTCGCCGATGCGAACCCGGACGCGACCGGCTGGTCCGCGCTGCTGCGCGGGCGGACCGAGACCGTGCGGATCGCGGCCGAGCACAGCTCGCTGCTGCGGGAACCGCACGTGGCCGACCTCGCGACGGCGCTGCGTGCGGCGTTCGCGACGGAGGGCGCGGCCCGGGACTGAGCCGGGTGACGGACGGGAGGCGCGGGGCCAGCTGGCACCGCGCCGTCCGTCCGCCTGTCGGTGCGTCCACGGCACGTGGCCGGCGCGCGGTGTTGCGGGTTTCCGTATCCGCGGCCGAGTGTCCGCAATGGACCGCACCGCGCATTGACCGCCTGCCAGCCCGCGACGATGGTTGGACACGCGGGGGAGAGTACCCACTCACCTGCGAAGCCGGCGGCGTCGTACCCGCGTCCCGCTGCTCGACCGACGACGGTCACCGTCGTCGATGCGTCATCCGAGGACGCGCCGCTCGTCACACGAGCCACAACCCGACAGCAACCCTGACCCGACAGGACCGCGCCCATGCCCGCACGTACCGTTCGCCCTGCAGACCCGAGGGTCTCCGTCGTCATCCCGGCGCGGAACGAGGCCCGAAACCTCGAGATCATCCTGCCGAAGCTCCCGCCGGTGTACGAGGTGATCCTGGTCGACGGCAACTCCGTCGACGACACCATCGCCACCGCGCAGCGCGTGATGCCCGACATCCGCGTCGTGCACCAGACCCGCAAGGGCAAGGGCAACGCCCTCGCCTGCGGGTTCGAGGCCGTCACCGGCGACGTCGTCGTCATGTTCGACGCCGACTGCTCCGCCGACCCGGACGAGATCCCGCGCTTCGTGCAGGCGCTCGTCGAGGGCGCCGACGTCGCGAAGGGCACCCGCTACTCGCTCGGCGGCGGCAGCGACGACATCACGATCGTCCGCAACCTGGGCAACCGTGGCCTGAACATGCTCTGCAACATCATCCTCGGCACCCGCTACAGCGACCTCTGCTACGGCTACAACGCCTTCTGGGCGGACGTCCTGCCGGAGATCGGCCTGCTGTCCTCCGAGCTGCCGAAGCCGTCCGACGGCTCGATGCTCTGGGGCGACGGGTTCGAGATCGAGACCGTGCTCACCTGCCGCTGGTCGGCCGCCGAGCTCGCGATCACCGAGGTCCCCAGCCACGAGAAGCTCCGCGTGCACGGCTCGAGCAACCTGAACGCCGTGACCGACGGCATCCGCGTGCTGAAGTCGATCATGCACGAGCGTCGTCGCGCAGCGATCGGCCGCTCCGAGGTCCGTCGTGCCGCGATGAGCGTCGTGCCGCCGGCCGAGCAGCTGGCCGCCACACCGCACGCCGCACCCGCCGCAGCGCACGCCTCGGTCCACGCGGCCGGGCACGCTCCGCTCGGCGCGCACGCCCCGCACGGCGCCCCCGTCGCCGCCGTGGCCAGCCTCGAGGAGAAGTCGCGTGACGACCGTCGCGGTCGTCATCTGCGCCTACACCCAGCAGCGCTGGGGCGACCTGCAGGACAGCGTCGAGTCCGCCAAGCGCCAGCCCGAGGCCCCCGAGGTCGTCGTCGTGATCGACCACGAACCCGAGCTCCTCGTCCGCGCCGCGGCGCGCTGGCCCGAGCTCCGCGTCGTCCCGAACACCGAGGACCGCGGCCTGTCCGGCGCCCGCAACACGGGGGTCGCCCTCACCGACGCCGACGTCGTCGCGTTCCTGGACGACGACGCGACCGCCGACCCGGACTGGCTCGGCCACATGCTCACCGCACTCGAGGACCCGGACGTCGTCGGCGTCGGCGGCCGGGCCACACCGTCCTGGCCCACCGCGACCGGTGCCGGCCCGTACGCCGACGAACTCCTCTGGATCGTCGGCTGCTCCTACCGTGGCCTGCCCGAGACCCCCGGCGACGTGCGCAACGTCATCGGCTCGAGCATGGCGTTCCGCCGTGACGCGATCATGCTCGCCGGCGGGTTCCGCTCCGGCATCGGCCGCGTCGGCAACCAGCCGCTCGGCTGCGAGGAGACCGAACTCTGCATCCGCATCGCCCAGGCCCGTCCGGGTGCGCGCATCCGGCACGAACCGCGCTCGAACGTCTCGCACCGGGTCTCCCCGGACCGCGTGACGATGCGCTACCTGCGCCGTCGCAGCTACTACGAGGGCATCTCGAAGGCCGTCCTGAGCCGACGCGTCGGCACGGGTGACTCGCTCGCCAGCGAGTCGACGTACCTGACGAAGGTCATCCCCGGAGCGGTGCTGCGCGAACTGCGCCACATCGGTCGCGGCGGTGCCCTGCGTGCGCTTCGCGATCGTGCTCTCCGTCGCGTCGACCGTCACGGGCTACGCCGTCGGGCGTGTCCTGGGTGGCGTCGTCGTCCGCACCCCGGCTCCCGTCCCGGTCGCACAACCGGTGGGCACGCGGTGACCCGCGCGACCCTGGCGATGGTCATCTCGCCGATCGTGACCGGGCCGCTGTCCCCGACGTGGGACGGCGCCCTGTGGGTCGGCGAGGTCGACCGCGCCGACGTGCACGCCTCCAGCCACCGTGACGTGGTCGCACTCGAGGGCGCCGCGGGCTACCGGCGCGCCCGACTGCTCGTCCGCGACCACGGCGAGCCGCTCGGCTTCGTCGAGGCGGACATCACCGAGCGTCGCCGCATCGGCGGGACCATCGACGTCCGCACCCTCCAGCGCGCGATCCGGCCGATGCCGGTGCCCGAGCGTCGGCCGGCAGCAGGTCTGGTGCTGCCGTCCGTCACCGTGGTGCTCTGCACGGACGGGGCCGCCGGCACCACCATGCGGTCGGTGCTCGCCAACGAGTACCCCGACTTCGACGTCGTCGTCGTCTCGCACGGCGCCGACGACAGCGGCACCGCGACGGTCGAGATCGGCGGTCGGCGCGTCACCACGATCGCCGCGCCGGCCGGTGGCCTCGCCGCCGCCCGCAACGCCGGACTCCTCGCCGCGAGCGGCGAGGTCGTCGCCTTCGTCGCCGAGGGCGCCGTCGTGGACGGTGACTGGGTCGCCGCGTTGGCCGCCGCCTTCGCCGCGGACCCCGACGTCGCCTGCGTCACCGGGCTCGTCCCCAGCGCCGAACTGCGCACCCCCGCGCAGCGCTGGCACGACGACCGCACCGCGGCCGGCCGCACCGTCCGCCGTCGGGTGTTCCGCCTCGACGACACCGACGACGCGCCCCCGCACCACCCCTTCGCCGCCGCTGCCTACGGCACCGGTGACAACCTCGCCGTGCACCGCGCGACCGCGCTCCGGATCGGCGGCTTCGACACCGCCTTCGGACCGGGCACCCGCGTCGGTGCCGGCGACGACCTCGACCTCTTCACACGACTGCTGTTCGCCGGATCCGCGATCGCCGTCGAACCGGCCGCCATCGCGTGGCAGCGATCGGCGGACGACGTCGCGTCGCTCCGCACCGCTGCAGCCGCGCACGGCCACGGACTCGGAGCCTGGATGACCAAGAACGCCATCGACCGCGAGTCGCTCACCGCATCGGTGGACGCAGCGCCCGAGGCGCTCAGCGCCTTCGCACGACTCGGCCTCGAGCAGGGCGACCGTGCGACGGACATCGCCGGCGACCAGCCCGGTGACGCGGGTCGTGTTCCCGACGCGGTCGATGCCGAGTTCGCCGCCACCCAGCGGCGGCTGCGCGGGGTCGAGCAGCGCTCGGTCCTGACGGCGCCGTTCCTGGCGCTCGTCGAACGCCTGCGTGGCGGCGGCACGATCGACCGGAACGCCCGTGGTCGCCACGAGCTCCGGCACGGCCTGGCCTCGGCCGGTCCCGCTCGCCCGCTCGCGGTGGACGCGATGAGCCCGATCGCACGACTCACCGCAGCGGCGATCGTCGTCCTGACGCTCCTCGTCGCCGGGGTCGCCGCGATCGCCGGACTCCCGGTCCTGCGGGGAGCGCGATCGGCGTGTACCTGTTCGCGCTGCTCGGCGTCGCACCCCTCCTGCTCGTCCGCCCGATGCCGCTGGCACGCTTCAGCGTCTTCGCGGTCACGGCGTCGCTCGTCGGCACGATCGGCATCGGCTACACGATGGCGACGTTCCAGCTCTGGAACCCGACGGTGCCGTTCGTCGGGGTCGTCGTGCTCACCGCCGTCGCCCTCGCGATCGCCGTGCCGCGTGACGTCGCCGAACTGCAGCGCGCCCGCCTCGAGCCGGCCGCCGAGGGCGCCACGGCCCGTCGCTGGACCACCACCGACACCGTCACCGCCGGCTCGGTCGTCGGGCTGCTCGTCATCGTCGTCGCCGCGCTCACGCACATCGGCGACCCGGTGCCGGACGGGCTCTTCGGGTCACTCGGCCCGGGCCTGGTCATCGGACTGGCGCTCGTCGTCGCCGCTGCCGTCGTCGCCCTGGTGCGCGGTCGCGGACTCGCGATCCCGGTCGTCGTGCTCGGCGGGTCGATCCAGCTCGCCCAGGCCATCACCTACGGCATGCCCACCGTGATGGCGGCCGCCCGCCACATCGGCGTGCTCGAGTACATCCGGCGCTGGGGCTCGACGAACCCGGCCGCCGACATCTTCCAGACGTGGTCCGGCCTGTTCGCCGGCGGCGCCTGGGTCGCGGACGTCGGCGGGATCGACAACGCGATGACCATCGCCGCGTGGGTCCCCGTCCTGCTGGCCTTCAGCACGACGATCGCCGTCGGGGTCCTGGCCGCCAACTGGCTGCCGGGCAACCGTCGCCCCTGGATCGCCGCGTTCCTGACCGCGATGACCGGCTCGCTCAACACGACGTACTTCTCGCCGCAGTCGGTGGGCATCCTGATGTCCCTGGTGATCCTCGTGCTGGCCGTCGGCCCGCTGCGACGCACCGCGGTGACCGCCGCGGACGGCGTCCGCACGACGATCCTGCGGGCCCGCCGCGTCGGCCTGTCGCGGATCATCGCCATCACGCTGATCGGCATCGTGCTGGTCGTCACCCACCAGATCTCGCCGTACCTGACGGTCGCCGCACTCGTGACGCTCATCGTGTTCCGACTGCTCCGCCCCTGGTGGCTGCCCGTCGTGGTGCTCGTCCCGGCCGTCGGCTTCGCCCTGCTGAACGACGACATCCTCGGCAAGTTCCTGTCCCTGGGGGCCGTCGGCAAGGTGCTCGACAACGTGCAGCCGCCGTCGCACGACATGACGGTCCTGCCGAAGCCGCTCGTCACGCGGCTCGCGTTCGATATCCCCGCGGCAGCCCTCGTGGTCCTCGGCCTCGTCGCCGTGATCACCGTGCTGATGCGCCGCGACCGCGTGCACTGGGGACTGCTGGCCACGGCGGCGAGCCCGATCTCGCTGCTCGTCGCGACGAACTACGGCCAGGAGGGCATCTTCCGCGTCGTGCTGTTCGCCACACCGTGGATCGCGATCCTGGCGGCGGGGCTCCCGATGCCCAGCGGCCGGCTGGCTCCCGTCGGTCGACTCGTCACCCGTGCGGTGCGGCCCACGGCGGTCAAGGTCGTCGTCGCTGCGGCCGCGGTCGCCGCGATGGTCGGGATCGGCGCGTTCGGCCAGACCGCCCTCGACTGGAACCGCGTCCCGACGCGCAGCCAGTCTGCGGCGACGCAGTTCTACGACGCGAACGCGCCGAAGGGCTCGATGATGCTGCTGACCGGTTCGGCGAACGCCGTCCCGAGCAACACCGGTGCACGCTACTTCGACGTCGGGGCGCTGTCCCGCGAGGTCCTCGGGGCGTACCCGGAGCCGGAGGGCTACGACGCCGACGCCGACGTGTCCACGATGACCCGCCAGCTCGTCCTGGACTGGCCGGCGACGAAGTACTACGCACTGGTCGCCGAGCCCTTCGGCGCCTACGACGAGCGGTACGGGTACCAGACCGACGCCGACTACCAGGAGCTCGCGGCCGCCATGGCCGACTCGCCCTACTGGAAGCGCGTCTTCGGCTCCGGCACCACCGCCGTCTACGAACTGACCCCGGCAGGACTCGCACATGCCACGAACTGAACACCGCACGACCCGGGCACCCCGGCGGACGTGGCGCACGCGCGCCGCGTCCGCCGCGGCGGTCCTGGGGGTCCTGGCGGTCGTCGCCGTCATCGCCGGACCCGGCGGCGCGATGTCGGCCGACGCACGAGGCCGGAGGACACCGCCGCCGAGCACACCGACCAGCACGCCGACGCCGACGCCCACGCCGAGCAGCACACCGACGGGTGGCACGGCCGCCGCGAACGCCGACTGCAGCGCCGGCCGGGTCCTCACGATGGTGGCGCACGCCGACGACGACCTGCTGTTCTCCGGCACCGAGCTCCGCGCCGACATCGACGCCGGCAAGTGCGTCCGCTCGGTCATCGTGACCGCCGGTGACGCCGGCAAGCCCGCCTGGTACTGGCAGGCCCGCGAGAACGGGTTGATGGCGTCGTACGCGTCGATCGCGGGCGTCTCGTCGAACTGGACCGCCGGCCAGCTCCCGGTCGCCGGCCACACGCTCCGCACGGCGACCCTGGCGACGGCCCCGCGGCTCAGCCTGGTGTTCCTCGAGCTGCCGGACGGCAACATCGACGGCTCCGGCTTCGCGGCCACGGGCGGCGAGAGCCTGGAGAAGCTCTACGAGGGCCAGATCTCCACGATCCACACCGTCACCGGGGCAGCCCAACCGACCTCCTTCTCGTTGACCGACCTGCGCGCGACGTTCTCCGGCCTCGTGACCGGGTACGCGCCGACCGAGATCCACACGCTCGACCACGGCGGCACGTACGGCGACGGCGACCACAGCGACCACCACACCGTCGCCTACCTCGCCGACCAGGCGCAGTCCGCGTACACGGCGACACACACGTTCACGGGCTACCTCGGGTACCCGATCGCGGACCGCCCGTCGAACCTGAGTTCCGCGCAGACGGCCGCGAAGGCGGCAGCCTTCTTCGCGTACGCCGCGTACGACGGTGAGACCTGCGGGTCCACCTCGGCCTGCGCGTCGCGCCCGGAGGGCTCCTGGCTGAGCCGGCAGTACGCCGTCGGCTCGTCGGCCCAGCCCCCGACGGACCCGCCGACCTCGCAGGGTACCGACGTCACCGCCGGCGCGACCGTCACCGCGAGCGCCGAGAACCCGGCCGACGGCCAGACCGCCGTGAAGGCCGTCGACGGCGTCGTGAGCGGCTACCCGGACGCCCCGACGGCCGAGTGGGCGGCGCCCGGTGGCCGCGCGGGCACGTGGATCCAGCTGAACTGGTCCGCCGGCACGACCCTGCACGAGATCGACCTCGCGGACCGGCCGAACAGCGACGACCAGGTGACCGGCGGCACGCTGACGTTCTCCGACGGCACCAGCGTCGCCGTCCCGTCGCTCGACAACGGCGGAGCCGTCCAGCGCGTCGCGTTCAGCGCCCGCCAGGTCACCTGGGTGCGGTTCACGGTCGGTTCCGTGAGCAGCACGACCCGAACGTCGGCCTCGCCGAGATCCGGGCGTTCCGGCCGGCGGACACCACGCCGACCCCGACACCCACGCCGACGCCGACCCCACACCCACGCCGACGCCGACGCCGACACTGGCGGACGTCACCGGGTCGGCCACCCCGACCGCCGCGTGGGACGACCAGTCCACCGGGCAGACCGTCGCGAAGGCCGTCGACGGCGTCGTGTCGGGTTACCCCGACAACCCGACGGCCGAGTGGGTCGCCCCGTGGGGCCGGACCGGGGTGTGGATCCAGCTGGACTGGGCCGCCTCGCAGCACCTCGGTCGGATCGTCCTGCACGACCGCCCGAACAGCTCGGACCAGGTCACCAGCGGCACCCTGACGTTCTCGGACGGCAGCCAGGTCGCGGTGGGCACCCTGCCGAACGGCGGCGACGCGCTGACGGTCGACTTCACCCCGCGTGACGTCACCTGGGTGCGGTTCACGGTGACGGGCGTCTCGAACAGCACCGGCAACGTGGGACTCTCCGAGATCCGCGCGTGGACGACCGGGTGACCGGGTGACCGACGAGCAGGGTGACGGCCAGGAGGCCCGCCCCACCTGGGCGGAACACGTCGCCGACGACGCGGCATCGGCCCACGGCGCCCCACCGGCACACGGTCGCGGCCTGCCCCGGCACCGGCCGCCGCGGCGCCCCGGCACCCGCCGGACCGCGTTCGCGGCCGGCGCCCTGCTCGTGGCTGCCGGCATCGTCGCCGGCACCACGACCGCGACCACGACGGCGAACGGTGACGACGTGACCCTCGACGACCCGAGCGGCGTCTCGATGCCGAGCTCCGAGCCCGAGGGGTGGACCCGGGTGTTCGGCGAGGACTTCGCCGACGCCGCCACGAACCGGACCTTCGAGTCCCGGTACTCGGACCGGTTCGTCGCGTACCACGGGTTCGCCGACACCGCGGGGACGGGGCGCTACCAGGCGTCGACCCTGTCGACGCACGACGGCGTGCTCGACGTGCGGCTGCGCACCACGCGCGCCGGGGTGCCGCTGGCGGGCGGCGTCGTGCCGCTCGTCGACGGCGAGTGGGGCGGGCAGACCGCCGGCCGGTACAGCATCCGGATGCGCAGCGACGAGGTCGACGGCTACGGCGTCGCCGTGCTGCTGTGGAGCGACGAGAACCTGTGGTCGGACGGTGAGATCGACTTCCCCGAGGGAGCGCTCGGCGCGCCCGCGTGGCTCAACGTGCACTGCCTGGCCGACCCCGCCGAGAAGTGCATCCACCAGCAGACCGAGGCGTCGCTCAAGGACTGGCACACCTACACGATCGAGTGGACCGCCGACCGGATGTCGTTCCTGGTCGACGACGAGGTCGTCGGCACCACGACGGAGAACATCCCGACCGCCCGGATGCACCTGGTCGTGCAGGCCGGGTCGAACGACGGGAACCCCCGGCGGACGCAGCGGGCTCGCTGCTGATCGACTGGATGACGATCGACGTTCCGGCGGACGGTACCGCGCCGGGCGCGTCGCTGCCGGACGACACCGCGACGACGGTCCCGAACGACTGAGCGGTGCCGACGTCGTCGTCGGCACCGCTCGGTCGTCGTCGTCCGTCAGTGCTCGTCTTCAGTGCTTCGCGTGCGCCTCGAGCGCCCGGAGCAGCGCCGCGACGTGCCGCTCCCGGCCGTACCGGTCCCGCACCCAGGCGCGGCACCGGTCCGCCAGACCGGGTTCCGTCCCGGCCGCGTGCAGCGCCTCGGAGGACCTTGTCGGCCAGCGCGGCGGTCTCGGTGGGGTCGACGGTGAAGCGCGTCCACTCGCCGCTGAGGATCTCGGCGGTGCCGCCCGACGCCGCCGCGACGACGGGGCGTCCGGTGGACATCGCCTCGACGACCACGCGGCCGAACCCTCGGGCTCGATGGAGGGAGCCACCACGACGTCGGCGGCGTGCAGCAGGGGGACGACGTCGTCGCGCTCGGGCACCACGACCACGGAGCCCTCGGGCAACGCGGCGATCGCGCGGTGCACGGCGGGGGCGTCCTGCGGGTACAGCGCACCCGCCAGGACGAGCACCGGAGCCGGGGCGGGCGGTGTGCCGGGCCCCACGAGGACGCGGGCCGACGCGTGGACGCGACCCCACGCCTCCAGGAGGGCCAGGACGCCCTTCGACCGCGTGAGCCGTCCGTAGTAGAGCACCACGGGGCGGTCCTGGTCGAGGCCGAGCGCAGCGCGTGCTCGGCGTGTGCTCGCCGGCGTGGCGGCGGGGAACGCCGCGGTGTCGACGCCGTTCGGGACCACGTCGACGCGGTCCGGGGGCGCACCGACGGCGGTCCAGCCACGTGCCATCGCCGCCGAGACCGCCAGGTACCGGGTCCGGCCGCCGGCGAACGGGCCGAGCCGACGGTAGTTCGGGGCGTGGTGCAGGTGCACGGCCAGGGGGACGCCGGACACGAAGGACACGACGCGGCCCCACGGCAGGAACTCCGGACGGTTCAGCCACAGGACGTCCGGGCGCGACCGGCGGAGGCGCAGGCCCTCACGGACGAAGCGGAACACGTCCGTCGGGGCGGTCCGGATGCCGAAGCGGTAGTCGCGGGCGTGCCGCAGTCGGACACCGAGCCGGTCGAACACCGCGCGGCCCTCGTCCGGGTCGCCGTCCGGTCCGGCGCGGTGCCACACCTCGACCTCGTGGCCGGCCGCGACGAGCTCGCCGACGTCCTCCACGACGCAGCGTTCGACACCGCCGGTGATGGCGAGTCCGTTGGTGGCGACGACGACACGCAGCGGACGGGGGTGGGACGGGTCATGCGGATCCTCCGCGAGCGAGTTTCAGGCGGCGGAAGAACCAGGGCAGGCACGCGGCGACGCCGACGACGCGCACGATGTTCCAGGCGAGGTCCTGCGGGGGCAGGAGCGAGGCCGCGGCGACGACGATCGCGATCGCGATGGCGAGCAGCACTCGGCGTCGGGGGCCGCGCCACTCGCGACGGTCCGGCAGGGAGGCCTGCTGCAGTGCGGCGAGGATGCCGTAGGCGATGACCGTGGCGATGCCCGCGCCGACGATGCCGGTCAGGGGCACCAGCACCAGGTTCGCCGCGATGTTCACGACGCCGGCGACGGCACCGATGACGCCGACCGTCACCCCGCGGCGCTCGACCAGCAGGAGCCGACCGGTCGCACCGCTCGCGACCACCGGGAACGCGGTCAGGGCGACCACGAAGACGACGACGGTGAGGGACTCGACCCGGTACGACGCCGGGGCCAGGATCGGCAGCGCCACCGGCGACACGAGCGTCACGGCGACGAGCACGGGGGCGAGCAGCATGTAGAGCTCGTCCCGCGCGTGCATGGCGAGCCGGCGGCGGGCCACGGCGTCGCGGAGGGCGGCGAAGTGCGGCGCCCAGGCCTGGTTCGTGAAGGTCAGCAGCAGGATGACCGCGGAGCCGACGACGTAGGCGATCTGGTAGCGGGCCACCTCGTCGGCACCGAGCAGGCGCTGCACGACGAGCCGGTCACCGGCGTTCAGGACGAAGTACGACAGGCTGCCGAGCGCGATCGGGACACCGAGCTTGAACGCCCGGATCGTGGTGCGGTGGTCGAACAGACCGCGGACGCGCGGCTTCGTGGCGATGATGCCGATGACCATCGCGGCACCCTGCGCCACGACCCCGCCCCACGCGTACGTGGTCGCGTCGGCGTGCACGGCGGCGAGGAGCCCGAGACCGATGATCGACCCGCCGACGGACGACAGCAGGCTCGTCACGGCGAACACGCGGATGCGGTCCTGGGCGACGAGCAACGCGAGGGACAGCTGCACGATCGCGGCGGGACCGGTCCAGAGCACGGCGACCAGCAGCAGGGGGTGCTGGTCGACGAAGCCCGCGGCGTCGCCCCAGAGCGGGATCGACACCAGGGCGAACACGGTGACGGTGACCGCGGTGACCATGCCGACGAACATCAGGCCGCGGGCACGCCGGTCGTCGCCGTCCTCGGCGCGCTGCAGCACCGACGCCTGGTCGATGCCGCAGACGGCCACGACCACCAGGGCCTGGTACAGCGCGATCGCCGAGGCCAGTACGCCGAACTCGGCCGGTGGCATCAGGTGCGCGAGCACGGGGAGATCAGCGAGCTCACGACGAGCTGCATCGACCAGACGACCACGTAGAGCAGGCCGCGGCCGAACAGGACGGACGAGCCGCGTGCGACGGCGATCGAGTCCGTGTCGGTGGACAGCGCGCCGGGTGCTGCGGGCTGCACGGACGCCTCGAGCTCGTCGTCGTCGGGCTGTGCCGCCAGCGCAGCCGCCTCGGCCGCACGCGCCTCGCGTCGGGTCTGGGGGACGGTCACTGCGCCACCACCACCGGCTGGTCGTCGGCGGACGTGCGGAGCCCGAAGGTCGCGTCGACCACGTCGAGCAGGTCGGTGCTCCGGGACGTCGAGAACTTCCGGGCGAACACGTACGGGGTCGACTGGTCAGCCGCCGTGCGACGCTCCAGCACCCGGCCGGCGTCCTCGATCCCGAGCCACGGCGGGCTCTTCTGCTTCGTGCCGTCCCACCCGATCCACCAGAGCGGTTGCGCCGCGTGGGCGTCCGCGAAGTCCGGGGTGAACGCCGGGGTCAGCAGGACCGACGGCACGAAGGTCTCGTCGCCGATCCACACCCGCTCCCAGAACGCCACCAGGTCGGGGCGCCCGTCGAACACGTCGACGACCCCCTGCGCGTGGTGCCGGGCCAGGACCTTGAGCTGCGAGCCGCCGCCGAACACGACGTCGCGCGGGACCCGACGGGGGACCGGCAGGCGCAGCATGTGCTTCCGCCACGCCCAGTGCCGGAACCGCACGCGCGACCGACCGCCGTCGCGACCCCATGCGGGTGGGGGAGCGGCTTCGCCTCGACGAACGACCGCCCGGGGTTCGCGGTCAGGAGCGCCGAGATCTCGTCGGCGTCGGCCAGCGGGTAGTCGCTGCCGGTCAGCAGCGCCACGTGCGTGGCGTCGGTCTGCGCCAGGGCGGCACGGTAGCCGGCGACCTCGGCCGCGACGTTCTCCCACTTCGCCCATCCGGTGCGCATCCGCGGCAGCACGTGCACCCGTTCGGGCAGGCCGGCGGTCATCGCCTCGAAGACGTCGTCGTCGGTGCTCGCGTCGCAGTGCAGGAACACCGGGAACGGGTCGAGCGCCGCCACGAGCCGACGGACGTGCGTCGGGTCCTCGTGGGCGAGGACGATGCACGCGAGTGGCGTGGGAGTGATGGCCATGTCCGCGACGCTAAGCGGGCCCGGCAGCACCGACAAGGAGGTCGGGACCACCTGCGGGGGAACGGCGGTTTCCCGCAGGCGCCCCCGATCGAGGGGGATCGTGCGGGGGATCTCGAGGGGGAACGCGTCAGCGGGCGCGGCGGAACTTCGGGCAGTCGCAGAGCGCGCAGTCCGTGCCCGGACGGTAGTGCTCGTGTGCCGCCTGGGCGTGCCCGCACGTGCCGCACGCGGCGTCGTCGGCATCGAGGTGCACCACGACGAGGTCGGACGTGTCGGGGTCCGGAACCAGGTGCAACGTCGGGCGCGGACGCCTGGTCAGGCCGAGCCGGTCCATCGTTCGGGCCAGCGGCATGCGTCCTCCTCGTGTCCGGCGGGGACCGGGGTCGCACCGGCGGGTCGACCGGCGTCTCCCGCGAGTCTAGTGGCGGCAAACCGCAGCCTCTCCGCATCCTCCGAGCATCGCGGTTGACCCCCTGTCGACGCGCGCGGAGCATTGCCACGTCCACCCGACCAGACCGGCCCGACGGGACGAACATGACCGACCACACCACCACCGCGGAACGAGCCCTCACGCTCGACCCCGCGATGCCCTCGCCCGACGCCCCCACCTGGGTCGGCGCTGCCTGGGTCGGCGCCGTCGACCGGTCCGCAGCGCTCGCGGCCGACACCGTGCACCTCGCCGGCGCCGGCGGCTTCCGCCGCGCCCGCCTCATGGTGCGCGACGGCCACGACGTCGCGGGGTTCGTCGACGTGCGCGTCGACGACCGCGGGGCGGTGGACCCGGCCGAGCTGGGACCGGCCCTGCGTCGGTTGCCGGCACCGGGCCTCCCGGTCGACGCCCCCGCGGACGGCGCACGCGTCTCCGTCGTCATCGGCACCCGCGAGCGCCCCGTCGCGCTCGCGCGCGCCGTGCGCTCCGTCCTCGAGTCCGCGTACGACGACTTCGAGCTGTTCGTCGTCGACAACGCCCCCGTCACCAGCGGCTCCCGCGACGTCGTGGCCGCCGTCGACGACCCGCGCGTCCACTACGTCCTCGAGGCACGTGCCGGCGTCTCGCGGGCCCGCAACGCCGGACTCGCACTGGCCACCGGCGGCATCGTCGCGTTCATCGACGACGACGTCGTCGTCGACCGCCACTGGATGGCCGCCATCGCCGCCGCCTACGAGCGCGACGCCGACGTCTGGTGCGTCACCGGACTCGTCCCCAGCGGCGAGCTCCGCACCCCACGCAGCGCTTCTTCGACGAGCGGGTGACCTGGGCGCGGAACCTCGAGCGCCGGGTGTACCGCACGTCCGCCCCGCCCGTCGACGAGCCCCTGTTCCCCTTCACCGTCGGCGCGTTCGGCACCGGCGCGAACATGTCCGTGCGCCGCGACGCGGTCCGGCAGCTCGGCGGCTTCGACGTCGCCCTCGGCCCCGGCACCCGTGCCCGAGCCGGTGAGGACCCCGACCTGTTCACCCGCGTCCTGCTCGCCGGTGGGGCGCTCGCCGTGGAACCCTCGGCCGTCGTCTGGCACGAGCACCGCAAGGACCGTGCCGCGTTGCGCTCGCAGGCGATCGGCTACGGCACCGGCCTCGGCGCCTGGGTGACGAAGCTCGTGCTGCGGCCCTCCACGGCGTTCGCGGTGCTGCGACGTGCGGCCGGCGCGCTCCGGCGGCTCGGCGCGCTCGGGCAGGGTGCCGACGAGCGGCCCGTCGACGCGAGCGGTGGCTGGCCCGTCGACGCCGAGTTCACCGAGGCGACGCGCGGGCTCAAGCGCGCCGAGCTGACGGCCGCGCTGGGCGGGCCGTGGCGGTACCTGGCCGGGCGGCTGACCGCGCGCTGAGGGGTGGGGCGGTGGTCCGCCGGCTCTGTCGCTTGTTGCATGCGCAACGGTTGCGGGCGCGTGGGGGCGACATCCTCGACGTCGTACGACAACGCGAGTGTCGCTTGTTGCATGCGCAACGGTTGCGTGCGCGTGGGGGCGACATCCTCGCCGTCGTACGACAACGCGAGTGTCGTACCGCGTCGTGCGGACGCGGCAACGAACGGACGGGAGGCCCGTGGCGACACTGCCACGGGCCTCCCGTCCGTCATGCTGCGCGACTACGGCCGGAAGCGGCCGGCCTCGACGTCGCGCCAGCGGCGTCGGCTGCGGAACCAGGCGGCCGGGCCGGCGGGGAACCCGCGCAGCTCGTGGTACGCCAGGGTCTTCGGGATGCGCGTGGTCGAGGCGTCGTTGGTGACCTCGGTCGCGGCGTCCCGGCGTCCGGCCAGGCGGGAGAGCATCTGCTTCGACTTGACCTTCGCGGCGAGCGGCATCAGGCGGGCGAGGACGGCGACGTGCCGCTTGTCCTTCGCGGCGAGCGCGAACATCAGCGCGGTGAAGCCGACGCCGTTGCCGTGCAGCTGCTTGTGCAGGTCCTCGATGGTCTGGCGGTGCCGGTGGTGCACGACCGCGCGGGGCTCGAAGCCGATCTTCCCACCACGCCACAGCGTCTCGATGAACATCGCCAGGTCCTCGCCACCACGGGCGGGGAGCCGGCGCCGAGGGTGTGGTCGAAGCCGCCGACGGCCTCGATCAGGGTGCGACGGTAGGCCATGTTCGCGCCGGCGCCGTACGCGCCGATGCCGTAGACGGCGAAGTGCTTGAGGACCTCGCCGGACGGGGTGACCGCCGAGACGCGGGCGTGCCGCATGGTGCCCTGGACATCGTCCGGGACGATCGTCACGGGCGAGAAGGTGCGCTCGGCGCTGAAGCCGCCGTAGTACGCCTCGTACCAGATCTGCGCGGGGGTGGTGAGCTCGCTCGGCAGGATCACGCCGGTGACGGCGTCCAGGCCGGGCTCGCTGACGAACCGGGACCCGATGGCGCGTAGCCACTGCGGGTCGACGCGGACGTCGTCGTCGGTGAAGGCGATGACGTCGCCGGTCGCGGCGGCGACACCGGCGTTCCGTCCGGCGGACAGACCGGGGCGGCGTTCCTCGACCAAGCGGACGTTCCGCCCGGCGAGCATCGCGGGCAGCGCGTCGCCGGCGGGGACGCGGACGCGGTTGTCGACGAGGATGACCTCGTGCCGCGGGTAGTCGAGGTGCTCGAGGACGTCGAGCAGCTTGCCGAGGTCCTCGACGCGGTCGACGACGGTGGACACGACGACCGAGATGGTCGGCAGGTCGTCGTCGGACACCGCGGGGACGTCGGCCAGGACGGTCTCCTGCAGCGCTTCGAGGGCGCGGGCCGCATCGGCGGGGTCGTCGGTGAGCAGCACGTCGAGGGTGCCGGTGGGGTGGCCGCCGCGGTAGCCGATCACCATGGCGGACTCGCCGGTCTCGTCGGCGACGAGACGGGGGAGCAGGGCGTCGAGGTCGACGCCGATGACACGGCGCGGTGCGGGCACGGTGTCGGCGGTGTGGAGGGTGGCCATGTCGTGGACGCTACGTCGGGCCGTGGGTACGGACAACGGCGCAGGACCCCAGTGGCGGTGTTCATGCGGAGTTCCGCAGTGGCGCGCAGGGTCCCTCGAACGAGGGTGAGCGCTCACCCAGGAAGTCTCCGGGACTTCCAAGGTCACGCTCAGGTCACGGAACTGATGCAACCGGTTGCGGAACCCCTGCGGCGGGCGTAGCTTCCTCCACCAGCAGGCAGCGGCGCCTGCTCCAGGGCAGTGTCGTCGAACCCGATCGATGCCCCCTGGTGATCTCAATGAGGAGACAACGCTGTGAAGACAACACGCTCCAGGGTGCGGTTCGCATCCGTTGCCGGGGTCGCCGTCATCGGCCTCGTGCTCACCGGCTGCTCGAGCGGGAGCTCCGGCGCCGGCTCGGACGACGCCAAGAGCGGCCAGGACAGCCGCGGGCCCATCACCTACGTGCAGGGCAAGGACAACTCCAACGTCGTCCGCCCGCTGATCGCGAAGTGGAACAAGGCCCACTCCGACGAGAAGGTCACCTTCAAGGAGCAGTCCGACCAGGCCGACCAGCAGCACGACGACCTCGTGCAGCACTTCCAGGCCAAGGACGCCAACTACGACGTCGTCGACGTCGACGTCGTCTGGACCGCCGAGTTCGCCGCGAAGAGCTGGCTGACGCCGCTGACCGGTGACATGAAGATCGACACCTCGAAGCTGCTGCCCGCCACGGTGAAGACCGCGACGTACAACGACACCCTCTACGCCGCCCCGCAGACCTCGGACGGCGCACTGCTCTACTACCGCAAGGACCTCGTCAAGACGCCTCCGACCACGTGGAAGGAGATGATGGCCGACTGCCAGATCGCGAAGGACAAGGGCATCGGCTGCTACGCCGGGCAGTTCGCGAAGTACGAGGGCCTGACGGTGAACGCCTCCGAGGCGATCAACGGCTCCGGTGGTTCGGTGCTCAGCAAGAGCGGGGACCCGGACGTCGACACCGCGGACGCCAAGGCCGGCCTGCAGAACCTGGTCGACGCGTTCAAGGACGGGAACATCCCCGCCGAGGCGATCACGTACCAGGAGGAGCAGGGCCGCACGGCGTTCGAAGCCGGCAAGCTGCTGTTCCTGCGCAACTGGCCGTACGTCTACAACCTGGCGAAGACCGACGGTTCGAGCAAGGTCAAGGACACGTTCGGCATCGCGCCCATCCCGGGTGCAGACGGCACCGGCGCCTCGACGCTCGGCGGCCACAACGCCGCGATCAGCGTGTACTCGAAGCACAAGGCGACGGCGCACGACTTCCTCGAGTTCCTCATCTCGAACGACACGCAGAAGTTCTTCGCGACGCAGGGGTCGCTCGCCCCGGTCGTCGGTGACCTCTACACCGACTCCGAGCTGACGGCGAAGCTGCCGTACCTGCCGACGCTGCTCAAGTCGATCGAATCGGCGGAGCCGCGGCCGGTCACGCCGTTCTACCCGGCGGTGACGAAGGCGATCCAGGACAACACCTACGCGGCGCTCAAGGGATCGAAGTCGGTCGACGAAGCCATGAAGGACATGCAGGACGCCCTCAAGTCGGCGACCAGCAGCTAGCGACACGCGGCGCACGCCGCATCGGACTGGAGGCACGGTGCCATCCCGGCACGTGCCTCCAGTCCGCCCCTACTTGCGTTCCGACACCCCCGGCAAGGAGGCCGACACGTGTCAGCAGCAACCGAGATCCCCGCAGCCATCCCCAACCCGACGGGCATGGAACCGAAGCGCCAACGGCGCAAGGCGGACTCAACGCCGAGCACGGCCGGTGGGCCGTGTACCTCATCGGCCCGACGATCCTGCTCCTCGCGATCGTCATCGGCTACCCGGTCGTCAGCGCGATCATCCAGTCGTTCCAGCTCGACCAGGGCCTCGACAAGGCCACCGGCCTGTTCGTGCAGGGCGGGTTCGCCGGCATCACGAACTACGTGCACTGGCTCGGCCAGCAGTGCGGCAACGTCACCTGCCCGCCCGGCAGCCTCGGTTCCCAGTTCTGGGTGTCGATGGGCAACACGTTCTTCTTCACGGTCGTCACCGTGGCGTTCGAGACGGCCATCGGCGTGTGGATGGCGATCATCATGAACCGCAACTTCAAGGGCCGCGCGCTCGTCCGCGCCGCGATCCTGGTGCCGTGGGCGATCCCGACGGCCGTCACCGCGAAGCTCTGGTACTTCATCTTCGACGCGAACGGCGTCCTGAACCACGTCCTCGGGCAGCAGATCCTCTGGACGAGCGGCGAATGGGCGTCCCGGTGGGCGGTCATCATCGCCGACACCTGGAAGACCACGCCGTTCATGGCACTGCTCATCCTGGCGGGGCTCCAGCTGATCCCGGAGGAGGTCTACGAGGCCGGCAAGATGGACGGCGCGTCGACGTTCCAGCGCTTCGTGCTCATCACCCTGCCGCTCATCAAGCCCGCGCTGATGGTCGCGATCCTGTTCCGCGTGCTCGACGCGCTGCGCATGTACGACCTGCCCGCGATCCTCACCGGCGGTGGCGGTGGTTCCGGCAACGCCACCACGACCCTGTCGATCCTGGTCGTCGAACAGATCCGGCAGGGCTTCAACTCCGCGTCGGCCCTGTCGACCATCACCTTCCTGGTGATCTTCATCGTGGCGTTCGTCTTCGTCCGGTTCCTCGGCGCCAACGTCGTGCAGACGCAGGCCGCCCAGCAGAAGGGTGAACTCAAGTGACCCTCGCAGCAGACCGCCCCCGGTCCACCGCAGCAGCACGCGACCGCGCCGTCGACCGCGCCGACGTCCGGGTCCGCCGCGACACCGGCCCCCGCATCCGCACGGCCGTGCAGGCGATCGTCATCGCCGTGTGGTGCCTCCTGCCGTTCTACTGGATGGTGGTGACGAGCTTCCGCGACGTCGGGTTCACGTTCGACGCCACCCCGTGGCCGACGCACGTCACGCTCGACAACTACGCGACCGCGTTCTCCACGTCGCTCGGCAACCACCTCGGGCGGGCGCTCGCCAACAGCCTGCTCATCGGCGGCGTCGTGACGATCATCGCCCTGCTCGTCGGCACCACGGCGGCGTACGCCCTGGCCCGACTCGAGTTCGGCGGCAAGTCGCTCATCGCCGGCGCGATCCTGGCGGCGTCGATGTTCCCGGGCGTCGCGCTCATCTCCCCGCTGTTCCAGCTCTTCACGGACATCGGGTGGATGGGCACCTACCAGGCGCTCATCCTGCCGAGCATCTCGTTCGTGCTGCCCCTGACGGTCTACACGCTCGCGTCGTTCTTCCGCGAGATGCCGTGGGACCTCGAGGAAGCAGCGCGCATCGACGGCTGCACCCGGGTGCAGGCGTTCCGGCGGATCATCCTGCCCCTCGCCGCCCCCGCGGTGTTCACGACGGCGATCCTGGCGTTCATCTCCAGCTGGAACGAGTACCTGATCTCCTCGCAGCTCTCGAGCGACGCGACGCAGCCGGTGACCGTGGCGATCGCCTCGTTCGCCGGGTCGCAGCCGCACCAGGAGCCGTACACGGCCGTGATGGCGGCGGGCACGATCGTCACGATCCCGCTCGTCATCCTGGTCCTCATCTTCCAGCGACGCATCGTGGCCGGCCTCACCGCCGGTGGCGTGAAGGGGTGACGACCATGGCACAGCGCGGACCCACCCGGCCCACGGCCCGGATCGACGAGGCGATCGGCTTCGTCGGCATGTTCGGCATCCTGTTCCTCGGCGCCACGGTGTTCTGCGAGGTCACCGGTCGCCCGGCACTCGGCTGGGCGCTCACCCTGCTGGTGTGCGTGCTCGGGGTCGTGGCGCTCGACCGGTGGCGGGTCGCGGTCCTCCGCCGCCACGCGGTCGTCGACGGCACTACCGACGGCATCGGTGCCGCTCCTGCCGTCGCCCCCGTCCGCACCGCTCGCGGCGACGACACCCGTCGTCAGCCACGGCCCTCGGCGGACGGGCGGGTGCACCAGCACAGCGGGTGGGACGAGCTCGCACCAGCGGGTCGTCGTGCACCGCACCGGGCGCGCCGGACCGCAGCGGCCGTCGCGCACACCGTCCCCGGCACTGCTGCCGACCGTCCGGCGGGCGTGACACACGGTACGGACGGCTGACGGGCCTCCCGGGTCGCATCGATGGGGATCCAGGAGATCGCGACCGTCACGGGACTGTCGAAGTCCACGGTGTCGCGAGCGCTGCGCGGCATGGAGAACGTGGCGGAGACCACGATCGACGAGGTCCGACGGGTCGCCGACGAGCTCGGGTACGTCCCGAGCTCGGCGGCGGCCGGCCTCGCCACCGGGCGGCAGCGCGCCGTGGGCGTCGTCGTCCCGGTGATCGACCGGTGGTTCTACGTCAAGGCACTCGGCGGCGTCGACGCGGAACTCCGTCGGGCCGGGTACGACCTCGTGCTCTACAACCTGGGCGGGCCGGGCGGCGACCGTGACCGCGCCTTCCGACGCTCGATGCTGCGGCACCGTGTCGACGCCCTCGTCCTGCTGTCCCTGGTGCTCGACGCGACCGAGCGTGCCGAGCTCGAACTCACCCGGCACCCGATGATCGTCATCGGCGGACCCGCACCGGGCCTGCGGAACATCGGGGTCGACGACCGAGCCGTCACCCGGATCGCGGTCGACCACCTGTGCGGACTCGGGCACCGACGGGTTGCCTACGTCGGCGGGCAGGACGAGGCCGGCATGAACGTGGCGGTGCCGCACCTGCGGCGGGACGGGTTCGTCGACGCGATGCGGGCTGCCGGACACGCGGTGCCGGACCGGTGGCTGCTCGACGGACGGTTCTCGTTCGCCGGAGGGCTGGCGGCGGGGAACGCGCTGTTCGGCGGGAGCATGGTCGCGGGTGCGGCGGGCGTCGGGCTCGATCGCCCGACCGCGGTCTTGTGTGCGTCGGACGAGATGGCGCTCGGGGTGCTCCTCGCCGCCGGGCAGGCCGGGCTGTCGGTGCCGGGGGACGTCTCCGTGATCGGGATCGACGGCCACGAGTACGGCGCCACCGTGGGCCTGACGACCGTGGCACAGGACCCGGAGGCGCAGGGGCGGGCAGCGGCGCGGGCAGTGCTGGCCGAGGTCGACGGCGGCGCTGCCGGAGCGATCGTCGCGGCGCCGGCGCACCTGGTGGTGCGCGGGACGACGGGGCCGCCGCCGGGGTGAGGGTGTGCGGTGGTGCGTGGGCGGGATCGACTCGGAACGACGTTCCCGATGTCGTACGACAACGGGAACGTCGTTCCGAGTCGGCGCAGGCCGAGTCGGCCCACGCCCGCCGCGGGTAGCGTCGCCCGCATGGAGGTCACGAAGTACGAACACGCCTGCCAGATCCTGTCGGACGGCGACGCCCGCCTGGTGCTCGACCCGGGCAACTTCACCCGCCCCGTCGACGCGACCGGGGTCGTCGCGGTCGTCATCACCCACGAGCATCCCGACCACGTCACGCCCGAGCAGCTGCACCGGATCCTCGCCGCCAATCCCGACGCCGTCGTGTTCGGCCCCGAGGGCGTCCGTGCGGCGCTCGCCGACTCCGGCATCGCGGTCGAGGTCGTCACGGACGGGGACCACCGCACCGTCGGCCCGTTCGAGCTCGACTTCCACGGCACGCGGCACCAGCTCATCCACTCCTCGGTGCCGATCGTCGACAACACCGGCGTGCTCGTGAACCGCACGCTCTTCCACCCCGGCGACTCGTACACCGACCCGGGCGTCCCCGTCGAGGTCCTCGCCGCACCCGTCGGTGCCCCGTGGCTCAAGGTCGCCGAGATGATGGACTACGTCGCCGCGCTCGCCCCGGCCCGTGCCTACCCGATCCACGAGGCCACGCTCTCCGACGTCGGGTACGGCATGCACACCGGTCGGCTGCGCGAGGCGCTCGCCCCGCACGGCGTGCTCGAGATCCTGCGGCCGGGGGAGTCCCTCACGATCTGACCGGGCGGGACCGCGCCGTGGTCGCTTCGTGAGCAGAAATGGTCGGGTGGGACCGACCGACGCGACCATTCCTGCTCACGGAGTGCGGCTCTGGACGTGCGCGCGGTCGGACGGGAGGCCCGTGGCGGGCCCGCCACGGGCCTCCCGTCCGAGGGGCGGTCGCGTCCACGGCCACGCAACGGATGCGTGTGCAGGTTGCGACAGAACGCGCGTCGTTCGACCGGTTTTCCGTCGGAATCTGCACGTGCAACGAGCGCCGTATGCCGGGCGCGGCATGACGGCACACCCGGGCGACACGCCTCGTTTTGGCGCGATGCGCGGCTTGTGCAATACTTGTCGAGTTGTCGGAACGGCCCCATCGTATAGCGGCCTAGTACGCTGCCCTCTCACGGCGGTAACGCGGGTTCGAATCCCGCTGGGGTCACCACAGGTGACATGCTCCGAGTCCGACAACAGCCGCGGCCCCATCGTATAGCGGCCTAGTACGCTGCCCTCTCACGGCGGTAACGCGGGTTCGAATCCCGCTGGGGTCACCAGCACCACGAAACCCCCGACGAGCTCAGGCTCGCCGGGGGTTTCGTCGTCGTGTGCCAGGCTGCTTCCGTGTCCAGTGCCGTCCAGCTCATCCGGTCCGCAGCGCTCAGCCACGTCGCGGAGTACGCCGACGCGTCCTCCGTGGCGGCCGGGACACGGCTCGTGTTCCTCGCGGGTGCCTGCCCGCTCGACGAGCACGGCGCGACGGTCGCCGTCGGTGACGTGGCCGGCCAGGCCGCGCAGTGCATCGCGAACCTGCGGACGGCGCTCGCAGCCGCCGGCGCGGGTGTCGACGACCTCGTCCAGACGCGGGTGCTCGTCGCGACGACCGAGCAGCAGGACCTCGTCGCCGCCTGGGACGTCGTCCGCGCCGCGATGGGAGACCACGACGTGCCGAGCACGCTGCTCGGCGTGACCGTCCTCGGCTACGACGACCAGCTCGTCGAGGTCGAGGCGATCGCCGCCGTCGCCGACTGAGCAGTACGCTGGACGGGTCGTCAGACCCGGCAGTGGGGCCTGCCGGACCCAACCGCGCACAAGGCGCCAACGGTCCCTATCCCGAGAACACCGCACGCGCGGAGTCGATCCGGCGTGCTCGGCGATAGGGGTACCGATGACCGATGCGCGACCGCCGCACCTCCGCTGGCGCTTCCTCGCCCTCGTCGCGCTCGGTGGCGCGATCGGGACTGCGATCCGCGCACTGCTCGCCGAGGCGTTCCCCGGCCACGACGGCATCAGCTGGGTGATCCTCGTGATCAACGTCGTCGGGGCCTTCTGTCTCGGGCTCCTGCTCGAGGCGCTCGCGCTGCGAGGCCCCGACGTCGGCGGCCGCCGCACGCTCCGGCTGTTCGTCGGCACCGGCGTGCTCGGCGGCTTCACGACGTACAGCACGCTCGCCGACGACACCGCGCAGCTGCTCGACGCCGGCCGGTGGGGTGCGGGCAGCGGGTACGCACTGCTGTCCGTGGTCTTCGGGCTCGGCGCCGTCGCCCTCGGGATCGGGCTTGCCGGGCGGTTCCGACCGGCGTCGACCGGCCCGGACGGAGGCGCGTCGTGAACCCGCTCGACCTGCTGCTCGTCGCCGTCGGCGGGGAGTCGGAGCCGCGCTCCGGTTCCTGCTCGACGGACTCGTCAAGACGCGCACGTCCCGTTCGCGGACTGCCGGGTTCCCGCTCGGGACCGTGCTCATCAACGTGTCCGGATCGCTCGTCCTCGGCCTGCTCACCGGCCTCGGGCAGTCCGGCGCGATCCCGCTCCCGGCGGTCGCGGTGCTCGGGACGGGCATGATGGGTGGGTACACGACGTTCTCGACGGCGAGCGTCGAGACCGTCCAGCTCCTCCGATCCGGCAAGCCCCGGCTCGCCGTCCTGCACGGCCTCGGGATGCTCGTCGTCTCGGTCGGCGCAGCTGCGCTCGGCCTCTGGATCGGAAGGAACTCATGACCTCGGAACGCCCCGGCGAACTCGTCCTCGTCCGTCACGGAGAGACGGAGTGGTCGAAGAGCGGGCAGCACACCGGCCGCACCGACATCCCGCTGACGGACAACGGTGTCGAGCAGGCGAAGCGCGCCGGCCGGTACCTGGCCGACCGCTCGTTCGCGTTGGCCCTGTCGAGTCCGCTGCAGCGTGCCCGCGACACCGCGCACCTAATCGGCGTCGACCCCGAGCTCGACGAGGACCTGTACGAGTGGGACTACGGCGCGTACGAGGGGCTCACCACCCCGCAGATCAAGGTGCTGCGCCACGGGCCGTGGGACCTCTGGACCGACGGAGTACCTGCCGGTGACACACCCGGTGAGAACGCCGCCGAGGTCCGGGTCCGCGTCGAGCGGATCCTGAACCGCGCTCGTCCGGTGCTCGCCGAGGGGCAGGACGCCGTGTTCATCGCGCACGGCCACGTGCTGCGTGCCCTCGGCGCCGCGTGGATCCGGCTCGCGCCGCAGGACGGTGCCGTGCTGAAGCTCGGCACCGCATCGGTCAGCGTCCTCGGCTACGAGCACGGCCGCCCGGTCATCGACGCCTGGAACATCCAGCCCCGCGACTGACGCGCCCGTTCCCTCCCCGAACGCGCGCGATGGTGGGTGGAATCGGGCACACCTGGTCAGAAGAAACGACCAGGTGTGCCCGGAACGACCAGGTACTCAGACCGTACGGATCGCGCTCGTGGCGCCGAGGGCACGGCCGCGCCGCCGCTCGATCGCGCGCCCCACGAACAGCAGCCCGACGCTGACGAGCGCACCGAGGGCGGTCTGCGCGACCCGGTCGAGCGCGAGGAGCTCCGGGGCCTCGGGCAGGCTCAGCCACGACACGGCCAGGGCGAGCGGCGTCAGGAACAGCAGGCAGACGGCGTAGTTCCGGGCGACGAAGATCTCCGCGAAGAACTGCCCCACGACGGCGATGACGACGATCCACCACGCCGACGGCTCGAGCAGCAGGATCCCGACGGCGATCACGGTGCCGCCGATCGTGCCGATGAAGCGCTGGAACGCCCGGATCACGGTGTGCCGCTGGCGGAGGGCCGGAAGGGTCGACACCACCGCGATGACGGCCCAGTACGGGTGCCCGAGCCAGGGGATGGTCGACGCCACCGCGCCGGCGACGAGGGACCCCACGACGTTGAGCGCCACGGTCTCCCACAGCGCGGCCGTGCGGAGGATGCCGAAGCCGCGCTCCTTGAGCGGCGCCAGCGGCCGGAACCGGTGCGGTGCGCGCGGGTGCCACACGTGCCGGATGACGAACCCGGACATCGCGACGAGCCACGCCCAGACGACCGAGCAGACGATGATCGTCGCGACGAGCGGGACGTCCGCGGGCCGGAGCGGCACCAGGGCGGAGACCACGAACGCGAACACGGGGAAGATCGGCTGCGCGGGGATCGTCCGCAGGGTCGACAGGGTGCAGACCGCGATGACGAGCACCACGACGAGTCCGGCCGCCTGCAACCAGAGCGGGGAACCGAGCAAGGCGACGCCGATGCCCGCGAACATGCACAGGGTCTGCAGCGCACCCGCGACGCCGGTGGTGACGGCGCGCTGCCGGTAGGGCTCGGTCGCCCCGAAGATCGCGGTGAAGCCGGCGAACATCGCGAACGCGGCGTAGCCCGGCATCCCGAGGGCGATGAGCAGCGCCAGTGGTGCACCGCCCGCGATCGCTGCGCGTGCCGCGCCCTCGAGGTTGATCGTCCGGGTCGAGTGCGCAGGTGTCGTCATGTCCCGACCATCTTCCCACCGCGACGGGTGTCGTCGAGTCGCCACGGGCCTCCCGGTCGACCGCCGCACCACGCGGCGAACGCGACGACGCGTTGGTATACCAATGGTAGAGTCGCCTGATCGTGCCGCGGTCGCGGCGCAACGACGAGAACGAGGGAGTCGAGCTCATGGGTAGGACGCTCGCCGAGAAGGTGTGGGACGACCACGTCGTGGTCAAGGGTGAGGACGGCAACCCGGACCTCCTCTACATCGACCTCCACCTCGTGCACGAGGTCACGAGCCCGCAGGCGTTCGACGGCCTGCGCCAGGCCGGCCGCCCGGTGCGCCGGCTGGACCTGACGATCGCGACCGAGGACCACAACACCCCGACGCTCGCCATCGACCGCCCCATCGCGGACCCGACGAGTCGGATCCAGATCGAGACCCTGCGCCGCAACTGCGAGGAGTTCGGGGTCCGCCTGCACTCCCTCGGCGACAAGGAGCAGGGGATCGTGCACGTCGTCGGCCCGCAGCTCGGCCTGACGATGCCCGGCATCACCGTCGTCTGCGGCGACTCGCACACCAGCACCCACGGGGCGTTCGGCGCGATGGCGTTCGGCATCGGCACCTCCGAGGTCGAGCACGTGCTGGCGACGCAGACCCTGCCGCTGAAGCCCTTCAAGACGATGGCGATCACGGTCGAGGGCACGCTGCGTCCGGGCGTGACCGCGAAGGACATCATCCTGGCGGTCATCGCGAAGATCGGCACCGGCGGCGGACAGGGCTACGTGCTCGAGTACCGCGGTTCCGCGATCCGTGCGCTCTCGATGGAGGGCCGGATGACGATCTGCAACATGTCGATCGAGGCCGGAGCCCGCGCCGGCATGGTCGCCCCCGACCAGGTCACCTACGACTACGTCCAGGGCCGTGACCACGCCCCGACCGGTTCCGACTGGGACGACGCCGTCGCGTACTGGGACACCCTGGCGACCGACGACGACGCCGTGTTCGACGCCGAGGTCTTCATCGACGCGGACGAGCTCGAGCCCTTCGTCACCTGGGGCACCAACCCCGGCCAGGGTGTCTCGCTGTCCGAGAGCGTGCCCGACCCCGCCGGCTACAGCGACCCGAACGACCAGGCCGCCGCGCAGCGGGCCCTCGACTACATGGACATCGCCGCCGGCACCCCGATGAAGGACATCGCCGTCGACGCGGTCTTCATGGGCTCGTGCACGAACTCCCGGATCGAGGACCTGCGGGCCTTCGCGTCGATCATCCAGGGCCGCAAGAAGGCCGACGGCGTCCGGGTCATGGTCGTGCCGGGGTCCGCCCGGGTCCGGCTCGAGGCCGAGGCCGAGGGGCTCGACGTCGTCATCAAGGAGTTCGGCGCCGAGTGGCGGTTCGCCGGCTGCTCGATGTGCCTCGGCATGAACCCCGACCAGCTCGCACCGGGGAGCGCTGCGCGAGCACGTCGAACCGCAACTTCGAGGGGCGCCAGGGCAAGGGTGGGCGCACCCACCTGGTGTCGCCGCTCGTCGCCGCCGCCACCGCGATCCGCGGCACGCTGTCGAGCCCGTGGGACCTGGAGAACTCCGAAGCGAACACCGTCCTGGAAGGGCAGTCTGATGGACAAGATCACCACCGTCACCGGCATCGCCGCCCCGCTCAAGCGGTCGAACGTCGACACCGACCAGATCATCCCAGCGGTCTACCTCAAGCGCGTCACGAAGACCGGCTTCGAGGACGCCCTGTTCTCCGGCTGGCGCCAGGACCCGTCGTTCGTGCTGAACCAGCCCGAGTACCAGGGCGCGAAGGTGCTCGTCGCCGGTCCCGACTTCGGTACCGGTTCGTCGCGCGAGCACGCGGTGTGGGCGCTCCGTGACTTCGGCTTCGCGGTCGTCATCTCGCCCCGGTTCGCCGACATCTTCAAGGGCAACGCGGGCAAGCAGGGCCTGGTCACCGCGATCGTGACCGAATCGGAAGTCGAGCGGCTCTGGGCCGAGATCGAGCGGAACCCGGGGGTGTCGGCGACCGTGGACCTGGTGGCGCAGCGCGTGTCGCTCGGGGATGTGGACGTCCCCTTCGAGATCGACGCTTACACTCGTTGGCGGTTGATGGAAGGGCTCGACGACATCGGGCTCACCCTCCGTGACGAGACCTCGATCACGGAGTTCGAATCCCGCCGCTCCAGTTGGCGGCCGAAGACATTGCCGGTGAAGTAGTGAACTCTCTCGTACAGGACGCAGCGGCCGCAGGGGCGCGCGTGGGCCTCAAGTCGGACGAGATCGTCATCCGCGGGGGCAAGCCGCTCGTGGGGCGCATCGAGGTCCGCGGGGCGAAGAACCTCGCGACCAAGGCCATGGTGGCGTCGCTGCTCGGTGACACCCCGTCGATCCTCAAGGACGTCCCGGACATCTCCGACGTCAAGGTCGTCCGTGGGCTGCTCGAGGTGCACGGCGTGCGCATCACCGATCCTGCACGAGGCGAGCTCATCCTCGACCCGGCCAACGTCGAGTCGGCGCACTTCGCCGAGATCGACGCCCACGCCGGCTCGAGCCGCATCCCGATCCTGTTCTGCGGCCCGCTGCTGCACAAGCTCGGTGAAGCGTTCATCCCCGACCTCGGTGGCTGCCGCATCGGCGACCGCCCGATCGACTTCCACCTCGACGCGCTCCGCGCCATGGGTGCCGTCGTCGACAAGCAGGTCAACGGCATCCACCTGACGGCTCCGAACGGGCTGAAGGGCGCGTCCATCGAGCTGCCGTACCCGAGCGTCGGCGCGACCGAGCAGGTCCTGCTGTCGTCCGTCCTGGCGACCGGCGTCACGGAGCTGCGGAACGCGGCGATCGAACCCGAGATCATGGACCTCATCGCGATCCTGCAGAAGATGGGCGCGATCGTGTCCGTCGAGCCGAACCGCGTGATCTTCATCGAGGGCGTCGAGTCGCTGCGCGGCTACACGCACCGTGCGATCAACGACCGCAACGAGGCAGCCAGCTGGGCCTCTGCCGCGCTCGCCACCGACGGCGACATCTTCGTCGAGGGGGCGAACCAGCAGGAGCTCATGACGTTCCTCAACGTCTTCCGCAAGGTCGGCGGCGGCTTCGACGTGCAAGAGGACGGCATCCGCTTCTACCGTGAGCGCGACACCCTCAAGCCCGTCGTCATCGAGACCGACGTGCACCCCGGCTTCATGACCGACTGGCAGCAGCCGCTCGTCGTGGCGCTGACCCAGGCCGAGGGGCAGAGCATCGTGCACGAGACCGTGTACGAGAACCGCTTCGGCTTCACCGACGCACTGAACGAGATGGGCGCCGACATCGTCGTCCACAAGGAGGGGCTGCCCGGGCACGACCGCCGTGTCGCCCGTCGCCCGTTCGAGCAGGCCGCGGTCATCACCGGTCCGACGACGCTGCACGCGGCGAACGTCCGGGTCCCCGACCTCCGCGGTGGCTTCAGCCACCTCATCGCGGCGCTGACCGCCGACGGCGAGTCCCACATCACCAACGTCGGCATCATCAGCCGCGGCTACGAGCACTTCATCCCGAAGCTGCGGAAGCTGGGCGCCGACTTCGACTTCGCGGGTTAGTCGCGGTGTCGGTTCCGCAGCCGGGTGACGGTCCGTCGCGTCCGGGTGACGGCCCGTCGCGCCAGGGCGATGGCCGGGAGGCCCGTGGTGCGTCCGCCGTGCAGGTCGCGACCGGCCTGCCGGTGCGTGGACGGCGTTGGAAGCGCGGGGAGCTCAACCCCGCGTTCCGCATCGTGGCGTCGATCGTCATCCCGACGTTCCGGTTCTCGTCGAACTACCACTGGTACGGCCCGAACCGCCTGCCGGCGGACGGTGCCTTCGTGCTCGCGCCGAACCACTTCACGAACATCGACCCGCTGGTCGTCGGCACCGCCGTCTACATCAGTCGGCGGGCCCCGCGGTTCCTGGCCAAGGCCTCGCTGTTCAAGGTGCCCGTCTTCGGCAAGCTCATGTCCGGCATGGGCCAGATCCCGGTCGAGCGCTCCGGCCGCACCCGGCTGAGCGACCCGCTCGGCGGCGGGCGATCGCTCATCGAGCAGGGTGGGGCGATCATCGTCTACCCCGAGGGCACGCTCACCCGCGACCCCGACCTGTGGCCGATGCGCGGCAAGACCGGAGCCGTCCGCATCGCGCTCGAGAACGACGTGCCGCTGATCCCGATGGCCCACTGGGGCACGCAGGGCATCATGGCGCGCTACTCGAACAAGCTCCGCCTGTTCCCGCGGTCGCGCGTGGACGTCATCGTCGGCGACCCCGTCGACCTGTCCGCCTACCGTGGCCGGCCGATCGACCAGCAGATGCTGACCGAGGCCACCGAGCTGCTCATGCAGCGCATCACGGCGCTGCTCGAGCAGCTCCGTGGCGAGCCGGCCCGAAGACCCGCTGGGACCCAGCGGCGAACAACCAGAAGGAGACCGGCCGGTTTGAGTGACCTCCGCCCGCACGACGATCGTCCCGACCCCGTCGCCGCAGCGCCGGGTGCCTTCGACACCGCCGCGATCCGGGTGGTGATGCAGTCGACCGACAAGCCCCGCGTGGCGGTCATCGGTGCCGGCAGCTGGGGCACCACGTTCGCGAAGGTGCTCGCCGAGGGCGGTGCCTCCACGGTCGTGTGGGCCCGCCGTCCCGAGGTCGCCCGCGAGATCACCGAGACGAAGCGGAACTCCGACTACCTGCCCGGCATCAACCTGCCCCGCACCCTCACGGCGTCGACGTCGCTCGCGCAGGTGCTCGACGGCGCCACCCAGGTGTACGTGTCGGTGCCGTCGCAGACCCTGCGCTCGAACCTCGACGCGATCCGCGAGCTCCTGCCCGCCGGTGTTCCCGTCGTCAGCCTGATGAAGGGCGTCGAGAAGAGCACCGGCCTGCGGATGAGCGAGGTCCTGCTCCAGGGACTCGGCATCGACCAGGACCGCATCGCCGTCGCGAGCGGGCCGAACCTGGCGCTCGAGATCGCTCGCCGGCAGCCGACCGCCGCCGTCGTGTCGTCGTCCTCGCTGGAGACTGCCACCGCCGTCGCCGCCGTCGCCACGAACCCGTACTTCCGGTCGTTCATCAACACCGACGTCATCGGCACCGAGTTCGGCGGCGTGCTGAAGAACCTCATCGCCGTCGCGATCGGCATCGTCGACGGCGTCGGTTACGGCGAGAACACCAAAGCGTCGATCATCACGCGCGGGCTTGCCGAGATGACCGAGTTCGCGGTGTCGCTCGGCGCGCAGCCGTCGACCCTGTCGGGACTCGCGGGCCTCGGCGACCTCATCGCCACCTGCCAGTCGCCGCTGTCCCGGAACAACACCGCCGGGCGCCTGCTCGGGCAGGGGTACCGGTTCGACGAGGTCGTGCGGCAGATGAACCAGACCGCCGAGGGCCTGGCGTCCGTCGCACCGATCCTCGAGCTCGCCGCCGCGAACGGCGTCGACATGCCCATCGTCAGCCAGGTCGGCGAGGTCCTCGCCGGTAGGCTCGATCCGCGCAACATCGCGCCGCACCTCACCGAGACCGACGAGCCCCAGGGCGAGTGACCGGTCCCGCACCGAGTCACGAAGGGACTCCCGTGCCCACGATCCCCGAGGGAACCGACGTTCCCACGACCACCGTCGCCGTCCTGTTCGGCGGGCGCTCGAGCGAGCACGAGATCAGCTGCGTGACCGCTGGCGGCATCATGGACGTCGTCGACCGCACCGAGTACGAGATCGTGCCGATCGGCATCACGAAGGACGGCGCGTTCACGCTGCAGTCCGACGACCCCTCGCAGTGGGCGATCCGTGACGGCTCCCTGCCGACCGTGCCCGACAACGGCACGCGTGTGGCGTTCCCGACCTCGCCGGCGACGAACGAACTCGTCGTCTCGCACCCGGACGGCTCGGTCACGACCGTCGCGGTCGACGTGGTGTTCCCGATCCTGCACGGTCCGTTCGGCGAGGACGGCACGATCCAGGGCTTGCTCGAGATCGCTGGTCTGCCGTACGTCGGTGACGGCGTGCTCGCGAGCGCCCTGGCGATGGACAAGCACGTCGCGAAGGCCGTCCTCGAGCACGCCGGTCTGCGAGTCGCTCCCTGGACGACCGTGCTCCGCCGTGAATGGGCGGCCGCCCCGGTCGACGTCGCCGAGACGATCGCGGCGCACGGCTGGCCGCTGTTCGTGAAGCCGGCACGCGCCGGGTCGAGCATGGGCGTCTCGCGCGTCGACGGGCCCGACGAGCTCGGCGCCGCGATGGACCTGGCGTTCGAGCACGACTCCAAGGTGATCGTCGAACCCCGCGTCGTCGGCCGCGAGGTCGAGGTCGCCGTGCTCGAGGGCCGTGACGGTGCGCCGCGCACGAGCCTGCCCGGCGAGATCGTCGTGGCCGAGGACGGCTTCTACGACTTCGCGTCGAAGTACCTCGGTGGCGACGAGTCGCTGCTGTGCCCGGCGCCGCTCACCGAGGCGCAGACCGACGAGATCCGGTCGATCGGTGCCCGTGCGTTCGAGGCCATCGGCGGGTCCGGGCTCGCCCGCGTCGACTGCTTCCTGACCGACGACGGCTTCGTCGTGAACGAGGTCAACACGATGCCCGGGTTCACCCCGCTGTCGATGTACCCGCGCTGCTGGGCGGCGTCGGGTGTGTCCTACGGCGAGCTGGTCAGCGAGCTCATCGAGCTGGGGCGCGCCGCCGTCCGCTGACGCTCAACGGGGTCGGGGCGTGTCAGCCCTGCACGTCGGACGGGTCCAGGCACCGGGTTGGTCGGTGCTGCTCCGTCCTTCGGCTCAGCCCTGCACGTCGGACGGGTCCAGGCACTTGTGGCCGTCCTTCGGCAGCGTCGACACCGCCGTCGCGATGTCCTGCAGCACCGCGCTGCCGGTCTTCGACGTGTCGACGACGACCTGCACCGCCGGGGACCGTCCGAACGTCGTGTAGACGATCTGCTTGCCGCGGTCGTCGCGGATCCAGTCGACCGCCCCGAGCGTGAAGCACGGCAGGTCGGACACGGTCGGCACGGCCACGCCGCAGTGGTACAGCGCGGCCTCGGGCTCGCCCCACGCCGCGGTGGACTGCGCGTTCGTGTTCCGCAGGTCGTACGTCGAGTCGACGGTCGCGGGCAACCGCACCTGTGCCGCCGCGCACGCCGCTGCGTTCGCGGAGGGTGCCGCGCTCATGCCGACGGAGTTGGTGCACCCGGTCAGCCCTGCCGCGAGGGCGATCACGACCCCCGCGATCGCGAGGGTGCGAGGGGTGCGGCGCGCGGTGTCCATCGCGGTCCAGGCTACCGTTCTCGTGTGGACGCGACGTACGACGCCTGGGCCGGACCGACCGTGGGGGAGCTCGGCGAGCTGGTCGTCCTCGACCGGATCACGAGTCGGCTGCCGACGGGCTCGCCGCTCGTGGGGCCCGGGGACGACTGCGCCGTCGTCGCCGCTCCCGACGGCCGGTTCGTCGTGACGACGGACATGATGGTGCACGGCCCGGACTTCCGGTGGGCGTGGTCCTCGCCCGCGGACGTCGGCTGGAAGGCCGCCGCGACGAACCTGTCGGACGTCGCGGCGATGGGGGCGGTGCCGAGTGGCCTCGTCATCGCCCTCGCCGCACCGCAGGACACCCCCGTGGCGGTGCTCGAGGGCATCGCTGACGGCTTCCGCCTCGCCGTCGACGCCCTCGCGCCCGGCTGTGGCGTGGTCGGCGGCGACCTCTCCACCTCGGCGACCTTCACGGTGGCGGTGACGGCGTTCGGCGACCTCGGTGGCCTGGCGCCGGTGCTCCGGTCAGGAGCTCGTGGGGGTGACGTCGTGGCGGTCTCCGGCGAACTCGGTCGCGCTGCCCGCGGGCTCGCACGGCTCTTCCGCGACGGCGTGGACGCGCAGGGCGAGCCGGACCGTGCAGCGACGGTGGCGAGCGGTGCGGACGCCGATCCCGACGTCGACCGCCAGCGCCGACCCGTGCCCCCGATCACGGACGGGCCGCGCGCCGCCGCGGCCGGGGCGACGGCGATGCTCGACCTATCCGACGGCCTGGCGATCGACGCCGGGCGGCTGGCCCGTGCGAGCCGGGTGACGCTCGACCTCGATGCCGACGCCCCGCTCGACGAGGTCGCGCTGCACGGTGGCGAGGACCACGGCCTGCTCGCGACCTTCCCCGCCGAGGCCCCGCTGCCGGGTGGCTTCCGCCGCATCGGAGTCGTGCGCGACCGCAGCGACGCGGACCTGCTGCGCGCCGGAGCCCCGGTGCCGACGACCGGCTGGGACCCCTACGCCGACTGGGACGGTGCCGCCGGCTGACCCGCCCGGCCCGACGTCGGACGGAGGCGACGCGGCGGAGCCGAGCCGGGCCTCCCGGTCAGTGCGCGCGCATCTGTCGACGGAACACGCGTCGATCACCTGGTGTCCTGTCGGAAGTTGCGCACGCATCCGATGCATGCGCATCTTGCGACACGGCACGCGTCGATCAACTCGTGGATCGTCGCGAAACGCGCCCGCCCACCGAGACCCGCGCGGCTCAGCCGCCGGCGGCCACGGCTTCCCACGCCACGGTCTCGCCGTAGCTGCGCTTGCTGAACGGCTCGAGCCCAGCGGGCCACGTCGGTTCGGCGGAACGCTTGCTCCGCTCGACGACCACCACGGCACCGGCGGTCAACCGCGGCACGAGCGTCTCGAGCACCTCGGCGATCTCGTGCTCGGTCACGTCGTACGGCGGGTCGATGAAGACCAGGTCGAACGTGCGCACGGTCCCGCGCAGGTACCCGAGCACCGGCTGTGGCTGCACGTCGATCCGCACCCCGGGGATCCGCTGCTGCACGGCCTTCGCGTTCGCCCGGCACGCCTGCGCCGCGGCCGACGCGCGGTCGACCAGCACGACCTCGACCGCACCGCGCGACGCCGCTTCGAGCCCGAGGGCACCGGTGCCGGCGTAGAGGTCCGCGACGGAGGTGTCGTCGACGAGCCCACGGGCCTCGAGCGACGAGAACAGCGCCTCGCGCACCCGGTCGCTCGTCGGCCGGGTGCCGGACTTCGGCACACGGAGCGTCGTGTTGCCGGCGGCGCCGGCGATGATGCGGGTCATGCAGCCACCGTATCGGCCGACGACACCGTCCACAGGCCGGACGGGAGGCACGTGGCACGTCGGTCGTGCCCGGTACCGTGGTGTCCGTGGTCACCACCGGAACCCCCGCTGCGCCGGCAGCGCCCGACCTCGGTCCGGCGCCCCTCGACGCGCGGCTCGCGAACGTGCTCGGTGGTCGGACCGCGTCCGCGATCGAGAAGGCGTTCGGCCACCGCACGGTGGGCGAGTTCCTCGAGCACGCACCCCGGCGCTACGCCGAGCGTGGTGCCCTGACGGCACTCGACTCCCTGGCGATCGGTGAGCCGGTCACCATCGTGGCCGAGGTGGTCGACGTCCGCGAGCGCACGATGCGTGCCCGTCGCGGATCGATCCTCGAAGCGAAGATCGGCGACGGCAAGGGGCTGCTCACCCTGACGTTCTTCAACCAGGGCTGGCGCACCAAGGACCTGGTGCCCGGTGCCCGCGGCATCTTCTCCGGCAAGGTCAGCGACTACCGCGGTGCCCGCCAGCTCGCCCACCCGGACTACGAGCTCTTCGACCCCGACGACCCCCGCGCCACGGCCGAACCGGGTTCGGACGAAGCGATCCGGTGGTCGCGGCAGCCGATCCCGATCTACCCGGCGACGGCGTCGCTCACCTCGTGGCAGATCGCGAAGTCGATGGGCATCGTGCTCGACACCCTGCCGGACCTGCCCGACCCGGTACCGGCCTCGGCGCGCAGCCGGCTCGACCTCGTCCCGTTCCGTCGGGCACTCGAGCTCCTCCACCGCCCCGAGAAGGTCGCGGACTTCAAGCGCGCGCAGGACGCCCTGCGCTACCGCGAGGCGTTCGTGCTGCAGACCGCCCTGGTGCAGCGCCGGATCCGCGCCCGACGCACCGCGGCGACCCCGCGGGTGGCTGCTCCCGGTGGCATCCTCGAGCGCTTCGACGCCACCCTGCCGTTCACCCTGACCGACGACCAGCGTGCCGTCGGTGCCGAGATCGACACCGACATCGCCCGCACCTGGCCGATGCACCGGCTGGTGCAGGGCGAGGTCGGCTCGGGCAAGACCCTCGTGGCCATCCGCGCCATGCTCACGGTGGCCGAGTCCGGTGGGCAGTCCGCGCTCATCGCCCCGACCGAGGTGCTGGCCGCGCAGCACCTGCGGTCCATCGTGAAGTTCCTCGGACCGGACCTCGCGGCCGAGCTCCGTCCGGTGATCCTGACCGGGTCGCAGTCCACCGACGAACGCCGACGGGCCCTGCTCGCCGCGGCGTCGGGCAGCTCGCGGCTCGTGGTCGGCACCCACGCCCTGCTCGGCGACCGCGTCGACTTCGCCGAGCTCGGGCTCGTGGTCGTCGACGAACAGCACCGATTCGGCGTCGAGCAGCGTGAAGCGCTCCGGACGAAGGGCGCCACCCCGCCGCACGTCCTGGTGCTCACCGCCACCCCGATCCCACGCACCGTCGCGATGACGGTGTTCGGTGACCTCGACGTCTCGACGATCACCGGGCTGCCCTCCGGTCGTGCGGGCGTCGAGACCTTCACCGTCCCGCTGGCGGAGCACCCCGGGTGGGAGTCCCGCATCTGGTCCCGGATGGCAGAGGAGCTCGACAAGGGGCGTCAGGCCTTCGTGGTCTGCCCCGCCATCGACGACGCCCACGCCGAGGACGACGGCGAACCCGCGCCCGCCGAGTCCGAGGACGACGCCCCCAAGCGCGCCCCGGCGACGGTGCTCGCCACCGCCGAGCGGATGCGCACGATGCCCGTGCTCGAAGGCCGACGGATCGCGGTGCTGCACGGCCGGATGACGGCGGAGGAGAAGGACCGCGTGATGACGTCCTTCGCCGCCGGCGACCTGGACGTCCTCGTCGCCACGACCGTGATCGAGGTCGGTGTCGACGTGCCGAACGCCGCGATGATGGCCGTGCTCGACGCCGATCGTTTCGGCGTCTCCCAGCTGCACCAGCTGCGCGGCCGCATCGGCCGTGGGCAGTGGGCGGGCGTCTGCCTGCTCGTCACCACCGCCGAGCTCGAGACCACCTCGCGGGAGCGCGTCGACGCGGTGTCCGCCTCGGACGACGGCTTCGAGCTCGCCCGGGTCGACCTCGAGCTCCGGCGCGAGGGCGACGTGCTCGGCGAGCGGCAGTCGGGCGGCCGGTCGTCACTGAACCTGCTGCGCGTGGTCGAGCACGCCGACCTCATCGTGGACGCCCGTGGCGAAGCCGAGCGGGTCCTCGAACCCGATCCCGAGCTCGACGGGTCCCCGGCCCTGCGCGAGGCACTGGCACGCCGCCTCGACGAGTCCGACGCGGCGTTCCTCGGCAAGAACTGACCCCGGGCCGGATGCACCGGCACGGACCGGTATCGTCGCTGCCATGGCGCAGATCGCGGTGGTCCCCGGTTCCTTCGACCCCGTCACGCTCGGGCACCTCGACGTCATCGGTCGAGCCGCCGGGCTGTTCGACGAGGTGCACGTGCTCGTGGTGCACAACCCGGACAAGAAGCCCGCGATGTTCGAGGCGGTCGACCGCGTCCGGCTCATCGAGGAGTCCCTGGCCGAGGTCGGCACGCCGGGAACGGTCCGGGTCGGGGAGTGGACCTCCGGGCTCCTCGTCGACTACTGCCGGCAGGTCGGGGCGAAGGTGCTCGTCAAGGGCGTGCGATCGGGCGAGGACGTCGCCTACGAGACCCCGATGGCGATCATGAACCGGCACCTCGCCGACGTCGAGACCGTGTTCCTGCTGCCCGACGCCTCGCGCTCCCACGTGTCGAGCTCGCTCATCCGCCAGGTGTCGACGCTCGGCGGCGACGTCACCCCCTACGTGCCGAAGGCCGTGGCGGCAGCCCTCGCCGCACGCTGAGCCGCGACTGAGTCGCGCCTGAGTCGTCCGCCGAGCCGGAAGCCCAGCCGGCCGACGCGCGGACACACCCTGCCTGCCTCGACTCTCGGCTGCGTTCACGCTAGGGTTGACGATCGTGTCTTCCCACGTGAACAGCCCCTACGCCCTGCGCGTGCGCGACCTGGCGCACCGTCCGGGCGAGATGCGCGAGCACTCGCTCGACATCGTGGTGCCGGACGCGCTGGGAGCCGGTGTGATCGCGGTGCGCGAAGGTGCTCCGCTGCGCATCGACCTGCGGCTCGAGGGCCTGCACGAGGGTGTCCTCGTGTCCGGTCACGCCTCGGCCGACGCGACGGGGGAGTGCTCGCGCTGCCTCATCGACATCAGCGAACCCGTCGAGGTCGATTTCGCCGAGCTGTTCGCGTATGATGCCTCGGAGGATTTCGACTTCTTCGTTCGTGATGACCACGTGGACTGCGAACAGGTCGTTCGAGATGCGGTGGTGCTGGCGCTGCCGTTCCAGCCGGTCTGCCGACCGGACTGCCCAGGCCTCGACCCGGTGACGGGCGAGCGACTGGCCGACCTCGATGAGCAGCCCGTTCACGAGACCCTGGACCCGCGCTGGGCAGCCCTGACCGGCATCCAGCTCGAAGCAGCCGAGCGTGCCGCCCACGGCGACACCACCGACACGAAGACCACCGAGGGCGAGGAGCGGGCCGAGGCCGAGTAGGCCCCGACACCGCCAGCCCCCGTACCGACCACCGACCAACCGAAAGAGATTCACCATGGCCGTTCCCAAGCGCAAGCAGTCCCGTGCGAACACGCACGCCCGTCGTTCGCAGTGGAAGGCCACGCCGATCCAGCTCGTCAAGACGATCGAGAACGGTCAGGTCACCTACAGCCTCCCGCACCGCGCGAAGGTCGTCGAGGACTCGGCCGGCACCCCCTGTACATGGAGTACAAGGGCCGCAAGGTCGCCGACGTCTGATCGGACCGAACGCATGACGACGACGTCCGGCGCCACGGGGTCCCGCCCCGTGGGGCCGGACGTCGTTCGTCTGCAGGGCCAGCTCGGGGTCGACATCGACCTCGAGCTGCTCCAGCTCGCCCTGACACACCGCTCCTACGCCTACGAGCACGGGGGCATCAAGCACAACGAGCGCCTCGAGTTCCTCGGCGACTCGATCCTCGGCCAGGCCGTGACCGTGAAGCTCTACCGGTCCTTCCCCGACCTCGACGAGGGTGACCTCGCGAAGCGTCGCGCCAGCCTGGTGTCGACGGTCGCGCTGGCCGAGATCGCCCGGATGATCGGGCTCGGCCAGTACCTGCGCCTCGGCAAGGGCGAGGAGCAGACCGGCGGCCGCGACAAGTCGTCGATCCTCGCCGACACCGTCGAAGCCGTCATCGGTGCCACCTACCTGTCCGCGGGCCCCGATCCGGCGACCGACCTGGTGCTCCGCCTGGTCGAGCCACTGATGATCGACCCCGACCGTTTCGGTGCAGCGATGGACCCGAAGACGAGCCTGCAGGAGCTCGCGGCGAGCCTGTCGCTCGGCAACCCGGCCTACCGCGTCACCGAGACCGGCCCGGACCACGACAAGACCTTCAGCGCGACCGTCGTCCTGCAGGGCGAGGACATCGCCGTCGGCACCGGCTCGAGCAAGAAGGCCGCCGAGATGTCCGCGGCGCTCGATGCCTGGACCCGGCTGTCCGGCCGAGCGGCCTGACCGCGTGCCCGAACTCCCCGAGGTCGAGGTCGTGCGCGCCGGCCTCGAACCCGCGGTCAGCGGCGCTCGGGTGCTGCACGTCGACGTCGTGGACGAGCGGGCGCTCACCCGGCACGACGGCCCGGCCGAGGACTTCGCCGACCGCCTGACCGGTCGCACCATCGCCGCAGCGGTCCGTCGGGGCAAGTTCCTCTGGATGCCGTTGCAGCCCGAGCACGAGGGCGACCGGCCCGAAGCGCTCGTCGCCCACCTCGGCATGAGCGGCCAGATCCTGCTCGGCCGCGGTCGACCGGCGGCGAAGCACCGCCGCATCCTCATCGACGTGCAACCCGTCGGCACCGACCGCGACGGCACCGCCGAACCCGCGGTCGAGCTCGAGTTCGTCGACCAACGCACCTTCGGCTCGATGGCGATCGACGCGATGGTGCCGACGGTGGACGGCGCCCCGGCCGGGTTCGCCGGGCACGTCGACGCATCGGACCCCGACGCCGCGTGGCGCCGGAGCGTACCGCAGCAGGTGTCGCACATCGCCCGCGACCCGCTCGACCCCGCGTTCGACGACAACCGCTTCACCGCCATCGCCCGGAAGCGTTCGAGCGGCATCAAGCGGATCCTGCTCGACCAGGGCGTCGTGAGCGGCATCGGCAACATCTACGCCGACGAGTCCCTCTGGGCTGCGAAGCTGCACTACGACCGACCGGCCGAGCGGCTGACCCGTGCCGACCTCGCACGCCTGCTGCACGAGGTGCGCAGTGTCCTCTTGCGTGCGCTCGAGGACGGCGGGACGAGCTTCGACGCCCAGTACGTCAACGTCAACGGGCAGTCCGGGTACTTCTCGCAGCGTCTGAACGTCTACGGCCAGCAGGGGAAGCCCTGCCCCCGCTGCGGCACGACGATCGTGCGCGAGGCCTTCATGAACCGGTCGAGCCACATCTGCCCCGTGTGCCAACCGCGTCCCCGCGCCCGTACGCGTTAGCCTGGCGCCCAGCAGCACAGCCCAGCAGCGGCCCCGCCGCAGCACGCGTGAGCACACCCGGAGACCGCATGTACTTGAAGAGCCTGACCATCAAGGGGTTCAAGTCCTTCGCCCAGCCGACGACGTTCGCGTTCGAGCCGGGCGTCACGTGCATCGTCGGCCCGAACGGCTCCGGCAAGTCCAACGTCGTCGACGCCCTGGCCTGGGTGATGGGGGAGCAGGGGGCGAAGACCCTGCGCGGCGGCAAGATGGAGGACGTCATCTTCGCGGGCACCTCGACCCGCGGGCCACTCGGCCGTGCCCAGGTGCTGCTGACGATCGACAACACCGACGGGCTGCTGCCGATCGACTACTCCGAGGTGACGATCGCGCGCACCCTGTTCCGCAACGGCGGCAGCGAGTACGCCATCAACGGCGAGAACTGCCGACTGCTCGACGTGCAGGAACTCCTGAGCGACACCGGCCTCGGCCGCGAGATGCACGTCATCGTCGGGCAGGGGCAGCTCGACAAGGTCCTGCACGCCACCCCGGAGGACCGCCGCGGTTTCATCGAGGAAGCGGCAGGCATCCTGAAGCACCGTCGCCGCAAGGAGAAGACCCTCCGGAAGCTCGACGCGATGCAGACGAACCTGACCCGCCTGTCCGACCTCGCGGGCGAGATCCGGCGCCAGCTGAAGCCGCTCGGCCGCCAGGCCGAGGTCGCCCGCAAGGCCCAGTCCGTCGCCGCCGTCGCGCGGGACGCCAAGGCCCGCATCCTCGCCGACGACGTCGTCCGGCTGCGCCGCGAACTGCACGACCACCAAGAGGTCGAGGCGGGCCGCAAGTCCGAGCGCATCGTCCTGACCGAGCGACTCGACCAGACCCGGGTCCGCCAGCAGCACGTCGAGCAGAGCATGGTCGGCGACGACGTCGACCGCGCCCGGACCGTGGTGCACCGCCTGGAGAGCGTGCAGGAGCGTCTGCGCGGGCTGTCCAGCCTGGCGAACCAGCGGCTGATGTTCCTGGCGCAGCAGGCCGACCTCCCGCAGCAGGGCCCCTCGATCACCCCGGAGCGGGTGGCCGGTGTCCGTGCCGAGGCCGATCGGCTCGCCGCCCGCGCCGACGAGATGCAGGGCGGCTCTGCGGAGACCGCCCGTGCGGTGCAGGCCGCACGTGACGCGCTCGACGCCCTCGACGAACGCATCGCCGCGCAGGCCGCCCGCGTCTCGCAGCACGACCTCGAGGCGCAGCGGCTGGCGAACGCCGTCGACGTGGCCCGGTCGAAGCGCGGGTCCACGGTGGCGGACCGTGAGCGTCGCGGGCGGGCCCTCGCCGAGGCGGGCGAACGCGCCGAGCGTGCGACCGCGGCCCTCGCCGAACTCGGCACCGATCCGTCCGAGGGCGTCGACGACGAGGCCCTCGCCGCCACGCTCCAGGCGGCTCGTGCGCAGCTGGAGGCCGCGCAGGCCGCACGCGACGAGCAGCGCGACCGGCTGCACGCCCTCGAGCGCGAGCGGGACGCCCTCGACGCGCGGGTCGCGGCGCTCGGCATGTCGATCGACGTCCGCGACGGTTCGCAGGCGCTCATCGACGCCGGACGCGCGGGCATCGTCGGGCGTCTGGCCGACGCGCTCACGGTGGTGCCCGGGTTCGAGGGCGCCGTCGCCGTCGCGCTCGACGGGCTCGCGGACGCTGTCCTCGCCGACGACCGGTCGGTCGCGCTCGATGCCGTCGACCACGCCCGCTCCGCGGACATCGGACGCATCGACGTCGTCGTCGCGGACGCCGAGGTCCTCCCCACGGACCTGCCGGACACGCTGCCGGCCGGCGTCCGCCGGGCCCTCGACCTGGTGCAGGGCCCGCCGGCGATCGCCGCGATCCTGCGGAACACCCTGATCGCGGACGTCCCGGAGAGCGAGGGCGGGCACGCGGACGCGCACTCCGGCACGCTCGACCTGGAGGCCGTGCTCGCCGCCGCCCCGCACGCGACGGTCGTCACCCGGTCCGGGGACCTCGTGCGCGCCGTCCGCGTCACCGGCGGCGGGGAACGCGTGACCTCGCGGATCGAGCTCGTCGCGGAGCGCGACGACGCCGTGACGCGACGCGACGCCATCAGGGCGGACGCCGAGGACGCAGCCACGGGCCTCCAGGCAGCACGCACCGCCGTCGAGGACGCACGCCGCCGTGTGGACGAGGCCGACGCGGCATCCCGCGCGCACGCGAAGGCGACGGCCGAGTACGACCGGGCCAGCGCCTCGACGCGGGCGAAGGCCGAGAACGCGGCGGCCGAGGTGGAGCGCCTGCGTGCCGCCCTCGCCGAGACCGACGGTGCCGTCGAGCTCGTCGACGCCGCCCTGGCAGAGGCCGAGGCGGCGCACCGCGCGTTCACCGAGCAGGAGCGGCCCGTCGTCGACGCCTCTGAGCGTCCGGGCCTGCAGGACGCACTCGAGGCCGCACGCGCCGCCGAGGTCGAGCAGCGCATCCAGGTGCAGACCGTGCGCGAGCGCGTCCGCGCCGAACGGCACCGCGCCGACCAGCTCGAACGCCAGCTCGAGGCCGAGCGCGCGGCGGCAGAGGAAGCAGCGCGTCGCGCGGTGATCCGACGCGGCCAGATCGAGACCGCCGAAGCCGTCCTCGCCGACCTGCCGGGTGTGCTGGGCGCCGTCGACCGGTCGCTGGCCGAGGCGCGCGTGCAGCTCGCGACCGAGGAGTCCGAACGGTCGAAGCGCAACACCGAACTGCAGGCGATCCGGAACGAGGAGCGCGAGCTCCGCGACCGGCTGCAGACCATCACCGACGGCGTCCACTCGCTCGAGATGGAGATCTACGAGAAGAAACTGCACGTGTCGGGCTTGCTCGACCGGGCGCTGAGCGACCTCGGGTTGACCGAAGCCGTGCTCGTCACCGAGTACGGGCCGACCGTGCCGGTGCCGGTCGACGTGCTGGTGGACCCGCGGGTGCTGGCTCGGAAGCACCGCGACGCCGAGCGCGCGGCGGCTGCCGCGGCGGCTGCCGCTGCGGGCCTCGACGAGCCGGCGGATGCTGACACGGTGCCGGTCGACAGCGACACGGCGCCGGTCGGCGATGCCGACACCGACATCGCCCCCGACGACGGCACGGCGGACCTCGACACCAGCCCCGGCGACGACACCGTGGCGCTCGTCGAGCTCGCGTCGACCCTGCCCGGCGGCCCCGCCCTGCCCGAGTTCGACGTCACCGACGAGGTCGACCCCGACGACGTCGAGACCGTGCCGTACGTCCGCGCCGAGCAGGAGCGCCGCCTGCAGGCCGCCGAACGCGACCTCGGCCGCCTCGGCAAGGTGAACCCGCTCGCGCTCGAGGAGTTCCAGGCGCTCGAGCAGCGGCACGCGTTCCTCGCCGAGCAGCTCGAGGACCTGCAGAAGACCCGCACCGACCTGATGACGATCATCGACGAGCTCGACACGAAGATGCAGACGATCTTCGAGTCGGCGTTCAACGACACGAAGGACGCCTTCGACGTCATCTTCCCGATCCTGTTCCCGGGCGGCTCCGGCTCGATCAACCTCACCGACCCGACCGACCTGCTCGGCACCGGGATCGACGTGCAGGTGAAGCCCGCCGGCAAGAAGATCGACCGCCTGACGCTGCTGTCCGGCGGCGAGCGGTCCCTGGCCGCGGTGGCGTTGCTCGTCGCGATCTTCACCGCGCGCCCGTCGCCGTTCTACATCATGGACGAGGTCGAGGCCGCCCTCGACGACGCCAACCTCGGCCGCCTGCTGACGGTGTTCGAGCGGCTCCGTGAGTCCTCGCAGCTCATCGTCATCACGCACCAGAAGCGCACGATGGAGATCGCCGACGCCCTGTACGGGGTGTCGATGCGGCAGGACGGTGTGTCCGCCGTCGTCGGGCAGCGGGTGCAGAAGCGCGAGCCCGCCGACGCGGTCGCGTAGCCGGCTGGCTGGCCGGCCGGTTGGCTGGCTGGCTGGCTGAGACTCGCGCTGAGCGACAGTTCACGCGCTCCGGAGCGCGTGAACTGTCGCCCAGGCCGAGACTCGGCGCGCGCGGCCCGAGACTCGGGGACGGACAGACGGGAGGCACGGTGCCAGCTGGCACCGTGCCTCCCGTCTGTGTTGCCGCCCGTCCAGGGCGTGACGCTTACTCCGCGTCGGCCGCGACCGACTCCTTCGGCTCGCCCGTCGGGGTGAGCCCGCGCTCCTGGCGCTTCTTCGAGACGACCAGCGAAGCGGTCGTCGCGACCGCGATGGTCAGCAGGATGAAGCCCAGCGAGAACCAGATCGGGATCTCCGGCGCCCACTCGATGTGCTCGCCACCGTTGATGAACGGCAGCTCGTTGACGTGCATGGCGTGGAAGACGAGCTTCACACCGATGAAGCCGAGGATGACCGCGAGGCCCTGACCCAGGTAGATCAGACGCTCGAGCAGCCCGGCGATCAGGAAGTACAGCTGCCGCAGGCCGAGCAGTGAGAACGCGTTCGCGGTGAACACGATGAAGGCGTCCTGGGTGAGCCCGAAGATCGCGGGGATCGAGTCGAGCGCGAACAGCACGTCGGTCAGACCGATCGCGACCATGACGAGGAGCATCGGGGTGAACAGGCGCTTGCCGTCCACCTTGGTGGTCAGGCGGTCGCCGTCGTAGTGGTCCGAGGTCGGGATGATGCGCTTCAGGATGCGGATCAGGCGGGAGTCGCCCTCGTCACCACCGTGGTCGTTGCCGCTGCGGGCCTGCGACCACGCGAGCCAGAACAGCAGCGCGCCGAACAGGTAGAACACCCACGAGAAGTTCTCGATGATCGTGACGCCGAGGGCGATGAAGATGCCTCGGGCGACGAGGGCGATCGCGACGCCGACCAGCAGGACCTTCTGTTGGAACTCCTTCGGCACGGCGAAGCTCGTCATGATGATGAGGAAGACGAACAGGTTGTCGACCGACAACGCCTTCTCGGTGAGCCACCCGGCGAAGTACTCACCGCCGGCCTGTCCGCCGCCGAAGACCAGGATGCCGAAGCCGAACAGGATCGCGAGTCCGATGTAGAACACGGACCAGAACGCGGATTCGCGGATGTGCGGCACGTGCGGGGTGCGCACGTGCGAGTAGAAGTCGAACACCAGCAGGGCGAGGATGCCTGCGATGGTGAGGAGCCAGACGAAGAGTGGGACGTCCACGGTTTCCTTCAGGTAGGGCGCGCCGCTGATGTGCGGGTACGCCGAGGCCTGAAGGTCTCTTCCGCCGTGTCGCACCGGAACCGGTGCTGCACGACCGGCGCCCCGGGTCCGGATCGTTCCGGTCCGTACTGACGGGGTCACCGAGAGGGAATACTCCCCTTCGTGAGACCGAGCATACCGGGTACAGCGGACATGCGCCGCGCTCTAAGCTGGGAGCATGGCGAGTTCCTGGTCACTGTCCTCACGGCTGCGCGGCCTCTTCCAGCGCAAGACGATCGACGAGACCACGTGGGAGGACCTCGAGACCGCGCTGATCGGCGCCGACTTCGGTCCGGACATCTCCGAGGCGATCATCGAGGACCTGCACGCGCGCGTCGACCGCTACGGCACGACCGACCCGGCCGACCTGCAGCGCATGTTGCGTGAGGTGCTCGAGGAGCGGCTGTCGAAGCTCGACACCACGCTCAAGCTCAGCGCACGGCCCGCCGTCGTGCTCGTCGTCGGGGTGAACGGCGTCGGCAAGACCACGACGATCGGCAAGTTCGCCAAGTTCCTGAAGACCTACGACCGCACGGTCCTCGTCGGTGCGGCCGACACCTTCCGTGCTGCCGCGGTCGAGCAGGTCGCGACCTGGGCCGAGCGCGCCGGCGTCGACGTCGTCCGTCCGTCGCAGCCCGGACAGGACCCCGCCTCGGTGGCGTACCAGACCGTCGAGAAGGCGATCCGCGACAACACCGAGATCGTCGTCATCGACACCGCCGGCCGCCTGCACACCAAGGCGGGCCTGATGGACGAACTGACGAAGATCAAGCGCGTCGTCGAGAAGCAGACCGAGATCAGCGAGGTACTGCTCGTCCTCGACGCGACCACCGGGCAGAACGGCCTGGCCCAGGCGCAGGCGTTCATCGAGGGCGCCGGGGTCACCGGCCTCGTCATCACCAAGCTCGACGGCTCCGCGAAGGCCGGGTTCGTCCTCAGCGTGCAGGAGAAGACGGGCATCCCGATCAAGCTCATCGGGCAGGGCGAGGGCATCAACGACCTGACCGGTTTCACCCCGCACGTGTTCGTGCAGAACCTCGTGGGCTGATTCCGGGTACTGTCTCCGCAGTACAGGGATCGTCCAGGTACACCGGAAGGAGCCCTTCAATGCCAGCACTCCTGATCATCGCGATCATCGTCGGCCTCGTCCTGCTCTTCAGCGGCATCTTCGTCGGTGCGCTGAAGTTCCTGCTGTGGGTCGGGATCGTCCTCATCATCCTGGCCGTCATCGGCTGGCTCCTCAGGAGCATCCGCGGTCGCGCATAGCGCTCGCATCGCCCTGAACGGGCGGATGGACGAACGGGAGGCACGGTGCCAGCTGGCACCGTGCCTCCCGTCTGTCCGTGCCCGAGTCTCGGGCCGCGCGTTCCGAGTCTCGGCCTGGGCGACATTTCTCGCGCTCCGGAGCGCGAGAACTGTCGCTGAGCGCGAAACTCGCGCAGTTCCGCGCGAGACTCAGACGGCCTGGCGACCCGGCGCCGCGTCGAGCAGGTGCGACAGGTGCTCGGGAACCGAGCCGCCGCGCGCGACCGTGGCCCGCGCCCACAGGCGTCCGGCGCGGTACGACGACCGGACGAGCGGGCCGGCGAGCACCCCGGCGAAGCCCATCTCCTCGGCGACCTCACGCAACGCGACGAACTCCTCCGGCTTGACCCAGCGCGCCACGGGCAGGTGCCGCGGCGACGGGCGGAGGTACTGCGTCAACGTGATGATGTCCGTGCCGGCGTCGAACAGCCGCTGCAGGGCGTCCTCGATCTCGATGCGCTCCTCGCCCATGCCGAGGATCAGGTTCGACTTCGTGACGAGTCCCGCGTCGCGACCCTGCGTGATGACGTCGAGGGAGCGCTCGAACGTGAACGCCGGTCGGATCCGCTTGAAGATCCGCGGCACGGTCTCGACGTTGTGGGCGAAGACCTCGGGTCGGGCGTCGAACACCTGGCCGAGCTGGTCCGGGCGGCCGTTGAAGTCCGGCACCAGGATCTCGACGCCGGTGCCGGGGGAGTGCTCGTGGATCTGGCGGATGGTCTCGGCGTAGAGCCAGGACCCGCCGTCGGGCAGGTCGTCGCGGGCGACTCCGGTCACGGTGGCGTACTTCAGGCCCATCGACACGACCGAGTCGGCGACCCGGCGGGGCTCGTCGCGGTCGAGCGGCTCGGGCTTGCCGGTGTCGATCTGGCAGAAGTCGCACCGGCGGGTGCACTGCGAACCGCCGATCAGGAAGGTGGCCTCGCGGTCCTCCCAGCACTCGAAGATGTTCGGGCAGCCGGCCTCCTGGCAGACGGTGTGCAGCTGCTTGTCCTTGACCAGGGCGGACAGCTCGCGGAACTCGGGTCCCTGCGTGGCACGGGTCTTGATCCACCCGGGCTTCGTCTCGATCGGGGTCTCGGCGTTGCGGGCCTCGACGCGGAGCATCCGGCGGCCTTCGGGGGCGAGGGTCATACGAGGGTCTCCTGTCGAGCGGGCGCAGTGCTGGTGGCTGCAGTGCTGGTGGCTGCGGTGCTGGTGTCTGCGGTGCTGGTGCTCGCGGCGCTGCGTGCCGCGTGGCTGATCCGATCGCGGCTGCGCATGCCGTGTTCGGCGGCACGGATGCGGTCGACCACGACGTCGGCGAGGTCGGCGACCGTGACGGGACGCCCGGCGGCGGCGCTCAGCGTCGTCACCCCGGCGTCGGCGATGCCGCACGGCACGATCGCGGCGTAGGCGTCGAGCGCGTTGTCGCAGTTGATCGCGATGCCGTGGGTCGTCACGCCCTCGGCGACGTGCAGCCCGATGGCGCCGACCTTGGCGGGCGAAGCGCCGGTCGTCGGCGCCGACCCGGACGTCCACGCGCCGCTCCGGCCGTCGATGCGCCGCGCGTCCACCCCGACGGTCGCCGCCGCGTCGATGATGACCTGCTCGAGGTCGCGCACCCACGCCACGACGTCGATCGGAACGGCCAGTCGGACGATCGGGTAGGCCACGAGCTGCCCCGGGCCGTGCCAGGTGATGCGTCCGCCGCGGTCCGCGTCGACCACCGGGGCACCGTTCGTCGGCAGGTCGGACGGCTCGGTGCGTCGGCCGGCGGTGTACACGGACGGGTGCTCGCACAGCACGAGGGCCCCGGGGGAGCGGCCGGCGACGACGTCGGCGTGGAGGTCCTGCTGCAGCGCGAGTCCCTCGGCGTAGTCGAGCAGCCCGGCAGGCCGCACGATCTCGAGTTCCGGCATGCGAGCGAGCCTACGACGGTTTCTGGACGGAGTACAACAACGCGGACGACCTTGACCTGAACCGTGGTTGAGGGCTTCGGATGGCGAACATGGACATCCGCCAGGCACAGCTCGCCACCCGCTCGCTCGACGACAGCGCCCGGTTCTGGGAACGGCTCGGCTGCCCGGTCGACCGCGCCGACGGAGTGGTCGAGGTCGCGGTGGGGTCCACGCGCCTCCTGTTCCGGGAACTGCCGTCGATGACCGGTGCGCTGCACCTCGCGATCACGATCCCGGCGGGCACGTTCGACGTGGCTGCCGAGTGGATCGCCGGGATCGCGACGGTGCTGGTCGACGCCGACGGGCGTGACGAGTTCGAGGGCCCGCCGAACTGGAACTCGCGGTCGGTGTACTTCGAGGGACCGGACCAGCAGCTGCTCGAGCTCATCGAACGGCGGGACCTCGCCGCGGCCGCACTCGCACCGGCGCCCGTCGCACCCGTGTCGGGGCCGGCTTCCGCCGTTCCGCTCCTGTCCGTCAGCGAGGTCGGCATCGCCGTGCCCGACGTCCTCGGTGCCGTCGGGACACTGCGCCGCGCCGGACTCGAGCCCTACGCAAACCCGGCAGGCGAGGGCTTCGCCGCGGTCGGTGATGTCGACGGTCTCGTCATCCTGGTGGCGCCGGACCGGCGCTGGTTCCCCACCGGTGACCGCCTGCCGTCGACCGCACCGGTGGTCCTCGACGTCGGGCTGGACACCCCGGTCGAGCTCACGCCCGGCGTACTGCTGCGCTGACCGACCGGGACCCGCGCTCCGAGCCTTGTAGAATCGACGGATCATGGCGCAATTCGGTTCACTCTCCGATCGGCTGACCGAGACCTTCCGCAATCTGCGGAGCAAGGGTCGGCTGACTCCGTCCGACGTCGACGGCACCGTCCGCGAGATCCGGCGGGCGCTCCTCGACGCCGACGTCGCGCTCGAGGTCGTCAAGGCGTTCACCGCTTCCGTGCGCGAGCGTGCCCTCTCCGACGAGGTCAACCGCGCGCTGAACCCGGCGCAGCAGGTCGTCCAGATCGTCAACGAGGAGCTCGTCGGCATCCTGGGCGGGCAGCAGCGTCGCCTCGAGTTCGCGAAGAAGCCGCCGACGGTCATCATGCTCGCTGGTCTGCAGGGTGCCGGTAAGACCACCCTCGCCGGCAAGCTCGGCAAGTGGCTCAAGAAGGACGGCCACACCCCGATGCTCGTCGCGGCGGACCTCCAACGTCCGAACGCCGTGCAGCAGCTGCAGGTCGTCGGCGAGCAGGCCGGCGTCCACGTCTTCGCACCGGAGCCCGGCAACGGCGTCGGTGACCCGGTCAAGGTCGCCAAGAACGCCATCAAGGCCGCGGTCGACCAGCAGTACGACACCGTCATCGTCGACACCGCCGGTCGTCTCGGCGTCGATGCCGAGCTGATGAAGCAGGCCGCGAACATCCGCAAGGCCGTCGACCCCGACGAGGTCCTGTTCGTCATCGACGCGATGATCGGTCAGGACGCCGTCGTCACGGCCCGCGCGTTCCAGGAAGGCGTCGACTTCACCGGTGTCGTGCTGTCGAAGCTCGACGGCGACGCCCGCGGTGGTGCGGCCCTGTCGGTCGCCAGCGTCACCGGCCGCCCGATCATGTTCGCCTCCACGGGTGAGGGCCTCGACGACTTCGAGCCGTTCCACCCGGACCGCATGGCGAGCCGCATCCTCGACCTCGGCGACATCATGTCGCTCATCGAGCAGGCCCAGTCGGCCTTCGATGAGGACGAAGCCCGCGCGGTCGCCGAGAAGATCGCGTCCGACTCGTTCACGCTGAACGACTTCCTGCAGCAGATGCAGCAGCTCCGCAAGGCCGGCTCGATCAAGGGCATGCTCGGCATGCTCCCGGGTGCCAAGGGCATGCGCGAGGCGCTCGACAACTTCGACGAGCGCGAGATCGTGCGCACCGAGGCGATCATCCAGTCGATGACGCCGAAGGAGCGCGAACTCCCGAAGCTCCTCAACGGCTCGCGCCGACTCCGCATCGCCAAGGGTGCCGGCTCCACGGTCACCGAGGTCAACGCCCTCGTCAACCGGTTCGAGCAGGCCGCGAAGATGATGAAGACCGTCGCCCGTGGTGGCGTGCCGCAGATGCCGGGCATGGGTCCGATCCCGGGCATGCACGGCGGCAAGAAGCAGCAGCAGGGCGGCAAGAAGAAGTCGAAGGTCGGCAACCCGGCCAAGCGTGCGGCGATCGCCGCCGGGACGGCTGCCGCTCCGCAGCAGGCGCCGAAGGGCTCCGGCCTCGGCCTCGGCGGTGCCGCCAAGGGCGGCAAGGCGCCGACCGAGGAAGAGCTCGCGAGCCTGCAGAAGTTCCTGGGGCGCTAGTCGCGACCCCTGACGGACGGGAGGCCCGTGGCGGATCCGCCACGGGCCTCCCGTCCGTCTGCGCGCACGTCACGACGCTCCTTCCCAGAACGGCCGCGATGGGAAGCTGAATCGGGCGTACCTGGTCGGAAGAAACGACCAGGTACGCCCGATCCGACCAGCGACGCAGAACGGCCCGGGGTCACAGGGACTCGCGGAACTCCGTGACCAGGTGGCGGACGACCTCGCGCAGGTCACCGCCGTTCTCCTGCGCGACCCGGAGCTGCCGCTGGTACGACGCCCCGTTCGCGATCATCGTGTCGAGGTGGTGCAACTCCTGCTGGCAGCCGAGCCGCTCGGCCACCGGGTCGAGCCGCTGCACCAGGTCGTGCACCTCGTCGGTCACGAGCCGCTCGTCGCCGGCGGCGTTCGTGATGATCTCGGCTTCCATGCCGTAGCGAGCGGCGCGCCACTTGTTCTCGCGGATGAACCACGGCTGCATCGTCGGCAGGGTCTCGCCGGCGTCGAGCCGGTCGGACATCGCGGTGACCAGGCACTGCACCAGGGCGGTGACGGCGCCGACCTCGTGCAGGGTCGAGATGCCGTCCGACACCCGGTTCTCGAGCGTGCCCCACTTCGGCGACGGGCGGATGTCCCACCGCAGGTCCTTCACGCTGTCGATGACGCCCGTGTGCGTGAGGTCGCTCACGACCTCTTCGAAGTTCGCCCAGGCGCCGAGTGCCGGCGGCAGGCCTCCGGTGGGGAGCTGCTGGAACATGAGGGCTCGGTTCGAGGCGTACCCGGTGTCGATGCCGGCCCAGAAGGGGCTCGACGCGGTGAAGGCCTGCAAGTGCGGGACGTACGCGAGCATCGCGCCGAGGATCGGCAAGGCCTTGTCGCGGTCGTCGATGCCGACGTGCACGTGGACGCCCCAGATGAGCATCTGCCGACCCCACCAGCGCGTCCGGTCGATCAGGGTCGTGTAGTGCTCGCTGTCCGGGGTGATCTCCTGCTGGTCCCAGACGGCGAACGGATGCGTGCCGGAGCACATGACCTGGGCGTCGAGCGGCTCGGCGGCGTCGATGACCTCGCCGATGATGCCGGACAGCTCGCTCGTGGCGTCGCCGACCCGAGCGTGCACGCTGGAGACGACCTCGACGGTGTTCGTCAGGAGCTCCTCGGTCACCCGCTCGCGATCACCGAGTCGTTCGTGCACGGCCGCGATGACGGCAGGGGCACGGGGCGCGAGGTCGCCGGTCGACAGATCGACCAGCGGGAGCTCCCACTCGACGCCGATGGTCGACGGAGGGGACTCGGTGAAGCGGATGTCCATGCTGTACATCCTGCCCGGAAGGTTGTCGGACACGCACAACGACGGCGGCTTCTGGTCGTGCGGATCCGATTCACAGTAGTTCCACACCGGGCGTACCGTTGATATGTACAGAGCAGGAAGAGGTACGCATGCAGTTGGTCGTGCGCGGCACGTCCGCACCACTCGTCGGTGAACTCGACGTCCCGGTCTCGAAGTACCACGCGCACCGCGCGCTGGTGCTCGCGTCGCTGGCGAAGGGGACGAGCATCGTCTCCGGCATCAGCGCCACCCGCCAGGTCGAGTGGACCGTCGGCACGCTCCGCGCCCTCGGCGTCGACGTGCGGCGTCGAGGGGACGAGTACCACGTCACCGGGCTGGGCGGCCGGTACGAGGCCACCGACGTCGTCGACCACGGGTCCCGTGGCGCCGACGGCATCCTGAACATGGGGTCCTCCGGCACCACGCTCTACTTCATGACGGGTCTGGCGTCGCTCGCCGACGAGCCGATGACGCTCGTCGGCATGAAGTACTTCCAGCGCCGGCCCATCAAGGCACTGCTGACCTCGCTGGCCCAGATGGGCATCGAGCTCGAGGCGACCAACGACTGCCCGCCCGTGACCGTGCAGCCGAAGCGCCCCCGCGGCGGCGACGTCACGATCGCGGGCACCCTGTCGCAGTGGGTCTCCGGCCTGCTCCTCGTGGCGCCGTTCGCCGAGCAGGAGACCCGGATCCACATCACCGGCGACCGGCTCAACGAGCAGCCCTACGTCGAACTGACCGTCCGGATGATGCGAGAGTTCGGCCTGACGGTCGAGGTCTCCGACGACTGGCTCGAGTACCGGATCCCGGCGAACCAGCAGGCCACCCCGCACGACTACGTCATCCCGCCGGACATCGGCTCCGCCGCGTTCGGCATCGCCGCGGCCGGCATCCGCGAGTCGAACCTGCTCCTGCGCGGCATGACGGCCTTCACCACCGCCGAGACCGACCACCCGGAGAGCGAGTTCCTCGACCTCGCGACGGCGATGGGCGTCCCGATGCGGATCGACGAGGAGACCGGGTTCGTGCGCATCGAGCACGACGGTTCCCCGCTGCGACCGCTCGACATCGACTGCCAGCCGATCCCCGACCTGCTACCGGTCCTGTCGACCATGGCCACCTTCGCCGAGGGCACCACCCGGCTCTGGAACGTCGCCCACATCCGGTTGAAGGAGTCCGACCGCGTCGCGGCGATGCTGCAGCTCAACCGCATGGGCGGCCGGGCCGAGCAGGGTGCCGACGAACTCCGCGTCACCGGTGTCGGGGCCGCGGGACTCCACGGCGCGCAGATGTCGTCGTTCAACGACCACCGCGTGCTCATGTCACTCGCCGTCGCCGCCTCGAAGGCGCGCGGCACCTCGGGGCTGACCTACCCGCGGGCCTACCGGATCTCGTACCCGACGTTCCTGGAGGCGATGAACTCCGTCGGCCTCGACATGGAGGTCGGCGACGCCCTCGCCGCGCAGATCGCCCGCGACGACCGGGCCGACGCGGCCGAAGCCGCCGAGATCGCCGACGCACGCACCGACCTCGGCGAGCGCACCGAGGGTGAGCGGGCCGACGGTGAGCGGGCCGACGGTGAGCGGGCCGACGGTGAGCGCACCGACGGTGAGCGCACCGACGGCGGGCAGCAGCCGGTCGCTCCCACGACCCCGGAGCCGCTCGCGGCCGCCGGGGTCGACGCCGACCCCTCGTGCTGAGCGAGAAGGTCCGCACGCTCGCGACGACCGATCCCGACGGCCTCGCGGTCATCGAGGTCGGCGGCGCAGCACCCGTGCACACCACGTGGCGGGAACTGCAGGACGAGGCCGACAAGGTCTCCGCGCTCCTGCTCGAGCTCGGGGTCCGTACGGGTGAGTCGGTCGCCATGCAGCTGCCGAACTGGCGCGAGTTCGTCTCCATCACCCTCGGGGCGATCCAGATCGGGGCCGTCGCGACGCCGATCATGCCGGTGTTCGGTCCGCGCGAGACGACGATGACGCTCGCCCGGTCCCGCGCCCGTGTGGTGTTCCTGCCGAACGTCTTCCGCAAGCGCCGGCCCGCGCTCGAGCTCCTCGACGTCATCGACGAGGCGAAGGCCCAGCAGCGCCGGCTGTCGGTCGAGCACGTGATCGTGCTCCGGTCCGAGGCGCGCGGCCAGGTCGACGCCCCGACGAACCAGCCGCCGCTGCCGGCCGACGCCCTGGACCGGGTGGCCACGAGCGACTGGCACTGGCGGTACTTCGACAACGCCCTCGACGCCGTGCACGTGGACGTCGACGAGATCACCGCTCGTGCGCCGGGCCCCGGCGACGTCTGCCAGTTGCTGTTCACGAGCGGCACGACGGGGGAGCCGAAGGGCGTGCAGCACCCGCACCGCACCCTCGGGCTGGCGACCGCCATGCACGTCGCGCAGTCGGGCTTGACGAGCACGGACCGGATCTACATCCCGTCGCCGCTCGCGCACCAGACCGGGTTCCTGTACGGCATGCTGCTGGCGTTCCGGCTCGGTGCGCCGCAGGTCATCCAGCCGGTGTGGGACGGCACCGTCGCGCTCGAGCAGGCGTTCGGCGTCGCGCAGGCGTCGTTCGTGCAGTGCGCGACCCCGTTCCTGACCGACCTCGTCGACCTGGTCGAAGCCGGTGCCGCCCAGCCCGAGTCGCTGCGCATCTTCGTGCCGACCGGTGCCGCCGTGCCGCGGACCCTCGCCCAGCGGGCCGCGACGGTGCTCGGCACGGCCATCCTCGGCGCGTTCGGCACGAGCGAGACCTGCCTCGGCGCCCTGTCCAGCCCGAGCGACGACCCGGCGGCAGCGTACGGGCACGACGGCCGCGCGCTGCCGGGCATCCGGATCCGGATCGTCGACGACGAGGGCCACGAGCTCCCCGCCGGCACCGAGGGCAACTTCGAGCTGCACTCGCCGACGATGTTCGACGGCTACCTCGACCGCCAGGACCTGACCGACGATGTCTTCACCGACGACGGCTGGTACCGGACCGGCGACCTGGCGAAGGTCGACGCGAACGGCTTCCTGTCGATCACCGGCCGGATCAAGGACGTCATCAACCGCGGCGGCGAGAAGATCCCGGTGGTCGAGATCGAGAACCTGCTCTACCAGCACCCCCTGGTCACCGACGTGGCGATCGTCGCGATGCCGGACGCCCGACTCGGTGAGCGTGCGTGCGCGTTCGTCGTGCCGGCTGCCGGTGCCGAGCGGCTCGACTTCGCGGCGATGCAGCAGGCGCTCGACAAGGCGGGCGTGAGCAAGTACTACTGGCCGGAGCGGCTCGAGTACATCGACGAACTGCCGCGCAACGCCGTCGGCAAGGTCCAGAAGAACGTCCTGCGCGAGCAGGCGGCCGCGCTCGTCGCGACGAAGGAGAACTGAGAGATGACGATGGTCACGGAGCCGGACACCGAGACGGCCTTCCAGCAGCTCAAGGCCGAGGTCACCGAGTGGGTGCGCGGCCGCGGCGAGGAGTGGGCCGACGAGATCGAGCGCACCGGCCAGGTCGCCCCGGAACTCTTCCAGGAGCTCAAGGACAAGGGGTGGCTGTCGCTCGCGGCGCCGACCGAGCTCGGCGGACGGGCCATCCCGTTCTCGCGCTACCTCGAGGTCATGGAGATCGTCTCGCGTTCGCACGCGTCGATCCGCATGCTCGTGCACGTCATCAACGGCACCTGGCGCGCGATGGCCCCCTACGCGACGCCGGAGCAGATCGAGCAGGTCGTCAAGCCGAGCGTCGCGGGCGACAAGCTCGTCGCGTTCACCCTGACCGAGGCCACGGCCGGCACCGGCGCGGACATCCGCACCACCGTCCGCCGCGAGGGCGACACCTACGTCATGAACGGTGAGAAGCACCTCATCACGTTCGGTGTCAAAGCCGACTACTGGCTCATCGCCGCGCGGCTCGAGGGCACCAGCGGTCAGGACGGCACGGTCGCGTTCCTCATGCCGAACAGCGGGCTGCCGGGCGCCGAGGTGATCGACGACTCCGACACCATGGGCATCCGGGGCACCGACCACGCGATCCTGCGCTTCACCGACGTGCCCGTTCCGGCCAGTGCGCTGCTCGGCGCCGAGGGCCAGGGGCTCGAGGTCGCGCTCGGCGGCTTCCTGCTGCCGAGTCGCGTGTCCGTCGCGATGAGCGCCGTCGGCCTGGCCGAGCGTGCGAACGAGCTCGCCGTCGAGTACGCGAACAAGCGCGAGACGTTCGGCAAGCAGCTCTCCAGCCGCCAGGCGATCCAGTTCTACCTGGCCGAGAACTACGCCGACATCGCCGCCGCCCGCGCCCTGGTGCTCGAGGCCGCGCGCGCCTACGAGGAGGACCGCCCGGACGCCGGCACGCTGTCGAGCGCCTCGAAGATGGTCGCGGTCGACATGCTCGCCCGCGTCACCGACAAGGCCCTGCAGGTGCACGGCGGCCAGGGCTACTGGAAGCGCAACGCGATCGAGCGTGTCTACCGCGACGCGCGCGCGCAGCGCTTCGAAGAGGGCACCAACGAGATCCAGAAGCTGGTCGTCGGCCGCGCCGTCGTCACCGGCAAGGCCGGGTTCTAGACAGCAACCACCCACCGGACGGGAGGCCCGTGGCGGGCCCGCCACGCGCCTCCAGTCCGTCCCCACGCACGCAAAGGACCGCAGTGACCGACAACACCAACGCACCCATCGCACTGATCACGGGCGCTTCGCGCGGCATCGGCCGCCTGCTCGCGCAGAAGCTCGGCCAGCGCGGCGTGACCGTCGTGGTCACGTACAAGGGCAACGCCGACCTGGCCGAGGAATCCCTGGCCGACGTCAAGGCCGCCGGCGGCGACGGGATCACCGCGCAGGTCGACATCGAGCAGCCGGAGTCGATCGACGCCCTGTTCGACCTGGTGCGGGACACCTACGGTCGCCTCGACCACTTCGTCGCGAACGCCGCCGCCAGCGCGTTCAAGCCGGTCAAGGAACTGAAGCTGCACCACCTGGACCGCAGCTACGCCACGAACGCCCGCTCGTTCGTGCTCGGGGCGCAGCGTGCCGCCGAGCTGATGGACCGCGGTGGGCGCATCGTCGTCGTGACCTCGTACGGATCGCTCCGCGCGTTCCCGACCTACGCCGCGCTCGGCGCCGCGAAGGCCATGAGCGAGTCGTACATGAAGTACATGGCGGTCGAGTTCGGTCCGCGCCAGATCACGGTGAACGCGGTCAACGGCGGGCTCATCGACACCGACTCGCTCGAGTACTTCTACACGAAGGTCCCGGGCCAGGCGCCGATCGACTCGGTGTTCGAGAAGCTCCCGCTGCAGCGCCCCGGCACCGCCGACGACATGGCCGACGCGGTGGACTTCCTGCTCTCCGACAAGGCCGGCTACATCACCGGGCAGGTACTGTCGGTCGACGGCGGCCTGACCGTGATCGCCCCGCCGTTCTGGGCGGACACGACGTCGCCGCTGCGCGACGCGGTGCTCCTCCGGCAGAGTAGGGGCATGAGCACCGTCGCCCTGCCCGAGCTCGCCGTCGTCTCCTCGCCGTGGACACTCGGCCCCCTGACCCTGCCCAACCGGGTGGTCATGGGGTCGATGCACACCGGACTCGAGGTGCACGACGACGGTGGGGCCGGCATGGCGGCGTTCTACCGCGAACGTGCTGCCGGCGGTGCCGCGTGCATCATCACCGGCGGCATCGCGGTGAACGACGAGGCCCGTGGTGGCCCCGACTTCGCCGTGTTCGGTGTCGGGGGAGCGGACGAGCGGTTCCGCGCCGCGGTCGACGTCGTGCACGAGGAAGGCTCCACGATCCTCGCGCAGCTGTTCCACGCCGGGCGGTACGCGCTCGCCGCGGGGATGGTCGACCGGCACGGGGAGCCCCAGCGCGTGGTGGCACCGTCGGCCCTGCCCTGGGCGGCCGCCCGTGGCGTGGTGCCGACCGAGCTGACGCCGGCCGAGATCGAGCGCACCATCGAGGACTTCGCCGCCGCGGCCCGGTCCGCGCGCGACATCGGGTTCGACGGCGTCGAGATCATGGCGTCCGAGGGCTACCTCATCAACCAGTTCCAGTCACCGCTGACGAACCTCCGTGACGACGAGTGGGGCGGTTCGCCGGAGCGTCGACGACGCTTCACGGTGTCGGTCGTCGAGGCCGTCCGTGCAGCGGTGCCCGACCTGGCCGTGACGATCCGGCTCTCCGGCGCCGACCTGATGCCCGGTTCGTCGACCGAGGACGACGTCGACGCCCTGGTGCACGACCTGCTGCCGCTCGGGCTCGACGGCATCTCGGTGGGGATCGGCTGGCACGAGTCCCGCACCCCGACCGTGCAGGCCGCCGTGCCGCACGGTGCCTGGCTCGCCTACGCCGCGCGCATCGCCGGGGTCGTGCGCGCCTCGTCGTACCCGGACGTCCGGGTGATCGCGTCGAACCGGATGACCGACCTGCGCGACGGTGAGACCGTCCTCGCCGACGGGATCATCGACGCCGTCGCGCTCGCCCGACCGTTCCTCGCCGACCCCGCGCTCGTGAACCGGTCGCTCGCGGGCCGGTTCGCGCTGGTGAACACCTGCATCGGCTGCAACCAGGCGTGCCTCGACCGCTCGATCATCGGTGCGCCGGTGTCCTGCCTGGTGAACCCGCGCGCCGCCCGCGAGGTCGCGTTCCCCGCACGTCCGACCACCGACCCGAAGCGCGTCGACGTCGTCGGCGGGGGACCGGCCGGTCTCGCCGCAGCCGTCGACGCCGCCCGACGCGGCCACCGCGTCACCGTGTGGGAAGCCGCGGACCGGCTCGGCGGCCAGTTCGGCCTCGCCGCGCTCGTTCCCGGCAAGGAGGACTACGCCGCCACCGTGCGGGCTGCCCGCGCCGAGCTCGACGACCGCGGGGCCACGGTGCACCTCGGCCGCCCGGCCACGCCCGCGGACCTGGCCGACAGTGACGCCGTGGTGCTCGCCGCCGGGGTGGTCCCGCGCGACGTCGACGTCCCCGGTGCACACCTGCCGCACGTCCTGTCGTACGAGCGGGCACTGCGCGAGGGCGTGCCCGCCGGCACCGTCGCGATCATCGGCGGCGGCGGCATCGGCGTCGACACCGCAGCGTTCCTGACCGAGTCGCCGGACGAGTCGGTCCGCGCCACCGAGTTCGCGGCGCGCTGGGACCTCGACGTCTCCGAGGAGCTCGTCGGCGACGTCCCCCAGCGGCTGCCCGCCGCGTCGCGCACGATCCGGCCGGGCTCCGACGTCACCGTGCTCCGCCGATCGGGCAAGTTCGGGCAGGGCGTCGGGATCACCTCGCGCTGGGTCGCCATCGGGCGCCTCCGTGACGCGGGGGTGCGCATGGTCGGTGGCGTGCAGGAGTACCTGCGCATCGAGCCCGGTGCCCTCTGGATCCGCGACGAGCACGGCGAGGAGCGTGCGATCCCGGCGGACAACGTCGTGGTCTGCGCCGGGCAGGAACGCGCGATCGACACCGAGGGTGACGTGCGTGACGGACTCGTGACGGGCCTCCAGGCCGCCGGTGTGCCGTTCGCCGTCGTCGGCGGCGCACGCGACGCACGGAGCGTGGACGCGGTCCGCGCGACGTCCGAGGCCCTCGAAGCGGTCCGGCGACTCGCGCCGTAGCGCGTCGGCTCGCATCGCGGCCCGGAATCTGTAAGAATGAACGGTCGAATCGCCGCAGCTCGACCCTCTATCCAGCTGTGAGCGATCTCTCCCGAGCTTTCACCGTGTGTGCCCCCACGCCCGCGGTTCCAGTTCAACCACAACGTAAGCAAACAGGAGCAATTGTGGCTGTCAAGATCCGTCTGAAGCGTCTCGGTAAGATCCGTGCGCCCTACTACCGCATCGTCGTCGCCGACTCGCGCACCAAGCGCGATGGTCGTGTCCTCGAGGAGATCGGTCAGTACCACCCGACCGAGGAGCCCTCGGTCATCAAGATCGAGTCCGAGCGTGCGCTCTACTGGCTCGGCGTCGGCGCGCAGCCGACCGAGCAGGTCGCGGCCCTCCTCAAGCTGACCGGCGACTGGGCCAAGTTCAAGGGCGAGAAGGACACCGCGTCCAAGGTCAAGGTCGCCGAGCCGAAGCAGGCCTTCCAGGTCGACTCCTCGAAGAAGGCCGTCCTCAAGCCGAAGTCGGAGAAGACGGCTCCCGCCGCCAAGACCGACGACGCCGAGACCGCCGACGAGACGACCGAGGCGTAGTCCTTGCTCGAATCCGCGCTGACGCACCTCGTCAAGGGGATCGTCGATCACCCCGACGACGTGCGCGTCGCCAGCTCCACCTCCCGCGGGGCGAGGTCCTCGAGGTGCGCGTGCACCCCGAGGACCTCGGCCGCGTGATCGGTCGTGCCGGGCGGACCGCCAAGGCACTCCGCACCCTCGTCTCGGCCCTGGCCGACGGCAAGCGTGTGCGGGTCGACGTGGTCGACACCGATTCCTAGGGAGACGACCCAGCTCCGGGTGGGTCGAATCACGAAGGCACACGGGCTCAAGGGCGGCATCAAGCTCGAGCTCTACACCGACGACCCGGATCGTCGGTTCACCCCCGGTGCCACGTTCGCGCTCCAGGTCCCCGATGATTCACCGTGGTCGGGCAAGACCCTCGAGCTGGACGAGCTCCGCTGGTACAACGGTCACCCCGTCGCGTTCTTCGCCGGGATCGACGACCGCACCGGCGCCGAGTCGCTCGCCCGGATCATCCTCTGGGTCGAGCAGGACGCCGACGCCGAGACCGGCGAGGACGACGCCTGGTACGACCACCAGCTGGTCGGGCTGAAGGTGCTTCGCGACGGCGTCGAGGTCGGCACCGTCGCCCGGGTCGACCACATGCCGGCGCAGGACCTGCTCGCGATCGACACCCCGTCGCGCGGCGAGGTCCTCGTGCCGTTCGTCGCGGCGATCGTGCCCGCGGTCGACATCGCGTCCGGCACCGTCACGGTCACGCCGCCGCAGGGTCTGTTCGAAGACCCGGAGGACACCTCCCGGCCCGAGACGGTCACGGACTAGCTGCCGTGCGGATCGACATCGTCACGATCTTCCCGGAGTTCTTCTCCGTGCTCGACGTGTCCCTGCTCGGCAAGGCCCGCTCCGGTGGGCTGCTCGACCTGCACGTGCACGACCTGCGCTCCTGGACGACCGACCGGCACCGCACCGTCGACGACACCCCGTACGGCGGTGGCGCCGGCATGGTGATGAAGCCGGAACCGTGGGCGCAGGCGCTGGACGCCCTGCTGCGGCCGGACGGCTCGTCGACCCTCGTGGTCCCGACGCCCGCCGGCACGCCGTTCAAGCAGTCCATCGCGCGCTCGCTCGCGTCGACCTCCGACCACCTCGTGTTCGCCTGCGGGCGGTACGAGGGCATCGACGCCCGCGTCTTCGAGTGGGCGGCGTCACGCTGCTCGGTCGTCGAACTCTCGCTCGGCGACTACGTGCTGAACGGCGGCGAGGTCGCGGCGATGGCCATGATCGAGGCCGTTGGGCGACTCGTCCCCGGCGTCGTCGGCAACCCCGAGTCCTTGGTCGAGGAGTCCCACGAGGACGGCTTGCTCGAGTACCCCTCGTACACGAAGCCCGCTTCCTGGCGCGACCACGACGTGCCCGAGGTGCTGCTCAGTGGCCACCACGGCAAGGTCGCTGCGTGGCGGCACGAGCAGCAGGTGGAGCGGACGCGGCGCGTCCGGCCGGACCTGCTGCCCGACTCGTAGCGCCTTCCTGCCCCCCGAGACTCGGGCTGAGCGACAGTTCTCGCGGTCGCGATCGCGAGAACTGTCGCTGGGCATGAGACTCGGCTCCGCCGTTTCGGACTGGAGGCGCGGGGCGGGCCTGCACCGCGCCTCCAGTCCGTCAGGCGGTCGGGTCGGCGCGCTGGGCGCGACGCAGGGTCAGGACCTCGGGTCCGGCCTCGGTGACCGCCACCGTGTGATCGACGTGCGCAGCACGTGAGCCGTCGACGCTCCGGAGTGTCCAGCCGTCGTCGTCCTGGTACAGCTCGTCGGTGCCCTGCATGAGCCACGGCTCGATCGCGACCACCAGCCCCGGCCGGAGCTTCAGACCGCGACCGGGTCGCCCGTCGTTCGGCACGTGCGGGTCGCCGTGCATCGTGTGACCGACGCCGTGCCCGCCGAACTGCAGGTTGACGCCGTAGCCCGCCTCCTTCGCCACGTGCCCGATCGCGTGCGAGACGTCGCCGAGCTTGTTGCCCGGCGCAGCCTGCGCGATGCCGGCGGCCAGGGCGCGCTCGACGGTCGAGATGAGCGTCTGGTCCTCGTCGCGAGGCGTTCCGACCTGCACCGACACGGCGGAGTCCGCCACCCAGCCGTCGACGCTCGCGGCGAAGTCGAGGCTGACGAGGTCGCCGTCCTGCAGCACGTGGTCGAACGGCAGACCGTGCAGCGCGGCGTCGTTCACCGAGGTGCACAGGTTCTTGCCGAACGGCGACTTGCCGAACGACGGGTGGTAGTCGACGTAGCAGCTCTCGGCACCCCGGTCGGCGATCATCCGCGCGGCGACGCGGTCGAGCTCGAGCAGGTTCACGCCGACGTCGACGGTGTCGAGCAGTTCGTCGAGGACGTCGGCCACGAACCGACCGGCGACGCGCAGGCCGTCGAGTTCCGTGGGGGTTCGCAGTTCGATCATGGGTCCATCCTCGCTGTTTTGCCCCCGGCGTTCCGTGTGGCAGTATGGACCGCTGTGCCCTGGCTGGACTCTGCCACGGGGAGTCGCCGACACCGGGCACGCACCACCACTTCATCAGACATCGATCCGCGGCGACCCGTGTGCGTCCGCAGAGAGTAGAACAGCCATGAGCCAGCTCCTCGACAACGTCGACGCAGCATCGCTGCGGACCGACGTCCCGGACTTCCGCGCCGGTGACACCATCAAGGTGCACGTGAACATCGTCGAAGGCACGCGCTCGCGTATCCAGGTCTTCCAGGGTGTCGTCATCGGCCGCCAGGGCCACGGCATCGGCGAGACCTTCAAGGTCCGCAAGGTGAGCTTCCAGGTCGGTGTCGAGCGCTGGTTCCCGGTGCACTCGCCGATCATCGACCACATCGAGATCGTCACCAAGGGTGACGTCCGTCGCGCGAAGCTCTACTACCTGCGCGAACTGCGCGGCAAGGCGGCCCGCCGCAAGATCAAGGAGAAGCGCGACGCCTGATCGCCTTCACAGTGAGCGCCCGCGAGCCGGACGCCGCTGCTGGCCCCTCGCCGATGTACGGTTGTGCATCGACGGGGGCTTTCCTTGCGCCCGCTGAACCCGGGCGGGCACGGTGTGAACGAGAGCGGAAATGACGGACACGACTGAGGAATCCGGGCGCAGGCCCCGGCCCGAGAAGCAGCGCAACGGGATCCTCACATTCCTCCGCGACCTCGTCATCATCTTCATCGCGGCGCTGCTCGTGTCGTTCTTGGTCAAGACGTTCCTGATCCGCTCGTTCTACATCCCGTCAGCGTCGATGGAGAACACGCTGCAGATCAACGACCGCGTGATCGTCAACGAACTCGTCCCGGGTGTCGTGGCACTGAAACGCGGCGACGTCGTGGTGTTCAAGGACCCGGGCGGATGGCTCGCCGGGTCCGAGGTGCCGAGCGTCACGCCGGACACCCAGCCCGCCAAGGCGATCGACTGGGTCCTGACGCAGATCGGCCTCGGGACGGGCGACAGCGACGACCACCTCATCAAGCGCGTGATCGGTCTGCCGGGCGACAAGGTCTCCTGCTGCAACGACCTCGGGCAGATGTCCGTGAACGGCGTCCCGATCAAGGAGCCGTACCTCAAGCTGCCGGCCGGCGCTCCGCGTCGGCGACGCGACTTCTCCGTCACCGTGCCGAAGGGCACCATCTGGGTGATGGGCGACAACCGGAACGACTCCAAGGACTCCCGCTACAACGGGGACACACCGTCGAAGGGTTCGTGCCGTTGTCCGACGTGACCGGCCGCGCCTTCGTGATCTCCTGGCCGACGAGCCGCTGGACGTGGCTCGACGACCACCCCGAGGTGTTCGCCGGGGTGGAGGAGCGCGACCAGTGACCCCCGTCCGCCCCTCCCTCCGCGTCGAGAAGCGACTGCTGGCCGAAGGCCGTGTCACGGTCATCGGGATGGACGAGGTCGGACGCGGTGCGATCGCCGGTCCCGTCGGCGTCGGCGTCGCGGCCGTGACGATCGATGTCGGGCGGGTCCCGCAGGGTCTGGCCGACTCGAAGCTGCTGTCCGCCACCCGCCGCACGGACCTGGTCCCCGTCGTCACCCGCTGGGCGCGCACCGCCGTCGGCATGGCGTCCGCCGAGTACGTCGACCGGCAGGGGATCGTCCCGGCGCTCGGAGCCGCGGGGGCGCAGGCGCTCGAGTCGCTGGTCGCCGGTGGCCTGTCGCTCGACGGCGCCGTCGTCGTGCTGGACGGGTCCTTCGACTGGCTGACCCGTGCCGTCCCCGCCTCGCTCCGTCCGACGACGGACCCGCTCGAGGTCGTCGTGCAGGTCAAGGCCGACCGGGACTGCGCCTCGGTCGCCGCGGCGTCGATCGTGGCGAAGGTCGCGCGGGACGCCCTGATGATCGCGGCCCACGACGAGGCACCGCACTACGCCTGGGCGTCGAACAAGGGCTACGGCTCGACCGCGCACTACGACGCCATCCGCGCGGTCGGGGCGCACGCCCTGCACCGCAAGTCGTGGTTGCACCAGGCGTCGAGCGTGTCACTCGAGGGCTTCGACGCGCTCGTCAGCTGACCCGGCGCCGTCGACCCCGGCCTGCCCCGCCCTGCCCGCCTCGGCTGTGGCTCGTGAGGTTCCGAAATCTCGGCGTCTCGGCGCACGCCCGGCGCCGCCGCGGAACCTCGGCGGAGCGCACGGCGTGTTGTGGAACCTCGGTGGGCTCGGATCGGGAGCGGACGCCGAGCTTGCTCGCACTTCCGTCTTCGGGTGCATCCCTCGAGCTGCTGTCGCACACTGGTGCGGCTGCCGCCGTAGACTGTGGGCGCAATGGATGAGGACGAATTCGACGACTACGACCGCGAGGTCGAGCTGGCCCTGTACCGCGAGTACCGCGACGTCGTGTCGCAGTTCCGCTACGTGGTCGAGACCGAGCGGCGTTTCTACCTGGCGAACGAGGTCGAACTCGTGCGCCGGGACACCGAACACGATTTCTACTTCGAACTGACGATGAACGACGTCTGGGTGTGGGACGTCTACCGTTCCGACCGGTTCGTGAAGGGCGTCCGCGTCCTCACGTTCAAGGACGTGAATGTCGAAGAACTGACATCGCGAGAACTCGAACTGCCGAAGGAACTCGCACTCGACGAGTGATCGTCAATTCCGGTGCATTCGGTGAATCGCCGGTGATCGGTGACGTGCCGGAATTCCACGCGCTATTCTGGTCGGGATTTCCCGTCCAATGAACAGGAGCCGCGCATGGCACAGAAGGTCACCGTCCAGCTCGTCGACGACCTCGACGATTCCCCCATCACCACCGGTGAAGGACGCACGGTCGAATTCGGTTTCGACGGCTCGTCCTACGAGATCGACCTGACGAACGACAACGTCGACAAGTTCCGCGAAGCGATCTCCGACTACATCGCCGCGGCGCGCAAGGTGTCCGGCCGTCGCACCGGTAGCACGGCCCCCAAGTCGGCCCCGAAGCGCGGGAACTCCGAAGAGCTCGGCAAGATCCGCGAGTGGGCGAAGGAGAACGGCTACGAGGTCTCGACTCGTGGTCGTATCTCGACCCAGGTGCAGGAAGCGTACGCAGCCGCACACTGAGCTGCTGTCGTCGAAGGACCCGGGTGATCGCGATCATCCGGGTCCTTCGTCATTCCTCCCCAAGGGCGATCGTCGTCATCTGATTCCACAGAGCCGTCGTCAGCGCCCATCCGCGCTGCCGTTCCCGCGATCGTTGCCGTGGAGGCAATGACATGGAACAGAAGCTGCACGATCGCCCCGGACGAACACTCCGGAACGGCCGCCTGGGGCGGTTCGGCGAGGACCAGGCCGTGGCGTGGTTGCACGAACGGGGATTCCGGGTCATCGAGCGGAATTGGCGGTGTGCCCGGGGCGAGATCGACATCGTCGCGTGGGATTCCTGCACACTCGTGTTCATCGAGGTGAAGACGCGATCCGGTACGACGACTGGGCATCCGTTCGAGGCGATCACGGCGACGAAGCTCACGCGGATGCGACGACTCGTGGCCGAGTGGTTCGACGCCCATCCGGAGGTGTCGGCACGCGCGATCCGCATCGACGTCGTCGCGGTCCACGTCGACGGTCCCCGGACGGCCGTGCAACACGTGGCGGGTGTGCTGTGACGGGCATCGGTCGTGCTGCGGCCGTCGCGCTGCTCGGCGTGACCGGGCGCCGGATCGAGGTCGAGGCCCACCTGACCAGCCAGCTGCCCGCCTTCAGCATCATCGGACTGCCGGACACCTCGCTCGGCGAGGCGCGCGAGCGGGTCCGTGCCGCCGCTGCGAACGCCGGGTGTCCGTTGCCGGCTCGGCGGATCACGGTGAACCTGACGCCGGCGGCGATCCCGAAACGGGGTTCCGGGTTCGACCTGGCGATCGCGATGGCCGTGCTCGCCGGCGCCGGACTCGCGCCCGACGTCAGTGAGCGCATCGTCTACATCGGGGAGCTCGGTCTGGACGGTCGTGTTCGACCGGTCGCCGGGGTCATCCCGATGCTGCTCGCCGCCCGCGACGCCGGGGCCGACCGGGTCGTGCTGCCGGTCGGGAACCTGCCCGAGGCCCGCGTGGTCGACGGCGTGCGCACCACCGGGGTCGACTCACTCCGAGCGGCCGCGATCGACGCCGGTGCGCTGCTGCCGCCGGTCGAGGTCGAAGCGGTGCTTGCGGCGCCGGTGCCCGCGGTCCAACGCCCGGTGGCCGAACTGTCGGACGTCGTCGGGAACCCGATCGGGGTGCGCGCCGTCGTCGCCGCGGCGGCCGGCGGACACCACGCACTCCTGCTCGGTCCGCCCGGTGCCGGCAAGACGATGCTCGCCGAGCGCCTACCCGGACTCCTGCCCGACCTCGACGACGCGACCGCGCTCGAGGTCGCCGCCGTCCGGTCCGTCGCCGGACTCGGACCGGCGTCGTGGAGCACGAAGCCCCCGTGGGAGGCCCCGCACCACTCGGCGTCGGCGATCTCCCTGATCGGCGGCGGCTCCGGTGTGCTGCGACCCGGAGCAGTGTCGCGGGCGACCGGCGGCATCCTGTTCCTCGACGAAGCACCGGAGTTCCCCCGTGCGGTGCTCGACGCGCTCCGCCAGCCGCTCGAGTCCGGTCGGATCACCATCCACCGGGCTGCGGGCGCCGCCGAGTTCCCGGCGCGGTGCCAGGTCGTGCTCGCTGCCAACCCCTGCCCGTGCGGCAACGCCGGCGGAGCGCACGGCCAACCGTGTGAGTGTCCGCCGAGTGCGGTTCGGCGCTACCTCGGGCGGATGTCCGGACCACTGCTCGACCGGATGGACATCCGGGTGCTCGTGCCCCGGGTGACGACCGGGAAGATGCGTGGTGCCGACGGGAGCACGCCGACGACGGCCGAGGCCCGTGCCGGTGTCGCCGCGGCCCGCGCGCGGATGGCCGAACGCCTCCGAGACACCGGGTGGACGAAGAACGCCGAGGTCACCGGGGCCTGGCTGCGGGCGGACGGTCGGATCGAACCCGGTTCGACCACTGAGCTCGACCGGGCGCTCGACCTCGGCACCTTGACCATGCGGGGTGGGACCGGGTGATGCGGCTCGCGTGGACCCTCGCCGACCTCGAAGCGGTCGACCGTCCGAGCAGAGCACACGTCCGGGGCGCCCTCGCTCTGCGGAGCGCGCTGTGAGCGGCGTGGGGCCCGGCCACGGCAGCGAACTGCTCGCCGCGATCCGTCGGGTCCTCGGGACTGACGGGGCGTCGGACCCGGTCCAGACCGCCGCTCGGGTCGCGTGGTCCGTGATCGTGGAGCCGGGGGACTCCGTCGCCGGTGAGCTCATGGCAGCCCTCGGGTCGGAGCGCGCCCTCGGCTCGGTCCTGCTGGCAGCCGACGGTGCGTTCGACGAACTGCTCGACGGGTGTGTGGAGGCCGGCGTGCCCGGTGCGGAGGACCCCGATGCGTTCGCCGGTGTCCTGCACACGGCCATCGACCGGTGGCGACCGCGCTTGGTCCGGTCCGACGTGGCCGACGTCGTCGCCTCGGCGGAAGCCGTCGGGGCACGACTGCTCGTGCCCGGTTCAGCCGGATGGCCGACGGCGATCGACGACCTCGGCCCCCACGCACCGCTCGTGCTCTGGACGCGCAGCGCCACGTCGGGTGTCGGTGACGGGGCACCCGCCCTGGCCGTGGTCGGGTCGCGGGCGAACACCATCGCCGGGGCTGAAGCAGCCGCCGAGATCACCTCGGCCGCGGCGGACGCCGGCTGCACGATCGTCAGCGGCGGCGCCTACGGGATCGACGCGGTCGCACACCGGGTGGCGATCGCCGCAGGGGCCCCGACGATCGCGGTCCTGGCCGGGGGATCGACCAGCTCTACCCTGCCGGCAACGTCCAGCTGCTCCACAACGTTGCTCGGCAGGGCGCCCTGGTGGCGGAGTCGGCGCCGGGGACCCGCCCGACCCGGTGGCGCTTCCCGGCCCGGAACCGGTTGATCGCCGCCCTCGCCGATGCTGCGGTCGTCGTCGAGGCCGGTGCGCGGTCCGGTGCGCTCAACACCGCGCACCACGCCGGGCAGCTCGGTCGCCCGGTGTTGGCCGTCCCGGGAGCGTTCGCGTCCTCGGCGTCGGTCGGGTGCCACCGGCTCGTGGCGCAGGGCCGCGCGCAGCTCGTCGTGCACCCGGGGGACCTGGTCGCCGCGATGCGTCCCGAGGCCGCATCCGGTTCGACCGCGGCGGCGGACGAACCCCTCGTGTCGGTCCAGCGCGATCCCGAGGTCGTCCGGGTCCTCGACGCGCTCGGCCGTCGTGCCCTGCCGGAGGCCGAGATCGCTCGACGGTCCGGGCTGTCCGGAGCGGCGGTGGCGGACGCCCTTGCGCTCGCGCAGTTGCAGGGGCTCGTGGCGCACAGCAGCGGCGGGTGGGGCCGCGCATGACGTCGGCCAGCCGTACGCTGACGACGTGGCGGACCGAACAGAGCAGCAGGAAGAGCGACTCGTGGCAGCGGTCGACTCGTTCCTCGGGCACGCTCGACACGCCAGGGGGCTCAGCGAGCAGACGCTCCGCGCGTACGCGAACGACCTCGACCAGTTCGTCGGGTTCGCCGCGCGACGCGGCGTCGTCGGCATCGACGGGGTCGACCTCGAACTCCTCCGTGACTGGTTGTGGGAAGCCGACCAGCGGGGGCTCGCACGGTCGACGATCGCCCGCCGGTCGTCGTCGGTGCGGGCTTTCACCCGGTGGGCGAGCGAGACCGGGGTGACCGCGACGGACGCCGGTGTGCGGCTCCGTGCGCCGAAGGGCGGCGCGCACCTGCCGCGGGTGGTGTCGGCCGACCAGGTCCGTGGCATGCTCGACGGCCTCGCGGCCCGTGCGGCGACCGACGACCCCGGGGCGCTGCGTGACCTGGCGCTCGTGGAGCTGCTGTACGCCGCGGCCATCCGGGTGAGCGAGCTCGTCGGCATCGACGTCGCCGACGTCGATCGCGGGCGGCTCACGGTCCGCGTGCTCGGGAAGGGCGGGAAGGAGCGGGTCGTGCCGTTCGGCGTCCCGGCCCGTGATGCACTCGAGGCGTGGACGTCGCGGGGGCGTCCGACCCTCGCGGCGCGGGCCGATGCACCGAGCACGGCACTGTTCCTCGGCGACCAGGGTGGCCGGCTCGGGGTGCGCAGTGCGTACCGCGTGGTGGCTCGGCTGCTCGGGGACCTTCCCGGCGAAGGGCCGAGCGGACCGCACACCTTCCGGCACACCGCGGCGACGCACCTGCTCGACGGGGGAGCTGACCTGCGGGCGGTGCAGGAGATGCTCGGGCACGCGAGCCTCGGGACGACGCAGATCTACACGCACGTGTCCTCGGCACGGCTGCGCGAGGTCTACCGGACGGCTCACCCGCGCGCTTGACGGTGCGATCGCCGGACCGGCGCCGCCCCCGCGTGATCGCCGGACCGGCGCCGATCGACCGCCCGACCTGCGCCGATCGACCGCCCGACCGGCGCCGATCGAACGCCCGACCTGCGCCGAGCGACCGCCGGACCGGCGCCGCGCACTCGTGCGACTGCGAGGCGCCGGAACGTTGGAACGATGCGACCGTGCGACCGTGCGACCGTGCGACCGTGCGACCGTGCGACCGTGCGACCGTGCGACCGTGCGACCGTGCGACCGGCTCGACGCGCCTGACGCGCCTGACGCACGCCCACGCACCCGGTCAGCCAGCGGGCCGACTGACGCCGCACGTCGCACGTCGCACGTCGCCCACCGCTCGTCGCCGACGCTCACCCCGGCCAGGCGGACTCCGGCAACAGCACGGGCCACTCGGCCGCCGGAAGGTACGGCGTCGGGTCCACGTAGCGGCCGTCGATCCGCGCGCCGAGGTGCAGACACGCGGCCGAGGCCGGGCAGTGCCCCACGGACACCCGGCCAACCGGATCACCCTGTCGGACGTCGTCCCCGGCAGCGACGAGTGGCTGCACTGAGTCGAGGGTGCTGACGAGCCCGCCGCCGTGGTCGATGGTCACGACGCTCCTGCCGCCGACGGGTCCGGCGAACGCCACGGTGCCGTCGTCGACCGCCGCCGCAGTCGTGCCGAGCGGTGCCGGGACGTCGAGCCCGCGGTGACCGGCGGCGTAGTCGTCGGACGGTGGCTCCCACCCGCGCTCGACCACCCGCGTTCCGGTCGGCCAGATCCACGGGTCGGCAGCACGAGTCGCCGCCGTGCGGTCTCGCTGGTCGTGCACGTCCTCCGGCGCGGGCCCAGGTGCGGCCAACCACGCGGTGGCCACCCCGAACACCCCGTGCGCCCCGAACGCCCCGGGCGCCCCGAACGCCCCGGGCGCCCCGAACACCCCGAACGTCCCGATCACCACCACCATCGCGACGACCGGGGGGAGCCGAGTGCCGGAGCCGGGGAACAGGACCATGCCGCCACTCTGTCCGCCCCGGACCGGCCACACGACCCAGGTGAGGCGGTCCGTGGAGGGTGGGGCGGGCCTCCCGGCCTGTGGAGGGACGACGGGACCGCAGCGAACACGCATGCGGACGCGTCTTGCGACGAAGCACGAGGTGATCACCGCGTGGACTGTCGGAACGGTCGTGCGCAGGCCCACGCCCCGACCCGAACACCCCGACCCCACGCCCCAACCCGAACCCCGCCCGGCCCCGACACCCGCGCCCGGTTATGACCACATCCGCCACGAGGAGTACAGTCGGGGCCGCTCCGGACCACGCAACGCCGCACGGACGGCGAACGAGCCGACCGCCGGGGCACCGTGCCCACAGCAGCACGGCCGGCAGAACCCAGGAGCATCGTGTCCAACACAGCCACCGGGCACGGCGAGGACCGTGCGTTCAAGGGGAAGGTCACCGCGTTCGCCATCGCAGCAGCGGTGGGCGGTTTCCTCTTCGGTTTCGACTCGTCGGTCATCAACGGCGCCGTCGAGGCCATCAAGGGCGAGTTCGGCCTGTCCGAGGCGGCGAGCGGCTTCGCCGTCGCGTCTGCCCTCATCGGCTGTGCGTTCGGCGCCTACTTCGCCGGTCGACTCGCTGACCGCTGGGGCCGCACCCGGGTGATGTTCTGGGCCGCAGTGCTGTTCCTGGTGAGCTCGATCGGCTCCGGCTTCGCGTTCGCCACGTGGGACTTCGTCCTGTGGCGTCTCGTCGGCGGGCTCGGCATCGGTACGGCGTCGGTGATCGCGCCGGCGTACATCTCCGAGGTCTCGCCGAAGGCGATCCGCGGGCGCCTGGCCTCGTTCCAGCAGCTCGCCATCACGCTCGGTATCTTCGCCGCGCTGCTGTCCGACCAGTTCTTCGCGGTCACCGCCGGTGGCGCCTCCGAGGTCGTCCTCGGCCTGCCGGCCTGGCGCTGGATGTTCCTGGTCGGCGTGATCCCGTCGGTGGTCTACGGCATCCTGGCGATCACGCTGCCGGAGTCGCCGCGGTACCTGCTCGCCAAGGGGCGGACGGAGGACGCCCGCGCGGTCATGACGAAGATCGTCCCGCGCGACACGGTGAACACGAGCCTGGAGGAGATCCAGGACGGCATCAAGAAGGAAGCCAACGAGAAGAAGGGCTCCATCCAGGGCAACCGCTTCGGCCTGCAGCCCATCGTCTGGGTCGGCATCATCCTGGCCGTGCTGCAGCAGTTCGTCGGCATCAACGTGATCTTCTACTACTCGACGACGCTGTGGCAGGCGGTCGGGTTCAAGGAGAGCGACTCGTTCCTCATCTCGACGATCACGTCGGTGGTCAACGTCGCCGTGACCTTCATCGCGATCTTCCTGGTCGACAAGGTCGGTCGGAAGCCGCTGCTCGTCACCGGTTCCGCCGGCATGTTCGTGTCGCTGGCGATGGTCGCGATCGCGTTCTCGCAGTCGACGATCGTGGACGGCAACCCGAGCCTGCCCGGCTCGTGGGGCGTCATCGCCCTCATCTTCGCGAACCTGTTCGTCGTGTCGTTCGGCGCGACGTGGGGTCCGCTCATGTGGGTGCTGCTCGGCGAGATGTTCCCGAACCGCATCCGCGCCACGGCGCTCGGCATCGGCTCGGCCGCCAACTGGGTCGCGAACTTCATCGTCACGATCACCTTCCCGGTGCTGTCCGGCTTCAACCTGACGGTCACGTACGGCATCTACGCGCTGTTCGCGCTCATCTCGTTCTTCTTCGTCATCGCGAAGATCCCCGAGACCAAGGGCCGCTCGCTCGAGGAGATGGGCATCTCCGCCGAGGGCGACACGGTGAACGCGAAGGCGTGATCAGACGCGCCTGACACACCCAGAACACCGGACAGGAGGCCCGGATCACGTCAGCCGGTCGGCGCGCGTGATCCGGGCCTCCTGTCTGCTAGCATTTCTCCAGCAGTGCGCTGATGCGCGCTGACTTCGCGTGTCCACAGGGTCGTCAACGGTTCGCCGTCTCCGACCCGGCACCCGACCACCGGTCCCGCTCTCACGAGCGGGCGGTCGCGTGCCAGGACACCAGGGATCACGACCTCCGGTCGTGCTCGACACAACCGCAACAGGGCACAGCACAGCTGTGCTCCGAGAACACAGAAGGAGGACGGCACATGGCCGTCGTCACCATCCGCCAGCTGCTCGACAGCGGCGTCCACTTCGGACACCAGACCCGTCGGTGGAACCCGAAGGTGAAGCGCTTCATCCTCGCCGAGCGCTCGGGCATCCACATCATCGACCTGCAGCAGTCGCTGGCCTTCATCGACCGCGCGTACGACTTCGTCAAGGAGACGGTCGCGCACGGTGGCACGATCCTCTTCGTGGGCACCAAGAAGCAGGCACAGGGCTCCATCGCCGAGCAGGCGACCCGCGTCGGCCAGCCGTACGTCAACCAGCGTTGGCTCGGCGGTCTGCTCACGAACTTCCAGACGGTCTCCAAGCGCCTCGCGCGCATGAAGGAGCTCGAGGAGATCGACTTCGACGACACGACGAAGGGCTTCACCAAGAAGGAGCTCCTCATCAAGAAGCGCGAGCTGGACAAGCTCCACAAGACCCTCGGTGGTATCCGCAACCTCACGCGGACCCCGAGCGCGCTCTGGATCGTCGACACCAAGAAGGAGCACCTCGCCGTCGACGAGGCGCAGAAGCTCGGTATCCCGATCATCGGCATCCTCGACACCAACTGCGACCCCGACGAGATCACGTACCCGATCCCGGGCAACGACGACGCGATCCGCTCCGTCGGTCTCCTCACCCGCATCGTCGCCGACGCCGCGGCCGAGGGCCTGAAGACCCGCCACAACGGTGGCGACGACGAAGAGGCCGCAGAGCCCCTCGCCGAGTGGGAGCAGGAGCTCCTCGGTGGCGACGCCGCGACGCCGTCCGCCGACGCCGCTCCCGAGGGTGCGACCGTCGAGGAGAACAACGCTGACGCGCAGGTCGCCGCGAAGGAGATCGGCGAGCCGATCGCCGACGACGCGAAGAACGCGGAGCCGACGGCTGAGGCCGAGGCAGCCGCGGAGACCACCCCCGCCGAGTGACCTGTCGCAGGCGCCGGACCCGGTCGGGTCCGGCGCCTGCTTCACCACTCTCCACACACGTACCGTCCAGAAAGGACAGTCAATGGCAAACTTCACCGCTGCTGACGTGAAGAAGCTCCGCGAGGACCTCGGCGCCGGCATGATGGACGCGAAGAACGCGCTCGTCGAGGCCGACGGCGACTACGACAAGGCCGTCGAGCTGCTCCGCATCAAGGGTGCGAAGGCCGTCGCCAAGCGCGACGACCGTGCCACCTCCGAGGGCGTCGTCGTCGCGAGCTCCGAGAACGGCGCCGCCACGGTCGTCGAGCTCGCGAGCGAGACCGACTTCGTCGCGAAGAACGAGAAGTTCACGACGCTGGCCGACAAGGTGCTCGGGGCCGTCGCGGCCGCTGGTGCAGCTGACGTCGCCGCCGCGAACGCCGCCCCCGTCGACGGTAAGACCGTCCTCGAGGTCGTCAACGAGTCGGCCGCCGCACTGGGCGAGAAGCTCGAGGTCCGCACGGTCCGCCGTGTCGAGGGCTCGGCCTTCGAGATCTACCTGCACAAGACCAGCCAGGACCTGCCGCCGCAGATCGCCGTCGTCATCGCGTACGAGGGTGACAACGCTGCCGAGGCCCGCTCGATCGCCCAGCACGTCGCGTTCGCGAACCCGACGTACCTGACCCGCGACGAGGTGCCCGCCGACGAGATCGCCAAGGAGCGTGCGACCGTCGAGGCGATCACGCGCGAGGAGGGCAAGCCCGAGGCTGCGCTCCCGAAGATCGTCGAGGGTCGGGTGAACGCCTACATCAAGCAGGTGTCGCTCCTCGACCAGGACTACGCGAAGGACAACAAGATCTCCGTCGCGAAGGCCGCCGAGAACGCTGGCATCACGATCCAGGGCTTCGCCCGCGTCAAGGTCGGCGCGTAACGAACCCGTGACGGGGTCAGGAACCAACCAGGTTCCTGGCCCCGTTTTTCGTGCCTCCGGGCGCGACACACACGCGACACATCCGCGAGTACATTTCCACGAGACCACGACGAAGGGTGCGATCAGATGACCGACGAGAAGACCGGACGACGCCGCGTACTGCTGAAGCTGTCGGGGGAGGCCTTCGGGGCCGGATCGCTCGGCGTGAACCCTGACGTGATCGGGGCCATCGCCAAGGAGATCGCCGTCGCCGCGCGCGAGGTTGAGATCGCGATCGTCGTCGGCGAGGGCAACTTCTTCCGCGGCGCCGAGCTCTCGCAGCGCGGGATGGACCGCGGCCGTGCCGACTACATGGGCATGCTCGGCACCGTGATGAACGCGCTCGCGCTGCAGGACTTCCTCGAGCAGGCCGGGGCCGCCACGCGCGTGCAGTCGGCCATCGCGATGACCCAGGTCGCCGAGCCGTACATCCCGCGGCGCGCCGAGCGCCACCTCGAGAAGGGCCGCGTCGTCATCTTCGGTGCCGGCGCCGGCCTGCCGTACTTCTCGACCGACACGGTGGCCGCGCAGCGAGCACTCGAGATCAAGGCCGACGAGGTCCTCGTCGCCAAGAACGGTGTCGACGGCGTGTACACGGCGGACCCGAAGAAGGACGCCACGGCCGAGAAGCTGCACCACGTGACCTACCAGGACGCGCTCCTGAAGGGCCTGAAGGTCGTCGACGCCACCGCGTTCTCGCTCTGCATGGACAACGGCATGCCGATGCACGTCTTCGGGATGGAGGGCGAGGGCAACGTCCAGGCCGCCATCCGTGGGGAGCGCATCGGCACGGTGGTCAGCAACTGACCCGCACCGCTGACTAGACTCGACGCCAGTACCGAAGGAGTAACACCGTGATCAGTGATGTCCTGACCGAAGCCACCGAGAAGATGGCGAAGGCTGTCGAGGTCGCCAAGGACGACTTCTCGACCGTCCGCACCGGCCGCATCAACGCGGCGCTCTTCCAGAAGATCCCGGTCGAGTACTACGGCACGCCGACGCCGCTCGCGCAGCTCGCGTCGCTGCAGACGCCCGAGGCCCGCACGCTCATCGTGACGCCGTACGACAAGACGGCGCTCAAGGAGATCGAGCGCGCCATCGCGACCTTCCCGAACCTCGGCGCCAGCCCGACGAACGACGGTGACATCGTCCGCGTGACGATCCCGGAGCTCACCAAGGACCGCCGCAAGGAGTTCGTCAAGCTCGTGCGGACGAAGGGCGAAGACCACAAGGTCGTCATCCGGAACATCCGCCGCAAGGCCAAGGACGACCTCGACGCACTCAAGGGTGAGATCTCGGACGACGAGATCTCGCGCGGCGACAAGGACCTCGAGGCCCTGACGAAGAAGCACGTCGACCAGATCGACGAGTCGCTGAAGAAGAAGGAAGCCGAACTCCTCGAGGTCTGATGCGCCGCCCGGACCAGGGCGGTGAACGCCCCACAGCAGAGCACGGACCCGACCAGACCGGGCCCGTGAAGAAGGGCTCCGCCAGGACTTCGATGCGCGTGCCCGAGCGGCCCGCACCGACTTCGAGGCGCAGCTCCGGCAGCGCAAGGCCGACTTCGGTGCGCGCAACGAGGCCCTGACGGCGCGGACCGGGCGCAACCTGCCGGCGGCGATCGGCATCGCGCTCGCGTTCGCCGTGGTCATGCTCGGCACGCTCCTCATCTGGCCGCCGTCGTTCATGGTCGTGGCGGCGTTCCTGCTCGGCGTCGGCGTCTACGAGCTGACGAGCGCCATGCGCTTCGCCGGCCGTGACGTCCCGCGGATCCCGAGCGTCGCCGTCGCGATCGCGATCGTGCCGGCGGCGTTCCTGCTCGGGCAGGTCGCGGCACTGTTCACGCTGCTCGGTGGAATCGTCCTGATCAGCCTCTGGCGCCTGGTCGAGGTCGCGCTCTCGCGGCAGAAGCCGTCGGCGGGCGACGTGTTCCGCGACGTCACGAACGGCTTGTTCGTGCAGGCGTACATCTCGTTGCTTGGCGCCTGTGTCGTCCTGCTCTCCGCGCAGTCGCAGGGCAACCTCTGGGTGATCGGTTTCATCCTCGTCGTCGTCGCTGTCGACACCGGTGCCTACGCCACCGGGTTGAACCTCGGCAAGCACCCGATGGCGCCGCGGATCAGCCCGAAGAAGACGTGGGAGGGCTTCGCCGGGTCGGTCGCAGCGAGCATCATCGTCGGCATCCTGGTGGCCTGGCTCATGCTCGGTCTGCCGTGGTGGACCGGCGTCGTGCTCGGCGTGCTGATCTCCGGGTCGGCGACCCTGGGCGACCTCACCGAGTCGATGATCAAGCGCGACCTCGGCATCAAGGACATCTCGTCCTTCCTGCCGGGGCACGGCGGATTGCTCGACCGCATCGACAGCATCCTGCCGTCGGCCGCCGTCGCCTACGTGCTGTACCTGATCGTCAACCACTGACCGACCTTGACCGACTTCGTCGGCCCACCCTGAGCGCCGCCCTCAGCGCGTCCAGGTTGTGCCACGGGTCGGGACTGGCAGAATGACGCCGTGGCCACCACCTTCCCGACCGCAGCTCGCTCCGCCCTCGGATACGACGTCGACGAAGTCGAACGTTTCCTCGAGGACGCCCGTCGTGCGTACTCCGCGGACGACAGCGCCCCCGGCATCGAGGCTGCGAAGATCCGCGCCACCGCGTTCTCGATGCGCAAGGGCGGCTACTCCACCTCGCACGTCGACGCAGCGCTGGAGCGCCTCGAGGACGCCTTCGCGGCACGGGAGCGTGAGCGGGAGATCGGCGACGCCGGACAGAAGGCCTGGTACGCCGAGGCCCGCACGAAGGCCTCCGACGTCGTGGCCCGCCTCGAGCGCCCGGACGGTCAGCGGTTCAGTCGGGTGAGCGTGCTCGGCACCGGCTACCACCCGAAGGACGTCGACGCGTTCGCGGCGCGCCTCGGCGGCTACTTCCGCGAGGGCAAGCCGCTGAGCCTCACCGAGGTGCGATCGATCGTGTTCCGCCCGAAGCACGGGGGCTACCGCGAGGGCCAGGTCGACGCGCTGCTCGACGCCGTCGTCGAGGTCATGCTCGCCGTCCGCTGACGACGCGCTGCACCCAGGTGCTTCGCTTTCCGTGATCGTTCCGTTACCCTGGTCCTACTCATGGGCAGGCACACGGCAGACCACAGCTCCGACCGCGATCTCCGCGAGCACCTGAGCCTCCAGGCTTCGGGTGAGCGCCGCGCGGCACTGAACCGAACCCGTACGGCAGACACCTCGGTGCTCCAGGCGAACCCGCAGGTCCTGCCGGAAACCGGTCCGGTCGCGACGCCGAAGTCCGTCGCAGCGAACCGCGTGTCCGACGAACGCATCGCCGCGTTCGCGCACGAGGCCCCCGCGGCCCGGGTCGACCCGCGCGCCGCGAAGCAGCAGAACGCCACGGCGATCCAGCGCACCGCGACGGCGCAGCAGCCGACCCGTGGCGCAGCCGCCGCGGTCAACGCCTTCGCACGAAAGCGTTCCTCGGTTCCGGCGTTCTCGTTCGTCGGGGTCTTCCTCTTCGTGGGGGCGTCGCTCTTCAACCCGCTCCAGGCCGACGTCGCGCAGGCCGCCGTCGACACCCCGGTGCTCGTGAAGACGCCCCAGGCCCCGCAGCAGTACACCGCACACGGCACCTACGGCGACGCCGCTGCCGACCGCGACGGCTACGGCGTGACCGTGCCGGCCCCGAAGGTCGTCAAGCCCGTCGTCGAGGAAGAAGCCGACGACGACGCCACCACCGACGAGACGACCGACGCCGCCGCGACCGAGAGCGTCTCCGCCGCGAACACGCTGGCTGCCGTGGCCGCGACGCCCGACGCGGGCAGCGCACAGGCCATCGCCCTGCAGCTCGTCACGGCCCAGGGCTGGGGCACCGACCAGTACAACTGCCTCGTCTCGCTGTGGAACAAGGAGTCCGGCTGGCGGGTGAACGCCTACAACCCCAGCGGTGCGTACGGCATCCCGCAGGCGCTCCCGGGCAGCAAGATGGCGACCGCCGGTGCCGACTGGCAGACGAACCCCGCAACGCAGATCACGTGGGGTCTCAACTACATCGCCGGTGTCTACGGCACGCCCTGCGGCGCCTGGGGCCACAGCCAGGCGAACAACTGGTACTGATCGGCAGTTGGGGTGCCGCGCAGCAACCGGCCGCGGCGTCCCCGTGGTCGCGACGTCGAGCCTGACGAGGACACCGGCCTCGACCGGCTGATGAGCTCGTGGAAGCGCACCGAGGTGCGTCGCGGGCGAGAGTACCTCGTCCAGCCCGTCTCCGCGGCGTCGGCGCAGAAGGAGTACGTCTGCCCCGGGTGCGGCGGCACGGTCCTGCCCGGTACCGCACACGTGGTGGTCTGGCGTTCCGACGGGGTCCTCGGCGACGCTGCTGACCTGGCATCACGCCGACACTGGCACAACCACTGCTGGAGCATCGCATGACCGACGACGGCGAGATCCGATCCGCCACGCAGCTGCCCGCTCGCCGCACCGACGTCGAGCTCGTCACCGACGACCACCTCACCCTGGTCGGGGAGCTCGCCGAACCGGAGGCGCGCCCGGCACGGGGAACCGTCGTGACGCTGCACCCGCTGCCGACCGCGCACGGCTTCATGGACTCGCACGTGCTCAAGAAGGCCGCCGCGCGTCTGCCGGCCCTGGCGGACATCGCGGTCCTGCGCTTCAACTTCCGGTCGGTGACGTCACCACGCGGCACGTCGAGGGTGTGTTCGGTGAGGGTGTCTCCGAGGGCTTCGACCTGCGCGCCGCCGTCGCCGAGGTGGTCGACCGTGGTCTGCCGACGCCGTGGTTGGTCGGATGGTCCTTCGGTACCGAGGTGATCCTCAAGCACGCGCTGGAACACGTCGAGGCCGGCACCGTGGCGGGCGTGGTCCTGCTCTCGCCGCCGCTGCACCGCACCACGGAGGACGAGCTCGCGCGCTGGGCAGCCGTGGACGTCCCGGTGGTGGCCCTGGTGCCCGAGCACGACGACTTCCTGCAGCCCGACGAAGCGATCGCCCGGTTCGCCGTCGCCCCGAACGTCCGGGTCGTCCCGATCGAGGAGCGAAGCACCTGTGGGTGGGGGAGCGGTACGTCCGGATCGTCCTCGACGCCGTCGCCGACCTCGTCGTGCCGGGCAGCGCGCCGCTGCCGACGCACTGGCCGGTCTGACGGCACTCGCCGGTTCGGCGATCGGTGCGTGCCCACCTCGGTGCGGTGGGCCGACCGGGAGGCGCGACCCGCGCCTCCCGGTCGGCTCGCGTCAGCGTTCGGTCGCGTCCACTGCGTCGTCGCCTGCTCCGGGAGCGGTGCCGGGTGCGGTCCCCAGCAGGCCGGTCGCGTGCGTGAGCACGCCGCGCAGGTTCTCCAGGTAGCCCGCCACTGCCTCGCGCTCGGTGCGGATCGCCGACAGCCGGTCCTCGGCCTCGGCGGTGATCGCAGCCGTGCGCTCCTCGGCATCGGAGACCATGCGGTGCACGCGGTCCTGGGCGTCCGCGACGATGGTGCGGGCGTGCTCCTGCGCGTCGGCGGTGCTGGTGCGCTCGAGGTCGTCGGCTTCCTGCTGGAGCCGTTCGGCGCGCTCACGGGCCTCGGTGGCACGGCGCGTGGCCTCGGCGAGCTGCAGGTTCGCCTCGTCGAGGTACTTCTGCGTCTCGGTGACGGTCTCGTGGTGCTTCTGCAGGTAGTCCTGCTCGGCGTCGTCCCGTCGTGAGGCGAGCTCGGACTCGAGCGTCGTGCGGGCCTCGTCGCGCTCGCGGGCGACCTCGGCTCGGGCCTCGTCACGTTCCTTGGCCAGGTCGGCGCGGGCCGTGTCGATCTCCTGACGGAGGGCGGTGCGCTCGGACTCGAGCGTGTCGAGCTCGGCGGAGCGGCGGTCGGCGATCTCGGTGTCGACCTCGGCGTGCTCGCGTTCGCGGCGGGCAGCCAGGGTGTTCTCGTGCTCGCGGTCCGCGCGTTCGGCGGCGGCATCGGCCTCGGCGCGCTCCCGCTCGATGCGGGTGTCGTGCTCCTCGAGCTCGCGTGCGATGCGGTCGGCGGTCTCCTGCACGAGCCGCTCGTTCTCGACGCGCGTCTGTTCCTCGTCGACGCGCAGCTGCGCACGCAACGCCTCGGCTTCCTGTGCCAGGGCGGTGCGCGCCGAGGCGAGCTCCCGGTCCCACTCGGCACGGGCAGCGGCGAGTTCCTCGTCCACGACACGGCGGCGGTCGGCGAACTCGCCGTCGATCTCGGCGCGGCGTCGGTCGACCTCGGCCTGCAGCTCGGCGCGGCCGGTCTCGATCGCCAGGGCGTGCGCCTGCTGCTGCTCGTCGCGCTCCCGGTGCCACGCAGCACGCCCCTCGGCGACCTCGCGCTCGAGTGCCTGACGGCGGGTGGACTCCTCGTGGTCGAGGTCCTCGACCCGGCGGGCGTGGTCGGCCTCGAACACCGAGCGGCGGTGCTCGGTCTCGCGGTCGAGGTCGGCCGCGGCGGTGCGGAGTCGGCCGACTCCCGCTGGGCGACCTCGCGCAGCTCGGCGACCTCGTGCTCGACCTGGGCGCGCAGGGCGTTCGTCTCACGGATGGCGACGGAGCGGACCTCGGCGGCCTCGGTCACCGCGGCACCCCGGATGGCCGCGGCCTCGTTGCGGGCGTCCTGGGTCAGCAGGCCGGCTTCGGCACGGGCACGCTCGACGGTGTCGGCGGCCTCGGCACGAGCACGGGTGAGTTCGTTGGTGGAGCGGGTGCGGGCGTCCTCGAGGGTGTCGCGGGCTTCTTCCTGTGCCTCGCGCACGGTGCGGTCGGCCTCGGCCCGGCTCGACGCCCGCAGGCGCTGTGCGTCGATGTCCGCCTGGCTGATGAGGCGGGTGGACTGCTCCTCCGCCACGCGCAGGGTCGACTCGAGTCGTGTGCCCAGGCCGCTGTAGGTGGGGTGCCGGCCTCGTCGAGCTCGCCCTGGAGCTCGGAGACGCGGGACTGCAGGAGACGGATCTCCTTGCGCAGCGCGTCGGCACGGTCGGTGTTCGACTTGATGAGCTCACGGCGCAGGTCGTTCAGTGAGCGGTCGACGTCGTCGCGGCGGTACCCGCGCAGCTCGGTCCCGAACTCTGCCTCGTCGTTCGCCACGTGTCGCTCCTGGGTGCTCGGCGGAGGGCCCGATCCGGCCCGCGGTCGATTGTAGTGGTGGCCCGACGGGGTCGTCTGAGTCCGACGACAGCCCGGATGGATGCGCTGCTCAGCCATGCTCGCTATCCTGAGTCGCTGATTCGCGCGCCGACATCCCCACCCCGGCGCGGTAGGGAGAGTGTTCGTGCGATTCGTCCTGGCGATCGTCAGTTTCGTCATCGGCCTGCTGCTCGTCGCGTTGGCGGTCGGACAGCGGACCGTGTTCGCTCCGCCGTCCTCGCTCGTCGCGGACAGCTCGACCACCAGCTCCGCTCCGGTCACCGTGATCCCCGGGTCGACGCTCAACGCGAACCCCGGCTACCAGCGCATCAACGTGTCCGGCTCCGGCAAGGTCTTCGCCGCGTACGGCAAGACGGCCGACGTCGACGCGTGGGTCGGAGACGCCGAGCACCACGCTCGGGTTCGACGCCGAGAGCGCGAAGCTGGTGGGCAAGACCACCGGCTCCGAGGCGTCCGTCCCGTCGCCGAAGGGCAGTGACCTCTGGTACCAGGAGTACGACGGCTCCGGGCAGTTCACAGTCCGTCTGCCGCAGGACGTCTCGGTCCTCATCGTGAGCGACGGCACCGCCGCCGCCCCGAGCGGCGTCTCGGTCACCTGGCCGAAGGACACCGCGACGCCGTCCGTCGGGCCCTGCTGGTCGCCGGTGGCGTCTTCGCACTCGGCGGCATCGTGCTGCTGGTCCTGGCGTTCCTGCACCAGCGCCGCGGTCGTGGGCCGCGTCGTCGCAGCGGCGGCACCCGACCGCCGCGCGTGCGGGCCTCGCGTCGCGCCGCCGCCGCCGGTGCCCAGGTCCCGACCCGGGGCCGCCGCGGATCGCGCGCGTTCATCGCGGTCCCCGTGGTCCTCGTCGGCACGCTCGCCCTGGCCGGCTGCTCGTCCGACTACTGGCCGCAGGGCGGGGACCCCTCGCTCGCGACCCCGACCCCCACGGCCAGCGCGACCGGCGCGGCGGAGACCACCGAACCCACGGCGGCGACCAAGCAGCAGATCACCCGCGTGGTCGAGCGGATCGCAGCCGTCGCCGACAAGGCCGACAGCGCCCGCGACACCGACCTGGCGACGACCCGGTTCACCGGTGCCGCGCTCGACCTGCGGACGGCGAACTACGCCATCCGCGGCAAGGACTCCGAGGTCAAGGCACCGCCGGCGATCTCCGCCGGTCAGGTGTGCGTCGCGCTGCCACAGCAGACCGACACGTGGCCGCGCACGGTCTTCGTGATCGTCGCCGAGGACTGCGACGCCAAGTCGGCACCGCAGGCCTGACGCTCGTGCAGGACACCGCGCGCGACCCGTACAAGGTCGCCTACGACGTCTCGCTCGAGGCCGACGCCAAGATCCCGAGCCTCGCACCGACGTCGATCGGCGCGGCGCTCCTGGCCCCGCAGTCGAAGCTCCTCGCGATCGCCCCGGACCAGGTCGCGACCGCCTACGGCGACATCCTGTCCAAGGACTCGAAGAGCGAGTACGCCGACCTGTTCGCCACCGAGGGTGACGGCCTCCGCACCACCATCGGCAAGGCGTACAAGGACAAGAAGGCGGAGTCCCTGCCGGACACGGCGAAGATCGAGTACTCGTCCGAGGCCCCGGAGGACTCCGCCGTCGCCATCGCGACCGACGACGCCGGCGCGCTCGTCTCCGCCGACCTCAACGAGATCGAGAAGGTGACCCCGACCGCCTCCGGCGCCGAGGTCAACACCGAGGGTGCCGTCAAGGCACTGTCCGGGGTCGGCACGAGCAAGAAGGGCATCAGCGCCACGTACGGCGTCCAGCTGCTCTTCTACGTGCCGCCGGTCGCCTCGGATGACAAAGTGGTCCTGCTCGGGTTCACGCAGGGCCTGACCGCAGCGAGTGAGGTGCAATGAGCAACATCCCCCGACCCCGTCCGGGCTCCGCGGAGCCGTGGACCTGTCGTCCCTCGTCGACCGCGCACAGCGGCCGCCCCAGCCGCCCGCCGGTGCTCCGGCGCAGGCGGGAAGCCCGACCGGTGCAGCAGCGCCGGGCACCGAGACCGGCGGCGACCTGACCGTCCCGTCGCTCGTGCTCGACGTCACCGACGACACGTTCCAGGACGTCCTGGAGCTGTCGTCCGTGGTGCCGGTCATCGTCGACATCTGGGCCGAGTGGTGCGGGCCGTGCAAGCAGCTCTCGCCGATCCTCGAGCAGCTGACCGCCGAGTACGGCGGGCGCGTGCTGCTCGCCAAGGTGGACGCCGACACGAACCCACAGCTCGTGCAGGCGTTCCAGGCGCAGTCGATCCCGACCGTCGCCGCGCTGATCGGCGGACGCCCCTCCGGGCTCTTCGTCGGCGCGCTGCCCGAGGCGCAGGTCCGCGACGTCTACGAGCAGGTGCTCCAGGCAGCCGAGCAGAACGGCGTCTCCGGTCGCGTCACCGTGGACGGTGCCGCCGCGCCGGACGACACCGCCGAGCAGGGCGAGCCGGAGCCGGAAGCGCTGCCGCCACACCACCAGGCCGCGTACGACGCGATCGAGCAGGGCGACTACGCCACGGCGATCACCGAGTACAAGACCGCGATCCTGCAGGACCCGCACGACCAGATGGCCGTCGCGGGGCTCGCGCAGGTGTCGCTCCTGGACCGGCTGAACGGCCACACCGCCGACGAGATCCGTGCGCTGCCGGTGCGGGTCCACGGACGTCCAGGCGCAGCTCGCGGTTGCCGACCTCGACATCTCCGGCGGCCACGTCGAGGACGCCTTCGGGCGCCTGCTCGACCTGGTACCGACGGTGTTCGGCGAGGACCGTGAGGCCCTGCGGGTCCGCCTCGTGGAGTACTTCGAGCTCATCGGGACCGACGACCCGCGCGTGGTCGCGGCCCGCCGTCGCCTGGCGAGCGCTCTGTACTAGCGGTCCGCAACCGACGGACGGGAGGCCCGGTAGCTGGCACCGGGCCTCCGTCCGGCTGTCGGTCGCGTCCAGGACGCGGATGACGCTAGCGCGCGAGCTTGAGCCAGACGGCGCCGAGCGGCGGCACCACGAGGTGCCGCCGACGCGGGGCGGCCGGCCCACGGGGTGTCCTCGGCGGTGACGACGCCGAGGTTGCCGACACCGGAGCCGCCGTACTCCGCGGCGTCGGTGTTGAGCACCTCGTGCCACTCTCCGGCGCTCGGCAGGCCGAACCGGCGCTCGACGGGCACGCCCGAGAAGTTCACGAACACCGCCAGCCGGTCGTCGCCGTCCTTGCGCAGGAACCCGAGTGTCGAGTGGGGGCGTCGCCGCCCTCGATCCACTCGAAGCCGTCGGCCGTGCTCGTGCGTCCAGAGCGCGGGCGTGTCCTTGTAGACCCGGTTCAGGGCGGCGACGAGGTCCTGCACACCGCGGTGCCCGGGCTGGTCGAGGAGCCACCAGTCGAGCCCCTTCGCCTCGGACCACTCTGCGGGCTGGGCGAACTCCTGCCCCATGAAGAGCAGCTGCTTGCCGGGGTGCGCCCACATGAACGCCAGGTAGGCCCGGACGTTCGCGAGCTTCTGCCACTCGTCGCCGGGCATCTTGCCGTAGAGGAACCCTTGCCGTGCACGACCTCGTCGTGGCTGATCGGCAGGGTGAACTGCTCACTGAAGGCGTAGACGAGCGAGAACGTGATCTCGTCGTGGTGGTAGCTGCGGTACGCGGGGTCGCGCTGCACGTACTCGAGCGAGTCGTGCATCCAGCCCATGTTCCACTTCTGGCCGAACCCGAGCCCACCGGCGCTCGTCGGCTGGGTCACGCCGGGCCACGAGGTGCTCTCCTCGGCGATCATCACGATGCCCGGGTAGCGCTTGTACGCGGTGGCGTTCGTCTCCTGCAGGAACGCGACGGCGTCGAGGTTCTCGCGGCCGCCGTGGATGTTCGGCAGCCAGTCGGTGCGGGAGTAGTCGAGGTACAGGATCGAGGCGACGGCGTCGACGCGCAGGCCGTCGATGTGGAACTCCTCCAGCCAGTACAGGGCGTTGGCGACCAGGAAGTTCCGGACCTGCGGCTGCCCGAAGTCGAACACGTACGTGCCCCAGTCGAGCTGCTCGCCGCGGCGGGGGTCCGGTGCTCGAACAGCGCGTGGCCGTCGAAGCGTCCGAGTGCCCACTCGTCCTTCGGGAAGTGTCCGGGGACCCAGTCCATGATCACGCCGATGCCGGCGGAGTGCAGGCGGTCGATCAGGTACCGCAGGTCGTCGGGGGAGCCGTAGCGTGCGGTCGGGGCGTAGTACCCGGTGACCTGGTAGCCCCACGAGCCGCCGAACGGGTGCTCGGCGAGCGGCAGGAACTCCACGTGCGTGAAGCCCGTGTACTGCACGTGCCCGATGAGCTGGTCGGCGACCTCGCGGTACGACAGCCCGGGGCGCCACGAGCCGAGGTGGACCTCGTAGACGCTCATCGGCTGGTCGTGCGTGGTCGTCTCCGCGCGGCGTTCCATCCAGGCGCGGTCGCCCTCGGACCACGTGTAGCTCGACTCGGTGATGACCGAGGCGGTGGCCGGGCGATCTCGGCCTCGCGGGCGAACGGGTCCGCGCGCTCGACCCAGCCGGAGTCGGTGAGGATCTGGAACTTGTACCGCTGCCCGCGACGGCTCCGGGCCAGAACAGCTCCCAGACGCCGAGGTCGCTCAGGCGGCGCATCGCGGTGGTGCGGCCCTCCCAGCCTTCGAAGTCGCCGATGACGCGCACGGCGGTGGCCCAGGGTGCCCACACGGAGAACGCGACGCCGTCGACGCCGTCGATCGTGCGGACGTGCGCGCCGAGGTGGTGCCAGAGCTGCTCGTCGCGGCCCTCACCGAACAGGTGCAGGTCGAGCTCGCCGAGCGTCGGGGCGAACCGGTACGCGTCGTCGGTCGTCCAGGTGGCGTCGTCCTCTTCCGAGGACCCGTCGAAGTCGTAGTCGGCCTCGACCCGGTAGCGCCCGAGCTCCTCGGCGGTGGCACCGGCCCAGAGACCGTCGCCCTCGTGGGTCAGCTCGACGTCGTCGCCGTCGAGCCGGACGAGCCGGACCGCCTGCGCCAGGTGGCGCACCACGCGGACGCTCGTGCCACCGTCGACGGCGTGCGGGCCGAGGACGTCGTGGGGCTGGGACCAGCGGCCCTCGGCGACCTGTTGGCGCAGCCACTGCTCGACCAGGCCGGGCGCGGGCCCGTGCTGTCGGCGGTGGCGGGCTCGGGAGCCGGCGGCGTCGGAGAGGCGGTCGACGGCGCAACGGTGGACGGGCCTCCGGTCGGAGTGCTCGAGGACGCGACGGCGTCGACGGACGGTACCCGCGGGTGCGTCGCGTCGGCGGGGTGCCCCGCCAGGGTGGCGGACTCGGCGACCCCGCGGTCGGGCGCCTCGCGCGGTGCAGCGGGAGCGCCTGGCAGGTCCTCGTCGGGGGCGGAGACCCGCGGCTCGTAGCGCGGCTCCGGCTTCGCGTCGGACGGTGTCCGCGCGGGCACGGGCGGCGGCGGGGGCGGTACAGGCGGTACGGCGGGGCCGCGGCGCGACGGCGGGGTCGGCTGGGGTGCGGTCGGGTCGTTCGTCATCGGTGCAGTCCTTCCACGACGAGCAGGTGCACGGGTTCCTGGAAGGCGTCCAGGCGGACGTAGTTCGACGCGCCCCAGACCCAGCGCTGCCCGGTCACGACGTCGCGGACGTCGAACCGGCTGTCGGCCGGCAGACCGAGCGCAGCGAGGTCCAGGTGCACGGTGGTCTCACGCGCCGAGTGCGGGTCGACGTTCGCGACGACGATCACGGTGTCGGCGTGCCCGGAGCGGATGAACTCGCCGGACAGGTGCTTCGAGTACACGACGGTCGCCGGGTCGTCGGCGGCGTGCACGTGCAGGTTCCGCAGCTGGCGGAGGGCGGGGTGCGCGGCACGGAGCCGGTTGAGCATCGTCACGTACGGAGCGAGCGACGCGCCCTCGGCCTCGGCCAGGGCGAAGTCACGCGGCTTGTACTCGTACTTCTCGTTGTCGATGTTCTCTTCCGAGCCCGGTCGGGCGACGTCCTCGAACAGCTCGTACCCCGAGTACATGCCCCACGTCGGGGCGCCCGTCGCAGCGAGCGCGGCACGCACCTTGTAGCCGGCACGACCACCGAACTGCAGGTACTCGGTGAGGATGTCCGGCGTGTTCACGAACAGGTTCGGGCGCAGGTAGTCGCTCGTCTCGTGCGACAGCTCCTCGAAGTAGGACTCGATCTCTTCCTTCGTGTTCCGCCACGTGAAGTACGAGTACGACTGCTGGAACCCGACCTCTGCCAGTGCGCGCATCATCGCCGGACGGGTGAACGCCTCGGCCAGGAACACTGTGTCCGGGTGCTCGTCGCGGACCTCGCGGATCACGCGCTCCCAGAACCAGAGCGGCTTGGTGTGCGGGTTGTCGACCCGGAAGATCCGGATGCCGAAGTCGATCCAGTGCCGCAGGACGCGCAGGACCTCGGCGACCAGGCCCTCGGGGTCGGAGTCGAACTGGATCGGGTAGATGTCCTGGTAGCGCTTCGGCGGGTTCTCGGCCGTGGCGATCGAGCCGTCGGCGCGCTGCGTGAACCAGTTCGGGTGCTCGGTGACCCAAGGGTGGTCGGGGAGCACTGCAGCGCGAAGTCGAGCGCCACTTCCATGCCGGTGTTCTTCGCGGTCTCGACGAAGTCGCGGAAGTCGTCCTCCGACCCGAGGTCGGGGTGGATCGCGTCGTGCCCGCCCTCGGGGGAGCCGATCGCCCAGGGGCTGCCGGGGTCGTGCGGCCCGGGGTGAGCGTGTTGTTCGGGCCCTTGCGCGCGGTCGTGCCGATCGGGTGGATCGGCGGCAGGTAGACGACGTCGAAGCCCATCCGGGCGACGGCGGAGCGGACGGCGAGCCGAGGTCCGGAAGTCGCCGCTCTTCCACGAGCCGTCCGGGTTCTTCTTCGCGCCTTCGCTGCGGGGGAAGAACTCGTACCAGGCGCCGACGCCGGCGCGGGTGCGCTCGACGTCGAGCAGCTGCGTCGGGGAGTGCGTCCGGAGCGAGGTGAGCAGGGCTTCCTCGACCTCGGCAACGATGCGCGGGTCGTCGACGGCGGCCAGGCGCTCGGCCGGGTCGAGGTCGGTGTCGCGCACCTTCGCCGCCGCGCGGGTGGCGGCGGAGGAGTCGGTCTCGTCGGCGAGCCGGTCGAGCAGCAGGGCGCCGTCGAGGAGCGTCGCCTCGGTGTCCACCCCGGCCGCGATCTTCAGCCGTGCGGCGTGCAGCCGCGTCGCCCAGTCGTCGGAGTAGGACTCGACGTGCCAGGTCCAGACGCCGACGTGGTCGACCTGGACGGTCGCCTCGTACCGGTCGGTCCCGGGCGCGCCGAGGGCCAGGGGGACGGTCCTGGTGCCCCCGTCCGGGCGTTCGAGGACGAGGTCGGCGCCGATGATGCCGTGTCCTTCTCGGAAGACGGTCGCACCGAACGTGATCACCTCGCCGTCGAACGCCTTGCCGGGGAACCCGTTCGGCGTCCTCGGTGCGAGCTCGGTGATCGGGATGCGCCCGATCTTCGGTCGGCGGGGTCGGTCTGCGGTGGCCACGGAGCCGACGCTACCCGGCGAGCGCCTCCGCGTTCCCCGGAATCCGCCCGGACGTTCCCGGAACGCGTGTCGTGTGGACAGCTCGTCGGTCGCTCGTGCCGGTGGAGGGACGGACGGGAGGCGCGTGGCGGGGCCGCCACGGGCCTCCCGTCCGACCGCCGGTTGGGACCACGTTGCGCCCCGCCGTGGTCATCGCGCCCCGACTCTCCGGGGCGCGATGACGTTGACGGGGCGCCGCGCGCGAGCGCGCGAGCGCCCGAACGCCCGGCGCTACGCCGGCTCGAACAGGTGGATGCCGGGGCCGTACGCGGTGAACACCTGGCCGGCGGGGCGGAGCCGCTCGTGGTCACGGTGCTTCTCGCTCGACCACGCGAGGCGGTAGCCGAGGACGTCCTCGCGCACCGGCAGCGTCAGGTCACGTGTGCGCCCGCTGCCGTGGACGACGACCAGCACGCGGTCGTACGGCTCGTGCTCGGGCGTCGACTCGGCGAAGTACTGCAGGACGCGGTGCACCGGCTGGTCCCAGCCCTCGATGGTCATCGGGTGCCCGTCCGGCCCGTACCAGGACATCCGCGAGGCGCCCGGGGTCTCCTGCCCCTCGACGCCGAAGCGCGTCGGCCGGAGTGCGGGGTGCGCCTGCCGGAACCGGGCGAGCGCGGCGACGGCCTCGGTCATCGACTCGGCGTCCTCGTCATCGGACCAGTCCACCGGGGTGAGGTCGTCGGACACGACGTACGCGCTGTTGTTGCCGTGCTGCGTGCGGCTCCGCTCGTCGCCCGCGGTGAGCATCGGCACCCCCGCGGAGAGCAGCAGCGTCGCCGCGAGGTTCCGCATCGACCGCCCGCGCGCTGCCCGGACGCCGCGGTCGGCGGTGTCGCCCTCGATGCCGTGGTTGAACGAGCGGTTGTCGTTCGAACCGTCGCGGTTCTCCTCGCCGTTCGCCGCGTTGTGCTTGCCGTCGTACGACACCAGGTCGAGCAGCGTGAAGCCGTCGTGGGCGGTGACGAAGTTGACGCTCGCGAGCGGACCGCGGTCGGCGCCGAAGACGTGGCGCGAGCCGGTCAGTGCTCCGGCGAGGGCGCCGATACCGGTGCGGGGCATGCCGTTGCGGCGTTCCTCGGCGATGTCCGTCAGCCAGAACTGGCGGACCGTGTTGCGGAAGCCGTCGTTCCACTCACCGGTGCGGTCGCCGGCCGCGCCGAACGAGCCGGTCTTCCAACCGTCGGGTCCGACGTCCCACGGCTCGGCGATGACCAGGGTGTCCTGCAGGTCGGGGTGGTTCCGGATCCGCTCGAGCAGCGGGTGTTGCGGATCGAAGACGTGGTGGGCGTTGCGGGCGAGCGCGGCCATCAGGTCGAAGCGGAAGCCGTCGACCTGCACCTCGCGGGCCCAGTACACCAGGCTGTCGACGATCAGGTCGGCGGTGGACTCCACCGAGGTGTCCAGGGTGTTCCCGCAGCCCGTGGTGTCGTAGTAGGTGTCCCGGAACGGCGGCGCGGCCTCGGTCCAGCGGTACCGCTCCGCGCCGTCGATGCCGCGGAGGCTCGTGGTGGGTCCGCCGAGGCCCTCTTCCGCAGTGTGGTTGTAGACGACGTCGAGCACCACCTGGATGCCCGCTTCGTGCAGCAGCCGGACCATGCCCTTGAACTCGCGCAGGACCGCGGACGCGCCCTCCGCCCGTGCGGGAGCCGAGGCGTGCGCGGCGTGCGGCGCGAAGAACCCGAGCGTGTTGTAGCCCCAGGCGTTCTCGCGGCCGGCGTCCCGCAGCCAGTTCTCGGTGTCGAACGCGTGCACCGGCAGGAGCTCGAGCGTCGTGACACCGATCCGGTGCAGGTGGGCGATGGTGCTCTCGTGCGCCACCCCGGCGTACGTGCCGCGCAGGTGCTCCGGCAGGTGCGGGTTCGCGGCGGTCAGGGTGCGGACGTTCGCCTCGTAGACCACGGCGCGGTCGAGCGGGACCGTGGGCTTGACGACGCCGCCCCAGTCGAAGGCGTCGTCCACGACGACGCTCGTCCAGCGGGGCGTCCCGGGCCCTGTCGGTGCGATGCCGCGGGCGTACGGGTCGAGCAGGGGGCGTGTCGGGTCGAACTCGTTGCGCGGTCCGACGGGCCCGTCGACGATCAGGTGGTAGCGGTCACCCGGGGCGACGCCTGGGGTCTCGGCCGTCCACAGGTCGGTCGCCGGCAGCCGCTCGAGCGGGTACCGGACCGGCTGCCCGCCCGCTCGCTCGACGACCACGACGACGGCCGTGGCGGTGGCGGACCGCAGGGAGAACCGCGGGACGTCGGCCCCGAGGTCGAACCCCGGGGTGTGGTCGATCGCTGTCTCGTGCACCCGACAAGGGTACGAGGACCGGCGCGTATCCTGGACACCGCTCGTTCCAGGGGGTGCAGATGCCGGTCTACCTCGACCACGCCGCGACGACGCCGATCCTGCCGGAGGCGCTCGCCGCGTTCACCGACGCGCTCGGAACCGTCGGCAACCCGTCCTCGATCCACAGCGCCGGGCAGCGCGCCAAGATGCTGCTCGAGGACGGCCGCGCCGCGGTCGCCCGGTCGCTCGACGCCGACACCGTCGAGGTCGTGTTCACCTCCGGCGGCACCGAGAGCATCAACCTCGCCGTGAAGGGCCTGTTCTGGGCGCGTCAACGCGACCGTGCCCGCCCCCGCATCGTCGTCCCGGGTGGCGAGCACCACGCCACCGTCGACACCCTGACCTGGTTGGAGACGCACGAGGGCGCCGTCGTCGACGTGGTCCCGTTGGACGCGCAGGGCCGCGTCGACCTCGTCGGACTGGAGGCACGACTCGCCTCCGCCGACGACGTCGCCCTGGTCACGTTCCTGTGGGCGAACAACGAGGTGGGCACCATCCAGCCCGTGTCAAGGATCGTGGAGCTCGCGCACGCCGCCGGCGTGCCCGTGCACAGCGACGCCGTCGCCGCCTACGGCCAGGTGCCGGTGTCGTTCGCCGCGTCCGGCCTCGACGCCCTGAGCGTCTCCGCGCACAAGGTCGGCGGACCGGTCGGCATCGGTGCGCTGGTGCTCGGGCGGAAGGCCACCGTCGAGCCCCTCATCCACGGCGGCGGGCAGCAGCGCCAGGTGCGCAGCGGCACGCAGGACGCCCCCGCTGCGGCGTCGTTCGGCGTCGCGGCCACGATGGTCGCCGCCGAGCCGATGCCGCACCCGTCGCTCGTCGCCCTGCGCGACCGGCTCGTCGCCGGTGTCCGTGCCGCCGTGCCGTCCGCCGTGCTGATGGGCGACCCCGACGACCGGCTGCCCGGCAACGCGCACTTCACGTTCCCGGGCTGCGAGGGCGACTCGCTGCTGTTCCTGCTCGACGCGGCCGGGGTCGCCGTGTCGACCGGGTCGGCGTGCCAGGCCGGCGTACCCGAGGCGTCGCACGTGCTGCTCGCGATGGGCCTGTCGGAGCAGGACGCCCGCGGCGCGCTCCGGATCACGCTCGGGCACACCTCGACCGATGCGGACGTCGACGCCTTCCTGGCCGCGCTGCCGGACGCGGTCGCGCGGGCCGGGGCTGCCGGCATGGCGTCGCGGGAGCCGCTGCTCGGGCGCTAGGGCGCCCTCCGGCGGGGGTGCGACGCCGACCGGCCTGCCGCGCCGGTAGGATCGGTGACCATGGTCGAACTGGACTTCACCGAGCAGCTCTCCGCCCTCCGAGAGACCTTCGGCAACATCCGCTCGGTGGTCGACGTCGACCGCCTGCAGCGTGAGATCGCCGACCTCAGCGAGCAGGCGGGCGCCCAGGACCTCTGGGACGACGTCGAGCACGCGCAGCGGGTGACGAGCGCGCTCTCGCACCGGCAGTCGGAGCTCAAGAAGATCACCGACACCGAGCGTCGCATCGACGACCTCGAGGTGCTCGTCGAGATGGCGAACGAGGGCGACGACCAGGACTCGGCCGACGAAGCCGTCGCCGAGCTCAAGGCGATCCAGAAGACCATGGGCGACCTCGAGGTGCAGACGCTCCTCGACGGCGAGTACGACGACCGTCCCGCCGTGATCACCATCCGTGCCGGGGCCGGTGGCGTCGACGCCGCGGACTTCGCCGAGATGCTCATGCGCATGTACCTGCGGTACGCCGAGCAGCACGGCTTCAAGACCACCGTGATGGAGACGTCCTACGCCGAAGAAGCGGGCATCAAGTCCGCCACGTTCGAGGTCGACGCCCCCCACGCCTTCGGCACCCTGTCGATCGAGGCCGGCACCCACCGCCTCGTCCGCATGTCGCCGTTCGGTGCAGCGGGCAAGCGGCAGACCTCGTTCGCCGCGGTCGAGGTCATCCCGCTCATGCCGGAGACGATGGTCATCGACATCCCCGAGAACGACATCCGCGTCGACGTCTTCCGCTCGTCGGGCCCCGGCGGGCAGTCCGTCAACACGACCGACTCCGCGGTGCGCCTGACGCACATCCCGACCGGCACCGTCGTCTCGATGCAGAACGAGAAGTCGCAGATCCAGAACCGTGCGGCCGCCATGCGCGTGCTGCAGTCGCGCCTGCTCCTCCTGAAGAAGGAAGAGGAGAACGCGAAGAAGAAGGAGCTCGCCGGCAACATCACGGCGAGCTGGGGCGACCAGATCCGGTCCTACGTGCTGGCGCCGTACCAGATGGTCAAGGACCTGCGGAGCGAGCACGAGGTGAACAACCCCTCAGCCGTGTTCGACGGCGACCTGGACGGCTTCATCAACGCCGGCATCCGCTGGCGCAAGCAATCCGTCGACGCGTAGGGGTTCGTGAGCCGCGCGCCTCGCTTGCTTTCCAAGCGGGGCGACCTACCCTGATCCGGTCATGATCAAATTCGACCAGGTCACCAAGGTCTACTCGGGCAACCCGAGTCCGGCGCTCGACAACCTCACCCTCGAGATCCTCAAGGGCGAGTTCGTGTTCCTCGTGGGCGCCTCGGGTTCCGGCAAGTCCAGCTTCCTGCGCCTCGTGCTCAAGGAGGAGAAGCCCTCCCGCGGCCAGATCCACGTGCTCGGGCAGCGCCTCGGGTCCCTGGCGTCGCGGAAGGTCCCGTACTTCCGGCGCAACCTCGGCGTCGTCTTCCAGGACTTCCGACTCCTGCCCAACAAGAACGTCTTCGACAACGTCGCGTTCTCGCTGCAGGTGATCGGCAAGAGCAAGGGCTTCATCAGCGAGGCCGTCACCGACGTGCTGAAGCTCGTCGGGCTCGCGGGCAAGGCGACCCGCATGCCGCACGAGCTCTCCGGTGGTGAGCAGCAGCGCGTGGCGATCGCCCGCGCCGTCGTCAACAAGCCGGCGATCCTGCTGGCTGACGAGCCCACCGGCAACCTGGACCCGACCACGTCCGCCGGCATCATGGCGCTCCTCGAACGCATCAACCAAGGAGGCACCACCGTGCTCATGGCGACCCACGACGCGAGCATCGTGAACCAGATGCAGCGTCGGGTCATCGAGCTGTCGAACGGCACGGTCCTCCGTGACGAGCAGTCCGGCGGCTACCAGACCCAGGCGGTCCCGATCCAGCGCGGCACCGTGTCGAACACGACCGGCATCCAGACCATCCCGGGGCTCATCCGATGAGGCTCGGGCTCGTCATGTCCGAGGTCGGCTCGGGCCTGCGGCGCAACGCGTCGATGGTCGTCTCCGTCGTCCTCGTGACCTTCATCTCGCTCACCTTCGTCGGGACCGCGATCCTGCTCCAGATGCAGATCAACCAGATGAAGGGGTACTGGTACGACCGGGCGCAGGTCGCCGTCTACCTGTGCACCGACACCGACACCACCGGCAACTGCACGGGTGCCAAGGCCACCGAGGACCAACGGAAGCAGGTCCAGGCCCAGCTCGAGTCGTCCACCCTCAAGCCGTACATCGAGAAGACGTACTACGAGGACCAGGACCAGGCGTTCACCCGCTTCAAGGAGCAGTTCAAGGACTCCGCGGCGACCGAGTTCGTCAAGCCCGAGTACCTCAACGAGACCTTCTGGGTGAACCTGAAGAACCCGTCGCAGGCCGACGTCCTCGTCGAGAGCCTGTCGAAGGTCGCCGGTGTGCAGAGCGTCGTCGACCAACGCGGCTACCTGCAACCGATCTTCAACCTGCTCAACGCGTCGTCGTACACGGCGATCGGCATCGCGGCGCTCATGCTCGTTGCGGCCGTGCTCCTCATCGCGACCACGATCCGGTTGTCCGCCTTCAGTCGCCGGCGAGAGCTCGGCATCATGCGGCTGGTCGGTGCGTCGAATCGGTTCATCCAGACGCCGTTCGTGCTCGAGGGGGTGATCGCCGCCGCCATCGGAGCCGTCCTGGCGGGTGGTGCCATCACCGCGGTGGTGTGGTTCTTCGTCCGGAACTTCCTGGCCGAGCGCTTCACCGGCACGGCGTTCATCGGCATGGGGGATGCGGCCATCGTGGTGCCGTCGGTGATCGTCATCGGGGTGTTGCTCGCCGCGGTGTCGGCGTCGATCGCCATCCGCCGCTACCTCAAGGTCTGATCCGCCGCGCCGGGAAGGTGCGTGGGGCGCCCGCTGTTGGGTAGTCTGTAGGGCTGCGCAGCGCGGTGCCCGGAACGAGAGGAGTCGTCATGGCGAAGGAACGCGGTGAGAAGATCATCGCGACGAACCGTCGCGCCCGACACGACTACCTCATCGAGGACACGTACGAGGCCGGCATGGTCCTGTCCGGCACCGAGGTGAAGTCCTTCGCATGGGTCGTGCCTCGCTGGTCGACGGGTACGCCTACATCGACCGGGGCGAAGCCTGGATCGATGCGGTGCACATCCCCGAGTACACCGAGGGCACGTGGAACAACCACGCACCTCGGCGCAAGCGCAAGCTGCTCCTCCACAAGCAGCAGATCGTGAAGATCTCGCACAAGACGGCTCAGGGCGGCTACACGCTGGTGCCGTTGCAGATCTACTTCCACGACGGCCGAGCGAAGATCGAGATCGCCGTCGCGAAGGGCAAGCGCGAGTTCGACAAGCGTCAGGCCATGCGGGAGAAGACCGACAAGCGTGAGGCCGAGCGGGCCATGCGCACGAAGAACCGCGTCGGCGAGTAGCGGCCTCGCACCTCGGTCGGCTAGACTGAGGGACTGCTCCGATCGGAGCAGTCGCAACACAACTCAACAGCGTGACAGCGGCTCGCACGTCCGGCCCGCATGGGGATGATCGGTTTCGACATTGCCTGTGTGCCGACGGGAAGCGGGCCGAGGACCCACGGTTATCTCGTGAACGATCCGTGGAAAACAACAAGTGCCAATTCCAAGCGCACTGACTTCGCTCTCGCTGCGTAAGCAGCCCAGCACATGAAGTCCGTCGGCCAGGTGACCGTCCCCTAACCTGATCCCGGCGTCATCCAGAGGACTTGCTGCACGGTTGCGCCTCAGGGCCGTGCGGGACTTGCACTGAGACTGGGCCCGTCGTCCTAGAAGCCGGTAGCAAAGGACGGGGCCGAGCAGAACGAACTATCCGGATACGCCCGTAGAAGACGTCGAATTGCAGCGATGGACGGGGGTTCGATTCCCCCCATCTCCACCATTCGCCGGTCGTCGAGCCGCTGTCACCACGTGTTGCACGAACGCCCCGTCACCGTCCCTGGACGATGCCGGGGCGTTCGCTGTTCGGCCACTTCGCAGGACTACGATCCGTTGCAGGCGCCGGGACACGCCCGCGCCGACCCCGAACGGAAGGCCCCCACGTGGTGCAGGAGATCGCGATCCGAGTCCGTCTGCGCGAGCAGGAGCGAGTGGTGCTCGCCGACTACGAGCGGATCGTGGGGTCCGTCGCGACGGTCGCTGCCCTCGCCGCCTGGCTGCCCACGCCCGACGCCCGCCTGGTCGTCCGCGGCCGGGGTGCCGAACCCGTCCGCCTCGAGACCGTCACCTACGGTTCGGTCGTCGAGATGCTCGTCGTGCTCGACCAGCGTTCGGTTGCCGTCGAGCGGGGTGCTGCAGCGATCGCGGCGCTGATCGAGTCGGTGCGGCACGAGCACGTCGCCGATGACGTGGCCGGGGCCGCCGGTGAGCTGGACCGCCTGGACCGCGCTGCACCGCGTGGGCGGTCGGTCGTCGAGCGCACACTCCGCACGTTCCTCGAGGTGCGCGCGCCGACGTGCTCGCCCGGAAGACGACCACTCGGGTCCGCACGGCGCAGGCGCTGCTGCGGCTCGCCGAGGACGACGCCGTGCTCACCGTCGAGCGGGTGACGGACGCGCTCGCCCCCGTGCTCGAGGAACACGCGGTCGACGTCGCGCTCGACACGGGTTCCGCCGTGGTGGTCGAGCCGATCGACGGGGTCGAGTCGCCGGAGCTGACCCCGGCCCTGCCGCTGCCCTCGGGGGAAGCGAAGCAGCAGCAGAAGCAGAAGAAGGACGACAAGAAGCCGTCCAAGAAGAAGGACCACGGCAAGAAGAAGTCCGACAAGAAGAAGTCGGACAAGAAGAAGTCGGACAAGAAGGACGACGACAAGAAGAAGTCCAAGAAGTAGCAGCCTGAGTGCTTATACAGCACAATTGTTTCCGGCATGTTAAAGAATCCGGCCAAGCTGCTGTCCCGGTGCCAGAGTCGATGAGCGCGACCCCCGTTCGTGGGGCGCGCTCACTCGACGGGAGCAGCAGTGGCTACAACGACGACGCCGGCGTTGCCGGACTCCGGCCTCAAGCGGAACGTGGGCTTCATCGGGCTCATCTGGGCCTCGACGGGGTCGATCATCGGCTCCGGATGGCTCTTCGGGTCGCAGGAGGCCCTGAAGACCGCGGGCCCGGCCGCGATCATCTCCTGGCTCATCGGTGGTGTGGCGATCCTCGTCCTCGCCCTCGTGCACGCCGAACTCGGCGGCATGTTCCCGATCGCGGGCGGAACGGCGCGGTTCCCCCACATCGCGTTCGGGGGCATCGCCGGTGCGTCGTTCGGCTGGTTCTCCTGGTTGCAGTCCGTGACCGTCGCCCCGATCGAGGTCGAGGCGATGATCAAGTACGCGCAGCACTGGCAGTTCGCGCACCCGTGGCTGCACACCACGACGGTGGACGGGGAGACGCAGCAGCTGCTCACCGGCGCGGGCATCGCGGTCGCCGTCGTCCTCATGGCGGTGGTCACCGTGATCAACCTGCTCAGCGTCCGGATCCTCGCGAACACGAACTCGGCGGCGACGTGGTGGAAGGTCGCCATCCCGCTGCTGGTCATCATCGTGCTGGCGTTCAGCGGGTTCCACGGCTCGAACTTCACGGCGGCCGACGGCTTCATGCCCGAGGGCGCCAAGGGGTCCTGGCGGCGGTGTCCACCTCCGGCATCATCTTCGCCTTCCTGGGCTTCGAGCAGGCCGACCAGCTCGCGGGTGAGGCGAAGAACCCGCGGCAGGACATCCCGCGCGCCGTCATCGGCTCGGTGCTCATCGGGCTGGTGATCTACCTGCTGCTGCAGGTCGTGTTCCTCGGGGTGCTCCGGTCGGATGCGATCCAGGGGTCCTGGGCCACCGCCGACTTCACGAAGTACACGGGGCCGTTCGCCGACATCGCGATGGCCGCGGGCCTCACGTGGCTGGCGGTGGTCATCTTCATCGACGCGATCATCTCGCCCGCGGGGACCGGGCTGATCTACGTGACGGCGACGAGCCGCATCTCCTACGGACTCAGTCGCAACGGGTACTTCCCGAAGGCGTTCGAGTGGACGACGAAGCAGGGCGTGCCGTGGGTCGGACTCGTCACGGCGTTCGTCGTCGGTTGCGCGTGCTTCGCACCGTTCCCCTCGTGGCAGGGGCTGGTGAGCCTCATCACGAGCGCGTCGGTCCTGATGTACGCCGGCGCCCCGTTGGCGCTCGGTGCGTTCCGGAAGCGGATCCCGGAGATCGAGCGCCCCTACCGGATGCCCGCCGCCGCGGTGCTGTCGCCGATCGCGTTCATCGTCGCGAACCTCATCATCCTGTGGACCGGGTGGGACACCGACTGGAAGCTCGGCGTCGCGATCCTCATCGGTGCCGTGGTGATCGTCCTGAACAACGTGTTCCGCGGTGCCTCGAGCGTCCGGCCGCGCTGGGACTGGAAGGCGGCGCAGTGGCTGCTGCCGTACCTGATCGGCATGGGGCTCATCGTGTTCCTCAGCGACTTCGGCCCGCTGACGCGCCCGGTGTTCCCGCTGTGGATCGACATCGTCGTCGTCGCGGTGTTCTCACTGGTGATCTACTACTGGGCGATCAACTCCGCCTCGGACCGTGCGGAGATCCTCCGCACGGCCGACGACGTCCGTGACGTCGAGGAATCAGGCGTGGTCGAGCCGGTCCACCACTAGAAGTCGAACAGGTTCGCCCGGATGCCCCCGGCGCCGTACTCCCGCCGCAGGAGCCCACGGCGCCGGAGCACCGGCACCAGGTCGCCGAACATCCGGTGGATCTGCGCCGGGTGCAGGTCGCCCGAGAAGATGATGCCGTCGTTGTCGGCGTCCGACCCGAGCTCCTCGATGAAGTCCGCGAACTCGTCGGCGGTCCCGACGAAGCCCTCGCGCGAGGACACCCGCCCCTTGCGGGCCTTGCGTTCCAGCAGCGAGCGCAGCGGGGCGTCCGGGGTGTCGCCGAGCAGCCCGCGGATCGTGCCGGCGGAGACGTGGTCACCGAAGGTCCCGTCCGGCACGGGAGCATCGAGGTCGAGCGCGAGCAGGTCCGTCTCGGAGTCGCTCGACCACGCGATCGCCGCGGTCCGCAGGTCGTCGTCGGACGGGTGCCTCGAAGCGGACACGATCCGGTCGGCTTCCTCGGGGGACGACACGATCTCGGGCTTCAGGACGAACAGGATCCGCAGGGAGTCCGCGGAACGCCCGGCGACGGCGGCCGCGGAGACCACCCGAGCGCGGTAGTCCCGCACAGCCGACGCCGACAACGGCGCGAGCGCGAGTTGCACGTCCGAGTGGGTGCCGGCGAACGCGAGGCCCCGACCGGAGCCACCGGGGAGACGACCACCGGGTCCGAGTCGAGCGGCAGCGCGTTGAGCGGGCCGTCGGCGGTGAAGTACGCGCCCTCGTGGTGGAACGCGTCGAGCGCGTCGCCGTCGGCGAAGCGCCAGTCGGAGGATCCCCGACGTACCCGGACGATCCCCACGAGTGCCAGAGCCGGCGGAGCAGCGTGATCCACTCCTCGGCACGGTCGTACGCCTGGTCGTGCGGCAGCGGTGGCAGACCGGCGTGCCGGGCACTGCCGACGTCGGTCACGACGTTGATGCCGAGTCGCTCGGAGGACAGGTGTGCCAGCGTGGCGAACTGTCGCGCGGCCAGGTACGGCGGCGTGAACCCGGCGTTCACGGTCGGGGCGATGCCGATGTGCGAGGTCGCCGCGAACAGGTACGGCGCGAGCAGCAACGGGTCGTGCTTCGGGCCGCCGTAGGCCTGGCGGATGCGCAGGTCGAGCGTCGACGGGTTGCCGAGCGAGATGGCGTCCTCGGCGATCACCAGGTCCATGCCGGCCTGCTCGAGCGTGCGGACGGACTGCTGGTACAGGTCGGGCTTGGTCCAGTCGTGGGCCCAGTCCCAGTCCGAGCGCCCCCACGCCTGCGGGCCGAACCCGCGCGAGAAGAAGTACCCGAAGTGTTGCGGTCGTGCCATCGTCTAGAGCTCCTCCGAGATCACGTGCGTGCCCGGGACCGAGTGTTCCAGGGACGCGCGCTCCGCGTCGGACGCACTCACCGGGCTCGCAGGCTCGCCCGGCGCGATCCGCGCGTCGCTGGCGCGCCGCCCCTGAGCGGATCGCGCCCGGTCGTCATCGCCGTCTGCGGAACGCAACGCGGCGAACCCGCGTTCCAGGTCGCGGAGCAGGTCCGCGACGTCCTCGATGCCGACCGACAGACGGATCAGGCCGTCGTCGATGCCCTGGTCGGCGCGCTCCGCGGCGGTCTTGCCGGCGTGCGTCGTCGTCGCGGGGTGCAGGATCAGCGAGCGGACGTCGCCCAGGTGGGTCATCCGGCTGAACAGCTGGACGCTGTCGATGAAGGTGTGCGCGGCGGCTTCGCCGCCCGCCAGCGTGAACGCGAAGACGGAGCCGGCACCGCGCGGCAGGTAGCGCTGGGCGAGGTCGTGGAACGGACTGGAGGCCAGACCCGCGTGGTCGACGCTCGTCACCTCCGGCTGTGCTTCCAACCACTGCGCCACCGCCAGCGCGTTCGCGCTGTGGCGTTCCACGCGCAGGCTCAGCGTCTCGATGCCCTGACGGATCAGGAACGCGTTGAACGGCGACGGGGTCGGGCCGATGCGCGAGGCGACGACGTCACGCGCGAAGACGACGAAGGCCCGGTTGCCGTAGCGCTCGACGTAGCTGTCGCCGCCGAGCGACCGCTCCGGGCTGGTGAGGTGCTGCCAGCGCTCGGGGGAGGCGGACCAGTCGAACGTGCCGCCGTCGACGACGACGCCACCCAGGCCCGCGCCGTGGCCGGACAGGAACTTCGATGCCGAGTGGATGACGATGTCGGCGCCGTGCTCGACCGGGCGGACCAGGTACGGCGTCGCCAGGGTGTTGTCCACGATCAGGGGGACCCCGGCACGGTGCGCGGTGTCGGCGACGCCGGTGATGTCGAGGACGTCGTTCTTCGGGTTCGGGATCGTCTCGGCGAAGAACGCCTTCGTGTTCGAGGCGGACGAGCCGTGCCCACTCGTCGAGGTCGCGCTGGTCGGCGACGAAGTCGACCTCGATGCCGAGGCGGCCGAGGTTCTGCACGAGCAGCCCCTTGGTGCCCTCGTAGATGCTGCGGGCGGCGACGACGTGGTCGCCCGCCTGCAGGAGGCCGAGGAACGCGATGGTGGCCGCCGCCTGGCCGCTGCCGACCAGGATCGCCTCGACGCCCCGCTCGAGCAGGGCGACGCGGCGCTCGACGTCGGCGTTCGTCGGGTTGCCGAGGCGGGTGTAGGTGTAGCCGTCCTCGGTGCCGGCGAAGCGGTCGCGCGCCTGGTCGAAGTCGTCGAAGAGGAAGCCGGAGGACATGTGGATGGCCGGGATCCGTGCGCCGTGCCCTGCGTCGGGCACGAAGCCGCCGTGCACCTGTTCGGTCGAGAAACCGTGATCGTCGTTCGCCATGGGACACCTCCGGGAGTCGTCTGGCGGTAGCCTCGCAGCCTTCGCTGCGTGGACAGGCGATTGCGGCGTTCCGTTACGCGGAACCGGGGTGCAGTGGGGTCGCGGCGGGGCCCTGGCGACTGCCACGATGGGGGCATGGCGACCGACGAAGCGACCCTGATCATCCGCGATGTCCGTCCGTGGGGTGGTGCACGGTCGGACATCCGGGTGGCGGACGGCCGCATCGTCTCGGTCACCGCGACCGGCGCGGGCGACGGCGTCGCGGACGGTGCCGATGCCGATGCCGATGCCGATGCCGATGCCGGTGCTCGGGTCGTCAACGGGCGCGGCCAGCTCGCGCTGCCGGGGTTCGTCAACACGCACGCCCACGTCGACAAGAGCTGGTGGGGGCACGAGTGGGAGTCGTACGGCGGCGAGCCCGGCACGCAGGGGCGCATCGCGCACGAGCGGGCTCGGCGTGACGCCCTCGGGATCCCGAGCGAACCCGTCGCCACGCGGGTGCTGCGCGAGGGGCTGCGCACCGGCACCACCCGGGTCCGCACGCACGTCGACGTCGACCTCGGCGTCGGGCTGCGGGGGATCGACGCCGTGCGTGCTGCGGCCGACGCGCTCGACGGTGCGGTCGAGGTGTCGATCGTCGCCTTCCCGCAGGACGGCGTGCTCCGGCGGCCCGGTGTGCTCGACCTGCTGCGGCAGGCGGTGACGGCCGGAGCGGACCACATCGGTGGGCTCGACCCGTCGCTCATCGACCGCGACCCGGTCGGGCAGCTCGACGGCCTGTTCGCCATCGCCGCCGACACCGGGTGCGGCATCGACATCCACCTGCACGAGCCCGCCGAGCTCGGTGCGTTCGCGTTCGACCTGGTGCTCGACCGGGTGGAGCGGCTCGGCATCGCACCCGGCAGGGTGAACATCGCCCACGGATTCGCGATCGTCGACGTCGATCCCGTGCGTCGCCGCGACCTGCTCGCCCGGATGGCGTCGCTCGGCGTCACGATGACCACGGTCGCCCCGGTACGGATGCGACAGCTTCCCCTGCACGAGTTCGACGAGGCCGGCGTGCGGTTCGGCTTCGGCACCGACGGCATCCGCGACCTGTGGAGCCCATACGGCGACGGCGACCTGCTCGGCATCGCGTGGCAGTACGCGCGGGCCGGCGGTGTGGTGCGGGACGAGGACCTGACCCGCGTGGTGGAGCTCGCCACGCGCGACGGTGCCCGGTTCGTCACCGACGAGGCGCACGACCTCGTGGCGGGGGCGCGTGCCGACGTGGTGCTGCTCGACGCCGAGAACCCGATGGATGCCCTGGTGCGGCGGGTGCCGCGGTCACTCGTGGTCGCCGGTGGTCGGGTGTTCGACCCCGCCGAGCTCGCGCAGCGCCCCTGGGAGTAGGCGCGGGGTTGCGCACGGAGTTTTCGACGATCCACGAGTCGATCACCGCGTGGATCGTCGCGGACGTGGTGCGACCACCGCACCCCGTCAGAAGAGTGCGCGCACGCCCGCAACCACGGTGTCCCAGACCTCGAGCAGCGGGACCCGTGCGAGCCACACCGCGAGGCCGTTCACCAGCACGAACAGCACGAACCAGACCCCCGCCGACACCCGCATCTCGGCTGCGGCGATGTGGAAGTCCGTCTGCACGCGGGCGCCGGTGAGCAGCCACCGTGCGACCTGCACGACCGACCGCAGTCCGTCGACGACGAAGAACGCCCCGACGGCGGCGACCACGAGCACCGTGGCCTCGGACGGACGCAGCGCCACCCACAGCGCCAGGACGTCGAACCCGAGCACGACGAGCAGGCCGAACCAGTTCCGCACGAACACCAGCGCCACGAGCCCGATCACACCGAGCACGGCGACGGGCAGCCACCGCGAGCCGTGCAGCACCCCGGTGACCAGCAGCACCCCGGCCCAGAGCGGCGCGCTGTACCCGGCGTAGAGGTTGAGGATCCGGACGAGCCAGCGGATGCCGCCGGGGACCAGGCCGAGCTGGACCCAGGCCTCGCCGGAGCCGTCCGGGTGCAGGTCGATGCGTTGGATGCGGCCGCCGAACGGGACGACGACGATGCAGTGCCCGACCTCGTGGGCGATGGTCGCGGCGATCCGGGCGACGCGTCCGACGAGTGGCAGGAACGGCAGGAGCGCGCCGACGACGAGTGCGACGAACACGAGGGCGGGGCTGCGGTGGTCAAGGGACCAGCATCGCAGCCGTGTCCCGCGAACTGCCCGAGACCCGGCGGCGAGGACGATGTGGAACGACATCCTCGACGTCGTACGACATCGAGAACGTCGTTCCGAGTCGCCGCCCGGCCGGCCCGCTCGCGCGCCGGGGTCAGCCCAGGACGGTCGGCCCGGCAACCACGACGACGAGCACCGTCGTCATGGCGATCGCGAACGCCGTGAGCACGACCAGGAACGTCGTCAGGTGGTTCATCCGACCGCGCATCACTCGACCGTCACCGACTTCGCCAGGTTGCGCGGCTTGTCGACGTCGCAGCCGAGCTGCAGTGCGAGTTCGCGGGCGAGCATCTGCAGCGGCACGACGGCCTCGAGCGGACCCCACGGTGCCGCCATGGCGCCCCAGGCGAGTCCGCCGGTGCCGCGGCTGCCGAGCGCCGGGATGTCCGACCCGTCGCCGCCGATGGTGATGACGAACCCGCCGCGGGCCCGGACCTCGGCGATCGCCGACTGGATCTTCGGCTCGCCGTGGTCGATCACGACGACGGGGGTGCCCTCGTCGACGAGGGCGAGCGGACCGTGCTTCAGCTCGCCCGCGGGGTACGCCTCGGCCCAGCGGTAGCTGAGCTCCTTGAGCTTGAGTGCGCCCTCGGCGGCGTACGGCAGCCCGGCACCGCGGCCGAGGAACAGGAAGCCGGTGGCCTCCTTCACGCTCGACACCAGGAGCGGCATCCGGTCGGCGGACACCTGCGTGGCGTGCTCGATGCGCGCCGGCAGGTCGAGCAGTTCGTCGACGAGCGCGTGGGCACGTGCGACCTCGATGCGGCCGGACGCCACGAGCGCGGAGATCACCGCGGCGACTCCGACGACGACCTGCGCGGTGAACGTCTTCGTCGCGGCGACGCCGATCTCCGGACCGGCGTGGCAGTCGAGCACGGCGTCGGCGCGACGGGCCAGCGAGGAGTGCATGTTGTTCGTCAGCGCGAGCACCGGGTGGCGGTCCTCGAAGCGGTCGAGCGCGCGGAGGACGTCGGCGGTCTCGCCGGACTGGCTGATCGCGACGACGAGGGTTTCGGGGCCGAGGACGGCCTGGTCGGCCTCGCTGGCGACGACGATGTCGGTGGGGACGCCGCCGATGCCGCGCAGCGCGGTGGCGATCACCTGGCCGGCGTTGAGCGAGGTGCCGCAGGCGACGATCGCCAGACGCTGGAAGGCTGGCAGCCCGAGGCCGACCCACATGCTGCCGTCCGCGGTGCGGCGGGCGATCCGGTCCAGGATCGTGCTGACGACGTCGGCCTGCTCGCCGATCTCCTTCGCCATGTGGTCGGGGTGGTCGCCGAGGTCCAGCGCGGTGGCGGCGAACGGCGACGGGGTGGGGAACGGAACGGGCACGGTGATCCCGTTCGACGACCAGGTCCAGGCCTCGCCGAGCTCGACGACATCACCGTCGCGGAGCGCCACGAAGGTCTCGCACCACTCGGCGATCGCACCGATGTCGCTCGCCACGAAGTCGCCGCGGGCGGACCGGGCGACGACGAGCGGGGAGCGGTCCGCGGCCACGACCATCCGGCCGTCGCGGGCGTCGAGGACGACGATCGCCCACGACCCCTCGAGCTGCGCGGTCGCGATCTGCACGGCGAGCATCAGGTCCGGGTCGACGGCCAGGGCGCGCTCGACGAGGTGCGCGATGACCTCGGAGTCGACCTCGGAGCGGAACCGGTGGCCCTGCGCCGTGAGCATGTCGCGCAGGCGGTCGGCGTTCTCGATGATGCCGTTGTGCACGATGCTGATCCGGCGCGAGCAGTCGGCGTGGGGGTGGGCGTTCGCCTCGCGCACGGTACCGTGCGTGGCCCAGCGGGTGTGGCCGATGCCGACGCCGGTCAGGGCGTCGCCGGACCGGGCGGCGACGAGCGTGCGCAGGTCCCCGACCCGGGAGACCGAGCGGATCGTCTCGGTGCGTCCGGTGGCGGTCCGGACGGCGATGCCGGCGGAGTCGTAGCCGCGGTACTCGAGTCGTTCGAGTCCGTCGAGCAGGTAGGGCGTCGCGTCGTCAGACACGCGGGCCGCGATGATGCCGCACATCGGCTGTCCCTTCGGGGGAACGGGGAGGGGAGTGGAGCGGGGTTCGGCACCGACCGCCGTCGGGTCTGCCGCGCGTCCGGGCCCTCGCGGTCCTGACCGGCGCCCGTCCTCGGATCAGGCGAGGACGGACGACGGAGTGGGTGGGCCACGAGGTTCGGGTACCGGACGGGGTACCGCGGTCTGGCCCCTGGGGAGGGGCACGGCGGTCGGTGCATGAGAAGCCTCACCCGGCGACGCCGCCACGGCAACAGTCGTCGACTGCTCTTGCGGTTCCCCGCGTGCGGGGGACGCCGCGGTGCGGTCGCGTGCGGACTCCCGCAACGCACGCCGCGTCCTGGACAGGGAAAAGGCGGACGGGAGGCCCGGTACCAGCTGGTACCGGGCCTCCCGTCCGCCTCGTGGTCGCGTCGACTACGTGAGCAGCGCGACCAGGTGGGAGCGCGACCGCGCGCCCACCTTGCGGTAGATCTGCGTGAGCCGCAGCTCCACCGTGCGCTGCGACATGAACAGCGACGAGGCGATCTCGCGGTTGCGGTAGCCCTCCGTCACCTTCTGCACCACGGCGCGCTCCTCGGCCGTGAGCGAGGTGAGCACCGCGGAGGCGTCCGGAGCGCTCCGGGGCGTCCCCGGCATCGACGCGGACAGCACCGGTGCGGACCGGAGCGACGGCCCCGTGCCGAACGGCGGCATGGCCGCTGCCGGTGCGGGGGTGACGAGGGGACGGCGCATGCCGGCCGCTTCGTACGCCGCCGCTGCTGCCGCACCGAGCCGCGGACGCTCGGCGGGGTTGCCGACCGTCGCGAGGGCCGCGAACGTCCGTGCCCGCTCGAACTGCGAGTCGTGCGGCTGGAACAGCTCCAACGCGCGGCGACGGGCGGTGTCCCGGGTGGTGTCGTCGGCGACGAGCGCGAGGCTCCTCGCCAGCACGAGCGCACCCCAGCGACCCGGTCGGGCGTGGTGGTCCGCAGCGAGCCGCGCGGTGATGGTGCGGGCGTCGTCGATCCGTCCGAGGCGTGCGTACGCCTCGACCAGGTCGCCGAGGTGCCGGAGCACCGCGGGGTTCCGCAGGGACCGACCGATAGCGTCCGCCGCTTCGAGTGCGGCGGCTGCCTCCTCCAGTCGGCCGTCGAGCAGCAGGACCCGACCGCGGAGCGCGTGCAGCTTCGCCGTCGCACCCCACAGGCGGCTCGTCGAACGGTGCTCGAGGCACCGGTCCACGACCGCCAGGGCATCGGCGGAGCGCCCCTCGGCGAAGTGCCGCCAAGCGATCGCGATGGCCCGCGACGGCTCACGGAGCCGTTCGACCACCGAGGAGCCGGCCTCCCACACGTCGATCGCGCGGAGCGCCTGCCGGAAGTTCCCGGAGCGCACCTCGTTCTCGGCGGTCAGGTAGCGGGCTGCCTCGGTCCACACCGGCGCCGTCTGCGGGCCACGGGCGAGGACGAGTGCGAACACCCGACGCGCGCTCCGGTACCGCTCGGCGATGCTCAGCGCGTGGGCGAGGAGTAGCAGGGCCGGGTCGGACATCGCCAGCAGCACCGACGTCGCGAGTCCGTCGTGCAGGTCGGTGTCCGACGGCAGGGTGCCGTCGATCGCGGCGATGAGCTCCCGCGCGGTCGTCGTGATCTCCAACGTGTGCGGAGACGCCGACGCCTCGAGGGGCTCGACGCGGTGCAGCAGGTCCTTCGCCTGGTCGAGCTCCCACGCCTCGGCACGGAAGCACGCCACCATGGCCATCAGCCCGGCGACCGCGTCCACGTCGGCCGGCTCGGTCGCGTCCACCGACACGAGGAGTTCGTCCGCGTGCACCGCGTCGCCACTGAGGTACTGCGCCGAGTACTGCAGGCGCAGCCGGCGGACCTCGTGCGCCGTCGTCCGGAACGGACGGAGCGCGGCGAGGTACCGCGCGGCGAAGCCGAGCAGCCGGTTGCCGAGCAGGGCCTCAGCGACCCCGAGCAGCGCGACGAGCTCGTCCTCGGTGCCGCCACCGACGTGCAGGGCACGCTCGGTGAGGGCGATCGCGGCGTGCACGTTGCCGTCCACCACGTACGACCGTGCGGCGCCGAGCAACGCGACCACGTCGGGGACGTCGTCGACGAAGCTCCGGTGCCACGCGGCGGCCCGCGGGTCGGACTCGGTGCTCGCCGTGGCCAGCGCGGCGTGCGCCGCGCGGCGGTCACGGGCGGGCATCCGCCAGTACAGCGCGGACCGGACCAGGGGGTCGCGGACCGTCACGCTCTGGCCCCGCACGGTGGCGAGGCCTGCTCCGACCAGGTCGTCCAACTCGTCGCGGTCCCAGGCCGTGGTCTTCGCGACCGGCACCAGGGCGAGTTTCGCGAGGACGTCCAGATCTCGTCCCGCGGCGGACCCGAGTGCGAGGGCTGCGAGGGCCTCGGTCGTCGGCGTGGGTCGGAGCGGGAGCACGATCGGCTCCGCGCCGGTGAGCTGCTCGCGGCTGAGCACCGCGAGTTGTTCGCGGAGCGCGCCGGGGTTGCCACCGGTCTCCGCGGCGAGGACGGCGAGGACGCCGTCGTTCGCTTCTTCCGGTGCCATGGTCCGGGCGAGGACGAGTGCCTCGTCGGACGGCAGCGGCTCGATGCGGAGCGCCGGCAGGGCCGCGAGCGGACCGTCCGACGGCACCGAACGGACCGTCGCCACGACGCGCAGAGCGGTGCCTGCGAGTCGGCCGGCGAGGAACGCGATGAGCTCCTGGCTCTCGACGTCCATGCGGTCGAGGTCGTCGATCAGCACGAGCGTCGGCGGCAGGGTGAGGGCGTGCACGGCGTCGAGGAAGTCGTGCGCCGCCGCCAGTCCGGCGGTCACGGGGACCGCCGTCTCACCCGTCTGCAGGAGATGGGCGATGTGGGCCGTCGCACGGGGGTCGTCGAGCGCGGTGAACAAGGAGGTCACGCCGGCCAGCGGCCAACGGGATTCACTCCCGTTGACACCGACCCGCACGACGGGGAGGAAACGCGGTTCGAGACCGCGTCGAGGACGCTGCTGCGTCCGGAACCAGGGTCGCCGACCACGACCATCGCGGACTCCCGAGGGAGTACAGCGAGGGTCGCGATCCGGTCGACCTCGAGACGTCGACCGGTGAGTGCCATGACTCACCGGCCTCCGGGCCCGGAAGCGGATCCTGCGGAGAGGTCGTCGGCGAACGCTGCGAACGCTGCGACGGGGCGCCGTGAGGCGGACCGGACTGCTGCACGGTGGGTGGCCGTGTCGGAGTACGGACGGATGGCGGCGACTGCGCGCGCGCCAGAGCTGTCGTGGATTGAATGCGGTCGACGAGTGAGGGTGCACTCGGTTCCGCTCGGGAACGATGATGTCATCGTCTGTATCACCCCTCGGGTTAGGGTCTTCGGACGAACACGGTCGGCTGCGCACGTGCACTCGGATCTAGGGAATCCAGGTGCTTGCGTGACCTTCCGTACGAGCACGATAACTCAGGTCCTGGCCATCTGAGCCGCCCCGCGCACCGCGTATCCGGCGACGGTGCCCCCAGTCCGGGGGCCACGGCGAGGGGGTGTCACCCACCCGGGGGTGGGTCTCGCCCGCCCGGAGGCCGGTCGGTGTACGAACGATGGTGATGTCCAGCGCTCACCCGACCGACGCCCGCCTCGACGACCGCACGCGTTGGAGGGCCTTCGCCGTGTGCGTCGCGGTGGCCGCCCTGACGATCCTCGACCTGTCGAAGGTGAACGTCGGGCTGCCGTCGATCGAGAAGTCCCTCGACGCCACCAGTTCGTCGCTGCAGCTCATCGTGGCGGGGTACGCGCTGGCGTTCGGCCTCGCTCTCGTGCCCGCCGGTCGGCTCGGCGACCTGAAGAGCCGCCGTGCCCTGTTCATCATCGGACTCGTGGCGTTCACCGTGTCGAGCCTGCTCTGCGCCGTGGCGCCGACCATCGAGGTGCTCATGGTCACGCGGATCCTGCAGGGCTTCGCCGCCGGCACCCAGATGCCGCAGGTGATCGGGCTCGTGCAGCAGTTGTTCCGGGGCCCGGAGCGCGGACGGGCCTTCGGGCTGTTCGGCGCCATGATCGGCATCTCGACGGCACTCGGCCCGACGATCGGCGGTGGCCTCATCGCGATCGGTGGTGAGGAGAACGGGTGGCGGCTGCTGTTCTGGATGAACGTGCCGCTCGGACTCGTCGCGCTGTTCTTCGCGATGCGGCTGCTGCCCAAGGCGGCGCAGGGCCAGGCGAAGGACCGCGAGCTGGACATCGTCGGCATCCTGCTGCTCGGCGCCGCCATCATCACGCTGATGCTGCCGTTCGTGCTCACCACGGGGGCCGGCGACTCCGGCGCCCGGTGGCTCTGGCTGATCGCCTTCGTCGTGTTCCTCGGCCTGTTCGTGCTCTGGGAGGTCCGGTACAAGCAGCAGGGCAAGTCAACGGTGGTGCACTTCGAGCTGTTCCGGCTGTCGTCGTACCGCAACGGGCTGTCGATCGTGGCCGTCTACTTCGCGGCGATCCCGGCGTCCTTCCTGATGGTGACGCTGTTCCTGCAGGAGGGGCTCGGGCTGTCACCGCTGTTCGCCGGCATGGTGAGCATCCCGTTCGCGGCCACGAGCGCCGTCGGGTCCTACATCGGCGGACGGATCGTCGACCGGGTCGGACGGGCCCTGGTGGTCTTCGGGCTGTTCATGGTCGTCGTCGGCTTCGTGCTCCTCATGCTCGCCGCGGTGCTGACCCCGCCGGAGGTCACGCCGTGGGCGATGGCCGGGGCGTTCCTGATCGGCGGGCTCGGTGGCGGGTTCGTGGTGTCGCCGAACCAGACGCTCACCCTGGCCGAGATCCCGGTGGAGCAGTCCGGGGTCGCCGGGTCGATGCAGCAGCTCGGGCAGCGCGTCGGGACCGCGATCGGGACCGCGGTGGCGACGAGCATCTTCTACGGGATCGTGCGGGGTGCCGCCGCGGGTTCGGGCGGTTCCGGTGGTTCCGGTGGTTCCGGCGGCTTCGCCGGCGGGAGTCGGCTCGACGCGTACCACGACGCGTTCCGGAGCGGCACGACGTTCACGGTGTCGCTGATGGCCCTCGCGCTCGTGCTGGCGGTCGGGGACCTGGTGGTGCGGCGGCGTGCTGCACGGCGTGAGGCGGCGGCGTGAGGCGGCGGCTGCGGCTGCCTGATCGACTCGGAACGACACCCGCGACGTCGTCCGACGTCGAGCGTGTCGTTCGGGGTCGTGCTAGCGGCGGATGACCTCGACGACGGCGTCGTGCACCAGGCCGTTCGTCGCGAGTGCACTGCCGTGCCAGGCCCCGGGGTCGCCGTCGAGTGAACTGAAGCGGCCGCCGGCCTCTTCCACGATGGGCACGAGGGCCGCGATGTCCCACGGCTTCAGGTCGGGTTCGCCCGCGATGTCGATGACCCCCTCGGCCACCAGCATGTACGACCACATGTCGCCGTAGGCGCGCGTCCGCCAGACCTTGCGGGACAGGTCGACGAGGGACTCGAGCCGGTCGTCGTCGTCCCACTGCTGGATGCTGTTGTAGCTCAGGCTCGCGTCGGACAGGTCCGCGACGCCGGAGACGCGGAGGTCGCCGTCGAACGAGTGCGCGCCGAGGCCCTCGGCCGCCCACCAGCGCTTGCCGAGCGCGGGGGCGCTCACGACGCCGAGCACGGGGCGGCCGTCGACCGCCAGGGCGATGAGCGTCGCCCACACCGGCACGCCGCGCAGGTAGTTCGCGGTGCCGTCGATCGGGTCGATGACCCACTGACGGTGGCCCTCGCTCGTCGCTTCGGCGCCGGTGTCCGCCGTGGTCTCCTCGCCGAGGAACGCGTCATCGGGGCGCTCGGTCGCGATCCGCTCGCGCAGGGCGTGTTCGACGGCCTGGTCGGCGTCGGTCACGTGCGTGCTGTCGGCCTTCTTCGACACGTGCAGGTCGGCGGCGCGGAACCGCTCGAGGCTGATCGTGTCGGCGATGTCGGCGAGCGAGCGGGCGAAGTCCAGGTCGGCGCTGAGGTCCACGGGTCGAGCGTAGCGGGGCTACGCGGCGACGACCTCTTCCTCTTCGAGCCGGGTGACCTCACGCTCGCGGGCGATGCGGGTGCGGCGGGCGACGAGACCGTGCACGACCACGCAGAGCAGGACGGCTGCGGCGAGCCAGAGCGCGAGCACCAGGGACGACCGGCCGAGCGAGGCGTCCGGGAAGTACTGCAGGTCCTGTGCCGCCTGCAGCCACGCGGCGCCGCTCCAGAAGGAGTGGAGTGCCGAGAAGAACCCGGGCACGAACGACGCCTGGAAGATGCCGCCGGACGACGTGAAGTTGAGCATCACGAACAGCATCGTGAGCACGGGCGTCGTCCACCGCCCGAGGACCGGGTGCAGGCCGACGCCGATCGCGACGATGATCGCGTCGTACAGCCAGGCGAACAGGAACACCTGCCAGTGGTGCGTGGTGATGACGCCGTAGATCGGGCCGGCGACGATGATGCCGATGCCGGCGACGACCCCGGCGGTGGCGAGGCCGACCACCGCGGTCCACACCGCGCGGAGCTTCGTCGCGACGGACGCCACGGCGATGGCCGAGGCGTAGCCGCCGACGCTCAGGGCGACGAGCAGGAAGAACAGCCCCTGCCCGGTGCTGTCCTGCTCGCCCGTGGGGACGACGTCGACGACCCGGAACGGCACGTGCTGTTCGTAGGCGATCGGCAGGAAGACCTTCTGCGCGGCGCTCGCGGTCGTCTCCGATGCCGCGGTCGACACGTAGAGCGTCGCGCCCGCGGTGGTCGGGGCGTACACGGCGGCCAGGTCGCGGTCGCGGATCTGCCGCTCGGCGTCCTTGGTCGACGCGACGACGTGGGCGACGAGGGCGCCGTCGGACTCGTCGGTGACGGTCTGCGCGAACACCTGGGTGGCGGCGGCCTGCCCGACGATGCCGACCGGCAGTTCCTTCGGCGCGGGGGCGTGGAAGGCACCGAGGTACGCCAGGCCCATCCCGGCGGCGAGGAACAGCGGCACGAGGATGTGCGTGGCGAAGGTCAGGAGCACCCGTCCGAGGCCGGCCGGGCGCAGGACGCTGTCGGTGCGCTGCGGTCGCGGTGCTCGTGAGGACTTGTGGGTGGGGGAGTGGTGCGCGTGCGACGTCGTTGTCGTGCTCGGAGGACGGGGCGTCGACGGCGGGGGTCGGCGCAAAGTTGTACTTTGCAACTTCAGACACGAGGGTTCACTGTACAACACCGCTGCACACTTGTCGACGCGTGTTGGGTGGGGTGCGGTCGGGCCGGGCACGGTGGGACGAGGTGCCACGTCCGAGCGCCCTCCGCCGAGGTTCCACGACATGCCGCACGCGGTTCGCCGAGGTTCCACGAACGGCCCGATCTGCCGCCGAGATGCGCAGATTTCGGAACCTCGACGGGCGCAACGGGTCCGACCGGGTCCGACGGGGTCCGGGGCGCGGGCGCGGCGCGGCGCGGCGGGCTACTCGAGGCCGGGGTCGGAGGCGCCCATGCCCGTCAGGAGCGCGCGGAACGAGTCGAGCCGTTCGACGCCGGTGGCACCGAGCTCGCCGTCCTGCACCCGGTCGACGATCTCCCAGTCGTGCGCCTGCGCCAGGGGGATGCCGTCCCGAGCGGGGCGCACCGGGATCGCGTGCGAGGCGAACGCGCGGAACACGTTCGCGGGGTCGACGTGCCCGAGGCCGAACGACCGCACGCCCGGGGTGTCGATGATCCACCCGCCGTCACGGACCCGCAGCGCGATCGACGACGACGAGGTGTGCCGCCCACGACCAGTCACCGAGTTGACGACGCCGATCGCCCGCGTCGACCCGGTCAGGGCGTTCACGAGCGTCGACTTGCCGACCCCGGAGTGCCCCACGGTCACGGTGACCTTGTCGTCGAGCAGGTCGTGCAGCGCCTCGAACGGGACGTCGTCGGACCGGCTCGTCACGATCCGGAGGTCCAGGCAGGCGAAGTGCGCCAGGAACGGTGCCGGGTCGGCGAGGTCGGTCTTCGTGATGCAGAGGATCGGGTCGAGCCCCGCGTCGAACGCGGCGACCAGGTACCGGTCGATGAGCCGGGTGCGGGGCTCGGGGTCGGCGGCCGCCACGACGATGAGCATCTGGTCGGCGTTCGCCACGATGACCCGCTCGACCTCGTCGGAGTCGTCGGCACTGCGGCGGAGCAGCGTGGTGCGCTCGGCGACCTTCACGATGCGCGCCAGCGACCCGGGGTCACCGGAGACGTCGCCGACGAGCGACACGTGGTCGCCGGTGACGACCGACTTCTTGCCGAGCTCGCGCGCCTTCGTCGCCGTGATGACGTGCTCGGCATCGGCATCGGCATCGGCATCGGCATCGGAATCGGAGCCGGACCCCGTCGCCACCAGCACGCCGAACCGCCCACGGTCGACGTTCGTGACCCACCCCACGGGCGCGTCGTCGTACGTCGGCCGGGTCTTCGTGCGGGGCCGGTTGCCCTTCGGGTTCGGACGCACCCGCACGCTCGACTCGTCGTACTGTCCGTACGGTTCGTCCGCGTCGGAGTCGTCACCGTCGACGTCGTCCCACCAGCTCATGCGTCAGGCCCCCGCGTCCCCGGTCGAGACCAACGCCGCCCACAGCTCGGGGAACTGCGGCAGCGTCTTGGCCGTGCACCCGATGTCGTCGACGGCGACGCCGTCGACGACGAGGCCCACGACGGCGCCAGCGGTCGCCATCCGGTGGTCGTCGTACGCGGCCCAGTCGCCGCCGTGGAGCGCGGCAGGCTCGATGCGCAGGCCGTCGTCGAGTTCGTGCACCGAGCCTCCCGACCGGTTCACGTCCGCTGCGAGCGCGGCGAGACGATCCGTCTCGTGCCCACGCAGGTGGCCGATCCCGGTGATCTCGGTCGGCCCGTCGGCCAGCGCGGCCAGCGCGACGAGCGCCGGTGCGAGCTCGCCGCCGCGGCTGAGGTCCAGGTCGAGACCCGGCAAGGAGGCCCCACCCCGGATCCCCACGCCGCCGTCGACGACCAGGTCGTCGCCGTCTCGGGCCACGCTCGCGCCCCACAGGGGCAGGAGCGTCTCGAGGTCGGCGCCGACCTGCGTGGTCTCGCGCGGCCAGGTGCGGATGCGGACGGTGCCACCCGCGACGAGCGCGGCGACCGCGAACGGCGCGGCGTTCGACAGGTCGGGCTCGATGGTGACGTCGCGCGCGGCGATCGGACCGGGGTGGACGACCCACTCGCCGACCGCGGGTTCGTCGACGGTCACGCCGCGGGCACGGAGCGCGGCGACGGTCATCTCGATGTGCGGCAGGCTCGGCAGGCGCTCCCCGACGTGGGTGAGGTGCAGGCCCTCGTCGAAGCGCGGCGCGGAGAGCAGCAGGCCCGACACGAACTGCGACGAGGCCGACGCGTCGATCGACAGGGTGCCACCGCGAACCGACCCGGTGCCGGTGAACGCGAACGGCATCGAGCCGTTGCCGTCGTCGGTGACGTCGACGCCCAGGTCGACGAGCGCCCCGATGATCGCGTGCATCGGACGCTTGCGGGCGTAGGGGTCGCCGTCGACGACGACCGGGCCGACCGCCAGGGCGGCCAGCGGCGGCAGGAACCGCATCACGGTGCCGGCGAGGCCGCAGTCGACGCGAACACCGCCGTGCATCGGTGCCGGGGTGATCCGGAGGTCCGGGCCGTAGGGGTTCGGCTGTGCACCAGGTGCCGGCTCGACCTCGTCGATCCCGACGCCGAGCTGCCGGAGCGCCGCGATCATGAGCGCCGAGTCGCGCGAGTGCAGCGGCAGGCGGATGACGGAGGGGCCGTCGGCGAGGGCGGCGAGCACGAGCTCGCGGTTCGTCAGCGACTTCGAGCCGGGCAGCGCGACGTCGCCGCGCAGGGGACCGCGCGCGAGCGGGGCGATCCAGGGGGCCGGGTCCGCGGCGGCCTGTGCACCGCTGTGGGAATGCGTCGTGTCTGCCATCGGTTCACAAGACTACTGAAACGATCGGGAGGACCCTTGGCGACAGCACTCGCACCCTCGCGGACGCGCCTGCCCGGCGTGTCCACGTCGCTCGCTCTAGACTGGCCCGCGATGACGACCGACGAGCCGCAGGCAGCACCGCACGACCTGGTCGAGGAGACCGAGGAGCAGCTCGACGCGGTCGAAGCGGAGGAAGAAGCGTCGTTCGTCGACGCGAAAACCGTGCCGGCCGACGAGCTCCGGGCCCTCTTCGAGACCCAGGCACTGCCCTTCATGGACCAGCTCTACGGCGCGGCGATGCGGATGACCCGCAACCCGGCCGACGCCTCGGACCTGGTGCAGGAGACCTTCGTCAAGGCGTTCGCCGCGTTCCGCCAGTTCAAGCAGGGCACGAACCTGAAGGCCTGGCTGTACCGGATCCTGACGAACACGTTCATCAACACCTACCGCAAGAACCAGCGGAACCCGTACCAGGGCACCATCGACGAGCTCGAAGACTGGCAGCTCGGCGGCGCCGAGAGCGTCACCCAGTCGATCTCCGCACGGTCCGCCGAGGCCGACGCGATCGACCACCTGCCGTCGTCCGCCGTCAAGGACGCCCTGCAGGCCATCCCCGAGGACTTCCGGATGGCCGTGTACTTCGCCGATGTCGAGGGCTTCTCGTACCAGGAGATCGCCGACATCATGAAGACCCCCGTGGGGACGGTCATGAGCCGTCTGCACCGTGGTCGCCGGCTCCTCCGGGGGCTCCTGGCGGACCACGCCCGTGAGACCGGCATCGTCCCGGACGCAGCGTCGACGGCGACGATGCGCGGACGAGGCCGGAAGACTGCCGCGACCGAGGGTCGCGTCGATGGGAAGGAAGCACGATGAGCGGCTGCGACTGCTCCAAGGCGAAGGCCGAGCTCGAGGAGTTCCTGCACGGGGAGCTCTGCCGCGAGGACGCGGCGGACATCCGTGAGCACATGGACGACTGCGAGGACTGCACGACCGAACACCGCGTCGGCGTCGTCCTGATCGAGACCGTGCGCCGCGCGTGCAAGGAGACCGCTCCGGAAGAACTGCGTGGCGAGATCCTCGCGCGCATCCGGCTGGAGCAGTCGACCCACTGAGGTCCTCGGCTCCGTCGTCACACGGCGGGTCGGGTCGGTAGTGTCACGGACATGACCCTCCTCGTCGAGTCGATCACCACCTGGTCCGACACGGACGTCTCCGACGTCGCTGCCCTCGTCCGCCTGCTCGGCCACGAGGTCGACGACGCGGCGATGCGCGCACGCCTCGAACGGCTCACGCCCGAAGCCGGACACCGCACCTGGGTGGTCCGTGGCGACGATGGCCGCGCGGTCGCCGTCGCCGGCGCGCAGGTCACCTGGGCGTACGCGAGCGACGAGCCGACGGCGCAGCTGCTGCTGCTGGTGGTCGACGACACGGCCAGGAGGCTCGGCACCGGTTCCGCGCTCATCGGCACCTTCGAAGCGTGGGCGGTCGAGCAGGGCGCGCGTCGCCTGAGCGCCGTCAGTGCGGCCGCCACGGACAGCGCGCACCGGTTCTACCAGAAGCGCGGGTACCACGACGCGGGTGTGCGCTACACGAAGATCGCGTAGCGCACACCCGCGTCGGGGTCCAGGCCGAGTGCCTAGCCGAGGGCTCTTTCGATGACCTCGGTGGCTTCCTGTGCGGAACGCTTCGACGACCCGGTGGCCGGCGCGGCGCTCGCGGCACGGGCGGCGACCGACAGCGGCCGACCGTCGAGGTGCGGCGACAGGTTCATGCAGACGAACGGCCAGGCGCCCTGGTTCTCCGGCTCCTCCTGCGCCCACACGACGTCGGCGTCCGGGTAGCCCGCGAGCACCTCGAGGATGCGCTCGAGGGGAGCGGTGCGAGCTGCTCGAGACGGACGAGGGCGACGTCGGTGACCCCGCGCTTGTCCACCTCGGCGCGCAGGTCGTGGTGCACCTTGCCGGAGTGCAGCACCACGCGACGGACCGCCGCCTTGTCAGCCACGCGTTCGTCGTCGATCACTTCCTCGAACGTGCCGTTCGTGAAGGCCTCGACCGCGCTCGTCGCCTGGCGCAGGCGGAGCATCGCCTTCGGGGAGAACACGATCAACGGCTTCTGCGGACGCTCCCACGCCTGACGACGCAGCAGGTGGAAGTACGACGCCGGGGTCGACGGACGGGCGACGACCATGTTGTCCTCGGCGCACAGCTGCAGGTAGCGCTCGATGCGGGCGGACGAGTGGTCGGGTCCCTGGCCCTCGTAGCCGTGCGGCAGCAGCAGGACGAGGCCGGAGCGCTGCCCCCACTTCTGCTCGGCGGACGAGATGAACTCGTCGATGACGGTCTGGGCGCCGTTCGCGAAGTCGCCGAACTGCGCCTCCCACAGCACGAGTGCCTCGGGCCGCTCGACCGAGTAGCCGTACTCGAACGCCATCGCCGCGTACTCGCTGAGCAGCGAGTCGTAGATGGTGAACCGGGCCTGGTCCTCGGTGAGGTTCGACAGCGGCAGCCACTCCTGGCCGTTCGACCGGTCGTGGAACACCGCCTGGCGCTGGACGAAGGTGCCGCGGCGGGCATCCTGGCCGGCGAACCGGACGGGCTTGCCCTCCACCAGCAGCGAACCGATCGCCATGAGCTCGGCCATCGCCCAGTCCACACCGCCGTTGCGCGTCATGTCGGTTCGCTTCGAGAGCAACTGCTGCAGCTTCGGGTGGATCGAGAAGCCGGCGGGCGGGTTGCTGTGCGCATCACCGATGGAGCGGACGAGCTCTTCGGACACTGCGGTCTCGCGGACCTCGACCTCGGAGTCGTCCTGCTGCGCCGCCGGGCGTTCGAGCCCCTGCACGGCACCGTCGTCGTCGACCTGGATCACCGGGATGGTGCCGGTCTGCGCCTCGTGCGTCTCGGCGAAGGCACGCTCCAGGCGGTCCTGGAAGTCGCGGTGCGCCTCGTCGTACTCTTCCTGCGTGATGTCGCCGCGACCGACGAGGGCCTCGGTGTACAGCGTGCGGACGGACCGCTTCGCCTCGATCAGGTTGTACATGAGCGGCTGGGTCATCGAGGGGTCGTCGCCCTCGTTGTGCCCGCGGCGGCGGTAGCAGATGAGGTCGATGACGACGTCGCGGTGGAACGCCTCGCGGTACGCGAACGCCAGGTCGGCGACGCGTGCGACGGCCTCGGGGTCGTCGCCGTTCACGTGGAAGATCGGCGCCTGGATCGTCTTCGCGACGTCGGTGGAGTACACCGAGCTGCGCGCCGATTCGGGCGGGGTGGTGAACCCGACCTGGTTGTTGATGACCAGGTGCACGGTGCCGCCCGTGCGGTAGCCACGGAGCTGCGACATCTGCAGCGTCTCGACGACCACGCCCTGGCCGGCCATCGCCGCGTCGCCGTGCACGAGCACCGGCAGGACGTTCGTCGAACCGGGGCCCTGCTTGTCCTGCTTGGCGCGGACGATGCCCTCGAGCACGCCGTCGACGGCTTCGAGGTGGGACGGGTTCGCCGCGATCGTCACGGGGATGCTCGAGCCGTCCGACGTGCGGAACAGCCCCTCGGTGCCGACGTGGTACTTGACGTCGCCGGAGCCCTGACCGGACACCGAGCCCGGCAGGGACGAGCCCTCGAACTCACGGAAGATCTGGCCGTAGGTCTTGCCGGCGATGTTCGTCAGGACGTTCAGGCGACCGCGGTGGGCCATGCCGATCGCGACCTCGGCCAGGCCGACACCGGCGGCGTGCTGGATGAGCGTGTCGAGGAAGGCGATGGTGGATTCGCCGCCCTCGAGCGAGAAGCGCTTCTGCCCGACGTACTTGGTCTGCAGGAAGGTCTCGAAGGCCTCGGCCTCGTTGAGCTTGCCGAGGACGCGGAGCTGCTCATCCTTCGACGGCTTCGAGTACGGGACCTCGATGCGTTCCTGCACCCAGCGGCGCTGTTCCGGGTCCTGGATGTGCATGTACTCGATGCCGACGGTGCGGCAGTAGGCGTCGCGCAGGATCCCGAGGACGTCGCGCAGCGGAGCACTCGTCGTGCCGGCCAGCCCGCCGGTGACGAACTCGCGGTCGAGGTCCCAGAACGTCAGTCCGTGGCTCTCGATCTCGAGGTCGGGGTGCGTGCGCTGGCGGTACTCGAGCGGGTCGATGTCGGCCATCAGGTGCCCGCGGACGCGGTAGCTGTTGATGAGCTCCTGCACGCGGGCGGTCTTGTTGACGCGGTGCGCCAGGTCGACGTTGATGTCGTTCGCCCACTGGATCGGCTTGTACGGGATCCGGAGCGCCGCGAAGATGCCGTCGTAGAAGCCGTGCTCGCCGATGAGGCGTTCGTGCACGTGCTTGAGGTACTCGCCGGAACCGGCGCCCTGGATCACCCGGTGGTCGTAGGTGCTCGTGAGGGTGATGGTCTTGCCGATGCCGAGCTCGACCAGGGTCTTCGACGCCGAGCCCTGGAACTGCGCCGGGTACTCGAGGGCTCCGGCGCCGATGATCGCGCCCTGCCCCTTGGTCAGGCGGGGGACCGAGTGCACGGTGCCGATGCCGCCCGGGTTCGTGAGCGAGATCGTGGTGCCCTGGAAGTCGGCCGGCGTCAGCTTGTTGTCGCGGGCCCGCTTGACCAGGTCTTCGTAGGCCGACAGGAACTGGCCGAAGGTCAGGGTCTCCGCACGCTTGATGCTCGGCACGAGGAGCGACCGGGTGCCGTCCTTCTTCGGGACGTCGATCGCGATGCCGAGGCCCACGTGCGCCGGGGCGACGACGAACGGCTTGCCGTCGCGCTCCTCGTAGAACACGTTCTGGCTCGGGAAGTCCTTGAGCGCCTGCACCATCGCCCACCCGATGAGGTGGGTGAAGGAGATCTTGCCGCCGCGGGCACGGCGCAGGTGGTTGTTGATGACGATCCGGTTGTCGATCATCAGCTTCGCCGGGATCGTCCGGACGCTCGTGGCCGTCGGGACGGTCAGCGAGGCGTCCATGTTCGACGCCAGGGTCTTCGCCATGCCCCGAAGCGGGGTCGCCACGTCCTCGTGGGTCTCCTCGTGGTCGTCGGCGGCGTCGTTGGCCTCGGCCGGGATCGGCGGCGGGGTCGGCTGGCGCGACGTGGTCTTCGCCTGGATCGGACCACCCTGCGCTGCCGCCTGCTGCTGCTGCTGCGGGGCCGGCGCGTCACCGGTCGCGGGCTGCTGCGTGGTCGACTGCGCGGGCGTCGAGGACTGCTGGTCAGCTGCCGGAGCGCCGCCGACCTGCGTGCGGTGGTAGCTCTCGAGGACCGGCCACCAGGACTTGTCGACCGACTCCTTGTCCGCGACGAACTGCTCGTAGAGCTCGTCGACGAGCCACTCGTTCGCCCCGAATTCGCCCGCGGTCTCGTCCGTTCCGGTCAGATGGCTCGACACAGCCGATCGCCCACTCTCCGTCGATAGATGCTCGTGTGTGTCGTGCGGCGCAACCCTGCCCCGCACAGGTGCCAGCCTAGCCGCTCGCACATGTCCGTTCGGTGTCAGCCGCGGCGCGAGTCGGGGCCCGGTCCGGCCTCCGGGCGGAGCCGTACAGTGGGGCCCATGAGGTTCTACGAGACGCGGCCGACACACGACCTGACCTACTCCGACGTCTTCCTCGTCCCGAGCCGATCCGGCGTGACGAGCCGCTTCGACGTCGACCTCGCGTCGAACGACGGCAGCGGTGCGACGATCCCGATCGTGAGCGCCAACATGAACTCGGTCACGGGTCCGCGTCTCGCCGCGACCCTGGCCCGGCGCGAGGGCCTCGGCGTCCTGCCGCAGGACATGCACCTGCAGGACCTCGACGCCGCGATCCGCTGGGTGAAGGACCAGCCGGTCGACTACGACACCGCCTACGACATGGGCTCGTCCACCACCGTCGCCGAGGCGCTCGAGCAGCTGCTGCCCGTCGCCGGTCGGGGCGTGGTGGTCCGCGACGCCGCCGGGGAGTACCTCGGGTGCGTCCCCGCCAGCCGGCTCGGCGACGCCGGTCCCGACGCGACGCTCGGCGACCTGCTGCACGGCGCCTCGACCGCGATCGACGCCGAGGACGCCGGCACACCCCGCCACGTCTACGACGTGCTGAGCGGCGCCGAGGTCGACTTCGCGCCCGTCGTGCGGCACGGCAAGGTCGTCGGCACCACGAGCCGGACCAGTGCCATCCGCTCGGACATCTACACGCCGGCCGTCGACGCGTCGGGTCGTCTGCGCGTCGCGGCCGCGATCGGCATCAACGGCGACGTCGCCGCCAAGGCGCAGGCCCTCGCCGCCGCCGGGGTCGACGTCCTCGTGCTCGACACGGCGCACGGACACCAGGAGGGCATGCTCCGCGCGCTCCGCACCGTCGCGGGGCTCCGGCTCGGCATCCCGCTCGTCGCCGGCAACGTCGTCACCGCCGACGCCGTGGCCCACCTCGTCGACGCGGGCGCGGACATCATCAAGGTCGGTGTCGGACCCGGCGCCATGTGCACGACGCGCATGATGACCGCCGTCGGCCGGCCGCAGTTCTCCGCCGTCCTCGAGACCGCGGCGGCGGCGCGGTCCCTCGGCGCGCACGTGTGGGCCGACGGCGGGGTCCGCTACCCGCGCGACGTCGCCCTCGCACTGGCTGCCGGCGCCTCGGCCGTTATGATCGGCTCGTGGTTCGCCGGCACCCTCGAAGCGCCGGGCGTGCTCCGTCGCGACGCCGCCGGCAAGGCCTACAAGGAGAGCTGGGGGATGGCGTCCGCCAAGGCCGTCCGCGAGCGCTTCGAGCGGCTCGACCCGTACGAGCGGGCCCGCAAGGAGCTCTTCGCCGAGGGGATCTCGTCGTCGACGATCTACCTCGACCCGGAGCGCCCGAGCGTCGAGGACCTGCTCGACATGATCACCACGGGCGTCCGGAGCTCCGCCACCTACGCGGGCGCCGCGTCGCTGGCCGAGTTCTCCGAGCGCGCCCTGGTCGGCATCCAGTCCGCCGCCGGTTACGAAGAGGGCAAGCCGCTCCCCGTCAGCTGGTAGCGCGCCGGTGGGCGCGGCCCTGGTCGCGACCACGAACGGACGGGAGGCACGTGGCGGTGTTGCCCCGGGCCTCCCGTCCGCCATCGCGAAAGCGACAGATCCCTGCGGAACGTTCGCGGGAATCTGTCGCTTTGGCGGAGCTGGCGGTGCGGCTACCGGCGCCGGGTCGCGTCCTCGACCTCGCCGACGAGCTCCTCGAGGATGTCCTCGAGGAAGAGCACACCGAGGGTCCGGCCGTCGGCGTCGAACGCCCGCGCGACGTGGCGGCCCGCAGCCCGCATGGTGGCCAGGGCGTCCTCCAGGTCCATCTCCGTGTAGAGCGAGATGAGCTGGCGGATGCGCTTCGGCGGCACCGGGTCGTCGAACTCGTCCGGCCGCAGGTCGATGACGTCCTTCACGTGCACGTAGCCCGTGGGGGAGCCGTCCTCGCCGACGAGCACGTACCGCGAGAACCCGCGCTGCGCCACCGCACGCTCGACGTCCGCCGGGGTGGCGTCCTCGGGCAGGGTGACGAGCTCGGCCATCGGCACGGCGACGTCGCGCACCTTCTTCTCGGTGAACTCGAACGCCAGGGCGAGCTTGCCGTCGTCGGTCAGGGTGCCCTCGCGGCGGGACTGCTCCACGATGGTCTGCACCTCTTCCACCGTGAAGGCGCTGACGGCTTCGTCCTTGGGCTCGACGCGGAACAGGCGCAGCACGGCGTTCGCGACCTCGTTCAGGCCGACGATGACCCAGTGCAGGCCGTGGCCGATGTACCAGAGCGTCGGCACGAGCAACAGCGCAGCGCGGTCCGGCATCGAGAACGAGATGTTCTTCGGGACCATCTCGCCGAACACCACGTGCAGGAACGAGACGAGCAGCAGCGTGATCACGAACGCCACGGTGCCGATGACCTCGACGCTCCAGCCCGTCAGGTGCAGCGGGACCTCGAGCAGGTGGTGGATCGCCGGCTCGGAGACGTTCAGGATGAGCAGCGAGCAGACCGTGATGCCGAGTTGCGTGGTCGCGAGCATGCGGGTGGCGTGCTCCATCGCCCACAGGGTCATCTGCGCGGCCTTCGAGCCTTCTTCTGCGCGCGGTTCGATCTGGGAGCGGCGGGCGGAGATGACGGCGAACTCGGCGGCGACGAAGTACGCGTTGCCGAGCAGGAGCACGAAGAGCCAGAAGATGCCCCACCAGTCGGAGCTCATCGGGTACTGCCCTTCGTGGCGGTCTTGGTGCCGGTCTTCGTGGCGGGGATGATGATGGCGGTCGCCGCGGTGTCCGTCGGTGGGGGCGTCGGGGTCCAGCGGATGCGGTCGATCCGACGGCCGTCCAGGCGTTCGACCCGGAACACGCCACCGTCGAGCGGGACCTCGTCACCGACCACGGGCAGGCGGCCGAGCGTCGACATGAGGAAGCCGCCGACGGTCTCGTACGGGCCGTCCTCCGGCACCTTCACGCCGGCGCGGTCCTCGAGCTCGTCGGGGCGCAGCAGACCGGGGAAGGTCAGCCAGTCGCGGGAGCGGACCACGTCGATGCGCGCGCGGTCGTGCTCGTCGGAGACCTCGCCGACGATCTCCTCGATGAGGTCCTCGAGCGTGACGACCCCGGCGGTGCCGCCGTACTCGTCGACGACGATGACCATCTGGTAGCCGCGGCCGCGGACCTCGGCGAGCAGGGTGTCGCCCGGCATCGTCTCGGGCACGCGTTCGGCGTCGGTCATGAGCGCCCCGACGGGGACCTCCGGGCGCTTCTCGCGGGGGACGGCGACGGCCTGCTTGACGTGCACGATGCCGACGACGTCGTCCGCGTCCTCCTCGATGACGGGGAAGCGGCTGAAGCCGGTCTTGCGAGCGAGGGCGATGACGTCCTGCGCGGACTCGGACACCCGGATGGTGGAGAGCCGCGGGCGTGGCGTCATGACGTCGCTGGCGCTGAGCTCCGAGAACGAGATCGTCCGCTGGAGGAGCGTCGCGGTGTCCTGCTCGAGCGACCCCTCGGACGCCGAACGGCGGAGCAGCGAGGTGAGCTCCTCGGCGCTGCGAGCACCGGACAGTTCCTCTTGCGGCTCGATGCCGATCGACCGCAGCACGGCGTTCGCGGTGCCGTTGAGCACCGCGACCGCCGGCTTGAACACGGTCGTGAAGGCGATCTGCAACGGCACGACGAGCTTCGCGGTCTGCAGCGGCAGCGCGAGCGCGAAGTTCTTCGGCACGAGTTCGCCGAGGATCATCGACAGCAGGGTCGCGATGACGAGCGCGATGATCGACCCGACGGTCTCGACGATGCCCTCTGGCAGGTTCATCGCCAGGAACGGCGCTTCGAGCAGCTTCGCGATGGACGGCTCGAGCAGGTAGCCGGTGAGCAGCGTGGTCAGCGTGATGCCGAGCTGCGCACTGGACAGGTGCGTCGAGGTGACTTTCAACGCCCCGATGACGGGTGCCAACCCCGGCTCACCGCGGTCGCGACGTGCCTCGACGTCGGCGCGGTCGAGGTTGACCAGCGCGAACTCGGACGCGACGAAGACGCCGGTGCCGAGTGTCAGCAGGATGCCGCCGACGAGCATGACGATGTCGATCGGACTCATGATTCACCCCCGTCCGCGCACGGGGATGACGTGCAGCTCACCGAGTGAGCGGCGGATGAGTGAGGCGAAGAACTATTCGGGGGATCGTCCACAGTGCTGCCAATCGTACTGCCTGCCCGAGGGGCCGACCGAGAATCCGTTCAGGAAGACCGCGCGTCTACGCCGTGACCCGCGCGCGGTGGTACTGCTGCGGCTCGTAGTCGACCGTCACGCCGAGCTCGACGGCCACGCGCAGCGGGAACCCCGGGTCGCGCAGGAACTCGCGGCCCACCATCACCACGTCGGCCTGTCCGGTCGCGACGATCTGCTCGGCCTGGAAGCCCTCGGAGATCATGCCGACCGCGATGGTGCCGATGCCGGCGTCGCGCTTGATCGCCGCGGCGTGCGGCACCTGGTAGCCGGGGCCGACCGGGATCGGCGCGCTCGCGACGTTGCCGCCGGTCGAGACGTCGGCCAGGTCCGCGCCGTGTTCCGCCGCCCACCGGGCGACCTGTGTGGTCTCGTCGAGCGTGAGCCCGCCGTCCACCCAGTCGGTCGCCGAGAACCGCACGACGATCGGGAAGCCCTCGCCGACCTCGGCACGGACGGCGTCGAGGACCTCGAGCAGCGCCCGGGCACGGTTCTCGAGCGACCCGCCGTACTGGTCGGTGCGGTGGTTGCTCAGCGGCGAGAGGAACTGGTGCAGCAGGTACCCGTGGGCGGCGTGGATCTCGACCAGGTCGAACCCGGCCTCGACGGCGCGGCGAGCGGACTGCGCGAACGCCAGTGCGACGACCCGGATGTCCTCGGTCTCCAGCTCGCGCGGGACCGCGTAGCCGTCGAAGGCCACGGCGGACGGGGCGACGGTCGACCAGCCGCCCTGGTCGGCGGGGACCGAACCGTGCTCGGACTCCCACGGACGGAACGTCGACGCCTTGCGGCCCGCGTGAGCGAGCTGGACACCGGCGGCAGCACCCTGTGCGTGCAGGAAGTCGACGATCGGCTTGAACGCGTCGCGCTGCTGGTCGTTCCAGAGCCCGAGGTCCTGCGGGCTGATCCGGCCCTCCGGCACCACGCCGGTGGCCTCGACGACCACCGCACCGGCGCCGCCCTTGGCGAAGCCGCCCAGGTGGACGAGGTGCCACGCGGTCGGCACGCCGTCCTGCTCCTCGGCCGAGTACTGGCACATCGGGGAGACCCAGATGCGGTTGCGGACCGTCAGATCGCGGATGGTGATCGGCTCGAACAGGGCGTGCGTCACGCGGGACTCCTCAGGGGACGGGCGCCGGCTCGGCCGCGAGTTCCGTCAGGAACGACCGCAGTGACGCCGACGACGTGTAGTGGTGGCCGACCGCCCCGATCGCTTCCGCGCCGGTGGCGTTCTCGGCCCTGTTGTCCACGAACACCATCTGCTGCGGCTCGATTCCCAGACGCGCGCACGTGTCGCGGTAGATGGATGCGTCGGGCTTCAGGACGTGCTCCTCGGCGCTCACCACCACCGTCTCGAACAGCGAGCCCATTGGGGAGCGTCGGTACGGGTCACCGAAGTCGAAGCCGGCGTTCGACAGCAGCGCCACCCGGGTCCCCGCGTCGTGCAGCTCCTCGACGATCGCCAGGGTCTCCGGCTCGACCTCGAACCACCCGGTGAAGTCGACGGCCCAGAACCGGTGGACGTCCGTGATGCTCCAGGTCCGCCCGACGCGCTCGCCGATCGCCCGCCAGTACGCCACGACGGACAGGTCGCCGCGGTCGAGGTCATGGCGGAGCTCCTGGTAGACGGGGAACAGCTCGTCGGCCGGCACCCCCGTCAGCTCGACGAGGGCATCGCGTGACGCGTGCGGCGTCCGGCTGATCACCTCGCCGTAGTCGAAGACCACCACGCGACCAGGCAGGAACAGGCTCATGCGCTCCACCGTAACGTGGGGCCGGTGAACGACTTCGTGCCCGTCCAGCCGTCCGATGCCGCCGCGTGGGTCACCGCGCCGACGGGGAGTCCACCAAGTACCGCCGCGGGGTGCTCGGCATCGCGACCGGCTCCGACCAGTACCCGGGTGCCGCGGTGCTCGGGGTCGACGCCGCGGTCCACACCGGCGTCGGCATGGTCCGGTACGTCGGGCCGTCGCGGGCGTCGGACCACGTCCTGGCCCGTCGCCCCGAGTCCGTCGCCGGCGTCGGTCGGGTGCAGGCCTGGCTCGTCGGCTCGGGCATCTCGGCGTCGTCGCTCGGTGACCTGGACGACACGACCGCCTCGGCCTTCACGCACGCTTCGGACGACGGCGTCCCGGTCGTGGTCGACGCGGGCGCGATCCCGCTCGTCGACCTCGGCCCCCTCGCCGTCCTGACCCCGCACGCGGGGAGCTCGCGTCGTTGCTCGGCGTCTCCCGCGAGTCGATCGAGCAGGACCCGGCCGCCGCGGCGCTCCGCGCGGCCGAGCAGACCGGCAGCGTCGTGCTGCTCAAGGGCGAGCGCACGCACGTGGTCACGCCCGACGGGTCGGTCCGGTTGGTGGCGTCGTCGGCGACGCCGTGGCTCGCCGCCGCCGGCGCCGGGGACGTGCTCGGCGGGGTGCTCGGCGCGCTCGTGGCGTCGCGGCAGGGTTCCGTCGAGGCTGCTGGTTCGTCGCTGACGCCGTCGGACCTCGCGCACCTGGCCGCGTCGGCCGCGGTGGTGCACGGGCTCGCGGCGCGGCGGGCGTCCGGCGGCGGGCCGTTCCCGATGACCGGGCTCATCGCCGAGCTGCCCGGGGTCGTGCGGGACCTGGTCGTGGACGGCGACGCGCGGGTAGCGGTCGGTGCGCGGCGACGCAGCACGACAGCGTCGACGTCGTACGACATCAGTGATGTCGCCTGTTGCGGATGCCGCGTGACGACTTCCGCGTTGTCGTGCGACGACGAGGAAGTCGTTCCTTGCGTGCGCCGGTGGTTGCACACGCGCGGTGACGACAGCATCGACGTCGTACGACATCGAGTTCGTCGTTCCTTGCGTGCGCCGGTGGTTGCGGGGCGGGGTGACGACGGCATCGACGTCGTACGACATCGAGTTCGTCGTTCCTTGCCCACGCGCATGGTTGCGGGCGCGGGGTGACGACATGGTCGACGTCGTGCGACATCGATCGTGTCGCCTGTTGCAGACGCGGGCGGGGACGGACGGGAGGCCCGGTGCCAGCTGGCACCGGGCCTCCCGTCCGCTCGTGCGCACGTCACGGGCGTGACGCGCGTCGCGGACGTCAGCTCGCGGGGGTCGCGTGCACCAGGAACTCGACCGTGCCGGAGTCGTCGACCTTCACGAAGCCGAGGCTCGGCGCCTGCACGCCGTAGTCCGAGAACGTGACCGGGATCGAGCCGGAGATGTCGACGCCGTCGCCGTTCAGGCCGACCTGCAGGTCGGCGGTGACGTCCTTCGTGACGCCGTGCAGCGTGAGCTTGCCGGCAGCGGTGACCTTCGTCGTGTCCGAACCGCTCGGGACCGCGTCGGCGATCGGCTCGGTGAGTTCGAACGTGGCCTCGGGGAAGGCGGCGGTGTCCATCGCGGAGTCGCGGAAGTAGGAGTCACGCTGGTCCGAGTCGGTGGCGATGTCGGCGACCTGCACCGTGATCGTCGCCTTCGTGATGCTCGTGCCGTCGACGGTCGCACTGCCTGAGACGCTGTCGGTGCGGCCGGTGACGGTGACGTCGGAGCCGTTCAGGACCTCGTGCAGGCGGTAGCCGGCCTCGGAGTCACCGCCGACCGTCCACGCGCCGGACAGGTCGGAGTCGTCGAGGGTGGAGGCCTCGCGGCTGGCGGCCACGGACGGTGCCGCTGACGCCTTCGCGTTCTCGTTGCTCGTGTAGACGTTCGTCGCGACGATCGCCCCGATGACGCCGAGCACGACGACGGCGGCGATGACGGAGATCCAGATGACGGCCTTGCGGCGCTTGCGCGGGGTTTCGGTGGTCACGAGCAAGACGGTGACACGTCATGGTTGGGGGAGCCTGGGATTCTCAGCCGGTTCGGGTGCGCTCGCTGCCGGTTCGGGCGCGCTCGCTGCCGGTACGCTCGTCCGGTGCGCAGGACCGGGAACCCGTGGATCGAACGCGTCGGGTTCGTCCTGGCGTTCGCCGCCGTGCACGCGGCGCTGTGGTGGCTGACCGCGGTCTCGGCGAACCTGCCCCTCGGCGACGTCACCATCACCTACAGCCGGTGGATCGAGACCGGGCGGAGCGCGGACTTCTGGGTCGGGATCGACGGCGAGTGGGTCTACCCGATCCTGGCGATCGTGCCGATGGCCGCCGCAGCACTCGGTGGGATCGCGTCGATCGGCTCCGGGTGGCTGCTGCTGATGGTGTTGCTCGACGCCGTGGCGTGTGCGTTCCTGTGGCGGTTCCGGGCGCGTGGCGCGCTCCGTTCTCTTGCGGACGGCTCGTCGGCGCGTGGCGTGCGGGTCGTGTGGTGGTGGCTCGCCTTCCTGCTCGCACTCGGGCCGATCGCGCTCGGTCGCATCGACACGGTGGCGACGGTGTTCGCGCTGGTCGGGGTGGCCTTCGTCGCCTCGCGGCCGGCGGTCGCCTCGGCGCTGTTCACCGCCGGTGCGTGGACGAAGGTCTGGCCGGCTGCCCTCGTCGGCGTGTTGCTGCTCCTGCGCAAGGGGCACCGCCGCGGTGTGCTGGCGGGCGCCCTCGTGCTCAGTGCGCTCATCGTGCTGGTCGACGTGCTCTGGGGCGGAGCGCCGTACCTGCTGTCGTTCATCGGGGAGCAGACCGGCCGGGCACTGCAGATCGAGTCACCGCTCGCGACGCCGTTCATGTGGGCGGCAGCGTTCGGGGCTCCCGGTGCGGCCGTGTTCTACAACCAGCAGATCCTGACGTTCGAGGTCTCCGGGGCCGGCACGCACGCCGCGGCCGCGGTCTCGACGCCGCTGATGGCCCTCGTGGTCGTCGCCGGTGTCGTCCTCGCGCTGTGGGCCGCACGCCGTGGCGCCCGTCGGGCCGAGCTCGCGCCCGTGCTCGCGCTGCTCCTCGTCGCCGCGCTCATCGCCACCAACAAGGTCGGGTCGCCGCAGTACATCGGGTGGCTCGCCGTGCCGGTCGTGTGGGGCTGGCCGCCGGGGCGCCGAGTGTGCGCCGGTTCGTGCCGATCGCGATCGCCGCGCTGCCCACCGCCGTGCTGACGCAGCTGATCTACCCGGCGTACTACGACCAGGTGCTCACGCTGCAGCCGTGGATGCTCGTGGTGCTGACGCTGCGGAACGTGCTCGAGGTGGCGATCCTGGCGTGGACCGTGGTCGAGCTGGTGCGGATGGGACAGGGTGCGGGCAGGATGGACGCATGATCGTCGCCTTCTCCGTTGCTCCGTCCGGTGGTCCCTCCGAACAGGCGGACGGCTCCGTGCACGACGCCGTCGCCGCAGCCGTGCGGGTGGTCCGCGAGTGCGGCCTGCCGAACCGCACGTCGTCGATGTTCACGGAGCTCGAGGGGAGTGGGACGAGGTCATGGACGTCGTCAAGCGCGCCACCGAGGCCGTCGGCGCCTACGGCACGCGGGTGTCGCTCGTGCTCAAGGCCGACATCCGACCGGGCCACACCGGCGAGATCGACGGCAAGCTCGAGCGGCTCGAGGCGGCGCTCGGCGAGTAGCGCTCGGCGCTCGCACTCGCGCTCGGCGAGTAGCGCTCGGCGCTCGCGCTCAGCGCTTGTCGCGCCGCCGTGCCCGAGTGCGACGGCGAGGATCCGGCCCGAGCACCACGAGCACGGTCAGCAGCGCGATGCCGGCGAGCACCGCGATGAGCACGACGACCATGCCCATCGGGTCGGTGGCGTCCTCGCAGTTCACGGGCGCGCCGGCGCGGCACGAAGCGAGCAGGGTGGCAGCGAGGGTCACGTGCTCATTGAACAACGAGGGCCCGCGCGACACGCCGACGCCCTCCCGCGGATGTCGGTGGTCGGGTGTCTCATGGCCCCTGTCGAGCCACATCCGGTGGCCCCGAGACGACGAGGAGCGCGTGATGACCCACGACGGCTGGTGCCCCGACTGCGACCTGCGAACGGTCGTCATCGACACGGACGAACAGGGCGAGAACGCCTGGGCGACGTGCGCCGAGTGCGGCGCCGGCTGGACGCACCGCGACGAGCTGCCCGAACTCGCTCCCGCATCGACGCGTCCCGCCCACACGGAGCGTCAGGCGGCCTGACCCGGTTCTCCTCGGGTACGGCCGGGCCAGCCCGGTGCGACCCGTGCCGGCCGCGCACGGCGACTTCCGTTCGGCCTTTGGAGCGGTCTACACTGCTCGGACCGGATGGTCGTCGCCACCCGGACCGTCCCGTTCGCTGCTGAACCCGGACCGGCACCCCGTTCGGGCGTGGCCGCGCTGCCGATCGGCACGTGGACCGCGGCGATCGCGGGACGCCTCCGTCACCACCGTCGCCCAGCCGACACCGTCCAGCCGACACCCCGATCCGACGCCGCCCGTGCAGGACGTCGTCCGAGAACAGGCCCCATGTCACAGCTCACGCCTGCGCGTCGCACCGCCGCGCTCATCTCGCTCGCCCTCGGCGGCTTCGCCATCGGGTCGACCGAGTTCGTCGCGATGGGTCTGCTGCCGAACATCGCGCAGGCACTGCTGCCGCAGCAGTACGGCCTCGATCCGGACGCCGGCATCGCGCACGCGGGCTGGCTGGTCAGCGCGTACGCCCTCGGGGTCGTCGTCGGTGCTCCCACCATCGCCGCGATGTCGGCGAAGTTCCCGCGCAAGGGCCTGATCCTCGTGCTGCTCGTCGGGTTCGTCCTCGCGACGATCGCGAGCGCGCTGCTGCCGTCGTTCGGCCTGGTGCTCGTCGCCCGCTTCGTCGCCGGCCTCCCGCACGGCGCCTACTTCGGCATCGCCTCGATCGTCGCCGGCGACATGATGGGCCCGGGCAAGCGCGGCAAGGGCATCGCGATGGTGCTGCTCGGCCTGTCGGTCGCGAACGTCGTCGGTGTCCCCGCGATCACCTGGGTCGGCCAGCTCGCCGGCTGGCGGATCGCCTACGGCGTCGTCGCCGCACTGTTCGCGCTCACGTTCCTCGCCGTCGCGGCCTTCGTGCCGAAGAGCGCCCGTGACGAGCACGCGACGATCGGCCGGGAGCTCCGCGCCTTCCGCGTGCCGCAGGTCTGGATCGTGATGGGCCTCGGCGCCGTCGGGTTCGGTGGGTTCTTCGCCGTCTACTCGTACATCTCGCCGCTGGTGCAGCACGTGACCGGCATGCCGGAGTCGTTCGTGCCGATCGTCCTGGTGGTCGTGGGCATCGGCATGGTCGTCGGCGGTGTGCTCGGCGGTCACCTCGCCGACCACAGCGTGAAGCGCACGATCTACTTCGGGATGTTCTCGCTCATCGGAGCCCTGCTGCTCACGGTGCTGACCGCGCAGTGGCTCTGGGGCATGCTGCTCGGCGCCTTCCTGCTCGGGGCGACCTCGTCGGCGATCCCGCCGGCGGTGCAGTCCCGCCTGATGGACGTCGCCGGCGATGCCCGGACGATCGCCGCGGCGCTCAACCACTCGGCCTTCAACATCGGCAACTCGCTCGGCGCGGCACTCGGCGGTGCGGTCATCGCTGCCGGCTTCGGGTTCGTCGCGCCGGGCTGGCTCGGCATCGTCCTCGCGCTGCTCGGCGTCCTCGTCACGATGTTCAGCTACTCGGTCGAGCGTCGCACCACGCGCCGTGCCGCGCTGCGCTCCCCGTCGCCGAGCACCGGACCGATCACCGCGCCGGTCCCCATCCACTGACCGCGCGCAGTGGGCGCGCCCACCCACCGGACGGGAGGCCCGTGGCGACGCCGCCACGGGCCTCCCGTCCGACGTGGGGTGCGGCAGACCGCCCATGGTGAGCAGAAATGGTCGGGTCCCGTGATGGGACCCGACCATTTCTGCTCACGAAGCGAGTGCGCGGACGCGCCGCGCGCTACAGGCCCAGCGGGCCACCGTCCTGCACGATGATGCCGTCGGTGATCGCCCGCTTCCGGAGCGCCACCTTCGTGCCCACGTCGAAGCCCGCGACGCGGTACTTCTCGCGGATCCGCTTGAGGTAGCTCTTCGCGGTCTCCTCGGAGATGCCGAGCTGGTACGCGACGCTCTTCACGGGCTCGCCACCGCCGTACAGCGCCATGACGCGGCGCTCCTGGGCGCTGAGCTTCGGGACGCCACCGACGTCGCCGCTGTTGATGGCCAGGTCGAGCTCGGCGGAGACGTACTGCTCGCCGCGCTGGGCGGAGCGGATCGCCTCGACGATCATGTCGGCGTCCTCGCTCTTCACCAGGTAGCCGAGGGCACCGGCCGCCAGGGCCTCGCGCACGACGTTCGGCTCCGAGTAGGTGCTCATCACGACGGTCTTCACACCGGCGGTCTTGAGCGTCGAGATCTTCAGCGACACCGGGATGGAGTCCTTGAGGTCCAGGTCGAGCAGCACCACGTCCACCGGGAACGCCGGGCTCGTCAGGAGCTCGGGCCAGGTCGTGACGGCGGCCACCAGGGTGATGTCGTCGGCGGCGCTCCGGATCCACTCCGTGAGCGCGCCGAGGAGCATCCTGTGGTCGTCGACGAGTGCGAGTCGGATGGGTTCCTCTGGAGTCGCCATGCGGGCGTCCTTTCTCGGGGGCAGTTCGTGCCCGATCCTAGGAGGGAGGGGCACGTGGCACGGGCAGGCTGTCCGGGTGTCCGGCAGCTACATCGACGGATGTCGGTCCACGACGCAGTGGGCGACGATGTGGAGCGCGCCGTCGCGGACGGTCTCGGTGTACGGACCGATGCGCTGCAGGGCGCTCCAGGCGGTGGGGCCGAGGCGTCGGCGCTGGACGCCGCGGGACTCGATCACGACCGGCACGTCCATCCGCTCGTCGGTGACGGGGTGGCCGTCGGACCCGACCGGGCCGAGCGTGACCGAGACGACCGGCAGACCGGGGGTGGCGGTGCGGCCGTCGCCGACCATCTGCCACAGGGCCTGCAGCAGTCCGTCGCGCTGCGCCGGGGTGAGGTGTCCGGCGAGGGCGCTCGGATCGGCGACGCTCACCGAACGGCCGAGGTGGTCGGACTCCGTGATCGCGTGGTACAGCCAGGTCTCGCGCCGTCCCTCGATGAGGTGCAGGCGGAGCTCGGTCGCGAGCGAGGCCGCGACGGAGCTCGAGGCGTCCGACAGCGGCAGGGGATCGGTGCCGTTCGCGACGGCGTCGAGCAGCTTCTCGGCGGCCAGGTCGAGTCGGGCGAGCTCGTCCGAGGCGAGCATGCCGACCGCGAACTGCGGCGCCTGCACGTTGCTCTGCACGAGCACCCGGTCGAGTTCCCGCTGCACGAGCTGCCGGAACCGCTGCACGACGTACAGGGCGATCGACGGCGGCACGACGACCAGGGCGAGCAGGGACACGATGCCCGGCAGCGTGTCGTTCGTGATCGGGGTCGAGGCGACGCTCATCCCGATGAACGCCAGGCCGAGGACCGCGATGGCCGCGGCGACCTCTCGCGCGGGTCGGAGCGTCGCGATCGGCAGGAGCGCGAAGCCCGCGGCGATCGACGCCGACGCCGTGTGGGCGATGTCGTGCTCGGGCCAGATCCCGATGAAGTCGAGGGTCACGACACACGCGAGCACGACGCAGATCAGCACGAAGGCCAGCCCGGTCAGCCGCTCGCCGTAGGTCAGCACGCTCAGGCCGACACCGACCGCGGCGACGATGTAGAGCATCCAGGCGGCTGCGGGCAGCCACGGGTCGGAGAAGTCGGACCAGCGGACCAGGAAGTACACGATGCCGGAGACGGCCTCGATGGCGGTGAGCACCGCGGCGCCGAGGCCGAGGTACCCGGCTCCGAGTGAGGCGCCGGGCTTGGCGGCCTGGCGGAGCGACCGTGCGCCGGTCGAGGTCGAGGGGAGCCCGCGGGCCTGCCGACGCTCGCTGGTGCGGTAGCGCTCGCGCGCCTCGCGACGGGTGCGGGGCGGCTGCTGACCGGTGGACTCGCCGGGCAGGCCGCGGCTGATGGTGTCCTCGGGGACCCGGGTCATCGCGGTGCCTCCAGGACGACGGTGGTGCCGGAGCCCGGCGCGGAGAAGAGCTTGGCGTCGCCGCCGACCTCGCGCAGCCGGCTCACGACGCTCTCCTTGAAGCCGAGTCGTTCGGCGCTGACGGTGGTCAGGTCGAACCCGACGCCGGAGTCCGTGACCATGGCGCGCACCATGTCGTTGTCGTGCACGATCGTGACGTGCGCCTCGCCGACTCCGGCGTGCCGGCGGACGTTCTCGAGGCACTCGCCCAGCGCGAGCAGGAAGGCGTCGAGCACGTGCGACGGCAGCAGCACCTGACCGGTGCCGTGCCAGCTGACCTCGAGGCCCATCCGCCCGAAGCGCTGCTTCACCGACTCGAGGGTCTGGCCGAGCGGCGACTCCTCTTCGCGGGTGAGCGAGTAGTCGCCGGACTGCGACGGCTGCGGGGTCGCGCCGAGTCGCAGGTGGCGGAGGAGTCTGGCGTCCTCGGCAGCTTGCTCGCGCATGGCCTGCTCGGAGACCCCGACGCCGGAGTGGGCGAGGAGCGTGAGCGTCGCGAGGACCGTGTCGTGCAGCAGCCGCGCCCCCTGCCGCCGCTGTGCCTCGGTCTCGCTGGCCTGGCGTTCGGCGCGGTGCGCGGTGCCGATGCTGTAGATCCGTCGGGCGACGCGGGGGATGCTGCGCGAGATCCAAACGGCCACGACCGCGATGAGCACCCAGCCGAGCAGGGCGCCGCTGACGGGCGTCGACAGGAACCCGCCGGTGGCCCACACCATCACGACGACGACGATCGCGCCGGTGCCGATCGTGAGTCCGAGGCCGAACGGCTGGCCGCGCTGCGCCATCAGCGGGGCGGAGAGCGAGCCGCCCGCGAGCGGCATGACGGCGCTGGCGACGAGCGGGCGGACCGATTCGTCCACGCCGGAGAACAGCAGCGCGAGCGAGGCGAGCCCCGTGACGAGGATCGCGGCGGTCCACCACACGGTGCCACTGCGCCCGAAGAACACGAACGCGGCGACCATCGCGGCGATGCACAGCAGGGCGCCCACGAGTGGCAGGGCGGAGACCGCGGCGGCGGAGACCACGCCGACGACGCTGATGAGCGCGCAGACGATGCCCACGACACGGGTCGTCGCCCGCAGCAAGCGGTCGCGTTCCTGTGCGATGAATTCCATCGATGTCCTGGTTGGTGACGAGCTGGTGTGACGGGTGGTGCGGGAAACCGAGCCTCGTTCAGTCGGGCTCGCAGCCATCCAACCACGGGCGACACCCGTTGGGGGGTGTTCGGCGCGCCGTGCCGCGCGTGCCGCGCATGCCGCTGCCCCGGTGCGCGCCGTGTCGCGCTCAGCCGTCGAGCAACCGCCGCAGGTGCGCGCCGACCTGCTCGTGCTCGATGAGGAACCCGTCGTGCCCGAACTCACTCTCGATCACCGCGGCCGTGTCACCGTCGAGCGTGGCCGGCACCCCCGCGGCGATCCGGTGCTGGTCCTCGATCGGGAACAGCCGGTCGCTCGAGATCCCCACGACGAGCGTGCGAGCCGTCACGAGTTCGAGCGCGGCCGCGACACCGCCCCGCCCGGCACCGACGTCGTGGGAGTCCATCGCGTGCGTGAGCGTGATGTACGACGACGCGTCGAAGCGCCTCGTGAACTTGTTGCCGTGGAAGTCGAGGTAGCTCTCCACCGAGAACCGCCCGTCGTCGCCGAGCGGGGACACATCGCTCTGCCACGACCGGGCGAACCGGCCGTTCAGCTCGTCCGACGCCCGGTAGGTCATCAACGCCATCCGCCGCGCGAGCGCCAGCCCGCGGTGCGGACCCTCGCCGGCGTCGGCCTCGTAGTAGTCGCCACCCGCGAACGCCGGGTCCATCTGGATCGCCGAGCGCTGCAGGGAGTTCGCCGCGATCTGGTCCGCCGTCGTCTGCGCCGTCGAGGCCAGCACCGCCAGCCGCTGGACGCGTGCGGGGTGCGACACCGCGAACTCGAGCGCGTGCATCCCGCCCATCGACCCGCCGACGACGGCCGCGAACACGTCGATGCCGAGCCGGTCCGCGAGCTGGCGCTGCACCTCGACCTGGTCGCGCACGGTGACGAACGGGAACCGCGAGCCCCACTCGACCCCGGTGGGTGCCACCGACGACGGCCCGGTGGTGCCCTGGCAGCCGCCGAGCATGTTGGGCGCGATCACGAACCAGTGGTCGGTGTCGATCGCGAGGCCGGGTCCGACGACGTCGCCCCACCAGCCGGCGGTGCGGTGCCCCGGACCGGGTGCGCCCGCGACGTGCGAGTCCCCGGTCAGCGCGTGGAACAGCAGGACGGCGTTGTCGCGCGCCGCGTTGAGCGTGCCCCACGACTCGTACGCCACCCGCACGGCCGGCAGCCGCCCGCCGCGCACCCACTGCTCGCCGAGGGATGCGAAGTGGCGCGCACCCGGGTGGTCGCCGGGGCGCCAGGCGCCGGTGACCGGCGGCTTGCCGATGGTGCCGAGTTCGGCACCGGGCACCAGGGTGGACGGCACGGAGTCCTCGGGGGTCGTCTGCCAGTCCATGGTGCGTCCAGTCTGCCGGGAGGCGCGGGTCGCCGCCGCCGTGTTACGTCACGTCCGCCCCGTGGCCGGGTCCCGGGCCGCGCTCGCGTCGTCCTGGTCCGGGCGTCTGCGGGTGGGTGCGCGGGCGGGTGCGACAACGTCGACGTCGTACGACATCGAGGAAGTCGCACGGCCGCGTCGACAACTGTTGCACGGGCGGGGAGACGACAAGGTCGACGTCGTGCGACGTCGACCTTGTCGTTCCGAGTCGGTGCCCGGGCGGGAAGAACGCTAGGCGCGCTGCCCCTCCTGCGAGACCGCACGGGCCGCGGCGAGCCCGGCCTCGAGGTCGGCCTTCAGGTCCTCGATGTTCTCGATGCCGACGGACAGGCGCACCAGGCCCGGCGTGACCCCGGTGGTGAGCTGCTGCTCGGGCGTGAGCTGCGAGTGCGTGGTCGACGCCGGGTGGATCACGAGCGAGCGCACGTCGCCGATGTTCGCCAGGTGCGAGAACAGCTGCAGGTTGTCGACGAACGCCTTGCCCGCGGGCACCCCGCCCTTGAGCTCGAACGACAGCACGGCGCCGACGCCCTTCGGCGCGTACCGGTTCGCCGCGGCGTACCAGGGCGACGTCGGCAGGCCGGCGTAGGCGACGGTCGCGACGTCCGGGTGCTGGTCGAGCCACTCGGCGATCTCCTGCGCGTTCGACACGTGGCGCTCGATGCGGAGCGACAGGGTCTCGATGCCCTGCAGCAGTGCGAACGCGGTGTCCGCCGAGTTCGACGCGCCGAGGTCGCGGAGCAGCTGCACGCGGGCCTTCACGATGTAGGCGAGCTCGTTGCCGACGGCCTCGGCGAAGACCGCGCCGTGGTACGACGGGTCGGGCGTGTTGAACTCCGGGAACTTGTCCGGGTGCTGGACCAGGCGAACTTCCCGCCGTCGACGATGATGCCGCCGATGACGGTGCCGTGGCCGCCGAGGAACTTCGTCGCCGAGTGCACGACGATGTCGGCCCCGTGCTCGAACGGACGGATGAGGTACGGCGTCGCGATCGTGTTGTCGACGATCAGCGGGACGCCGGACTCGTGCGCGACGTCGCTGACGCCGGTGATGTCGAGGACGTTGATCCGCGGGTTGCCGATGGTCTCGGCGAAGAAGAGCTTCGTGTTCGGGCGGACGGCGCGGCGCCACTCCTCGAGGTCGTCCTGGTCCTCGACGAACGTGGTCTCGATGCCGAGCTTCGCCAGCGTGTACTTGAACAGGTTGTACGTGCCGCCGTAGATCGACGACGACGACACGATGTGGTCGCCCGCACCCGCGATGTTCAGCACGGCGTACGTCTCCGCCGCCTGGCCGGACGCCACGAGGAGCGCGCCGCTGCCGCCCTCGAGTGCCGCGATGCGCTGCTCCACGACGTCGTTCGTCGGGTTCATGATGCGGGAGTAGATGTTGCCCGGCTTGGCGAGGGCGAACAGGTCGCGGGCCTCGTCCGAGTTCGCGAAGACGTACGAGGTCGTCTTGTAGATCGGGGTGGCGCGGGCGCCCGTGGTCGGGTCCGGCTGTGCGCCGGCGTGGACCTGCGTGGTCTCGAACCGCCACTGCGCGGCGTCGTTCTCGGTCATCTTGGTGCTCCTGTCCGGTGCGGCTGGGTGATGGGTTCGGGTGAGCTCGAGGGGGCCACGCCGGCCGGTCCCGAACAGACGCGCCAGCGGCTGGTCGGCCGTGCCCGGTGGGGATGCTGCTTTGCGTCGGGTGTCACGGTACGCAGGTGGCCGGGCCCGCACCACCGCACCCGCCTTCGGACGTAACGCGCGCGCCCGACGCGCCACGGGCCTCCCGTCCGTCCGTCCGCACCGTGCTGTCACCGTCGGACGGTGCGAGGTGGCACCGCTACGCCGCGTCGCGACGGAACAGCCAGCCGACGTTCGGTTCGAGCAGCCAGCGCATCCCGCGCCGCACGAAGGGCTGCGCCAGGAAGAGGCTGACCGCGCAGGCGATCGCGACCATCAGGAGCACGAACGGCCACGCGGAGTGCGGGCCGGCGAGCACGCCGGACTCGCGGATCGGGTAGAGCACGAAGGTGTGCAGCAGGTAGACGTACATCGTCGCCGCACCGAACTGCGTGAGCCAGATGTTCCGGCGGGGGATGAGCACCAGGAACGAGGCGGTCAGCAGCGTCGCGAGCAGCATCAGGCCGAAGCGCACGGCACCCGCCCACCAGGCGTCCTCGCCGAGACCCGAGTACGAGTCGTCGTAGAAGAACCAGTGGTGCAGGTCGAACTCCTTGAACTGCGGGATCCACACCGCGCAGGACACGGCCCACGCGGCGAACACCACGCCGGCGGCGACGCGCACCCGCACCACGGTGCGACGCGAGGCCTCGTACCAGCGGTCGAAGAGCCCCCACTGCTTGACCTGCCACCCGAGCAGGAAGAACGGGAGCAGGCTGATCGCGCGCGAGAGGGACAGCGTGGAGTCGACGTTGTCGAAGTAGCCGACGCCGATGCTGAACACGACGGCCCAGAACAACGGCCACCGCAGCTGCGCCAGGTACGGCAGGATCAGTTTGAAGATGCCGAGGGCCAGCAGGAACCACAGGGTCCAGGTCGGCTGCGTCGGGTTGAAGTCCTTGCCGCCCTCGACGATGCCCTGCACCACCGTCCAGATCGTCTGCATGATGATGTACGGCACGACGATGTCGGTGATCGTCCGGCGCATGCGTTTCGCCGTCGGGGTGTCGGCCGACGAGAAGTAGCCGCTGATCACACCGAACGCGGGCATGTGGAACGCGTAGATGAACGTGTAGAGCGCCAGGGCGTGCTCGCTCGCCGTCGTCTGGCGCTGGATCGCGTGGCCGATCACCACGAGGGTCACCGCGACGAACCGCGCGGTGTCCCACATCGGGATACGGCGCGGTGCCCGGCCGGGTTCGAGCTGCGTCGCCGGGGCCGAGGGAGCGGGAGGGGCGGCATCCGTCGTCATCGTCGGTCACGTTACCGGATCGTGACCTGGGAGGGTCGGTACGGTTGCTGCGGGGCGATCGGTTGCCCCGACACCGGGGCGAGCAGTCGCCCCGACACCGACGCAGGAGGCAGATCACATGGCAGCACGGCGCGCAGTCGTCACCGGAGCGAGCTCGGGCATCGGGGCGGCCACCGTCCGGCTGTTCCGATCGCGAGGCTGGGACGTGCTCGCCGTCGCACGCCGGGCGTCCAAGCTCGAGGCGCTCGCCGCGGAGACCGGGGCCGAGGTCCTGGTGGCGGACATCACGAGTGCTGCCGACGTCGAGGCGCTCGCCGCCCGCGTCGCCGAGCTCGGCGGCGCCGACGTCCTCGTGAACAACGCCGGCGGCGCGTTCGGCTCGGCCAGCGTCGAGGAGTCCGACGTCGACGACTGGCGGGCCATGTTCGAGGTGAACGTGATCGGCACGAAGCGCGTCGTCGCCGCGCTGCTGCCGCACCTGCGAGGCCGTGCGCGCGACACCGGGGGAGCGGACATCGTCACGGTGACGAGCACGGCCGGGTTCGTGGCGTACGAGAACGGCGGCGGCTACAACGCCGCGAAGTTCGCCGAGCACGCCCTGGTCGGCGCGCTCCGGCTCGAGCTGAACGGCGAGCCGATCCGCGTCGTCGAGATCGCCCCCGGCCTGGTGAAGACCGACGAGTTCGCACTCACCCGCTTCCGCGGCGACGAGCAGAAGGCCGCTGCGGTCTACGACGACGTGCCGGACCCGCTCGTGGCCGACGACGTCGCCGAGGCGATCGTGCACGCGGTGGAGCTGCCGCCGCACGTGAACCTCGACCTCGTCACGATCCGGCCGGTCGCCCAGTCGGCGCAGCACAAGCTCGCGCGCGGGACGCTCACGCCGCGCTGATCGCCTGCGCAGCGCCCGGGCGGTGGCCACAGGTCGCGGGCGCGGGGTCCCTGCCGGTACCGTGGACGGATGCCGATCAGCAGCGAACCCGAGCCCACGGCCCCGGCTCAGTCGACCGTGACCGTGACGAGCGGGCCCGAGGTGCTCGGATGGCTGGAGTTCGGTGACGCCGCACGCCTGCTCGCGAAGGACGTGCTGTCCTCCGGCTTCGAGCCCGAGGTCGTCGTCGCCGTCGCCCGCGGCGGGCTGATCATCGCCGGTGCCGTGGCCTACGCGCTCGGCACCAAGGAGTGCGGCTCGATCAACGTCGAGTTCTACACCGACGTCGAGCAGCGCCTGGACGAGCCCGTCGTGCTCGCACCCGCGCTCGACGCCCCGAGCCTGGCCGGCAAGCGCGTGCTCGTCGTCGACGACGTGTCGGACTCCGGTCGGACCCTCCGTCTGGTGGTCGACATCATCCGGAACGCCGGTGCCGACGTCCGCAGCGCCTGCCTCTACTCGAAGCCCGGCACCGTCCTCGAGCCCGACCACGTGTGGCGCCGGGTCGACGGCTGGATCACGTTCCCGTGGAGCGCCCTCGCACCGGTGACGGCCGAGTCGTGAGCATCCACCTCGTCGGCGGTGGACTCTTCGCTGCCTCGGACGCCGCAGCGCCCTTCCTCGCCGAGGCCACCGCACGCTCGGCCGCCGTCGGCCGGACGGTCCCGCGCATCGCTCTGCTCTCCGTCGCCGGCCCGGACGGCGGCAGTCCGTCGTCGACGGCCGACATCGCCGAGGTGCTCGGCGGTGCCCGCGCGGCCGAGGTCGTCGTCACCGAGGTCGCGGCCGGCGAGGTGTTCGACACGACCGTCCTGAGCGACGTCGACGCGCTCGTCGTCGGTGGCGGTGTCACCCCCGACTACCTGGGCGCGATCGCCCCGCTCGTCGACCAGCTCCGGTTGCTCGTCGCCGACGGCCTGCCCTACCTGGGCTACTCGGCCGGCGCGATGATCGCCGCCGACCGCGCGCTCGTGGGCGGCTGGCGCATCGGCGGCGTCGAGATCTGCCCCGAAGCGGCGTCCGAGGGCCTCGACGAGGTCGAGCTCCGCGAAGGGCTCGGCCTGGTCGACCTGACCATCGACGTCCACGCGGTGCAGGCCGGCACCCTCGCCCGCCTGATCGCGAGCGCCGAGGCGGAGTTCGTCACCGCCGGCCTGGCGATCGACGAGGACACCGCCCTCGTCGTCGGCGAGGGCGCGCTCGAGGTCCGGGGCACCGGCAGCGTCTGGCGGGTCATGGCCGGCGAGGAGTCGGTGGCCGTCGCCACGATGGGCGCGTAGCCGTCGTGGAACCACGACCGCTCGCCGACCTGGTCGACCCGGGCTGGGCGTCGGCGCTCGCTCCGGTGGAGGCCGACGTGCACCGCATGGGTGCCTGGCTCCGTGACGAGACAGCGGCTGGCCGCAACTACCTGCCGGCCGGCGCCGACGTGCTCCGGGCCTTCACCACGCCGTTCGACGCCGTGAAGGTGCTCGTGGTGGGGCAGGACCCCTACCCGACGCCGGGCAACCCGATCGGGCTGTCGTTCGCCGTCGACCCGGCAGTTCGTCCGGTGCCGCGCAGCCTGGCGAACATCTACAAGGAGCTCACCGCCGACGTCGGCGTGACCCCGCCGGCGCACGGTGACCTGCGCGCGTGGTCGGACCAGGGCGTGCTGCTGCTCAACCGTGTGCTCACGGTCCGTGCGGGCGACGCCGGCAGTCACCGCGGCAAGGGCTGGGAAGCCGTCACCGACCAGGCCGTCCGCGCACTCGTCGCCCGGGGACCCTCGCTCGTCGCCGTGCTCTGGGGCGCGCAGGCCGCGTCCGTCCGGCCGCTGCTCGGCGACACCCCGGTGGTGGCGTCGGCGCACCCGAGCCCGTTGAGCGCGTCGCGGGGCTTCTTCGGCAGCCGGCCGTTCTCGCAGGTCAACGCGCTGCTGCAGGAACAGGGCGCGGCACCGGTCGACTGGTCGCTGCCCGCTCAGTAGGCTCGGCACGTGCTCGAGGAGGAATACCAGCGACGGCGGGTCCTGCCGCGACACCTGCGTGCCCGGCCGGTGAGCGAGACCGCGTTCGAGTACCGGATCCGTGCCGCCGAGGCGAGTGACCTGCCCGACGTCCGTGAGATCCACACGCACTACGTCCGCAACTCGTCGGTGACCTTCGACCCGTCAGCGTTCACCTTCGCCCGGTGGAAGCAGCGCTACGACGACATCCGGAAGCGCAAGCTGCCCTTCCTGGTGGCCGAGAACCCCGCCGGGCAGATCCTCGGCTACGCGCTCGTGGACGCCTGGAACCCGCGCGACCGCTCGAACCGGGTGGTCGAGGACTCGATCTACCTCGGAGCGGCCTCGGGTGGCAAGGGGCTGGGCCGTGCGCTCATGGAGGCCCTGCTCGACGAGTGCCGGTCCGCCGGGGTCCGCGAGGTCGTCGCCGTGATCGCCGACCGACAGGCCGAGGCCTCGATCCGCCTGCACGAGCGGCTCGGCTTCGAGGAGGTCGGCCGGATGGGCAAGGTCGGCTACAAGTACGACCGGTGGCTCGGCACGGTGACGATGCGCCTGCGGTTGCGCGGTCCCCGCCTCTTCGCGCGCAAGTAGTCGGTCCGTCGTCCGTCGTCGTTCGGTCGCGGTGGGCCGCGCCGAGGTTCCGAGATCTGCGCATCTCGGCGTGCGGTCGCGCGCGTTGTGGAACCTCGACGACCAGCGCACGGCGTGTTGCGGAACCTCGGCGGTCAGCGCCCGGCGTGCCGGCCCTCGCCCGCCCCCGCACCCCGCACACCCGGTCAGCCGCGCGGGGCCTCGGCGATGAACTCGTCGCGCGTGACGCCGACGAGCGCCGTCGTCGCAGTCGCCGCGGCGGCCCCGTCACCTGCGACGAGCGCGTGCCCGACGGCCTCGTGGCGGAGTGCCGCCTCGCGCGTCCAGCGCGTGATGGTGTCGCGCGACTCCGACGTGCGGGTGCGCAGCAGGGCCTCGACGGTGCCGGCGAAGTGCGCGAAGACGGCGTTGCCGGAGCCGGTGAGCAGGGCGCGGTGGAAGCGGACGTCGGCCTCGAGGTACGCGCGGCTGTCCTCGCGCGCGCAGGCGGCGAGCATGTCCTGCGCGGCGTCGAGGACGGCGGACGCCCCGGAGCCGCCGGCGGTGAGCGACGCCGCGACGGGTTCGACGCCGAGCCGCAGTTCGAGGAGTTCCCGCTGCTGCACGAAGTAGGCGGGCGAGGCGCCACGCCAGCGGATGACCGTCGGGGCGAGCAGTTCCCACGACCCGATGCCGAGCACCTGCGTCCCGACGCGCTGCCGGGGTTCGACCAGTCCGAGCGACTGCAGGACGCGGAGCGCCTCGCGCACGACCGACCGGGACACGCCGAACTCGTCCGCCACGAGCTCGGGGCGGACCACCGTGCCGGGGTCGAGCGCACCGTCGACGATGCGCTGCCCGAGGGTGTCGAGCACGTGGGCGTGGAGTCCGCGGGCTGGGGGCATCGTTCCTCCGTGCAGTACGGGTCGCGCGGTCGGCGTGACGTCGGTCCCATCGAAACGGCAGACTGCGTCCGAGGGCGGACGGCGCGCGGCGGATCGTCGTATAGTCTGATTAATCAGATTATTGAGGGTTGGCGCGCGCAGCACCAACCGCCCCTCGACACGAAGGCGACGGAGCCGCGCGGCAGCGGCTCCAGGAAGGGGCACCGATGCCTCACGCTCCAGTCCACCTGCTCGCCCACCCCGTGGGCACGGTCCTCGCGGCCGAGGGCGGCGGTACCGAGACCGTCGACCCGTCCGGGCCGATCCCGCAGCTGATCATCGCGGCGCTGGTCGGCATCGTCGTGATCATCGCGCTCATCACCTGGCTCAAGGTCCACCCGTTCATCGCGCTCGTGATCGGTGCCCTGGGCGTCGGCATCGGTGCGGGGCTCGCGCCGGACAAGGCCGTCGTGAGCTTCGGCAACGGTTTCGGAGCGACGATGACGAGCGTCGGCATCCTGGTCGGCCTCGGGTCGATGTTCGGCAAGATGCTCGTCGACTCCGGCGCCGCCGACCGCGTGGTCGACACCCTGGTGCGCAGGTCGTCGAAGGCCGCGCTGCCGTGGACGATGGCCCTGATCGGTGCGCTGATCGGCCTGCCGATGTTCTTCGAGGTCGGCCTCGTGCTCCTCATCCCGATCATCGTGCTCGTCGCGAAGCGCAGCTCCGTGCCGATCATGAAGATCGCCGTGCCCGCCCTGGTCGGCCTGTCGACGATGCACGCGTTCGTCCTGCCGCACCCCGGCCCGCTCGTCGCGATCTCGACCGTCGGCGCGAACCTCGGCACCACGCTCGCCTTCGGCATCGTGCTGGCGATCCCGGTCATCATCCTGGCCGGGCCGGTGTTCGCCCAGTTCGCGGCACGCTGGGTCGACATCCCCGCGCCCGACATGTTCGGGTCGCGTGGGTCGGACTCCGGGTCGGCGTCCGGTCCGCAGGACCCCGCCTCGGGCGGACGGGAGGCCCGGCGCGGCCCCGCCACGCAGGACACCGCGTCCCTGCCGGGCGGCAAGAGCGACTTCACGCGCGTCATCAGTGAGCCGCGCAGTCCGTCGTTCACCGTCGCGCTCATCGGCATCCTGCTGCCCGTCGTCCTCATGCTCGCCCAGGCCGTCCGCGAGGCCACGATGCCCGACGCCGCCGGCTCGTGGGTGAGCCTGCTCGACTTCCTCGGGTCGCCGATGATCGCGATCGGCATCGCCGCGATCTACGCGATGGTCTTCTTCGCGATCGGCGGCGGCATGGACCGGTCCGCCGTGGCGAAGTCGCTCGAGAGCGCCCTGCCCCCGGTCGCCGGGGTGCTGCTCATCGTCGGAGCCGGCGGTGGGTTCAAGCAGGTGCTCATCGACACGGGCATCGGCGGCGTGATCGCCGACGCCGTGAAGGACTCCGGCGTCTCGGTGCTCCTCGTCGCCTGGGTCGTGTCGGCCCTGGTGCGCGTCGCGACCGGTTCCGCCACGGTCGCCACCGTGACCGCGGCGGGCATCATGGCCCCGATCGCCGCCGACCTGTCCACGCCGATGACCTCGCTGCTCGTGCTGGCGATCGGCGCCGGCTCGGTGTTCCTGTCGCACGTCAACGACGCCGGGTTCTGGCTCGTCAAGGGCTACCTCAACACCACCGTGGGGCAGACGTTCAAGACGTGGACGGTGCTCGAGTGCCTCATCTCGGTGCTCGGTCTGCTCGGTGTGCTGCTGGCCGGGGTGTTCATCCGATGAGCGGCGACTCCGCTCTCGACGCACGCGTGCTGGTCGTCATGGGGGTCTCCGGTTCCGGCAAGTCGACCGTCGCCGCGATGGTCGCCGAGCATCTCGGGTGGGACTTCGCCGAGGGCGACGCCATGCACCCGCAGGCCAACGTCGACAAGATGCACGCCGGTACGCCACTGACCGACGAGGACCGCTGGCCGTGGCTCGACGTCGTCGCTGGCTGGATCCGCGGGCACCTCGACGCCGGCACGCACGGTGTCGTGACCTGCTCGGCGCTGAAGCGGTCGTACCGCGACGTGCTGCGGGCGCCCGGCGTGGTGTTCGTGCACGTCGACGGTGACGGCGCGTTGATCGAACAGCGCATGTCGCAGCGGTCTGGCCACTTCATGCCGACGTCGCTGCTGCAGTCCCAGCTCGCGACGCTCGAGCCGCCGCAGGACGACGAGGCGCACCTGACGGTCGCGGCCGACCGCACTCCGGAGGAGGAGAGCGCCGAGGTCGTGGAGCGGCTCGGACTCGGCGGCGGCCGCTAGCTGCTGTCAGAGTCCGAGTCGGATCCGGTGCCGGCGCGGCTGGCTTCGGACACCAGGTGCGCTGCAGCGGCGGCGAGCTGTGTGTTCGACGTCACCGCCGTGCCGTCCTCGAGCACGCCCGTGTCCTCGAGCCCGGTGCGGATCGCGTGGCCACGCGCGAGGGCTCGGCGGCTCACCTGCCACGAGGCTGCGCCGATGCCGTGGTGCAACTGGGGGAGCCGGACCCCCGCGGCGGCGACGATCGACTCCATCGCCGCGTCGAGCGCGAGCGCGGTGTCGACGTCGTCCACGAGCGGCTCGACGACGAGGCGGACGAACCGGTCGTGTCCACCCTTCCGGACGAACCGCTCGGCGTCGTCGGTGCTCAGCACGCACGCCTCGACCCCGACGCCGCGTCGCGCGAGGAGATCGGTCACGTCGTCGATCCCGTCCTCGCCCTGGTTCGCGGCGATCAGGTCGGGCAGCTCCGTCCACGAGGAAACGAGGTCGAGACGTTCGCGGGGGTCGGGCACGATCGCTGCGAAGGTCGTGACGTTGAGCGGGATCCCCGGGCACGCCGCCCGCACGGCGCGGAGCATCCGGCCGACCGGTCCGGCGGCGAGCGACTCGGCGCCGTCGTCGTCGAAGGCGTGCAGGTGGAGGAGCGTCGCGCCCGCCGCCACACACGCTGCCGCGTCGCGGGCGATCTCCACCGGTGTGCGCGGCATCGCCGGGTGGGTGGTGTCGCCGTTCAGGGCGAGTTGCAGGTCGGGCACGTGGTCGCTCCTCAGCTGAACCGGATCGGGGTGCCGACGGGCAGGGCGGCGAGGGTGCGGGTCATCTCCGCCGAGATCCGCACGCACCCGTGCGAACTGCCGGTCGGGTCGGGGTAGTAGTGCAGCGCCGTCAGTGCCGCGTTGCCGCCGTACGACGGGATCCGCGACGAGTGCGCGCCGGTCAGGATGATCGGGTTGCCCTGCGTGTAGGTCACGCGGGTGTCCACGTACGCCGCTTCGACGTAGGTGGCGGTGTCGGACGGCGTGGGGTCCTCGGGGGTGCCGAGCCGGGCCGCCTCGGTCGCGGTGACCTGGCCGCTCCGGGTGACGACGGAGACCGTGCTCCGGGTGACGTCGACGCGGATCATCCGGTCGGTGTCCGTGACCGTGAAGTCGGCTGCCCGTGCCCAGGCGAACGTGGCGCTCGGCGCGTCCGGGTCGCCGCCGTCACCCGGGGTGCGGTTCCGGGCCGGGGTCGAGACGAGGAGCATGCCGCCGTCGACTCCGGGCGACCGGCCCCAGACGGCGGTGGCGGCGGGCAGGTCGATCGTCGACACCCGGTGCGACAGCGTGGCCACCGGGCGGGCGCGGCTCGACGGGCTCGCGTACAGGGCCACGAGGTCGTGCCGCGGGGTGGCGATCTGCCAGGTGTCCGCGGGGCGGACGTCCCCGCCGTCGAGCAGTTCGGGGACGACGCCGTCGTGGAACGCCAGCGGCAGGGCGGCGAGGGTGGCGGCCGACGGCGCGCGGGGGACGGCCGCGAGCGTCGGGGTGGGGGTCGGCGTCGCGGTCGCGGTGGCCCGTGCGGTGTGGGTCGGGTCGGCGCCCGGACGGTCGGCGGTCACCCCGACGACGACGGCGGCCGCGACGGCGAGCGCAGCCGCACCCCCGACCACGGCGATCCAGCCCCTGCGTCGCATCGGCATCCCCCTGTGCTCCTGGTGTCGGTCATCGTTCGTGACCCGGTCAGCGTTCGGTGACCCGGCCGGCGTCGACGTGCCACTGCCGGTCGAGGCGGACGGTCTCCAGCATGCGCCGGTCGTGCGTGACGAGCAGCAGCGTGCCGTCGTACGACTCCAGTGCCTGCTCCAACTGCTCGATGGCCACCAGGTCGAGGTGGTTCGTCGGCTCGTCGAGCACGAGCACGTTCACCCCGCGGGCCTGCAGCAGCGCGAGTCCGGCGCGGGTCCGTTCGCCGGGGAGAGCGCCGACGCGGGCCGTCCGACGTGGTCGGCCTTCAACCCGAACTTCGCGAGCAGCGTCCGGACGTCGGCGGTCGTGTACTCGGGCACGATCGCCTCGAACGCCGCGGCGAGCGACTGGTCGCCGGTGAAGGCCGCACGGGCCTGGTCGACCTCGCCGACGGCGACGCTCGACCCGAGCGAGGCGGTGCCGGTCGTCGGCACCTGCTTGCCGAGCAGTGCCCGGAGCAGCGTGGACTTGCCGGCGCCGTTCGGTCCGGTGATGCCGATGCGGTCGCCGCCGTCGACCTGCAGCGACACCGGGCCGAGCGTGAAGTCGCCCTGCGTGAAGGTGGCGTCGGACAGGGTGGCCACGACGGCCGAGGACCGGGGCGCGCTGCCGATCGTGAACTCGAGCTGCCACTCCTTGCGGGGCTCCTCGACCTCGTCGAGCCGCGCGATGCGGGACTCCATCTGGCGGACCTTTTGCGCCTGCTTCTCGCTCGACTCCGAGGCGGCCTTGCGCCGGATCTTGTCGTTGTCCGGGGCCTTCTTCATGGCGTTGCGCACGCCCTGGCTCGACCACTCGCGCTGTGTGCGGGCACGGGAGACCAGGTCGGCCTTGGTGGAGGCGTAGTCCTCGTACGCGTCGCGCTTGTGCTGCCGGGCGATTTCGCGCTCCTCGAGGAACGAGTCGTAGCCGCCGCCGAACAGCCGGTTGGACGACTGCGCCAGGTCGAGCTCGAGCACGCTCGTCACCGATCGCGCCAGGAACTCCCGGTCGTGGCTGACGAGCACGACCCCGCCGCGCAGGCCCCGGACGAACCCCTCGAGCCGGTCCAGCCCGTCGAGGTCGAGGTCGTTCGTGGGCTCGTCGAGCAGGACGATGTCGAACCGCGACAGCAGCAGCGCCGCCAGCCCGACCCGAGCGGCCTGCCCACCGGACAGCGCGGTCATGAGCGAGTCCGGTCCGACGCCGTCGTCACCGGCTCCGGTCTCGAGGCCGAGGTCGGCCAGGACGGCGGGGATGCGGTCCTCGAGGTCGGCGGCGCCCGCGGCGAGCCAGCGGTCGAGCGCCGTCGAGTAGCGGTCAGCGGCAGCGTCGCCGGCGTCGGGGTCGCCGAGCGCGGCGGCCGCGGCGTCCATGGCCTCGGTCGCCTCGGCCGAGCCGGTCCGTCGGGCGATGTACGCGGCGACGGTCTCGCCCGCGATCCGCTCGTGCTCCTGGGGGAGCCAGCCGACGAACGCGTCGGTCGGTGCGAGCGACACCGTGCCCGCCAGGGGCTCGTCGACACCCGCCAGCAGTCGGAGCAGGGTGGACTTGCCGGCACCGTTCACGCCGACGACGCCGATCACGTCGCCCGGTGCCACCGTGAGGTCGAGGGAGTCGAACAGCGTGCGAGCGGCGTACCCGCCGGACAGGCCCTTGGCGACGAGCGTGGCGGTCATGCGCCAATCGTCCCACGCGGCGGCGCGCGAACGGCACCGCCCCCGGAGCGCCAGGTGCTCCGGGTGCAGCACACTGGACGGATGGCATCCTGCGTCTTCTGCGCGATCATCGCCGGCGACGAACCGGCCGTGTGGGTCGAGCGCGAGGACCACGCCGTCGCGTTCGCGCCGCTGCCCGGGTCCGCGCTCGCACCCGGGCACACCCTCGTCGCACCGGTCGAGCACGCCGACGACCTGCTCGGTGCCGCACCGGTGGCGCTGGCCGCGACCGTCGCACTCGCCCAGCGGGTCGCACGGGCGATGCGGGGCGCACTCGGGGCCACCGGCACCGTCGTGCTGCAGGCCTCCGGCGCCGATGCCGGGCAGAGCGTGCGGCACCTGCACTTCCACGTCGTGCCGTGCTGGCCGGACGACGGCACGACGCACTGGCCGGAGCCGCCCTCGGCACACGTCGTCGACGGCGACCCGCACGCACTCCTCGCCGAGATGTTCGAGTAGCCGATCCCGGGCAGCGGTGCGCGGAACGGAGTGGAGTGGGCGCTGCACCGTCACCCGTCCCACCGACACCCGCAGGAGCACACCATGACCACGAAGATCACCCTGATCATCGACAACCCGGCCGACCCGTCGGCGTTCGAGCAGTCCTACGTGGAACTCGAGGCACTCGCCGCGAAGCTGCCCGGCCTGCAGCGGCTCGAGGCGGCGAAGGTCTGGCCGAAGGAGGACGGCACCCCCACACCGGCGCACCGCACCCTCGACCTGTACTTCGCCTCGTACGGGGACGCCTCCGACGCGGTGGCGACCGCCGAGGCCGGCGCGTTCTTCGAGCGGCTCGGTGGCACCGGCGCCACGTTCACCGGCCTGTTCTCCGACATCGAGCACGAGTAGCACCGGGCCGGGCCAGGCCGGGCCGGGCCCGTGCCCGTGCCCGTGCCCGGGTTTCGGGCTCAGCGACACTCCTCGGGTCCCGCGCCGCGTGGAGTGTCGCTCAGCGCGAACCTCGGCCCGGCAGGCCCGGCAGGCCCGGCAGGCCCGGCACCGGCGCCAACCGGCCCGCGCCGACGGGCAGCACACCCGCGCGGTACTCGAGCACCTCGGCATCGCCGACGGTCACCGTCGCCGCACCGAAGCGCCATGCCCGGTTGAACAGGTACACCCCGATCACGGTCCGGCCGTCGTCGGCGACCGCCCACGTGCCGGTGCCCCACTGCGCCGGGTGCCCGACCCCGTCGATCGTGACGGTCGGGCGGGCGAACCAGGTGAGCAGGGGGCGAGCGAGCCGGAGCTCGATCCGGCGCTTCGTCGTGCCGGAGGGGAGAGTCGTGTCCACCTCCGCAGGATACGTGGACTCCGCACCTGTACCCGCCGCACCCGCGCACCCGTAGCGTGGCGGCCATGACCACCACCGTCCTCGTCGCCGGCGCCACCGGAGACCTCGGCGGACGCATCGTCCGCGAGCTCCTGCAGCACGACACCCGCGTCCGCGTCCTCACCCGCCCGTCGAGCACCGGCGCCCAGCGGCAGTTCGCCGACGACGACCGCATCGACGTCGCCATCGCGGACTACACGGACGCACCGGCGCTGGTCACGGCGCTCGCCGGGGTCGACGTCGTCGTCTCCACGGTCAGCGGTACCCGCGCGGTGATCGTGGACGCCCAGCGCGCCCTGCTCGGCGCCGCGGTCCAGGCCGGCGTCCCGCGGTTCATCCCCTCGGACTACGCCGCCGACTACCGCTCGATCACGCCCGGCTCGAACCGCAACTTCGAGCTCCGCCGCGAGTTCGCCGCCGCCCTCGACGCTGCACCGATCCGTGCGACCTCGGTGCTGAACGGGGCGTTCACGGACATGCTCACCGGTCAGGCGCCGCTGATCCTCTTCGACCGCCAGCGGGTGCTCTACTGGTCGTCGGCTGACCAGGTCCTCGACTTCACCACGAAGGACGACGTCGCGCGCGTGACGGCGCTCGTCGCACTCGACGTGGACGCACCCCGTGTGGTCGAGGTCGCCGGCGACCGCGTCACGGCACGGTCGATCGCCGACACGATGTCCCGACTGACCGGCACCCCGTTCCGGTTGCAGTGGGCGGGGACGACCGGCACGCTGTCGGCGATGGCACGGATCGGCCGACGGCTGTCGAAGGACGATGCCGAACCGTTCCCGGCGTGGCAGGGCATGCAGTACTTCGTGAGCATGTTCAGCGGCGAGGCGGAACTCCACCACGTCGACGACGACCGCTTCGGTCCGCACGGGTGGACGAGCGTCCGCGACGTGCTCGCAGCCCACCTGGGCGTCTGACGGTCCGACCGGGAGGCCCGCCCCGCGTCGCGCAGGACGGCCGGCGGTCCGCCGCCGTGGCCGTCACGGGCACGCGCCGGCCGGGTCCTGCGCTGACGGTCAGGCGCCGCGGACGGCCCTGACGATCTCCTGCCGTGCTGCTCGTCCGCTGCGCGTCGGCAGCAGGGGGAACACGTGCAGCGCGCCGGGGCGCTCGCGCAGCGTGACGTCCACGCCAGCGGACCGGGCGGCCGCGACGAGCAGGTGCGCGTCGGGGTTCAGCACGTCGTGGGTCCCGGTGTGGACGAGCATCGGGCCGAGGCCGTGGAACGAACCGGTCAGGGGACTGACGACCGGGTCGTCGATCGACAGGCCGTCGGCCCACAGGTGACCGAGGACGCGGCCCCCGTCGCGACCGAGCCACGGGTCGCTCGGTTGCACCTCGGGGATGCGCGGGTTCGAGAAGCCGAGGTCGAGCGCCGGTGACACCAGGACGGTCCGGAGCGACGGTACGCCCTCGTCGCGCAGGGTCTGGGCGACCGACAGCGCGATCTGCCCGCCGGCGGAGTCGCCGGCGAGCTGCACCCGCCCGCGCTGGTCGATGACGCGGCGTGCGACGTCGATGACCAGGTCGTGTGCCTGTCGGGCGCTGCCGTCCGGCAGGAGTCGGTAGATCGGCACGGTCACGGTGGCGCGCGCCTCGGCGGCGAGCTGGGCGATGAGCGCCCAGTGCTGCGGGGCGATCTCGTGGACCCAGCCGCCGCCGTGGACGTACACGAGGTCGCGGAGCGGTGGCTGTCGGCTCGGGGCCACGGTGTACACGGGGGAGCCGCCCTGACGGTGGACGTCGACGCGCACGTCGGGCCGGAGGCGCTTCGGTGGTCCGGAGGGTTCGGGGCGGAGGGCCTGTCGGCGGACGGCTCGGTGCGCTCCCGCTTCGGTGACGAACGGTGCGTTCGCGTGCGTGGCCCGCAGGAACAGCGGGACCGCGGCTTCGGGGACGATCACGCGGTACCTCCTGCGTCGTCGGTGTCGTCGGTACCGTCGGCCTCGCGCACCGGCTCGCTGAGTCCGAGGAGTGCGCCCCGCACCGCGGCGACGCGGATGGTCGCGGCATCGTCGTAGAGCACCGTCTGGCTGACCGCGCCGACGTGTGCCGCGACCACCGCCCGGGTGAAGACGTCCGGCGCGACGGTGAGACGTCGGCCCTGCGCCGTGACCGACTCGACGAGCAGCGGTTCGAGTGCCGCGTGGAAGGCGTCGGTGTGCGCTCGGAGCAGTGCCCGGAGCTCGGGTTCGTGTCGCGCCCGGGACAGCAGGACCGAGCGGATCGCGTACCACTTGCCCTCGGGTGGCAGGCCGCCGAGGACACCGGAGACGATCGCGTCGACGGACTGCGGGTCGGTCGTGCCGAGCGCGGCCCGGAAGCCGTCCTCGAGCCGCTCGACGACCACGGCCTCCTGCGCTTCGTACACCGCGAAGAAGAGCTCGTCGGTCGTCGCGAAGTTCGAGTAGAAGGCCCCGCGCGTGAACCCCGCACGTGCGACGATCGCCTCGACGCTGGCCGAGGCCGAGCCGGTCTCGTCGAACAGCGCCTCGGCCGCGCGGACGAGCTCCGCGCGGGTGCTGCTGCGCCGCCGGGTGGGGCGGGCGGGTGCGGCGGTGTCGTCGCTCACTCGTGGGGACATCGGCTCATCCTAGGAGGCGTCGTCCGACCGGCGCGGGTCGGCCAGGTAGTCGTGCACGGACCGCACCGGCGCGAGCGTCAGGTCGGTCAGGACGTGCGAGGCGCTGATGACCTCGAGCACCGGCAGGTCGGCCATCGGCGCGAGGGCGTGCTCGAACAGCTGCAGGCGGGCGGGCCCGGTCCAGGCCGTCTTCACGACGATGTCGGTGATCTCGGTCCGCACGAGGTCGGCGGCGCGCAGCCCCAGGGTCGTCACGTCGGGGACGAGCTTCACCATCCAGGTCGGCACCGTGATCTGCGCCGCGGCCTCGACCGGGTCCATCGGCTCCCACTGGTACGCCATGGTCGCCGTCGCCACCCGCTCGGCACCGCGGTCGAGCGTGCCGACGAGGGCACCCTGGTCGACGCGCAACCCCGGGGTCCCGAGCACCTTCGGGTAGGCGCTCAGTTCGCGACCGGCGAGCGTCGCCGCGGAGTTGTCGAGGTACATGGCGTGCAGGTACTCGCCGACCTCGCCGTCGTGGGTGACCTGGATCGCCTGACCGGACTCGACGTAGGGGCCGTAGCCGTCGACGTCGCCCATCTTCATGACCTCGAACCGGACCAGCGGCGCGTCGACCCGCAGCGGCTCCGGCACGACGGCGCGGAGGGCGTCGGGGTCGGTCCGGTACACGACGTTGAAGTACTCGCGATCGGTGAAGCGCGTCGGGCGGAGCGGGTAGACCGGCGCGGTGAGGGGCGTGGTGGCGTGGCGGAGGACGTCCGAGGCCTGCATGGGAACTCCTTGTCGAGTTGCGATACGTTCCGTACTGAGTACGTTGTGTATCGAACTTACACCCGAGAACGAAGGACACCATGGGCTTCTCCCTGCCGACCGACATCCGCAACCGACCCGTCACCGTGATCGGCGGTGGGACCCTCGGCCGTCGCATCGCCCTGGTGTTCGCCAGCGCCGGTGGCGAGTCCCGCGTGTACGACCTCGCCGAGCCGGTCCGCACGGCCGCCGTCGAGTACGTCGAGCGCGAGCTCCCGGCGCTCGCCGCGGCGCGGGACGGGGGCGCGGTCGGCACCGTCCGCGCGTTCGACGACCTCGACGAGGCCGTCGCCGGTGCGTGGCTCGTCGTCGAGGCGATCCCGGAGCGCCTCGACCTCAAGACGACGGTGTTCGGACAGCTCGACCGCGCCGTCGGGGCGGACACGATCCTGGCGAGCAACTCGTCGTCGTACGCGAGCCGACTCGTGATCGACGAGGTCGAGCACCCCGAGCGCGTGCTGAACATGCACTTCTACATGCCGCCGGCGCAGAACGCCGTCGACCTGATGAGCGACGGGGAGACCGACCCCGCGGTCATCGACCTGCTGCTCGAGGTCCTGCCGACCTACGGCGTCCGGCCGTTCGTCGCCCGCAAGGAGTCGACCGGGTTCATCTTCAACCGCATCTGGGCGGCCATCAAGCGCGAGTCCCTGGCCGTCGTCGCCGACGGGGTCTCCACGCCGGAGGACGTCGACGCCATGTTCGCGGTGAACACCGGTTCGCCCGCGGGGCCGTTCCGGATGATGGACCAGGTGGGGCTCGACGTCGTCCTGGACATCGAGGAGCACTACGCGGCGGAGGACCCGCACCTTCCCGAGGGTCCGCGGCAGCTGCTCCGGCAGTACGTCGACGCGGGTCACCTGGGTGTGAAGACCGGCCGCGGCTTCTACGCGTACGACCAGCACTGAAGGACGACCAGCACCGTCGGACGACCGGCACCGTCGCCGCCTAGGCTCGGGAACCGTGTTCGAACTCCACCACCTCGCCGCACAGGAACTCTGGGACTGGATCCGCCGGGGAGGCGACCGCGCTCGAGGTGACGGAGCACTATCTCACCCGCATCGAGCGCCTCGACCCGGCCCTCGGTGCGTTCGTGACGGTCACGGCGGACGCCGCGCGCACGAGAGCCGACCGTCTCGGGGACCTGGTGCCGACGTCCAGGCCGTTGTGGGGCCTCCCGTCCGCCGACAAGGACCTGTACGACCGCGCCGGGGTTCCCACGCGCTCCGGCACCGCGAGCCTGCCGGAGCGCCCTGCCGGGGCCGACCACCCGCTCGTCGCGGCGCTCGACGCCGCCGGCACGGTGAGCCTCGGCAAGACGGCGTCACCGGAGTTCGGGATGTCCTCGTCGTCGGAGACCCGGTTCGGCGTGACGCGGAACCCGTACGACACGACCAGCGCGCCCGGGGGGTCGTCGAGCGGGGCGGCGGTCGCCGTGGCGGCCGGGCTGCTGCCCGCGGCCGTCGGGTCCGACGGCGGGGGATCGGTCCGGATCCCGGCCGCGGCGACCGGACTCGTCGGTCTGAAGCCGAGCCGCGGGCGGGTGCCGTCGATGCCCGGCCGCTCCGGCGTCGGTGGGCTCTCCGTCGCCGGCCCGCTGACCCGGTCCGTCGCGGACGCGGGGATGCTGCTCGACGCGCTCGTCGCGCCGACCGGGTTGCCGGAACCGTCGCCGTACGCCCTGGTCACACCGTCCCGCGGTGACGGTCCGTTCACCGCGGCGGCCGTCCGCGGTGAGGGACGCTTCGTCGTCGGGCTGCTCGACGGCTCACCGTGGGACGACACCGTCGACGTCGTGGTCGACCCCGCGGCGCGCGCCGCCGTCGAGGCCGCGGTGCGGGTGCTCGGCGAACTGGGGCACGGCGTCGAGGACGTCCGAATGCCGCGGGCGCCGTACGCCGACGCGTTCCGGGTGGCGTGGGAGAGCTCCGCGGCGCGGCTGCCAATGGTCCCCGGCATCGACCTGACGGCGCTCACGCCGCTGGTGGCGTGGCTCGTCGAGCGGGGACGGCGGCTCACCGGTACGCAGGTGCTCGACGCGATGACGGCGCTCGACACGTTTTCGGCGACGCTGATCGGTGCGTTCGACCGGTTCGACGCCGTCCTGTCACCGACCCTCGCACTGACCCCGCGGCCGCTCGGCTGGTACGGCGACGACCCGGACGAGGACTTCCGCCGCCAGTGCGCGTACTCGCCGTGGACCTCGATGGCGAACGTGGCCGGGCTCCCCGCGATCACCCTGCCGGTCGGGGTCACCGCCGACGACCACCCGGACGGCGGTGGCCTGCCGATGGGCGTCCAGTTGATCGGGCGTCCAGGGGGCGAGCGGGTGCTGCTCGCGATCGGGGCCCAGCTCGAGCGGCGGCTGCGCTGGCAGCGGCGGCACCCGGCTGCCTGGACCGCGTGACCGCCTGGGCTAGCTCTGCTTCTCGATCGCCTCGGAGTACTCGCGGCGCATCTTGTCCCCGGCGGCCGACACCCACGTCGCCCGTGCGGCCTTCACCTTCGCCAGGTTCGTCCGCCCGAGCACGTAGTCGTTGCACACGCTGTTGAACGCGGTGCTCGCCGACGCCGTCGCCGCGGCCGAGGGGGTAGAAGCCGTCCACCGGGTTCTTCACGAGCATGTCCTGCGTCTTGGTCTGGTACTGGTGCGACTGCCGCAGCTGCTCGTCGATGCGGACCGCGGTGTTCAGCACCTGCGGGCCGGCGCCGAGGCGGTACAGCGCGCTGGCGTTGATGGTCTGCTCGCCGGCCTTCGTCAGCGTCGCGTCCGGGCCGCTGCCGGTGTGGTGGACGCCCTTCTCGCCGTGGGTCAGCGTGAACGCCTCCTTCGACCCGAACGGTGCGGAGAGGTAGTCGATGAGCCGGAGCTGGGCCTTGATGCGTTCGGGCGTCGCCTTCTTCAGCGCGGCGAACGAGAAGCTCGACGTGCCCTGGTAGTTCGCACCGGGGCCGCCCGTCGCTCCGAAGGGCACGATGCCGCCCGTGACGATCCCCTTCGGCATCGACACGTCGAGCAGGGCGGAGATGCCGTCGAGGTGCATGAGCACGGTGCCGTTGTTGATGTACGTCTTCGCCTTCGCGCTCTCGAGGCTGGGGGTGTCCGGGTGGAAGACGCCGAGGTTCCAGAGCTTCTTGACGTAGCCGAGGGTCTCGAGCCACGCGTCGGTCTCGTTCTTGTGGGTGAGTTCGCCGCCCTTCGACATCGCCCACTGGTTCGGCACGCCGAAGGTGGCGCCGATGAAGTCGTACGCCCAGTCGACGCCGCTCGCCCCGCCCTGGCCGGCGATCGCGTACCGGCCGGCCTTGGCGTCGGTGACGGCCGTGCACAGCTCGGTGAACTCGTCCTTGTCCTTCGGGGCCGGTGCTGCGCCCGTCAGCTGCTCGATGAGGTCGGGGCGGCAGATCATCACCGACCCGAACGGCGGCCGGTGTTCGGGGACGCCGTAGATCTTCCCGTTGATGCGGGCGCTCCGCCACGACGCGGTGGGGATGTTCGCCAGGTTCGGGTAGTCCTTGACGGCGTCGCCGGAGAGGTGCTCCGACAGGTCCGCGAACTTCGCGTCGAGCAGCTGCGGGAACCGTGGTGGCATCGCGAACGTCAGGAACTCGACGATGCCCGGGATGTCGTTGCCGGCGGTCATCGTCGCGAACTTCGCGGCGAACGAGTCGCCGGGCACGAACGTCAGGTCGTACTCGGTGTCCGTCAGGCCGCCGACGTAGTCGAGGAACGAGTTCTGCGCCGGCGGCGGCGCCGCGTAGGTGACGACGAACCCGGTGGTCTTCTCACCGTCGCCGACCTTGCCGGTGACCGAGGTGAAGAGCTCGCTGTCCTGCGGGTACGAGTAGTACACGGGCTGGACGACGCCGTTGCCGGGTAGGTCGGGCTTCGGCCCCTTGGTGATGGGGACGTAGGTCGGCAGCGCGGCCACCTGGTCCGAGATGGTCGCGGCGTTGCCGCCGGTGGAGCACCCGGTCAGGCTGCCGGCGGCGCCGAGGGCGACGAGGCCGAAGGCGGCGCCGGAGATGAGGGTCCGGCGGCTGAGGCCACCGGTGGTGGTGTCGGTCATGGTTTCTCCCGTGAAGCGTCGGGTGGCAGTGGGGTGGTGGGGCCGTGTCAGCCCTTGACGGCGCCCGTCAGGACGCCCTTGGTGAGGTGGCGCTGCACCAGGGGGTAGGCGGCGAGGATGGGGATGATCGCGATCATCACGACGGCCATCTGGATCGACTCCGCCGGCGGCTGCATCGAGGCGTCGGACCCGGCGCCGGACACCAGGCTTGAGCCCTGCAGGACGTAGGTGCGCAGTACCAGCTGCAGCGTCCACTTCGTCGAGTCCGACAGGTAGAGCAGCGCGTTGAAGAACGCGTTCCAGTAGCCGACGGCGTAGAACAGGCCGACGACGGCGATGACCGCGCGGGACAGCGGGAGGACGAGCTGCCACAGGATGCGGAACTCGCCGGCGCCGTCGATCTTCGCGCTGTCGATGAGCTCCTGCGGGATGCTCATCATGAAGCCGCGGACGACCACCATGTTGAACACGCTGAACGCGCTCGGCAGGATCAGCGCCCAGTAGTTGTCGAGGAGCCCGAGCTGCTTCACCATGAGGTACAGCGGGATCATCCCCGGCGCGAACAGGAACGTGATGAGCACGAAGGTCAGCAGCGGCCGTTGGAACAGCGAGCCCTGTCGGCTGAGCGCCCACGCGGCGAGCACCGTCGACGCCAGGCTGATGACGGTGCCGACGACCGTGACGAGCAACGTGACCACCACGGCGCGGGTGACGACCCCGCCGGACAGGATCTGTACGTACGCGGACAGGTCGAACGACCTCGGCCACACGACGTAGCCGCCGGCAGCGGTGACGTCCGCTTGGCTCGACACACTGGTCGAGAAGACGATGAGGAACGGGAACAGCACGACGGCGAGGATCAGGACGATCGCGACGGCCTTGAGTGCGAGGACGACGGGTGTGGGTTTTCCGGCCCAGACCGGACGGGCGATGGTGCTCATGACCGTGAATACACTCCCTGCTCACCGAGCATGTGGGCGGCCTTGTTCGCCGCCATGATGAGGACGAACCCGACCAGGCCCTTGACCAGACCGACCGCGATGCCCGTCGACCAGTTCCCGTCGACGACGCCGTGGTAGTAGACGTAGGTGTCGAGGACCTCGGCGGCATCGGCTCCCACGGCGTTCCGTTGCAGGATGATCTGCTCGAACCCGACGGACAGGGCCTCGCCGAGCCGCAGGATCAGCAGGAGCACGATGATGGGCCGGATGCCCGGCAGCGTGATGTGCCAGAACCGGCTCCACGCCCCCGACCCGTCGATCGCGGCCGCCTCGTACAGGTTGTCGTCGATCGCCGCGAGCGCCGCCAGGAAGATGATCGTGCCCCAGCCGGCGTCCTTCCAGATCACCTGCGACGTCAGCAGCAGCTTGAACGTCTCCGGGTCGCTCATGATCCCGATGGTCCCCGTGTCGAGCTGCCGCAGCGCGTGGTTGACGACACCGCCCGATCCCAGCGACTGCTGGAAGAAGCCCACGACGATCACCCACGACAGGAAGTGCGGCAGGTAGAGCACCGACTGCACGGTCGCCCGGAGCCACGGCCACACCAGCGAGTGGATGAGGATGGCCAACGCGATCGGCACCGGGAAGAACAGGATGAGCTGCAGGAACGTGATCTCCAGCGTGTTCACCGTCGCCCGCCAGAACTCCGGGTCGGCGAACATCAGCTGGAAGTTCGTGAACCCGACCCACGGGCTCTGGGCGATCGGGATGTACGGCTGGTAGTCCATGAACGCGATGACGTTGCCGATCATCGGCACGTACACGAACAGCAGCAGCAGGACCACCGCCGGCGCCACCATGAGCAGCAGCGGGTAGTCGCGTCGCAGCCGAGCGAGGAACGGGACCTTCCGCGGGGCCGGGGCGCCACCGGACCGGGTGGTCCGGGGCTCGGTGGTCGGATCGACCAGCGTCGCGCTCATGTGGCTCCTTTGCTCACGTGGCTGGGGGTTTCGTCATCCTGTGGCGTCCGTATGATGACGGTCAAGCCGCGGTATTCACCCGCACACGAATCGAACACTGGGAGCGACGATGCACCCGACCAGACGGCACGAACGGATCCTCGCCGAGCTCCGCGTGCACGGATCCCTGTCCGCTTCGGACTTCGCCGAGCGTGAGGGGATCTCGGCCATGACGGTCCGCCGCGACCTGTCCGAACTCGCCGACCGCGGGGTGCTCCGGCGCGTGCACGGCGGCGCCGTCTCCGTCGAGACCCTGCCCACCGCCGGCGCACCGCACCGACCCGCACCCCGCCCCGACCGGGACACCACCGACGGCAGCGGCGCGCTCTTCACGCTCGGACTCGTCGTCCCCGACCCCGGCTACTACTTCCCGAAGATCGTCGCCGGTGTCGCCGAACGCACCGAGGCCCTGGGCGGCCGCGTCGTGCTCGGCGTCTCCCGCTACGAACCCGCCCGCGAACGCCAGCAGGTCGAACGCCTCATCGCCGCCGGCGTCGACGGGCTGCTCGTCACCACCACCGTCGCCGACGCCTTCACGACCCTCGAACTCCTCGACCACGCACCGATGCCCGTCGTCGTGGTCGAACGCTCCGTGGTCGAGGCCCCCGTCGGCTCCGCGCTCGAGTCCGTCCGCAGCGACCACGAGTCCGGCGCCGGCATCGCCGTCCGCCACCTCGCCGAACTCGGGCACCGCCGCATCGGCATGGCCGTCTTCGACACCCCGACCACCCCGCAGCTCCGCACCGGCTACGACCGCGCCGTCCGGCAACTCGGCCTCGACCCCGACGCCCCGGTCCACGTCATCCCGGACGACCAGGGCGTGGGCGCATCGACCAGGGCCTTCATCGAACGCTGCCTCGCCACCGGCACCACCGCCGTCTTCGTGCACTCCGACCAGTACGCCGTCGAGTTCGTCGAGACCGTCACCGAGATGGGCCTGTCGATCCCGGACGACCTGTCCGTGGTCGCCTACGACGACGAGGTCGCGGCGCTCGCCGGCGTGCCGCTCACCGCGGTCGCGCCACCGAAGAACGACGTCGGCCGGTTCGCGGCGACGATGTGCTTCGAGCGCATCTCGGCGACGGCGCAGGTCGGCTTCGCCCGTCGGCACATGACCCTGGCACCGACGCTGAGCGTGCGGGCGTCGACCGCGGCGGTCGTCCCCGGTCCGTGAGCGGACGGCGCGCGATCCGTGCCCCGGTCGTGTTCGCTTCGTGAGCGTTTGCGCCCCGCGGCTTGACTCCGCACACCGCCGAACGCTGGCATGGGGACGCCGTACCCCCGGAGAGGAACCGTCCGACGATGACGACACGCCCCGTCACGCCCCCCGTGGTGCCCGCCCCACACGGCCACGCGCACCGCTCGCCCGTCCCCGTCGCCTTCGTGATGCCCGAGGCGACCTTCGCCCGGGTGTTCGACCCCGGCGACCTCGCCGCCCTGCACGCCTCCGTGGCCGTCCGACTGGTCGCCGACCGTCCGCTCGACCCGGACGACCCGCGCGACCTCCCGCTGCTCGCCGACGCCGAGGTGCTCGTCACCGGGTGGGGCAGCCCCGTGCTGTCCGCGGACCGTCTGGACCGGATGCCGCGGCTCCGCGCCGTCGTGCACTCCGCCGGGTCGGTCAAGCCCGTGGTCGACACCGACGTGTGGGAGCGACGGATCGCCGTGGCGTCGAGTGCCGCCGCGAACGCCGTCCCGGTCGCCGAGTTCACGGTCGCGGTGATCGTGCTCGCCGCCAAACGGGCCTTCGCCAGCGCCGCCGCCCTGCGTTCGGACGAAGCCCCGGTCGACGTCGAGGGCTCGTGGCCGGTCGTCGGCATGCACGGCGTGACCGTCGGTGTCGTCGGCGCCTCGCGCGTCGGGCGGGCCGTCATCGAACGGCTCCGCGACTACGACGTCCGCGTGCTCGTGAGCGACCCGTACCTGGACGACGACGAGGCCGCGCTGCTCGGCGTCACCGTCGTCGACCTCGGCACCCTCGCCGCCTCGAGCGACGTCGTCACCCTGCACGCGCCGCTGCTGCCGTCGACGCGGGGGCTCGTCGACCGTGCCGTGATCGGGCGGATGCGGCCGGGCACCACGCTCGTGAACACCGCGCGCGGGGCGATCATCGACCAGGACGCCCTCGCCGACCGCCTGGACCGCGGCGACCTGGCAGCCGTCCTCGACGTCACCGAGCCGGAACGCCTGCCACCGGACGCCCGACTGCGGTCGACGCCGAACACCTTCATCACGCCGCACATCGCCGGGTCCCTGGGCAACGAGCTGCGTCGGCTCGCCGACAACGCGGTGCGCGAGACCATCGCGTTCGCGGCCACCGGCGCGTTCACCGACCCCATCGTCCCCGACGGCTTCGCCGTCCAGGCCTGAGGCCCGCCACCCGTCCACCACCGTCACCACCCGGAGACCCACCCCATGACCGTCACCGTCGACGCCCCGTCCTTCACCGACCGGTTCAGCCCGGCAGCGCGCGCGGCGCTCCGTCCGCGCACGTGGCGACCCGCGCCTCCCGTCAGCGACCGCCCGGCGTGGGCGCACGTCGCGGACGCCGACCGGGAGGCCCTCCTCACGGTCGCGCACGACCGTCGCGCCGCCGCGGCGGTCACCTTCCCGACCCTCGCCCTGTGGGCGACGTACAGTCGCGACGGCAACCGCCAGCCGTACGAGCGGGCCCAGCGGAACCTGCTCGAGTCCGCCGCGACCGCGGCCCTGGCGCTCGGCGTGACCGGCGACGCCGCGTGGGCGGACGTGCTCGGCGACCAGGTCTGGCGGATCCTGGAGCTGCGCGCCTGGTGCCTGCCGTCGCACTACGCGCTGCCCGAGGACGGCAGCCGGCCGTTCCTGCCCGTGCCCGGTCGGGACGTGCTCGACCTGTCGGACGCCTACGTCGGCGGCATGCTCGCGGCGATCGACGCGATCGCGGGGAGCGCCTCGAGCAGGACCGCCCCGGCATCCGCGCGCACGTCCACCACGAGATCCGCCGCCGCGTGCTCGACCCGTGGGAGCAGGAGGTGTACTCCTGGCACGGGGTCGACGGGCCGCCGAACAACTGGGCGCCGTGGATCGTGTCGAACGTGCTCGTGTGCGCCGCCGTGGTCGAGCCCGACCGCGATCACCTCGCCGCGACGATCGACCGCGCGCTCGTGATCCTCGACCGGTTCCGCGCCGGCTACGACGCCGACGGCAGCTGCGACGAGGGTGCCACGTACTGGTGGTGGGCCGGCGCGACCCTGTTCGAGGCCCTGGACCTGGTCGAGGAGCTCACCGGCGGTGCGTTCGACGGCTTCTCGGTCGAGCCGGTCGCCGCCATGGCCCGGTTCCCGATGGGCATGCAGATCGGTGCCGCGACGCAGGTCAACCACTCCGACGGCTCCCCGGCGCTGGCCGAGAACGCGAACTGGAACCTGCTCGCCCGCTTCGGGGAGCGCGTCGACGACGACCGGGTCGTGCGGCACGCCCGGTGGATGGGCCGGCAGCACGCCCTGCGGTTCGACGGACAGCTCGCCGCACTGTTCCGTCGGACGCTCGCCGAACTGCGGGACCCCTCGTGGACCGACGGCCCGGCCGAGCCCGGGATGCCCGCGTCGCTGTGGCTGCCCGGCACCGAGGTCGCCGTCGCCCGTGCCCACGACGGCGCGACCGACGGGTTCGTCCTCGCGGTGAAGGGCGGGCACAACGACGTCAGTCACAACCACAACGACGCCGGCGGGGTGATCGTCTCGCTCGACGGCGAACCGGTGCTCATCGACGTCGGGGTGGGCGTGTACCGCCGCGAGACGTTCATGCCGGAGCACCGCTACGGCATCTGGACGATGCGGAGTGCCTGGCACACCGTCCCGCTGCCGAACGGCGTCGAACAGCACGAGGGCGCCGCGTTCCGCGCGACCGGCACGGTGTTCGCGGACGACGGCGACGTCGCGTCGTGGTCCGCCGACCTGACCGCCGCGTACCCGGCGACCGGCGGACTGCGATCGCTCCACCGCACCGCGACGCTCGACCGGGCGGTGCCCCGTGACCGCGCCACCGCACGCGTGGTCGTCCGCGACACCTGGACGTTCGCGGAGCCCGGCACGATGACCCTGGTCCTCATGACCCGCGACGAACCCGTGCCCGTCGACGGCGGGCTGCGCGTCGGCCCCGCCCACCTGTCCGTCGACACCGAGCGGTTCGCGGTGCACGTCGAGCGGCAGGACGTCGACGACGCGAAGCTCGAGCGGGTCTGGGGGGCGGCGGTGCACCGTGTGCGGCTCGTCGCGCGGCAGGCGTCCACCGACGGCGAGCACGCGCTCACCGTGACCCGGGCGACACCGTGAGCGCGGTCCTGCTCGGCGGCTCCGGACGCTGGACCGACCCGTGGCACCCCTTCGCCGAGACGAACCCCGCGGTCACGGCGCTCGCTGCGTCGGCCGGCGTCGCCCTCGAGCAACCGGAGGACGTCGACACCGCCCTGGCCGCCTTCGCGACCGGACGCCTGCCGTCGCTCGTCGTCGTCGACGTCGGGCTGCCCCGCGACGACCGTCCCGTCCCGCTCACCGAGGCCCGAGCCGGCTTCCACCGCCTGCTCGCGAGCGACGTGCCGCTGCTCGTGCTGCACGTCGCCGCGACGTCGTTCGCCGACGACCCGCACTGGGAACGGGCCCTCGGCGGGGCGTGGGAGCGCGGCACGACGATGCACCCGCCGTTCGGGCCAGCGGCCGTCCGCGTGGTCGACGACGCGCACCCGATCACCGCCGGCCTGCCGGACTTCACCCTGGAGGACGAGCGCTACACGCACCTGCGGGTCTCGCCCTCGGTGCGGGTCCTGCTCGACCACGAGCACGAGGGGAGCGGCACCCGCTCGCCTGGGTGCACGAACGGCCCGGCGGCGGCACCACCGTCTACGACGCGCTCGGCCACTCCGCCGCGTCGTTCGCGTCGCCGGAGCACCGCGCGTTCCTGACGCGCGCCGTGACGTTCCTCGCGCGCTGACGTTCCTCTTGCGCTGACGTTCCTCTTGCGCTGACGGGACGGGGTGGGGGTGACCGCCTGGAGGCCCGGCACCGGTCTCGTGGACCGGCACCGGGCCTCCAGGCAGTCGCGTCTCGGGCGATGGTGACGTCGCCGACGACCAGCCAGCCCGCCTGCTGCGCGCCCTGCGCACCGAGCTCGATGCCGGGGGCGTTGCCCGCGGTGGTGTCGACGATCGCGATGCCCCACCGGTACGCACCCGCCGCGACGCCGGCCAGCGACGGACGGAACGCGTACGACGTCGGTGACCCCTTCAACCACGTCGACGGGTCGGACGCGGTGTCCACGAACGTCCCCGCCACGCTGCCGTCCGCACGGAGCAACGCGACCGCCGCCTTGTACTTGCCGTTCCACACCGGCAGGTTGTCGGGCAGGTACCCCCAACCGGTGTTCGTCCACTCGTGCGTGACGTCCACCGTCGCGCCGGCGGACGCCGAACCGGGCACGACCACGCGCGACGGGTGCAGGCGGTAGCCGCCCTCGGCGTCGAACCGCTGCGTCAACGGGAAGGTCTGCGCCGCGAACCACGACAGGGCCTCGCCGTTCCGCAGGTCCATCATGTTCACGTGCGCCTCGACCGAGTCGTCGAACTCGCCCTGACGGACGTCGGCGGTCGTCACGTACCCGCGCGGGTCCTGCGTGACGTCGTGCTGGGCGGTGACCCACCCGCCCTCCATGATGATCGGCCGCCTGTACCGCCACTTCGCGGCCATCGACTTCTCCCAGTCCGCGTAGTACGTGGTCATGCCGAAGGCGTCGTGGCGCAGGACGTAGCCCTTCTCGTACGCACCGTCGAGCATCCGCTCACTCTCGGGGTCCGGGGTGCCCCAGTCCTTCGGGCCCTCGATCATCCGGTGGTAGTTCAACGCCAGCGGCACCCGGGTGAAGTGCTCCTGGTACAGGTCGATGATCCAGTCGAACACCGGCTCGCGGTTCGCGGCGTCCTGGTACAGCATCGAGTGGCCCTCACCCCACTTGCCGAGCCCGTACCCGTCGATGAAGTCCGTCGTGGCCGGGTCGTCGTACTGCTTGCCGAAGGCCGCGACGAACGCGGCGTACTTCGCCTGGAACACGGGGTCGTCCGGGTACGGACTCCACACCGTCTTGCTGCCGGTCTGCGTCTCGTACCCGGCGGCCCCGGCGGCACGCACCCACGCGGGCGTGAAGTCCGACGACTTGTCGCGACTGTCCACCACGACCCGGAAGGCCAGCCGCAGCCCACGGCGACGGGCCTCGGCCAGGATGCCCGCGAACGCCGCGTTCGTGTCCCAGCCGTACACGCCCTCGGACGGCTCGAGGATCGTCCACGACACCCGCATGTACATGACCGAGGCGTGGTCGGACACCGTGACCGTGGTGCCGTCGGGCAGCGGGACGTCGTCGTACTGCGTCCAGTAGTCGGCGGGCGGCGCGGACGAGCCGTACAGCGCCCAGCCGTTGAGCGGGTTCCGCAGGACCGTGGTGGTGTCGGCGGCGAACTCCCGCTCGACCGCTGCAGCGAGGTGCGGGCGTCCGGGGTGGCCGGGGCCAGGGTGGCCGGGGCCGGCGGGGCCTGCGCCTGCGCCTGCGTGGGCGCGGCCGTGGGCGCTCGCCGGTGTGCTGCCGAGCACCCCGCTCGCTGCCGATGCGGTGGCGACGATGCCGAGTCCGAGTGCCGTGCGCCTGGTGATGTCGTGCGACTTGCTCATGCGTTCTCCCCTTCGAGAAGCGATCGGTGCAGGTCGATCGTCTCGACGTCCCGCTCAGTGGGCAAGCAGTCCCGCCCAGTCGAACAGGAGTCGCACAGCCCTGGCGACGCGGAACGACACTCCCGATGTCGTACGACGTCGATGTTGTCGTCGTCGCGCGCGCACAACTGTTGCGGGCGACCTGGAACGACACACTCGATGTCGTACGACGTCGATGTTGTCGTTCCGAGTCGAGAGCCCGCCCGCCGCTACGGCAGCGTCGGCGCAGCCTCCACCAGCGCCCGCGTCACCGGGTGCACCGGCGCATCGAGCAACGACACCGGCCCGTGCTCCACGATGCGCCCGGCCGACATCACCGCGACGGTGTCGCACAGCCGCTGGACCACACCGATGTCGTGCGACACCAGCACCAGGGTCAGCCCGAGGTCGTCGGCGAGCGATCGGAACAGCTCGATGACCCGTGCCCGCACCACCACGTCGAGGGCGCTCATCGGCTCGTCGCCGAACAGGATCCGCGGCCCGTGCACCACGGCCCGGGCGATCGCGATGCGCTGCCGCTGCCCGCCGGAGAACTCGTGCGGGTACCGGTCGACCACGTCTGCCGGCAGGTCGACCCGCTCCAGCACGTCGCGCACCAGCGCCCGGTGATCCCCGTCGATCCGCAGTGCCCGCAGCGGTTCGCCGACGATCGCGCCGACGCGCATCCGCGGGTCGAGGGACGCGTACGGGTCCTGGAACACCACCCCGGTCTCGCGACGGAACCAGCGCATCGCGGCCGCGGACCCGGACGCCACCACCGGACGACCGGAGGCGGTCACGGAACCCGCGGAAGGTGCCTCCAGGCCGGCGAGCAGCCGGACCAGGGTGGACTTGCCGGACCCCGATTCGCCGACGATCCCGAGCCGCTGGCCGGGGGCGACCGTCAGGTCGACGCCGTCGACGGCGGTGCGGACGGGGCCCGGTTCGAAGGGCCCGCGGCGGGGAGCCGGTAGGTGCGGTGCAGCCCGACCCCGTCGAGGACGGCGGTCATGCGGAGCCTCCGGACGGACGGGCACGACGGGCGGTGGCGCGCGCGGCGTCGACGAGCGCGACGGTCGCGGGGTGCTGCGGCGCGGCGAGCAGCGACGCGACCGAGCCCCGCTCGACGACCCGTCCGCCGTCGAGCACGACGACGGTGTCGGCGATCCGCGCGAGCACGGCGAGGTCGTGCGTGACGAAGACCATGCCGGCCGGCAGCCCTTCGAAGAGGTCGAGGATCCGCGCCTCGGTCGTGACGTCGAGCGCCGTGGTCGGCTCGTCGGCCACGAGGTACGCGGGCTGCCCGGCCATCGCCATCGCGATGCAGATCCGCTGTCGCTGACCGCCGGACAGCTGGTGCGGGTACTGCCGGAGCAGCGACTCCGGGTCCGGCAGTCCGACGTCCGCCGCCAGGGTGGTCGCCGCGGCACGTGCCGCCCGCCGGTCGAGTCCGCGGTGCAGCCGCAGCGGCTCCGCGATCTGCGCGCCGACGCGGCGCAGCGGGTCGAGGGCGGTGCCGGGCTCCTGGAAGACCATGCCGATGCCGGATCCGCGGTGCTCCGCACGCTCCCGGTCGGGCAGGCCGACGAGTTCGGTGCCGTCCAGGCGGATGCTGCCGGTGACGGTCGCGCCGACGGGCTCCAGGCCCATCAAGGCGAGCGAGGTCATGGACTTGCCGGATCCGGATGCGCCGATCACGCCCACGCGTTCGCCGGGAGGCACGGTGAACGTCACGTCGTCGAGGATCGTCCGCCCCGCGATGCGGACGGAGAGCCCCACCACCGCGAGCCCACCGGTGTCGGTGTGGCTGTGGCTGCGGTCGGTCATGCGGTCACCCCCGGGGTGGTCGTGGCCGGGTCGCTGCGGCGGTCGCCGCCCGCTGCGCGGTCGTTCGTCGTCAGCCGTGGGTCGGTGGCGTCGCGGATCGCGTCACCGAGCAGGGAGAGCGCGGCGACGACCAGCGCGATCGCGGCCCCCGGCCAGGTGGCGCTCCACGGGTGCACGCCGATGTAGGTCTGCAGGTCGGAGAGCAGGTTGCCCCACGACGCCGTGTCCGACCCGGCGCCGTAGCCCAGGTACGACAGACCGGCTTCGGCGAGGACCGCGGTGGCCATCGCGAGCGAGAGCTGCACGGTGAACAGCGGCGCGGCGTTCGGCACCAGGTGGCGGAACAGCACCCCGACACCACCGACGCCAGAAGCCCGGGCTGCGGTGACGTAGTCGCTGCGGGCGATGCGCCGGATCTCGCCGCGGGCGACCCGGGCGATCGTGACCCCGAAGGACAGCCCGACGCTCACGATGACGACCCCGAGCGAGCCGCCGAACACCGCGGTCAGGAGCATCGCGGTCAGCAGGGTCGGGAACGCCACCAGGATGTCGAGCAGGACGGCCGTGCCCTCGCGCACCCAGCGGGCGGTGAGCGACCCGATCGCGGTCAGGACGATGCCGACGACGCTCGCGATCACCCCGGCCCCGACGGCGACGAGCACCGTGGTGCGGGTGCCGGCGAGCAGGTAGCTCGCGATGTCGCGGCCGGCGGCGTCGGTGCCGAACCAGTGCGCAGCGCTCGGGCCCTCCCACTGGTGGAACGGATCGGCGCGGAACGGGTCCTGCGGCGTCCACACGAGCGACACGGCGGCGAGCACCACGAGCAGGCCGAGCACGACGACGGCGAAGACCCCGGTGGGGCGGGAGAGCAGGCGGCGGATCATCCGGACACCTCGCGTTGGCGTGGGTCGAGGGCGCGGTGCACGACGTCGACGGCGAAGCCGACCAGCAGCACGAGCCCGGTGAGCAAGAGCAGCTCGGACTGCACCTTGGTGACGTCGCGGCGGCCGACGTCGGTCACGAGCATGCGACCGACCCCGGGCAGCGAGAACAGCTGCTCGACGACGACGGCGCCGACCAGCAGCCCGGCGATCTGCACCCCGAGCACGGCGAGCACGGTGAGGGCGACCGACGGCAACCCGTGCCGGAGCAACGCCTGCGTGCGCGTCAGCCCGATCGCGGCCGCGGTGCGGACGTGGTCGGCGTCGAGCACCGACAGCGTCGCGGACCGGGTGAAGCGCAGGATGACGGCACCCTCGACCGCGCCGATGGTCAGGGCGGGCAGCACGAGCGACGCGAACGCACGCCCCGGCTCGGACCAGCCGTCGAGCGGGAAGCCCTGCGTCGGCAGCCAGTGCAGCGTGACGGCGAACAGCGCGACGAGCAGCATGCCGGCCCAGACGACCGGGATCGCGGCGACGGCCTGCGCCACGAACCCGATGACGGCGCCGCCCGGTCGACGGCGGAGCACCGCGGCGACGACCCCGAGTGGGACGCCGATCACGAGCGCGGTGACGAGTGACATGCCCGCGAGCGGCAGCGTGATCGCCAGCTTCTGCGCGATCTCCGGCGCGACCTGCCCGTTGGCCACCAGGGACCGGCCGAGGTCGCCGCGGAACACCCCGCCGATCCAGTCGAGGTACTGCACCACGACGGGCCGGTCGAGGCCGAGCTGCTGTCGGAGCTGCTCGACCTGCGCCGGGGTCGACTGGGTGCCGGCGACGACCTGTGCGACGTCGCCGGGGAGCACCCGCAGGGTCGCGAAGATGATGACGCTCGCGACGAGCAGCCCGACGACGAACAGCAGCAGCCTGCCGACCAGGAACCGGGTCACGTGCTCGGAGCTCCGGGCGCGGGTCGTCTCACTTGACGGCGAGCTTCGACAGGTCGAGTCGTGAGTTGCCGCCGTCGACCGGGAAGCCCGTCACGCCGGAGCGCACGGCGGTGATCTCGGTCGCCGTGTAGAGCCACTCGCCGGCGGCGTCCTCGCTCACGATCTTCGCTGCCTTCCGCAGGGCGTCGACCTTGGCGTCCTCGTCGGTGGCCGCGATCGACTGGGCGTACAGCGACTGCACCTCGGCGTTGTCGTAGCCGAAGTAGTAGTCGGGGTTCGCCCAGTTGCCGAAGTCGCGGGCCTCGACGTGGTCCACCATCGACAGGTCGAAGTCGCGCTCACCCGACTTCGGCGCCTGGAACACCGTCGACAGCCAGGTGGCGAAGTCGACGCGCTTGACGGTCAGGGTGATCCCGACGTCGGCGAGCTGCGACTTGAGCACGTCGCCGATGGTCGCCGGGTAGATGTTCGCGTACGTCAGCGCGAGCTTCAGGTTCTCCTGACCGGCGGCGGCGAGGAGCTGCTTCGCGTTGTCGGGGTCGTACGCGTCGATGTCGGTCAGGTCCTCGTACCCGGGGTCGAGCTCCGGGATCGGGCCGCCCTGCTCGACGCCCGTGCCGCCGATGGCCTTGATGAGGGCCTTCGGGTCGATCGCCTGCCGGATCGCCTGGCGCACCTTCTTGTCGGTGAACGGCGCCTTCTGGTCGTTGAACGCGAGCGTGTACTTGTCGGTCGTCTTGCCGGAGTGCAGCGCGATGTCCGAGTTGCCGTCGAGCTGGCTCTTGAGTGTTCCGTCGACCGGGTTGAGGACGTCGAGGTCCCCGTTCGCCATGGCGTTGACGGCCGTCGACGGGTCGGTGATGTACCGGAAGACGATCTTCGCGACCTTCGCCTTCGTGCCCCAGTAGTCGTCGTTGCGGTCGAAGGTGAGCGAGTCGCCCTGCTTCCAGCTCGCGACCTCGTACGGGCCGGTGCCGTTCGCGGTGTCCGACAGGTCGTTCGTCGCGGCCTTCTCGAGCACCAAGCCGGAGCGGCCGGTCAGGTTCCAGAGCAGGTCCGAGTCGGGCTTCGCCAGCTTGAGCTCGACCACACCGGTCGACGGGGACGTGATCGAGGTGACGCCGGCGAGCTTGGCGGAGTCGACGTAGGTCTCGTTCGACTTGACCTGCTCGAGCGACCAGACGACGTCGGCCGCGGTGACGTCCTTGCCGTCCTGGAAGGTGATGCCGTCGCGCAACGTGAACGTGTAGGTCAGCCCGTCGTCGGAGACCTCGTGCTCGGAGGCCAGCACGTCGCGGATGTCGCCGTCGGCGGTCCGGCCGACGAGCCCCTGGTACACGTTGTCGATGAGCACCTGGTCGAGCGCTGCACCGGACTGCGTGCGGATGTCGAGGCTGGTCGGTTCGAGCACGAGGCCGACGCGGACGGTGGCGTCGGCGCCGCCGTCCTCGTTCGACGAGCCGGAGCAGCCGGTCAGCGCGAGGGCGGAGACGACGGCGACCGCGGTGGCGGCGAGGGCAGCACGTCCGAGGCGCGTGGTGCGCGCAGCCCGGGCGGTACGGCGGGACAGGAGCGGACTCATGGGGTGTGGGTTCCTTCCGGACGCGAGGGCGATGGTCACAGCTCGCGCTCGCACGAGGTTACCGGGGGCCGGTACGGTCCCGCGACGGTTCATCGATCCGGTGCAACAATCCGTGACGTGCGGCCCATGCCCGGATCGCCGAAGCCAGTTCGAGGGGCGCTTGGTTCTGCACCGCGTGCCGTGCGGTGACCGTCACGATCTCGGCCTCCGGCAGGCGCTCGGCGAACGCGGCGTGCAGCTTCGGCGAGACGTACCCGCGGTCGCCGCGGACGAGCAAGATCGGCACGCGCAGTGCCTCGAGGTCGGGCCAGGCGTCGGCGAAGCGCCCCACCGACGACGTGCGGCCGGCGGGCAGGTGCGGGAAGTGGTGGCGCCGCACGAGCGCTCCGTCGTCACCGAGCCGCGTCGTGTGGCGCGCCTCGCGCAGCAGCACGTGCCGGTCGTCGCCGACACGTGCCTCGATCGCCCGGTCGACGACCTGGTCCAGGGTGGCGAAGGGCTCCTCGGCCTCGAGCGCCCGGGCGATCCGGTCGACCGCCCGCTGCGCGAAGTCCGGCGACATGTCGACGAGGACGAGCCCGGTCACCCGCTCCGGTGCCGTGGCCGCGAGTCGTGCCGACAGGATCGCGCCGAGGGAGTGCCCGACGACGATCCCCGGCGGGACCTCCAGGGCGTCGAGCGCCGCGAGCACGGTCGGCGCCGTCACGGTCGCCCCGTAGTCCGCGTCGTCCCGCCACGACGACCGGCCGTGGCCGGGCAGGTCGAGGGCGACCGCCGGCTCGCCGACGGCGAGCGCGGTCTGGTCGAAGCTGTGGGCGTCGATGCCGAGCCCGTGCAGGTAGGTGATCCGGGCCTCCCGGTCGCCCCACCGGATGGCGGACGTCTCCTGCCCGTCATCGGTGCGGACCACCTGCCTGGAGGCGCGGAGCGGCTCCGTCACGCCGCTCGCGCGGGCGAGGGCGGCCAGGTCTGCGAATTCGTCGTCGGGGGCAGCGGACACGAAGCGATCTTCGCACCGTCTGCGGGGTCTGGAGACCTTAGGTAAGGCATGCCATACTCGGATCCGTGGCAACCCGGTACCGCGTCTTCTCCGTCCGTGTGGCGGCGGTCACGTCCCTCACCCCGCACTTCGTCCGGGTGACGTTGACGGGCGATGCGCTGGCGGACTTCTCCTCGGTCGGGCTCGACCAACGGATCAAGGTCGTGCTCCCGCTCGACGGCGTGGGCTTCTCCGAACTGCCCGAGGACGAGGACTGGTACGCCGCCTGGCGTGCGCTGCCGGACGCGGAACGCAACCCGCTGCGCACCTACACCGTCCGCTCCTTCCGGCCAGACGCCCGTGAGCTCGACATCGACTTCGTCGCGCACGGCGACGCCGGACCCGCATCCCGCTGGGTGTCGTCCTGCCGGGTCGGCGACGAACTCCGGATCGTCGGACCCCGTGTGCCGGAGTCGCCCGAGGACCTGCCGACCGGTGCCGCCGAGTTCGCACCCGGGCACGCGAGCCGCATCCTGCTCGCCGGGGACGAGACCGCCGCCCCGGCCATCTGCGCCATCCTCGAGGCGCTCGACGTCTCGACCGTCGGCCACGTCTTCATCGAGGTGCCGACCGACGCCGACCGGCTGCCCGTGTCCGCGCCCGCCGGGGTCGAGGTCCGCTGGATCGCCCGGAACGGTGCGACCCACGGCGTGCGCATGACCGACCAGGTGCACGCGTGGGCGTCGACGGTCGTCGCCGGGGCTGCGTCCGTCGCCGGTTCTCCGTCGGTCGCTGCGGGTCCCACCTGTGGGGACGCCGTCGAGCTGGCGGACGTCGACGTCGACGAGCAGGTCCTGTGGGACGTGCCGGCCACCGAGGAGTCGCGCCCCGTCTACGCCTGGATCGCGGGCGAGGCCGGCTGCGTCAAGGAGCTCCGACGGCACCTGGTGCGCGGGGTCGGCATCGACCGCAAGCAGGTCGCGTTCATGGGGTACTGGCGGCACGGCAAGGCCGAGAACTGAACGCCGCAGCCGGACTGCCGACCGGCGTGGTCGGGCTCCCGACGACCGCGCTCGGCGTGCGTGGGCTGACGCTCGCGTACGACGACCGCATCGTGGTGGACGGGCTCGAAGTGGACGTCCCCGACGGTGAACTGACCGTCATCGTCGGTCCGAACGCGTGCGGCAAGTCGACGCTGCTGAAGTCGTTCGCGCGCACCCTCAAGCCCCGAGCCGGCACGGTGTACCTCGACGGGGCGCCGATCGACTCCTACCGTCCGAAGGCCGTGGCCCGGCGGGTCGGCATGCTGCCCCAGACGCCGATCGCCCCGGACGGCATCACCGTGCGCGACCTGGTGTCCCGCGGGCGGTTCCCACACCAGGACCTGCTGCACCCGTCGTCCGGGTCCGACCGGCGTGCCGTGCAGGCCGCCCTGGAGCAGACGTCGACGGTGGAGCTGGCGGACCGGAGCGTCGACGAGCTCTCCGGCGGGCAGCGGCAGCGGGTGTGGATCGCGATGGTCCTGGCGCAGGAGACCGACATCGTGCTGCTCGACGAGCCGACGACGTTCCTCGACATCGCGCACCAGTACGACGTGCTCGAGCTGGCCTCCGCCCTGCACGCCGCGGGTCGGACGGTCGTCGCGGTGCTGCACGACCTGAACCAGGCGGCGCGGTACGCCACCCACGTCATCGCGATGCGCCAGGGGTCGATCGTCGCTGCCGGGCCCCCGGCCGCGGTGCTGACGGCCGACCTCGTCGAGGACGTCTTCGGCCTGTCGTGCGTGGTCGTCCCCGACCCCGAGACCGGCACGCCCCTCATCGTCCCCCGTCGTCCCGCCGCCTGACCCGCGCGCCCGCCCGCGCCCGCCCGCCCCCGCCCCGAGGTTCCGAAATCTCGGCATCTCACCGCGCATCCGGGCCACCCGTGGAACCTCGGCGCAACGCACGCGGCATGTCGTGGAACCTCGGCGACAGGGCGACAGGGCGACAGGGCGACCGGGCGACCGGGCATCGCAGGGCAGCGCAGCAGGGGGAGAGCCGCGCGCGGGCATCCGTCAGCGGTAGCCGCCGTCCTCCAGCCCCGCCTCGACCTCGAAGCGGTTGCGGAGCGGGTCTCGGCCGGCGACGGCGCACAGCACGGGCATGAGCATGCCGTACCGCCGCCACTGCTCGACGTGCACCCGCTCGTGCCGCAGCACCCGGGGACCGTCGTTGTCGCGGGTCAGGTACACCGAACCCACGCAGGTGCCACCGCGACGGAACACCCACCGCGGCAGCCCCGAGCAGACGACGAGCCCGTCGACCACGCGGACACGACCGGTCGACAGCGGCACGCCGATCGCCAGGCCCACCGCCGTGGCGAACAGCCACCCCACCCGCGACACGGGAGTCGAGCAGCGCCCGGCGTGCCAGTCCGCGCATGCTCAGGCCGGGCGACCGTAGGTCTCGAGCAGACGGAGCCAGATCTCGTTCATCGTCGGGTATGCCGGCACCGCGTGCCAGAGACGGTCGACCGGCACCTCGCCGACGACGGCGATCGTCGCCGCGTGCAGCATCTCGGCGACGTCCTGGCCGACGAACGTGACGCCCACGACGACCCCGCGGTCCTCGTCGACGACCATCTTGGCGCGGCCGGTGTAGCCGTCGGCCTGCAGCGCGGAACCCGCGACGCCGCCGAGGTCGTACTCCACGGCACGGACGTTCAACCCCTGCTCGCGCGCGGCCTTCTCGGTCAGGCCGACGCTCGCGACCTCGGGGTCGGTGAACGTGACCTGGGGGACCGCGGCGTGGTCGGCGGTCGCGACGTGCGCGCCCCACGGTTCGGTGTGCAGCGGCGTGCCCTGGTGCCGGGCGGCGATCGCCTCGCCGGCCGCGCGGGCCTGGTACTTGCCCTGGTGGGTGAGGAGGGCGCGGTGATTGGCGTCGCCGACGGCGTACAGCCAGTCGGTGCCGTGCACGAGCATCGTGTCGTCGACCTCGAGCCAGTCGCCGGCGGTGAGCCCGACGGACTCGAGCCCGAGGTCGGCGGTGTGCGGGGTGCGGCCGGTGGCGGCCAGCACCTCGCTCGTGATGACGGTCGTGTCGTCGTCGAGCGTGGTGGTGACCAGACCGTGCTCGTCGCGGTCGACCCGCACGGGGTTCACCCCGGTGCGGACGTCGACGCCGAGCTCGCGGAGGGCATCGGTGACGAGTTCGCCGGCGAACGGTTCCATGCCGCCGAGCAGTCCGTGCCGGGCGACGAGGGTGACCTTCGCGCCGAGCGATGCCCAGGCGGTGGCGAGCTCGGAGCCGGCGACACCGCCACCGATCACGAGCAGACTCTCCGGCACCTGCTGGGCGCTGGTGCCCTCGCGGGTGCCCCACGGCTGCGCCTCGGCGAGACCCGGCACGTCCGGCAGTGCGTGCAGCGACCCGGTCACGACGGCGACGGCGGCACGGGCGGTGTGCGTCTCGCCGCCGACCTCGATCGTCTTCTCGCCGGTGATGCGGGCGTGGCCGCGGATCAGGGCGATGTCGGCGGACTCGAGCCAGGACACCTGACCGTCGTCCTTCCAGTCCGAGGTGAACGAGTTGCGGCGCGCGAGCACGTGGGCGGCGTCGAGTTCGCCGGTGACGGCCTGCTTCGCGCCGTCGAGCCGCTTCGCCGCTGCCAGGGCGTGGCCGCTGCGCAGCAGTGCCTTCGACGGCATGCACGCCCAGTAGGAGCACTCGCCGCCGACCAGTTCGGACTCCACGATCGCGACCGCCAGGCCGCGCTTGTGGGCGTAGTCCGCCACGTTCTCGCCGACTGCGCCGGCGCCGATCACGATGAGGTCGTAGTCCGTCATGAGGCCGAGCGTACGCGGACCGGCATGGGGTGCGCCCGGCGCGCCGGGTCGCTTCTCAGGCCACCCGGGAGGCGCTGGTCAACGCTCCGACGACGCGCAGGATCACGCCGAGGTCGTCCACTGCACGCTCCGGGTCGACGGGAGCGAAGCCGGTGAGCGCGGCGCCGGCCAGGCGGCGGCCGCGGGTCGCGGCCTGGATCCGCTCGACCAGTCCCGCGCCGTCGAGTCCGAACGGCACCGGCTCGAGCAGGCCGTCGACCTCGGACGGGTCGAGGACGTCGAGGTCGACGTGCACGAACACCGAGGTCGCTCCGGTGGCGTCGACGGCGGCGGCGAGGGCGTCCGGGGTCGCGGCGTCGACGTCCAGCCGGGTGATCCCGGCACGGTCGAGGGCGGCGTCCTCGGCGTCGTCGAGCCCGCGGACGCCCGCGACCACGACCGACGAGGCGGGGAGCACCGGCAGCGCGGGGAACAGCTCGTCGGCGCGGTCGACCAGGATCCGGAGGGCCGCGGTCTCGGCGGCGACGGGCTGGGCGCGGTTGAGCGCGCGGTACCCGCTGGACCCGGCGATGCGGACGAACGCGGTGTCCGGTCCGAGGCCGACGGTCGCGCCGAGGACGCTCGCACCGTCCCCGCCGACGACGAGGACCGGTTCGCTCGCGACGCCGGTCTCCTCGGCCACGCGGTCGGCGACGGCGAGTACGGAGGTGTAGCGGGCGACGGCCGTCTCGAGCCGGTCACCCGCGCCGGCGGGGACGTCGACCACGGTGGTGGACGCACGGGGGAGGTCGGCCGCGATCGCGGTCGCTCCGTCCCCGAGGCGCATCGCGCGCGACGACGCCGAACCCTGCCACTGACCGACCACGAGGAACTGCATCGTCTCAGTCTGTCAGCTGGGGTCCGGCGTCGTCCGGGAAGGTCAGAGGCTCGACGAGCCGCCGGACTTCAGCGCGGCGAGTCGCGCCTCGACCTCGGCGTCCTTGCCGACGTCCTCGAGGCTCTCGAACTGGGCGTCGAGGCTCGACGACTGCAGCTCCTGCTGCCCGAGGACCTTGGCCTCTTCGCGACGGACCTTCTCCTCGAAGCGACCGAGGTCGCTCGTCGGGTCGAGCACGTCGATGTTGCCGAGGGCGTCGTTGACCTTGGACTGTGCCTCGGCCGTCTTCGAGCGGGCGACGAGGTTGTCGCGCTTCGCACGGAGCTCCTCGAGCTTCTGCTCCATGCCGGCGAGCCCGGTCTTGAGCTTCTCGACCGCTTCGTTCTGCGAGGCGAGGTTCGGCTCGGCGTCCTTGACCTCCTGCTCGGCCGCGATCTGCTTGCCGATCGCGATCTTGGCGAGGTTGTCGAACTTGTCCGCCTCGGCCGTCTTGCCCTCGGTGCGGTACCTGTCCGCGGCGGTGGAGGCGTTGGCGGCCTTCTGGCCCCACTCGGACGAGGCGCGCTTGTCCTCTTCGTGGTCCTGCTCGAGCAGCCGCACGTTGCCGATCGTCTGCGCGATCGCCGTCTTCGCGTCGGCGATGTTGTTCGTGTAGTCACGCACGAGCTGGTCCAGCATCTTCTGCGGGTCCTCGGCGTTGTCGATGAGCTGGTTGATGTTCGCCCGCACGAGGGTGGAGATGCGGCCGAAGATCGTCTGCTTTGCCATTGCTGTTCCCTTTCCTGGAAGGTCTGACGTGGTGTGTCTGGTCTGTCGGGTTCTGGTCTGTCGGGTGTGTGGTCTGGTTGTCGGGTGCGCCGGCCTCAGAAGCGGCCGCCGCCGGAGAACCCGCCTCCGCCGCCTCCGCCACCACCGAAACCGCCCCCGCCGCCGAAGCCGCCGCCCCCGCCGCCCCCGAAGGAGCCGCCGCCGAAGCTGCCGCCGCGACCGCCGAGCAGGCCGCCGAGCACGATGCCGGTGACGAGGCCGCCGAGCTGGGCGCCGTTGCCGCCCCCACCGCCGAAGCCGCCACCGCCCCAGCCGCCCATGTCGTCGTTGGCCGAGTCCATCGCCGCGGCGGCGTACTGCTCGGCCGCCCGTGCAGCCTGCAGTGCCTGTCCGGGGTCGGTGGTGGCGAGCTGCACGGCGTCGTCGAGGGCGCGTTCGGCCTCGGACAGGCGGGTGCGGGCGGTCGGTCCGATGCCGCCACGGTGCAGCGAGATGTACTCGCGCGCCTGGCTGATCCGGTTCCGGGCGTCGCGCAGGGCGTCGTCGAGGGCGCGGGACGCCCGGCGCTGCTGCTCTTCGGCACCTCGGGCGGCCGCGATGGCCTGGTCGATCTCGGTGTTCGCCTTCGTGAGGGCGTCGACCGCGGTGATCGGGTCCTTCGGGTCGAACCCCTGCCGCAGCACGGTCTGCGCCCGGGTCACGGCCGCGGCGAGGTCGGGCCCGCCCACGGTGAGGGTCCGGGCTGCGGCGACGTCGCCCTCGATGTCGATGCGCATCGCCTCGGCGCGTGCGGTGGCTTCGGTGAAGGTGCCCTCGGCCGCGACCGCGCTGTTCGTGAGTTGCTGCACCTGGGCCAGGGCGTGCTGGGCGTCGCGCACGGCGACCACCGCTTCGCCCTTGTCGCCGGCCGCGATCGCCGCGGTGGCCGCGTTCGAGCGCTCGGTGGCGTAGGCGAGCACCTGGTGTGCCTGGTCGACGTTGTCGGCGACCGTCGCGAGGGTGCGGCCGGTGTAGTCCGCTCGGACGCGGTCGAGCGCGGCTGCTGCTGCGCCGACCGACGCCGGTGCTTCCGCGACGGCCTGGGCCAGTGCGGCGGCTGCTTCCTCGACGCCGTCCTCGAGCGACCGGAGCTTGTCGAACGACTCGGTCTGTTCCTCGATCGACGCGTGCGCCTGCTGGCAGATCGCGATGATCTGGTTCGCCCAGTCGGCACGCTGCTGGGGGAGTCCGGGATCTCGTCGTCGAGCTGCTGCCGGAACGTGAAGGCCTTGCGCACGGCCTGCTGCGCAGCGGCGACGGCGTCGGCGAACGGTTTCGCGGCGTCGGGACCGAACTGGGCCGTGGCGAACCCGACCTCCTGCTCGGCGGTGCGGAGCTCGTCGTCGATCGTCACGAGCGCGCCGCCGGCGGTGCGCTCGAGGTCGGCGAGGGACTCCTGCTGCGCCTGGGTGGCCGCCGCGGTCTTCCGCTTGTTGCGGGTGCGGATGACGAGCACGACGACGATCAGGCCGACGACGATGACGAGCAGCAGGATCCAGAGCCAGGTCAGGTTCGGCGGTGCCTGGGTGTCCGTCAGCCCGTTCGCGAACGCGACGGCCGCGCCGGACCAGTCGCCCTGCTTCAGCGCGGGGAGCAACGAGTCGTTCACGGCGCTCTGCACGTCGGACTCGGAGATGGCGGTCTCGTTCGTCTGCTGCACGTCGTAGTTGCGGTCGTCGACCGCGACCGACAGCAGGATGCCGTCGGTGTCGATCTGGTTCTGCTCCATGACCGCGGAGCCCCACGCGGTGTGGTCCGTCGGATCGGTGAACGTCGGCACGAACACGACGTACAGCTGCGTCTGGGTCTCGGCGTACAGGTCCTGCACCGCCTGTTCGACCTGCGCCTGCTGCGAGGAGCTGAGGGCGTCGGCTTCGTCGAGGACGTACGCCCCGCCCAGGTCGACGGGTGCCGTGGCCTGCGCGGTCGCCGCCGGAGCCAGGACGATCAGCATCGCCACGACTGCTGCCGTGACACGACCCCAGAGTCGCGCTGTCCCCCGTTCCGTCCTCGACCCGCTTGTGCCCGATCCGCGCTGGACCGTTCGCATCCGTCCTCCGTCCGTCACCGGTCGGCGCCGTCGGCGCCGTCCCGAACCGCGCCCTGAGAGCACCGTCGCCCGGAGTCTATCCACGGCACGCACGCGTCGGACGGACTCTCGGCGAACACTGTGGACAAGCCGATCCATGGGTGTCTTGTCCCCCGGAGCGGGGTAGGCTGACGCCACTGTTCGACGACGAACGGAAGGGAACAGCAATGGAGCGAACCACGAGTACCGAGGTCGTCCCGCTCGAGGACGGCTACCACCGCGTCTCGACGCCGGCGACCGGCGTGATCGGCTTCGTGCGCGAGCACGACGGCCGCTACGAAGTCCTGCGCGGACGCGTCCGCCAGGCGACCCGGTCCGAGGGTCTCTACAGCACGATGAACGTCGCACTGATCGCACTGACCCACGCGTAGCGACCACGGCCCTGGGCCGGCCACCCGCGCACCGTAGGCTGCGTGCGTGGGTGAGTCGGGCCTCCAGGCCGTCGTGGTGACGCTGTGCGCGACGGGTCCGGACCGCGCCGCGGACCGGGAGGCCCTGGTCGCCGCCGTCGCGTCGGCTGCGGGCGTCGAGACGGCGGCCGTGCGCGCGGGGCGCGTCTGCCCACACTGTGCCGGGACCGACCACGGTCGTCCCTGGGCCACGGTGCACGGCACCGCGTTCGGCGTCAGCCTGTCGCGCACGACCGGTGTGCTCGCGGTCGCTGTCGCGCCGGGCACGGTCGGCGTCGACCTCGAGCGGGTGTCCCGCGTCGGCGCAGCGCCCCTCGACGTCTTCACACCCGGCGAACGCGAGCGCTCGGCCGGTGATGGCGGCTTGCTCGCGGCCTGCTGGGCGGCGAAGGAGGCCGTGCTGAAGCGCGACGGCCGGGGCCTCCGCGTCGACCCGCTGGCCGTGGACGTCGACGTCGTCGACGGCACCGCGCGGTTCGAGGGGCGAGACCACCCGGTGTCGGTCCACCGGCCGGCCCCCGACCTGGTGCTCGTCGTGGCGGCCGGCGGGTTGCCCGTGGTGGTCGAGGGGTCGCTCAGCGGGGAGGGTGAGCACCTCGGCGCCGTCCTCGGTGATCGCGATGGTGTGCTCGGTGTGGGCCGTCCGGGCTCCCGTGGCGCTGCGGAGCGTCCAGCCGTCGGCATCGGTGACGAGCACGTCGGTGTCCGCCATCACCCACGGCTCGAGCGCGAGCAGGAGGCCGGGCCGGAGCGTGTACCCGCGGCCCGCGCGGCCGGTGTTCGACACGTGCGGGTCTTGGTGCATGGTCGAGCCGATGCCGTGGCCGCCGAACTCGACGTTGACCGGGTAGCCCGCGCTCTCGAGCACGGTCCCGATGGCGTGCGAGAGGTCCCCGATGCGCGCACCTGGTCCGGCGGCGGCGATCCCGGCGGCCAGGGCGCGCTCGGTCGCGTCGATGAGGGCGAGGTCCTCGGCGCGGGGGGTGCCGACGACGAAGCTCACGGCGGCGTCGGCGGCGATGCCGTCCAGCGACACCGCGAGGTCGAGGGTGAGCAGGTCGCCGTCGACCAGGGCCCGGTCGTGCGGCAGCCCGTGCAGCACTGCGTCGTTCACGGCGGTGCAGATGTGGTGGCCGAACGGACCGCGGCCGAACGACGGTGCGTAGTCGACGTAGCAGGAGTCCGCGCCGGCGTCCTCGATCATCTGCTTCGCCCACCGGTCGATCTCGAGCAGGTTGGTGCCCACGCGGGTGCGTTCGCGCAGGGTCTGCAGGATGGTGCCGACGAGGGCTCCGGTGGCACGGGCCTTCTCGACCTCGGCGGGCGTCAGGATCTCGATCACGCGGATGATCATACCGGTATTACTATGTGGGGATGGTCCGTCTCCCGCTCCGCCCCGACGAGGTCGCGCGCGGCCGCCGTCTCGGCGCCCTGCTCCGCCGCGCACGTGGCCCACGGTCGATCGTCGACACCGCCCTCGCCGCCGGGATCTCGCCCGAGACGCTCCGCAAGATCGAGACCGGGCGGATCGCGACGCCGGCGTTCTCGACCATCGCGTCCGTCGCCGGCGTGGTCGGGCTGTCGCTCGACGCGGTGTGGTCCGAGGTCAGCTGTGACCCGGCGGACGACGAGCTGGCTGGCTAGTCGACGCGCGGCGCGGGCAGCGCCGGTACCGACGCCTCGTCGATCCAGGGCCCGGTCACCGCTTGCACGTCCGCGACGGAACGTCCGGCGGCGTCCGCGAAGGCCTCGAGCACGTCGGGCACCGTCACCGAACCGTGCCGGTGCCGTTCGGTGATGCTGCGCAGCCCGGCGGAGAACGCGTCGTCGCCGAACGTGCGGCGGACGGCGTGCAGGGCGAGGGCCCCGCGCTTGTAGACCCGGTCGTCGAACATGTCCTTCGCGCCGGGGTCACCGACGACGAGGTCCTCGGGCTGGTCGAGGAGCCCCTGCCGGTACTGCGCCGCGAGCACGTCGGCGGTGTCGCCGCCGTGGTGCTCGGACCACAACCACTCGGCGTAGCAGGCGAACCCCTCGTGCAGCCAGATGTCCTGCCAGCGGGTGACCGTCACCGAGTTGCCGAACCACTGGTGTGCGAGCTCGTGCGCGATGAGCCGGTCGGTGCCGTGCTCGCCGTCGACGTGGTTCCGGCCGAACACCGCGAGCCCGTGGGCCTCGAGGGGGATCTCGAGCTCGTCGTCGGTGACCACGACGCCGTACGCTGCGAACGGGTACGGGCCGAAGCGGTCCGAGAACAGCGCGAGCATCTCCGGCACCTGCCCGAAGTCGGTCTTCGCGGCGGCCGCCAGGTCGGCGGGGTGGTGCAGGGTCACGGGGACGACGGCGCCGCGGAGCCTCGTCGTGCGGTACCGCCCGATCTGCACCGTCGCCAGGTACGTCGCCATCGGCTCGGTGGTGGCGTACGTCCACCTGGTGCCGATGCGGTCGCGTTCCTTGCCGAGCAGTTCGCCGTTCGCCAGGACGTCGTACGCGGCCTCGGCGGCGATCTCGAACCGGTAGGTCGCCTTGTCGTCGGGTCGGTCGTTGCACGGGAACCACGAGGGTGCCCCCGTCGGCTGGGCCGCGACGATGACGCCGTCGGTGAGTTCCTCCCACCCGACCTGGCCCCAGGCGCTGCGGACGGGGCGCGGGTTGCCGCGGTACCGCAGGTGCACGGTGAACGTGGTGTCGGCCGCGATCGGCGACGCCGGGGTCACGGTGACCTTGTGCACCGCCTTCGAGACCTTCTTCGCGCGGGTGCCGTCGACGTCGGCACGCTCGACGCTCAGGCCGTGCAGGTCGATGACGATCCGGTCGAGGGGTTCGTGGGCACGGGCGGTGATCGTCGCCGTGCCGTCGAGGCGGTTCGTGGCGACGCGGTAGTCGAGGCGGAGGTCGTAGTGCTCGGCGCTCCAGCGTCGGTCGCCGCTGTGCGGGGTGTACGGGTCGGCAGCGGGGGTGTTCGGCACGGTCCCAGTCAACCCCATGACGCCGGTCAGTCCGCCACGGTGGCCGGTTCGGCTGTCCACGGGGCGATGGGGTTGCCGGACCAGCGGGACCCGGTGGGCACCTGCTCACCGCGCATCACGAGCGAGGCCGGGCCCACCGTGGCGCCCGTGCCGATGCCGGCGGCGGGCAGGACGACGCTGTGTGGCCCGAGGGTCGCACCGGCGTCGAGCCGCACGGTGTCGAGCTGCATCACCCGGTCGTGGAACAGGTGGGTCTGCACGACGGTCCCACGCGCCACCGAGGCGCCGGCCCCGATCGTGACGAGGTCGGCCTCGGGCAGCCAGTAGGTCTCGAGCCAGGTACCGCGGCCGATCGTCGCGCCGAGGCTCCGCAGCCACGCCGCCAGGGCCGGGGTGCCCGTGGCCTGCTCGGCGAACCACGGACGGGCGACCGTCTCGACGAAGGTGTCCTGCACCTCGTTGCGCCAGACGAACGACGACCACAGCGGGTGCTCCCGAGCGGTGATCCGGCCGACGAACGCCCACTTCGCGATCGTCGACACCACGGCGGCGACGGCCCCGGCGACGATGAGCACCGGTCCGGCCAGCAGCACCGTCCACCCGACGCCGACCGTCGACCACAGGGCGAGCAGGGTGCCCGCCACGCCGAGGGCGATCGCAGCGGACACCATCGGGGCGACCAGCCGCAGCAGCTCCCAGCAACCGCGGGCGACCTTGAGCCGGGTGGGCGGACGGAAGGTGCGCTCCTCGTCGAACTGCGTCGCCGCACGGCGCAGCCGCACCGGGGGCGAGCCGAGCCACGACGACCCACGCTTGGCCTTCTTCGGCACGGCGGACAGCACCGCCACCAGTGCCTCGCGCGGGACGGAGCGTCCGGCGCCCGTCATCCCGCTGTTGCCGAGGAACGCCCGCCGCCCGACCTTCGACCGGCCGATCCGCACCCGGCCACCACCGAGCTCGTACGTCGCGACCATGGTGTCGTCGGCCAGGAAGGCACCGGACGCGATCTGCGTCAGCGCGGGGATGAGCAGGACCGTCGAGATCTCCGTGTTCCGGCCGACCTTCGCCCCGAGCAGCCGCAACCACACGGGCGTCACGAGCGAGGCGTACAGCGGGAACAGCAGCGTCCGCGCCGCGTCCAGCACCCGCTCCGTCGACCACGCCTGCCAGCCGATCCGTGAACGCACGGGGTGGCGACCCTCGTGCAGCCCGATGCCGAGCAACCGCACCGACCCGACCACGAGCAGGGCGTACACGGCCCCGGCGACGACGGTGGCGAGCGGCACCGTGGCGAGGGCGCGCAGCACGGCGTCGCCGAGCGACGACGCGCGCCCGACCAGGGCGACCGTGACCAGCAGCCCGACCGCGACACCGATCACCGGCAACCCGGCCACGGCCACGGAGCCGGCCCCGTACGCCAGCAGCCAGCGTCGGCGTGACGGGGGACGGGCCTCCCGGCCGTGCCTGGCCGACCCGACGCGTTCGGCGGGCGAACCCGCCCAGCGCTGACCGGCGGGCACCCGGCCGGCGACGGCCGAGCCGGCCTCGACCTCGGCGCCCGCGCCCACGTGCGCACCGGGCAGCAGCGTGGTGCGGCTGTGCACGACGGCGTCGTCGTCCACACGGACCCGGCCGAGCCGGAACACGTCACCGTCCACCCAGTGCCCCGCGAGGTCCACCTCGGGCTCGATCGACGCACGCTTGCCGATCGTGAGCATCCCGGTGACCGGCGGGAGCGTGTGCAGGTCGACGTCCGTGCCGATCCGCGCACCGAGCGCACGGGCGTAGTAGCTGATCCACGGCGCCCCGGCGGTCGAGGGACCGTCGACCGCCTCGGCGATCCGCTCCGCCAGCCAGACCCGCAGGTGCACCGAGCCACCCCGGGGGTGGTCGCCCGGACGGACCCCGACGAGCAGCAGCCGGGCCAGCACGACCGTGAGCGCCATCTTGCCGATCGGCGTCACGAACACCAGCAGCGCGACGACGAGCGCCGGCCAGGGGAGCACCGGCAGGAACGGCAGCGTCGTCGCGTGCAGCACCGCGGCGACCAGCGCCGTCCACGTCAGGACCCGCAACCCGCGCAGCACCTGCACCGGCAGGCCCAACAGTGTCATCGCGAGCCCCGTCGTCGGCGGGACCGGCGTCACGTCGCGCGATGCGGCCGCCACCGGACCGGACTCGTCCAACGCGGCCGCCAGCGCGCCGATGCGCGGGTGGTCGTAGACGTCGGCGACGGTCGTCGTCGGGAACCGCTCCCGGATCGCGGACACCAGCTGCGCCGCCGTCAGCGACCCGCCACCGTGCGCGAAGAAGTCGTCGTCGACGCTCGACACCGGCACCCCCAGGATCGCCGCCCAGCGCTCCGCGATCCACGCCACCGTGTCCGGCAGCATCGCGGCGTCGGTCGCCCCGGGCAACGGCCACGGCAGCGCAGCACGGTCGACCTTGCCCGACGTCCGCGTCGGCAACGAGTCCACCACGGCGACGAGCGGGACGAGCGCAGCGGGCAGCTCCTGCCGCAACCGGGCGTTCGCAGCCGCGACGTCCACCGTGGCACCCGCCACCGGCGCCACGTAGCCCACCAGCACCTGGTTGCCCGCCGGGGTCCGCTGCACCACTGCTGCACCACCGGCCACGTCGTCGAGCGCCTGCAGCGCCGCGTCGATCTCCCCGAGCTCGATGCGCCGACCACCGAGCTTCACCTGGTCGTCCGCACGCCCCTGGAACACGAGCCCCTCGGGGTCGTAGCGCACCAGGTCACCACTCCGGTACGCCCGCTCCCACCCGAGCTCCGGGAACGGCGCGTACTTCTCCGCGTCCTTCGCCGGGTCCAGGTACCGCCCCAACCCGACACCACCGATCACGAGCTCACCGACCCCGCCCGGCTCCACCCGCTGCCCGGCACCGTCCACGACCGCCAGGTCCCACCCGTCCAGCGGCAGCCCGATCCGGATCGGCTGCCCGCCGTCGAGCAGCGACCCGCACGCCACCACCGTCGCCTCCGTCGGACCGTACGTGTTCCACACCTCACGGTCGCGACTCGCGATCCGCGCGGACAGCTCCGGCGGGCACGCCTCACCACCGAAGATGACCAGCCGCACCTGCTCCAACGCATCGTCCGGCCACAGCGCCGCGAGCGTCGGCACCGTCGACACCACCGTGATCGTGTGCGCGATCAACCACGGCCCGAGGTCCACCCCGTCCGCACCAACGACCGCGGCGCCGGCACCAACGCAGCACCGTGCCCCCACGCCAGCCACATCTCCTCGCACGACGCATCGAACGCCACACTCAGCCCCGCCAGCACCCGGTCACCGGGACCGATCGGCGCCGCCTGCAGGAACATCCGCGCCTCGGCGTCCACGAACGCCGCAGCACTGCGGTGCGTCACGGCCACGCCCTTCGGCACGCCGGTCGACCCCGAGGTGAAGATGATCCACGCGTCGTCGTCCAGGTGGGGGAGTGCGGCGCTCGCCGTGGGGTCCGTCACGGGCAGCTCGCCGCCGTCGCGGTCGCGCAGGACGCCGCCGGCCCCGATGACGCCGACGACGCCGGCCTCGCCGAACACGAGGGTCGCGCGTTCCTCGGGGTCGTCGGCGTCGACGGGCACGTAGGCGGCTCCGGCGGCGAGGACCGCGAGGATCGACAGGTACAGGTCACGCCCGCCGGAGGGGATCCGCACCCCGACCCGGTCGCCCCGGCGGACGCCGCGACGGGCGAGGTCGTCGGCCTGCGCGCGCACCAGGTCGAGCAGGGCGGCGTAGTCGACGGTGCCCGCGGGGTCCTCGAGCGCGGTGGCGGTCGGGTGGGTGGCCGCCGTCGCCGCGAGGACGTCGAACAGGGTCCGTGGTGCGGGGGCGTGCCCGCCCCGTGCGAGTTCGAGCTGCGCGTTCCCGGTGCCGGTGGTCATCGGTTCCCTCTTCCCGGTCGCGTGCAGGACGACCGGCCCGTGATCCTAGGGGTGCACGTAACGCGCGGGGAAACACGGGGCAGTGCGGTGCGCGCGGGCTCTTCGTGAGCAGAAACTGTCGAGTCGCTTCCCCCGACCCGACCATTTCTGCTCAGCATCCGCCTCAACATCCGCGCGAACGCCGACATCGGCCACGCGATGCGCGACCCGACCCGACCCGACCCGGAGAAGTCTCAACGGGGGAAGGTCGCCGCAGGCGACATCGCGCGCAGCTGACTGAGCGCAGCGAAGGCACCTGCTTGCACGGGTGTGTCCAGTGCCCCCAGGAGGATTCGAACCTCCGCCCCTGCCTCCGGAGGGCAGTGCTCTATCCCCTGAGCTATGGGGGCCAAGGGGTAGAACAACCGTAGCAGGTCCGGCGCGCGCTCCCGGACAGCGCGTGTCGCGCACGAGACGCGACTGCAGGGCGGACGGGAGGCGCGGTGCGGGCCCGCCACGGGCCTCCCGTCCGCACCGTGCGGACTTCGCGGGCCCGAGCGGGGTTGCGCGCTCCGTGCGGCGCTGCAAGCGCGCACCAGGCGTGCACCCTCGCACCGGGCGGCGGACCCCGCACCGTGCCGGCGCGGTCGCGTCAGCCCGCGGGCGTCGCCGTCGCCGTCGGCTGCAGCGCTGCGCGCACCGCGTCGACGACGGGCTGTGCGCCGCCGGGCTCCGTGAACAGGGTCGACTGCGTGGTGATCCAGTACGGGTCGGCGAAGGCGTCCGCGCGGCCGATGCCGTCGTTCAGCGCGAAGTAGCCCTCGACGCGGTAGGTGGGGACCGATCCGCCCCGGTCGTACAGGGCGTCCTTCAGGTTCGTGAGCGACTTCTCAGGCAGGTCGGCGACGGCCAGGGTGATCGTCTCGGTGTCGTCGTCGGTGGCGACGAACTGGCAGACGCGGCCCCGCTGCTTCGCGATCGTCGCGGCGGGGGAGCCCTTCGCCGGCGTGAAGGAGTCGTCGAGCGCGAAGCTAGTCCCGTAGACGGACAGAGCCGCGGTCGGCAGGAGCTCGGCGCAGCTCTGCGACACCGTCTTGCCGACCGGGGTCGCACTGGGCGTCGGATCGCTGTCCCCACCGCCCGAGCAGGCCGACAGCGCGAGTGCTGCTGCGGCGGTGACGACGGCGACGGAGCACGCCCGGGCACGGCTTCGGGTGGTCATCCCGACATGATGGCCCATCGTCCGGCGTGCACCTGGGTGTCCCGGTAGACTCGTCCGCCGTGACTCCTGCCGAACTCTCCGCCGCGTACCTGTCGATCCTGACCGGGATCGTCGAGCGACGAGGCGCGTCCGAGACCGTGACGATCGGGGACTCCCACGTGGTGCTCGAGCGTCCGAAGAACCGTGCGCACGGCGACTGGGCCTCGAACGCCGCGATGCAGCTCGCGAAGCGCATCGGCACGAACCCGCGCGAGCTCGCGACGGAGATCGCCGGCGAGCTGACCGAGCTCGACGGCGTGGCCTCGGTCGACGTCGCCGGCCCGGGGTTCATCAACATCACGCTCGAGGCCGCTGCAGCCGGTGAGATCGCCCGCACGATCGTCGAGGGCGGCGACGCCTTCGGGCACGGCGACCTGTACGACGGCGTCCGGATCAACCTGGAGTTCGTGTCGGCGAACCCGACCGGTCCGATCCACATGGGCGGCGTGCGCTGGGCGGCGGTCGGCGACAGCCTGGCCCGCGTGTTCCAGGCGCAGGGCGGCCTCGTCACCCGCGAGTACTACTTCAACGACCACGGCGCGCAGATCGACCGCTTCGCCCGGTCGCTCGTCGCGTCGGCGCTCGGTGAGCCCACGCCGGAGGACGGCTACGGCGGTGCGTACATCGCCGAGATCGCGGCCCGCGTCATCGCGACGCTCGACCCCTCGGTCGACGTGAAGGACCTGCCGCGCGACGAGGCGCAGGAACTCTTCCGGCGCGAGGGCGTCGACTTCATGTTCGCGGACATCAAGTCGTCGCTGCACGACTTCGGTGTGGACTTCGACGTCTACTTCCACGAGAACGCCCTGCACGAGTCGAAGGCCGTCGAGCGCGCCATCGCCCGGCTGCGTTCGGCGGGCGTGATGTACGAGGCCGAGGGTGCCGAGTGGCTCCGCACGACCGACTTCGGCGACGACCGCGACCGCGTGGTCATCAAGTCCGACGGCGAGCCCGCGTACATCGCCGGCGACCTGGCGTACTACCTCGACAAGCGCGAGCGCGGCTTCGAGCGCAACCTGATCATGCTCGGTGCGGACCACCACGGCTACGTCGGCCGGATGATGGCGATGTGCGCCGCGTTCGGCGACGAGCCGGGCACGAACCTCGAGATCCTGATCGGGCAGATGGTCAACCTGCTCAAGGACGGCGAGCCGATGCGGATGTCCAAGCGCGCCGGCACGATCGTCACGATGGAGGACCTCGTCGACGCCGTGGGCGTCGACGCCGGCCGGTACTCGCTCGTCCGGTTCGCCAGCGACACCGCGATCGACATCGACCTCGACCTGCTCGTCAAGCGCACCAACGACAACCCGGTGTTCTACGTGCAGTACGCCCACGCACGAACCCAGTCCGTGGCCCGCAACGCCGAGGCCGCCGGGGTCGACCGCTCCGTGTTCGACGCCTCGCTGTTGACGCACGACTCCGAGGGCGCGCTGCTCGGCGCCCTCGCCGAGTACCCGCGCGTGGTGCGCCACGCCGCGGAGCTCCGCGAGCCGCACCGCATCGCCCGGTACATCGAGCAGCTCGCCGGCCTGTACCACCGCTGGTACGACGCCTGCCGCGTGACCCCGCTCGGCGACGAGCCGGTCACCGACCTGCACCGCACGCGCCTGTGGCTGAACGACGCCACCGGCCAGGTCGTCCGCAACGGCCTGGGCCTGCTCGGCGTGAGCGCTCCATCCCGCATGTAGCGGAGCGGCGGCGCGAGCAGACGGCCCAGTCGTTGTCGAAACGCGCCCCCTGACGGTCATCGCGCCCCGGTGTGCGCGGGCGCGATGACCCTGGCGGGGCGCGATCGAGTGCGGCCCGCGCGCTAGCGCCCCGAGCGCGTCCGACCGCACCCCGCGCCTCCAGGCAGGCTGACGGGACCACCTGGCAGGGTGGGACGCATGTCCGCCGCCACCGAACGCCCCCGCAAGCGCCGTCGCTGGCCCGTCGTCCTGCTCGTGGTCGTCGTCCTGCTCGCCGCCCTCGTCGTGACCGCCGAGTTCGTGCTCCGCGGGGTCGTCGACCGCATCATCGCCCAGCAGGTCGAGCCGTCGCTGCCCGACGGCACCACGGGCCAGGTCGAGGCGCACGCCGACGGCATCGTCATCCCGCAGCTGATCAGCGGCACCCTCGACCAGGTCGAGATCACGTCAGAGAAGCTCACCGTCGACGGCATCCCGCTCGCCGCCGACGTCACCGCGAAGGACGTCCCCGTGGACGGCAAGGGCGACGTGCACGACGTCGACGGCACGGTCACGCTGGCGTCCTCGAGCGTGAAGGACCTGTCGAAGTACAGCCCGCTGTTCGACCGGTTGTCCCTGGTGGACGGCGGCGTCGAGCTGTCCGGTTCCACGGCGGTGCTCGGCTACGACATCACCTACGCGGCGAAGGGCGACGTGGTCGCGCAGGACGACGGCCGCGGCATCACGATCACCCCGAAGAGCGTGCGGATCACGAACTCCGACCTCGGCCTCAAGGTGGACTCGATCCCCGGCGTGACGAACGTGCCGGTGCAGGTCTGCACGGCGCAGTTCCTGCCCGAGGCGCTCCGCGTGCGCTCGCTCGACGTCTCGAAGGCCGACGCGACGGTCCGCGTCACCGCGGACGCGCTGCCGCTCAACGAGCAGGGCCTGCAGACGGTCGGCAGCTGCGGCTGACCCCGTGGCTGCGTAACGCGGCCGGGAGGCCCGCCCCGCGTCGGTAGGATCGGGTCCCGTGAGCGAGAACCCCTTGCACCGCCGCGACTGCGGTTCCCGACGGACGCCTCCGAGCTGGTGGACCGGATCTGGCCCGCGTCCGCGACGCGGACCGATGACGGCGACCTGGCGGTCGGCGGTGTCACCGCGACGGACCTCGTCCGGCAGTACGGCACCCCGCTGTACGTCGTCGACGAGCGTGACGTGCAGTCCCGTGCGGTCCGGGTGCGGAACGCGTTCACCGAGGCGTTCGAGGGCATCGGCACCCGGGCGCACGTCTACTACGCCGGCAAGGCGTTCCTGACGACGCAGGTCGTGGCGTGGATGGCCGAGGCCGACCTGCGCGTGGACGTCTGCACCGGCGGGGAGCTCGCGGTCGCCCTGGCCGCCGGCATCGACCCGGCGATGCTCGGCTTCCACGGCAACGACAAGTCCGACGCCGAGATCGCCCGCGCGGTCGAGGTCGGCGTGGGCACGATCGTGCTCGACAGCCACGAGGAGGTCCAGCGCGTCGCCCGTGCCGCTGCCGACGCCGGGGTCGTGCAGCGCGTCCGCATCCGCATCAACAGCGGTGTGCACGCATCGACCCACGAGTACCTCGCCACCGCGCGCGAGGACCAGAAGTTCGGCATCCCGCTCACCGAGGCCGTCGCTGCGGCCGAGACGGTGCGCGCCGAGTCGTCGCTCGTGTTCGTCGGGCTGCACTCGCACATCGGGTCGCAGATCTTCGACGAGTCCGGGTTCCGCGAAGCCGCTCGACGCCTGATGGACGTGCACGCCACCCTCGTCGAGACCGGTCCGGTGCCCGAGCTGAACCTCGGCGGCGGCTGGGGCATCGACTACACCGAGGCCGACTCCGCGTTCGCGCCCGAGGACGTCGCCGACGCCCTCGCCGCGATCATCGCCGAGGCCTGCGCCGAGCGGGACATCCCGGTGCCCGAGGTCGCCGTCGAGCCCGGTCGCTACATCGTCGGGCCGGCGGGCATCACGCTCTACCGCGTCGGCACGATCAAGCCCGTCACGCTCGAGACCGGCGACGCGGAAACCGGCCACGCCACCCGCACCTACGTCTCCGTCGACGGCGGGATGAGCGACAACGCCCGTCCTGCCCTGTACGGCGCCGACTACACCGCTCGCCTCGCCCGGACGTCCGAGGCACCTGCCGTGCTCACCCGCGTCGTCGGGAAGCACTGCGAGAGCGGGGACATCGTGGTCAACGACGAGTACCTGCCGGGTGACGTCCAGCGGGGGGACCTGCTCGCCGTCGCAGCCACCGGGGCGTACTGCTGGGCGCTGTCGAGCAACTACAACCACGTGGGCCGCCCGCCGGTCGTCGCCGTGGCGGACGGCACAACCCGTATCCTCGTGCGGGGCGAGTCGATCGACGACCTCCTCGCCCGCGACACCGGGGTCCGCCCCGTGCCCCACGCCGGCACCGGTCGCTGACCCGACGAACAGGAACCAACTCCAGATGATCGAATACCGCAACGTCCGCGTCGCGCTGCTCGGGGCCGGCTCGGTCGGGTCCCAGGTCGCGCGGCTCCTGCTCGAGCACGCCGACGAACTCGCCTCGCGCGCCGGTGCCGGCCTCGAACTCGTCGGGATCGCCGTGCGCGACGTCGACGCCGCGCGTGACGTCGACCTGCCCAAGGACCTCTACACGACCGACGCAGAGTCGCTCATCCTCGGTGCCGACATCGTCGTCGAGCTGATCGGCGGCATCGAGCCCGCGCGCACGCTCGTGCTGCAGGCGCTGCAGTCCGGCGCGGACGTCGTGACGGGCAACAAGGCGCTCCTCGCGACCCACGGTCCGGAGCTCTTCGCGGTGGCCGAGCAGGTCGGCGCGCAGCTGTACTACGAGGCCGCCGTCGCCGGCGCCATCCCGATCATCCGACCGCTGCACGACTCGCTCGCGGGTGACCGCATCGAGCGGATCATGGGCATCGTCAACGGCACCACGAACTTCATCCTCGACCTGATGGACCGCGAGGGTGCCACGTTCGAGGACGCCCTGGCCACCGCGACCGAGCTCGGGTACGCCGAGGCCGACCCGACCGCCGACATCGAGGGGTACGACGCCGCGCAGAAGGCCGCGATCCTGGCCTCGCTGGCGTTCCACACCTCGGTGCCGCTCGCCGCCGTGCACCGCGAGGGCATCACCTCGGTCACCATCGAGCAGGTCCGCGCCGCCCGCAAGGCCGGCTACGTCGTGAAGATCCTGGCGACCGCCGAGCGACTGACCGACGCGGACGGCCGCGAGGGCGTCAGCGCCCGCGTCTACCCGGCCCTCGTGCCGGAGTCGCACCCCTGGCGAGCGTGCACGGCGCGAAGAACGCCGTGTTCGTCGAGGCCGAGGCTGCCGGCGACCTCATGTTCTACGGCGCCGGTGCCGGTGGCGTCGAGACCGCGTCTGCCGTCCTCGGCGACCTGGTGTCCGCCGCACGTCGGCACGTCATCGGCGGCCCGGGCGTCGCGGAGTCGACCCAGTCGGACCTGCCCGTCTTCCCGATCGGCACCGTCCGCACGCGCTACCAGATCACCCTGCACGTCACGGACGCCCCCGGCGTGCTGTCGACGGTCGCCGGCGTGCTCGCGAAGCACGGCGTGAGCGTCGAGACCGTCGAGCAGACCACCACGGGTGCCTCCGAGGGGACGGCAGCGCTCGTCATCGGCACGCACCTGGCGCGCGAAGCCGACCTGGCGGACACCGTCCGCACGCTCCGCGGCGAAGACGTGGTCCTGGACGTGACCAGCGTCCTGCGCTTCGTCGGCGCCTGACGCACCACGGGCCTCCAGGCCGACCGCGAACCACCACCAGACCGACCCACCGGACAGAGAGAAGCCTGATGGCCCACCAGTGGCAGGGAGTCCTGCGCGAGTACGCCGACCGACTCGACGTGACCGAGGCGACGCCGATCGTCACGCTCGGCGAGGGCGGCACGCCCTCATCCCGGCTCGTCGGCTCTCCGAGCGCACCGGCGCCGAGGTCTACGTCAAGTTCGAGGGCATGAACCCGACCGGGTCCTTCAAGGACCGCGGCATGACGATGGCGATCTCGAAGGCCGTCGAGCACGGCGCGAAGGCCGTCATCTGCGCCTCGACCGGCAACACCAGCGCCTCGGCCGCCGCGTACGCCACGCACGCCGGCATCACCGCCGCGGTGCTCGTGCCCGAGGGCAAGATCGCCATGGGCAAGCTCAGCCAGGCCGTCGCCCACGACGCCCAGCTGCTGCAGGTCCAGGGCAACTTCGACGACTGCCTCGACATCGCCCGCGACCTGGCGGCGAACTACCCGGTGCACCTCGTCAACTCGGTCAACAACGACCGCATCGAGGGCCAGAAGACCGCCGCGTTCGAGGTCGTGGACGTCCTCGGTGACGCCCCGGACTTCCACTTCCTGCCGGTCGGCAACGCGGGCAACTACACCGCGTACTCCCGTGGCTACCGCGAGGACGTCGCCGCCGGTCGCACGACGAAGCTCCCGCGCATGTTCGGGTTCCAGGCCGCCGGTTCCGCACCGATCGTGCGCGGCGAGGTCGTCAAGAACCCCGACACCATCGCCTCCGCGATCCGCATCGGCAACCCGGCCTCGTGGCAGTTCGCCCTCGAGGCCCGCGACGAGACCGACGGCTACTTCGGCGCGATCTCGGACGAGGCCATCCTCGCCGCGCACCACATCCTGTCGGCCGAGGTCGGCGTCTTCGTCGAGCCCGCATCGGCCATCGGTGTCGCCGGGCTGCTCGAGCGCGCCGACGCCGGCATCGTGCCGAAGGGCGCGAAGGTCGTCATCACCGTCACCGGCCACGGCCTGAAGGACCCGCAGTGGGCCCTGCGCACCGAGGACGGCAGCGAGGTCACCCCGACGAGCGTGCCGGTCGACACCAAGTCGATCGCGGACGTGCTCGGACTGGTCGCGGCGCAGTGAGCCCCGACCGCTCGTCCGGACCGGGGAGGGCGTCACCGCCCACAGTGCTGTACCGGCCGGACGGGCGGTCCACGCTGTGCCCGCCGGACGGGCCGTGCGCGTCCGCGTGCCGGCGACGTCCGCCAACCTCGGGCCGGGGTTCGACTCGCTCGGTCTCGCGCTCTCGCTGTACGACGAGGTCGTCGTCCGGGTCCGTCCGGAACCCGGCGCCACCGTCACGGTGCAGGGCGTCGGTGCCGGCGAGGTCGCCACCGACGACACGAACCTGGTCGTGCGTGCCGTCCGCCGCGGCCTCGAGCACGCCGGCGTCGACCAGCCCGGCCTCGAGCTGCACGCCACGAACGCGATCCCGCACGGCCGCGGGCTCGGTTCCTCGGCCGCCGCGATCGTCGCCGGTCTGATGGCGGCCCGCGGGCTGCTCGAGGGCATCGTCGACCTGGATGCCTCGACCCTGCTCAGCCTGGCCACCGAGATGGAGGGGCACCCGGACAACGTCGCCCCCGCACTCTTCGGTGGGCTCACCATCGCGTGGATGACGGCCGAGGGACCCGCGTACAAGCGCCTCCTGGTGCACCGCGGCGTCGCACCGGTCGTGTTCGTGCCGACGTCCACGCTGTCGACGAAGCTCGCCCGTTCCCTGCAGCCCGAGAACGTCCCGCACGCCGACGCCGCCTTCAACGTCTCCCGTTCCGCGCTGCTCGTCGCCGCGCTCATCCAGAGCCCCGAGCTCCTGCTCGCCGCGACCGAGGACCGCCTGCACCAGGCGTACCGGGCCAGCGCGATGCCGGAGACCGACGCACTGATCGGCCTGCTCCGGCAGCACGGGCTCGCGGCCGTCGTGTCGGGGGCGGGACCGAGCCTGCTCGTGCTCGGCAGCGACCCGGCACAACGGCTCACGGCCGCGGATCTCGTCGCCCGACACGGGGAATCCGACTGGCGCGCGCTCATGCTGGCCGTCGATCTCGGTGGTGCTACGGTGGTGGCGCACTCGGCGCTCGAAGCCGAACCCGCGTAACCGCACGGTATGCCCGTCCCCAAGGACAGCGCCTGCGACGTCGCAGGGTCCGGCGCGCGGGTGTGCATCTCTTTCTGATCACCGAATCCCGGTCCGTCGTCTGAACGGCGGTCGATGCATACCCGTGCATCCGGGACGGTGGAAACTCTCCGCGTTCTGCGGTTCGAAAGGAAACACCGACCTTGACCGACAACAACTCCACCCCGGTGGAGATCCCCAGCGACCTGCGCGCCCTCCGCCTGCCGGAACTCCAGCGCATCGCCTCCTCGCTCGGCATCACCGGGCTCTCGAAGCTCCGCAAGGGCGACCTCATCGCCTCCATCGAGGACAAGCGCCCCGTCACGGACGACGTCCCCGCCGCGGCAGCGCCCGCCACGATCCCCGCCGCGGCGCCGGTGACCGAGCAGCCCACGCTGCCGGAGCCCGCCGCCGAGGCACCGACCGCTCCGGTCGCCGACCCCGAGGCACCCGCCGTCGAGTCCGAGCCGGCCGCGCCGTCGCGTGCCCGCCGTTCGCGCCGCGCGTCGTCCGGTGGCACCGTGAACGCCGGCCCGACCTCGGCCGCCGAGCACACGAACGCCGGGCACACCGGTACCGAGGACCTGCTCGCGGGCCTCGACCAGGTGCGTGCCGAGAAGGACGCCCAGGAAGCCGCCCAGACGCAGACCGGTGGGCAGCGTCGCGGCCGCGGCCAGCGCGGTGCCGACCAGCAGGCCCAGCAGCCGAACGAGCCGGCCGAGCAGCAGACGCCGACCTCGGCACCTGCCCGGACCGAGCAGCCGGCCCGCACCGAGCAGCCGGCGCGCACCGAGCAGCAGAGCACCGAACAGCAGAGCACCGAGGGCGAGTCGCAGGACCAGTCCGGTGCCGCCGACTCCGGCGACCAGAACGACCAGAACGGTGAGGGCGGTTCGCGTCGCGGCCGTCGCAGCCGTGGTCGTGGCCGTGGCCGTGGGCAGAACGCCGAGAACGGCGAGCAGAACGGCGAGCAGCAGGACGGCCAGCAGCACCAGCAGGGCGGCCAGCAGAAGCAGAACGGTGGCGACCAGCAGAAGCAGGCCGACGCCAAGCAGGGCGACCCGAAGCAGGGCGACGCCAAGCAGCGCGACGCGAAGCAGGACGACCGCGCCGAGCAGAAGCAGCAGGCGGCGAACCAGCAGAAGCAGAACGGTCAGCAGAAGCAGGGCCAGCAGGCCCAGCAGAACGCCGACGACACCGAGGGCGGCCGCAGCCGTCGCCAGCGTGACCGCAAGCGCGGCCGTGGCGGCCAGAACGACGACTTCGAGCCCGAGGTCACCGAGGACGACGTCCTGATCCCGATCGCGGGCATCCTCGACGTCCTCGACAACTACGCGTTCGTCCGCACCACCGGCTACCTGCCCGGACCGAACGACGTCTACGTCTCCCTCGGCCAGGTGAAGAAGTACCACCTGCGCAAGGGCGACGCCGTCGTCGGTTCGATCAAGCAGCCCCGTGACAACGAGCAGCAGAGCCGTCAGAAGTACAACGCGCTCGTGACCGTCGACTCGGTCAACGGCCAGACCGCCGAAGAAGCAGCGGCCCGTGTCGAGTTCTCGGACCTCACCCCGCTGTACCCGAACGAGCGCCTGCGCCTCGAGACGGAGCCGGGCAAGCTGAGCACCCGCATCATCGACCTCGTGTCGCCGATCGGCAAGGGCCAGCGCGGCCTCATCGTCTCGCCGCCCAAGGCCGGCAAGACCGTCGTGCTGCAGGCCATCGCCAACGCCGTCGCGAAGAACAACCCCGAGGCGCACCTCATGGTCGTCCTCGTCGACGAGCGGCCCGAAGAGGTCACCGACATGCAGCGCACGGTGAAGGGCGAGGTCATCGCCTCGACCTTCGACCGTCCGGCCGAGGACCACACCACGGTCGCCGAGCTCGCCATCGAGCGTGCGAAGCGCCTGGTGGAACTGGGCCACGACGTCGTGCTCCTGCTCGACTCGATCACCCGTCTGGGCCGTGCCTACAACCTGTCGACCCCGGCGTCGGGCCGCGTGCTCTCCGGTGGCGTCGACTCGGCGGCGCTCTACCCGCCGAAGCGCTTCTTCGGTGCGGCGCGCAACATCGAGGACGGCGGCTCGCTGACCATCCTCGCCACCGCGCTCGTCGAGACCGGTTCCAAGATGGACGAGGTCATCTTCGAGGAGTTCAAGGGCACCGGCAACATGGAGCTCCGCCTGAACCGTCACCTGGCGGACAAGCGGATCTTCCCGGCCGTCGACGTCAACGCCTCCGGTACCCGTCGCGAGGAGCAGCTGCTCTCCGCTGACGAGGTCAAGATCACCTGGCGTCTGCGCCGAGCCCTCGCCGGGCTCGACCCGCAGCAGGCCCTCGAGATCGTGCTGCGGAACCTCAAGGAGACGCAGTCGAACGTCGAGTTCCTGGTGCAGGTGCAGAAGTCGGTCCCGACGACCGGCGGCGCTCACCACAACGGTCACCAGGAGTAACGCGTGTTCGAGTCGGTGGCAGGGCTGCTGGCGGAACACGAGGACCTGACGCAGCAGCTGTCGGACCCCGCGCTCCACGCCGATGCGGCCCGGGCGAAGAAGGTGAACCGGCGCTACGCCGAGCTCAACCAGATCAAGTCCGCGTACGAGTCCTGGCAGGCGGCGGGGGACGACCTCGCCGCCGCCCAGGAGCTCGCGCGTGAGGACTCGGCGTTCGCGGACGAGGTCCCCGGGCTCGAGGAGCAGTTGGCGGAGCGCCAGGAGCGTCTCCGCCGGCTGCTCATCCCGCGCGACCCCGACGACGGGCGCGACGTGATCATGGAGATCAAGGGCGGCGAGGGCGGCGAGGAATCGGCGCTGTTCGCGGCCGACCTCCTGCGCATGTACTCGCACTACGCCGAGACCAAGGGCTGGAAGGTCGAGCTCCTCGAGCGCACCGAGTCCGACCTGGGTGGCTACAAGGACGTCCAGGTCGCGATCAAGTCGAACACGACCGACCCGTCGCAGGGCGTCTGGGCGCACCTGAAGTACGAGGGCGGCGTGCACCGTGTGCAGCGCGTGCCGCAGACCGAGTCGCAGGGGCGCATCCACACCTCGACGACCGGCGTGCTGGTGTTCCCCGAGGTCGACGAGCCCGAAGAGGTCGCGATCAACCAGAACGACCTGAAGATCGACGTGTACCGGTCGTCCGGCCCCGGCGGGCAGTCCGTCAACACGACGGACTCCGCGGTCCGCATCACCCACCTGCCCACGGGCATCACGGTGGCGATGCAGAACGAGAAGTCGCAGCTGCAGAACCGTGAGGCCGGCATGCGCGTGCTCCGCGCACGCATCCTCGCGCGGCAGCAGGAGGAGCTCGACGCGATCGCCTCGGATGCGCGCAAGTCGCAGATCCGCGGGATGGACCGCTCGGAGCGCATCCGGACGTACAACTTCCCGGAGAACCGGATCGCGGACCACCGCACCGGCTACAAGGCGTACGACCTGGACCGCGTCATGAACGGTGCACTCGAGCCCGTCGTCCAGTCCGCCATCCAGGCGGACGAAGAGGCACGTCTGGCCGCCATCGGCGACCAGGACGCGTAGCCCTGGAGGCACGGATCACCTCCGACACGCCCCGCACGTTCGCCGCGGATCGCCTGCTCGAGCAGGCGGCGGAGGCGCTCGTCGCATCCGGCGTCCCGACGCCCCAGGTCGACGCCGAGCTGCTGCTCGCGTGGGCGACCGACACCTCGCGCGGTGCCGTGCAGGCCCGCGCGATGACCGGCGGCGCGATCGCTCCGGAGCACGTCGAGCGCTTCCGGCACGCGACCGCGCGGCGGAGCACCCGCGAGCCGCTGCAGCACATCACCGGGCAGGCGTACTTCCGTGCACTGACCCTGGCGGTCGGACCCGGCGTGTTCGTGCCCCGTCCCGAGACCGAGGGCGTCGTGCAGTTCGGCATCGACGCGCTGCGGGCCGTGGCCGTCCCGGAGCCGATCGCGGTCGACCTCGGGTCCGGCAGCGGTGCGATCGCGATCGCCATGGACACCGAGGTGCCGAACGCCGTCGTGTACGCCGTCGAACGATCGCCCGAGGCCCTGCCCTGGACCCGCCGGAACATCGACGCCCACGGCGGCACGGTGCGACTCGTCGACGGAGACCTCGCCGATGCGCTGCCCGAACTCGACGGCACCGTCTCGGTCGTCGTGTCGAACCCGCCCTACGTACCGGACGACGCGATCCCGATCGACCCCGAGGTCCGCGACCACGACCCCGCGATGGCGCTGTACGGCGGACCGGACGGCCTCGACGCCGTGCGCGCGCTGGCCGAGACGGCGTGGCGGCTGCTCGTGCCCGGCGGGGTGCTCGTCATCGAGCACGCCGAGCCGCAGGGCGCCGGCGTGCGCGAGGTCCTCGCGCGCCGGGGTTCCGGACCCCGGAGACGCACGTCGACCTGACGGGTCGCGACCGCACGACCACCGCGACCCGGTAGTCGGACGCACCCCGGGACTCCCGGTCAGTGTGGCGTGCTGAGCTGTCTGCCGTGCCGTGCTGGGCGTTGCCGAGCGGAAACGGGCGTACCTGGCCGTTCAGAACGACCAGGTACGCCCGTTCCTGGTTCCGATCGCGAACGTGATGGGAAGGATCAGGCGACGGGGGAGGCCTCGCGCTGCTGCGCGACGAAGGCGCGGACGTGCTCGCGCAGGTCGGTGTCGCGCTCGACGAGGACCGCGTGGATGCCGACGCTCCGGGCACCCGCGATGTTCTCCGGCATGTCGTCGGCGAAGAACGTGCGCTCGGCGGGCACGCCGTGGTGCTCCATCGCGCGGAGGAAGACTTCGGGCTCCGGCTTGCGGGCGCCGAAGTTGCTCGACGTGTCCAGGTGTTCGCCGAACAGCCCCGGCAGTGACGGTGCCCACTGGTGGATCCACCGACCCGCGAGCGGCCCGTTGTTGGTGAGCAGGCCGACACGCCCGTGCTCGCTCGCGATCCGGACGGCCTCGATGCGCTCCGGCAGCTCGGTCATCGCGGACCCGCGGATGCGCGCCCACTCCGCCTCGGGGACGTCGCACTCCATGGCCCGCTCGAACGCGGCGAGGTACTCGTCGCCGTCGGCGAAGTCGCCGGCCTCGGCACGCATCTCGTGGCCGCAGTCCCACCAGCGGCGACGGAGCTCCTCGAACTCGTGTCCGGTGAACTCGGAGAGTGCGGCCATCCGCACCTGCCAGTCGTACCGGACCAGGACGTCGTCCATGTCGAAGAGGAAGAGGAGGTGGGGCGCAGGGGTCTCGTTCACGATGTCCTCCATTGTGTCGCACTATCATCGTCGAGTCATGGCATCCCGATACGACTGCACCGACTCCGACGGGCTCCTGACCGGGATGCGGCTCGCACGTGCCGCCCTCGGGCGCGGAGACCTCGTCGTCGTCCCCACCGACACCGTCTACGGCCTCGCCGCGGACGCCTTCAACGCGGCCGCCGTCCAGCGGCTGCTCGACGCGAAGGGCCGGACGCGGCAGTCGCCGCCGCCGGTGTTGATCCCCGGCCCGCCGACGCTCGACGCGCTCGCGAGCGACGTGCCGCAGCAGGTGCGCGACCTCGTCGCCGAGTTCTGGCCCGGCGGCCTGACCGTGATCCTGCGCGCGCAGCCGTCGCTCGACTGGGACCTCGGCGAGACGCGGGGCACGGTCGCCCTGCGGATGCCGGACTCGCGGATCGCGCTCGAGCTCCTGCAAGAGGTCGGTCCGCTCGCGGTCTCGTCCGCGAACTCGACCGGCGATCCGGCGGCGATGGACGTCGACGCCGCGGAGCGGATGCTCGGCGACAGCGTGGCCGTGTACCTGGACGGCGGCGCGATCGGGGAGCACGAGGGCTTCGAGGCCTCCACCGGGTCGACGATCGTCGACGCGACGGGGCTGTCGGACGGCGGGAAGCTCCGCATCGTCCGGCACGGGGTGATCTCCGACGACGAGATCATCCGGGTCGTCGGAGCCGACCTCGTCGGATGAAGTACTACCTGCTGGCGGGGGCGATCGCCGCGGTCGTGAGCTTCCTGGTCAGCGTGCTGGTGTGGAGGCTCGGGCTCAAGTACAAGTGGTACCCCCAGGTCCGCGAGCGCGACGTGCACCGCACGCCGACTCCGCGCCTCGGCGGGATCGCGATGTACATCGGCGTCATCGTGTCGCTGCTGGCGGCGTGGTTCCTGTTCCCGTCGATCGCGGGGACCGACTACTTCCGGCTCGTGTTCTCCGAGCCCGGGCGCGTGCTGGCGGTGCTCGGGGGAGCGACGATCATCGTGGTCCTCGGCGTCGCGGACGACATCTGGGACCTCGACTGGATGACGAAGCTCGCGGGGCAGATCATCGCCGCGGGCATCCTCGCCTGGCAGGGCGTCGCGATCGTGTCGCTGCCGATCGGCAACACGCTGGGGGTCGGCTCGTCCTACATGAGCCTGATCTTCACGGTGCTGGCGGTGGTGCTCGTGATGAACGCGGTGAACTTCATCGACGGACTCGACGGTCTGGTCGCCGGGGTCGCGATCATCGCCGGCGGGGTGTTCTTCCTCTACACGTTCTTCATCAACCGCGTGGTCGTGCAGACCGAGTTCTTCTTCAACCTGCCGTCACTGCTGACGGCGGTGCTCGTCGGGTCCTGCTTCGGGTTCCTCATCCTGAACTGGCACCCGGCGAAGCTGTTCATGGGCGACGCGGGAGCGCTGCTCGTCGGCTTCCTGATGGCCACGAGCGCGGTGTCGGTCACGGGCAACATCGACCCCGCCGCAGTGCAGACACGCCAGGCGCTGCTGCCGGCGTTCATCCCGATCCTGCTGCCCTTCGCGATCCTGATCGTGCCGATCCTGGACTTCGGCCTCGCCGTCACCCGTCGGCTCAGCGCCGGCAAGTCACCGTTCTCGGCCGACCGCAAGCACCTGCACCACCGCCTGCTCGACATGGGGCACTCGCACTTCCACGCCGTGCTGATCTTCTACGCGTGGACCGCCACCGTCGCGGTCGGGTGCCTGCTGTTCCTGTTCGTGGACTGGTACTGGGTGGTCGCCTTCGTCGCGGTCGGCTTCACCGTGTGCGCCGTCGCCACGTTCGCGCCGCTCGGCCGGAAGCGCACCGAGATCGCCGCCCAGACCGCCAACCGCTCCGCCGCCGTGGTGGACGCCAGCCTCGACCCGCTCGACCGGGCCGCCAACGACCGCACGATCCCAGGAGACATCACGTGACCGCACCGAACGCGCTCGACCACGTCCGGCCGGTGTTCCGCCGCATCATCACGTGGGGCGCCGTGCTCGCGGTCGCCCTGGCGATCGTCGGGGGAGTCGTGGGACTGCTCGTCGCCGACACTCCGGGCTCGTCGGCGGCCTGCTCGGTGCCGTGCTCAGCGTGGTGTTCCTCGGCCTCACCGCGGTCAGTGTCCTCGTCGCGCTGCGTGTGTCCAAGGGGCAGATGATCTCCGGGGCCTTCTTCGGCATCGTGATGGGCACCTGGCTGCTCAAGTTCATCGTCTTCATCGTGCTGCTCGTGGCGCTGAAGGACCGCACCTGGGTGGACTTCCCGGTGCTCGCGATCGTGATCATCGCGGGGGTCGTCGGGTCCCTGGTCATCGACGTCGTCGCGGTGGCGAAGGCCCGCATCCCGATCGGCGTGCAGCTGCCCGGCGACGGGTCCGGTGGCTCCGCGGACGCTGAGAACCCGACCCCCGCAACTGAGAAGCCGGGAAGCCTCTCGCACCTGATAGGCTTCTCGGAGTCCGCCACCGGAGCCTTTCGCTCGGAGCGGGCAAGCCTCCACAACGTCCACCATCGCGTGCCATGATGTGCGCGCGCCGACACAGGAGACAGCGCTGCTATCCCACGCTCTTCCCCTGTCCCTCTCTGCTGCGGTTGACACCGTTGCGGCGGGGAGCAGCAAGGCCGCCGAGTTCCATGGTCCGTCGATCAACGAGTTCTTCCCGGATGCGATCTTCTTCGCCGGGACGCCGTTCGAGATCGATCGGGTCGTCCTCATCCGCTTCTTCGCCGTCGCCGTGCTCCTGGTGTTCGCCTTCGTGGGAACCCGCGCGCTGAAGCTCGTCCCGAACCGCGGTCAGGCGTTCATCGAGTACGCGTTCGACGTCGTTCGTCGCAACACCTTCGACAACCTCGGAGAGAAGGACGGCAAGCGCTTCCTGCCGCTCCTGGCGACGATCTTCTTCGGCGTGCTGTTCATGAACCTGACCGGTCTGATCCCGGGCATGAACCTCGCCGGCACCAGTCGCATCGCGATGCCGATGATCCTCGCGATCGTCGCCTACGTCGCGTTCATCTACGCCGGCCTCCGCAAGCACCCGGGCACGTTCCTCCGGAACTCGCTCTTCCCGCCCGGGGTGCCGTGGTTCCTCTACATCATCGTGACGCCGATCGAGCTCGTCTCGACGTTCGTGCTCCGTCCGGTCACGCTGACGCTGCGACTCCTGATGAACATGGTCGTCGGGCACCTGCTGCTCGTCCTGTTCTTCTCGGCCACGCAGTTCTTCTTCTTCGACGCTTCGCTCGGCTTCAAGGCCTTCGGCGTCGGGACCCTCGCGTTCGGCATCGCGTTCAGCTTCTTCGAGATCCTCGTCGCGCTGCTGCAGGCCTACGTCTTCATGCTCCTCACCGCCGTCTACATCCAGCTGGCGCTGGCTGACGAGCACTGATTCCTCACTGACCCCCTACGGGACCGGCAACCGTCGGACCCGCACCTCGAAAGGAAAACACGTGGACGCAACGACCGTTCTCGCGGAGATCAACGGCAACATCGCGACGGTTGGCTACGGCCTCGCTGCGATCGGCCCGGCCATCGGTGTCGGCATCGTCGTCGGCAAGACGATCGAGTCCGTCGCCCGCCAGCCCGAGCTCCAGGGCCGCCTGACGACCCTCATGTACATCGGTATCGCCTTCACCGAGGCCCTGGCCTTCATCGGCATCGCCACGTACTTCATCTTCACCAACTAAGGTTCCTCGATGCACAACGCACTCATCATCGCGGCGGAGGAGACGCACAACCCCCTCATTCCGCCGGTGTACGACATCGTGTGGTCGTTGGTTGCCTTCGTCATCATTTTCCTGGTGATGTGGCGTGTCGTCACGCCGCGCATCACGAAGATGCTCGATGAGCGCACCGAGGCCATCGAGGGTGGCATCAAGAAGGCAGAGGCTGCTCAGGAGCAGGCCGCTGCCGCGCTCGACGAGTACAACAAGCAGCTCGCCGACGCCCGCTCCGAGGCGTCCCGCATCCGTGAGCAGGCCCGCGCCGACGCCACGGCGATCGGCAACGAGGTCCGCGAGCAGGCAGCGGCCGATGCAGCACGCATCACGGCCAACGCCCAGGCGCAGATCGAGGCCGAGCGTCAGAGCGCCGTCCAGTCCCTCCGGTCCGAGGTGGGCACCCTTGCGCTCGACCTCGCGTCCGGTGTGATCGGCGAATCGCTCAAGGACGACGCCAAGTCGTCGGCAGTCGTCGACCGCTTCCTCGCCGACCTCGAGGCCTCGCAGGCCGCGAAGACGGGGAGCACTGAGCATGCGCAGCGCTACCAGAGAAGCACTCGCGTCCACCAGGGCGGTGCTCTCGGACCTCGGTTCGAGCGCCGACCTGGCCGTGGGTGCCGAGATCCTCGCCTCCGGGCGTGCGATCGCCGGTGCGCCGCAGCTGCTCGGGCTGCTGTCCGACCCGACGGCCGACCCGGCCGGCAAGAAGGTCCTCATCGACCGCGTCTTCGCCGGTCAGTCGCACGCGACTCGTGCGGTCTTGACCGCGGTGGCCGGCTCGCGCTGGTCCTCGCACCAGGACCTGCTCGCCGGCATCGAGGACGCGGGCATCCGCGCCGTCGCCGCCACCGCGGGTACCGACTCGCCGATCGAGTCCGAGCTGTTCGCCTTCGAGACCGCCGTCCGTTCGGACGCCGGCCTCGAGCTGGCACTCGGCACGAAGCTCGGCAGCCCGGCGCAGAAGGGCGCGCTCGTCGAGCGGCTCCTCGGCCCCAAGGCGTCGCAGCAGACCGTGACGATCGTCTCCGCGCTCGTGCAGCAGCCTCGCGGCCGCCGCATCGGTGAACTCGTCCGCGATGCCTCGCGCATCGTGGCCGAGCAGGACGGCAAGCTCGTCGCGACCGTGGTCACCGCCACGGCACTCACGACCGCCCAGTCGGCACGCGTTGCACGCGGGCTGGCCGAGCGCTACGGCAAGGACATCAGCATCAACCAGGTCGTCGACCCCACGGTCGTCGGCGGGGTCCGGGTGCAGATCGGCGGCGACGTCATCGACGGCACCGTGTCCACGCGGCTCTCGGAGCTCCGGCTCCAGCTCGCCGGCTAGGCGTACGGTCGAAGCCGCTCCTCCCAAGTCCACAACGGGAACTGCCGAGTCCGGCAGCGTCACCCTCTCGGAGCCGAAGGGCCCCGGAAAACCACAAGGAAAATCCCATGGCAGACATCACCATCAGCCCCGATGAGATCCGTGATGCCCTGAAGGACTTCGTCTCGAACTACGAGCCGACGAAGGCCTCCACGGCCGAGGTCGGGCACGTCACCGACGCCGGCGACGGCATCGCGCACGTCGAGGGCCTCCCCGGCGTCATGGCCAACGAGCTCATCCGCTTCGCGGACGGCACGCTCGGCCTCGCGCAGAACCTCGATGAAGACTCGATCGGCGCCATCGTGCTCGGCGAGTTCGCCGGCATCGAAGAAGGCATGGAGGTCACCCGCACGGGTGAGGTCCTCTCCGCCCCCGTCGGCGACGCCTTCCTCGGTCGCGTCGTCGACCCGCTCGGCGCCCCGATCGACGGTCTCGGCGAGATCGCTGCAGAGGGCCGTCGCGCCCTCGAGCTCCAGGCTCCCGGCGTCATGGCCCGCAAGTCGGTCCACCAGCCGCTGCAGACCGGCATCAAGGCCATCGACGCGATGATCCCCGTCGGCCGTGGTCAGCGCCAGCTGATCATCGGCGACCGCCAGACCGGCAAGACGGCCATCGCGATCGACACGATCATCAACCAGAAGGCCAACTGGGAGTCCGGCGACGAGGACAAGCAGGTCCGCTGCATCTACGTCGCCATCGGTCAGAAGGGTTCCACGATCGCCTCCGTCAAGGGTGCGCTCGAGGACGCCGGCGCGATGGAGTACACCACCATCGTCGCCGCCCCCGCGTCCGACCCGGCCGGCTTCAAGTACCTCGCCCCGTACACCGGCTCGGCCATCGGCCAGCACTGGATGTACTCCGGCAAGCACGTCCTCATCATCTTCGACGACCTGTCGAAGCAGGCCGAGGCCTACCGCGCCGTGTCGCTCCTCCTGCGTCGTCCGCCGGGGCGCGAGGCGTACCCGGGTGACGTCTTCTACCTGCACTCCCGTCTGCTGGAGCGTTGCGCGAAGCTGTCCGACGAGCTCGGCGCCGGTTCGATGACGGGTCTCCCGATCATCGAGACCAAGGCGAACGACGTCTCGGCGTACATCCCGACCAACGTCATCTCCATCACCGACGGCCAGATCTTCCTGCAGTCGGACCTCTTCAACGCGAACCAGCGTCCGGCCGTCGACGTGGGCATCTCGGTGTCCCGCGTCGGTGGTGACGCCCAGGTGAAGTCGATCAAGAAGGTCTCCGGCACGCTGAAGCTCGAGCTGGCGCAGTACCGCTCCCTCGAGGCGTTCGCGATGTTCGCGTCCGACCTCGACCAGGCGTCGCGTCGTCAGCTGGACCGCGGTGCCCGCCTGACCGAGCTCCTCAAGCAGCCGCAGTACTCGCCGTACCCGGTCGAGGAGCAGGTCGTCTCGATCTGGGCCGGCACCAACGGCAAGCTCGACACCGTCCCGGTGCCGGACGTGCTGCGCTTCGAGTCCGAACTGCTCGACCACCTGCGTCGCAACTCCGAGGTGCTCACGACGCTGCGCGAGACGAACCAGCTCAGCGACGAGACCGTCGCCGAGATGTCGAAGCAGATCGACGAGTTCTCGAAGAGCTTCCAGACGAGCGACGGCAAGACCCTCGGCTCCGAGCAGTTCGACGCGGCAGACGCCGAGGACGTCGACCAGGAGCAGATCGTCAAGGGTCGTCGCTAGATGGCAGCGCAGGTCCGGGTCTACCGACAGCGAATCAAGTCCGCGAAGACCACGAAGAAGGTCACTCGCGCGATGGAACTGATCTCGGCGTCGCGGATCCAGAAGGCGCAGGCCCGCATGGCTGCGTCCGGCCCGTACTCGCGAGCCGTGACGCGTGCGGTGTCGGCCGTGGCGACGTTCTCGAACGTCGACCACGTGCTGACCACCGAGCCGGAGTCCTCGACCCGTGCGGCCGTGGTGCTCTTCACCTCGGACCGCGGCCTGAACGGCGCGTTCAGCACGAACGTCCTCAAGCAGGGCGAGGAGCTCGCCTCCCTGCTCCGCAGCGAGGGCAAGGACGTCGTCTACTACCTGGTCGGCCGCAAGTCCGTCGGGTACTTCGCGTTCCGTGAGCGCGCGTCCGAGCAGCAGTGGGTCGGCAACACCGACCAGCCCGAGTTCTCGACGGCCAAGGAGATCGGCGACGCCGTCGTGGCGAAGTTCCTCCAGGACACCGCAGAGGGCGGCGTGGACGAGATCCACATCGTGTTCAACCGGTTCCTCAGCATGGCGACGCAGGAGCCGCAGGTCGTTCGCCTGCTGCCCCTCGAGGTCGTCGAAGGGGTCGAGGAGCCCGAGGGCAACGAGCCCCTGCCGCTCTACGAGTTCGAGCCGGACGCCGATGCGGTGCTCGACTCGCTGCTCCCGGTCTACATCGAGAGCCGCATCTTCAACGCCATGCTGCAGTCGGCTGCTTCCGAGCACGCCGCCCGTCAGAAGGCGATGAAGGCGGCCAGCGACAACGCGGACTCGCTGATCCGTGACTTCACCCGACTCGCGAACAACGCGCGTCAGGCGGAGATCACGCAGCAGATCTCCGAGATCGTCGGCGGCGCCGACGCCCTCTCGTCGAAGAAGAAGTAGTCCGCGTCGTTCGCGGACAGATACCCACCCTCAGGAAGGCACCAGCCATGACCGACACCGCAACCACCGCGGTCGAGACGTCGTCGGCGCCCGGTGTCGGCCGGATCGCCCGTGTCACGGGTCCCGTCGTCGACATCGAGTTCCCCCACGACGCAATCCCGGAGATGTACAACCTCCTGTTCACGACCATCACCATCGGTGACTCGTCGCAGGAGATCGGCCTCGAGGTCGCCCAGCACCTGGGCGACGACCTGGTCCGTGCCATCTCCCTGAAGCCGACCGACGGCCTGGTCCGTGGCCAGGAGGTCCGTGACTCGGGCGCTCTCGATCTCGGTCCCCGTCGGCGACGTCACCAAGGGCAAGGTCTTCGACGTCCTCGGGAACGTGCTCAACACGGACGAGAAGCTCGAGATCACCGAGCGCTGGCCGATCCACCGCAAGGCCCCGGCCTTCGACCAGCTCGAGTCGAAGACCTCGATGTTCGAGACCGGCATCAAGTCCATCGACCTCCTCACCCCGTACGTGCAGGGTGGCAAGATCGGCCTCTTCGGTGGTGCGGGCGTCGGCAAGACGGTCCTCATCCAGGAGATGATCCAGCGCGTTGCGCAGGACCACGGCGGTGTGTCGGTGTTCGCCGGTGTCGGTGAGCGCACCCGTGAGGGCAACGACCTCATCGGTGAGATGGAAGAGGCGGGGGTCTTCGACAAGACGGCCCTCGTGTTCGGCCAGATGGACGAGCCGCCGGGAACGCGTCTCCGCGTGGCCCTGTCGGCGCTGACGATGGCGGAGTACTTCCGCGATGTCCAGAAGCAGGACGTGCTCCTCTTCATCGACAACATCTTCCGCTTCACGCAGGCCGGCTCCGAGGTCTCGACGCTGCTCGGTCGCATGCCGTCCGCCGTGGGCTACCAGCCCAACCTCGCCGACGAGATGGGTGTGCTCCAGGAGCGCATCACCTCGACGCGTGGTCACTCGATCACCTCGCTGCAGGCGATCTACGTGCCAGCTGACGACTACACCGACCCGGCTCCGGCCACCACGTTCGCGCACCTCGACGCGACAACCGAGCTCTCGCGTGAGATCGCGTCGCAGGGTCTGTACCCCGCGATCGACCCGCTGACCTCGACGTCGCGGATCATGGACCCGCGGTACCTGGGCGCCGACCACTACGAGACGGCCACGCGCGTCAAGCAGATCCTCCAGAAGAACAAGGAACTGCAGGAGATCATCGCCATCCTCGGTGTCGACGAGCTCTCCGAAGAGGACAAGATCACGGTCGAGCGCGCTCGTCGTATCCAGCAGTTCCTCTCGCAGAACACGTACATGGCGAAGAAGTTCACGGGCGTCGAGGGCTCCACGGTGCCGCTCAAGGACACCATCGAGTCCTTCCGCGCCATCGCCGACGGCGAGTTCGACCACGTTGCGACGCAGGCGTTCTTCAACGTCGGTGGCATCAACGACGTGGAAGAGAAGTGGGCACAGATCCAGAAGGAGAACCGCTGACATGGCGGGTCTCAGCGTGAGCGTCGTCTCGGCCGACCGTGAGGTCTGGTCGGGCGACACCACCATGGTCGTCGCACGCACGACAGAGGGCCAGATCGGCATCCTCGCTGGACACGAGCCGATGCTCGCGATCCTCGCGCAGGGTCAGGTCCGCATCACGCGGGCCGATGGATCGACCGTCGCGGTCGACGCCGAAGACGGCTTCCTGTCGGTGGAGCACGACACGGTGACGATCGTCGCGCGGCAGGCCGCGCTGGCGTCCTGACCGGACTGACCGTCCTCCTCCCGCCTTCGGAGACGAAGCGAGAGGGCGGGGACACGAGCCGCACGCTCGATCTGCGTGCATCTCTCGTTCCCGGAACTGGCCGAAGAGCGGGCCGCGGTGATCACCGCGGCCCGCTCTGTCAGTTCCGAGGAGTCCTCGGCCAGGACGGCTCTGAAGCTCGGCCCGAAGTCGATCGCTGAACGGTTCCGCAACCTCGAGCTCGACACGTCGGGCACGATGCCGGCGATCGAGCGCTACACGGGGTGCTCTACGACCCCCTGGGCGCGCAGACCGCCGACGCGTCGACGCGGGCGTGGTGGCACGACCACGTGGTCGTGCAGTCGGCCATGTTCGGACCGATCGGTGCTGGCGACCCGATCCCGGCGTACCGCCTGTCGCACGACTCCCGGCTCGGGACGATCCGGCTGGCGTCGCACTGGCCGGCGACCTCGTCCAGGGTCCTGACCGCACGGGCGGACGGCCTGGTCCTCGACCTCCGGTCCGAGGGCTACCGGCAGCTCGGTCCCGTCCTGGACGCGGTCGCCCCGCGCGTCGTGAGCATCGACGGTTCCGGTCGCCGGCGGGCGTTGAACCACTGGAACAAGACGGCGAAGGGCCGACTGGTCGCGCTGCTCGCGCGCACCGGAGCGGTCATCGCGACCATGGACGACCTGGTCGACTGGGCCGCCGCGAACGGCGTCGTGGTCGAACGCGGCGAGTCCGGCTGGGACCTGGTCGCCGAGAGCCTGGAACCCGTCACCGTCTGACCATCGCCCCGGTCCGTCCTCCACAGGGCGGGCCGGGGCGCTGCTGTCCACAGGTGGTCGGTTCGTGCCTGACTGGAGGCCCGGATCACGCTTCGATGGCGTGCATGATCCCCTTGACGGCACACACCCCTGACCACACCGCAGTCCGGTTTCCTCGCGAGATCGCGGCGGCGGTCACACTCCCAGCAGCGGCCGCAGCGCTGGTCACGTCCGGCGTCGGCGCTGGCTCCCGCGTCGGCGCGATCGCGATCGTCACCGCCTGCGGTGCGCTGTCGACCCGCATGGCGCTCATCCCGTTCCTCGCCGCCCGAGACCAGCCGGATCCGCGCGCCATCCGGGGGTTCGACCCGTTCGGCGATCCCACCCCGCCGGCGTTGCACGGCCTCGGACCGGAACCGGACCGTGCTCGGCTGCGCACGGCTGGCGACCGGTGTGCCGAGGCCTGGCGGGTCTGGCGCGCCGAGGGCGGTCAGGCGGACAGCACGGCCGGAGCCGCCGGTGCGCTCGCACTCGGGGCCTGGTGCGCGTGGGCGCTCGGGTCGTCGGCCCGCGCCGAGACACGGGCGCGCTACGCCCTCGAGACCCGGGCCGACGACCCGCTCGCCGGGCTGGTCCTGCGGTCGGTCCTGGCCGGCAGCGCGCCGACGTGGGCCGGGCCCCGTCGTGACCGGCACCGATCGTGACCGGCGGGGACCGCCGACGGTGCGGTGTGACGGGTCGACCGGATCGTCTACGGTGGAGGACACCACACCCGAAGGGCTCCGGTTGCGCGACGACGACATCGAGGACACCGTCATCCGTCGACCCCGCGGGTCGGACGGCGGCGATCGCTTCGACGACGTGCTCGGCGACACCGTCATCCGCCCGCGCACGGAACCATCCGAGCCGGTCGGCGACCGTGCCGACGACCCTGCCGACGACGGAGCCGACCCGGAGGACACGGTCGTCCGCGCCCGTGTCCGGAGCGCCACCGGACCGCGCGTGCCCGCCGGAGCCGCCACGGGCCTCCCGTCCGTCCCTGCCGCGCCCGCGGCGCGTGTGCCGTCGATCCGCATCGGCGACCGCACCTTCCGTCTGGACCACCCGGTCGTCATCGGGCGGCGTCCGTCGCTGCCGCGGATCACCAGCGGCCCCGAACCGGAACTCGTGACGGTGCGCTCCGCCAACGGGCAGGTGTCGTCCTCGCACGTCCGCATCCACGCCGAGGGCGAAGCCGTGGTGGTGCAGGACCTGCGGTCCACGAACGGCACCGTCGTCCGACCGGCCGGCGCGCCGGTGTACCGCATGGCATCAGGTGCGTCGATCGTCGCGCTGACGGGTACGGTAGTCGAGGTCGGTGACGGCAACGCCATCGAGGTCCTCTCGCCGTACCTCCGGGTCGCACCGACGGCGGACGGGTTCCCACCGGTTCCCCCGTGGCCCACCGACCAGACAGCACACGGCACGCCCCGAACCCCCAGAGAGCGATCCTGAAACGTGACCGAACTCGGCCGAGCAGCGACTGCGCACGCCATCGACGTCCCCGGTGCCGACGGCGCCACCCTGACGCTCTCGTGGGGAGCCGCGACCGACGTCGGTCGTCGCCGTGACCACAACGAGGACAGCTACATCGTCGGGGCACCGTTCTTCGTCGTCGCCGACGGCATGGGCGGACACCTCGCCGGCGACCGCGCGAGCGACGCCGTCGTGCGTCGACTCGAGCAGGTGACGCAGGAACCCTTCACCACGCGGCAGGGCATCCAGCGGGCGCTGCTGCTCGCCACGGCCGACATCGAGCGCGCAGCCGGCGGCAACGCGATCGGAGCGGGCACGACCGTCACCGGCATCGCGCTGGTCGCGTCACTCGGCCAGCCGGCGGCCCTCGTCTTCAACGTCGGCGACTCCCGGACCTACCGGATCGAGGACGGCGTGCTGCGCCGCGTCACCGTGGACCACTCCGTGGTGCAGGAGATGGTCGACGCCGGGTTGCTGCGGGCCGAGGACGCCGAACAGCACCCGGACAGCAACGTCATCACCCGCGCGGTCGGGTTCGGCGAACCGCCGGCGCCCGACTGGTGGACCCTGCCGCTCCGCGCGGGCGACCGGTACATCGTCTGCTCCGACGGCCTGACGAAGGAGCTCGGCGACGCCGGCATCGCGCGCATCGCGGCGCGGGAAGCCGGTGCGCAGGGACTCGCCGAACGCCTCGTCGGTGACGCGGTCGTCGCGGGGGGCCGCGACAACGTCACCGTCGTGGTGCTCCAGGTCGACGCCGCCCCGGACGACGGCGACCTCGAGGACACCCTGCCGCGGCACTGACCGCCGGCACAGGACCCCCCGAACTGGGGGAGTGCGCCCGTCCACAGGTGGTCGGTGTGCGGATCGACGGTCACCGGCGCTTCGTACAATGACTGTGCCACGACGAGAGAGTTGGCCGCTCGGCCGGGGAGGAGATAGCGATGGCGCGTCGCCTGCCGTCCAACCCGCCCGTGATCGGCGGCTTCAGCCCCGTGCACGTCCTCGGTTCCGGCGGCTTCGCCGACGTCTTCCTGTACGAACAGGACATGCCGCGTCGTCAGGTCGCGGTGAAGGTCCTGCTCGACGAGGTCGTCGACGACCGCGTCCGGCAGATGTTCCAGGCCGAGGCCAACCTGATGGCGCGGCTCAGCACCCACCCGTCGATCCTCACGGTGTTCCAGGCGAGCGTCGCGGCCGACGGACGTCCGTACCTCGTGATGGAGCTGTGCTCCTCGTCGCTCAGCGAGCGGTACCGGCGTGAGCCGATCCCGGTGTCCGAGGTGCTCTCGATCGGTGTCCGGATCGGCTCCGCCCTCGAGACCGCGCACCGCGAAGGCGTGCTCCACCGTGACATCAAGCCGTCGAACATCCTGCTCACGGCGTACGGCAACCCCGTGCTGTCCGACTTCGGCATCGCGGCGACCATCGGCGGGACCGACCCGGACGAGCCCATCGGCATGTCGATCCCGTGGTCGGCACCCGAGGTCCTGATCGACGAGTCCCGCGGCACGATCCAGTCCGAGGTGTACTCCCTCGCCGCCACCGTCTACTCCCTGCTCGCCGGCCGCAGCCCGTTCGAGGTCCGGGGCGGCAAGAACGGTGCGAGCGACTTGATGAGCCGGATCGACAAGGGCGGCGTCAAACCCACCGGTCGCACCGACGTCCCACCGTCGCTCGAGCGCCTGCTCGCCACCGCGCTGTCCCGCAAGGTGCCGTCGCGCCCGACGACCGTGCTCGAACTCGTGCGCGGGTTCCAGCAGGTCGAGGCCGAGCTCGGGATCCCGCAGACCGCGGCCGACGTCGCGGTCGAGGCGTGGGCCATCGCGACCCCGACCCCGGAGGGCGACCGGACCATGATCCGTGAGCTCCAGCCGCCGTCGCGGGTCGGCGCCCGCCGCCGCACCCGTCGCGCGGTCCAGGGCGGCGTCGTCGCCGGTGGTTCGCACAGCGTCGGCACCGTCCACCGCACCGGATCGGTCACCCGTGCGCGACGACGCACCCGGTCGACGCTCGTCTGGGCGACGTCCTCGCCGTCGTCGTGGTCGCCGCCCTCGCCATCGCGACCGTGGTCGTCGTCGGGCGGCTCGGCGCCGGGGCGATCCCCGTGGTGGCGGACGTCCGCGCACAGCCCTCGGCGCAGGCGGTGTCGTTCTCGTGGGCGGACCCGGGTCTGCAGAGCGGCGACACCTACGTCATCTCGTCGAACGGCGCATCCAGTCAGCAGACCGGCACCACGTTCGTCGTCTCCGGGCAGCGCGGCGACGAGGAGTGCATCTCGGTCGCGGTCAACCGCGACGGCAAGACCGGTGCAGCGAGCGCGCAGAAGTGCGCGACCGTCGGGAGCGCCGGGTGATCCGCGCGCTCGTCGCGAGGCACCGATCCGCCGCCGTCACCACCGGGGTCTCCGTCCTGGTCGCTGCGGTCGTCGCGACGACCGCGCTCGTCTCGACGGGGTACCACACGCAGCGCGTCGACCTCGGGGACGGCACGGTGTGGGTGCCCTCCGCCGAGTACGGAGCGGTCGGTCGGGCCAACACCGGGGTCCTCCAGCTGAACACCGCCGTCGAGACCGCGAGCGACGACCTGTCCGTGTTGCAGCGCGGGTCCATGGTCTACAGCGTCGACCAGACCAAGGGGACCGTGGCCAAGGTCGACGTCGCCGACGCCACCGTCGGCGATGCCGTGACCCTGCCCGCGGGGACACCGCAGGTCTTCTTCGCGGGGGACACCGCGGTGATCGGCAACCAGGACACCGGCGAGCTGTGGGCGACGCCCGCGGCCGACCTCGCCGAGTTCGACGCCTCGACCAAGGCCGACCTGACGCTCGGGGCGGACACCGTCTTCGACGCCTCGGACGGACACGTCGCGGTGTACTCGGCGAAGACCGGCACGGCATCGCTCGTCGACGTCGGGTCGACGTTGTCCGTCGACCAACGGTGGAAGGTCGACATGGACCGCACCGACGACTTCCAGGTCGCGACCTTCGACGGCCACCTGGCCGTGCTCGACCGCACCAGCGGCGCCCTGTCGGTCGACGGTCGCACCGTGGAGCTGGGGGACCGGGTCGGGGCGTCACCCGCGCTCCAACGGTCTTCCGACACCTCGTCGGACGTCACCGTCGCGGGCACCGCGGGACTCGTCCGGGTCAGCGCCTCGGGGTCCGTCGACGCCACCGCGCTCCAGGTGTCCGGACGCGCGGCGCGCCCCTACGTCGACGGGTCCTGCACCTACGCGGCGTGGGCCGGGGTCAGGCGATCGACACCTGTGACGGCAACGCGCTCCAGCGGCTCGCGAGCACCGGTGGGACCAGCACGATGCAGATCCTGCACAACGGTCAGACCGTCGTCGCCAACGACCCCTCGAGCGGTCGTTCGTGGGCGATCGACCGCAGCGGCCAGCTCATCGACAACTGGGCCGACCTCATCAAGCAGGACGACGAGCAGCAGCAGGAGCAGGTCTCCGACGACGATCCCGAGGTCGACAAGGACCAGAAGCCGCCGGTGGCGGTGGACGACGACCTGGGCGCTCGTCCGGGACGCACCACGAGCCTCCCGGTCCTGCTCAACGACTACGACCCGAACGGTGACCCGATCATCGTGAGCGAGGTCGGGTCCATCTCGGAGTCCACCGGCCGGGTCGCCATCGTCGCCGACGGCCAGCGGCTGCAGGTGACGCTGTCGTCGCGCGCGACCGGCACTGTGACCTTCCCGTACACGATCACCGACGGCAACGGCGGGTCGGACACCGGGACCGTCCGTGTGACGGTGCGGCCGGAATCGCAGAACGAGGCCCCGCGGCAGGTGCGCGACACCTCGGCGGACGTGGTGCAGAACGGACACGTCGTCAGCAGCGTGCTCGGCGACTGGGTCGACCCGGACGGCGACCCGGTGTACCTGAAGTCCGCGACCGCCTCGGACGGCGACCGGGTGTCGACCACCCCGGACGGCCTGCTCGACTTCCGCGCGGACAGCGGCCGGACGGGCGACCGTGCCGTGCAGCTCGTCGTGAGCGACGGACGCGCCGACGGCCGCGGCTCGGTGACCGTGCGCGTCGCGAAGCAGGGGATGTGCCGCTGCGTGCCGACCCGTTCCCGGTGCAGGGCTACGCAGGCAAGGCGCTCACGGTCGAACCGCTCGACCACGTCCGGGGCGGCAACGGCACCGTGACCCTCACGAGCGTGTCGTCGTCGGCCGGGCTGACGGTCACCCCGAGCTACGACGCCGGTACCTTCCGGGTGCAGGGCGCGAGTGCCGGCGACCACCAACTCGAGTACACCGTCACCGACGGTGTGAAGACGTCGAGCGGCATCGTGCGCGTCACGATCCTCGCGCCACCGGACGCCTCGACCGCGCCCATCACGACCCCGAAGACGGTCTTCGTCAACACGCTCTCGAGCAAGGACACCGACGTCACCGCGACCGACATCGACCCCGCGGGCGGGGTGCTGCTCGTCACCGCCCTCGACGGACCCGAGCGGGGCAGCGGCGTCCAGGCGAGCATCCTCGACCAGCACACCGTGCGCGTCACGCTGACCGCACCGCTCGACGGGCCGGTGTCGTTCGGCTACACCGAGACGAACGGCCTCGCGTCGTCCACCGGCACGATCACCGTCGTCGAGATCCCCAAGCCCGACCGGATCCAGCCGCCCGTCGCCCAGCCCGACAGTGCGACCGTCCGGGTCGGCGACGTCGCGAACATCGACGTGCTCGACAACGACACCCAGCCCGAGGGCGAACCCCTGACCCTTGAGCCCGAGCTCGTGCAGAACGTGCCCGGCGACGGCGGTCTGCTGTTCGCCTCGGGTGACCACCTGCGCTACCTCGCGCCGAAGACCCCCGGCAACTACACCGCCGTCTACCGGGTCGCGGGTCCGGACGGCCAGTACGCCGACGCCGCCGTCTCGATCTCGGTGCGCGAGCGGGACGCCGCGACGAACAACCCGCCGGTGCCGCAGACCGTCACCGCCCGCGTCGTGGCCGGTTCGTCGGTGCGGATCTCGGTGCCGCTGAACGGGATCGACCCGGACGGTGACTCCGTGCAGCTCGTCGGCGTCGGCTCGAACCCGGACAAGGGCTCCGTCACCGACGTCGCGTCCGACGCCCTGACCTACGAGGCGGGCGACGACTCGGCCGGCACCGACGAGTTCACCTACACCGTGGTCGACGCCCTGGGGGCGCGTGCCACCGGTACCGTCCGCGTGGGCATCGCGCCCCGGGCCGAACAGGCGTCGAACCCCGTCGCCGAGGCCGACCACGTGACGATCCGCCCCGGCGGGTCGGTGACCGTCCGGGTGCTGCAGAACGACTCCGACCCCGAGGGTGGCCAGCTCACCGTGTCGGCGGCCGAGCCCACCGCCGACGACGTGTCGGCGAAGATCCTGCGGAAGCAGCAGATCCGGGTCACACCCCCGAAGACCGCGAAGTCGGGCGACTACGCCGTGCTCTACACCGTCGCGAACGCGAGCGGGGGATCGAGCACCGCGTTCCTCACCGTCACCGTCGACCCGGACGCGCAGCCCCTCCGCCCCGAGGTCGACGACACCACCCTGGACCTGCAGGACATCCTGCGGCGCGAGAGCGTGACGGTGGACGTGCTCGAGAACGTCTTCTTCGCCGAGGGCACCGCTGCCGACCTGCGGGTCGGGATCGTTGACGGCTACGGCGACACCGCGCGGCTCACCGACGACGGACGGATCACGGTCCGGCTCACCGACGAGTCCCAGGTCATCCCGTTCTCGGTCGCACGGGTCGACCACCCCGACATCGTGTCCTACGGCTTCATCAACGTCCCCGGGTTCGACGACGCCCTGCCGCAGATCAACCGCTCGGCCGGTGCCGTCACCGTGAAGAGCGAGGCCACGGTCCGCATCCCGCTCGAGGACTACGTCGTGACCGCGAACGGTCAGACGGCGAAGATCACGGACCGCGGGACGGTGAAGGCGACGCACGCGAACGGCCAGAGCCTGGTCGTGGACTCGTCGACGCTGCAGTTCACCTCGTCGAAGCTGTACTACGGCAACGCGTCCATCTCGTTCGAGGTCACCGACGGTTCCGCGGCCAACGGCGGGAAGGGCCGGGCCGCGACCCTCGTGCTCCCGGTCACCGTGACGCCGCGGTCGAACCAGCCGCCGGCGTTCACCGGATCGGCGGTCGAGATGCAGCCGGGCGAGACCCGCACCGTCGACCTGACCAAGCTCACCGACTACCCGTACCCGAAGGACCTGCCGGAGTTGCGGTACTCCGTGGTGAGCAAGCCGACCAGCGGTGCCACCGCGACGATCTCGGGCCAGCAGCTGACCATCGCCGTGCCGGACACCGCGAAGAAGAACACGACGGCGTCGATCGGCATCGGCGTGCAGGACGACGCCAACGCCGGACGTGCCGGCACCGTGACCGTCGGCGTGGTGGCGTCCACCCGACCGCTCGTGCAACCCGGCGCCGACAGGTCGATCACCAAGCGTGGTGCGACCACGACCATCGACGTGCTGACGAACGACCAGCCGACCAATCCGTTCCCCGGTGAGCGGCTGCGCGTCGTGAACATCCGCGGGCTCTCCGGCGGCCTGCCGAGCGGTGTCTCGGTGACGCCGAGCGCCGATCGCTCCCGCCTGCAGGTCCGGGTCTCCGACACCGCGAAGCCCGTCGACGCCCACCTGCAGTACCAGGTCGCGGACGCCACGAACGACCCGGACCGGTACGTGTGGGGCGACGTGACCGTCTCCGTGCAGGACGTCCCCGACGCCCCGGGCACACCGACCCGCACCGGCTCGTACGACGGCGGTCAGGCCACGCTGACCTGGTCGACGCCGCAGGGGAACAACTCGCCGATCACCGGGTACCGCGTGACGGGCACGAACGGCGTCTCGAAGAACTGCGGCACCGCGACCGTCTGCACGCTGACCGGGCTCGACCCGAAGGCGTCCTACCGGTTCCAGGTCATCGCCACCAACGCGATCGGCGACTCGAAGCCGTCGGGCAGCTCCGCTCCGATCAGCGCGGACTTCGTGCCGGCGCCGCCGAAGGGCATCACCGTCACGCCGAACGGGTCGACGCCGAACCAGCTCGACGTGAAGTGGAACGCCGTCGCCACTCCGAACCGGGGCAGCGCGGTCGACAACTACGTCGTGACGATCGAGGGTCCGGGGCTGTCCGACACCCGCAACACCGGCACTGCGACGAACACCTCGTTCGCCGGAGCCCAGAGCGCGGCGCAGTACACGGTGACCGTGTCGGCTCGGAACAGCGCTGATCGCAACGGCACGGTGGTGCAGTGGAACTCGGCGTCGGCGACGGGCTCGGCGATCGGTCGACCCGGAACCCCCTCCCTGAGCGCGACGGGGAACCGTCAGGGCTCGACCACTGCTGTCTCGTTGAACGCGACCGAGTCGAACTGGGCCGGTGGAGCACCGGGATGGACGATCGCGAAGTACGCTGCCAACACTCCGATCCCTGCCGGGTGTTCGACCGACGGCGCGGAGAGGACCTGGTCGAGCAGCAGCGCCAGCGACACGATCACGAGCCAGTACCGCTACGTCGCGTACGCCGACAACGGCCTGTTCTGCGCGCCCTCCCAGCCCGCCGGCGTCGAGGGCTACCAGACGCCGGACGCGCCCACCGGCAGCGTCAGCATCGGAACCGACGTCCGGAACCCACAGAACCACGTCGTCGACATCGCTGCGAGCGGGACGACCCGTTACCTGTACTACTCGGTGAACGACGGTCCCCGGGTTCGGTTCAACGGCAGCGCTTCGCTCGGTGCCGGCGCCGGGAACGGGATCGAGTCGAGGGTGGTCTTCACCGCGTGTGCGACCGATGGTGACTACTGCGCATCGAGCAGCGAGTCGAAGGGCACCGCGTACACCACCCGCGCCTCGGTGGTGAGCGCCGTGGTCGGCCAGGCGCCGGTCGTGAACCCACCCGACAACAGCAACAACGCGGCTCTGGTCCCCACGTACAAGGTGGAGTACTGCACCGACGGGCTTCTGGGAAGCTACAACTGCACCGAGGACAAGCCCGACGGTGCGGGGAAGTACGCGCTGAGCGACAACGTGCCGGTCGGGTTCGATGCGATCCGTGTCACCGCAACCGTCAACGGCACGCCCGACCCGAGCCCGGACACGTTCGTCATCACCCCCGCCGCCGGCAACTGACCATCCAGAAGGACGAGGACCACCCCGCATGAGCATGACCCCGGAGCAGGCCACCTGGTTCGCCGACGTCGCAGGCCGCATCGTGACCAACGTCGAGCAGGTGCTCCTCGGGAAGACGTTCGTGATCCGCCTCGCGGTGACGGCGATGCTCAGCGAGGGCCACCTGCTCCTCGAGGACGTCCCCGGCACGGGCAAGACGAGCCTGGCGCGGGCGATGGCGCAGAGCGTGCAGGGGACGACGAACCGCATCCAGTTCACCCCCGACCTGCTGCCCGGCGACATCACCGGCATCAGCGTCTACGACCAGCGCACGCAGGAGTTCGACTTCCACCGTGGCCCGGTCTTCGCGAACATCGTCCTCGCGGACGAGATCAACCGTGCGAGCCCGAAGACGCAGTCTGCCCTGCTCGAGGCGATGGAGGAGTCGGCGATCACGGTCGACGGCGTGAACCACCGCCTGGCGGCCCCCTTCATGGTCATCGCGACGCAGAACCCCATCGAGCAGGCCGGCACGTACCGTCTGCCCGAGGCGCAGCTCGACCGGTTCCTCATGAAGACCTCGATCGGCTACCCCGACCACGCCGCCACCGTGAAGATCCTCGAGACCTCGTCGGCTCCGTCGGCATCGGTTCCGCTCGCGAGCGTCGTGCCCGCGGCGACGATCACCGAGATGGCCGCGCTGGCCCGTACGGTGCACGTCGACGCCGTCATCGCCGACTACGTCGCACGGTTGGTCGACGCGACGCGTTCGGCCAGTGAGGTCCGCCTGGGCGTCAGTGTCCGCGGCGCGATGGGCCTCATCCGTTCGGCACGCGTGCTCGCCGCGCTGAGCGGCCGCCACTACGTCACGCCGGACGACGTCAAGGCCCTCGCCGTCCCGGTGCTCGCGCACCGCCTGGTGCTCGACGCCGAGGCGGAGTTCGACGGTGTCAGCGCGCCGAGCGTCATCGCACAGCTGCTGGTGGAGACGCCGCCGCCGGCCGACCGAGTCACGACGTGACGGACCGCCGGCCCGTCTCCACGCGTTCACGCCGTCCGTCCTCGACGCGGTCGCGTCGCGGGACGACGGCGTACGAGCGCACGGGGACGGTCGCCGGCCTGACCAACGTCCGCTCGCGCATCGTCGGTGACCGTGAAGGCGTCGCCGCGGATGCGGTCGTCGGGATCGTCCGGGTGTGGGCAACGGCCTGGAGGCTCGTCAAGCGTTCCTGGGGCGAGGTCTCGTCCGTCGTCACCGGGCTCGGGTGGACGGTCGCGGCCCTCACGCTCGTCGCGTTCGTGGCCGGCTACCGGTTCGGCCTGCGGGAGATCGTCGTCGTCGGGTTCGCGGGAGCGGTGCTCGTCGTCGTCGCCGCGATCGCGCTCATCGGTCGCACGCGGCTGGTGATCCGGATGCGCCTGCCGCAGCACCGTGTGGCGGTCGGCGACGAGGCCGGTGTGGTGGTCACGGCGGAGAACCCGACGCGTCTGCCCTCGGTGCCGACGACGGTCGAGGTGCCGGTCGGCCCGGGTCTCGTCGACGTCGCGATCCCGGCGATCGGCGCGCACGGCACGTTCGAGCAACTGGTACCCGTGCCGACCGTGCGCCGCGGCGTGCTCGATGTGGGGCCGGTCACCGGTGTCCGCGCCGACCCCGTCGGTCTCGTCCGTCGCGAGGTCGTCTGGACCGCACGCGAACAGGTCATCGTGCACCCGCGCACGATCGCGATCCCGTCGACGAGCACCGGCCTGGTGCGTGACCTCGAGGGGCAGGCGACCACCGATCTGTCGCCGGCCGACATCGCGTTCCACGCCATCCGCGAGTACATGCCGGGTGACGACCCCCGCACCATCCACTGGAAATCGACAGCGAAGTCGGGCGCGCTGATGGTGCGCCAGTTCGAGGACACGCGCCGCTCGCACCTGGTCGTGGCGCTGGGCATCGCCAGGTCGGAGTTCGGGGACGACGAGGAGTTCGAGCTCGCGGTGAGCGCTGCGGCCTCGCTCGGTGCTCGTGCGATCCGCGACGGCCGAGAGGTCTCGGTCGTGGTGTCGGAACGCACCCCGGAGTTCGCGAAGCGTGCCGTCTACGCGGTGCGGACCCTGCCGACGGTCACCCCGACGCGACTGCTCGACGACTTCGCCTCGGTCGGACTCGCCGATGCCTGCCTGCCCATCGCCGAGGTCTCCCGGATCGTCGGCAGCGACACCGAAGGCATCTCGGTGGCGTTCCTGGTCGTCGGTTCGACGATCGGGCTGCCGGCGCTCCGGCTCGCGGCGACCCGCTTCCCCGTCGGGGTCGAGGTCGTCGCGGTGATCTGCGAGCCCGAAGCACAGCCACGGTTCCTGCGGGTCGCGGGCCTGACCGTGATGACCATCGGCTACCTGGACGACCTCCGGCACGCCCTGCACCGATCGGCCGCCGCGTGAGCGCCCCTCCGGTGGCCGCGCCGACGCCGCCCGCGGAGCGTGCCCGTCGGTCGACCCGCCGTTCCGATCGCCGCGATGCCCGGCGGCTCGTGCCGTTCCGTCTGGCCGGCGGGACCCTCGTCGTGTGGCTCCTGCTCGCGGTCGCGAGTGTGTCGTGGTGGCCGGTCTACCGTGATGACTCGATGATCGTCGCTGCGGTGACCGCGATCGTCTTCGGCACCCTCGTCGCCCTCGTCGGCGCGGTCCTGCGGCTGCCGCTGGTCGTGGTGGCGATCGCGACGGTGGCGGCGTTCACGCTCGCCGGTGTGCCCGCCGCCGTGCCTGGTCAGGCCAACGGGGTCCTGCCGACGGGCCCTGGCCTGCTCGCGCTGTTCGCCGGCGTCGCGCTGGGGTGGAAGCAGCTGGTGACCATCAGCCTGCCGGTCGGCTCGTACGAGGCGCTCCTCGTGCCGTACTTCGTGACGCTCCTCGTCGCCACGGTGACGGCCGTGAGCGTGGCGACCTGGGCCTCCAGGCAGGAACTCGCGAGCATCCCGGCGCTGGTGCTGTTCGCGATCGGGGTGGTCGTCGGGCCGAGCCGGCTGGACACGTCGATCGTGACGGCCGTCGTGCTCGTCGCCATCGCGCTCGTGTGGGCGCTGACGGTGCGGCACGCCCGTCGCGCGGTCGCCGTGGCGACCACGATCGGGTCGTCGGTACCGATCGCCCGGTCGGTCGTCCGCCCGGCGCTCGTCGGCACGGGGACGATCGTGGCGGCGGCCGTCGTCGCGACGGGGCTCGGGCTGGTCGCACCGCCGGCGAACGAGCGCACCGTGGCCCGGACGGACGTCGTGAAGCCGTTCGACCCTCGCGACTACGTCAGCCCGCTGAGCGGCTTCCGGGCGTACGAGGAACAGAGCGCGGCGGACACCGCGCAGCTCCGGGTCACCGGGCTGCCGGAGAACGGGTTCGTGCGCATCGCGACGCTCGACACCTACGACGGCGTGGTCTACCGCGTCGGCGGGTCGGACGGCTCCTCGTCGTCGGGGACGTTCGAGCGGGTGCCGACGTCGGTCGACGTCCGTGGCGTGGACGGCACCTCGGTGCGCGTCGGGGTGACCGTCGACGGCTACAGCGGGGTCTGGCTGCCGACGGTGGGGGACCTGGAGCGCGTCGACTTCACCGGGACCGATGCCGACGACGAGCGCGGGTCCTTCTTCTACAACGGCTCGACGCAGACGGGTGCCGTGGTCGGCGGTGTCCGTGAGGGCACCTCGTACGACCTGACCGCCGTGGTCCCCGACCAGCCGACGGACGAGCAGCTCGCAGCCGCGCGTCCGGGCAGCGCCGCGGTCCCGACGGCACGCGAGGTGCCGGACGCCGTCCGCGAGACGGTCGAGGCGACGACCGACGCCGATGCGACGTCGGGTGCCAAGCTCGTCGCGGTGATCCAGGCGCTCAAGCGCAACGGGTACGTCAGCCACGGCGTCGGTGACGACCGGATGAGCCGCTCGGGGCACGGCGCCGACCGCATCCAGGAGCTCCTGACGTCGCCGCTGATGATCGGCGACCAGGAGCAGTACGCCGCGGCCGCTGCGCTGATGGCCGACGAGCTCGGGTTCCCGGCACGGGTGGTCATGGGCTTCACCGCGGGCGGCGACTCGGGGTCCGGCGGGGCGTCGGCGAGCGGCGGCACCACGACGTTCCGCGGCTCGGACGTCACCGCGCGCATCGAGGTCGACACCGCGCAGTGGGGGTGGGTGATGCTCAACCCGAACCCGAGTGTCCGCGAGATCCCGAACGAGCAGCAGCAGACGCCGCAGCCGGTGACGCGTCCCGAGACCGTCGTGCCGCCGCCTCCCGTCGATCAGCAGGACCAGGACCAGCAGGCGCCGCCGCAGAGCGACCGGAACACGCCGCCCGTGCAGCCGCTGTGGTTGCAGATCCTGCTCGCAGCGCTGCCGTGGGTGCTCGGTGCACTGGGGCTGATCGCCCTCGTGCTCCTGCCGTTCGGGGTGATCGTCCTGCTGAAGCGGGTCCGCCGCCGACGGCGGCGTCGTGCTCCGACGCCGCGCGGTCGCATCGTCGGGGCCTGGGACGAGTACCGCGATGCGCTCCTCGACCGTGGACACGACGTGGCCGGATCGGCCACGCGACGCGAGACCGTGGCCGGTGCTCCGGGTGAGGGCGGGACCGGACTGGCCGCCCTCGCCGACCGGGCGGTGTTCGGACCGAGCGACGTCGACCAGGCCGCTGCCGACCGGATGTGGTCGGCGACGGACGACGCGGTGGGGACCCTGCGCGCCGGTCGGACGCGCCGTGAGCGGTTCCGCACCGCCGTGTCGCTCCGGTCCCTGCGCGGACCCGAACGGCCGCGCGCGACCACCGGTCAGGGCTCGGCGAGACGCGGTGACTACGATGGCCGGAGGCCTGACGAGCGTCGTGGACGGCCGAGTGAGGACAGAGGCAGACCGTGATCAGATGCGAACACTGTGGATCGATGCTCCCGGAGGGGGCGATCTTCTGCGGTGAGTGCGGACGCGCGGTGACCGCCGGAGCGAGCCGCCGGCCGGTCGCTCCGACCCCCGTCGAGCAGGCGCCGCCACCGCCCCTGCAGCAGCCCGACTCCCACGGACGTCGCTCCGACCCTGCGGCTGACGCATGGTTGCCCGAGTCGACCCTCGACCCAGCCACCCGCGCCTGGCTGACCGGTGCCGACCGCCGCAGCAGCGAACCGCCGGCCGCGGTGCCGGTCCAACGCCCCGACGACCTCGCCCCGCGCGAGGCGCCGTCGCACGTGCACGGTGCGGGCTCCGGCCTCGGCGACTGGTCGAACGCTGCCGCGCAGCCCGACGCCGTCCCTGCCCCGGACGAACCGCCACTGGACCCGGACGCCTACCGCTCCGAGCCCGCAGACGTCCTCGCCGACGACCCCGAGCGGACCCGGCTGGCTCCTGTCGAGGACCGTCCCGCGACCCCGCCTGGTGCTGACGAGGCGCCGGCACCCGTGTGGGCGCCGCCGGTCGCTCCGGCCCCGACCGCGGCGCCGGCCGGACCGTCCTGGTGGGTCGGCCGCGGTGCCACCACCGAGGCCGCACCGCCCGCGTCCGGAGCCGAGTCCGCTTCTGTCGTCCCGCCGGTCCCGAGTGCACCGGCCGCCGCTGACGACACGTCCCACGACACGTCCCACGACACGCCCGACGGCACCGCGGCATCCCCGCACGCGACGGACGACTCGCCCGTGCACGTCGAGTCCGACGACGCCGACGACACGTCGTCCACCCGCTCCGGCGAACCCGTCCAGGACGGTGCGCTCGACCAACCGACCGCCGCCGCGCCCGTCGTGTCGCCGCCGCAGCCGGGGGACACCGCCGTCGTCGAGCCCCTGATCGACCGCCGACCGCCTCGGCCCGCGCCGCTCGTCACGCCGGGCATGCACGCCACGACCATCTGTCACGTCTGCGGCAACCGCCTCGAGCCCGACGACATCTTCTGCGGCGAGTGCGGGGCAGTCCGTCCCGCCGTGACCGCAGCGTTCACCGGACCGGTCGTGCCGCTGCCGATGGCGCGTCCGGACTGGGCGACCGAGCACTCCGGTGTGGAGTCGGCCGGCGCCGGCGGGTCGTCGTCGACCGACACGCCGGACGACGAGATCCCGGTCGATGCGCCCGCGGACGACCGGATCACGAGCGACGAGACCGCCGCGGACGACACCGCCGCCGATGACGAGTCGGCCCTGCCGGACAGCGAGGCCTCGCGCCCGGGTGGGCGTCCCCGCGGCGCACACGCGGCGCCGGTGACCGAGCCGTCCGAGCCCGGGGACGCGGCACCGCACGGAGAATCCCAGGACCCTGAACGGTCCTGGGCCCCGCCGGCGCAGGCCCCGCTCGCCGCACCCCTGCCTCCGGTCCCCGGCGCGACGGCACCCGAGCCCCGCTCCCGCCGTCGGACCGTCCCGCGGCCAGTGCGGACGCCGACGAGCTCGACGAGGACGTCGACGAGACCCGCATCGTCTCGAAGACCCCGACGCGTGCGCCGTTCCTGCTGCACTTCAGCACGGGCGAGCGGTTCGGGGTGCACGGCACCGGCCTGCTCGGTCGTCTGCCTCGTCCGCAGCCGGGGGAGCGCTACGACGACCTGCTGACCGTGCACGACCCGGGCAAGTCGGTGTCGAAGACCCACCTCGAGCTCGGCCGCGACGGTGACGATCTGTGGGTGTCCGACCGGTTCTCCGGCAACGGCACCGTCGTCCGCCACATCGACGGGTCGATCCGTCGGTGCGAGCCCGGGCGTCGGTACCGCGTGGAGCGCGGTGCACGGGTGGACATCGGCGAGCAGTTCTTCCTCGTGCAGTAGCGCTGCCGGACTTCTCCACAGATCGGTCGTCGTCGCCCCGGAGACGCCGCCGGCCTGTTGCGATGGAGGCATGACCCCGTTCGCTGCTCGGTGCGTCCTGGTCGGGACCGCCGTCGTGCTCGTCCTCGCCGGGGTGTTCGCGCCCCTCGACGGCGCTTCGCGTGCGGTGGTGTTCGCAGCCGCCGGGTGCTGCGCGGTGCTCGACGTCCTGCTGCACCGGTCCGGCGCTGGCGGGCCCCGCGAACCGGAGTCGCTGTCCGGCGACGAATCCGCAGCGGCGATCGAGCCCCTCTGTCCGAGCGCACCCGGACGGCTCCTGCTCGGCCACGGCCCGGACGGTGTCCCGTGGGAGACCCACGCGGCCGGTCACGTCGTGGTCGTCGGCACCGGGGCACTCGCCGCCGCGGTGTTCCGGGCGATCGCCGAACAGCTCCGCGCCACCGCCGATCCGTGGGACGACCTCCGCGGAGCCGGCAGATTCGGAACTCTCGCTGGGGACGCCGCGGCGCTGCCCACCGGCGCGGCCTTACCCAACGGTACGGCCCTACCCGACGGGCCGACGCTGCCCGACGGCACGGCGGTGCTCGCCCGCCTCGACCGCTCCGGACGTCCGAGCGGCACGGTCGTGCTCGTCCCGGGCCTCGGCGCGATGCCCCGGCTGTGGGACGCCGCGGTCGAGGTCACCCGCTACGGCTGCACCGTCCGTCGCCCACCCGACCGACGCGGTGTCACGCTCAGACCGGTGCTCCCGGTGCTCCCGGTGCTCCCGGTGCTCGTCGGGTGACGGCCTCAGCGCAGGCCGGAGCCGACGCGGACCGCGCCGACCGGCACGCCCCCGCCGAGCACCTGCTCACCCGTCGCCGCCAGGACGTCGGCCACGCCGTCGGCACCCACCAGCCCGTTCCGCTGCAGCAAGGTCAGCGCTGCGAGGGTGCCTGCACGCTGCGACCCGTCCAGCACCTTCACCGCGACCGCAGCCCCACCGGGCAGCCCCATCACCATGACGCCCTCGGCACCGAGCTTCGCCAGGACCTGCAACCGCTCGATCGTGACGGTGTTGGCCCGACCGACCCCGTCGATCGCCCACGGGTGCGCCAGGACGGCGTCGGTCAGTGCCGCGGAGTCGTCGTCGGCCCGAGCGACGACACCGGCGAACCCGCGTGCCAGTCCGGTCAGCGTGAGCGGGAACACGGGGGCGCCGCAGCCGTCGGTGCCGACCAGGTCGACCGTCTCGTGCGTGTACTCCTCGACCACCGAGCGGACCCGCTGCTGCATCGGGTGCTCGATGTCCAGGTACGTCGCCTCGTCCCACCCGTTGACGCGGCAGGCGGCGAGCATGCCGGCGTGCTTGCCCGAGCAGTTCATCGCCAGGCGCCGGGGGCCGTCCATCGTCCTTCCGGTGGCTCGGTCGAAGGGCATGTCCGGCGGGCACCCGAGGTCGGCTTCGACGTGGTCGAACGACTCGAGCATGTGCAGCGCGAGGGCTTGGTGCGCGGCGGTGCCGGCGTGGCTCGCGGTGGTCAGGACGAGTTCCTCGTCGGAGAACCGGGCACCGGCTCGGCGGACGGCCAGGGCCTGGAACGGCTTCATCGTCGAGCGCGGGTAGATGCTGGCGGCGACGTCGCCGACCGAGTCGACCACGGCACCTGCGGAGTCGACCACGACCCCGGCGCCGATGTGCCGGCTCTCGTCGAACCCCGACCGGTCGAGGACCGCGAGTTCGACCGACCCGTCGGCGGTGAGAGGATGGCGATCAGTGCGGACTTCGTGGCTCACCGTCATGCCGCCATGCTAGCCAGGGCGGACGACCGCCAGTGACGCCGACGAAGGAGCAGCACCCGTGCAGGACCACACCTACGAGGTCTCCGTCAGCTGGACGGGAGACCGCGGCACCGGCACCTCCGGCTACCGCGACTACGGGCGCGACCACGTCGTCTCGGCGGTCGGCAAGCCCGACGTGGCCGGCTCGGCCGACCCCACGTTCCGCGGCGACCGCGACCGCTGGAACCCCGAGGAACTCGTCGTCGCCGCGTTGGCCCAGTGCCACATGCTCAGCTACCTGCACGTCGCGGTGACCCAGGGCTTCACCGTCGTCGACTACCGCGACACGGCCACGGCATCGCTGAACCTGAACCGCGACGGCTCGGGCGAGCTCACCGGGGCGACGCTGCACCCGGTCGTGACGATCCTCGAGGCGGACCGGGTCGCCGACGCCGAAGCCGCCCACGCCACGGCCAACCAGCTGTGCTTCATCGCCCGGTCGGTGTCGTTCCCGGTGCACCACGAGGCCGAGACCGTCGTCCGTGCTGCGACATTGGCAGGGGACTCTTCAACGGGTGGGGCAGACTAGGTTCCCGTGAAGCGTCTGCGCCTGCTCCCGATCGCCCTCGTCCCCGCCGTCGTGCTGGGACTCGCCGCCTGCTCCGGCTCCGGCTCGGACGGGTCCACGGCCTCGCCGACCCCGACCGCCAGCGCGACCGCCTCGGCGATCACGTCCTGCCCGGACCCCGGCAAGTCCTCCGACGCGATCCGCGCGACCGGCTCGTTCGGCGGCACGAAGGCCCCGACGGTGAAGTTCACGGCCGGCCTCTCGGCGAAGAAGCCGCAGGCCACGAAGCTCGTGTCCGGCAAGGGCGCGTCGCTCGACGAGGGCGACTACGCCCAGGTGTCGTACACGGTCTACGAGGCCAAGGACGCCAAGAAGCTCGGCACCGTCGGCTTCGACGAGGGCAACCCGCAGGTCCTGTCCGTCGGCGGCTCGGGCTTCGGAGCCCTGCTCGCGTGCTCGAAGGTCGGCGACCGTGTGGCCGCCGTGGGCCAGTCGTCGGCACTCGGCTTCAACACCGGTGGCGAGATCGTGGTCGTCGCCGACGTCGTCGCGCAGACCCCCACCAAGGCGAACGGCACCCCGAAGGACCAGGACCCGGCACTGCCGACGGTCACGGACAAGTCGAGCGGCGAGCCGGAGATCACGATCCCCGACGGCGTGAAGGCCCCGACGAAGACGACGGTCGAGGTCCTCAAGCAGGGCAACGGCGCCGCGATCGCCGACGGCGACACCGCCCTCGTGCAGTACAAGGGCGTCGTCTACGACACCGGCAAGGAGTTCGACTCCTCGTGGTCGAAGGGCGCCCCGACGACCTTCACGGTCTCCGAGAGCGCACTCATCAAGGGCTTCGTCACCGGGCTCGTCGGCCAGAAGGTCGGCTCCCAGGTGCTGATCGTCGCCACGCCGGAGGACGCCTACGGCGCGACTCCTCGAGAAGGTTCAGGCATCCCGAAGAACGCCACCCTCGTCTTCGTGGTCGACATCCTCGCCAAGGGCTGAGCGCCGAAGTCGACACGACGTGAAGAGGCCGACCACTGACAACAGTGGTCGGCCTCTTCCGTCCTACGACAGCAGTCAGCGGCTCACCTTGGTGACCGTGACAGCTTTCGTCCACGTCACCGAGGCACCTGCTCGATACTCGTAGGCCATCCCGTTCGATGCCCAGAAACTCGTCCGTCGATCTCCGGACTTCACGCCGGTGACCCCCTCCATGTGCCGGTCTTCGTTCCGGTACCGGTCAAGCCGTACGGCCCGCCCGACGAACGCAGCATGCATGCGCTGGTGGCGGAGCATCCGGGTCCCACCGGTGTGAGCGCACGCGATCGAACGCTCATCGCCGCGAGGATGTCTCCGGTGTCTGGATCGGCCAGGGCCTCGACTGGAGCTGCGCCCTGCATCACGGCATCGATCTCCGCGTGTGACTGGGTCCCCCGCAGATCGGTCAGTACCGCGAGTGTGGTCGGCGCGGGAGTCGTTGCGTTCGCTGCCGTCGGCAGCGCTCCGATCCCCAACACCACGATCACGGCAGCGGCAACTGTGTTCTTCATCGACATCATTCATCCCCTCCTGAGGTTGCGTCGTCACCATAGCGACAGTGAAGTGCGGTGTGCAACATACTGCGCGCCTCGAGTGCGCAGATAGGCTGTGTGCCGTGGACACCCTTGAGAAACGCCGCATCGTCGTCCTCGGCAGCACCGGCTCGATCGGCACGCAGGCGCTCGACGTCGTCGCCCGCAACCCGGACCGGTTCGAGGTCGTCGGTCTGACCGCCGGTAGCAACCGTGACCTCGTGGTCGAACAGGCTGCCCGGTTCGGCGTCCGCGACACGGCGTTCGGCGCGCAGGACTCCGAGCGGCTCGTCCGCAACGTCGAGGCGGACGTCGTCCTGAACGGCATCACGGGGTCGGTCGGCCTCGGGCCGACGCTCGCGGTGCTCGAGACCGGTGCCACCCTGGCGCTCGCCAACAAGGAGAGCCTCATCGTGGGCGGCTCCCTGGTGCAGCGGGCCGCAGCGCCGGGCCAGATCGTCCCGGTGGACAGCGAGCACTCGGCGATCGCGCAGGCGCTCCGCTCCGGTGCCGACACCGAGGTGCAGCGGCTCGTCCTGACGGCGAGCGGCGGTCCGTTCCGCGGCCGCACCCGCGAGCAGCTCCGCGACGTCACCCCGGCGCAGGCGCTGGCGCACCCCACGTGGGACATGGGCCTCGTCGTCACGACGAACTCCGCCACGCTCGTCAACAAGGGACTCGAGGTCATCGAGGCGCACCTGCTCTTCGGCGTGCCGTACGACCGCATCGAGGTCACGGTGCACGCGCAGTCGATCGTGCACTCGATGGTCGAGTTCGTCGACGGCTCCACCATCGCGCAGGCCTCGCCGCCGGACATGCGTCTGCCGATCGCGCTCGGCCTGGCGTGGCCGGACCGCGTGCCCGGGGTCGGCGTGCCGCTCGACTGGACCACGGCGAGCACCTGGACCTTCGAGCCGCTCGACGCTGACGCGTTCGGCGCCGTCGCCCTCGCGAAGCGTGTCGGTGAACTCGGCGGGACCTTCCCGGCCGTGTTCAACGCGGCGAACGAGCAGGCCGTGGCCGCGTTCCACGCGGGCGCCATCGGCTTCCTCGACATCGTCGACACGGTCGAGCGCGTCGTCGAGGAGCACACCGCGGGGAGCCGTCACTCGACGGCGTGCTCGCTGCGGAGCACTGGGCCCGCGCCGCGGCGGACCGCGCGCTGACCCGCTGACGCGATCCGCGCCTCCCGTCGGTCGCATGGTCACCACGTGACGGACTGGGCCCACACCGCCGGTTCCGGCGCGACGCGTCAGCGGCGGGACGGCCGTGCCGGTGGGGAGAGGCTCAGATCACCTCCCAGACGGCGCTCGGCTCCGTCATGGCAAGCGTCCCGTACCCTTTCCCGGTGACCGTCGAATCCGTCCTGCTCTTCGTCCTCGGCGTGGTCGTCTTCATCATCGGCCTGCTGGTCTCGATCGGACTCCACGAGCTGGGGCACCTGTCCTTCGCGAAGCTGTTCAACGTCAAGGTGACGCAGTACTCGCTGGGGTTCGGCAAGGCCATGTGGTCGTTCAAGCGGGGTGAGACCGAGTACGGCATCCGCCCGATCCTGCTCGGCGGCTACATCTCGATGGTCGGCATGCTCAAGCCGCGCGCCTCCGGCCGCCCGAGTGCGATCACGAACACCGGCATGTACGGCGCGTTCGTGCAGGACGCCCGTCAGGCCAGCGCGGAGCAGATCGCGGACTCCGGCGGCGACGACTCCCGCGCCTTCTACCGGCTGACCCCGTGGAAGCGCATCATCGTGATGGTCGCTGGCCCCGCGATGAACCTGGTGATCGGGATCGTCCTGTTCGGCGTGCTGTTGTGTGGCTTCGGGTCGCCGACCACGACGTTCACGTCGAGCGTCGACTGCGTCCTGCCGACCAGCCAGACGACCGAGTGCACCTCGGGCGATGCGGAGTCTCCGGCGAAGCAGGCCGGCATCGCGTCGGGCGACGTCGTGCTCTCGGTGAACGGTGAGCAGGACCCGACCATCGCGCGCGTCTCCGAGGTCTTCCAGAAGTCGGCCGGCGAGCAGGTGACGGTCGTCGTCGAGCGTGACGGTGCCCGGAAGACGCTCGAGATCACCCCGACGACCGCCACCCGCGACGTCTACGACGCCGAGGGCAAGGTCGTCACGAACGACGACGGCACGACGAAGACCCAGCGGGTCGGTGTGGTCGGCGTCAGCATCGGGCAGTCGCTCGTGCGGCAGTCGCCGGCCGAGGTGCTGCCCGCGACAGGTGCGCAGATCTCCGCGTCGGCGCACCTGATCATCGACCTGCCGCAGCGGCTGGTCGCCGTCTGGAACGCGGCGTTCGGCGCGCAGGAGCGGTCGCAGGACAGCCCCGTGTCGGTCGTCGGTGTCGGCCGAGCGATCGGCGAGGTCTCGTCGATGAGCGGCGTGCCGGTGGTGGACAAGGCGTACACGATCCTCGGGCTGCTGGCCTCGCTGAACATCGGCCTGTTCGTGCTGAACATGGTGCCGCTGCTGCCGCTCGACGGCGGGCACATCGCCGGCGCCCTGTGGGAGGCGATCAAGCGACGGTCCTTCAAGCTCGTCGGCAAGGCGGACCCGGGCCCCATCGACCTGGCGAAGACGATGCCGCTCACGATGGTCGTCGTGGTGCTGTTGGCGGGGATGAGCGCGCTGCTGATCTACGCCGACATCGTGCGGCCCGTGAACCTGTTCGGGTAGTCGCTGCGGCGCTACGCTCAGCGGATGAGCACAGCGCCCACGAACTCCGGGCCCACCACCGCCGCGCCCGAGGTCCGCACCGTCGAGCGGCAGGGTCTCGACGTCATCGCCGAGTCCGACCGCAAGGGCACCCCGCGGGGACTGTTCTGGCCATGGTTCGCGGCGAACATCTCCGTCCTCGGCATCGCCTACGGATCGTTCGTCGTCGGGTTCGGGATCTCCTTCTGGCAGGCGACCGTCGTCTCGGTCGTCGGGGTGGTGTTCTCGTTCCTGCTGTGCGGCGTCGTCGCGATCGCCGGCAAACGCGGGTCGGCGCCGACGATGGTGCTGAGCCGTGCGGCCTTCGGGGTCCGCGGCAACCGGGTGCCCTCGTTCCTCAGCTGGATCCTCACCGTCGGGTGGGAGACCGCCCTCGCCGCGCTGGCGGTCCTCGCGACCTCGACGGTCTTCACCGAGCTCGGCTGGGACGGCGGGGTGCTGACGAAGGTCGTCGCCCTCGTCGTGGTCGCCGCGCTCGTGGTCGGGGCCGGCGTCGCGGGCTTCGACGTCATCATGCGCCTGCAGACCTGGATCACGGTGATCACCGCTGTGCTGACGGTCGTCTACGTGGTGCTCGCGGTGCCGTCCATCGACTTCGGCGCGATCGCCGCGCTGCCGACGGGCAGCAGCCAGCAGTTCATCGGAGCACTCGTCCTGGTGATGACCGGGTTCGGCCTCGGCTGGGTGAACGCCGCTGCCGACTACTCGCGGTACCTGCCGCGGTCGTCGTCCACCGGGGGAGTCGTCGGGTGGACGACCTTCGGCGGGGCGCTCGCACCGGCCGTCCTCGTGGTCTTCGGTGTCCTGCTCGCCGGTTCGTCGCCGGACCTGAACGCCGCGATCGGTGCCGACCCGATCGGTGCGCTCACGTCGATCCTGCCGGTGTGGTTCCTCATCCCGTTCGCCCTCGTCGCGATCCTCGGGCTCGTCGGCGGCGCGGTGCTCGACATCTACTCGTCGGGTCTGGCGCTGCTGAGCGCCGGCGTGAAGATCCCGCGGCCGGTCGCTGCCGGAGTCGACGGTGTGTTCATGGTGGCGGGGGCGATCTACATCGCCTTCTTCGCCGAGTCGTTCGTCATCCCGTTCCAGGCGTTCCTCATCACCCTCGGCGTCCCGGTCGCCGCCTGGGCCGGCATCTTCGTCGCCGACGTCCTGCTGCGGCGCACGGCCTACGCCGAAGGCGAGCTCGACGACCGTCGCGGCCGCTACGGCGACGTCCGGTGGGGCGCGATCGCCCTGGTCGCGGTCGGCACGGCGCTCGGGTGGGGCCTCGTCACGCTGGCGTCACCGGCGTGGCTGTCGTGGCAGGGCTACCTGCTCGGACCGTTCGGCCTCGGCGGACGCGACGGCGCCTGGGCCTACGCGAACCTCGGCGTGCTGGTCGCGCTCGTCGTCGGGTTCCTCGGCACCCTGCTGTTCGCCCGCGGCTCCGTGCGACGACAGGAAGCACAGCGGTGAGCACGATCGTCCCCGACGACGCCTGGCTCGTCGTCATCGACATGCAGCAGGTCTTCACGGGGGAGTCCCCGTGGGCCGCGCCGCGGTACGACCACGCCGGAGTCGGCATCGAGCGCCTGCTGCCCCGGTTCACCGGACGCACGGTGTTCACCCGGTTCGTCGCACCCCAGCGCCCGCAGGGCGCCTGGGTGCCGTACTACCGCGAGTGGCCCTTCGCCCTCGTGCCGGACGCCGACCCGCTGTACGCGCTGACCGAGCCCTTCGCGAGTGCGGCAGGGGACCGGAACGACCCCGTCGTGACCGAGCCGACGTTCGGCAAGTGGGGGACGGGCCTCCAGGCAGTCGTCGGTGAGCACCCGCACCTGGTGCTCACGGGGGTGTCGACCGACTGCTGCGTGCTGTCGACCGCCCTGGCGGCGGCGGACGCCGGAGCGACCGTGACGGTCGTCGCGGACGCCTCCGCCGGGGCGAGCGACGCGGACCACGAGCGGGCGCTCGACACGATGCGGCTGTACGCACCGCTCATCACCGTGGTGGACAGCGCCGCCCGGCTCTGAGCGTCCGGTGTGACCGGGCCGGGACGGTCGCAGCGAGCGCGTAGAGTGCTCACGTGCCCGCTGTGAACCTCGGTATGCCCAAGTCGCCCGAAACCCTCGCCCCTCGACGCAAGTCGCGCCAGATCCGGGTCGGCAAGGTGCTCGTGGGCGGCGACGCTCCGGTGTCCGTCCAGTCGATGACCACCACCCCGACGACGAACATCAACGCGACGCTGCAGCAGATCGCCGAGCTCACGGCCTCGGGCTGCGACATCGTCCGGGTCGCCGTGCCGACGCAGGAAGACGCCGACGCGCTGCCGATCATCGCGAAGAAGTCGCAGATCCCGGTCATCGCCGACATCCACTTCCAGCCGAAGTACGTGTTCCAGGCGATCGACGCCGGCTGCGCCGCGGTCCGCGTGAACCCGGGCAACATCCGCAAGTTCGACGACCAGGTCGGTGCGATCGCCGCCGCGGCGAAGGCCGCAGGCGTGTCGCTCCGCATCGGCGTCAACGCCGGGTCACTCGAACCGAGCCTGCTGCAGAAGTACGGCAAGGCCACGCCCGAGGCGCTCGTCGAGTCCGCCGTGTGGGAAGCCAGCCTGTTCGAGGAGCACGACTTCCACGACTTCAAGATCTCGGTCAAGCACAACGACCCGATCGTCATGGTCAAGGCCTACCGCCAGCTCGCCGCCGCCGGTGACTGGCCGCTGCACCTCGGTGTGACCGAGGCCGGCCCTGAGTTCCAGGGCACCATCAAGAGCGCCACCGCGTTCGGCATCCTGCTGGCCGAGGGCATCGGCGACACCATCCGCGTGTCCCTGTCCGCGCCGCCCGCGCAAGAGGTGAAGGTCGGCCTGCAGATCCTGCAGTCGCTCAACCTGCGCGAGCGCAAGCTCGAGATCGTCTCGTGCCCGAGCTGCGGCCGGGCTCAGGTCGACGTCTACCAGCTGGCGAACGACGTCACGAAGGGGCTCGAGGGCATGTCCGTCCCCCTGCGCGTCGCCGTCATGGGCTGCGTCGTGAACGGCCCGGGCGAGGCGCGCGAGGCCGACCTCGGCGTGGCGTCGGGCAACGGCAAGGGCCAGATCTTCGTCAAGGGCAAGGTCGTCAAGACGGTGCCGGAGCACGAGATCGTGCAGACCCTCATCGCCGAGGCGAACCGCATCGCCGACGAGATGGGTCCGGAGGCCGCGCTCGGCAGCCCCGAGGTCATCACCACTCCGTAGGTCGCGCTCCGGCACGGTGCGCGTCCGCGCTCGACGAGCGTCGCGAGCGTCCCGGACGGGAGGCCCGTGGCGGCCTGGCACCGGGCGTCCCGTTCGCACCGTGCGGACTTCGCGGACCCGTGGCGGGAAAGCAGTCCGGTGCGCGCTTGTGACACCGCACGATGCGGCTTGCGCCGCACCGTGCGGCGAACCTCGCACGGTGCGGCCCGCCCGGACCTCGCGCCGTGCGGCGAACCTCGCACGGTGCGCCCCCTCCCGTGCCGCGCCGTCGGCGCACGCCGCTAGGCTGGCCCCGTGGTCACACGGCTTTCGCATCTGTTCCTCCGTACGCTCCGCGACGACCCCTCCGACGCCGAGGTGACGAGCCACAAGCTGCTCGTCCGCGCCGGGTACGTCCGTCGCCAGTCCCCGGGGATCTTCGCCTGGTTGCCGCTCGGTCTCCGGGTGCGCGCCAAGATCGAGGGGATCATCCGCGACGAGATGGTCGCTGCCGGTGCGCAGGAAGTGCTCCTGCCGGCGCTGCTGCCGCGCGAGCCGTACGAGGCGACGAACCGCTGGACCGAGTACGGCGACGGCATGTTCCGCCTGCAGGACCGCAAGGGTTCCGACTACCTGCTCGCCCCCACGCACGAAGAGATGTTCGCGCTGCTGGTGAAGGACCTGTACTCGTCGTACAAGGACCTCCCCGTCACGCTGTTCCAGATCCAGGACAAGTACCGCGACGAAGCACGCCCGCGCGCGGGTCTGCTGCGCGGTCGCGAGTTCACCATGAAGGACGCCTACTCGTTCGACCTCACCGACGAGGGCCTCGAGCGCAGCTACCAGGTCATGCGCGACGCGTACGAGAAGATCTTCGCCCGCCTCGGCCTCGAGTACGTCATCGTCAAGGCGGACGCCGGCGCGATGGGCGGCTCCAAGTCGGAGGAGTTCCTGCACCCGATCGCCGTCGGCGAGGACACCTTCGTCCGCAGCGCCAACGGCTACGCGGCGAACGTCGAGGCCTACGTCACGCCCGTGCCCGCGTCCCTGCCGATCGAGGGCCAGCCGGACGCGGTGCTCCTGCCGTCGTCGGACACCCCGACGATCGACACGCTCGTCGCCCACGCGAACGAGGTCGCCCTGCGCGACGGCGCGCCGTGGACCGCCGCGGACACGCTGAAGAACGTCGTCCTCGCCCTCACCCACCTGGACGGCACGCGCGAGGTCGTGGTCGTCGGGCTCCCCGGTGACCGCGACGTCGACCTGAAGCGCGCCGAGGTGGCGTTCGCCCCGGCCGAGGTCGAAGCCGCAGGCGACGACGACTTCAAGAAGCACAAGGGCCTGGTCAAGGGCTACATCGGCCCGCAGGTCCTCGGTGCCGACAGCGCCACGGGCATCCGGTACTTCGTCGATCCGCGCGTGGTCGACGGCACGGCCTGGGTCACCGGCGCCAACGAGCGCGGCGTGCACGTCTCCGGCCTGGTCGCCGGCCGTGACTTCGTGGCCGACGGTGTCGCCGAGGTCTCCGACGTCCGCGCGGGGGACCCGTCGCCCGACGGCTCGGGTCCGCTCGAGACCGCCCGCGGCATGGAGATCGGGCACGTCTTCCAGCTCGGCCGCAAGTACGCCGAGGCCCTTGGGCTCAAGGTGCAGGACGAGAACGGCAAGCTCGCGACCGTCACGATGGGCTCGTACGGCATCGGCGTGACGCGCATCCTGGCGATCCTGGCCGAGGCGCACAACGACGACAAGGGCCTGGCCTGGCCGAAGAACGTCGCGCCGTTCGACGTGCACATCGTCGCGACCGGCCGCGACCAGGTCGCCTACGAGCTGGCGACGTCGATCGTCGCCGAGCTCGAGGGCGAGCGGTTCGACGTGCTCTACGACGACCGTCCCAAGGTGTCGCCCGGCGTGAAGCTCCGCGACGCCGAGCTGCTCGGCATGCCGATCGTGGTCGTCGCCGGCCGCGGCGCCGCCGACGGCGTCGTCGAGTTGTGGAACCGGGCGAGCGGCGAACGCCGCGACGTGCCGGTCGCCGAGCTGCTCGACGCGGTCCGCGCGATTTAGTCGCCACCAGGAGACGGACTGGAGGCCCGGTGCCAGCTGGCACCGGGCCTCCCGTCCGTCTCGGCTCGGGTCCGCGAGCCGCAGTGCGGTACGCTTGTGGCCGACTTCTGCGACGGTTCCATCCGCAGGAGCGACTCATCTGAATACGGAGGCACCTCGGTGAAGATCGATCTCGCAGTCCTGCGACTCATGGAGCGCGAGCGGGAGATCCCGTTCGACGAACTGGTCCAGATCATCGAATCTGCCATCCTGACCGCCTACCAGAAGCACGCCGAAGAGAACGGCGAGCCGGCCCACGCGCAGTCGCGCGTCGAGCTCGACCGCAAGTCCGGCGAGGTCAGTGTCTACGTCCCCGAGCTCGACGACGAGGGCACCGTCATCGGCGAAGCCGTCGACCAGCCGAGCGACTTCGGTCGCATCGCGGCCTTCGCGGCGAAGCAGGTCATCAACCAGCGCCTCCGCGACATCGGTGACGACAAGATCCTCGGCGAGTTCCGCGGCAAGGAGGGCGACATCGTCGCCGGTGTGGTCCAGCAGGGCCCGAACCCGCGCATGGTGATGGTCGACCTCGGCACGGTCGAGGCGATCCTGCCGCCCGAAGAGCAGGTGCCGGGCGAGTCCTACGCGCACGGGTCGCGCATCCGCGTGTACGTGACGAGCGTCGCCCGCGGCAACAAGGGTCCGCAGATCACGGTGTCGCGCACCCACCCGGGCCTGGTCCGGAAGCTCTTCGCCCTCGAGGTGCCGGAGATCGCCTCGGGCGTCGTGGAGATCACGTCGCTCGCGCGCGAAGCCGGCCACCGCACGAAGATCGCGGTCAAGGCGAACGAGCCCGGCGTCAACGCGAAGGGTGCCTGCATCGGCGAGCTCGGTGCGCGCGTGCGTGCCGTCACCAACGAGCTGGGTGCCGAGAAGGTCGACATCGTGGACTGGTCCCCGGACCTGTCGGCGTTCGTCGCGAGCGCCCTGTCGCCGGCCAAGGTGACCAGCGCCTTCGTGCTCGACGCGTCGACCAAGGCCGTCCGCGCACTCGTGCCGGACTACCAGCTGTCGCTCGCGATCGGCAAGGAAGGGCAGAACGCCCGCCTGGCCGCCAAGCTCACCGGGGCCCGGATCGACATCCAGCCGGACTCCATCCTGGACGGCGACGACTAGGCGATTTCGCCGCCGGCGTGCCCAGAAGGGCGCGCCGGATCGCGGACGTCCGAGGCAAGGAGTAGAGTGGTTCCCGTCAGAACGTGCATCGGCAGTCGTCGTCGCGCTTCCCGATCCTCACTCCTCCGAGTCGTCGCCCTGAGCGATGGCCGCGTCGTGGCGGATCCGAAGGCAGTCATGCCGGGCCGGGGAGCATGGCTCACACCGACCGTCGATGCCTACGATCTGGCCGTCAAGCGCAGGGCTTTCCGCCGTGCGCTCCGGTTGGATCGCGATCCCGACACGTCCGCGGTGCTCGACCACATCGTCGGCCTCTCACGAGCGTCGACCGAGCGCCCGGACATGACAGAACAGGCTGAACGGCTTATGGACAACTGATGAGCGGCTCGAAATGAGACCCGTCATCCATTGAGTCCTGCCCTTTACGGGGTGGGACCCGTGAAGGAGAACAGTGGCTAAACCACGCGTACACGAGATCGCAAGCGAACTCGGCGTCGACAGCAAGACCGCACTCGAGAAGCTCAAGGAGCTCGGCGAGTTCGTCCGGGGTGCCAGCTCGAGCATCGAGCCCCCGTTGCCCGGAAGCTCCGTGCCGCCCTGCAGGCGGACGGTGTCCCGGCATCCAAGCCCGCAGCCTCGGCCCCCGCGCCGAGCACGCCGGCCAAGAGCAGCACGCCCGCGTCCGGCGCGCCGAAGCCCGGTGGCCCGCGCCCCGGCCCGGTCCGTCCGGCACCCGCACCGGAGCCCGAGGTCCAGGCAGCACCTGCTGCCGAGGACGTCCCGACCCCGGCCGCACCGAAGTCCGTCGCCCAGCGACAGGCCGAGGCCGAGGCCGCACAGAAGGCCCGTGCCGAGAAGGCCGCCGCCGAGCAGCAGGCTGCCACGCAGCCGGCCGACTCGACCGGTGACGAGCCGAAGACCGACGCGGTGAAGCCCGGCTCCAGTGCCAAGCCCGCCGCTGCCGGTCCGAAGCCCGGTGGCCCGAAGCCCGGCGCACGTCCGGGCAACAACCCCTACGCGTCGAACCAGGGCATGGGCTCGCGCCCGCCGCGCCCCGGCAACAACCCCTTCGCCTCGAACCAGGGCATGGGCCAGCGCCCCGCCGCTGGTGCCGGTGGAGCGGGCATCCCGCGTCCGCAGCCCCCGCGTCCCGGCGTCCCGCGTCCGGGTGCACCGCGTCCGGGTGGGCCCGGTCAGGCGAACCGTCCCAACGGCTTCGGGCAGCGCCCGGGCCAGGGTGGCGGTCGTGGCGGTCCCGGTGGCGCCCGTCCGGGTGCCGGCGGCGGTGCCGGTGGCGGCTTCCCGCGTCCGGCCTTCAGCGGCCCGCGTCCCGCCGGTGGCGGTGGCCGTGGTCGTGGCCCCGGTGGTGGTACCGCCGGTGCGTTCGGTCGCGGTGGCGGCAAGAGCCGTGCCCGCAAGTCGAAGCGGACGAAGCGCGCCGAGTACGAGATGCGTCAGGCCCCGTCGCTCGGCGGTGTGCAGGTCCTCGTGGCGACGGCAACACGGTCGTCCGACTCCGTCGCGGTGCGAGCATCTCGGACTTCGCGGACAAGATCGACGCCATGCCCGGCAACCTGGTCACGGTGCTGTTCCACCTCGGTGAGATGGCGACCGCGACCGAGTCGCTGGACGAGGCGACGTTCGAGGTCCTCGGTGACGAGCTGGGCTACAAGATCCAGATCGTCTCGCCCGAGGACGAGGACAAGGAGCTCCTCGAGGGCTTCGACATCGACATCGATGCCGAGTACGCCGACGAGGACGACTCCGTCCTGCAGGTCCGTCCCCCGTCGTGACCGTCATGGGTCACGTCGACCACGGTAAGACGCGACTGCTCGACGCGATCCGGAACTCCAAGGTCGTCGAGGGTGAAGCCGGTGGCATCACCCAGCACATCGGCGCGTACCAGATCGTCACCGAGCACGAGGGCATCGAGCGTCCGATCACGTTCATCGACACCCTGGGTCACGAGGCCTTCACGGCCATGCGTGCTCGTGGTGCGCAGGTCACCGACATCGCGATCCTCGTGGTCGCGGCGGACGACGGCATCATGCCCCAGACGATCGAGGCGCTGAACCACGCGCAGTCGGCCAACGTGCCGATCGTGGTCGCGGTAAACAAGATCGACAAGGAAGGCGCGAACCCGGCCAAGGTCCGCCAGCAGCTCACCGAGTACAACCTGGTGGCGGAGGAGTACGGCGGAGACGTCATGTTCGTCGACGTCTCGGCTCGGCAGAACATCGGCATCCAGGACCTCCTGGACGCCGTGCTGCTCACCGCTGACGCCGGGCTCGACCTGCGTGCGAACCCCGACAAGGACGCCCGCGGTGTCGCGATCGAAGCACGGCTCGACAAGGGCCGTGGTGCGGTGGCGACCGTCCTCATTCAGTCCGGAACGCTGCACGTCGGCGACGCGATCGTGGCGGGCACTGCCTACGGCCGCGTCCGTGCGATGACCGACGAGAACGGTGTCGCGGTCAAGGCCGCCACGCCGAGCCGCCCGGTCCAGGTGCAGGGTCTGTCCTCGGTGCCCCGCGCCGGTGACACCTTCCTCGTCACCGAAGAGGACCGCACGGCACGTCAGATCGCCGAGAAGCGTGAAGCCGCCGAGCGCAACGCCCAGCTGGCCAAGGCCCGCAAGCGCATCTCGCTCGAGGACTTCACCCGTGCACTCGAAGAGGGCAAGGTCGACTCGCTCAACCTCATCATCAAGGGTGACGTCTCCGGTGCCGTCGAGGCACTCGAGCAGTCGCTCCTGGACATCGAGGTCGACGACAGCGTCCAGCTCCGCATCCTCCACCGCGGTGTCGGTGCGATCACGGAGTCGGACATCGACCTCGCCACGATCGACAACGCCATCGTGGTCGGCTTCAACGTCCGTCCGGACGTCAAGGCCCGCGAGCGTGCGGCGCGCGAAGGCATCGACGTGCGCTTCTACTCGGTCATCTACAACGCACTCGACGACATCGAGCAGTCCCTCAAGGGAATGCTCAAGCCCGAGTACGAAGAGGTCCAGTCCGGTGTCGCCGAGATCCGCGAGGTCTTCAGCTCCTCGAAGTTCGGCAACATCGCGGGTGTCATCGTCCGCTCCGGCACGATCACGCGCAACGCCAAGGCGCGCGTCATCCGTGACGGTGTGGTCCTGGCCGACGGACTGGCGATCGAGTCGCTCCGTCGCTTCAAGGACGACGTCACCGAGGTCCGCACGGACTTCGAGGCCGGTATCGGTCTCGGCAAGTTCAACGATCTCCAGATCGGTGACGAGATCGAGACCACCGAGCTCGTCGAGAAGCCGCGCGACTGATCGTGTGACTACCCTGGGCCCCGGCCTCCCTTCGCGGGAGGTCGGGGCCCGACCCTTTCCACGCAGAACCACCGGCGGGAAACGTCCCGCCACTGCCTCAGGAGGCACCCATGGCCGATCCGCAGCGCGCACGCAAGATGGCGGACCGCATCAAGGAAGTCGTCGCACGCCGTCTCGACAAGGGTCTGCGCGACCCGCGTCTCGGGTTCGTGACGATCACCGACGTCCGCGTGACCGGAGACCTGCAGCACGCATCGGTCTTCTACACCGTGTACGGCACCGACGAGGAGCGCGCCGACTCCGCCGCGGCACTCAAGGCCGCGACCGGCATGCTCCGCTCCGAGGTCGGCAAGAACATCACGGCGCGGCTCACCCCGTCGCTCGAGTTCATCGCCGACGCACTGCCGGAGACCTCGGCGCACATGGAGGACCTGCTCGTGCAGGCCCAGGTGCGTGACGAGCAGGTGCGCGCCGCGTCGGTCGGTGCGACGTTCGCCGGCGACGCCGACCCGTACAAGCACGACGAGGACGAGGACGACGAGTCCGACGACGAGCAGGACGTAGCGCGGGCGTAGCCCGACGAACGTCCGAGCGCCCCGCTGCATCGTGTGCAGCGGGGCGTTCGCGCGTCAGGCGTCCGGCAGGCGGTACCCGGTCGCGTCATCGCCGACCGCCAGCCCGTCGCGCAGCAGCGACGCGAGCGCTCGGTCCCGCTGCTCGGCGTCCGGCCAGACCGGTTCGATCTCCGACCGGGCGACCGGCACGTCGCTCGCGCGCAGCTCGGCCATGATCAGCCCGCGCACCTGCCGGTCGCTGCCGGCGAACTTCGCCTGCTTCGGGGCGCGCGGCCCGTCGTGTTCGGGGTACCCGGCCGCACGCCAGGCGCAGCGGTCCGCGATCGGGCACGCGTCGCACGCGGGGGAGCGAGCGACGCACACGAGCGCTCCGAGCTCCATCACCGCCGCGTTCGTCGCAGCGGCGTCGTCGCGGTCCGCTGGCAGCACGGACTCCATCAGGGGCAGGTCGTCCTTGGCCTTCGCCGGCCCGGGCTCGCCCTGGCCCAGGAGCGCGCGCTTCAGGACCCGCCGCACGTTGACGTCGACGACGGGGTGCCGGTCGCCGTACGCGAACACGGCGACGGCCCGTGCCGTGTAGTCGCCGATCCCCGGCAGCGCGAGCAGCGCCTCGACGTCCCGAGGGACGACGTTGCCGTGCTCGGTCGCGATCACCGTGGCCGCCGCGTGCAGCGCGAGCGCGCGTCTCGGGTAGCCGAGCCGGTCCCAGGCACGCACCGCGTCCGCCGGGGGCGACGCCGCGAGGTCCGCAGGCGTCGGCCACCGGGTGAGCCACGCCTCCAGTCGAGGGACCACGCGCGCGACCTGCGTCTGCTGCAGCATGATCTCGCTGACCAGGGTGCCCCACGCGGGAAGCCGGGGCGACGCCACGGCAGGTCGCGGGCCTCCTGTCGGAACCAAGTGGTCAACGGGGTCGCGATGTCGGGGACGCTCGCGTTCTCCACATCCGGCCGGGAGGCCCTGCTCGCGTTCACCACGACAGCCTACGGTGGACGCATGGCACGCTGGGCACCCGAAGAGACCGACACGATGGCCGCGATCGCTGCTGAGGTGATCGCGCAGGTCGGCACGAACCGAACCGTGATCGGCATCGACGGGCAGGACGGCACCGATCTCGAACACGTCGCCGCCACGCTGGTGGCCGGCTTCGAGCAGCACGGGGTGTCCGCGATGGCCGCGACGGCGCCGTCCGACGATCCCGACACGCTGCGCGACGAGGTGGTCACCCCGTTCCGCACCACCGGCGCTGGTGACGGCGTGCTGGTCGTGCACGGGCACGGGCTGCTGGCCCCGGGTGTCCGCGGGCTCTGGCGCTGGTCGCTGTGGGTCGAGCAGGAAGCCGGCCGGCTCGAGCGTCGGGCGGACGTCAAGATCGCCGCCTCCGCCGTCCTCGACGTCACCGATCCCGAGCACCCTCGTCGCGAGTGGAACGACGCCTGCTGACCGGCGCTGGTAATCTCCTCTGGTGCTCGAAACCGTGCCGGACGGCATCCTCCTCGTCGACAAACCGCAGGGGATCTCCAGCCACCGCGTCGTGTCGATCGCCCGCCGCCGCCTCGGTCTGAAGAAGGTCGGCCACGCGGGGACCCTCGACCCGATGGCGACCGGGCTGCTGCTCCTGGGGATCGGGCACTCCACCCGGTTGCTCACCCACCTGGTGGGCCTCGGCAAGACCTACACCGCCACCATCCGGCTCGGCGTGTCCACGGACTCCGACGACGCCGACGGCACCCCGACCGCCGCGACCGGCGTCGCCGCAGCGGACGTCTCGGACGAGTCCGTCGAGCGCGCCGTCGCCCTGCAGCGCGGCCGGATCGACCAGGTCCCGTCCACCGTCAGCGCGATCAAGGTCGACGGGCGCCGCGCGTACGACCTGGCGCGCAAGGGCGAGACCGTCGAGCTGAAGTCCCGCACGGTCACCGTCTCGCGGTTCGACGTCACCGGCCGGAACGACCGCACCGTCACGGTCGACGGTGCCGAGGTGGCGGTCGTCGACCTCGACGTCGTCGTGACCTGCTCGTCCGGCACCTACGTCCGCGCCCTCGCACGCGACGTCGGCGCCACCCTCGGCACCGGTGCGCACCTCACCGCGCTCCGCCGCACCCAGGTCGGCCCGTTCGACGTGGCCGACGCGATCGACCTCGAGGACGACGCCGTCGACGTCCGCGCGGCGCTCGCTCGTCCGGCCGACGTGGCACGCCGGTTGTTCTCGTCGGTGTCGCTCGACGCGTCCGCGGCGAAGGACCTGACCGACGGCAAGCGCGTCGCGGCCGACCACCCTGACTCGGACGAGCCGGTGGCTGCCGTGGCCGTCGACGACGACCGCCTCGTCGGACTGGTCTCGGTCCGGCGCGGACTGCTCCGGGTCATCACGAACTTCCCGGCGCCGGCTGCTCCGGCGTCGCAGAACGGGGCGCACGCGTGATCGAGTGGTTCATGTGGGTCCAGCTCGTCGTCGCGGTCCTGGCCGGGCTGTTCGCCATCGTGGTCGGGTTCATCGGCTGGAAGCCCAACGACTACACCGTGGGGTCCCTCGCGCTCATCGAGGTCCTGCTCCTGGTGCAGGGCGTCATCTCGATCGTGCTGCCCGCGACGGGCAGCCCACCGGACGGCAACGCCCTCGAGTTCGGGGTCTACGCCGTGTCGGTGCTCCTGGTGCCGCCGGCGACCATCGTCTGGGCCCTCGTGGACCGCACGAAGTGGAGCACCGTCGTCCTCGGCGCCGGCGCCTTCACCGTCGCGGTCATGATCTACCGGATGTACCAGATCTGGTTCGCCCTGAACTGACGCTGAGCGTCATGGTGGTCCGCGCACGTCGGTAGAATCGGTGCAATGGCGACCAGATCCTCACTCGCGACCGGCATCGGCCGCGTCCTCATCGCCGTGTACGGCATCCTCGCCCTGGCGGCGACGGGCCGGAGCGTCGTCCAGATCATCGAGAAGTTCTCGTTCGCGCCGTTCGCGTACACGGTGAGCGCCATCGCCGCCGTCGTGTACATCGTGGCGATGATCGCCCTGATCGTGCCCGGACGCTTCTGGTACCGCGTCGCGTGCGTCACGATCGTGTTCGAGATGACCGGCGTCCTCGTCATCGGCACGCTCTCGCTGTTCGACCGGCAGCTCTTCCCCGACGACACGATCTGGTCGTACTACGGCATGGGCTACGCCTTCGCGCCGCTGGTGCTACCGATCGCCGGACTCTGGTGGCTCCGCAAGCACCACCGCACCGCGACGGTCGAACCGGTGCCCGCATCGACCACCGCCCCCGTGGGCGAGTAGGAGCAGCCGTGCAGTTCTACGACGACATCGCCGACGTGGCCGAGGGCTTCGGTCCGAGCGCCGTCACGATCGGCAAGTTCGACGGCGTGCACGTCGGACACCGCGCGGTGATCGCGCACCTGGAGCGCGCCGCCCACGAACAGGGCCTGGTCGCCACCGTGGTGACGTTCGACCGGCACCCCCTCAACGTCATCGACCCGGAGCACGTCCCGCCGGCACTCACGAGCACCGCGCAGCGGCGCGAGCTCCTCGACGACGCCGGGGTCGACGCCACCCTGCTGCTGCGCTTCGACGAGGAACTGCAGTCGAAGTCGCCCGAGGTGTTCGTGTCCGAGATCCTCGTCGACACCCTGCACGCCCGGCTCGTCTTCGTCGGCAGCGACTTCCGCTTCGGGGCGAAGGGTGCCGGCGACGTCGCGCTGCTCCGCACCCTGGGCGAGCAGCACGGCTTCACGGTCGAGCTCATCGACGACGTCGACCTGGTGGACGACGTCCGCCCCGACGGCGAACGACGCGTCTCGTCGACCTGGATCCGCGAACTGCTCGGCGACGGGCGGGTGGCCGAGGCCGCCCGGCTGCTCGGGCGTGAGCACGCGGTCCGCAGCACGGTCGTGCACGGCAACCAGCGCGGGCGCGCCATGGGGTACCCGACAGCGAACCTCGACCCGGCGTTCGAGGGGTTCGCACCGGCCGACGGCGTCTACGCCGCGCGGGTGCTGCACGACGGCACGGTGTACCCGGCGGCCGTCTCGGTCGGCAACAACCCGACGTTCGAGGGCGTGCCCGCCAAGCAGATCGAGGCGCACCTGCTCGACGTCGACCTCGATCTGTACGGCGACCGCATCTCGGTGCTGTTCGTCTCCTACGTCCGCGGCATGGTGAAGTTCGACTCGATGGACGAGCTCGCCACGCAGATGCGGCAGGACGACCTCGACATCCGGTTGCTGCTGGGCCTGCCCACGCCGGTCTGAACGGCGGCGCCACACCGGACGCCAGCAGACGGCGCCACACGACGCCTCACGACGACGCCCCGTGACCGATCGGTCACGGGGGCGTCGTCGTGTGCGGTGGCTAGCTGCCGAGGGCGTCGAGCCAGATCTTGCGGGCGTCGAGCGCTTCCTGGGCGTCCTTGATCTTGCGGGCGTCGCCGGAGGCCTGCGCGTCGGCGAGCTCGGACTCGAGCTTGCCGATGGCGTCCTCGAGCTGGCTCGCGAGTCCGGTCTGCCGGGCCTTGCGCTCCGGGTTGGACTCCTTCCAGTGCGCGTCTTCGAGGCCACGCACGTGGTCCTCGATCGCACGCAGGCGGTCCTCGATGCGACGGACGTCCCCGCGGGGGACCTTGCCGACCTCGTCCCAGCGGCGCTGGATGCCGGTCAGGGTCTTGCGCGCCGCCACCCGGTCGGTGGCCTTGAGCAGCGGCTCGGCCTCGGTGAGCAGGGCCTGCTTCGCCTCGAGGTTGCCGGAGAACTCTTCGTCCTCGGCTGCGCTCTCGGCGTGGCGCTGCTCGAACAGCACGTCGCCGGCGGCCTTGAACCGCGCCCAGAGGGCGTCGTCGTGGCGCTTGCCGGCGCGCCCGGCGTTCTTCCAGTCGTCGAGGAGCTGGCGGTAGTCCGGGATCGCGTCGGACCCGCGCGAGGCAGTGCCTCGGCCTGCGACACGAGCTCCTGCTTGCGGGTGCGGGCATCGCGGTGCTGTGCGTCCAGCTCCGAGTAGAACGCGCGACGGTGCTGGTCGACGGTGGAGCGCGCTGCGCGGAACCGCTTCCAGAGCTCGTTGGCCTCGTTCTTGGGGATGCGCGGGCCGTCGTGCTGGTGCTGCTGCCAGCGGGCGAACACGTCGTCGAGCTGCGCGGTGATCTGCTTCCACTGTGCGCGTGCCGGGTCGACCGCCGCGAGTGCCTCGGCCTCTTCGACCAGCGCCGCACGGTGCGCGAGGGCGTCGTTCAGCGCCTGCTGTGCCTGCTCTGCCTGCTCCTTGGTGAGCGAGCCGAGCTGCTCGGTGAGTGCGCCCACACGGGTCTCGAGCGACTTGATGTCACCGACCACGCGGGCTTCGGCCACCAGGGTCGTCAGGTGCTCGACCGTCCGGGCGACGTCGTTCGCCGACGCACCACGCTGGACGCGCTGCTCGGCGATCTTCACCTGCCCCTCGAGGTCGGCGTACTTCCGCGCGAAGTAGGCGAGGGCTTCTTCGGGGGTGGCGTCCGGGTACTCACCGACAGCACGTTCGGTCTCTTCGTACCGGACGTACACGGTCCCGTTCTCGTCGACCCGCCCCCAGGTCGTTGCTTCGTCAGATCCCACAGGTCTCGCCTCGATCGTGGTCGTGCATCGCCGACGTCACCGTCGGCACGGTCAGGTCGTCAGCCTATTGCACGGACGGGCTCCGCGGCCCGCCGGACGCAACGGCTTGTGGACTACTTGTCCTGGGCGATGGTCGCGGAGGTGATCGTCGTCGCCACCTTCGGCTCACCGGTGCCGTCCTGGCCGGGCGACGAGATGCCCTTCGCGGCGATCTTCGACTCGAGTTCGGACAGGCCGCTCGTGACCTTCCCGACGACCGTGTAGCCGCCCGTGGAGCCGTCGAGCGTGGTGTCGCCGTAGACGATGAAGAACTGGGTCGACTGCGAGTACGGCGACGTCGATCGCGCGATCGCGATGGTGCCCTCGTCGTAGACCCCGTCGCTCGGGACGTTCTCGAGCGGGCCGTACTCGAACCCGGCGTCGCCCGTGCCGTCGCCGTTCGCCGAACCGCACTGCAGGAACTTCAGCCCGTCGCTGTCGGCCAGCCGGTGGCAGGTGGTGCCGTTGTAGAACTGCTCCTTGATCAACGAGATCTCGACGCTCGCGGCCTGCGGGGCCTTCGCGCCGTCCAGTTCGATGCCGAGGTCGATCGACTTGTTGAGCGTCAGCGAGCCCGTCCAGGTCGCGCCCTTGGCGATCTCCTTGCTCGGCACGTCGCCCGTGTTCGCCGCCGTGGCGCTGGCCGAGGGCGTCGGTGTGGCGGTGGCGCTCGCGCTGGCGTCCGCCGACCCGTTCCCCTGCGAGCCCGCGAAGGCGAGCTGTGACCCGGTGGCCAGGGCGGCGACCAGCACGAGGGCACCGGCGCCGACCAGGTTGTCGCGCACCCGTCGGCGGCGCTGCCGGTCGTGGAGTCCCTGGCGGGCCTGGTAGAGACGGAGGCGCTCGCGCGCCTCGCGGTTGTCGCGCGCTGGGTTCTTCGGTGCCACGGTGCTGTTCTGCCCTCTCGTCGCAGTGTGGAACGAGCGTATCCGAGTCGTCACCATCAACGGCCTGGGAGGCGCGGGGCTGTCAGTGGGTCGGCCTACGATTGGTGCATGGCAGCGGACCGTTCGAGCATGCGTGCGCCCACGACGGGCGGTCGCGCCGGTCTCGCGCAGGGCTCCGTCCCGCTCGCGGTGCGGATGCGCCCGACCAGCCTCGACGAGGTCGCCGGCCAGCAGCACCTGCTCGGCCGTGGGTCACCGCTCGTGCAGCTCGCCACCGGCACCCGCGACAACCCGGGCGGTGTGTCGGTCATCCTCTGGGGTCCTCCCGGCACCGGCAAGACCACGTTGGCGCAGGCCATCGCGCGACAGTCCGGACGCGAGTTCGTCGAGCTCTCCGCGGTGACCGCCGGCGTCAAGGACGTGCGCGAGGTCATGGAGAAGGCCCTCACCCACCGCGATCTCTACGGGTCCACGACGGTGCTGTTCCTCGACGAGATCCACCGGTTCAGCAAGGCCCAGCAGGACGCCCTGCTGCCCGGTGTCGAGAACGGGTGGGTGATCCTCATCGCGGCCACCACCGAGAACCCGTCGTTCTCGGTCATCTCGCCGCTGCTGTCCCGGTCCCTGCTCCTGACGCTCAAGCCGCTCACCGACGCCGACCTCGGCATGCTCGTCGACCGTGCGGTGGAGGACCCCCGCGGCCTCGGTGGCGCGGTCGTCCTCGGTGACGAGGCACGTGGGGCCATCGTCCGGTTGGCCTCCGGTGACGCCCGACGTGCCCTCACGGCGCTCGAAGCTGCTGCTGCCTCGGCTGCCGCGGCCCAGGACGACGACGACGACACCGTGCCGGTGGTCGACGCGGACACCGTCGCCGCGGCCGTCGACCGTGCACTGCTGCGGTACGACCGACAGGGCGACGAGCACTACGACGTCATCAGCGCCTTCATCAAGTCGGTGCGGGGGAGCGACGTCGACGCCGCGCTGCACTACCTCGCGCGGATGATCGAGGCGGGCGAGGACTCCCGGTTCATCGCGCGCCGGATCATCATCTCGGCGTCCGAGGACATCGGCATGGCGGACCCGCAGGCGCTGCCCATCGCCGTCGCGGCGGCCCAGGCCGTGCAGCTCATCGGCATGCCAGAGGGCCGCATCCCCCTGGCCGAGGCCGTCGTGTACCTGGCGACCGCACCGAAGTCGAACGCCGCCTACAACGGTGTGAACGCGGCGATGGCGGACGTCAAGGCCGGCCGGATGGGCACCGTGCCGATGCACCTGCGCGACGCGCACTACGCCGGGGCGAAGCGACTCGGCCACGGCAAGGGCTACGTCTACTCGCACGACGCCGAGCACGGGGTCGCCGAGCAGCAGTACCTGCCCGATGCGCTCGAGGGCACCGAGTACTACACCCCGACGGCGAACGGCTACGAGCGCGAGGTCGGTCCGCGGCTCGAACGACTCCGGAAGATCACCCGCGGGCAGTAGGAAGGCACGTCGAGTTCCTGCTAGCATTGCCGGGCCTACGTCCTGGTCCTCGAGCACGGCTGCGTTGAGGACAGAGTGCCACTCCGGTGGTACGGGGGCAGAGGTTCGGACTGTAGCCGTCCGATCCCACAGGCTCATCCCTCTGGATCCCGTCGTCGGAGCCACGGGCACTCGCGTGCCCGGCCTCCGGTGAGTATTCAGTTCGAACAGAGAAAAGGACCCTGTGTCTACCAAGTCACGTACCCGCAGCAAGACCCGCCTGTCGCGCGCACTCGGCATCCCGCTGACGCCGAAGGCCGCCCGTTACCTCGAGAAGCGCCCCTACGGCCCCGGTGAGCACGGCCGTACGCGCCGTCGTGCGGACAGCGACTACGCCGTCCGCCTCCGTGAGAAGCAGCGTCTGCGCGCCCAGTACGGCATCCGCGAGAAGCAGCTCCGCATCGTCTTCGAAGAGGCCCGCAAGACGAAGGGCCTGACCGGTGAGAACCTGGTCGAGCTCCTCGAGCAGCGCCTCGACGCCCTCGTGGTCCGTGCCGGCTTCGCCCGCACCACCGCGCAGGCCCGTCAGCTGATCGTGCACCGTCACCTGCTGGTCGACGGCAAGCTCGTGGACCGCCCCTCATTCCGCGTCAAGGAGGGCCAGCTGATCCACGTCAAGCCGAAGTCCGAGTCGATGGAGCCCTTCCAGGTCGCCGCTGCCGGTGGCCACCAGGAAGTGCTGCCGAAGGTCCCGGGTTACCTCGAGGTCGAGATCGACAAGCTCCAGGCCCGCCTCGTGCGTCGCCCGAAGCGCGCCGAGGTCCCCGTGACCTGTGAAGTGCAGCTCGTCGTCGAGTACTACGCAGCTCGCTGATCCACTGATCACCCCCGAACGGCGGGTCGTCCTCCGAGGACGGCCCGCCGTTCGGCGTTCCGGCCCCGAAGTGCCCGGCGGCTAAGCTTGTCCGGGCATGCACCGCCAGGGTGCACAGAGGGAGAGGCACCGTGAAGCAGCTGTTCTTCGTCGCGGTCGGCGTCGTCATCGGGTTCGCCGTGGCGCACCAGGTCGCCAGGACCCCCGGAGGCGCACGGCTCTTCGCCGTCGTCGACGCGAGCACGAAGGCCTTCACGGGCGCGGTCGCCGACGGGTACCGGTCCCGCGGGGCCGAGCTCCGCACCGACGTCTGAGTCGTCGAGCTCCACCGCGGTCCGGCCGCACCGTCGTCCCGCCTCCACCTCCCACCCCCGACCTGAACCCAGGAAGCACCATGCAGACCGCAGAGATCCGCCGCCGTTGGCTCCAGTACTTCGGTGACCGCGGCCACACCGTCGTCCCGTCCGCGTCCCTCGTCTCCGACGACCCGTCGCTCCTCTTCACGGTCGCCGGCATGGTGCCGTTCATCCCGTACCTGACCGGGCTCGTCCCCGCGCCGTACCCCCGTGCCACGAGCGTGCAGAAGTGCATCCGCACGAACGACATCGAAGAGGTCGGCAAGACCCTCGCCACGGCACGTTCTTCCAGATGAACGGCAACTTCTCGTTCGGCGACTACTTCAAGGAGCAGGCGATCCAGTTCGCCTGGGAGTTCCTGACCAACCCGGAGTCCGACGGCGGGCTCGGCTTCTCGCCCGACGACCTCTGGGTCACGGTCTACGAGGACGACGACGAGGCGATCGCGTTCTGGAAGCAGCACTCCTCCCTGCCCGAGGAGCGCATCCAGCGCCTCGGCAAGGACACGAACTACTGGTCCACCGGCCAGCCCGGACCGGCCGGTCCCTGCTCCGAGATCTTCTTCGACCGCGGGCCCGAGTACGGCATCGACGGCGGCCCGGCCACCGACGACGACCGGTACGTCGAGATCTGGAACCTCGTGTTCATGCAGTACCAGATCGCGGACGTCCGCTCGAAGTACGACTTCGAGATCACCGGCGAGCTGCCGAACAAGAACATCGACACCGGCATGGGGCTCGAGCGCGTCGCCTTCATCAAGCAGGGCGTCGACAACATGTACGAGATCGACCAGGTCCGCCCGGTCCTCGACCGCGCGTCCGAGATCTCCGGCCGCCGCTACGGCGCCGTGCACGAGGACGACGTCCGCATGCGGGTCATCGCGGACCACGTGCGCTCCGCGCTCATGCTCATCGCCGACGGTGTCAGCCCGTCGAACGAGGGCCGCGGGTACATCCTGCGTCGGCTGCTGCGTCGCACGGTCCGTGCGATGCGCCTGCTCGGGGTCGAGACCGCGACGTTCCCGGAGCTGTTCCCGGCGTCCCGCGACGCGATGCGCGACGCCTACCCCGAGGTCGCCTCCGACTACGACCGCATCGCGCGGATCGCCTACGCGGAAGAGGAGACGTTCCTCCGCACGCTCGCGCAGGGCACGACGATCCTCGACGTCGCCGTCGAGCGCGCGAAGCAGGACGGTGCGCCGTCCATCGGCGGGGACACCGCGTTCCTGCTGCACGACACCTTCGGGTTCCCGATCGACCTGACGATGGAGATGGCCGAAGAGGCCGGGGTCCACGTCGACCGGACCGCGTTCGAGACCCTGATGTCCGAGCAGCGTGCCCGGGCGAAGGCCGACGCGAAGAGCAAGAAGACCGCGATCGCCGACCTGAGCGTGTACAGCGCGTTCCGGGCGAAGGGCGAGACGGTCTTCCTCGGCTACGACGCGCTCGAGGCCGAGACGAACGTGCTCGGCATCATCGTCGGCGGCGTCAGCGTCGACCGGGCCGTGGCGGGCGACATCGCCGAGGTCATCCTCGGCGAGACGTCGCTGTACGCCGAGTCGGGTGGTCAGGACGCCGACCAGGGATCGATCGTCGGCAACGGCTTCGACCTCGAGGTCCTCGACGTCCAGCGTCCCGTCGCCGGCCTCTGGAGCCACACCGTCCAGGTCCGCTCCGGCGAGGTCGGTGTGGGCGACGCGGCGAGCACCGTGGTCGACGCCGAGTACCGCCGCGGCGCCACGCAGGCGCACTCCGCGACGCACCTGGTGAACGCCGCGCTCCGCGACATCCTCGGCCCCGAGGCGCTGCAGGCGGGTTCGTACAACAAGTCCGGCTACATGCGCCTCGACTTCTCGTGGTCGCAGCCGATCTCGCTCGCGACCCGTTCCGAGATCGAGGAGGTCGTCAACACCGCGATCCGCACCGACCTCGAGGTCTCGACCCGCATCATGCCGATCGACGAGGCCAAGGCGCTCGGTGCGCAGGCGCTCTTCGGTGAGAAGTACGGCGCCGAGGTCCGCATGGTCGACATCGGCGGTCCGTGGTCACGCGAGCTCTGCGGTGGGACGCACGTCGCGTCCAGTGCCCAGATCGGACTCGTCAACCTGGTGGGGGAGTCGAGCGTCGGGTCGACCAACCGTCGTGTCGAAGCACTCGTCGGGCTCGAGGGCTTCCGTGACCTCGCGGTCGAGCGGACGATCGTCTCGCAGCTCTCCAGCGCGCTGAAGGCGCCCCGTGCCGACCTGCCGACGCGCGTGCAGTCGCTCATGGAGGACCTCCGCACCGCGCAGAAGCGGATCGCCGAGTTCGAGTCGGCGAACCTGCAGCAGCGGGTCCCGTCGATCGCCCGGACCGCGACGACCGTCGGCACGACCACCGTCGTGGCCGAGACCGTCGACGGCCTGCAGTCCGGCGACGACCTGCGCTCGCTGGCGACCGGGGTCCGCGCACAGCTCGGTGACGGCGCTGCCGTCGTCGTGCTCGGTGCCGTGGTGAGCGGGAAGCCGATCGTGATCGTCGCGACCAACGACGCGGCGCGCTCCGCGGGCGTCCAGGCTGGTCCGCTCGCCAAGGAGGCCGCCGGTGTGCTCGGTGGCGGCGGCGGCGGCAAGCCGGACCTGGCCCAGGGTGGCGGCACCGACCCGGCGGCGCTCCCGGCTGCGCTCCGCGCCGTGAGCGCTCGGATCGCGGGCTGATCATGGCGATCCGGTCCGGGCGGCGGCTCGGCGTGGACGTCGGCCGTGCCCGGATCGGGATCGCCGTGTGCGACCGCGACGGGTTGCTGGCGACGCCGGTCGAGACCGTGCGCCGCGACGACTCGACCGACCTGCGTCGGATCCTCGAGATCGCGGACGAGTACGACGTGCTCGAGCTCGTCGTCGGACTGCCCCTGTCGATGTCCGGCGGCGACACCCCGTCGACGGACGACGCCCGGGCGTTCGCGGCCCGGATCGCCGAGCGCCGCCCGGTCCGGCTGGTCGACGAACGGCTGTCCACGGTGACCGCGCAACGCGGACTGCACCAGGCCGGCAAGAACACCAAGAAGTCGCGGTCCGTGATCGACCAAGCGGCCGCTGTTATCATTCTGCAACACGCGCTCGACCACGAACGCAGTGCCGGTGCCCCTCCGGGCACCACGCTTCCCTGACAGGGCGACCCACCGCGACCCGGCTGCCCTTCCGTCACCCGAGGACGACGGTGCCCAGGCGGAGTTCCCGACCGAGAGACCGAGAACCGTTGGCAGACGATCTGGACTGGAACGCGATCATCGCGCCCGGCAACGAAGCCGAGCGGCGGAAGACCACTTCCGACCGCGCAGCAGGTACCGATGACCGTGACGACTCCGCGCGGGTGACCCCGCGGCCGGAGCGTCCGATGTCCCGTCGCGAGGCTCGGGCGCTCGAAGCGGAACGCGACTCGACCGCTCCGCGCGAGCAGCCGGAGCCGGAGCCCGTGCGACCGCAGCAGGCGGCCCCGGAACTCCATCCCGAGGTCGCCGCGCTCCTGACCGGCGAGGTGCCCTCGGCGCCCGCCGCCGGCGGAGCCGGGTCCGACGCGCCCGACGGTACCGACGACGCCGGACGCACCGGTGGCGGTGGAGCCGCGGGAGGCGGCGGACGTGGTGGCCGTGGCGGACGCGGGGGAGCCTCCAGGCCGCCGCGCGAACCGCGCCCGAAGCGCCGTCGCGGGCCGCTCATCGCCGGCATCGTGATCGTCGCCGTGGTCCTCGCCGGCGGGGTGAGCGCGTACGCGTTCGCCGCCCCGAAGATCCAGCAGATCGTCGCCGCGGTCAGCGGCTCGCAGGAGCCGGACGACTACACGGGCACCGGCAAGGCCAAGGTGACCATCACCATCAAGCAGGGCGACATCGGCGAGAACGTCGCTGCGACGCTGCAGCGCAGCGGCGTCGTGAAGGACTCGAAGGTCTTCTACAAGCTGCTGCTGGCGTCACCCGACGTGCAGTTCCAGCCGGGTTCGTACTCGCTGAAGAAGCAGATGAGCTCGAAGTCGGCGCTGGCCGCGCTGCAGGACGAGAAGAACCGCGTCCAGGCCTCGATCGTGATCCCCGAGGGCACCGCGCTGGCCGACATCGAGGCCGGCATGGTCTCGAAGGCCGGACTGACCAAGGCCGAGGTGGACGCGGCAGCGAAGGACCTGTCCGCCTACGACCTGCCGTCCGGCGTCACCACGCTCGAGGGCTGGCTGTTCCCCGCGACGTACCCGATCAACCCGGGGTGGACGGCGGAACAGTACTTCAAGTCGATGGTCGACACGATGAAGGAGCGCCTGTCCGCAGCGGGTGTCGCCGAGGCCGATCAGGAGCACGTCATCGTGTTCGCGTCGCTCGTGCAGAAGGAAGCCGGCCTCGCCGCCGACTACCCGAAGGTCGCGCGGGTGTTCCAGAACCGGCTCGACCAGGGCATGCGCCTGCAGTCCGACGCCACCGTGGCCTACGGCACGGGCAACACCCACACCGTGACGACGACCGACGCCGAGCGTGCCGACGAGTCGAACGCGTACAACACGTACGTGCACGAGGGGCTGCCGCCGGCACCGATCTCGAACCCCGGGGACATCGCGATCAAGGCCGTGACGAACGAGGCCCCGGGCAACTGGCTGTACTTCGTGACGGTGAACCTGGAGACCGGCGAGACGGTGTTCTCGAACACCTACGACGAGCACCTCGTCGCGGTGAAGCAGTTCCAGGCGTGGCTCCGGGCACACCCCGACTACCAGTAGGGCGGCGACGTCGCACGGCGGTGCGCTGTGGGAGGATTGCTCCATGCTTCGTTGGTTGACTGCTGGTGAGTCCCACGGACCCGAACTGATCGCGATGCTCGAGGGCCTGCCCGCGGGTGTCCCGGTGTCGTTCGAGTCCATCCGTACCGATCTCGCGCGCCGCAAGCTCGGCTACGGCCGTGGCTCGCGCATGAAGTTCGAACAGGACGAGCTGCACGTGTCCGGCGGTGTCCGGCACGGGTTCTCGCTCGGCAGCCCGATCGCGATCCGGATCGGCAACACCGAGTGGCCGAAGTGGGTCGAGGTCATGAACCCCGAGCCGGTCGAGTCCACCGAGATGTCGCGTGGCCGCAGCGCCCCGCTGACCCGCCCCCGTCCGGGCCACGCCGACCTGGTCGGCATGCAGAAGTACGGCTTCGACGAGGCCCGCCCGATCCTCGAGCGCGCGAGTGCCCGTGAGACCGCGGCCCGCGTCGCGCTCGGCGCCGTCGCGAAGTCCTTCCTCGCCGAACTCGGCATGCGGTCGGTCGCGCACACCCTGCAGGTCGGCACGGTCCGCGTGCCGGACGGCACCGATCTCCCGCTGCCCGACGACGTCGACCGTCTCGACGACGACCAGTTGCGCTGCTTCGACGCCGACACCTCGGCGCGCATGGTGACCGAGGTCGAGGCCGCGAAGAAGGACGGCGACACCCTGGGCGGCGTCGTCGAGGTGCTGTTCTACGGCGTCCCGCCGGGGCTCGGTTCGCACGTGCAGTGGGACCGTCGGCTCGACGCCCGTCTGGCCGCGGCGATCATGGGCATCCAGGCGATCAAGGGCGTCGAGGTCGGCGACGGCTTCGCGACCGCGGGCCGTCGCGGCTCCGCGGCCCACGACGAGCTCTACCGCGAGGACGGCGAGATCTACCGGACGAGCGACCGCGCCGGCGGCACCGAGGGCGGCATGTCCACGGGCACCGTCCTGCGCGTCCGTGCCGGCATGAAGCCGATCGCGACCGTGCCGCACGCGCTGCACACCGTCGACGTCGTCTCGGGCGAGGACGCCTCGGCGCACCACCAGCGGTCCGACGTCTGCGCGGTCCCGGCCGCCGGGGTCGTGGCCGAGGCGATGGTGGCGCTCGTGCTCGCCGACGCCGTGCTCGAGAAGTTCGGCGGCGACAACGTCGTCGAGACCAAGCGCAACCTCGACGCCTACCTCGCGTCGATCCCGGAGACGCTCCGCACTCGTCGGACGGAGCCGGCGGCACCGGCCGACGCGTCGTGAGCACGAACGGCGGCGGCGCCGCGCCCGGGGGCGTCCCGTCCGGCGGCGGCGCCTCGTCCGGTGGCGCCGCACGAGGTCCGGCTGCGCCCGTCGTCGTGATCGGCCCGATGGGCGCCGGCAAGTCCAGCGTCGGCAAGCGCGTCGCGAAGGCGCTGGGCGTGCCGTTCACGGACACCGACCGGGTCATCGTCCGCGAGCACGGCCCGATCCCCGGCATCTTCTCCGACCGCGGTGAGCCGGCCTTCCGTGCACTCGAGGCCGACGCCGTCCGGACCGCCCTCGGTACCGGGGGCGTCATCGCCGTCGGCGGCGGAGCGGTGACGCACGCCGCCACCCGCGAGGCACTGTCCGGCGCCCGCATCGTCCTGCTCACCGTCTCGCCCGAGGCCGTCGCCGAGCGGATCGCCGGCTCGGACCGGCCCCTGCTCGCGAACGGCGGCATCGACGCCTGGCAGACGATCATGGACGAGCGTGCGGCGACCTACGCCGAGCTCGCGCACGTCGTCGTCGACACCTCGCGCCGTCCGATGTCCCGGGTGGTCGACGAGGTCGTGACCTGGCTGCGGAGCGACAGCAGTGCCAGCGGCGACAGCAGCGCCAGCAGCGCCAGCGGCGACAGCAGCGCCAGCCGACGCGACGACACCAGCACCACCACCGAAGGAGCACCGTGACCGACCCGATCCTGCCCGCAGGCACCACCGAGATCCGCGTCGGCGGTGACGACGGCTACGTGGTGGCGGTCGGCTCGGGCCTGCTCGGCTCGCTGCTCGCGATCCTCGGCCCCCGCGTCGCCAAGGTCCTCATCGTGCACGCCCCGACCCTCGGTGCGCGGGCGAACGACCTGCGTGACCTGCTCGTCGACGCCGGCCTCGAAGCCCTCATCGCCGAGGTGCCGGACGCCGAGGCCGCCAAGCGCATCGAGGTCGCGTCGTTCTGCTGGCAGATCATGGGCCAGTCCGACTTCACCCGCACCGACGCCGTCATCGGCCTCGGCGGCGGTGCCGTCACCGACCTGGCTGGCTTCGTCGCGGCGACGTGGTTGCGCGGGGTGCCGTACGTGTCGGTGCCGACGAGCGTGCTCGGCATGGTGGACGCCAGCGTGGGCGGGAAGACCGGCATCAACACGAACGAGGGCAAGAACCTCGTCGGTTCCTTCTCCGCCCCCCGCGCGGTGGTCGCCGACCTCGACCTCGTCCGCACCCTGCCGCGCAACGAGATCCTCACCGGCTTCGCCGAGATCGTGAAGGCCGGGTTCATCGCCGTGCCGGAGATCCTGGACATCATCGAGGCCGACGTCGCCCGCGTCACCGACCCGACGTCGCCGGAGTTCCGCCGCGTGGTGGAACTCGCCATCGCCCTGAAGGCCGAGGTCGTGTCCGACGACTTCACTGAGCAGGGACGACGCGAGATCCTGAACTACGGGCACACGCTCGGGCACGCCATCGAGCACGCGGAGCGGTACCAGTGGCGGCACGGTGCTGCGGTGTCGGTCGGCATGGTGTTCGCCGCCGAGCTCGCACGCTTGACGGGCCACCTCGACGACGCGACCGTGGACCGGCACCGGGCGATCCTGGACTCCCTGGACCTGCCGACGTCGTACGGGATCGGCCGGTGGCAGGGCCTCCTCGCCGCGATGCGTCGCGACAAGAAGGCCCGTGCCGGCATGCTCCGGTTCATCATCCTCGACGGTGTCGGCAAGCCGGTGATCCTCGAGGGCCCCGAGGACCACCTGCTGTTCACCGCCTACCAAGAGGTCGGCGTCTAGTACTTCTGCACGCCCAGGTGGTCGCGCAGGTGCGGTCCGGTGTACTCGGTCCGGTGCAGTCCGCGGCGCTGCAGCTCCGGCACGACCTTCTGGGTGAAGTCCTCGACCCCGGCCGGGAAGTGCGTCGGCACCGCCAGGAACCCGTCGCACGCCCCGGCCTCGGACCACGCCTGCATGGTGTCGGCGATCGTCGACGGCGACCCGATCATCTTCCGGTAGCTGCCCTCGGCGAAGTACCGGGCGGTCTCGATGACGGACAGTCCCTGTTGCCGTGACACCGCCATGATCGCTGCACGGTGTGACTTGCCGGCGTTCGACTCGGGCAGATCCGGCACGGGCGCGTCGAGGTCGAACTGCCGGAAGTCGACGCCACCGGCGAGGGGCTTCAGGTTGCTCAGTGCCAGGTCGTCCGGGATCAACGCCATCATCCGGTCGGCGAGGTCGCGTGCGTCGTGGTCGGTGTCGCCGACGATCGGGGTCATGCCGACGAGCACCTTGACGTGGTCGGGGTCGCGGCCGAACCGTTCGGCGCGCGCTCGGATGTCGTCGCGGAACGCACGGCTCTCGTCCGGGTCGGACTGCAGGGTGAAGACGACGTCGGCGGTGCGCGCCGCGAGTGCGCGGCCCGGCTCCGACGCACCCGCCTGGAACACGACGGGCCGGCCCTGCGGACTCCGACCCGTCGTCAGCGGTCCTCGCACACGGAAGTGCTCGCCGTCGTGCTGCAGGAACCGCATCTTCTCGATGTCGAAGTAGGTGCCGGATTCCTTGTCGCGCACGATGGCGTCCGGGTCCCACGAGTCCCAGAGCCCGGTGACGACGTCGACGAACTCGCTCGCCCGCTCGTACCGCGCCGCGTGCTGCACGTGGGCGTCGAGTCCGAAGTTCTGGGCTTCGTCCTCGTTGAAGGACGTCACGAGGTTCCACCCCGCGCGGCCCTTGCTGATGTGGTCGAGGGTCGAGAACCGCCGCGCGAGGTTGTAGGGGTCGTTGAAGGTCGTGGTCGAGGTCGCTGCGAGACCCAGGTGCGTGGTCCGCATCGCCAGGGCGGGCAGGAGCATGGTCGGGTCGAAGTGGATCGAGCGGGGGTTCGCCGCACCGTAGGTGTCGCCGGCCAGGATGTCGTTGCTGCGCCGGACTGCGGCCTGGTCCTCGAAGAACAGGGCGTCGAGCTTCGCTGCCTCGGCGAGTTCGGCGGCGCGGACGTAGTGGTCGATGCCGAGGTCGAGCTCGGGGACGGCGTCCGGCAGGCGCCAGGCGCCGAGGTGGTAGCCGGGGAACAGGAACACTGCGAGGTGGATCGTGGTCACGGGGGTCCTCTCGGAGGGGACGGTGCAGCAGGTGGGTGGGTGCCTCCGGCGGGCGGCCGGGAGGCATGGAGCAGGGTGCGCGGATCGGCGCCGCTCGGCGAGACGGCGCGCTCCAGGGCACGTGGACCGCCCGGCAGATCGGCGCGCGGCGGTCAGACGGACGAACGGACGGACGTCAGTGTCCGTGCGCGATGGCGCCGCGGGGCCAGCAGCGGGACGCGGCGGTCGCGTGGTGTGCCGTCATCGTCGCCCCCTGTCGCCCGTGCTCGTGTCGCGTTCTCTCACCGGCTCGAGCCGGTGGTGGACGACGCTACGGGCGTGGTGTTTCGGCATCGTTTCGATCGGGAAACACCGTCGAAACGATGCGCCGTTAGCGTCGCCGCATGTCTGCAGCAGCCCTCGCCCCGTTCCCGACCGAGCTCCGTGTCGGCGTCCCCGACTGGCTCCGCGACGCGCAGGCCGCTGCTCCGGAACACCTCGGCACCCGCGCGGAGCGGTTCGCGCTCGTGAACGCCCTCGCCGAACGGAACGTCGAGGAGGGCACCGGCGGCCCGTTCGCGGCGGCCGTCGTCGACGAGGACACCGGCGCGGTCGTCGCCCTCGGGGTGAACCTCGTGCTGCACACCAACCTGTCGTCGATGCACGCCGAGGTCGTCACCCTCGGACTCGCACAGGCTCGGACGGGCGCCTGGAACCTCGGCCGTGACGTCGGCCACCGGCGCGTGCTCGTCGTGAACGCCCAACCGTGCGTGATGTGCCTCGGCGCCCTGCTGTGGTCGGGGGTCTCCGCGCTGGAGTTCGCCGCTGACGGAGCCACGGTCGAGCGGATCACGGGCTTCGACGAGGGACCGGTGCCGGGGGACTGGCGCGAGCAGCTCGTTGCTCGGGGGATCGACGTGCACCAGGAGCACGGCACCGGTGCCGAGACGGCGCTCGAGCGTTACCGCGACCTCGTCGAGTCGGGCGCCACCGCGCGCTACAACGGCAGCGGTGCCTGACCCGGCGTCAGCGCAACACCCGCCGCGTCCGTCGCCACCACCACTTGACGTGCATCGACACGGTGGTGACGCCTGTCCGTTCGGCCTCAGCCATCTCAGCGACCGTCGCACCTTCCAACCACGCCGCGAGCTCGGCGTCGTCGTCGTCCGTTCCGTCGACCTTGAACGACGGCCGGTCGGGGAGCGGTGCGAACAGGTGCATCATGGTTCCTTCTCGTCAGGGGGCAACGGTGGATGTCGACGGAGTGCCCGCAGAGCGAGGTTCTTGTCGGCTTTCGACGCCCACCGTACGGTCATCATGCGCTCGAGCACAGTCCTCGAAATGTCGTGTTCCGCCGACGTCTCCTTGGGGCGCATCGCCCACGTCAACCGCTTCCACGCCTGGTCGCGGTCAGCGGAGCGACGGCTCTGGAACGCCCCGAACCAGCTGACGACCGCCGCCACGATCGCCGCTCCGGCGGCGATGCACGCCGCGACCATTGCTGTCTCCATGGGGCAAGCCTGCGGCAGTGGGCGCGACCCGACGCGACACGCGAGCCGACCTGTGGATGCCGGACCGCGCCTCCCGGCCTGTGCACGACAACGGGCGCACCCGGCGGACCCAGCAGCGGGGAGCAGACTGACGACGTGCCCAACCCACCCCGACTGAGCGACCTGTCCGGCTCGCAGGAGGCCGACGCCGGCACCCTCCGGTCCCGCGGCCGCCGGTTCACCGAACTGCTGTCGATCGCGAGACGCCACCGCCTCGTCCCGTTCCGTCGCCTCGACTTCTCGCACGACCCGGCCACCTCCGACCTGCGCCGCAGCCAGGCCGAGCACCTGCGTCGTGCGCTGGAAGAGGCCGGCGGCGGGTTCGTGAAGATGGGCCAGCTGCTCTCCACGCGTGACGACCTGCTGCCGGAGGAGTGGACCGAGGGACTCGCCCACCTGCAGCGCAACGTCACCGCCGCCCCCGCCGACCAGGTGCTCGCCCTGCTCGAACAGGAACTCGGCGCACCGGTCGACCAGGTCTTCGCGTCCTTCGACCCGGTGCCCGTCGCCGCGGCCTCGATCGCCCAGGTCCACCGCGCCCGCCTGCCCGACGGCACCGCGGTGGCGGTCAAGGTGCAGCGTCCCGGCATCGACGCCGCCGTCCGCCGTGACGTCGACATCGCGCTCCGCGTCGTCCGCTTCATGGCGCGCTGGTCGACCGAGGCCCGGCAGGTCGGCGTGCAGGACGTGGCCGCGCAGTACGCCGACGACCTGGTCCGCCAGGTCGACTTCGTGTCCGAGCTGAGGAACCTCACCGCCCTGCGTGCCGCACAGGCCCGCAGTGCCCGTCCGGACGAGGTCCGGTTCCCGGACCCGTACCCGGACCTGTCCGGGCGCCGCGTGCTCGTGATGGAGTTCCTGGAGGGCGACACGCTCAGCGCGATCCGCGCCGAGCGTGCGGACCGCGACCTCGACGGCCCGATGCGCGCGATCCTGCGCGCGTTCCTGCGACAGGTCGTCTTCGACGGCCTCTACCACGCCGACCTGCACCCGGGGAACGTCCTGGTGCTGCCCGACGGGCGGCCCGCGTTGATCGACTTCGGATCGGTCGGGAGGCTCGACCCGACCCTCCGGGACACGGTCCAGGACCTGCTGGTCGCCTACCTGCAGGACGACACCTCGCGGATCGCCGATGCGGTCCTGCGGATGGCACCGGTGCGCGACGCGCACGACGAGCCCGACTTCCGTCGGGACATCGCGCGCTTCGTCGCGGACGAGCTCGGACCGGGCGCGCGCATCGGCGTCGAGACGGTCGACGACGCCGTCGAGGTGTTCGGGCGGTACCGGCTCAAGGCGCCGGCGGACTTCGTCGCCGCCGCGCGGGCGCTGGCGATCTTCGAGGGCACCCTCCGGACGCTCGCGCCCTCGTTCGACCTGCTCGAGGAGTCCCGCGGGCTCGCCCGTGAGCAGATCACCGACCAACTCCGCCCCGGCAAGCTGCGCGACCTGGCGGCGAAGGAGCTGATCGGCGTGGTCTCCGCGGCCCGACGGCTGCCGCGCCGGGTCGACCGGATCGGCGAGGCGATCGAGACGGGCAAGTTCACCGTCAACATCCGGCTCTTCGCGGACCGACGCGACCGCGAGCTCGTGTCCGGCATGATCCGGCGCATCCTGCTCGTGCTGCTCGGCGCCGGTGCCGGCATCCTGGCGATCGTCTACCTGGCGCTGCCCGCCCGACCGGACGCGGCGATCTCGACCGCGGTGGCCGGGGCACTCCTCGGGGAGCGGCCGTGGTGCTGCTCGGCTGGGCGGCGATCGACTCCTGGCGCGCCCGGCGGCGGCGCTGATGGCGACGGGCGGGCGTCCGCTACACTCGTCCGGGGCCCAGCGCGGCCCGAAGACCTTTCACAACACGACCGAACGGGACACCGAAGACTCATGGCCAGTACCACTGACATCAAGAACGGCGCCGTTCTCATCATCGACGGCCAGCTGTGGTCGGTCGTGGAGTTCCAGCACGTCAAGCCCGGCAAGGGTGGCGCGTTCGTCCGCACCAAGCTGAAGAACGTCGTCTCCGGCAAGGTCGTCGACCGCACCTTCAACGCCGGTGCGAAGATCGACACCGCCGTGGTCGACCGCCGCGACTATCAGTTCCTCTACGAGGACGGCGACTCGTACGTGTTCATGGACACCGACACCTACGACCAGATCCCGGTCTCGGCGACGGTCGTCGGCGACGCGAAGAACTACCTGCTCGAGTCCGCGATGGTCACCATCGCGATGAACGAGGGCAACCCGCTCTACGTCGAGCTCCCGACGTCGATCGTGACCGAGGTCGAGACCGAGCCGGGCCTGCAGGGCGACCGCTCCTCCGGTGGCACCAAGGACGCGACCATCATCGCGACCGGCCACCGCATCCAGGTCCCGCTCTACCTCGAGAGCGGCACCACGGTGAAGATCGACACGCGCGACGGCAGCTTCCTCGGCCGCGTCAACTCCTAGGCGACGCTGTATGAGTGCTCGTTCGAAGGCCCGCAAGCGCGCCCTCGACATGCTGTACGTGGCCGAGGTGCGTGAGCTCCCGATCGCGGACGTCCTGGCGACCGAGACCGTCCGTCACCTGGACCAGCCCGAGCGTGCCTCGAGCTGGGACTACGCACGGCAGATCGTGTCGGGCGTCGATGACGCCCGCCACGAGATCGACTCCGTCATCATCGACCACGCCCAGGGGTGGTCGATCGCCCGGATGCCGGTGCTCGACCGCTGCATCCTGCGGATGGCCGTCTGGGAGCTCCGGTTCAACCCGGAGGTGCCGGACGCCGTCGCGATCGCCGAGGCCGTCGAGCTCGCCCAGTCGCTCTCGACCGAGGACTCCGCGGGCTTCGTGAACGGTGTCCTCGGAGCCGTCGCCGGCGGTCGTGCACCGTCCGGTCGGACGGTCGCAGGGGACCAGGAGTCCCGCTAGGCTTGTGCACGTCAGCATCCTTTAATGCCGTCCAGTGAGGCGGGGAAGGGGTCGACGTGGGTACCAGAACGGTCCTGCAGCAACCCGACATCACGCGCGCTCTGACGCGCATCGCACACGAGATCCTCGAGGCCAACCACGGCGGCTCGGACCTCGTCCTCCTGGGCATCCCGACCCGGGGCGCAGTGCTCGCCGAACGGCTGGGCCGTGTCCTGGCGGACATCGAGCCCGAGTGGCAGTCCGCGCGGGCGGGCATCGGGTCCGAACGGGTCGGCACGCTCGACGTGACCATGCACCGGGACGACCTCGGGCACGGCATCGGTCGTGCCCCGCACCGCACGGTGATCCCCGCCGGCGGCATCGACGGCAAGGTCGTCGTGCTCGTCGACGACGTCCTGTACTCGGGCCGTACGGTCCGGGCAGCGCTCGACGCCCTGCAGGGGATCGGCCGGCCTCGCGCCGTCCGGCTCGCCGTGCTCGTCGACCGCGGCCACCGCGAGCTGCCGATCCGCGCGGACCACGTCGGCAAGAACCTGCCGACCGCCTCGGACGAGCGGGTCACCCTGCACCTGTCCGAGACCGACGGCGACGACACCGTGTTCATCGAGCAGGGGGTGGCGTGATGCGGCACCTGCTCTCCACCGCCGACCTGTCGCGCGACCAGGCCGTGCACATCCTCGACGTCGCCGAGGAGATGGCCGAGGTCAACACGCGCGAGGTCCGGAAGCTCCCGGCGCTGCGCGGCAAGACGGTCGTGAACCTGTTCTTCGAGGACTCGACACGCACGCGCATCTCGTTCGAGGCCGCGGCGAAGCGCCTGTCGGCCGACGTCATCAACTTCGCGGCCAAGGGCTCGAGCGTCTCCAAGGGCGAGTCCCTCAAGGACACCGTGCAGACCCTCGGCGCGATGGGCATCGACGGCATCGTCATGCGGCACGGCTCGTCCGGTGCGCCGCGCGTGCTGGCCGACGCCGACTGGATCGACGTCCCCGTGGTGAACGCCGGCGACGGCACGCACGAGCACCCGACGCAGGCGCTGCTCGACGCCTTCACCATGCGTCGTCGCCTGCACGGTGCCGGGTCGCGTGGACAGGGCCTCGACGGCGTCCGGGTCCTGATCGTCGGCGACGTGCTGCACAGCCGCGTCGCCCGGTCGAACGCGTGGCTGCTCCGGACCCTCGGCGCGAGCGTGACCTTCGCCGCACCGCCGACGCTCCTGCCCGCCACCACGACCCCGTTCGGGGCCGCGGTGCACCACGACCTCGACGCCGCCCTGGCCGAGGACCCGGACGTCGTCATGACGCTCCGGATCCAGCAGGAACGGATGGACGACGCGTTCTTCCCGAACCCGCGCGAGTACACGCGGCACTGGGGCCTGACGGCTGCGCGGTTCGCCCGACTGTCCGAGCGCACGCTGATCATGCACCCCGGTCCGATGAACCGCGGGCTGGAGATCGCCGGCGTCGCTGCCGACGACCCCCGTTCCACCGTGGTCGAGCAGGTCGAGAACGGCGTCTCGGTCCGCATGGCGGTCCTCTACCTGGCCCTGACCGGCACCGAACCGAAGGAGTCCGCAGCATGACCGCTCACCTGATCCGCGGCGCGCAGCTGGTCGACGGCTCGCGCGCCGACATCCGACTGCAGGACGGCCGCATCACGGCGATCGGCTCCGGCGCGGACGCGAGCGGTGCCACGGTCGTCGACGCCGACGGGCTCATCGCCCTGCCGGGTCTCGTCGACCTGCACACCCACCTGCGCGAGCCCGGTCACGAGGAATCCGAGACGGTCCTCACCGGCTCGCGCGCCGCGGCGGCCGGTGGCTTCACCGCCGTCAACGCGATGGCGAACTCGAGCCCGGTCGCCGACACCGCCGGGGTCGTCGAGCAGGTGCAGGCACTCGGTGACGACGCCGGCTACGTCACGGTCCGCCCGATCGGCGCGGTGTCGCAGGGGCTGCAGGGCACGCACCTGTCCGAGATCGGTGCCATGGCGACGAGCAGGGCGAAGGTCCGGGTCTTCTCGGACGACGGCTCCTGCGTGGCCGACCCGCTCCTCATGCGCCGCGCACTCGAGTACATCAAGGGCTTCGGCGGGGTGCTCGCGCAGCACGCGCAGGAGCCCCGCCTGACCATCGGTGCGCAGATGAACGAGGGCCGGCTGTCGTCGGAGCTCGGGCTCGCGGGCTGGCCGGCCGTGGCGGAAGAGGCGATCATCGCCCGCGACGTCCTGCTCGCCGACCACGTCGGGGCTCGGTTGCACGTCTGCCACGTCTCGACCGCCGGCAGCGTCGAGGTGATCCGCTGGGCCAAGTCCCGCGGCATCGACGTCACCGCCGAGGTCACCCCGCACCACCTCGTGCTCACCGAGGACCGCATCGCCGGGCACGACGGCGCCCCCGGGTACGACGCCCGCTACAAGGTGAACCCGCCGCTCCGGGCCCGCGAGGACGTCGACGCCCTGCGCGCCGCCCTGGCCGACGGCACCATCGACATCGTCGCGACCGACCACGCGCCGCACACCGCTGAGGCGAAGTGCTGCGAGTGGCCGGCGGCGGCGAACGGCATGGTCGGCCTCGAGTCGGCGCTCAGCGTCGTGCAGTCCGCCGTCGTCGCGTCGGGGCAGCTCGACTGGGCCGACGTCGCCCGGGTCCTGTCCGAGGCGCCCGCGCGCATCGGCCAGGTCGAGGGCCACGGTCAGCGCATCGCCGAGGGCGCACCCGCCGAGATCACGCTCTACGACCCGACGGCCAGCCGCGAGTTCGCGGTCGCCGACCTCGCCGGGCAGTCGCAGAACTCGCCGTACCTCGGCATGACCCTGCCGGGCCGGGTGGTCGCCACGTTCCACCTGGGCGCGCCGACGGTGCTCGACGGCCGCCTCGTCGACGCCGACACCGTCGCCGCGCACGCCGCGGCACTCCGGACGGGGGTGCGCGCATGAGCGGCGACGCCGCACGCTGGTTGCTCGGCGGGGTGATCCTGCTCGCGGTGGCCGCGCTGTTCGTCGCCATGGCGCGCACCTGGCGGACGCGGACCAGGAAGCAGGCGGAATCCGTGCCTCCCGTCCCCGTCCCGACCACGATCGGACCGATGGTCGGGTCCTGGGACGGTTTCTCCGTCGCGACGACCCGTGCCGACCAGCCGCTGGAACGCATCACCGCCGGCGGGCTCGGGTTCCGGGGCCGCGGCGGCGTGCGCGTCCACGCGACCGGTGTGGTCCTGCGGCTCGCCGGCGCGGACGACCGCTGGGTCGAACGTGCTGCGGTCCGCGGTGCCGACCGCTCGACGTGGGCGATCGACCGGGTGGTCGAGCCCGGGGGACTGGTCCGTCTGCGATGGACGGCGACCGGCGCCGCAGGTGCGACGGACCTCGACACGTACTTCCGGTTCCCGGAGGACGACGCAGCAGCGCTGCTCGCCCTGCAGGGACTGACCGAGACCGGGCCGCAGGCGACTGCGGCCGATGCCCCGCGAACCGCGGGCGAAGGGAAGAAAGCATGACACGCGAACGGGCCGTCCTGGTCCTCGAAGACGGCACCCGGTACGACGGCTGGGCCTACGGCGCCCGCGGGCGCACGCTCGGCGAGGTGGTCTTCGCGACCGGCATGACCGGCTACCAGGAGACGCTGACCGATCCGTCCTACGCCGGCCAGATCGTGGTGCAGACCGCGCCGCACATCGGCAACACCGGCGTCAACGACGAGGACCCCGAGTCCCGTCGCATCTGGGTCGCCGGGTACGTGGTGCGCGACCCCAGTCGCGTGGTCTCGAACCACCGCGCGAACGCGTCGCTCGACGACCACCTGGTGCGCGACGGCATCGTCGGGATCTCCGGTATCGACACCCGTGCCCTCACGCGACGGATCCGCGACGCCGGCGCCATGAAGGGCGGCGTCTTCAGCGGTGCCGACGCGACGCTGTCGGAGTCGGAGCAGCTGGACGCCGTCCGGTCGCAGGCCACGATGGCGGGCGCGAGCTTCTCGGCGATCGTGTCCACCCCGGAGACCTACGTGGTGCCGGCCGAGGGTGAGCAGATCGGCCGGCTGGCCGTGCTCGACCTGGGCGTGAAGGCATCGACCACCCGCTACCTCGCCCAGCGCGGCTTCGAGGTGCACGTCGTGCCGCAGGACATCTCCGCTGCGGCGCTCGAGGAGCTCGCACCGGACGCCCTGTTCTACTCGAACGGCCCCGGGGACCCCGCGGCGTCGGACGCCCAGGTCGAACTGCTCCAGGGCAGCCTGCGGACCGGTCGCCCGTTCTTCGGCATCTGCTTCGGCAACCAGCTGCTCGGCCGCGCGCTCGGCTTCGGCACCTACAAGCTGCCCTTCGGGCACCGCGGTATCAACCAGCCGGTGCTCGACACCACCACGGGCAAGGTCGAGATCACGAGCCAGAACCACGGCTTCGCGGTCGACGCCCCGCTGGGGCAGGTCCTGGAGTCGCCGGCCGGGTTCGGCCGCGTCGAGGTCTCGCACTACTCGCTGAACGACGACGTGGTCGAGGGCCTGCGGGCGCTCGACGTGCCCGCGTTCAGCGTGCAGTACCACCCTGAGGCCGCCGCTGGTCCGCACGACAGCATGTACCTCTTCGACCGGTTCGCGGACCTGGTGCGCGCGCGACGTGACGGGGAGCCGCTCGACGCGGCCACCGCCGACGCGACCACTCCCGCAGCAGACATCACCAAGGAAGCGAACTGATGCCCAAGCGCGCAGACATCAACTCCGTCCTCGTCATCGGTTCCGGCCCGATCGTCATCGGTCAGGCCGCCGAGTTCGACTACTCGGGCACCCAGGCGTGCCGCGTCCTCCGTGCCGAGGGCGTCCGGGTCATCCTCGTCAACCCGAACCCGGCGACGATCATGACCGACCCCGACTTCGCCGACGCGACCTACATCGAGCCGATCACGAACGCGTGCCTCGAGGAGATCATCCGCATCGAGAAGCCGGACGCCGTCCTGCCGACGCTGGGCGGCCAGACCGCCCTGAACGCGGCGATCGCGCTCGACGAGGCCGGCATCCTCGAGAAGCACGGCGTCGAGCTCATCGGCGCCAAGGTGGACGCCATCCAGCGCGGCGAGGACCGCCAGCTCTTCAAGGAGCTCGTGCTCGAGTCCGGCGCCGACGTGGCCCGGAGCCACATCGCCCACACGCTGGAAGAGGCGAAGGAGTTCGCGAAGGACCTCGGCTACCCGCTCGTCGTCCGCCCGTCCTTCACCATGGGTGGTCTCGGTTCGGGCTTCGCGTACGACGAAGCCGAGCTCGTCCGCTTCGTCGGCGACGGGCTGCAGTCCAGCCCGACGACCGAGGTCCTGCTCGAGGAGTCGATCCTCGGCTGGAAGGAGTACGAGCTCGAGCTGATGCGCGACAACTACGACAACACCGTCGTCATCTGCTCCATCGAGAACGTCGACCCGGTCGGCGTGCACACCGGCGACTCGATCACCGTCGCACCGGCGCTCACGCTCACCGACCGCGAGTACCAGAACATGCGCAACATCGGCATCGACATCATCCGCCGCGTCGGTGTCGACACCGGTGGTTGCAACATCCAGTTCGCCGTCGACCCGTCGAACGGCCGCCTGATCGTCATCGAGATGAACCCGCGCGTCTCCCGCTCGTCAGCCCTGGCGTCGAAGGCCACGGGCTTCCCGATCGCGAAGATCGCCGCGAAGCTCGCCATCGGGTACCGCCTGGACGAGATCCAGAACGACATCACGAAGGTCACCCCGGCCAGCTTCGAGCCGACGCTCGACTACGTGGTCGTGAAGACCCCGCGGTTCGCGTTCGAGAAGTTCCCCGCGGCGGACGCCACGCTCACCACGACGATGAAGAGCGTCGGCGAGGCGATGGCCATCGGCCGCAACTACGCGACGGCGCTGCAGAAGTCGCTGCGGTCGCTCGAGAAGCGCGGCTCGAGCTTCCACTGGGACACCCCGGCGGCGGAGCTCGACAAGGACGCCCTGCTCGCGAAGTCGTCCGTCCCCACCGACGGCCGGATCGTCACGGTGCAGCAGGCCCTGGTCGCCGGCGCCACTGCCGACGAGGTCTTCGACGCCACGAAGATCGACCCCTGGTTCATCGACCAGATCGTGCTCATCAACGAGGTCGCCGCCGAGGTCGCGGCCGCCGACGAGCTCGACGCGGACACCATCCGGTGGGCCAAGGAACACGGCTTCAGCGACACCCAGATCGCGGCGCTGCGCAGCACCCCGGAGCACCCGGTCAGCGAGCAGCAGGTCCGTGACGACCGGCACGCCCTCGGCATCCGGCCCGTGTTCAAGACCGTCGACACGTGCGCCGGCGAGTTCCCCGCCCTGACGCCGTACCACTACTCGTCGTACGACGCCGAGACCGAGGTGGTCGCGAGCGACCGCAAGAAGGTCGTCATCCTCGGCTCCGGCCCGAACCGCATCGGCCAGGGCGTCGAGTTCGACTACTCCTGCGTGCACGCGTCCTTCGCGCTGAGCGACGCCGGGTTCGAGACGATCATGATCAACTGCAACCCCGAGACGGTCTCCACCGACTACGACACCTCAGACCGCCTGTACTTCGAGCCGCTCACGGCCGAGGACGTCCTCGAGGTCATCGAGGCCGAGGCCGCGTCGGGTGAGCTCGTCGGCGTCGTCGTGCAGCTCGGCGGGCAGACCGCCCTGGGCCTGGCGAAGCCGCTCGAGGCGGCGGGGATCCCGATCCTCGGCACCAGCCCGACGGCGATCGACTCCGCCGAGGAGCGCGGCCAGTTCTCCGCCATCCTCGACGCCGCGGGACTGCTCGCGCCGCGCAACGGCACCGCCCACGACCTGGCGAGCGCGACCGCCGTGGCCGAGGAGATCGGCTACCCGGTGCTCGTCCGCCCGTCCTTCGTGCTCGGCGGCCGCGGCATGGAGATCCTGTACGACTCCCCGTCGCTCGCCGACTACTTCGACCGGATGGCCGACCAGGCGATCATCGGCCCGGAGCTCCCGCTGCTCGTCGACCGGTTCCTGGACGACGCGGTGGAGATCGACGTCGACGCGCTCTTCGACGGCGAGCGGCTCTACATCGGCGGCATCATGGAGCACCTGGAAGAGGCCGGCATCCACTCCGGCGACTCCGCCTGCACCCTGCCCCCGGTCGGCCTCGGCCGCGCCGAGATCCAGGGCGTCGTCGACGCGACCGAGAAGATCGCCCGCGGCATCGGCGTGCAGGGTCTGCTCAACGTCCAGTTCGCCATCGGCGCCGGCGTGCTCTACGTCCTCGAGGCGAACCCGCGCGCCAGCCGCACGGTCCCGTTCGTCTCCAAGGCGCTCGGCATCCCGCTGGCCAAGGCCGCGTCCCGCATCATGACCGGCACCAGCGTCGACGAGCTCGTCGCCGAGGGCATGCTGCCGGCCCGCGACGGGGCGTTCGTCCCGATGGAGGCCCCGGTCGCCGTGAAGGAGGCCGTCCTGCCCTTCCGCCGCTTCCGTACCCGCGAGGGTCAGGTCGTCGACTCGGTCCTCAGCCCCGAGATGCGCTCCACCGGCGAGGTCATGGGCATCGACCGCGACTTCCCGCGGGCGTTCCTCAAGTCGCAGGACGCTGCGTACGGCGGCCTGCCGACCAGCGGCACGGTCTTCGTGAGCGTCGCGGACACCGACAAGCGCGCCATCGTGCTGCCGGTGCACCGCCTGCAGCAGCTCGGCTTCACGATCATCGCGACCGAGGGCACGGCGGAGATCCTCCGCCGCAACGGCATCGAGGTCGGCATCGTCGGCAAGTACAGCCAGGGCGGCGAGAGCGTCGTCGACCTGCTGACGCGCAACGAGGTCGACATCGTCATCAACACGCCGTCGGGTGCCGCCGGTCGTGCGGACGGGTACGAGATCCGTGCGGCCACGGTCGCAGCGGACAAGCCGCTGTTCACGACGATCGCGCAGATCGGTGCGGCGGTCGCGGCGATCGAGACGATCGGCACGCCGCTCAACGTCCGGAGCCTGCAGGACTACGCGCGGGAGCGCGCCACCTGGTGAGCGACGGACGATCGGGAGGCCCGGCCTCCTTCGGCGATCGGCTCGCGTCCGCGATGCGCGAGCGTTCACCGCTCTGCGTCGGCATCGACCCCCACGCCACCACCCTGGCGGCGTGGGGGCTCGGCCGCGACGAGCAGGGCCTGACCGCCTTCGGTGCGGCCCTGGTCGACGCGGCCGCCGGCCGCGCGGCGATCGTGAAGCCGCAGATCGCCTTCTTCGAGGCGGCGGGGGTCGCGGGCTACCGCGCGCTCGACGCGACGATCCGTCGGGCACGTGATGCGGGCCTCCTGGTCGTCGCCGACGTGAAGCGGGGCGACATCGGGTCGACCGGTGACGACTACGCGCTCGCGTGGCTCGACCGTGACGGGCCGTTCGCGGCCGACGCGATGACGGTGTCGCCGTACCTGGGCTACGGCTCGCTCAGCGGGACGGTCGACGTCGCCCGGCGGAACGGTGCCGGGGTCTTCGTGCTCGCTGCGACGAGCAACCCGGAGGCGCGGGTGCTGCAGACCGCGGTCCTGGCGGAGGGCCCGCGTGCCGGGCGGTCCGTGGCTGCCGGTATCGTCTTGGACGTGGCAGACGACAACCGGGCCGCGGGCGACCAGGCCCTCGGCGACGTCGGGCTCGTGCTCGGCGCGACCCTTCACCTCGACGACTTCGGCATCGACGCGGACGCGATCGGCACCGCGCCGCTGCTCGCCCCGGGCTTCGGCGCCCAGGGCGCCCGGATCGAGGACCTCCGTGCGCTGTACGGTGCGCGCGCCGAGCAGGTGCTCGTGAGCGAGTCGCGCGGGCTGCTGACCGACGGTCCGGACGGCGTCGCGGCACTCGTGTCCGAGCGCGCCGACCGGATCCGCGCCGCCCTCGGAGCCGCAGCATGACCGCCGACGGCGACCGCACCGACGGCGACCGCACCGACGGCACCGACCTGCCGGCCCACCGCACGCCACCGGAGGTCGACCGCGTCGCGGCGGCCCAGGCCGCGGTCGCCGCGCGACGCGCCCGGGCCGCGGTCAAGTCCGCGATCGCGTCGGGGGAGCGCTCGGCACTCGAGGTTGCTCGCTCGGCGTGGGACGACGCCCTCGTCGACACGACCTCGGCGGAGCGCTCGCTCCGGGTGCGCGACCTGCTCGTCAGCCTGTCCGGCATCGGTCCGGCACGTGCCGAGTCGATCATGGGCACGCTGCGCATCGCGCCGTCGAAGCGCCTCGGGGGCCTCGGCACCCGGCAGCGCACGGCACTGGCCGACTGGCTCGCCGCCCGCGGTCGCAAGCGCGGTGCCTCGAAGCTCGTCGTCCTCGCCGGGCCGACTGCGGTCGGCAAGGGCACGGTGAGCGCGTACATCCGCGAGCAGTACCCGGACGTGAACCTCAGCGTCTCCGCCACCACCCGGAAGCCCCGCCCGGGCGAGGTCGACGGCGTGCACTACTACTTCGTCGACGACGCTGAGTTCGACCGGATGATCCGCGAGCGCGAACTGCTCGAATGGGCCACGGTGCACAACTCGTACCGGTACGGCACCCCGCGGCCGCCGATCGACCGTGCGCTCGACGCCGGCGAGCGGGTCATGCTCGAGATCGACCTGCAGGGTGCTCGCCAGGTCCGTGACGCCATGCCCGAGGCCGTGCTCGTGTTCCTGCTGCCCCCGACGTGGGAAGAACTGGTGCGTCGACTCATCGGCCGCGGCACCGAGTCGCCCGAGGAACAGGCGCGTCGACTCGACACCGCGAAGGTCGAACTGGCCGCCCAGGACGAGTTCGACGTCCGCATCGTGAACTCCGATGTCGGCACCGCGGCACGACAGGTCGTAGACTTGTTCTCTGCGCCCTGACGGGTGCACCGACGACGAGGAGACTCCATGGCCAACCCCCAGGGCATCATCGACCCGCCCATCGACGACCTGCTCAGCAAGGTCGAGTCGAAGTACGCGCTCGTCATCTTCGCTTCCAAGCGTGCGCGTCAGATCAACGACTACTACGCCGACCTGCACGAGGGCTCGCTCTTCGACAACGTCGGCCCGCTCGTCGACTCGACGATCGACGACAAGCCGCTGTCCGTGGCTCTCCACGAGATCAACGAGGACAAGCTCACCGTCACCAAGCAGCAGCAGCCCTCCGACTGATCCCGGTGACTGCAGCTGCTCTGCGCCTCTTCACGTCCGAGTCGGTGACCGAGGGGCACCCCGACAAGATCTGCGACCAGATCTCGGACAGCATCCTCGACGCGCTGCTCACGGTGGACCCGCACGCTCGGGTCGCCGTCGAGACGATGGTGACGACCGGGCTCGTTCACGTCGCGGGCGAGGTCACGACCTCGGGCTACGTCGAGATCCCCAAGCTCGTCCGTGACGTCATCACGGGCATCGGCTACAACTCGTCGGACGTCTCCTTCGACGGCGCCACGTGCGGCGTCGAGGTGTCGATCGGTGCGCAGTCGCCGGACATCGCGCAGGGCGTCGACGAGTCGCTCGACTCCCGCACCGGCGCGGTCGACCCGCTCGACCGTCAGGGTGCTGGCGACCAGGGCATCATGTTCGGCTTCGCGACGAACGAGACCCCCGAGTACATGCCGGTCGCGATCTGGCTGGCGCACCGCCTGGCCGAGCGTCTGGCCGCCGTGCGCAAGTCCGGCGAGCTGGCGTTCCTGCGCCCGGACGGCAAGACGCAGGTCACCGTCGGCTACGACGGCGTCGTGCCGAAGACCGTCGAGACCGTCGTCCTGTCGACGCAGCACTCGCCGAGCGTCACGCTGGAGCAGCTCACCGCCGAGATCACCGAGCACGTGATCCGTCCGGTGCTCGACCTCGTCGACCTCGACTCCTCGCACGTCGACGTCATCGTCAACCCGACCGGCCGCTTCGAGATCGGTGGCCCCCAGGGCGACGCCGGACTCACCGGCCGCAAGGTCATCGTCGACACCTACGGCGGGGCCTCCCGTCACGGTGGCGGCGCGTTCAGCGGCAAGGACCCGTCCAAGGTCGACCGCTCGGCGGCGTACGCGCTGCGCTGGGTCGCGAAGAACGCGGTCGCCGCGGGCCTCGCCGACCGGCTCGAGGTGCAGGTCGCCTACGCGATCGGCCGCGCGAAGCCCGTCGGGCTCTACGTCGAGACCTTCGGCACCGGACACGTCGACGACGCCACGATCGAAGCCGCGATCCGCCAGGTCTTCGACCTGCGTCCGGCCGCGATCATCCGCGACCTCGACCTGCTCCGTCCGATCTACGCGCAGACCGCGACGTACGGACACTTCGGCCGCGAGCTCCCCGGGTTCACCTGGGAGCAGCTCGACCGCGTCGAGGAACTCCGCGCCGCCGCAGGGCTCGTCACCGCCGCCGTCTGAGGCACCGCGTGACCACCGTCGCGCGCGTCGTCCTCGACTCGCCGCTCCCGCAGTTGGACCGTCTGTTCGACTACCGGGTGCCGGCCGAGCTCGAGGACGACTGCGTGCCGGGGGTCCGCGTGAAGGTCCCGCTCCGCACCGGGGCGCGGATGTCCGACGGCTACGTCGTCGAGATCGTCGACGAGGGCGACTACCCGGGTGAACTCAGCGCGATCGAGACCCTGGTGTCACCCGTCCCGGTCCTGGCGCCGGAGATCTGGAAGCTCGCCCGCGCCGTTGCCGACCGCGCCGCCGGTGTTGCGTCCGACGTCCTGCGCCTGGCCGTGCCGACCCGCCAGGTCCGCGCCGAGAAGGCCTGGCTCGCGCGGGACACCTCGTGGTCGCCGCCCCCGGTGTCCGCACCGCCGGTGACCGGATACACCCCGGGCATGCTCGAAGGCGTGATCGCCGAGCACGATCGCGCTGCGGTCGCCGCGGTTCCCCACCCCGTGGCGCTGGTCAGGTGCTCCGGTGCCGACAGCGACGGAGACGACGCCGGCGACGCCGACCCCGTCTGGGTTCCAGGATGGGCCGCGACGCTTGCCCAGGCGGCCGCGCACACCCTCGCGGCCGAGCAGTCCGCCGTCATCGCCGTCCCCGACTTCCGCGACGTGATCGACCTCGAGCGCGCGCTGCTCGCGGTGCTGCCGTCGGAACGGGTCGTGCGCTTCGACGCCAAGCAGACGAACGGGCAGCGGGCCAAGGCACTGCTGCAGGCGCGGACCCACCCCGTCGTCGCGATCGGCAACCGCACGGCGGTGTACGCACCGGCGACCGATCTCGGGCTCATCGCGATGTGGGACGACGGCGACGCCTCGTTCATCGAGCAGCGCGCGCCGTACGTGCACACGCGTGACGTCGCCCTCGTGCGGGCGGCGCAGTCGGGCGCCGCACTGCTGTTCCTCTCGCACGCCCGCAGCACCGACGTGCAACGGCTCGTCGAACTGCACTGGCTGCAGGACGTCACGCCGTTCCGGGTGAAGACCCCGAAGGTCATCCCCACCGTGCAGCAGACCTCGGCCGAGGGCTACGCCGCGCAGGCGCGCATCCCGAGCTCCGCCTGGCGTGCCGCGCGCGAGGCCAGCCAGCACGGCCCGGTGCTCGTGCAGGTCGCGAGCCCCGGGTTCGGCACCGGGCTCGTCTGCGCGGAGTGCGGTGAGCGGGCGCACTGCCGGATCTGCGGCGGTCCGCTCGGCAGTCCGCACCGCGGTGCCACGCCGCAGTGCCGGTTCTGCGGTGCCCTCGCCGTGGGGTTCCGCTGCCCGACGTGTGGCAACGGCACCGTGAAGCCCGTGGGACAGGGCGCCCAACGCACCGCCGACGAACTCGGGCGGGCGTTCCCCGGCACCCGGATCGTGGTGGCCGACGGCTCGCGCCCGCTCGACGAGGTGCCCGCGCGGCCCTCCGTCGTCGTCGCGACCCGCGGTGCCGAGCCGAGCGTGCCCGGCGGTTACGCGTGCGTGCTCCTGCTCGACGGCGAGAAGATGCTCGCGCGCGAGGGCTGCGCGTGCAGGAGGACGTGCTCCGGTTCTGGACGAACGCCGCCGCGAAGGGCGCTCCCGGGGCCGAGGCGTACCTGGTCGGCATCGGCGGCAAGCTCGCGACGGCGATGGCGCTCTGGCGGCTCGACGGTCCCGCGCACGACGAACTCACCGACCGGCGCGAGCTGCACTTCCCGCCGGCGGTCCGCGTGGCGACGATGACCGGCACCGACGAGGCCGTCACCGCCGCCGTCGAGGCCCTCGAAGGTGCGACCGCGGGCCCGGTGCTCGGCCCGGTACCCGTCGAGGACGACGCCCTGCCGGGCACGGTCCGGGCGATCGTGCGGTTCCCGTACGCCCACGGTCCCGAGGTCGCGGCGACCCTCAAGGCTGAGGTGATCCGGCGGTCGTCGACCCGGCGGGTGCTCAAGGGTGGCAACCGGCGTCGAGCGGCACCGACGCTGCGGGTCCGGCTCGACGACGCCGAACCCTTCTCCGAGGTCTGACCCCGCCCAGCTCCGACGCAGAACGACACCCTCGGCGTCGTACGACGACGAGGGTGTCGTTCCGAGTCCGCGGCAGCAGCGTCAGGCGTGCGCGGCCCGCCCACCGACGCGCGGGAACACCACGCCGAGCGCGACCATCCCGACCGCGAGCACGAGGTGCAGCCAGTTGTCGGCCCAGTTCAGCGGCACGAAGTTCGCGCCGAACGAGTGCCCGGCGGTGAACAGTCCGTAGACCCAGAGCACGAAGTAGACGACCCCGCCGAGCACCAGGTACATCCGCGACCCGGTGGCGTACCCCGCCGCGAGCACCCCGACGACCCCGAACAGCAGGTGCACGACGTTGTGCAGCACCGACACCTGGAAGACCCCGAGCAGCATCGCCATCGACCCGTGGCCGGCGCCCGCGAGCGAGCCGGACGTCAGCCCGGGAACGAACCCGGCGATCCCGACCAGCAGGAACACGACGCCGACGAGCAGCGCGACCTTCTGGATGCTGGACCCTGCGAAGCGGTCGGTGGACGTGGTGACGTCGGACATGGGAACCCCTCTCGTGCTGTGCCGCAGACCGTACCCACCCGGTGCGGCGCCGGTTCGGGTCAGTCCACCGAGCGCGCGCGTGGGAGGATCGAACCCATGCGTCTCGTCGTCGCCGGCAGCCCCGCTGCGGCCGTCCCCACCCTCCGCCGCCTGGCGGCGTCCGACCACGAGATCGCTGCGGTCCTCACGCGTCCGCCGACACCGCAGGGCCGGAAGCGGGTGCTGACGCCGACACCGGTCGCGCAGGTCGCCGCGGAGCTCGGACTGCCCGTCATCGAGGCGAGCCGCGTGGACGACGACGTCACCGCGCGCATCGCCGCGCTCGACGTCGACCTCGGTGTCATCGTCGCCTACGGGGCGCTGCTCCGCCGCCCGGCGCTCGATGCCCCGCGCCTCGGCTGGGTGAACCTGCACTTCTCCGACCTGCCGGCGTACCGGGGTGCCGCGCCGGTCCAGCGGGCCGTGATGGCGGGGGACACCCGCACCGCCGCGTCGGTCTTCCAGCTCGTCGAGGCGCTCGACGCCGGCCCGGTGTTCGCGGCGGACCCGTTCGAGATCGACCCGGAGGCCACCGCCGGCGAGGTCCTCGCCGCCATGGCCGAGTCGGGTGCCGAGACCGTCGCCCGGGTGGTCGACGCCATCGCCGCCGGCACGGCCGTCGCGACCGAGCAGACCGGTGAGCCGACGCTCGCACCGAAGCTGACCATCGATGACGGGCGCATCGACTTCGACGCTCCGGCGGCGATCGTGCACGCCCGTCTGCGCGGGGTCACCCCGAGCCCGGCGCGTACGCCCACCTCGGCGAGACCCGCGTGAAGCTGCTCCGCAGCAACCGCTTGACAGGAGGCCCCGCGGACCCCGCCCCGCACCTCGCGCCCGGTGCGCTGGCACTCCACGGCGGTCGGCTGCTGGTCGGGACCGGTGACACTCCGCTGGCGCTGCTCGAGGTGCAGCCGGCCGGCAAGAAGGCGATGGACGCCGCAGCCTGGGCCCGTGGCCTGGGCGAACTGGACGGGAAGGTCCTCGCATGAGCCAGCCGACGAACACCCGGGGCGCCCGCCGCGGTCCCCGCCCCGCGAACGCCCGTCGTGTCGCGTTCGACGTGCTCCGTGCCGTGCAGGTCGACGACGCGTACGCGAACCTGCTGCTGCCGACACGCATCCGTCGTGCCGGCCTCACCGCGCGCGATGCCGCGTTCGCCACCGAGCTCACCTACGGCTCGATCCGGATGCTCGGTCGCTACGACGTCATCATCGCGCTGGCGTCGGGTCGTCGGCCGGAGAACATCGAGGCCGACGTCCTCGACGTGATGCGGCTCGGCGCCCACCAGCTGCTCGCCATGCGCACCCCGACGCACGCCGCGGTCGACGCCACGGTCGAGCTCGCCCGCGAGGTCGGTGCCCGCCGTGCCACCGGCTTCGTGAACGCCGTGATGCGCAAGATCGCCGCGCGTACCGACGACGAGTGGGACGGGCAGATCACCGAGGGCCGTGGCGGCGACGCCCTGCTCGCCACGCGGTGGTCGCACCCGGTCTGGGTCGTCTCGGCACTGCGCGACGCCCTCGCCGCGGAACGCTCCCGCGACGAGCTCGCCGCCCTGCTCGCCGCCGACAACGCCGCGCCCCGGGTGCAGCTCGCGGCGCTGCCCGGGCTCGCCACCGACGAGGACATCGCCACCGCGACGGCGCGCACGGTGCCCGACGAGGACGCAGGCGACGATGCCGCGTTCGCCGACGCGACGGGCGCGGCGGACGTGCCGGCGGCCCTGGTGCCCGCCGACGACGAACCGGAGGCCGACGGCGCGACCGGCACCGTGCCTCCCGTCCGGACCGTCGACCCCCTGCCGGCCGCCGACGCCCTGCCGGTCTCGCCCGTCGGGATCCGCGGTATCTCCGGTGACCCCGCGCGCGTGCCGGGCGTCGCCGCCGGGCGCCTGCGCGTACAGGACGAGGGCTCGCAGCTCGCCGCCCTCGCGCTGAGTCGGTCGTCCGCGGTGCGCGAGGGCGAGCGCTGGCTCGACATGTGCGCCGGCCCCGGCGGCAAGGCCGCGTTGCTCGCGGCCGAGGCGCAGCAGGGCGGCGCGACACTCGTCGCGAACGAGCTCGTGCCGGCACGTGCCGGACTCGTGCGGAACGCCCTCGGGGTGTTCGGCGACCACGTCCGCGTCGTCGAGGGCGACGCCCGGCGCTACGGCCGCGACGGCACCGGGATGACCTTCGACCGCATCCTGCTCGACGCGCCGTGCACCGGCCTCGGCGCCCTGCGTCGGCGTCCGGAAGCACGCTGGCGGAAGACCCCGAGGACGTCCAGGAGCTCGCGGCCCTGCAGACCGAGCTGCTCGACGCCGCGGTCCGGGTGCTCGCACCGGGTGGGACGCTCGCGTACGTCACGTGCTCGCCGCACCTGGCCGAGACGCGCGGGCAGGTCGACACGCTGATGGGGCGGCACGGGGGAGTCCTCGAGCAGCTCGACACCGCGACGATCGTGCGCGGGGTCGCCGCGCGCGACCCGGAGATCGCGGACGGCAACACGGCGCAGCTCTGGCCGCACCGGGTCGGCACGGACGCGATGTTCATCGCGTTGTTCCGTCGCGTGGGCTGAGCGCGTCGCCCGGCGTTCAGGCCGCTCGCCGGTAGGCGCTGCCGTCGCAGGTGTGCACGGCCGAGTCGTCGAACAGCGCCCGCAGGTTGTACGCGGCACAGTCCCGGAACGTGCCGATGCTGATCCACCGCGCCGACCGGCGGAGCTCGCCCTTCGTGGGACCGTCCGAGCCGATGCCGGCCCGGTGGACGGTCCAGGCGATGTCCTGCGCGTCGGCGTCGAGGTAGCGCATGACCGCCTCGTTGTCCGCGTGCTGGCCGCGGTAGTCCCGCGCGAGCGTCGACCGGACGACGCGGAGCACGGGGGCGAGCCGCTTGCCGGGAGGGGCGCTCAGCCCGCCGGCCTGGTACAGCAGGCGCCGGGTGCCGTTCCGGCGCATGGCGGGGACGAGGGCGCGGACGAACTCCGTGTTGACGGGTCGCTCGCGTTGCGCGGCGACGTCCCCGAGCATCACGACGACGCCCGTCACGCCGTCGAGCAGTGCATCGAGGTCGAGGTCGTCGGTGACCGAGCCCTGCACGACCTGCAGGTCGTCGTGCTGGACGGCCAGCTTCGACGGCGTCCGTGCGACTGCTCGGACGCGGTGCCCGGCGTCGAGTGCGAGTCGGGTGAAGTGCTGGCCGGTCTGGCCGGTCGCGCCGAACACGAGGAGGGTCTGTTCCGAAGGCATGTCGTCAAACTAGGCGTTGCCTAGAAAATAGTCAATGCCTAGTTCGGGACTAGGATGTCCTCATGACCGAGCGGCCCTTCCACCACGGGAACCTGCGGGCGGTGCTCCTCGACGAGGCCGTCGCGGTGCTGCGGGAGTCCGGGGTCGACGGACTCTCGCTCCGCGACCTCGCCCGCCGCGCCGGGGTCAGTCACGGCGCCCCCGGAGTCACTTCGTCGATCGGCAGGCGCTCCTCGACGCCCTCGCCCAACTCGGCTTCGACCGGTTGACCGCTGCCGTGCGCCGGGCACTGTCGGGTGCCGACGGGCTGGAGGACCGGTTCCGCCGGGTCGCCCTGGCGTACGTGGACTTCGCGATCGACGACGCGGCGCTGATGGACCTCATGTTCCAGGCGAAGACGACCGGCCGGATGGGCCCCGTGCAGGCTGCCGCGGAGTCGCTGTTCGCGGTGCTCGAGGGTGCCGTGGGAACCGCGACGACGGGGACGACGGTGCGGACGCCCGACTCCTCTTCAAGCTCCTGTTCGCGGCGACCATGCAGGGGATCGCCACCCTGGTCGTCTCGCACCGGATCGACCGGGCGCAGGGCGAACGGCTCGTCGACGCCGCGCTCGAGACGATGCTCGGCTCGGAGCTCGGCACCCGGGTGGTCGGCGGGCGCTGACGTCGCCGCGGAGCGGCCCGGCAGGCTCGCGCCGGTAGGCTTGCCCGGTGACGATCCGCATCTCGCCGAGCATCCTGTCCGCCGACTTCGCGAACCTCGAGCGTGAACTCCACCGCATCGAGACCGCCGACCTGGTGCACGTCGACGTGATGGACAACCACTTCGTGCCGAACCTGACGCTCGGGCTGCCGATCGTCGAGCGCCTGCAGCAGGTCTCCCCGGTGCCGCTCGACGTGCACCTCATGATCACCGACGCCGACGTCAACGCACCGAAGTACGCCGAGACGGGTGCGTCGAGCGTGACGTTCCACTTCGAGGCCGCGGACGACCCCGTGGCCACGGCCGCCGCGATCCGCTCGAACGGGGCCCGTGCCGCCGTCGCGGTGAAGCCCGGCACCCCGATCACCCAGGTGCTGCACCACCTCGACGCCTACGACATGATCCTGCTCATGACCGTCGAGCCCGGCTTCGGCGGCCAGTCGTTCATGCCGTCCGTGATGCCGAAGCTCGCCGACGCCCGTGCGGCGGTCGACGCCTCGGGGCTCGACGTGTGGCTCGAGGTCGACGGCGGCATCTCGGTGGACACCGTGCCCGAGGCCGTGCGCAGCGGTGCCGACACGCTCGTCGCCGGGTCGGCCGTCTACGGCGGTGAGCCCGCCGCGCGGATCGCGGACCTGCGCGAAGCGGCCGCGCGGGCGCGGGCATGAGCGCGACCCGTCCGGACGGTACGTCGGAAGCGTCAGCGGAGACCGGTAACCTGGACCGCGTGAAGACGTTCGACGACCTGTTCCAGGAGCTCACCGAGAAGGCGCGCACGCGCCCCGAGGGCTCCGGCACCGTCGCCGAACTGGACGCCGGCGTGCACCAGATCGGCAAGAAGATCGTGGAAGAAGCGGCCGAGGTCTGGATGGCGGCCGAGTACGAGGGCGACGAGCGCACCTCGGAGGAGATCTCGCAGCTCGTGTACCACCTGCAGGTCCTCATGGTCGCGAAGGGGCTGTCCCCGGCGGACATCTGGCGACATCTGTAGGACGCGCTCGGGCACTGCCCCTGCACCGACCTCGATCCGCCACGACCCCGACCAGAAAGCAGACCCCCTGATGCTCCGCATCGCCGTGCCCAACAAGGGCTCCCTGTCCGAGACCGCGTCCGACATGCTGCGCGAGGCCGGGTACGCCGGACGCCGCGACCCGAAGGCGCTGCACCTGCTCGACGAGCGCAACGGCGTCGAGTTCTTCTTCCTCCGCCCGCGGGACATCGCGACCTACGTCGGCTCCGGCGCACTCGACGTCGGCATCACCGGCCGTGACCTGCTGCTCGACTCCGGTTCCGAGGCGCACGAGGTCGACGCGCTCGGCTTCGCCGACTCCACCTTCCGGTTCGCCGGCACGCCGGGCCGGTACAGCACGCTGCAGGACCTCGACGGCGTCCGGGTCGCGACGAGCTACCCGGGCCTGGTCGGCGACTTCCTCGCTCGCCACGGGGTGACGGCGACGCTCGTCAAGCTCGACGGGGCCGTCGAGAGCGCCGTGCGTCTCGGTGTCGCCGACGCCGTGGCCGACGTGGTCTCCACGGGCAGCACGCTGCGGCAGGCCGGCCTCGAGATCTTCGGTCCGGTCATCCTCGAGTCGACCGCACTGCTGGTGTCGACCGACGAGACGATCCCGGGCATCGACGTGCTCCGCCGTCGACTGCAGGGTGTGCTCGTCGCGCGCGGCTACGTCATGCTCGACTACGACATCCCCACCGCGCTGCTCGAGCAGGCGACCGCCGTCGCGTCCGGCATCGAGTCGCCGACGGTGTCGCCGCTGCACGGCCGCGACTGGTCCGCCGTGCGCGTGATGATCCCGCGCGACGACGCGAACCTGATCATGGACGCCCTGTACGACCTCGGGGCCCGCGCCATCCTCGTCAGCCCGATCCACGCGGCCCGGCTGTGACCGCGGCAGCCACGGCGCCGGGCGGCGTGGCCGTCCGCGTCATCCCGTGCCTCGACGTCAAGGGCGGCCGGGTCGTCAAGGGCGTGAACTTCCTCGACCTGCAGGACGCCGGTGACCCGGTCGAGCTCGCCGCGCGCTACTACGAGCAGGGTGCCGACGAGCTGACGTTCCTCGACGTCGGTGCCACGATCGAGAACCGCGCCACGATGTACGACACGGTCACCCGCACCGCCGAGCAGGTGTTCATCCCGCTCACGGTGGGCGGCGGAGTCCGTTCCGTCGACGACGTGTCCCGCCTGCAGCAGTGCGGCGCGGACAAGATCGGCGTGAACAGCGCCGCGATCGCCCGGCCCGACCTCGTCGGCGAGATCGCTGACCGGTTCGGCGCGCAGGCCGTCGTGCTGTCGCTCGACGTCAAGCGCTCCGACCGCACCGCGTCCGGCTTCGTGGTCACCACGCACGGCGGCCGCACCGAGACCGACATCGACGCGATCGCCTGGGCGCGCGACGCCGTCGAGCGGGGCGCGGGGGAGCTGCTCGTCAACTCCATCGACGCGGACGGCACGAAGAACGGGTTCGACCTCGAACTCGTCGCCGCGGTGCGGTCGGTCGCGCGGGTCCCGGTCATCGCCTCGGGAGGCGCGGGTCGGGTCGAGCACTTCGCCCCCGCCGTCGACGCGGGTGCGGATGCCCTCCTCGCCGCGTCCGTCTTCCACCGCGGCGAGATGACGGTGGGCGACGTCAAGGCCGCGCTGCGCGCGACCGGCCACGCCGTCCGCTGAACCGCCGCCGCCCGCTGATCCGCCGCCGTAGGCTAGGAGTCTCATGACCGACAGCACCAGCACCGACACCGACGCGGTCCTCGACCGCGCACGTTTCGGTGCGGACGGGCTGCTCCCGCCATCGTGCAGGAGGAGTCGTCGAAGGACGTCCTCATGCTCGGGTACATGGACCGGGAAGCGCTCCGCCGCACCCTCACCGAGGGGCGCGTGACCTTCTGGTCGCGGTCGCGGAACGAGTACTGGCGGAAGGGTGACACGTCGGGGCACGCGCAGTACGTGCGCGACGCGGCGTTCGACTGCGACGCCGACACCCTGCTCGTCACCGTGCAGCAGGTCGGGGCCGCGTGCCACACCGGAGCGCACCGCTGCTTCGACGTCGATCCGCTCGCGCCCGTGACGGCGTCGGCGCCGACGGACGCGACCGCGTCCGGGCCGACGGACGCGACCGCGTCTGCCCCGGCCGACACGGCAGTGGAGGCGAGCCGATGACGACCGCGACGACCTCCGATGCGCCGCACACGACCTCCCGGCCGGAGTTCGACGCCCTGCTGCGCGACCACCGCGTCGTGCCGGTGGTGCGCGCGCTCTACGCCGACAGCGAGACGCCGGTGGGTGTCTACCGGAAGCTCGCCGACGGCCGGCCCGGGTCGTTCCTGCTGGAGTCCGCGGGCCAGGGCGGCCTCTGGTCGCGCTGGTCGTTCGTCGGTGTGCGCAGCTTCGGCGTCCTCACGCAGGAGGGCGACCGCGCCGCCTGGATCGACACCGGCATCGACGCCGAACGTGCGGTCGGCTCGCTCGACGGCGAACCGCTCGAGGTCCTGGCGCGCCTGCACGAGCGCTGGGCCACCCCGCGGGTGCCCGGCTCCCCACCGCTCGTCGGCGGGACGGTCGGGTTCATCGGGTGGGAGGCCGTGCGCCAGCTCGAGCACCTGCCGAACGTGCCGCCGGCCGACTTCGACGTGCCCGGACAGGCGCTGTCATTCGTCTCCGAACTCGTCGCGCTCGACCACCGCACCGGGCTCGTCCTGCTCGTCGCGAGTGTGCTGAACGACGGTACCGACGACGCCGACACGCTCTGGTCCGACGCGCAGCGCCGCCTGGACCGCCTGCAGGCCGACCTCGTCCAGCCGAGCGTCGCGACCGTCGCCGAGGCGTTCGAGATCGCCGAGCCGACGCCGACGCACCGTTCCACGCCGGACGAGTACATGGCCGCGGTGGAGCGCTCGAAGGAGTTCATCCGCGACGGCGACGTGTTCCAGGTCGTGATCTCGCAGCGCTTCGACCACGAGGTGACCGCCGACCCGCTCGACGTGTACCGGGTCCTCCGGACGTTGAACCCGAGTCCGTACATGTACTTCCTGGCCCTGGCGGACACCGCCGACGAGCGGTACTGGATCGTCGGCGCCTCGCCCGAGGCCCTGGTGAAGGTGCAGTCCGGCCGCGCCATCACGCACCCGATCGCCGGGTCGCGTCCACGTGGTGCGACGCCGGAAGAGGACGTCCGCTTCGGTGACGACCTGCTCGACGACCCGAAGGAACGCGCCGAGCACCTGATGCTCGTCGACCTGGCCCGCAACGACCTGCAGAAGGTCTGCGAGCCCGGTACCGTCGCGGTCACCGAGTTCATGACGGTCGAGCGGTTCAGCCACATCATGCACCTGGTGTCGAGCGTCGAGGGTGCGGTGCGCCCGGGGATGTCCGCCATCGACGTGTTCCAGGCGACGTTCCCGGCAGGCACCCTGTCCGGTGCGCCGAAGCCCCGCGCGCTGGAGATCATCGACGAGCTCGAACCGGCGAAGCGCGGTGCCTACGCCGGGGTCGTCGGCTACTTCGACTTCGCCGGTGACGCGGACATCGCGATCGCGATCCGCACCGCCCTGATCAAGGACGGGGTGGCACGTGTGCAGGCGGGTGCCGGCCTGGTGGCGGACTCCGACCCCGCCACCGAGCACGAGGAGACCATCAACAAGGCGGCGGCACCCCTGCGGGCCGTCGCCACGGCGAACCGGATGCGCGAGGTGCGCTCGTGAAGCGCTCGCGCCCGATCGTCGTCGTCGCCGGACTGCTCGTCGCCGGCATCATCATGCTGGCCTGGACGCAGACCTGGTTCACCGTGGACCTGCACGCCGGTGCCGCCGTCACCTCGACGGTCGACGCCGACGGGGCCGCGGTCGTGCCGCAGTACACCGCCCTGGCGATCGCGAGCCTGGCCCTGTTCCTCGCGATGACGATCGCCGGCCGGGTGCTGCGCATCGTGCTCGCGTGCGTCGAGATCCTGCTCGGTCTCGGCGTCGTGGTCAGCGCCATCACCGCACTCGGTGACCCGGTCGCCGCGGCGAAGGGTGCCGTCGGCGCGGTGGCCGGGGTCAGCGACCTGACCGCCGTGCGCCGCGTCGTGTCCGGCGTCGACGTGTCGCTCTGGCCGGCCGTCGGCATCGCCGGTGGGGTCCTGGCCGTCCTGCTCGGTGTCGTCGTCATCGTCGTGCAGCGTGCGTGGCCCGGTCCGAGCCGGAAGTACGGGGCAGCGACCGCCGGAGCCGCCGCCGACGCGCGTGCCGCAGCCCCGGTCGTGCGCGACGCCGTCGTGGACTGGGACGACCTCAGTGCTGGGGTCGACCCGACCGACGGCACGGTAGGATCGGATGGGCGTCGGTCGACCGACGACGCCGGAGCAGAACGAGGAGCACCGTGAGCAACACTGAGCCCGCAGAACTCGGCGAAGGCCACTCGCCGGCCGCCTGGACCGCCGTCGTGATCATGCTGATCGGATTCGCGGCAGGCACGCTGTTCTTCTGGTTCGACCAGCCGTGGGGTGTCTGGGCCTCCGCTGCCGTCGTCGTCATCGGTCTGGTCATCGGCGCGGTCATGGCGAAGGCCGGCTACGGCGTGAACGGCCCGAAGTACGTCGCCAAGCACCACGCCGAGTAGGACTCGCATGCCGAACGTGCTCGAGACCCTCGTCGCGGGCGCGCTCGAGGACGCCGCCGCCCGTCGCGTCGACCGCCCGTACTCGGACGTCGAACGCGACCTCGACCGGGTGGCGTCGCCACTCGACGCCCTCGCGTTCCTCGCCCCGGGCGACCGGGTGAAGATCCTCGCCGAGGTCAAGCGCGCCAGCCTGTCCCGTGGCTCGATGGCCCCCATCGAGGACCCGGCCGCACTCGCAGCCGACTACGAGCGCGGTGGCGCGTCGACGATCAGCGTCCTGACCGAGGGACGCAAGTTCCTCGGCAGCCTCGCCGACCTCGAAGCCGTCAAGGCCCGCGTCGGCATCCCCGTGCTGCGCAAGGACTTCATCGCCGACCCGTACCAGGTCGTCGAGGCCCGGGCCGCCGGAGCCGACGTCGTGCTGCTCATCGTCGCCGCGCTCGAGCAGCAGCAGCTGGTCGAGCTCCACACGCTGGCCGAAGAACTCGGCATGCGCGTGCTGGTCGAGGCGCACTCCGCCGACGAGGTCTCCCGTGGCCTCGACGCCGGTGCGCGGATCCTCGGCGTCAACGCACGCGATCTCACCGACTTCTCGCTCGACCGCGACCTGTTCGGGTCGCTCGCCGACCGCATCCCCGACGGGGTCGTGCGTGTCGCCGAGTCCGCCGTCGCCGGTCCCGCCGACGTCGCCCACTACCGCGCAGCGGGTGCCGACGTCGTCCTGGTCGGGGAAGCGCTCGTCACGGGTGCCGACCCCGCCGCCACCCTCGCGTCGTTCATCGAGGCCGCCGACCGCGGCTGAACGTTCCACCCGTCCGACGACCGGCACCGCCGGTCGCGTCGGACTCGTCCCGGGAAGACCCATCGTGACCTCACTCCGCGACCTGCACGGCCCGTACTTCGGTGACTTCGGCGGACGCTTCGTCCCCGAGTCGCTCGTCCTCGCGCTCGACGAGCTCGAGGCCGCCTTCCGCACGGCCTGGGCAGACCCGGCCTTCCGTGCCGAGCTCGACGAGCTCCAGCGCGACTACACCGGTCGTCCGTCGATCATCACCGAGGTGCCGCGGTTCGCGAAGCACGCCGGCGGTGCCCGCGTGATCCTGAAGCGCGAGGACCTGAACCACACCGGGTCGCACAAGATCAACAACGTGCTCGGTCAGGCGCTCGTGGCCCGTCGGCTCGGCAAGACCCGCCTCATCGCGGAGACCGGTGCCGGCCAGCACGGTGTGGCCACGGCGACCGCTGCGGCGCTGTTCGGCATGGACTGCGTCGTGTACATGGGTGCCGTCGACACCGAGCGGCAGGCGCTCAACGTCGCCCGGATGCGCTTGCTCGGCGCCGAGGTGATCCCGGTCGAGACCGGGTCGCGCACGCTGAAGGACGCCATCAACGAGGCACTCCGCGACTGGGTGGCGAACGTGGACTCGACCCACTACCTGCTCGGCACGGTCGCCGGCCCGCACCCGTTCCCCGAGATGGTGCGCGAGTTCCACAAGGTGATCGGTGAAGAGGCCCGGCAGCAGGTCCTCGACCGCGTCGGGCGTCTCCCCGACGCCGTCGCCGCGTGCGTCGGTGGCGGCTCGAACGCGATGGGGATCTTCGAGGCGTTCCTCGACGACGAGTCCGTCGCGCTGCACGGCTTCGAGGCCGGTGGCGACGGCGTCGAGACCGGTCGGCACGCCGCGAGCATCACGCTCGGTCGCGAGGGCGTCCTGCAGGGCGCGAAGTCCTACCTGATGCAGGACGAGGACGGCCAGACCATCGAGAGCCACAGCATCTCCGCCGGGCTCGACTACCCGAGCGTCGGGCCGGAGCACGCGTACCTGGCGTCGATCGGTCGCGCGCAGTACGCGCCGATCACCGACACCGAGGCGATGGAGGCGTTCCGGCTGCTCAGCCAGACCGAGGGCATCATCCCGGCGATCGAGTCGTCGCACGCGCTCGCGGGTGCGATGAAGCTCGGCAAGGAGCTCGGCCCCGAGGGCGTCGTGCTCGTGAACCTGTCCGGCCGCGGCGACAAGGACGTGGCGTCCGCCAGTCGCTACTTCGGCATCCTCGACGAGAACGCGGTGCAGCTGTGACCACGAACCAGACCGTCGCCACGACGATCGACACCGCCAACGTCGAGCGTGCCGGGGCCGTCGTGGGCTACCTGCCCGCCGGGTACCCCGACGTGCAGACCAGTGTCGACGCTGCCGTCGCCCTCGCCGAGAACGGCGTGGACGTCATCGAGCTCGGCCTGCCGTACTCCGACCCCGTCATGGACGGCCCGGTCATCCAGCGTGCGGCCGAGGAGAGCCTGGCGAACGGCTTCCGGGTCGCGCAGGTCTTCGACGCCGTGCACCAGATCACCGAGCGCGCCGACGTGCCGGTGCTCGTGATGACGTACTGGAACCCGGTCCTCCGCTACGGCGTGGACCGCTTCGCCGACGACCTCGTCGCCGCCGGTGCCGCCGGGCTCATCACGCCCGACCTGATCCCGGACGAAGCCGCAGAGTGGATGGCCTCGTCGGAGCGGACCGGCCTGGACCGCGTGTTCCTCGCGGCACCGTCCTCGTCCGACGCCCGGATGCAGCAGGCGGTGCAGGCGAGCCGCGGGTTCGTCTACGCCGTCTCGACGATGGGCGTCACCGGAGCACGGGCAGGCGTCGACGTCGCTGCACGCACCGTGGTGTCGCGGCTCCGTGACGCCGGCGTCGCGCGCACCTGCGTGGGCCTCGGCATCTCGACGGCCGAGCAGGTCGCCGAGGTCCTGGAGTACGCCGACGGCGCGATCGTCGGCTCGGCGTTCGTCCGCGCACTGGCCGACCTCGGGGTGCAGGGGGTCGCCGACCGCGCGGCCGACCTCACCACCGGCGCCCGCCGCTCCTAGTCCAGTTCCTGGCGGGCCCACGGTCCGCGCTACAGTGAGCGGGGCCGACGACACGTCGACACCGCGCCCCGTCAGTTCCGAAAGGCGACCGTTCCTCCATGCCCCTCCTGAGCATCCCGAGCCCGAGCACCGCCTGGCAGTACTTCGACCTGACCGCCTGGCTGCGCGACGTGTTCGGTTGGTCGCTGCCGCTCGACTTCCGCATCCACGCGTACGCGATCTGCATCCTCCTCGGGATCGTCGCCGCGGTCCTGCTCGCGAACCGCCGCCTCAACGCGCGCGGCGTCGAGCGGTGGATCATCATCGACATCGCGATCTGGGCGGTGCCCGCCGGCATCATCGGCGGCCGGCTCTTCCACGTGTTCACGCACGTGTCCGACTACTTCGGCCCCGGCATCGACCCGCTGTCCTTCCTGTACATCTGGGAGGGCGGGCTCGCGATCTTCGGCGCCCTGATCCTCGGGTCCGTCGGTGCCTGGATCGGCTGCCGCCAGGTCGGCCTGCGCTTCACGTCGTTCATCGACGCCGTCGTGCCCGGGGTCCTGCTCGCGCAGGCGTTCGGTCGGCTCGGCAACTACTTCAACCACGAGCTCTTCGGCATGCCGACCAGCCTGCCGTGGGGCCTGCAGATCGAGTCGACGAACGCCGCGTTCCCGAAGGGCCTGCCCGAGGGCACGCTGTTCCACCCGACGTTCCTCTACGAGATCATCTGGAACGTCCTGGGTGTCGTCGTCATCCTGCTGCTCGACCGCAAGTTCACGCTCCAGTGGGGCAAGGTACTCGCCCTGTACCTGATCTGGTACGGCGTCGGCCGGTCCTTCCTCGAGTCGATCCGCGTCGACACCAGCGAGACCTTCGCGGGCATCCGCACGAACGTCTGGATGTCGTTCGCGGCCATCCTGCTCGGGATCGTCATCTTCATCGTGCAGACCCGTCGGCACACCGGCAAGGAGCCGAGCCCGTACCTGCCCGGTCGCGAGCCCGGTCCGAAGTCCGATGTAGACTCCGACGACACCTTCTCGGAGCACGAGGACGACGACGAACGCCTCGTCGCCCAGGGCTCCGGAGCGGTCACGACTCCCACTGACCGCGCCTAGGAGCACTCCTCCCCGCCACAAGCGGGGCACGGGCACCAGTCCCGCCCGTCTGGGCGGAACGCACCACCGGGCCACCGCTGTCCCTGTTCCACTTCCTCGTGAGGACGGTTCCCCCATGGCGCTCCAGCCACTCCAGCCCTCGGCACCGAAGTCCCTCGTGCCGCCGCACCGGCGGTTCTCGGCGGTCCCCGACGCCACCGGCATGTACGACCCGGTGAACGAGAAGGACGCCTGCGGTCTCGCGATGGTCGCGACGCTGCGCGGGACGCCCGGCCACGACATCGTCGACGCTGCACTCGGCGCCCTCCGCAACCTCGAGCACCGCGGTGCCGTCGGTTCGGACGCCGGCACGGGCGACGGCGCGGGCATCCTGTGCCAGGTGCCGGATGAGTTCCTGCGCGCCGTGGTGCCGTTCGACCTGCCGGCGGCGGGGGAGTACGCGGTCGGCACGGCCTACCTGCCGACCGACGAGGGTGACCGGCACGCCGTCAAGGGCGCCGTCGAACGACTGGCGCGCGAAGAGGGCCTGAAGGTCCTCGGCTGGCGCGAGGTCCCGGTGCGTCCCGAGGTGCTCGGCACCCTGGCGCGTGCGGCCATGCCCGCGTTCGAGCAGCTGTTCGTCGCCTCGGTGCGCCACGACGTGCACGGCGCCTCGTGGAGCGGCATCGCGCTGGACCGCCAGACCTACCGGCTGCGCAAGCGCGCCGAGCACGCGAACGACCTCTACTTCATGTCGCTGTCGAGCCGCACCATGGTCTACAAGGGCATGGTCACGACGCTGCAGCTCGAGCCGTTCTACCCGGACCTCAGCGACGAGCGCTTCGCGTCGAAGCTCGCGATCGTGCACTCGCGCTACTCGACCAACACGTTCCCGTCCTGGCCGCTCGCCCAGCCCTTCCGGACGATCGCGCACAACGGTGAGATCAACACGGTGCGCGGCAACCGCAACTGGATGCGCGCACGGCAGTCGCAGCTCGAGAGCGAGATGCTCGGCGACGTGGCGCCGCTGCTGCCGATCGTCAGCCCCGGTGCGAGCGACTCGGCGTCGTTCGACGAGGTGCTCGAGCTCCTGACCCTGACCGGCCGGACGCTGCCGCACGCGGTGTCGATGATGGTGCCGGAGGCCTGGGAGAACCAGGTCGGGATGGACCCGGAGCTGCGGGCGTTCTACGAGTACCACTCGATGCTCATGGAGCCGTGGGACGGTCCGGCCGCCATCACCTTCACCGACGGTTCGCTCGTCGGCGCGACCCTCGACCGCAACGGGCTGCGTCCCGGTCGCTTCCTCGTCACCGACGACGGGCTCATCGTCATGGGGTCCGAGACCGGTGTCATCGACGTGCCCGCCGCGAAGGTCGTCCGCAAGGGCCGGCTGCGCCCCGGCCGGATGTTCCTGGTGGACACCGAGGCCGGCCGCATCATCGAGGACGACGAGGTCAAGCAGGGCCTGGCGTCGTCCGGCCCGTGGGGTGCGTGGCTCGACGAGGGCCGCATCAACCTGAACGACCTGCCCGACCGCGAGCACATCGTGCACACCCCGGCGTCGGTCACCCGCCGCCAGCGTGCCTTCGGCTACACCGAGGAAGAAGTCCGCATCCTGCTCCGCCCGATGGCGCAGGTGGGCGCGGAGCCCCTCGGTGCGATGGGGTCCGACACCCCGATCGCGGTGCTGTCGCAGCGACCCCGGCTGCTGTTCGACTACTTCACGCAGCAGTTCGCCCAGGTGACGAACCCGCCGCTCGACTCGATCCGCGAGCAGGTCATCACCTCGATGGGGATGGGCCTCGGTCCGGAGCGCAACCTGCTGTCGGCCGGCCCCGAGCACGCGAAGCAGATCACGCTGGACTTCCCGGTGATCGACAACGACCAGCTCGCCAAGGTGCAGCACTTCGAGACGGAGTCGGGTCGCCACCTGACCGTCACGATCAAGGGCCTGTACCGCGTCGACGCCGGCAAGAAGGCGATGCAGAAGCGCATCGCCGCCGTGTGCGACGAGGTCGACGCCGCCATCGAGTCGGGCAAGCAGTTCATCGTCCTGTCGGACCGCGACGGCAACGCCGAGCAGGCGCCCGTGCCGAGCCTGTTGCTGCTCGCCGCCGTGCACCACCACCTGATCCGCACCGAGCAGCGCATGAAGGTCGGCCTGATCGTCGAGGCCGGCGACGTGCGCGAGGTCCACCACGTGGCGTCGCTCATCGGGTACGGCGCGTCGGCGATCAACCCGTACCTCGCGATGGAGACCTGCGAGAACCTGGTCCGTGCCGGCATGATCACCGGGATCACCCCGGAACAAGCCGTCAAGAACGTGATCAAGGCGCTCGGCAAGGGCGTCCTGAAGATCATGTCGAAGATGGGCATCTCGACGGTGTCGAGCTACGCCGGCGCCCAGGCCTTCGAAGCGGTGGGGCTCAGCCAGGAGTTCATCGACAAGTACTTCACCGGCACGTCGTCGATCCTCGGCGGGGTCGACATCGACGTCATCGCGAAGGAGAACGCCGAGCGGCACGCCCAGGCGTACCCGCAGGACGGCGCGGTCCTGTCGCACGAGCGGCTGCAGACCGGCGGCGAGTACCAGTGGCGTCGCGAAGGCCCCCGCACCTGTTCAACCCGGACACCGTCTTCCGGCTGCAGCACGCCACCCGTGCCCGTCGGTACGACATCTTCCGTGAGTACTCGAGCGCCGTGGACGACCAGTCCGAGGAGCTCATGACGCTGCGCGGGCTGTTCCGCTTCAAGCACGGGGTCCGGAAGCCCGTCGCGCTCGACGAGGTCGAGTCGATCGAGTCGATCGTCAAGCGCTTCAACACCGGTGCGATGTCGTACGGCTCCATCTCGAAGGAAGCCCACGAGACCCTCGCGATCGCGATGAACCGCCTCGGTGGTCGCTCGAACACGGGTGAGGGCGGCGAGGACGTCGACCGACTGCTCGACCCCGAGCGCCGCAGCGCGATCAAGCAGGTCGCCTCCGGGCGGTTCGGCGTGACGAGCATGTACCTCACCCACGCCACCGACATCCAGCTGAAGATGGCGCAGGGTGCGAAGCCCGGCGAGGGCGGCCAGCTGCCCCCGCAGAAGGTGTACCCGTGGGTCGCCCGCACCCGGCACGCCACCGCCGGCGTCGGCCTCATCTCGCCGCCGCCGCACCACGACATCTACTCGATCGAGGACCTCAAGCAGCTGATCTTCGACGTGAAGCGCGCCAACCCGGCCGCCCGCGTCCACGTGAAGCTCGTGAGCCAGTCCGGCATCGGCGCGGTCGCGGCCGGGGTGACGAAGGCCCTGGCCGACGTCGTGCTCGTGTCCGGGCACGATGGTGGCACGGGTGCGTCCCCGCTCAACTCCCTCAAGCACGCCGGCACCCCGTGGGAGATCGGCCTCGCCGAGACGCAGCAGACGCTCATGCTGAACGGCATGCGCGACCGCGTCGTCGTGCAGGTCGACGGTCAGATGAAGACCGGACGCGACGTCGTCGTGGCAGCCCTGCTCGGCGCCGAGGAGTACGGCTTCGCCACCGCTCCGCTCGTCGTCGAGGGCTGCATCCTGATGCGCGTGTGCCACCTCGACACGTGTCCGGTGGGGGTCGCGACGCAGAACCCCGAGCTCCGCAAGCGCTTCTCCGGCAAGCCCGAGTTCGTCGTGAACTTCTTCGAGTTCATCGCGCAGGAAGTGCGCGAGCTCCTGGCCGAGCTCGGCTTCCGCACCCTCGACGAGGCGATCGGCCGGTCCGACGCGCTCGACGTCGACCGTGCCCTCGAGCACTGGAAGGCGTCAGGGCTCGACCTCGAACCGGTCCTCGCAGGCCCGCACTTCGAGGACGCCGAGCCGCGTCGCCACCAGCGCGAGCAGGACCACGAGCTCGAGCAGCACTTCGACGTGGGACTGATCCAGCAGACCGCCGACGTGCTCGACCACGGTGGTTCGATCGCGCTCGACCTGCCCATCCGCAACACCGAACGCGCGGTCGGCACGATGCTCGGCCACGAGGTCACGAAGCGGCACGGCGAGCACGGGCTGCCCAGCGGCTCGATCGACGTCACGCTGCGCGGTTCCGCCGGACAGTCGCTCGGCGCGTTCATGCCCGCCGGCATCACCCTGCGCCTCATCGGCGACAGCAACGACTACGTCGGCAAGGGCCTGTCCGGTGGCGAGATCATCGTGCGACCGGACGCCGGTTCGGGCTTCGACCCGGCGGAGAACGTCATCGCCGGCAACGTGATCGGCTACGGCGCGACCCAGGGCAGCATGTTCATCCGCGGCATCGTGGGCGAGCGCTTCCTGGTGCGCAACTCGGGGGCGACCGCGGTGGTCGAGGGCGTGGGCGACCACGCGCTCGAGTACATGACGGGCGGCCTCGCGCTCATCCTGGGCGAGACCGGTCGGAACCTCGGGGCCGGCATGTCCGGCGGCACCGCGTACGTCCGTGCTCTGCGCGAGGAGCACGTCAACACCGATGCCCTCGCGACCGGTGAACTCCGACTCGAGGCGCTCGACAGCGCCGACGTCGAGATCGTCACCGACCTGCTCACCCGGCACGCCGAGGAGACCGGTTCGACGCTCGCGTCCGACCTGCTCGAGTCCGGCGACCTGAGCGACTTCGTCAAGGTGCTGCCGCGTGACTACGCGGCGGTGCTCGAGACCCGTCAGCGCGCCGTCGACGAGGGGCTCGACCCCGACGGCGACGTCGTGTGGAATCGAATCATGGAGGTGACCGGTGGCTGAGCGTCACGCACGTGTGGAACCGGCAGCGCCCAACACGACCACGGAGGTGACCGGTGGCTGAGCGTCACGCACGTGTGGAACCGGCAGCGCCCAACACGACCACGGAGGTGACCGGTGGCTGAGCGTCACGCACGTGTGGAACCGGCAGCGCCCAACACGACCACGGAGGTGACCGGTGGCTGACCCCAAGGGATTCCTCAAGGTCCAGGAACGCGAACTGCCGGCACGGCGCCCCGTGCCCGTCCGGCTCATGGACTGGAAAGAGGTCTACGAGCAGCAGGAGTCGGGTGCCCTCAAGCGTCAGGCCGGCCGCTGCATGGACTGCGGCGTGCCGTTCTGCCACCAGGGCTGCCCCCTCGGCAACCTGATCCCGGAGTGGAACGACCTGACCTGGCGCGGTGAGGGCCGGCAGGCGATCGAGCGACTGCACGCGACGAACAACTTCCCGGAGTTCACGGGCCGGCTGTGCCCCGCTCCGTGCGAGTCCTCGTGCGTGCTCGGCATCAACCAGCCGCCGGTGACGATCAAGCAGGTCGAGGTCTCGATCATCGACGAGGCGTTCCAGAACGGCTGGGTCACCCCGCACCCGCCGGAGCGCCTGACGGGCAAGACCGTCGCCGTCGTGGGGTCCGGCCCCGCCGGGCTGGCCGCCGCGCAGCAGCTCACGCGCGCCGGACACACCGTCGCCGTCTACGAGCGCGACGACCGCATCGGCGGGCTGCTCCGCTACGGGATCCCGGACTTCAAGATGGAGAAGCGCCAGATCGACGCGCGCCTGTCCCAGATGCAGGCTGAGGGCACCCGCTTCCGTGCGGGCGTCGAGATCGGCCGCGACATCACCTGGGACGACCTGAAGTCGCGCTACGACGCGGTCGTCGTCGCCACCGGCGCCACGGTGCCGCGCGACCTGCCGATCCCGGGCCGCGACCTCGAGGGCGTGCACTTCGCGATGGACTACCTGGTCCAGCAGAACAAGGCGAACGCCGGCACCCGGGTCGACAACCAGCTGACCGCCGAGGGCAAGCACGTCGTCGTGATCGGCGGCGGTGACACCGGTGCGGACTGCATCGGCACCGCGCACCGGCAGGGCGCCCTGAGCGTGACGAACCTGGCGATCGGCAAGCAGCCGCCGTTGGAGCGTCCGTCCGAGCAGCCGTGGCCGATGTTCCCGACCGTCTTCGAGGTCACGAGCGCCCACGAAGAGGGCGGCGAGCGGCACTTCCTCGCCTCGACCGTCGAGTTCCTGGCGAACGAGGCCGGCGAGGTCCAGGCGCTCCGCGTCGCCGAGACCGAGTACCTCGACGGCCGTCGCGTGCCGAAGGCCGGTTCCGAGCGCGAGATCCCCGCAGACCTCGTCCTCGTCGCGATGGGCTTCACCGGTCCGGAATCCGACACGATCGAGCCGCAGCTCGGCCTGCCGACGACGGTGTCCGGTGCGCTCGACCGCCGCGCCGACTACACGACGAACGAGGCGGGCGTGTTCGTCGCCGGTGACGCCGGCCGCGGGCAGTCGCTGATCGTCTGGGCGATCGCCGAGGGCCGTGCCGCGGCGGCGAAGGTCGACGAGTACCTCGAGGGCTCGACGATCCTGCCGGCGCCGGTCAAGGCGACCGACCGCGCGATCTCGGTCTGAGATGACCGATCACCGCATGACCGACCACCACCAGATGCTCACCCCGGTGAGCGAGGGGCCACCAGCACTCGGTAAGGTGCTGGTGGCCTCGCTTCGTTCCGCGCGGCCCCACAGCGCGGAAACCAGAGCATCACCCACCACCACGAAGGAATCCATTGAGACGCGCAAAGATCGTTTCGACGCTCGGACCGGCAACGTCGGACTACGAGACCGTCAAGGAGATCATCGAAGCGGGCGTCGACGTCGCCCGACTCAACCTCAGCCACGGTGACTACAGCGTCCACGAGGCCAACTACGTGAACGTCCGTCGCGCTGCCGAGGAGCTCGGCAAGCCGGTCGCGATCCTCGTCGACCTGCAGGGTCCGAAGATCCGTCTGGCCAAGTTCGCCGACGGCCCGCACGACCTGGCGGTCGGCGACGTGTTCACGATCACGACCGAGGACGTCCCCGGCTCCAAGGAGATCTGCGGCACGACGTTCAAGGGCCTGCCCCAGGACGTCAAGCCCGGCGACCCGCTGCTCATCGACGACGGTCGGGTCCGCCTGCGCGTGCTCGACACCGACGGCGTCCGTGTCCGCACCGAGGTCGTCGTCGGCGGCACGGTGTCGAACAACAAGGGCATCAACCTGCCCGGCGTCGCCGTCAACGTCCCGGCGCTGAGCGAGAAGGACGAGGCCGACCTCCGCTGGGGAATCCGCCAGGGTGCCGACCTCATCGCGCTCTCGTTCGTCCGCAACGCCTCGGACGTCGTCCGCGCGCACGAGATCATGGACGAGGAGGGCAAGCGCCTCCCCGTCATCGCGAAGATCGAGAAGCCGCAGGCCGTGGACGCGCTCGAGGAGATCATCGACGCCTTCGACAGCATCATGGTCGCCCGCGGTGACCTCGGCGTCGAGCTGCCGCTCGAGGCCGTCCCGATCGTGCAGAAGCGGGCCGTCGAGCTCGCCCGCCGCATGGCGAAGCCGGTCATCGTCGCGACCCAGATGCTCGAGTCGATGATCTCGTCGCCGATCCCGACCCGCGCCGAGACCTCCGACGTCGCGAACGCCGTCCTCGACGGTGCGGACGCGGTCATGCTCTCGGGCGAGACCAGCGTCGGCGAGTACCCGGTGCAGACCGTCCGCACGATGGCCCGCATCGTCGAGTCGACCGAGGACCACGGCCTCGAGCGCATCGCGCCGCTCGGCACCAAGCCGCGCACCCTCGGCGGGGCGATCACCCTCGCCGCGGTCGAGATCGCGGAGTTCACCGAGGCCTCGTACCTCTGCGTGTTCACCGAGTCCGGCGACTCGGCGCGCCGCATGTCGCGTCTGCGCCACGGCCTGCCGATCATCGCCTTCACCCCGAACGAGGCCACGCGTCGCCGCATGGCGCTCACCTGGGGCGTCCGGTCGTTCCTGGTCGAGCGCAAGACCCACACCGACGAGCTCTTCTCGCAGGTGGACGACGTCCTGCTCGAGAACGGCCTGGCCGCCCCCGGCGACCGCGTCATCGTGACGGCCGGTTCGCCTCCCGGGATCGAGGGCTCGACGAACGACCTGCGCGTGCACCGGGTGGGCGACGCCCACGCCGAGGCCGCTCCGGCCTACGTGCGGGACTGATCCGCAGGATCCCGACGCCGACAGGGCGCGGACGGGAGGCACGGCGCACGAACACGCGTCGCCTCCGGTCCGCGCCCTGCCGCGTCTCCACGGCCCTGGTGGCGACCACCGGCCGGCCGCAGGCGGCAGGATGGCTGCTGTGAGCCTCCAGACCGAACACTCGACGCCGCGCGCCGACGTCCGCCGCTGGCGCCGCTACCTGGCCGACGAACGCGCCGAGGGCGCGGTGTACCGCAACCTGGCGGCTCGGCGGTCCGGAGAGGAACGCGAGATCCTGGCCGCGCTGGCCGAGGCCGAGGGGCGGCACGAGCAGCACTGGCTCGACCTGCTCGGTGACGACGTCGGGCGTCCGCAGCGGGGCAGCCTGCGCACCCGGGTCCTCGCGACGCTGGCGAAGCGGTTCGGGTCGGTGTTCGTCCTCGCGTTGATGCAGCGCGCCGAGGACCGCTCGCCGTACGCCGACGACGACGATGCGACGGCGAGCATGGCGGCCGACGAGCGCATCCACGGCGAGGTGGTGCGCGGGCTCGCGAACCGCGGTCGGATGCGCCTGTCCGGCACGTTCCGCGCGGCGGTCTTCGGCGCCAACGACGGACTCGTGTCGAACCTGGCCCTCATCATCGGCATCAGCGCGTCGGGCGCCGACCGGCACTTCGTCCTGCTGAGCGGCATCGCCGGCCTGCTCGCCGGCGCCCTGTCCATGGGTGCGGGGAGTACGTGTCGGTCCGGTCGCAGCGCGAACTGCTCGAGGCGTCCGCACCGCACCCCGAGGCCGGCCGCGCCGTGGCGGACCTCGACGTCGACGCGAACGAGCTCGCCCTGGTGTACCGCGCCCGCGGGATGTCCGAGGCCGAGGCGACCGAGCACGCAGCGCACGTGCTGTCGGGCATCGGTGAGCGACACCCGTCGACCGGTCCCGTCACCGTCACCGACGACCACGAGGCGGTGGGCAACGGCCTGAGTGCCGCGGTGTCGAGCTTCCTGTTCTTCGCGTCGGGCGCGATCATCCCGGTCGTGCCGTTCCTGTTCGGCATGCAGGGGTGGGCGGCCATCGCGGTCGCCGGCACGCTCGTCGGTCTCGCCCTGCTCGGCACCGGTGCGGTCGTCGGCGTGCTGAGCGGTGCCTCGCCGGGCAAGCGGGCGTTCCGGCAGCTGGCGATCGGGTTCGGCGCCGCGGTCGTGACCTACGCGCTCGGGCTGCTGTTCGGCACCGGGGCCGCCTGACGCCTAGCGGCGGACGGCGGCTCGCGGCGGGAGCAGCAGCAGGGCTGCGGCACCGACGACGATGAGGGCGATGCCGGCGAAGACCATGAACACCGTGAGCGCGAGGCCGGGTGCGACGAGCACGACGACGCCGCCGAGGATCGACAGCACGCCGCTCACCAGCGTCGGCACCCGGGACGACCCGGGGTGGCCGACGAAGCCGCCGACGATCGACACGATGCCCTCGATCACGAAGCCGACCCCGGCGAGCACGGCGTAGACGACCAGGGGGATCGCCGGGTCGAGCAGCGCGACGAGTCCGGCGACCGCGACGAGCGCACCGACGATGCCGGAGGTCCACCGCCACACCGTCGGTGTCCCGTGCCCGCGCGCCGCAGCCACGACCCGCAGGGCGCCGGCGACGACGAGGTACACGCCGAACAGCAGCGCCACGAGGACGAGCGACGGCCGGGGCCACACGATGGCGACGATCCCCAGGGCGATCGCGACGACCGCCGTGACGACGACGAACACCCGGAACGTGCGGACGGCACGAGAATCCACGGACACTCCTCCTGATCGGACGCGCTGGAGTCCCGAACGCTACCCGGCCGACGGCGAGCCCGTGCGGTCCTCGGATCCGAGCCGGCGTGAGCCCGTGCAACCGGATGCAACCCCCGCGGTCGTACGGTGCGAGCAGCACGCGAACCGTGCGTGCCCCGACAGCGTCGTCGAAAGGCCACCACCATGACCATCGCACCATCGCCCACCAGCTACGCCGCACCCGGCGAACCGGGCTCCCTCGTGCAGTACCGATCGCGGTACGACCACTTCATCGGCGGCGAGTACGTCCCGTCGGCGAGCGGGCAGTACTTCGAGAACCCCACCCCCGTCACCGGCAAGGTCTTCACCGAGGTCGCGCGCGGTGACTCCACCGACGTCGACCGTGCGGTGGCGGCGGGCTGGAAGGCGTTCCCGACCTGGGGGCGGACGAGCGCCGCCGAGCGCGCGGTCATCCTGAACAAGATCGCCGACCGGATGGAGGAGCACCTCGAGATGCTCGCGGTCGCCGAGACGTGGGAGAACGGCAAGCCGATCCGCGAGACCCTCGGCGCCGACATCCCGCTCGCGATCGACCACTTCCGGTACTTCGCCGGAGCGATCCGCGCGCAGGAGGGCTCGGCCGGCGAGATCGACCACGACACCGTGGCGTACCACTTCCACGAACCGCTCGGCGTCGTCGGACAGATCATCCCGTGGAACTTCCCGATCCTGATGGCCGTGTGGAAGCTCGCGCCGGCCCTGGCCGCGGGCAACTGCGTCGTGCTGAAGCCCGCCGAGCAGACCCCGGCGTCGATCCACGTGCTCGTCGAGCTCATCCGCGACCTCCTGCCCGCCGGCGTGCTCAACGTCGTCAACGGCTTCGGCATCGAGGTCGGCGCACCACTCGCCCAGCACCCGGACATCCGGAAGATCGCGTTCACGGGCGAGACCACCACCGGTCGGCTGATCATGCAGTACGCCTCGCAGAGCCTCATCCCGGTGACGCTCGAGCTCGGCGGCAAGAGCCCGAACGTGTTCTTCCCCGACGTCGCCGCCGAGAAGGACTCGTTCTACGACAAGGCGCTCGAGGGCTTCACCTTCTTCAACCTCAACCAGGGCGAGGTCTGCACGTGTCCGTCCCGGGCGCTCGTGGCGAAGGAGATCTACGACGGGTTCGTCGCCGACGGCCTCGACCGGGTGCGCGCCGTCAAGCAGGGCCACCCGCTCGACTTGTCCACGATGATCGGCGCCCAGGCGTCGAACGACCAGCTCGAGAAGATCCTGAGCTACATCGACATCGGCAAGCAGGAGGGCGCGAAGCTGCTCACGGGTGGCGAGCGCGCGGACCTCGGCGGGGAGCTCTCCGGCGGGTACTACGTCACGCCGACGGTGTTCGAGGGCGTGAACTCGATGCGGATCTTCCAGGAGGAGATCTTCGGTCCGGTCCTCGCGCTGACGTCCTTCAGCGGCTACGACGACGCGATCGCCACGGCCAACGACACCCTCTACGGACTCGGTGCCGGGGTGTGGAGCCGCGAGGCCACCACGCTGTACCGTGCCGGCCGTGACATCCAGGCCGGACGCGTGTGGTCGAACACGTACCACCAGTACCCGGCGGGAGCGGCGTTCGGTGGGTACAAGCAGTCCGGCATCGGGCGCGAGAACCACAAGATGATGCTCGACCACTACCAGCAGACGAAGAACCTGCTCGTGTCCTACGCCGACGGTCCGATGGGCTTCTTCTGATGCCTGACACCGCACGCGTGGCGGTCACGCCGGCGGCGGGGAGCTCCTGCGCACCCTCGCCGCCCGGCACGGCCCGCTGATGTTCCACCAGTCGGGCGGCTGCTGCGACGGCTCGAGCCCGATGTGCTACCCCGTCGGCATGTTCCGGACCGGCTCCGGCGACGTCCTGCTCGGGGCACTCGAGGTCGACGGCATCGACCCCGTCGAGGTGTACATGTCGGTGTCGCAGTTCGAGTACTGGAAATTTACTCATCTCACGATCGACGTCGTCGACGGTCGCGGCGGCGGGTTCTCGGTCGAGAGTCCCGAGGGCAAGCGGTTCCTGACCCGGTCGCGGATGTTCGACGACGCCGAGCTGGCGGATCTCGGCCTGGTCCCGGTCGCGCACCGGACGTAGGCTGGCCGGACTCGTCGCGACGGTGCGGCGGGTGGGGTCGATCGGAGGACGCATGCGCGCACCCGACCGGCTCCGCCCGCTCGTCGCCGCGTCCTGGCGACGGTCTGCGGCGGTCGACCCGGACGGGGTCCCTGCGCTCGCACTCGGTGACGACGAGCTCGACGCCGCCCGCCGGGACGGCCCCCTCGCCACCCTGCTGCCCGTGGTCCGGCACCTGCTGCTCGACGACACCCGGTCCGCCGGCTGTGTCCTGGCCGTCGGCGACGCCTCGGGTCGGCTGGTGTGGGTCGACGGCGCGCGGACGGCCCGACGTGCGGCGGAGGACATGGGCTTCGTCCCCGGGGCCGACTGGGCCGAGGACCGCGTCGGTACGAGCGCGCCCGGCACCGCACTGCGGCTGGATCGACCGGTGCAGATCCGCTCCGACGAGCACTACGCAAACGCCGTCAAGCCGTGGTCGTGCACCGCCGTGCCCGTGCACGACGCCCACGGGGCCACCGTCGGCGTGCTCGACCTGACGGGCGACGACCGGGCCGTCGAACGGCACACCCTCTCGCTCCTCACCGCCACGGTCGCCGCCGCCGAGGCACAGCTCGTCCTGGCCGCGAGCCGGTTCCCGGCGTCCGCCGCGTCGACGCCGCGCGCACCCGGCGCGGAACTGACGGTCCTCGGCACCGACACCGCCGTCCTGCGCGTCCACGACCGCCGGGTCCACCTGTCCGCGCGGCACTCCGAGCTCCTCGTCGTCCTCGCCGCGCACCCCGACGGGTTGGCGGCCGCCGACCTCGCGCACGCCGTGTACGGCGACGCCGGCGCCGTCGTGACGCTGCGCGCCGAGGTGGTGCGGCTCCGACGGGTCCTCGCGGAGCACGCGTCGGGCGTGACCGTGACGTCGCGACCGTACCGGGTGACCGGGATGGCGACCGACGTCGACACCGTGCTGTCCGCGCTCGACCGCGGGGCGCGCCTCCAGGCCGTCGACCGGTACACCGGGCCCGTCCTGCCGGGGTCGGCCGCGCCGGGGGTGGACGCCGTGCGCGACCTGGTGCGCGGTCGGTTCCGCGAGTCGGTCGTCGCGGACGGCAGCGTCGAGGCGCTGCTCGCGTGGGCGCGGACGCCGGACGGGGCGGCGGACGCGCGCGTGCTCCGCGCGCTGCTCGCGGTCCTGCCGCGGCGGTCGCCGCGACGGGCCGGTCTCGTGGCGGCGATCGAGGCGCTCGAGGGTCCCTGAACCGGTCGGGACGACCCGGCCTGGAGGCGCGCCCCGCGCGGTCGAGACCGCCGACGGCGCGCGCCTCCCGGCTTGGTGATCAGGAACCGGAGGTCGGCGCCGGGGTCGTGGTCGCGTCGGGAGCCGGCGGGGTGGGTGCCGTGGGCTTCGCACCGTCCTTCGGCGGGGTGGGTGCGGTGGGCTTCGCGCCGTCCTTCAGCGGGGTGGGTGCCTTCCCCTCGTCGCCCTTCGGCGGCGCGGGCATCGTCGCGGGGCCGCCGGCCTTCGGCAGCGCCGTGCAGCCGGGCGCCGTCGCGGGGCCGCCCTCGGGCGGAGCGGGCAGCGTCGCGGCGTCGCCGTCGGCCGGAGCCGGAGCCGGTGTGGTCGCGCTGGTCGGAGCACCGCTCGGTGCGCCCGTCGGGGTGCTCGGCGCCGGGGTGGTCGTCGCGGCGTTCGCCGTGGCGATGCCGAACCCGCCGAGCACCAGGACCGCGGCCGCGGCCGTGCCGATGCCGATCCGTCGCAGGAGGGCACCGCGTCGCGGGGTGGCAGCGGTGGTCGAGTCGTCTCGTTCGTCGCGCATGGGGGATCCGTTCCGTGTCCGGGCGGATCCGGGTGATCCGCCACTGGAGACGACGCTCGAGTCCGAATCTGAAGCATGCCTGAAGCACAGGGGTTCTCCAGCGTCCTCCATGCTCGGTGGCCGCCGGAGCGCCCTACGGTGTCCGCCGTGCCTGTTCCCGCTCGAATCCTGGTCGTCGACGACGACGACTCCATCCGGACCTCCGTCGCGACGACCCTGCGTGCCGAGGGCTTCCTCGTCGCCGAGGCGTCCGACGGACGCGACCTCGTCGAGGACCTCCGCCGCGCCGCGCCCGACCTCGTCCTGCTGGACTGGATGCTGCCCGGGCCGAGCGGCATCGTGCTCGCCGGCCGGGTGCGCTCCACCTCGGACGCCGCCGTCGTGATGATGACCGCGCGGGACGAGCTCGACGAGCGGTTGCGCGGGTTCGCCGAGGGCGCCGACGACTACGTGGTGAAGCCGTTCGCGATGGCCGAGCTGGTGGCGCGGGTGACGGCGGTGCTCCGGCGGCGCGGGCGGATCCCGTCGGTCGTCGAGGTCGGCGACCTCGTCCTCGACCCGGACGCCGCCACCGCTCGGCGTGCCGGTGTCCTGCTCGACCTCACCGCGACGGAGTTCCGCCTGCTGCGGTTCCTCGCCGAGAGCCGGGGCCGCACGGTGTCGAAGGGGCAGATCACGACGCAGGTGTGGGGCTACGACGACGTCGCGGCGAACGTCGTCGAGGTCCACCTCAGCGCCCTCCGACGGAAGATGGAGGCGCACGGGCCGCGGCTCGTGCACACCGTCCGCGGCATCGGGTACCGGCTGAGCGACGAGCGGACGGCGGCGTGAGGGTCCACGACGGTGCGCTCCGCACGACCTCGCTGCGGCTGCGCACGGTCGTCGCGATCGTGGTCCTGCTCGCGGTGCTGCTCGCCGGGCTGGCGGTCGCCGTCGAGGTGCTGCTCGGCATCCGGCTGCGCGCCCAGGCCGAGGACCGGCTCCGCGACCGCGCATCTGCCGCCGCCGCACTCGTCGGGACCGTCGACGCCGAGGACCTCGCCGACCGGCTCTCCGCGCAGGGCCTGTCGGTGCGCATCGTCCAGCCGGACGGCGGGGCTGTCGAGGCCGGTCCGACACCGGACCAGCTCCGGACGGGGCCACCGGACCCGGGAGGGCTGCCGGCGACGGTGCCGCGGGGCAGCGGGCTCGTCGGCGGGACGACGCCCACGGCCGCGGCGACGCCCACGACCACCGAGGACGGCGCCACGGTCACGTCGTCGTCCGTGCGCGAGGACGACGGGGTGCTCACCCTCGTGAGCCGACTCGACGACGGCACGCGCATCACCCTGACCGCCGGGACCCGCGACGTGCAGGACACCCTGGTGCAGCTCGGCTGGGTGATGGGCGGTGCCTCCGCGGCGTTCCTCGGGGTCGCCGTCCTCGGGGTGGTGCTCGTCGTCCGACGATCCCTGCGGCCGCTCGACGAGATGGCGACGACCGCGCGGTCGATCGCGGGCGGCGACCGCGGACGGCGACTCCGGCCCTCGCGGCAGGACACCGAGATCGGCCGCGTCGCCGTCGCCCTGGACGAGATGCTCGACGCCGTCGAGGGCGCGGAGCGCGAGGCCGTCGCCGCGGAGGCACGGGTCCGCTCGTTCCTCTCCGACGCCGCGCACGAGCTGCGGACGCCGGTGGCCGGGGTCCGGGCAGCGGCCGACACCCTCGTGCGCGACGGTGGCGGCGACGTCGCCACGCGCGAGGTGCTCGCCGTGCACGTCGTCCGCCAGGCCGACCGAGCCGCGCGGCTCATCGACGACATGCTGACGATGGCCCGGCTCGACCGGGGGATCGAGCTCGACCGACGACCGGTGGACCTCGGTGCCTTCCTCGTCGCGGAGGGCGACCGGCTGCGGGTACGGCTGCCGTCCGTCGCACTCGAGGTCGTGGTGCCCGAGCGGCCCGTCTCCGCCGACGTCGACGCCGAGCGGCTCGCCCAGGTCGTCGGCAACCTCGTCGACAACGCCGCCCGAGCAGCGGGGCCCGCTGGCAGGATCGTCGTCTCCCTCGACGATCCGGGGGCCGGCCCCGTGGTCCGGGTGGCGGACGACGGTCCGGGCATCGCGACCCGGGACCGTGCGCGGGTGTTCGACCGACTCGTCCGGCTCGAGGCCGCTCGCGACGCCCGGTCCGGCGGGGCCGGACTGGGTCTGCCGATCGCACGGGGCATCGCCGAGGCGCACGGCGGGTCCCTGCAGCACGCCGAGGTCGGCGTGGACGGCGAAGCCGGCGTGCTCGGCGGTGCGGTGTTCGAGCTGCGGCTGCCGGCGGCGGTCGAGGGGCGGGGGTCCTGCTAGCCTGGAGGTCTCGCGAGTGTGGTGGAATCGGCAGACACGGGGCACTCAAAATGCTCTGCCTCACGGCGTGCGGGTTCAAGTCCCGCCACTCGTACAACGCATGCTCACGGCGTGCGGGGCTGTTCCGGTACCGCGTCCCGCCACCCGTACAACGCTTTCTGGCAACCTGAGCCGTGTGCTGACATGAAGCACTTCTGACGTCTAGTAGGCTTGCGGCTGTGAGTGACACAGAAGCAACTGCAACAGCACCGCGCCGCGTCGTCGTCGCCGAGGACGAGTCGCTCATCCGCCTCGACATCGTCGAGATCCTCCGCGACAACGGGTTCGACGTGGTCGGCGAGGCCGGCGACGGCGAGACCGCCGTGCAGCTCGCCACCGACCTCCGCCCCGACCTCGTCGTGATGGACGTCAAGATGCCCCAGCTCGACGGCATCTCCGCAGCCGAGAAGCTGTCCAAGAACCACATCGCTCCGGTGGTCCTCCTCACGGCGTTCAGCCAGAAGGACCTCGTCGAGCGTGCGACCGAGGCCGGCGCGCTGGCCTACGTGGTCAAGCCGTTCACCCCGAACGACCTGCTCCCCGCGATCGAGATCGCCCTCTCGCGGTACCAGCAGATCATCACGCTCGAGGCCGAGGTCGCCGACCTGGTCGAGCGCTTCGAGACCCGCAAGCTCGTCGACCGTGCCAAGGGCCTGCTCAACGAGAAGATGGGCCTCACCGAGCCCGAGGCGTTCCGCTGGATCCAGAAGGCCTCGATGGACCGCCGTCTGACCATGCACGACGTCGCCAAGGCGATCATCGAGCAGCTCAGCGCCAAGAAGTAGCACCACCCGTCGCTCACGCCAGCGCCGTCGGACCCCGGTCCGGCGGCGCTGCTGCGTTCCCGGCGCGCGGGGCGCTCGGTGCGTGTGCATGTTGCGACACGACACCGGTCGATCGACGCGTGCTCTGTCGAAGTGTGCGGACGCATCCGGTGCGTGTGCATGTTGCGACGAGCTACCGGTTGATCGACGCGTGTTCTGTCGGAGTGTGCGGACGCATGCGCGCGCGCGGCGACGAGCGCGCGGGGCGGTGGAGGCGACCACCTGGCAGGCTGGAGGGGTGGACGACGTGGTGATCCGGGCCTCCCGGCCTGACGACATGCCGGCGGTGGCCGACCTGCGGTGGCGGTGGAGTGTCGGCGAGGGCGGCGCCGAGCCGGCCGCGACGCCGGACGACTACCGCGCGGCGATGACGGCCTTCGCACTCGAACACCCGGACACGCACCGGTGCGTGGTCGCGGAGCGCGACGGTGCGGTGCTCGGGATGGCGTGGCTCGGACTCGTCGCCCGGCCGCCGACCCCGGACCGGCCGGGCCGACGCCTGACCGCCGACGTGCAGACCGTCTACGTGCACCCCGACCTGCGCGGGCTCGGCGTCGCCGGACGACTCGTCACCACGCTGCTCGACATCGCGGACGACCTCGGTGTCGAGCGGACCTCGGTGCACCTCGAGCGTGGACGGAGAACGGCTCTACCGACGGCTCGGCTTCGGCGACGCACGGCTGCTGCTGCAGCGTCCGCCCGAGGACTGAGCGCTCGGCGCCTCAGCCGCGCGCGGGCAGCTGCTGGAGTGTCCAGGCGTTGCCGTCGGGGTCGGTGAAGAAGACGAAGCGACCCCAGGCCAGTTCGTCGACACCGATCGCGTGCACGCCGAGCCCCTGCAGGTGTGCGAGGGCCTCGTCGGCGTCGGGCACCACCACCTGGACGGACTTCAGCGACCCGGGCTGGACGTCGGGGGACATGATGCCCTCGCCGAACGCGATCGAGCACGCCGATCCGGGTGGGGTGGCCTGCACGAACCGCACGTCGTCGGACACGCGCTGGTCGTGGTCGATCGTGAAGCCGATGCGTTCGTAGAACTCGCGGGCCCGGTCGACGTCGCTGACGGGGACCATGACGAGTTCGATCTTCCAGTCCATGACGGACTCCCTGCGTCGGTGCGAGGGGTTCAGCGTGCCTCGCGGATGAGGTTGGTGATGCGGACGGTGGAGCAGCGGCGCCCCTGGTCGTCGGTGAGCACGATCTCGTGCGTGGTGAGCGTGTTGCCGAGGTGGATCGCGGTGCAGACACCGGTGACGGTGCCGGACGTGGCGCTGCGGGTGTGCGAGGCGTTCAGCTCGATGCCGACGGCGTAGCGGCCCTCGCCGGCGTGCACGTTGGCGGCCATCGAACCGAGGCTCTCGGCGAGGACGACGTAGGCGCCCCCGTGCAGCAGGCCGACCGGTTGGCGGTTGCCCTCGACCGGGATGCTGCCGACGGCGCGGTCGGCCGACATCTCGGTGATGACCATGCCCATCTTGTCGGCGAGCTCGCCCATCCCGCGGGCTGCGAGGCGCTCGTCGACGTTCCCGGTGATGGTGGCTTCGTCGGTCACGCGCTCGAACTCCCGTGTCGGATGGCGTCGGTAGGCTGTCCGGGTGTCGGACTCCGCAAAGCCTACCCTCATGGTCATCGACGGCCACTCGCTCGCCTTCCGGGCCTTCTACGCGCTGCCGGTCGACAGTTTCGTGAACCGCGACGGGCAGCACACGAACGCCATCCACGGCTTCATCTCGATGCTGCTCATGCTCCTGCAGCGCGAGAAGCCGACGCACCTGGCGGTGGCGTTCGACATCTCCCGGTTCTCGTTCCGCACCCGTGAGTACGAGGCGTACAAGGGCACCCGCTCCGAGACCCCGGCCGAGTTCAAGGGGCAGATCCCGCTGCTGCAGCAGGCGCTCGAGGCGATGGGCATCACCACCGTGACGAAGGAGGACTACGAGGCCGACGACATCCTCGCGACCCTGTCGTCCCAGGGTGCTGCGCAGGGGTACCAGGTGTACGTCGTCTCCGGCGACCGCGATGCCATCCAGCTCGTCAACGACGACGTGACGCTGCTGTACCCGTCGGTCCGTGGCGTCTCCGAGCTCACCCGGTACGACCGCGACAAGGTGTACGAGCGCTACGGCATCGAGCCGCACCAGTACCCGGACATCGCCGCGCTCGTCGGCGAGACCAGCGACAACCTGATCGGCATCGACAAGGTCGGCGAGAAGACCGCGGTGAAGTGGGTCACGCAGTACGGCTCGCTCGAGGGGGTCCTCGAACACGCCGACGAGATCAAGGGCGTCGTCGGCAACAACCTGCGCGAGCAGCAGGACCGTGCCGTCCGCAACCGCCGGCTGAACCGCCTGGTCACCGACGTCGACCTGCCCGTCGGTCCGGCCGACGTCGCGCTCCGTCCCCTCGACGAGGCCGCCGTGCGCGAGCTGTTCGCCAAGCTGCAGTTCCGGACGCTGCTCGACCGCGTCTTCAAGGTCGCCGGCTCCGGTGAGCCGTCCGAGCAGCCGGCCGAGGGCGGGGTGACGGACGGTGCCGCGACCCCGCCGTCGGTGAAGACCCTGATCGACGAGGAACTCGGGTACTGGCTCGAGCGCCGCAACGCGTCCGAGGCGGCGAACGGCTACGGCGTCGCGGTCGAGGTCATCGACGGCCGACTCAGCACCATCGGCATCGCCACGCACGACGACGCCGTCCAGGTGCCCGGTGGCAGCGGCGCGAAGGACTACGAGCAGCTGTCGGCGTGGTTCGCCTCCGACGCCCCGAAGCACTTCCACGACGCCAAGACCGCGATCAAGGTGCTCGCGACCGCGGGCTTCGTCGTGAACGGCATCGCCGGCGACGCCCGCATCACGGGGTGGCTCGCCCAGCCCGGCAAGCAGGGCAGCCCCTGGCCGACCTCGTCTACCAGGAGCTCGGTGAAGAGCTCCCCACCGCCGACCCGAACCAGCTCGTGCCGGAGACCGACCCGGTGAACGTCGGCGTGCACGCGTGGTTCGTCCTGCGGGTCACCACGGCGCTCCGTGCCCGGATCGACGAGTCGTCGCTCAAGGTCCTCGACGACATCGAGCTCCCGCTGGTGTCGGTGCTCGCGAGCATGGAGACGATCGGTGTCGGCATCGACCGCCCGGTGCTCACGGGGTTGTCGAAGGAACTGGGGGAGCGTGCTGCCGACCTGGCGCAGCAGGCGTTCGCCGAGATCGGGCACGAGGTGAACCTCGGGTCCCCGAAGCAGCTGCAGGAAGTCCTGTTCACCGAGCTCGCGATGCCCAAGACCCGCAAGACGAAGACCGGGTTCTCGACCGACGCCGCGAGCCTGGCCGACCTGCAGGAGCAGCACCCGCACCCGTTCCTCGGCCTGCTGCTGCAGCACCGCGACGCCACGAAGCTCCGCCAGATCGTCGACACGCTCGACGCGGCGATCGTCGACGGGCGCATCCACACCCGGTACGAGCAGACCGGCAGCAGCACCGGCCGCATCTCGTCGACCGACCCGAACCTGCAGAACATCCCGGTGAAGACCGCGGTCGGACGCCGGGTCCGGTCGGCGTTCGCCGTCGCGGAGCCGTACACGACGCTCATCACGGCCGACTACTCGCAGATCGAGATGCGCATCATGGCGCACCTGTCCGGCGACCCCGGTCTCATCCAGGCCTTCAACGAGGGCGAGGACCTGCACCGCTTCGTCGGCGCCCGCGTGTTCGGTGTCGAGCCGTCCGAGGTCTCCGCCGAGATGCGCACCAAGGTCAAGGCGATGTCGTACGGCCTGGCCTACGGGCTGAGCGCGTTCGGGCTGTCGAAGCAGCTCCGCATCGAGCAGTCCGAGGCCCGGACGCTCATGACCGAGTACTTCGCCCGGTTCGGTGCCGTGCGCGACTACCTGCGCAACGTCGTCGAGCAGGCGCGCGAGGACGGCTACACCGAGACGATCTTCGGTCGTCGTCGCCCCTTCCCGGACCTGAAGAGCCCGAACCGCGTCCTGCGCGAGAACGCCGAGCGTGCCGCGCTGAACGCGCCGATCCAGGGCTCGGCGGCCGACATCATGAAGATCGCGATGCTCGGCGTCGACCAGGACCTGCGCGACGGCGGACTCGAGTCGCACCTGCTGCTCCAGGTGCACGACGAGCTCATCCTCGAGGTCGCGCCCGGCGAGCAGGACCGCGTCGAGGAGATCCTGCGCACCCGGATGGGCAACGCGGCGGAGCTCACCGTGCCGCTCGACGTCTCGGTCGGTCTCGGTGCGAACTGGGAGAGCGCGGCGCACTGACCGCGGGTCGCGACGCGACCACAGGACGGACGGGAGGCCCGGTGCCAGCTGGCACCGGGCCTCCCGTCCGATGCGCGCCCGGCCAACGGAGCCTGCCGACGTGGGTAGGGTCGGAGCATGAGCGAAGAGCGTCCCGTCCGCCAGCAGACCGCCGTCGACCACGTGGCCGAGGGATGGGTCGCCACCCTCGTCGACCTCGACCCGACGACGGCCACGTACATCGGTGTGCCGGGTCGCACGGGGGAGTACGGCGACACCTCGCCCGCCGGCGCGGCCGCCCTGGCCGACGCGGCACGGGCCGCGAAGCGCACGCTCGACGCCGCGGCCGCGGTGGACCCCGTCGACGAGGTCACGAAGGCGGACCTCGGCGCCGAACTCGACCTGGTGCAGGAGTCGTACGCGCGGAAGCTGCACCTCCGCGACCTCAACGTGATCGCGAGCCCGGCCCAGTCCGTCCGCGAGATCATCGACCTGATGCCGACGGCGACCGAGTCGGACTGGCACGACGTCGCCAGCCGACTGCACGCGCTGCCGGACGCGCTCGAGGGCATCCGCGAGACCCTGCTCGAGGGCACGCGCGAGGACGTCACCCCGGCGAAGCGGCAGGTCGCCCTGGTCGCGGAGCAGGCCGCCCGCAACGGTGCCGAGGACGGCTTCTTCCGCCGGCTCGCCGAGGGTGCGGCGTTCGACGACGGCTCTCCCGTGCCGGACTCGCTCCGTGCCGAGCTGACCCGCGGGGCCGAGGTCGCGTCGGCCGCGTACCGGAGCCTCGGGCAGTTCCTCGAGCACGAGCTGTTGCCGCTCGCCACCCCGGTCGACGCCGTCGGGCGCGAGGCCTACGAGCTGCACTCCCGCCGGTTCCTCGGTGCTGTCGTCGACCTCGACGAGACGTACGAGTGGGGCCTCGAGGAACTCGCTCGCATGCGTGACGAGCAGGAGCGGATCGCGGACCGGATCGAGCCGGGTGCGAGCGTCGCCCGGGCCATCGAGGTGCTCGACACCGACCTGTCGCGGATCCTGCACGGCACGGACGCCCTGCAGCGCTGGATGCAGGAGACGAGCGACGCCTCCGTCGCGGCGATGGCCGGCACGTACTTCGACATCCCGGACCCGATCCGCCGGCTGGAGTGCCGCATCGCCCCGACGCAGGAGGGCGGCATCTACTACAGCGGGCCGTCCGACGACTTCTCGCGCGCTGGCCGGATGTGGTGGTCGGTGCCCGAGGGCGTCACCGAGTTCGGCACCTGGCGCGAGAAGACGACCGTCTACCACGAGGGCGTCCCCGGTCACCACCTGCAGATCAGCCAGGGCGTCTACAACCGCGGTGAACTGAACACGTGGCGCCGCCAGCTGTCCGGCTCGTCCGGACACGTCGAGGGCTGGGCGCTCTACGCCGAGCGCCTGATGGAGCAGCTCGGGTTCCTCGACGACGACGGCGACCGGCTGGGCATGCTCGACGGCCAGCGCATGCGTGCCGCCCGCGTGGTGCTCGACATCGGCGTGCACCTGCAGAAGACCAACCCGGACGGCGGCGGCTGGACGTGGGAGTACGCCCTCGACTTCATGCGCGAGAACGTCAACATGGACGACGCGTTCGTGCAGTTCGAGGTCGCACGGTACTTCGGGTGGCCCGGACAGGCGCCGTCGTACAAGGTGGGCCAGCGCGTGTGGGAGTCGATCCGCGACGAGGTGGCCGCCCGCGAAGGCGCCGACTTCGACCTGAAGTCGTTCCACCGTCGTGCGCTCGCCCTCGGCAGCATCGGTCTCGACACGCTGCGGAGCGCGCTGCTCGGCTGACGCGCGGGTGACACGCCCGGTTGTGGGGCTCCGCCGGTGCGGTTAGACTTGTGCGGCGCAATCCGCGTCACACAATCAATCGCCACGGCGGTGCACCACGGGGGTCTCGGCTCCTCGCCCGCCACGGCCCGACTCATGTCCGTTCGGAGCAATCTCTACATGACAACCACTACGACCAAGGCTCCTAAGCAGGTCGCCATCAACGACATCGGTTCGGCTGATGACTTCCTGGCCGAGGTCGAGAAGACCCTGAAGTTCTTCAACGACGGTGATCTCATCTCCGGCACCGTCGTGAAGATCGACCGCGACGAGGTCCTCCTCGACGTCGGTTACAAGACCGAGGGCGTCATCCCCTCGCGCGAGCTCTCGATCAAGCACGACGTCGACCCCAACGAGGTCGTCAAGGTCGGCGACGAGGTCGAGGCCCTGGTCCTCCAGAAGGAGGACAAGGAAGGCCGCCTCATCCTGTCCAAGAAGCGTGCGCAGTACGAGCGCGCATGGGGCGACGTCGAGAAGATCAAGGAGTCCGACGGCGTCGTGACCGGCACGGTCATCGAGGTCGTCAAGGGTGGCCTGATCGTCGACATCGGTCTCCGCGGCTTCCTCCCCGCCTCGCTCATCGAGCTCCGTCGCGTCCGCGACCTCACGCCGTACCTCGGCCAGGAGATCGAGGCGAAGATCCTCGAGCTCGACAAGAACCGCAACAACGTGGTCCTGTCGCGCCGTGCGCTCCTCGAGCAGACGCAGTCCGAGTCCCGGACCACGTTCCTCAACAACCTGCACAAGGGCCAGGTCCGCAAGGGCATCGTGTCCTCGATCGTCAACTTCGGTGCGTTCGTGGACCTCGGTGGCGTCGACGGTCTCGTCCACGTCTCCGAGCTCAGCTGGAAGCACATCGAGCACGCCAGCGAGGTCGTCGAGGTCGGTCAGGAAGTCACCGTCGAGATCCTCGAGGTCGACCTGGACCGTGAGCGCGTGTCGCTCTCGCTCAAGGCGACGCAGGAGGACCCGTGGCAGGTCTTCGCCCGCACCCACGCGATCGGTCAGATCGCACCGGGCAAGGTCACGAAGCTCGTCCCGTTCGGCGCCTTCGTCCGCGTTGCCGACGGCATCGAGGGCCTGGTGCACATCTCCGAGCTCTCGAACAAGCACGTCGAGCTCGCCGAGCAGGTCGTCTCGGTCAACGACGAGGTCTTCGTCAAGATCATCGACATCGACCTCGACCGTCGCCGCATCTCGCTCAGCCTCAAGCAGGCGAACGAGGGCGTGGACCCCGAGGGCACCGAGTTCGACCCGGCGCTCTACGGTATGCCGACCGAGTACGACGACAAGGGTGACTACAAGTACCCGGACGGCTTCGACCCGGAGACGAACGAGTGGCTCGAGGGCTACGACACCCAGCGCACCGAGTGGGAGGGCCAGTACGCGGCCGCCCAGGGTCGTTGGGAAGCCCACAAGGCGCAGGTCGCGAAGACCATCGCCGACGAGGAAAAGGGTGGCTTCGACCTCCCGGCCGGCGCTTCGACGTCGTCCGCTTCCTCGTCGTCGTCGTTCTCGAGCGAGACCGGTGGTGCAAGCCCCTCGCCGACGACGCTTCGCTGGCGGCGCTCCGCGAGAAGCTCAGCTCGACCAACTGATCGAGCGAGTCGCACTGACCGGAAGCCCGGCATCCCCCAGGGGTGCCGGGCTTCCGGCGTTTCCACGCTGCGGGTCGTTACCCTGTCGCAGTGCGCATCATCGGTCTCACGGGCGGCATCGCCGCGGGCAAGTCGACGGTCTCCAAGCGGTGGGCGGAGCACGGCGGGATCGTCGTCGATGCCGACCGGCTGGCACGGGACGCCGTCGCACCCGGCAGCCCCGGGCTCGCGCAGGTCGCCGAGCGGTTCGGCTCCTCGGTGATCGCGGCCGACGGCTCGCTCGATCGTCCCGCGCTCGGCGCGATCGTGTTCTCCGACCCGGCGGCACGCAAGGACCTCGAGGCGATCACCCACCCCGAGGTCTGGCGGCTCGCCCAGCGTGCCTTCGACGCGGCAGAAGCCGCCGACCCGGACGCCGTCGTCGTGTACGACGTGCCGCTGCTCGCCGAGGCCCGCGGATCCCGCCCGCTCCGGTTCGATGCGGTCGTGGTCGTCGACGCCCCCGCCGCGCAGCGCATCGAGCGGCTGGTCGAACACCGTGCGATGGCCCGCGACGAGGCCGAGCGCCGAGTCGCCGCACAGGCGAGCGACGCCGACCGTCTCGCCCTCGCCGACCACGTCGTCGACGCGACGGGCACACTCGACCAGACGATCCGGTCGGCCGACGAGGTGTGGTCGCGGATCACCTCGTGAAGCACCGGCTGCTGCTCGTCCTCGCCGCGATCGTGCTCGTCGCGATCGGCGGCGGAGCGCTGTTCGCGGCGAACCTCCTCGGTGCGCAGCGCATCGAGGACGACGGACGCGTCCCGACGATCGACCGCTCGCACGCCGCCGCGCCGCCATCGGGCGACGAGCGCGGACCCGAGGGGAGTTCCACCGGTTCCGGCTCGGCACCGTGGGCGGCGAACGGCTCACCCCGAACCGCGACGACTTCGCCGCCCGCACCTCGGCCGGCGGCCCCCTGCTGCTGTTCCTGCCCGCGACGCGGTCGCGGCCGGCGGAGTACCAGCGGTTCCTCGGACAGGCCCTCGCCGACGGCTACCACGTGCTCGGGCTGGACTACTGGAACCTCGGACGCACCCTGTCCGGCACGTGCGAGGCCGACGCCCGCTGCTACGGCATGGTGCAGCGCAACCGGTTCGACGGCACCCGCCAGTCCGAGTTCAGTTCGGTGACGCCCGCCGGGTCGATCGTGTCGCGCTTCCGTGACGCGGTGGCCTACCTCGACGACCACGACCCCGACGGCGGGTGGGGCCGCTTCGTGAAGGGCGACGACGACATCGCCTGGCAGGACATCGTCGTGGCCGGACACTCCCAGGGCGGCGGCGAGGCGGCGTACATCGCGCACATCCGGTCCGTGCGCGGCGCGCTGATGTTCTCGTCGCCCGTCGAGTCACGCGGTCCGTCGCACGCGGCCTGGATGAACCGTCCCGGCAAGACCCCGTCGCCCGGATGTACGCCGTCGACGACGTCCGCGACGCCTTCGGCCCGCGGATCACCGGGTCGTGGCGGGTCCTCGGGCTCGACGGCGTCGACGGCCCCTTCCGGACGGACACCGATCCACCGCCAGCCGGCGCGGACCCGCACGCGATCCTGACCGACGTCCGGGGCCGGGGGAAGGCGCACTCGTTCATCATCAAGGACTCCACGCCGCTCGGACCGGACGGGGACCCCCGGATGACCGCGCTCTGGCAGTGGATGCTGCACCGGTTCCCCTCTGACGGCTCATAGGGTCGCGCAATAGCCTCTGCTGGTGCAGCCCGTCGACGGAGAACCCGACCTGCGCTCGCTCATCCGCGACCGCGCGGCGGAGAGCCCCGAGCGCCCCTACCTGGAGGACGCCCGTTCCGCGCGCGTCCTGACCTACCGAGCACTCGAGGACGCCGTGACCGCCTGGTCCGCGACGTTCGACGCGATCGGCGTGCCCGCCTCCGGAGCCGTCCTCGTCGACGTCGGCGACCCCATCGCGTTCGCCGTGGTGCACCTGACCGCCGTGGCGACCGGGCGCCGTGCCGTCCCGGTCGACACCGGACAACCGGCGACCGAGCCGGCCCGTCTCGCCGACCTGATCGGCGGGGCCTCGATCGTGGTGTCGGACCGCGCCGTGGACGGGACCGTCCCCGGGGTGCCCGCCAGCGGGATCGACGCGGCCACGTTCCTCCCGGCCGCCGTCCGTGACGGTGACGTGCCCACGCAGAGTCCGGACGCACCGGGCGAGGGCTCCGTGGTGCTCTTCACCTCCGGGTCGACCGGCGCTCCGAAGGGCGTCGAGCTGCCGGAGTCGCAACTGCTGTTCGTCGCGCGGGCGGTCGCGCGGCACAACGGGTTGACCGGCCGCGACCGCGGGTTCAACTCGCTGCCGTTGTTCCACGTCAACGCCGAGGTCGTCGGCCTGCTGGCGACGCTCGTCGCCGGGGCGACGCTCGTGCTCGACGTGCGCTTCCGGCGGACCGGGTTCTGGGAACTGCTCGCCGAGCGGCGCATCACCTGGCTGAACGCGGTGCCGGCGATCCTCGCCGTGCTCGCGAAGACCGGGCCACTGGACTTCCCGGAGGGCCTCCGGTTCGTCCGGAGTGCTTCGGCACCGCTGCCGGACCCGGTGCGGACGGCACTCGGAGACGTCCCGCTCGTCGTGAGCTGGGGGATGACCGAAGGTGCGTCGCAGATCACCGCGACACCGTTGGACGCGCCTGCTCGCCCGGGGACCGTCGGCGTGCCCGTCGGGTCCGAGGTGCAGGCACGCGACGAGGACGGTGCTGCCCTGCCCGCCGACGAGGTCGGTGCACTGTGGGTGCGCGGACCGGGGATCGTCGGGCGCTACCTGATCGGGCGCGCATCCGACCGCTTCGACGCCGACGGCTGGCTGAGCACCGGCGATGTGGGGTCCGTCGCTTCGGACGGCTGGGTCTCGCTCGCGGGACGCTCCGACGACGTCATCAACCGTGGCGGCGAGAAGGTCTACCCCTCCGAGGTCGAGGACGTCCTGCTCGGCGATCCCCGGGTGCTCGAAGCCGTGGTGGTCGGGCGGCCGGACGACGTGCTCGGGGCCGTGCCGGTGGCGTACGTGATCCTGCAGCAGGACGCAGCCGACGAAGCGGACGCCGCTGCGCTCGTCGCCGACCTGACCGCGCGCGCCGTGGCCCACCTGACCCGCTTCCGCCGCCCCGTCGAGATCATCGTGGTCCCCGACCTGCCGCGCGCGCCCACCGGCAAGGTGCAGCGGGCGAAGGTGCGGACGATGGCGCAGCCGTCGTGACCGGCGCCCAGCCGCAGCCACAGGCCCAGCCGCAGCCGCAGGCCCGGCCGCAGGCCCAGCCGCGGCCGCAGGCCCAGACCCCGACCCGCACCGCGGCGGGCAAGCCGCGCCACCTGTACGAGGTCGACGTCCTCCGGATCCTGACCTTCGCCTGCGTCATCGGCGTGCACACCACGAGCCACACGGCCGCGTCCGACGACGTCGGCCTGAACGCGCTGCTCGCCCTGCTGCACTTCACCCGGCTCGTCTTCTTCTCGCTGACGGCCTTCGTGCTCGTCTACAGCTACACGCTGCGACCGCGGCCGATGGCGCAGTTCTGGCCGAAGCGGTTCCTGCTCGTCGGTGTGCCGTACCTGGCGTGGTCGTTCGTGTACGTCGGCTCGAGCTGGCTCCTCAGCAGCACCCGTCGGGGCGACGTGCCCGACCTGGTGCGCACGCTCGCCGAGGGCATCGTCACCGGCTCGTCCTGGTACCACCTGTACTTCCTGCTCGTGACCATGCAGGTGTACCTGCTGCTGCCGGTCATCGTGTGGCTGGTCCGGAAGACCCGCGGGCACCACGTCACGACGCTCGTCGTGGCGCTGGTGGTGCAGCTCGTCGTCTTCGCCGGGTACAAGTACTTCCCGGCGAGCGACGCCTGGCTGCACGGCTACCAGAAGCAGTTCTTCTTCTCGTACGTGTTCTTCATCGTCTCCGGGGCGATCGCCGCCGACCACGCCGACGCGTTCCTCCGGTTCATCCGGGTGCACCGCCGGGCCGTGCTCTGGGCGTTCGCCGGCGTCGGCGCGCTGACGCTCGGCGTCTGGGCACTCCAGGTCGCCCTCGGCCAGTCGCTCTACGCCGCCGGGACTCCGCTGCAACCGATCGAGGCCGTGTGGAGCACCGCGGTCTTCGTCGGCTTCCTGGCGATCGGTGCGCGCTGGGCGGATCGTCGGCGTCCCGGCAGCCCGGTCGCGCGCTTCGTCGACTACGCCTCGGACCGGTCGTTCGGGATCTTCCTGAGCCACCCGTTCCTCATCTGGATCCTGCTGTACGGCGACAGCTGGCTCGAGGCCGTGTTGCCGCGGCCGTGGCTGACGCTCGTCACGTACCTGCTCGTGGTGGTGCTGTCGGTGGCGGTCACCGAGGCGTTCCGGTGGACCCCGCTGAGCGTGCCGCTCACCGGCCGGCCGTCGCTCGCGTCCCGCGCCCAGCGTCGGGCCCGCGGCCCGCAGCGCTGACCCGCGCCTTCCGGGCGTCCCTGGTCGGTTCACCCGACCAGGGACGCCCGTTCCTGCTGCTGTGCGCGGCGGTGGACACGCTGCGCGGCGGTGGACGCGCTGCGCGGCGGTGGACGCGCTGCGCGGCGGACGGGAGGCGCGGGTCGGCCTGGACCCGGGCCTCCCGTCCGCCGGCCGGGGACCACCAGGCCCCGCGCACGTCCCGTGGGTCCGGTTGCGGACAGCGGAATCGGGCGTACCTGGTCGTTCCTCCCGACCAGGTACGCCCGATTCGGCACGGCGTGCCGCTGACAGTGCGCGTCGCGGGTCAGGGCGCGCTGCTCGGCGGCGGGGGTGCCGACCTCGAGGACGCCGTTCGTCGACGTGAGCCGCTGCGGCTTCATGAACCACGCGACGACCGCCGCGGCGCCGAGCAGCACGCACGACAGGGCGAACGGCAGCTGCCAGCCGGACGCGTCGATGAGCAGCCCGAAGACGATCGGGGAGACCACGCCGGCGATGCCGAAGCCGGTGTTCATGAAGCCGGACGCGGTGCCGGACCACTGCGGGGCGACGTCCATCGGGATCGCCCAGAGGTTCGCGTTGCAGAGCTCCAGGAAGAAGAACGACAGCGCGAGCGAGATCGTCGCGACGAGCAGGCCCTGCCCGATGACGAGCGGGATGAGGCAGACGAGCGACCCGCCGAGTCCGATCACCAGGACGGTCCGTCGGGCGTTCCGGGTGTTGCCGCCGCGGTGGATGATCCGGTCGCTGAGCATGCCGCCGACCGTGTCCCCGACGACGCCGGCGAGCAGGATGAGCGTGGTGAAGAGCGCGAAGTCGCCGATCTCGAGCCCGTAGGTCGAGCTGAGGAACGTCGGCAGCCACGTGAGGAACACCCAGAGGGTCCAGCCGTAGCCGAAGTCGACGAAGGTCACCGGCAGGATCTGCCGCGCCATCTGCCGCCACGGCACCGGCGGACGCGTCGCACGCGTCTCGACGGGTGGGAGCTCGTCGATCTCGACCTGCGTGATGCCCTTCGTGGACTCGGGCTTGTCGCGGAACCAGACGAACCAGACGATGCCCCAGGCGAAGGACAGGACCGCCGTGGCGAAGAACGCCCACCGCCAGCTGCCCGTCGAGCCGATCACCCAGGCGACGAGCAGCGGGGCCAACGCGTTGCCGAGCCGGGCCGCGGAGTGCACGACGCCCTGCGCGAAGCCGTTGCGGTCGCGGGGGATCCAGCGGGTCATGGCCTGGGTCGCGGTCGGGAACGCCGCGGCCTCGCTGAGCCCGAGGAGCGCCCGGGCCGCGAACAGGGTCCAGAAGCCGACGGCGAAGCCGGTCCACAGTGTCGCGACGCCCCACACCACGGTGATGACGAAGAGGGCCTTGCGCGGTCCGAACTTCTCGCTGATCGTGCCGCCGAAGACCTGCAGCAGCGCGTACGGCAGCGAGAACGCGGACACGATCAGGCCCGCGGTGGCCTCGTTGAAGCCGAACTCCTCGGTGATGTGCGGCAGCGCCGTCGAGATGTTCGTCCGGTCGATGTACGAGATCGCGTACATGCAGCAGAGCAGGAGGAGCACTCGTCCGCGGATGCGACCGCGGAACGGGGTGCCCTTCGTCGGTGCGGCGGGGGTCGCCGTCGTCATGGGGCCTCTTCGGGTGTGGCTCGTGCTGGCTCGTCGGGGACGTGCGGAGCGATCGGGTTGCTGAACGGACCGGACGCTATGCCCGCTGGTTATCAGCGGACTTGGAGGCTGCTTGGCGAGGACGATACGCCGAGGGCGAGCAGGGGCGCCGGTGTCAGGGGTGCCGACTACCGTTGAGGGCATGGGTGTTGCGATCGAACCGACCCGAGCGGTACGTCCGTTCGAGGTCATCAGCGAGTACACGCCGAGTGGCGACCAGCCAGCGGCCATCGCCGAGCTCGCCGGGCGCATCAACGCCGGTGAGACCGACGTCGTGCTGCTCGGTGCGACCGGTACGGGCAAGTCGGCGACGACCGCGTGGCTCATCGAGCAGGTGCAGCGGCCGACGCTCGTGCTCGCGCACAACAAGACCCTCGCCGCGCAGTTGGCGAACGAGTTCCGCAGTCTGATGCCGAACAACGCGGTCGAGTACTTCGTGTCGTACTACGACTACTACCAGCCCGAGGCGTACGTCCCGCAGACGGACACCTTCATCGAGAAGGACTCCTCGGTCAACGCCGAGGTCGAGCGGCTCCGGCACTCGACGACCAACTCGCTGCTCAGCCGGCGCGACGTCGTCGTGGTGTCGACGGTGTCCTGCATCTACGGTCTCGGCACACCCGAGCAGTACATGAACGCCTCGGTGGCACTGCACGTCGGGCAGACGATCTCGCGCGACCAGCTCGTGCGCAAGTTCGTCTCGATGCAGTACCAGCGCAACGACGTCGACTTCGCCCGCGGTACCTTCCGCGTGCGCGGCGACACCATCGAGATCATCCCGATGTACGAAGAGCACGCCATCCGGATCGAGATGTTCGGCGACGAGGTCGAAGCGCTCTCCTCCCTGCACCCGCTGACCGGCAACGTGATCAACGACCTGCCCGCCGTCTCGATCTTCCCGGCGTCGCACTACGTCGCCGACACCGACGTCATGCACCGCGCCATCGTCGACATCAAGGCGGAGCTCGCCGAGCGCCTGGCCGAGCTCGAGGGACAGGGCAAGCTGCTCGAGGCCCAGCGGCTCCGCATGCGCACCACGTTCGACATCGAGATGATGGAGCAGATCGGCTTCTGCTCGGGCATCGAGAACTACTCGCGGCACATGGACGGCCGCGTCGCGGGCGAGGCGCCGCACTGCCTCATCGACTACTTCCCCGACGACTTCCTCATCGTCATCGACGAGTCGCACGTCACCGTGCCGCAGATCGGCGCGATGTACGAAGGCGACGCCTCGCGCAAGCGCACCCTGGTCGACCACGGGTTCCGGCTGCCGAGCGCGCTCGACAACCGTCCGCTGCGGTTCGAGGAGTTCCTCGACCGCGTCGGGCAGAAGGTCTTCCTGTCGGCGACGCCCGGTCGGTACGAGCTCGGCATCACGGACAGCGTCGTCGAGCAGATCATCCGCCCGACCGGCCTGGTCGACCCCGAGATCGTGGTGAAGCCGAGCGACGGCCAGATCGACGACCTGCTCGAGGAGATCAAGCAGCGCGTCGACAAGGACGAGCGCGTGCTCGTCACGACCCTGACGAAGCGCATGGCGGAAGAACTGACTGACTTCCTCGGCAACGCCGGTGTGCGGGTGCGGTACCTGCACTCCGACGTCGACACCCTGAAGCGCGTCGAACTGCTGACCGAACTGCGGCAGGGCGTCTACGACGTGCTCGTCGGCATCAACCTGCTGCGAGAAGGCCTCGACCTGCCCGAGGTGTCCCTGGTGGCCATCCTCGACGCCGACAAGGAAGGCTTCCTGCGGTCGTCCACGTCGCTCATCCAGACGATCGGTCGTGCGGCCCGCAACGTGTCGGGCCAGGTGCTCATGTACGCCGACAAGATGACCGACTCGATGAAGACCGCGATCGAGGAGACCGATCGTCGTCGCGAGAAGCAGGTCGCGTACAACCTGGAGCGCGGCATCGACCCGCAGCCGCTCCGCAAGAAGATCGCCGACATCACCGAGGTGCTGCAGCGCGAGAACGACGACACCAAGGCGCTGCTGCAGGGTCGTCCCGGCGCCGACGGTCGCCGCTCGCCCACGCCCAACCTGAAGCGCGGCGGCATCGCGGGCGAGGGTGCGACCCAGCTCGAGGCGACGATCGGCGACCTCAACGACCAGATGCTCCAGGCGGCGGCGGAGCTGAAGTTCGAACTCGCCGCGCGACTCCGCGACGAGGTGCAGGACCTGAAGAAGGCGCTGCGGCAGATGGAGTCGGCCGGGCATGTCAGCTGACGGTCGCCGCACGGTCGTCGTCACCGGGGCGAGCGCGGGCCTCGGGTACCACGCGGCCGAGCAGCTCGCCGCGTCGGGGCACCGGGTCGTGCTCGCTACCCGCGACCGCGGTCGGGCCGCAGCGGCAGAACGGAGCATCCGCCGGCACGTGGACGGAGCCTCGTTGGCGCACGTGCACCTCGACCTCGCCGACCTCGACTCCGTCCGTGCCGCCGCCGACGAGCTCGCGGCCCTCGAACCGGACGGCGTCGACGCGATCGTGAACAACGCCGGTGTCGTCGGGGCCTCGACCCCGAGCACCACCGCACAGGGCACCGAGCTGCAGATCGGCACGAACCACCTGGGGCACTTCGCCTGGACGGCGCTGACGATGCCGCTGCTCGAACGGTGCAGCGGCCGCGTCGTGCACCTCGGGTCGATCGCGCACCGGTGGGCCCGTCTCGCCACAGGCGACCCGTTCCGCGTCGGCCACTACTCCAGTTACCGGCAGTACGGCCGCAGCAAGCTCGCGGTGATGCTGTTCGGCTTCGAACTCGCCCAGCGGTTGGCGGATGCGGGCTCGTCCGTCGCCAGCGTGGTCGCGCACCCCGGGCTGTCGCTCGACGCGCTCTCGCCGGAGCGCCCGGACGTCGCACCGTCGCGCCCGGAGCCCGCGTGGACCCGGCCGGCGCAGCGGCTGTACGCCCAGGGCAAGGACGCCGGTGCCGAGCCCCTCGTGCACGCTGCGGTCGCCGCGGACGTGCGATCGGGGAGTACTGGGGCCCGGCCGGGTGGATGCAGCTGCGCGGACCTGCAACCGTGGTCCGTGCCGAGCCGCGCGCACACGACCGGACCGCCGCCGCTCGGCTCTGGACGGCAAGCGAGCGTCGTTCCGGGGTCGCGTTCGCTCTCGACGCACTCGTCTGACACCGACTCGCGGGCGGATGTCGGACCCCTTTCGTACAATCGACGGCGATGACAATCACCTCTGACCGCGGCACCGCGACCTCGGGCCGGAACGCCTTCGGCGAGCCGACCGACCCCCACCTCCCCGGCGTGACCGTCCCGACCGGCTCCTCGACGCTCAGCGTCCGCGGGGCCCGGGTGCACAACCTCCGGAACGTCGACCTCGAGATCCCCCGTGACTCCCTCGTGGTGTTCACCGGCCTGTCCGGATCCGGCAAGTCGTCACTGGCCTTCGACACGATCTTCGCCGAGGGACAGCGACGCTACGTCGAGTCCTTGTCCGCCTACGCCAGGCAGTTCCTCGGCCAGGTCGACCGGCCCGACGTCGACTTCATCGAAGGGCTCTCGCCCGCGGTGTCGATCGACCAGAAGTCGACGAACCGCAATCCGCGGTCGACGGTGGGCACGATCACCGAGGTCTACGACTACATGCGTCTGCTCTGGGCGCGCATCGGGGTGCCGCACTGCCCGACGTGTGGCGAGGTCATCAGCAAGCAGACCGTGCAGCAGATCGCCGACCAGCTCATGGAGTTCGAGTCCGGCACGCGCTTCCAGGTGCTCGCCCCGGTCATCTCCAAGAAGAAGGGCGAGTTCGTCGACCTCTTCCAGGAACTCGCGGCGTCCGGCTACGCCCGCGCGATCGTCGACGGTGAGCGCATCCAGCTCAGCGACCCGCCGAAGCTCAAGAAGCAGGTCAAGCACGACATCTCGGTGATCGTCGACCGTCTGGTGTCGAACGAGGACATCCTCGGTCGGCTCACCGACTCGCTCGAGACGGCACTGCGCTTGACCGGTGGCACGGTCGGCATCGACCTGGTCGACCACGACGGCCCCGGTGCGGTGCGCACCTACTCCGAGAACCTGTCGTGCCCGAACAACCACCCGCTCGCGCTGACCGAGATCGAGCCCCGCACGTTCTCGTTCAACGCGCCGTTCGGCGCCTGCCCGGAGTGCTCCGGGCTCGGCACGCGCATGTCGGTGGACCCGGACCTGGTGCTCGGCGACCCCGACGCCTCGCTGCGTGACGGCGTCCTGCTGCCCTGGACCGGAGCGAGCGGGCTGTACTCGTACTTCGAGAAGCTCCTCGCCGGCCTCGGCAAGGACCTCGGGTTCACGCTCGACACCCCGTGGAGCCAGCTGGATGCCTCGGTGCAGGCCGCGATCCTGACGGGCAAGGACTTCCAGGTGTCGGTGTCCTGGCGCAACCGGTTCGGCCGCGAGATGCGCTACACCAGCGGGTTCGAGGGCGTCATGCCCTACATCGAGCGCAAGTTCGCCGAGGCCGAGTCGGACTCGCAGCGCCAGCGCTTCCAGGGCTACCTGCGCGAGGTCCCGTGCCCGGTGTGCGAGGGAACACGCCTCAAGCCCGAGGTCCTGGCGGTCACGGTCGACGGCCGCAGCATCGCCGACGTCACCGACATGTCCCTCGACAACGCGTACGCGTTCATGGACACCCTGACGCTCACCGACCGCGAAGCGCACATCGCCGCGGCGGTGCTGCGCGAGATCCGGGCGCGCCTCGAGTTCCTGCTCGAGGTCGGCCTGAACTACCTGACCCTGGCGCGCGGTGCCGGCGGGCTCTCCGGTGGCGAAGCACAGCGCATCCGTCTCGCGACGCAGATCGGCTCCGGCCTGACCGGCGTGCTGTACGTGCTCGACGAGCCGAGCATCGGGCTGCACCAGCGGGACAACCGCCGCCTCATCGACACCCTGGTCAAGCTCAAGGACCTCGGCAACACGCTGATCGTCGTCGAGCACGACGAGGACACCATCCGCACGGCCGACTGGGTCGTCGACATCGGCCCCGGGGCCGGTGTCAACGGCGGCAACGTCGTGCACTCGGGCTCGTACGAGGGCATCATCGCGAACCGCGAGTCGGTGACGGGGGACTACCTCGCCGGCCGTCGTGCGATCGAGGTCCCCGCCGAGCGTCGCAAGGTCAACCTGAAGCGCACCATCAGCGTGCAGGGCGCACGGGCGAACAACCTGAAGACGATCGACGCCGACTTCCCGCTCGGGGTGTTCACCGCCGTCACCGGCGTGAGCGGGTCGGGCAAGTCCACCCTGGTCAACGACATCCTGTACAAGGTGCTCGCGAACCAGCTCAACGGTGCGCGGCACATCGCCGGCAAGCACACCCGCGTCAAGGGTCTCGACCAGCTGGACAAGGTCGTGCACGTCGACCAGGCCCCGATCGGCCGCACGCCGCGGTCGAACCCGGCGACCTACACGGGCGTGTTCGACCGGATCCGTCAGCTGTTCGCCGAGACACCCGAGGCGAAGACCCGTGGCTACCAGCCCGGTCGGTTCAGCTTCAACGTCAAGGGCGGCCGGTGCGAGAACTGCTCCGGCGACGGCACGATCAAGATCGAGATGAACTTCCTGCCCGACGTCTACGTCGCGTGCGAGGTCTGCGGCGGCGCGCGCTACAACCGCGAGACGCTCCAGGTCCACTACAAGGGCAAGAGCATCTCCGAGGTCCTGGACATGCCGATCAGCGAGGCGGCCGAGTTCTTCGAGCCGATCTCGGCGATCCACCGGTACATGGCGACGCTCGTCGACGTGGGCCTCGGGTACGTCCGTCTCGGCCAGAGCGCGACCACGCTCTCCGGTGGCGAGGCGCAGCGCGTGAAGCTCGCCACCGAGCTGCAGCGCCGTTCGAACGGCCGGACCGTCTACGTGCTCGACGAGCCGACGACGGGTCTGCACTTCGAGGACGTCCGCAAGCTGCTCATCGTGCTGCAGAGCCTGGTCGACAAGGGCAACACCGTCATCACGATCGAGCACAACCTCGACGTGATCAAGTCGGCCGACTGGGTCATCGACATGGGCCCAGAGGGTGGCGCCGGCGGCGGTACGGTGCTCGCCACCGGCACCCCGGAGCACGTGGCCGACGTGCCGGAGAGCTTCACGGGCGTCTTCCTGCGCGAGATCTTCGACGCACAGGACGCCCGGGTCGGCAAGCAGCAGGCGGTGGAGGCCCGCACGGCGAGCCGACCGGGAAAGTCGACCAAGCAGAAGGCGGGTGCACGGTAGGTGGCGGACACCGTTCCGTGGCGCCCGAAGGCGGGGAGATCCCGACCGACCCGGGCGTCTACCGCTGGCGTGACGAGGCCGGCCGGGTGCTCTACGTCGGCAAGGCGAAGAACCTCCGCGCCCGGCTGAGCAACTACTTCGCACCGCTGCCGACGCTGCACGAACGCACCCGGCGCATGGTGCTGACGGCCCGCAGCGTCGAGTGGACGACGGTCGGCTCCGAGATCGAGGCACTGCAGCTCGAGTACACCTGGATCAAGGAGTTCGACCCGCCGTTCAACGTCAAGTTCCGTGACGACAAGTCGTACCCGTACATGGCGATCACCATGGCGGACGAAGCCCCACGGGTGATGGTCACGCGGAACCGGAAGATCAAGGGTGCGAAGTACTTCGGGCCGTACCCGAAGATCTGGGCGGTGCACGACACCATCGACCTGATGATCAAGGTGTTCCCGATCCGCACCTGCTCGGACTCGTCGTACAAGCGCGCGATGCAGACGGGCAAGCCCTGCTTCCCCGGGCAGATCGGCAAGTGCGGCGGTCCCTGCTCGCAGCGCGTCACCGTCGAGGAGCACCGTGCGCTCGTCGAGGAGTTCGTGCGGTTCATGAACAGCTACGACCGCCGGGTGATCACGGAGCTGCGCCAGCGCATGGGCGCCTCGGCCGACGCCATGCAGTACGAACAGGCGGCGAAGTTCCGCGACCAGGTCGAGGCGCTCGAGTCCGTGCTCGAGAAGTCCGCCGTGGTGCTCCGCGACTCGGTGGACCTCGACCTGTTCGGCATCGCCGAGGACGAACTCGCCGCCGCCGTCCAGCTGTTCTCGGTCCGTGGCGGGCGCATCCGCGGTGTCCGCGGGTGGGTCGTCGACAAGGAGCTCGACATCTCGACCGGTGACCTGGTCGAGCAGATCGTGCAGGGCGTCTACGCCGACAACGAGCTCACGCCGGCCGCCGTCGCCGAGGAACCCCCGCGCGAGGTCGTGGTGCCGACCCTGCCCGAGGACGCCGACGCGCTGCAGCAGTGGCTCAGCGAACGACGGGGTGGCCGCGGCACGAAGCTCAGCACGGCGCAACGCGGTGACCGGGCGGGCCTGGCCCGCACGGCCGCCCAGAACGCCGCCCAGGCGCTGATGCTCTACAAGACGAAGCGGTCCGCCGACTACACGACGCGCTCCGCGGCCCTCGCCGACATCCAGGACGCCCTCGGCATGACCGAGGCCCCGCTCCGCATGGAGTGCTACGACATCTCGCACCTGCAGGGCACGAACGTCGTGGCGTCGATGGTGGTGTTCGAGGACGGCCTGCCCCGCAAGGACCAGTACCGCCGCTACACGATCGCGGAGACCACCGACGACACCGACAGCATGTACCAGGTGCTGACGCGGCGTCTGGCGCGCCTCGACGAGGACGCTGACCTGCCGGACGTCCCCGACGTGACGAGCGCCGAGGTGGTCGAGGGCTCCAAGCCCTCGAAGCGGTTCGCCTACCGCCCGCAACTGCTCATCGTCGACGGTGGACAACCGCAGGTGCAGGCCGCCAAGCGCGCGCTGGACGAAGCCGGGGTGCAGGACATCGCGCTGGTCGGCATCGCGAAGCGACTCGAGGAGCTCTGGCTGCCCGACGACGACTTCCCGGTGATCATGCCGCGCAACTCCGAGGCGCTCTTCCTCATCCAGCGCATCCGCGACGAGGCGCACCGGTTCGCGATCACGCACCAGCGCACCCGCCGCAAGCGCGACGTGCGGTCCCGGCTGTCGGAGATCCCCGGGCTCGGGCCGTCGCGGGTGAACGCGCTGCTCAAGCACTTCGGGTCCGTGGCACGGCTGCGCGAGGCCACGGCCGACGAGATCAGCGAGGTGAACGGTGTCGGTCCGGCGACCGCTGCGGCGGTGGTCACGAAGCTGCAGCAGACCCCGACGAGCGCGCCGGCCACCAGTGCGGCCAGCCCGACGAGCGCGCCGGACGCCGAGACGGGACCGACGGCAACCCCGGAGCCGGCGGACCCCGCGGATGCTGCGCCGCTCGTCGGGAGCCCGGTGCGGGTCCCCGACGTGACCCGCGACGGTCCGCAGCTGCCCACGTGACGCATCCCGTGCCTCCCGACACCTGTCGGGCGATACCCTGGTCCCGCAGCCGAGACCTCCCCGGGCGACGCGCCCGGGCCGCCACGACGGAGCCCACTCCCAGATGACCGACAGCGCCACAGCGACCGCGCACGCGTCGCAGCACGACATCCTCATCGTCACCGGCATGTCCGGGGCCGGGCGTTCGACGGTCGGCAAGGCCCTCGAAGACCTCGGCTGGTACGTCGTCGACAACCTGCCGACGCAGATGCTGGCACCACTCACCGAACTGGCTGACCGCGCCGGCGAGAAGATCCCGAAGATCGCCACGGTCGTCGACGTCCGCGGCGGACGGTTCTTCACGGACCCGGAGCACGCGGTCGAGCAGGTGCGGTCGACCACGTCCGCACGGGTCCGGGTGCTGTTCCTCGAAGCCACCGACGCCGTCCTGGTGCGGCGCTTCGAGCAGGTCCGACGACCCCACCCGCTGCAGGGCGAGGACACCCTGCTCGACGGCATCGCGCGCGAGCGGACCCGGTTGGCCGGTCTGCGCGAGGCATCCGACATGGTGATCGACACCTCGGACCTCAACATCCACCAGCTCGCGAACACCGTCACCGAGCAGTTCGCCGACGATCACTTCGTGGGTGTTCAGGTGACGCTCATGAGCTTCGGGTTCAAGTACGGACTGCCCGCCGACGCCGACATGGTGGCCGACGTCCGGTTCCTGCCGAACCCCTACTGGGTCCCGGAACTCCGGGCCCACACGGGCCTCGACCAGCCCGTCTCGGACTACGTCCTGGCCCAGGCCGGAGCCCGTCCGTTCGTCGACCGGTACGTCTCCGTGCTCGAGCCGGTGCTCGAGGGGTACCAGCGCGAGAACAAAAGACACGCTACGATCGCCATCGGCTGTACCGGCGGGAAGCACCGCTCGGTCGCCATCGTCGCCGAGTTGGCGAACCTCCTCCGCGGGATGCCTGGCGTCGCCGTGCGTGTGAAGAACCGAGATCTCGGCCGGGAGTGACCGTCCCTCCGGCCGCTCCCCACGCACGTGCCGCCGGAATCGCGGGACCACCAGATGAACGTTAGGAATGATGCTGTGCCGTTGACTGCCGAGGTCAAGGACGAACTGGCCAGGGTCGCCGTGAACCGCAACACGGTCCGCGCCGCCGAACTGGCCACGATCCTCCGGTTCGCGGGTGGCCTGCACGTCATCTCGGGCCGCATCGCGGTCGAGGTGGAGCTCGACACCCGGATCATCGTGCACCGGGTCCGCAAGGACCTCGCCGAGCTGTACGGCGTCCGCAGCGAGGCGTCGGTCGGCTCGTCCGCGTCGTCCCGTCGTGGCACCCGCTACCTGGTCCGCGTGCTCGAGGCGGGGGAGACCCTCGCACGCCAGACCGGTCTGATGGACGCCCGTCGCCGCCCCGTCCGCGGGCTGCCGAACCGGCTCACCACGGGCAACCGCGAGGACCTCGCCGCGATCTGGCGCGGTGCGTTCCTCGCCTCCGGCACCCTGACCGACCCGGGCCGGGCCGCAGCGCTCGAGGTCACGTGCCCCGGCAACGAGGCCGCCATGGCCCTCGTCGGTGCCGCGTCGCGTCTCGGGGTCGCCGCGAAGGGCCGTGAGGTCCGTGGCGTCCACCGCGTCGTCATCCGCGACGGCGAGGCCATCGGCCAGATGCTCACGGTGATGGGTGCCGCCCGCACCACCGCCGACTGGGAGGAGATGCGGCAGCGTCGCGAGGTCCGTGCGACCGCGAACCGCCTCGTCAACTTCGACGACGCGAACCTCCGCCGCTCGGCGCAGGCCGCCGTCGCCGCCTGCGCCCGCGTCGAGCGCGCGCTCGAGATCCTCGGCGACGAGGTCCCCGACCACCTGCAGTACGCCGGCGCGCTGCGCCTGCAGCACCGCGACGCGTCGCTCGACGAGCTCGGCCAGCACGCCGACCCGCCCATGACGAAGGACGCCATCGCCGGTCGCATCCGCCGACTTCTCGCCATGGCCGACAAGCGCGCGTCCGACCTCGGCATCCCCGGGACGGAAGCGAGCGTCCCCGAGGAGCTCGAGGGCGTCTGAGACGGGTCGTCCGACCTGCATGACGGGAGGCGCGGTGCCAGCTGGCACCGCGCCTCCCGTCCGTTCTGTGGTCGACTTCGCGGGCCGCACCGACGTCCGTCAGGACACCGTGCGGGACCGTCCGGACGGACCGTCATCCGGCACGGTCTGGCAGGGTCCGACTGCTAGGGTCGTTACGGCGACGTTACGGGGCGTATCGTCCACCACACGCGGGCCCGACAGGGCCAGCGCCTCCGAAAGCAGCGCCCCTCGGGCGCTCCACACCCACCAGGAGATCCATTGACCGTCAAGATCGGTATCAACGGCTTCGGCCGTATCGGCCGCAACTTCTTCCGGGCCGCCCTCGCGAAGGGCTCCGACCTCGAGATCGTGGCGGTGAACGACCTCACCGACAACGCCGCTCTGGCGAACCTGCTGAAGTTCGACTCCATCACGGGTCGTCTCGGCGTCTCCGTCGAGCTCGACGGCGACAACATCGTCGTCGACGGCAAGGCCATCAAGGTCCTCGCGGAGCGCGACCCCGCCAACCTCCCCTGGGGCGAGCTGGGCGTCGACATCGTCATCGAGTCGACCGGCTTCTTCACCAAGGCCGCCGATGCGCAGAAGCACATCGACGCTGGCGCCAAGAAGGTCATCATCTCCGCCCCGGCCACCGGTGACGACGTCACCATCGTCCTCGGCGTGAACGAGGACCAGTACGACCCGGCGAACCACAACATCATCTCGAACGCGTCGTGCACCACGAACAGCCTCGCGCCGCTCGCAAAGGTGTTCAACGACAAGTTCGGCATCGAGCGTGGTCTCATGACCACGATCCACGCCTACACCGCCGACCAGAACCTGCAGGACGGCCCGCACAAGGACCCTCGTCGTGCCCGTGCGGCCGCGCTGAACATCGTCCCGACCTCGACCGGTGCCGCCAAGGCCATCGGCCAGGTCATGCCGGAGCTCGCCGGCAAGCTCGACGGCTTCGCGCTCCGCGTCCCGGTGCCGACCGGCTCGATCACCGACCTCACCCTCGAGACCAAGTCCGAGGTCACCGTCGACGAGATCAACGCCGCGTACAAGGAAGCTGCAGAGGGCCCGCTCAAGGGCATCCTGCTCTACAGCGAGGACCCGCTGGTGTCGACCGACATCACGACGGACCCGCACTCCTCGATCTACGACTCCGGCCTGACCAAGGTCATCGGCGGTCTCGTGAAGATCACCTCGTGGTACGACAACGAGTGGGGCTACTCGAACCGTCTCGTCGACCTGACCGAGTACGTCGGCGAGCGTCTGTAACACATGGCCCTCCGCACCCTCGAGGACCTCGGCGACCTCGCCGGCAAGCGAGTCGTCGTCCGTTGTGACCTGAACGTCCCGCTCAAGGACGGCACGATCACGGACGACGGCCGCGTGCGGGCGTCCCTGACGACCCTCAACACCCTCATCACCGCCGGCGCGCGCGTCATCGTGATCTCCCACCTGGGCCGCCCCGACGGGGAACCCAAGCCGGAGTTCTCGCTCGCGCCGGTCGGCCAGCGGCTCTCCGAGCTGCTCGGCAAAGAGGTCACGTTCGTCGGCGAGACCGTCGGCGACGAGGCGACCGCGGCCGCCGAGGCCCTCGAGGACGGTGACGTCCTGCTGCTCGAGAACCTCCGGTTCAACCCGGAGGAGACCTCGAAGGACGCTGCCGCGCGCTCCGCGTTCGCGGACCGCATCGCGGCACTCGGTGACGCCTTCGTCTCCGACGGCTTCGGTGTCGTGCACCGCAAGCAGGCCTCGGTCTACGAGCTCGCGTCCGCGCTGCCCAGCGCAGCCGGTTCGCTCATCGAGACCGAACTGCGGGTGCTCGAGCGCCTGACCACCTCGCCGGAACGGCCGTACACGGTCGTGCTCGGTGGCTCGAAGGTCAGCGACAAGCTCGGCGTCATCGACCACATCCTGCCCAAGGTCGACACGCTGTGCATCGGCGGCGGCATGCTCTTCACCTTCCTCGCGGCCCAGGGCCACGGGGTGGCGAAGTCGCTGCTCGAAGCCGACCAGCTCGACGTCGTCCGCGAGTACCTCTCGCGGGCGAAGGAACTCGGCGTGACGATCGACCTGCCGACCGACGTCGTGGTGGCCTCCGGGTTCTCCGCCGACGCGGCGCACGAGACGGTGGCGGCCGACGCGATCGAGTCGTCGTCGTTCGGCACCGATGGCATCGGCCTCGACATCGGCCCGGAGACAGCGGCACGGTTCGCATCGGCGGTGTCCGGTTCGAAGACGGTGTTCTGGAACGGTCCGATGGGCGTGTTCGAGTTCCCGGCCTTCGCCGCCGGCACGAAGACCGTCGCCAAGGCCCTGACCGAGGTCGACGGCCTCGGCGTGGTCGGCGGTGGCGACTCCGCCGCTGCGGTCCGCTCGCTCGGCTTCTCGGACGACCAGTTCGGGCACATCTCGACCGGTGGCGGTGCGAGCCTCGAGTTCCTCGAGGGCAAGTCGCTTCCCGGTCTCGAAGCACTGGGGTGGTCCGCATGACCCGCACGCCGCTCATTGCGGGTAACTGGAAGATGAACCTGGACCACCTCCAGGCCATCGCCACGGTCCAGAAGCTCGCGTGGACCCTGAAGGACGCCCGCCACGACTTCGACGACGTCGAGGTCGCGGTGTTCCCGCCCTTCACCGACCTGCGGAGCGTGCAGACGCTCATCTCGGCCGACAAGCTGCCGATCCACTTCGGTGCGCAGGACCTGTCGCAGTACGACTCCGGCGCGTACACCGGCGACGTCTCCGGCGCGTTCCTGTCGGCGCTCGACGCGCAGTACGTCATCGTCGGACACTCCGAGCGGCGCACGCTGCACGGTGAGACCGACGAGGTCGTCGCGGCCAAGACCGCCGCGGCCGTCAAGCACGGCCTCGTGCCGGTCGTCTGCGTCGGCGAGACCGGTGAGCAGCGCGAACAGCGCGGCGCCGGCGTCGTGCCGGTCGAGCAGCTCCGTGTCGTGCTCGACGCCGTGCAGCCGTCCGACATCGTCGTCGCCTACGAGCCCGTCTGGGCGATCGGTTCCGGCCAGGCAGCCACGGCCGAGCAGGCGCAGGACGAGTGCGCCGCGATCCGTCGCGGCATCGCTGCTGCCTGGGGCGACCAGGCTGCTGCCGACACGCGCGTCCTGTACGGCGGTTCGGTCAAGTCCGGCAACATCGCCGGGTTCCTCCGTGAGCCCGACATCGACGGCGCCCTCGTCGGCGGCGCATCCCTCGACGTGCAGGAGTTCGCGGCGATCGCCCGGTTCCGCCAGCACGTCGGGCTGTAGCCACACCTGCTGGCGTCGGGCTGTAGTCCGCACCACTCCCGTCCGTGTACCGGCCGTGCCTCGCGCGGCCGGTACACTGGTACGGCTGACTGACACGAAAGGTACGTCGTGGCGATACTCTCCGTCGTGCTGCAGGTCCTGCTCGCAATCACGAGCCTCCTGCTCACGCTCCTCATCCTCCTGCACAAGGGCCGCGGTGGCGGCCTCTCCGACATGTTCGGTGGCGGCGTGACGAGCAACCTCGGGGCGTCCGGCGTCGCCGAGCGCAACCTCAACCGCATCACGGTGATCCTCGGTCTGGTCTGGATCGTCTCCATCATCGTGCTCGGTCTCATCAACAAGTTCACGGCGGGGGTCTGATCCATGGCTAGCGGAGGCAGTGCAATCCGAGGGTCCCGCGTCGGCGCCGGACCGATGGGCGAACAGGACCGTGGGGTCCAGGCCGAGCGTGTGGCGATCTCGTACTGGGACGCCCTCGGCAACGAGGTCGTGCGGTACTTCGCCGCGAACCTCCCGGACGAAGAGATCCCGGAGACGGTCGATTCGCCGTCGAGCGGGCTCCCCGCCGGGCGCGACAAGGAGAACCCTCCCGTGGTCTCCAAGACGGAGCCCTACAAGACGCACCTCGCGTACGTGAAGGAGCGTCGCACCGAGGAAGAGGCAGCGCAGCTCCTCGAGGACGCGCTCCAGCAGCTCCGCGAGCGTCGCGGTACCGCGGCCAAGAAGGCGTAGCGCCCACACACTGACGAAGGCCCCCGCACCGTGATGGTGTGGGGGCCTTCGTGCGTCGCGGGGGCTCTTGGGCTCCACTCGGCGATTGTGTCCCGCCGAGGTTCCACGACATGCCGCGTGCGTTGCGTCGAGGTTCCACGGCCATCCGGTACGAGCGCCGAGATGCCGAAATCTCGGAACCTGGGGAAGTCGGCGGCCCGGGCGGCCACCGCGGCACGGGGCAGCTCGACGGGCTGGCGGTGCAGCAGCGTGTGGGCGTCGCCGAGGTTCCACGACATGCCGCGTGCGTTCCGCCGAGGTTCCACGGCCGGCCGGTGCGAGCGCCGAGATGCCGAGATTTCGGAACCTCGGGGGCAGGGCCGCGACGGCACGACGGACGGGAGGCCCGGTGCCAGCTGGCACCGGGCCTCCCGTCAGGCAGGACGCGCGTCTAGTACGTCGACGCGATGAGGTTCTCGGGGACGTCGCGCGCGGCGTCCTGGTCCACGAAGAAGACGGTGCGCTTGCGACCCTGGACGCCACCGACGGGGACGTCCTCGACGGAGGCGCCCGCCAGGGCGAGCCCGAGGACCGAGGCCTTCTCGGCACCGGACAGGATGACCCAGACGCGCTGCGAGGCGTTGATCACCGGGTAGGTGACCGTCAGACGCTGCGGCGGCGGCTTGGGGAGTCGTCGACCGACACGACGGCGCGGTCGGTGACCGTGAGCTGCGGGAACTCGGGGAAGAGCGACGCGGTGTGCCCGTCGGGGCCGACACCGAGCAGCGTGATGTCGAAGCGCGGAGCGACGGCACCCTCGTACGCGGCGTCCTGCAGCTCGCGCTCGTACTGCAGCGCGGCCGCTTCGATGTCGATGCCGGCGTCGGACGCGGGCATCGGGTGGATGTTCGACTCCGGGATGTCGACGTGGTCGAAGAAGTCGGTCTGCGTCCCCGTGGTGTTGCGGTCGGCGTCACCGGCCGGCACCCAGCGCTCGTCGACCCACCAGACGTGGACCTTCGACCAGTCGACGCTCTCGCGCGCCGGCGACTGGCCGATCGCGGCGAGGACGAGGGACGACACCGAGCCACCGCTGATCGCGATGTCGGCACGCTCCTGCTCGTCGAGCACGTCGATGATCTTGGTGATGAAGCGTGCGGCGACCGAAGCGCCGAGGGCCTGCTTGTCCGGGTGCACGAGCACCCGCCGTTCGTTGGTCACGTGACTCCCGTGTTCGTGGCGGCCGACCGGTCGTACGACCGCCTTCGGTCCGGTCGGGCCGCCTGCACCAGACAGACGACCCGACCGTTGTGGGGTGCTCAGCGGGCGATGGTCTCGCGCAGCTGGGGAACCCCGTGCTTGACGACGTCTCCGAAGAGGACGTCCGGGTCGAGTCTACGGAGTTCCTCGGCCAGGCAGTCACGCAGGTTGCGGCGTGGCAGCGACAGGTCGTGCGTGGGCTGACCGGGCATCGAGAGCGTCGCGACGTCCACCAGGGAACGCTCGAGGTCGATGGTGCCCGACTCGCGCACGAGCTTGACGCCGTGGATGCCGCTCGAGCCGGTCGCGCGCGGCGACGTGGTGACCGTCACCGGCACCTCGAGCTGGAGCTGCAGCCACGCGGCGAGCAGGATCGTCGACGGGCTGTCCGACGCGCCCGTCACCTCGACGCCGGTGATCGGCTCGTACGGCGGCTGGTCGAGCGCCGCGGCGAGCTGGTTCCGCCACAGGGTCAGTCGGGTCCACGCGAAGTCGGTGTCGCCCGGCACGTACGAGGCACCGAGCGCCTCGATCGCGCCGTTCGGGTCCCTCTGCGCGGCGGCGTCGGTGATCCGGCGCTGGGCGATGCGGCCCAGTGCCGAGGCCGACGGCTGCGACGGCGCGGTCTGCGGCCACCAGGCCACGACCGGGGCGTCCGGCAGGAGCAGGCCCGTGACCAGGCTCTCCTCGTCGGTCGCGGTCTCGCCGTAGGCGCGGAGGACGATGACCTCGCTGGCGCCCGCGTCGCTGCCGACGCGGATCTGCGCGTCGAGACGGCCGGGCGACTTCGTGTCGCCGTCGTTCTTCGACACGATGATCACGCGCATCGGGTGCTCGCGGGACGCCTCGTTCGCGGCCTCGATCGCTTCTTCCTCGTGGCCGAGGGCCGTCGAGATGATCAGCGTCAGGACACGACCGAGGGCGACGGCGCCGCCCTCTTCGCGGATGTGGACGAGCTTCTTCTGGATCTTCGAGACCGTGGTGTTCGGCAGGTCGATCTTCATGGACGCCTCCAGGTCCGGCCGTCGCGGGCGAGCAGGGCATCGGCGGACGCCGGACCCCACGTGCCGGGACGGTACTGCTCGGGCTGGCCCTGCGTGGCCCAGAACTCCTCGATCGGGTCGAGGATCTTCCAGGACAGCTCGACCTCCTGGTGCCGCGGGAACAGCGGCGGGTCACCGAGGAGCACGTCGAGGATGAGTCGCTCGTACGCCTCGGGGGACGCCTCGGTGAACGCGTGGCCGTAGCCGAAGTCCATCGTCACGTCGCGCACCTGGGTGCCGACGCCGGGGACCTTCGAGCCGAACCGGAGCGTGACGCCCTCGTCCGGCTGGACGCGGATGACGAGCGCGTTCTGACCGAGCGGGGACTGCGAGTTGCCGTAGACGTCCTCGGGGACGCGCTTGAAGACGATCGCGATCTCGGTCACACGACGGCCGAGCCGCTTGCCGGCGCGCAGGTAGAACGGGACGCCCTGCCAGCGACGGGTCGCGATGTCGAGCTTGATCGCCGCGTACGTCTCGGTGCCGGACTCGGGGTTCATCCCGGCCTCGTCGAGGAACCCGAGCACCTTCTCGCCGCCCTGCCAGCCGCCGGCGTACTGTCCGCGCGCCGTGGCGGTCGACAGGTCCTCGGGCAGCCGCACGGCGGACAGCACCTTCTCCTTCTCGGCACGCAGGTCGGCGGCCTTGAACGAGACGGGCTCCTCCATCGCGGTGAGCGCGAGGAGCTGCAGCAGGTGGTTCTGGATGACGTCGCGCGCAGCGCCGATGCCGTCGTAGTACGCGGCACGTCCGGCGACGCCGATGTCCTCGGCCATCGTGATCTGCACGTGGTCGACGTAGTTCGAGTTCCAGATGGGTTCGTACATCTGGTTCGCGAACCGGAGCGTCAGCAGGTTCTGGACGGTCTCCTTGCCGAGGTAGTGGTCGATGCGGAACACGTCGTCGGGCGCGAAGACGCTCTCGACGATGGCGTTCAGCTCGCGCGCGGTGCGGAGGTCGGAGCCGAACGGCTTCTCGACGACCACGCGGCTCCACGAGCCCTCCGCTTCGCGGTGAGGCCGGACAGCTTCAGCTGCTCGGTCACCACCGGGAACATCTTCGGCGGGATGGACAGGTAGAACGCGTGGTTGCCCAGCGTCCCGCGCTCGGCGTCCAGGTCGTCGACGGTCTGCTTGAGCTGCAGGAACGCCTCCGGGTCGTCGAACGAGCCCTGGACGAAGCGGATGCCCTGTTCGAGCTGACGCCAGACGTCCTCGTCGAACGGGGTGCGGGAGTGCTCCTTGACGGCGTCGTGCACGAGCTGGGAGAAGTCTTGGTCCTCCCAGTCGCGACGGGCGAAGCCGACGAGCGCGAACCCGGGGGCAGGAGCCCCCGGTTGGCCAGGTCGTAGACCGCCGGCATCAGCTTCTTGCGTGACAGGTCGCCCGTCACGCCGAAGATGATGAGCGTGCTCGGTCCCGCGATCCGGTTCAGTCGACGATCCGTCGGCAGCCGGAGCGGGTTGTGCTCCGGGGTGATTGCCACCGGTGACATGAGTCGGTGAACTCCTTACGAGTCAGTGGGAGACGGCGGAGGCGATGGCCGCGGTGGCGGCGCGCACGTCCGACGTCGTGAGGGTGAGGACCGGGCGGCCGTGCTGCGCGAGGACACTCGCGTCACCGGCTGCCTGGGCCTGGAGGAGCTGGCCGAACGTGAACGGCCGGCCCGGGATCGCCAGGTCGTCCGGTTCGTCCGCCACGATCTGCAGGAACACTCCCGTGGCGGGTCCGCCCTTGTGGTACTGCCCGGTCGAGTGCAGGAACCGTGGGCCGTACCCGAAGCTGACCGGCCGACGCGTGCGCGCCGCCAGGGCGTCGCGGAGCGACTCGAGGTCACGGTTCGTGGTGCGGTCGACGTACGCCTGCACCGCCACGTAGCCGGTGGCGTCCAGTTCGGACAGAAGGCCCGTCACGGCTTCTGCGAGCGTCGTCCCGACCGGCAGTCCGGGCGTCGCGGAGACGGCGATGCCGTCCTCGGTGAACGCGGGGTCCGCAGGCGCGGGACGGTCGTCGAGCAGCGCACGGGTCGCGACCTTGGCGGCCTCGACGTCGGGCTGGTCGAACGGGTCGATGCCGAGCAGCCGCCCGGCGACGGCGACGGCGTACTCCCAGACGAGGATCTGACCACCGAGGGTCCCGGTGATCTCGACCTCGCCCTCGGCGACGTGGCGCTCGTCCTCGCGCGAACCGACCAGGCGGATGACCTGGACGTCCGGCAGGGCTGCGGAGACCTCGGGGGAGTCGGCGTGCAGCACGACGGGCAGCAGGCCACGTCCGCTCTTGCCGGTCGACTCCGCGATCAGCTGCTCCGCCCAGTCGCCGAACCCGACGATGTGGGTGCCGTCCGGCACGATCGCGATCGTGGAGCGCAGCGGGTCGGTGCCGGCGAGGACCGCACCGAGCACGAGCCCGGGGTTCTCGTCGAGGTCGACCGACAGCAGCGCGGAGATGGCGTCGGCCTCGTCCAGCAGCTCGGCGATGTCCGCTCCGGCGAGACCGGAGGGCACCAGCCCGAACGCGGTGAGGGCCGAGTAGCGGCCGCCGACGGTCGGGTCGGCGGTGAAGACCCGGTAGCCGGCGTCGATCGCGGCGGCCTCGAGCGCGGAGCCCGGGTCGGTGACGACGACGATGCGGCCGGTGGGGTCGATGCCCGCGTCGCGGAACGCCTGCTCGTAGACGCGGCGCTGGGAGTCGGTCTCGAGCGTGGAGCCGGACTTCGACGAGACGACGAGCACGGTGCGCTCGAGGTCCGTCGTGACGGCGGCGCGGACCTGCGCGGGGTCGGTCGAGTCGAGCACCGTCAGCGGGACGCCAGCGGTGCGCGTGATGACCTCCGGCGCGAGCGACGAGCCGCCCATGCCGGCGAGGACGACGTGGTCGACCCCTTCGGCACGGAGCGACTCGCGCAGCGCGGTGATCTGGGCGACGAGCGGGCGGGAGACCGAGACGGCCTCCACCCAGCCGAGGCGCTTGGACGCCTCGGCCTCGGCGTCCGGTCCCCACAGCTCGGGGTCCTGGGCGGTGATGCCCGAGGCCACCAGGTCAGCGACGAGCCGCGGGACCACCGAGTCGATGGCCCGCGCGGCATCGCCGCTGGCAGCGATGGAAACCGTCACTACTTGGCGCCCTCGAGCGCGGTCTTCACGGTGTCGACGAGCTCGCCCCACGAGACGTTGAACTTGTCCACGCCCTCCTTCTCGAGCAGCGCCACGACGTCGTCGTAGTCGATGCCCTGCGCGGCGAGCTGGTCGAGGACCTGCTGCGCGGCGTCGAAGGTGCCGGCGATGGCGTCGCCGTGGATCTCACCGTGGTCGAACGTGGCGTCGAGCGTCTTGCCCGGCATCGTGTTCACGGTGTTCGGTGCGGCGAGCTCGGTCACGTAGAGCGTGTCGGGCAGCGACAGGTCCTTGACGCCGGTCGAGGCCCAGAGCGGACGCTGCGTGTTCGCACCGGCCTCGAGCAGGCCGAGGGCGCGCTCGGAGGCGAACGCCTCGGTCCAGACCTGGTAGGCGAGCTGCGCGTTGGCGATGCCGGCCTTCGACTTCAGGGCCTTGGCCTCGTCGGTGCCGACGGCGTCCAGGCGCTTGTCGATCTCGGAGTCGACGCGCGACACGAAGAACGAGGCGACCGAGTGGATCTTCGACAGGTCGTGGCCGGCGGCCTTGGCCTTCTCGAGCCCACCGAGGTAGGCGTCGATGACGGCGCGGTAGCGCTCGAGCGAGAAGATCAGGGTGACATTCACCGAGATGCCCGCGCCGATGACCTCGGTGATGGCCTCGAGGCCCTCGACCGTTGCCGGGATCTTGATGAGGACGTTCTCCTTGCCGACCTTCTCGAACAGGAACTTGGCCTGCTCGATGGTCTTGGCGGTCTCGTGCGCGAGACCCGGCTCGACCTCGATCGAGACGCGGCCGTCGAAGCCCTTGGTCTCGTCGTAGATCGGCTTGAAGACGTCGGACGCGTTGGCGACGTCCTGCGTGGTGATCTCGAAGATCGCCTCGGTCACGTCGGTGCCGGCAGCGGCCAGCTCCTTGACCTGGGCGTCGTAGCGCTCGCCCTTGGCCAGGGCCGACGCGAAGATCGTCGGGTTGGTGGTCACGCCGACGACGTTCTTCTGCGCGATGAGGTCGGTGAGCGCACCGGTCTCGAGGAGCTCGCGGGACAGGTCGTCGAGCCAGATGCTCACGCCGACCGCGGAGAGGGCGGCAGTGGGGGTGTTCTCAGCCATGTGTTTCTCTTCTTTCCTTCATCGGCCTGATGGCCGGGGTCTGAGGGACCGGGGGCGCGTGGCGGAGCCGAACCGCGCCTCCCGGCAGAAGGGCCGGATCCGGCGAACCGGACCCGGCCCCTGCGGGTCAGGAAGCCGCGATGGATTCCTTCGCGGCGGCCACGACGTGTTCCGTCGTGAAGCCGAACTCCTTGAAGAGCGTCTGGTAGTCGGCCGAGGCACCGAAGTGCTCGATCGAGACGCTGCGGCCCTTGTCGCCGACGATGTCGCGCCAGCTCATGGCGATGCCGGCCTCGACCGACACGCGAGCGGTGACGTCCTTCGGGAGCACCTGGTCCTGGTAGTTCTCGGACTGGGCGCGGAACCACTCGATGGACGGTGCGCTCACGACGCGGGCGTTGATGCCCTCGCCCTTGAGCTGCTCACGGGCCTCGACGGCGATCTGGACCTCGGAACCCGTCGCGATGAGGATCACGTCCGGGGTGCCGTTCGGCGCCTCGGCCAGGATGTACGCACCCTTGGCGACGTTCTTCGCCGAGGCGAAGACCTCACCGGAGGCGTCGCCCTCGCCACGCTCGAACACCGGCAGGTTCTGACGGCTCAGCGCGATGCCGGCCGGGCGGTCGGTGTGCTTGAGCATCTCGAGCCAGGCGTACGCGACCTCGTTGGCGTCGGCGGGGCGGACCACGTCGAGACCCGGGATCGCACGGAGCGACGAGACCTGCTCGATCGGCTGGTGCGTCGGGCCGTCCTCGCCGAGGGCGACGGAGTCGTGGGTCCAGACGTAGATCGCCGGGGCGCCCATGAGCGCGGCGAGACGGACTGCCGGACGCATGTAGTCGCTGAAGATCAGGAACGTGCCGCCGAAGGGGCGGGTGTTCCCGTGCAGGACGATGCCGTTGAGGATCGAGCCCATGGCGTGCTCGCGGATGCCGAAGTGCAGCACGCGGCCGTACGGGTCGGTGCTCCACGTCGACGTCGAGGCCTCGGCCGGACCGAAGGACTTGGCGCCCTCGATCGTGGTGAGGTTCGACTCGGCGAGGTCGGCCGAGCCACCCCAGAACTCGGGCATCAGCGGCGCGATGGCGTTGATGACCTTGCCGGAGGCAGCGCGGGTCGAGACGGCCTTGTCGGCCGGGAAGACCGGCAGTGCTGCCTCGAGGTCCGCGGGGAGCTCCTTGGCGTTGACGCGGTCGAACAGCGCCTTCTTGTCGGCGTTGGCAGCAGCCCACGCGTCGAAGGTCTTCTGCCACTCGGCGTGCTGCGCCTGGCCCTTCGCGACGGCGCCGCGGGTGTACTCGAGGACCTCGGGTGCGACCTCGAAGGTCTTCGACGTGTCGAAGCCGAGGACCTCCTTGAGGCCCTTGATCTCGTCGGCGCCGAGCGCCGAACCGTGGATCTTGCCGGAGTTCTGCTTGGTCGGCGACGGCCAACCGATGATCGTCTTGAGGACGATGAGCGATGGCTTGTCGGTGACCTGCTGGGCGGCCTCGATCGCGGCGTGGAGCTCCACGGCGTCCTCGGAGTACTCGCCGGTCTTCTTCCAGTCGACGATCTGGACGTGCCAACCGAGCGCCTCGTAGCGCTCGGGGACGCTCTCCGAGAACGCGATGTCGGTGTTGTCCTCGATCGAGATCTGGTTCGAGTCGTAGAACGCGATCAGGTTGCCGAGCTGCTGACGGCCGGCGAGCGAGCCCGCCTCGTTCGTCACGCCCTCCTGCATGTCGCCGTCACCGGCGATCACGTAGGTGAAGTGGTCGAACGGCGACTGGCCGGCCAGGGTCTCCGGGTCGAACAGGCCGCGCTCGAAGCGCTGGGCGTAGGCGAAGCCGACCGAGGACGCGAGGCCCTGGCCGAGCGGGCCGGTGGTGATCTCGACACCGTCGGTGTGGCCGTACTCCGGGTGACCCGGGGTCTTCGAGCCCCACTTGCGCAGGTGCTGCAGGTCGTCGAGCTCGAGGCCGTAGCCGTGCAGGTAGAACTGCACGTACTGCAGGATCGAGGCGTGACCGGCGGAGAGGATGAAGCGGTCGCGGCCGATCCAGGTGGAGTCGCTCGGGTCGCGACGCATCACCTTCTGGAAGAGCAGGTGTGCGAGCGGCGCGAGGCTCATCGCGGTGCCGGGGTGACCGTTGCCGGCGGCCTCGACCGAGTCGGCGGCGAGAACGCGGGCCGTGTCGACGGCCTTCCGGTCGATGGCGTCCCAGGTGAATTCAGCCACTTGGATGTTGACCCTTCTTGATGCGACATGTGCGAGGGCTCGTGCCATCGCACGGACATGTGGCCATCCCGGGGCCGAGTCGTGTCGCCGTCTAGCGGCGGCCGACCGGCTCATCGCGGCCGACGTCATCGGGGCGCGCACTGCGGGAGGGCAGGTCCAGCATAGTGACCAGCCACTCAGAAGGGGTTCAGGTGACGCCCGATGTTCACGAGTCGGGTCACCCGGGACCTCTTCCGCCGGGCGTGTCGTGCTCCGCGGCCCGTCGTTCCGACCGGGATGGGGGAGCGGGGCATCATCGCGGCGCTTCCATCACGTAAACTGTCGACGACCCGTGGACATTCCGGGTCAGCGCATGCCCGGACGCCGCCGCAGTCGTCCACCGAGTGTGCGAGCTGATGCGAACAGACTGAGGTTCCCTTGCCGACTGCCACCGTGACCAGGCCCGACACCGATCGACCCCGATCGACGCTGTCCCGCAAGGTCCGTGCGTACGTCTCGTTGACCAAGCCGCGGGTCATGGAGCTGCTGCTCGTGACCACCGCGCCGACCATGTTCCTGGCCGAGCGTGGCGTGCCGGACCTCTGGCTCGTGTTCTGGACGATGCTCGGCGGGGCGATGTCCGCCGGCTCGGCGTCGGCCTTCAACTGCTACATCGACCGTGACATCGACCGGCTGATGAAGCGGACGAGCACCCGCCCGCTGGTGACCGGTGAGCTCTCGGACCGCGAAGCCCTCGTGTTCTCGTGGATCCTCGGCGTCCTGTCGACGGCGGTGCTCGGGTTCCTGGTGAACTGGCTCGCCGCGGCCCTGAGCGTCATCGCGATCCTCATCTACGTGTTCGTCTACACGCTGTGGCTCAAGCGCCGCACCCCGCAGAACATCGTGTGGGGCGGCTCGGCTGGCTGCATGCCCGTGCTCATCGGCTGGGCGGGCGTCACCGGGTCGCTGACGTGGGCCCCGGTCATCCTCTTCATGGTGATCTTCCTCTGGACGCCGCCGCACTACTGGCCGCTGTCGATGAAGTACCGCGACGACTACGACGCCGCCGACGTCCCGATGCTCGCCGTGGTCCGCGGTCGCACCGTGGTCGGCCTGCAGGTCGTGCTCTACGCCTGGGCGACGCTCGTCTGCTCGCTCCTGCTCATCCCCGTTGCGCACATGGGCCCGCTGTACACCGTGGTCGCACTGGCCGGCGGCATCTGGTTCGTCGTCGAGTCGCACCGGCTGTACTCGCGGGCGATCCAGCACGTCGAGCACGTGCAGCCGATGCGCGTGTTCCACAGCTCGATCACGTACCTGACGCTGCTCTTCATCGCCGTGGGCATCGACCCGCTGCTGCCGCAGGTCTTCACCTTCTAGGCGCTGCGCGTCGCCGCTGGCGACGTCGTACGACGAGTTCGATGTCGTGCGACGTCGCCTTCGTCGTCGGTGCGCGTGCGCAACGGTTGCGGGCGCGGGGTTGCGACGTCCTCGACGTCGTACGACGTCGAGGACGTCGCTCCGGGTCAGTGCGGGACCTTGCGCGGCCGTGGACGTGGGCGCGGGGCGCACGCGTTTTGCGACGGTCCACCGGTCGATCGTCGCGTGGACTGTCGGGCCGTGCGTACGTACCCGATGCGTGTGCAACGAACGACACCCCACGAGTCGATCGACTCGTGGGGTGTCGCAGAACCGGTGTCGGAGACGGGTGCGCGCGTGCGACGCGCCCGGGCGTCAGGCGGCGTCGAGCGGTTCGCGCACGGCCTCGCGGCCGGCGCTGGCGCGCGTGGCGAGCACGACCGCCGTGGTGGCCCCGACGAGCAGCCCGGCGAGCACCATGTGCGTGCCCACCAGCCCGACGGGCAGGCCGGTGCGGGCCTGGGTCAGGCCGACGGCGATCTGCAGGAACTCGACGACGAGGAGCAACAGTGCCCACTTGCTCGAGATCCGGAGCCGGACGGCGCCGACGACGAGCACGAGGGTCAGCGCGAACAGGGCGTACGCGGGCCAGGCGTGCACGTGTTCCATGACCGCGGGGTCGAAGCCCGTGCGGTGCAGCATCCCGCCGTCGACGGCCTCGTCGGCACCGGCGTGCGGGCCGCTGCCGGTCGTCAGGATGCCGACGAGCACGGTGACCACGACGGCGGCGACGGTGCCGCGGACGACGCCGGTGTACCAGCCGGGCACGAGGCGGTGGCTGGTGCGGGGCCCGTGCATCGTCCGGTAGACCAGGGCCGCGGTGACCGATGTCAGGGCGGCGGACACGACGAAGTGCAGCCCGACGACGAACGGGTTGAGGTTCGTGAGCACGCTGAGCCCACCGATGACGGCCTGGACCGGGATCGCGACGCCCTGAGCGAACGCGAGCCAGAAGAGTTCGGGGCGCGTGCGGAGCATCCGGACGACCGCCAGGAACATGGCGATCGCCACGATGACGAGCACGAAGGTGAGCAGTCGGTTGCCGAACTCGATGATCCCGTGGATGCCCATCTCGGGTGTCGAGACCAGCGAATCGGCCGTGCACTTGGGCCAGGTGGGGCATCCGAGGCCCGACGCGGTCAGGCGGACGAGGCCGCCGGTGCCGATCAACACGACCTCGACCACGAACGAGGCCCACGCCAGCGCGATGACCCGGCGGTCGACGACCCGGGGGAGCGACCACCACCGTGCGGTCCGGAGATCCTGGTCGACGGGGGTCCGACGCGAGTCACGAGGGTGGTGCCTTCCTGTTGTTCCGTGCAGTGAACCTGTAGGATTCGAGGGTTCAGCAGCAGTCAAGTCTAGGCAGGCGCCGGCTCCGAATGGGCCGAGATCGCCGATCGATCCAGGGACTGCGTGGAACCATTGTCGTTGCGAGGGAGCAGCACCGTGTCCGCCTGTCGGCGGTCTGCGGTGGAATGGCGTCCAGACGCCACGGGTTCACACCTGAAGACGCTGCCCCGCGAGAAGGAAACGAGGAGACCATGTCCGACGTGCTCATCGACCGTCCCGAGCTCGAAGGGCTCGGGCAATACGAGTTCGGCTGGTCCGACTCCGACTCGGCCGGGGCCTCGGCCCGCCGTGGGGTCTCGGACGAGGTCGTCACCGACATCTCGAACCTCAAGCACGAGCCCGAGTGGATGCTCAAGAACCGGCTCAAGGGCCTGCAGCTCTTCGGGCGCAAGCCGATGCCGACGTGGGGTGCCGACCTGACGGGCATCGACTTCGACAACATCAAGTACTTCGTGCGCTCGACCGAGAAGCAGGCGCAGTCGTGGGAGGACCTCCCCGAGGACATCCGCGCGACCTACGAGAAGCTCGGCATCCCCGAGGCCGAGCGCCAGCGCCTCGTCGCCGGTGTCGCCGCGCAGTACGAGTCCGAGGTCGTGTACCACCAGATCCGCGAGGACCTGGAGCAGCAGGGTGTCATCTTCATGGACACCGACACCGCGCTCCGCGAGCACCCCGAGCTCTTCCAGGAGTACTTCGGCACCGTGATCCCGGCCGGCGACAACAAGTTCGCCGCGCTGAACACGGCCGTGTGGTCGGGCGGCTCGTTCGTCTACGTCCCCAAGGGCGTCCACGTCGAGATCCCGCTCCAGGCCTACTTCCGGATCAACACCGAGAACATGGGCCAGTTCGAGCGGACGCTGATCATCGCGGACGAGGACTCCTACGTCCACTACATCGAGGGCTGCACCGCCCCGATCTACAAGTCGGACTCGCTGCACTCGGCCGTCGTCGAGATCATCGTGAAGAAGAACGCCCGCGTTCGCTACACGACGATCCAGAACTGGTCGAACAACGTCTACAACCTCGTGACCAAGCGTGCGATCGCGCACGAGGGCGCCACGATGGAGTGGATCGACGGCAACATCGGCTCCAAGGTGACGATGAAGTACCCGTCGATCTACCTCGCCGGTGAGCACGCCAAGGGCGAGACCCTGTCCGTCGCGTTCGCCGGCCCCGGCCAGCACCAGGACGCCGGCGCGAAGATGATCCACATGGCGCCGTACACGACGTCGTCGATCGTCTCGAAGTCGATCGCCCGTGGCGGTGGTCGTGCCGGCTACCGCGGCGAGGTCCGGGTGGACCCGGCGGCCCACCACGCGGCGAACACCGTGCGGTGTGACGCGCTGCTCGTCGACACGATCAGCCGGAGTGACACGTACCCGGCGATCGACATCCGCGTCGACGACGTCCAGCTCGGGCACGAGGCCACGGTCTCGCGCGTGAGCGAGGAGCAGCTCTTCTACCTGATGTCCCGCGGCATGGCCGAGGACGAAGCGATGGCGATGATCGTCCGTGGCTTCATCGAGCCGATCGCCCGCGAGCTCCCGATGGAGTACGCGCTCGAACTCAACAAGCTCATCGAGATGAGCATGGAAGGATCCGTCGGCTAGATGTCCAGCACCACCCCTCCCCACATCGACCAGCCGATCGAACCCGCGGCACCCGCCCAGGGTGCCGAACAGCACGGCGCCGGAGCCCACTCCGACGGCGGCTGGGACGCCCCGGACAAGAAGATCCCGGTCCAGACCCGCTCCGAGCGGTTCCAGTCCGGCGACCTCGAGGCGTTCCCGACCGTCACCGGCCGCGAGGTGAACTGGAAGTTCGCGCCCCTGGCGAAGCTCCAGCCGCTCCTCGACGGCGGTCTCGACGGATCCGCCTACCGGTTCCTCGCCCGCCAGTCCGACGGTGCCGACGTCGAGTGGGGTCGCAGCGACGACCCCCGCGTCGGGACCGCCGGTCTGCCCGAGGACCGTGCAGCGGCCGCTGCGTGGACGGCGCGCGACGCCGTCCTCGCCGTCACCATCACGGCGACCGAGGCGCACGAGTTCATCACCATCACGCGTTCCGACTTCGGCACGCAGCCCCGCGCGGCGCACACGGTCATCACGGCCGAGCCGCACGCCCAGGGCATCGTCGTGCTCGACAACCGCGGCAGCGCACTGCTCAGCGAGAACATCGAGATCGTCGTGCAGGACGGTGCACGCCTGACCGTCGTCAGCCTGCAGGACTGGGACGACGACGCGGTGCACGTCTCGACGCACTTCGCCGAGGTCGGCCGCGACGCCTTCCTGAAGCACGTCGTGGTCTCGCTCGGCGGCGACGTCATCCGGGTCAACCCCTCGACGCACCTCGGTGCGCAGGGCGCCGACACCGAGATGTACGGCGTGTACTTCGCCGACGCCGGTCAGTACATCGAGCAGCAGGTCTACGTGAACCACGATGCGCCGAACACGCGCGGTCGGGTCAACTACAAGGGCGCGCTGCAGGGCAAGGGCGCGCACACCGTGTGGATCGGTGACGTGCTCATCGGTCGCGCCGGTGACGGCACCGACTCGTACGAGCAGAACCGCAACCTCGTGCTGACCGACGGCACGCGTGCCGACAGCATCCCGAACCTCGAGATCGAGACGGGCAACATCGAGGGCGCCGGCCACGCGAGTGCGACCGGTCGCTTCGACGACGAGCAGCTGTTCTACCTGCAGGCCCGCGGCATCCCCGAGGAAGAAGCGCGTCGGCTCGTCGTGCTCGGCTTCCTGGTCGAGGTCATCCAGAAGATCGGTGCGCCCGAGCTCGAGGAACGACTCATCGCCGCGGTCGAGCAGGAGCTCGCCGAGGGCCGCTCGGTGATCGTCGCGCCGGCGGAGGCCGACGCCTGATGCCCACGAAGGTCTGCGCGGAGTCCGAGATCGCGGTGGACAGCCCCATGCGCGCCGTCGTCGACGGCACCGCGGTGGCCATCGTGAAGGACTCGTCCGGCACCGTGCACGCCATCGGCGACACCTGCACCCACGGGGACATCTCGCTGGCCGAGGGGTTCATCGAGGGCGACACGCTCGAGTGCTGGGCCCACGGCTCCCGCTTCTCGCTCGCCACGGGGAAGCCGCAGAACTTCCCGGCGTACGAGCCCGTCCCGGTGTTCCGGGTCGAGGTGCGCGAGGGCGACGTCTACGTCGACGTGCACGATCCCGTCCCCGTCGACTGACTCCGCCTCCCGGCCCCCACACTTTCCGCGGCCCGTCCGCGACACGACAGAAAACCGAAGGAACCCACGCAATGTCCACTCTGGAAATCCGCGACCTCCAGGTCTCGATCGACACCGATCAGGGCACCAAGGAGATCCTCAAGGGTGTCGACCTCACGATCAACGAGGGCGAGATCCACGCGATCATGGGGCCGAACGGCTCCGGCAAGTCCACGCTGGCCTACACGATCGCCGGGCACCCCCGGTACGACGTCGTCGGTGGCTCGATCACCCTCGACGGCGAGGACGTCCTCGCGATGAGCGTCGACGAGCGCGCCCGTGCCGGCATGTTCCTGGCGATGCAGTACCCGGTCGAGATCCCCGGCGTGACGGTGTCGAACTTCCTCCGCACCGCCAAGACGGCGATCGACGGCGAGGCCCCGGCCCTGCGCGGCTGGATCAAGGAGCTCCGCCAGTCGATGGCCGACCTCAAGATGGACTCGTCGTTCGCCGAGCGCAACGTCAACGAGGGCTTCTCCGGTGGCGAGAAGAAGCGCCACGAGATCATGCAGCTCGAGCTCCTCAAGCCCCGCTTCGCCGTGCTCGACGAGACCGACTCCGGCCTCGACGTCGACGCGCTGAAGATCGTGTCCGAGGGCGTCAACCGCGCCAAGGCCGCGACCGGCCTGGGCGTGCTGCTCATCACGCACTACACGCGCATCCTCCGCTACATCAAGCCGGACTTCGTGCACGTGTTCGTCGCGGGCAAGGTCGCCGAGCAGGGTGGCCCGGAGCTGGCCGACCGCCTCGAGAACGAGGGCTACGACCGCTACGTGCAGGCTGCGGCGGCGTCCGCCGCAGAGGCGCAGGCCTGATGATCGCGGCACTCGCACCGGAGAAGTTCGACGAGGTCGTCGAGGGCCTGAAGGAGGTCCAGGACCCGGAGCTCGGCGTCAACATCGTCGACCTCGGCCTGATCTACGACCTGGCCTGGGACGACGAAGCCTCGGCGCTCGTGATCAGCATGACGCTGACGAGTGCCGGCTGCCCGCTCACCGACGTCATCGAGGGCGACACCGCGAACGCGCTCGACGGCATCGTGGACGCCTTCCGCATCAACTGGGTCTGGATGCCGCCGTGGGGTCCGGAGCGGATCACCGACGACGGGCGCGAGATGATGCGCGCGCTCGGGTTCGCGATCTAGTCGCGACCACACCGCAGACGGGAGGCCCGGTGCCAGCTGGCACCGGGCCTCCCGTCTGTCCGTGGTCGCGCCGCGCGCGGGGCGCGACACGCCACTCACGTTCGCCGAGGTTCCACGGACGAACGCAGAAGCGGCCGGGGTTCCGAGACATCGGAACCCCGGCCGCCGAGCCGGGCGTGTCGACCGTGTCGACGACGAGCGCGCCGTGCGTCAGCGGCGGCCGAGCGCCTTCCACGCGAGCGGCACGATGCCCGCGGCGATGAGCGCCTTCGCGATCCCACCGACGATGAACGGGTACAGGCCAGCAGCGAGCACCGACTGCAGGTCGTTGGGTGCGCCGAGCTGCCCGAGCACGACCGCCAGGTACGGCAGACCGGTCACGAACGGGATGGCACTCGCGAGCAGCATCGCGACGGCTGCGCGCCCGAAGTGCCGGTCCCAGTTGCGGCGGGCCAGCCAGCCGACGACGCCCGCGGCGGGGATGAACCCGATGACGTAGCCGAAGCTCGGTACGGCCAAGGCCTGCAGGCCGCCGGTCATGTCGGCGAAGAACGGTGCGCCCGCCAGGCCGGCGACGGCGTAGACGAGCAGCGAGAGCATGCCGCGTCGGGCACCCAGGGTCGCACCGACGAGGACGACGGCGAGCGTCTGCCCGGTGATCGGGACCGGCCACATCGGGACCTCGAGCTGTGCCATCGCAGCGGTGAACAGGGCTCCGCCGGCGACGAGGGCGGCGTTCGTGGCCAGCCCGTGCGTCCGCAGACGGTCGGCGAGGACTGCGCGGGGAGCGAACCCGGTGGCGTTCGTCATGGATTCTCCTAGAATGGACTGCTGGTCCCGTTCGGAACCATCGGTCCCGTCAGCGTAGCGGTGCACCTCACGCACACGTCGTTGTGCAAACCCACCAACTGATTGGACGTCCACTGTGCTTGCCGTGCACGAACTCGAGATCCGCGTCGGAGCTCGTCTCCTCATGGAAGACGTGTCCTTCCGTGTCGAGAAGGGTGACAAGATCGGACTCGTCGGCCGCAACGGCGCGGGGAAGACGACGATGACCAAGGCCCTCGCAGGCGAGACGCAGCCGAACGGCGGCACGATCGACCGCGGTGGTGAGATCGGCTACCTGCCGCAGGACCCGCGCTCCGGCGACCCGGAGGAGACCGCGCGCAAGCGCATCCTCGACGCCCGCGGGCTCGGTGAACTCGTGGAGGGCATCCGCCTCGCCACGCTCGACATGGCGAGCGAGGACACCGCCGTCGCCGAGAAGGCGATGCGCCGGTACAGCCGGCTCGACGACCAGTTCAACGCGCTCGGCGGCTACGCGGCCGAGGCCGAGGCGGCGTCGATCGCGTCGAACCTCAAGCTGCCGGACCGCATCCTCGACCAGCAGCTCAAGACCCTGTCCGGTGGTCAGCGTCGTCGCATCGAGCTCGCGCGGATCCTGTTCTCGGACGCCGAGACGATGATCCTCGACGAGCCCACGAACCACCTCGACGCCGACTCGGTCGTGTGGCTGCGGGAGCACCTGAAGACCTACCCCGGCGGCGTCATCATCATCTCCCACGACGTCGAGCTCGTGGAAGAGGTCGTCAACCGCGTGTTCTACCTCGACGCCAACCGCCAGACCATCGACATCTACAACATGGGCTGGAAGCTCTACCAGCGGCAGCGCGTCGCCGACGAGGAGCGTCGCCGCAAGGAGCGCGCCGGCGCCGAGAAGAAGGCCGCGACGTTGAAGGACCAGGCCGCTCGGTTCGGTGCGAAGGCCTCGAAGGCCGCCGCGGCGCACCAGATGGTCGCGCGTGCCGACAAGCTGCTCGCAGGTCTCGAGGACGAACGCGTCGCCGACCGGGTCGCCAAGATCCGCTTCCCCACGCCGGCCCCCTGCGGCCGCACGCCGCTCATGGCCGAGGGGCTGTCGAAGTCCTACGGGTCGCTCGAGATCTTCGCGGGCGTCGACCTGGCGATCGACCGCGGTTCGCGCGTCGTCATCCTCGGGTTCAACGGTGCCGGCAAGACGACGCTGCTCCGGATCCTGGCGGGCGCCGACCTGCCCGACACCGGTGAGATCCAGCCCGGCCACGGCCTGCGCATCGGGTACTACGCGCAGGAGCACGAGAACATCGACATCAACCGCACCGTGATCGAGAACATGGTGTCGGCGTCGACCGACCTCAACGAGACCGAGGCCCGTCGCGTGCTCGGGTCCTTCCTGTTCACCGGGGACGACGGCTACAAGAAGGCCGGGGTCCTGTCCGGTGGCGAGAAGACCCGACTGTCGCTCGCGATGATCGTGGTCTCCGGGGCGAACGTGCTGCTGCTCGACGAGCCGACGAACAACCTGGACCCGGCGTCGCGCGAGGAGATCCTCAATGCCCTCGCCGGGTTCGAGGGCGCGGTCGTCCTGGTGTCGCACGACGCCGGTGCCGTCGAGGCGCTCAACCCCGAGCGCGTGCTGCTGCTGCCGGACGGCACCGAGGACCACTGGAACAAGGACTACGCGGAGCTCATCGAGCTCGCCTGACGCCGGTCGGCAGGGCAGCCGGGTGGCCAGGCGGAGCCTGTCCGCACGGTGCCGGGTTCGCCGTCCGGTGCGCCGACGCGCGCACACGAGCGGGCGCGTCAGCGGCGGGACGCGATCAGGTCGTCCTCGATCTCGGCGTCGGTCTTGGGCTTGGCGTCCTTGCGGCGCTGCCGCTCCTGGGCGCGCTCGCGTTCTTCCGGGTCGTCCTGGTTGAGGTTCCGGTACTCCTGCACCATGACGTACGCCAGGAACCCGAAGCCGCCGGCCGCGAACAGGAACCACTGGATGAAGTAGCTCAGGTGCAGGCCCGTGTCGGCAGTGGGGCGCTCCCAGCCGAGCGGGCGCGCCTCGGTCGGGGCGGGGGACTCGGAGGCGAGCTCGCCGTACGCGCCGGTCCAGATGGGGGTGTCGACCTTCTTCGCGACGTCCGCCAGTGTCACCGACTGCACCTGGTCGGTGTGCGCGGGGTCGGTGCGGCCGGGGATCCGGGGTTCGCTCTGCTGCAGGCGGACGATCGCCGTCACCTCGCCGGACGGGGAGCGGGCACGTGGTCGGGGGCGTCCTGCGCGTTGCCGGTGGGGACCCAGCCGCGGTCGACGATGAACGCGCGGCCGACGTCGGTGACCAGGGGGTGAGGACCTCGAAGCCGGGCTGGCCGTTGTGCACGCGGTTGCGGACGAGCAGCTGCGCGTCGATGTCGTAGCGACCCGTGACGGAGACGCGGAGCCACTCCTGCTCGTCCTGCCAGCTCGACGCCGTCGGCAGCGCCTGGTCGAGGGGAACCGGGGTGTGGTCGTAGTTCTGGGCGACCTGCTCGTTCTGGCGCACCGCTTCGTTGCGGCGGTCCCACTGCCACATGCCGAACAGGGCGCAGACGATCGCGAAGGCCACGGCGATCGCGAAGTACCCCAGCCAGCGGCGACTCCGGACGAAGTGCCATCCGACGAAGGGCTCGTCCGGGTCCTCCTGGGTGCGGCGTTCATCGTCCGGCACGGAGCGACGGGCGTGGTCGGCGGCGCGCTGCAGCTTGGCTGCGTGCTTCCGGCCGTACCGGGAGTGCGGGTCGAAGTCGTCGGTCATCGACCGGTGCCGGCGGAGCGCACCCCGACGTCGTTCTTCGGCGACGAGGCCGGGTCGCGTTCGTCGTCGAGCCGGTCGACGTCCTCGTGCATGCCGGTGACGCGCACCGGGAAGGTGCGGGACCGGAGGTAGTCGGCGAGGAAGTCGCGGTGCTCCTCGCACGCGGCCCAGATCTTCACGCGGTCGGCGGAGTGGATCCGGGGTTGCGCCAGTTCACCCGCCACGCTGCCGTGTTGGAGCAGCCGGCCCGGGAGCAGACGGGAGTCGAGCCCGGTTCGGTGTGCAGGTCGAAGGTCGCGCCCATCAGCGGTGTCCCCACATCTTCGAGCGGTCGCCGTTGCGCTGCCACTCGTCCTGCGCGTGCTGGGCCTGCTGCCGGAGGCGGTCCTGCTCGTCGCGGTAGGCCTGGGCCCGGTCCTCTTCCTGCTGCTCGCGGAGGCCCGGGTCGACCGCGTCGTAGAGCTGCATGGCACCGGCGGGCGAGATCATGTCGCTCTCGGTCCGGCTGCCGGCGTTCGCGACGATGACGGCGACCCAGGGGATCACGGCGGCGAGGACGATCGGCACGACGGCGATCCAGGAGTGCCAGATGGAGTAGACGAGCACGGCCACGACGAAGAGGACGACGCGGATGGCCATCTGCCACACGTAGCGGGACAGGCGGTGCGCCCGGTCCAGCTCCGGCGAATCCGGGAGCGTGGTGATGCTGGTGTGCGTGCTCTTCATACAGATGGTCTCCGTCTACCCGTGGTCCAGCCTAAGCCTCCGGGGCCGATCGTGGGTGCGCCGCGCGCGAACGGGCTGCGGTGCTGGCTCCGCTACGCTCGTCCGGGCGTGTCCGCCGACCCGTCGGCACGACACGACCGCACACCACCACCGAACGGAGCGACCATGAGCACCCCCCGTACCGTCCTGATCACCGGCGGCAACCGCGGCATCGGCCACGCCCTCGCCGAGCGTTTCGTCGCCGCCGGGCACCGCGTCGCGGTCACGTCGCGCAGCGGACAGGGCGGACCCGAAGGGGCCCTCACCGTGCAGGCCGACATCACCGACACGGCCTCGGTGGACGCTGCCTTCACGCAGGTCGAAGCCGAGCTCGGTCCGATCGAGGTGCTCGTGGCCAACGCCGGCATCACGAACGACCAGCTGCTGCTCCGCATGTCCGAGGACGACTTCACGAGCGTCGTCGACACCAACCTGACCGGCACGTTCCGGGTCGTGAAGCGCGCCACCAAGGGCATGATGAAGGCCAAGTTCGGGCGCATCGTGCTCATGTCGAGCGTCGTCGGCGCCTACGGCCAGATCGGCCAGGTCAACTACGCGTCGTCGAAGGCCGCCCTCGTCGGCATGGCCCGCTCGATCACCCGCGAACTCGGCTCGCGCGGCATCACCGCCAACGTCGTCGCGCCCGGGTTCATCCAGACCGACATGACGGCCGCGCTGTCCGACGAACTGCAGGCCGAGTTCAAGAAGGCGATCCCGGCGGCCCGGTACGGCACGGTCGACGACGTCGCCGACGCCACGCTGTTCCTGGCGAGCGACGGGGCCGGCTACGTCTCCGGCGCGATCATCCCGGTCGACGGCGGCCTCGGCATGGGCCACTAGCCAGCCCGCCCGGCGGGCCCGCTCGGCCTGTCCCGCCCGAGTCTCGGCCTGAGCGACACTGCTCGGGCCGCGCGGGCCGAGCAGTGTCGCCCTGCGCGAGACTCGGCTGCGAGGATCGGCGGAGCGTCAGCCGCGCAGGCCGAGCGTCGCGAGCACGGCGGACAGGTCGCGGTCCACGACGGCGACGTCCGCCTGCTCCCGCACGCGCGGCTTCGCGTCGAACGCCACCGACAGGGCGGCGACGCGCATCATCTCGAGGTCGTTCGCCCCGTCACCGATCGCGACGGTGCGGACCGCGTCCACGCCGTCGGCCTCGGCCCACTCCCGCAGGGCGACGGCCTTGGCGTGCGCGTCCACGACGTCGCCGAGCACACGGCCGGTCAGCTCGCCGTCGGCCACCTCGAGCCGGTTCGCCCGGCAGTGGTCGAGACCGAGCTGCTCGGCGAACGGGTCGAGGACCTCGTGGAACCCGCCGGACACGACACCGACGGTCCCACCGGCGGCGTGCACGCCGCGGACGAGTTGGTCGGCACCCCGCGTCACGCGGACCGCCTGCTGTGCGCGTCGGAAGACGTCGACCGGGAGGCCCGCCAGGGTCGCGACCCGCTCCCGGAGGCTCTCGGCGAAGTCGATCTCCCCGCGCATGGCGCGCTCCGTGATCGCCGCGACCTGTGGCCGGGTCCCGGCGGTGTCGGCGAGGAGTTCGATCACCTCGTCCTCGAGGAGGGTGGAATCGGCATCGAGGACGACGAGGAAGCGGGGCACGGACCAACGGTACCGACAGACGGAGGCACGGCCCGCGTCCGTGACGCGAGCCGTGCCTCCTGTCCGTCCGTTCGTCGGTGTCGACGTGACCGGCCGACGCTACGCGTCGACGCGGACGCCCTTGCCGACCCATGGGCGGAGCCCGGACTTGTTGACGGATCAGGCGTCGACGCGGACGCCCTTGCCGACCAATGGGCGGAGCCCGGACTTGTTGACGGATCAGGCGTCGACGCGGACGCCCTTGCCGACCAATGGGCGGAGCCCGGACTTGTTGACGGATCAGGCGTCGACGCGGACGCCCTTGCCGACCACGGTGATGCCGGACTCGGTCACGGTGAAGCCGCGGGCCTCGTCGGCCTCACGGTCGATGCCGACCTGCGCACCCGGCGCGATGACGACGTCCTTGTCCAGGATCGCCCGGTTCACGACCGAACCGGCGCCGATCGTCGCCCGCTCGAAGACGATCGAGTCGAGGACCTTCGCGCCGGAGTCGATCCCGCACCACGGGCCGATCATGCTGCGTTCGACCTGCGCGCCCGACACCAGGCAACCGAGCGACACGAGCGAGTCGACCGTCGAGCCGGTGTTGCCGTTGGCGTCCCGCACGAACTTCGCCGGCGGCAGGTTGGTCTGCTGGTTGAAGATCGGCCAGTCCTGGTTGTACAGGTTGAACACCGGCACCGGGGCGATGAGGTCCATGTGCGCGTCGAAGAACGAGTCGATCGTCCCCACGTCGCGCCAGTAGTACTTGTCGCGGTCGGTGGACCCGGGGACCTCGTTGCGCTGCAGGTCGTAGACACCGGCGTCGCCGCGGTCCACGAAGTCGGGGACGATGTCGCCGCCCATGTCGTGCGCGGACGACTCGACCTGGCCGTCGCGGAGCACCGCGTCGACGAGGGCGTCCGCGTTGAACACGTAGTTGCCCATCGAGGCCAGGACCTCGCCGGGGGAGTCGGCGAGCCCGACCGGGTTCTTCGGCTTCTCGAGGAAGGCGTCGATCTTCGTCGGGTCGTCGGCGTCCACCTGGATGACGCCGAACTGGTCGGCGAGCTCGATGGGCTGACGGATCGCCGCGACGGTGGCGCTGCGACCCGAGGCGATGTGCGCCTCGACCATCTGGTGGAAGTCCATCCGGTACACGTGGTCGGCGCCGACCACGACGACGATGTCGGGACGCTCGTCGCGGAGCAGGTTGAGCGACTGCAGGATCGCGTCGGCCGACCCGGCGAACCAGCGCTTGCCGAGTCGCTGCTGCGCGGGGACCGACGCCACGTAGGACCCGAGCAGGCCCTCCATGCGCCAGGTCTCGGCGACGTGCCGGTCGAGACTGTGCGACTTGTACTGGGTGAGGACGACGATCTTCTGCAGACCGGAGTTCACCAGGTTCGACAGCGCGAAGTCGATGAGACGGAAGTTCCCGCCGAACGGGACTGCGGGCTTCGCCCGGTCGGCCGTGAGCGGCATGAGCCGTTTCCCCTCGCCGCCAGCGAGCACGATGCCGAAGACCTTCTTTGGTGCCATGCCGATCACAGTAGGCGTCAGCACTGGGAACCGGTTACCTTGAACCCGTGCGAGTCGATCTACTGACCAGGGAGTATCCGCCGGAGGTCTACGGCGGAGCGGGTGTCCACGTGGCCGAACTGACTGCTGCGCTGCGGTCGGGGACGGACACCGACGTCCGTGTCCGGGCGTTCGGGGCGTTCCGCGACGAAGCCGACGTCTGGGGGTACCGCACGCCGGCCGGTCTCGAACAGGCGAACGGCGCGCTGCAGGCGCTCGGCACCGACGTGGCCATCGCCGCCGACGTCGAGGGCGCCGACCTCGTGCACTCGCACACCTGGTACGCGAACTCGGCGGGCCGGATTGCGCAGTTGACCTACGGGATCCCCCACGTCGTCACGGCGCACAGCCTCGAGCCGCTGCGCCCGTGGAAGGCCGAGCAGCTCGGCGGCGGCTACCGCCTGTCGAGCTGGATGGAACGCGAGGCGTTCGAGAACGCCGACGGTGTCATCGCGGTGTCGAAGGCCATGCGCGCCGACATCCTGCGCTCGTACCCGTCGATCGACCCGGCCAAGGTGCACGTCGTCTACAACGGCATCGACATCGACGCCTGGAAGCCGCAGGTCGACGAGGACGCCGTCCGCGCCCTCGGCATCGACCCGTCGCGCCCCAGCGTCGTCTTCGTCGGTCGCATCACCCGGCAGAAGGGCCTGCCCTACCTGCTCCGCGCCGTGGCGTCGCTCCCCGAGGACGTCCAGATCGTGCTGTGCGCCGGTGCCCCGGACACCCCGGAGATCCTCGCCGAGGTCACCGGGTTGGTCGAGGGCCTGCGCGAGCAGCGCGAGGGCGTCGTGTGGATCGACCGGATGCTCGCGCACGAGGAGATCGTGAACGTGCTGTCCTCGGGCACCGTGTTCGTGTGCCCGTCGATCTACGAACCGCTCGGCATCGTGAACCTCGAGGCCATGGCGTGCGGCATCCCCGTCGTCGGTACCCGGACCGGGGGCATCCCCGAGGTCGTCGCGGACGGCTTCACCGGTCGCATCGTGCCGATCGACCAGGCGCAGGACGGCACGGGCACCCCGACCGACCCCGACAAGTACGTGGCGGACCTGGCTGCGACGCTCAACGAGGTGCTCGCCGACGAGGGGCTCGCGAAGCTCATGGGCCGCGCCGGGCGCCTGCGCGTCGAGTCCGAGTTCACCTGGGACGCGATCGCCACGAGGACACGGCAGGTCTACGACGAGGTGCTCGGCCGGACCCCGTAGGCTGGTCGCATGCCCTCGGTCGTGCGCTTGTCGGACGTCTCCGTGGTCCGCAACGGGGCCACCATCCTCGACTCGATCTCGTGGGGGTGCAGGACGACGAACGCTGGGTCGTGCTCGGCGCGAACGGCGCCGGCAAGACCACGCTGCTGCAGGTCGCCGGTGCCCAGACGTTCCCGACCTCGGGTGACGTCGAAGTGCTCGGCACCGAGCTGGGCGGCGCCGACCTGTTCGAGCTCCGCCCGCGCATCGGCTTCGCGTCGACCGCCCTGGCCCGGCGCATCCCGGTGACCGAGAAGGTCATCGACGTCGTGCTGACGGCTGCGTACTCGGTCACGGGTCGCTGGAACGAGGAGTACGAGGAGCTCGACGTCCGCCGTGCCCAGCGCGTGCTCGAGGAGTGGGGCCTGGGGTCGTTCACCGACCGCACCTTCGGCGAGCTGAGCGACGGCGAGCAGAAGCGCGTCCAGATCGCCCGTGCCGTCATGACCGACCCGGAGATCCTGTTCCTGGACGAACCGGCCGCCTCGCTCGACCTCGGTGCCCGTGAGAGCCTCGTCCGCACCCTCGGCGGCTACGCCCAGAGCGCCGACTCGCCGGCCATCGTGATCGTCACCCACCACGTCGAGGAGATCCCCGCCGGGTTCACCCACGCGCTGGTGCTCGGCGACGGCCACGTGCAGGCCGCCGGGCCCATCGACGAGGTCCTGACCGACCAGACCCTGACCGAGGCGTTCGGCATCGCGCTGTCCGTCACGAAGGACGCCGGTCGGTACACGGCGCGCGCGTCCTAGCGCTGCGATCGCGCCGTCCGTCTGGTAACGTTGACGGCTGGCGCAAGCCGATGACTTCCCGCGCATCTCGCGCAATCCCACCACCGCTACCGCTATCGAGGAAACTCCATGAAGACCGACACCCACCCCGAGTACCGCGCCATCGTCTTCCGTGACCTGGCCTCCGGTGAGACCTTCCTGACGCGTTCCACCGCGAACAGCGACAAGACGATCGAGCTCGACGGTGCCACCTACCCGGTGATCGACGTCGAGATCTCGTCCGCTTCGCACCCGTTCTACACGGGCAAGCAGCGCATCCTCGACTCGGCCGGTCGCGTCGAGAAGTTCAACCAGCGCTTCAAGGGCTTCTCCAAGTAAGCAGCCCCACAGCACGTCGGAACGGGCGGTCCTCCTTCGGGAGGACCGCCCGTTCTGCGTCGTGCGGCCGGTGCGCGGGTCAGGCGCCGTTGCGGTGCGGCCAGCGACCGTCGGCGGTGAAGGACGGGTCGCGCTTCTTGCGCATGTACTCCTGGAACGAGGTCGCCTGCTCGGCGCACCACCCGACCTGCTTGCGGTGGAGCTCTTCTGCCGAGATGCCGAGTTCGTCCTGGTACTTGCCGGCGATGGCCTGGGCGACCCGACCGGCCGCGATGGCGTCGGCGCCGGCGTCGTGTGCGTCGTCGAGGGTGACGCCGTACAGCTCGGACGCCGCCTCGAGCGTGCGCTTGCCCTTGCGGAAGGTGTCGAGGGCCTTGTCGATCACGAGCGGGTCGACGACGTTGCCGATGACGGGGGAGGCGAACCCGTGCCGCTTCGCCTCGCGGTCGAGGACCGTCAGGTCGTACGGGGCGTTGTAGATCACCAGCGGGATGCCGCGGGCGAACACCGCCTCGATCGCGGCGATGATCTCGGCGACGACCTCGGCCGCGGGACGCCCCTCGGCCTGGGCGCGCTCGGTGGTGTAGCCGTGCACGGCCGCGGCGCCCTCGGGGATCGCGATGCCCGGGTCGGCGATCCACGCGCCCTCGGCGATGGAGGCACCCGTCATGTCGATGAGGCCGACGTGCGCCGTGACGATCCGCGCCGTCTCGACGTCGACACCGGTGGTCTCGAGGTCGAAGACGCCGAGGGCGTGCCACCAGGGGCGTCCGGAGAGGTCCTGCGCCGGGGCGGGCGTGTCGAGCTGTGCTGTCGGATCCAGCTGTGCTGTGGGGAACGTCACGCGGTCAGGCTAACGGGACGCACCGACACGACCGGTGCTACCCGACCGGCGCGCCGACGTGCAGCCAGTAGAACGACTGCGTCCCGAGGGTCAGCGTGACGGTGCCGTCCTCGTCGAACGCGGGGAACGAACCGCCGCCGAACAGGTCGTAGAGCGGCCGACCGGCGAACTCGGGAGCCGACACCGTGACCGACGTCGGGTTGGTGGCGAACGAGAACACGCACAGCACGTCCTCCGCCGACGGCCCGAACTGCTGGCCGGAGCCCTCCACGAGCGCACGAACGCCAGCACCGACTCGTTCGAGGTCTCCTGCACGTGCAGGGTCCCGAGCCCGAACACCGGGTGGGCCTTCCGCACGTGGATGACGTTGCGCACCCAGTGCAGCAGGGAGCGGGACTGGGCGAGCTGCGCCTCGACGTTGACCTGCGCGTAGTTGTACACGAGCGACTGCACCACGGGCAGGTAGAGCTTGCCCGGGTCTGCCGTGGAGAACCCGGCGTTGCGGTCGGGGGTCCACTGCATCGGCGTACGGGACGAGTCGCGGTCGGGCAGCCAGATGTTGTCGCCCATCCCGATCTCGTCGCCGTAGTACAGGAACGGCGAGCCCGGCAGCGAGAACAGCAGTGCGTGGATGAGTTCGAGTTCGGCACGCGAGTTGTCGAGCAGGGGAGCGAGGCGGCGGCGGATGCCGATGTTCGAGCGCATCCGGGGGTCGTAGCCGTACCAGCCGTACATGGCCTGCCGGTACTCCTCGCTGACCATCTCGAGCGTGAGCTCGTCGTGGTTGCGGAGGAACACGCCCCAGGCTGCCGCGGACGGCACGTCGAGCGTCTCCGACAGGATCGCCGACAGCTCCTTGGCGTGCTGGGCACGGAGCGAGTAGAAGATGCGGGGCATCACCGGGAAGTCGAATGCCATGTGGCACTCGGGCTCCTCGTCGGTGCCGAAGAAGGCGGCGGTCTCGCGCGGCCACTGGTTCGCCTCGGCGAGCAGGACACGGCCGGGGTACTCGTCGTCCACCATCGCGCGCATCTTCTTGATGAACTCGTGGGTCTCCGGTTCGCCCTCGCCGTTGCCTTCTTCGGACTCGAACAGGTACGGGATCGCGTCGAGCCGCAGACCGTCGACACCGAGGTCGAGCCAGTGCCGCACGACGTCGTACACGGCCTCGACCACCGCGGGGTTCTCGAAGTTCAGGTCGGGCTGGTGCGAGAAGAACCGGTGGAAGAAGAACTGCCGGCGGACCGGGTCGAACGTCCAGTTCGACTCCTCGGTGTCGACGAAGATCACCCGGATGTTCGGGTACTCCTCGTCCGTGTCCCGCCAGACGTAGAAGTCACCGAAGGGGCCGTCGGGATCCTCGCGGGACTGCTGGAACCACTCGTGCTGGTCGCTGGTGTGGTTGATCACCATGTCGATGACGATGCGCATGTTGCGCTCGTGCGACTTCGTGACGAGCTCGCGGAAGTCGTCGAGCGTGCCGAACTCCGGCAGGATCGCCTTGTAGTCGGCGATGTCGTACCCGCCGTCGCGCATCGGCGACTGGAAGAACGGCGGCAGCCACAGGGCGTCGACGCCGAGCCACTGCAGGTAGTCGAGCTTGCCGATCACGCCCTGCAGGTCACCGATCCCGTCGCCGTTCGAATCGACGAACGAGCGGATCATGCACTCGTAGAAGACCGAGCGCTTGTACCACTGCGGGTCGAGCGTCAGGCCGGGCAGCTGGATCGGGGCTGTGAAGGTCACCGTGCTCCTCGTCGTCATCGACGGGCCGGTCGACGGCCCGCCCCGGACACGATAGGCGCGCGATGCTGCGGGTGTCCGGGGTTTCGTGCGGTTGTCTTCGTAGACTGGCGCCGATGCAACCGCCCGTGCTCTCCCCGTACCAGTCGCTCATGGCCGCCACACCGGTGGTCCACCGGTCCGTGCAGGTCGACGGCCGCACCACGCACTACTGGGAGTACGGGCCGTCCGACGCGACGCAGACCGTCCTCGCGGTGCACGGGTTCCGCGGCGACCACCACGGCCTCGAGACGATCGCCGCGCACCTGCAGGACGTCCGCGTGATCGTCCCCGACCTGCCCGGCTTCGGCGTGTCCGACCCGTTGCCGGTGTCGGACATCGAGTCGTACGTCGGCTGGCTGCGCGCGTTCCACGAGGCGCTCGGGCTCCGCCGCGACGCCGTCGTCCTCGGCCACTCGTTCGGGTCGATCGTGGTGTCCGCCACCGTGGCTGCCGGGCTCGACACCCGGCTGCTCGTCCTCGTGAACCCGATCGCCGCGCCGGCGCTGCAGGGACCCCGTGCGGTGGGCACCGGGATCGCGATCGGCTACTACAAGGCCGGCGCGGTGCTGCCGAGACCGATCGGGCTCGGGATCCTGCGGAACGCCGCCATCGTGCGGGTGATGAGCATCGCGATGCTCAAGTCGCACGACCGCGGGATGCGCCGCTGGGTGCACGACCAGCACGACCGGTACTTCTCGGCCTTCGCGAACCGCACGAGCGTGCTCGAGGCGTTCCGGACCTCGGTCACCCACGACGTGTCCGAGTACGCGGACCGCATCGACGTGCCGGTGCTGATGATCGCCGCCGAGCACGACGACATCACGGCCGTCCCCGAGCAGCGCGCCCTGGCCGCCCGCCTGCGCGATGCCGAACTCGTGGTCATCCCCGGGGTCGGGCACCTGGTGCACTACGAGACACCGGCACCGGCCGCGGCGGCGGTGCTGCGCCGGATGGCGGACACGGCCGCGCGCCCTGGACGGGGCCGCGGCACCAAGGCGGGCCGACCGTCGGGGGCGGGACGGGCCTCCCGGTCGACCGCGACGACGGCGACCGGGACAAAGGCGACCGCGACGAAGGCGACCGCGCCGAAGGCGAGCGCGCCGAAGTCGGACGACTCGACGACGAGCGACGCGAAGGAGTCCGACGCGTGACGCGTCTGCGCATCGGCATCGACTGCCGCTACGTCCGGATCGGCCGCCACGACGGCATCAGCCGGTTCACCGCCGGGGTCGCCTGGAACCTGCCCGACCGGCACGACGTCGTGCTGCTCGTCCACGACGAACGCCAGCTCGAGTCGCTGCCGCGCGACCTGCCGTGGGAGCTGCTCCCCGCGCCGACCGAAGCGGGGGAGCCGCTCGTCGCACGACGGGTGAACCGACTCGGCCTCGACGCGGTGTTCTCGCCGATGCAGACGATGGGCTCGCGGGGGCGCGACTACGCACTCGTGCTCACCCTGCACGACCTGATCTACTACCGGAACCGGACGCCTCCGCGCGAGTTCTCGTGGCCGCTCCGGCTCGGGTGGCGCGCGTTCCACCTGTCGTGGGTGCCGCAGCGCGTCCTGCTGAACGGTGCCGACGGGGTGGTCACGGTGTCCGAGACCACCGCGGGGCTCATCGCCGAGCACCGGCTGACGAAGCGTCCGGTGACGGTGGCGTACAACGCTGCCGACCCGGCGGCTCCGCGTGCGGCGGGTGCGCCGCGGGAGCGCTCGCTCGTCTACATGGGCTCGTTCATGCCGTACAAGAACGTCGAGACGCTGGCGGCCGCGTTGCCGCTGCTCGGAGCGGACTGGACCCTGCACTGCATGTCACGCGTCTCCGACGCCGACCGTGCACGGATCGAGGGGCTCGCGCCGGCCGGCGCGATCGTGTTCCACGACGGTGCGACCGACGAGGAGTACCTGTCGGTCCTCCGATCCGCCACGGCCCTGGCGACGGCGTCGTACGACGAGGGCTTCGGCATCCCGCTGGTCGAGGCGATGGGCGTCGGGACCCCGGTCGTCGTGAGCGACATCCCGATCTTCCGCGAGATCGGGGGCGATGCGGCCGAGTACTTCGACCCCGCCTCGCCCTCGGCGGTGGCGGCTGCGGTGCGGCGCGTCGAGGAGCGGTGGGACGAAGCATCGGCGCAGTCGGTCGAGCGGGCCGCGCGGTTCCGGTGGCAGGACTCGGCGGAGCAGGTCGTGCGGGCGGTCGAGCGGGCCGTGGCCGACCGGCGCGGGCGGTAGCGGGGCGCGGTGGCGTCGGTCGACGCGATGCGTTGCGATGCGATGCGTTGCGATGCGATGCGATGCGATGCGATGCGATGCGATGCGACATCGTCGACGTCGTACGACATCGGATTCGTCGTTCTGCATCGGACATGCGACCGGCCGACCGCTACTTCGCGGCGATCACCTCGACGCTCGCCCCGGGGAACACCTTGCGCGTCTCCTCGGTCACCCGCGCCACGATCGGCGGGACGGCGGCCCCACGCCCCGGGGTACGGACGACGATGGCCTGGTCGGCGGCGCGGTCCGAGGGGGTGCCACCGCGCTCCCACGAGCAGCGGACGGCCGTGACCCCGCCGATGCGGTCGAGCCTGTCCGCCAGCACCAGACGCTTCGCCGTCACCGACCGTGAGTCGGAGACGCCCACCTCGATGGCGCCGAGGTCGGCGATCGCGACGACCCGGACGCCGTTGCCGCCCGCCGATTCGGTCGCGCGGCTCAGCGTCTCGACCAGGTCGGTGCGCGCGGCGGCGTCGAGGGACGGGTCGGCCGTGATCGTCGCGGTGGCGTCGTAGCTCGCGAAGCCCGTCTTCTCGGCCGGGTGGTGGAGGACCTCGGTGACACCCGGCACGTCGGCGAGCCGGTCGTCGAGGCGGTCGAGCGCCAGGTCCGGGCGGGGAACGCGCCCCCGACGCCGGTCTGCACGCTGCCGATGATGGTGCCGAGCACGAGGGCGATCACACCGGCGACGACGACGGTGCCGCCGCCGATGAGGAGCCAGGTGCGGGCACGCTGCCCCATCGTGCGGGTCTGCACGCTGGCGGTCTCGGGCCCGAAGGCACGGTCGAGGTCGTCGTCCTGCTGGTCGGCGGCGTGCCAGCCACCCGGGTCGGTTCCGTCGGTCACCATGTCGCCCCCTGGTTCGGGTGCGTCGGAGCCTAGTCGCAGGACGGCCGCCCCGTCCGCGGCCGGCGCGCGTCAGCCCCGGCGTTCCAGCGGGTTCTGGTAGTCGAAGGCGTACCGCCCGGGCCCGTCCGAGACGTCGTCGATCGGGTCGTCGAACCGGACGAGCTCTGCGTGGAAGCGTTCGGGGTCCCAGCGGAACGAGTGGATCGAGCCGTTGCGGATCGGGGTGGCGTGCCGGTCGGCGGTGCCGGGCGCCGCCTCGTTGACCACGCTCCGGATCACCGCGCCGTGGGTGGCGACGACCACGACCCCGCCGTCGAAGCGCACCGCGATCTCACCGAGCGTCTCGGTGATGCGGGCGAGCAGCGCGGACCGGGACTCGCGGCCGGGGATGTCGTCGTGCGGGTACTTCGCCGTGACCTCGGTGTCGGTGAGCCCCTCGGCTTCGCCGTAGGAGCGTTCGGCCAACCCGGCGTACGTCACGGGCGCCGCGAGCCCGAGCCGGTCGGCGATGATCGCCCCGGTCTCGGCGGCGCGGGACAGCGGCGAGGCGACGACGGCGTCGAACTGCCGGCGGGTGAGGAGTTCGGCGGCCTCGGCGGCCTGTCGCCGTCCGGTGTCGTTGAGCGGGATGTCGGTGGAACCCTGGATGCGGCGCTGCGCGTTCCAGTCGGTCTCACCGTGCCGGACCAGGTACAGGAGCGTCGTCACCCGTCGATCATCCCAGACGCCGCGGGACCGGCCGCCGTGGGCCCCGACCCCAGCCGCTCGGCCAGGTGCACCAGCGTCTCGGTCGTCCCGCCGTCGAGCTTCACGGCGGCACGGCGGTCGCTGCGGGTCGCACCGCGGTTCACGATGACCACCGGGTTCTTGCGGCGGGCAGCGTGGTCGACGAGCCGCACGCCGGAGTTCACCGTCAGGGACGACCCCACCACGAGCAGCGCCTCGGCGTCGGCGACGATCGACACCGCCTCGTGGAACTTCTCGGTGGGCACGAACTCGCCGAAGAAGACGACGTCGGGCTTGAGCATGCCGCCGCACACCGAGCAGTCCGGCACCACGAAGCGCTCGACGTCGGTGATCTCGACGTCGCCGTCGGGCTGCAGCTGCACCGAGCCGGGCTCGTCGATCCACGGGTTGGCACGGTCGATGGTCGTGGCGAGGTCGGCGCGGGAGAACACCTGCCCGCAGGTCAGGCAGAGGGCGCGGTCCATCGACCCGTGGATCTCGACCACGCGGCGGGAACCGGCGCGCAGGTGCAGGCCGTCGACGTTCTGCGTGATGACGCCCGTGACGACACCGGCGTCCTCGAGGGCGGCGAGCGCCCGGTGCCCCTCGTTCGGTCGGGCGGCGGCGAAGCTCCGCCAGCCGAGGTGCGAGCCGGCCCAGTACCGCTGCCGTTTGGCGGCGTCGGCGCGGAACTCCTGGAAGGTCATCGGCTTGCGCACGACCCGCCCGGCGCCGCGGTAGTCGGGGATGCCGGAATCGGTGCTCAGACCGGCGCCGGAGAGCACGGCGACGCGCTTGCCGGCGAGCACCTCGAGCACGCGGTCGAGGTCCGCTGCGGTCGGCAGACCCGTCGGCGCCCCGGTGGGCGGTCCGGTCGTCGACGCAGCATCATCCAGCACCCTGTTCACGGTACCCTCAACAGCCGACCGTCCCGGTCGCTTCCCCTTCGGCGAGACGCGGCGAGACACCAGCTGGCCCACCCCCTGCACCACACCGAAACGAGCCCCGTGCACCCCGTCCGCATCGACTCCCTCGACGACCCCCGCCTCGACGACTTCGCCCGTCTGACCGACGTGGCGCTCCGCCGGGTGAGCGAACCGGAGGGCGGCCTGTACATCGCCGAGTCGAACACGGTCATCGAGCGCGCGGTCCGTGCCGGGCACACCCCGCGGAGCATCCTGGTGCAGGAGAAGTGGCTCGACAGCGTGCTGCCCCTGGTCGCCGACCACGACGGTCCGGTCTTCGTCGGCCCGGACGCCCTGCTCGAGGAGCTCACCGGCTTCCGCATGCACCGTGGCGCGATCGCCGCGGTGCAGCGCCCCGAACTGCCGACGGTCGCCGACGTGGTGCGGGACGCGAAGCTCGTCGTCGTGCTCGAGGACATCGTCGACCACACGAACGTCGGTGCCGTCTTCCGCAGCGTCGCCGGCCTGGGCGCGGACGCGGTCCTCGTCAGCCCGCGCTGCGCCGACCCGCTGTACCGCCGGAGCGTCCGGGTGAGCATGGGCACGGTCCTGCAGATCCCGTGGACCCGCATCGGCGAGTGGCCGGCGGCGGGCGAGGAACTGCGCGCGCAGGGCTTCCACCTCGCCGCGATGGCGCTCACCGACGAGTCGGTCGACCTCGCCGAGTTCGCCCGGGACGTCCCCGGCAAGGTCGCGCTCGTCATGGGCACCGAGGGGCAGGGGCTGACGCCCGCCGCGATCGCGTCGGCCGACACCACGGTGCGGATCCCGATGGCGCACGGTGTCGACTCGCTGAACATCGCCGCGGCGAGCGCCGTCGGACTGTGGGCGGTCACCCAGGCCCAGCGGCTCACCTCCTAGCCACGCCACGGGCGGACCGGGAGGCCCGACTCGCCTCAGCGCTGCAGCATCCGTCCGGCGCGGATCACCAGGGCACGGTCGGTGCCCGGTTCGCCGACCAGGCACACGCCGACGGGGGCTCCGTCCACGGTGAGCGCCGGGGCGCTGACCGCCGGGACGCCGCCGACGCTCGCGAGGCTCGTCATCGACGTCGTCGCGGTCCGGGTGCGTTCGAGTGCCGCGCCGTCGGCGGCGATGAGCGGTGCCGGTCCGGGGGCCGTCGGGAACAGCAGGGTCCGGCCGGCGAGCGCCGTGCGGATCGTCGCCCGGACGTCGTCGAGCCGCGCGACGGCGTCGGCGGTGGCTGCGGGGTCGTTCGCTCGGGCGGCGGCGAACCGGTCGCCGACGATGGTGCTCAGGGCACCGGGGTGGGCGTCGATCCAGGCACCGTGTGCGGCGACGGCCTCGGCGGCCTGCACGAGGCGCAGCAGTTCGCGCAGGTCGTCGAGGGGCGGGATCCCGAGGTCGGCGAGCTGCACGGCGCCGATCGGCTGGCCCTGTCCGGCGACGAACGCGGTGAAGGCCTCGGCGACGGCCGGCTCGACGAGGTCCAGGAGTTCAGCGGGCACGAGGAGCTCCGGCTCCGCAGGAGCGTCCGGATCCGACGGCACCGTGGCGTCGAGCGCCGCGAGCAGGACGTCGGCGCTCCGGGTGAGCCACCCCACCGTGTCGAAGGACGGTGCGAGGGGGAGCAGCCCGTCCCGGGAGACCGCGCCGTGGGTCGTCCGGAGGCCCCAGAGCCCCTGGTACGAGGCGGGGACCCGCACCGATCCCGCGGTGTCCGTGCCGATCCCGATCTCGGCCGTGCCGAGACGGACGGCCGATGCGGATCCGCTGGACGAGCCTCCTGGCAGTCGGGTCGCGACCGCCCCGTTGGGCGGGGTGCCGTGGTGTTCGTTGCGTCCCGTCAGGTTGTAGGCGAACTCGTCGGTGCGCGCGATGCCGCGGATCGCGGCGCCGGCGTCGAGGAGCGCCGCGACGGCCGCGGCCGGCGTCGCCTGGACGGGGGACTCGCGCAGGTACGTCGGGTTGCCGGCGCCGACCGGCTGGCCGGGGACGGCGTAGAGGTCCTTCACCGCGACGGTGAGCCCGTCGAGCGGTCCGGACGCGGTGGGGGCGACGAGCGGGTCGCCGACGGCGCGCCAGACGGTGGTGTCGACGGCCTTCGGGCGGCCGGTGACGTGGGCTGCCTCGATGCGCCAGCGCGGCGCGGTGGTGCCGTCGTGGTCGCTGTCGTGGTCGCTGTCGCTGTCGCTGTCGCTGTCGCTGTCGCGTCGCCACAGCTGCGTCTGGAGGCCCTGCCCGCCCGCCGCGAACTCGGACACCGACACGACGAGGGCGAGGCCCTCGGCCAGGGGGCGGACCTCGACGCGCGTCAGCGAGCGGGTCAGGACCCCACCCCGTGCACCGCGGAAGGCGCTGATCGCGTCGTGCCCGACGAGCAGGCCGCGGTCGTCACCGCGCATCGTGCCGGGGGCGTCGATGAACGCGGCGTCGAGGGCGTCGAGGTCGTTCGCGGCGAGGGCGGCCTCGTACGCGTCGAGCGCGTCGAGCAAGCCCTCCGGTGCCGCAGTGGTCGTCTCGTGCGTGCTCGTCTCGTACGTGCTCATCGTGCGGGCTCCTCGAAGTCGGCCTTGCGGATGCGCGCGTGCGCGCCGGTGACCAGGTCGACCACCTGCGAGATGTTGAAGTCCGTCGCCGCCGACAGGTAGGCGTACGCCAGGTGCGGCTCCATGCCCCAGCGGGCGCCGAGGATCGCGACGGCGTGCCGGACGCAGGCGCGGACGGCCTCGTCGAGGTCCGGGTCCATGCCGGTCGGCACGAGGAACTCGTGGGTCTCGACGAGCGGCCACACCAGGTCGCCGAAGTGCTGCGCGGCCTCGGCGGCGGGCGTCACGTCGAACCGGACGGTCGCGCGGAGCGACGCCTCCATCGCGGTGAGCGCGACCTCGCCGTCCCCCTGGGCGAAGTGCGGGTCACCGACGTACGCGAGCGCGCCGGGGACCAGGACCGGCAGGTGCAGCTGCGCGCCGACCTGCAGCAGGTTGACGTCGACGTTGCCGCCGTGGCGGCCCGGCGGCACCGAGTGCAGCCGGTCGCCGGGGGTGGCGACACCCATGATCCCGAGGAAGGGGGCGAGCGGGAAGTGCGCGAAGCGGTCGCGGGCGCCGGTCAGGGGGATGCGGCCCCGCTGACCCGCGGCCGTCTCGACGACGTCGGCGAAGACGCTGACCGTGGTGCCGTCGACCGGGTACTCGCCGTGCAGGGCACCGCGGCCGTGCCGGTTCGAGACGACGCCGTAGTGGACCCGCGGCAGCGTCTCGAGCACCGTCATGGTCAGGACGTCGCCGGGCTCGGCGCCCGCGATCGCGATCGGACCGGAGACCACGTGCGGGCCGTCGGCGGCAGGGTCCCGGTGGCCGCTCCTGGCGATCGCGACGGCGTCGTCCAGGACGTGCTCCGCGGCCACGCCGTGCGACGCGAAGTACGCACGGGGGTCGCTGCCCTGGTCGGGCAGGATCCCCTCGTGGCTGACGGTGTCGATCGTGACGTCCTCGCCGGACGCGATCGTGATGACCGGGCGGTCGTCGGCGTTCGGCAGCCGACCCCACAGGACCGTGTCCGGGTCGACGGGGAGGTAGTGGCCGGACCGGATCGGGCCGGCGCCGGGTTGCAGGGTCGGGATCGCGGGGGTGCTCACGGAGCCACTTTTGCACACGCGACACCGCGGCCCGCTCGCAGCCACGCGGGACTCGTCACCGGTACGCTCGGTTCCCGTGTCACGAGTCGTCCGTCGCCCCCGCTCCGCCGTCCGGAGGCCCGTGACGATCTCCGTCGTCGCGGTGCTGGTGCTCGTCGCGGGGTACCTCGTGGCCGCCGCCGTCGTGCCGTTCGGTCCGGCGAGCGCCGCGACCACCACGTACTCGGCCCCGACGTCGAGCGTGCCGGCGCTGAGCTTCCCGGGCTACGGCGCCACCGCGGTCGAGGCCACCGACTTCCCGGAGAGCCTGCGCACCAGCGGTGACACGAAGCCCCGGTCGATCGCGAGCATCACCAAGATCGTCACGGCGCTCGTGGTCCTCGACGAGAAACCGATGGCGGCGGGAGAGTCCGGCCCGGCGATCACCTTCACGCCGAAGATGGAGTCGCTCTACGCCAAGTACGCGGCGTTGAACGGCGAGGTCGCGCCGATGCCCGCCGGCCTGGAGCTGTCCGAGCACCAGGCGTTCCAGGTGATGCTCATGAAGTCGGCGAACAACTACGCCGGCGCCCTCGCCATCTGGGCCTTCGGGTCGATCGCCGAGTACGAGCGGGCGGCGACGAAGTGGCTCGAGGCGCACGACCTCGACGACACCACGATCCACGAGCCGACCGGTCTCGACCCGAAGAACACCTCGACCGCGACCGACCTGGTCGACCTCGGGCAGCTCGCCCTCGCGAACCCGGTGGTCAAGGAGATCGTCGGCACCGAGGACGTCACGATCCCGACGGTCGGCGAGATCGAGAACTCGAACAAGCTGCTCGGCATGGACGGCATCGAGGGCATCAAGACCGGCACCCTCGACGAGGCCGGCGCCTGCCTGCTGTTCGCCGCGACCTACGAGCGTGGCGGCCGTGACGTGACGGTCATCGGCGTGATGCTCGGCGGCGCCGACCACGACTCGCTCGACGTCGACGTCCAGCGATTGCTGCGCTCCGTGGCCGACAACTTCCAGGTCGTCACCCTGACCCACGCCGGTCAGACCTTCGGCACGTTCTCCACCCCCTGGCAGGACGAAGCCGACGCGGTCACCGCGAAGGCGGCCGAGGTCCTGGTCTGGGGCAAGACGAAGGTCCGGGCGAAGGCGCACCTCGACGAGGTCACCCTCGGGACGAAGGGCGAGCGGGTCGGGAAGGTCCGCTTCACGGTCACGAACCACGACCCCGTCACGGTGCCGCTCGTGCTCGAGCGGACGATCGACGACCCCGGCGTCTGGTGGCGCTGGACGAACCCGTTCCGGGGCTGACGGTGCTCGCGCGCTGACGCGCACCACCCGGAGTCCGTACTGTCGGACGGGTGACGACGACGAAGACGTTCCCCCGGACCACCCCTCCGCCCTCGACATCGACGCCCGCGGTGTGCTCGCGTTCGTCGACGCCCTCGAGTCGACCCCCGGCGTCGAGCCGCACAGCCTGATGCTGCTCCGGCACGGCCAGGTCGCTGCCGAGGGTGGTGGCAGCCGTACGCGGCCGACCGGGTGCACCTGCTCTACTCGCTCAGCAAGAGCTTCACCGCAGCGGCGGTCGGCATCGCCGTGCGCGAGGGACTGATCGACCTCGATGCGACCGCGCTGTCGTACTTCCCCGAACTCGACGACGAGATCACGGACGAACGCAGCCGCCGCATCCGGGTCCGGCACCTGCTCGCGATGGCGAGCGGGCACCGCGAGGACGCCATCGACCGGGCTCGTGAGCTCGACCGCATGGACGTCGTGCGTGGCTTCCTGCTCCTGCCGCCGGACGAGGAACCCGGCTCGCTCTTCACCTACAACCAGCCGTGCACGTACACGCTCGCCGCGATCGTCCGGCGGGTCAGCGGCGGTTCGCTGGTCGACTACCTGCGTCCCCGTCTGCTCGACCCGCTCGGCATCGACGACCTCGCCTGGCGCCGCGACGAGTCCGGCGGCGAGCTCGGCTTCAGCGGCTGCTACACCACGACGTCGGCGGTCGCCGCGCTCGGGCAGCTGTACCTGCAGCGCGGCGTCTGGGAGGGCGAGCGGATCCTCGACGAGGACTGGGTCGCGGCCGCCACGCGCAAGCAGATCGACAACCTCGACGAGGAGAACCCGGACTGGTCGCAGGGCTACGGCTTCCAGTTCTGGATGGCCCGCCACGGCTTCCGCGGCGACGGCGCCTACGGTCAGTTCTGCGTCGTCCTGCCGGAGCAGGACGTCGTCCTCGCGATCACCGGACAGAGTCTCGACATGCAGGCGGTCCTCGACGCGGCCTGGAAGCACCTGCTGCCCGCCGTCGACCGTCCCGCCGACACGGGTGCGGACACCGTCCTGGAGGCACGGCTCGCCTCCCTGGGGCTGCCTCCGGTGAGCGGTGGCCCACTCCCCGAGCACGTGGCCGGTCGTGCACTCCGGGTGCTGCCCGGTGCGGTGCTCGACGCCGTGGGCTTCGACCGCGGGACCCACGGAATCCGGCTGTCCGTGTCGGCCGACGGAGCGGCGGCGTCCGTGCCGGTCGGCGAGGGGAGTGGGCCATCGAGGGCGCCCTCGCAGCGAGCGCAGCGACCCAGTCGGACGGCACCGTGCTCGTCGCGCTCCGTTTCGTGGAGACGCCGCACCTGCTGCACCTGCGCGTCGACCTCGACGCGGGCACGGTCGGGACGAAGTGGAAGACCGAGCCGCTGCACGACGGCCCGCTGACGTTGCGGCGCCCGGCCGACTGACCTCTACCGACCACAGGGTGAGCACGTCGTGGTTCGCGCCCCCGTGCCGTCATCGCGCCCTGAGGAGTCGGGGCGCGATGACCGTGGTGGGGCGCGGCCGGGGAGGCGTGCGGACTCGGATGGGCGTCGTCCGGCTACGGGGTGTCGGACTTGTGCTCGACGACGTCCTGCAGCTCGGGGCGCTTCGCGGAGACACCGTCGCCCGACGAGGTGTGCTTGATGCGGCGGACGACCCACGGCACCAGGTACTCCTTCGCCCACCCGAGGTCCTCGGCGCGGGCCTCACGCCACGGCCGCGCCTCGAGCGGTTCGGGGTTGAACGGCTCCAGGCCGTGCGGGACACCGAGGGCGTCGAGCACTGCGGCGGCGATCGTGGCGTGCCCCGTGGGGAGTGGTGCAGTCGGTCCGGCGCCCACATGCGCGGGTCGCGGAGCACTCGGAGCGCCCACATGTCCGCCACGAGTGCGCCGTGCTTCAGGGCGATGGCGTGCAGGTTCTCGTTGTAGATCGCCGTCTTGCCACGCACCATGCCGAGCACCGGCGTCATGCCGACGTCGGGCCCGCTGAACAGCACCACGGTGGCGCCGTCGCTCCGCAATCGCGACACCATCGCGTCCACCCGTTCGGCGAGTTCGTCCGGGTCGGAGCCCGGCCGGATGATGTCGTTGCCCCCGGCGGACACCGTGACCAGGTCCGGACGGAGCGCGAGCGCCGGTTCGACCTGCTCGTCGACGATCTGCTGCAGCAGCCTCCCGCGGATCGCCAGGTTGGCGTACGCGAAGTCGTCGGACCCGTGGGCGAGCACCTCGGCGACCCGGTCCGCCCAACCCCGGTTCCCCCGGGGACGGTGGGGTCGGGGTCGCCGATCCCCTCGGTGAACGAGTCACCGATCGCGACGTACCTGGACCACGGATGACGATCTGACACGCTCCGGACCATAGTCTCGTGCCATGACGAAGGCCAACACGGGCGCAGCCGCCGGCGCGGACGCCGGCACCGACGCAGCCGCCTGGACCGTGCCGGACGACCTGCTCGCCCGCATCGCCGAACGCGCCCCGGGTACGACGCCGCCAACGCGTTCTGCGCCGAGGACCTCGAGGAACTCCGCGCGGCGGGCTACCTGCGCATCGGGGTGCCGGTGGCGCAGGGTGGCTCCGGTCTCGGCCTCCGCGCCACGGCCGGTGTCCAGCGGACCCTCGCCCAGGCCGCACCGGCGACGGCACCTCGGCCTCGGGATGCACCAGGTGTGGGTGCAGGCGGCGCGGGCCGTCACAGCGCGAGGTGAGTCGTTCCTCCAGGCCGTCACCGACCACGCGTCGGACGACCACCTGCTCGCGTTCGGGGTGAGCGAACCCGGCAACGACGCCGTCCTGTTCGACTCGTCGACGACGGCGGAGCCGGACGGCGACGGCGGGTACCGCTTCACCGGTACCAAGGTCTCCACCTCGCTCGCACCGGCGTGGGACGTCCTGAGCGTCTTCGGCAAGGACACCTCCGGGCCGGAACCGCGGCTGGTGCACGGCTTCGTGCTCCGGTCCGACGGCGACGTCGAGCACCTGGACGACTGGGACACCCTCGGCATGCGGGCCACGCAGAGCCGCACGACGAAGCTGCACGGCGTGCACGTCCCCGCCGACCGCATCGTGCGGTCGCTGCCGGTCGGGCCGAACCAGGACCCGCTCGTGTTCGGGGTGTTCGCGGCGTTCGAGCTGCTCATCGCCTCGGTGTACGTCGGGATCGCCTCGCGTGCGGTGTCGCTGGCGGTGTCGGCGGTGCAGTCGCGCGCATCGCTCGACGGGACGCCACGGTCGCAGGACCCGGACGTGCGCCGGGCGATCGCGGACATGCGCGGGTCGGTCGACGCGATCGAGCTGCAGGTGTCCTCGCTCGCGCGGTCGGTGGACGAACAGGACGACCTCGGCGCCCGCTGGTTCCCGCTGCTCGTCGGCACGAAGGCGCGGGCGGTGGACACCGCGCAGCACGTGGTGGACGAGGCCATGCGGGTGGTCGGGGGCTCGGCGTTCCGGTCCTCGAGCGAGCTGGCCCGCCTGGCGCGCGACGTCCGGGCCGGCCAGTACCACCCGTCGTCACGGGACTCGGCGGCGCGCACGCTCGCGGCGTCGGTGCTCGGCCCGCTCGCCTGAAGCGGTCCCGTGCCCGGCCCCGTGCCCGGCCCCGTGCCCGGCCGCGTGCCCGGCCGCGTGGCCCGGTGCGAGGTTGATCACTCCGTGCAGCCTTGCAGCGCCGCACCGAGTGATCAAGCTCGCACCGAGACCCAGAGCCCGCTCGCAGAGCCGGATAGTTAGCATCCGGTACGATTAGCCTCCCGAGCGCAGAGGAGGCGGCCGCCTCGTGCCGAGGACCGACACCACGAACCGGACCGCTCCCCGTCGACGGACCCGCTCCCGGCGACTCGCCGACGCGGCCCTCGCGCTCGACCCCGGGCTCGTGAAGACCGACGGTGCCCTCCGCACCCTCGTCGCGGTGCCCGCCGGCATGGCCGTGGGGTACGCCGTCGCGACCGCGTTCGGCCTGCCCGCGATCCTGGGCGTGATGATCGGCGCGATGCCCGCGTTCATCACCTGCCTGGTCATCGTCGACCCGAGCACCGGCCGGACGGCTGCCCGCACCGGAGCCGTCCTCGTGCCGTTCGTCGTCGCCCTCGCCGGCAGCATCGCCCTGCAGCCGTTCCGGCTCCTCGAGCTCGTGCTCATCGTCGTGCTGCTGTTCCTGCAGTTCGCCGCGGCCGCGTGGGGCGCGTGGGCCGCCGATGCCGCGATCGTCGGGTTCGCCGGGTACCTGTGCGGGCTGCTCCTCCCGCTGCCCGAGACGAGTGTCGTGCCGCTGGGCCTCGTCGTGGCTGCCTCGCTCGCCGCGACGATCCTGGTCCGCCTGGTGCTCCGACCGGACGCGCACCGTGCCCTGTTGCGTACCCGCCGTGGCTTCGTCGCCCGTGGCTCGGCCGTGCTCGAGGCCGCTGCCGCCGTCCTTGCCGCGGCGGACGACCCGGCCGCACGACGCCGCACGCTGCGCCGCCTCCGCCGCAGCCGCGACCGTTACCACGAGATCGCGTTGGCGGTCGACGGGATGCTCGCCGCGAGCGGGGTGGACGCCGACACCACGGCGGAGGAACTCCACCGGCTCGTGTTCGACACGCACTTCGCGGTCGACGAGCTCGGGCGCGGGGCCGGTGCCCTCGTCGAGCACGGCGCGCCGTCGGACGTCCGGCACGCCGCGCTCCGATGCCGTCACGATCGTGCTGCGCCACGGCGGCGGGCACGGCGAGGACGCCGCGCAGACGCTGCTCGCCCGGTACGGCATCACAGCATCCGCCGGCGACCCCGGCTCGCGCACGACCGCCGTCGTCCGTCGGATGGCCGCCGAGTTCACCGACCTGCAGGACGCCGGGCTGCGGTGGCGCGAGCTCCGCGACGAACTGCCGCGCCGCGGCGACGGCGTCGCCGCGTTGGCGGCACCCTTCGTCACGCCCGTCGTCCTGGCCGGCGGGCGCCCTGCCGGAGCGGTGCCGGTGCTGGCCGACACCGTCGCCGACGGCCCTGGCGCCGCTGGCGCCTCTCCGTCTCACTGCGCACCGCGGTGCACGCAGCGATCGCCGTCGCGATCGTCGAGCCCCTTGCGCTCCTGCTCGACGGCCCCCGGTTCTACTGGGGCGTGATCGGCGTGATGATCGTCCTCGCCGGCACGAACACCACGCACGAGCGGGTCCGCAAGGGCCTGCACCGCGCCGTCGGCACGGTCGTCGGCGGCGCCGTCGGCATCGTCCTCGTGCACGTCGTCGGCACGGCGCACCCCTGGTTCACACTCGTGCTCGTGTGCGTGCTGCTCGCGGTCGGCACGTACGGCTTCGGCGGCGTCTACTCGGTCTGGGTCGCGTGCCTGGTCGTCGTCCTCTGCCAGGTGTACGCGTTCTCCGGCAGCTTCACGGATTCGCTCATCCCGATCCGACTCGCCGAGAACCTGCTCGGCGCCGCGGTCGCGGTGCTCGTGAGCGCCGTCGTCTTCCCGATCGCCACCCGGGCCGTCATCCGACGGGCTGTGCGGGGGCAGTTGACCGCGGTCCGGGCGTTCGTGCTCGCGCTGGTCGGGGTCGATGCGGACGCCGAGGCGGACGCGACCGACGGTGCGGGCGTGAGCCGGGCCTCCCGGTCCGCCGACACGGCCACCGACGCTGCCGCACCCGACCTGCGCGCACGTTCGCGCGCCGTCGACGCGGCCACCTACCAACTGGACGCCGTCCTGCGCCCGATGGTGCGGTTCCCGACGGGCGGGCCCGCCCGCGCGGACGCCAGGACCCGGACGTCCCTGCAAGCGGCGGCGACGTTCGCGCGCGAGGCGGCCGGGAGGCTCGGCTCGCCCCCGCAGGACCCGCCCGCCGCCCTGGCCGGTGCCGCCCACCGCCTCGCCGCGTCGATCGCGGACCTGGCCGACGGCATCGTGGCCGGGCCCCGGTCCGCCGCGCCGGCGCCGGTCTGGGCGAGGATTGGCGACCAGCTCGACACGGCGGTGGCCGCGGCGGCGGGTGGTCCGGACCAGCAGACCGTCGAGGTCGCGGCGCACGCGCTGGGCCGCATCGACGAGGCGCTCGCGCTGTTGGCCGACCGGCACCGGGCGACCGTGCTCGGCGAGACCGCCACGCGTTCGGCGGCCACCGGCGCACGGTGAGCCCGGCGATGTCGGTGGTCCCTGGCATCATCTCGGTGTGAGCAAGCAGGACGGAAGCAACCGGCTCGTCTCCGACGCACCGGTGGACGACGTCTCGGCGACCGTGCTGCACGTCGACATGGACGCCTTCTTCGCGTCCGTCGAACTGCTCGACCGACCCGACCTGGTGGGTCTGCCGGTCATCGTCGGCCACGACTCCGACCGCTCCGTGGTCACCGCTGCCACCTACGAAGCCCGTCGGTACGGCGTGAACTCCGCCATGCCGATGGCCATCGCGAAGCGCCGCTGCCCGAACGCGATCATCGTCGAGCCGCACTTCGAGAAGTACCGCGACCAGTCCGCCGCGGTGATGGCGATCTTCGACCGGTTCACGCCGCGGGTCGAACGGCTCGGCATCGACGAAGCGTTCCTCGACGTCGCCGGCGCGCTCCGGCTGTACGGCACGCCGTGGGAGATCGGGCGGGCCATCCGGCGCACGGTCCACGCCGAGACGGGCCTGCACTGCTCGGTCGGCGCCGCGTCGACCAAGTTCGTGGCGAAGCTCGCGTCGAGCCGGTCCAAGCCGGACGGGCTGCTCGTCGTGCCCGCGGCCGACACCATCGCGTTCCTGCACCCGCAGCCGGTCTCGGCGCTGTGGGGTGTGGGCGGCAAGACGCAGGAGACCCTCGAGCGCCGCGGCATCCGCACCGTCGGCGACCTGGCGAACACGCCCCTCGGGTCACTCGTGTCCGCGCTCGGGCCGGCCGGTGGCCAGCGCCTGCACGACCTGTCCTGGGGGCGCGACCCACGCGTCGTCGACACCGGGGTGGGCGAGAAGTCCATCGGGCACGAGGTCACGTTCGGCCACGACCTGACCGAGCGGGACGACGTCGCGCGCGAGCTCCTGCGCCTCGCCGACAAGGTCGCCGTCCGCCTGCGCCACGCCGACGTGCAGGCCCGCACCGTAGCGCTCAAGGTCCGCTACACCGACTTCACCACGTTGACCCGGTCGCGCACCCTCGCCGAGCCCACCGACGTCGCCAAGCGGCTGCACCGCGAAGCCGTCGAGCTGTACGACGTGCTGCACCGACCGGGCAACCGGATCCGGCTCATCGGGGTCCGCGGCGAGAACCTCGTGCCGGCCGCCGCGAGCAACGCGCTGTGGGACGACGACGCGCCGTGGCGCGAGACCGAGACCACGGTCGACGCGGTCGCCGCGCGCTTCGGCGCAGGCGTGCTGCGACCGGCATCCCTGGTCCGCCGCACCCCGACGGCCACGTCCCGCACGCCAGGCAGGACTGACGGTGGCGGTAGAATCAGGTCCAGTGAGCGCAGCGGAGTACGAACAGCAGCAGCCCGCCACGCTGTGGGCCGAGTCGGGGGACGACCACACGTCGTCGACGTCTTCGTCGTCGATGTCCGCGCAGTCATCGGCGGACGCCGACGCCGTGGCGCGGGACGAAGCCGACGCGGCCGCCCTGGCCGAAGCAGCCGGCAACTCGGCCGTCCAGCACCTGTCGCCGGCGTTCCCGGACCGGGCCGCGTGGGGGACCGCCTCCAAGCTCCGCGCCTGGCAGGTCGAAGCCCTCACCAAGTACTTCGAGTCCGAGCCGCGTGACTTCCTCACGGCCGCGACGCCCGGCGCCGGCAAGACGACGTTCGCGCTCCGCCTGGCCACCGAGCTGCTGGCGCGCGGCACCGTCGACCGCATCGTGGTCGTCGCCCCCACCGAGCACCTGAAGCGGCAGTGGGCGGACTCCGCCGACCGCGTGGGCATCCGCATCGACCCGATGTTCAAGAACGGCGACGGCATGTTCGGCCGGCACTACCAGGGCGTCGCGATCACGTACGCCCAGGTCGGCATGAACCCCGAGGTGCACAAGAAGATCACCGAGGGCGGGCGCACCCTCGTCGTCCTCGACGAGGTCCACCACGGCGGCGACGCGCTCACGTGGGGCGACGGCATCCGGGAAGCCTTCTCCGGTGCCACCCGACGGCTCTCGCTGTCCGGCACGCCGTTCCGGTCCGACACCGCGCCGATCCCGTTCGTCCAGTACGCCCCCGACGAGCAGGGCATCCGCACCTCGATCTCCGACTACAACTACGGCTACGGCCGCGCGCTCAAGGACGGCGTCGTCCGACCGGTGCTGTTCATGGCCTACGCCGGCCAGATGCGCTGGAAGACCCGGATGGGCGACGAGATGTCGGCCTCCCTCGGCGAACAGGTCACGAAGGACATCACCGCACAGGCCTGGCGCACGGCGCTGTCGCCCGAGGGTGAGTGGATGCCGGCCGTGCTGTCCGCCGCCGACAAGCGCCTGACCGAGGTGCGTCGTGGTGTGCCCGACGCCGGTGGTCTGGTCATCGCGACGGACACCACCACGGCCCGCGCCTACGCTCGCATCCTGCAGCAGATCACGGGGGAGCGGCCGACCGTCGTGCTGTCCGACGAGGCCGCCGGGTCCAGCCGCATCAGCGCGTTCGCCGATGACACCTCGCGGTGGATGGTCGCCGTGCGCATGGTGTCCGAAGGCGTCGACGTCCCGCGGCTCTGCGTCGGCGTGTACGCCACGAGCGCGAGTACCCCGCTGTTCTTCGCCCAGGTGATCGGCCGCTTCGTGCGTGCTCGGCGCCGTGGCGAGACCGCCTCGGTGTTCCTGCCGAGCGTGCCCGGACTGATGGCACTGGCGGCGACGCTCGAGCTCGAACGCGACCACGCCCTCGACCGTCCGAAGGACGCCGACGACGGCATGTACAACCCCGAAGACGCGATGGTGGCCGAGGCCAACAAGGAAGACCGCGCGTCCGAGAGCCTGCTCGAGGTCCAGCCGTTCGAGGCGCTCGACTCGCAGGCGTCGTTCGACCGCGTCCTCTACGACGGCGGCGAGTTCGGCACCGGCGGCGAGGTCGGGTCGCTCGAGGAACTCGACTTCATCGGCATCCCGGGGCTCCTCGAACCCGACCAGGTGCGCGACCTGCTCCGGGCGCGTCAGGCGACCCAGGCGAAGCGCTCCAAGGGCCGGGCGGTCAAGGACGGCCAACCGAAGGCTGCCGAGCCCGAGAACCGCCCGATGTACATGACCATCAAGGAGCAGCGGACCGAGCTCGCGCGACTCGTGTCGATCTGGTCGCGGCACTCGAACGAGCCGCACGGCTCCATCCACGCCGAGCTCCGGCGCATCAGCGGTGGGCCGGCCGTGGCACAGGCGAGCATCGAGCAGATCCAGAAGCGCATCGACGTCCTGCGCTCCCGCATCGGCGGGCGCCGGTGACGGGTCCGGTCCGGGCGGTCCGCCCGTGATCGAGTCCGTCGACGACCGCACCTGGTACGTCAAGCGCGACGCGGAGTCCTCCCCAGAGGCGATCATCGACCGGTTCGGTGGTGGCTACCGCTTGCGACGGTTCTCGTTGACCGAGTCCCGACGCACCGCGCACGGGGTCTACATGGGCCTCGACCTCGCCGAGACGGCCTGGTGGCGACTCCGAGAGCGCTGATTCGCTCAGGAAGTGCGGCGTTCATGACGTTGACGGCCCGTATCCGGTAGACCGGAGGAATGGCAGACTCGATCCCTCACGTCCTCGTCCTCGGCGGCGGCTCCGCTGGCTACAGCACCGTCAAGCAGCTGCAGAAGCACGCCGCGACCGTGCCCATGCGCATCACGCTCGTGGACCAGAACACCTACTACACGTACCTGCCGTTCCTGCCCGAGGTCGCCGGCGGCCACATCGCCCCGAAGGACGTGACCGTCGAGCTGCGCCGTGCGCTCCGCAAGACCCGCGTCATCCAGGGCAAGGTCACCGGCATCTCGTCGAAGGACAAGACCGTCTCGATCGCGACCGCCGGTGGCGACGACCGCACGCTCGGCTACGACCAGCTCGTCGTCGCGCTCGGCTCGGTCACCCGCACCTTCCCGACCCCCGGGCTCGAGGAGTACGGCGTCGGCTTCAAGAGCGTCGAAGAGGCCGCCTACGTGCGCGCCAAGCTCCTCGACAACATCGCCAAGGCCGCTGCCACCCGTGACGAGGACGAGCGTCGTCGTCTGCTGACCAGCGTCTTCGTCGGCGGTGGCTACACCGGCGTCGAGGCGATCGGCGAACTGTTCGACGTCTCGCAGGCCGCGATCAAGACCTACCCGTCGCTCGCGGGGAGCAGCCCCGCTGGATCCTCATCGACGCGCTCGACCGCGTCGCACCCGAGGTCGGCCCGGAGCTGTCCAAGTGGACGCTCGAGTCCCTCCGCGCCCGCGGCATCGACGTGCGCCTGAAGACCACCATGCCGAGCGCCGAGGGCGGCATCGTCAAGCTCTCCGACGGCGACGAGATCCCGACCGGCCTGCTCGTCTGGACCGCCGGCGTCAAGCCGAACCCGCTGCTCGACGCCTCCGACCTGCCCCGCGGACCGAAGGGGCACCTCGCCGCCAACGCGAAGCTCCAGGTCGAGGCCGAGGACACGCACGAGGTCGTCCCCGGTGTCTGGGGTCTCGGCGACGTCGCACAGGTGCCCGACCTGACCGCCGACAAGCAGCCGGCGTTCTACCCGCCGAACGCGCAGAATGCCGTCCGCCAGGCCGTCGTCGCGGCGGACAACGTCGTCGCGACGATCACCGGCAAGCCCCTCGAGGAGTACCGCCACCCCTCGATCGGTACGGTCGCCTCGTACGGTGTCGCCAAGGGTGCCGCGAACATCAAGGGCATCAAGATGACGAACCTGCTGGCCTGGCTCGCCCACCGCGCGTACCACGTGTACGCGATGCCGACGCTGAACCGCAAGGCGCGCATCGTCATCGGCTGGGTCACCGGTGCCGTCTCGGGCCGCGATGCGACCTCGCTCATCAAGGAGACGGACCCGCGGCGCAACTTCGTCGAGGCGTCGAAGAGCTAGACGCAACCACCTGACGGACAGGAGGCGCGGTGCCAGCTGGCACCGCGCCTCCTGTCCGTCCGTGCGTGCGCCGCAACCCGCGCCCCGACCCGGCCCGACCCGCAACGACGCCATCGATGTCGTACGACGTCGATGATGTCGTTGGCACGCGCCGGCGGGCGGTGGCCGTGAGCGCAGCGAACTGGCCGTGCCCCCACCCGTGGCCGTGAGCGCAGCGAACTGGCCGAGGCGGTGACGCCCTGAGCGCAGCGATGGCGGCACTCGCCGGGAGATGCAACAGAAAATGCCCCCGGACCGAAAGGTCAGGGGGCATTGCATGTTTCTGTGTCCGAAGGGGGACTTGAACCCCCACGCCCTAATACGGGCACTAGCACCTCAAGCTAGCGCGTCTACCAATTCCGCCATCCGGACTGGATGTGTGGCGATTTCCCCGGGTTTCCCCGGCGTCCCTGCCGAGAGAAAACACTAGCACGGGTCTGAACGCCCGATGAACACGGCCGCGCATCCCGGGCGCGTCCAGCCGGCGGCGTCGCGAGGCGTCCCGCGGCGTCACCGGGCCGGGGCGCGTCGGTGCGGACCGATACCGTGGTCGCATGACGAACCCGGAGCCGACCGCGACCGAGCTCGAGGCCACCGCGGCGATCGCGCGCGACCTCATCCGCATCGACACCACGAACTGGGGCGAGGGGAAGTCGCGCGGCGAGACCGAGGCGGCGCACTACGTCGAGGACAAGTTGCGCGGGCTGGGGCTCGAGCCGCAGTTGTTCGAGTCCGAGCCGGATCGCGTCAGTGTCGTCGCGCGGGTGCCCGGTCGCGATCGTGACAAGCCGGCCCTCGTGGTGCACGGGCACCTCGACGTCGTGCCGGCCGACCCGGCGAACTGGTCGGTCGACCCCTTCGGCGGCGTCGTCAAGGACGGCTCGCTGTGGGGGCGGGGTGCAGTCGACATGAAGAACATGGACGCGATGATGCTCACGTCGCTGTCGGACGTCATCGCGGCGCAGGGGGCTCCCGAGCGGGATCTCGTGATCGCGTACTTCGCCGACGAGGAAGCCGGGGAGTGCTCGGCTCGCACCACGTCGTCGAGCACCACCCCGAGGTCTTCGCCGGGGCCAGTGCCGCCATCAGCGAGGTGGGCGGGTACTCGATCACCCTCGGTGACCGTCGCGCCTACCTGCTGCAGACGGGCGAGAAGGCGCTGATGTGGATCAAGCTCATCGCCCGCGGCACTGCTGCGCACGGTTCGCACGTCATCCGCGACAACGCCGTGACGAAGCTCGCCGCGGCGGTCGCCCGGATCGGCAGCGAGGAGTGGCCGGTGCGTCTGTCGGCGACGACGGACGCGATGGTCGCCGAGGTCGCTCGGTTCCTCGGCGTCGACCCGACCGTGACGGGCCCGGACGAGGTCGCGCTCGCGACCGGGTCGGCCTCGCGGTTCATCCACGCCGCCCTGCACACCACGACGAACCCGACGGTCCTGACCGCGGGCTACAAGCACAACGTGATCCCGGACACGGCCGAGGCGCTCGTCGACATCCGGTGCCTGCCGGGAGACGAGGAGTCGGTTCTGGCGCGTGTGCGGGAGCTCGCCGGTGACGAGGTCGAGGTCGTGATGTCCTTCCGCGACATCGGTCTCGAGCAGGACTTCGGCGGACCGCTCGTCGACGCCGTCCGCGACGTCCTCGGCCGCCACGACCCGGGCGCCCCGGTGCTGCCGTACCTGCTGTCCGGCGGCACGGACAACAAGGCGCTGTCGACGCTCGGGATCGCCGGGTACGGCTTCGTGCCGCTGCAGCTGCCCGCCGGCGTGGACTTCCCTGCGATGTTCCACGGTGTCGACGAGCGGGTGCCGCTCGACTCGCTGGCCTTCGGTCGGCGTGTTCTCGGAGACCTCCTGGCCACGTACTGATATTGTTCATGGTCGCCTGCGTGGCGGTGTCCTGACCGACCTCCCCGAAAGGCCCGTGCGTGCACATCCTCGAGGCGATCTTCCTCGGCTTCGTCCAGGGGCTCACCGAGTTCCTGCCGGTGTCCTCCAGCGCGCACCTGCGCATCGTCGGGCTGTTCCTGCCCGACGCGAAGGACCCGGGCGCGGCCTTCACCGCGGTGACGCAGCTCGGCACCGAGACCGCGGTGCTCATCTACTTCTGGAAGGACATCACCCGGATCATCGGGCGGTGGTTCCGTTCCGTGTTCCGGCGCGACGTCCCGAAGGGCGACCCCGACGTGCGTCTCGGGTGGCTCGTGATCCTCGGCACCATCCCGATCGGCATCGCCGGGCTCCTGCTGAAGGACTCCATCGAGACCACGTTCCGCTCGCTCTGGATCGTCGCGATCGTGCTCATCGTCTTCGGCATCGTGCTCGGTGTGCTCGACGTCGTCGGCCGCAAGGAGCGTCGGATCGAGCACATGACCTTCGGTGGCGGCATCCTGATCGGGCTCGCGCAGGTGCTCGCACTCGTCCCCGGGGTCTCCCGCTCGGGCGCGACCGTGTCGATGGGGCTCGCGCTCGGGTACACACGACCGGCCGCGGCACGGTTCGCGTTCCTGCTGGCCGTCCCCGCGGTGTTCCTGTCCGGTCTGTACGAGGCCGCGACGAGCCTCGGTGGCCACGGAGCGCCGTTCGGACTCGCCGACACGCTCATCGCGACGGTGGTGGCCTTCGTCGTCGGGTTCGTGGTGATCGCGGCGTTCATGAACTACATCAGCAAGCGCAGCTTCATGCCGTTCGTCGTGTACCGCATCGCACTCGGTATCGTTCTCATCGTGTTGTTGTCGCTCGGAGTGATCCAGCCGTGAGGGCCTGGCAGGCCCCATCCGTCCCCGACGTCCCCGGCGCAGCGCCGCGGCCCGTCGTGCACGACACCGCCACCGGGAAGCCGGTCGACCCGACGCAGGGCGACGAGCGCGCTGCCCTGTACGTCTGCGGGATCACCCCGTACGACGCCACCCACCTCGGGCACGCGGCGACCTACCTGGCGTTCGACACGCTCGGCCGCGCGTGGCGCGACGCCGGCCTCGACGTCGAGTACGCGCAGAACGTCACCGACGTCGACGACCCGCTGCTCGAGCGCGCCACCCGCGACGGCATCGACTGGCGCGAGCTCGCCGCGTCGCAGATCGACCTGTTCCGTCGCGACATGGAGTCGCTCCGGATCCTGCCGCCCGACGACTTCGTGGCCGTCACCGACGAGGTCGACCGCGTCGCCGAGGCCGTCGCGTTCCTGCAGGAGACCGGCTCCGCCTACGAGGTCCCCACCCCGGACACCGAGGGCGACGACCTGTACTTCGACGTGAACCACCCCACCGACGCGTGGTCGCTCGGCGACGAGAGCGGCCTGGACCGCGAGACCATGCTCACGCTGGCTGCCGAGCGCGGCGGCGACCCGGAGCGCCCCGGCAAGCGCGACCCGCTCGACCCGCTGCTCTGGCGTGCGGCCCGTGACGGTGAGCCGAGCTGGGACTCCGAGATCGGCCCCGGCCGGCCCGGCTGGCACATCGAGTGCAGCGTCATCGCCGGCGACCGTCTCGGCCTGCCGATCAGCGTGCAGGGCGGCGGCAGCGACCTCGTCTTCCCGCACCACGAGATGAGCGCAGGACACGCAGCGGCCCTGGCGCACCAGCCCCTGGCACACGCGTTCGTGCACACCGGCATGATCGCCTACCAGGGAACGAAGATCTCGAAGTCGCTCGGCAACCTCGTCACCGTGCGGGGGCTGCTCGACGACGGTGCGGACCCCCGCGCGATCCGGCTCGCGCTGCTGTCGCACAAGTACTCCGACGACTGGGAGTGGTTCGACGCCGAGCTCACGAGCGCCACGACGCGCCTGGCGACCTGGGACGCCTGGGCATCGGCGCGTCCGCCGGGCACGCCGACGACGCGGCCGACGTGGCGTCCCGGATCCGGACGCGGGTCTCTGACGACCTCGACACGCCGGGTGCGGTCGCCGCGGTCGACACTGCGATCGCCGGGGGCACGGCGTGCACGCCGGAGCTCGCCGACCTGATCGACGCACTGCTCGGCATCCGTCTGGCCTGAGCTCCGGCCGGCCGGGCTGGGATTGCCGGGGCTCGGGCTGGGGCTGGGGCGGACACGCCCGGCCCGGTTCGCCGAGGTTCCACCACACGCCGCGGGCGTGCCGCCGAGGTTCCACAGGCGGCACCCTGCGGCCCCGAGGTTCCGAGATCTCGGAACCTCGGTGGGACCGGGCGGGCGCGTCGGCCCCGGTCGGCTGAGGTCCCACAACACGCCGCGTGCGTGCCGCCTGGGTTCCAGGGACTGCCGCGTGCGTCCCCGAGGTGCCGAGATCTCGGAACCTCGGTGGGACCGGCCGGGCGCGTTCGGCGCGTTGGGCGCGACCCGGCGACGGACGGGAGGCCCGTGGCGGGCTGGCACCGTGCCTCCCGTCCGGCGACCGGTCGCGAATACACCGCATGGCCGGCCGTGAGCAGACAGCGGCGACACGCCGCGCGCGTACCGGCGAGGTTCCACGGATCGCGGGGTGAGGGCGCGAGATGCCGAGATTTCGGAACCTCGGCGAACAGGACCGCGCGCGCCGAACCGCGGGGCCCCGCCCGCCCTACTGCTGGGGCGGCTGCGGGGGCGCCAAGGCCCCTCGCCACCAGCAGTACCGCCGTCCTTGCCGTCCTTGTGCTCGCGGCGCCGCAGGTACTGCTCGAACTCCTGCGCGATCGCGTCACCGGACGCTTCGGGGGAGTCGACGGTGTCGCGGGCCTGCTCGAGCTGCCCGATGTACGAGGCCATGTCCTCGTCGTCGGCGGCGAGGGCGTCGATGCCGTCCTCCCACTCGGTGGCGTCGTCGAGCAGGGTGCCGCGCGGCACGGTGACGTCGGTGAGCTCCTCGATCTTGTCGAGCAGCGAGAGGGTGGCCTTGGGCGACGGCGAGTTGTGCACGTAGTGCGGGACCGAGGCCCAGAGCGACAGCGTGGTCAGCCCGGCCTTGTCCATCGCGTCGGCCAGGACGCCGAGGATGCCGGTCGGACCCTCGTACGAGGACTTGTCGACGTCGAACGCGGTGCGGACGCCGGCGTTCTCGCTCGACACGAAGACGGAGATCGGCCGGGTGTGCGGGACGTCGGCCAGCATCGCGCCGACGAAGACGACGGCGTCGATCGAGTACACGTCAGCGAGGTCGATGATCTCGGCGCAGAAGCCGCGCCAGGTGCGGGAGGGCTCCGGACCGACGAGCACGAACACGTCGCGGTCGGTCGGGGAGCCGGTGGCGCCGATGACCGGACGGCCCTCGGCCCCGGGGCCGTGCAGCACGATGCGGGGCCACTGCACCCCGCGGGCACCGGTCTCGTCGGACCCCATGGTCGGACGGTTGAACTGGTAGTCGACGTACCGCTCCCCGTCGAGCTCGCGCAGCTCGTCGAGCCCGAGGGACTCGACGATGCGGCGGGCGAGTCCGCTCGCGGCTTCGCCGGCGTCGTTCCAGCCCTCGAAGGCGACGACGAGCAACCGGCCGTCGCTGAAGGGGAGTGCTGTGGCACGGAGCGGACCTCCTGGTGGTGGAGCGGAGCGGGGCGGGCACGACGAGGCGCCCGGCCGGACACGATGCAGGCATCCACTGTAGGCCCCGGCGACGCCCGCGGGCATGCGCGTCCGCGCCCAGCGGAACGGCCCGGCCACCCGTGCGCGGCCCGCGCCCGCCGCGGCGCACGGCCCCGGTAGACTCGTCGCCCGTGACCGCGCATCCTCCTGCCCTCGTCCTGCCCGCAGCCGTGCTGTGGGACATGGACGGCACGATCATCGACACCGAGCCGATCTGGCAGCGCTCCCAGGTGGACCTGACGAACCGCTACGGCGCCGAGTGGACCCACGAGGACGGCCTGTCCCTGGTCGGTTCCGGCCTCGAGCGCTCCGGCGAGCTCCTCCGCGCCAAGGGCGTCGACATGGAGGTCGAGGAGATCATCCAGTGGATGACCGACTACGTGATGGAGCACCTGCGCGCGGGTGAGCTGCCGTGGCGCCCGGGTGCCCGCGAGCTCGTCGAGGAGCTCCACGCCCGCGGCATCCCCACCGCGCTGGTGACGATGTCCCGCCGCAAGATGGCACTCGTCGCCGCCGAGGCACTGGGCGAGCGCGGGTTCCGCGTCGTCGTGGCCGGTGACGACGTCGACCGTCCGAAGCCGTTCCCGGACGCCTACCTCGCCGCCGCCGCCCAGCTCGGTGTCGAGCCGACCGCGTGCGTCGCGATCGAGGACTCCGCCACCGGCGTCGCCTCGGCCGTCGCCTCCGGCGCCGTCACGGTCGCCGTGGAGCACATCGTCCCGCTGTCCGAGATCGCCGGCGGTGACGTGCACCTGACCACCCTGTCGGGTGTCGACGTCGACCGCCTGGTCGAGTTGACGGGGCCGGCGCTGGCCGCGCGCGCTGCCGTGACGGGAGGCCCGGCTCCTGTCCCGGCGCACGCTGCGGACACCGAGGGAGTCACCCGATGAGCCACACCGACGACCCGACAGCGGCCCTGCCGCACACTGCTGGTGGCGCACCCCACACGCCGCCGCGTGGCCCGTTCCGGGCCGGCGACCGCGTGCAGCTCACCGGCCCGAAGGGCAAGCTCACGACGCTGTCCCTCGAGACCGCCGGCGAGTACCACACGCACCGCGGGGTCCTCCGGCACGACGACGTCATCGGTCAGCCCGACGGCTCGGTGATCCGTGCCAGCACGGGCGACGAGTACCTCGCGCTCCGTCCGCTGCTCAACGACTACGTGATGTCGATGCCGCGTGGTGCCGCCATCGTCTACCCGAAGGACGCCGCCCAGATCGTGGCGTTCGCGGACGTCTTCCCGGGCGCCCGGGTGGTCGAGGCGGGCGTCGGCTCCGGTGCCCTCTCCCTGTTCCTGCTGCGGGCGATCGGTCCGACGGGGCAGCTGCAGTCGTTCGAGCGTCGCGAGGAGTTCGCGGCGATCGCACAGGGCAACGTCGGCACGTTCCTCGGCGCCGTCCCGGACAACTGGTCCGTGACCGTCGGCGACCTGGTCGAGGAGCTGCCCGGCGCCGTCGACGAGCAGAGTGTCGACCGCGTGGTGCTCGACATGCTCGCGCCGTGGGAGTGCGTCGACGCCGCAGCCGACGCCCTCGTGCCCGGCGGACTCATCGTCTGCTACGTCGCGACCGTCACCCAGCTGTCCCGCACGGCCGAGGCCCTGCGCGACACCGGCCGCTTCACCGACCCGATGCCGAGCGAGACCCTGGTGCGCACCTGGCACGTCGAGGGGCTTGCCGTCCGACCGGACCACCGCATGGTCGGGCACACCGGGTTCCTCATCACGGCCCGTCGTCTGGCCGACGGCACCGTCCTGCCGAACCTGAAGCGCCGCGCGGGCAAGGTCGAGTTCTCCGACGAGGACATCGAGGCCTGGACCCCCGGCGCCGTGGGCGAGCGCGCGACGAGCGACAAGAAGCTCCGCAAGGTCGCACGGCAGTCGGCGGCGCAGGCCCGCAAGGTCGCTGCTGCCGAGGCCGGGTCCGCAGCCGCCGCTGTCGAGGGGTCCGAACCCGTCAGCGACGCGTCCGAGCCGACCGACGGCGAACGGTAGGCTGACGGTCGTGCCCGTCCTGCATCGAACGGAAAGAGGGTCCGTGCGCACCATCCCCGCACTCCTGGTCACCATCGGTCTCGTGGCGTCGCTCACGGCGTGCGCCTCGAACGGCGCCGGCACCACCCCTCGAGCTGCGCCGCACCCGGTGCGGCGTCCGAAGCGGTGACCGCCACCGGCGCGTTCGGCAAGGAGCCGAAGGTGTCGATCCCGAGCGGACTCACCACGAAGGGCACGCAGGTCTCCGTCCTCAAGCAGGGCGACGGCCGCACGATCGACGACGGCACCCCCGTCCTGATCGAGTACACGCTCGTCGACGGCGCCACCGGCGAGGTCGCGCAGACCAGCGGGTACTCCGGGCAGACTGCCCCGATCACCGCCGGGGCGAGCAACTACGGCGCCCTCGGCGAGTCGCTCGAGTGCGCGCAGGTCGGCGACCGCCTGGCCGTCGCGCTGCCGAAGAGCGCCCTCAGCAGCTCGGACACCAGCGCGACCACCGACAGCGGCTCGTCGGCGAAGACCGAGGACGCCGTCATCGCCGTCATCGACGTCAAGCGGGCCTTCGACGCCCGCGCGACCGGCACCCCGCAGCTCGCCGGCGACAAGATGCCCGCCGTCGTGCTCGCACCGTCCGGCGCCCCCGGCATCACGATCCCGTCGTGGAACGCGCCGAAGTCGAACGAGACGCACCTGCTGCGCAAGGGGTCCGGTCGGGTGCTCACCGCCAAGGACACCGCGGTCATCAAGTACACCGCCGTGACGTGGGGTGCTGATCCGTCCGTGGCCGGCTCCAGCTGGACGGACGGCTCGGGTGCGCAGACCGTGCCGCTCACCAAGGGCCAGGTCGACGAGGGCGTGCAGGGCGCCATCGTCGGGCACCACGTCGGCGACCAGGTCCTGGCCGTCGTGAACCAGCAGGGCACCGCCTACGCCTACGTCATCGACGTGCTCGGAGCGATGTCGAGCTGACGCTCCCACACCGTCCACCGACCGCGGCGCGGGTGCACTCCGGTGCACCCGCGCTGCCGTAGGATCGCCTCGTGCCAGCGACCCGTGTGCCCCGTGTGCCCGCAGAGGAGCGGCTGTTCAGCCTCGTGCTCGCGCTGCTCTCGACGGAGTCCGGGCTGACCAAGGCGGAGATCCTGACCAACGTGCAGGGCTACCGCCAGCGGTTCACGCCTGGCGGGGACAACGCCTCGCTCGAGCGGCAGTTCGAGCGCGACAAGGACGACGTCCGCGAGCTCGGCATCCCGCTCGAGACCATCGAGACACCGGGTGCCGCCGGCAACAACCAGACGCTGCGGTACCGGATCCCGAAGGGCGAGTACGACCTGCCCGTCGACGTCCGGTTCACCCCGGACGAGTCGGCCCTGCTGTCGCTGGCCGCCATGGCGTGGCGCGAAGGCGCGCTGTCCGCTGACTCGCGTCGCGGGCTGCTGAAGGTCCGGTCCGCGGGTTCCGAGGACGACGACGGCGCACTCCAGCTCGGCGTCGACGCGTACGCCCCGCGACTCCGGGCCCGCGACGCGGCGTTCGAGCCGCTCCGCTCCGCGCTCGACCGCGGTGCCGCCGTCCGGTTCGACTACATCACCCCGGGCCAGCACGAGGCCCGTCGTCGCGAGGTCGCCCCGCTCGCCCTCGTGCAGCACGGCGGCCGCTGGATGCTCGCCGCCCACGAGTTCGCCACGGACTCGGACAAGAACTACCTGCTGTCACGCATCGTCGGACCCGTCACGCAGTACGACGTCGGGCAGCACACCGCCCCGGTGGGCGCGGGGGAGCGCACGCTCGCCGAGCTCGAGCGGATCTGGTCCGCGCGCACGGCGCGCATCGCGGTGACCCCCGGCTCCGACGCCGAGCGGCGGCTCGCCCGCCGTCGTGACACCGAGACCGACGCCGACGGCGCACTCGTGCTGCACCACGTCGACCCACAGATCCTGGCCGAGGAACTCGCGGCCTTCGGACCCGAGGTCCGGGTGCTCGAGCCGGAGGACCTGCGGCTGCGCGTCGTCGAGCGGCTCCGTGCGCTCGTGCGCGACCACAGCGACGGAGAGGAGTCCGCCCGTGGCTGACGCCCAGCCCCTGCAGGCGCAGGACAAGCTCGCCTTCCTGCTCGCCCTGGTGCCGTACCTGATCGACCGCGAGCGTGTCTCGGTGGCCGAGGCCGCGCGCCACTTCGGTGTCCCCGAGGCCCGCATCCGCCGCGCCGTCGAGCTCATCGCGGTGTCGGGGGTCCCCGGCGAGACGATGCAGTACCAGCACGGCGACCTGTTCGACATCGCCTGGGACGACTTCGACCAGAACGAGATGATCGTCCTGACGAACCTCGTCGCCATCGACGACTCGCCCCGACTGTCCGCGCGAGAAGCTTCTGCGCTCATCGCCGGGCTGCAGTACCTCTCCGCGCTGCCCGAGGCCGCTGACCGCGATGCCATCCGAGCACTCATGGCGAAGCTGTCGCGCGGTGCCGGCGGTGCCGCCTCGACGGTGGCCGTCGGGCAGGACCTGCACGACGTCGCCCTGGCAACGATCCGTCGTGCGATGGCCGACGGCCGCGGTCTGTCCTTCGAGTACGCCGGTCCGCGCACCCAGGGCGGCACCCGCCGGGTCGACCCGCTCCGCGTCGAGTCGATCGACACCGACTGGTACCTCCGCGCCTGGGACCTCGACCGGCAGGCGCTCCGGACCTTCCGCCTCGACCGGATGTCCGGTGCACGCGTCGACGACCGTGCGGTGGAGAAGTCGGCGGACCAGGTGGTGATCCCGGACACGCTGTTCCAGCAGTCGGCAGAGGACGTCATCGTCACCGTCGAGCTCGACTCGTCGTCGCTGCCGCTCGTGGCCGACTTCCTCGCCGACACCGCCGACGCCCCTGACGCCGAGGCGCGCGTGCGCATCCGGCTCGCGGCGTCGAACGGCTTCGACGGTGTGGTCCGGCTCGTCGCGGGGCTGCCCGGCCGTGCCGTGGTGCTCGACCCGCCCGCAGCGCGGGACGCGGTGCGGGACTTCGCCGCCGCTGCCCTCGCCGCCAGCTGACGTCGCAGCCCCGCCGTCGACCGCTCCTGCATGTGCGTTCGCACGGAGCGCGCCGAACTGTCGGTTCCCACCCCGTAGGATCGACCCATGGCTTCGACGACCGCGCGCGGGCGAGCGAGGCGGCAAGGGCGCCGTGACAACGACGCCGAAGGCCGCATGTCGCTCGGGCAGCACCTCATCGAGCTGCGCAACCGCCTGTTCCGCGCAGTGATCGCCGTGGTCATCGCCGCGGTCGGTGGATGGTTCCTGACCCCGTTCGTGCTGGACTCGCTACGGGCACCGGTGGCCGAGCTCGCCAAGGTCGGCGGGCACACGGCCGAGCTGAACTTCCCGATGATCACGGGCGCGTTCGACCTCAAGCTGCAGATCGCGATCACGATCGGCATCGTCATCGCCAGCCCGGTCTGGCTCTACCAGATCTGGGCGTTCATCGTGCCCGCCCTGGTGCGGCGTGAGAAGCAGTACGTGTGGGGCTTCCTCGGCACCGCGATCCCGCTGTTCTTCGCCGGGTGCTACTTCGGGTGGTACATCCTGCCGCACGTGGTCGGCATCCTCGGCAGCTTCGTGTCGAGCCAGGACACCTCGATCGTCGATGCGAAGGCGTACTACGACTTCGTCATCAAGCTCATCGTCGCGGTCGGCATCGCGTTCGTGCTGCCGGTCTTCATCGTGCTGCTGAACTTCGTCGGTGTCCTGTCGGCGGCGGCGATCATCAAGTCCTGGCGCATCGCGATCCTGTGCATCCTGGTCTTCTGCGCGATCGTCACGCCGAGCGCCGACGTCATCTCGATGTTCCTGCTGGCCGTCCCGATGGTGGTGCTCTACATCGCCGCGTGCGTCGTGGCCTGGTTCCACGACCGCAGGGTGGCGAAGAAGCAGGCCAAGCTCGACGAAGAGTACGGCCTGTGACGGGCGCGGACCTCAGCGCGGCCGAGCGCTTCGCCGCCGCCAAGGTCCGGAACCGCTCCCGCAACCTGGAGCTGTTCCGCGCCGACCTGCGCTTCGACCTCGACCCGTTCCAGTTCGCCGCGTGCGACGCGCTCGACCAGGGCCGCAGCGTCCTCGTGGCCGCGCCGACCGGTGCCGGCAAGACGATCGTGGCCGAGTTCGCGATCTGGCTGGCGATGCGGCAGCCGACGGCGAAGGTGTTCTACACGACACCGATGAAGGCGCTGAGCAACCAGAAGTACGCCGAGCTGGTCGAGGTCTACGGCGAGTCCGAGGTGGGCCTGCTCACCGGTGACACGAACGTGAACCCGCGGGCGCGGGTCGTCGTGATGACGACCGAGGTCCTGCGGAACATGATCTACGCCGATTCCGACCTGCTCGACGACCTGGCCTGGGTCGTCCTCGACGAGGTCCACTACCTGGCCGACCGGTTCCGCGGTGCGGTGTGGGAAGAAGTGATCCTGCACCTGCCGACCGAGGTCCGGCTGGTCTCGCTCAGCGCGACGGTCTCCAACGCCGAGGAGTTCGGCGACTGGCTGCAGGCCGTCCGCGGGGACACCGACGTCATCGTGTCGGAAGACCGCCCGGTCCCGCTCGAGCAGCACGTCCTGGTCGGCTCGAAGATGGTCGACCTGTTCGACTCCAGCGGTGCGGCGGCGACGAACCGCGTCAACCCGGAACTGCTCCGCATGGTCGGTGGTGCCTCGCGCAGCGAACGGCACGGCGGCGGCCACCGTGGCGGACGAGGGCGCGGGGATACCACGACCGCCGTGGGCCGCGGACCGAGAAACTGCACCGCGAACGCATCGCGCACATGCTCGACGAGCGGATGCTGCTGCCCGCGATCTTCTTCGTGTTCAGCCGTGCCGGGTGCGACCAGGGCGTCCGGAACGTCCTGCGCTCCGGCCTGTCGCTCACCACGGTCCCGGAGCGCAACGAGATCCGCGAGACCGCGGAGTACCACTGCCGCACCCTGCCGGACGAGGACCTCGCCGTCCTCGGCTACTGGGAGTTCCTCGAGGGCCTGGAGCGCGGGGTCGCCGCGCACCACGCCGGCATGCTCCCCGCGTTCAAGGAAGTGGTCGAGAACCTCTTCCAGCGCAAGCTGCTCAAGGTGGTGTTCGCCACCGAGACCCTCGCGCTCGGTGTGAACATGCCCGCACGCACCGTGGTGCTCGAGAAGCTGGAGAAGTTCAACGGCGAGGCCCGTGTCCCGATCACCCCGGGGAGTACACGCAGCTCACCGGGCGTGCCGGACGCCGTGGCATCGACGTCGAGGGGCACTCGGTCATCCAGTGGACCGACGGCCTCGACCCCCAGGCCGTCGCCTCGCTCGCCAGCCGGCGCACCTACCCGCTGAACTCGTCGTTCAAGCCGACCTACAACATGGCCGTCAACCTGATCGACCAGTTCGGGCGGCAGCGCACGCGCGAGGTCCTCGAGACCTCGTTCGCGCAGTTCCAGGCCGACCGGTCCGTGGTCGACCTGGCCCGCAAGGTCCGCTCGCAGCAGGAGTCCCTCGAGGGCTACCGCGAGGCCATGCAGTGCCACCTCGGCGACTTCACCGAGTACTCGACGCTCCGCCGCGAGCTGTCCGACCTCGAGCGCACGAACGTGCCCGGTGGGCGCGAGGCCTCGCACGGCGCACGGCAGGAGCGGCAGGCCGCGATCACGGCGGTCCGTCGCCAGATGCAGCGGCACCCCTGCCACGCCTGCCCCGACCGCGAGGCGCACGCCCGCTGGGCGGAGCGCTGGTGGAAGCTGAAGCGCGTCAACGACAAGCTGCTCCAGCAGATCCGGTCCCGCACCGGTGCCGTGGCGACCACGTTCGACCGGGTCACCGACGTGCTCCTGCAGCTCGGCTACCTCGTCGACGCCGGCAACGGCGAGGCCACCGTGGCCGCTGGTGGCCGCCGGCTGCAGCGCATCTACGGCGACCGGGACCTGCTCGTCGCCGAGTGCCTCGAGGCTGGCGTCTGGAAGGACCTCACGCCGGCGCAGCTCGCCGCGATGGCCGCCACGATCATCTACCAGCCCCGTCGCGACGACGCCCCCGGCACCGAGCACGCGTTGCCGCGCGGCGCGTTCCGTCCGGCCCTCGACGAGACCCTGACGATCTGGTCGCGCCTCGACGACATCGAACGCGACGCTCGTCTGGCCGGTTCGGTGCCGCCCACCCCGGCGATGGCGGTCGGCATGTTCCGCTGGGCCTCCGGCTCGGCCCTCGACGACGTCCTGCGCACCCTCGACCTGCCCGCCGGCGACTTCGTCCGCTGGTCGAAGCAGGTCATCGACCTGCTCGACCAGATCCGGAACGCCGGTGACGACGACCTCGCCCAGACCGCCCGACGTGCGACCGACGCGGTGCGCCGCGGCATCGTCGCCTACGCCGCGGTCTGACAGGAGGCACGGTGCGGGTTCCGGAGACCGGTGTGCGCGGGGTGCGCGCGCGCGTGGGCCGCGGTGCGGTCGCGGACGGCCCGTTCGCGGCGCTCCCGCTGGCAGCGCGCTGCCCCTGGCAGTCATCGGCGGGCTGCTCTTCGCGCTCGCGTTCCCGTCGCCCGGTTGGTGGTTCCTGGCCTTCCCGGCGCTGGCCTGCATGCTCCTCGCGGCGATGGGGCAACGCGGCCGCAGGGCCGCGTGGTTGGGCTACGTGGCCGGTGCCGCGTTCTGGATCCCGGCCATCTCGTGGGCCGGTCGCTACCTGGGGCCCGTCCCGTGGTTCGCACTGGCGTTGTTGGAGGCGGCGTTCTTCGCCCTCGGCAGCGTCGCGATCGCCCTCGCGTACCGCTGGGTCGCGCGCGTGGTGCCCTCGACCGCCGGACGCGTGTGGGGCCTCCCGGCCGTGGTCGCCGCACTGTGGACCGGACGCGAGTGGTTCTCGGGGAGCTGGCCGTACGGCGGTTTCGCCTGGGGCGCGTCGGCCTGTCGCAGTCGCAGGGGCCGTTCACCCACCTCGCCGCGTACGTCGGCGTCCTCGGGGTGACGTTCGTGGTCGTCTACTGCGTCGCGGTCGTCGTGTCACTCGCCCTCGTCACCCCGCGGGCGCCGGGCGCGACCCTGCGACTGCCGGTCCGGGTCGCGACCGCCGGGCTGCTCGTCGCCGCCGTGCTGGCGGTGCCGGCCTGGCCGACCGCGACGTCCGGCACCATCCGGATCGAGTCGGTGCAGGGCAACGGGCCGGCCGGGTACTTCGACCGGGCTGCGCCGGGCGAGGTCCTGGCGGCGCAGGTCGCGGCGACCGACGTCGAGGCGAAGGGTGTCGACCTCGTCGTCTGGCCCGAGGCCTCCGCCGAGTTCGACCCGCGCCAGCAGCCCGTGATCGCGTCGTCGCTCGACGCCGTCGTCGACTCGGTCGGTGCGCCGCTGGTCGCCGGAGCCATCACGCAGACCCCGTCCGGGGTGCTGCACAACACGTCGTTCGTGTGGACCGCCGACGGGTGGCAGTCGTCCTACGACAAGAAGCGCCCGGTGCCGTTCGGCGAGTACGTACCGGACCGGTGGTTCTTCTCGAAGCTCGCGCCGTCCCTGATCGGCCTGCTGCAGCGTGACTACACGCCGGGGACGAAGCCGAACGTCCTGCCGGTGGCGGGGATCGAGGCGGGCATCGCGATCTGCTTCGACATCGTCGACGACGGACTGGCCCGCGACATGGTGCGTGGGGGAGCGCAGGTGATCCTCGCGCAGACGAACAACGCGGACTTCTCCGGCACCGACGAGAACCTGCAGCAGCTGGAGATCGCACGGATGCGGGCGATCGAGACCGGTCGGTCCCTCGTCAACATCTCGACCGTCGGCGCCTCGCAGGTCATCGACCCGTCCGGACGCACCATCGACCGGGTCCCCGAGTACACCGCGACCTCGATGGTGACCGACGTGCCGCTCGGTACCTCGACGACCCCGGCGTCGCTCGCGTCGGGGGCGATCGCCTTGTTCCTGTCGCTCGGCGGGCTCCTCGTGCTGCTCGCCTCTGCACCGTGGGGGCGCCGCAAGCGCTCCTGATCCGCCGCCGCGTCCCTGTGCGTCCGAGGCCGTGATCCTGTGCATCGGGGCCACGCACTGGGAACGGACTGTGAATGCGCCCAGTCGGGAACGACGGCGCGTGGGACAGTGTTGTGGAGGGCAGACGAGCGAGAGGAGCACACACATGGCTGATCGGAGTCTCCGCGGCATGCGGCTCGGGAGTCAGAGCCTCCAGAGCGAAGAGGGCGTCGAGCTCTCGGACCGCAAGCGCGCGGTCTACCAGACCGATTCGGGGGAGACCTTCGACATCGTCTTCTCCGCTGACGCAGACGTGCCCCAGACCTGGTCGGAGCCACGCTCCGGCCGCGAAGGACGCCTGCTCGGTGACGACGGCATCCCCGTCGAGGTCGCAGCAGAGGACGTCAAGGCGCCCCGCACCCACTGGGACATGCTGCTCGAGCGTCGCTCGCGCGAGGAACTCGAGGAGCTCCTCGAAGAGCGCCTGCAGGTCCTCCGTGCACGACGCGGTGCCTGACACCACCACCTGACGAACGACGATGCCCGCCCCGGTTCCCCGGGGCGGGCATCGTCGTTCGTGGTGGTGCGGGTCAGCGTCGGCCGGAGCCGTCGCTGGTGCGGTGCCCCGACGCTTCGTCGTTCGGGTGCTGCGCGGCGTCGGCCTGCGGGGCCGGTGCGTCGTCGACCTTCTCGGCGGTCGCGTCGTCAGCGGCTGCGAGGTGCGCGTCGACGCTCCGGTTCGACTCGGCCAGTCGTGCGTCGAGGTCGGACTCGGGGACGATGTCCGCGGCGGTCGCATCCGCACGCGGCATGGCCGTGTCGGCCGACCCGGCGGCCGCGGTGTTCGCCAGGCTCTCGTTCGCGAGCTTGGAGATGCGGGAGAGGAAGTCCCCGCCCGAGCCGGCGCCGGCGACGGGGCCGCTGCCGCTCCGTCCGCCGGAGAAGCCCTTCGCGATGCCGGACAGTGCCTCGGTGAACTCGCTCGGGATCATCCAGAGCTTGTTCGCGGTGCCCTCGGCGATCTTCGGGAGCATCTGCAGGTACTGGTACGAGAGCAGCTTGTCGTCGGGGTCACCGGTGTGGATGGCCTCGAAGACCGTGGCGATGGCCGAGGCTTCACCCTCGGCGCGGAGCACCTGGGCCTTGGCGTCACCCTCGGCCGCGAGGATGGCGGCCTGCCGCTGCCCCTCGGCCTCGAGGATCTGGGACTGCTTGGTGCCCTCGGCCTGCAGGATCGCGGCACGACGGCTCCGCTCGGCACGCAGCTGCTGCTCCATGGCGTCCTGGATGGACACGGGCGGCTCGATCGCCTTGAGCTCGACACGGCCGACGCGGATGCCCCACTTGCCGGTCGCTTCGTCGAGCACGACGCGGAGCTGACCGTTGATGTTGTCGCGGCTGGTCAGGGCCTCTTCGAGGTTGAGGCCACCGACGACGTTGCGGAGCGTGGTGGTGGTGAGCTGCTCGACGGCGCCGAGGTAGTTCGCGATCTCGTACGTCGCCGCGCGGGCGTCGGTGACCTGGAAGTAGACCACGGTGTCGATGGAGACCACGAGGTTGTCCTCGGTGATCACCGGCTGCGGCGGGAACGACACGACCTGCTCACGCATGTCGAGCAGGGGCCGCAGGCGGTCGATGAACGGCACGAGCAGGTTCAGGCCCGGCGAGAGGGTCTTGTGGTACTTGCCGAGGCGTTCCACGATGCCCGCGGTGGCCTGCGGGACGATGCGGATCGCCTTGGCCAGGACGACGATCACGAAGATGACGACGACGAGGATCAGGACGAGCAGTGCGATCGTCCCGGGTGTGATGGTCACGAGGTGGCCCTTTCTGCGAGGCGCACGACCGCGGTCGACTCCTCGATCGACTCGACGACCACGGGGGTGCCGAGTGGCGGAGTGCGGTCGATGGCGCCCACGGCGAACCGTGCGCTCCAGGTCTCGCCGTTGGCCAGGCGGACCTGACCGGGAGCGGATGATGTGAACGCGACGGCGACGGTACCGGGGAGCCCGATGAGCCCCTCGATGTTCGTGCGGTGCGGGTCGGCGCCTCGGCCGAGCATGAGCAGCAGGCGCGGTCGCACGAGCGACAGCAGCACGAGCGCGAGCACGGCGGAGATGATGGCGGACAGCCACCACGGGGCGCCGAGCAGGGCGGCGATCAACCCACCGGCGGCTCCGGCCGCGAGCATGATGAAGATGAAGTCGAGGGTGAAGATCTCGACCACTCCCAGCAGCAACACCAGTCCGATCCAGACGATGGTCTGGATCCAATCGATTCCGTTCACGCGATCTCCTCCTCGGTCGCGCGCCGTGGCTCGCAGCGTCGCGACGGCCGGTACAACTCCGTTCAACATATCAGGAGGGTCGGTCGGTCGTGCAGGCGATTGGTAGGCTCGGTGCGGCCGACCGGCCGGAACACGACCTGGAGAACACGACTGTGAGCAACCCCCTCGCCCCCGGATCCCTCACCGACACGCGCGCCGTCGTCACCGGCTCGTCGCGCGGCATCGGCGCCGACACCGTCGGGTACCTGGCCGAGGCCGGCGCCAAGGTCGTCGTGAACTACCGCAACAAGGCCAAGCGCGCCGAGCAGATCGCCGAGAAGGTCGTCGCGGCCGGTGGCTCCGCGCTGGCGGTCGGCGCCGACCTGACCGACCACGAATCGGTGCAGGCGCTCGTCGACACCGTCGTGCAGGAGTGGGGCGGGATCGACCTGCTCGTGCTGAACGCCTCGGGCGGCATGGAGTCCGGCCTCGGCGAGGACTACGCGCTCCGCCTGAACCGCGACGCGCAGGTCGACATGCTCCAGACCGCCGTGCCGCACATGCCCGCCGGGTCGCGCGTCGTGTTCGTCACGAGCCACCAGGCCCACTTCGTCGAGACCGCCGAGACGATGGACGAGTACGTGCCCGTCGCCAAGAGCAAGCGCGCCGGCGAACTCGCCCTGCGCGAGCTCATCCCGCAGCTCGAGGCCGCCGGCATCGAATTCGTCGTCGTCTCCGGCGACATGATCGAGGGCACGATCACCGCGACCCTGCTGAACCGCCTGAACCCCGGCGCGATCGAGGGCCGCCGGCAAGAGGTCGGCAAGCTCTACAGCGTCTCGGAGTTCGCCGCCGAGATCGCCCTCGCTGCGATCGAGCCGATCCCCGCCGACCACACCAAGCTCGTCGGCGACGTCAGCGGCTTCGTCGGCTAGCGTCGGGCGGGTGACTGCCAAGCCCGGCCTGCGCCGAACCTCCCGCATCATCCTGCTCGACCCCGAGGGTCGCGTGTTCCTGATGGACACGAACTCGCCGTCGTCGGACGGTGCCCACCGGTGGATCACACCGGGTGGCGGGGTCGACCCCGGCGAGGACCACCGCGACGCGGCGATCCGCGAGCTGCGCGAGGAGACCGGCATCGTCATCGACGACCCGGGCGAGCCCGTGTGGTCCTGGGACTTCACCGTCGAGTGGGACCTCGCCGACCACGACCGCGGCCACAGCGAGTTCTACGTCGTGCGTACTCCGGGTTTCGAGTTGTCGGACGCCGAGTGGACGGATGACGAGCGGGTCGACATCCTCGCGTCGCGCTGGTGGACCGCCGACGAGCTCGACGCCACCGGTGAACCGTTCGAACCGGCGGAGCTGCCGGACCTGGTCCGCCGGTTCGCTGCCGCCTGACCCGGCCGTCGTCTGAACCCGGCCGTCGTCTGACCCGCCGTCGTCTGCACGGTGCCGGGTCCGTCGGCCGGTGCGGGGTTGGTGGCGTGGTGCGCGCTCGTGGCGCTGCACGGTGCGTGGAACCGCGCAGGGGTGAGAAGGTGCGCACGGTGCTGACGGGAGGCGCGGGGCGGGTCTGACCCGTGCCTCCCGTCCGGTGGTGGGTTGCGTCCAGCGCACCGTGCCGGGTCCGTCGGTCGGTGCGGGGTTCGTGGCGTGGTGCGCGCTCGTGGCGCTGCACGGTGCGTGGAACCGCGCACGGGGTGAGAAGGTGCGCACGGTGCTGACGGGAGGCGCGGTGCGGGCGTGACCGTGCCTCCTGTCCGGTGGTGGGTCGCGTCCAACGCACGGTGCGGGATTGCGTTGTCGGTGTCGGTACCCGCCGGTACGCTGATCGACATGCACACCAGTTCCGGTGACGACGCCGCACCGAGCCGGAGCGTGCACGCCGCCGACGGCCACGACCGCATCCGCGTGCGCGGTGCCCGCGCCAACAACCTGCAGGGGATCGACGTCGACCTGCCGAAGCGTCGACTCACGGTGTTCACCGGTGTGTCCGGGTCCGGCAAGAGCTCTGCTCGTCTTCGGCACCGTCGCCGCCGAGTCGCAGCGGATGATCAACGAGACGTACAGCGCCTTCGTGCAGGGCTTCATGCCGTCGCTCGCGCGACCCGACGTCGACCTGCTCGACGGCCTGACCACCGCGATCGTCGTCGACCAGGAGCGCATCGGCGCCGACCCACGGTCGACCGTCGGCACCGCCACCGATGCGAACGCGATGCTGCGCGTGCTCTTCAGCCGTCTGGGCGACCCGCACGTCGGTGGTCCGAACGCGTTCTCGTTCAACCTGGCGACGGTCACCGCCGGGGAGCGATCACGGTGCAGAAGGGCAAGGACGCCAAGGCCGAGAAGGTCTCGTTCACCCGGCTCGGGGGCATGTGCGCCGACTGCGAAGGGCGCGGGCTCGTCAACGACATCGACCTGACGCAGCTGTTCGACGACTCGAAGGCCCTCGGCGACGGGGCGATCACGATCCCCGGCTACGGCACCGACGGGTGGAATGTCCGGATGTACGCGGAGTCCGGGTACTTCGACAAGGACACCCCGATCCGCGACTTCACCGAGCAGGAGCGCGCCGACTTCCTCTACCGCGAGCCCACGAAGCAGAAGATCGCCGGCATCAACATGACGTACGAGGGGCTCGTCCCCCGGGTGCGCCGTTCGATGCTGCAGAAGGACCGCGAGGCGATGCAGCCGCACATCCGCGCCTTCGTCGACCGTGCGGTGACCTTCACGACGTGCCCGGCGTGCGGCGGCACCCGGCTGAACGACATCGCCCGCTCGTCGAAGATCAGCGGGAAGAGCATCGCCGACGTCTGTTCGATGCAGATCACCGACGTCGTGCCGTGGCTGCGGGCCATCGACGACCCCGGCGTCGCGCCGCTGCTCGACGGCCTCCGCGACCTGCTCGAGTCGTTCGTCGAGATCGGTCTCGGCTACCTCTCGCTCGACCGCCCGACCGGCACGCTGTCCGGGGGAGAGGGGCAGCGGGTCAAGATGGTGAAGCACCTCGGGTCGTCCCTCAGCGACGTCACGTACGTCTTCGACGAGCCGAGCACCGGGTTGCACCCGCACGACATCGAGCGGATGAACGGCCTGTTGTTGCGGCTGCGCGACAAGGGGAACACCGTGCTCGTGGTCGAGCACAAGCCCGAGGTGATCGCGATCGCCGACCACGTCGTCGACCTCGGCCCGGGCGCCGGTTCCGGCGGCGGAACGCTCTGCTACCAGGGTCCGGTGCAGGGGCTGCGGGGAGCGGGACCATCACCGGTCAGCACCTGGACGACCGCGTCTCGGTGAAGACCGCCGTCCGCCGTTCCGACGGGGCGATCGCGATCCGCGGTGCGTCGGCACACAACCTGCACGACGTCGACGTTGACGTCCCCACCGGTGTGCTCACCGTCGTGACGGGGGTCGCCGGTTCCGGCAAGAGCACGCTGATCCACGGTTCGCTCGCGCATCGCGAGGGTGTCGTGGCCATCGACCAGAGCGGGATCCGCGGCTCGCGACGCAGCAACCCGGCGACGTACACCGGGCTGCTCGAACCCATCCGCAAGGCGTTCGCGAAGGCCAACGGCGTGAAGCCCGCGCTGTTCAGCGCGAACTCCGAGGGCGCGTGCCCCGCGTGCAACGGCGCCGGTGTCGTCTACACCGACCTCGGGATGATGGCGGGCATCGCCACCCCGTGCGTGGAGTGCGACGGCAAGCGGTTCGACCAGTCCGTGCTCGGCTACCAGCTCGGTGGCAAGGACATCAGCCAGGTCCTGGGCATGTCCGTCGCCGAGGCCGTGGCGTTCTTCGCCGACGGCCCGGCCGCGCTGCCTGCTGCGCACACGATCCTGGCACGCCTGGCCGACGTCGGACTCGGGTACCTGACGATCGGGCAGCCGCTCACGACGCTGTCCGGCGGAGAGCGGCAGCGGCTCAAGCTCGCGACGCACCTCGGTGAGCGTGGCGGCATCGTCGTGCTCGACGAACCGACCACCGGACTGCACCTGGCGGACGTCGCCCAGTTGCTCGGGCTGCTCGACCGTTTGGTGGACTCGGGCAAGACCGTCGTGGTGATCGAGCACCACCAGGCCGTGATGGCGCACGCCGACTGGATCATCGACCTCGGGCCCGGCGCGGGTCACGACGGCGGACGGATCGTGTTCGAGGGCACGCCCGCCGACCTCGTCGCCGCCCGCTCGACCCTGACCGGCCAGCACCTGGCGGCCTACGTCGGCGCCTGAAGCAGGGGACAGGTTCGTGCACGGAACCTGAACGTTGCCGGTGCGATTCGGATAGCGTTTGATCGACGCTCACGATCGGCTACCCGGCCTGGATCGGCGTCCTGATCGAAGGAGCTCTCATGTCCAACCCCGGCAACGCGCCCGCTCAGTCCAACACCTTCGGTGTCGTCTCCCTGGTGCTCGGCATCGTCGGCGTCGTCGGCGGCATCTTCGTCGCCCTGATCGGCATCATCGCCGGCATCATCGGGCTCGTGCTCGGCATCCTGGCGCGCAAGCGTGGGGGTAGCCGCGGCACCGTCCTCGCCGGCATCATCCTGTCGGCCGTCGCGATCGTCATCGGCATCGTCGGTTACATCCTGACGGCGGTCATCCTCACCCAGTCGTGATGGAGGCCCGTCCGAGGGCGCACTCGTGACGTCCGCCTCGTGACGTCCGCCTCGTGACGTCCGCGGGCGTGCATCGTGAGCAGAAGAGGTCGAGTCCGTCATCCGGACTCGACCTCTTCTGCTCACCCGATGGCTTCGCGTCCGGTTCGATCACCGGCGGTTCGCCCTCGGCGAGGAAGCCGGTGAAGGCAGCGCGCACCCGGTCGAGGTCGGGCTCGAGCCCGGTGATGTGTCGGAGGCTCGCGACCGCCTGCCCGACGGCCATCCAGCCACCGTCGACCACCCGGCATCCGGCCGCACGTGCCGATCGGACGAGCGGCGTCTCGAGCGGGAAGTAGACGGCGTCGGAGACCCAGGCGCCCTGGGGGAGCAGCGCGGGGTCGAAGGCCTGTCGCGGGTCGTCGTTCATGCCGAGCGGTGTCGCGTTGACGGCCCCGTCCGCCGTCGCGAGTACGTCACTGGCGTCGGTCATCGCCAGGACGCGGACGTCGACGGACGAGTCGGTCGGTGGCTCGATCGTCGCGACGAGCGCCTCCGCGCGGCCGACGTCCCCATCGACGACGTCGACCCGCCGGACGCCGAGTCCGACGAGCGCGTGGGCGATCGCCGAGCCGGCACCACCGGCACCGAACTGAACGACGTGCTGCCCGGCGACCGAGCCGAGGCCGCGTTCCACGGCGATCCGGAAGCCGGTCTCGTCGGTGTTGAACCCGATGCGGCAGCCGTCGCGGAACAGCACGAGGTTGACCGCACCGATCCGCGCAGCGCGGCGATCGAGCGCATCGAGCAACGGGATGACGGCCTGCTTGCAGGGGTGCGTGACGTTGACCGCGCAGTACCCCTCGGCCTCGGCGGTGGCGAGCAGTTCCGGAAGGTCCGCCGCAGTGCTGCCGAGTACGTCGAGGTCGAGCAGGCGGTACTCGTAGTCGAGTCCGAGCAGCCGGCCCTCTGCTTCGTGCATCAGGGGAGTCAGCGACCGGTGCAGTCCGGCGCCGATCAGCCCGACGAGCGTGTGCGGCATCGTTCCTCCCGTGGCGTCGACCGGCCGTCCGACACGAACGCGCTGTGGATGGAGCCCGATGCGTCCTCAGCGCGTTCGGCGTAGCGTCCGGCGCATGAGCTACAGCCAGCCAGACCCAGCCGAAGAGACCACGCAGAGCGAGACGCCGGAGCAGCCGGACACCGACCAGGAGAACCTGGAAGAACAGGGCGGTGAGCCGGCGGCGCTCGAGATCGACGCCGACGACGTCCTGACGAAGCCTGCCGACTGACACGGTCGCCGACGATGTGCTTCGTGAGCAGGAAAGGTCGAGTCCGCGCGTGGGACTCGACCTTTTCTGCTCACCAAGCGCCTGGTGCCGCCTACAGGTATGCGCCGATAATGCATATTATGTCAACTCAGATCCGGACTGGGGCTCCCCGTGCGTGAACTCGTCCTGAAGATGTCGATGTCGTTGGACGGCTTCGTGGCCGCTCCCCGAGCCGATTCGGACTGGATGTTCCGCGGCGGGAGTCCGGACTCGATGGCCTGGGTGCTCGACGTCGTCGCTGGTGCGGGTGTGCACGCCTTCGGCCGCAAGACCTTCGAGAGCATCTCAGGTTTCTGGCCGACGGCGCCCGGGCCGATCGCCGAACCGATGAACCGGATCCCCAAGGTCGTCTTCACCACGCAGCGCGACTTCGATCCGCGAACCGTGGCAGTCCCCGACCCCGACTCCCCGCGGCGGCGACCTGGACGGGTGCACGAGTCGCAGCCGGACCGCTCGAAGCCGAGGTGACGGCGCTCAAGCAGGAGTCGGGCGGGTACGTCCTCGCTCAGGGCGGGACGGAGTTCGGCCGCAGCCTCGTCCGGGCCGGTCTGGTCGACGAGTACCGGCTGGCGGTCCTGCCCGTCGCGCTGGGGTCGGGCGATGGCGTGTTCGCCGACCTGACGGACGAGCTCGATCTCGAACTGATCAGTGCTCAGGCCTTCGCAGGCGGCGCGCTCGGCCTGGTGTACCGACCGAAGCGCTGAGCAGTTCAGGAGACAGCGCTGAGCAGTTAGCGAGACAGCGCCGAGCAGTTCAGGAGACAGCGCCGAGCAGTTCAGGAGACAGCGCCGAGCAGTTCAGGAGACAGCGCCGAGCAGTTCAGGAGACAGCGCCGAGCAGGTCAGAAGACGGCGACGAGCAGGTCAGAAGACGGCGACGGTCATCCCGGTCGACGTGGCGGGACGGTCCATCGCGACGATCGCGCCGGGCAGCTCCTCGAACCCGATCGTCCGGCCGATCGAGTCGTCCGGATGCAGTCGCCCGGTCACGACGTCGGCGAGCATCGCCGCGTACTCCCCCACGGAGATCCCGTGGCTGCCGAGCAGTTCGAGCTCATCAGCGATGACGCGGCCCATCGGGATCACCGGCTCGGCCTCGTCGTCGAGCAACAGGCCCACCTGCACGTGACGTCCCCGAGGGCGCAGGGAAGCGACCGCTGCGACGGAGGTCGCTCGGCTGCCGAAGGCGTCGATCGAGACGTGCGCGCCGCCGTCGGTGCGAGCGCGGACCGCCGCGACTGCCGCTCCGTCCATCGGCACCGTGACGGCGCCGAGTGCCGCAGCACGTTCGAGCGCCGCCGGCGAGACGTCCACCGCGACCACCTGTGCGCCCGCCGCGACCGCGACGATGATCGTCGACAGGCCGACGCCGCCGCAGCCGAACACGACCACCCACTCCCCTGCTGCGACCCGACCTCGGGCGTGCAGGGCGTGGTACGCCGTCCCGAACCGGCACCCGAGCGCCGCGGCTTCGGCGAAGCCCACGGCGTCCGGCAGCGCGACCACGTTGACGTCGGCGTGCGGGACGACGACCGACTCGGCGTGGGAACCGGGCAGCGTGAACCCGGGTTGCTGCTGGCGCGTGCACACCTGGGTGGCGCCGTCGACGCACTCCGGGCACGTCCCGCAGGCGAACACGAAGGGCGCGGTCACCCGGTCACCGACCGAGACCCGGGTCACCGAGTCCCCGACGGACGTGACGACACCGGCGAACTCGTGCCCGGGGACGTGCGGCAGTGCGACGGAGTCGTCGTGCCCCTTCCAGGCGTGCCAGTCACTGCGGCACACCCCGGTCGCCGCGACCCGGACGACGACACCGTGGTCCGGTGCCACCGGATCAGGGAGGTCGACGATCGACGGGGCGGATCCGAACTGGTCGTACTGGACTGCGCGCATCCCGCCATCGTCCCAGACGGTGGTGCCGAGTTGTCCACAGGCGACGGATTGGCCGTTGCCCGCCGATGGCGACCGCCGGTTCACTGGTCCCATGGACGAACCGACCGCTCTGCACTTCTCCGCCGACCCCGCCGACCTCGACGTCGACCGCGTGCACCGCTGGCTCAGCGAGCAGTCGTACTGGGCACGGGGTCGCAGTCGTGCCACCCAGGACGCGATCATCGCCGGGTCCCGCAACTTCGGCGTCTACGACACGGCGACGGGTGCGCAGCTCGGGTACGCCCGGGTGATCACTGACGGGGTGACGTTCGGCTGGCTGGCCGACGTCTTCGTGGATCCGGACGCTCGTGGCCGTGGTGTCGGCGTCGCCCTCGTGCGGGGCGTGACCGAGGCGATCGAGCCACTCGGGCTGAAGCGGTTCGCCCTGTTCACCGCGGATGCGCACAGACTGTACGAGCGGTTCGGGTTCCGTCCGCTCCCCGACCCGGAAGGCTGGATGATGCGCCCCGGGCCGGGGTTCGGTGCCGACGTGCACGACTGAACCGGACGCCGTGACCTCAGTACTCGATGCGGCCGTCCCGGTTGTGGAACTCGCCCGTGGGCCCGTCCGGCCCGACGGTGGCGAGCGCGACGGTCGCGTCCGTGCCCTCGGTGATCGTCTGGTGCCCGTCGAACCCGTTGAACTCGGTGGCGGTGTACCCGGGGTCGCTGACGTTGACACGGAACCCCGGCAGGTTCTTCGCGTACTGCACGGTCAACGCGATCACCGCGGCCTTCGACGCGGCGTAGGGCACCGCCGGCACCGCGTACTCGTCGTGGCCCGGGGTCGTCAACCACCGGGCGAATCCGACGCCCGAGGCGACGTTCACGATGACGGGGTGGTCGGACGCCCGCAGGAGCGGAGCGCCGCCTGCGTGACCCGGACGATGCCGGTGACGTTGGTGTCGAGCACGGCGGACATGGCCGCGGCGTCGAGGTCGTCGACGCCGAACGACGTCCCGAGGATGCCGGCGTTGTTCACGAGCACGTCGAGGACGGGGATGGTCGCGATCGCGGCGTCGATGCTGTCCTGGTCGGTCACGTCGAGCTGGACGACCTCGGCGCCGAGGGCGCGTGCTTCGTCGCCCGTGGCGGGTCGCGCATGCCGGCGTACACGGTGTGGCCCGCGTCGACCAGGCGGCGGACGGTCTCGAGCCCCAGGCTGCGGTTGGCTCCGGTGATGAGTGTCGTTGTCATGCCCCCACTCTCCGCCCGAGCGGCTGACTCCCCCAGGCACCGTGCGACGGTGGGACCAGCAGTACCAGGACGGACAGGAGGCGCGGGGCCAGGATGGTGGGCATGAGCGAGTTCGCGAGTGTGTTGCGTTCCTGGCGCGACCGCGTCCGTCCCGAAGAGGTCGGCCTGCCGGCCGGGCCCGGCCGACGCACGCCGGGTCTCCGACGCGAGGAACTCGCCGCGCTCGCCGGGGTGAGCGTCGACTACGTCGTCCGCCTCGAGCAGGGCCGCGCGCTGAACCCCTCACCGCAGCTCCTGGGCGCCCTCGCCACGGCGCTCCGGCTCACCGCGGCCGAGCGCGACCACCTGTGCCGGGTCGCGGGCGTCGCTCCCCCGTCGCTCCAGGTCGTCCCGCGGCACATCACCCCCGGGGTGCAGCGGCTCGTCGACCGCCTCGGCGACGTCCCGATCGCGGTGTTCACGGCGACGCACGACATCGTGCTGTGGAACGACCTGTGGGCTGCGTTGAACGGTGACCCGTCCCGGACGGTGGGGATCGAGCGCAACCTGGTGTGGCGCCACTTCATGCACGCGCACGACGGCGTCGAGTGGGACGACGAACACCAGGAGGAGTTCCCGAGCGACCTCGCAGCGGACCTCCGGCAGGCATCCGGCCGCTACCCCGCCGACCGCGACCTGGCCGAGCTCGTCGCGCGGCTGCGGCGGGAGTCGCCCGAGTTCGAACGTCGCTGGGACACCGGTCGCATCGCCGAACACCGGGCGAGCCGCAAGCAGGTGCACACGCCCGTCGGGCCGATCGAGATCGACTGCGACGTGCTGACGGTGCCGGGCGGAGACCTGCGGATCGTCGTCTACACCGCGGTTCCCGGAACCGAGGACGCCGCCAAGCTCGACCTGCTGCGGGTCACCGGCCTCCAGCAGTTCACCGCAGCCCCGTGACCGCGATGGGCGAGCACGACCGCTGACGTCCGGACGGCGGCTGGTCCCCTGGCTAGTGGTCCGAACGAACGACTGCCGGAGCGGTCCACGCTCGGCTCAGGACGGCGTCGTCCGGTTCGTACATCCGGAGGATCGGGCGGAAGTCCCCGGCGGGGCTCGGGAGCCAGTTGGCGTCCGGGTCCGCTGGCCGCTCGTGGCTGATCGTGATCGTGAGTGCGCCGTCCGGGTCGCGGACGATGCCGGGTGTCCGGTCGCCGACCGAGTAGCGGTCGATGGGGTTCGCGACGAGGTAGAAGTCGGGCATGGAGTACATGGTCAGCGACCAGAACCCGCCGACGGGAGGGGTCGGATCGAGACGGAGCGTGTAGGTCCGGGACCCCGTGAGCTGCTCACCCTGGTCGTCGACGTACGTCATGATGTACGCCGCCTCGTACGCGTGGTTGCCCCACAGACCACCGAGTGCCGCTGCGGCGCGTTCGACGATACGGAGTTCCGGATCGGTGATCGTGAATCGGTCGTCGTCGAGCGCACCCACCTCGAAGAAGTCGAGGTTGTAGTCGAAGGCGTGCAGGGTGAGCTTCCAGCCGTTCACCTGCGGGCTCGCACCCGAGGTGAGCGCGTGCTCGAGCGCCGCTCGTCCGGCGTCGAGACCGGCGGCGAGCGTCTCGTGCGCGGTGGTGGGCAGGTCGCGGTACGGGCTGGTCGGCGCGGTGGTGCCGGCGGGAGCCAGCGACCGCTGCAGTTCGCGGTCGCGTGCCGCGGGCGGGAACTGCTGGGACCAGACGCGGAACTGCTCGAGGAAGACCAGGTCCTCGGGAACGGCTGGGTCCGGTTCGGCGAGGCCGATCGGACGGGCAGCGGCGTCCAGCGGCGTCAGCGTCGTCGCGTCCTGGAGCGCGTGCACGGCGGGTAGGTCGTCGTCGCTGCTCACCGCCCAGCGGCCGACGATGGACGCCACCGTCGTCGGGAAGTGGATGACGGTCGTGCCCGACGGTGCGGAGTCGTCCCACGTCGGTGGCACGAGGAGGAACTCCGCGGCCTGGGTGCCGGTCGCACGGTGGCCGACGTAGGCGAAGTTGTCCGTCCACGCGGACACGAACTGCAGCACGTAGTACCGCCCGGCCGTGTCGGGCACGCGCAACCGGACCGGTCCGACACTGAGGTCGATCTGGGCCATCGAGTACAACGTGTCGTTGTTGATGGTGACGAACGTGTCGTCCGGCCCGGCGAGGGTACGGGCGTGTCCGAAGGAGTTCCACGGTGCCGCAGGAACCGCACCGACACCGGTCTCGACGTACCGCGCGACCTGCGCGAGGTTGAACACCAGCGGGAAGCCGTACAGGTACGCCTTCGTCAGGAGTGCTCGGTCGGCATCGCTGCTCACTGCTGTGTCGGTCATGCAGCGATCTCACCGCGGACCGCCGCCAGTGGCTTCACCCCGAACGGGTGAGCAGGCCGCGATGCGACTTCCGGCATCCCCGATCAGAGCTCGTGCCTCACTGCGACGAGCTCGGGCTCAGCGCCTCCTCGTCCGCCGCGACGTCCTTCTGCACCGCGAACTGCGTCCGGTGCAACTCCTCGTACCGTCCGCCGACGGCCAGCAGTTCCTCGTGGGTCCCACGCTCGACGATCGAACCGTCCTCGACCACGAGGATCAGGTCCGCGCTGCGGATGGTCGACAGCCGGTGGGCGATCACCATCGCCGTCCTCCTCGAGCGCCTCGCTGAGCGCAGCCTGCACGGCGGCCTCGGACGTCGAGTCCAGCGCGGCGGTGGCCTCGTCGAGGATGACGACGCGCGGCTGGGCGAGCAGGAGCCTGGCGATGGTCATCCGCTGGCGCTCGCCGCCGGACAGCCGGTAGCCGCGCTCCCCGACCATGGTGTCCAGCTGGTCCGGCAGGGAGCGGATGAGCGGTTCGAGCCGTGCGCGCCGGACGGCGTCCCACACCTCGTCCTCGGTCGCCTCGGGCCGTGCGAGGCGCAGGTTGGAGCGGATGGTCTCGTGGAACAGGTGGCCGTCCTGCGTCACCATCCCCATGGTGTGCCGCATGGAGGCGAACGTGACGTCGCGGACGTCCGACCCGGCGAGTCGTACGGCGCCGCTGTCGACGTCGTACAGGCGGGAGAGCAGCTGCGCGATCGTGGACTTGCCGGCCCCGGAGGTGCCGACGAGCGCGACGGTCTGCCCCGGCTCGATCCGGAATGAGACGCCGTGCAACACCTCGTCACCGCCGCGGGTGTCCAGCGTGGAGACCTCCTCGAGCGAGGCGAGGGACACCTTGTCCGCAGCGGGGTACGCGAAGCGGACGTCGTCGAACTCGACCGCCACCGGGCCGTCGGGGACGGTGCCGGCGTCGGGCTTCTCCTGGATGAGCGGTTCGAGGTCGAGTACCTCGAAGACGCGCTCGAAGCTGACCACCGCGCTCATGATCTCCACCCGAGCGTTCGCGAGGCTGGTCAGCGGCGCGTACAGGCGGGTGAGCAGGAGGGCCAGCGTCACCACGTCGCCCGTGTTCAGCTGGCCACCGAGTGCGAGGGTGCCGCCGACCCCGTAGACGAGGGCGAGGGCGAGGGCGGAGACCAGGGTGAGGGCGGTCACGAAGACGAACTGCAGCAGGGCACTCCGCACCCCGATGTCGCGGACCCGGGCGGCGCGGACGCGGAACTCCTCCGCTTCCTCGTCGGGCCGGCCGAACAGCTTCACGAGGGTGGCGCCGGGCGCGGAGAAGCGCTCGGTCATCTGCGTGCTCATCGCGGCGTTGTGGTCGGCGGCCTCGCGACGCAGTGCGGCGAGGCGGCTGCCCATGCGCCGCGCGGGGACGAGGAAGATCGGGAGCATGACGATCGCCAGGACCGTCACGAGCCAGGACGTGCTGAGCATGACGGTCAGGGTGAGGATCAGCGCCACGAGGTTCGTGACCACGCCGGACAGCGTGCCGCTGAAGGCCTGCTGCGCGCCGATCACGTCGTTGTTGAGGCGGCTGACGAGGGCACCGGTCCGTGTGCGGGTGAAGAAGGCGATCGGCATCTTCTGCACGTGGTTGAAGACGGCGGTCCGGAGGTCCAGGATCACGCCTTCGCCGATGCGTGCCGAGAACCAGCGCGTGGCGAGCGACACGCCTGCGTCGCCCACGGCGACCAGGGCGATGACGACCGCGAGCCAGGTGATCGTGCTGAGCGCGCCCCGGGCGACGATGACGTCGACCACCCGGCCGGCGAGCACCGGTGTCGCGACCGCGAGGACGGCGCCCACGACGGAGAGGACGATGAAGACCACCAGCTTGGCCCGGTAGGGCACTGCGAACGTCATGATCCGCCGCACCGACTCGCGCGAGATGCCGTGCTTGCCGTCCTTGGCGGTCGAGATCTTGTACAGCGAGCTCCAGGCCACGCCTTCCATGCTCATGGCAGTCAGGATACGTCGGTCCCCGTGCCCCTCAGACCGCGGTGAACACCAACGAGGCGTTCTGTCCGCCGAACCCGAACGAGTTGTTCAGCGCCGCACGCATGGTCGCGGTCCGAGCCGTCCCCGCCACCACGTCCAGGTCGATCGCCGGGTCCTGGTGCTGCAGGTTCAGCGTCGGCGGCACGACCCCGGTCTCGAGTGCCCGGACCGTCAGGATCGCCTCGACTGCTCCCGCCGCACCGAACATGTGCCCGATGGCGCTCTTCGGCGCGGTGACGAGCGCACCGGTCCCGACCGCACGACCGATCGCCGCTGCCTCACCGACGTCCCCGACCGGGGTCCCGGTCGCGTGCGCGTTGACGTGGTCGACGTCCGCACCGGTGAGCCCGGCCATCCGGATCGCCGCCGTCATCGCGCGCTCCTGCTCGCTGCCGTCCCCGAGCGGGGCGGTGATGTGGAACGCGTCCGACGTGATCCCCCACCCGGCGAGCGTGCCGTGCGACCGCTGTGCGCGTGCGGCGGCGTGCGAGGACCGTTCCAGCACGACGAACCCGGCGCCCTCGCCGAGCACGAACCCGCGGCGGTCGGCGTCGAACGGTCGCGACAACGTGGTGGGGTCGTCACCGTCGGGCTTCGCGAGGGCCTGGGACTGTGCGAACGAGGCCATGGTGACCGGGGTGACCGCTGCTTCGGTGCCGCCCGCGATGACGACGTCGGCCTCCCCCGTGACGATGAGCCGCGCGGCCGTCGCGATCGCCTCGGCACCGGACGCGCACGCCGAAACGGTCGTGTACGCACCGGCGCGGGCGCCGTACTCGATGCTGATCTGCGCCGCGGCTCCGTTGGCCATGAGCATCGGGACGGTCCGGGGCGACACCCGACGCGCGCCCGACGCGCCGAGCACGTCGTGTGCATCGAGCAGCGTCTCCACTCTCGATGCCGGTCCCGACGACGACGGCCAGGCGGTCGCCGTCCACCGCGGGCGCGCCGGCGTCGGCCCAGGCTTCGCCGGCGGCGACGAGCGCGAGCTGCTGGCTGCGGTCGAGTCGGTTCGCCCGGACGCGACCGAGTGCGGACTCGGCGTCGAGCGCTGCGTCGGCACCGACCATGATCGGCACCCGTTCCCAGAACTGCCCGTCGCGGTGCAGCTCGTGCACGCCGGAGCGTCCGGCGACCAGGGCGTCCCACAGCGGCGCGACACCGTGGCCGAACGGCGAGACGGCGCCGTAGCCGGTGACGGAGATGTCCACGAGTGCTCCTTCTTGTACGTTGAACAAGTGGAGTTGTACCACGTACAATTCAGAGATGGCAACCACCGACGGCACCGGGACGACCCGCGGCGCAGCGACCCGGGCGAGGATCCTCGCCGCGACCGCCGGACTCCTCAGCGCAGGGGCAGCCGGTGACGCGGGCGGAGCGAGCACCGCACGCCACGCCGTCACCGTCAGCGAGATCGCCCGTACGGCCGGGGTCTACCCGAACCAGATCACGCACCACTACGGCTCGAAGGACCGCCTCGTCCTCGACGCCGCCTTCGCGCTCTTCCTCCGCGACACCACGCGCCTGCAGGCCGCCGGTCGGCGCGCCGGATCCGCCGACGCGTTCCGTCAGGTGCTCGCACGCACCGCGCTCGCCATGCCGTCGACACTGCTCGTCGTGCGCGCGCTGGCCGCCGCCGGTGACGACGACGCCCAGCGGGAGCGCGTGCGACTCCTGCTCGCAGTCCTGTTCCGGCAGTCGGAGCGCTACCTCGAGCGCGTCGTCGCCGAGCACGGCTGGTCGAGTCCGAGCGGTGTCGGACGTGATGCCCGGACGTTCTGGAGCGCGGTGTTCGGCGCCACGCTCCTCGCGGATGCGGGCGTCACCGGCGGCCCGTCGGACCTCGACCTGGCCGGCACGGTGTCCATCCGCTGACGCCGAGACTCGGCCCGGGCGGGCCGAGTCTCGGCCCAGGCGACCGTTCTCGCGCTCAGCACGGCGAGGACTGTCGCCTCACGCGAGACTCGGCTGCGAAGCTGAGCGGCCGCGACGCCTACTCGCCGAAGCCGCTCCGCACCAGCTCCACCAGCGCGTCGACCGCGACCTGCGCATCGGCGCCGCTCGCCTCGATCGACACGGTGGTGCCCTTCGGCAGCGCCAATGCCATGATCGCCAGCAGGCTCTTCGCGTCCACACCGTTCACGCGCACCGCTGCGTCGTACTTGGCTGCCGTCTTCACGAACTCCGCCGCGGGGCGGGCGTGCAGGCCGGTCTCGTTCACCAGTTCGACGCTCGCGGACGCGGCCACGTCGTCGACGCTGGCCGCCCCGTCACCCGGCCCCGGGCCTCCCGGCTGGTCACCGGGCGGACGGGAGGCAGTGCTCGCGTCGTCCGCGGACCCTGCGGCGGACGCCGCAGCAGCGAGCACTGCCTCGGCGTCACCACCCGTCTGGGCCGCGACGGCCGCGGCGACCGCGCCCTCGACGAGGGGAGCCTGCGAGACGTGCACGCGTGCGCGGACGTCGTCGTCGAGGAAGTCGAGCGCCGTGTCGGTGGTCAGGTAGGCCGAACCGAGGTCGCACAGGACGACGACGGCGTCGGCGTCGGCCAGCTCCTCGATGCCGGCGGTGATCGCCTCGAACGACGTGCCGATGCCGCCGTCGTCGGTTCCGCCGGCCGCGACGAGCGGTACGTCGGCCGCCATCTGGCGGGCGAGCTCGACGGTGCCGGAGGCGATCGCGGCGCTGTGCGAGACGATCAGGATGCCGACGGTCACGCGGCGGCGCCCGTCGTCGCGTCCACCGCGGCGCGCAGGATGTACGCCGTCGACTGCGCACCCGGGTCGCGGTGCCCGACGGCGCGTTCGCCGAGGTAGCTCGCACGACCCTTGTGGGCGACGAGCGGTTCGGTGGACTCGGCGCCCGAGGCGGCGGCGTCGGCCGCGGCGGCGAGCACCGCTGCCGGGTCGTCACCGGCTGCGGCGGCTGCGGTGGCGGCGTCGACCGCGGGGTCCAGGCGTCCACCATCGTCTTGTCGCCGACGGCGGCCTTGCCGCGCGAGACCACGCCGTCCCGGGCAGCGGCGAGCACGGCGACGAGCGTGTCGGCGTCGAGCTCGGACGCGTCGCCGGAGGCCTGGGCTGCCTTCAGGTACGCGGTGCCGAACAGCGGACCAGCGGCGCCGCCGACGGTCGATATGAGCTTCGTCGCGACCGTCTTGAGCACGGCGCCGGGTGTCGAACGAGCCGCCGTCGACGGCCTCGAGCACGGCGCGGAAACCGCGGTCGAGGTTCTCGCCGTGGTCTCCGTCACCGATCTCGCGATCGAGCGTGACGAGCTCGGCCCGGTGTTCGTCGATCGTCGCAGCCGTGCGACGGACCCAGTCGATGGCCCATGCGGTGTCGAGCGCCAATGCGGTTCCTTCGTGTGTCCGGCCCGGTGGGCTCGGTGTCGTGGTCGGTGGTCGAGCGGTCGATGTCGGCCGTTCAGCGGCCCCAGCGCAGTGCCGGGGTCTCCACCGGTGCGTCCCAGAGTGCCGTGAGTTCCTCGTCGAGCACCGTGACGGTGAGCGAGAACCCCTGCATCTCGAGGGACGTGACGTAGTCGCCGACCAAACTACGCGTGACGTCGTACCCGCGGTCCGTCAGCACCTCGGCGGCGCGCCGGTAGGCGATGTACAGCTCGGACAGCGGGGTGCCGCCCATGCCGTTGACGAGCAGGAGCAGCTTCGAGCCGGCCGGAGCGTCGAGGTCGGTCAGGATGGGTTCGAGCACACGGTCGACGAGCTGGTCGGCCGGTGCCATCGGGATGCGCTCGCGCCCGGGTTCGCCGTGGATGCCGATGCCGAGTTCGACCTCGTCGTCGGCGAGCGTGAAGGACGGCTCCCCCGCGTGCGGCACGGTGCCGGACGCCAGGGCCAGGCCCATCGACCGCGTGACGTCGTTGACGTGGCGGGCGACTGCGGCGACGGCGTCGAGGTCGTCGCCGCGCTCGGCCGCGGCACCGGCGCACTTCTCGACGACGACGGTGCCGGCCACGCCGCGGCGACCGGCGGTGTAGAGCGAGTCCTGCACAGCGACGTCGTCGTCGACCACGACGGCCTCGACGCGGATGTCGTCCATCTCGGCGAGCTCGGCGGCGGTCTCGAAGTTCAGGACGTCGCCGGTGTAGTTCTTCACGATGTGCAGGACGCCCGCGCCGCCGTCGACGGCCTTGGTGGCGGCGACGATCGGGTCGGGGGTCGGACTCGTGAACACGGGGCCCGGGACGGCGGCGTCGAGCATGCCGTACCCGACGAAGCCCGCGTGCAGCGGCTCGTGTCCGCTGCCACCGCCGCTGACGATGCCGACCTTGCCGGCGACGGGGGCGTCGGCGCGGTGCAGGTGGATCGGGTCCTCGACCAGGACGACGTGTCCGGCGTGTGCCCGGGCGAATCCCCGGACGGTCTCGTCGACCACGGCCTGCGGGTCGTTGATGAGCTTCTTCATGCGCGTGCCTCCACGGGTACGGGGCCGAGCCGAGGCGAACTGCACACCGCCGTCGTCGACCGGAGTGGGCCCAATCTACATCCGACACCCGGGCGCTCGTTCGTTCGCACTGCACGTTCGTGCAGTGCGACGGGGACGCGTCACCGGCTCGCGATCTCCCACAGCGCACGCCGCTTGCACGTTCGTGCACGATCCCGGACTTCCCTCAGGAATTCATCGCCGCGTCGTTCGCCTCGTCACTAGGCTCGGCCTCAATCACTCAACGGGGAGTGCGGCGCAGCACCACCGGACCCCCACCTCACGCACTGGAGGTCACCGATGGACGACATCGGCGTCAAGTTCCTGTCCGAGCTCGTCGGTACAGCGATGCTCATCATCCTGGGTGGCGGTGTCGTCGCCGCCGTCTCCCTCACGAAGTCGAAGGGCTTCGGGGCCGGCTTCCTCATGGTCACGATCGGTTGGGGCTTCGCGGTCTTCGCCGGCGTCCTCGTGTCCTACAAGTCGGGCGGCCAGCTCAACCCGGCCGTCAGCCTCGCCCAGGCCATCCTCGGCAACATCAGTGTCGGCACGATGCTCATCTACTGGCTCGCGCAGATGATCGGCGCGGTCATCGGTGCCGTCATCGTCTGGCTCGCCTACAAGCAGCACTTCGACGAGGAGCCCGACGCCGCTGCGAAGCTCGGCGTCTTCTCCACCGGCCCCGCGATCCGGTCGTACGGCTGGAACGTCGTGACCGAGATCATCGGCACCTTCGTGCTCGTCTTCGTCATCCTCGCGATGACGAACGGCAAGGCACCTGCCGAACTCGGCGCCGTCCCCGTCGCCTTCCTCGTGATCGCGATCGGTGTCAGCCTCGGCGGCCCGACCGGCTACGCCATCAACCCGGCCCGTGACCTCGGCCCGCGCATCGCGCACGCCTTCCTGCCCATCAAGGGCAAGGGGTCGAGCGACTGGTCGTACGCCTGGGTGCCGGTCGTCGGACCGCTCGTCGGCGGTGCACTCGCCGCCGTGCTGTCGCTCGCGCTGCTGCCCGTCGTCAGCTGAACCAACCCAACCCCGGGGTGAGCGGCCCGCGATCGCGTGCCGCTCACCGCACCGAACACCCGTAAGGAGCACCAATGGCCGACTACATCGTCGCCATCGACCAGGGCACGACCTCCACGCGAGCGATCGTCTTCGATCACTCCGGCTCGATCATCTCGACCGGGCAGAAGGAACACGAGCAGATCTTCCCGCGCGCCGGGTGGGTCGAGCACGACCCCGCCGAGATCTGGGACAACACCCGCGAGGTGATCGGTCAGGCACTGTCGCGTGCCGACATCACGCGTCACGACGTCGCTGCCGTGGGCATCACGAACCAGCGCGAGACCGCCGTCGTCTGGGACAAGACCACCGGCAAGCCGATCTACAACGCGATCGTCTGGCAGGACACCCGCACGCAGTCGATCGTCGACAAGCTCGCCGACGGAGACACCGACCGCTACAAGGCCATCGTCGGCCTCCCGCTCGCCACCTACTTCGCCGGCACCAAGATCATGTGGATCCTCGAGAACGTCGAGGGTGCGCGTGAGAAGGCCGAGGCCGGGGACCTGCTCTTCGGCACCACCGACACCTGGGTCCTCTGGAACCTGACCGGTGGCGTCGACGGCGGCGTCCACAAGACCGACGTCACGAACGCGTCCCGCACGCTGTTCATGGACCTCGAGACGCTCCAGTGGCGCGACGACATCCTCGCCGACTTCGGTGTGCCGAAGTCGATGCTCCCCGAGATCGTCAGCTCCTCTGAGGTCTACGGCCACGTCGAGTCGTCCAACCTGCTCCGCGAGGTCCCGATCGCGGGCATCCTCGGCGACCAGCAGGCCGCGACCTTCGGTCAGGCGGCGTTCGACCAGGGCGAGTCGAAGAACACCTACGGCACCGGCAACTTCCTCATCTTCAACACCGGTACCGAGATCGTCCGCTCCGAGAACGGCCTGCTCACCACCGTCGGCTACAAGCTCGGCGACCAGGAGACGCACTACGCACTCGAGGGCTCGATCGCCGTCACGGGCTCGCTCATCCAGTGGCTCCGCGACAACCTCGGTCTCATCGGCAGCGCCCCGGAGGTCGAGGCGCTGGCCAAGACCGTCGAGGACAACGGTGGCGTGTACTTCGTGCCGGCGTTCTCCGGGCTCTTCGCGCCGTACTGGCGTCCGGACGCCCGCGGTGCCATCGTCGGCCTGACCCGTTACGTCAACAAGGGCCACATCGCGCGTGCCGCCCTGGAGGCGACGGCACTGCAGACCCGCGAGGTCCTCGACGCGGTGAACGCCGACTCGGGCGTGGACCTGACCGAGCTCAAGGTCGACGGCGGCATGACCGCCAACAACGAGCTCATGCAGTTCCAGGCCGACATCCTCAACGTGCCGGTGGTGCGTCCGGTCGTCGCCGAGACCACGGCGCTCGGCGCGGCCTACGCGGCCGGTCTCGCGGTGGGCTTCTGGGCCAACCTCGACGAACTCCGTGCCAACTGGCAGGAGGACAAGCGCTGGGAGCCGCAGCTCGACGCCGCGGAGCGCGAGCGCACGCTCCGTCTCTGGAAGAAGGCCGTCACGAAGACCTTCGACTGGGTCGACGAGGACGTCCAGTAGCGACGCACGCGCACGCTGACCGCGTGCACTGAACGCATCGACGGGAGGCCCGGTGCCGGTTCACGAAACCGGCACCGGGCCTCCCGTCGGTTGCGTCTCCTACGCGTCGGTCGCGGTCGGGACCGCGATCCAGTCCGCCAGCTTGCGGGTGCCGGCGCCGGAGTCGATCGCCTCGGCCGCGACCGCGAGCTGCTCGCGGAAGCGCTGCAGGATCGGTCGGTCGGACTCGGCCGGGTCCTGCGCCAGACGGAAGGACACCAGGCCGGCTGCGGCGTTGAGGAGCACGATGTCGCGCACCGGGCCGGTCTCCCCGACAGCACGCGGTGCACGACGGCGGCGTTGTGCTCGGGATCGCCACCGAGGAGGTCTTCCGTGCGTGCACGTGCGATGCCGAGGTCGCGCGGGTCGAGGTCGTGCTCGATGATGCGCCCGCCGGTGACCTCCCAGATGTGGCTGTGGCCGGTGGTGGTGAGCTCGTCGAGGCCGTCGTCCCCGCGGAACACCAGGGCGGTCGCGCCGCGGGTCTGGAACACGCCCGTGATGATCCGCACGAGTTCGAGCTGCGCGACGCCGACGGCGTTCGCTTCGCACCGTGCGGGGTTGACGAGCGGCCCGAGGAAGTTGAACACCGTGGGCACACCGATCTCGCGGCGGACCGGCCCGGCGTGGGCGAAGCCCGGGTGAAACGCGTTGGCGAACGCGAAAGTCAGTCCGACACGCCGGAAGGTGTCCGCGACACGCGCGGCGTCCATCGTGAGATCGAGCCCGAGTGCGGCGAGCACGTCGCTCGAACCCGACTTTGACGAGCTCGCCTTGTTGCCGTGCTTCACGACGGGCACCCCGGCGGCGGCGATGACGATCGCCGCCATGGTCGAGACGTTCACGGTGCCGACGACGTCCCCACCCGTCCCGACGATGTCCAACGCCATCGGGTCGACGTCCAGCGGAACGGCGGCGTCGAGGATCGCGTCGCGGAACCCGACGACCTCGTCGACCGTCTCGCCCTTCGCACGGAGCGTCACGGCGAACGCGGCGATCTGTGCCTGGGTGGCGCGCCCGTGCACGATCTCCTCCATGGCCCATGTGGATTGCCTGATCGTCAGGTCCTCGCGCGCCATGAGCGCGCTGATCACTGCAGGCCAAGAGAGTGCGTCAGGCATGGCTCGATCGTAGTGAATTCGAGAGACCCGCCAGTCTCCTGCGAAAACACTGTCTGGGGTTTCGGCCATAATGGAGGACGTGACTAGCACCCCTCTCTCCAGATCCGCCAGCGGTCCGGCCCTGAACAGGCCGAACGCCGTTGCCGTGGGGACGATCGTGTGGCTGGGCAGCGAGGTCATGTTCTTCGCCGGCCTGTTCGCGATCTACTTCACGCTGCGCAGCACGTCCCCCGAGCTGTGGGCGGCCGAAACCTCCAAGCTCGAGGTGCCCTTCGCCTCGGTGAACACGATCATCCTGGTGCTGTCCAGCTTCGCGTGCCAGTTCGCCGTGTTCGCTGCAGAGCGCTTCCAGGTGCACCGCACGAGCTGGAACCCGCGCCACTGGGGCATGACGGAGTGGTTCTTCGTCACCTACGCGATGGGCGCGATCTTCGTCTGCGGCCAGATCTTCGAGTACGCCAACCTCTGGCACGAGGGCGTCACGCTCTCCTCCAGCGCCTACGGCTCGGCCTTCTACATGACGACCGGGTTCCACGGCCTCCACGTCACGGGTGGCCTCATCGCCTTCCTGCTGACGCTCGGCCGCGGCTTCGCCGCGAAGAACTTCGGTCACAAGGAAGCGACCACCGCCATCGTCGTGTCGTACTACTGGCACTTCGTCGACGTCGTGTGGATCTTCCTCTTCGCCGTCATCTACCTTCTCAAGCAGGAACTGGACACCCCCGAGCACATGTTCAACAGAACCAAGACCAAGAAGGGCCGCCGTTCACCGATGGCGACCGTCTCGCTCATCGTCGTGGGCCTCATGACCACCGGCGGTGCGTACGCGCTCTTCAGCTCCACGGCCAACGCCGACGACAGCACGAGCACCGTCGCGGCGACCAGCCAGTCGAAGGTGAACGAGGGCCAGAAGCTCTTCGCCTCGAACTGCGCGACCTGCCACGGCCTCTCCGCCCAGGGCACGAGCGAGGGTCCGTCCCTCATCGGTGTCGGCGCCGCCTCGGTCGACTTCCAGGTCGGCACCGGCCGCATGCCGATGGCCGCCCAGGGTCCGCAGGCCGAAGAGAAGCCCGCGCAGTTCACCGACGAGCAGGTCGACGCCCTCGCCGAGTACGTCGCCTCGCTGGGCCCCGGCCCGGCCGTCCCGTCCACCGAACTCACCAACGGTGAGGACGGCGACGCGGCCGAGGGTGCCGAGCTCTTCCGCATCAACTGCGCCATGTGCCACAACGTGGCCGGCGCCGGCGGTGCCCTGACCGAGGGCAAGTACGCCCCGAACCTGTCGACGGTCTCCGGCAAGCACATCTACGAGGCGATGCAGACCGGCCCGCAGAACATGCCGGTCTTCAACGACCTGAACCTCACGCCGGAGCAGAAGGCCGACATCATCACGTACCTCAAGTACGTGCAGGACAACAAGTCGCCCGGCGGGTTCGCACTCGGCTCCCTGGGCCCGGTGGCCGAGGGCCTGTTCATCTGGATCTTCGGACTCGGCGCGGTCGTCGCGATGACCGTCTGGCTGACCGCGAAGTCCAACTGATCGTCCGTGTCGAACGACACTGAAGGGAACACCATGGCAGAGCACGACGACGAGACGCTGAACTCGTCCTCGGCTGTCGAGAAGCACGGCACGACCACCTCCCCGGGATCGCGGTGCTGCCCGCCGACCCGTTCGAGAACCCGGGTGAGCCGCCGCACCGCGCGCGGCGCACCGACGTCGACCCGAAGAAGCAGCGCCTGGCCGAGCGTCAGGTCGCGACCTTCTTCTACCTCTCGATCGTCGGCAGCGTCCTCTCGATCGCGGCCTACGTCGCGTTCCCGATCGACTCGAACGACTTCGGGACGGTCCGCACCGCGAACCTCTTCCTCGGCCTCTCGATCGCCCTCGCGCTCATCGCGCTGGGCCTCGGTGCGGTCTACTGGTCGAAGTCGCTCGTCGTCGACCGCGAGATCACCGAGCTCCGCCACGGCACCCGCGGCACGGACGCGACGCGCGCCAAGGCCGTCGAGGCCTTCCAGCTGGCCGACAAGGAGTCCGGCTTCAGCCGTCGCAAGCTGATCCGCAACTCGATGATCGGTGCGCTGGCCGCGTTCCCGCTGCCGGGCATCGTGCTGGTCCGCGACCTCGCTCCGGCCGAGGACCCGAACGAGCTCCTGCGCCACACCTTCTGGAAGCAGGGCCTTCGCCTGACGAAGGACCCGACGGGTCTGCCGATCAAGGCCTCGGACGTGACCATCGGCTCGGTGTTCCACGTCATCCCGGACGGCATGCTCGACTCCGAGCACATGCTCGAGGAGAAGGCCAAGGCCTCCGTCCTCCTCATGCGTCTCGACCCGAAGGACCTCAACCCGTCCAAGGGCCACGAGAACTGGGGTTACGACGGCATCGTCGCGTACTCCAAGATCTGCACCCACGTCGGATGCCCGGTCGCGCTCTACGAGCAGCAGACGCACCACCTGCTGTGCCCGTGCCACCAGTCCACCTTCGATGTCTCGAACAACTGCGAGGTCATCTTCGGTCCGGCCGCACGCCCCTCCCCCAACTTCCGATCGCGATCGACGACGACGGCTACCTGGTTGCCCAGAGCGACTTCCACGAGCCGGTCGGACCGTCCTTCTGGGAGCGTGAACGCTGATGACCAGCACCCCCACCACCACGGCACCGAGCAGCACGGCCAACAAGCCGGCTCCGGAGCGCGGATCCCGCATCATCGGCGGGGTCGCCAACTACATCGACGAGCGCACCAGCATCTCGGGGCTCGTCAAGGAAGTCGGCCGGAAGATCTTCCCGGACCACTGGAGCTTCATGCTCGGCGAGGTGGCGCTGTACAGCTTCGTCGTCGTCCTGCTCTCCGGCACGTTCCTGACGTTCTTCTTCCAGGCATCGATGGCCGAGGTCGTCTACAACGGCTCGTACGTCCCACTCAAGGGCGTCGAGATGTCGACGGCGCTCCAGTCCACGCTGGACATCTCGTTCGACATCCGCGGTGGGCTCTTCGTCCGCCAGGTCCACCACTGGGCAGCCCTGCTGTTCGTGGCGTCGATCATGCTGCACATGGCCCGCGTGTTCTTCACCGGCGCGTTCCGCAAGCCGCGTGAGCTCAACTGGGTCTTCGGCTTCCTGCTCTGGGTCCTCGCCATGGGCGAGGGCTTCACCGGCTACTCGCTCCCCGACGACCTGCTCTCCGGAAACGGTCTGCGGATCATCGTCGGCATGATCGAGGGTGTCCCGGTGATCGGCGTCTGGATCGCCTACCTGCTCTTCGGTGGCGAGTTCCCGGGCACCGACATCGTCGGGCGCCTCTACACGCTGCACATCCTGCTGCTGCCGGCGATCCTCGTCGCGGTCCTCGGTGTCCACCTCGTGCTCGTCGTGATCAACAAGCACACCCAGTTCGCCGGCCTGGGCAAGACCAACGACAACGTCGTCGGTGTCCCGATCCTCCCGGCGTTCGCCGCCAAGGCCGGTGGGTTCTTCTTCATCGTCGCGGGCATCATCGCCCTCATCGCGTCGATGTTCACGATCAACCCGATCTGGAACTACGGCCCGTACGACCCCTCGCCGGTCTCCGCCGGTACCCAGCCCGACTGGTACATCGGCTTCGCCGACGGCGCACTGCGTCTGGTGCCGCCGCACTGGGAGGTCGTGTGGTTCGGCTACACGGTGTCGTTCAACATCCTGGCGCCCATCGCGGTCCTGGTGCTGCTCATCCTCGCGATCCTGCTGTACCCGTTCCTCGAGTCGTGGATCACCGGCGACAAGCGCGAGCACCACATCCTGGACCGCCCGCGGAATGCCCCGACCCGCACGGCGATCGGTGCCGCCGGCATCACGCTCTACGCCAGCCTCTGGGCGGCGGCGTCGTCGGACATCATCGCGACCCACTTCCTGGTGTCGATCGAACACGTGATCCACGTGATCCAGGCAACGACGGTCCTCGGCCCGTTCGTTGCCTTCTGGATCACGAAGCGCGTGTGCCTCGCACTCCAGAAGAAGGACCGCGAGATCGTCCTGCACGGCTACGAGTCCGGCCGCATCGTTCGACTCCCCCACGGTGAGTACATCGAGGTGCACGAGCAGCTCGACGAGTACGAGCGCTGGAAGCTGCTGCAGTTCAACGAGTACAAGCCGCTCATGATCCGCCCGAACGCCAAGGGGCAGATCACCGTGGTCCAGAAGGCCCGTGCGAGCGTCTCCCGCTTCTTCTTCGAGGACCGCATCGAGCCGGTCTCGAAGGCCGAGCTCGAGGCAGCGCACGCCGCCCACCACGGCCCGGACCTCGAGGGCAGCCACCAGGCCCCGCAGGTCGAGGAGAAGCACTAAGCACAACGACAGGAACCCCCGCCACCACGTGGCGGGGGTTTCTTCGTGCGATGGGCGAAACGCCGCCCCCAGTTCACGGCTGGTTCACCGACACGTGCTGGACTCGTCCAGGACGGTGTGGCAACGTGTTGCACCACGCATCCGCCAACGGAATGAGACCCCGATGGACAGCCGGACGGCCGAACACCCCAGGCCGAACCACTTCCTCCTCCACCTCAGCGACACCCACCTCGTCTCCGGCGACGGCGATCTGTACGGCGGGGTCGACTCCGCCGCCCGGCTCACCGAGATCGTCGCGGACATCGAAGCATCAGGCACACGGCCCGAGGCGATCGTCGTCACCGGCGACGTGGCCGACAAGGGCGAACCGGGTGCCTACGCCCGCGTCCGCGAGATCGTCGAGCCGGCTGCCCGCCGGATCGGCGCCCAGGTCATCTGGGCGATGGGCAACCACGACGAGCGCGGCGCGTTCCGTCGGGAGCTCTTCGGGTTGCATCCCACCGACCGTCCGGTCGACTTCGTCTACGACGTGAACGGTCTGCGGGTGATCACCCTCGACACGAGCGTCCCGGGCCACCACCACGGCGAGGTCTCCCCCGAGCAGCTCGACTGGCTGGCCGAGGTCCTGTCCGAGGCTGCGCCGCACGGCACGATCCTGGCGATGCACCACCCGCCCGTGCCGAGCGTGCAGGACCTGACCGTGCTCGTCGAGCTCCGCGACCAGCAGGCCCTGGCCGAGGTCGTCGAGGGCAGTGACGTCCTGTCCATCATCGCCGGACACCTGCACTACTCGACGAGCGCGGTCTTCGCGGGCATCCCGGTGTCGGTCGCCAGCGCCACCTGCTACACGCAGGACCTCACCGAGTTCCAGGGCGGCACGCGTGGGCGGGACGGTGCGCAGTCGTTCAACCTGGTGCACGTGTACGGCCACAACGTCGTGCACTCGGTCGTCCCGATCGGGCACTACTCCACGGTCGGCGAACCGGTCTCCGCCGTCGAGACCGAGGCCCGCCTCGCAGCGCACGGGGTCACGATCCCGCCCGCGGTCGAGCCGGCTCCGGTGACCTCGAGCATCCCGGTCTTCACGCTCGACTCGGTGCCGGTCTCCCCGTCCACCGGTAGGTCGCCGCACTTCGTGAGCAGGAATGGTCGGTCCGCAGTGCGGACCCGACCATTTGTGCTCACCATGTGCGGTGGGCGCCGGCGCGTCCTAAGCGCCGGGGTGCTCCCACGGCGCGGGGAACGGGAAGTAGCGCTCGAGGAAGTCGGTCACGCGCTGCGTCCGCTCCTCGTCGCTGACTTCCGGGAAACTGCCGTCGTTCAGGCAGAAGAAGTCCGCGTTCCGCTTCTTGAGCAGCTCGTCGAGCGACCGCAGCCCGGACTGCATCGTGGTGTCGATGTAGCGGACGTCGGCGTTCTCCTGCGTGATCGCCCGACCCGTGAGCAACGAGTAGTAGTGGTAGAGCGAGTTGGTCACCGAGATGTTCTCGGCAGCACGGAAGCGCGACGCCGCCGTGGCACGGAACTCGTCGGCGAACTCGTGCTCCATCTCGGTCATGATCGACGACCGGAGCGGGGTGGGCGCGTGCTCGAGGTGCCTGGTGGTGACCGCACCGAACCGCTGCTGCAACAGGCGCCGGTTGACCCGCGCGGAGTTCTCGAACCCGCTGCGCGCGGCGTTGTTCACACCGAGGCCGATGCGGGTGGTGGCGAGGATGAACTTGGACACCGACCCCGGGCTGAAGAACACCGAGGGGTCGACGGTACGGCCGAAGAACATGTCGTCGTTCGAGTAGATGAAGTGCTCGCTGATGCCCGGGATGTGGTGCAGCTGCGACTCGACGGCCTGCGAGTTGTGCGTCGGCAGGACGGACGGGTCGGCGAAGAACTCCTCGCTGCGCACGATGCGGACCTTGGGGTGGTCGGCGAGCCAGTGCGGGGCGGGTGAGTCGGTGGCGATGTAGATCTGGCGGATCCACGGCGCGAACGTGTGCACCGAGCGGAGTGCGTACTTGAGCTCGTCGATCTGGCGGAACCGTGCGGGGGCGTCGTCGCCCTCGCCCAGGACGGCCGTCGCCTGCGCTGCCTGGCGGGCGCGCTGGTACTCGATGGCGTTGCCGTCGACCCACGAGAAGACGATGTCGATCGGGAACCGGATGTCCGAGACGTGGTCGTCGAACATGTGCTCGACGGTGCGCCAGGTGCGGCCGTAGCGCTCGATGTCGACGAGCACGAACTCGTCGACCGGCAGGCTGCGGCGCATCAGTGCGTTCTCGACGGGCGCGAGCACCTCGGTGTCGGTGAGTCGCCAGAACTCGAGCTGCACGCTCGTCTCGGCGCCGTAGCGCAGACGACCGAGGGGCTCGAGACGCGGACGGAAGACGCGCAGCACCGGCTCGTCGACGGGCCCGAGGCCGTCGTCCTGCACGAGCACGGCCGGCTCGCCGGGCGGCTTCGCGTAGAACGGTTCGTTGACGGCGGCGGCCATGACGGCACTCTCCGCACGCTGCCGGTCGCGCTCGTCGATCGCGATGACCGGACGCTCGTCGTTGCCGCGGATGAGCAGGTGGTCGACGTCCGCCTCGGTCAGCGCGTCGTCCAGGAACAACAGGTCCTCGATCATCGACTGCTGCGGCGTCAGGTGGCCGTTGAGCAGCGTCAGGCGCCCCTTGCGGACGACGACGTCGGGCCGGTCGAGACCGCCGGAGGACGGTCGAGGGGTCAGCAGAGGACTCTCGGTCACCGGCTCGGTCTCGTCGTTCATCCATGCCCTTCGGGTCGTGCTGCCGGGTCCTGTACCCGACCCTGCGATCCTACCGTCCGCCCGCCCGGTCGGTTCCGCAGGCGGTCAGCGGAGCCGGTCAGGAGGCCCGGGGCGCGTCCGCCTCGCGCGGCACCTTGACGGCGATGCCCACCACGATGAACAGGGCGGCAGCCAGGATCTGCAGCGCGGCCCACACCTGGCCGGGGATCGGCACCGTGACCAGGGGTTCCAGCAGACGGCGACGGCGGCCATCAGCACGGCGGCCCACCACGTCTTCCCGCGCACCGCGAAGACGAGCACGATGAGGGACAGCACCGTGATCCCCCAGCGGGCGAAGACGAAGCCGGACGAGTCGATGATCGCGACGCAGGCGAGCAGGACGATCGCGGCGATGAGCGACGGGGCGAGTGCCGGCCGGGTGAACCCCGGGGTGGCCCGGGTGTTCGGCGTCCCCGCAGCCGGTCGGACCGGTGCGGCGGGCACGCCGTTCTGCGACGACCCCACCGGGGGTCGTCCCTTGCGGGCAGCCATCAGGCGGGGGCCTCGTCGAGGTCGATGGCCGTGAAGGACCGGGACATCGGCGGGAGACCCCGCACACGCTCGAGCGCGGGGACCAGCTCGTCGAGGTAGGCCCGGTAGCCCTCGTCGGTGAGGTGCAGGCCGTCGTCGGTGAAGCGGTCGTCGAGGTGGTCGCCGTCGGCCAGCGCGGGCCAGGCGTCGAGGTACTGCGCGTGGCAGGTGGCGACGAACTGGCGCAGGTGCCGGTTCGCCTCCTCGATCTTGGTCGTGTACTCGGCCTGACGGGGCAGGACGGAGACGAGCAGCAGGCGGACACCGGGCAGCTCGCGCCGCAGGGTGACGAGGATCGTCTCGACGTTGCGGACGACGTGTTCGGCGCTCGCCCGGTGGTTGCCGAAGTCGTTCGTGCCGATCAACAGCACGATCACCTCGGGCTGTTCGGCGATGACCGCGTCGAGCCGCGCGAGCACGCCGTCCGTCGTGTCACCGCTGATGCCCTGGTTCAGGGTCTGCTCGTCGGGGAGCCAGCTGTCCCACGACCCCTGGGCCGTGATGCTGTCCCCCAGGAACAGGACGGGACTGCGTTCCTCGGTCATGCTGCCTCCTCGTTCGCCGGTTCCGGACTCCCATTGTGCTGGGTCCGGTTGCGCTGCGTCGACTCGGTGTTGTCCGACTCGCGCTCGGCGGCCGCGGTGATGCGCTCGACCATGCCGGGGAAGATGATCCCGTGGAAGGGCAGGATCCCGTACCAGTACAGCCGGCCGGGCAGGCCCTGCGGGAAGTAGATCGCCCGCTGGTGGTAGTCGCTGCCGCCCTCGGGGTTCGGGGTCACGGTCATCTCGAGCCAGGCGCGCCCGGGTGACTTGAACTCGGCGCGGAGCCGCAGGTAGCGACCGCGCTCGAGGCGTTCGACGCGCCACCAGTCGAGGGCGTCGCCCTGCTCGAGTCGGTCCTGGTCGCGACGGCCGCGGCTGAGCCCGACGCCGCCGGCGACCTTGTCCATCCAGCCGCGCGCGACCCAGGCCAGCGGGAACGAGTACCAGCCGTTCTCGCCGCCGATCGACTCGACGACGCGCCAGACGTCCTCTGCTGAAGCGGTCGAGTGGCGCTTCCGGTCGTCGACGTAGACGGTGTGGCCGGCCCAGTCCGGGTCGGTCGGCATCGGGTCGGCCGAGGCGCTCGACAGGGTGGCGCTCCGCCAGCTCGTCTGCACCTCGCCGGACCGCATCTTGTTCAGTGCGAGTCGGACCGCTCGGCGGTACGACGTGAGCCCGCCCTCGGGCTGCGGGACGACGTCGTCGATGTCGTGCTCGCGCTGGACGCACTCGAACTGCAGCGACTCGATGATCGGCGTCGCGAGCTTGCGCGGGATCGGGGTGACGGCGTTGAACCAGTGTGCGGCGAGGCGTGGGGTGAGCACCGGCAGGACCGTGATCGGCCGCTGCCGCAGCTTCGCCTCGACCGCGTAGCCGTTGAGCATCTGCCCGTAGCGCAGGACGTCCGGCCCGCCGATGTCGAAGGTGCGGTTGACGTCGGCGGGGACGTCGAGCGCCGCGACCAGGTAGTACAGGACGTCGCGCACGGCGATCGGCTGGATCCGGTTGCGCACCCACCGCGGTGCCGGCATCCACGGCAGGACGTCGGTCACGTGCCGGATCATCTCGAACGAGGTGCTGCCGGAACCGATGACGACGCCGGCCTGGTACGCGATCGTCGGCACGCCGGAGCGGAGCAGGATCTCCCCCACCTCTTTCCGGCTGCGCAGGTGCTTCGACAGGTCGCCGTCGGGGTGCAGGCCGCCCAGGTAGACGAACCGGCTGACACCGGCGCGCTTCGCCTCGTGCGCCATCGTCTCGGCCGCCTGCCGTTCCGCGGACTCGAAGTCGCCGTCGGCACCCATCGCGTGGGCGAGGTAGTAGACGGCCTCGATGCCGTCGACCGCGGCGCGGACCGCGTCGGCGTCCTGCAGGTCTCCTTCGGCGACGTCGACGTCGCTGCTCCACGGGACGTCCTGGAGCTTCCGGGGGTTGCGCACGAACACACGCACGGAGTGTCCGGCTTCGAGGAGACGGGGGACGAGACGACCGCCGATGTACCCGGTGGCGCCGGTGACGAGGACCTGCATGCCCGGAACGCTACGCGGCACGCCTGACGGGTAGGCTTGCCGGGTGGACAACGCAGCCTTCCCCGTCACCGCCGATGCCGTCCGCGGCCTCATCGACCACGCGATCCTGAAGCCCGAGCTCACCCGCTCGGACGTCGACGCCCAGCTCGACGAAGCCGCCGCGTACCGGGTCTTCAGCGTGTGCGTCCGGCCCAGCGACGTCGCCTACTCCGTCGAGCGTCTCCGGGGCACCGGCGTCGGCGTCGGCACGGTCATCGGCTTCCCGCACGGCACCACGTCCACCGCGGCCAAGGTCGCCGAGTCGCTGCAGGCCCTCGCCGACGGGGCGTTCGAGCTCGACATGGTGCAGAACATCGGCGCCGCGAAGTCCGGCGACTGGGAGCGCGTCGAGCAGGACGTCCGCGCCGTCGTCGACGCCGCCGGGTCCACCGTCGTCAAGGTCATCCTCGAGACCGCCTTCCTGACCGACGACGAGATCGTCGCGGCCTCGCGTGCTGCGCAGTCCGCCGGTGCCGCGTTCGTGAAGACCTCCACCGGGTTCGCCGGCGGCGGGGCGACGACCGCGCACATCGCACTGATGCGGCGCACGGTCGGAGCCGACACGGGCGTCAAGGCCTCGGGCGGTGTCCGCGGGCTCGACACCCTGCTCGAGATGGTGGACGCCGGGGCGAACCGCATCGGTACGAGTGCGTCCGCGCGCATCCTCGACGAGGTCGCACACCGCGTCGAGACCGGGGCCGCGTCGTCGCAGGGCGACGACACCAGCTCCTACTGACCCACCGCGACACGACCTGATCCACCGCACGACGACCTGACCCGACCGACCCACCACCTGCCAGGCCGGGGCCCACCGGACGCGACGCCGCGTCCGGGAGCCGCCCCGGGCCTCCAGACCGCCGCATCGGAGCGCGCATGTCCAGTACCGCACCCCAGTCCCCCGCCCTCGCACTCGCCGTCGACCTCGGCGGCACCAAGGTCGAGGCCGCCCTCGTCACCGACCAGGGCGTCGTCCTGCCGGGCACGCGCTTCCGCAGCCCCACCGGGCCGCAGCGCACGTCCGACGAGCTGCAGGCCGCCGTCGACGAGGTCGTGACGAGCGCGCTCGCCACGGTCCCGACCGACGCGACCCTGGTCGGCGTCGGGGTCGGCTCGGCCGGCCCCGTCGACGAGGAGCACGGCCTCGTCTCCCCGCTCAACATGCCGGTGTGGCGCGGCCACCCGCTGCGCGACCGCATCGCCGCGCTCGTGCCCGAGGGCGTGCCGGTCACGCTGCGCATGGACGGCCTGGCGATCACGCTGGCCGAGCACTGGGTCGGTGCGGCGCAGGGGTACGACCACGTCATGGGCATGATCGTGTCGACGGGCGTCGGCGGAGGTCTCATCCTGCACGGCCGCACCGTCAGCGGCCCGACGGGCAACGCCGGGCACATCGGGCACGTGGAGTGCGGCGGCTACGACGACCCGTGCGCCTGCGGCGGCACCGGCTGCCTCGAGGCGATCGCCAGCGGCCCGAAGACCGTCGCCTGGGCGCAGCGCCAGGGCTTCGACGGATCCACCGGCGAAGCGCTGTCGGCGGCGTACGCGGCCGGCGACGAGATCGCGGTCGCGGCGGTCAAGCGCAGCGGCCGGGCGCTCGGGCAGGCGATCGCGGCGGCGACGAGCCTCGTCGACCTCGAGGTCGTGGCGATCGGCGGCGGGTTCTCCCACGTCACGCCGGACCTGTTCGAGTACGCACGCGAAGCGGTGGCGGAGCGCGTCGAGTTCGGGTTCGTGACGAAGGTGCGGATCGTGCCGACGGCGCTGTCGCAGGACGGCCCGCTCATCGGCGCGGCGGCACTCGTGCACCGCGCCGACGTCCTGCGCTGAGCGGACCGCGGCGACGCCCTGCGTCGAGCGGCGCTGCCGACGCCCTGCGTTGAGCAGACCGCGGCGACGCCCTCGTTGAGTGGCGCTGCAGACGCCGACGTGCCCGGCCTCTCCACAGGGGGTGTCGACCGGGTGTCGGTGTCCGGCAGGATGACGGGGTGCCCGGTTCCCGTCTCCTGACCACGGACGACTGGCCCGAGGCAGAACTGCGCGCTGCGGTGCTCGCGGGCGAGTTGGTGCCCGTCGGGCCGTGCTGGGCCTCCCCGCGACACCGCAGGACCCGGCGCTGCGCGCGACCGCGGCGTCGTGGGTCTTCAGCGACGCACGGCTCGTCGCCTCCGGCCGGACCGCCGCGTGGATCTGGGGCGCGGCGTCGCGGCCGCCGGACCCGATCGAGGCGAGCGTCCCACCGCAGCTGCGCATCGCGGTCGGGCCGGGTCTGCACCTGCGCGAGGTCGCGCTCCAGGCCGCCGACGTGGTCCGGTTGGGGTCCGTGCAGACCGTCGTCACGACTCCGACGCGCACCGCCGTCGACCTGCTCCGCACACCGGGCGACTGGGACCCCGAGCGGGCAGCGGCCGTCGACGGGCTGCTGACGATCGGGGCGGTGTCCGTGGACGAGCTGCACGCGCGCCTGAGCGGCCTCGGGACCATCCCGATGGCGCGGCAGGCCGAACGACGGCTGCGCGGGCTGCTCAGCGCACGCTGACGCGGGCTCGGGCCGTGCTCAGCGCGCGGCGACGCGGGCTCGGGCCGTGCTCAGCCCGCGCTGACGCGGTAGACGTCGTAGACGGCGTCGATGCGTCGCACCGCGTTCAGCACCCGGTCGAGGTGGATGGTGTCACCCATCTCGAACACGAACCGACTGAGCGCCAACCGGTCGGACGAGGTCGAGACCGTCGCCGACAGGATGTTGACGTGGTGGTCGGTGAGCACCCGGGTGACGTCACTGAGCAGCCCCGACCGATCGAGCGCCTCGATCTGGATCTGCACGAGGAACACCGACTTCGACGACGGGGCCCACTCGACCTCGATCATCCGGTCGGGCTCGTTCATCAGGGACTTGACGTTCGTGCACGACGACTGGTGCACCGAGACGCCCTGCCCGCGGGTGATGAACCCGACGATCTGGTCGCCCGGCACCGGCGTGCAGCACTTCGCGAGCTTCACCAGGATGTCCGGCGCACCGCGCACCAGCACGCCGCTGTCGCTCGTGCGCAGCTGACGGCTCGTGACCTGGCGCGGGAACGTGAGCTCCGGCTCGTCGGTCTCCGTGTCGCTCTGGACGCTGCCCAGGACCTTCTCGATGACCGACTGCGTCGAGACGTGCCCCTCGCCGACCGCGGCGTACAGGGCCGAGACGTCGTCGTACCGCATCGACGAGGCGACCTCGGCGATGGTGTCCTGGCTCATGATCCGCTGGAGCGGCAGGTTCTGCTTGCGCACGGCGCGGGCGATGGCGTCGCGGCCCTGCTCGATCGCCTCTTCGCGTCGCTCCTTGGTGAACCACTGCTTGATCTTGTTGCGCGCCCGAGGGCTCTTGACGAACTTCAGCCAGTCCTGCGACGGACCCGAGTCGGGGTTCTTCGACGTGAAGATCTCGACGACGTCGCCACTCGACAGCGAGCTCTCGAGCGGGACGAGGCGACCGTTGACCTTGGCGCCCATGGTGCGGTGCCCGACCTCGGTGTGCACGGCGTACGCGAAGTCCACCGGGGTGGCGCCGGCGGGCAGGCCGATGACCTTCCCCTGCGGCGTGAAGACGTACGTCTCCTTCGCGCCGATCTCGTAGCGGAGCGAGTCGAGGAACTCCCCCGGGTCGCTCGTCTCGGCCTGCCAGTCGGTGATGTGCGCGAGCCACGCCATGTCCTGGTCGTCGGTGGTCGACGAGGTCCCGACGTCGCGGCCCGCAGCGCGCTGCTTGTACTTCCAGTGCGCGGCGACACCGAACTCGGCGCGCTGGTGCATCTCGTGCGTGCGGATCTGGATCTCGACGGGGCGCCCCTGCGGCCCGAGCACGCTGGTGTGCAGCGACTGGTACAGGTTGAACTTCGGCGTCGCGATGTAGTCCTTGAACCGGCCGGGCAGCGGTGTCCACCGTGCGTGCACCGAACCGAGCATGGCGTAGCAGTCGCGCACCGTCGGCACGAGCACCCGGATGCCGACGAGGTCGTAGATCTCGTCGAACTCGCGACCCCGCACGATCATCTTCTGGTAGATCGAGTAGTACTGCTTCGGCCGACCCATGACCTCGCCGCGGACCTTCGCGGCCTTCAGGTCCTTCTTGAGCGTGCCGATGACGTTCTGGACGAACTGCTCGCGCTTCGGCTGGCGTTCCTTGACCAGGCTGTCGATCTCGACGTAGAGCTTCGGGTGCAGGACCGCGAACGACAGGTCCTCGAGCTCGAGCTTGATCATCTGGATGCCGAGCCGGTGCGCGAGGGGCGCGTAGATCTCGAGCGTCTCCTTCGCCTTGCGGGTGGCGGAGGTGGACTCGACGAAGCCCCAGGTGCGGGCGTTGTGCAGCCGGTCGGCGAGCTTGATGACCAGCACGCGGATGTCCTTCGACATCGCGATGACCATCTTGCGGACCGTCTCGGCCTGGGCGCTGTCGCCGTACTTGACCTTGTCGAGCTTCGTGACGCCGTCGACGAGCATGGCGATCTCGTCGCCGAAGTCGACCTGCAGCTGGTCGAGCTGGTAGTCGGTGTCCTCGACCGTGTCGTGGAGCAGCGCGGCGGCGATCGTGATCGGCCCGATGCCCAGGTCGGCCAGGATCTGGGCGACCGCGACGGGGTGCGTGATGTACGGCTCGCCGGACTTGCGCTTCTGGCCGTCGTGCGCGCGCTCGGCGACGGAGTACGCGCGCTCGATGAGCGTGACGTCGGCCTTGGGGTGGTGCGAGCGCACCGTGCGGATCAGGGTGTCCACGGCACCGGCCGGCTGGGCGCGGGAGAACAGGCGCGGCAGCAGCGAGCGGAGGGAACCGAGGTTGCCCGTCGTGTTCGGCCCGAGGGGGCTGGACGGCCGCTGGGCGGAGCCGGGGCGGCTCGGCGCGGACGGCTCTTCGCGGGTGTCCGTCATGATGCGCCTCCCAGGACTCGGTCCGAGAGCTCGATCCGAGCTCGATCCGCCAACACTACGCGTGTCCGGTCAGTGCTCGTGACCCGGTTCGCCCTGGGCGTCGCGGACCACCGGTGCGCCGGACTGCTCCCAGGCGACCATGCCGCCGGTCAGGTTGACCGCCGAGACACCGGACTGTTCGAGTGCCGCGACCACCCGGGCCGAACGAGCACCCGAGTGGCAGACGATGATCGCGGGTTCGCCGCCGCCGTCGATCTCCTGCCAGCGGTTGACCAGCTCGGACATCGGGACGAGCGTGGCGTCGGGAGCGTGGACCTCGTCCCACTCCCCTGCTCGCGGACGTCGAACAGCCGCGACCCCGACTCGAGCCGGCGACGCGCCTCGGCGACGTCGACCTCGCTGATCTCGATCGGCATCAGGCGGTCGCCTTCGCGTCGGCGTCGGCGTCGACCTCGCGCTGGCGCTTCTCGGCCGCCTGGATCTTCTTGGCGTCGGCCTGCTTGATCTTCGGCTCGTTCTCGCGCAGCTGCGCGTACATCGGCGACGCGATGAAGATCGTCGAGTAGGTGCCGACGATGATGCCGATGAACAGTGCGAGCGAGATGTCGCGGAGCGTGCCCGCACCGAGCACGTACGACCCGATGAACAGGATCGCCGCGACCGGCAGCAGCGCCACGACCGAGGTGTTGATCGAGCGGACGAGCGTCTGGTTCACCGCGAGGTTCACCGACTGCTTGAACGTGCGGATCGACTCCTGCGCGGTGTTCTCACGCACCTTGTCGAAGACCACCACGGTGTCGTAGAGCGAGTACCCGAGGATCGTCAGGAAGCCGATCACCGCCGCGGGCGTGACCTCGAGCCCGACGATGCCGTAGACACCGGCCGTGATCAACAGGTCGTGCAGCAGCGCGGCCATCGCGGAGAGCGACATCTTCCAGGTGCGGAAGTACAGCGTCATGAACACGGCGGCCAGGGCGAGGAAGATCACCAGACCGCGGATCGCCTGGGCGAGCACGTCGGCGCCCCACGTGGCACCGATGAACGTCGCGGCGACCTGGCTCTCCGGCACGTCGTACGCCTCGGCCAGGGCGTCCTGCACCTCGGTCGTCTGACGGTCGGTGAGCTGGCCGGTCTGCACGCGGATGCCGTGCGTGCCGAGCTGGGAGACGCGCGGGATCTCGTCCGAGACGACCCGCTCGACGGTGTCCGTCGCGATGCTCTGGTCGGTGTTCTTGACGTCCGACAGGGTGAACTCGGAACCACCGGTGAACTCGATGCCGAGCTGGTACCCGCCGCGCAGCCACGGGGTGGCGAGCGAGATCACGATCATGATCAGCGCGATGAGGTACCAGGTCTTGCGTCGCCCGATGATGTCGTACGACCGCTTCCCCGTGTAGAGGTCGCTGCCGAACTGGCTGAAGCTGGCCATCAGTCGTCCTTCCCGTCCGGCGTCGAGCCGTTGTCGCCGGAGGCCTGCTGGGCCTTCCGCTCCGCGATCGTCTGTCGGCGCTGCGCCTCACCGGCACTGCGCTGGCGCTTGCCGTCCACCACGGGGGCGCGGAACTGCGCACGCCCCTTGTAGACGGCACCGAGCGCCGCTGGGTCGAGCCCACTGAACTTGTGCCCCTCGCCGAAGAACCGGGTGCGGGAGATGAGCTGCATCATCGGGTGGGTGAAGAGCGCGACCACCACGATGTCGATCAGCGTGGTGAGGAGCAGCGTGAACGCGAAGCCCTTCACGTCGGCGACCGCGAGCACGTACAGGGTGACGGCGGCGAGGAAGTTCACCGCGTCGGACGCCAGGATCGTGCGGAGTGCACGCTTCCAGCCGGACTCGACCGCACTCTCGAGCGCACGACCGTCGCGGAGTTCGTCACGGATGCGTTCGAAGTAGACGATGAACGAGTCCGCCGTGATGCCGATCGCGACGATCAGACCCGCCACACCCGCCAAGGACAGGCGGTAGTCGACGCGCCACGACATGATCGCGATGACCAGGTAGGTCAGGACGGCTGCCACCCCGAGCGAGAGCACCGTGACGAACGCGAGCGCCCGGTACTGGATGACGGAGTAGATGATCACCAGGCCGAGGCCGATCAGGCCCGCGACGAGACCACCGATGAGCTGCGCCGTTCCGAGCGTCGCCGAGATGTTCTCGTTCGACTGCACCTGGAAGTTGATCGGCAGCGCACCGTACTTGAGCTGGTCGGCGAGCGTCTTCGACGACTCGGCCGTGAACGAGCCGGTGATCTGCGCCTTGCCGTTGGTGATGGCGGAGTTCGTGGACGGGGCCGTGATGACCGAGCCGTCCAGCACGATCGCGAACTGGTTCTGCGGTGCCTGCAGCGAGACGAGGCGGTTCGTGACGGTGCGGAAGTCCTTCGTGCCCTGGCCGTCGAAGGTCAGGTTGACGGCCCACTGGCCCGTCGACGTGCCCTGCGAGTCGGTGGCCAGACCCGAGGTGGCGTTGCTGATGTTCGCACCGGAGACCTCGACCGGGCCGAGGATGTACTTCGACGCACCGTCGGCGTCACACGTGACGAGGGGCTCGTCGTCCGGCGCCGAGGTGACGTCGTCCGGAGCCGCGCAGTTGTAGTTGGTGTACAGGTCCTGCAGCGCCGGGGTGATCCAGTTGACGTCGCTGGCGTTCGTCGGCTTCGCGCTCGGCGTCGCCGCGAGCGAGGCCGGCGGCGAGTACGGCGTCGGCGAGGCGGTGGACTTCCCGTCGTCACCGACGGCGGAGTTCGTCGCGGCCTCGGTGAAGAGCACGGGGCGGAACGTCAGCTTCGCCGCTGCCTCGATGCGGTCGATCGTGGCCTTGTCGGGCCGACCGGGGATCGACACGACGATGTTGTTCGCACCCTGCGTGTTGATCTCGGTCTCGGAGACACCGGTGGCGTTGATGCGCTGGCGGATGATCTCCACCGCCTGCTGCAGCTGCTGCGAGGTGACCGAGTCGCCCTCGGTGTTCTGCGCCGCGAGGGTCAGCTGCGTGCCGCCCTGCAGGTCGAGTGCGAGCTCCGGTACCCAGCTCGCGCCCTGGTACCACTTGTCCGTGTCGTCCTTCGAGCTGCCGGCGAGGATCGTCGCGGCGGTGTTCAGGCCGGCGAGGATCGCCATCAGGATCACCAACCAGGTGAGCGAGCGCAGCGCCTTCTTGACGGGTGTCGATCGTGCCACCGGTCGTCTCGTCTTTCTGTTCAGGACCGTCGGCGCTCAGGCACGACGGCAGAGGAAGCCGCCGGGTCAGACGACCCGGCGGCCGAGGGCGTCAGTCGTCGGACTTGCGCTTCGAGTCGGTCTCGTCGAGGCGGTCGTTGTCGACCCGCTCGCCGTAGACCGGCTCCCCGTTGAGTTCGGCGACGGGCTTTGCCTCGTCCTCCGGCGTCGCGGTGGTCTCGATGTCGGAGGCGCTGTCGTCGACGACGCGCGACAGGGTCTGGCGGTGCACGGTGACGACGGTGCCGGGGGCGATCTCGACGTCGGCGGTGACCTTCTCGTCGTCGACGGAGAGGAGCGTGCCGTACAGGCCGAAGGACAGCATCACGCGAGCACCCGGCACCATCTTGGTGGCGAGCTCGCCCTGCTGCTTCTTGCGCTTGCGGCTGTTGTAGAACATGAAGGCCGCGAACGCCACGACGATGACGATGAGGATGACTTCTTGACCCATGATGCAGTTGCCTTCTCTGGTTGCTCGGTTTCGGGCCGTAGCAGTCTAGGGCACGCCACTGTGCGTGGCATGTCACCCGACCGATCGGCCGCTAGTCGGTGGTGTCGGTGTCGTCGAACAGGCCCGGGAGCGGCCCGACGCCCTGCCCGGGGGTGAGGCCGAGGTGCCGCCACGCGACCGGGGTCGCGATGCGGCCGCGCGGGGTGCGCGTGACCAGGCCCACCCGGACGAGGAAGGGTTCGACGACCGACTCGATGGTCTCGGACTCTTCTCCGACCGAGACCGCGAGGGTGTTCAGCCCAACCGGTCCGCCGTCGAAGCGCGTCAGCATGATCTCGACCACGGCGCGGTCGAGGCGGTCGAGCCCGAGCTCGTCGACGTCGTACAGGTCGAGTGCACCCTGGACGGCCGCCATGCCGTCGGTGGTGCGGTGCACGAGGGCGTAGTCGCGGACCCGGCGGAGGAGGCGGTTCGCGATGCGCGGGGTGCCCCGGGAACGCCCGGCGATCTCCCGCAGGGCCGATCGGTCGATGTCGAGCTCGAGCAGGTGCGCGGCGCGGATCAGGACCTGTTCGAGTTCGTCCTTCTCGTAGAACTCGAGGTGCGCCGTGAAGCCGAAGCGGTCGCGGAGCGGGTTCGGCAGCAGGCCGGCGCGGGTGGTGGCACCGACCAGGGTGAACGGCGCGAGGTCGAGCGGGATGCTCGTCGCGCCGGCACCCTTGCCCACCATGACGTCGATCCGGAAGTCCTCCATCGCCAGGTAGAGCATCTCCTCTGCCGAGCGCGCCATCCGGTGGATCTCGTCGATGAACAGGACCTCGCCCGGCACGAGCGAGGACAGGACGGCAGCCAGGTCGCCCGCGTGCTGGATCGCCGGACCGCTCGACATCCGCAACGGACGCCCGGTCTCGTGCGCGACGATCATCGCGAGCGTGGTCTTGCCGAGGCCGGGAGGACCGGCCATCAGGATGTGATCCGGGGCGCGGTCCTGCATGCCCGCCGCCTTGAGCAGCAGGTCGAGCTGCCCGCGCACCTTGCGCTGGCCGACGAACTCGTCGAGCGACCGCGGCCGGAGTGCACCTTCGAAGGCGAGTTCTTCCTGCGACTCGGCTCCGGCTGACGTGATGCCGCTCATCGACCGGCACCGGCGGGCCGGAGCGCACCGAGCGCGGCGCGGAGCAGCGCCTGCGTGCCCATGGCCGCGGCCCCTGGCTCGTTCGCGACGGTCTCGTCGACGGCGGTCTGTGCTGCGTCCTCGCGCCAGCCGAGGCCGATCAGTGCGGAGACGACGTCGGTCGCGGCCGGGTGGGCAGCGGTGCCACGGCCGGCGGTGACGACGGCGGCCTGCTCGAACGCGGCGAGCTTGCCGGTGAGCGCGAGGATGATGAGCTTCGCGGTCTTCGGGCCGATGCCGGAGACCTTGCGGAAGGCGCCGTCGTCGTCCTTCGCGACGGCGTTCGCGACCTGCGACGGGTCCATGTGGGCCAGGACGCCCATCGCGGACTTGGGCCCGACACCCGTGACGCTGCGCAGCAGGTCGAACACCTGGAGGGCGTCGGTCGACTCGAAGCCGAAGAGCAGGTGCTCGTCTTCGCGCACGATCATCGCGGTGCGCACGAACACCTCGGACCCGTGACGCATCGTCAGCGCGTGGGCCGGGGTCACGGTGACGGCGTACCCGACTCCCCGGCCTCGATCACCACGCCGGAACCGGCGATGTCGATGCAGGTACCCCGGAGACTCGCGATCATGCCCCGAGCCTACGGCCGCCCACCGACGCGGCCGACGAGCCACGCGGTCGGGCTGCGGCAGCGGCCGCGCGGGCGAGCGGGGAGTCGACGGTGCCGCCCTGTGCGTCACGCCACGCGCGTTGTGCCGGGGTGAGGTTCGTGGCACGTTCGCCGGCGACGTCCGGTGATCCGAGCCTCCAGGCATGGCACACGGCCAGCGCGAGCGCATCGGCGGCGTCGGCCGGCTTCGGGGCCTCGGCGAGACCGAGCACGCGCGCGATCATGGTCTGCACCTGGCGTTTGTCGGCGTTGCCGTAGCCGGTGACCGCCGCCTTGACCTCGGACGGCGTGTGCAGGCCGACGGGCAGCCCGCGGGCCGCCGCGGCGTGCAGCGCGAGCCCGGCCGCCTGGGCGGTGCCCATCACGGTGCGGACGTTCGCCTGCGCGAACACGCGCTCGACGGCGACCGCGTCCGGGTGGTGCTCGTCGATCTCGGCGGCGATGCCGTCGGCGATGCGGAGCAGCCGCTGCTCGAGCGGCATGTCCGCCGGGGTGCGCACGACCGTCACGTGGACGAGCCGTGCGCGCCGGTTCGGTGCGACCTCGACGACGCCGACGCCGCACCGGGTGAGCCCGGGGTCCACCCCGAGCACACGGAGCACGGCTACTCGCCCTCGTCCTCGTCGAGCTCGGCCTGGACGTCCGCCGGCACGTCGAAGTTGGCGTAGACGTTCTGCACGTCGTCGCTGTCCTCGAGCGCGTCGATCAGGCGGAAGACCTTGCGGGCGGTCTCGGCGTCGACCGGCACCTTGAGGCCGGGGACGAACTCGGCGTCGGCCGAGTCGTAGTCGATGCCGGCGTCCTGCAGCGCGGTGCGGGCCGCGACGAGGTCGCTCGCCTCGGTGATGATCTCGAAGCCGCCGCCCTGGTCGATGACGTCCTCGACACCGGCGTCGAGCACGGCGGTCATGACGGTGTCCTCGTCGAGGCCGTCGGTCTTCGTGACCGAGATGACGCCCTTGCGCGAGAAGTTGTAGGCGACGCTGCCCGGGTCGGCCATGGTGCCACCGTTGCGGGACATCGCCGTCCGGACCTCGGCCGCTGCGCGGTTCTTGTTGTCGGTGAGGCACTCGATCAGCATCGCGACGCCGTTCGGGGCGTAGCCCTCGTACATGATCGTCGTGTACTCGATCGACTCACCGGTCAGGCCGGCACCGCGCTTGACGGCACGGTCGATGTTGTCGTTCGGGACCGAGGTCTTCTTGGCCTTCTGGATCGCGTCGACCAGCGTCGGGTTGCCCGACAGGTCGGCGCCGCCCATCTTCGCGGCGACCTCGATGTTCTTGATGAGCTTGGCGAAGGACTTGGCACGGCGGCCGTCGATGACGGCCTTCTTGTGCTTGGTCGTCGCCCACTTGGAATGCCCGGACACGGTTCTCCTTGCGTCTTGCGGAAAGTCGGGGTCAGTTTACCCAGCCGGGAGGCCGGCGCCGCCCCGCCCCGCCGGTGCGGGCACGCAGGCGGCCGGGCCCAGGGCCCGCGGCTCACGTCAGGCGCTGCGCACCATGGCGAGGAAGCGGCGGTGGAATCGGTCCTCGCCGGCGACCTCGGGGTGGAACGCACTCGCGAGCACGTTGTCCTGCTGCACCGCGACGACCTGCCCGTCCGCCAGCGCGCCCAGGACCTGGACGCCGGGGCCGTGCTGCTCGACCACCGGGGCACGGATGAAGACCGCGTGCACGGGGGCGTCGCCGAGCTCGGGCATCGGGACGTCCACCTCGAACGAGTCGTTCTGGCTGCCGAACGCGTTCCGTCGCACCGTGGTGTCGAGCACGTCGAGGGTCTGCTGGCCGCTGATGCCGTCGGTGATCCGCGACGACAGCATGATCATGCCGGCGCACGTGCCGTACGTCGGCAGGCCGTCGTGGATGGCAGCAGCGAGGGGCTCGGCGACGCCGAACGCCCGGGACAGCTTGTCCATCACGCTCGACTCGCCGCCCGGGATCACGACGCCGTCGAGTGCCGCGATCTCCTCGGGTCGACGGAGCGGCACCACGTCGGCGCCGAGCTCCGTCAACGAGGCGATGTGCTCTCGGAAGTCACCCTGCAGTGCCAGGACCCCGATGCGGGGCCGAGCGCTGCTCGTCGTGCTACCAGCCACGCTCGGCGAGGCGGTGCGGTGCGGGGACGTCGGCGACGTTGATGCCGACCATCGCCTCGCCCAGACCGCGCGAGACCTCGGCGATGACCTTGGGGTCGTCGTGGAAGGTGACGGCCTTGACGATCGCCGCGGCACGCTTCGCCGGGTCGCCGGACTTGAAGATGCCGGAGCCGACGAACACGCCGTCCGCGCCGAGCTGCATCATCATCGCGGCGTCGGCCGGGGTGGCGACGCCACCGGCGGTGAAGAGCACGACGGGGAGCTTGCCGGTGCGGGCGACCTCGCGCACGATCTCGAACGGCGCCTGCAGTTCCTTGGCGGCGACGTAGAGCTCGTCTTCCTTGAGGTGGCGCAGCGCCGCGATCTCCTTGTTGATCGTGCGGATGTGCTTCGTGGCCTCGGACACGTCACCCGTGCCGGCCTCGCCCTTGGAACGGATCATCGCAGCGCCCTCGGTGATGCGACGGAGCGCCTCGCCCAGCTCGGTGGCACCGCAGACGAACGGCGTGGTGAAGTTCCACTTGTCGATGTGGTTGACGTAGTCGGCGGGCGAGAGCACCTCGGACTCGTCGATGTAGTCGACGCCGAGCTCCTGCAGCACCTGCGCCTCGACGAAGTGGCCGATGCGGGCCTTCGCCATGACGGGGATCGACACGGCGGCGATGATCTCCTCGATCATCGACGGGTCGGACATGCGAGCGACGCCGCCCTGTGCGCGGATGTCGGCGGGGACGCGCTCGAGGGCCATGACGGCGGTCGCGCCGGCTTCTTCCGCGATGCGGGCCTGCTCGGCGTCGACGACGTCCATGATGACGCCGCCCTTGAGCATCTCGGCGAGGCCGCGCTTGACGCGGTCGGAGCCGGTGATCGAGGTGCCAGGGGTGCCGGAGGTGCTGGTGCTGTCGCTCATGATGCCGATCAGTCTAGTCCGCTGCGGGCCAGCCCTCGGCGACCAGTCGGCGGGTGTCCCCGAGCATCTGGGACATCGACTTCGTCCGCGCGATGATCGGGAAGAAGTTCGCGTCGGACTGCCACCGCGGCACGATGTGCTGGTGCAGGTGCGCGGCGATGCCGGCCCCCGCGACCTCGCCCTGGTTCATGCCGATGTTGAAGCCGTCGCAGTGCGACACGGTGCGCAGGACCCGCATCGCGGTCTGGGTCAGCTCGCCCATCTCGCGGAGCTCGTCCGGCGTGGCCTCGTCGTACAGCGGCACGTGGCGGTACGGGCAGACCAGCAGGTGTCCGTTGTTGTACGGGAACAGGTTGAGGAGCACGTAGGCGTGCTCGCCCCGGGCGACGATGAGGGCGTCCTCGTCGGACTTCCGCGGTGCCTCGCAGAACGGGCAGTCGTCTGCGTGCCCGCGGCCCGTGCGCTCGCGTCCGGCGTCGATGTACGCCATCCGGTGCGGGTTCCACAGGCGCTGGAAGGCATCCGGGACGGCCGCACCGGTGGCGGCGTCCCGGATGACCAGCGGGTCCTGCTCGTCCGTCATCAGACCTGCGCGCGCTCGCGGATCGCCGTCAGGATGCGGTCGACCGCTTCGTCCACGGGCACGGCGTTGTCCTGGCGCCCGTCGCGGAAGCGGAACGACACCGCACCGGCGTCGCGGTCGTCGCCGCCCGCGATGAGCTGGAACGGCACCTTCGCCTTGGTGTGCGTGCGGATCTTCTTCTGCATGCGGTCGTCCGAGTGGTCGACCTCGGCGCGGACGCCGTGCGACCGGAGCTTCGCGACGACCTCGTCGAGGTAGTCGCCGTACTCGGCCGCGACGGGGATGCCGACGACCTGCACCGGGGACAGCCAGGCCGGGAACGCGCCGGCGTAGTGCTCGGTCAGCACGCCGAAGAACCGCTCGATCGAGCCGAACAGCGCGCGGTGGATCATGACCGGGCGCTGGCGGGAGCCGTCGGCCGCGGTGTAGTCGATGCCGAAGCGCTCGGGAAGGTTGAAGTCGAGCTGCACGGTCGACATCTGCCACGTGCGGCCGATGGCGTCGCGGGCCTGCACCGAGATCTTCGGGCCGTAGAAGGCGGCTCCGGCGGGTCGGGCACGAGCTCGAGGCCGGACTCCTCTGCGACCTCGCGCAGGGTGTTCGTCGCGACGTCCCAGACCTCGTCGTCACCGACGTACTTCTCCGGGTCCTTCGTCGAGAGCTCGAGGTAGAAGTCGTCGAGGCCGTAGTCGCGCAGCAGCGAGAGCACGAACTCGAGCGTCGTGGTCAGCTCCTCCTTCATCTTCTCCTGCGTGGTGAAGATGTGCGCGTCGTCCTGGGTCATGCCACGGACCCGGGTGAGGCCGTGGATGACACCGGACTTCTCGTTGCGGTAGACCGTGCCGAACTCGAACATCCGGAGCGGCAGGTCACGGTACGAACGCGGCTGCGACCGGTACGCCAGGATGTGCATCGGGCAGTTCATCGGCTTGAGGTAGTAGTCGGCACCCTGACGCGTGACGTTGCCGTCCTCGTCCTTCGCCTCGTCCATGTGCATGGCCGGGAACATGCCGTCCTTGTACCAGCCGAGGTGTCCGGAGGTCTCGAACAGGTCGCCCTTGGTGATGTGCGGCGTGTAGACGAACGAGTAACCGTTCTCCTCGTGCCGACGGCGCGAGTAGTCCTCCATCTCGCGGCGGATGATGCCGCCCTTCGGGTGGAAGATCGCCAGGCCGGACCCGATCTCGTCGGGGAAGGAGAACAGGTCGAGTTCGGCACCGAGCTTGCGGTGGTCGCGCTTGGCGGCTTCTTCGAGGCGCACCAGGTACGCCTTGAGCTGGTCCTTGTCGGGCCAGGCGGTGCCGTAGATGCGCTGCAGCTGCGGGTTCTTCTCGGAGCCGCGCCAGTAGGCGGCGGCGACGCGCATGAGCTTCGCGGCGTTGCCGATCCAGCGGGTGTGCGGCACGTGCGGGCCGCGGCAGAGGTCCTGCCAGACGACCTCGCCCGACTTCGGGTCGACGTTCTCGTAGACCGTGAGCTCGCCGGCACCGACCTCGACGCTCTCGCCGGAGTCACCGTCGGTCGCCGCACCCTTGAGCCCGATGAGCTCCTGCTTGTACGGCTCCCCCGCCATCAGCTCGCGCGCCTGCTCGTCCGAGACGACCACGCGGCGGAAGCGCTGGGCCTGCTTGACGATGCGGTCCATGCCCTTCTCGATCGCCTTGAGGTCCTCGGGGGTGAAGGGCTCGGCGACGTCGAAGTCGTAGTAGAAGCCGTCGGTGACGGGCGGCCCGATGCCGAGCTTGGCCTCGGGGTTGATCTGCTGGACGGCCTGCGCGAGCACGTGTGCGGCCGAGTGGCGGAGGATGTCGAGCCCGTCCTGCTCCTGCAGCGTGACGGCCTCGGCGGTCTCGCCGGCGGCGACGTCGGCAGCGAGGTCCTTCAGGACACCGTCGACGCGGATCGCGACGACGCCGCGCTCACCGTCGAAGAGCTCGGTGCCCGTCGTGGTCGTCGTCGCGGTGCGGGGCTCGGGTGCCTGGGGCACGGCTGCGGGCTCGGCGCTCTCCGGCGCTGCGGCGACTGACTCGGTCACGATGATGGGACTCCTCGATCGAAATGGTGCGTCAAGACTAGTGCGCGCGTGGGACTCAGGCGGGCACGGCGCCGAGCGTGGTGACGGGCAGGCGCGGCTCGAGACGCTCGCGTCCGTTCAGCCCGTCGAGCTCGAGCAGCGCGGCGAACCCGACCGCCTGGTAGCCCGCGCGTTCGAGCAGCGTGATGGTGGCGGCGCCGGTCCCACCGGTGGCGAGGACGTCGTCGACGACGAGGACCCGGGTGCCCGCGGCGAGCTGGCCCGGACGCAGCTCGAGCTCGGCCTCGCCGTACTCGAGTGCGTACTGCTCGCTGAGGACCTCGCCCGGCAGCTTGCCGGCCTTGCGCACCGTGAGCACGCCCACCTGGTGCTGGGCGGCGATCCCGCCGGCGAGGGCGAAGCCACGTGCCTCGATGCCGGCGACGGCGTCGAACCCGGCACCGACCGCGAACGGCGCGGCGAGTGCCTCGCACACGCGGCCGAACGCCACGGCGTCCGAGAACACCGGCGTCACGTCACGGAACAGCACCCCCGGCTTCGGGAAGTCCGGGACGACGGCGGTCAGGCGTTCGACGAGTGCAGCTGCGGTTTCGGTCACCCGTCAACGGTACGGGAGGCCCGGGGTGCGTCCGACACGTCGGCGCACGGTGCGGGCTCGGTCGCGCCGTGCCCGGTCGTCGGTGCGGCGCACGGTGCGGGTTGCGTCGGCCGGTGCGCCGACGGTGGCTCGGTGCGGGGCTGTCCCCTCGCACCGAGCCACCAAGCGGGCACGGGACGGTGACGGTCGCACGGTGCGACGGTCGGGTGTCCGATCCGGCTCAGCGCCAGGCGCGCATGAGTGCGGCCTGCAGGAGCAGGTCGTTCTCGCGCTGCTGCCGCTCGCGGTCGAGCTGCAGCCGTGTTCCGTGGTCGATCACCGGGTGGACCCGGCGGGTCCGCCGGCTCCAGATGATGAGCGACATTCCGATGCGCAGCGCGATGCGGTCGGTGAGGGAGACCCGGTGGCGCGCTGCGCGGGTATCGGGAGGACGGGTGGCGGTCTTCGATGACACGGTGATCCCTTTCAGGGCATGACGGAGTTGCCCGGCACACGGGCAGGAATGGACTGCCCGGAACACGGGCAGGACGAAATGAATGCGTGAGAATGCATTCCGCGGTCACCGGAGGAATGTCCGACGACGCGGTACTGAATGACTTCCGGTACCGAGAGCGTCGCACCGACCGCCGACATTCTCCGGCGACGATCGACGCAGTCCGATCGCGTGCACGGAGCACACGGATCGGAACCGATCGGCGATCGACGGAGCCGGTTCGACGCGAGCCAGAACGGCTCAGCGCGAGGTGTCAGGCGACGGACTCGTCACGAGACGAGGATCGGAAGACACAGATGTCGGCAGAAGGCGGAACGCTCCGGGTCAGCGGACGCGGAACGGGGTGCCGACGCGTCCACGGATTCCACGGAACGGAGTGGTTGCGGTGATCATCATGGTCGGCCCCCTTTCGGTCTCGAGCTGTCGGAGTCGTCCCCGCTGCGCTGCAGCGGTTCGCGACGAGTGAACACTATCGGCACCGCAATTCGCAGCGCAACCCCTTTCTTCGATTTCTCCGGAATTGCATTCCCGAACACCCCGCGCTGCACCCGGGCGCGACGAAGGCCCGGTACCGAATCGGTACCGGGCCCTCTCGGTCGAACGGCTGCTACAGCGTCGCGGGTTCCACCACCGCTGCCGTCAGCACGTCGTCCACGACGTCGATCCGCACGGTGTCCCCGGCGGTCACGCCACCGTCGACCACGAGCGTCGCGATGCGGTCGTCGACCTCGCGCTGGATGAGCCGGCGGAGCGGACGCGCGCCGTACTCGGGCTCGTACCCGTGCGTGGCGAGCCAGTCGACCGCGGCGTCGGACACGGAGAGCACCATGTCCTGCGCGACGAGCCGCAGCGCCGTGTCCTGCAGCAGCAGTGACACGATCGACGTGATCTGCGACCGGTCGAGCTTGCGGAAGAGCACGATCTCGTCGATGCGGTTGATGAACTCCGGCCGCATGGCCTCGCGCAGCTTGCCCATCACGCGGGCGCGGAGGTCGTCCTCGCCGTACCCGTCGGTCGTGCCCACCGGCGCGAAGCCGAGGGCGCCCGACCGCGAGGCCAGGAACTCGGAGCCGATGTTCGACGTCATGATCACGACGGTGTTCCGGAAGTCCACCGTGCGCCCTTGGCCGTCGGTCAGTCGACCGTCGTCCAGCACCTGCAGCAGCAGGTTGAACACGTCGGGGTGCGCCTTCTCGACCTCGTCGAGCAGGATCACCGAGTACGGGTTCCGGCGCACGCGTTCGGTGAGCTGCCCGGCCTCGTCGTAGCCGACGTACCCGGGAGGAGCACCGACCAGCCGCGAGACGGTGTGCCGCTCGCCGAACTCGCTCATGTCGAAGCGGAGCATGGCGGACTCGTCACCGAACAGCGACGACGCCAAGGCCTTCGCCAGTTCGGTCTTGCCGACGCCGGTCGGACCGAGGAACAGGAAGCTGCCGACCGGTCGACGCTGGTCGCCCATGCCCGTGCGGCTGCGTCGGACGGCCTTCGCGATCGCCGCGACGGCGTCGTCCTGGCCGACGACGCGCTCGTGCAGTTCCTGCTCGAACACGGCGAGCCGCGAGCGGTCGCCCTGGGTCAGGCGCGTCGCCGGGATGCCGGTGGCGCGCGACACCACACCGGCGATGTCGCGTTCCGTGATCGAGGTGCCCGCGGATTCGGGACGGGAGGCGCGGGGAACGTCCGCCGATGTGGCGGCGGTGATCCGGGCCTCCAGTCCGATCGTCTCGTCGCGCAGGCGCGACGCCTCTTCGTACAGCTCCTCGGCGACGGCGCGGTCCTTCTCGGCGAGCAGCTCGGCGACCTGGTCGCGCAGGGCCTCGACGTCGACGGCACCCGAGCGGGCGAGCCGGCGCCGTGCGCCGGCCTGGTCGATGAGGTCGATGGCCTTGTCCGGCAGGTGCCGGTCGGTGACGTACCGGTGCGAGAGCTCGACGGCGGCGCGCAGCGACTCCGGCGTGTAGACGACGCCGTGGTGCTCCTCGTAGCGGGGTGCGAGGCCGGTCAGGATCGCGACGGCGTCCTCGACGCTCGGCTCCCCGACCGTGACCGGCTGGAAGCGACGCTCGAGTGCGGCGTCCTTCTCGATCCGGCGGTACTCGTTCAGGGTGGTCGCGCCGACCAGGTGCAGGTCGCCGCGGGCGAGCCGGGGCTTGAGGATGTTGCCGGCGTCCATCGAGCCGCCCTCACCGCCACCACCGGCGCCGACGACGGTGTGGAGCTCGTCGACGAAGACGATGAGCTCGTCGGCGTGCGCCGCGATCTCGTCCATGGCCTTCGTCAGGCGCTCCTCGAAGTCGCCGCGGTACCGGGTGCCGGCGAGCATGCCGGGCAGGTCGAGGGCGACGACGCGCTTGCCCTGCAGCAGCGACGGGACGTCGCCGTCGACGATGCGCTGGGCGAGTCCCTCGACGATGGCGGTCTTGCCGACGCCGGGCTCGCCGATCAGGACGGGGTTGTTCTTGGTGCGACGGAGCAGGATCTCGACCGCCTGCTCGATCTCGTCGGCGCGACCGATGACGGGGTCGATGCGACCCTCACGGGCCCGCGCGGTGAGGTCGGTACCGAACTGGTCGAGGGTCGGGCTGTCGCTGTCGGTGCCGCTGTCGGCCGTTCCGGTCGTTGCACCGGTTCCTGGCATGGGGCGCCCCTCTCGTGCTGCTGCCGCGGCCTGCTGGGCGTAGTCCTGCATGGCCTGCGGGGTGACACCGGCGCTGGCGAGCAGCTGCCCGGTGACGGTCTCCTGGTCGGTCACGAGCGCGAAGAAGACGTGCTCGGGGTCGGTGTAGGTGCTGCCGAAGCCCCGCGCGGCCTGGGTGGCCTCGACGAGGATGCGCTGCGCCGTGCCGGTCAGGGCCGGGCGGCCGGTCTGCTCGGGCTGCGGCTCGCGAGCCATCGGCAGGCGCTGCTCGATCTCGGCGGCGAGGCGCTCGGGGTCGACCCCGGCGGAACGGACGACGGCGTCGAACGGCTCGGTGCGGACGAGCACGTGCAGCAGGTGCAGCGCGTCGAGCTCGTGCTGCCCCTGCGACACCGCGTACTCGGCGGTGTGCTGGAGCAGCTCGTGGGTACGGCGGCTGAGGAGCCGCGTGATGTCCACCGGTCGGCCGAACGCACGGGGGCGCTGCGGGTCACCGGTGTTCTGCGCCGCGAGGAGGCGGGCGAGGAACTCGTCGAACGAGTCACTGCCGCCGGTCGGGCCGAACGTCTCTGGCAAAGGGACCTCCTGGGGAACTTGAGTGCCTTCGACTCAATGCAACGCAGGAGTGCCGGGGTCATTCCCGACGACGAAAGAACTTGCGGCGACTTGGCTCAGGTCCGCGCGATCGCTGCCGAGATCGCCTCGGTTACCCGCGCGAGGTCGGCCGGAGCCACCTCGATGTCGAACCCGCGGCGCCCGCCGGAGACGAAGATGCTGTCGTACGCCAGGGCCGACTCGTCGAGCACGGTCCGGATCCGGGACTTCTGGCCGACCGGGCTGATGCCACCGACGACGTACCCCGTGCGCTTCTCGGCGAGGGCCGGATCGGCCAACGTCGCCTTCTTGCCACCGACCGCCGCCGCGATGGCCTTGAGGTCGAGCCGGTTCGCCACCGGCACGATCGCCACCGCCAGTGCGCCGTCGACCGAGACGACCAGGGTCTTGAAGACCTGCTCCTCGCGGAGCCCCAGAGCGGCGGCGGCCTCCTCGCCGAAGTTCGTGGCGCTCTCGTGGTGGTCGTACACGTGCGGCGTGTACGACACCCCGGCTCGGTCGAGCGCGACGGTCGCTGGGGTGCTCGGCGAACCTGCGGTCATGCGGCGATCCTCTCCCGCGCTGCCGTCCTGTCCGTGGCGGCACGCGGGCGTTACGCTGAACCGACCATGACCGTCGCCCTGCTGATCCTCCGCGCCGCCGCCGCGCTCGTGCTCGGTGCGCCCACGGCGGGCGACCCCGCAGCCGGCGTCCTGCCGCTGCTGGCAGTGGCCGCGCTCGGCCTGACGGCCGTCGCCGTGGCGGTCGTCGTCGCGCAGGTCATCGCCACGGTGCTGGCGACGGTGCTCGGGCTGCGGTCGACGGGCGTCGAACACGCTGCGGTACCGGACCTGGTCACCCGCATCGCGTGGAGCCACCCCGATGCCGACGGGCACGTCCGATCGCGTGCCCCGGGAGTCGTCGCCCCGGCCTGACCACCGACCGGTGGCCGGGCCCTCGCGACCCTCCTGCGAACCACCACCGATCGGAACCGTCATGGACCTGTCCACCCTGCCCCTCGTCGGCCCGCTGCTGCACGGCGGCGCGGACCTCGTCGCCGCCCTGACCGCGGCGCTCTCCCCCACCACGGGCTCGTTCGCCGCGGCGATCGCCGTCGTGCTCCTGACCCTGGCCGTCCGGGCCGTGCTCGTGCCGCTGTCCGTCCTGCAGGTCCGAGCGGAGCGCGACCGACGTCGGCTCGCGCCGCAGCTCGCCGCCCTGCGGAAGCGCCACGGGAAGAACGCTGAGCAGCTGCAGCGTGCCGTCCAGCAGCTCTACACGAACGAGAAGGTCTCACCCCTGGCCGGCTGTCTGCCCGTCCTCGCGCAGGCCCCGGTGCTGTCCCTCGTCTCCGCCCTGTTCACGCACGCGTCGATCGGCGGCACGGCCAACGCCCTGCTCGAGGCCACCCTGGTCGGGGTCCCGCTCGGGCACTCGCTCGTCGTCACGCTGACGTCGCCGCTCTGGGTGCACGCCTGGGTCGTCGTCCTGCTGCTGGCCGTGCTCGCCGTCGTCGTGGAACTCAGCCGTCGCGCGAACCTGCGCTGGAACCCGCTGCCGACACCCGCGCCGGGCGCCCAGGTGCCCGGCGCGGCAGCGACCGCCGCGATCGGGCGGTTCGCGCCGTTCATCACGGTCGTGTTCGCCGCGATCGCGCCACTCGCCGCCGCGCTGTACGTCGTGACGAGCGCCGCGTGGACGGCGGGCGAGCGGGCCGTGCTGCGCCGGGTGATCCGGTGACGCGGGCGCGTGGCGTCAGGCCGGCGTCAGCCGCCCTGGCCTTCCTGCTGCGGCCCCTGGTCGACCGGGTCGTACTCGGTGCCGCGACCCTGTTCCTCGTCGGCGGTCGGCACGTGTCGTTCCGTGCCGGTCCCGCCGGGGCTCGTCGCCACGTAGTCGGCCTCGCCGGACTGGGTGTCGCGGCTCAGCGGCTCGAGGGTCTCCGGGTCGGCGTCGTGCCGTGGTTCGGGTTCGGTGCTCATGCGTCACGCCTACTCCCCTCGTTCTGGGTGCGCGCCGCCGCCCCGGCAGTGCCACGATGAAGGGAGTCCACGCGACCGGCAGATCGGGAGTGCGCATGGCCCACGACGACGTGGCAGCGGAACGGGCACGGCTCGAGGCCGTCGCCTGGGGAGCGGCATCGAGCCCCGCCGACGCGGCGCGCGCCCGGATCGCGCTGCAGGACCTGGCGAGCGGGCGGCGGTCGGGCGGTCGGCGAGCGGGCGCGGGAGTCGCCTCCGCCACGGGGCCGGACGGGCGGCCGGGAGGCACGGCCCCAGCCAGCGGGCAGGTCGCGTCCCCCGAACGGTCGGCTCCACTGCCCGACCCGTCGCCGGAACGGCCGGCCGCGGAGCGCGCGGCGGCTGTCGCGGAACCGGACCCGTCCCCGCGAACGGAGGCCGGATCGTGGGCGGCGACCGAAGCCCTGGAACCCGACCGTCCCGACGACGCGGGTGACGACGTCGGGGTGAGTCGGGCGTCCCGGTCGGACCGACGCGACGGTCCCGGTGGCGCACGCTGCTCTGGACGGAGCGGCCACGCGTCTGGATCGCGCTCGGCGCGGCAGCGGCGGTCGGTGTGGCGTTCGCCGCCGGCACCGTCGTCGGGCCCGTCCGCGGCGACGTCGCCGCAGCACCGAGCGTCACGCCCACGGCGGGCACGGTCACGCTCGAGCAGCTGCTCGACGTGCCGCAGACCTACGCCGACCAGCTGCCGGGGCCCGTGGAGGCACCCGTGAGCCTGCACTCCACGCGGCTCGTGTTCACCAACCGGGCGCTGGACGGCGGCTCGTTCGACACGCCGTGGGCCGTGTGGGCCGGGGTCGGCACCGACCGGTCGACGATCTGCCTGGTGGCGACGGCGAACCGGATCGAGTCGTCGACGGCGTGCTTCCCGCGCGAGGCGGCACTGCACGGCTCGGTGTCGATGTCGGCACAATCGATGAGCGGGACGTTGACGATCGCGCTCCGGGGTGGCGGCGTGCAGGGTCGGGTGACGAACGAGAACTGAGGGCGCGGATTGTTGGAGCGCTCCGAGAATCTCCGCTGACCCCCTCGCGGGCTGCGGTCCATCGTGCAACACTGGATGAGCGCACTCGCCGTGGAGTCGTACCCACATCACCCACATCCACAGCGAGCGCGCCCCGCAGACCTCCCGGTCCTCGTCGTTCCCCCGAACGGCACCGACGCGCGTTCGCCCGTGCCCCGGAGGAGGTCAGCAGCGTGTCCACCAACACCACCACCTCGGCCGTGTCGACGAACACGCGGCCGATCACCGTCACCACCCAGTCCATCGTCGGCATCGCCGTCCTCGGGCTGGCCACGTTCTTCGCCATCACCACCGAGCTCATGCCCGTCGGGCTGCTCGGCACGATGAGCGCCGACCTCGGTGTGTCCGAGGCCACCATGGGCATCGTCGTCACCGTGTACGCGGGCGCCGTGGCGCTCCTGGCGCTCCCGCTCACCGCCTTCACCGCGAAGCTCCCCCGCAAGGCCGTGCTCGTGTCGACGCTCGTGGGCTACACGGTCTCGAACCTCATGATCGCGTTCGCACCGTCGTTCGCCGTCGTCTGCGCCGGCCGGGTCGTCGGCGGCATCGCGCACGCGCTGTTCTTCTCGGTCGCCTCGGCGTACGCCACCCGGATCGTTCCGCCGCGCCTGGCCGGTCGCGCCATCGCGTTCGTGTACTCGGGTAGCTCGCTCGGGTTCGTGCTCGGCGTGCCCGTCGCCACCTGGGTCGCGCAGCACATCGGCTGGCGCCCCGCCGTGTTCTCGATCGGTGTCGCCGCTGCCGTGCTCGCCGCGGTGGCGCTGCTGTTCCTGCCCGCCGTCAGCGGTGCCTCGTCGCCGCACATCGGGTCCCCGAAGGCCTGGGCGCGCACCGGGCTGCTGTCCGTCGTGATCGCCGACCTGCTCCTGTTCGCCGGGCACTACGTCGTCTACACCTACGTCGGGCCGTACGCGATCGACGCCGGACTCGACGCCTCGATGGTGAGCGGTGCGCTGCTCGTCCTGGGCGGCACCGGGGTGATCGGCCTCTGGCTCGCGGGCATGTTCGTCGACCGGGCACCCCGCCAGACCCTCATCGCCGCCGTCGCCGTGATGGCCGTCGCGTTCGCCGCGATGCCGTTCGTGCACGGCTCCCTGGTCGGCACGATGGTCGTCGCCGGCGTGTGGCTGGCCGCGAACGGCACGACGGGCACGCTCTTCATGGCTGCCGCGATCCGCTCCGGAGGCGTCTCCCCCGACATCGCCGGCGCGCTCATCAACGGTGCGTCGAACATCGGCATCGCGGGCGGTGCAGCCATCGGTGGGCAGGCGCTCGGGATCGTGGGACTGCAGTACCTGCCGTTCGCCGGTGGTGCCGTGCTGCTCGGGTCGCTCGGGGTCGTCGTGCTGGCGCGTCGGGGCTTCCCGGTGCACACGGTCGGGCAGGAGCACCTGTCGACGTCGTCGATCGAGGCGATCACGTCCTCGCTCGCGGTGGTCACCACGTCGGTGCCCGTCGTCGGTCGGGCGATCCAGACCCTGACGGGCTCGGTCGCGACGGTCACGGGCTCGCACCGCACGCACCGCACGCAGTAGCCCGAGGCGTGGGCGGGGGCGCCGTCGGCCTCGCGCTGCGCCGAGGTTCCGAAATCTCGGCATCTCGGCGGTCCTGGCGGTGATCCGCGGAACCTCGGCGGTGGATTGGCGGCATGTCGTGGAACCTCGGCGGCGAGGCCCGGGCGTGGCGTTGGGGCGTAGCGGGCGTGGCGTTGATGACGGCAGAGCGTGGCGGGTGTGGCGACCGGCCGCGAAGACATGCCGTGTGCGTGTCGCTGAGGTTCCACGAACGGCCGCCGGCGCCGCCGAGATGGGCAGATTTCGGAACCTCGGGGGTGGAGCGGCGGCGTTTCGTGGGGCGGCGGCGTGGCGTGCAGCAACACGACGAAGGGCGGGCCGGCATCGCGCCGGGCCCGCCCTTCGTCGTGACCGATCAGTCCTGCAGGTGGCTCCGGCGACGGTTGCGCACCGCGCGGTAGGTCAGCAGCGCCGCACCGAGCAGCACGAGCACCCCGGCCGCGATGAGCCCGGGCTTCAGGTCCGCACCGGTGTAGGCCAGCGGCCCACCGTTGCCCACGTCACCCGAACCGGCGGCCGGCGCGTTGCTCGAGCCTCCGGCAGCCGGCACGGTCGGGACCGCGGTCGGCGAGTTGCTCGGCGTCGGCGCACTGGGCGACGGCGACGGGACCGGGGTCACCGCGGCCTCGACCACGAAGGCGAGCGGGGTCGCAGCGCCGTCCTCGGGCGTGACGACGGTCACCGGAGTGGCGCCGTCGACGTCGACCGTGATCGTGTACTCGGTCGTCGGCTGCAGGTCGACCAGGTCGAACGCGCCGTCGTCGTCGGTGGCCACGGTCACCGGCGGGCCGGCCTCCGGGTCGGTCGGCGTCGCGACGACGTCCACGCCGGCGACCGGGTCGCCGTTCGTGTCCGCCACGGTGCCGGGCTGGTCGGTCGTGATGACCTCGGGCGCGGCGGCCGACGTGAACGGCAGGTCCGACGTCACGCTGGTGCCGGCGACCGCGGCGATGCCGGTGTTCGCGGTGTCACCGGTGGCACCCGCGGCGGGGACCACCGTGCGGACCGTGTAGGTACCCGCAGACGTGGCGAAGGTGTAGCGACCGTCGGCGTCGGTGGTGGTCGAACCGACGACGGCTCCGGACTCGTCGAGGAGCTCGACGACCACGCCGGCGGGCACGGGCGTCCCGTCGAGGGAGACGATGCCGGTGATCGTCGCGATCACGGCGGGCGGGGCGACGATCGGCTCCGGCTCGACCGGTGCTGCACCGGCGTCACCGGTGGTGATCGTCACGGGCGGTTCACCGGCCACCGAGACCTCCACGGCGGTGTCCGAGGGCAGGTCCGACGCGGTGTACACGCCGTCGCTGTTCGTCGTGGTCTCGATCGGGTCGCCCCCGGGGACGTCGATGACGACGGGCACGTTCGCCACGGGGTGGTCCTCCGCGTCGGTCACCGTCCCGATGACGGACGTCGTGTCGTCCGGCGACGTGAACGCGAAGTCGGCGGTCTTGTCGACGCCACCGGGTGTGCCGGCGACGGCGAGCGAGACACCCGTCGCCACGGCCTCACCGTCAGCACCCGCCGGCGGAGTGATCTCGACGCGGTAGTTCGCGATCACCGGCAACTGCGGGAACACGTAGTTGCCGTCGGCGTCGGTGGTCGTCGTGTAGACGGTGCCGCGCGGTGCGGTCACGGTGACGGTCGCTCCGGGGATCGGCGTGCCGTCGAGGGTCGCGGTGCCGCTGATGGCCGCGGTGCGGTTGGCGAACCAGGTCTGGTAGACCGGGAACCCGCTGCGCTGCTGGTAGGTGATCGTCAGGCTGGTCAGCGACACGGTCGGCGTGAACCAGGCCGAGGCGCCCGCGGTGTCCGACGCGGCGGCGTTGCCGGTCAGCGTGCGCGTGGCGGCGTCCCAGGTCGGCTGGTCCTTGCCGGTGGTGCCGTCGGGGTCGGGGGTGCACGACCAGCCGCCGGCCGCCGGAGCAGCCGAGCACGAGTTGTAGGACTCCTCGTAACCAAGCTGCTCCCCGTCGCCGCGCCACCGCCGGCCACCGTCGCCGAGATCGTCGCCTGGTCGGCGTCGATGTCGCCGAGGACGAACGACCAGCTCTCGGCACCGGGCGTCGCGCCGTCGAACGTGTAGGTGGTGGTCGACGCCGAGTCCCCGTTGGGACGATCAGCCAGAGGTCGCTGGTTCATGTACGTCTGCGCACGACTCGTGCCGTAGACCTGGCCCGGAGGCGTCCCCGCCGACTGCCACGTCGACGCACCGCTGATCACGGTCGACTGCCGCGAGTTCGAGGTGAACGTCGTGGCGGGGAACCCGGGCAACGTCATCGTGCCCGTGTACGCCTTCGACGCGCCGCTCAGGGTGAACGTGCCCCAGTTGCCCGCGGGTTCGGCCGAGGCGCTCGTCGCGCCGCCGATCGCGAGTCCTGCTCCGAGTGCGAGGGCGGTGAGCCCCGCCGTGACCGCGCGCCAGCGCCGCATGTGTACTCCCCTGGTGATGACGTCGGCGTGCCCCGACGTCCGTGCAGGCTATCCACGCCCCCGTGACGCTGTCCGGACCGTCACCACATCGTGACTCACCCGCAACGGGCGAGGCGCTCACCCGGCCGGATCCGGTCCATCGAGCAACACGAGCAGCGCGTCCACCGCGGCGACCTGGCCCGCGACGAGCAGCTCCCGCACCTCGGCGACCGGCACCCACCGGGCGTCGTCGACCTCCGGCACGTCGACGAACCGTCCCGAGCCACGTGGCAGCTCGAGCCAGACGGTGTTGCTCCGCACGACGGCGACCTCGAACCCCGGGGCCGGCGCGGCGAACACCCGCACGCGCTTGCCCGAGGCCTGCCGGAACTCGCCCAGGTCCGTGACGTCGTCGGCGGCCACGGGCGCGGGGACCCCGATCTCCTCACCGAACTCACGCAGGGCCGTCGCGAGCGGGTCCTCGTCGGGTTCGACGAGTCCCTTCGGGATCGACCAGGCACGTGGCCGGTTCCGCCAGAACGGCCCGCCCATGTGCGCGACGAAGACCTCCGGCCCGGCCGGACCGGTCCGGTGCAGCAACAGTCCGGCGCTCACCACCACGCCCGCGAGACTACGCGGCGTCGGACGGGAGGCCCGGCCCACGTCCGCCGCCCACGGTCACCGCCGCGCACGGCCGGTTCCACGGCCCCCGACCGGAGTACCGTGTGGCGCACGGAGCGCCAGGTGACGCCCCCGAAGCCTGCGACGGAGGAGGCCGATCGGGATGGACGAGCGATGGACGACGGTGACGTTGGCCGCCGATGCGGCGATGCCCCACGACGAGGCCCTGCGGTGGATCGTGGCCCGCGCCGACGCCGGTGTCGAGCGGCTGCGGATCATCGGCGCCGACCACGCGTTGGAAGGCCGGACGCCGGTCGCCGACCAACTCGCCGAGGCCGCGCGGACCGCCCTGCCCGGTGTGGCGGTCGAGGTGCACCGGCACGCGGGTCCGTTCGCCGCAGCCCTGGTCGAGGAGTCGGACGGCGGCGACCTGCTCGTGATCGGGAGCTTCCGCCACCGGCGCGGATCGACGGCCGGCGGTGACCCGGCGCGCGTCGCCGAGCGTGCTGCCGTCCCGACCGTGGTCGTGCCGGAGGGTCCGCACCCCATCGACGGCGACGTGGTGCTCGCGGTGGAGGACCCGATCGACGAACGCGCGGTGTCCATCGCCGTCGACGAGGCCGTCCGGCGGAACCGACGGCTGACGCTCCTGCGCGCGTGGGAGATGCCCGTGCTCACCCGGACCGGGCTGACCGACTTCGCCGAGGACCCGCTCCGGTGGCGCACCAGCAACGCCGAGCTGCTGCAGCGGGCGACGTCCGTGCTGGCCGAGCGGTACCCGTCACTCCGCATCCGTCCGCTGCTGGTCGAGGGCCACCCGGGGCACGCGATCGCGTCGCACACCCGACGGGCGTCGCTGGTGGTGCTCGGCCGCGGCCACGTGCGCGCACTCTCGGGCTCACTGCTCCACGACGTCGTCCGCGAGACGGCAGCCCCGGTCTGCGTGGTTCCGCCGGCGGCGCACGCGGACAGCCGAGCGGCCACGGCGACCGAGACCGCCGGTGGGGTCAGTCGGCGAGGGCGCGGATCGCGGCGGCCATCCGCGCGGTCAGGTACGTGACGCCGCGCTCGTTCGGGTGCAGGGCCCCAGCCTCCAGGTCGATCTTCCGCAGGTCACCGGAACCGGTGAGCGTCACCCCGGCCACGTAGCGCTTCGACGCGGCGCACGGCGAGTGGTCCTGCGTGCTCGCGAAGACGTCGACGAACCGGACCCCGGCGGCGGCGGCAGCGGACCGGGAGACCTCGTTGAGTTCGTCCTGGACACCGTGCAGGTACCCGACGTCGGTGTCCGTGAAGGGGTAGGTGTCCGACGGGAACGAGCCCGCCAGGGTGCCGAGGTCGAGTGCGGACCGGAAGCAGCCCTTCGCGGGGGTGTCCTCGGCGTCCGGGAAGATCGCCGGGTAGCCGAGGAACACGACGACGGCGTTCGGGGCGGCCCGCTGCACGGCGCCCAGGGTGTCGGCGATGCCGAGGGCAACGCGCGACTGGATCTTCACGGCGAGCTGGTCGACACCGTCGCGCACCAGGGTGCTCTCGCACGACGGGGCGTCGCGACCCGAGAACACCGGGCCGTTCGCGGAGATCGCCAGGCACGAGGCCGCCGTGCCGAACAGGTCCGCGTCGTTGCCGCCGATCGTCAGGGTCACCAGTCGGGTGCGGTCGGACAAGGACTCGATCTGGGGCGGGACGCCCTTGAACTGGTGGCCCGTGGTGACGTCGTCGCTCGTGGCGCCGGAGCAGGTGACGTCGGTCAGGTCGAGCCCGAACTGCGCCGCGAGCCGGTGCGGGTAGTCGCGCGCCGACTGCACACAGGCGTTCGAGGGCAGTCCGGTGCGGTCCCCCAGGCCGTACCCGGCCGAGTAGGAGTCGCCGAGCGCCACGTACTCACTGCCCGGTGGGATCGCGTCGAGCGTCTCGGCTGGGTCGGCGGTCAGGGGGTACGGCTCCGGCACCGGCCACATCGGCGCCGCGGAGGCCGGCGGCGCGCCGACGGACCCGCCGAGGCCCGCCGCCACGAGACAGAGGGCGCCGACCACCGCCAGGGCGGCGCGCAGTGGTCGGCGGGTGATGCGGAGCAGTTCCGGCCTCAGCGGCGTCCGAGGCGACGCTCGCCGCCGCTGCCCGTGCGGTACTCGAGGCCGTAGTGCTGGAACAGCTCGGGCTCGGTCGCGGCGTCGAGCTCACCGTCGGTCGCGATGGAGGGTGCGTCCTTCACGAGCTTCTTCGGGAAGGTCACGCGCAGGTGCTTCGGTGCGACGGTCGCCCCGACGAGGGGGACGAACACGAGCTTCTGGAAGCCGACCATCCCGGTCGTGAGCGCACCGAACGCCGGCTCGGATGTGGCGGTGTCGTAGTAGATGCTCTCGAGCGTCCCGACCTTGTCCTCGGCCTCGTCGACGACCGGCAGGCCGATCCAGTCACGGATGTTGGCGGCTTCGAACACGAAGGACTCCTTCCGAGTGCCCGGTGGGTCCGGGTGGCTCTCGGTCGACGCTACCGGTCGGTCGCCTGTGCGGTCACCCCGAGCACGTCGAGCCGGTCCACCGCAGCGAGCACGTCGGCCGCGCCGACCGCCAGGATCGCCGGGTCGGGGTCCTCGGCGAAGACGTCGCCACGCCGGACCGAGGCATCGGTGAGAACGATGTGCGGACCCGATGCGGGCGGGCCCCAGGCCTCCGGCGGCGCCGGGCCGAAGAGCACCACCGACGGCACGCCGTAGGCGGTCGCGAGGTGGGCGGCACCCGTGTCGACGGTGACGACGAGCCGCGCCGCGGCGATGACGCCCGCGAACTCCTGCAGTTCCAGGGAGCCGGCCAGGACCGCCCCCGGCGCCAGCTCGGCCGCGTCCGCGACGGCACGTGCACGGACGACGTCGTCCGCGCCTCCCGTCAGGACCACGTCGGCACCGCGCCCCCGCAGTCCGCGCACCACGTCGGCGAAGCGGTCCGTGGGCCAGTGCCGCGCCCCGTGGAAGGCACCGACGTGGACGACCGCGGTGTCCGCGACCACCGGCGGTGCCGCCGGGCGGTCGACGGCCACGTCGTCGGCGTCGGCGGGGACGCCGTGCCAGGTGAGCAGGTCCGCCCAGCGGTCGCGTTCGTGCACGTCCGTCGGCCACTCGGGACCGTCGTAGCCGTGGGTCGGGTCGGCGTGCCCGATGACCCGACGGGGCTGCAGGGCGGCGATCAGGTCGGACGACTCGGGGCCGGCGCCGTGCAGGTTCACCGCGACGTCGACCGTGCCGGCGGGGACGTTGAGCGGGTGGTCGAGGCCGTGCTGCGCCAGGTGGACGTCCACGGCGGGGACGAGCTCGACGACGGGTGCCAGCCACGCGGTCGTCGCGAGGGTGATGCGGTGGTCGGGGAAGGCCCGTCGCAGGGCGCGGAGCGCGGGGACGGCGACCAGGAGGTCGCCGAGCTTGATGGCGCGGAGGACGACGAGCTCCGGGCGTCCGTCGGCGGCGGGCAGGGTCTCGAGTGCGGTCACGGGCGCGACGGTAGGCGGTGCCCGCTGGTGGCGTCGGCAGCGGGCGCGTTCCCCGGCTGTCCTGAACCGGCACGCGGCCGCCGACCGGTACTCCGGTGCCATGCCCCTCGCACCGGACCGCGCGATCCGCGGCCTGCTCTTCGACCGCGACGACACCCTCGTCGTGGACGTCCCGTACAACGCCGACCCGCGCCTGGTGGTGCCCGTCCCCGGTGCCCGTCGCGCCGTGGAGCGGGCTCGTGCGGCCGGGCTGCTGCTCGGCGTGGTCACGAACCAGTCCGTGGTCGCGAAGGGCCTGGCGACGCGCGAGCAGGTCGACGCGACGAACGCCCGCGTGGACGCGCTCGTCGGACCGTTCGACGTCTGGTGCGTCTGCCCGCACGACGCGGGCGACGACTGCGCCTGCCGGAAGCCGCGACCGGGCATGGTCCTCGACGCCGCCGAGCGACTCGGGGTCCCGCCGGAGGCGCTCGTGCTGGTCGGCGACATCGGCGCCGACGGGCAGGCGGCGCGGGCCGCAGGGGCGCAGGGCGTGCTCGTGCCGACCCCGCGCACGCGGCCCGAGGAGGTCGACGACGCCGAGACCGTCGCGGCGACCCTCGCCGAGGCCGTCGACCTGGTGATCGCCGCGGCCGGGCCCTCGACCGTCGAGACGGACCGCGCGTGAGCCGTCCCCGCGTCCTGGTGGCGCGCCTCGACTCGTTCGGCGACGTCCTGGTCGCTGGCCCCGCCGTCCGCGCCGTCGCCGCCGGGGCCTCGCACGTCACGATGCTGTGCGGACCGCAGGGCGCCCCGGCCGCCGAGCTGCTGCCCGGCGTGGACCGCGTCCGGGTGTGGGCAGCGCCCTGGGTCACCGAGACCGCGCGGCCGATCGACGACGCCGTGCTCGCCGAGTTCCGCGCGCTCGTCGCCGAGGAGCGACCCGACGAAGCGGTCGTCCTCACCTCGTTCCACCAGTCGCCGCTGCCCCTGGCGCTGCTCCTCCGCCTCGCCGGTGTCCCCCGCGTCTCCGGGGCCTCGGTCGACCACCCGGGGTCGCTCCTCGACGTCCGCCTGCGACCCGGCGAGGACCTGCCCGAGGACGTCCCCGAACCCGAGCGTGCGCTGCGGATCGCCGACGCGGCCGGGTTCCGGCTGCCGCCGGGGGACGACGGGAGGCTCGTGGTGCGTCACGACGCCGTCGCACCCCCGTCCGTGGCCGGGCTGGGACAGTACGTGGTCGTGCACCCCGGCGCCAGCGTGCCCGCCCGGTCGTGGCCGGCGTCGCACCACCGTGAGCTCGTCGCCGCCTACGCCGAGCGTGGCGTGCCCGTCGTCGTCACCGGCTCCCCCGGGGAACGCCACCTGACCGCGGCCGTCGCCGGCGCCACCGGCATCGACCTCGGCGGTCGGACCACGCCCGCCGAGCTCGCCGCGGTCCTTGCCGGTGCCGAGGTCGTCGTCGTCGGCAACACCGGGCCGGCGCACCTCGCCGCGGCGGTCGGCGCACCGATCGTCAGCCTCTTCTCGCCCGTCGTCCCCGCCGTCCGGTGGGCACCGTACGCACCGCTGGTCGAACTGCTCGGGGACCAGGCCGCGCCGTGCCGGCTCAGCCGGGCCCGAGAGTGCCCGGTCCCCGGCCACCCGTGCCTGTCCACGGTGCGCATCGAGGACGCGCTCGCAGCCCACGAACGGCTGCTCGACCGCGCTTCGCGGATGGAACCGAGAAGTCTGCGGAGCGCGCCAGAAGGTGCTGCGTAGCGTCCGCCACTGCTCCCCCTTCTCCTCGTGCCCGACCGACCGAAAGGCCCCGCATGCGCATCCTCGTCTGGCACGTGCACGGCGGCTGGATGGACGCGTTCGTCCGCGGCCCGCACGAGTACCTGATCCCCACCACGCCGGCGCGCGACGCCTGGGGCCTCGGTCGTGGCGGGCGCGCCTGGCCGGCGTCCGCGATCGAGATCGACCCCGCCGACGTCGCCGGCGCCGAGGTCGACGTGGTCGTCCTGCAACGCACCGAGGAACTCGACGCGGCGAAGCGCCTGCTGGCCGGTCGCGACGTGCCGATCGTCTTCGTCGAGCACAACGCGCCACGCATCGACGTGCCGAACAGCCTGCACCCGTTCCGCGACCGCGACGACCTGACCATCGCGCACGTCACGCACTGGAACGCGCTCATGTGGGACTGCGGCACCACGCGCACCACGGTCGTCGAACACGGCGTCGTCGACCCCGGTCCGCGCTACACCGGCTCGCTCGACCGCCTCGGCGTCGTCATCAACGAGCCCGTCCGTCGGGACCGCGTCGTCGGCACCGACCTGCTCCCCCGCTTCGCGGCCGTGGCACCCGTCGACGTCTGGGGCATGGGCACCGAACGGCTGCCGGAGCTCGGCTTCGGCGACGCCGTGGTCGCCCGCGGTGACGTGCCCTCGGACCCGATGCACACGGCCCTCGCCGAACGCCGCGCGTACGTCCACCCGAACCGGTGGACCTCGCTCGGCCTGTCCCTCCTCGAGGCGATGCACCTGGCGATGCCGGTCCTGGTGCTCGCGACGACGGACGCGGCGCGCACGGTGCCGGGCGAGGCCGGCGCGATCGCGACCGACGTCGAGGAGCTGGTGCGGGCCTCCCGGATCCTCGTCGAGGACCCCGACGAGGCGCGCCGACGGGGTGCCGTGGCGCGGGAGGCCGTGCTCGCACGGCACGCGCTCGGCCGCTTCACCGCCGACTGGGACGACCTGCTCGACGACGCCGTGACCCGCGGCGCCCGACGCGAGCGGGCCGCTGGCGCCACGTTCGAGGGAGCCTCCGATGAAGATCGCGATGGTGTCGGAGCACGCGAGCCCGCTCGCCGTGCTCGGCGGTGTCGACGCCGGTGGACAGAACGTCCACGTGGCCGAACTGTCCGGGGCGCTCGCGGACCGCGGGCACCAGGTGACCGTCTACACCCGGCGTGACGACGCATCCGCGCCGGTGCGGGTGCCGCTGCGACCGGGGGTCGACGTCGTGCACGTCGACGCCGGTCCGGCGCGGCACGTGCCGAAGGACGAGCTGTTCCCCTTCATGGGGACGTTCGCGTCGGTGCTCGCCGCGGAGTGGTTCGTGGACCGGCCCGACGTCGTGCACGCCCACTTCTGGATGTCCGGGCACGCGGCACTCGACGCCGTTGCGCAGGTGCAGGCCCGGACCGGCGGCACCCGCATCGCCGTCGCGCAGACCTTCCACGCGCTCGGCGTCGTGAAGCGTCGGCACCAGGGCTCGGCCGACACGAGTCCAGCCGAGCGTGAGTGGCTCGAACCGGCCGTCGGACGGAGCGCCGACCAGGTCGTCGCGACGTGCTCCGACGAGGCCTTCGAGCTCAAGGCCCTCGGTGTCCCCCTGCAGCGCATCTCCGTCGTGCCGTGCGGCGTCGACGTGGCGCTGTTCCGCCCCGACGGACCGGTCGAGGAGCGCGGCCGTCCGCAGCGGGTGCTCACCGTGTCGCGGCTGGTCCGGCGCAAGGGCGTCGGCACGACCATCGCCGCTCTCGCCGCCCTGGTCGCCGAGGGGCGCGACGTCGAACTCGTGGTCGTCGGCGGGGCCGGTGTCGCCGGGGCCGACCTGGTGGACGACCCCGAGTACCAGCGGCTCGACGCGCTCGCCCGGTCGCTCGGGGTCCGTGACCACGTGACCTTCCGCGGACAGCTGGGACAGCACGAGATGCCCGCCGTGTACCGGAGCGCCGACGTCGTGGTCTGCGCACCCTGGTACGAGCCGTTCGGCATCGTCCCGCTCGAGGCGATGGCCTGCGGTCGACCCGTCGTCGCGTCGAGTGTCGGTGGGCTCATCGACACCGTCGTCGAGGACGGCACGGGCCTGCACGTCCCGCCGCGCGACGAGGCCGAGGTCGCCGCTGCCGTCGGCGCCCTGCTCGACGACCCGGACCGCCGCGGATCCCTCGGCCGGGCCGGCCGTGCACGCGCGGAGTCGCGGTACACGTGGCAGAAGGTCGCCGCGGACAGCGAGCGCGTCTACGAGCGGCTGCTGGCCGGTGCCGTCGCCGTGGCCGCGCCGACCACCACGGCGGGCGCACCGCAGCGCACCACCACGGCGGGCGCACCGACGCGCACCGCCACCCACGCCGGACGGGTCCCGCGTGCCGCACAGCCGACCGAGAGGACCGCCCGATGACCATCGACCAGCAGCCCGGCATCGACGAGCACACCACCGCGAGTGCACGCATCGTGCTCGACCACGTCGCCGCCTCGGTCCCCGTGATCGCCTCGCTCGTCGACCACCACGACCACATCGCCGCCTGGGCCGACGACATCGCGGCCCGACTCGTCGCCGGTCGCCGCCTGCTCGCCGCGGGCAACGGCGGGTCGGCCGCCGAGGCGCAGCACCTGACCTCGGAGCTCACCGGACGCTTCGACGGCGACCGCCCCGCCTACTCCGCGATCTCGCTGCACGCGGAGACCTCGGCCGTCACGGCGATCGGCAACGACTACGGCTTCGACCAGGTCTTCGCCCGACAGGTGTCGGCGCACGCCCGGGCTGGTGACGTCGTCGTGCTGCTGTCGACCAGCGGCAAGAGCCCGAACCTGCTCCGCGCCGCCGAGGCGGCCCGTGCCGTCGGCGCCCGGACGATCGCGATGACCGGGCCGCGGCCGAACCCCTGGCCGAGGCGGTGGACGACGCGATCTGCATCGCGGGGCCGTCCGCGAACGTGCAGGAGGCGCAGCTCGTGCTCGTGCACGCCCTGTGCCGGGCGATGGAGCCCGCACTGCGCCGCGGGGTCCGGCGATGACGCCGCAGCGGCCGGCCGGGCACCACCGCGCGGCGGGTCGTCGCCTGCGGATCGTCGTCGTCGGCGACACCCTGCTCGACGTCGACGTGGCCGGTACCAGCGATCGGCTCAGCCCGGACGCACCCGTGCCCGTCGTCGACGTCACGACCGACGACCGCCGCGCCGGGGGTGCCGGACTCGTCGCCACGATGCTGGTGCGTGACGGACACGACGTCACCCTGGTCACCGTCCTGGGCGACGACGCCCGCGCGCAGGAGCTCCGCGACCTGCTCCCCGACGTCACCGTGGTCGCCGGGCCGTCCGGTGCCCCGACGCCGGTGAAGACCCGCGTGCGCGTCGTCGACCACGCGCTCGTCCGCATCGACGAGGGCTGTGCGACCCCGCCCATGCCCGAGGCCACCGACGCCATGACGGCCGCCCTCGACGGTGCCGACGCGATCGTGGTCGCCGACTACGGCCGCGGGGTCGCCGCCGCTCCGGCGCTGCGGGAAGCCCTCGCACGCGTCGCCGAGCACACCCCCGTGGTCTGGGACCCGCACCCGAAGGGCGCCGCACCCGTTCCCGGCGTCACCGTGGCCACCCCGAACGCCGCCGAGGCACGCCGGTTCACCGACGTCGACGGGCACGGCGTACCCGTCGCGACCGTGCCCTTCGCGACCGTGGCCGCCGCGGCCCTCGTCGAGCAGTGGGGCGTCGGCGCCGTCGCGGTGACGCTCGGCGCCCGCGGAGCACTCCTCGCCGACGACCGTTCGGACAGCCGCTTCGTGCCGGCACCCTCCGTCACCGCCGGCGACCCGTGCGGCGCCGGGGACCGGTTGGCGGCCGGTGTCGCCGTGGCACTGGCCGGCGGAGCGGACGTCCCCGACGCCGTCGCCGCCGGCGTGGTCGCGGCCTCCGAGTACCTGGCCGCCGGCGGCGTCACCGCGCTCTTCGCCGACGACGGCCCCGCGCCGCTGCGGGTACCGGGAGCCGACCGCGACGCGCTGCGCACCGTGCACGAGGTCCGGAGCGCCGGCGGCACCGTCGTCGCGACCGGCGGCTGCTTCGACCTGCTGCACGCCGGGCACGCCCGCACCCTGTCGGCCGCGCGGGCACTCGGCGACTGCCTGGTCGTGTGCCTCAACTCGGACAGTTCGGTCCGCGCGCTCAAGGGTCCGGACCGGCCGATCATGACCCAGGACGACCGCGTCGAGCTCCTGCTCGCCCTGGACTGCGTCGACGCCGTCGTGATGTTCGACGAGCACACCCCCGACGAAGCACTCCGCCGGTTCCGCCCGGACGTCTGGGCGAAGGGCGGCGACTACACCGCGAGCGAGCTGCCCGAGGCCGCGACCCTCGCCGAGTGGGGCGGACGCGTCGTCACCGTCCCGTTCCACCCCGGCCGTTCGACGACCCGGCTCGCCGCGGCCCTCGAACACGTCGGCTGAGCCCGACGGATCCACGCCCCTACGGAAGGAAGTCCATGCCCGTCCCCACCACCCCCATCGGCCGCGTCCTCGTCACCGGCGGCGCCTCCGGACTCGGCGCGGCGGTCGTCGCCGCGGTCGTCGAGGCCGGCGGCACCCCGATCGTCCTCGACCTGCGCGTCGACGCGGTGTCCGAGGGCATCGACGCCGTGGCGGTCGACGTGTCGGACACCGACGCGGTCGAGCAGGCGGTCCGCCAGGCGGCCGAGCGTCACGACGGACTCGACGCGGTCGTGACCGCCGCGGGGATCGACACTCCCGCACCGATCGACGCGATCTCCTCCGGCAACTGGGAGAAGATCGTCGCGGTCAACCTCATCGGCACCGCCTCGGTCGTCCGCGCCGCACTGCCCGCCCTCGAGGCAGCGCACGGACGTGTGGTCACGATCTCGTCCTCGCTCGCCCTGCGCGGCGTCGGCGACGGCACCGCCTACTCGGCCTCGAAGTTCGGCGTCCGCGGCTTCTCGCAGGCCCTGGCCGCCGAGACCGCCGGCCGCATCGGTGTCACCAACGTGATCCCGGCCGGCATGCGCACGAACTTCTTCGCCGACCGCACCGAGCAGTACAAGCCGGGTCCGGACGCGCAGCTCATCGAGCCGGAGTACGTCGCGAACGCGATCCTCTTCGCCCTGTCGCAGCCGGCCGGCTGCGAGATCCGGGAGCTGTCGATCATGCCCGCGACGGAGCCGAGCTGGCCGTAGGCGCTCGCTGCGCGCCGCGCCGCGGCCTGGTGCGAGGTTGATCACTCGGTGCGGGGACGCAGACCCGCACGGAGTGGTCAACCTCGCACCGCGCGTTGGTCGTCGCCACGGGGCGGACGGGAGGCGCGTGCCGGGTTGGCACCGTGCCTCCCGTCCGACGGCGGACCGGACCACCCCGCCGAAGCCACAGATCTCCGCGGCGCCGGTCCGTCGCTGCCGCGAACGCGACAGTTCCGCGCGGAACGTTCGCGGGAGACTGTCGCTTTGCGGAACCGGGCGGGACCAGAGCGCTGCGGTCAGACGGTGCGGAGCAGGTCGGCGACGTCGTCGAGGACCTGCTGCGGGTCGACCTCGTCGACGTAGGACGGGTCGTGCGCGCAGCGCTCGGCCGTCCACCCCACCTGCGTGACGTCGATCCCGCAGACCGGGCAGCGTGTGACGTAGGACAGGTGCACGCGGTGGCGCCCGCGGTCGAACGGCCCGGCGTTGACGACGTTGCCGAACCAGAACACGCCGACGGTGGGCGTCCCGACGGCGACCGCCAGGTGCCGCGGGCCGGAGTCGTCACCGACCATGACGTCGGCGGCGGCGAGCACGGCGGGGAGCTCGCGGAGCGGCACGGCACCGGTCAGGTCGTGCACGCGTCCGGCGAGGTCGGCGGGCAGCGCCTCGACGATGGCGGTCGACGCCGGCACGTCGGACGCGTCGCCGACGAGCACCACGTCGTCCCCGGCTGCGAGCCGGACACGGGCGACATCGGCGAAGCGCGACGGGCTCCATCGGCGGCGCGGGTCCGTCGCCCCGGGGTGGATCGCCAGGAGCCGGGTGCCGTCCCCGGCGACGCCGAGCCGCTCGCGGACCGCCGCCCGCTCGTCGTCGGACACGCGCACCCGCGGATCGAGCGTGACGGGGGCGGCACCCGCGAGCGACACGACCTCGAGGGCACGCAGGACCTCGTGCTGGTAGTACACGTAGCGCACCCAGCGCTCGAGGACCTCGGCGTCCTCGGTCGCGGTGCCGACGGTGTGCCGGGCGCCGAGCCGGAGCAGGAACGGGTTCGAGTTGCGGCCCCCACCGTGCAGCTGCACCGCGAGGTCGAACCGGCCGGACAGCCGCGCGAAGAAGTCCTCGGCGTCAGGAGCGTCGTCGCCGGTATCGCGGACGCCCGGTGCGACCGGGAGTTCCTCGAAGGCGTGCACGGCGTCGGTCCGGCCGCTCAGGACCGCTGCCGCGGCGGGCGTGCCGAGGAGCGTGATGCGCGCATCCGGGTATGCGGCGGCAAGGGCCTCGAGGGCGGGCACGGCGAACATCAGGTCGCCGAGGCCCCCGCCGCGGAGCACCGCGATCTCGGTCACGCCGTCGAACCGTTCTCCGCCCACACCGATCTGCTGCACGCCTCTCGTCTACCGGTCGGATGCCGGTGGGACGTCCAGCACCGGGCGACGGACGGCCACCGATGGACACGAAGCGCGGAGTCGAGTCGGCACACAGCGGTGTCCGAGCACCGTCTGACCCCCGTACGCCCTCCGGAAGGACACCATGACGATCGCACCCGCAGCTGCCGACGCCGCCACGGACCTGGTGGTGACCGACCCCGTCGACGGGACGGTCGCGTCGACCGTGCCACGGGCCTCCGAAGCCGAGGTCCGCGATGCGGTCGCCCGCGCCCGGGCAGCTGCCGGCCCCTGGGCGCGCACCGCACCCGCCGAGCGCGGCGCGCTGCTGCACGCGGCGGCCGAGCACGTGCGCGCACACGCCCAGGAGCTCGCCGACCTGAACACCCGCGAGACCGGCAAGGTGCCGGGTGACGCACTCGGTGGGGTCGAGGCGGGCGTGGGGACGCTCGTGCAGTACGCCGAGCTCGGACCGGTGCACCGCGGCGAGGCCCTGCGCGGGCAGTTCGGGGCCGCCGACTGGGCCGTCCCGCACCCCCGCGGCGTCGTGCTCGCCCTGACGCCGTGGAACGACCCGGTCGCCGTGGCGTGCGGCATCCTCGGTGCCGCGATCGTCACCGGCAACACCGTGGTGCACAAGGGCAGCGAGCGGTCCCCCGCCACCATCGCGCGCCTGAACGCCCTGCTCGCCGAGGTCCTGCCCGACGGCGTGCTCGTCGGCGTGGACGGGGACGGCTCGACCGGCGAGCTGTTGCTCGCCCAGGATCGCATCGACGTGTACGCGCACGTCGGGTCCACCGCGACCGGTGACCGGCTGTCCGAGGTCGCCGTCGTGACGCGTGCCCACGTGGTCCGTGAGAACGGCGGGAACGACGCGGTCGTCGTCGATGCCGACGTCGACCCGGCGTGGGCGGCCGCCCAGGTGGCGCTCGGCGCGTTCGCGAACACCGGGCAGATCTGCACCAGCGTCGAGCGCGTCTACGTGCACCGTGACGTCGCCGAGCCCTTCGTCGCCGCCCTCGTGGCCGAGGCGGAGCGCCGCACCGCCGCACCCGCGTCGACCTACGGTCCGCTGGTCGACGACCGGCTGCGCAGCACCGTGCAGGCGCACGTCGACGACGCCCTGCAGCGCGGTGCCTCGGCGCGGACCGGTGGGGTCACCCCGGACGGCGTCGGATCCTTCTACGCGGCGACCGTGCTCACCGGGTGCACCGACGACATGCTCGTGATGACCGAGGAGACCTTCGGGCCGATCGCGCCGGTCCGCGTCGTGGCCGACTTCGACGAGGGGCTGCGGCTCGCGGCCGCCGACCGGTACGGCCTGGCCGCCACCGTCCTGACGAACGACACCGGTCACGCCCTGCGCGCCGCCGCGGAGCTGCCGGTCGGCACCGTGAAGGTCAACGCGGTGTTCGGTGGTGCGCCGGGCGGCAGTGCCCAGCCGCGAGGTGCCTCCGGAGCGGGTTTCGGGTACGGCCCGCACCTGCTCGACGAGATGACCACGACCACGGTCGTGCACCTCGAGCCCGCCCCCGCACGCACCGCCGGCGGCACACGATGAGCGTCGACGTCCGGCTCGTCCGCGACCTGGTCGCCACGATCGACGACCGCGAACCGCTCGTCGTCGTGATCGGCGACTGCATCCTCGACCGGTGGACCGTGGGCGAGGCCGAGCGGGTCTCGCGCGAGGCCCCTGCACCCGTCGTCCGGGTCACCGAGACGATCGCGGTGCCCGGTGGCGCCGCGAACACCGCGGTGAACGCCCGCGCGCTCGGCGCCCGGGTCCGGCTCGTCGGACTCATCGGCGACGACGAGGCCGGTGGCGTCCTGCGCGAACGGCTCGAGACCGCGGGCGTCGACACCGCGTTCCTGGTCGAGATCGCCGGAGCGCGCACCACCACCAAGTCCCGCGTGGTCGGTGGCGACCGGGTCGTGGTCCGGGTCGACGACCTGGCCGGAACCCCGACCGCCGACCACAACGAACGGCTGGCACGCGCCGTCGCCCGAGCGGTCCGGTGCGCCGACGCCGCGGTCGTCTGCGACTACGGACTCGGCGTCCGTGCCGAGGACGTCGTCCCGGTACTCGACCGCGACCGCCCCGGGTCCATCGTCGTCGACGCGCACGACCTGCCCCGCTGGGCCTCGTTGCGACCCGACCTCGTCACACCCAACGCCGGCGAGGCCGCAGCACTGCTCGGACGCGACCTCGGGACCGGCGCCGACCGGGTGGCCGCCGTCCTGGGCGCACGGGCCGACGTCCTCGCCCGGACCGGTGCCCGCGCGGCCGTCGTCACGCTCGACCGCGACGGCACCGTGCTGCTCGAGCGCAGCACGGACGAGGGTTTCCGCACCCGTGCGGTGCCGGCCTCGGAGCAGCAGGCGTCCGGAGCCGGGGACACGTTCTGCGCCGCCGCGACGGTGGCGCTCGCGGTCGACGCGTCCGTCCGTGATGCCGTGTCCGTGGCACAGGCCGCCGCCGACGTCGTCGTCCGCGAAGCCGGTACGTCGGTCTGCAGCGCCGCCGCGTTGCTCGACTCGGTGACGGCGCCGGCCGCGACCGTCGTCGACCACGACGAACTCGCGGCCGCCGTCGAACGGGCCCGTCAGGTCGGTCGTCGCGTGGTGTTCACGAACGGCTGCTTCGACGTCGTGCACCGTGGGCACACGACGTACCTGCGCCAGGCCCGGGACCACGGCGACCTGCTCGTCGTCGCGTTGAACGACGACGACTCGGTGCGGCGGCTGAAGGGCCCGGAACGCCCGATCAACCCGGCCGAGGACCGCGCCGGGGTGATCGCCGCCCTCGCCTGCGTCGACCTGGTGACGGTCTTCGCGACCGACACCCCGATCCCGCTCATCGAACGGCTGCGCCCCGAGGTCTACGTCAAGGGCGGCGACTACTCGCCCGAGATGCTCCGCGAGACGGCGGTCGTGCGCGGGTACGGCGGCGAGGTGGTCATGGTCGACTACGTCCCCGAGCACTCCACGACGGCCGTGGTCCGACGCATCCGCGAAGCCGCGGCCGGGTCGGCCGGGTCGGCCGGGTCCGCGAAGCCACCCGCGGCGTCGGCCGGGTCCGCGGTGCCAGCCGCCGCGTCGGCCGGGTCGGACCCCGAGGGGACCACCGACGGAAAGGTCATACCGCAGTAGGGGTCGTCGAGACCCCGGCGGGATGGCAGCGCTCCCGGCGCTCCGTAGCGTCGAACCCGTCGACGAGGTCCGTCGGCGGAGGGAGCGTCGCCGTGTTCGACCAGATCACCCCGTTCGTCGTCGAGTTGGCCGCGAGTCCGCTGGTCTACGTCGTGCTCGTCGCCCTGTGCTTCGTCGACGGCTTCTTCCCGCCGGTCCCGAGCGAGTCGGCGCTGGTCGCCGTCGCCGCGATCGCCGCGACGTCCGGCCAGCCCGTCCTGGCCGGGGTCCTGGTGGCCGCTGCCGTGGGGGCGATCGCGGGTGACTCGGTGGCGTACTGGATCGGCCGCCGGATCGGACTCGCCCGCCTGGCGCAGTCGCGACGGCCGCGGATCGCCGCGGCGTTCGCGTTCGCCGAACGGCAGATGCAGCGCCGGTCCGCGAGCCTGATCTTGGTCGGCCGCTACATCCCCGTCGGCCGGGTCGCGGTGAACACGACCGCCGGCGCGACACGACTGCCGTACCGACGCTTCCTCGCCATCAGTGCGATCGCGGGGACGGCGTGGTCCGCGACCTCGGTCGGGATCGCCCTGGCAGCATCGCAGGTGCTGCACGAGCCGCTCGTCGCCGCCCTGGTGTCGATGGTGGTCGCGGGCGGCCTCGGCATCGCGGTCGACCGGGTCATCGGTAGCATCAGCCGCAGGCGCGATGCCCGTGCCGTCCGAGCGGCCGCCGCGATCGCACCCACGACCGGCGTGCCCACGACCGACGTGTCCGCGACCGACGTGCCGACCGCGAGCACAGCACCCGTCGCGCACGCCCCGTCCGCCACACCCCGCATCGTCCCCACCGGAGAGATCGTCCGACCGTGACCACCGCCCTGCTCCGCCCGCGACCGACCTGGCTGCCGCTGGCGACCCGGATCGCACTCGTGGTCGCGGTGGTGTCCCTGTTCAGCGTCGCCGCCCCGGTGACCTCGGTGTACTACGCCGTCGCCGTCCCGCTCTCCCTGCTCGTGTCGGCGGTGCTCGCGGTCAGCATCGGCATCGCCCCGTTCGTCCCCCGCACCGCCGCCGCCGCCCACCTGGTCGGACTCGTCGCGCTCAGCCTGCTCACCGCCCCGGTCGAGACGAGCCCGTGGCCGATCCCGGTCACCGGCATCATCGGCCTGAGCGTCCTGCTCGTCGTGCTCGGGGTCCGCTCGACGTGGCGGCTGACCGCGATCGTGTGGGCCGTCGCCGCCGTGCTCCCCCTGCTGCTCGTCGCCGTGACGCCGGGCCGCTGGGACCAGCCCGCCGTGTGGGCGACGAGCTTCGTCGTGTCCGCCGGCGACACACTCCTGGTCGCCGCGGCCGCCGTCGTCATCGGGCAGCGCCGCAGCATCCGCCAGGAGCTCGTCGCCGCCCGCCGCGACGCCGAGCTCGAGCAGGCCCGGCGCCGTACGGTCGAGGAGCGCTCCCGGATCGCCCGCGAGCTGCACGACGTCGTCGCGCACAGCATGTCCGTCGTGCACATGCAGGCGGAGTCGGCCCCGTACCGGGTGGCCGACCTGCCGCAGGAGGCCCGCGCCGAGTTCGCCGCGATCGCCGAGACCTCCCGCACGGCGCTGCGCGAGATGCGCCAGCTGCTCGGCACCCTGCGCGGGGACACCGCCGCCGAACGCGCGCCGCAGCCGGACCTCGCCGACCTGCCCGCGCTCGTGCAGGCCACGCGCGCCGCCGGCATGCCCGTGGAGCTCGACGTCGACGTCGCCGACGACGTCGACCGGCTCGCACAGCTCACCGTCTACCGGGTCGTGCAGGAGGCGCTCGGCAACGTCGCCCGGCACGCGCCCGGCGCGTCCACCGTCGTGACGGTCAGGAGGCTCGACACGCGTCTCCGGGTCGAGGTCGCCAACACCGCTCCACCCGCTGGCACCGTGCCGGCCGCACCACCCGACGACGGTGGCTTCGGCCTGGCCGGGATGCGCGAGCGGGTGACGGCGCTCGACGGCATGATCGAGCACGGCCCCGTGGCGGACGGGGGCTTCGCGGTCGTGGTGACCCTGCCCGTCCGCGTGCCGGCAGCCGACGGGGAAGCCGATGACGCGGGTGATGGTGGTGGACGACCAGCAGATGTTCCGCATGGGACTGCGGGCGATCCTCCAGGCCCAGGACGACGTCGAGGTCGTCGGCGAGGCCGCGAACGGTGCCGAGGCGGTGGTCGCGGCGATCCGGCTGCAACCGGACGTGATCCTGATGGACGTCCGGATGCCGGAACTCGACGGGATCGAGGCGACCCGACGGATCACCGCGGCGCCGACGGACCGACCCGTCCGCGTGGTCATGCTGACGACGTTCGACATCGACGACTACGTGTTCGACGCCCTGCGGGCCGGGGCGAGCGGCTTCCTGCTCAAGGACGCGAGCGCCGACGAGCTCGTCGCGGCGGTGCGCACGGTGGCCGCGGGCGAGGCACTGCTCGCGCCGCGCGTGACCCGGCACCTGGTCGAGGCGTTCGTCGCCGGACCGGTCACCGCCGCTCCGCGCACCGAGGTGCTCGACGTCCTGACCGACCGGGAGCGCGACGTGTTCCTGCTCATGGCGCGCGGGCGGTCGAACGGCGAGATCGCGGGCGACCTGTTCATCGCTGAGCAGACCGTCAAGACCCACGTGGGCCGGGTGCTGGCGAAGTTGCAGTTGCGCGACCGGGTGCACGCCGTGGTGCTGGCGTACGAGGCCGGCCTGGTCCGCCCGTCCGCCTGACGCGCCGCGCTCCCGGCGCCCCGCCGCACCGCTCACGTCCGCCGAGGTTCCGAGATCTGCGCACCTGGCGTGCTCAGATGCGCATCCGCGGAACCTCGGCGGCGACCCGGCGGCGTGTCGGGCGACCTCGCGCCGGGCGACCTCGCGCCGCCCGACCTCGCGCCGCCCGACCTCGCGCCGCCCGACCTCGTGCCGCGCGGCACGCTCCGATCAGCGCACGCGCACCCGCACCGTCGCCTCGGTGCCGGACTGCACGCCGGTGAACGTCACCGTCGTGGTGCCCCGTTCGGCTCGCCACCGGGTGGCAGCCGTGCCGTCCACGACGTCCACCGTGCCGAGGTCAGCACCTCCGACGCGCACCCGGACCTGGCGGTCTCCGGCGAACCGGCTGCCCGTCAGGGTGACCCGCTCACCGCGGTGCGGCGAACGATCGGACAGCTCGACCCGGGCACCACGGCTCAGCGCGGCGAGGTCGTCGTTCAACCGCAGCCCCTCCGAGACGGTGAAGAACGTGTCGGTCTGGTCGGTCAGGCCGACCACGTTCGCCGCCCCGGGACCGTAGGCCGCGATCCGGACCTGGGTTCCGGTGTGCTGCTGGGACGAGCCGGCACCTGCCGTGCCGTAGGAGACCTTCATCGTGGCACCGTCGGCGGTGCGCAGGGCGGTGGACAGCGAGGTCGGCGGCGTGCCGTCGACGATCTGGCTCGAGTGGGCGTGGTCCGCCGTCGCGATGACGAGGGTGTTGCCGTCCCGCTTCGCGAACGCGAGCGCGGACTGCACCGCTTCGTCGAAGTCGATCGTCTCACCGATCTGGCCGCAGGCGTCGGCCGCGTGGTCCTGCTTGTCGATGCTCGCGCCCTCGACCTGCAGGAAGAAGCCCTTGCCGTGCTTGCTGCGGTCGCGGTCCAGCAGGGCGATCGACTTGTCCGTCAGCGACTGCAGCGACAGGTCGGTCGACAACCGCGCCGGGTTCGCCTGGCAGGTCACGGGTGCCTGGTCGGCCCCGCCGACGGTGGCCGTCGTGGGTGCGTACCGGGTCGGGAAGTTGCCGGGCGTGAACAGCCCGAGCAGCGGCTTCGCCTGGTCGGCCCGGCGCACCCCGGTGAGACCGGCTGCGTCGGAGACGACCTGGTACCCGCGGTCGGCTGCCTGGTCGAACAGCGTCTCCCCCTGCCACTGACCGGCCTTGGCGGTCTGCGAGAAGCTCGCCGAGCCGCCGCCGAGGGTGACGTCGGGGCGTGCGCCGAGCAGCTGCTCGCTGATCGAGCCGAGGCCACCGTTCTGCAGGGCGTCGGTGCCGCACGAGGCGGTGTCCGGTCCGTAGCAGGAGCGGGCGCCGACGTGCGCGACCTGGACGGCCGGGGTGGCGTCCTGGATCTCGGCGGTCGAGACGTTGCCGGTCCGGAGGCCGTTCGCCTTCGCGAGTTCCAGGAGCGTCTGCTGCGGCGCGCCGTCCAGGTCGACGGAGATGGCGCCGTCGTAGGTCTTGGTGCCGGTCGCCCAGGCGCTGCCCGAGGCCGCGGAGTCGGTGACGTAGTCCGGCTTGCCCTTGTCCGCACCGTCCTTGGTGAGCGAGTAGGTCGTGTACGAGCCCGTCAGCGGAAGCGCGTCGAGGCCCGGCAGCCGGCCCGCGGCGCCGTACTGGTAGTTGCGCGCGATGGTGACCTCGGAGTCGCCCATCCCGTCGCCGATGAGCAGGATGACGTTCTTCGCGCCGGCTCGCTCGATGGCCTGCTGGACCGACCGGGTCTGGTCGCCGGCGGCGCGCTGTGCGCCGCCGTGCTGATCGAGCGCGAGCTGCCCGACGGCCTCGGCGGTGCCGGGCAGTGCGATCGCGCCGGCGATCAGGACGGCGCCGAGTGTCAACGCCGCGCGGCCGCGGCGTCTCGGAGTGTGGTGTTCCATGTCGGTTCCCCTCGTCGTGTGCCCCGAACGGGTGCCATCCGAGGATGGCCTGTGCGGAGGTACAGGCGGGTGAACCGGCGGCGTCGGCCAGGTGAACGTGGTGCCCCCGACGCGCCCGACGCGCCCGCCGCGCCGCTCACGTCCCCCGAGGTTCCGAGATCTGCACATCTGGCGCGCCGGAACGTCGGTTCGTGGAACCTCGGCGTAGCGCCGGCGGCGTGTCGCCCAGCCGCGCCCAGTCGCGCACGGGGTCGACGCGGGTCGCGGTGGGCAGACGCGACGACAGACGGACGGGAGGCCCGGTGCCAGCTGGCACCGGGCCTCCCGTCCGGGGGTGGTCGCGACTCAGGCGGCGAGGTGCGCCTGCAGGAACCAACGGTCCTTCGTCAGACCGCGCTCGATCTCGATGACGACGTCCTGGCTGTTGAGGTCGACCTCGTCGAGGCCCTCGACGGCGCGACGGACCTGCAGCAGGGCCGCGTCGATCTGGGCGATGACCTCGGTGATGGTGACGTCGGAGTTCTGGAAGCCCTGCGACAGCGGCGGCAGCGTCGTGTTGGCGGCGACGGTCGCGATGCGCGAGTCGACCGGCAGGCCGAGGGCGACGATGCGCTCCGCGGCGGTGTCGGCGTACGCCTGGGCGTGCTCGACGATGTCGTCGAGGAGCTCGTGCACACCGACGAAGTTGCGGCCACGGACGTGCCAGTGCGCCTGCTTGCCGTTGACGACGAGTGCCTCGAGGTCGATCACGACGGGGGCGAGGAACTGTGCCACTCCGGCGGCGAGCTCCGGCGTCGTCGAGAACGGGGACGTGGTGGTCGTGGTGCTGGTGGTGGTCGTGGTCATGTCTGAACCTCCTGCGTCGTGGTTACACCGGATCGCTGGGCCTGTCCTGACCAGTTCGGTGCTGCCGATGGACACAACCATGCCCGCTTCTCTTGTATGCCGCAAGGAAGCGGAGGCTGCCCTTACCGTCAGCCGACGAGCGTGTCGAAGCCGGCGTCGCTCAGCTCGATCTGGACGGCGGAACGCGCGCGCTCGACCCAGGGGCTGTCGGTGCACCCGATCCAGACGCTCGTGCGCGGCTCGCAGTCGGCGACGCACCACTCGGTCGCCCAGCCGGTCAGGGCGTGTGCGAGGGCCTCGCCGTGGTCGGCGAAGACGAGTGGCGACACCGCCGAGGTGCGGGCGCTACGGACCAGCCACGTCACGGTCACGCGGGGCGGTGCGGGCAGGATGCGGACCTGCTCGTCGAGCGCGACCTCGACGAAGACCTGTCCGTACGCGTTCTCCGGCAGGTCTTCGAGCTGACGGCGGATCTCCGGCAGGTCCTCGACGCCGCCGGCGATGAGGATGCGTTCGCTGGGCTGTCGCCGGGTCCGTGCCATGCTGCAACGGTAGGGCAAGCCTTACCTCATCACAAGGCCTGCTGGCCGGTTCCGGCGATCTCCACAGCCGGCACACCGAGTTCGTGCGCCAGGAACGTCCACATCCACGACAGCGCGACGGTGTGCGTGAGCCCCGGAACGCCCTGGGCGATCTGCGTCGCGACCCCGTCGCTGTAGGCCGCGAGCTTCAGGGCGACGGTGTCCGGGTCGATCGGTCCGGCGCCGCCCGGGAACGTGCCGGCGTCGGCCCCGCGGCGGATCACGCGGACCAGACAGGCCTCCCAGACGCGGATCCGTTCGGCGTACTCGGCGGCCACCTCGGGCCGACGGGCGACCGCGGTCCAGTAGTCGGACCAGATCCGCCAGTGCTGCCGGACCTGTTCGGTGTCGTCGAACAGGGGCGCCACGAGCATCCGCAGCGCCTCGACGGGGTCGGACTCGGCGTCGACGGCGATGACGATCGCCCCGTAGAAGCGCTCCGTCTCGAGCACGACGACCTCGTTGAGGATCTCCGCCACGCTGCCGAAGTGGTAGGTCACGGTGCCGACGGAGACACCGGCCTCGGCGGCGATGTCGCGCAGCCCCGTCGCGCCGACACCGTTCCGGACGATCACGGCACGGGCGGCCGCGACGATCATCGCGCGCCGGACCTCGGGACGCTGCCGGACGCGCGGCGCCGCACCCGCTGCGGCGCCCGGTGCAGCCCCTGCCGCCGCCCCCGGTGCAGCCCCCGCTGCCCCGGTCACGCCGAGGTCCTCGGCACGTCGTCGACGAAGGTCTGCTCGGTGACCAGCACCTCGGGGACGTCCGCGCCCCGTCACGGGCCCAGGCCCGCACGGTGTTCACGACGTGGAAGGCCTCGGCGTCGGCGGTGACCTCGGAGGACGTCTCGAGTCGTGCCGACCACTCCGGCTTCTCCAGGCCGATCGCCCAGCGCGACGACGCCACGGCCGAGTTCGGGTCGTCCGACCGGATGCGGTACGTCTCGCGGGCGTCCTCGCTGAAGACGAGCCCGTCGGGGTAGACCCGTCCGCCGCCGTACCCGGGGTCGACGTCGAGGGTCCACTCCCGTCTCGACGTCGTGCGTGACGGCGCGCTGGGGCAGATGCTCGGTCGGTGCCACGCGCTCGATCGCGAGCGGCGTCGACCGCTCGGGTTCGTCGAAGCGCACGTCGTCGTCGGTCTCGCGCGTCCAGACCGGCAGGCACACCTCGGACGCAGTCGGGTCGATCGTGACGGTGGCCTCGGTGCCGTGCGGCCAGACCCAGGGCCAGTACGACGACGACACCGCGATCCGCAGGCGGTGCCCGGCGGCGAACCGGTGACCGGTCGCGACGAGCTGCACCGGCAGGGACGCCGGTTCGCCGGGGACCAGCGGGTCCGCCCGGTCCATGCCGTCCCGCTTCGCCGCGTTGAGCACCCCGCGCGTCACGAGGGTCGACGAGCCGTCCGGCGCGACGTCGCACAGCCGCACCGTCAGGGTGGCGCGGGGCTGGTCGCTCGTGACCGACAGGGTGACGAGTGCGTTGCCGAGCAGGTCGAACGCCCTGCCGACGGGCAGGTCGAAGCAGACGGAGCGGCCGTCCTCGGCACGCTGGTCGGGTGGCAGGTCGGTCGCGTTGCCGAACGGGAAGAACCGTCCGGCGTCGGCGCCGGTGTGCTGCGGCGACCGGACAACCACCGGCCCGTCCTCGCCACCGCGAAGCGTCGCGAGGGGCAGCGCGCGCCGGTGCGTCGCCGCCGAGGGCCACGCCTCGGCGCCGACCCACCGGCCCCGTCGCGAGGCGTAGTACGTCGCCGGGCCCTCGCCCTCGTTGATCCAGGCGCGGAGTGCGGGGTCCTCCTCCACGCCGGTGTCGATCCCGCGCAGCCAGCGGTCCCACCAGCGCAGTGTCTCTTGCAGGAACCCGATCGACGGTCCGGGTGCGAGACCGCGGTCCGGGTACTGGTGCGACCACGGTCCGACGATGCCCTTGACCGGGGACTGCACCTTCGACACCAGTCGGAGCACGGCGTCGCGGTACGGGTCCGCCCAGCCGCCGACGGCGAGGACCGCTGCGCCGATGGTGCCGTAGTCCTCGGCGGCGCTGCCGTGCCGCCAGTAGTCGTCGCGCTCCTGGTGCGCGAGCCACACCGGCGTCATCGGGCGGTTCGACTCCAGCCGCTCGCGCCACCGGTCGACCCAGTCCGTGCCGACGACCTCGGGCCGCGGTGGTCGCGAGTTGAACGCGAACATCGTCGCGCCCCATGCCGCCATGTCGATGCCGAGCACCGCTCCGCCGACGTAGTGCACGTCGTTGTCGTACCGGTCGTCGGTCGAGCACACCGTGACGATGGCCTTGAGGGCAGCGGCGCGCGCGCTGCCAGCTGCAGGGCGTTGAACCCACCCCACGAGATGCCGAACATGCCGACGGCGCCCGTCGACCACTCCTGCTCGGCGAGCCAGGCGATCACGGCCTCTCCGTCGCGGAGCTCCTGCTCGCTGTACTCGTCGTCGAAGAACCCGTCCGACGAGCCGCTGCCCCGGATGTCGACCCGGACCGAGGCGTACCCGTGCTGGGCGTACCAGGGGTGCCGCTCGGAGTCGCGCGGCGCGGTCCAGTCGTCGAGTCGGTACGGCAGGTACTCGAGCAGCACCGGTACCGGCCCGTCGGGCGACGCCGGTGACCAGATCCGGGTGTGCAGCCGGACGCCGTCGGGCATCGGGATCCACTCGTCGCGGACGGTCACGCCGTCCGGCAGCGAGTCCGGCACGCCGATGGCGGTGAAGGTGGCGGGAGTGGTCCCGTCGCTCATGCGTCCTCCCAGTTGTGGGTGCGGTGGCCGTCGCCGTGGTCGGTCCAGCCCTCGGTGTGCCGCCAGCGCGGTACCCCGTCGCCGACGTCGGGCAGCTCGGTGCTGCCCGGTTCGAGCGTCGCGGCCAGCAGGGTCGACGTGTACGGGTGGTTCGGGCCGGTGAAGACCCGTTCGGTCGGTCCGATCTCGACGATCCGGCCGCCGGTCATCACGGCGACCCGGTCGGCCACGCCCCGGACGACGGCCAGGTCGTGGCTGATGAACAGGCAACTGAGCCCGCGCGAGCGCTGCAGGTCGGCGAGGAGCGCGAGGATCCCGGCCTGCACCTGCACGTCGAGCGCGGTGGTGATCTCGTCGGCGATGACCAGGCGCGGCTCGGCGGCGAGGGCCCGGGCGATGCCGACGCGCTGCCGCTGCCCGCCGGAGAGCTGTGCCGGCAGCCGCTCGGCGAACTCCGGGCCGAGGCCGACCTGGGTGAGCAGCTCGCCGACGCGCTGCCGCGAGGACGTGCCCGTGAACAGCTTGAGCGGTCGCCCGATCGCCGCGCCCACGGTGCGCCGCGGGTTGAGCGACGTGTCGGCGTTCTGGAACACGAGCTGCACCGCACGACGGAGGTCCGGGGACCGTCCGGCGATCGGCTCGCGCAGGTCGCCGCTCACGGTCCCGTCGTCGAACGCGAACGTGCCCGACTCGGCCGGCACCAGGCCGGCCAGGGCGGTCGCGAGCGTCGACTTGCCGCTTCCGGACTCCCCACGACCGCGAGCGTCTCACGTGGCGCGATCGTGAAGGACACGCCGTCGACGGCGGCCGGTAGGCCGCGTCCGTAGCGGATCACCAGGTCCTCGGCGGTCACCACGGGACGGACGAGCGGTTCGGGAGGCACGGTTCGGCCGGCCGTGGAGGCGAGCGTCGACGAGACGGTCGCCGTCTCGGGCACGCGATCCGTCCCTCCCCCATCGGCACGGCCGTCTCGCCGCTGGCGCGTCGATCCGGAACCGGCGACGTGGGCCCAGGCCGTCGCCCGTCCGGTACCGCGGCCAGCAGGGCGCGCGTGTACTCGTGCTGCGGGGCGGCGAAGAGCGCCGCCGTGGCGGCGTGCTCGACGATCTCGCCGTCGCGCATGACGGCGATCTCGTCCGCCATCGCCGAGACGACCCCGAGGTCGTGGCTGACGAGCAGGACGGCCATGCCGAGCTGCCGTCCGAGGTCCGCGATCAGGTCGAGGACGGCAGCCTGGGTGACGACGTCGAGCGCGGTCGTGGGCTCGTCGAGCACCAGGACGCGCGGGCGGGCGGCGACGGCCATCGCGATGGCGATGCGCTGCTGCTGCCCGCCGGAGAGCTGGTGCGGGTAACGGCGGACGATCGCGTCGGGGTCTGGCAGCCGGACCAACCGGACCAGCTCGGCGACGCGCTCGGGGCCGTCGGGTTCGCGGTGGGCGCGCAGGGCCTCGCGGATCTGCTCGCCGACCCGCATCGACGGGGTGAGCGCCTGGCCGGCGTTCTGCGCGACGACGGAGGCGACGCCGCCGCGGAGCTCGCGGCGGCCGGACGGCGAAAGCGCGAACACGTCGTCGCCGCCGACGCGGACCGAGCCGCCGACGATCGTCGAGCCCGCGCGGAGGTGCGCGAGCAGGGTCCGGGCGACGGTGGACTTGCCGCTGCCGGACTCCCCGACGAGGCCGAGGGTGCGCCCGGCTGGATCGCGAAGGACACGCCGCGCACCACGGGGACCAGGCGCTTGCCGGCCGCGTAGGAGATCGCGAGGTCGTCGACGCGGACGATGGGGTCCGTCGCGGTCGCCGGTGCGGCCGGTGCGGTGTCGGTGTGCGTCATGCGCTCACTCCCTTCGTGGCGCGGTCGACTCCGAGCGACTTGCTCAGGCCGTCGGCTGCGAGGTTGAGCCCGATCACCAGGGTCGCCAGGGCGACGATCGGTGCGAGCGTGCCGAGCGGCACCACGGTCAGCGCCGTTCGGTTCTCCTGCACCATCAGCCCCCAGTCCGGCGTCGGTGGGTTGGCGCCGAAGCCGAGGAAGGACAGCGACGCGACGAGCAGCACGATCCACGAGGCCCGCATGGCGTACTCGACGAGCACCACGTCGAGGACGTTCGGCAGGATCTCGCGGAACACGATCGACAGCGCGCGTTCACCCCGGGCCCGGGCGGCCGTCACGTAGTCCTGCGTGATGACGGTGCGGGCGGCACCGCGGACGACGCGGGTCACGGCGGGCGCGTAGACGACGGTGACGGCGAGGACGATGACCCAGAGCCCGGCGTCGAAGACGGTGACGACGACGAGCAGGGCGAGGATCGACGGCACGCTGAGCAGGGCGTCGACGACGCGCATGACGGCCTCGTCGAACCAGTTGTCCGCGTACGCCGTGATGCAGCCGAGCACCGTGCCGACCGCGACCGCGATCGTCGTGGCCAGGAACGTCACGAGCAGGGCGTACCGGCCGCCGTTGAGCGTCCGCGACAGCACGTCACGGCCGTACTGGTCGGTGCCGAGCCAGTGCGTCCAGGTCGGGCCGGCGAGGACGTCGCCGGCGTTCGTCGCCACCGGGTCGTACCCGGCGATGACCGGTGCGAGCAGGGCGAGCACGACGTGCAGGGCGATGAGGCCGAGGCCGATGCTCAGCGCCGTCGAGCCGCGCAGGGGCGCGAGGGCCCCGGCGAGGACGAGGCGTCCGGGGCGGCGGGTGGCGGTGGCGGTCATGCGGCGGCCTTCCTGGTGCTGCGCGTCGTGCGGGTGCGCGTGCGCGGTCGCCGCTGGCGGGTCCGCAGCTTCGGGTCGAGGGCGAGCGCCACGAGGTCGGCGGCGAGGTTGCAGACGACGTAGATGACGGCGCTCAGGAGCGCGATCGCCTCGATCGTCGGCAGGTCGCGGTTGAAGACCGACTCGAGCATGAGCTTGCCCATGCCCGGGTAGTTGAAGACGTTCTCGACGACGACGACCCCGCCGAGCAGCCAGGCGACGTTGAGCGCGACGACGTTCAGCGTCGGCAGCAGCGCGCTCGGCACCGCGTGCTTCCAGACCACGCGACGCATCGTCAGGCCCTTGAGCTCCGCCGTGGTGACGAACTCGGACGCCATCACGTCGATGGTCGAGGAGCGGGCGGTGCGCACGATGTAGGCGGCCATCGCCAGGGTGAGCACGATGATCGGCAGCCAGATCGTCGGCAGGAGTTCGCCGACCGTGGCGTCGCTCCCCCGCAGCACGACGGCGGGGAAGACCGGCAGGCCGATCGCGAAGAGCAGCACGAGCACGGTCGCGACCATGAACTCGGGCACGCTCATCACGACGAGGCTGACGATCGAGATCACCTTGTCGGACGGGCGACCCCGACGGACCCCGGCGAGGACGCCGAGCGTCAGTGAGACCGTGACGCCGACGAGCATGGCGGGCACGGCGATGAGCATGCTGTTCCGGAAGGCGGTGAACAGCGTCGGCGCGACGGCTTCGCCGCTGACGAGCGAGGTGCCGAAGTCGCCGTGCACCGCGCCACCGAGCCACTGCAGGTAGCGGAGCCACACGTTCTGGTCGAGGCCGAGGGTCTCGCGGAGCTGCTTCACGGCGCCCGGGGTGGCGTTCTGGCCGAGGAGCTGCTGCGCGACGTCGCCGGGCAGTGCCTGCACGGCCAGGAACACGAAGAGCGAGGCGAGCACGACCGTGAGCACGGCGATGCCTACTCGGCGAAGGACGGGGACGAGGACGTCCGACGGGGTGTTCCTGGTCGTCATCGGCGCAGTCCGATCCGGAGGTAGTCGAACTCGAAGCCGTACTCCGAGTAGTTCACGACGTCGCGGGACAGCCCCACGAGCCGGTCGCCGAACATCGGGGTCATGTCGGCCCCGTCCTCGACCACGAGCCGCTGGGCGTCCTGGTAGAGCGTCAGCCGCTTGGCGTCGTCCATCTCGGCGCGGGCGTCGTCGAGCAGCCCGTCGAAGGTCTCGTTCGACCACGCGCTCTCGTTGTAGGACGAGCCCGTGCGGAAGATCTGGTTGAGGAGCTGGTCGATCGGCCGGCCGGTGAACCAGTAGCTCACCATGAGCGGCTTCTGCATCCAGATCTGCGTGTAGTACGAGTCCGAGCTCGCGTTGCGGACCGTCAGGCGGATGCCCGCGTCGGCGACGGCGTCGCGGTAGGCGACCGCCATCGGCGTGAAGACCGACTCGTAGCTCGACGTGTAGATCGAGGTCCGGAACCCCTCGTGACCGGCCTGCTTGAGCAGCGCCTTCGCCTTGTCCGGGTCGTACTCGCGGTGGTCGTCGACGAACGCGGCGAGCTGCGGCGGGACGGGGTTGTCCCACCCTGGCGAGCCGGTGCCCTGCAGGGCGGTGTCGACGATCTGCTGCGGGTCGTAGGCGAGCTTCATCGCCTGGCGGACCCGCGGGTCGCTGAACTCGTCGCTCGTGGCGAGCATCGGGATCGTGTACCACTGGGCGTTCTTCGACCGGGCGACGGTGGCGCGGTCGGACGCGGACACCACCCGAGCGGTCGCGAAGTCCAGGTTCGTCTGCGAGATCAGGTCGATCTGGCCGGCGAGGAGCGCGTTCACCCGGGCGGTGGTGTCCTGGATCGAGTAGAAGTCGATGCCGTCCAGCGCGGGACGCCCGGCGAAGTGGTCCTCGAACGCCTCGACACTGCCGGCACCGGCGGGGGTGAACGCGGAGAGCCGGAACGGACCCGTCCCGATCCCGGTGCGGCCGATGTCGGCGATCGCGGCCGCCGGCACGATGTAGCACTGGTACGCGGTGAGCAGCGACGGGAACTCGGCGTTCGGCTTGGTCAGCGAGAACCGCAGCGTGTACGGGTCGGTCGCACGCATCGAGTCGGCGTCCATCACCTCGCCGAGGACCCCGGCCTGCGGGCTGCCGGTCTTCTCGTCGAGGATGTGCCGGATGCTCGCGATGGCGTCGTCCGCGGTGAAGCGGCTGCCGTCGTGGAAGGTGACGCCACGGCGGAGCGAGAACGTCCACTCGGTGCCGTCGGCGTTCGCGGACCACTCCTCGGCGAGGTCGGGCACGGTGGTGCCCTGTTCGTCGAGCTTGACGAGTCGGTTGTAGAGCGCGCCGAGGTACTCGTACGCCGACAGGGAGCTGGCGGAGTCGAGGGTCTCGGCGGCCGAGGCGGCCGGGCGCGCGATGCGCAGGCGACCGCCGCGTCGGGCGACGCCGGTGGCCGCCGCCTCGGGGATGGTGGGCGTGCCGGCGTTCGCGCCGGAGCTGCACCCCGTCAGGGTGAGCAGGCCGAGGCCGGCCAGACCGGCGGCGCCGGTGAGGAGCGCTCGACGGCTCGGGCCGCGGGCGTTCCGGGGTTCGGGGACGATGGGCTGCATTCGGGGTGGCCCCTCCTGTAATCGTTCCGGTGAACGATAGAGGGAACCCGGCGATCCCCCAACTCCTGCTCCTCGTCCTCCGGAGTGTTTACGAACTCGTTACACGGGCGCCGCCGGCACGGAGCATGATCGGACCATCCCGTCCGAGGAGGATCATGGCGACGTTCACCAGGGGGTTCGGTGGCCGTCGGGCCGACCGCGACGACACCCGCATCCCACCCGGCCAGACCCTGGTGCGCGACTGGCCGGTCCTGTCAGCCGGTGCCACGCCCGACGTCGATCCGGCGTCGTGGACCTTCTCGATCCGCACCGAGAACGGTCTGCACACCTGGACGTGGGACGAGGTGCACGCGCTCGGCGTCGAGGACGTCACCGTCGACATCCACTGCGTCACGCACTGGACCAAGCTCGACATGGCCTGGCGCGGCGTCCCCCTCGACCGCCTGTTCGAGGACGTCGAGACGTCGCTCGACTACTGCATGGTGCACAGCACCGGCGGGTACACGACGAACGTGCCGCTCGACGAGCTGTTGGACGGCAAGGCGTGGATCGCGTTCGAGGCCGACGGTGAACCGCTCGAGCCCGAACACGGCGGTCCGGCGCGCCTGCTGGTGCCGCACCTGTACTTCTGGAAGAGCGCGAAGTGGGTGAGCGGGATCGTCATGCAGGCGGACGACGAGCCGGGCTTCTGGGAGAACGCGGGCTACAACCTGCACGGCGACCCGTGGAAGGAAGAGCGGTACTGGTGACGGTTCCCGACACCGACGTGTCCACCGACGTGTCCACGGATCCGTCCACGGATCCGTCCACCGACCTGGAGGCCCGGATCGCGCCCGCCACCCGGCCCGCGCCCCGCAGACGGCCGGCCTGGCACCCCGCGACGGTCGCCTCGGTGGAGCGCGAGACCCCGAACGCACGTCGGGTCGTCCTGGACGTCCCGACGTGGCCGGGGAACGACCCGGGCCAGCACCTGGACCTGCGACTCACGGCTGAGGACGGCTACCAGGCATCCCGCTCGTACTCGATCGCCTCGGCGGGTGACCGGACCGACGTCGTGCTCGCCGTCGACCGCGTGGAGGGTGGCGAGGTGTCCCCGTTCCTGGTGGACGCGGTCGAGGTCGGCGACGCGCTCGAGGTGCACGGGCCGCTCGGCGGCTGGTTCGTGTGGCGCCCCGCCCCGTCCGCCCGTCCGGTGCAGCTGATCGCCGGCGGCTCGGGGATCGTGCCGCTCGTCGCCATGGTCACCGCGCACGCCGAGGCCGGGGACCCCGCACCGTTCCGGCTGCTCGTCGCCGTCCGGACCCCCGACGACGTCTTCTTCCGCGCCGAACTCGACCGGGCCGTCGCTTCCGACGCTCCGCTCGACGTGACCACCGTGTACAGCCGGACCGCTCCACCCGGGTCCGCTGTGCCCGCGGGACGGCTGACCCGCGATGCGCTCGCCGCCGCGGTCTTCCCACCCGACGCCGGGGCGCTCGTCTACGTGTGCGGCTCGACGCCCTTCGTCGAGCAGGTGCTCCGCTGGCTCGCCGACCTCGGGCACGACACCACCGACGTCCGTGCCGAACGGTTCGGGGGCAGCTGATGACGGTCGTCGACGGCAACGCCCTCGCGGGGGTCCTGTCCGAGGTGCTCGGTCCGGAGCCGACCGTGACGGTGCTCTGCTGCGCGGGGTGCGGGTCCCGCGGATCGGTCGCACGCACCGCCGTGTACTGCTCGGCGATGGGCTCCGTCGCCCGGTGCCGGACGTGTGACACCGTGCTCGTCACGGTGGTCGAGGCCGGATCCGCGCGCTGGATCAGCCTCCCCGGTACCCGTGCAACGCTCGTCCCTATACCCGAGGACCTCTTCTGACGCAATCGCCAACCGCATGTCGTGCGGAGTTCTTGCGGTTTTCCGCATGCCCGAACTGGGGTCCAATCCGACCGTGACGATGCTCCGGATCACTCTTCGGGACATCGCTGGGCCACCCACCCGGCGTCTCCACTCGGGGCAGTGCGGCCTCTGCGTCCGGCGGGCGCGGGTACCCGAAGCCTGCGCCCCCGGATGCGCCCGCTCACGGCGCCCGGGAACGACAGAACCCCCGGTGCTGCTCTGTCGAGCAACCCCGGGGGTCCTGTTCCGTCCGAGCGGATGACGAGATTCGAACTCGCGACCCTCACCTTGGCAAGGTGATGCGCTACCACTGCGCCACATCCGCGTTCGCACGCCGTCTGGGCCGTGCGGAGTCGACTGTACCCGATCGCGGGCCCACGGACGTGTTCTGCGGCAGATCCGGGCGTGTCCGGTGTCGCGAGGCGCGGCCCGGCGCGGCCCGGCACGGTCATCAGGCACGGTCATCAGGCACCGAGGAGTTCGATCGGAGCATGAGCTACGTGCACGACAACCCGGGCGGGACCGAGGCCCACGGCGTCGACCTGATCGACGGCGACACCCCCGCCATCCGCATCCTGGTGCACGGCGACCTGCCGACCACGATCGAGCACGAGGGGCGGACCTGGCTCGCCACCGGCGACGCGCACGACGACGGTGACGACCAGGCACCCCGATCGCGATCTACCGCCCGGTCTGAGCCGAGCGGATCGCTCGTGCCGCCTGCAGGACGGCTTCCACGCTCGCGGTGAGCACCGAGCGGTGTCGTCCGGCCGCCCAGTGCACCCCGGCCCCGTCGCGGTACTCGAGCAGGGTCAGTGCTGCACTGGCGCTGCCCGTCGTCCGCGACGTCTGGTGCAGCGAGACGATGTCGACTGCCGTCCCGCACCCGGCGAGCAGTTCGACGACCGCCTCGACCGGACCGACGTCGACGAAGGCTCCGCGGTGCTCGACTCCGTCGATCCGCAGGGTGAGTTCGGTGCGCGCGCCGTCGCCGTGCGTCGCCTCGATCGCCACCAGCTCGACGTCCGCCGGGGCTCCGGCCGCCCGCTCGTAGCTCCGCTCGAACAGGTCGAGGAGTTCGGGTCCGTCGACCTCGGCCCCCGAACCGTCGACGTGCTGCTGGACACGACGAGCGAAGTCGATCTGCAGCCGGCGCGGGAGCTCGATGCCGGACGCCGTCTCGAGCAGGTGTGCGACACCGCCCTTGCCGGACTGCGAGTTCACCCGGATGACCGCGTCGTAGTCCCTGCCGAGGTCGGCCGGGTCGATCGGCAGGTACGGGACGCGCCACGCGGTCTCCGACTCAGGACGCCCCGCTGCGGCCGCGCGTGCTCGGTGTTCGGCGAAGCCCTTGCGGATGGCGTCCTGGTGGGTACCGCTGAACGCGGTGTGCACCAGGTCGCCGACGTAGGGGTGCCGCGGGTGCAGCTCGATGCGGGTGGCGTGTTCGACCGTCCGCCGGACCTCGTCGATGTCGGAGAAGTCGATCATCGGGTCGATGCCCTGCGCGTGCAGGTTGAGGGCGAGCGTGGCGATGTCGACGTTGCCGGTCCGCTCGCCGTTGCCGAAGATGCAGCCCTCGACGCGTTGTGCCCCCGCGAGCACCGCGAGTTCGGCGCACGCGATGCCGGTCCCCCGGTCGTTGTGGGGGTGCACCGACAGGATCACGCCGTCGCGCCGGGCCAGGTTGCGGTGCATCCACTCGATCTGGTCGGCGTAGACGTTCGGCGTCGCGATCTCGACGGTCGCCGGCAGGTTGATGACCACCGGGCGCTCCGGTGTGGCGTCCCAGAGCTCGGTCATCGCGTCGCAGACCTCGAGGACGAACTCCGGCTCGGTCAGGTTGAAGACCTCCGGGGAGAACTCGAACCGGACGTTCGGCAGGTGCCCCGCGAGCTCGAGGACGTCGCGGCCCCCGGCGAGGATCATCTCGCGCAGCTCGTCCCGGTCCTTCCCGAGCACGACGTCGCGCCACGTCGGGGCGGTCGCGGTGTACATGTGGATCACGACGTCGTTGGTGATCCCGCGGATCGACTCGACCGTCCGTTCGATCAGGTCACGCCGGGCGGGGTGAACACGACGATCGTGACGTCGTCCGGCGCCAGGTCCGTGTCGGCGAGCAGCCGGACGAACGCGTGGTCCGTCTCCGACGCCGACGGGTAGCCGACCTCGATCTCCTTGTAGCCCATCCGCACCATGAGCTCGAAGAACCGCCGTTTGCGTTCGGGGTCCATCGGCTCCGCGAGCGCCTGGTTGCCGTCGCGCAGGTCGACGGGGACCCACAGTGGCGCCGCGGTGAGCGACCGCGTCGGCCAGGTGCGGTCGGTGAGCGGGACGGCGACGCGGTCGGAGACGTCCTGGTACCGGTACGACGGCATCGGGGACGGACGCTGTCGGTTCCACGATGGGGTCGCGACGTCGGGGGTGGTGGTGGTCATGAGGCTCCTCTGCAGCTGTCGCGACGACCGTAGCACCACTCCTCAGACAAGTAGAGGTGTTGCGTGCGATGCGGCAGGATGGGCACATGACACCGGTCCGCCGCGAACCCTCGCCGAACAGGCCGCCGACGCCCTGCTCGCCCGCATCCGCGACGGTGAGTGGGTGCTCGGCGACAAGCTCCCCGGCGAGACGACGCTGGCACCGCAGCTCGGCGTCGGTCGCTCGACGGTGCGCGAGGCGATCCGGCACCTCGCCGGTCGGGGCGTGCTGGCCTCGCGGCAGGGCGCCGGGGTCTTCGTCACCGCGCTCGACGTGCAGGACGGCCTCGACGACGTGGTCCGCCGCGCCGACATCGCCGCCGTGGTCGAGGCCCGTATCGCCATCGAGGTCGAGGCGTCGTCCCTCGCCGCGGATCGCCGGACCCTGGCTGAGCTCCGCACGATGCGGCGCGCGGTCGAGGTACCGGCAGGAACGACGCGCCTCGATCGAGCAGCACGTCGACGCGGACACGGCGCTGCACCGCGCGATCGTCGTCGCCGCCCACAACCCGCTGCTCACCGAGCTCTTCGACGGGTTCACCCTCGCAGCCGCCAGGCGATGATCGAACTGCTGCGCATCGACGGGGTGTACGGCAGCGAGGCCGACCGCGACGTGCACGACGACATCGTCGACGCGATCGACGCCGGGGACGCGGCCGCGGCCGCAGCCCTGACCCGGGCGCACCTCCGCAGCCTGACGGCTCGGCTCGGCTGAGCGCAGGCCGGCTCCCGCCCGGTCTGGACCGCGCTCGGCGGCGGCCGGGTGCCCGTCCGGGTCAGTGGCCCCGGACGTCGCCCGTCAGGATCGCGTGCTCGGCGCCGGCCGACAGCTCGTCGTGCAGCGCGTCCGCGAAGAACTCCCCCGCACCGAGGCTGACCAGGTGGGTGAGTGCACCGGTCACGTCCGCCAGAGCGGGGTTCCACTCGTCGTGGAGGGATGCCCGGACGTGCCCGGACTCGTGCACGACGACGACCCCGATGTGGTCGTGGGCATCGCCGACCTCGAGCACGGCGTCGTACACGACGGGTTCGGTGTCCTCGCCGAGGGCTCCAGGTGCACCTCGCCGATCCCGGGCCACTCGGTGCGGAACACGGGCAGGTCCGGTGCGTGCAGGTGCGGGGCGCGTTCGTCGGTGACGGACTCGATCTCCCCCGACGTCAGGTACTCGTCGACGACCTCGTGGATCCGGTCGTGCAGTCCGGGCTCGTACTGCCACCAGCGCTGGTGCACCGCCCGGAGCCAGTCCTGCGTCGCGGCGTCGGCCGAGGCCGAGGTCCCGACCAGCTGCGGTGCCGTGCCGGGCGATCCGACGACCTCGAGCTGCTCGTCGTGCGTCTCGACGGTGATGGACCCGGTGGCCTCGTCGGGGTGCACGCCGTGGACGTCCTCGGGGGCCGCGGCCCAAATGCTCGCCGGGAGCTTCGGCGGCAGGGCGAACGCGACCGCGATCGCCGGACGTGCCAACGCCTCGTCGAGCGCGTCGCCGAGGTGCACCTCGTCCGAGCGGGACCCCATGACGATGCCGCCGGTGGGGGGCACGGCGGCCAACCGTTCGAGGTCCTCGTGGTCCGCGTTCATCGACGCGAACACGGGGGTGTCCGCCCACTGGACGAACTCGCCGGCCGCACGGTCCTGGTCCTCGAACGGCACGTTCCAGACCGAGGGGTCCGCGAGCACCCACGACGCCGAACGACCGGCGGGCCACGGCGCACGGCGTCGACCACGGCGGGGACGAGCCCGGGCAGCCCGCGGTACGCCGGACGCACGGTGAGCCGGTCCAGCGCGAGCAGGTCCGGCTTGCCGAGCATCTCGGCGGCGTGCGTCTGCAGCGACAGGAAGGTCTCGCCGGTGGCGTCCGGCACGACGATCGCCGCGGCGAAGCCACCGTCGACGTCGGACACCTGGTACCCGAGTACGAGCGCCTCGACCGACTCGGCGATCGGCTCGTGTACGCGGCGACCTCGGCGACCGACACCGCTTCGGCCTCGTCGTCGGTGATGGGCACCCGGACGTCGATCACCCACCGGTCGACGTCCTGGCCGGGGTAGGCGTCGCCGTCCTCGTCCGAGATCGTGATGTGCACGAGCCGCAGGGAACCGTCCCACGCGTCGTGGACGTGCTGGGCGATGGCGGCTTCAGGGTCGTCGGTCACGGACGCCACCGTATCGGTGGCGGACCGGGCACGTGGTCAACCGTGCTGCGCGACCATCGCGTCGACGCTCCGCATCGCGGTCGCCAGGATGGTGAGGACCGGGTTCACCCCGCCGTTCGTGACGTGCACCGAGCCGTCGGTCACGCGCAGGTTGTCGTGTCCCCACACTCGGCCGGTGGGGTCGACGACCGACGTCGCCGGGTCCGTCCCCATCCGGAGCGTGCCGGCCTGGTGCTGCCCACCGCTCGTGCCCCGGACCGGACCGTGCAGCTCCGCCACGCGCGTGGCGCCGGCCGCGCGCAACCAGTCGCCGCTCCGGGCGCTGGTGTGGTCGCGAGCACGGACGTCCTCCGGGTGGACCCCACCGCTGAACGACGCCACCGGGATGCCGTACCGGTCCGTCACCGCGGGGTCGACGCGGACGCGTGCGTCGGCCGTGGTGACCTCCTGGATCGGCCCCATGATCCGCATGCTGCGCCGCGCCAGGTCCCGCATCGCGTGCTTGCCGTCGAGCCCGGAACGCGGCGCGAGCCCCGTGCCGACGAGGTACTGGTACGTGTTCGACGGCGTCGCGATGAACTCGTTCGCCAGGATCCCGCCACCGATCTGCCCGGGCACGCCGTGCCGGTAGTCGGTGGTGGCGATCGACGGCCCCGGTCCGAGACCGTCGTCCACCACGTCGTCGAAGACCCCCATCGCGCCGCCGTAGACGTGGCCCTGCAGGTGCCGGCCGACCTGGTCCGCGCCGTTGCCGATGCCGTCGGGCTCCTGGTCGCTCCGGCTGTTCAGCAGGAGCCGTGCCGACTCCACCGCCCCGGCCGCCACGACGACCTCGGCGGCGTCGACCTCGGCCCGCCAGTCGCGGCCGTCCGCGGTGCCGACGATCGTGACGCCGACCACGCGGCCGGCACCGTCCGTACGCAGCCGGGCGACCCGTGACTCGAGCACGATCGACGCGTTCCCGGTGGCGAACGCGCGGGTCAGCATGGTGTTCTGGCTGCCGTTCTTGGCGTCGACCGGGCACGCGAAGCCGACGCACATGCCGCACTGCTCGCACGCGCGGCGACCCAGGTACGGCGTCGAGTTGATCAGGAGCGGGACGTGCACCGTCGAGATGCCCAGGGCGTCCGCGGCGCCGGCGAGCCGGTCCCGCGCTGCCCCCGACGGCAGCGGTGGCATCGGTCGCGCGCGCGAGCGTTCCCCGGACCACGGACCGTCGACGTCACCGCCGCTGACCCCGATCTCCCACTCGGCGCGCTCGTACCAGGGCTCGAGTTCGTCGTACCCGAACGGCCAGTCGGCCAGGGCGCTGCCGTCCGGCACGCCGTACGTCGACGCCATCGCGAAGTCCCGCGGCCCGAACCGCCAGGCCTGTGCGCCGTAGACCCGCGTGCCGCCGCCGGCCGTGACGGCGTTGTTGTGCCAACCCGGTGACGAGGGCCGGAGCACCAGGCGCTCGCGACCGTCCGCCACCGTCCGCGGGTTGCCGACGTCGGACGGCCCTGACCGCGGCGCCACGCCCCAGCTCGACCGCGGGTTCCGGATGTGGTCACGGCTGAGGTCCGCGGTGCCGGGCCACCCACCGGCCTCGACCACGAGCACTCGCCGACCGGACTCGGCGAGCCCGCACGCCGCGACACCCCCGCCGGCGCCCGACCCGACGACGACCGCGTCGTACCGATCGGCCAGCTGCGACGGGTGCACGACCGAGGGCGCTGCGGTCGGCACCGGTACCGGCACGCTCCAGCCGTCCGGCGGACCGGGCTGCCACCACCATGTCCCAGGACCGCTCCCCGCGTTCCCGCCGTTCCCCGCGTCGGCGTAGTAGCCCGCGGCCACGAGCTCGGCGAACCAGGTCCAGTCCGGACCCTGTTCGTCTCCCTGCAACGTCCGCGGACGCGTCGACGACGGCTCGGAGACGGTCCAGCCAGTCGGGCCGGTCGACCAGCACCCCGGCCAGGAACCCGAGCGCGCCGGCCTCGGACGCCGACGGGTACTCGTCCGCCGGCACCACCTGGTCGACCAGGGAACGGAGCCGTTCGTCGTGCGTGCGGAGGAACTCCTGCGCCGCGGTGGCCGCGTGGTCCGTCATCGGTCCTGCCTCCGAGCAGCGCCGGTGCCGCCCCACGAGCACCGTAACGGACACGGCAGGGTCCGAGGCCGGGCTCAGCCGCCGATGCCCTCCAGGTCGAGCAGGTCGTCGTCGCTCAGCACGACGGCGGCGCCCTCGAGGTTCTCGCGCAGGTGTGCCCGCGACGACGTGCCCGGGATCAGCAGGATGTTCGGGGACCGGCGGAGCAGCCACGCCAGGGCGACGGACATCGGCGTCGCCCCGAGCCGTGTCGCCACGGTCGAGAGCAGCTCGGACTGCAGCGGAGAGAAGCCGCCGAGCGGGAAGAACGGCACGTAGGCGACCCCCTCGTCGGCGAGACGGTCGATGAGCGGGTCGTCCTGCCGGTTGGCGAGGTTGTACATGTTCTGCACGGACACGATCGGAGCGATCCCCTGCGCTTCGTCCACTTGGTCCAGCGTGGCGTTGCTCACGCCGAGGTGCCGGATGACTCCCTGTCGCTGCAGGTCGACCAGCGTCTCGAACGCCGGGGCGATCGGCCCCGCGACCGGACCGTTCGCGTCGCCCAGCCGCAGGTTGACCAGGTCCAGCACGTCGACGCCGAGCGTCTCGAGGTTGTCGTCGACCTGTGCGCGCAGCTCGTCGGGCTCCCTGGCGGTGGGCCACCCGCCTCGGGCGTCGCGTCGCGCGCCGACCTTGGTCGCGATCACGAGGTCGTCGGCGTACGGGTGCAGCGCCTCGTGCAGCAGTTCGTTGGCCACACGAGGGCCGTACGTCTCGGCGGTGTCGATGTGCGTGATGCCGCCGGCGACGGCGTCCCGGAGCACGGCGACGGCTTCGTCGTGGTCCTTCGGCGGTCCGACGACCCAGGGCCGGCGAGCTGCATCCCGCCGTAGCCGAAGCGTGTGACCGATGCGTCGCCGAGGGTCCAGGTGCCGCCGGGCAGGCGAGGGGTGGTCGGGTTCATCGGATCTCCTTCGGGGACGTGCCCACGCCGAGGGCGCAGCGCAGCGCACTCCTGACAGCCTGCTCGCGTGGGCAGCGGCTCGCACGACACCGACGCGCGTTCCGGCCCACTTGCAGCGGACGCCCCGCTGGACGTACGCTCCAGGCAGAGGGCAAAATGCCTCGTCGCCCCGGCGGCCAGGCACCCACACGCGGTCTCGGACGAGTCGCCACTTCTTCATCGAAGGAGTGCACGTGTCCACCCGTTCCCCCGCCCGGCTCCGCGACGCCGGGATCGCCCTCGCCGGTCTGTCCGCCGTCTTCCTGTTCGAGATGCTCGACAACTCGGTGCTGAACGTCGCGCTGCCCAGCATCGGCCGTGAACTCCACGCGTCGACGACCGGCCTGCAGTGGGTCACCGGCGCCTACTCGGTCGTGTTCGGCGCCCTCATGCTCCTGTTCGGTGCGGTCGCCGACCGGTTCGGCCGACGCCGGGTGATGCTCGTCGGCCTGGTGCTGCTCGCGCTCTCCGCGCTGGCGACCACGCTCGTCACCACGACCGGCGAACTCATCGCGGTCCGCGCGCTCATGGGGCTCGCGGCGGCCATGCGACGACGCCCGGGTCGATGGCCCTGGCCTTCCGGCTCTTCGACACCGACGCCCTGCGGGTCCGGGCGCTGACGGTCATCTCCACCGCGGGCCTGGTCGGGCTCGCGGTCGGTCCGACGGCGGGTGGCTTCGCCCTCGCGGTGGCGCCGTGGCAGGCCCTGCTCCTGGTGAACGTGCCGATCGCGGCGCTCGCGTTCATCGGCATCCGGTCCGGCGTGCCGGCTGACCGACCGGAAGACCTGCACCCCGACCGGATCGACGTGACCGGCGCGCTGTTCGGGACCACGGCCCTGGTCGCTGCACTCGGGACGCCCACCCTCTTCGCCGAGGCGGGCAGCGCCTCCTGGCCGGGGTGGACCGGGGTCGTCGTGACGGTCGCGGCGGTGGCGGCCTTCGTGCGGCGGGAGCGCACCGCGGCACAGCCGCTGCTCGACCTGCGCCTGCTCGCCCGTCCGCTCGTCGCGAGCGGTCCTCGCGTACAAGGCGGCCTCCGGCCTGGCCGTCTCCGGCCTGTCGTACCTGGTGACGCTGCAGCTGCAGTTCGCCTGGGGCTGGTCACCGGCACTCGCCGCGATCGGGACGCTGCCGCAGGTGGTGGTGCTCCTGGCGTCCGGACGCTTCGTCGGCCCGTTCGTGCAGCGGGTGGGCCTCGGCCGCGCGGCCTGGCTGAGCGCCGGCGCCGTCGTCGCAGGACTCGCGCTCTTCACGGTCGGCGGCCGTGCCGGGTACGGCTGGGTCGCCGCGGCGCTCGTACTCGTCGCCGCGGGGATGCGGGTCGTCGGGGTCGTCGCCGGCAACAACGTGCTCCAGGGCCTGCCGTCGAACCGGACGTCGGTCGGTGCGGCGCTCGTCGACACCTCGAGCGAGCTCGCGACCGCGGTGGGCATCGCGGCGACCGGGACGGTGCTGGCGGTGCTCGTGCCGGGCAGCATCGCGACGACGTCCTGGAGCGTCGATCGGCTGGCCGCGTTCGAAGGCGGGATCACCGTCGCAGGCGTGGTCCTGACGGTCGTCGCCGCCGTGCTCGTCGCCGTCGGCATGGCCCGCGCGAAGACCCGCGCGGGCACGCCGGTTGCCGAACCGGCTCAGACGGCGCTGTAGCCGCCGTCCGCCACGAGCACGGATCCGGTGATGAAGGACGCCGCGTCGCTCGCCAGGAACACGACGCTCGGCGCGATCTCCTCGGGCAGGGCGAACCGCTGCTGCGGTGCGTCCTCGATCCAGTACCGCCGGAACTCCGGGGAGTCCACCGGGGCCATCTCGGTCTTCACGTACCCGGGGCGACGGCGTTCACGCGGATCCCGTAGTGCGCCCACTCGACGGCGAGCGACTTCGTCAGGTGGTGCACGGCGGCCTTCGACGCGTTGTACGCCGGCTGCCACTGCGGCCGGTTGACGATGAGCCCGGACATGCTGCCGATGTTCACGATCGAGCCCGAACCGGCGTCACGCATGTGCGCGCCCACCGCCGTCGACGTCTTCCACAGTGCGCGGACGTTGAGGTCGAACACGTCGTCCCACTCGCTGTCGGGCACGTCGAAGGCGTCGCGGTGGTGGCACGTGCCGGCGTTGTTGACGAGCACGTCGATGCGGCCGAGGGCCGTCATCGCCTCCTCGGTCATGCGCGCCACCTGCTCGCCGTCGGTGATGTCCGCCGTGATGGTGACGAAGTCGTGGCCGGCATCCGCGGCCTCGGCGGCGACACGGGCGTTGCGCTCCGCGGAGCGCCCGACGATGGCGACGCGGGCGCCGGCCTCGGCGAGGCCGAACGCGAACGCCCGACCGAGTCCCTGGTTGCCGCCGGTGACGAGGGCGGTCCTGCCGGTGAGGTCGAAGGGTGAGGTCATGGAGCGGGCGCCTTCCTGAGCGGGGTCGGCGCGGTGCACCGCGTCGACGAGGTACCGCCCTGCGTACACGACCCGGCCGGGAGGCGCGGCGTGCGTCCGCCCCGCGCCGCACCTGCCGCTGCGGTCACGACCACCGCCGCCCTCTCTCCCGCGACGCCGACCGCTGTGCACCTCGAGGGCCGGCGCAGGCGCCCGTCACCGTGGGCCCGTGGGCCCGTGGGACTCGGCGAGGTCCGATGTCCCGGTCACGGCCGGACGTGTTCATCCGTCGCCTTCTCGTTTCCTTCTGCGAACCGCGAACGCTCGAACGACTCGCCCCGGTGGCGCAACGACCATGACGCTGGTCACGACGAGCAGGGCGACGATTCCCACCGCTCCGATCGTCAGCAGGTCCGGGCGGAGGACGGACTGGCCCCGCAGGGCCTGCCACAGCGCGATCGAGGTGACCGCGGCGTACGCCGCCCCTGCCACGACCACGACGCGCAAGCGCGACCGCTCAGGCATCGTCGCCGGCAGGACGAGCGCGAGGAGCGGCAGCACCTGCAGGGCGTGCATCCCGACGAAGTGGGACACGCGGAGGTCGCCGTGGAGGGTGTTCCAGCCGAGCACGGGGATCCCGCCGGAAGGGTCGTCGCCCCCCACAGAGTGCGAGCCGTACGTCCCCGAACCCGGATCGGCCAGCTGCGCCGAAGTGGGGACGACCATGAGGAACCCCACGGAGAGGCCGGCCAGGGCGACGACGAGCCCGATCCGGAGCGCCCAGGCCGAGGCCCGGTCGTCCAGGGTCGAGAAGACCGCAACCGCGGCGCCGACGAGCAGCGTGGCGCAGTACATGAGGGTGACCCCACCGGCCATCAGCTGGTAGAACAACTGGTTCGTCGGGGTCGACACGTTGAAGTGGCTCCCCACGCCTCGCACGACCTGGATCGAGATCACGATGATCTCGAGCAGCGATGCCGCCGCGCCGACGGTCCCGGCCCACCAGCCGATCCGTCGCAGGACGGGTCGCTGCACCAGGGAGTGCATCCACGCCAGCGTGACCGCGTACAGCGCGAGGGACACGGAGAACTTGAGCGGCTTCGCCCAGATCGGGTCCGCTGCGAGCGTGCGCGGATCGACGATCAACCCCACGACGCACACCACCGCCCAGACGCCCATCAGCACAGCGAACGCCACGAGCGGCCGGTGCCAACTCCGGGTACTGAGCAGGCGGGCACGGGTCGCGTCGAGGACGACGCTCACGAGCGGGCGTCCACCGCAGTCATCTCCTCGGAGATCGACCAGAGCCGAGCAGCGGTCTCCGGGTCCTGTGCCCGCTTCGACCGGCCGATGACCTCGGCTCCACCGCGCATGTGCATCATGCGCCGCGGTCCGACGAAGGTCCCACCGGGCAGGTCGGCGGTCGCGGCCATGAGGGACGGCAGCGCACCGTCCTCTGGCTCCTGCCCGAGGACCGGGACGAGACGGTCCCACAGGTTCGGGCGCTGTCCGGCCGGCCGCTCGTAGATCGCCGTCTTCACCAGGCCCGGGTGGGCTGCCAGCGCGCGCACCTAGGACCCCGACGCCAGCAGGCGCCGGTCGAGTTCGGACGTGAACAGCAGGTTGGCGAGCTTGGAGTCCGCGTAGGCACGGCCGGCGTTGTAGGTGCGCCGGTACCAGTCGAGGTCGGTGAGGTCGAGTCGGGCCATGCGTTCCGCCTGGGAAGCGACGGTGACCACACGGTCGGTGACGTGCGGCAGGAGCAGCGTCGTCAGCAGGAAGTGTCCGAGGTGGTTCGTCCCGAACTGGAGTTCGTGCCCGTCCGCCGTCCGTTCCAGGTCCTTCGACTCGACACCGGCGTTGTTCACCAGGATCGCGATCGGCTCGTCGATGCCGTCGGCGAACGCCCCGACCGTGTCGAGCCGGGCGAGGTCGAGTCGGCGCACGCGGTGGGTCCCCGGAGCGCCGGGGAGGGCGGAGACGACCGCCCGGCCCTTCTCCTCGTTGCGGACCGCGAGGATGATCCGCGCTCCCGACCCTGCCAGTGCGACGGCCGTCGCACGGCCGATGCCGCTCGTGCCGCCGGTGATGATCACGGTCTCGTCGGTCGGTGCTCGACCGGTCCTGGTTTCGTCCATGTCGCCAATGTAGACACTGCCCACTTTGTTGTCAACGTCTACACTGGGGATATGAGTGCGCAAGCCCGTCCGTACCACCACGGTTCACTCCGGCAGGAGCTGGTGCGGGAGGGCCGCGCGCTCCTGATCGAGGAGGGGCAGCAGGCGGTGAGCGTGCGGGAGCTCGCGCGCCGCGTCGGCGTCAGTCACGGCGCACCCCTGCGACACTTCCGGGATCGGGAGGCCGTCCTCGACGCGATCGCCGCGGACGGCTTCGACGAACTCCGTGGCCACCTGGAGGCCGCGCGCGGTCCCGGGGACCTCGGGCCCCGCCTCAGCGAGTACGTCCGAGCGCACGTCCGCTTCGCCCAGGAGAACGGTCCCCTCGTCCAGCTGATGTTCACGTCGACCGACGACAGCTCTGGACCCGAGCGCGACCGCGGGTCGCGGTCCTCGGCGGAGCGGTTCTTCGCCCTGGGTGCGGAACTGCTCGGTGAGCGCGACCCGGCATCGATGGGCCCGGTCCCGTTCCTGCTCGCGGCGACGACCGAGGGCATCAGTGCACTGGCGGCGGCCGGGCGGATCCCCCGGAGCGTGTGGACGAGGTCGTCGTCGCGGCGGTGCGGATGCTCCTCCCACAGATCGAGCAGCAGCTCGGCCAGCCCTCCGACGTCTCGACGAGCCAGTCCGGCCCGTGATCGACGCGTGGCGGCCGCGGTCAGCGTGTCGCCTGGCTTCAGCCCGGACGTCGTGACGAGCGCGGTGTCGGAGTCGTCGTCGCCGAGAAGGCGGCGGGGAACCGTGTTGCCGGCCCCCGCCGCGCGCGGACGGTCAGACGCGGCCGAGCATCGCTTCGTTGAGGATGGTGCCGCCGAGCATCCAGCCACCGTCGGCGACCTCGTCGAGGATGACGAGCGTCGTGGGTCGGGCTCGCTCGCCGTAGACGTCGACGATGGCATCGGTGACGGCGTCCTGGAGCGTCTTCTTGGACTCGGGGGTCAGGGTGTCAGCAGGGATCTTGATGTTGGCGAAGGGCATGGTGTTCCTCTCAGTGGGGGGTCCGGACGTTCCGGGGTCAGGGTGCGGCGTTCGGGGACAGGAGGTCCGCGATGCCGACGCGGCGGTAGAACTCGGCTCGGATGCGGTCCGCGACGGCCGAGACGACCTCGCTGCCGTCGTGCGAGGGATCGATGTGGACGCGGTACGGACGACCACCGCCCGGCAGGTCCACGACCCGGACGATCTCGTCGGCAACGTCCTGTACGTCGGCGTCCGTCGGCACGGTCTCGGCGAGGCGGCCGGTCAGGTCCCGCCGGAGCGCTCCGTACTCCTCGTCGTGTGCAGCGACGCGGTCGGCGTCCGCCGGCACCGCGGCGTTGGTGAAGTGGTTCGTGCCCGAGGTGAAGGCGCCCGGGACCACGATGGTGGTGTCGATGCCGAAGCGGACGAGTTCTGCGGCGTAGCTCTCGGCAAGGGCGTCCAACCCGGCCTTCGCCGCGAAGTACGGCGCCACGAACGGCGGGTGTCCGCCGCGGGTCGACGAACTGCCGACCCAGACGACCAGTCCGGACCGGCGGTCACGCATGTGGGGCAGGACGGCACGGGCGACGCGTTGGGCGCCGACCACGTTGACGTCGTACAGCGCCGCGAACTGCTCCGGCGTGAACGCCTCGGCCGGGCCGTAGGCCATGTGTCCGGCGTTCTGCACGAGGACGTCGATGCGCCCGTGTGCACGGACGACGGTGTCGACCGCGTCCTCGACGGACTGCAGCGACTGCACGTCGAGCTCGACGGCGCCGAGCTGCAGCGCCTCACGGTCGGCGAGGTCCTCGAGCGCCCTGCGAACGGTCGCGTTCCGACCGTCGACGGCACGCATCCCCGCGACGACGACGTTGCCTGCCCGTGCGAGCGACTCCGCCGTCAGACGACCGAAGCCGCTCGGGCTCCGGTGACGAGGACGACCCGCGGCGTGGGCATCAGACCATCCCCCGTTGGCGCGGATGGTCTGCCCGTTCACCCAGTGTCCGTCCGGTCCGACCAGGAACGCCACGACGCCGGCGATGTCCTCCGGGGTGCCGAGGCGTTCGAGGGGCGGCGCCTTCGCCAGCGTGTCGATCTGCTCTTCCGTCTTCCCGTCGAGGAACAGCGCGGTCGCCGTCGGCCCCGGAGCGACCACGTTCGCCGTGACGTCACGGCCACGGAGTTCCTTCGCCAGGATCAGCGTCATGCCCTCTGCCGCGCTCTTGCTCGCGACGTAGGCGCCGTAGGTGGGGAACTGCGTCCCGACCACCGAGGTCGACATGCCGACGAACGCGCCACCGGCTCGGAGGCGACGTGCCGCCTGCTGTGCGACGACGAAGGTGCCGCGGATGTTCGTCCGGTGCAGCGCGTCGAGGACCTCCAGGTCCTGGTCGGCGATCGTCGACAGTGCGAGGCGTCCGGCGGAGTGCACGACGACGTCGACGCCACCGTGGTCGGCCTCGACCTGGTCGAACATGGCGGCCACGGCGTGCTCGTCGGCGACGTCTGCCTGCACGGCGACCGCGTGTCCGCCGACTGCTGTGATCTCCTCGACGGTGGCCGCGGCAGCTGCCGTCCCGCTCGCGTGGTTCACGATCACGGTGAAGCCGTCCGCTGCCAGACGGGACGAGACCGCGCGGCCGATACCGCGCGAGCCGCCCGTGACGATGGCAACGCGAGCAGAAGTGTGAGCCATAGGGTGTCCTTTCATTGATACGCGTCTACCGTTTCGACGCTACGACAGAACGTAGCATGACTACGATCGGTGCTACAAGCTGCGCTACGATCACTGCATGGCTCGTTCTGACGAAACACTCCGCAACGCGCTGCTCAGCGCGGCGGAGGAGCAGCTGGTCGCGTCTCCGGACGGGGACATCGCCACCCGAGCGGTCTGCGAAGCAGTGGGCGTGACACAGCCTGTCCTCTACCGGATCTTCGGCGACAAGCGTGGTCTCCTGGACGCCCTCGCCGAGACGGGTCTGCAGCGGTACACGCAGCGGAAAGCCGAACTCGAGGCGTCGGACGACCCGTCGGTGGACCTGCGCCGCGGCTGGGACGACCACCTCGCCTTCGCCCGCGAGCACGCCGCGCTCTACCGGCTGATGTTCGCTCCGCGACCGTGGGCGAAGAGCGCTGCCCGCGATGGACTGACCGTCCTGCTCGAGCGGACACTGACGCGCTGTGCCGCCGCCGGCATGCTCCGTGTCGACGTACCCGTCGCGGCGACGATGTTGCTCGCAGCCAACGTCGGACTCGCCCTCGACCGGATGAGCACGCCCGCGCGGTACGAATCCGCCATCGCTGCCGACGCGCTCCGTGACGCAGTCCTGAGCGCCGTCCTGGTGGAGCCGCGCGACCGGGGCCACGACGACCTCGACGCAGCGCCCCGTCGACAGCTCCGCGCGCAGCTCGACGCCGGTGGGTCGAGCGCATTGCTCCCCGAGGAAGCCGCACTCATGCGGGTGTGGCTCGACCGCCTCGACCCGCAGACCGACCGCGGCCACGGAGGGTCCCGATGATCTCCACCTTCCTCGTCGAGCACGCAGCCCTGGTCCGCGTCGCGTTCTGGGTCGGCGTCGCCGTCGCCGCGGGCCTGGCGTGGGCGCTCCACCGCCTGCGGCTCCGTGGTGTGCTGCTCGGCCTGTCCGGGTTGTCGTTCATCGCGGTGCTCGTGCTCACCCTGCTGCCCGACGGCGCTCGGCCTGACGGCGTCACGTGCACCGTGCAGTTCTCCGTCCCGTTCCAGGGCCTGGACACGCTCGCCAACGTCGCGATGCTGCTGCCGCTCGCACTCTTCCTCGGCACGGCGACGAACCGACCGCTCACAGTCCTCGCCGGTGTGATCGCCCTCTCCGCCGTCATCGAGGTCGTCCAGGCGCTCGCCCCGGTGCTCGGCCGGCGGTGCGACACGAACGACTGGTTCATGAACAGCGTCGGAGCGGTGCTGGGGGCGGCGATGGCGCTCGCCGTCTGCGCGATCGACCGACGGCGACGGGCTGCCTCCGTCTCTGGCTGAGGAGCTGCCGGCGCCGGCCGCCCCGGCGTCGGCGCGGGCGCCGGCCGCGACGAGGAACCGCCCGGCGGACCGCCGCGTCCGCTCGCTCAGCGCGTGTCGGTCGCGTCGCGCCGGTCGAGCTCGACGAGCATCGCGGCGGTGTTCCGCAGCACCTTCGGTGTCTGCACGAGGGTGACGACCAGGATCACGAGGAACATCGCCGCCGCGAACCAGAAGACCGGCCGCCCGGTGACGGCGAGGAACACCTCGAGCGCCATCAGCACCACGAACACGATGGGCCCGAACCACCGCTGCCGGCGGTACTGCAGCTGGTAGTGCGTGAGCGCCTGGCGCCACTGCGCCGGGTCGGCATCAGCGGGCAGTTCTCCGCGCCTGACCGCTCGGCCGAGCGCACGATCACGCGCTGCCGGGCCGACGCTCCGGCGTTGCCGACCGATCCAGAGCCCGAAGACCACGCCGAACGCGGCGCCTGTCACGGCACTCGCCGCGACTCGGATCCCGACGGGGACGTCGGCGGGCATGGTGACGAACGTCGACAGGTACCAGAACCCGCCGAACGCGACGGCGAGGACGATCATCACGGCCCACAGCGGCCACCCACGCATCGAATCCATCTCGCCATCGTGCCAGCCGAGCGCGGCGGTCGCCCGCAACGACGAAAGCCCCCGGCGGGACCTGGTGGTCCTGCCGGGGGCTTTCTCGTGGTGGGCGATACTGGGATCGAACCAGTGACCTCTTCCGTGTCAGGGAAGCGCGCTACCGCTGCGCCAATCGCCCAGATTCCCTGTCTGAACCGGGGTTCGTACAGGATCTGGAGGGTGTTGCTGGAGGTGGGGACGGGATTCGAACCCGCGTGGACGGCTTTGCAGGCCGCTGCCTAGCCTCTCGGCCACCCCACCATCGAGGTTCACGTCTCCGTGAGTACCCGAACGGTGGGATACCCTCTGGTGAGTCGTGGGACTTCGAGAAGGCCCACACTCGAGCGGATGACGAGATTCGAACTCGCGACCCTCACCTTGGCAAGGTGATGCGCTACCACTGCGCCACATCCGCATTTGTCTTTCCGCTGTCGCGGCGACGACGTAAACTCTATACGAACCCAGGGGCATCCACCAAAATCCTTCCCGTTCACCGGGCGTGTCCCCCGAGTTCATGCGGATCCGGCTGGTTCGAGCCCCCTCGTCAGCAGCGCGCCACACCCGGGGCGCGCGCCGTGTTCGATGCACCGCCGGACTTCCGCTACTATCGACTCGCACGAACAGTGCAGGGGGCGATTGGCGCAGTTGGTAGCGCGCTTCGTTCACACCGAAGAGGTCATCAGTTCGAGTCTGGTATCGCCCACCCTTGAGACAGAGCCCGACGCAGCAGCGTCGGGCTCTTGTCATCTCACCGGGCCGCATCATGCGGGCCACACCATCAGCACGATCGGACGAAGGGGCGCATGACCGACGTCGACCTCGAGTTCGCCCGGGTCCGAGCGGTCCTCGACCGTCCGACCCTGCGCCTCATGTCCCGCCCGACGAGCGCGACGGTCCTCGCCGTGTTCCGCACGGTGTTCGACCGCGACGTCCAGTACGTCCCCGCCGACCGCATGCACCTGCAGGTCGAGGAGCACGTCGCCCGCCTGCAGGCCTCGGGCGCACGCGTGCCCGCGAGCGAACAGCACGAGCAGAGCGAACAGGACCCCCGACCGAACGGCCGAGCCCTCTGCCGCGAGTGGGTGGCGGCACAATGGCTGGTCCGCTCCAACTCCCCCGACGGCGACGAGCAGTACTCCCTGACCAGTCACGCGCTCGAGGCCCTGAGCCTCGTCGACGCCCTGTCGGCCGACCGTGCCCTGATCAGCGAGAGCCGTCTGGCGATGATCGTCGACGCCGTGCACCGCTGGGCCGCCCGCGCCGAGCCGGACCCCGACGTGCAGATCCGCCGTATCGACGCCCAGATCGCCGAACTGCGGGCCGAGCGTGAACGCCTCGAGCACGGCGACGACGTCGTCACCGTCGAGGACGACCGGATGCGCGACGGGTACACGAACATCTCCGACCTGATCCGGCAGCTCCCGAGCGACTTCAAGCGCGTGGAAGAGGCCGTCGCGACGATGCACCGCTCGATCGTCGAGGACTTCCGGCAAGAGGTCCGCCCGATCGGCGAGATCCTCGACGACTACCTCGCGCGCACCGACAACCTGATGCAGGCGACGCCCGAGGGCCGCGCGTTCGAGGGTGCCTTCGAGCTCCTGCGCGACGACGCCCTGCTGCTCCGCCTGCGCGACGACATCGCGACGATCCTGTCCCACTCCTTCGCCGACGGGCTCGGAGCCGGTGAGCGCCGCGCGTTCCGCAACACGGTCACGATCCTGCGCCAGGGCATCGAGGACGTCCTCGCGCAGCGGCGCCAGCTCACCGCCACGCTCCGCGACCAGATCGTCGCCCACGACGTCGTGCGCGACCGCGAACTCGACGCCGTGATCCGCTCGATCAACCGCGGCCTGGCGACGCTGATGGACCAGGGCGGTGCGCGCGACCGCATCCCGCTCCCGCTGCTGCCGGCGTCGGCCGAGGTCGGCACCCTGCGCGAGCGCTTCTACGACCCGGACGCCGAGTCCGTGCCGCCGCCCATCGAGGAACCCGACGACGACGTCTTCGAGGACCTCGACGTCGAGATGCTCCGCAAGCACGGTGGCCCGCTCCTGACCGAGCTTCGTGCCGCGCTCCGGTTCGCCGACGCCGACTCGAGCGTCGACGCCTTCCACGGGCTGCCGCCCGAACAGCGTCGACCGGTCGAGCTCTTCGGCCTCGCCCACCTGCTCACCGGACGCGACGACTTCGAGTCCGCCGCGCACGTCGCCGAACACCGGACAGTGCGTCCGGACGGCAGCCCGGTCACCTTCCACATGCCCACCGCCGCGCTCGCTGCCGAGCACGCGCCGGTCGGCGATCCCCACGACGACACCGCAGAGAACGCACAGGAGGCACGGTGAGCGACACGACGCCGGCACCGGTCGACGAGACCGTCCCGTACGACGACCCCGCATCCGTCCTGCAGGACGACGAACGCGACGAATCCAGCTTCGCCCTCTTCGAGGGCGACGAGGGTCGGCTCGACGAGCACCAGCGACGTGCGCTGGTGGCGCTGCTCCGGCACTCGTACGTCAGCTCCCGCACGCACCCCGACGAGTGGCGTGCGGTGCTCGACGCCGAGTACCAGTTGCGGTCGCGTCTGAACGACCTGTTCCTCGAACTCCACGTCGACCGTGACCGCGAGGTCGCGTGGAAGCGCCAGGCCCGTTCGGAGAGCCAGCGCCGCACGTTCCCCACGTTGCTGCGCGACCTGCCGTACACCCGCGAGGAGACGATCGTCCTCGTCTACCTGCGGATGCGCCTGCGCGCCGATGCCCGACCGGGTCCGGACCAGGTGGTCGTCGACCGCTCGGAGATCCTCGGGCACGTCGCCGGGTTCCGACCGGCGACCGCGACCGACCGCACGCGCGACGAGGGCCGGGTGGCGAAGGCCGTCGAACGCCTCGTGACGGCGCGCATCCTGATCCGCACCTCGGACCCGGACCGTTTCCGGGTGGCGAGCGTCGTCGAGGTGCTGCTCCCCCTGGAGCGCCTGCTGGAACTGGACACGTGGCTGCGGACCACCACCGCGCACGAAGACGCGACCGACCAGGGCGGCGAGCCGACCGACGGAGCCGCCACGGGCCTCCCGGCCGACGAGACCGACACCGATGACGACGGCGAGACGGAAGCATGACCGACACCTTCCAGATCCCCGCGCTGTTCGACACGGTCGCGCAGTGGCGCGCCGAGTCGATGCAGGTCGTGAACTGGGGCGGGTTCCACGGCCACCGGCAGGTCGAGCTGTCCGGCACCGCGACGCTCATCTCCGGCGCGTCCGGCACCGGCAAGTCCACGCTGATGGACGCGTACCTGGCCGTGATGATGCCGTCCGACGTGCCGTTCAACGGCGCCTCGAACGACGCCACGACGGGTCGCGCGCGCAGCGCCGACCAGCGCAACCTGCTCACGTACCTGCGGGGCAAGGTCGACACCCGCCGTGACCCCGAGTCCGGTGCCCTGCGCGACGTGAACCTGCGCGGCGACGACCAGACCACCTGGGGTGCGGCCGCGGTCACCTTCCGGAACGACGACGAGCGGCGCTTCACGGTGCTGCGGGCGTACATCGTGCCGAAGCGCGCGCGGGGCGTCGGCGACATCCAGATGACCATGGCGACGGTCGACGACACGTTCGACCTGCGCCGGCTCGAGGAGTTCGTACCGACGCGCTTCCACCACCTCGAACTGACCGGTCGGGTGCCGGGGCTGGTGATCCGCGACACCTACCAGGAGCTCGCGTACACGCTGCAGACCCGGCTCGGCATCGGCGACTCCGGCGGCGGGAACCGGGCGATGCGTCTGCTGGCGCGCATCCAGGCGGGGCAGCACCTGCCGACGGTCGATGCGCTGTACAAGTCGCTCGTGCTCGAGACCCCGGGCACCTACGAGGCCGCCGACCGCGCCCTCGCGCACTTCTCCGCCCTCGACGAGGCGTACGAGGCGATGGACACCGAGGAGCGCAAGGTGCGCATCCTCTCCCCGATCACCGACCTGCACGACGAGATCGAACGCTCGAAGGCCGCGGCCGAGGCCCTGGACGGCATCGCCACCGGCGCCGAGGTCTCCCCGTTCGCGCACTGGACGGCCTCGCGGAAGCGGACCTGCTCGACGCCGAGGTGGACCGCAACGGCCGGGAGCGCACGGCGTCCCGCGCCGAGGTCGCCGCTGCCGAGGCCCGGCACGCCGCCGTGGAGATCGAGCTGCGTGACGCCGAGGCGCGGCTGCGCGACCAGGGCGGCAACGCGCTCGCCCAGCTCGAGGACCGCATCGAACGACTCACCCGTGAGCGCGACGCGGTGGTCCGGACCCGGGCGACCTTCGACGAGCGCACAGCGGTGCTCGGCACGTCCGTCGCGACCGAGGCCGACTTCACTGCCGCGCAGCGCAGCTCGCACGAGTTCCTCGGGTCCTACGCTGCTTCGCGCTCGTCGTTGGACGACCGCCGCGACGCCCTGACGCGCGAGGAGTACCCGCTGCTCGACCGGGAGCGCTCGCTGCGCCAGGAGCGGCAGTCGCTCGAGCACCGACAGGGCGCGATGCCCCTGCCGATGCACGAAGCCCGGCTCGCGATGGCCCGTGCCGCCGGCATCGACCCCGCCGACCTGCCGTTCGTCGCCGAACTGCTCGACGTACAGCCCGGCGAGGAGCGCTGGCGGACGGCGATCGAGTCCGTCCTGGCCCCCGTCGCCCGCACCCTGCTGGTCGACCAGGACCGCCTCGGCGCCTTCAGTGAGGCGATCGACGCACTCCGCCTGCCCGTCCGCGTGCAGTTCGAGGGCGTGCCGACCGGACCGCACCTGGACCTCGACGGCGACCCCGCGATGGTCTCCGGCAAGCTCGCCATCAAGCACTCGCCGTTCAGCACCTGGGTGCGGGAGCGGATCGAGTCGGACCGCACCGACGCCCGCTGCGTCACCGACGCCTCGGAGCTCGGTGGTGGTGGCCGGCGTGTGACCGAGTCCGGCCAGCTCCGCGACGGCCGGCGTGGTGCGCACGGTGACCGCCGCCAGGCCAACGTCATCGGCTTCACGAACGAGGCCCGCGTCGCCGCCGTCGAGCAGGAGCTCGCGTCGATCGCGCAGGACCTCGCCACGCTCGAGGCCCGTCGCACCGACGTCGCGCAGGACCTCACCGCGCTCGACGTCCTCCGCGCAGCGCACCAGCACGTCGTCGACGTGACGTGGGACGCCATCGACGTCGAGGGCGTCGAGACGTCGCTCGCCCGCCTCGACGAGGAACGCCAGGCGCTGCTCGCCGCCGACGACGGCCTCCGGACCCTGCGCGCCTCGGTCGCCCGCCTGCGGAAGTCGCTCGACGAGACCGCCGACCGACGCTCCGCCGCACGGCTCTCCGTGCAGCGCCTCGAGGAGCGGCACGCCGTGCTCGTCGACGGCCAGGACGCCGCCGCCGAGATCCTGTCGCGTTTCGACGACACCCCCGAGTCGTTGCCCGACGACGAGCAGTCGCGACTGCTCGCCGAGACGTTCGCCGAGGTCGGTGCCCCGGACGGTGTGGACGGTTTCGACGACGCCACCCGACGGCTCCGACGACGCCTCGAGGAGCGGCTGTCGCAGGCACTCGACGGTGCCGCAGCGGCCTCGACCTCGTTGACGCTCACGTTCCAGCGGTACCAGGACGCCTGGCCGGACCCGAACCTCGGCACCGGCGTCGCGTCGTACCCGGACTACCACGCCATCCTCGACCAGATCGTCGCGACCGGCCTGCACGCCCGACGCACCGAGTGGCGTCGGCGGCTGTCGCAGTGGAGCGGCGAGGACCTCGTGCCGCTCGCCGGGGCCTTCGACCGGGCCGTCGTCGAGATCGAGGAGCGCCTCGAACCCGTCAACGAGATCCTGCGGGACCTGCCGTTCGGCGCGAACCGCGACCGCCTGAAGATCCAGATCCGGCGGGTCACCCGCGAGGACGTCACCGCGTTCCGCCGGGAGCTCCGCGCCCTGTCCGCCTCGGTCGACGCCGAGCTGACCGACGACGTGCTCGAGACCCGGTTCCGCCGGCTCCGACGCTTCATGGCCGTCATCCGCCCCGACCCCGACGCCGCCCGTGGCCGCACCACCCAGCGCGACGCCGTGCTCGACGTCCGGCGGCACATGGAGATCACAGCGGTCCGCTACGACACGTCGGGCGACGACCTCGGTGTCTACTCGTCGCTCGGTGACAAGTCCGGTGGTGAGACGCAGGAACTCGTGGCGTTCATCGTCGGTGCGGCGCTCCGCTACCAGCTCGGCGACGAGACCCGGCCCCGGCCCCGGTTCGCCCCGGTGTTCCTCGACGAGGCGTTCATCAAGGCGGACTCGGAGTTCGCCGGTCGTGCGGTCACCGCGTGGCTCCGGCTCGGGTTCCAGCTGGTGGTGAGTGCGCCGCTCGACAAGGTCACGGCGCTCGAGCCCTCGATGGAGCGGCTGCTCTCGATGCGCAAGCACCCCGAGACGGGCCACTCGTCCATCACCGAGATCGCCCGGGTCCCCGCCGACGCCTGACGGGGCGGGGGCGTCGTCCCCGAGGTTCCGAAATCTCGGAACCTCGGGCGCCCCCGCGTGCATCCGTGGAACCTCGGCGGCCCGCACGCGGCATGTCGTGGAACCTCGGCGTCGCCCCGCCGTCCACGTCGCCCCCATCATGTCCCCGAAGCGTCCGAGCCCGTCAGGTTCCGAGATCTCGGAACCTCGGGCGCTCGGGCGTGCATCCGTGGAACCTCAGCGGCCCGCACGCGGCATGTCGTGGAACCTCAGCGCGTGGGACGGAGCGGGTTGATCGGCGAGCACGCTACGGTGATGCCGTGTTCGGACGCCGCTCCCCCAAGCCCCGCCCCGACGACGCCCCCGGCCTCGGCATCGGCGCGCTCGTGCAGGTCATCGACTCCGCGGAGGGCGGTGAGCGGTGGGCCGACGAGCCGATCGGCGTGATCGTGGCTCCTGGCGGCAACCAGATCGTCGGCTACCCCGGCGTCGGCGAGCCGCTGTCGTGGACCGTCGCGTTCGAGGAGCCCGTGTACACGAAGGACGGCCGCGGCCCCTTCGAGCGCGCGACCGTCCTGAGTCGTCAGTTGGTGCCGATCACGACCGGCAGCGGCGAGTAGCCCAGCGGGCTCAGTACTCTTCGGAGCCGCTCTTCATCATGGCGGCGACCGCCATGCAGCAGCCCACACCTCCGAGGACGCCGATGCCGATGATGATGCCGGCGATGAGTTCGAGCATGGGGTGACTCCTTGGTTGCTTCGGCCGTGTGGCTTCCCTCAGGTTAGCGGATGCCGCGACGGAGTAGCGGATGCCGCGACGGAGTAGCGGATGCCGCGACGGAGTAGCGGATGCCGCGACGGATCAGCGGATACCGCGCATGAGCTTCAGGACCGGCTTGGCCAGGACGAGCAGGACCACACCGACCGCGACGGCGACGAGACCGAGCACGGCGAAGTACGGTGCCTCGTTTGCCGGGTCGTAGTACTGCGACAGCACCCCGGTGACGGCGGTGCCGAGCGACACGGACAGGAAGAACAGCGCGACCATCTGCGTCTGGAACTTCGGCGGCGCGAGCTTCGTGGCCACGGACTGCCCGACGGGTGACAGCAGCAGCTCGGCCAGCGTGAAGACGAGCAGGATGCCGACCAGGGCAAGCAGCGGCGTGCCGTTCTGGCCCGAGCCGACGAAGGGCAGGAACAGCAGGAACGCGACGCCCATGATGCCGGTGCCCAGGCCGAACTTCGTCGGGGTGGACGGCTGTCGGTCGCCGAGCTTGGTCCAGAGCGCTGCGAAGACCCCGGACAGCACGATGATGAAGACCGGGTTGATCGACTGCACCCACGACACCGGCATCTGCCACCCGAACAACGAGCGGTTCAGTCGCTCGTCGGAGTAGACCGTGACGACGGTGAACTGCTGCTGGTAGAGCGACCAGAACACGGCGCTGCCGATGAAGAGCGGGATGAACGCGAACACCCGCGACCGCTCCTGTGCCGTGATGCCGCTCGTCAGGATGACGACGAAGTACCCGATCGTGGCGAGGATCACGATCGCGACGACCACGGTGGGCAGGTTGCCGACGTTCAGCAGGCCGGTCAGGACGGCGACCACGATCACGACCAGGGCGACGACGACCCCGACCCCGATCAGCGGCAGGCGCCGGCGGTCGACCGGGTTCGTGACGTGGCGGACCGTGTCGGGCAGGTTCTTCCGACGGATCGCGTACTGCACCAGGCCGGCTGCCATGCCGACGGCGGCGAGCCCGAAGCCGTAGTGGAAGCCGAGCAAGCTCTGCAGCAGGCCGGTCAGGAGCGGCCCGAAGAACGCACCGAGGTTGACGCCGAGGTAGTACAGCGAGAACCCGGCGTCACGGCGGGGGTCGTCGCGGCTGTAGAGCCCGCCGACGATCGTCGTGGCGGTCGCCTTGAGTCCGCCGGACCCGAGCGCGATGAGGACGAGGCCGACTCCGACGCCCGCAACCCCGGGGATGAGCGCCAGGGCGATGTGGCCGAGCATGACGACGATCGCGCTGCCGAACAGGGTGCGGTCGGCACCGAGCAGCCGGTCGGCGATCCACGCGCCGATGATCGTGAACAGGTACACGGCACCGCCGTACGCGCCCATGATCCCGGTCGCGATGCCCTTGTCGATCCCCAGGCCGCCCTGCGTGACCGTGTAGTACATGTAGATCAGGACGATGCCCTGCATGCCGTAGAACGAGAACCGCTCCCAGAGCTCCACCGCGAAGGGCGTCGACAGCTCGAACGGCTGTCCGAAGAAGGTGCGTTTGGGCTTGGGATCGTGTCCCGTGGTGGAGCCTGACATGTCGGCCAGTCTGCCCCGCAGGCCGGTGGCACGCCCAATCGTCGATGGGTGCTCAACAAATTCGTCGGCACGTCCTCTTGGAGGGTTCCCACGGCGGCGACCCCCACGCACCGACCGCCGGTTGTCCGAGCCACACCGCGTTCGCCCGGCTCCCGGCGGCGGTGTCTAGCGTGGGGAGCGCAACACCGGACACCGCAGTTCAGGAGGACTCCGACCATGGTCGACACCGCATCCGCGCAGCACACCGGCACGCCCACGGCGAAGCACGACGCCGGCGTGAACCCGGGCACGAACGCCAGCGAAGACTCGGGCAAGAACGCGAGCAAGCACACGAGCGACAACCCGAGCAAGCACACCGACATCCGCATCGACGTCGACATGGTCGAGACCCTCCTGCTCGGCCGCTGGGCCGAGGACCGCCGGATCTCCCGCCGCCTCGTGCTCGACCCCGCGCTGCACAAGACCGAGGGTCTCGGCACCATCGAGCACCGGGCCCGCGCGTTCGAGCAGCTGCAGATCCTGGTCGACGCCGGAGCCATCCAGCGCCCCTACCCGCCAGAGCTCGGCGGCCAGGACAACCACGGCGGCAACCTGGCGGCGTTCGAGGAGATCACCACCGCCGACCCGTCGTTGCAGATCAAGGCCGGCGTGCAGTGGGGTCTGTTCGGCTCCGCGGTGCACCACCTCGGCACCGCGCGGAACCACGAGGAGTTCCTGCCCGGCATCATCGGGTTCGACGTCCCCGGCTGCTTCGCCATGACCGAGACCGGCCACGGTTCGGACGTGCAGAACATCGCCACGTCGGCCACGTACGACCCCGCAACGCAGGAGTTCGTCGTGCACACGCCGTTCCGCGGAGCGTGGAAGGACTACATCGGCAACGCGGCCCTGCACGGCAAGGCGGCCGTCGTCTTCGCGAAGCTCGTCACCCAGGGCGTCGACCACGGCGTGCACGCGTTCTACGTGCCGCTCCGTGACGACGACGGCGAGTTCCTGCCGGGCGTCGGCGGCGAGGACGACGGTGTCAAGGGCGGCCTGAACGGCATCGACAACGGCCGGCTGCACTTCGACCACGTCCGCGTCCCCCGCACGAACCTGCTGAACCGCTACGGCGACGTCGCCGAGGACGGCACCTACAGCTCGCCGATCGACTCGCCCGGACGCCGCTTCTTCACGATGCTCGGCACCCTGGTGCAGGGCCGCGTGTCGCTCGACGGCGCCGCGGTCGTCGCCCAGAAGATCGGGCTGCAGATCGCGCTGACGTACGCGATGCAGCGCCGGCAGTTCCCGACGGCGGGCGGTGTCGAGGGCGTTCTGCTCGACTACGGCCGGCACCAGCGCCGACTCATCCCCCGCCTGGCGACGGTGTTCGCGCAGTCGTTCGCGCACGAGCAGCTGCTCCGCACCTTCGACGACGTGTTCAGCGGGCGCGCCGACACCCCGGAGCGCCGCGAGGACCTGGAGACCCAGGCCGCCGCGTTCAAGTCGCTGTCGACGTGGTCCGCCCTCGACACCCTGCAGGAGTGCCGCGAGGCCTGCGGCGGCGCGGGCTTCCTCGCCGAGAACCGTCTGACGAGCCTGCGCGCCGACCTCGACGTCTACGTCACGTTCGAGGGCGACAACACCGTCCTGCTGCAACTCGTCGGCAAGCGGCTGCTCACCGACTTCCGGAAGCGGGCGCCGCGCGATGCCGCATCGACCGCGAAGTTCGTCGCCTCGCAGGTGGGCGCGAAGCTCGCGGACGCCTCGGGCCTCCGCCGCCTGGGCCAGACCGTCGCCGACCGCGGGTCGCTCGCCGCGAGCGTCACGGACCTGCACGACCCCGCCACGCAGCGCGCGCTGCTCGCCGGCCGCGTGGACACGATGGTCACCGAGATCGGGCTCCGGCTGAACACCGCCGGCAAGGACCGCGCCCGCCAGGCCGTGCTCCTGAACCGGTCGCAGCACGAGCTGATCGAGGCCGCGCGCGCCCACGCGGAACTCATGCAGTGGGACGCCTTCACGGAAGGGCTCGACGCGGTCCCCCAGGGCGACACCCGCCGGGTCCTCGTGTGGCTGCGCGACCTGTTCGCGCTCGGCCTGCTCGAGCAGCACCTCGACTGGTACCTGGTGCACGGCCGCCTGAGTGCGCAGCGTGCCCGTGCGGTGTCGGCGTCGATCGACCGGCTCGTGGCCCGGCTCCGACCGGTGGTCCCGCAGCTCATCGAGACCTTCGGCTACGAGCCCGGCCACGTGCGGGCGCCGATCGCGCTCGGCGAGGAGCAGGCGCGCCAGGACGAGGCCCGTGCATGGTTCGCCGCCGAGGCGGCAGCAGGACGACTCCCCGAACAGGAGAAGAAGCCGCGCGCGTAGCCGCCCGGTGCGGACGGTCCGGCCTGGAGGCACGGGTCGGGTCGTCCCCGCTGGCGCCACTCCGAAGGAATGGCGTTCCGTCCGGTCCGCGCCCCGCCAGCGTCATCGCGCCCTGAAGAGTCGGGGCGCGATGCCCGCAACGGGGCGCGGTGCCCACCACGGGGAGCGCTCGCCACCGAAGGTGCGACAACGACCGCGCGCGCTCGGCCCGGACTACGCCCGGTCGGCCCCGCCGCGGTCGCCGAGCGCGGCACGCAGCCGTGCCTCGGCGTCGTCACCGGAGGCACCGGTCGCGCCGGCAGCCGCAGCGGCCTCGGCGTTCGCCTCGGCGACCGCCCGCACGACCTCTTCACGCTGGATCTTCACCCCGCGTGGTGCGTCGATGCCGATCCGGACGCCGTCGCCCCGGGCGTCGAGGACCGTGATGACGATGTCGTCACCGACGAGGATCCGCTCGCCGACCTTCCGCGTGAGTACCAGCACCCGCTCAGCCTAGCGACAGGACGGGGACCCCCAGCAGGTCGACGGACTCCGGCGTGGCGGTCTCCGCCGCGCCGATCGCGACGACACCGGCCACCGGCAGCCGTGCGGCCACCGCGGACACCATGGCCGCGGAGTCCTCGGGCTTCCGTCCGACGTCGACGACGACCCAGACCTGGTCGGCCTCGATCCCTTCGCCGGTCGCCCGGTCGTCCCACGCGGCGACGGCGAGCACCGCGTGGCCGTCGCGCACGCCGTCGGCACGCGCGAGGATCGCCGACCGCCGGTCGGCGGCGTCCGTCGGCCGCAGCGCGTGCCGGACGGCGAACAGCCCGGCAGCGGCGTCGACGTCGTTCGCCCGGCCGACCAACAGGACCAGGTCACCATCAGCTGACCGCACTGCCGGCACAGCGGATCGCACGGCAGGCGCCGTGGACCGGGCCGCGCGCCGGCCGGGCGCGACGTCGGGGACGGTGGTCGGGCCTCCTGGCAGGGTGTCGGTGACGGCCTGGAGGCGCGGGTCGACGTCCGCAGGCCCGTCCGCTTCCGGCAGGGCGCGCGTGGGGCGCGGGGCGCTCCCCGTGATCCCGTCCGCCACGAAGCCGTCGAGCACCGACGCGAACGCGTCGGCACGCGTGGCCTGGGTGCCGTCGCCGCGCGCGATGCGGGCCTCGGCCGCGTCGGCGTCGGCGAGCAGCGCAGCGATGCCGATCCGCTGGACGGGTGAGTCGGCGATCACGACGCGGGCGGTCGGGGTCTCCCCGGTTCCGGCACCTCGACGGTGGCCTCGACGTGGGCCTTGCGGAACAGCCCGCCGATGCCCGGCGTGGTGACCCGCTCGGCGGCGACGATCCGTGCACCCGCGCCGAACTCGGCCCGGACGGCGTCCCGGACCTCGTCGAGCGTTGCGCCGTTACGCTGCAATCGGGTCGGCGGCACGGACCACTCCCACGGTCTCGATGGTGGAGCCCGCGGCGGTGGCCTCCTGGTACGACAGCACCGGGAGCCCGTTCGACTGGGCGGCGACCATGCGGTGCACAGCCGGGCGGAGCTGCGGGGCGCAGACGAGGACGGCGGACAGGCCCTGGTCCTCGACGCTGCGCACGGCGTCGCGGACGGAGCCCAGGACCTGCTCGATGCGGTGGGCGTCGAGGACGATCTGGCTGCCCTGCTCGGAGGGTCGCAGGCCCTCGAGCATCGACTGCTCGAGCAGCGGGTCGATCATGATGACGCGCAGGGTGCCCTGGTCGGTGTGGCGGGCGGCGAGGGCGGGGCCGAGTGCGGCGCGGGCGGCCTCGACCAGGCCCTCGGGGTCGGTGGAGGCCTTGGCGCGCAGGGTCAGCGCCTCGCAGATCCGCCCGAGGTCGTTGATCGGCACGCGTTCGGCGAGCAGGCCCTGCAGCACGCGCTGGAGTTCGGCCATCGAGAGCATGCCCGGCACGAGTTCCTCGACCGCGGCGGGGTTGACCTGCTTGACGCCCTCGGTCAGGACCTTGACGTCCTCGCGGGTGAGCAGGCGGGCGGCGTTGTCGCCGATGACGGCCTGCAGGTGCGTGACGAGCACGGACACCCGGTCGATCACGGTGGCGCCGGTCATCTCGGCGGCGTGCCGGAGTTCGGCGGGCACCCACTTGCCGGTCAGGCCGAACACCGGCTCGACCGTCGAGGTGCCCGGCAGCCCGTCCAGGTGGTCGCCGAGCGCCAGGACGCTGCGGGCCGGGGCGGTGCCGCGGCCGGCCTCGACGCCGGCGATCCGGATGGCGTAGGTCGACGGCGGCAGGTCGATGCTGTCGCGCGTGCGGACCGGCGGCACGACGATGCCCATGTCGACGGCGATCTTCCGCCGCAGCGCGCGGACCCGACCGAGCAGGTCGTCGGAGGCGCCGGACACCATGTCGACCAGGTCGGGCGCCAGCAGGATCTCGAGGGCGTGCACGCGCATCTGCTCGATGAGGTCCTCGGGGGTGTCGCCGGAGGGAGCGGCGGCTTCGAGGGCCTGCTGCTCGGCGGCGGCGGACTCGGCGTTCGCGGCGTTCCGGCCGATGCGCCACGCGGTGAACAGCAGGGTCGCACCGACGAGCAGGAAGGGCAGGATCGGCATGCCGGGGATGAACCCCATCGCGATGGCGGCGACGCCGGCGATCATCAGGGCGTTGCGCGACTGCGACAGCTGGGTGGCGGCCGAGGCCCCCATCTCGGACTCCGCGCCGGAGCGGGTGACGATCATGCCGGTGGAGACCGCCATGAGCAGGGCCGGGATCTGCGTGACGAGGCCGTCGCCGATCGTCAGGATGCCGTACTTCGACAGGGCGTCGGTGGCGGAGAGCCCGTTCTGCAGCATACCGATCGCGATGCCGCCGACCAGGTTGATGATGATGATCAGGATGCCGGCGATCGCGTCGCCCTTGACGAACTTCGAGGCGCCGTCCATCGCGCCGTAGAAGTCGGCCTCGGCGGAGACCGCGGCCCGACGGTCCTTCGCCTGCTGGTCGGTGATGAGCCCCGCGTTCAGGTCGGCGTCGATCGCCATCTGCTTGCCGGGCATGGCGTCGAGGGTGAACCGTGCCCCGACCTCGGCGACGCGCTCGGCACCCTTCGTCACGACGACGAACTGGATGACGATGAGGATCAGGAAGATCACCGCGCCGATGATGATCGACCCGGACACGGCGACGTGGCCGAAGGCCTGGATGACGTCGCCGGCGAAGCCCTCGCCGAGCACGAGCCGGGTCGACGCCACGTTCAGGCCGAGGCGGAACAGCGTCGCGACGAGCAGCAGCGACGGGAACACCGAGAAGTCGAGCGGCTTCTTCACGAACAGCGTCGTGAGCAGGATCACCAGCGCCAGCAGGATGTTGATGATGATCAGGAAGTCGAGCAGGAACGACGGCACCGGCAGGATCAGCAGCAGGATGATGCCGACGATGAACACCGGGACGACGAGCTTCGGCAGGTCCTTGCGGTTCATGCGGGGAGTCCTTCGGTCGGGGTCTCGGCGATGCGCGGTGCGCGGAGTTTGCGGGGGCGGAGGTCACCGGTCACCGTGGCCGGGTCGATGACGCTCGCGACCTCGTCGGGCGTGGTCGGCCTCGGCGGTGCGTGGGTGCCGGCCGCGGCGCCGCGGGCCTTCAGGGCCATCACGAACGACAGCACCCGGGCGACCGGCGTGTACAGGTCGACGGGGATCTCGTGCCCGAGCTCGCACGCGGCGTGCAGCGCGCGGGTGAGCGGCACGTCGCGCACGATCGGCACGCGGTCCTCCTCTGCCCGGGCACGGATGACGTCGGCGACGGGCCCGGCGCCCTTCGCGACCACCCGCGGTGCGGCCTTGCCCGGCTCGTACTTGAGCGCGACGGCGTAGTGGGTCGGGTTCGTCATGACGACGTCCGCGGTGCCGACCGCCTGGATCATCCGGTTGCGGCTCATCGCGAGCTGGCGGGAGCGGCGCTGGCCCTTGACGAGCGGGTCGCCGTCGCTCTTCTTCTGCTCGTCCTTGACCTCGCGCTTGGTCATCATGGTGCGCTTGCGGTTGCGGCGGATGACCACGAGCACGTCGATCGCGGCGAGGACGAGCCCGGCGGCGATCGCGGCGCGGAGCAGCGTGCCCGCGCCGTCCGCTGCTGCCCGAGCACGGCGGACAACGGCAGCGAGCCGCTGGTCATGAGCACGGGCATCAGGCCCTGCACGGCGAACCAGAGCACGAGCCCGACGACGGTGGTCTTCAGCAGGGCCTTCGCCCCGTTCCACAGCGCCTGGACGCCGAACACGCGCTTCAGGCCCACGATGGGGTCGAAGTGCGACGCCTCCGGAGCGAGCTTCCGGATGTGCACGCCGCCCTGCGCGACGGCGGCCGCGGTGACGGCGACGAGGACCACCGCGAGCATCGGGCCGAGGGTCGCGCCGACACTGGCCATCGCGTCGCCGAACACGTGGTTCATGGTGCCGATCGTCGGGTTCGCGATGACGGACTGCACGGCGACGAGCTGTGCCGTGCCGGCGGCCGCCGCGTTGCCGATCATCGACGGCACCATGAGGGCGACGACGGCGATGCCGATCCACGCACCGAGGTCCTGGGACCGGCCGAGCTGGCCCTTCCGGTGGACCTCCTGCATGCGCTTCTGGGTGGCCTTCTCGGACTTCTCACCACTGTCGGACACGGTGCCTCACCCCGTCCCGTGATCGCCTGGACGGCGTCGCCGGTCAGCGACGACACCACCGAGGGCAGGGCCATGAAGAGCGCTCCGGCGAACAGGACGGTCAGCCCGATCTTGATCGGGAACCCCATCTGGAACGCGTTGAGGGCCGGTGCGACGCGGGTGAGCAGGCCGAGGCCGACGTCCGCCAGGAACAGCACGACCACCAGCGGTCCGGCGATCTGCAGCGTCGCCAGGAACATCTGCGACATCGCCGCCACGAGCAGGTGGGCCAGACCGTCGACCGCGAACGTGCCGGTCAGGGGTACGGCGTCGAAGGACCGCACGAGCCCACCGACGATGAGCTGGTACCCGCCCGAGGTGAACAGGAGCGCGAGCGCCGCCATCTGGAACAGCCGGGTGAACTGGGCGCCGTTGACCTGCGACTGCGGGTCGAACGCCTGCGCAAGCGTGAACCCGCCGAACAGGTCGATGAGCGCACCGGCGGACTGCACCGCGGCGAACACCAGGAACACGAGGAAGCCGAGCGACAACCCGACGACGAGCTGGGTGAGCAGCGCGAGCAGGAAGGGCCCGGTGTCGAGCGACTCGTAGCCGACGGCGAGCCGCGGGGCGACGCCGATCGCCAGGCCGAGCCCGAGGATCACCTTCACGGTGCCGGGGAACGCCCGGTACGAGAACGGCGGCGCGATGACGAAGAACGCGACGAGCCGGACGCCGGCGAGCATGGTCGCCTCCAGACGGTCGGCGTTGATCGCGAGCTCCATCAGCCACTGCCGAGCAGCTTCGGGATCATGTCGAAGGCGACGTGCGTGAACGCCACCATCTCCGAGATCATCCAGTTGCCGCAGACGACCAGGGCGATCGCGACGGCGACGGCCTTCGGCACGAACGAGAGCGTGACCTCCTGGATCTGGGTCACGGACTGGAACAGCGAGATCGCGAACCCGACGACGAGCGACGTGACGAGCACCGGAGCGGCGAGCTTGCCCGCGACCAGGAGCGCCTGGAGGACCAGGTCGATGACGGCCTGCTGGTTCATGCCTGCCCCCTAGACAACGTGGTAGCTCTCGATGAGCGACGTGATGATGAGGCCCCAGCCGTCGACCAGGACGAAGAGCAGGATCTTGAAGGGCAGCGAGATCATGACCGGCGGGAGCATCATCATGCCCATCGACATGAGCGCCGCCGAGACGACGAGGTCGATCACCAGGAACGGGATGAAGATGACGAACCCGATGATGAACGCGCTGCGGAGCTCCGAGATGATGAACGCCGGGATGACGGTCGTCATCGGCACGTCGGCCATCGACTTCGGGTTGTCGAGCCCGGCGGCGCGGGTGATCAGGGCGACGTCCTCGTCACGGGTCTGGTGCAGCATGAAGGTCCGCAAGGGTTTCGTGCCGATCTCGACGGCCTGATTGAAGTCGAGGTGGCCGGCCAGGTAGGGCTGCAGGGCGTCGTCGTTGATGTGCCCGAGCACCGGCGCCATCACGAACAGCGACAGGAACAGCGCCAGGCCCGCGATCACCTGGTTCGGCGGGATCGACTGCAAGCCCAGGGCGTTCCGGGTCATCGCGAGGACGACGAAGATCTTCGTGAACGACGTCATCATGAGCATGAGCGCCGGGGCGACGCTGAGCAGCGTGATGCCGATGAGCGTCACGACGGCCGACGACGGGGTGCCGTCCGGGCCGTTCACGCTGACGCTGAAGTCGCCGTTCGCGGGAGCGGTCGGCGTGGCGGGGGCGGTCGGTTCGACGACGCCGGCGGCGTGGGCGCCGGTCGCGGTGAGCATGAGGAAGCCGGCGACGACCGCCAGCCCGAGCAGGACGAGGGCCAGGACACGTGCCGAGCGGACCGCGGTCACCCGGCCCGCCGGTTCCGCAGTGCGGCGGCTGCCTGCCGCCAGGTGTCGACGGACAGGATCGAGCCCTGCAGCTGCTGCGCGGTCGGCACCGTGGTGCGCTGCGGACGACGGTTGCGCGGGCGCATCGGCAGGGCCTCCTGGAGGGACGTGGGGGCGTCCGCCTGCAGCGCCAGTTCCTGACCGAACGCGTCGGCCGACGGGGCGGGACGCACCGGCAGCTGCACGGGTCCGGTCACGATGGCGAGCCCGGAGCGGGCGCCTGCGCGCTCGTCAACAGGCTGACGCCCTGCTCGGAGACCCCGAGCACCAGGCGCTCCCCTCGACGTCGACCACCACGACGCTCGCCTTGCCGCCGAGGCCCTGCCGGCCGACGACCTCGACGGTCGCTGCACGGCGCCCGGAGGTCTTGCCCGCGAAGCGCTTCTTGCTGGCACGGTGCAGCACCCACATGAGGGCGAGCACGACGCCGAGCGACAGCGCGACGCGGAGCGTGATGAGGAGGGTGTCCACGCGGGGCTCAGAGGGATTCGGCGACGTCGAGGATGCGGGTGATCCGGACGGCGTAGTCCTGGTCGACGACGACGACCTCGCCGTGCGCGATGAGGCGACCGTTCAGCAGGACGTCGGCGGGCGCACCGGCGCTGCGGTCGAGTTCGACGACCGCGCCGGGCTCCATGCCGAGCACGTCGCGGACCGACATGCGGGTGCGGCCGATCTCGACGGTCAGGGTCATCTCGACGTTGTTGATGCGGCCGAGGTTGCCGGCGGGCACCCCGACGGGCGCCGCGGCCGAGACGGTGCCGTGCTCGCGCACCCGGATGCCGAACCAGCCGCTCGGGACACCACCGGCGGTCAGCTCGAACACCACCGTGTCGGGGTCGGCCAACAGCGCCGCCGCCGACTCGCGGCTCGCCTCGCCGAGGACCCCGACGCCGAGCACCGACGCGGCGGCCTCGAGCGACGGACGCAGCACGTCGGTGACGGCCACGATCCCGTGGTCGGTGCCGCCGGCCGCGATCACGGCCTCCAGGTCGGTGAGCACGAGGGCCAGATCGGCCGACAGGCCGCCGACGAACGACGCGACCACGGCGTCGGTCGCCGCTTCGAGCACGACCGGGGTCGCGCCTCCCGGCAGCAGCAGCGCACCCAGCGGGACGGCCGTCGGCAGCTGCGCCGCGAGCGACTCGGCCGCGGTGGTCTGGAGGGTGGTCGTTTCGGTCATCAGTGCTGCTCCGTGCTCGTGGTGGTGACGACGATGCCGGCGAGGCGCGAGCCGTTCGCGCCGACCGCGGCGGTGCCGACGGGTTCACCGTCGACCGCGATGGTGAGGGGGCGGTGCTGCGGGTGCGGCAGCGGCAGGACGTCGCCGACCGCGAGCCGGAGGACCTGCGTCGGCAGGACCGTCGCCGGCGCGAAGCGCAGGCTGACCCCGACGGGGACGCCCGCGAGCTGCGCGTCGAGCAGGGCCTGGGCGTCGGCGGGCGACACGTGCGCGGCGGCCTCGCCGAGCTGCGGCAGCACGGCCTCGGCCGGCAGGGCGAGCGTGCCGGGGGCGACGCGGTCGCCGACGCGGATCGAGAACGCCGCGACGATCATCAGGTCGCCCTTCTGGGCGGCCTGGGCGAACTGCGAGTTGAACTGGAAGCCACCGGCCGTGACGTCGTGCGCGAGCAACCCGCCGAACGAGTAGCGGAGGTCGTCGAGGGCGTCCTCGACGATCTTGCGCACGAGGGCCTGCTCGATGGGCGTGAACGTGCGCTCCGGGGTCGGCAGCGGCTTCGAGGCACCGAGCGCGTGCGAGACCCAGGTCAGCGCGGCGTCGAGCGGGACCTGCAGGACGCCCTTCGGGACGACGTCCGCGATCGGCAGCAGCACCATGCCGGTGAGCGCGGGCAGCGAGGCGGCGTACTCGTCGTACGTCACCATCTGCACCTGCTCGCAGGTGACCTGGCTGACGGCACGCACCTTCGCGGTGAGCTGCGTGCCCCACTGCCGCGCGAACGTCTCGAACGCGAGCTCGAGGACCCGGGCGTGCTCGCGGGCGAGCGTCGACGGACGCGCGAAGTCGTACACCTCGGGCGCTGGCAGGGTCTCGGTCACGGGTGCGTCTATCGGTCGCCTGTGCGGCACCCGTCAGTGCTGTACCCCGTACTGGGGATGCGGGGTCTCCAGCCCCGTCGGTCGTGCGTCAGCCCTGGCGTGCCCCGTCCTGCGCCTTCGCCAGTGCCGGCATCAGCGCGCTGACGTCCTGGTCGGCGTTCGACAGCACCACGATGTCGACCCGTCGGTTCAGGGCGAGGTCCTGGTCGGTCCCGCCCTTCGCGAGCGGCCGGCTCGACCCGAAGCCGACGCTCTGCACGTGGTCGCCCGGCATCCCGCCGCGCTCGACCAGGTCGCGCAGCACCCCGGTCGCCCGGGCCGCGCTGAGCTCCCAGTTGGTGGCGTACGGCGCCGTCGAGTTCCGCTGGTCGGCGTGCCCCTCGACGCTGACGTCGTGGTGGCTCGTCTTCAGGACCGGTGCGATCGCGTCCATGATCGACTTCGCCTGGTCGGACAGGTCCGCGCTGTTCGTGCCGAAGTAGGTCTCACTGCCGACGAGGCGGACGATCAGGCCGCGGGCGTCGACGGTGAACTGCACGTTCGCGGTCTGGCCGGCCTTCGCGAGGTTCTGCTTGATCGCCTGCTCGATCGCGGTGAGGTCGTCGAGCTCCTTCTGGGCGTCGGCGAGGTCCTGCTTCGTCGCGGTCACCGGCACGACGGTCGACGCGGGGTCGACGTTGGTGTCCTTCGTGCCGGACGACGCCGTCGAGTGGTCGGCCTGCGACTTGTCGGTCGAGTACCCGGATCCGTCCTCCACCTGGTCCTTCGTCACCACCGTGCCGCTGGCGGTGTCGACCTTCTGCGACTTCACCTCGCCGAAGCCCGTCGCCAGGGAGTTCTTCAGGGCGATGTACTTCTCCTGGTCGACCGTCGACATGGCGAACAGCACCAGGAACATGCACATCAGCACCGTGATCATGTCCATGTACGACGCCATCCAGCGCTCGTCGGGGTGCTCGGCGTCGTCGTGGCCCTTCTTCGCACGACCGCGGCCACGGCCGCGGGGTTCGCGCTCATCGTCAGGCCGCCAGCTGCTGGTCGTCGGCGTCGGCGTCCTGCTTGTTCTTGCCGGCCTTGCTCTTCGAGGTGTCGGTGCGCGCTGCCGGCGGCACCATCGCCTTGAGGCGTTCACCGAGCAGGCGCGGCTGGCTGCCTGCCTGGACCGCGAGCAGCCCTTCCATCAGGAGCGTCTGGCGGTCCGACTCGAGCTGTGCGAGCTTCCGGAGCTTGCCGCCGATCGGCAGCCACATGAAGTTCGCGGTGAGCAGGCCCCACAGGGTCGCGACGAACGCGCTCGCGATGAGGGGACCGAGCTCGTCGGGCTTGCCGAGGTTCGCGAGCACGTGGGTCAGGGACACGACGGTGCCGATGATGCCCACCGTCGGAGCGAAGCCGCCGAGCCCCATGAAGAACGCACTCGCACTGCGCGTGGGGGCCGCGTTCGACTCGATCTCGTCCTCGAGCAGGATCCGCAGCTCGTCGCCGTCGGTGCCGTCCGCGATGTTCTGCAGCGCCTTCTTCATGAACGGGTCGTCGTGCTTGTCGGCCTCCTGCTCGAGGGCGAGCAGACCGTTCGACCGAGCCGTCTCCGCCAGGCCCACGACGTCGTCGATGACCGACTGCGGCGGGGTGACCTTGCCGGTGAACGCCTTCGGCACGGCCTTGAAGCTCGCGATGGCGTCCTTCAGCGTGGTGCTCGCGATGCCGCAGCCGATGGTGGCTCCGAACACGAGCAGCATCGGCGCGGGCAGGAACAGCCCGGCGAGCTCGACGTGCTCCATCTCGACCATGCCGAACAGGGCGCCGAAGGCGAGCAGGATCCCGATGATCGTCGCGATGTCCACGTCAGCGACCCCGTCCTGCGTGCGGAGCGGAGCGACCGCGGCGAGCGTCGGCTGGGGGCCGGTGGCGTTCCGCGTGTTCGGCAGGTCGGTGCCGTAGGCCATGCCGACGATGCGGGCGCGGTACGCGGCGATCAGGTCGATGACGTCGGCCATGGACTCGCGGACGATGTACTTCGCCCCGTCGACCATGATGAGCGTCGTGTCCGGCGTCTCGTGGATGCGCTCCACGAGGTCGGGGTTGACAGCGAATGCGCTGCCGTTGAGTCGTGTGACGACGATCATGGCCCGTCCTGGTTCTCGATCGTCCCGCCGCCGTCCGTGGGGCGGGATGCTGCCCGTCCGTGGGCCTGCACGGAGGTCTATCGGCGGACCACACCTGTCCGTTAGTTCATCTCAGATACGAGTTGTTGTGCCCCGATCGCTGGGAATCCAGTGCACCGTCACCCCGGTTTTATCTCATGAGCGTGTTACGTTGGCGCCATGTCCGACACCACCACCGTCGTCTCGCCGGCCACCCCGGCATCCGCCGCCCCGCTCCGCGAGGTCGGTGCCCTCATCCGGGGCGCCCGCAAGGGCCGCAGCATGACCCAGGCGCAGCTCGCCGAACGCGTCGGCACCAGCCAGAGCGCGATCAACCGCATCGAACAGGGCGGGCAGAACCTGTCCCTCGAGATGCTCACCCGCATCAGCGACGCCCTCGACCAGCAGATCGTCTCGATCGGCGGCGCCCCGCAGCGTGCCCACCTGCGCGTGCAGGGCGGCCGGAAGCTCAGCGGGTCCATCGCCGTCAACTCGAGCAAGAACGCCGCCGTCGCGCTGCTCTGCGCCTCGCTGCTCAACCGCGGCGTCACCCGCCTGCACAAGGTCGCCAGGATCGTCGAGGTCGACCGGATCATCGACGTGCTCCGCAGCCTCGGCGCGAGCGTCACGTGGTCCGAGGACGGCGAGACCCTCGAGATCGTCGCCCCGTCAGACCTGCACCTCGACGCGATCGACGCCGACGCCGCCCGCCGTACGCGCAGCGTCCTGATGTTCCTCGGCCCGCTCAGCGGCCGGTACGAGTCCTTCCGGCTGCCGTACGCCGGAGGCTGCGACCTCGGCACCCGCACGGTCGAACCGCACCTCATCGCGCTGCGCCCCTTCGGCGTCGACGTCGAGGCGACCTCCGGCTGGTACGAGGTCGGCGTCGCGAACCAGGACGTGCCCACGAAGTCCGTCGTCCTCACCGAGCGCGGCGACACCGTCACCGAGAACGCGATCCTCGCCGCGGCCGCCCGCGACGGCGAGACCGTCATCCGCAACGCCAGCCCCAACTACATGGTGCAGGACCTCTGCTTCTTCCTCGAGCTGCTCGGGGTGCAGGTCGAGGGCATCGGCACCACGACGCTCCGCATCACCGGCAAGAGCCGCATCGACGAGGTCGTGGACTACTGGCCAAGCGAGGACCCGGTCGAGGCGATGAGCCTGCTGACCGCCGGCATCGTCACCGACTCCACGCTCACCGTCACCCGGGCGCCGATCGAGTTCCTCGAGATCGAGCTCGCGACCCTGGCCGAGATGGGCCTGCGGTTCGACGTCACCGACGAGTACCCGGCAGCGAACGGCCGCACCCGCCTGGTCGACATCACCGTGCACCCGTCCGAGCTGCACGCCCCGATCGACAAGATCCACGCGATGCCGTTTCCCGGGCTGAACATCGACAACCTGCCGTTCTTCGTGGTCATCGCCGCGATGGCCGAGGGCACCACGCTCGTGCACGACTGGGTCTACGAGGGCCGGGCGATCCACCTGCTCGACCTGACCCGCCTCGGCGCGAGCGTCACCCTGCGCGACCCGCACCGCCTCGACGTCACCGGTCCGACGCACTTCTCCGGTGCCGAGATCAGCTGCCCGCCGGCCCTCCGGCCCGCGGTGGTCATCCTGCTGGCGATGCTCGCGGCGAAGGGCGAGAGCGTCCTGCGGAACGTGGGCATCATCGCCCGCGGCTACGAGCAGCTGCAGGAACGGCTGAACTCCCTCGGCGCGTCCATCGAGACGTTCCACGACTGAGGCGACCGCCTGCCCGCGTGACCCGACGGCCCGTCCCCGCAAGTGGGGACGGGCCGTCACCCGTTCTGCGCGGATCGACCCGTGCCTCCAGGCTGATGCGCAGGAGCGCTCCACCGCCCACCCAGGCGACCGGTGCTGGATGGGGTGATGGCCACGAGATCGCTCTTGACCGTCCCCCTGTTCATCACGGTCGCGGCCGCCGCGGCGGCCTGGTTCGTCCTCGGCCCCGCGGCCGCCCTGGCGTTCGTCGCGCTCGCGCTCCTCGAGATCGCGATGGCCGCCGACTCGTCGGTGCCGATGGCCGGCATCGCCGGACGACTGCACTCCCCGCCCGACGGCTGTTCCTGTCGCTCGGGATCGTCGCGGGCGTCCTCGCGATGCGGCTGCTCCTGCCGCCGGCTGCGGTCGCGGTCGGCGACGCGACCGACCCCGCGAGCTCCGTGCAGGAAGCCGTCTTCGCCCCCGGCTCGTTCTCGGCGCACCTCGCCGAGGTGCGGCCCGCCCTCGCCGCCTTCGGCGCCGCCTTCATCTGGCTCGTGTTCGCCGAGTACCTGTTCAACACGGACCGTGCGTCGCGCAGGTCCTGGCTGGGCCGTCTGGAGGCCCGGCTCGCCGCCGTCGCGCGTCCTCGCGTCTGGTCGCTGGTCACGGCTGCGACGGGGGTCGCCGTCACGGCCGTCCTCGTCGGCGTCGACCGCGCGTGGTCGCCGGGAGCCCTGCTGCCGGTCGTGCTCGGCGGTGCGGCGGGCATCGCCGCGTACCTCGGGTCGAAGCGCGTCGCCGCCTGGGCGCTCGACGGGGTCGGCTCGGACACCGCGTCGATCGGGGTCGGGCGGGGTGCCTGGCGGATCCACGCGTACGCGTCGACCGTCGTGTTCGAGCGGGGGCTCGTCGTGTTCATGCTGTTCGAGATCCTGGACGGCGTGTACAGCCTGTCCGGGTCCGGAACCCTCGGCGCCGACGGACTCGGCGCGCTCGAACAGGCGGCGGTCGCGGTGGCGGCGATCGGCGTCGGTGCCGTGTTCCTGGCGCGGTTGACCTCGCGGTTGGACGAGGCCGCGGGACTGAAGCGGCTGCGGTACCTGAAGGCCGGGGCGGCGTACGTGCTCGGGGTGGTCGCGGTGCTGCTGTGGGCGAGCCTGCTCGTACCGATCCCCGGGGTCGTCGTCGCCTGGTTCGGCAGCGTGGTGATCGGTTCGGCGCTCGCGAGCTCATTGCCGTGGCGAGCGTGGTGGCGGCGGGTGTCGCGGCGCCCGCACCCCGTCTGATCGCGCGTCTGGAAGGATCCACCGGTGATCGGCGTTGACTTGCGGGTCGGACGACGATCGGAGTGCACGTGCTGGGTCCTGAACTGGTGGTCGTCCTCGGCCTCGCCATCGCGCTGACGGCGGGGATCGCGGACCGGATCCGGGTGGCCCCTCCGGTCCTGCTGCTCGTCTTCGGCGCTGCGCTGGCCTTCGTGCCCGAGTTCGCGGACGTCGAGCTGCCGGCCGACGCCGTCCTGCTGTTGTTCCTGCCGGCGCTCCTGTACTGGGAGAGCCTGACGACGTCGCTCCGCGAGATCCGGAAGAACCTGCGCGGTATCGTCCTGATGGGCACGCTGCTCGTCGTCGCCACGGCGGGCGCCGTCGCCGTCCTGCTCCACCTGCTCGGGATGCCGTGGGGTCCGGCCTGGGTGCTCGGCGCCGCTGTGGCCCCGACCGACGCGACCGCGGTCGGGGTGCTCACGAAGATGCTGCCGCGCCGCAACGTCACCGTGCTGCGCGCCGAGAGCCTGGTCAACGACGGCACGACCCTCGTCGTGTACGGCATCGCGGTCGCCGTCACGGTGGGCACGCAGGAGCTCACGTTCTGGGGCGTGTCGGGCATGCTCGTCCTGTCGTACCTCGGTGGGGTCGCCGCGGGGCTCGCCGCGGCGTGGGTCGGCACGCTCGTGCTGCGCCGGGTCGACACCGTGGTGCTCGAGAACCTCGTCACGCTCCTCGTGCCGTTCGGTGCGTTCCTGGCGGCCGAGGCGATCGGCGCGTCCGGTGTGCTCGCCGTGGTGGCCGCCGGCATCGTCGTCAGCCAGGTCGGCCCGAAGCTCGACCGGGCCGAGACCCGGCAGCAGGTCCGCGCCTTCTGGTCGTTCCTGACCTTCCTGCTCAACGGTGCACTGTTCGTCCTGGTCGGCATCGAGGCGATGGTCGCGGCCCGGGCGCTGACGCCGTCCGAGCTGCTCCGCGCCGTCGGCGTCGTCCTGGCCGTCGCGGTCGTGCTCGTCGTGGTCCGGTTCGCGTTCCTCAACGCCGCGGGCGGCACCGTCTGGCTCGTCACCCGTCGGACGGGAGGCGCGCCCCGCGAGGGCCACCGCGACCGGCTCGTGAGCGGCTTCGCCGGGTTCCGCGGCGCGGTCTCGCTGGCGATGGCCGTCGCCGTGCCCCGCGTGCTCGAGTCCGGAGCGGACTTCCCGGACCGCGACCTCATCGTCTTCGTGACGGCCGGCGTGGTCGTCGTCACCATCGTCGGTCAGGCACTCGTGCTGCCGGCGGTCCTGCGGCGGGCCGCGCTGCCCGAGGACGAGTCGGTCGGTGAGGAACGTCGCTACGCCGAACGGACCGCGATCGAGGAGGCCCTCGACGCCCTGCCGCGGTTGGCACGGTCGACCGGAGCCGACCGGGCCACCGTGGACCGGGTGCGCAAGGACTACGAGGCGCACCTGGACGTCATCCAGGCACGCGAGGAGGACGACGACGACCACCCGGCGGTGCAACGGCACGACACCGCCGTCGCGCTCGAGCTCGCCCTCGTCCAACACAAGGCCGCGACCCTGCTGCGGCTCCGTGACTCGGACGAGATCGACGACCTGGTGCTCCGCCAGGTCCGCGCCGGGTACGACGCGGAAGAGGCGCGACTCGACGGCATCACCCCCGCGTAGCGGAACACCGGACGGGGCGGTCAGACCGGTCGGGAGGGGTCAGGCCGGTCGGGAGGGGTCAGACCGCGATGCGGAAGCCGATGTGGCTCATCCCGGTGTCGGTCTCCTGGCCGCGCCGTGCCGCCGGGCGGTACCGGCGGCAGTAGCTGTCGGCGCACAGGAACGATCCGCCCTTCACGACCCGGCGCTCGACGGCCGCGGCCTCGGACGCCGGCGCACAGCAGTCGTGCTCGGCGGCGGGGTCCACGTACCGGTCGCTGGTCCACTCCCAGACGTTGCCCGCCGTGTCGTGCAGACCGTAGCCGTTCGGTGGGAACGACCCGACCGGCGACGTCCGTCCGTACCCGCGTTCCGCACGCCAGGGGAAGTCGCCGTGCCAGTAGTTCGCGCGGCGCTCCCGGGGCGCTCCGGCTCGTCTCCCCAGGTGAACTCCGCGCCCTCGAGGCCGCCGCGCGCCGCGAACTCCCACTCGGCTTCGGTGGGCAGTCGTCCGCCCGCCCACACGGCGTAGGCAGCCGCGTCCTCGTGGGCCACGTGCACGACCGGGTGGTCGGCGCGGTCGGCGATGGTCGAGCCAGGGCCGGAGGGACGACGCCAGTTCGCCCCGGGGGTCCACGCCCACCACTGGCTGAGGTGTCGGAGGTCCACCGGCCCGCTCGTCCCGGTGAACACCATCGAGCCGGCGTGCAGGTTCTCGGCCGGGGCACCGGGGAACTGCGCCGGGTCGAGGGCCGATCCGCCACCGTGCGGTACCCGGTGGCACGGACGAACGCCGCGAACTCCCGGTTCGTCACGGCCTGCGGGGCGATCTCGAACGCGGCGACGGTGACGCTGCGCGCCGGGGACTCCTCCGGGTAGTGCTGGTCGGAGCCCATCGTGAACGCGCCCCGGCGATCCGCACCATCGAGGAGCGGATCGCCGTGGCGGTTGCCGGGCCGGTGGTGGTCGGCACCGTCAGTCGCCGCCGGCCAGGAACGACTGCAGCTTGTCGACCGCCTGGTCGATGCTGAACGTCGCCGCGCGCTGTCGTGGCGGGAACTCCTCGAAGGTGTCGAGGAACTGGGTGACCAGCGTCGTGGCGGCGAGCAGCAGGTAGTCGTTCTCGAACAACCAGTCGAAGTACGTGTTCGACGTCTGGTCCGCTCGTTCGAACGGATCGGTCCGGAGGTTGTAGAGCTTCGGGACCCGCAGCACGACGAACGGATCGAACCAGACCTGCAGGGTGCCGGTGACACGCTGCTCCATGAACACCGCCTTCCAGTTGTCGAACCGGAGCGCGAGGACGTCGCCGTCGTCCGAGAAGTACACCAGGCCCGGCCGCGGACCCTGATCGACCTCCCCGGTGAGGTACGGCAGGAAGTCGTACCCGTCGATGTGCACCTTGTAGGTCCGGTCGCCGATCGTCTTGCCGACCTTGAGCTCCTCGACCGTGGTCGTGTCCCCCACCGCCGCCAGGAACGTCGGGAGCCAGTCGTGGTGCTGGATGATCGCGTTCGAGATCGACCCCGCCTCGATGTGGCCGGGCCAGCGGATCATCTGCGGGACCCGGAACGCGCCCTCCCAGTTCGTGTTCTTCTCACTGCGGAACGGGGTCATCCCGCCGTCCGGCCACGTGTTCATGTGCGGGCCGTTGTCCGTGGAGTAGATCACGATCGTGTCGTCCGCGATCCCGAGCTCGTCGAGCTGGTCGAGGAGCGAGCCGACCACCAGGTCGTGGTCGATCATCGTGTCGTGGTACGGCGACTGCCACCGGCCGGCCTGCCCACGGCTCTCCGGCTTCGGGTGGGTCCGGAAGTGCATGTGGGTGGTGTTCATCCAGACGAAGAACGGGGTCTCGGACTCCGCCTGACGCCCGATGAAGTCCATCGCGGCGTCCGCGAACTCCTCGTCGATGGTCTCCATGCGCTTCTTGGTCAGCGGGCCGGTGTCCTCGACGCGCTGCTTGCCACGCCGTCCGTAGCGACCGTCCTCGGTGTCGTCGTCCTCGTCGGTCGACCACGAGTGGATCACGCCGCGCGGCCGGGCCCGCTCGTTGAAGGCCGGGAACTCCTCGATCGACGGCCAGTTCGCCGACTCGGGCTCCTCCTCCGCGTTCAGGTGGTACAGGTTGCCGTAGAACTCGTCGAACCCGTGCGCCGTCGGCAGGAACTCGTTCTTGTCGCCGAGGTGGTTCTTGCCGAACTGCCCGGTGGCGTACCCGTGCGGCTTCAGCACCTCGGCGATCGTGGGGTCCTCGGCTCGGAGCCCCAGGTCAGCGCCGGGCATGCCCACCTTGCTGAGCCCGGTGCGGAACACGCTCTGCCCCGTGATGAAGGACGACCGGCCGGCGGTGCAGCTCTGCTCGCCGTACGAGTCGGTGAAGCGCATGCCCTCGTCCGCGATCCGGTCGATGTTCGGTGTGCGGTAGCCCATCAGGCCGTCGCTGTAGGCGCTCAGGTTCGTGATCCCGATGTCGTCGCCCCAGATGACCAGGATGTTCGGCTTGTCCTTCGGCATCGCTGTCCTCCTCGTTCGCATGGTCGTGCTCGTGCTCGTGCTTGGATCGTGCTCGGGTGCGCTCCGGCGCGGGCCACCCCGACCGGGTGAGATCGTGGACGTCGTCGGCTCAGCCCGTCAGCAGCGCGACGGCCACCGCGACGGCGGTCGCCAGCGCGCACGCGATCGGCAGGAGTCCGAGTCCCTGGGCCGCCGTGGCGGTCGACCGGACCGCCAGGTGCCGACCGTCGAGCCGGCGGAGCAGGAACCCCAGGACCACGACGACCACGAGGCCGACCCCCGCGATCGGGATCGTCCACCACCAGTCGAGCGGCGCCACGAGACCGAAGGCGACGAAGAAGGCCACGGTGGACACGAGTGACGCGGCCGTCACGAGGACGAGTGGCCGAGCCGACGGACCGACCGCGGTCGTCACGGGCGCCCGCCAAGGTCGTGCGCGATCGCCCGGAGGTCCTCGTCGGAGAGCGTCGTCCGGAGCACCGTGCCGCCCAGGTCCGTCATCGGGCCGACGAGCCGGTCCCCGTCGCCCGACGCCACGGAGACGACGACGGCCGCCCCGCCCCGCGCCAGCTCGACGGCGAGACGCTCCCGGAAGTCCGCGTCCACGCCGGCACGGTCCAGGCTCGCGAAGAGCGCCCCCACCGCACCGCCGACGACGAGCCCCGCGAACGGCATGAGGAACAGGAACCCGAGCACGGTGCCGAACACCGCGCTCGAGGCCGCTCGCGCACCACGCTGCGAATCACGTCCGGTGGAGCCGACGTGGGTGCGACCGTGCTCGTCGACGCGCACGACGGCGATGCCGTCGAGGGCGATCTCGGCGCTCCGGTCGAGGCGCAGTGCGGCGTCGTGCGCTGCCAGTGCCCCGTCGTCGTCGTCGAACGCGATGACGACGAGCTCGGTCGCCGGGTCGCTCACGCCGCAGCCGGTGCCGGCGCCGCGCGGGTGCTGCCGACCGCGTTCGCCTTGATCGCGTCGAACTCCGCCGCCGTGATCGTGCCGGCGTCGAGGAGTGCGCGCGCCTTGGCGATCTCGTCGGACGGGGACGTGCCCGCCACGGTGCGGATGTAGCCGTCGGCGGCGTCCTTCTGCCGCTGGGCGGACTCCGCGCTGCGGTCCGCCATCCCACGACCGCGTGCGATCAGGTAGACGAACGTCGTCAGGAACGGAACGAAGACCAGGAAGAAGACCCAGATCGCCTTGTACCACCCGCTGAGCGACCGATCCCGCACGAGGTCCGCGAGCACCGAGAAGAGCGCCATGAGCGAGGCGATGAGCGCCGAGATGAGCAGCCCGTACCAGATCACTGCCCAGAACGTGTACCAGAAGTCCATGATCGTGTTCCCTTCAGGAGTGCGTGGGCCTGCTGTCTAGCGCCGACAGCGCGCGGCCGGCACCACCCGCTTCGGGCGATCCGGCGCGACGGGCGTTCCGGTTCACCCGATCAGGATGGTGCGCACCTGCCTGCGCGGCCGGACGATCCCGGGCATGGACACACTCCCCTCCTGGCGCCCGGGGCACGCCCGCGACGTCATCGAACGGTTCCTGACCCGCACGACCGGCGGGGACACCCCGCTGCCGGTCGACGACCGCGTCGCCGTCTTCGACAACGACGGCACGCTCTGGAACGAGAAGCCGATGCCGACCCAGCTGCACTGGCTCGTCCAGCAGTGGGCCGCTGCAGCGTCCGCCGATCCGGAGCTCGCGCGCACGCAGCCCTACGCGGCCGCGCAGTCCGGTGACCTGTCGTGGATCGGGGGCGCCGTCGACCGGCACGCGAGCGGGGACGACTCCGATCTCCGGCTGCTGCTGGCCGCGGTGGGGCGTGTGACCGCCGGCATGAGCGTCGACGACTACGGACGGCTCGTGTCGGACTTCTACGCGAACGCCGAACACCCCGTGCTCGGCGTTCCCTACGCGGCGACGGTCTACCAGCCGATGGTCGAGCTGGTGCGGCTCCTGCACGAGCACGGGTTCACCTGCTACGTGGTGTCCGCGGGGGAACGCGACTTCATGCGTCCCATGACGGAGCAGAACTACGGCATCGCCCCGGAACACGTCATCGGCTCGGCCATGGGGTTGGAGTACGTCGACGGCGAGGTCCGCTACGTCGACGCACTCGCCTTCTTCGACGACGGCCCGGAGAAGCCCGTCCGGGTCTGGAGCCGGATCGGGCGGCGGCCGGCCGTCGCGGTCGGGAACTCCGACGGCGACCGGGAGCTGCTCGAGTACACGGTGCCGGGCGACCGGGGACTCCGTCTGCTCGTCCACCACGACGACGACACCGGCCGCGGCGACCAGCCGTACGACAAGGGCGCCGAGGTCGTGCTCCGCGAGGCCGACGAGCGCGACATCACCGTGGTCAGCGTCCGCGACGACTGGGCCACGGTGTTCCCCACACCGTGAGCGGATCGACTGCGCACCCGGAGGATCACGGCGCCCACACGTACCGGTGGGTCCCGGACGTGCTCGGTCCCGACTTCGAGGCCCGCTCGTTGCCACTCGAGGACGACGACGAAGGACCGGTGACGGCGACCCTCGTGCGGCGGACCCGGACCCACCGGCTCCCGCAACGGTGGCGGACCGCGATCCCGTGGCGGTCGGGCCACCTCCCCTGGGCGGCGCCGACGTGCTCTACGTCCACGGATGGTCCGACTACTTCTTCCAACGCGAGATGGCCGAGCACCTCGAGGCGTTCGGCGCGCGTTTCTTCGCCCTGGACCTCCGGAAGTACGGCCGGAGTCTGCTGCCGCACCAGACCCCCGGGTACGTCGACGACCTCGCCGTCTACGACGAGGACATCGCTGCGGCACTCGACACCATCGGGCACGGCGACTCCGAGCACGGACGCCGACGGCTCATCCTGTTCGGCCACTCGACCGGCGGGCTGACGCTGGCGCTCTGGAACAGTCGCCACCGGGGTGTGGCCGCCGGGCTGGTCCTCAACAGTCCGTGGCTGGAGTTCCAGGCGACCGGCTTCGCCCGCGAACTGATCGCACCGCTCATGAAGCTCGGCGCGCGGCGCAACCCCTCGCTCCGCTCCCGACCGTCGACCCCGGCTTCTCCACCCGCACCGTGTCGAGCGGGTCCGACGGCAGCTGGACCTACAACCAGGCCTGGCGTCCGGAGCGCGGCTTCCCGCTCCACCCGGGGTGGCTCGCGGCCGTGTTCGCCGGCCAGGACCAGGTCGCCCACGGGCTCGGTGCCGAGACCCCGACGCTCGTGCTCCTCAGCACGCACAGCCTGCTGTCCCCGAAGTGGTCGGAGGAGATGACCCACGCCGACGTCGCGCTGAACGTCGACGTCGTCGCGCACCGGGCACTCTCGCTGGGCGACGACGTCAGCATCGCCCGGATCCACGGTGCCCTGCACGACGTGATGCTCTCGGAACCCCGGGTCCGCGAGACCGCCTACACCGCCATCCGACGGTGGGCACGCACGCTCCCGCTACCGGGTGCCTGACCGGCCGCGGCAGGAGCGCCGACCACGGACAGGACGGGAGGCCCGGTGCCAGCTGGCACCGCGCCTCCCGTCCGGTGGTCTACGCGTCGTCGGACGCCGCAGCGTCGGACGCGAGCGCCTTCCGACGCTGCGCGACCTGGACCGCGACCGCGACCGGGATCGCGGCGAGGGCGACCGCCCGCAGCCACGGGCGGTCGAACACGTGCCGGGTGGCGTGGTCGAGCGACACCGGACCGGGGCCGCCGAGCGCGAACATCGCCGCCGAGAAGCCGAGGAACGCCGGGAACTCGAAGCCGCCGTCCGCGTTGAAGAAGCCGCTCGGGGTGTGCACGCTCGACGCGACACCCATCGTCGTCGCGGCGCCCGCACCCGCGATCGGGGTGGCGAGCCCGAGTGCCAGGGCGGCACCGGAGCCGGCCTCGCCGATGCCGGCCAGCACGGCGTTCCGCTTGGCGGGGCGGAACCCCATCGCGTGCATGCCCTGCGCGGTGCCCTCGATGCCCCCGCCGCCGAACGCGCCGAAGAGCTTCTGGGAGCCGTGCGAGACGAGCACGACTCCGAGGGCGATGCGGAGCAGGGTCTTGGCGGTGACCGAAGCGGTGCCGGTGGTGTGCGAGCTCATGCGCGCGACGGTACGCCGTGACGGTACGCCGCGACCGGCGATCGTGAGCAGAAATGGTCGGGTCGCCCGGAGGCACCCGACCATTTCTGCTCACGAAGCGCGCCGCCCGCCTACCGCTTCAGGTTCGTCAGCTCCTGCAGCACCTCGTCCGAGGTCGTGATGATGCGCGCGTTCGCCTGGAACCCGCGCTGCGCCACGATCAGGTTCGTGAACTCCTGCGACAGGTCGACGTTCGACATCTCGAGGGTGCCCGCTGCGAGCGACCCGACGCCGGCCGAGCCGGGACCACCGACGGTCGCGGTGCCCGAGTTGCCGGTGGCACGGTAGCCCGAGGCGCCGGTCTTCTCGAGGCCCGCCGGGTTGGCGAACGTCGCGAGGGCGATGCGGCCGAGGGCGAGCGACGCACCGTTCGAGAACGTGCCCGTGACGGTGCCGTCCTTCGAGATGGCGTAGCCCTGCAGGGCGCCGGCCTCGCGGCCGTTCTGCGAACCGATCGACGCGGTGTTGAGCGAGGCGAAGCCGGTGAGCTCCCCCATGTCGACGGCGATGCCGCCGACCGTCAGGGCGCCGCCGGACGTCAGCTTGCCGTCGGTGCCGAACGTGAGCGACCCGTTCGTGGTGGTCCCCTGCCCGTTGCGTGCGGTGACGTCCCAGCCGGTGCCGGTGCGCGTGTAGGCGAGGGACATCGTGTGCTTGGCGCCCGAGGCGTCGTAGACGGTGGCCTCGCGGGTGATGGTGTCGCCGACGGCGGTCTCGGACGGCAGGTTGCCGGCGACCGAGGCCGAGGTGGTGCGGACGGCCGGTGCCGCGGCGTCGAGCGGGAGCGTGATGTCAGCGAGGCCGCCGTTGTCGTTGACGACGCCGTTGGTGGCCGGGTAGCCCTGCACGATCTTGCCGTCGGCGGTGACCAGGCGGCCGTTCGCGTCGAAGTCGAACGCACCGGCGCGGGTGTAGACGGTGTCGTTGCCGAGGCGGGTGACGAAGAAGCCGTCGCCGGAGATCATCAGGTCGGTGGCCTTGCCGGTGGCCTGGGCCGAGCCCTGCGCGAAGTTGGTGGAGACGCCGGCGACCTGGACGCCGAGGCCGATCTGCGCCGGGTTGGTGCCGCCGACACCGGTCTGCGGTCCGCCGGCACCCTGGGTCATCTGCGACAGGGTGTCCTGGAAGACCGTCGACGAGGCCTTGAAGCCGACGGTGTTGACGTTGGCGATGTTGTTGCCGGTGACGTCGAGCATCTGCTGGTGCGAGCGGAGGCCGGAGATCCCGGAGTAGAGCGAGCGGAGCATGGTGCGTCCTTTCGGAGAGGCAGGAAGAGCAGGAAGAAGGAGGGGAAGGAGGGGAAGGAGCGGTGTCAGGAAGCCGGAGCGGTGGTGGTGATGCCGGAGATCACGTCGAGAGCGACCTCCTTCCCGTTCACGGTGACCGTGGGCACGCTGTTCGCGTAGGACACGGCCGAGGCGGTCCCGGTGACGGCGGTACCGGTCGCAGCGTCGGTGTAGCTGACCTGCTTGCCGACGAGGTTCGCGGCGGCGATGCGCATCTGGAGCGAGAAGTTCTCGTTCCCCGTCGTGGTCTGGTTGGTGATCTGCTCCATCATCGCGAGCTGCGTCTGCTGGCTGATCATCTGGTTGGTGTCCATCGGCGACGACGGGTCCTGGTTCTGCAGCTGCGTGACGAGCAGCTTCATGAACACCTCGGAGTCCATCGTCTGGGACTTCTTCGCGGTCGAGTTCGCGGCGAGGGCCGCGGCCTGTGCCGCCTGGTCCACGCTGCCGGTGATGCCGTCGATGGGCATGGTTGCGTTCCTGTTCGTGAGCCGGTCAGGCGAGGACGTCGAGTCCCGCGGTGCGGATGGTGGAGGTGGACGTGGCGGCTGCGGAGGCTGGCTGCGCGGCGGAGGTGCGCCGTGCCTCCAGACCGGTGTCGGCACGCAGACGGCCGTCGGCCGGTCGCTGGTCACGACCCGCCGACTCGCGCGGGTGGTTCTGCGACGACAGGTCGAGCGTGGTGCTCAGCCCGGTGCCGGCGGCGTCGCGCCGCAGGTCCGGCAGCACCTGGCGGACCGCGTCGCGTCCCGCTTCGGACGCCGCGAACAGCTCGACGTGCATGCCGTGCGCGGTGACGTGGGCGCGGACCGTGACCGGTCCGAGGCTGTCCGGCACGACCTGCACGGTGACGACGTGTTCACCGGGGCCGGCCTGCGCGAGCGAGAACACCGGTCGCGCGAGCTGCTGCCCGAGGGGCGCGGGCGTGGCCGACGGAGCGGCGGCCGCCGTGACCGGGGCGGGCGCGGCGGTCGGCGTGGAGGGCAGGACGAAGGGCGTCTCGCCGCCGCGCGTGGTGGTGACTGCCGGGAGGCCCGGATCACCCGCCGTCGATCCCTGCTGGTCCGTCCCGTGGCCGGTCTGTCCACCCCGCGCGGCGGTCGCCGCTGCCACCGTCACGACGGCCGGGGTCGCGGTCGCGGAGCCGTCGGTGGGCTGGGTGGGCTGGGTTGCCGCGGCGATCGGCTGGAGCGTCGCGGCGGCCGCAGCGGCAGTGGCAGCGGGCGCGCTGCTCGTGCTCGTGACTCCGACGGTGACGGTGCCGTTGCTGGTGCCGGTCGTCTCACCGGATGGGTTGCCGGGCCTCAGGGCGGACGCCGGTGACGGCGCGGGCCCGTCGGCGGGGACTGCGGCGGTCGTGCCCGGTGCCAGTGCAGTCGCGGATGGGGCGGACGCCGTCGTGTTGGCCGACGGCACCGCGGAAGCCGGCAGCGGGAGCGTGGCCCCCGTGGCAGTGGCAGCCCCGGTGGCAGCGGCGGGGACGGCAGCAGGCGTCGTCGGCGCGATCGTCTCCGGCGCTGGCGTCGTCGGCGCCGCGGTGACGTCCTGGGCCGTCGGCGCGGGCGCGGTCGACGTCGCCGGCGTGACCGTCGCGGCAGGGGTCGTCACCGCGACCGGAGGGACCGGGGCGGGCACCGTCCCGGCGAGCGTGAGCGGGAGCGTGGGTGCCTGGGCCTCCGCGGCGGCGGCGCCGTCAGCGGCAGCCGCCGCGTCCGTCCCCGTGGGGGTCGTGGCAGCGTTCGGCGACGTGGTCGAACCGGTGTCGTCGGATGCTCGGGAGTCGTCCCGGCGCGCCGGTGCGCGCTCACCGGTACGACGATCGGTCGCGGCGGCCGCGGACAACGCGGCGTCGAACACCTTGGCAGTCCCGGCGTCGGACGTGGCGCGGGCGGGCGCAACGCTGCTCGCCGGAGCGGGCACGGGCTGGGTGGCGATGGTCAGGCTCATGCGGCGCTCCCGGACTGCATCATGGACAGCAGCGCGGCGGTCTGCAGGTCGGTGGCGCTGCTCGCGGCGGTGGTCGCGGTCGTCGCTGTGGTGGCGGACGCCTGCGCCGGCACGATGCGGCGGATGGTGGCGATGTCGGCGTCCGAGTACCAGTTGTCGACGATGCGGACGTCCTTGCCGGGGCGCGGCGCGTGCAGCACCTTGCCGTCGCCGACGTAGATGACGACGTGGCCCTCGCCCTTCGGGATGATCAGGTCGCCGGGCTGCGCGTCCTTCAGGGAGCCGACCTCGACGCCCATCTTCGCCTGGTCCGGCACGACCCGCGGCATGGTCACGCCGAGGTCCTTGAACACCGTCTGCACCAGGCCAGAGCAGTCCATGCCAGCGGTCGTCGTGCCGCCGAACACGTAGGGCACGCCGAGGTACTTCTTCGCGTCCGCGACGACGTCGGAGCCGGTGGCGCCGCTGCCCGTCGCGAGCGTGCCCGCGCCGGCGTCGACGGACGTGGCGGGCGCACTGCTCGCGGCCGCCGCAGCGCCGCCCGCAGCGGTCGCGGTCCCGGTGCCGGTGGTCCCGGTCGCTGTGGCCAGGGCATCGGCGAACGCGCTCGACGACGCGCTCGACGACGCGCTGGTCGACCCGGCGGACGACGACGTACTCGTCGCCGCGGCCGAGCCACCGCGCAGGGTGTCGATCTGGGAACGGATCTCGGAGATCCGGGAGAGCACCGCTTCGACGCTCATCGGGCACCACCTTCCGTGCGGCGTCGTGCCGCGATCTCGTCGAGGGCGTTCTGTTCGGTGCGGAGTTCCTCGGCGGCCTGCTCGGCGGCGTGCTTGCCCTCGAGCTTCTCCAGGCCGACCGCGGCACGTCGTGCGGCGGTGTACTCGTCCTGCGCACGGTCGGCGTCCGCACGACGGGTCCGGACCACGGCGTCGAGCTCCTCGAGCATCCCGCGGGTCGCAGCACGCGCAGCGGCGACGGCGCTCAGGGTGGCGGCGTCCTCGATCGGCTGCGCGCCCTCGGCGTCGGCGAGACTGCGGCGCGCGGCGATCCGGGCGTCGGCGGCGTCGCGCACGCGCTCGTTCGCGGTGGCGAGCGAGGCAGCGGCGCGGTCCTGTTCGGTGTGCCGCAGGCGCAGGAGCCCCGCGAGCGGGAACCGGCGGGCCATCACGACACCCCCAGCTGCTGCACGAGACCACCGAGTCGCTGCCAGGACGCGTCGGCGGTCGCCCGCTCGTCCATCCCCTGTCGCAGGAACGCGTCGATGGCGCCCTGGTGGTCGACGGCGGCGTCGACGAGCGGGTTCGAGCCGCGCTGGTACGCGCCGACGTCGAGCAGGTCCTGGGCGGCGGCACGTGCTGCCATCACCTTGCGGAGGGTCGTCGCGGCACCGCGCTGCGCGGGGTCCGTCACCTTCGAGGCCACACGGGACACCGAGCCGAGGGCGTCCACCGACGGGAAGTGCCCGGTGATCGCGAGCTTCCGGTCGAGCACGACGTGACCGTCCAGGATGCTGCGGGCGGCGTCGGCGATCGGCTCGTTGTGGTCGTCGCCGTCGACCAGCACGGTGTACATGCCGGTGATGCTGCCGACGCGGTCCGTCCCGGCACGCTCGAGCAGCCCGGCGAGCACCGAGAACGTCGACGGCGGGTAGCCCCGGGTGGCCGGCGGCTCCCCCACCGAGAGTCCGATCTCACGCTGCGCCATCGCGACGCGGGTGAGCGAGTCCATCATGAGCACGACGTCCTGGCCGGCATCGCGGAACGACTCGGCGATGCGGGTGGCCACGAACGCGGCGCGCAGACGCATGAGGGCGGGCTCGTCCGAGGTCGACACGACGACGATCGAGCGGGCGAGGCCCTCGGGGCCCAGGTCGTCCTCGAGGAACTCGCGCACCTCGCGGCCACGCTCCCCAACGAGTGCGATCACGTTGACGGCGGCGTCGCTCCCCCGAGCGATCATCGACAGCAGCGAGGACTTGCCGACACCGGAGCCCGCGAAGAGCCCCATGCGCTGGCCACGGCCGACGGTGGTGAGGGTGTCGAGCACCCGCACACCGAGCTGCATCGGGGTGTCGATGCGGGTGCGTGCCATCGCGTTCGGGGTCGCGTGGTCGAGCGGCACCCAGTCGACGGGCTCACCACCGGCACCGACGAGCGGTCCGCGGTCGTCGATCGGCCGGCCGAGCCCGTCGAGCACACGGCCGAACAGCCCGGCACCCGTCGGCACGAGCACCGGCCGGCCGGTGGGGCGTGCGGGGGTGCCGGCGGTCACACCGGTGAGGCGGCCGAGCGGCATGCAGCGCACGCCGGTGGCGTCGGTCGCGACGACCTCGACGGCGGTCTGCACGCCGCTCTCCGGTCCGACCGTGACGACCTCACCGACATGGGCATCGAGCCCGGCGATCGTCAGGCCGAGGCCGACGGCACTCGTGACGACGCCGACCCGCTGGGGTGCGGCCTGCCGCAGGGCGTCGTCGAGCCCGCGGGGCCGGAGCAGCGTGGCGGTCACGCGGACACCCCTGCAGCTCGACACCCAGTGCAGTGCGGGCGCGGTCGAGTGCGGTGGCGATCCGGGCGTCGAGGATGCCGTCCGGCAGGTCGACGACGGCGTCGCCGTCCCGCAGCGCGGGGTCCGCGACCACCGGGACCGGCAGGTCGACGTCGGCGACGCGGGCGGCGTCCGCCGGGCTGAGCCGGACGGCCACCGGGACGCTGCGGTCGATGGACGCGAGCGCCCGCCGGACGGTGGTCTCGGCGCCGGACGTGATCCGGGCCTCCCTCCGTCATCGGTCCCGACCGCCGGACGGGAGGCACGGATCTCGTACCCGACGATCGCCTCGGCCAGGTCCGTGGCCGCGCTGGCGACCGAAGCCTCGGCGTCGCTGAGGACGGGCGCGACCGTGGACAGCATCGCGTTCGTCGCGGCGTCGAGGACGGCGATGCGGCGGACGGTGTCCGCGCGCAGCGACGCGGTCAGCGCGGCGTGCTCGGCCTGCAGGCGGGCGCGCAGGGCGTCCGTCTCGGCCTGTGCGGCGCGGAGTCCCGCGGTGTAGCCGGCGGCGTGGCCGCGGACGTCGGCACCGGACGCGCGGTCGGTCGCGGCGGCGGTGCCGATCGCGGGGAACGCGATGCGCTGCACGGTGCCGGTGGTCGTGGTGTCAGTCAACGAGCTCGTCCTCCTCGGCACGGTGCACGGTGATGACGCCCTGCGCCTCGAGCTCGCGCACGGAACGGACGACCTCGGCGCGCGCCTCCTCGACCTGCGAGACACGGACCGGGCCCATGGCCTGCAGTTCGTCGTCGAGCAGCGAGCGGTTGCGCTCGGACACGTTCGCGCGGATCGTCTCGACGACGGGTCCAGCGGCACCCTTCATGGCGGTCGCGAGGAGCTTCGAGTCGATGCCGCGCAGCACCTGCTGGATGTCGCGGGACTCGAGCTTGACGATGTCCTCGAAGGTGAGCATGCGCGAGCGGATGTCCTCGGCGAGCTCCGGGTCGCGGGCCTCGAGCCCCTCGAGCACGGCCTTCTCGGTGGCGACGTCGGAGCGGTTGATGATGTCGACCAGGGGCGCGATGCCGCCGACGACCTCGACGCTCTCGCGCGGCGACACGACGGCGCCGGCACGTTGCCGCAGGACACCGGCGACGATCCCGACGGCCTCCGGGGTCGCGCTGCCCATCGTGGCGAACGCCTGCGCGACGTCGGTGCGGACGCGCTCGTCGACACCGGCGAGGACGGCGCTCGCCTGACCGGGCTTGAGGTGTGCGAGGACGAGGGCGATGGTCTGCGGCAGCTCGCCCTCGAGCAGGGTGATGACCTGCCCGGGCTCGGCGTCGTCGAGGAAGTCGAAGGACTGGCCGGCGAGGTTCGAGGCGAGCCGGTCCATCACGCCGGCGGCGCGCTCGGCGCCGAAGGACGCCTCGAGCAGCCCGAGCGCGGTCTCCTTGCCGCCGCGCTTCTGCAGCCGGCCGCTCATCGTGATCCGGTGGAACTCCGACATGGTCTGGTCGACGACGGTGTCCTCGACGCGGCGCATGCGGACGATCTCGGCCGAGATCTCCTCGGCCTCCATCTCGGTGAACTGCTTCATCACCTCGGCCGCGCGGTCGGTGTCCATCTGCATGAGGATGAGCGCGACCTTCTGGGCGCCGGTCAGCGCACGGTCGTTCGAGCCCTTGCCGGTGCCCGGGCCGTTGCCGTTGCCGTTGCTGCCGCTCGGCATCAAGGCGCTCACACCGGTGCCCGGTCGTCGAGGAGCCCGCGCAGGAGCTCGGCCGTGCGCTTCGGGTCGCGTTCGGCCAGCGCGGAGATGTCCTGTCGGCGGCGCTCGGCCGTGATCTCGTCGGTCGTCAGCACCTCGGTCGGCGGGTCACCGGCGGGCATCGTCGACAGCACGGCGGTGGGGGCGTCGCCGGCGCCGAGGGTCGCCTGGTCGGCGGCGCCGTCCATCGCGAGCGGCAGCTGGAAGGTCTCACCGGCGAAGGCGTCGAGTTCCCCGAGGTCGACGGCCTCGCGCTCCTGCTTCCGGCTGCGGCGGGCGATGACGAACACGACCGCGATGAGCGCGAGCAGGATGCCGATGACGATGCCGGCGGTGCGGATCGACGACCACAGGGCTTCCTGCTGGTCGGCCTTCTGCTGCGCCTCGAGGGCCTTCGCAGCCTGGTCGGCACCACTGGTGTCGAAGTCCATCATCGCGACCTTGACCTGGTCGCCACGGTTCTGGTCGACGCCGGCGGCGGCCGACACCAGGTCGTTGATGCTCTGCAGGTTCGCGTTCTGCACGGCGTCGGCCTTCGAGTTCAGCGCGACCGAGATGGTCTGCCGGTCGAGGGACCCCGAGGGGATCTGCGTGGTCTCGGTGGTGTGGTCGACGGCGTTGTTCTTCGTCGCCGACTCGTTGGTGTAGCCGCCGTCACCGGTGCCGCTCGTGGCGGTGCCGTTCGGCACCGCGATGTTGTCCGGGCCGAGGACCCCGGTCGCGCCGCTCGACGCGCCCGCGGCACCCGAGCCGTACTGCTCGGTGGTGCTCGACTCGTTGAGCGCGACCGGACCGGAGGTCGGTGACGTGTAGCTCTCCGACGTGCGGGTGCCGGACTCCTGGTTCATCGTGCCGGAGACCACGACCGTCGCGTTGCCGGCCCCGAGGGTGGTGTCGAGCAGGTCCTGGATCTTCTTGCTCGTCGCGGCGTCGTAGTCGGCGGCCTGGTCGGCGCCGCTGCCGGTCGCACCGGTCCCGACGGCGGACAGCGTCTGCCCCTTGGCGTCGACGACCGAGACGTCGGTGGTCTGCATGCCCTCGACCGAGGCGCTGGTCAGGTGCACGATCGCCTGCACCTGGTCGGTGCTCAGCTGCGTGCCGTTGTCGGTGGCGATGAACACCGACGCCGTCGGGTCCTTCTCCTCGGACACGAACACGGACTTCTCCGGGATCGCGAGCTGCACGGTCGCCGTCTGCACGCCGTCCATCGCGCCGATGGTCTTGGCGAGCTCGCCCTCCATCGCCCGCTTGTAGGTGACGTCCTGCTGGAACTCCGAGCTCGTCACGCCCATCTGGTCGAGCAGCGAGTAGCCGCCCTCGTTCGACGACGGCAGCCCGTTCGACGCGGCCTTGAGACGCTCCGAGTACACCTGCGCCTGCGGCACCAGGATCGTCGCGCCGCCGTCGGTGAGCTGGTACGGCACACCGTCGGTCTGCAGCTGGTCGGTGATGGAGCTCGCGTCGGCGGCGGCCAGCCCGGTGAAGAGCGGCGCGTAGGACGCCTTGCCGAGCCACGACGCCAGGGCGATCCCACCGAGCACGAGCGCGGCGATCACCAGGATCGCGATGGTGCGCTGGGCGGCGGAGAAGCCCTTCACGTACGCGGACAGGCGCGCGAAGACGTTCTTGACGGCGACGGGCATCAGGCCTGCATCCTCATGATCTCGTTGAACGCGTCGACGCCCTTGTTGCGGACGGCGGAGACGAGCTCGAGCGTGACCTGCGCGCGGGTGGCGGCGATGGTCGCGTCGTGGATGTCGTCGAGGTTGCCGGTGACGGCCTTGAGCGCGAGGGTCTTCGAGTCGCTCTGCAGCGCCTGCAACCCGTCGACGGCGTTCCCGAGGCTGGCGGCGAACCCGCTGCCGTCGGTGCTGGTGGCGCCGGCGGTGCCGGCGACGTCGCTGGAGGTGCCGGACACACTGGTCAGTGCGTTCGTCATCGCGTTGGTGGTCACACCGTTGACGGCGTCGATGGGCATCAGTTCTTCCCGATCTGCAGTGCCGCCTCGTAGGCGGTCTTGGCACGGTCGACCACGGCGGCGTTCGCCTGGTAGCCGCGCTGGGCCATGATGAGGTCCGCCATCTGCGTGCCGAGGTCGATGTCCGGCATGCGGACGTAGCCCTCGTCGTTCGCGAGCGGGTTGTCCGGGTCGTAGGTCACGCGGCCGGCGGCGCTGCCGAACGCGGCACCCTTGACGTAGGCGCCGGACACGCCGTTGCCCTCCTGCACCTCGACGTAGCGGGCCTGGAACGCGGTGTCGTCCATCGACTTCACGGTGTTCGCGTTCGCCATGTTGTCGGCGACGGCGTCGAGCCACTTCCGGTGCACGGTCATGCCGGTGCTCGCGATGCCGATCGCGTCGAAGGTCGTCACGAGTTCGTCCGCATCGCCGCACGGACGCTGGTGAGCTCGGAGTTCATCGCCTGCGTGGCGAACTGGTACCGGAGCACGGTGTCGACGTTAGAGAGCGTCTCCTCGTCGAGGTTGACGTTGTTGCCGTTCGTGTTCGTCGGCTCGAGGCTGCGGGCGACCGTCGGCGCGGTGTCCCCGCTGCCGTCGGTGATCGACTTCGCCAGGGCGTCCTCGAACTGGACCTTCTCGGCGTGGTAGCCGGGCGTGTTGATGTTCGCGATGTTGTTCGCGATCACCTTCTGGCGCATCGACAGGCCGTCGAGTGCGCTCTGCAGCGCGACGCTCGTCACGGAATCGAACACGGTGGTCCCCTCGTCAGGCGTCGTCGATGGGACGTCGCCGTGCGGTGGTGGCCGATCCGTGGCCGAACTGGTGAGCGATCCGTGCTCGTGTGGCGCTATCGGTGCCCGTCCCCGGCCGCGTTAGCCCTCGCCCCGAACGGGGGTGGCTGGGGCGCGTTCGTCCGATGCAGAACGACTTCCTCGTTGTCGTACGACGACCACCTCGTCGCACCTTGCGCGCGCCCGGTGTTGCACGCGCGGGCGAGCGACACCATCGATGTCGTACGACGTCGACGATGTCGCACGTTGCGCGCGCAGATAGTTGCGCCCGCGGTCCGACGACATCCTCGTCGTCGCACGACGACCACCTCGTCGCACGTTGCCGACGCTGGCCGTTCACAGTGGGAGCCGTTGCGCTCGCGGGGCATCGACATCCTCGTTGTCGTACGACGACCACCTCGTCGCACCTTGCGCCCGCCCGGTGTTGCGCTCGCGGGGCATCGACATCCTCGTTGTCGTACGACGTCGAGCATGTCGTTCCGGGTCGAGAGCGCGCGCGGGTCAGGCGGACGCGTCGAGGTACACCGCGCCGCGGGGCTCGCGGGTCGCGTCGACGGCGCGCAGCGCACCGAGGTGCTCGAGCGTCGCCCGCCGGTCCGACTCCAGTTCCGCGATGCGGTCGCGCTGCGCAGCGAGCAGCCGGGAGGCACGCCCCACCAACGCGCGCGGCACCGGACCCAGCCCGGCCGGCTCCGACCACCCCACCACGGCAGTGGGGTCGGCCGCCTGTCGGGCGGCGTCGTGCTCCAGGGAGTCGAGCAGGGCCTCCCAGGCGAGGCGGTGGTCGACCTGCTCGGGCGACACCTCCTGCTCAGGCGACGGTGTCGTTTCACGCGACGGTGCCGGTTCACGCGACGGTGCCGGTTCACGCGACGGTGCCGGTTCAAGCGACACCGAGGGCTCCGCCCGTCGCCTGCTGACGTGCCGGCGTCGCCGGCAGCGACGCGGCGGCGTCGTGCCACGACTGCCGCAGGGGTTCGAGGATCCGGATGCAGTCCCGCGTGGCCTGCACGTCACGGTGCACGTTCGCGGTGATGAGGGACGTCGACGCGTAGTTGTAGACGGCGAGCAGGCCCTCACCACCGTCCCAGACGTCGATCCGCAGCGTGGACGACAGCTCGCCGACGATCGCCTGCGCGTGCAGCAGCTGTTCGCGCGCGGCGTCCCAGTCGGCGCTGGTCTGTGCGGCCTCGGCGCGGTGCAGGTCGAGCAGCAGCCGGTCGTAGAGCATCGTGACGAGCTGCGCCGGGGTGGCCGACAGGACGGCCTCGTTCGTGTACTGGGCGCGACGCTGGTCGGTCACGGTGCGGGGCTGCGCGGCCTGGCGGAAGGCGGCGGCCTGGAAGTCGAAGGTCATGGTGATCCCGTCAGCTCGTCGTCGCCGCGAGCTGGCTGGCGAGCCAGCTCGATTGGGACTGGAGCTTGCTGAGGCTGGTCTCGAGCGACGAGTACAGCGTCTGGAGCGATGCGCGGCGCATCGTGAGTCGGTCGGTCCAGCTGTCGATCTGGGTGTTGAGGTCCTTGGCGACCGCCTGCTGGCCGGTGATCGTCGTGGTGATGGACCCGTCGTACTTGTCGGACGCCGCGGTGGCGGCGGCACCGACGTTCGCGGCGACGCCGGACAGCATCGCCTGCGTTCCCTCGGGGTCGGTGGCGAGGGCCTTCTGGAAGACGTCCGCGTCGAAGGTGAAGCTGCCGTCCTTGGTGATCGAGATGCCGATCGACGACGGCGACTTCCCGCCGACGGGCGCCGACATGGTGCTGCCCAGGCGCTGTACGGCGTCGCGCGTGGTGCCGTCGCCCATCAGGACCCCGGCGGTCGTGGTCGTCGACCCACTGGTGGCACTCGTGCTGCTCGTCACCGCGGTGTTCGTCTTGTAGTAGGCCGAGACCGCGTTCATCGCGTCGACGAGTCCGGACGCCACGGACTGGGCCTTCGTGGTGTCCTGCGCGACACCGACCGTGACCGGGTCCGTCGAGGCCCTCGACACGGTGACGCTGAGCCCGGGGACCAGGTCGGTGAACGTGTTCGTCGCACTCGTGATCGTCTGCTCGGCGGCGGTGCCGGCCCACAGTGTGACGCTGGCGTCCTTCGCCTGGGCGACGACCGCGGCGCCGACCTCGGCCAGCACGTTCGTCGCGGTGCCCGCGGTCACCTGGTCGGCGGTCCCCCGGTACACCTCGAAACCACCCGCGGCCCCGGTCTTGGCAGACGTCAGCTGCACCCGGTAGAGCTTGGTGCCGTCGGCGGCCGCACCCGCGGCGACCTTCGTGGCGGTGACGCCGGCCCCGGACTTGTTGATCGCCGAGACCGTGTCGTCGAGGGAGCCGGACGAGGGCGTGACGGTGGTCTTCGTGCCGTCGGCACCCACCAGGGTGATCGGTTCGGCAGCGGCCGACCACGTGGACATCGCGGCGGTGACCCCGACCTGGGCGGACGCGGTCGAGCCGACGCTGAACGTCAGTGATCCGGCGCTCGCGTTCGTGCCGGTGACGGCGGTGACGCCCGACGACGAGCTCGTGGCCGTGAACAGGTCGAGCGAGGTCGCCTTGGCGGCGTCCTTCGCCTTCGTTGCGAGGGCCTGCACCAAGCCGTTGATCGTCTGCAGTGACGAGATGAACGAGTTGGTGCTCGTGAGCTTGTTCTTGAGCAGGGTCTGCGGCACGCCCTCGACGCTCATCAACGAGTTGATGAGGTCGGTCGTCTTGAGCCCGCTGACGAGCCCGTCGATCGCGAGGCTGGTGCTCGAGGACACGGACGATGACATCGTCGACACTCCCTGGCGTCGTGGGGATGGTCAGGAGGGCGACGCCGCCTCCCGGGAAGCCTGAACGATCCCGGAAGGCGGCGTCGTGGGTGCTAGCGCAGGAGCGAGAGCACGCCCTGCGTGCTCTGGTTCGCCTGCGCGAGCATCGACGTGCCGGCCTGGCTGAGGATGTTGTCGCGCGTGTACTTGACCATCTCCTCGGCCATGTCGACGTCGGTGATGCGCGAACCGGCAGCGGTGAGGTTCTCCTTGGCCACGTTCGTCACGTTGATGGCGTGGTCGAAGCGGTTCTGGACAGCACCGATGCTCGAACGTGCCGAGGACACGTACTTGATCTGCTCGTCGATCGCGGTGATGGCGGCCTGAGCGTTCGTCGCGCTGTCGAAGGTGAGCGCGCCGACAGCGGTCGACACGGACTCCACGTTGGACTTCGACAGGTCGACGTCGATCTGGCTCGCCGCGTCGCCGTTGGCGCCGACCTGGAACTTCAGGACGCCTGCGGTGCCGGCGGAGCCGTCGAGCAGGTTGATGCCGTTGAAGTTGGTCGACTGCGAGATGCGGGTGAGCTCCTTGGTGAGCTCGCCGACCTCGGTGGTGATCGCCTTGCGCGAGTCCTCGTTGTTCGAGTCGTTACCGGCCTGGACGGCCAGGTCGCGCATGCGCTGGAGGATCGAGTGGGTCTCGGTGAGGCCACCTTCAGCGGTCTGCACGACGGAGATGCCGTCCTGCGCGTTGCGGGCGGCGACCGTGAGGCCACCGACCTGGGACTTCAGCCCCTCGGAGATCGACAGACCGGCCGCGTCGTCGGCAGCACGGTTGATGCGGAGACCCGACGAGAGCTTCTCGAGGGACTTCGACAGGTCGTTCTGCGTCGAGTTGAGGTTCCGGTACGTGTTGAGTGCCGAGAGGTTGGTGTTGATGGACATACCCATGGTGGTTTCCTCCGTGAATGCTGGGTCGTACTACAGCCCGTCCGTGGGCTGACGTGGATGACTCTCGACCGGGTGCCGGGAGTCGTTAGGGAATCGACGGAAATACCCGTCGACGGTTCAGCTGGCCGCCACGGCGACCGGCGCGGTCGCGTCGTGGACGGCACGTGCGACGCCGGCGGCCGCGTTCGACGCGACGCGTGCGAGGTAGGCGCTCCGGCGAGCCGCGGTGGTGCGCGAGGCGGGTTCGGCGGCGGCACCGCCGTCCCCGTAGTGGGCGGCCAGTCCGTCGCGGAGCAGGCGCATCGCCTCGGAGCGCTGCTGCGAGACGGCGGAGTGCGTGATGCCGAGCTCCGCGGCGACGTCGGTCACCGAGCGGTCGCCGAAGTAGACGGCCTCGACGACGAAGCGCATCCGCTCGGGCAGCGCCTCGACGGCTGCGCGCAGGTAGCGGCGCTTCTCGGTCTCGAGCAGGTCGTCGCCGGGCAACGGCAGGTCCGCGGCGACGAGGTCGTGCACGGTCTCGTCGAGGGGCGCGACGATGCGGGCCGCGTCGCTCATGGCGTCCGAGGCGGTCTGCCGGTCGACGCCCATCGCGTCCGCGATCTCCTGCACGCCGACGCTCCGGCCGAGTCGGGCGGACAGGGCCTCCTGCGTGGCGAGGGTCTCGCGGATCCGCTTCCGGGTGCCACGGGACGCCCAGTCGGCCGAACGCATGTCGTCGGCGAGGGCTCCGGCGATCCGGGTCCGGGCGTAGGCGCCGAACGGGACGCCGAGGGTGGGGTCGAACGCGTCGGCAGCGGCCACGAGGGCGAGGGAGCCGACGGCGGCGAGGTCGTCGCGGTCCAGGTGCGTGGCACGGGAGCGGACGTCCGCGACGATGTAGCCCACGAGCGGGAGGTGCTCCACGATCATCGCGTTGCGTGCGGTGCGGTCCATGCTGATCCCCTGATCGACCTGACGTGACTGTCTCGACTCACCCGTCCCTGGGCACGACGGACGCCGGCCTCGGATGGCCGGTGCGTACGCCGAAGACCCGCCCGGTTCCCTCCGAGCGGTGCACCCCGCGCCCCTGTGAGGCGGTTCGAGGTCGCCCTCGTGGTGCGTTCTGAATGTATCGGCTGGCAATGTCCTGAACAGGGGTTCACCCGTCCCCAGTGCGGGGGCATTCGCGGTGTTTCCCGGTCGGCATTTGGGGGGACCCAGCCGGTAGAACGCCCGTTCCCGCCCCCGGACGGGGTGCGTTTCGTTCGTTCCGGGAGGCCCGGGGGACGTCCGCCTCGCAGGTCACGTCCCCCGCCGCTTACGACCACCGCCGTCGGGTCGATAGGTCCCGGTGTCCGCCGGATGGTGGACCCGAAGACCCGAAGACCCGAAGACCCGACGACGACCCACACGGGAGGAGCTGATGAGCGTGAACGACCTGTCCGCCGTGCTCTGGCGCGAACGCGAACTGCTCGAGCTGCTCACCTTCAAGCTCGAGGAGGAGCAGCTCCTGCTCACCGCGGGCCGTTCCCGGTGGGTGTCGCACGCCAGCCGCGAGGTCGAGCAGGTCCTCGAACGACTCCGCAGCACCGGACTCGAGCGCGCCGCGTCGAGCGCCGAGGTGGCCGAGGAGTGGGGCGTCCCCGCCGATGCACCGCTGCGCGACGTCGTCGCCGCCGCGCCGAACGGCCCGTGGGGTGAGATCCTCGCCGCGCACCTGACCGCGATGGTCGAGCTCACCACCCAGATCGGTGCCCTGCGCGACGAGAACGACCGCTTCCTGCGCACCGCCGCCCAGGCCACCGAGGAGACCCTCGCCGGCACCGTGACGACCGCCGCGACCTACGACGCCTCGGGCACCTCCGGTTCCGGCTCCGACGGCGCCCGCCTGTTCGAGGGGACCCTGTAGCCCCGTGGTCAGCACCTTCGGCTCCCTCGCCACCGCGTACTCCGGCCTCGCCGCTGCCCGCGCCGGCATCGACGTCACCGGCCAGAACATCGCGAACGCCGGCACCGCCGGGTACACGCGGCAGCGCGTCACGCAGAACTCCGTCCCCGCGACCCAGACCGGGTTCATGCGCGGCACCGCCGCCCTCGCCGGTCAGGGCGTCTCCGTCGACGGCATCGCCCGCCTGGCATCGCTGACGCTCGACGTCGGCGTCCGGGTCGCCGCGGGGTCCTCCGCCTACGCCGACGCCCGTGCGACGGCGCTGTCCGCCCTCGAGACCGGCCTGCACGAGCCCGGCAAGGACGGCCTGAGCGCCAAGCTCGATGCCTTCTGGTCGTCGTGGAGCGAACTCGCCAGTCACCCCGACGACCCGGGTGCCGCCAGCGCCGTCCTCGGCGCAGCGGGCACCGTCGCCGCGGCCCTGGCCGCCGGGTCGAAGGCCGTCGACGCGCAGTGGTCCTCGGTCCGGGGCACCGCGGCCGGCCAGGTCACCCAGCTGAACGACGCAGCGAAGCAGGTGGCCGACCTGAACGGGCGGATCCGCACCGCACTGGCCTCCGGCGGCAACGCCAACGAACTCCTCGACCAACGCGACCAGCTCACCGAGCAGATCGCGACGCTCGCCGGCGGGACGACCCGCACCAACGCGGACGGAACGGTCGACGTGCTGCTCGGCGGCAACCCGCTCGTGCAGGGCACCGACGCCCGCGCCGTCGCCCTCGGCGGTGGCGAACGCCTCGCCGACGGCGCCGCGGTCACCCTGACCTGGACCTCCGGCAGCGCCGGCGCGGTGTCCCTGAGCGGCGGGTCGATCGGTGGCGCCCTCGCCGTCCTCGCGCCGGCGAACGGGAACGGCACGGGCGGCGCGCTCGCCCAGGCCGCCGCGTCCTACGACGCCGTCGCGACCCAGCTCGCAGCGACCGTCAACGCCGTCCATGCCACCGGCACGACCCCGGCCGGCACCACCGGCACCGCGTTCTTCGCCCTCGCGGCGGGCGTCCCCGCCGCGCAGGGCCTGTCGGTCGTCCCGACGGACGGCAACGGCCTGGCGACGCGGAACGCGGCGGGGCAGCTCGACGACTCGTTCGCCGACGCGCTCTCGCGACTCGGCACGGGCTCTGGAGCCGCCGACACGACCTGGGCGACGTTCGTGGCGGGGTGGGCACCGCCTCCCGGTCGGCCGCGACGGAGTCGACGCTCACCGGACTCGCCCTGACCAACGCGCGAACCCAGCAGCAGTCGAGCGCCGGCGTCGACCTCGACGAGGAGAACGTGAACCTGCTGAGCTACCAGCACGCGTACCAGGGCGCGGCACGCGTCCTGACCGCCGTCGACGAGATGCTCGACACCATCATCAACCGCGTCGGACTCGTCGGGAGGGGCTGATCGTGATCACCCGGGTGACCACCCAGATGTCGATGGCCGCGGCCTCGGCACGGCTGCAGACCGGTGCGGCGCGCGTGGCGCAGCTGACCGAGCAGGCCACCACGCTGCAGGCGATCCAGAAGCCGTCCGACGACCCGGTCGGCACCGCGTCGTCGATGCAGGTCCGCAAGGAGCAGGCCGCCGCCGCGCAGTACACGCGCAACGCGAACGACGCCGTGGCCTGGCTCGCGACCACCGACAGCGCCCTGTCCAGCGTCTACTCGGTGCTGAACAGCGTGCGGGACCTGACCGTGCAGGCGGCGAACTCCGGCACCATGAGCGACACCGACCGCGACGCCTTCATCACGCAGTTCCAGTCGCTGAAGTCCGACCTCGAGGCGCGGGCCAACACGACCTACGGCACCCGCTCGGTGTTCGCCGGCGCCTCGACCGCCGCCGCCGCGTACAACCCGGCGACCGGCTGGGCGGCCTCCGGCACGGACGTCTCCCGCCGGATCGGCGACGGCACCACCGTGCGCGTCGACACCGCCGGGGCCGACGTCTTCGGCACCGGCGCGTCGTCCGTGTTCGGGGTGCTCGACTCCATCGTCAGCGACCTGCAGAACGGGGTGAACGTGAACGCGCGGATCAACGACGTCGACGGCGCGCTCGGGGCCGTCCGCGGCGCCCAGGCCGACGTCGGTGTCCGGCACGCGACCGCCCTCGCCGCCCAGGACTCGCTGAAGACCGCGGCCGTCTCGCTCGAGAACAGCCGCGCCGGCATCGAGGACGTCGACCTCGCCAAGGCCGTCCTCGACCTGCAGGTGCAGCAGACCAACTACCAGGCAGCCCTCGCCATCACCGCGAAGGTCCTGCAGCCGACCCTGATGGACTACCTCCGATGAGCATCTCCCTGACCTTCGCCGTCCCGCCGTTCGGCCTGTCCCCCGCACCGGTCTTCACGCTGACCCCGGTGGACGGCGCCGAGGGCCTGTTCACCCTCGTCGGGGGTTCCTCGCGCTTGTTCGTGCTCGACGCCGCGGTGCACCTGCCGTCGTACTCGCCCGAGCTCACCGACGAGCAGGCCGCGGGGCTCGAGCTGACCGACCCCGCCGACGCCGTGCTGCTCGTGGTGGCGAACCCCGGCGCGTCGGGCACGACCGTCAACCTGCTCGCGCCCATCGTCGTGAACGCCCGGACCGCCGTGGGCGCGCAGCTCATCCTGGAGGACCAGGACCTGCCGCTGCGGGCGGAGCTCGCGAGGGCGTAGGTGCTGCGGGGGTGCCGGCCGGCCGGCCGCACCCGTATCAGCTGCCTGGTCGACTCGGAACGACATCCTCGATGTCGTACGACATCGAGTTCGTCGCACCCGCGCGTGCGCAACAGTTGCATGCGCGGCCCGACGACAATATCGACGTCGTGCGACATCGATGTTGTCGTACCTTGCACGGGGGTCGGTCCAGCTTCGAACACGCGTACGCCCTCGGCCCGGGGCACCGATCCCCGCAGGACCCTGTCACCGGTCGACCCCGAACGACATCCTCGATGTCGTACGACATCGAGTTCGTCGCACCCGCGCGTGCGCAACAGTTGCATGCGCGGCCCGACGACAACTTCGACGTCGTGCGACATCGATGTTGTCGCGCCGTGCGTCCGCCTCATCCCTCCACAGACTGGAGGCCCGGCTCGTTTCCCACAGATCGTCGCTCCGGACCGACGTGGTCGGCTCGCACCACCGATCGTTGAGGAATGAACGACCGAGTCCTCGACATCCCCCTCATCCGCACCGGCGACCATCCGAGCGCGGAACGGCGTGCGCTCCAGCGTCACGTGCACCGCGGCTCACTCGCCTCGATCCGGCCCGGCGTGCTGGTCGATCCGGCGCTCGTACAGGGGCTGCGGAGCGAGGACCGTCTGCTCCTGCTCGTCCGGGCGACGGTCCCGTCGGTCCGGCTGCCCCGGGCGTTCTCGCACTCCTCCGCGGCAACCGTGCACGGGTTGCCCTTCATCGCAGCGGCTCCCGACCGAGTCGAGGTCGTCGACCCTCGGCTGACCCGGCCGGACACGACGGCGCTTGCCCGGGTCAGGCCGGGGCATGCGGTCGACGACTCCGGCGGACGGTGGGCAGGGACGCCGCCAACCGTGCCGATCGAGATCGACGGGGCGCCGGTGACGTCATTGGTCCGGACGCTTGTCGATCTCTCGGCCACCGCACCGTTGGACCAGGCCGTACCGATGATCGATCAGGCGCTGCGCGGGCGACGGGTCCTGCCGGAGATGCTCCGTGCCGAACTCTCGGACCACGAGCGTAAGGGATCCGAGAAGGCAGGGGTGGCGATCGAGATGGGGTCGGCGCTGTCGGGGTCGCCGGCGGAGTCGGTGTGCCGGGTCCGCTTCCGGCAGGTCGGGGCGCCGGAGCCGGTGCAGCAGCACGAGTTCCGACGGACCGGAGGTGGGACGGCCGTCGTGGACTTCTGGTTCCCGGATCAGGGCGTCGTGGTCGAGGTCGACGGTCGCGCGAAGTACGAGGACCCGACGATGCTCGAGGGGCGGAGCACCGCCGAGGCGCACTGGCAGGAGAAGCGTCGCGAGGACTTCGTCCGGTCGTTCCCCGAGGTCCGGTTCGTCATCCGGTTGTCGTGGGCCGACCTCATGCAGCCCGACCGCGTGCGTGCAGCACTCCGCCGGGCGGGTGTCCCGTGCCGGTGACGAACCGGCGAGCGGCTCCGAGGGCCTGGCCGGGATCAGCGGCTCGGCGCCTCCGGGTGGTGTGCACGCTGCCGTTCGACCACGAGCGGTGCACTCGGCACGCCACCGCCGACGATCACTTCGCCGGTGCCGACCCGCACACCGTGGACCCGCCCGACACCCTTCACCACACCGGCACGTCGATCGGGGTCGGGCTCGCGGTGGTCGCCCCCGGCTGCGAGTTCGGCGTCGCGGACGGCGACCGTCCCGAGCACCTGGGCACCGGCGCCGAGCTCGGTGGGGCCCTCGACGAGGCAGCCGCCCGACAACCGAGCGCCGTCCCCCACGAGCACGTCCACCCCGGTCGCCGTGATCGTGACGGGTCCCGGGCCCAGTTCGGCACCGGAACCGATGGTCACGCGGGCCGCGGTGGCGACGACGGTGACCCGGCCCGGGCCGAGCCGCGCGCCGGATGCGACGGTGATCGAACCCCCGGCACGCGTCTCGAGCACGGCTCCGGGGTAGAGCACCACCCCGGCTGCAAGGGTGACGTCCGCGCCGACGAGCACGGAGCCGGGGTCGAGCACCACGACCTCGGGCAGCAAGCCGCGCACCTCCGCGACCGTCAGGAACCCGGAGGCCCGCCGAGCGTCGTCAGCCGGACCGGGCGCGCCGTCGATGTCCATCCAGCGAGCCTCCCACATGCCCGGCGTACGGTGAGCGCATGGCCCGCTCCCCGAAGGACCAGGCGATCGTGCCGCTGCCGAACGCCCAGGTCTCCCCCATGCCCGACGACTCCCGAATCCCGCAGCCGCAACAACCCGGCGGGTGGGTCAAGTGGCTCGACCGTGCCATCAGCGTCCAGCGCCCGGTGGTCGTGGCGCACGTCAACGCGATCCGCCGACGCAAGCCGGACGCCACCCCCGCCGAGGTCATCCAGATCCTCGAGCGGCAGTACCTCACCGCGGTCACCACCGGTGGCGCAGCGGTCGGTGCGAGTGCGGTCATCCCGGGCGTCGGGATGGTGGCCGCCCTCGGGTTGAGCGGCGCGGAGACGGTCGGGTTCCTCGAGACCACCGCGCTGTTCGCCCAGTCGGTGACCGAGGTGCACGGCATCGCCCTGGACGACCCCGAACGGGCACGGACCCTGGTGATGGCGATGATCCTCGGCGCTCCAGGGACGCAGCTCATCAAGCAGCTCGGCGGGCAGATCGCCGGCGGTCAGGCGCGTACGGCGTTCTGGGGAGAGATGGTGACCTCGTCCCTGCCGAAGCAGGTCGTGAACGGCCTCGGCGGGCAGGTCCGCGACCAGTTCATCAAGCGGTTCGCAGTGCGCCAGGGGACGTCGGTGCTCGGCCGTGCACTGCCGTTCGGCATCGGCGCCGCCGTCGGCGGGCTCGGCAACCACGCGCTCGGGCGGAAGGTCATCCAGGCCTCGCGGACCGGGTTCGGGCCGCCGTCGGCACACTTCCCGATCGTCCTCGAGCCCAAGCCCGCGAAGCCCGAGAAACAGCCGAAGGACAAGCAGCCAAAGGACAAGCAGCCGAAGGAGCCCAAGCAGCAGAAGCAGGTCGGCTGGCGTCGAGGCTCGGCAAAGGACGAGGACCTCTGGTCGGAGACGCCCGAGCGCTGAACCGGGCGGCAGGCCCGATCAGAACGACCGAGGCCCGATCAGAACGACCGAGGCCCGATCAGAACGACCGAGGCCCGATCAGAACGACCGCACCGGCGTCCTGACGACCTGTCCGGCGTGCGCGAACCCGCCGCCGAAGCCGAACAGCAACGCAGGGACGCCCTCGGGCAGGTCGCCACGCGCCCATGCCTTCGACAACCCGAGCGGCACGCTGGCGGCCGAGGTGTTGCCGGACTCGACGACGTCGCGGATGACGAACTTCGACTCCCCGCCGAGTGCGGTCACGAGCGGCTCGATGATCCGCAGGTTCGCCTGGTGGAACGCGAACACCTCGATGTCGTCCATGGTGAGCCCGGCGGCCTCGACGACCTTGCGGGCGTGTCCCTCGGCCTCGGTGATGGCCCAGCGGTAGATCGATCGGCCCTCCTGGTTGAACCGACCCGGCGACCCCTCGACCCGCACCGCGTCGAGCAGGTGCGGCACGCTGCCCCACGACACGGGCCCGATCTCCGGGACGTCGGCGGCGCCGAGCACGGCGGCTCCGGCCCCGTCGCCGACGAGCACGCACGTCGACCGGTCGGTCCAGTCGGCGATGGCGGAGAGGGTCTCGGACCCGATGACGAGCGCGACGTCAGTGGACCCGACGCGGATCGACTGGTCGGCGAGGGCGAGCGCGTACTCGAACCCGCTGCACGCGGTGTTGATGTCGATGGGCGCCGGGCCGTTCGTCATCCCGAGCGCGGCGGCGACCCGACCGGCGGTGTAAGGCGCACGGTCCTGGTGCGTGGTGGAGGCGACGATGACGAGTCCGACGGCCGAGGGCGACACACCGGCGTCGGCGAGGGCGTTGCGGCCCGCTTCGATCGCCATCGACGTGACGCTGTCGTCCGGACCGGCGATGTGGCGGGTCTGGATCCCGGTCCGGGTACGGATCCACTCGTCGTTGGTGTCGACCATGGTCGAGAGCTCGTCGTTGGTCAGGACGCGTTCGGGCTGGTGGTGACCGAACCCGAGGATCCGGCTGCCACGGAGTGCTGGGGTGTTCACCGTCGTCACGGTACTCCTCCCCGGAGCGCCGACATGCCCCGGACGGCATGCAGCCACGCACCATGCAGAACCGGTACTCCCAGGGCCTGGCAGGGTGCCCCTCGGAGCGCGTAGACCGGACCCATGGACTACACACACCTCGGACGGACAGGGCTGTCGGTTTCACGAGCAGTGCTCGGCACGATGAACTTCGGCCCGGAGACCACTGAAGACGACTCGCACGCCATCATGGACCGGGCCCACGAGCTCGGCGTCAACTTCTTCGACACCGCCAACGGCTACGGCGGCTCGGTGGGCAAGGGCGCCACCGAGGAGATCATCGGCCGCTGGTTCGCGAAGGGCGGCGGCCGTCGCGAGAAGACGGTGCTGGCGACCAAGGTCTACGGCGACATGATCGACTGGCCGAACGGCGGCAGGCTCAGCGCGTTCAACATCCGTCAGTCGCTCGACGCCAGCCTGCAGCGCCTGCAGACGGACCACATCGACCTGTACCAGTTCCACCACGTCGACCGTGCGACCCCGTGGGACGAGATCTGGCAGGCGATCGACGTCGCCGTGCAGCAGGGCAAGGTCCTGTACGTCGGGTCGTCGAACTTCGCCGGCTGGCACATCGCCCAGGCGCAGGAGGCCGCGAAGCGCCGCCACACCTTCGGCCTGGTGAGCGAGCAGTCGATCTACAACCTCGTGGTGCGTGACATCGAGCGCGAGGTCCTGCCCGCCGCCCGCGAGTACGGCCTCGGTGTCATCCCGTGGTCGCCGCTGCAGGGCGGCCTGCTCGGTGGTGTCATCGAGAAGACCGAGAACGGCTCCCGCCGGCTGTCGGGTCGCAGCGCCGAGTACGTCGAGGGGCACCGCGACCAGCTCACGGCCTACGAGTCGTTCGCCGAGGAGCTCGGCCACACGCCCGGCGAGCTCGCCCTCGCGTGGCTCCTCCACCAGCCCGGTGTGACCGCGCCGATCACCGGCCCCCGCACGATGGAGCAGTGGGAGTCCGCGGTCCGCGCCGTCGACATCCGCCTCGACCACCGTGCGCTGGACCGGCTCGACGAGATCTTCCCGGGGCACAAGACCTCACCGGAGGACTACGCCTGGTGAGCTGACGGAACGGGCCGGAACCACGGCCCGCGATCCGGGCCACGGACGGGAGGCACGGTGCGCGTCGGACGCGCACCGTGCCTCCCGTCCGCCGTTGCGACCACCGCACGTGGTGAGCCGACAGGACGACGCCCGCCCGTCAGAGCGCTGCGATCTCCGCGTCCGTCAGCCCGGCCCAGCGCAGGTACGCGGTGACGCTGCCCCACCGCGCCTCGACGTGCCGGACGACCGTGGTCATGGTCTCCGGCACGCACCGTTGCGCGACGGCGGTGGCCTCGGGGTCGGTGCTGACCGCACGCTCTGCGGCGAACCGGTCCGCCAAACCAGCAGCGCTCGCGGCGTAGTCGTCGCCGACGGCCTCGATCGACGCACCCCAGAGTCGGGCGAGCAGTCCGCTGACGACGCCGGTGCGGTCCTTGCCGGCGGAGCAGCAGACGAGCACGTCGCCGTCGGACCGGGCGATGGCGCGGAACGCGGCGGCGATCCCGGTGCGGTGGCGCTCGAGCCAGTCGGTGTACTGCTCCTCGAGCTGCACGGCCTGGGCGCCGGACTCGACGGTCGACGGGTCGAACAGTGGGACGAGCCGGTAGCCGTCGGTGGTGCCGAGCGGGTGCGGGACGCGGGCGACCTCGTCGTCACGGCGGAGGTCGACCACGGCCGCGAGTCCGTGCGGGTAGGCGTCGGCACCGACGCGTTCGGTGTTGGCGCGGTACACGGTGCGGGGTCGGGCGTCCTGCAGGCCCGGTCCCCCGACCTCGCGCAGGTTGGTCAGTGCGGACGTCGTCGTCATGCCTGCAACCCTGCCAGAAGACGGACGACAGACGCCGGACGACGGACGACGGACCGCACGACGACGGGCCCCGCGCTTGCTGTGTGCGCGGGGCCCGTCGTCGTGCGGGTGGTGCTGGTGGAACTGGTTCCTGCTGGCTAGCGGACCGAGACCGGCGAGTCGTCGGTCTGCTCGTAGAGGACGTAGCCCTCCTCGCCGTGGACCGCGGTGTCGATGCCGGCGACCTCGTCCTCGGTCTTGACGCGGAAGCCGATCGTCTTCTCGATGAGGAAGCCGATGACGAACGCCAGGACGAAGGAGTAGATGCCGACGGCCAGGGCCGCGGTGGCCTGCTTGCCGAGCTGCTCGAACGAACCGGAGTAGATCAGGCCGGTGTCGTTGGCGAAGAAGCCGAGGTACAGCGTGCCAACGATGCCGCCGACCAGGTGGACACCGACGACGTCGAGCGAGTCGTCGAAGCCGAGACGGTACTTCCAGTCGATCGCGAAGCAGCAGATGATGCCGGCGACGAAGCCGAGCAGGATGCCCCAGCCCGGGGTCAGGTTGGCACATGCCGGGGTGATCGCGACGAGACCGGTGACGGCACCCGAGGCGGCGCCGACCGACGTGGCCTTGCCGTCCTTGAGCTTCTCCACGAGCAGCCAGCCGAGGATGGCAGCAGCCGGCGCGGCGAGGGTGTTGACCCAAGCGATCGCGGCGATGCCGTCAGCAGCGCCCTCGGAGCCGGCGTTGAAGCCGAACCAGCCGAACCACAGGATGGCGGCACCGAGCAGGACGAAGGGCGGGTTGTGCGGCTTGTGCGCACCCTTGGCGAAGCCGACGCGCTTGCCGAGGACGAGCGCCAGGGCGAGACCGGCTGCACCGGCGTTGATGTGCACCGCGGTGCCACCGGCGAAGTCGATGACGCCCCACGTGGCAGCCCAACCCGAGGTCAGGTTGAAGACCCACGAGGCGACCGGGAAGTAGACGACGGTGACCCAGATGCCCGCGAAGACCATCCAGGCGCCGAACTTGGCGCGGTCGGCGATGGCACCGGAGATGAGCGCGACCGTGATGATCGCGAAGGTGGCCTGGAAGCCGACGAACGCCATCGACGGGTACGCCGCCTGGATGTTCGAGGACTGCGCCTCCTCGAAGGCCTGGCCGAGGCCGATCTGGTTCCAGTCGATGCTGAAGAACCCGACGACACCGGAGACCGCCGTGCCGTCACCGTGGTTGGCGAAGGCGATCGCGTAGCCGTAGAGCACCCACAGGACGCTCACGAGTGCGATCGCACCGAACGACATCATCATCATGCTGATGACGGACTTGGCCTTCACCAAGCCGCCGTAGAAGAAGGCCAGGCCGGGTGTCATGAACAACACCAGCGCCGCCATGACCAACACGAACGTCGTGTTGCCCTGATCAAGCATCTGTTCACCTCTCGATTGCACGAGCGGCTCTTGGACCGCCTCGGGTGACACCGAGTCTGGCGAGGTGACGTTTCACGAGGGGGCACGATGTGTTTCGTGGATGTAACGCGACGGCGCGGTTTGTAAACGTCGTGTTTCGCACGGCCCGATGCCCCCTGGACAGGGGGTGCACCGACCGGTCAGCGGATGCCCCGGGCGGTGGGCGTCAGTCCTGGGCGCGGCTCAGCGCCACGACACGGCTGGCTGCGCGCAGGTACTTCTTGCGGTAGCCGCCGTCGAGCATGGCGTCGGGGTACACCTGGTCGAGCGGCGTGCCCGAGGCGACGATCCGGACCTGGGCGTCGTACAGCCGGTCGACGAGCGCCACCCACCGGAGCGCGTCGGTCTGGTCCGTGAACGCCCGGACGTCGGTGAGCCCGACGGCGTCGAGGTCCTCGACGAGCGCGACGTACTTCGACGGGTGCACCGACCCGAGGTGCGCGACCACGGCCGAGAAGTCGTCGAGCGTGACGGTGCCGGCCGGCAGCGCCGCGGCCACGTCGGACACCACACCCGCCGACTCGTCGACCGCGCGGCGGCGGTAGTCGAGCCCGTCGATCCGCATCGTGTCGAACCGGTCGGACATGGCCTGGATCTCGCGCAGGAAGTCCTGCGCCGCGAACCGTCCCTCGCCGAGCGCGCCCGGAGGCGTGTTCGAGGTCGCGGCGAACCGGGTGCCGGTCTCGGTGAGCTCCTTGATCAGGCGGGTCATGACCATGGTGTCGCCCGGGTCGTCGAGCTCGAACTCGTCGATGCAGACCAGCGCGGTCCCCCGCAGCAGGTCGACCGTGCCCTGGAACCCGAGCGCGCCGACCAGGGCCGTGTACTCGATGAACGTGCCGAACGTCTTCCGCCCGGAGGCCGCGTGGTACGCCGCGGCGAGCAGGTGGGTCTTGCCGACGCCGAACCCGCCGTCCAGGTAGACGCCCGACTTCGCCGCGGGCTCGACCGACTGCTTGCGGCGGCCGAACAGCCCACGACGTGGCGCGTCGGTCGGCCCGGCCGCGACGAACGCGGCGACGGCGTCGCGCACGTCGGTCTGCGAGGCGTAGTCCGGATCGGGCCGGTACGAGTCGAACGAGGCGTCCGCGAACTGGGGCGGTGGCACGAGTGCCGCGGCCATCTGCTGCGGGGTCACCTGGGGGTCACGGTCGACGAGGTGCGCTGGCGCGGTGTTCGTGGACAAACAGGAGGCCCTTCCGGGAAGCAAGTCGTGCGGTGTCACGTTGCGGCTGGGGCACGGTACGTCCGCGTACCGTTGCCCACAGGCACCGACGACCGATCCTAGTCCGGTGCCGGATGACCACCTGGAGGTAGCCCACCATGACCGCACCGGTCGACCCGTCCGAGAAGTTCACCGCCTACGCCCACCCGGAGCGTCTCGTCTCCACCGAGTGGCTGCAGGGACAACTGGACGCCCACACCCCCGACCTGGTCGTCGTCGAGTCCGACGAGGACGTCCTGCTCTACGAGACCGGACACATCCCCGGCTCGGTCAAGATCGACTGGCACACCGACCTCAACGACCCGGTGCAGCGCGACTACATCGACGGCGAGGCCTTCGCCGAACTGCTCAGCAGCAAGGGCATCGGCCGCGAGACCACCGTCGTGCTCTACGGCGACAAGAACAACTGGTGGGCCGCCTACGCCCTCTGGGTCTTCTCGCTGTTCGGCCACGAGGACGTCCGCCTGCTCGACGGCGGCCGTGCGAAGTGGATCGCCGAGGACCGTGCCCTCACCACCGACGAGACCGTCGTCACGCCGGCCGAGTACCCGGTCGTCGACCGGATCGACACCGAGATCCGCGCCTACAAGGACGACGTGCTCGCCCACCTCGGCAAGCCCCTCATCGACGTGCGCAGCCCGGGCGAGTACGACGGTTCCCGAACCACCGCGCCCGACTACCCGGAAGAAGGAGCGCTGCGCGGCGGCCACGTCCCCACTGCGGTGAACATCCCGTGGGCGACCGCCGCCGCACCGGACGGCACCTTCAAGCCGCGCGCGGAACTCGACGCCATCTACCGCGAGGGCGCCGGCATCGGCGATGCGGACGAGGTCATCGCGTACTGCCGCATCGGCGAGCGGTCGAGCCACACCTGGTTCGTCCTGCAGCACCTGCTCGGCTACGACAGCGTCCGCAACTACGACGGCTCGTGGACCGAGTGGGGCAGCGCCGTCCGTGTCCCGATCGTGCAGGGCGCGGAGCCGGGTACAGTTCCGAATCGATGAACGACGCCACACTCCCCGCCACCCTCGCCGAGATCCGCGACGACTTCCTCGCCCTGGGCCAGAAGGACCGCCTGCAGCTCCTCCTCGAGTTCTCGAACGAGCTGCCCGCGCTGCCCGAACGGCTGCAGGGGCACGAGGACGAACTCGAACGGGTCGAGGAGTGCCAGTCCCCCGTGTTCATCACGGTGACCGTGGGCGAGGACGGCGACGCACCCGACGTCGTCCGCATGCACGCGACCGCCCCGCGCGAGGCACCGACCACGCGCGGCTTCGCCTCGATCCTCGCGCAGGGCCTGAGCGGCTTGACGGCAGCGCAGGTGCTCGTCGTGCCGGCGGACTACCCGCTGACGATCGGGCTGTCCGAGGCGGTCAGCCCGCTGCGGATCCGCGGCATGGTGGGCATGCTCGGACGCGTGCAGCGTCAGGTGCAGGCTGCGGTGTCGTAGACGCGACCGGAAGGCGGACGGGAGGCCCGTGGCGGATCCGCCACGGGGCTCCCGTCCATCTCGCCTCGGCACGCATGCCGTCCTCTGGAATTTCAGTCCGGATCCGTGCCAGGATGGTGCGGTCAGCACCAGGGGGAATGACGATGGCGAAGATCCACGGGAACGATCCGACCGGCTACTCGTACAGCGCGGCGGATGCACTCAAGTCGGCTTCGACGGCGCTCGCGTCGTCGATCGGCGGCCAGTCCGGGTCGCGGTCGTCATCGGTGACGACCGCGAGTGCGGAGTTCCGGGGTACTTCTCCGAGGTCTTCGCGGACAACGCCGACATCGGCGCGCGCAGCGCGACCAAGCTCGTCGAGTCGTTGCAGAGCCTGTCGGGCTTCGTGCAGGAACTCCGCGACGCCGCGAAGGACGAGGACGACCGGCGGAAGCGGGCGAAGGCGTGGGACGCCCGCAAGCGTGAACGCGAGGAGAACCTCCTCGTCGCCGCAGGACACGAGATCTCGACGTGGTTCGGCGGCGGTGACGACCCGAAGCCCCCGGCGCCGGAACCGGAGCCGCGTCTGCAGGCGGACGAGGTCAGCGTCATGGGGCGGGAGTTCCCGGCGGGCGGCGGGACCAGCGGTGGGACGTCGTCCGCCGTCCCCGCGGACCTCCGCTCCTTCGAGGCGACCACCCGCACGCTCGACGCCGATCTGTCCGGCGCCGTCTCGACGTTCCGGAACGCCCTGAGCGACTACGAGGCCGAGTGCAACCCGTGCTGGGGCACGCTGAACGCCCAGTCGCTGCTGACCGCGGTGAACGACTGGCTCACGGCGAACGGGCAGGACGCCGACTGGGCGGGCACCGTCGCCGCGCAGTTCGAGGCTGCCGGTGGCGGTGCCGGGCCCGCGACGCTGTCGGACGCGGCGATCGCGGCCGCCCTGTCCTTGGCGGGGATCGACGCCGGACGTGATGACTTCACCATCGGACCGTTCTCGGCGATGGGGACGCCCCCGACGAACGGGTTCGCCGACGACCCGGTCAACACGGCCACCGGCAACTTCCTCGAGCCCGAGACCGACCTGTCGTTCGCCGGGCAGGCGGCGTCGCTCCGGCTCACCCGGATGTACAACTCGCTCGACGGTCGTGCCGGGGTGTTCGGACTCGGGTGGTCCTCCATCCTCGACGTCCGGCTCGAGGTCAGCGACGAGGCCGCCTCGGTCGTGCTGGACGACGGCCGGCAGGTCGACTTCCCGCGGCAGGGGGACGGGTGGAGCCGCGGCGTCGGCGAGGACCTGTGGCTCCGGGCCGAGCAGGACTCGCTCGTCGTGCGGGACAACGCCGGCGGCCGGTGGGCGTTCACGCCGTCCGGACTGTGGCTGAGCAGTGCGCGTGGAGCGGGCACCTCCGTGACCGTGCGACGCGACGAGCACGATCGGATCACGCGGCTCGCGCACGTGTTCGGGCGGTTCGTCGACATCGAGTACAGCGGCGACCGGGTGGCGTCCGCGACGGCGTCGGACGGGCGCCGCGTCGAGTACCACTACGACGAGGGCCGTCGGCTGGTCCGGGCGACCGACGCCGTCGGCAGTCGCCGGTACCGCTGGAACGCGGACGGCCTGATCGACCGGGTGACCGCTGCGACGGGGGTCGTCGAGTGCGAGAACACCTACGACGACCGCGGCCGGGTCGTCGAGCAGCGCACACCGTTCGGTCGACGGGTCCGGTTCTCGTACCTGCCGGGTCGGGTCACCTCGGTCTCCGACGTCGACGGGGTCCACGCGAACACCTGGATCGCCGACCGGAAGGGCCGCGTCGTCGGGATCATCGACACCGACGGGCAGCGCCAGTCGATGTCGTACGACCCGCACGGCAACCTCGTCTCGGTGACCGAGCGCGATGGTCAGGTGACCGTCCACGGGTACGACGACCGCTGGCATCGGGTCCGGACCGTGACCCCCGAGGGCGCCGACCTGACCTTCGGGTACGACGAGCAGGACCGCATGACCACGGTGGTCACCCCGAACGGCGGGGTCGTCGAGTACTCGTACGCGGGCGACGACCGGAACCCGTCGGCCGTCGTCGACCCCGTCGGCGGTCGCACGCTGCTCGACTGGCGGGACGGCGTGCTCGTCCGCACCACCGATCCGACGGGCGTCGTCGTCACGTTCCACCACGACGCGTCCGGTGAGCTCGTCGGCGTCGAGAACGCCGTCGGTGACACCGCACGGCTCGTCCGCGACGCCGGAGGCAGGATCGTCGAGGCCGTCACGCCGCTCCGCAACCGGACCCGGTACCGCTACGACGCCGCCGGGCTGCTCACCGCGCGCGAGGACCCGGACGGGGACTGTGGCGGTTCGAGCACGGCGACGGCGGTCGGGTCACGGCGACGATCGACCCGACCGGTGCCCGCACGGAAGTCACCTACGGTCCACACGGCGAGGTCGTGTCCACCACGGACCCCCTCGGTCGCGTCGTCACGAAGGACTTCGACGCGTTCGGCAACGTGTCGACGATGACCCTGCCCGACGGTGCCGAGTGGGCGTTCGTGCACGACGCGCTCTCCCGACTCGAAGCCGTGGTCGACCCGGCCGGTGGCACCTGGACACGCGAGTACGACGCGGTCGGAGCCCTCGGCGCGACGGTCGGTCCGACCGGCGTCCGCACCGAGGTGCGCCGCTCGCGCGCTGACGGCGTATCCACGGTCCGCGACGCCTTCGACGCCGTGTCCGTGACGACCGACGAGTTCGGGCGTCCGACCCGGCTCGAGCACGCGGACGCGTCCGCTGAGCTGACGGCGTACGACGCCTGCGGCCGCCCGGTCGAGCTCGTCGACGCGGACGGTGGGCTCACCAGGATCGAGCGTGACCTGGCCGGACGCGTCGTCGGTGTGACCACTCCGGCAGGCCGCACCACCCGGTACGAGTACGACGCGTGCGGCCGCCCGGTCAGCGCGATCGACCCCGCCGGCGCACGCACCACGCTGACCTACGACGCCGATTCGCGGGTCGTCGCGCGCACCCTGCCGACCGGCGAGGTCGCACGCACCGAGTACGACCGCCAGGGCCGCGTCGTCCATGCAGACGTCCCCGGGGTCGGCACCGTCCGGTACCGGTACGACCGGGTCGGTCGCGTGGTCTCGGCGCGGGACACCCGCTTCGGCCAGCGGACCTTCCGGTACGACGCCGCAGGACAGCTCGTCGCCGCGGTGAACGGGCTCGGCGGCACCACCCGGTACGAGTACGACCAGCGTGGACGCCTCGTCCGCACCGTCGATCCGCTGGGTGGGGTGACCGTCCGGACGTACACGCAGCTCGACAAGGTGGCCTCGTCCACGGATCAGCTCGGGCGCACGACGACGGCGACCTACGACGCGGCCGGGCGGCAGCTCACCCAGACCGATCCGGACGGCACTGTGCTGCGGTGGGAGTACGACGCAGCCGGTCGGGAATCCGCGCAGTTCGCCGGCGACCGGCTGATCGGCCGCATCGACCGCGATGCCCGCGCCCGCACGGTGACGATCACCGACGAGAGCCGTCCGGACTCCCTCGCCACCCACGTCCTCGAGTTCAGCCGGCTGGAGCAGCTCGTCCGACGCGCCACCGGCGCGCGAGACCCGGTGGACCCACGATGCCGACGGGCTCCGCACCTCGGTGCAGTCCCCCGACGGGTCCACGACCCGGTACGCGCACGACGCCACCGGACGGGTCGTCCGGGTCGAGCACTCGGTCTTCGGCGAGGTCCGGTACGAACACGACCCGGCAGGCCAGCTCCTGCATGCCCGCGCCGGCGATCAGCTGCAGACCTGGGAGTACGCGAACGGACACGTGGTCCGGCACGCGCGCATCGACGCGGACGGCACGCACGCCAGCACGATCGAACGCGACGCCGACGGGCGCATCACCCGGGTCGACGGACCCGGCGGGAGCACCACCTACGAGCACGACGATGCCGCGCAGCTGGTGACGTCCGTCCAGGACGCCCGTCGCGCGGACTGGGTCTACGACGTCGCTGGTCGCCTGGTCGAGGAACGGACGGACTCCGGGACCCGACGGTTCTCGTACGACGCCGCCGGACAGCTGACCAGGGTCGACGCTCCGGACGGGGCACCCGAGGCGGACTACGCCTACGACGGCGCAGGTCGACGGGGTCAAGTCGGTCCGAACGGACGGCGTCGCGACCACGTACCGCTGGACCCCGCAGGGTCACCTCACCGGGGTGGCGGAGACCACCGCGGCAGGCAGCACCACAACCGACCTGCACGTCGACGCCCTCGGTGGACTCGCCGATGTCGACGGCGTCTCGATCGACTGGGACACCGCCGCGTTCGCGCCGACGCTCCTCGCAGTCGGTGACACACCGGTCGTCCGCGCTCCCGGCGGCCTGACCGGAGTGGACGGCGGTTGGTCCACGAGCGGTCGGCGCACCACGAGGGCAGCCGACGACGCCGACCCGTGGCAGACGCTCGTCGACCTCGGCGGCTCCGGCCTGCCCGGCGGGATCGCCCTCGGTGCCGACGGTTCGCTGCAGGTCGCCGGCCTGGAGTGGATGGGTGCCCGCGCCTACGACTCGTCGTCGCGCGGCTTCCTGTCCGTCGACCCGGTCACCGCGCCCGCCGGAGCAGCCTGGGCCGGCAACCCGTACTCGTTCGCCGGCAACGATCCGCTGCACGCCATCGACCCGCTCGGTCTCGCGCCCGTTACCGACGCGGAACTGGAGGCCTACGCGGCGGCCGAACAGGGTCCGCTCGCCCGTGCCGCCGCGGCCACCGGCGACTGGTTCGCGAACAACTGGGAGTACGTCGCCGGTGGAGCCATGGTCGTCGCGGGTGGGGTGCTCCTCGCCACCGGCGTCGGCGGTCCGGTCGGCATGATGCTCATCAGCGCCGGTGCCGACACCATCATCCAGAAGGCCACCACCGGCGAGGTCAACTGGGGCCAGGTCGCCGTCAGCGGGGCCTTCGGTGCCGTCGGCGGTGGTGCCGGTGCCCTGATCGGGAAGCACCTGCTCGGCAACGCGGCAGAAGGCGCGGTCGAGAACGTCGCGGACTACGCGGTCAGTGGCCAGCCGGTGACCCCCGGTGGTCTGCTCCGGAACGCTGCCGAGGGTGCGGCGACATCGGCGGCCACCGGCGGCACCATGTCGAAGGTCCACCTGCCGACCGCGGTGAACAAGTTGGACGACCTCGCGCCGACCCCGCCTGTCAACGTCCTCTCGTCGAGCGGCAAGACGTTCGTCGTGACGCCACAGGGGACGGCCTACGACATCCCTGCTGGTTGGGACATCGGACCGGCGCGGACCAACCGAGGGCTCGTTGCGCAAGATCCTGCGTCTGCAGCGAACCCGGGCATGCACGACGATGCCAACATGATCCGGGTGATGGAACCCACCGAACGGTATCCGAACGGCTACAGCCGTTACAGCAACGACTACGGGCAATGGCTCGATCCCCGAACGGGGAAGCCCGGCTCAAAGCCGGACAGCCATGTTCCCAGTGAGCACCAGGGAGAGTACCTCGGATGGCCGAACTGACCGCAAATGACGTTCACCTCGCACTCGTCGGCGAGACTGTCGACCTCATCTGGATCGACTTCAGGCTCACCCTCGCGTTCTCGAACCGGAGCATGGTCTCGTTCGAGACCACCTTCGCGATCAGGATACGGATGGTGTGACGGTCTCGGTGGATCCGGAAGACAAGGATTCCCTGCTCCCCGCTCTCCATCTCCACACACAGAACGTCACGGAGCTCGGATCGACGAAAGTGCGCTCGAAATCACATTCTCATCGGGAACGACTCTTCGAGCAGAACCGGACGACGATTACGAATCGTGGCATTACTCCGGCCCTGAGACGCCGCCGGTCAGAGCGACCGCTCTCGGAGGTGGCAACCTGTTCATCTCGATACCTGGTGACGGCACTCCGATCGAGCACGGTTGAGCTGAGCTGACGATGGCCGCGCAGCCAGATGCCTCGACCAGACGAGGCCCGGATCCGACACAACCCATCGTCGGCGGAGATCCGACGGTGACGGACGCGCCCCCGGAGATCTCGATCGGTCATCTCCGAGCGGTCACCACCGGAACGACCGTGGACCTGCCGGACCGTGTCGTCGAGATCCTCGCCGCTGTCGGGCCGGACACGGATGTGCTCGTCTCCGACGTGTCCGCACGGTCGTTCGCAGCGGTCATCCGGCGGACCTACTCCAAGCAGGAGCCGAACCTCGTACCGTTCATCGACCCGCTCCTAGCCCTCGGCGACGAGTTCGTCCTGATCTGTCAGGTCGAGGACGGCGACGAACTCGTGACGGCCGTGTTGCGCGCGACGGACCGAACGCTCGTGGCAGCCACGGCGATCGACCGTTCCGTCGGGGTCGTCCACATCACCGTCCAGGAGCTGTACGCGCCTCCGCGCATCAGACGCTCCGGGGTGGAACTGGCGCTCGAGGTGGCATCGCAGTGTCCGGCCGAGGAACGGCTGCGCATCTTCGAGCAGGGCGCGCTGTCGACGGCACGGACCTTCCTGACGAAGTACACGATGGCCGCGGAGAAGGGCTTCGACGTCCGCGGACTCGACGGGTTCGCAGGTGCGCTTGTTCCGCTCGGCGCCGAGCAGCCGGGTTTCTGCACCGTGCAGGCTGACGCCGCGGTCGCGATCACCGCGTTCACGCCCGGCAGGACCGACGTCCTCGCTGCCATGAGCGTGGGCGGCCTCTCGCCCCAGACAGGAACGACCGAGGAGAACGGATGACCACGACAGTGCCTGGCGACCTGGGGATGGTCACCTACCGGATCCCCGCTGCTCGCATCGTGCTGCCCGACCTGGTGCAGTTCTTCTCAGAGCTCGAAACACCAGAGCTCGAAACACCAGAGCTCGAAACACCAGAGCTCGTCTGGGTCCTCACGACCCTGTACGCCGTCACGTCCCCTGACAAGCCGGTCCAAGCGCTCCCACTCGAACGCCGCGTCGACGCGGCGGCGGAACCCGGGCTCATCCTGAGCCATGCCGAGGCGATGGAGATCGCTGACAGCATGCGGCAGCTCATCGACGGCGAGTTCCTCGGCTACCTTCCCGGCTCGGACCTGACCGACGAGTCGACCCTGGTCGTCCGGATCGACGCGTTCGACAGTGGCGAATGGACTGCGTCGGTCCGACCGCCGCTCACGACGATGAGCGATGCCTTCGACCGGACGCACGGCCCAGCGCACCCCGGCCGACCGGCGACTCGTCTCGAGGAGTTCGGGCCACGACAGCAGACGACGAACGGGACGAGTGCCGCGCCACCCGCTTCGTGAGCGGAACGGGTCGAGCGCGACGGTGACCCGACCATTTCTGCTCACGATGCGACCGAACGGACGCAAGGACGGCGAGGCGCGGTGCCAGCTGGCACCGCGCCTCCCGTCCGTTTTCCGGTCGCGTCTACCGCGCGCTGGCCGCCCCGCGACGCTGGACCACCTCGGTGAGCCACGCGAGGATGCGGGCGTCGAACCAGTCGGCGTCGTGGTTCCAGAGCTTGGTGTGCCGGGCCGTGGTCTGCACCTCGAGCCGCACCAGGTCGGGCCGTGCGCGTGCCAGGTCGTGCGAGGCCGAGGACGGCACGAACCCGTCGTCGTCGCTGTGCAGCAGGAGGATCGGCACCGTCAGCTCGGCGGACCGGGTGACCATGTCGAGGTCCCGCAGGTCCACCGGCTGCTGCAGGCCGGCGAGCCGGTGCAGCACCGGGGTGCGGAGCAGACGCTGGGCGACCTTGCGGACCGGCCGCGGCAACCCCATGAGCTGGCTCTGCGACTTGAGCACCGCGTGCCAGTCGACCACGGGTGACTCGAGCACCACGCCGTCGACGAGCCCGGCGAAGCGTGAGCGCAGCAGGGTCTGCAGCACGACGGCACCGCCCATCGACCAGCCCATGAGCACGACGCTCTGCGCGTTCTGGGCACTGAGCCACCGGAGGACGGAGTCGATGTCCTCCCACTCGGTGCTGCCGAGGCCGTAGCGACCGTCGACGCTCGGCGGAGCGACGCCGTCGTTGCGCCACGAGGCGAGCACGACCGAGTAGCCGGCGGCACGGAAGACGGGGACGGCGCGGATCGTCTCGGCGCGGGTGACGCCGCGGCCGTGCACCAGGACGGCCCACGGCGCGTCCGGGTCGTCGGCGCGGACGACCCAGGCGGGTGCGGGCCCGTTCGGGGTGGGGATGTCGATGTCCTCGACGGGCACGTCGAGCTCGCCGGGGGTCAGGTAGAACCAGCCGCCCCAGCGTCCGCGGCGTGCAGCGGTCGGGTCGCCGGCGTCGATCGCGATGATGCGGCGCGTGACCGTGGTGTCGGTGGTGCCGAGGACCTCGCCGACGCGCATGTGCCCGGTGCCGGCGCCGAACCAGAGCGAGTACCGACCCTGTAGCTCGGTGTCGGCGGTCCGCTCGATGGTCACGGTCATCCGGACCGGGTCGACGGCGTGGATCGGGACGCGTTCGGTGCGCTTGCGGTCCGGGGTGACGACGGCGCGGGCGACGGCGGCGACGAAGCCGCCGATGACGGCCGTCCCCACCGCGGCGGCGGCCAGACCGGCGCCGAGGGCGATGAAGCCGGCCGATCGTGCGGTCTCCTGGACGACGTCCTCGGCGGGTCGCGCGGATCGGGACATGGCCCGGAGCCTAGTCTGCATGTGTGTCCGAAACCCGAGAGCCCGACGCCTTCGCGCGGCTCCGCGCGTTCGTGTCCTCCGGCAGCAGCCGCTCCGAGACCACCGTCACCGAGATCCCCTCGCCCACGCGGATCGCACCGTTCTCGATCGCCCTGGCGGCGGACGTGTCCGGCACCGCGCACGGCGTCGAGTCGGACCTTGGCACCGGACGGTTCATCGCCCTGTACGACCCCGAGGAACCCGAGGGCTGGGGCGGCGCGTTCCGGGTGGTCTCGTTCGCGCAAGCACCACTCGAACCCGAGATCGGTGTCGACGAGTTCGTCGCCGACGTCACGTGGAGCTGGCTCGTCGACGCGCTCGCGACGCACGGCGCCGAGTACGACCACGCTTCGGGCACGGCCACCAAGATCATCTCCCGCGGGTACGGCGACCTCGCCGCACAGGGCGACGGCGCGCAGCTGGAACTCCGCGCGTCGTGGACGCCCCGCGGCGCCGACCTCACCGCACACGTCCAGGCATGGCAGGACATCGTCGCCATGCTCGCCGGTCTGCCTCCTGCCTCGGACGGCGTGACCCTGCTGGCCCCGAGGAGGCTCGCCAAGTGACCGACCCCGCCAGTTCGACCCCCGGTGCACCGGACCCCGCGTTCGAGGACTCGCACGAGGCCGTCAAGGTCATCGACTCGCGCGACGACTACCTCGAGGCCGTCGCGGCGATCGCCGCCGGTCACGGGCCCGTCGCCGTCGACGCCGAACGCGCCAGCGGCTACCGCTACTCGCAGCGCGCCTACCTGATCCAGGTGTTCCGTCGCGGTGCCGGCGCGTTCCTGTTCGACCCGATCCCGATCGGCGACTTCTCCGAACTGCAGGCGGCCATCGTCGACGAGGAGTGGCTGTTCCACGCCGCCTCGCAGGACCTGCCCTGCCTGCAGGAAGTGGGTCTCGTCCCGACCCGCATCTTCGACACCGAACTCGGAGCCCGCATCGCCGGGTTCCCCCGGGTCGGTCTCGGCGCCGTCGTCGAGCAGCTGCTCGGGATCACGCTCGCCAAGGCGCACTCGGCAGCCGACTGGTCGACCCGGCCGTTGCCGCAGTCGTGGCTCGTGTACGCATCGCTCGACGTCGAACTCCTGCCCGACCTGCGTGACGCCCTCGCCGCGAAGCTCGACGAGGCCGGCAAGTCCCGCATCGCGGAAGAGGAGTTCGACGCGGTGCTGCACCGCGCCCCGAAGCCCGTCCGTGCCGAGCCGTGGCGCCGGCTGTCCGGCATGCACGCCCTCCGTGGTGCCCGCGCCCTGGCGATCGCCCGGTCGCTCTGGGTTGCCCGTGACGAGTACGCCCGCGCCGCCGACATCGCTCCGGGGCGCACGATCCCCGATGCCGCGATCGTCGCAGCGGCAGCCGCCGCACCGTCGTCGCGCACCGAACTCGGCGCTCTGAAGGCGTTCACGGGTCGCGCCAGCCGGTCCGAGCTCGACCGCTGGTGGGCCGCGGTCGACGAGGGCCTGACGACCGAGGACCTGCCGAAGCTCCGCGGATCCGGTGAGGCGACACTCCCGCCGCCCCGCGCCTGGGCCGACCGCAACCCCGCGGCCGACCGCCGGTACAAGGCCGCACGGGCCGCGGTGACGAAGCGGTCCGAGGAGCTCGACATCCCCCCGAGAACCTGCTCACGCCGGAGACCCTGCGTGTGGTCTCGTGGGCACCGCCGTCGCCGCCGTCGACCGAGCTGGTCGGGGCCGCCCTCGCCGCACACGAGGCCCGCCCCTGGCAGGTGGAGGAACTCGCCTCGATCATCGCGTCGGCCTTTGTCGCTGCTGCACAGCAGCCCGCGCCGACGGACGACGTCGAGTCGTAGGAACCGCCCAACCGGCATGCGGCCGCCCAGCCTGGGGGCATAGCGTCGGGAGCGTCGCCGGGCGAGGCCCGGCCGGCCGGAGCGACCAGCGTTCCGGCCCGATCGATGAGGATCTGGGAGGCCCGGATTGCCAAAGGCATCAGACGTCGTGTTCGTGGACGGAGTACGGACACCGTTCGGACGAGCCGGCGAGAAGGGGGTGTTCTGGAAGACCCGGTCCGACGACCTCGCGGTGCACGCGATGCGCGGACTGCTCGACCGGAACGCCTCGCTCGACACCGCAGCGGTGGACGACGTCGCCGTCGCGGCGACCACGCAGCAGGGTGACCAGGGGCTGACCCTCGGCCGCACCGTCGGCATGTTGGCCGGCCTGCCGAAGTCGGTCCCCGGGTACGCGATCGACCGCATGTGCGCCGGGGCCATGACGAGCGTCACGACGCTCGCGGGTGCCATCGCCTTCGGCGCCGCGGACATCGCGATCGCCGGAGGTGTCGAGCACATGGGGCGCCACCCGATGGGCTTCAACTCGGACCCGAACCCGCGGTTCATCGCCGAACGCATGGTCTCGAGCGACGCGCTGGTGATGGGGTCCACCGCCGAGCGCCTGCACGACCGCTTCCCGGCGATCACGAAGGACCGCACGGACGCCTACGCCGTCCAGTCCCAGCAGCGCTACGCCGCAGCGTGGGCCGCCGGCAAGCTGCAGCCCGACGTCATCCCGGTCGAGGTGAACAAGGGCGACGGGTGGGACGTCATCAGCACCGACGAGCCGCCGCGTCCGGGCACCACGCTCGAGGCACTGGCCGCGCTGAAGACGCCGTTCCGCCCGCACGGACGGGTCACCGCCGGCAACGCCGCCGGCCTCAACGACGGCGCGACCATGAGCCTGCTCGCCTCGGCCGAGGGTGCCAAGGAGCACGGCCTGCCCACGAAGATGCGGATGGTCTCGTTCGCTTTCGCGGGCGTCGAGCCCGAGGTCATGGGCGTCGGCCCGGTCCCCGCGACCGACAAGGCGCTGTCGAAGGCCGGCCTGTCGATCGACGACATCGGCCTGTTCGAGATCAACGAGGCGTTCGCGGTGCAGGTGCTCGCGTTCCTCGACAACTACGGCATCGCGCAGGACTCCGCGAACGTCAACGCGTGGGGCGGCGCGATCGCCGTCGGCCACCCGCTGGCATCGAGCGGTGTCCGCCTGATGAACCAGCTCGCCGCGCAGTTCGCCGAGCGCCCGGACGTCCAGTACGGCATCACCACGATGTGCATCGGACTCGGCCAGGGCGGCACCGTCATCTGGGAGAACCCCGGCTTCAGCAAGTCCGCAGCACGTTCGGCTCGGAAGGGGCATGAGCATGACCACCGTCGACACCGACCGTCTGTCCGAACTCAGCGAGGACGAGGTCGTCACGCACTCGTTCGTCAAGCACGTCACGATGCCCTCCGGTGGCACCCTGGCGCTCATCACGCTCGACAACGGCAAGGACTACAAGCGTCCGAGCACCCTCGGGCCGCGCACGCTGCGCGAACTCTCCGGGGTGCTCGACACCCTGAAGACCGAGGCGACCGCCGGCACGATCCAGGGTGTCGCGATCACCGGCAAGGAGTACTGCTTCGCAGCCGGCGCCGACCTCTCGCAGGCGGCGTCCGTGCCGTCGCGGGGCGTTGCCCACGACCTCGCGGCCCTCGGCCACGCCACCCTCCGCAAGCTGTCCGACCTCGGTGTGCCGTCGTTCGCGTTCATCAACGGCATCGCGCTCGGCGGCGGGCTCGAGATCGGACTGCACTGCACCTACCGGGTGTTCTCGTCCGCGGCGCAGGGCATCGGCCTGCCCGAGGTCTTCCTCGGCATCATCCCGGGCTGGGGCGGCGCGACACTGCTCCCCGCCTGATCGGTCCGGAGCGCGCGCTGCGGGTCATCGTCGAGAACCCCCTCAAGAACAACCGCCTGATGGACGGGGCGGCTGCGGTCGAGATCGGCATCGGCGACGCGCTGATCCCCTCGGTGACGTTCCTGCCGTCGGCCGTCGCGTGGGCCGACGGCGTCATCGCCGGTCGTGTGCCGGTCAAGCGGCCGTACGAACCCGGCATGCTCGAGAAGGCTGCCTGGGGCACGGTCGTCAAGGTCGCCCGTGGGCAGGTCGCGTCGAAGATCGGGACGGTGCCGAAGTCGCCGTTCCGCGCGCTCGACCTGGTGGCCGCCGCTCGCGGCGGGTCCCTGGACGAGCGGTTCGCCGACGAGGACGACGCCCTCGCCGACCTGCTCTCCGGTGACCAGTTCGCTGCGTCGATGTACGCGTTCGACCTCGTGCAGAAGCGCGCGAAGAAGCCCGTCGGCGCGCCGGAAGGCGTCGAGCCGAAGAAGATCACGAAGGTCGGCGTCCTCGGCGCCGGGCTGATGGCCTCACAGTTCGCACTGCTCTTCGCCCGACGACTCGGTGTCCCCGTCGTGATCACCGACGTCGACCAGTCCCGCGTCGACGCCGGCGTAGAGCGGATCCGCGGCGAGGTCGGCAAGCTGCTCGACAAGGGCCGGATCTCCCCCGACGACGCGAACCGCATCACCGCACTCGTCAGCGGGTCGGTGTCGTACGATGCCTTCGCCGACGCCGACTGGGTGATCGAGGCCGTCTTCGAGGAGATGAGCGTCAAGCAGGAGGTCTTCCGGAAGATCGAGCAGGTCATCGCGCCGGACGCCATCCTCGCCACGAACACCTCGTCGTTGTCCGTGTCCGAGATGGGTTCGGTGCTGTCCGACCCGTCGCGCCTGGTCGGGTTCCACTTCTTCAACCCGGTCGCCGTGATGCCGTTGCTCGAGGTCGTCCGCACCGCGGACACCTCCGACGAGACACTCGTGACGGCACTCGCCGTCGCGAAGACCCTCAAGAAGACGGCGATCATCACCGCCGACCAGCCGGGCTTCGTCGTCAACCGGGTGCTCGCACGGGTCCTCGGCGAGGCGATGCGCGGCGTCGAGCAGGGCACCTCGTTCGACGTCGTGGCGGCCGGTGCCGCACCGCTCGGACTACCGATGTCGCCGTTCGAGCTGCTCGAGCTCGTCGGTCTGCCGGTCGGGGCGCACGTGCTCGACTCGCACCACGCCGCCTGGCCGGAGCGCTTCTACCCCGGTGACGGGCTGAAGAAGATCGCCGAGTACGGGAAGATCCTGACCCGCGACAAGAAGGGCAACGCGACCGGGTACGACCCCGCCGCCGTCAAGCTCGTCGCACCGTCGAAGAAGGGCGCGACGCCCGTCGACGCCACCACGATGCAGCAGCGCTTCGAGGACGCCCTGGCCGACGAGCTGCACCGCATGCTCGAAGACGAGGTCGTCCAGCACGTCGAGGAGATCGACCTCGGCCTGATCCTCGGTGCGGGCTACCCGTTCCAGGCCGGTGGGATCAGCCCGTACCTCGACCGCAGTGGGGCGTCCGAGCGCGTCTTCGGTGGGAGCTTCCACGACCCGCTGATCGTCGGCCCCGCTTCCCGCTAGCCGCCGCCGGTGTCGCGCCCCGAGGCGGGCGTCGCGCCCCGACTCTCGGGGCGCGACGCCCGCGCGGGGCGCGACGCGGGACTGCCGCACGCCCCGCAGCAGTCCGCACGCCCCGCACGCCCGACCAAGCGCCGCGCGGTCCCCGCCTAGCGGTCGGCGGACTCCCGCGACCGCGCGGGCTTCGCCTGCGGCAGCTTCGTCCCGACGACCTGGTCGATCACGTCGCGGGCGATCGCCTGCGCCGTCAGCCCGACGTCGGCGAGGATCTGCGACCGGGTCGCGTGGTCGATGAACTCGTCCGGCAACCCCAGCTCGTTCACGCCCGTGTCGACCCCGGCTGCCCGCAGGTCCTGCCGGAGCCGGGTCCCGACGCCACCCACGCGCACGCCGTCCTCGATCGTGATGACGAGCCGGTGCGTCCGCGACAGCTCGATGAGCGAGCCCGGGATCGGGACCACCCAGCGCGGGTCGACGACGGTGACGCCGATGCCCTGCGCCTCGAGCAGCGACGCGGCCTCGAGCGCCGTCGGGACCATGGAGCCGACGGCCACGAAGAGCACGTCCTCGACGCCGTCCGCAGCGGCGTGCAGCACGTCCACACCGTCGGGGAGACGACGGACGGCGGGGATGTCCGGCCCGACCTGGCCCTTCGACCACCGGAGCACGGTGGGGGCGTCGTCGACGGCGATCGCCTCGCGGAACTCCTCGCGCAGGGTCGCCGCATCACGGGGAGCGGCGATCCGGATGCCGGGCACGACCTGCAGCAGCGCGAGGTCCCACATGCCGTGGTGCGACGGCCCGTCCGGCCCGGTGATGCCGGCGCGGTCGAGCACGAACGTGACGCCGGCCTTGTGCAGCGCGACGTCCATCAGCACCTGATCGAACGCCCGGTTGAGGAAGGTCGCGTACAGCGCCACCACGGGGTGCAGGCCGCCGTAGGCGAGGCCCGCGGCAGTCGTCACCGCGTGCTGCTCGGCGATGCCGACGTCGTAGACCCGGTCGGGGTGCTGCTCCTGGAACAGGTGCAGTCCGGTCGGCCGGAGCATCGCCGCCGTGATCGCGACGATCCGGGGATCCGAGGCGCCGGCGTCGGCCAGGGACGCCGCGAACACCGAGGTCCACGACGGACCCGACGCCGCGTCGAGCGACTCCCCCGTCTCCGGGTCGATGTGCCCGACGGCGTGGAACTGGTCGGCCTGGTCGCGCAGGGCGGGCTCGAACCCGTGGCCCTTCTCGGTGATCGCGTGCACGATCGTCGGGGCGCCGTAGGCCTTCGCCTGCCGGAGCGCCGCCTCCATCGCACGCTGGTCGTGTCCGTTGACCGGCCCGATGTACTTGATGTCGAGGTTCGAGTACAGCGCCTCGTTGTTCGTGAAGCGCGACAGGAACCCGTGCAGACCGCCGCGCATCCCGCGGTACACGGCCCGGCCGGGCGCGCCGAAGCGGTCGGCCACGGCCCGGGAGGTCTCGTAGAGCGCCCGGTACTCACGCCGCGTGCGCATGGAGCTGAGGAACCGCGCCATGCCGCCGATCGTCGGAGCGTACGAGCGGCCGTTGTCGTTGACGACGATGACCAGGCGACGGTCGTTGTCGTCCGAGATGTTGTTGAGCGCCTCCCACGTCATCCCACCGGTGAGGGCGCCGTCACCGACCACCGCGACGACGGTGCGGTCGGTCTGTCCGGTCTGCCCGAACGCGCGGGAGATCCCGTCGGCCCACGACAGGGACGACGACGCGTGCGACGACTCCACGATGTCGTGCTCGGACTCGCTCCGCTGCGGGTAGCCGGCGATGCCGCCCCGCTCGCGGAGCTTCGAGAAGTCCTGCCGCCCGGTGACGAGCTTGTGCACGTACGACTGGTGCCCGGTGTCGAACACGAAGGGGTCGTTCGGCGAGTCGAACACCCGGTGCATCGCGAGCGTCAGCTCGACGACCCCGAGGTTGGGCCCGAGGTGCCCACCGGTCTTCGCGACCTCGGCCACCAGGAACCGGCGGATCTCGGCGGCGAGTTCGGTCATCTGCACGTCGGAGAGACGCTTCAGGTCGCGCGGCGACGTGATGCTGCTGAGCAGGCTCACGGGCGCTCCTTTCGTGGGGCTGATCCCCCACCATATCCGCGTGACCGGCAGACGGACTGGAGGCCCGTGGCGGTGTCGCCACGGGCCTCCGGTCCGTCGTGTGGTCGCGTCAGCGACCCGTGCTCACGTCGCTCAGACGAGCGACCGGAGCACGTACTGCAGGATGCCGCCGTTGCGGTAGTAGTCGGCCTCACCCGGGGTGTCGATGCGGACGACCGCGTCGAACTCGACCGGCTGCTTGCCGGCGGGCGAATGCTCGCTCGGCGTCGCGGTGACGTGCACGGTCTTCGGGGTCCGGCCCTCGTTGAGCTCGGTCAGCCCCGAGATCGAGACGACCTCGGTGCCGTCGAGCCCGAGGGACTCGACCGTCTCGCCCGCCGGGAACTGCAGCGGGACGACGCCCATGCCGATGAGGTTCGAGCGGTGGATCCGCTCGAAGCTCTCGGTGATGACCGCGCGGACGCCGAGCAGGTTCGTGCCCTTGGCCGCCCAGTCGCGCGACGAACCCGAGCCGTACTCCTTGCCGCCGAAGATGACGAGCGGGATGCCCTGCTCCTGGTAGTGCTGCGAGGCGTCGTAGATGAACGACTGCTCACCGTCGGCGGTCGTGAAGTCACGGGTGTAGCCGCCCTCCACGCCGTCGAGCAGCTGGTTGCGCAGACGGATGTTCGCGAACGTGCCGCGGATCATCACCTCGTGGTTGCCGCGACGCGAGCCGTAGGAGTTGAAGTCCTTGCGGTCCACGTCGTGCTCGGCCAGGTACTTGCCGGCCGGGCTGTCCGCCTTGATCGAGCCGGCGGGCGAGATGTGGTCGGTCGTGACCGAGTCGCCGAGCTTCGCCAGCACGCGGGCGCCGGAGATGTCCGACACCGCGTCGGGCTGCATGGTCATGCCCTCGAAGTACGGGGCTTCCGCACGTAGGTCGACTCCTGGTCCCACTCGAAGGTGTCGCCCGTGGGGGTCGGCAGGTTCTTCCAGCGGTCGTCGCCCTCGAACACGGAGCCGTACTCGTGGGTGAACATCTCGGTGTCGATCGACTCGTCGATGACCTGCTGGACCTCGGCCGCGTCGGGCCAGATGTCCTGCAGGTAGACGTCGTTGCCGTCCTGGTCCTTGCCGAGGGCGTCCTTGTCGAAGTCGAAGTGCATCGACCCGGCGAGGGCGTAGGCGATGACCAGGGGCGGGGACGCCAGGTAGTTCATCTTGACGTCGGGGTTGATGCGACCCTCGAAGTTGCGGTTGCCCGAGAGCACCGCGGTGACGGCGAGGTCGTTGTCCTGCACGGCCTGCGAGATCTCCTCGGGCAGCGGGCCCGAGTTGCCGATGCAGGTGGTGCAGCCGTAGCCGACCGTGTAGAAGCCGAGCTGCTCGAGGTAGGTCGTGAGACCGGCCTTCTCGTAGTAGTCGGTGACGACCTTGGACCCGGGGGCGAGCGTCGTCTTGACCCACGGCTTCGAGGTCAGGCCCTTGGCGGCGGCGTTCCGCGCGAGGATGCCGGCCGCCATCATGACGGACGGGTTCGACGTGTTCGTGCACGAAGGTGATCGCGGCGATCGCGACGGCACCGTGGTCGATCGTGAACGGGTCGGCCCCGTCCATCGCGACCTTCGTCGGGGCCGAGGCCGTCGACGGGGCGCTCGAGACGTAGACGTGCTCGTGCAGGTTGGTGTCCTCGTTGGTCGAGCCCGCGGCGATCGGGTCGGAGGCCGGGAAGGTCTCCTCCACCGCGTCGTCGAGGTCGGTCTGCTCGCTCGGGGTCGTGTAGTTGTTCAGGTCGACCTCGAACTGGTCCTTCGCCTTGGACAGTTCGATCCGGTCCTGCGGACGCTTCGGCCCCGAGATCGACGGCACGACCGTGGAGAGGTCGAGTTCCATGTACTCGGAGTACGCCGGCTCGACCGACGCGTCGTGCCACAGGCCCTGGGCCTTGGAGTACGCCTCGACCAGGGCGATCTGCGCCTCGTCGCGACCGGTCAGGCGCAGGTAGTCGAGCGTGACGTCGTCGACCGGGAAGATCGCCGCCGTCGAACCGAACTCGGGCGACATGTTGCCGATGGTGGCGCGGTTCGCGAGCGGGACGGCACTGACGCCCTCGCCGTAGAACTCGACGAACTTGCCGACGACACCGTGCTTGCGGAGTTCCTGCGTGATCGTGAGCACCACGTCGGTCGCGGTCACGCCGGCGGGGATCTCACCGGAGAGCTTGAAGCCGACGACCTTCGGGATGAGCATGGACACCGGCTGGCCGAGCATCGCTGCCTCGGCCTCGATGCCGCCGACGCCCCAGCCGAGCACGCCGAGCCCGTTCACCATCGTGGTGTGCGAGTCGGTGCCGACGAGGGTGTCCGGGTACGCGTAGGTCTCGCCGTCGAAGTCACGCGTGTAGGTGACCTTCGCCAGGTACTCGATGTTGACCTGGTGCACGATGCCGGTGCCCGGCGGGACGACCTTGAAGTCCTCGAACGCGGTCTGGCCCCAGCGGAGGAACTGGTAGCGCTCCCCGTTCCGCTCGTACTCGAGGTCGGTGTTGCGCTGGAGTGCGTCCGTGCTGCCGAACAGGTCGGCGATGACCGAGTGGTCGATGACCATCTCGGCCGGGGACAGCGGGTTGATCTTGTTCGGGTCGCCGCCGATGTCCGCCATCGCCTCGCGCATGGTGGCGAGGTCGACGATGCACGGCACGCCCGTGAAGTCCTGCATGACGACGCGCGCCGGCGAGAACTGGATCTCGGTGTCCGGGTCGGCGTCGGGGCGCCAGGAGCCGAGCGCGCGGATCTGCGCCTCGGTGACGTTCTTGCCGTCCTCGGTGCGGAGGAGGTTCTCGAGCAGCACCTTCAGGCTGTACGGGAGCTTCTCGTGCCCGGGCACCGTGTCGATCCGGTGGATCGCGTAGTCGACACCCCCAACCGACAGTGTGTCCTTCGAGCCGAAGCTATTGACTGCAGCCACCGTGCCGCCTCCCTACTGATCGGTTTGCCCTCATCATCGCGGGCCGTGGTCCGTCCCACCAGCAAGGCAAACCTAATCCCGCTGACGCCGGAGCGCCGGACGGGAAAGTCTCTTGATGTCGAGACAACTCTACACCGTGGCGGCGTCGTCCCCCCGCACGAACACGGTGCGGACCAGCAGCCACGTGACCCAGAGCACGGCGGCGTAGAGCGGGACGCCGAGGATGAGCTTGAGGCCGGCGAGGAGCTCGACCTGCGCGGTGAGGTACAGCGGGACCTCGACGGCCAGACGGAGTGCGAAGAGTCCGACCCAGATCCAGGTGGCGACCGTCAGCACGCGGCGCTTGACCGGGTCGGCGCGCCAGTCGACGTGCGAGCCGTCCTCGTTCGCCGGCAGCAGGAACCCGACGACCAGACCGATGAGCGGCCAGCGGACGGCCAGTGACACGAGGAGCCCGACCAACCACACCGAGTTGATGATGATCCCCGGGATGAAGTTGCTCTCGGCGCGTCCGGTGATGAGCGCGAGGCCCGCCGACACCGCGACGCCGAGGATGCCCGCGAAGGACATCGTCAGCGACTGTCGCTGCACCAGGCGGAGCACGACGAACACCAGGCCGACGACGACCGGGATCACGACGCTCGGCACGAGCTCCTTCGTGATCGCGTAGACCACCAGGAACGCGAACCCGGGCAGCACCGACTCGGCGAGCCCGCGGATCCCGCCGACCGCTCCGAGCAGCGCGCGCCCGGAGGGCGCCTCGCCAGGGGCGACGCGGGCGATGCCCGCGTTCTGCACCGCGTCGCGGAACTGCGCCGAGAACGACGGCGCAGCCGACGCAGCGTCAGGTGGTCCAGCGGACGCGGGCACGGCTTCGGACCCGGCCGTCTCGGGTCGGTGGGTGTCGTCGTGTTCCGGCACCGTGCCTCCAGGGCGGGTCAGGTCGTCAGATCGCGGTCTGCGTCGACTTCGGCATGTGCAGCGGGATGAGGTCGCGCGGCGGCATCGGCGTCGTGCCGCGCACGACGACGACGCTGCGGAACAGCTCCTCGATCTCGCTTGCGTCGTCGGGCTGCTCGGCGGCCTTGCCGGCGATCACGCCGCGCAGGAACCAGCGCGGGCCGTCGACGCCGACGAAGCGGGCCGGCCGGACGCCGGCGGTGCCACCGTCGCCGTCGACCGCGACCGGCACGGACGCGCGGAGTTCGGGACCGAACGGGCCGTCGACCTCGGTCACGACACCGCCCTGGCGCTCGATCTGCTCGGCGATCTGCGCGCGGATCTCGTGCCACAGACCCGTCGAGCGGGGTGCGGCGAACGGCTGGACCTGCAGCGTCGAGTCGTCGTAGTCGAGCCCGACCGCGACGACGCGCTGCGAGCCCTCCTCGACCTCGAGGCGCAGGTGCAGGCCCTCGCGCGGCAGGACCTTCACGCCGCCCAGGTCGACGTACGGACGGACCAGGTTCGCCTCGGTCTCGTCGTGCGGGCCGTTCTCGGCGCGGTCCTCGGGTCCGGACTTGTCCGTCGGGGCGACCGCGTCGACCTCGTCGAGGTCCGCGTCGGCGTCCGTCGCGATGTCGACCTCGGGGGTCGTGTCCGCGATCTCGACCTCGTCGGCGACGGCCTCGGCCACCTCGACCTCGGCGCCCTCGACCTCGTCACGCTTGCGTCGACCGAACTTCATGCGCGCGTTCCTTCCTGAACATCATCGGCGGCGCCGGTCACGGCACCGCTCCGGTCACCGTAGCCGGACGAGCCGAAGCCGCCCTGGCCCCGGACGCTGTCGGGGAGTTCCTCGACACGCGTGTACGTCACCCGCGGCACGGGCATGACGATCAGCTGTGCGATGCGGTCACCCACGTGCACCTCGTACGGTTCGGACCGGTCGGTGTTGAGCAGTGAGACCTTGATCTCGCCGCGGTACCCGGAGTCGACCGTGCCCGGGCTGTTGACGATGGTGATGCCGTGCTTGGCGGCGAGCCGCTGCGCGGGACCACGAACGCGGCGTACCCCTCGGGGAGCGCGATCCGCAGCCCGGTCGCGGCCAGGTGGCGCTCGCCCGGCTGCAGCACGAAGGCCTCGGTCGAGACGAGGTCGGCACCGGCGTCGCCGGGGTGGGCGTGTCCGGGGCGGTTCTCCCCGGTCCAGAGGACGTCGACTGGTTCCATCACGTGTCGAGGGTAGTGCAGAGACGTGACCCGACCGTGACCTGCCCCGAGTCGTGGTCGAATGGACCCGTGACCCTGTACCGCGAACGACTCTGGGCCCCGCCCGCCCTGTACCTGGCGACGGCGCTCGTCATCCCCGCCACCCTGCTCGTGTTCCTGCCCATCAGCGTGCTCGCCGGGGTGCTCGTGGCGATCGGCATGGAGCTCGGCGTCCTCGTGCTCCTGTGGGCACTCGCACCCACCATCGAGGTCACGGACAGCGAGTTCCGCGCCGGCAAGGCGCACCTCCCCCGCGCTCTCGTCGGCAGCGTCGAGGCGTTCGAGGGCGCCGAGGCGACCACGCAGCGCGGCCCGAAGCTCGACGCACGGGCGTGGACGCTCTTCCGCGGCTACGTACGCGGGGTCGTCAAGGTCGAGGTCCGCGACGACGCCGACCCGACGCCCTACTGGCTGGTCAGCGTCCGGCAGCCCACCAAGGTGGTCGAGGCGCTCCGGTCCTGACGGACCCTGCGGACGACCGGGAGGCCCGGCGCACGTCCGCCCCGCACCGCACGACGAAGGCCCCGCATCCTGGAGGATGCGGGGCCTTCGGTCATCGGTGCGTCTAGAGCGCCGCGCATTCTGCGCAGACCGGCCCGAGCTTCGACTCGTGGTCGAGCTGGGAGCGGTGCTTCACGAGGAAGCACTCGACGCAGGTGAACTCATCGACCTGCGGGGGCAGCACCACGACGTCGAGGTCGACGTCGCTCAGGTCCTGCCCGGCGAGTTCGAAGCTGCCGGGGTTGTCCGAATCATCGTCGACGACCCCCGACATCTTGTCGGGAACGCGCTCCTTGAGGGCCTCGATCGACTCCGAATCGGAGTTGTCATCGGTCTTCCGGGGGGCGTCGTAATCGGTGGCCATGCCCATCCATTTCTCGTATCGAGAGGTCGTCGCCGGGTGATCGGCGGCGACAGTTTGCACTACGGCCCGCCAGAGTGCAAACCGAGATCTGCGGCGGGTCGTCACGGCGCTGCAACCCGTGACCGGATCGGGACATTCCCGACACCCGTCGCCACTGTTTCGCAGACTCCGCGGCACGCCCGTGCGCCTCCGTGGAAACCGTCCGCGACCACTGCATACTCACGGGGTACGACGCACGACCGTACGCGACGCTGGGAAGGCTGGACCATGCAAGACGTGAGAGTCATCGGAGTCGAGGCAGGCGCGATCCTCCTGGCCACCGACGGCGGTACCGAGTTCCGGTTGCCCGTCACGTCCTCGCTGCCGGGGCAGGTCCGCCAGGCCAACCCCGACGCCGGTCCGCAGAAGCGGGTCTCCCCAAGGACGTCCAGGCACGCATCCGTGGCGGTGCCGACGCCGCCGACGTCGCGGCCGCGCTCGACGTCGACGTCGAGTACGTCCGACGCTTCGAGGGCCCGGTACTCGCCGAGCGCGCCTTCGTCCTCGACGCCTCGCACCGCGTCCCGGTGACCCCGGTCGACGACGAGGCCCCCGACACCTTCGGCGCGGCGATCACCGCGAAGCTCGAGGCCGGCGAGGCCACCGCCATCAGCTGGGGCTCGTGGAAGCACCCGGAGAGCGGCTGGCAGGTCCGGGTCCGCTACACCGCCGCCGAGGTCGAGCACGACGCCCAGTGGCGCTTCGACCCGAAGACCTCGACGCTCGTGCCGGACAACGGCGACGCGCACCGGCTCTCGCACACCGACGACGAGGGCATCGCTCCCCGACTGCGTGCCGTGGAGTACGAGCAGCAGCACGACGACGGCACCCGCTTCGACTCCGGCGCCTTCCGCGTCGAGGAAGAGGACGAATCCGTCACGAACCCCGACGTCCCCGACCGCGCGCCGCTCCGAGCACCGCTGCCCCGGATCGGCCAGGCGGCCGTCGAGGAGCGCGCACCCGGCAACGAGACCGCCGACCTGCTCGAGGCGCTCCGCCGCCGCCGTGGGGAGCGCGAGGCCGCCTCGTTCGGCGAGCAGCGCGACGAGCCCGCCCGCGGCACCTCGATCAGCGTCGTCGACATCCCGCTGCAGGGGTTCGACGACGAGCCCGAGGGCGACACCGTCCCGCCGTCGGCCGACGCCCGTCCGGCATCGGCGCCCGAAGCCGAGGGCCGTGCGGAGCGCAAGAAGCGCAACCGTCGGTCGATGCCGAGCTGGGACGAGATCGTCTTCGGCACCCGCCCGGAGGACCCGGCCTGAGCTGACCGTCCGGCTGGCGCTGACCGCGTGGTCGGTCGCGGCCGGCTGCTACTGCGCGAACGCCCCGGCGAGCCGCAGCGGGACGAACGTCTCCTCGTCGGTCATCGCGCCGTGCTGGCCGATCATGCGCTTCGGCACCTCGCCGTCACGCAGCGCGCGGTCGTCGTTGAACGCCCACGACCCGCGTGCCACGACGATCACGTCGCCGATGCGCGGGACCACCTGCGGCGAGACCGCACCGAACCACCCGGCGGCGATCGCCTCGTTGCGGCTCGCGACGTACGCCTTCTTGCCGTAGCGCGCCCGGAACGCCCCGACCAGCCCGCGCACGTCGGTGCCCGGTGCCACCGTGAGCTGGCGGCACCGCGGATCGCCCGCCACCCCGACGACGTCCGTCAACAGGAGCGGGTCGATGGCGATGTTCGCGTGGTCGGGCACGTCGAGCACGCCGTGGTCCGCGGTGACCAGGACACCCACGTCCGGCGCACCGCGGGCATCGAGGCGGGCGAGCTCGCCGTCGAGCAGCTCGAGCGTGGCCGTCCACCGGTCGGACTGCCACCCGGACTTGTGGCCGATCGAGTCGAGCTCCGGCACGTACAGGTACACGAGTGACCGACCGGTGGCGGTCTCGGCCAGGGCGGCGTCGATGCGCTCCGGGATCGTGTCCGCCGACACGTACCGCGCGCCGCCGAGCACGTTCGCGGTCATGCCCGACGCCCGGTACCGGTCGGGGCCGACGACGACGGGGTCGACGCCGAGCTCCGCGGCACGGGTGAAGAGCGTCTCGGTGAGGAACCAGTCCGCGGGGACCTCGGTGTCCCACCCGCCGAGCAGGTTCATCACGGCGCCGGTGTCCGGGTTCCAGCCGCTGTAGCCGACGACGCCGTGCGTGCCGGGCGACCGTCCGGTGGTCAGGGTGCTCAGTGCCGCGGCCGTCGTGGTCGGGAACCCGCTGCGCAGCTTCTTCGCGGTGCCGGACCCCTTCGCGGCCGTGAGCCAGCGGGCGTGCCCGGCGCGAGCCGACAGCGCGACGCTCCCGAGGCCGTCGACCAGGACGACGATCGCGGAACGGGCGGGACGGAGGGCGATCCGGGCCTCCAGGCCGTGGTCACGCGACCACTGGCTGTCCGCAGCCCCGAGCGCCACGAGGCAACTCGGGAAGACGTCGGCGAGGTTCGCGGCGGCGTCGGGGGCCGTCGGTACGCTTGTTCCCATTCCAACGAGTCTTCCAGAAAGGTGCCATGGCACGCACGGACGCAGTCGGCCTGCCCGACGGTGAGCGCATCGAGGACGTCGACGTCTCCGAGGAGATGCAGGGCTCCTTCCTCGAGTACGCGTACTCCGTCATCTACTCGCGGGCGCTGCCCGATGCGCGCGACGGCCTGAAGCCCGTCCAGCGGCGCATCCTGTACCAGATGGCCGAGATGGGCCTGCGGCCCGACCGCGGGCACGTCAAGAGCGCCCGCGTCACCGGCGAGGTGATGGGCAAGCTGCACCCGCACGGCGACGGCGCGATCTACGACGCCCTGGTGCGGATGGCGCAGCCGTTCACGATGCGTGTGCCGCTGATCGACGGCCACGGCAACTTCGGGTCGCTCGACGACGGTCCCGCTGCCGCCCGGTACACCGAAGCCCGCCTGGCCGAACCGTCGATGGCGATGACCGAGGGCCTCGGCGAGGACGTCGTCGACTTCGTCCCGAACTACGACAACCAGATCATGCAGCCCGGCGTCCTGCCCGCAGCGTTCCCGAACCTGCTCGTCAACGGCGCGTCGGGCATCGCGGTCGGCATGGCGACGAACATGGCGCCGCACAACCTGGGCGAGGTGGTCGAGGCCGCGAAGCACCTGCTGATGAACCCGCAGGCCACCCTCAAAGAGCTGATGGAGTTCGTGCCGGGGCCGGATCTGCCCTCCGGCGGCACCATCGTCGGGCTCTCCGGGGTCCGCGACGCGTACGCCACCGGGCGTGGCACGTTCCGCACCCGGTCGAAGGTGAGCGTCGAGAACCTGACCCCGCGGAAGGTCGGACTCGTCGTCACCGAGCTGCCGTACCTGGTCGGCCCCGAGCGCGTCATCGAGAAGATCAAGGACGGCGTCCAGTCCAAGAAGCTCGTCGGCATCTCGGACGTCAACGACCTGACCGACCGCAACCACGGGCTCCGACTCGTGATCGGCATCAAGAGCGGGTTCAACCCCACCGCGGTGCTCGAGCAGCTGTACAAGCACACTCCGCTCGAGGACGGCTTCGGCATCAACAACGTCGCGCTCGTCGGCGGGTCGCCGCGCACGCTCGGGCTGCGCGAGCTGCTCGACGTCTACGTGCAGCACCGGCTGTCGGTCGTCACCCGGCGGTCGGAGTACCGACTCGCGCGTCGTCGCGAGCGGCTGCACCTGGTCGAGGGACTGCTCATCGCGATCCTCGACATCGACGAGGTGATCCAGGTCATCCGCACCTCGGACGACTCCGAGGCCGCACGGAGCCGTCTCCGCGACGTCTTCGACCTGTCCGAGGTGCAGGCCGAGTACATCCTCGAACTGCGGCTCCGACGCCTGACGAAGTTCTCGCGCATGGAGCTCGAGGCCGAGCGCGACCAGCTCCTCGCCGACATCGCTGCGCTCGAGGAACTCCTGGCGTCCGACGAACGGCTCCGTGCCCAGGTCGCGCTCGAGCTCACCGAGGTCTCCGACAAGTTCGCCACCCCCGCCGCACCCTGCTCACCGAGGCCGACGCCCCCGTCAAGGGCGGTCGCAAGGCCGCGGTCGACCCGGAGTCGCTCCAGGTCGCCGACTCGCCGTGCCGCGTGCTCCTCTCGACCACCGGACGGCTCATCCGCGTCGACATCCCGACGTCGGAGCTCAGCATCGTCCGGGTCCCGAAGCGCTCCAAGCACGACGCCGTCCGGTCCGCCGTGGTGAGCACCGTCCGGGGCCAGGTCGGCGCGCTGACCTCGACCGGGCGGGTTCTGCGGCTCTCCCTGTCGACGTCCCGGCGGTGCCGCCCGCCGCGGTCCGCCTCGACGCCGGCGTACGAGTCACGGACTTCCTGGTGCTCACCAAGGGCGAGACGGTCGTTGCGCTCGTCGACCTGTCCGGCGCGTCGTCGGACTCCTCGCCATCGGCACCGCGCAGGGCGTCGTGAAGCGCGTCGTCCCCGGAGCCTGGCCCGACAAGCCCGAGTTCGTCGCCATCGGCCTGAAGCCCGGCGATGCGGTGGTCGGCGCCGCCCAGGCACCCGAGTCCGACGACCTGGTCTTCATCAGCTCGAACGCCCAGCTCCTGCGCTTCCCCGCGTCGGGCGTCCGTGCCCAGGGCTTGCCGGCCGGCGGTGTCGCGGGCATGGCGCTGGCGTCCGGGTCCTCGGTGATCTGGTTCGGGTCCGTCGCCCGGTCCGACGACGCCGTGGTCGCCACGGTGTCCACGACCTCCACGGCACTGCCGGGCACCGACTCCGGACGCGCCAAGGTCTCCGCCCTGTCCGAGTTCCCCGCCAAGGGCCGGGCGACCCAGGGTGTCCGGGCGCACGCGTTCCTGAAGGGCGAGGACGGGCTCACCGTGGGCTGGGCGGGCATCGCTCCCCGCACGCGGTCGGGACGGACGGCGCCGCGCGGACCCTGCCCGACTGGCTGTCGAAGCGTGACGGGTCGGGGGCGCCGCTCGAGGCCGTCATCGGCTCGATCGGGGGCAGTGCCGCGGCGCTCGACGGCACCGCTGGCGACGCGTAGCGCGCGGCGGCGCCCTGCTCTGGCGGGCTTCTCTCCGCGAAAGCGACAGTGTCCCGCGAACAGTTCGCGGGACACTGTCGCGTTGGCGGTACGGACCGCGCACGGTGGCGCCACATTGTCGCTCTGGCGGCACCGAGACTCGGTCTGCGCGACATCGTTCGCGGTCCGGCACCCGAGTCCGGTCGCCCACCGCGAGACTCGCTGGCCGGGAGGCGCGGGCCAGCCCCGTCCAGACCGCTCGCTCCGCCGACGCGGAAGCGACAGAAGTCCGCCAACAGTTCGCGGGACACTGTCGCGTTGGCGGTACGGACCGCGCACGGTGGCGGCGCTGGCGGCACCGAGACTCGGGCTGAGCGACCGAACTCGGAGCCCGCAGCCCGAGACGAGTCGCTGAGGCCGAGACTCGGGCCAGCGCCGCCGAGACTCGGGCGGCCGCCGCCGCGCGGCTACGCGTCGATGCGGTCGCGGTCCAGACCCTCGCCGGCCAGGATGAACTCCTTGCGCGGGGCCACGTCGTTGCCCATGAGCAGCTCGAACACCTTCGCCGCGCTCTCGGCATGCGTGATGTTCACCCGCCGCAGGGTCCGGTGCGCGCGGTCCATCGTGGTCTCGGCGAGCTGATCGGCGTCCATCTCACCCAGGCCCTTGTACCGCTGGATCGGCTCCTGGTACTTCTTGCCGGTCTTCTCGAGCTTCTTCAGCACGGTCTGCAGCTCCTGCTCGGAGTACGTGTAGAGCGTGTCGTTGGGCTTGCCGCGGTTCACCACGACCACCCGGTGCAGCGGCGGCACGGCGGCGAACACCCGGCCCTGCTCGATCATCGGTCGCATGTAGCGGAAGAACAGGGTGAGCAGCAGCGTGCGGATGTGGGCACCGTCGACGTCGGCGTCCGACATGATGATGACCTTGCCGTAGCGCGCCTGGTCGATCTCGAACGTCCGGCCGGAGCCGGCGCCGATGACCTGGATGATCGACGCGCACTCGACGTTCGACAGCATGTCCGACACGGACGCCTTCTGCACGTTGAGGATCTTGCCGCGGATCGGCAGCAGCGCCTGGTACTCGCTGTTGCGTGCGAGCTTCGCGGTCCCCAGGGCCGAGTCGCCCTCGACGATGAAGAGCTCGGTGCCCTCGGTCTCCTGCGACCGGCAGTCCGCGAGCTTCGTCGGCAACGAGGAGTTCTCGAGCGCGTTCTTCCGGCGCTGCGTCTCCTTGTGGGCGCGGGCCGAGATGCGGGTCTTCATCTCCGCGACGACCTTCTCGAGCAGGGTCGCCGCCTGGGCCTTCTCGGTGCGCTGCGTCGACGTCAGGATCTCGGTGATGCGCTTCGACACGACCTGGTCGACGATCTTGCGGACCGCCGGCGTGCCGAGGATCTCCTTCGTCTGCCCCTCGAACTGCGGCTCGGGCAGTCGGACGGTCAGCACGGCGGTCATGCCGGCGAGCACGTCGTCCTTGTCGAGCTTGTCCTGCCCGACCTTGAGCTTGCGGGCGTTCGCCTCGACCTGCGCGCGGACGGCCTTGACCAGACCGGACTCGAAGCCGGCCTGGTGCGTGCCGCCCTTCGGCGTGGCGATGATGTTGACGAAGCTGCGGAACACCGTCTCGTAGCCGTCGCCCCACCGCAGCGCGAGGTCCACCTCGCAGGAGCGCTCGACCGAGGTGGAGACCATGTGGCCCTTGTCATCGAGCATCGGGACGGTCTCGGTGAAGGTCCCGGTGCCCTGCACGCGCCAGACGTCGGTGACGGCGGTGTCGGCCGCGAGGTGCTCGACGAACTCGCCGATGCCGCCCTCGTAGCGGAAGCGCTCGACGACCGGGCCGGCCTCGACGGCGGTCCCCGTCGCCTCGGCACGCGCAGCGGCGGCCTCGATCGAGGACACGCGCTCGTCGGTGATCGTGATGCCGAGCCCGGGCACCAGGAACGCCGTCTGCCGTGCCCGGGTGACCAGGTCGTCGGTGCTGAACCGCGCATCGGCGGTGAAGATCTGTCGGTCCGCCCAGTACCGGATCCGGGAACCCGTGACGCCCTTCTTCACCTTGCCGACCACCCGCAGCTCACTGCCCGAGGTGAACGGGCTGAACGGGGCGTCCGGACCGATGCCCTCGGCGTCGTCGAACGTGCCGGGCTCGCCGCGGTGGAACGACATGGCGTAGGTCTTGCCGCCGCGGTCGACCTCGACGTCGAGGCGCTCGGACAGGGCGTTGACCACCGAGGCGCCGACGCCGTGCAGACCGCCGGAGGCAGCGTAGGAGCCGGAGCCGAACTTGCCGCCGGCGTGCAGCTTGGTGAACACGACCTCGACCCCGGTCAGACCGGTCTTCGGTTCGACGTCCACCGGGATGCCCCGGGCGGTGTCGCGGACCTCGACCGAACCGTCGGCGTGCAGCACGACACCGATCTCGTCGCCGTGCCCCGCCAGGGCTTCGTCGACGGAGTTGTCGATGATCTCCCACAGGCAGTGCATGAGCCCGCGGGAGTCGGTCGAGCCGATGTACATCCCCGGACGCTTCCGGACCGCCTCGAGCCCTTCGAGGACGGAGAGATGGCGTGCGGAGTAGTCGGAGCTCACCGTCCGATGCTACCGAGCGGTACCGACACCCTCGGCGCGGACACTCGCACTGGGGACAACCGATCCGCGCTCAGCGAAACAGCGCTGCACAATGCATCGTTCTCAGGCATCACGTGTTGAAATGGTGCAACCACCCGGCACCACCTGCGATCCGTGAGGAGCACAGCAATGACCCAGACCGTGCAGGACCCCTCCATCGACGAAGTCAGCAACCACCAGCTGACCGCCGCCGACCGTTGCGACAGCTGCGGAGCGCAGGCCTACATCCGAGCCACCATGTCGAGCGGCGAGCTCTTCTTCTGCGCGCACCACGGCGCAGAGTTCAAGGACAAGCTCGCGGCGACCGCGATCGAGTGGCACGACGAGAGCAGCCGACTCTACGAGTCGAAGTAGCACGCGAAGGCGCGACCACAGCAAGACGGGAGGCCCGGTGCCAGCTGGCACCGGGCCTCCCGTCTGTCTGTTGCCCGTTCTAGAACTCGCGGTTCAGCGCCCAGGCGGCGCCGCGGTAGCTGTTCGGTCCCCAGACACCGTCGATGGGGCCGCCGTAGCGGCCATGGGCGGCCGCCCATCGCTGCAGTGCTGCGACGATCTCCGGGCTCTCCCAACCATGGGTGGTGGCGGCTCGGAAGTACCCGCCCTTGGCGAGTTGACCTGAGACCCCAGTCCATGAGTTCCATCCCATCACGCCGTCGATCGGACCGGTGTAGCTCGCCATGCTCGCCAGACACTGCAGGCGCTTGTAGAAGACCGGCCCGGGGACACCGTCAGCCTCCGTCGTGGTCTGCGGCACTGCACTGCAGGCCGGGTCGATCCGCGTCATCGCAGCCTCTGCGGGAGCTGTCTGGACGACGGTACCCGCAGTGGTCAGCGTCACGACGAGCGCCCCGACCAGGGTGAGGACGAGTTTGCTGTGGTGCATGGAAACCTCCTTGTTCGGCTTCCAACATGTCACATCCGGAACGCGCCGTGTCATGGTTGGCAACTGTTGCCACGGAGGTGCACACGAAGAAGGCCGGGCCCCATCGGGACCCGGCCTTCGTGAGCGTCACGCGATGCGCTTGAACGCCTTGTCGACGTAGCGGTCGACCGTCGCGCGTGCCTCGCGTGCGTAGCGGTCGATGGTCGCCGTCTGCTCCGGGTCCGGCGCGTACTCGCGGCCCAGCCGTGCGGTTGCTGCGGCGAGGACACCGTCGGTCAGCTGCGGGTTGAGCGGCAGGATCGGACCCTGCGTGTGCGTGCCGAACGACGTGCTGACGATCGCACCCTCGACCGGGGCTCCCGCCTGGTTGCCACCACCGGACACGACGTCGGCGAACGGGGTGACCCCGGCCGCGAGCTCGATGGTGGTGGCGTGGTCCTCGAAGCCGGCGAGGCGCTTCGGCGCGGCGGGGAGCAGCGGGTACCGGGTCTCGAGGACGAAGTAGTTCACCCGACGTTCGGCGCCGCGGACGGCTCGGGCGTCGAACACGCCGAACCCGACGAGCGGAGCGCCCTCGGTGGGGACGACCTCGTTCGTCGCCAGGTCGAACCCGCCGCCGACCGCGATGACCGGCACGCCGTCGCTCGCGAACGAACGGAGCGGAGCACCGATGCGGGCGACGTCGGCACCGAGCGACCGCATCGCGCTGAGCGGGCCGTTGCCGATGACCACGACGTCGGCCGCCGCGGGCAGGTCGTCGCCGGGCGCGTACTCGACCACTTCGGTGTCGAGGCCGGCGGCAGCAGCGCGGCGCACGAGGGCCGCGACGTTGCCGCGGTCCCCCGAGACACCCATCTGCCGGGGGTAGACGTGCAGGATGGTCAGCCGGTCGGCCGTCATGCGGTCTTCTCCATGTCCGGGTGGCCGAGGGCCTTGCGGGCGATCATCATGATCTCGTAGTTGACGATGAAGTTCTTCGTCCCGCTGGTCGTCGACCCGAGGTGCTCCATGAGCTTGATAGCGGCCTCAACGTCGGGTTCGACCCGGCCGATGCGGACACCGGCGTGCTCGAGAGCGATCGCGATCTGCCAGGCCTTGTCACCGGAGACGACGTCCACGTGGTCGAGCTTCGAGAAGTCGATGTCGTAGATCCAGGAGATGTCCGGCGTGCCCTCGTCGATCGCCATGAGGACCTGCTCGGGGCGGTCCGGCAGCGCGTCGAGGTTGAGCTGGAGACTCGCGGCGTTCTTGAACATCGTGAACTCGGCGGACTCGCCGGCGATCGGCAGTCGCTCCCCGCGGCCGTACGCCGGCTTCATCGTGCCGAAGGCCTTCGTTACGGCGTCGGCGCGGAACTGCGTGCCGAGTGCCGCGCTGGCCGTGGCGGTGGCAGCAGCAGCGTCGACCGCGTAGTGCAGGCCGCGTGCGGGCAGGCGCACCGCGATGTCGGCACCGTCGAAGCGGATCGTCGCACCGTCACCCGTGTTCACGACGACCTCTGATTCGGCGGCGTTCGGCTGGGCGTCCTGCCGGTCGAAGTCGTCGGCGTTCTGCAGGCCGTTCGGCGCCGCGGCGACGACCTCGGCACTCGCACCGAAGCGCAGCACCCGCTGGTCGGCCCGCGCGGCGTAGGCATCGAGGAACTGGTCGTCGCGGTTCGTGATGACGTTCGCCGTGGACAGTGCCGCGGTGTCGAGCATCATGTCGGCAACGCGTTCGGTCTCGAAGAACCGGTACAGCTGGTCGACCTGCACGTTGAGCATCGTCACCGTGGACGGCGACAGGATGCCGGCGAGCTCGACCGCGAAGGCCTCGTCCACCTCGAGGATGCCGATGTCCGCCTTCAGGCGACCGGTCAGCGACACCTCGGACAGCAGCGCCGACGCGATGCCCTGCGGCAGGTTCGCCCCGGACGGGTTCGTGAAGACGCGGAGCCCGTGCGCACGGACGATGTCCGAGATCATGTGCGTGGTCGTCGACTTGCCGTTCGACCCGAGCACGAAGACGACGCCGTTCGGGAACTGCTTCGTCACGTGCTGGAGGAAGTCCGGCACCAGCTTGAGCACGATGTACCCGGGGTAGGCGGATCCCCCGCCCCGCGCTCGGGCGAGGGCGCGGAGGATCCGCCCGATCAGGATCGGGATGAAGAACCGCATCGGCCTACTTCGAGGTAGTCGCGCAGCGACTGCGACCGCGACGGGTGGCGGAGCTTCGCCATCGTCTTGGACTCGATCTGACGGATGCGCTCACGCGTCACGCCGAACGTGTCACCGATCTGGTCGAGGGTCTTCGGCTGGCCGTCACCGAGGCCGAAGCGCATGCGGATGACGCCCGCTTCGCGCTCGGACAGGGAGTCGAGCAGGCTCTCGAGCTGCTTCTGCAGCATGGTGAAGCCCACCGCGTCGGCCGGCACGACCGCCTCGGTGTCCTCGATGAGGTCACCGAACTCGGAGTCGCCGTCCTCGCCCAGGGGCGTGTGCAGGGAGATCGGCTCGCGACCGTACTTCTGCACCTCGACGACCTTCTCCGGGGTCATGTCGAGCTCGCGGGCGAGCTCTTCCGGAGTGGGTTCGCGACCGAGGTCCTGCAGCATCTGCCGCTGGACACGCGCGAGCTTGTTGATGACCTCGACCATGTGCACCGGGATGCGGATGGTGCGGGCCTGGTCGGCCATGGCGCGGGTGATCGCCTGACGGATCCACCAGGTGGCGTACGTCGAGAACTTGAAGCCCTTGGTGTAGTCGAACTTCTCGACCGCACGGATCAGGCCCAGGTTGCCTTCCTGGATGAGGTCCAGGAACTGCATGCCACGGCCGGTGTAGCGCTTGGCGAGCGACACCACGAGGCGCAGGTTCGCGCCGAGCAGGTGCGACTTCGCGCGCTGACCGTCGCGGGCGACCCAGCGCAGCTCGCGCTCGGCCGGCTTCGTCAGCCCGGTCGAGTGCTGCAGCTTGTCCTCGGCGAACAGACCGGCCTCGATGCGCATCGCGAGCTCGACCTCCTGCTCGGCGTTGAGCAGGGCGACCTTGCCGATCTGCTTGAGGTAGTCCTTCACCGGGTCGGCGGTCGCACCCGTGATGGTCGTCGAGTAGACCGGGGCTTCGTCGTCGTCGGTCTGGGAGATGACGAGCGCGCCGGCGGCGACCGCTGCGGCGGCGTCGGGCTTGATCGCCTTGTCGTCGGTGTCCTCGACGTCCTCGGTCGGCTCGTCGGTGGCTTCGTTCGCCTCGTCGACGGGGTCGACCTTCTTCGCCTTCGGGGCGGCCTTCTTGGCCGGGGCCTTCTTGGCGGGGGCCTTGGTGGCGCGCTTCTTCGGCGCGGCGGTTCCCTCGGCGTCCGTGGCGTCCTCTGCCACAGCACCTTCGGGCTGAGTGTCCTTCGTGGGATCGATCGTCGTGCTCCGGGCAGCCATGCGATCACCTCTCTCGTCGTGCCACGTTCGTGGGGTCGTGGCCTCCCTCGCCGCCCAGGGCCCGAGCCGCAGTCCCCCGCGTCGTCGAGTCCTACCGTTCCGGGCAGCACTAAGACCCATGTCAAGTCCCCCGGGTTGATCGGCGCTCCGAAGTGCTCCGACAGGATGGGGGTCCTGAGTGGGTCCGTGATCATTATTGCACGTGCCGCTTCCGCAGGCGCGCAACGAGTGCAACCCAGAGCGGTCCGACGCGTATTCCCTCCTCCGCGTGGAGCACCCGGCGCGTGCGGTGCCGCGCGTGCAGGAGCATCGCGACGCCGAACCCGACCACCAGGTACTGCACCGTGAGGGCCACCCGGAAGTTGTCCCACGCGAACACCGTCTCGCCGGTGACCCGGGACATCACGTCGAGCAGCAGCCCGATCAGGTACATCATCACGAAGGCCGCCAGGAAGCCCCCGACGTTGACGACGCCGTTCGCGGAGCCGAGGGAACCGACCGGGTTGAACGTCCGGGCGAAGTCGAACCCGATCAGCGAACCGGGGCCGCCGATGCCCATCGCCACGACGAGCAGCACGAGCAGCCAGGTCGGCGGGTGACCGGGCCAGAGCAGGATCGCGGTCCACACCACGGCGAGCAGCACGACCACGCCGAGCACGAGGTTCGAGCGGCGCATCGGGAACCGCGCGCACAGCAGCCCGAGCACCGGCCCGGCGACGAAGCCGACGGCGACGATGATGGTCAGGAAGCCGGCGGCCTCGGCGGGGCTGTACCCGAGCCCGCGGAGCATGGGGACGCCCCACAGCAGCGAGAACACCGTGCCGGACGACTGCGTCACGTAGTGGGACCAGAACCCGAGCTGCGTGCCCGGTCGACGCAACGCGTGCCCGAACGTCCGGAACGCGGCGCCCCACGAGTGCGGCAGTGGGATCGTTCCGGTCCGCACGACCACGGGGCCGTTGCGGACGAAGACGAACGCCAGGACGAGCCCGACGGCACTCGCGGCGGCGGCGACCCCGAACGCGGGCGTCCACCCCGCGGCGTGCAGGAGCACGGCGAACGGGAACGCCGACAGGATCTGGCCGATCTGCCCGAGGTTGCCCGTCCACTGCGAGATCTGCGGCAGGATCCGACCGCTGAACCACATCGGCACCAGGCGGATCACCGAGATGAACGTCATCGCGTCGCCGGCGCCCACGAGCACCCGGCCCGCGATCGCCGGGCCGATCGTCGGCGAGAAGGCCACGACGGCCTGGCCGACCACGAGCAGCGCGGCGCCGAGCAGGACGAGCTTGCGCGGCCCCACCCGGTCGAGCGCGACGCCCACCGGGATCTGGAGTCCGGCGTACACGGCGATCTGCACGACCGCGAGCGTGGACAACACCGCCGCCGAGACGGCGAACCGGTCCTGCGCGTCCACCCCGGACACCCCGAGCGAGGACCGCTGCACGACCGCCAGGACGTAGGCGAGCACCGCGATGCCCCAGATCAGGTACGCGCGACGGGAGTTCACCCCGACAGGCTACCGATCCGGCGGAGCCGGATACGCGACGTGTGTCGCCGACGCTAGTGGTGTCCTGGTCGCGACCGGACGACCGACGGGAGGAACGGTGCGGGCCCGCCCCGGGCCTCCAGACCGCCGTTCCGGACCGTTCAGGGCCCGACCCGGCTACTCGCCGCCGTCACCCTGGGTGCGACGATCCGCCAGGAAGCGCTCGAGCTCGGCCGCGATCGCGTCCGCGGTCGGCACCTCGCCGTCGACGTCCGTGAGCGGCGACGCGACCGGGTTGCCCTCCATGTACGTGTCGTGCCGCTCCTCGAGCACACCGACGAGTCGCTGCAGCTCGGCGTTGCCGGCGACCTGCTCCTCGACCCGGGTGAGGAACTCGCGACCCGCTTCGCGCAGGGCGTCCGTCGGGAAGATGAGGCCGGTGGCCGCGGCGATGCCGGACAGGGCCGCGACGGCCGCGTCCGGGAACTCGGTGTCCGACAGGTAGTGCGGGACGAGCAGGACGAGCCCGGTGACCTGCGCGCCGGTGGATGCGAGCCGGTGCTCGACGAGGTGCAGGACGTTCGCCGGCGCCTGGGTCTCGGGCTTCCAGACGCTCATCTGCTCGACGAGGTCGGCGCGGGTGCCGGAGACGGTCAGGCTGATCGGGCGGGTGTGCGGGACCGGCATCGGGATCGACTGCACCCAGGTGGTGTCCGCGACCTGGAGCTGGGCGGCCAGGCCGGTGACGGCGTCCACGAACCGGTTCCACTGGAAGTCCGGCTCGTACCCGGACAGGAACAGGAACGGCTGGCCGATCTCGTCGCGCACGAGGTGCAGCGCCAGCCGGGGCGGCTCGACGGCGGCGATGTGGTCGTGCTCGAAGGTGATGACGGGCCGGCGAGCACGCCAGTCGAGCAGCACGTCGGGGTCGAACTCGGCGACGAGCTGGGTGTCGAGGTCCTCGAGCACCGACGTCGTGACCTGGGCAACGGCCGAACCGGCGTCCGCGAAGCCGGTGAGCCCGGCGACCAGGTGCAGCCCGGCCGGGACGGTCGGGGCGGCCTCGTCGAACGTGTAGAGCTCCTCGGGGTGGTTCACCGTCCCCATGCTAGGCGGGGTCACCGACGCCCCCGCGCGGGACGGCCACGCCAACAGCGAACAGTGCGTGGATAGGGTTGGAGCATGGTCCGACCGACGCTCTCCACCGACTCCTCCGCCCCCTCCTCGATCTCCGCCGACGTCCTCGTGGTCGGTGTCCGGCCCGGTGCCGACGGTGCCCCCGCGACGATCGCCCAGCCGGCCACGACGCCGTTCTCGGCGCTCGACGACCTCGACCTCGCGGCGATCGGCGCGACGGGCGCCAAGGACCAGCTCGTGCGCATCCCGGCCGTCGGCGTCGACGCCGCGAGCATCGCGCTCATCGGGCTCGGCACCGGGACCGACGCCGCCGCCTACCGCTCGGCTGCCGGCAGCGCCGTCCGCCAACTGCCGCACGCCGCGTCGATCGCCCTCGCGCTGCCGACCGACACCGACGTGCTCGTCGAGGCCGCACTCGAAGGTGCTGCACTCGGCGCCTACGCCTTCACGCGGCACAAGGGGGCCGGCACGACCGGGCCGACGCGTGGCGACCAGCGCGTGACGGTCCTCGCGCCGTCCGCGGCGACGGACGCCGCGGTCCGTCCGGCGATCGTGGCCGATGCCGCCTCGCTGGTCCGCGACCTCGTGAACACCGCCGCCGGCGACCTCGGGCCCGCCGACGTCGCCGACGTCGCCCGCGCCCAGGCCGAGGGGCTGCCCCTGACGGTCGAGGTGCTCGACGAGCAGGCACTCGAGGAGCAGGGCTTCGGTGGCATCCTCGGGGTCGGCCGTGGTTCGGCTCGTCCGCCGCGCCTGGTCGTCGTCCGCTACGCGCCGGAGTCCGCCACGAAGCACCTCGCCCTCGTCGGCAAGGGCATCACGTTCGACTCGGGCGGGCTCTCGCTCAAGCCGGCGGCGTCGATGCTCGGCATGAAGACCGACATGACCGGCGCCGCGACGGTGCTCGCCGCGACCGTCGCCGCCGCACGCCTGGGCCTCGACGTGCGCGTCACCGCCTGGCTCGCACTCGCCGAGAACATGCCGTCGGGCACGGCGACCCGCCCGGGTGACGTCCTCACGCTCAAGAACGGCAAGACCGTCGAGGTCACGAACACCGACGCCGAGGGCCGCCTGGTGCTCGGTGACGGCATGGCCGCCGCCTCGCTCGAGCAGCCCGACGCGATCGTCGACGTCGCCACCCTGACCGGCGCGCAGGTCGTCGCGCTCGGCGACCGCACCACCGGCCTGATGGGCAGCGACGACCTCGTCGCGAAGGTCCGCACCGTGGCCGAGGGCGTGTCGGAGCCGATCTGGCCGATGCCCCTGCCCGAGGAACTCGACGCCCGGCTCGCCAGCGACGTCGCCGACATGGTCAACGCCACGGTCGGCAACCCGGCCGGCGGCATGCTGCTCGCCGGCAAGTTCCTGGAGCGCTTCGTCGGCGAGGGCATCCCGTGGGCGCACCTCGACATCGCCGGTCCGTCCGAGCACAAGGGCGGCGGCTACGGGTGGCTCGGCAAGGGCGCGACGGGTGTGATGGTCCGCACGCTCATCGCGCTCGCAGAAGACCTCCAGTCCGAGTAGTAGGTTTGGTACCGGTGGGACGGGGCATCGACGCGCCTCCCACCGGTACTGCACGGGACGGGACCGGAACCACGCGGTCCGACCGTCGGACGCCGCCCCCGCGGTGTCCACGTAGGGCCCGATCGGCCCGACACGCACGAGGGAGTTGCACCAGGTGACGGAACAGACTTACGACGTCGTGGTCCTCGGTGGCGGGAGCGGTGGCTACGCCGCTGCGCTCCGGGCCGCCGAACTCGGCATGAGCGTCGCGCTCATCGAGGGCGACAAGCTCGGAGGGACGTGCCTGCACCGTGGCTGCATCCCCACCAAGGCGCTGCTGCACGCGGCCGAGGTCGCCGACGCGACCCGCGACGCCGAGAAGTACGGCGTGATCGCGGAGTTCGCCGGTGTCGAGGTCCCGAAGGTCATCGAGTACCAGCAGGGCGTCATCACCTCGAAGTACAAGGGCCTGCAGGGCCTCATCAAGGCCCGCGGCATCACCGTCGTCGAGGGCTGGGGTCGACTCACCTCGCAGAACACCGTGCAGGTCGGCGACCAGAACATCGTCGGCAAGAACGTCGTGCTCGCGACCGGCTCCTACTCGAAGTCCCTGCCCGGGCTCGAGATCGGCGGCCGCGTCATCACCTCCGAGACCGCACTGCGCATGGACTACGTGCCGAACAAGGTCGTCATCCTGGGCGGCGGCGTCATCGGCGTCGAGTTCGCCAGCGTCTGGAAGTCCTTCGGCGCCGAGGTCACCATCGTCGAGGCGCTCCCCCACCTCGTCCCGGCCGAGGACGAGTCCATGTCGAAGCAGCTCGAGCGCGCCTTCCGCAAGCGCGGCATCGAGTTCTCGCTCGGTGTCCGGTTCCAGGGCGTCGAGCAGCACGAGAACGGCGTCGTCGTGACGCTCGAGGACGGCAAGACCTTCGACGGCGACGTCCTGCTGGTCGCCGTCGGACGTGGCCCGGTCACGCAGAACGTCGGCTTCGACGAGGTCGGCGTCGCCATGGACCGCGGCTTCGTCACCACGAACGAGCGCCTCGCCACCAACCTGCCGAACGTCTACGCGGTCGGCGACATCGTCCCCGGACTGCAGCTCGCGCACCGCGGCTTCCAGCAGGGCATCTTCGTCGCCGAGGAGATCGCCGGGCTCAACCCGGTGATCATCGAGGACAAGAACATCCCGAAGATCACGTACTCCGACCCCGAGGTCGCCTCCGTCGGCCTGTCGCAGGCCAAGGCCGAGGCCGAGTACGGCGCCGACAAGGTGGACTCGTACGAGTACAACCTGGCCGGCAACGGCAAGAGCCACATCATCGGCACGTCCGGTTCGGTCAAGGTCGTCCGCGTCGGCGACGGCCCCGTGGTCGGCGTGAGCATGATCGGCGCCCGCGTCGGTGAGCTCATCGGTGAAGCGCAGCTCGCCGTGAACTGGGAGGCGTACCCGGAGGACATCGCTCCGCTCGTGCACGCGCACCCGACGCAGAACGAGGCCCTGGGCGAGGCGTTCATGCACCTCGCGGGCAAGCCGCTGCACGCGCTGTGACCCGCACGAGTCCGCGCCCTGTGACAATGACATCAACAACAACTGCAACCCCCGCGAAGAGGAGTCCACCCGATGAGCGAATCCGTCAGCCTCCCGGCGCTCGGCGAGAGCGTCACCGAGGGCACGGTGACCCGATGGCTGAAGAACGTCGGTGACCGGGTCGAGGTCGACGAGCCGCTGCTCGAGGTCTCGACCGACAAGGTCGACACCGAGATCCCGTCGCCCGTCGCCGGCGTCATCGAGGAGATCCTCGTGCAGGAGGACGAGACCGTCGAGGTCGGTACCGCGCTGGTGAAGATCGGCGACGGTTCGTCCGACTCCGGTTCCGCCGACTCCGGTTCGTCCGACGAGTCCTCGAACGAGGCCGCTGCCGAGGCAGAGGCCCCCGAGGACGAGCCGAGCACCGAGCAGGAGTCCGAGACCCCCGCCCCGGAGCCCACCGAGCCCGAGCCGGCCCCCGCCGGACAGACGCAGCCCGCGGCCCCGCAGGCCCCGTCCGCACCGCCTGCCGCCACTCCGGTCCCGCAGGCCGCTCCCGTTCCGCCGCCCGCCGCCGCACCCCCGGCCGCTGTCCCGGCGCCGGCCGCTGCCGCACCCGCACCGGCCGCGCCGAGTGCGACCACCGCCGCTGCGGTGCCGAACCCGACGCAGGACGGCGCAGCCTCCGGCTACGTCACGCCGCTCGTCCGCAAGCTCGCGAACGAGCAGGGCGTCGACCTGTCCACCGTCACCGGTTCCGGTGTCGGCGGTCGCATCCGGAAGGAGGACGTGCTCGCTGCCGTCGCGAAGGCGCCGGCCGCCGCTGGTGCAGCTGCACCCGCCGCCGCGTCCGGTCCGTTCGTCGCCGAGGTCTCGCCGCTGCGCGGCACCCGCGAGAAGATGACCCGCCTGCGCAAGGTCGTGGCCGAGCGCGCCGTGCAGTCGATGACCTCGACCGCACAGCTCACGAGCGTCGTCGAGGTGGACGTCACGAAGGTGGCGCAGTTCCGCGACGCCCACAAGTCGGAGTTCCTCGAGAAGACCGGTTCGAAGCTCTCCTTCATGCCGTTCTTCGCCCTCGCGGCATCCGAGGCGCTCAAGGCCCACCCGAAGATCAACTCGACCGTGGAAGGCGACGAGATCGTCTACCCGGAGTCCGAGAACGTCTCCATCGCGGTGGACACCGAGCGCGGCCTGCTGACCCCGGTCATCAAGGACGCGGCCTCGCTCGACCTGGCGCAGTTCTCGAAGTCCATCGCGGACCTGGCGGAGCGCACCCGGAACAACCAGCTCAAGCCCGACGAGCTCGCGGGCGGTACGTTCACGCTGACGAACACCGGTTCGCGTGGTGCGTTGTTCGACACCCCCGTGGTGTTCCTGCCGCAGTCGGCGATCCTCGGTACCGGCATCGTCACGAAGCGTCCCGCGGTCGTGAAGGTCGACGGCCAGGAAGCGATCGCGATCCGTTCGTTCGTCTACCTCGCGCTGTCGTACGACCACCGGATCATCGACGGTGCGGACGCCTCGCGCTACCTGGTCGCGGTCAAGAACCGCCTGGAAGAGGGCAACTTCGCCCCCAACCTCGGGTACTGACGCCAGCACCACGGCCGACGGCCCCGGTTCCCCTCGTGGGGAGCCGGGGCCGTTCCCGTTCCCGTTCCCGCTCCGGTTCTTCGGCGTCCGGGGGCGTCATCCACCACCAGCCGGACCGGCACCGGCGTCCGTTCCGGTACCGAGCACGAACACCGCGGCGACGACCGTACCGATCGCGACGACGACACCGACCACGGCGCGGCGGAGCGGCAACCGCCGACCGGCACCGAGCGGGATGCCGAGCTCGACGACCTCGCGCAGTCGAGCCGCCGGGCCCGTGGGGTCGAGCGGCGGGTCTGCCTCGACGAACACCAGGTCGGCCGGCGGTGTGGTCCACCGGAACGGCCGCGGAGGCGCCGCACCCCGGACCGCCTCGAGCGCCGCGCACACGGTGCTGCGGTCGCCGTCGAGCGCCGCGAGGAGGGCAGCGTCCACGTCGTCGCGACTCGGATCGCGCGGGTCGACACGGTCCCAGACGACCCGCGCGGCGAGCACGAGGACCCGTGCAGCATCGTCACCGGGCAGCTCCGTCCCGTCGCGGACGGCTCCGGCCGGGCGGTCGCACAGCACCACGGCACCCGCGTCGTCCACCAGGACGTCGTCGATCCGGGCGACGCCGAGCCGCACCGCACCGTCCACCGCCGCGACGAGGAGCTCGAGCAGCGGCACGCAGAGCGTCACCGCGACCCCGGTCGTCGGGGTGCCGAGGCGGTCCAGCGCCACCGGGAGCGGCGTCCCGCGTGGGCGGTCGAGCAGGGTCACGAGCCCGCCCGCCTCGGTGCGGCCCACCGCCTCGACGGGGACCAGGTGGCGGTGCCCGGTGGTGCACCGGTCCGCGATCCAGGCCGCCACGGCAGCGTCGTCGGCCGGCGCGACCCAACGGTCGATGCGGGCGTCGTCGACGCTCTGGTCGGTGCTCGTGTCCATGGTGACGAGCGTGGCGGAGGCGGCTCGGGCCTCCTGTCCGTCCTGTCCGGTCTGTGGACAACGCGTGTTCGCGCACAGCCGGACCGACTGCGGTCTCCCCGGACCGCGGAGGCCGTATCCTGTCAGCATGGCACGCAGCACTTCCACAGACACGAAGGCGAAGGAGCCGGGGCGTCTCAAGCAGATGTTCCAGGTCTTCCAGATGACCCGACGGGCCGACCCGTCGTCCGTCTGGTGGTTCGCCCTCGCATTCGTCGGCCCCGTCGTCCTCGGCATCGTGCTGGCGCTGGTGCTCCCGGGCCAGAACTGGCTCGCGATGATCCTGTGGATCGTCGCCGGTGTCCTGATGGGCGTGCTGCTCTTCCTCATCGTCCTCGGCCGGCTGGCCGAGCGGGCGGCGTATTCGCAGATCGAGGGCCAGCCCGGCGCCGTCGGTGCGGTGCTCTCCAACTCGCTGCGTCGACAGTGGCGCTCCAGCGAGATGCCCGTCGCCGTGCACGGACGCTCGCAGTCCGCGGTCTACCGCGCGGTGGGCCGTCCCGGCGTCGTCCTCATCACCGAGGGCCAGCGCGGCAACCTGAAGCGTCAGGTCGACGAAGAACGTCGCAAGGTGCAGCGCATCGTCCCGAACGTCGCGGTCCACGTGGTCAGCGTCGGTGACGGCGACGACACCCTCACCCTGCACAAGCTCCCCCGTGCCATGAACAAGTTCAAGAAGTCGCTCAACCGCAACGAGGTCCTGGCCGTCGCGAACCGCCTCGACTCGCTCACGCAGAGCCCCGCCGCCGCGATCCCGAAGGGCATGGACCCGATGCGTGCTCGTGCCGGACGTCCGCGCTGATCCGTCCCCGAACCACCACGCAGAACGCCCCCGACCGTGCCAGGTCGGGGCGTTCTGCGTGCGCTGGGGCCGGCGGTGGCCGCGGGTGGTGCGAGGTTGTTCACTCGGTGCGAGGAAGGAACGACGCACGGAGTGATCAACCTCGCACCGTGCGGTACGGCGCGCGCGGGCGCCGGCGAGGGCGCGGGCCGGGGTCAGCGGCGGACGAGCACCGTGCCGGCGATGCGGTCGTGCGCGCCACGGCTGTCCCGGTCGATGATGAGCGCCGGCACCACCAGGCAGAGCAGGACGGTCCGGACGACCGGACGCCACACCCCCACGTAGCCCCCGCGCATCGGCACGACGCGCAGCCCGACGCAGATGTGCCCGAACGATCCGGACAGCAGGCAGATGAACAGCACCTGGAGCGCGGCGAAGATCGCCAGCTGCACCCACGAGTGCGCGATGTCCCCGGAACCGTTCACCGGCGACCAGACCCCGGTCACGTAGGCGATGAGGTCGGCGAGGGCGCCGTCGATGAGCAGGGCGACGATCCGCCGTCCGATCCGCCCGACGCTGCGGGGTCCTTCCTCCGGCAGACCGAGGTCCTTGCCCGGCCAGCCGTCGGGGTGCTCGGAGGGCGCGGACGGACTGGAGGAGCTGCGGGCCATGCCCCCAAGCGTAGGCGACCGGCCGCCCGTAACACGCCCGAAACAATTCAGTCACGTCCGGGAAACCCCGTGTCAATAGCCTCGTCGGAGGTGCCTTGATCGGTACCTCCGACATCACCCAACCCATTGGAGATCGGCCCCCATGTTCAGCGATTCCTCCGAGGTCCTGGCCTTCATCAAGGACACCGACGTCAAGTTCCTCGACATCCGATTCACGGACCTGCCGGGTGTGCAGCAGCACTTCAACATCCCCGCCTCGACCGTCGACGAGGACTTCTTCTCGGTCGGCCAGCTCTTCGACGGCTCCTCGATCCGCGGGTTCGCGTCGATCCACGAGTCCGACATGCAGCTGATCCCCGATGTGACCACCGCCTACGTGGACCAGTTCCGCGCCGAGCGCACGCTCATCATGATCTTCGACATCTACAACCCGCGGAACGGCGAGATCTACGGCCGCGACCCGCGCCAGGTGGCGAAGAAGGCCGAGAAGTACCTCGCGTCGACGGGCATCGCGGACACCGCGTTCTTCGCCCCCGAGGCCGAGTTCTACATCTTCGACGACGTCCGCTACTCGGTCACCCAGAACGAGTCGTTCTACGCGGTCGACTCCGAAGAGGGCGCCTGGAACACCGGTCGTGACGAAGAGGGCGGCAACCTCGCCAACAAGACCCTGTACAAGGGCGGCTACTTCCCCGTGTCGCCGGTCGACAAGACCGCCGACCTGCGCGACGACATCACCCTCAAGCTGATCGACGCGGGCTTCGAGCTCGAGCGCTCGCACCACGAGGTGGGCACCGGCGGCCAGCAGGAGATCAACTACAAGTTCGACACGATGGTCCACGCTGCGGACGACATCCTGAAGTTCAAGTACATCGTCAAGAACACGGCGGACCAGTGGGGCAAGGTCGCCACGTTCATGCCGAAGCCGCTCTTCGGCGACAACGGCTCGGGCATGCACACCCACCAGTCGCTCTGGTCGGACGGCAAGCCGCTCTTCTACGACGAGAACGGCTACGGCGGCCTGTCCGACCTCGCCCGTTGGTACATCGGCGGTCTGCTGAAGCACGCTCCGGCACTGCTCGCCTTCACCAACCCGTCGATCAACTCGTACCACCGCCTGGTCAAGGGCTTCGAGGCGCCGGTCAACCTGGTGTACTCGGCCGGCAACCGTTCGGCTGCGATCCGCATCCCGATCACGGGCACCAACCCGAAGGCCAAGCGCATCGAGTTCCGCGCGCCGGACGCCTCGGGCAACCCGTACCTCGCCTTCGCCGCGCAGCTGATGGCGGGCCTCGACGGCATCCAGAACCGCATCGAGCCGCACGAGCCCGTCGACAAGGACCTCTACGAGCTCCCGCCGGAAGAGGCGAAGAACATCCCGCAGGTCCCCGGCTCCCTCGACGAGGCGCTCGACTTCCTCGAGGCGGACCACGAGTTCCTCACGAAGGGCAACGTCTTCACCGAGGACCTCATCCAGACCTGGATCGACTACAAGCGCGAGAACGAGATCCTCCCGCTGGCGCAGCGCCCGCACCCGTTCGAGTACGAGCTGTACTTCGGCGTCTGATCGTCGCTGACACACGAGGGCCCCGCACCGTCAGGTGCGGGCCCTCGTGTGTTCCGCGACAGCGACTGTGTGCCGCGAACCATCCGCAGGAATGTGTCGCTTCGGCGGGTCGGGCAGTTGCGGCGACTGCCTGGAGGCCCGGTGCCGGTCCGCCGGACCGGCACCGGGCCTCCCGGCTGGTCGCGACGCACGTTCCTTCCCATCGCACCCGGACTGGGAAGCCGAATCGGGCGTACCTGGTGGAAAGTTCCGACCAGGTACGCCCGATTCGGCAAGGCACGCCCGTTTCGGCACCGCACCGTGCACACGGGAACGGGGCCCGTGCCGCCCGGCACGGACCCCGCTTCGCGAACGGTGACTAGCGAGCCGTGGCCAACGAGTCGTTCGTCCCCGCTGCGACGCTCACGGGTGCACCCGTGACCGGCGTGGGCCGCCCCAGGGAACGGACGGTCCACCCCGCTTTGACCCAGTCGTGGACCGGGAGGCAGTTGCGCGCGTCGATCACGACGCGGCGACCGACGAGGTCACCGAGGGCGACCGGGTCGGCGGTGATGATCTCGTCCCACTCGGTGAGCACCAGGACGACGTCGGCGCCCTCGATCGCTTCCGTCATCGACGCGGCGTAGCTCAGCGTCGGGAACGAGCGCTTCGCCGGCTCCATCGCCTCGGGGTCCCAGAGGGTGACCTGGGCGCCGCGCAGGTGGAGCGCAGCGGCCACGTTGAGCGCCGGGGAGTCCCGCACGTCGTCGGTCAGGGGCTTGAACGCGGCACCGATCACGGCCACGCGACGGTTCAGCACCGATCCCCCGGCCGAGTCGATCGCCATGTCGATGACCCGCTGACGCTGGCCCATGTTGATCTCGTCGACCTGTTGCATGAGGCCGACGACCTGGCCCGCCCCGATCTCGTTCGCGCGGTACATGAGCGCTCGGATGTCCTTCGGCAGGCACCCGCCGCCGAACCCGAGGCCGGCGTTCAGGAACTTCCGGCCGATGCGGGCGTCGTGCCCGAGGGCATCCGCCAGCGTCGACACGTCGGCGCCGGTGATCGCGCACATCTCCGAGATCGCGTTGATGAACGAGATCTTCGTGGCGAGGAACGCGTTGGCGCTCACCTTGACGAGCTCCGCGGTGGCGAGGTCGGTGGTGATGACCGGGGTGCCCTCGCTGATCGGCGCGGCGTAGACCTCGCGGATGACGGCGTCGGCAGCCTCGGACGCGCCGCCCCAGACCAGGCGGTCCGGGTGCAGGGTGTCCTCGACGGCCTTGCCCTCGCGGAGGAACTCCGGGTTCCAGATGAGCTCGGCGTCGATCCCCGAGGGCGTGAACTCGCGGACGATGCCCCGCAGTCGCGCCGCGGTGCCGACCGGGACCGTCGACTTGCCGACGATGAGTCCCGGGTGGGTGAGGTTCTCGGCGACGCCGCGGGTGGCGCTCTCGACGTACGCCAGGTTGGCGGCGTGCGAGCCCGCCTTCTGCGGGGTGCCGACGCAGACGAAGTGGACGTCGGCTGCGGCGACGGCCGAGGCGATGTCAGCGGTGAACCGGAGCTTGCCGCTCGCGACGTGCTTCGTGATGAGCTCGGGCAGGCCGGGCTCGAAGAACGGGACCTCGCCGGCGGACAACGCGGCGAGCTTCGCCGGGTCGACGTCCACGCCGATGGTCTCGAAGCCCATCTCGGCCATGGCGGCCGCGTGGGTGGCACCGAGGTAGCCGGTGCCGATGACGCTGATGACGGGTGCGGGACGGGTGTCGGCCTGGTCGGGCGACTTCTTGGACGCGGTCATGGCGTGACCTCCTGCAGGTCGTAGTCGATGTCGTTGCGCTTGATGCCCTCGGCGAATGCCTGCAGGGAGTCGGCTCGCGAGTTGAGTCGCCAGTCGTTGGTGGAGCGGACGCCGTCCACGACCGTGGTCGCGGTCTCGCTGAAGTACGAGAACCCGATGATGTCGGCGTTGGCGGGGTCGGCCAGGGCGTCGAAGAGCGAGTTGATCCACTTCGACTTCTGGCCGCCCGAGACGGTGGTGCCGCTCTCGGTGGCGCCGATCTCACTGAGCAGGATCTTCTTGCCCGGTGCGACCTCGCGCAGCTGCTGCACGGTGGCGGCGAAGGTGTTCGCGAAGGTCGGGTCCTCGGAGGCCGTGCGGTAGTACCCGCTCATGCCGACCCAGTCGACGTAGTCGGCACCCGGGTAGTAGTTCTGCATGTACTCGAGCGTCTGGTACTTCGCGTTGCCGAGCTTGTCGATGCGGCTCGGCGCCCAGTTCCAGATGACGTAGTCGTTCGCGCCGTTCGCCTGGAAGACGTCGTGCACGTGCTGCCACATCTTCACGTACGACTGCTTCGCGTTCTGCTGGGCGTCACCTTCGGACCAGTTGTACCAAGAACCGTTCATCTCGTGGTCGAGACGGATGACCATCGGCTGCCCGTTGGCCTTCAGCGCCTTGGCGTACTTCGTCAGGTACGCATCGAAGTCACCGTCGGTGATGTCCTGGTTCGTGTAGCCGGCGACGTACTTCTGGTCGTTGCCGGTCTGCGCGGGGGCGGTCTCCCAGGTCATGAGCGGCACGCGGCCGTTGGCCCACGAGCGCTGGATCGCACTCGCGTTGAACGCCTGGTCGAAGCCCTGGAAGAACCCGGTCATGTTCGACGCGGTGCCGACCTGCCGGGAGACCTCGTCGTACTCGGCCCAGTTGAACGGGGACTGCGCCGTGTACAGGCCGTACCAGCGCGACTGCTGCCCGAGGATCTCGGCCTTGGTCGGCACGGCGACGGGCGTGGTGCCCGGGTCGGTCGAGGGGCCGGGGTTGGGGTTGGTCACCCCACCGTTGCCGCCACCCGAACCGGTGCCCGATCCACCGGCGGAGCCGCTGCCCGACCCGTTGTCGGACGCGACCGACCCGGACCCGGTACCGGAGCCCGAGGCGCCGGCCCCGTTCGCACCGGAACCCGACGCGTTGACGGAGGACGAGCCTCCCGAGCCCTTCGCGGCACCGAGCTGGGACTGGAGCGACGCGATCTGCGCCTTGAGCTCCGTGATCTGGTCGCCACGCGACCCGGCCTGGGCGGTGCGGGAGTCGAGCTTTCCTCGAGCGCCCAGATGCGGTCCTGGGCGGCGTCCAGCTGCGTCTGCAGTTCGGCGGCGGACACCTTCTTGGCCTTCGGGGCGGTGACCCCGAGGGCCTGGTGCACGGCGGTGGAGACGGGGCCGGCCGGGGAGACCCAGACCGACCAGGTGATGAGTGCGAGGGCGAGGACGATGGCGGTCGTGCCGACGGCCGTCCAGCGGGCGTGCTTGCTCGACTGCGCCCACCAGGTACTGGAGGAGCGGATGATGTCAGACAATGAGGAAGGCCTCCAGGACGAAGATCGCGATGCCGATGCAGTACGGGATCGCGGCGTACGGGTTGTACCGGCGGGCCTTCACGGGGGCGGTCCGTGGGGCTGCGGGCTGCACTGCTGCTGCGGCAGCGGCCTCGCGCCGGGTCGCGAGCACGGTCGTGGTGGAGTTGGTGGTGGCGTCGGCCCCGAAGAGCTCGTCGAACGCGCGGTCCACGGCCACCTGGTCGCTGCCGAGCGGCACGCGTCCGTCGACGGCCCGAGCGCGGTCCGCGGCGTCGATCGGGCTGACCGGGGTCTCGGTGCCGAAGGACGACGGCTGCGCGGCGTCGGACGGGTCCTCCTGCATCGGACCGCCGGCGTAGGCACCGGCGCGGGTCCCCCAGCCGGACGCGTGCGCCAGGCGGAAGAAGCCGATGAGCCGGATCGGCATGAGGAAGAACGTCGACACGATGATGAACATCGGCAGGCGGAAGAAGTCACTCGGCTTCTCGGCCAGGTGACGCATCTGCCGGATGGCCATGCTGAGCACCGACGAGACGACCATCAGCGCGGCGACGTAGACGAAGCCCGTCGAGAAGCCGTACTGCGACAGGATGCCCTGGTACAGGTTCTCGCCCTGCCCGGTGAAGGCCCGGTAGATCCAGCCGGCGATCACGCCGAAGAGCATGAACGGCAAGATGATGTCGGTGATGAAGAACGCCGCCAGCACCGGGGCGTGACCGAGCATCCACGGCAGCATGCGCAGCGTGTTGTACTGCGAGCCACGGGCCCAGCGGAGCTGCTGCTTGAACAGCTTCTTCACCTGCAGCGGGGCGTCCGTGTAGACCAGCGAGGTGTACTGGTAGACGGTCCGGTACCCCTCCTTGAGCGTGAGGTTCGTGAGCGTGCGGTCATCGGAGACCTCGAGGAACACACCCATGAACTTCTCGTGCATGAACTTGTCCATGACGCGCATCAGGATGTTCCGCCGGAAGGCGATCGTGCGCCCGGGCAGGCAGCCGATCTGCCCGAGGACGCTCTGCGCGGGCATCGAGTAGAGCGCCCGCGAGTTCTCGAGCCAGTCGGCCCAGCGCGTGATCCAGCTGCGCTCGGGTTCGAGGATGCGCTGCCGGGTCGTGACACCGCCGACGGACTCGTCGGCGAACGGCTTGAGAAGCTCCTCGAGCGCGCCGGGGTCCACACGGTGTCCGAGTCGACGAGCACCGTGATGTCGCCGTTGGACATCTCGGTGCCGACCTTGACGGCGTTGCGCTTGCCCGGGATGGGCGTGTGCGTCCAGCGGACGAGCGGGGCGAACTCGTCGCAGACGGCTTCGAGCGCCTCGTTGCGGGCGCCGTTGATGACGACGATGATCTCGCCGGGTCGCTGCTCGACCATGCGACCGATGACGTCGCGGAACAGGTCGAGCGGTTCGTCCACGACGGGGACGACGACGCTGGTGGTACCGACGAAGGTGCCGGTGAACGGGCGGTAGCGGGCGGAGATGACGACCTTGACCAACCAGAGCAACCAGATCACCGCGGAGTACACGGCGAACAGGTAGAACTCGGGGTGGCCTTCGACCATCTGCCTGATCTGCAGAATGAAGGTGAACACTGATCCCTGCTTCAACGTTCGAGGTGGAGATTCCGCGACGTTGGGGAATCAGGGTCGGTTCGGGTGACCCCATTGACGCAGAAACCTGAACCCCGGCGCAACGCGACCCCCGTCCGGGGGCGTTACGAGCGCGTTACGGGGTACACACTTGTCCCCATCTCCACCGGGACCGGTGGTCCCCCCTCGTGCTGACAGCACTCCTGCGGACCACCTGCCCGACATCGGCCGCCGGTACACACGTGGACCGGGGCCGGGAGGCGCGGGTCGACTCCGACGGAAAGCCCCGGTCAGCAGGTGGTCACGTGGCGTGTCGGGGGGCACCGGAAATGAGCGCCTGGAGGTCCGGTGGGAGTTCGGTCACGACGTGGTAACAGTACCGGCGCGGTCCGAACAGGGGTACGGCCGTCGTCGCAACGGGGGACACTGCGCGACACGGAGATTTAACCTCCGACGACTGCTCGGTTCCGTGCCGTGCGCGCGACCTCGGGCGTGTCGCCGCTGGGTCAGGCGCCGTAGAACTCGCGCTCGAAGACCTGTCGTGCACGTCGGGTCACGCCGAGGTAGTCCTCTTCGAGCTCGCTCGCCGAGCCGGGCGGGTACTCCATCAGCCGCGCGACACCCTCGAGCTGGACGCGGTCGACGGGCAGGACGTCGGTCGTCTTCCCCGACCAGAGCACCAGCGCACTGCGCGTCCGCGAGGCGAAGCGCCAGGCCGCGCCGAGCCGCTCGCCGTCCTCGGCACTGACGAACCCGGCGGCCACGGCACCGTCGAGTGCCTCGAGCGTCGAGGTCGTGCGGAGCGCGGGGAACTCGAGTGCGTGCTGCAGCTGCAGGAGCTGGACGAACCACTCGACGTCGCTGAGCGAGCCGCGCCCGAGCTTCAGGTGGCGAGCCGGATCAGCACCGCGGGGCAGCCGCTCGGACTCGACACGGGCCTTGATGCGCCGGACCTCGCGCACCTCGTTCTCGTCGATCCGCTCCGGGTAGCGCGTGCGGTCCGCCAGGTGCTCGAAGTCCCGGAGCAGCTGGGCGTCGCCGACGGCACCGCGGGCACGGAGCAGCGCCTGCGCCTCCCACGTCAGCGACCACCGGGCGTAGTAGGCGCCGTAGGACTCCAGCGTGCGCGCCACCGGGCCGTTCTTGCCCTCGGGGCGCAGGTCGATGTCGAGGTCGAGCGGGTGGACGGTGTCCTCGGTGAGCCGGTTCAGCTCGCGCACGATGGTCTGCGCCGTCCGGGAGGCCGCCTCGGTCGCCAGGTCCGGCGCGCGGTACACGTAGAGGACGTCGGCGTCGGAGCCGAAGCCGAGCTCCCGTCCGCCGTAGCGGCCCATCGCGATGATCCCGAACTCGAAGTCCGGCGGGGCGTCACGTCGGGCGAGTGCGAGGGCCCCGGCGAGGGTCGCCTCGGTCACGTCGCTGAGTGCAGCGCCCAGGGCGTCCACGTCGAGGTGCCCGAGCACCGCGGCCATGCCGAGGCGCAGCGTCTCGCGGCGGCGCGCCGAGCGCAGCAGGCTCGCCGCACCGTCGACGTCGTTGCCGTGCCGCGCCGTCGTCGCGGTCATCTCGGCGAGCAACGAGTCCATCGGGCGGGCCCGCAGGAGCGACTCGGGCTCGTCGAGCCAGGCGACGGCCTCGGGGAACCGCTCGAGCAGACCGGACAGGAACGCCGACTCCGACAGCACGGTGGTCAGCGAGTGCGCAGCCCCGGACGAGTCGCGGAGCATCCGGAGGAACCAGCTCGACTCCCCCAGCGTGTCGCTGAGCCGCCGGAACGCCAGCAGGGCCCGGTCCGGCGCCGGCCCCTCGGCCATCCACCGCAGGAGCACCGGCAGCAGGTTCCGCTGGATCGCTGCGCGTCGGCTCGTGCCCTGGGTGAGCGCCCGGATGTGCCGCAGCGCACCGGGCGGGTCGACGAACCCGACGCCTGCGAGCCGGTCGACGACCTGGTCGTCGGTCAGCACGATCTCGCCCTCGGTCGTGGCGACGGCGGACAGCAGCGGACGGTAGAACAGCCGCTCGTGCAGGCCGCGGACCTCGAGCTTGACCGCGCGCCACCGGGTCTCGAGGGCTGCGGCCGAGGTGGCCAGACCACTCGACCGGGCGAGGACGCGCAGCTCCTCTTCATCGGTCGGCATCAGGTGCGTCCGCTGCAGTCGGCGGAGCTGGATGCGGTGCTCGAGGACTCGGAGCAGTGCGTAGTCCGGACCGAAGTGGGCGGCCTCGGCCCGTCCGACGTACCCGGCGGCGGTCAGGGCGTCCATCGCCTCGAGGGTGGAACGGACGCGCACGGACTCGTCGTCACGTCCGTGCACGAGCTGCAGGAGCTGCACCGTGAACTCGACGTCGCGCAGGCCGCCCGGACCGAGCTTCAGCTGCCGGTCGACCTCGCCGTCGGGGATGTGGTCGGTGACGCGCTCGCGCATCCGCTGCACCGACTCGACGAACCCGGGCGCGCCGACGAGCTCCAGACGAACGGTGCGACGGCCTCGGCGTAGCGCGCACCCAGGTCGGCCGAGCCGGCGATCGGCCGGGCCTTGAGGAGCGCCTGGAACTCCCACGACTTCGCCCAGCGCTCGTAGTACGCGACGTGCGAGTCGAGCGTGCGGACGAGGGCGCCGTCCTTGCCCTCCGGTCGCAGGTTCGCGTCGACCTCCCACAGACCGGGTTCGGCGGCCAGGTCGGTGATCGCGTGGGTCGCGGCGATCGCGATCCGCGTCGAGATGAGGACGGCACGGTCGGTGCCGATGTCGTCGGTGGCCTCGGTGACGAAGATGACGTCGACGTCGCTGACGTAGTTGAGCTCGCGCGCGCCGGCCTTGCCCATCGCGATCACCGCGAGCGGGGTCGCGGCGACGTCGGCCGCCGGGAACGGCACCTCGCGCCGGGCGACGTCGACCGCGGCGTCGAGCGCTGCGCCGGCCAGGTCGGCCAGTCCGGCAGCGACGGCCGGGAACGCCTCGGTCGGCGACGAGTGCAGCACGTCGTACAGGGCGATCTGCGCGAGGTGCCGGCGGTACCGCACCCGCAGGCACAGCCGTGCGTCCTCGCCGGTGGCACCGTCGATCGCCTCGAGCAGGGATGCCGTGTACCGCTCCTGCGACCAGGGTGCGACGACGGGCTCGAGCAGCAGTGCGAGTTCGGCAGGGCGACGGTGCAGGAACTCACCGAGGCCGACCGAGGCGCCGAGCAGGCGGATCAGCCGCTCCGTCGCGGCCTCGTCCGCCAGGACGGGGCGGAGCTCGTCCGGAGCGCGCTCCAACAGCCGTTCCAGCAGCCGCAGCGCACCGTCGGGATCCGCGGTGATGCCCCAGAGCGCCGGGGTGCCGCTGACCGGCAGCGGCACGACGGAGCCGAACCGCGCCTCCAGGTCGGCGATCCGCTCCAGGCTCTCCGACAGCTCGGCGAAGCCCAGGCGGGCCAACTCGGAACGCGACGACGTCGTCCGACCGGTCATGTGGTGCGCTCGCTCAGAGGGCGCCGAGGTTGGTGTCGAGCTCGAACGGTGTGACCTGGTCGCGGTAGCGCTTCCACTCCTGGCGCTTGTTGAGGAGCACGAAGTTGAACACGTGCTCGCCGAGCGTCTCGGCGACGAGCTCGGAGTCCTCCATCAGGCTGAGGGCGTGGTCGAGGCTCGACGGCAGCTGGCTGTACCCGAGGGCACGACGCTCGGCGTCGGTGAGGCTCCAGACGTCGTGCTCGGCCTCGGCCGGCAGCTCGTACTCTTCCTCGATGCCCTTGAGCCCCGCCGCGAGCAGCAGCGAGTACGCCAGGTACGGGTTCGCCGCCGAGTCGATGCCGCGGTACTCGATGCGCGAGGACTGCCCCTTGTTGGGCTTGTACAGCGGCACGCGCACGAGCGCCGAACGGTTGTTGTGGCCCCACGTCACGAAGGACGGGGCCTCGTCGCCACCCCAGAGGCGCTTGTACGAGTTCACGAACTGGTTCGTGACCGCGGTGATCTCCGGTGCGTGCTTGAGCACACCGGCGATGAAGTGCTTGGCGGTCCGGGACAGCTGGTACTCGCCGCCGGCCTCGTAGAACGCGTTCTGGTCGCCCTCGAAGAGCGAGACGTGCGTGTGCATGCCCGAGCCCGGCTGCCCGGAGATCGGCTTCGGCATGAACGTCGCGTAGACGCCCTGCTCGATCGCGACCTCCTTCACGACCGTGCGGAAGGTCATGATGTTGTCCGCCATCGTCAGTGCGTCGGCGTAGCGGAGGTCGATCTCGTTCTGGCCCGGGCCGGCCTCGTGGTGGCTGAACTCCACCGAGATGCCGAGGTCCTCGAGCATCCGGACGGAGCGACGACGGAAGTCGTGCGCGCTGCCGCCGGGGACGTTGTCGAAGTAGCCGGCCTGGTCGACGGGCTGCGGCCCGCCGTCCTTCCACTCACGGCTCTTGAGCAGGTAGAACTCGATCTCGGGGTGCGTGTAGAACGTGAAGCCACGCTCGCTCGCCCGGGCCAGCGTGCGCTTCAGCACGTTGCGGGGGTCGGCGACGGCGGGCTGGCCGTCCGGCGTCGTGATGTCGCAGAACATCCGCGCGGTCGGGTCGACCTCGCCGCGCCACGGCAGGATCTGGAACGTCGAGGGGTCCGGGTGCGCGAGCACGTCGGCCTCGTACGAGCGGGACAGGCCCTCGATCGCGGAGCCGTCGAACCCGATGCCCTCGGCGAAGGCACCCTCGACCTCGGCCGGGGCGATCGCCACCGACTTCAGCGTCCCGATGACGTCCGTGAACCAGAGTCGGATGAACTTGATGCCGCGCTCCTCGATGGTGCGGAGCACGAAGTCCGTCTGCTTGTCCATGCACGACCTTTCCGTGTATCGGGTGGCCGCGGGCGGGCCTCGTCCCAGGCTAGTGGTCCCGCGGCGTGCGCGGGGCCGTGCGACGCGTCAGTGGTCCGTCACCGTGCCGTCACTGGTCGTCGGCGTCCCACTTCTCGTTGTTCGCCGCGATCCGGTCGAGCGCGTGCTGCGCTTCCTCGCGCGTGTCGAACGGGCCGATGCGGTCGCGCTGCGGGGACTGCGGACCCTGCTCGACCTGGCCGGTCTTGTCGTTGAACCACCACTGGGACTCGATGCGTTCGTCGCTCATGCCCGCCACCGTACCCGCGCGGCGGGGTCGTCGCCCGCCGACTAGAGTGGTCGGCATGCCCCGGGACCAACACGGACACCTGACCGCCGGCCGCGTCTCCCCGCTCCGGACCGTCCCGAAGGACATCGAACGCCCGGAGTACGTCGGCAAGGTCGAACCGCACGAGCACGGCCTCGGCGACACGTACTCCCCGACGAGGTCGAGCGCATCCGCACCGCTGGCCGCATCGCGTCCCAGGCCATCGACGCCGTCGGCGCAGCGATCCGTCCGGGCGTGACCACCGACGAACTCGACCGCATCGGCCACGAGTTCGTCGTCGCACACGGCGCCTACCTGTCGACGCTCGGGTACCGCGGGTACCCGAAGTCGCTGTGCTCTAGCCTCAACGAGGTCATCTGCCACGGCATCCCCGACGACACCGTCCTGCAGGAGGGTGACCTCGTCAACATCGACATCACCGCCTACAAGGACGGGATGCACGGCGACACGAACCGCACGTTCATCGTCGGGCAGGCGTCGCAGGAGGTCGAGGACCTCGTGACCCGCACGCGGCTCGCCCTCGAGCGCGGCGTCAAGGCCGTCGCCCCCGGCCGGCAGGTGAACGTCATCGGCCGCGCCATCGAGGCGTACGCGAAGCGCTTCGGCTACGGCGTCGTCCGCGACTACACCGGCCACGGAGTCGGTCGTGCCTTCCACTCCGGTCTGATCATCCCGCACTACGACGCGCCGCAGTACGACGACGTCATCGAGCAGGGCATGGTGTTCACCATCGAGCCCATGCTGACCCTCGGCGGAATCGAGGCCGACATCTGGTCCGACGACTGGACGGTCTCGACGCGCGACAAGTCGTGGACCGCGCAGTTCGAGCACACCCTCGTCGTCACCGAACGCGGCGCGGAGCTCCTCACCGTCTCCCTGACCGGACACCCCTTCCTGACCGGGCACTCCGGCAGGCAACCGAAAGGCACGACAACCTCATGACCTCCCTCGCAGTCGGCGTCGACATCGGTGGTACGGGCATCAAGGGCGCGATCGTAGACGTCGCGTCCGGTGAACTGACCACGGACCGCATCAAGAAGGCCACACCGGAAGGCGGGAAGCCCCACGACATCACCGCCGTCGTCGCCTCGATCCTCGACGAGCTCGCACCGGCGGCCGACGTCCCCGTGGGCGTGTGCTTCCCCGCGATCGTGCGAGACGGCAAGACCATGTCGGCCGCGAACGTCTCGAAGAAGTGGATCGGCTTCGAGGCCGAGGCACTGTTCGAGAAGGAGCTCGGCCGCGCCATCCACTTCGTGAACGACGCCGACGCCGCCGGGTTCGCCGAGCAGCAGTTCGGTGCGGCGAAGGGCAAGGACGGCCTGGTGATCGTCACGACACTCGGCACCGGGATCGGCAGCGCGCTCATCAACGACGGTGTGCTCATCGTGAACTCGGAGCTCGGACACCTGGAGATCGACGGGCACGACGCCGAGTCGCGCGCGTCCTTCGCTGCCAAGGAGCGCGACGACCTGTCGTGGAAGCACTGGGCGAAGCGTCTGCAGACCTACTACTCGACGCTCGAGGCCCTGCTCTCCCCCGAGCTCTTCGTCGTCGGCGGCGGCGTGTCGAAGCAGTACGAGGAGTTCCTGCCGCTGCTCGACCTGCAGGCGGAGATCATCCCGGCGACGCTGCGCAACAACGCCGGCATCATCGGTGCCGCGACCCTGGCTGCCCGCAGCGCCTGACCCGCAGGTCCCTCGGACCGTCGACCCCGCTCACACCGGCCTGCACCGTGCACCGGGCGGCGTCGGTGCGATTCGACGCGCCCGGCCGCTGGCGCCGACGTTCCACGACTCGCCGTCTGCGGTTCGCCGAGGTTCCACGGAGACCCCTCGTGCGCGCCGACATGCCGAGATTTCGGAACCTCGGGGGCGGGGGCGGGCCGGGACCGGGCCGGGGCCGGGCCGAGGCACGGGCGCGGGGCCGGTAGACTCGGACCTGCGAATGGGTCGGTGAGACGGTCGCGTCACTCCTCCGGGAGTGCCGAGGAACGTCCGGGCTCCACAGAGCAGGGCGGTGGGTAACACCCACCCGGAGCAATCCGCGAGACAGTGCCACAGAAAACAGACCGCCGGCGGCAACGTCGGTAAGGGTGAAACGGTGGTGTAAGAGACCACCAGGGGTCCGGGTGACCGGATCCGCTCGGTAAACCTCGCCCGGAGCAAGGTCAGACAGAGGACGCTGAGGCTGCTCGCCGAGTCCTCGGGTAGACCGCTGGAGGCCGACGGCAACGTCGGTCCGAGAGAGATGGCCGTCACCGCCGTGCAAGCGGCGGGACAGAACCCGGCGTACGGCCGGCCCATTCGCCCCACTTCCACGAGACCCGTGCTCGACGCACGGTGCGGCGCTCGCGATCCCGTGCGAGGTTGCACGCTCGGTGCAGCGCCACAACGCCGCACCGAGCGTGCAACCTCGCACCAGGCGACGGACCCCGCACCGTGCGCCCCCGCACCGTGCACCACAGACGGGAGGCGCGGTGCCAGCTGGCACCGCGCCTGCCGTCGGCAGCGTGCGAGCGCCTACAGCCCCGACTCGGCCGTGCGCACCAGGATCGCGTCGCTGTCCGGGCAGAGCACGACGTCGTCCGGCGCGGCACGGCGGATGTCCTGCAGGTCAGAGTTGTTCAGCGCCACGCCCGACGCCGTCGACACCCCGCCCTGCAGCAGCGACGCGCCGAAGCCGTAACGGGCACGCTGCCGGTCGTAGAGCGCGAGCAGCTCGGCCGGCACCTTCGCGGCGACGTCGGCTCGGGCTTGCTCGGCAGAGGCACGGTCGGACGACAGGCGCGCGATCTCGGCGTCACGTTCGGCGACCAGGCCGGAGCGCGCGGCTTCGACGTCGGCGAGCTGCGCCTCGATGTCGCCGACCCGGGCGCGCAGGCCGTCGAGGTTCTCCATGACCTCGAGCTCGGCGGTCTCGAGGCCACCGATGCGGCGCTGCAGCGACTCGAGCTCGTTCTGCAGCCCGGTCGCGTCCTTCGAGTTCGACACGTTCTGCAGCATCGTGGTGTCGCGCTCGACGCGGGCCTGCGCGGTGGCGGTGTCGGACTCCAGGCGAGCGAGCTCGCGTTCGGCGTCCTCGACCAGGCCGGTGGCGGCGACGAGTTCGCTGCGCAGTCCGGCGGCCTTGGTGCCGAGTCCGGTGAGCTGGTCGCCCTTCTGCAGCGACGTGATGCGGTGCGCGATGCGGGTGACGTCGTTGTCGAGTCGTTGGACGTCGAGGAGGATGACCTGGTCCTCGGGTGCTGCCTTCATGGTCAGACTCCTTCAGTGGGGGTGGTGGGTTCGGCCGCCGGCAGGACCGCGAAGTCCCACGGGTCGGTGCGGAGGTCGCTCACGGTGACGTGGACGCCCGCGGCCTGGCGCAGTTGCGCGGCCGCGACGTCGAGCCAGAGCCACTCGGCGGCCCAGTGCGAGGTGTCGATGAGGGCGGGACCGCCGCCGAGCAGCGCCTGTTCGCGGAACTCGGACGCCGGGTGGTGGCGGAGGTCGCTCGTGATGTACACGTCGGCAGCGAGGACGGCGGGGTGGCCGAGCAGCGAGTCCCCCGCACCGGCGCACAGTGCCACGGTGCGGACGGGCTGGTCGAAGTCGCCGGACACCCGGACCCCGGTCGCGGTGGGCGGCAGCAGGTCGACGAGCTTCCGTGCCAGGGCGCCGAGGGTCGTGCCCTCGGCGAGGACCCCGACGCGGCCGATGCCCGTCGCGGGGTCGGTGCCGGCGTCGAGCGGTCGCTGGTCGGTCAGGCCGATCCGGTCGGCGAGCACGGCCGAGGTCCCGGTGGTGACCACGTCGGCGTTGGTGTGGGCCGCGATCAGGGCGCTGCCACCGCGCACGAGGGTCGCGAGGACGCTGCCCTTGTACGTCGACTCGGCGATCGTCGTGACGCCGCGCAGCAGCAACGGGTGGTGCGTGAGCAGGAGCCCGGCACCGAGCTCGACCGCTTCACGCGCGGTCGCGGGGACGGCGTCGACGGCCAGGTGGACGTGCTCGACGGTGGCGTCCGGATCCCCGGCGACCAGTCCGACGGCGTCCCACGACTCGGCTCCTGCGGCGGGCCACAGGTCTTCGATCACGGCCTGGAGTTCGCGGAGCGTCGGCATCCGGTCAGTCTACCGAGCCGACCGCGTCGGCACCGGCAGCCGGTCCGCGCGGGGTGATCCGGGCCTCCCGGTCAGCGGCGACCGAGCGCACGGAGCAGGCCGGCGACGAGTCGCGACCACCAGCCGGGCCGGGCCGGCTCGTCGGTGCCGGTTTCGGTGTCGACGCTCGCCGGGGCTGCCGTCTCGACGACGGGCACGGCGATCGCGTCCGGCAGCACGACGGGCGTGCTCGCGGTCGTGCCCTGGTGAGCGGTGAGGGCGGCCGCGAACGCGGCACGGTCGATGACCGTCGGCCCGGTGGCGGGCTGGACGAGCGGGGTGGGTCGCGTGTTCGCGGAGACCGGCGACACGGCCGGGAGGCCCAGCACCGGTCGCACGGGCTCGTCGCGTTCCGGGGCGACCAGCGCCACGGCCGGGGTCGCGGTGACGACGTCGGCTCCGGGTGCGGCTGCTGCCGTCGGTGCGAGGCGGAGCACGGCGACCGCGGGAGCGGGGGCGACGCCGGTCACGACGGCGACCGGAGCGGTCGCGGCACGGCGGGCGGCTGCACGGTCGCGACGGTCGGACTCGGCGGCGGCGTCCTCGAGCAGGTCCGCGAAGACGGTCCGGGCGAAGGCGCGGGCCGCGGTGACCTCGGGGTCGTCCGCGCCGTCGACGGTGGCCTCCCAGGCGGCGAGGCGGGCGAGGTCCTCGTCGCGGCGACGGACCTCGTCCTCGAGCAGCACGATCCGCTCGATGGTGCTGCGACCGGTGGACGACGAAACCTCGATCGCGAGGTCCTCGATGCGCAGGGCGAGGCGCTCCGGCGGTTCCGGGAACGACGGTGCGCAGACGGCGGCGTGCCGGGCGCGGTCGCGGCGGAACGCGGGGGCTGCAGGCGCGGTGCTGACGTCAGGCGCAGTGCCGGTTTCGGGCGCGGCGACTGCTGCAGCCGCGATGCTGGGGTCCGGCGTCTGGACGGCGGTGGCGTCAGCCACGGCGCCGGGGCGCTGCACCGGGCCGGTGACGGGCGGGACCACGAGGTCCGCCACGTACGGCGTGCGCGTCGCCGGGGCGTCGCGGAGCCACTCCTCGACCTCGCGACCGAACGGGTCGACGAGGGGGTGCGTGCACCGGACTGGGTCTCCATGTCCGAAGGATAAATATCGCGCGCGCCGAAACTCGGGACATCCGCGGTGTGTCGCAGCAATCCCTGCCATATCGCGCCGAACGTGAACGGCGTGTCGCCCGTCGCCCCGGGGGTCGGGTCAGAGGGTCTGCTCGAACGCGCCGAGGAGCTCCCGACCTGCGGGCCACGCGCCGACACCGCTGGCGACGTTGACGTGGCCGAGCGGGCCGACCCGGAGCACCGCGGCCCCCATCGTCTCCGCGAACACCAGAGCACGGTCGGCGGTGCAGTACGGGTCGTCGTCGCTCACCACCAGGCGGGTCGGAACGCGGGCCGCTGCGGTGCCGGCCGGGATCGGGCGGGGCGCGGGGAACCCGGAGGCAGCGGCGGGGAAGCCCGGTGCCGCGGGGTCCGGCGGCGCGACGAGGAAGGCGCCGGCGACGGTGGGACCGGCGGCGTCCGCGACGGCTGCGGCGTCTGCGGCGGCTGCGGCGTCTGCGGCGTCTGCGGCTGCGGCGAGCCAGTCGGCGACGGCGAGCACGCCCAGGCTGTGCGCCACGAGCACCGGCGGTTCGGCGCACGACGCGACCGCGCGGGAGATGGCGTCTCGCCAGTCCCCCGGGTCCGGCTCACCCCAGGACGCCGGTGCGATGCGGACGGCGTCCTCGCCGCGCTCCCGCTGCCAGACGGACTGCCAGTGCTCCGCGTCGGAGTTCCAGATCCCGGGCACGATCACCCACGGTCGAGGTCTGCTCACTCGGGCAGCGTAGCGAACCCCGGACAGGGCTAGCGCTGCAGGGTGTCGCGCGGGTACTCGGAGAAGCGCGCTGCGTACGCCGCCGAGAACCGGCCGAGGTGTGCGAAGCCCCACCGCATCGCCACGCTCGCCACGGTCAGGTCGCCCGTCGACGCACGGCGGAGCTCCTCGCGCACCCGGTCGAGACGGATCCCGCGGAGCATCGCGTTCGGGGCGGTGCCGACCTGCCGCTGGAACGCCTGCTGCAGACCGCGGACGCTCAGTCCGACGTGCTCGGCGACGTCGGTGGTCGAGATCGGCGTGTGCGCGAAGGCGTGCATGTACTCGACGGCCTCGCGGACGCGACCCGTGGCGCCCTGCGGCAGGGGGACGTCCGGGGCCAGCAGCTTGTGCGGGAAGGTCCGGAGCAGGGACTGGGCGGTGTCCCGGGCGACCTCTGCAAGGGCGAGCGAACTGACCGACGCCCGACCGAGCACGACCGCCGCGGCACGCTGGACCTGCGCGTTCCAGCCCCGGAGTTCGGCCGTGCGTGGCGTCGCCGTGTGGTCGAAGACGAGCGGACCCGGCTGCGCACCGTGGACCTCGGCCGCGACGCGCTCCAGGGCGGTGCGGTCGAACTGCACCAGGCTCTGCCGGACGTCCTGCAGGTCGAAGGCGAACGGCCGGCCGGTCGGGAACATCATCGGGCTGGCGGGCGTGAACGCGACCTCTTGCCGGCCGATGTCGACGCGCCCGCCGCCGTCCGTGGTCCACATGACGACGTACTCGTCGCGGACGTCCAGCTCACCCTGCATGCGGGCGTCGAATCGGGTCGATCGGAACGACATCACGTCGTCGCCGACGACGCGGAACCGGTACGCGAACGGTCGCTCCGTGCGGGTCGCGGTGAAGCCCACACTGGCGTAGGCGTCCTCGTACATGTGCACGGCAGCGTCGAGATCGGCCCCCGACGTCTCGAAGCTGATCCTGGGATCCGGTTCGGCTGTCATCGCGCGAATCGTGACACGGCAGCCAGGAACCCCGGGAATCCCCCGCGGCTCCTTGCGGATTGTGGCCCACGGAGTGCGCGAGACGGACGAAGAGAACGGTCGCGTGGTGACGGTCAGTGACGGGCGCGCAGGACCGTCCACCGGTTCTCGTCGGCGATCCGCTCGTACCGCAGGTCGTCCACGACCATCCGGACCAGGGCGAGGCCGCGGCCGCTCTCGGCGAGTCCGTCGGGCAACTCGGCCGACTCGGTGTCCACGGTGGCAGCGACGCCGTCGTCGGAGAGCAGTGCCGCGAACCGGTCCGCTCCGATCTCGAGGCGCAGGCGGCAGGAGACTCCCTCCGGGCGTGTCCCGTGCTCGATCACGTTCGAGGTCAGTTCGACGATCGCGAGCTCGAGGGCCATCCGGTCCTCGACGGAGACCGAGGGTTCGTGCTGCCACACGCCCGCCAGGAACTCGTGCACGGCGGACACGTCGTCCGGCGGGCACGACAACGCGAGCGTGTGCTCGGCGGCCGAGGCGGTCATCACCAGTCGGTGACCGCAGCGTCCCCGTCGGGGTACGTGCGGAGGATCTTGTCGATGTTGGAGAGCTGCAGGACCATCTGCACCTGCTCGGACGGCGCCGCGATGCGGAGGTCGCCGCCCGCCTGCCGCGCGGTCTTCAGGCTGCCGACCAGCGCGCCGAGCCCGGACGAGTCCATGAACTCGACACCGGAGAGCTCGACCACGACGCGGGCACGTCCGTCGTCGACGACCTTCGTGACCGCCTCGCGGAACGCGGGGGCGGACACCATGTTGAGGCGCCCGCTGCACTCGAGTACCGCGGTGTCGGGCTGCGCTTCGTGTACGACGATGTCCATGCCGGGTGGTCTCCTCTGATCGGTGCGCCTTGCAACCAGCAACCTACCGGCTCCGCCGTGTCAGGTCCCGCTGCGGTCCCGACGCGTCGCGGTGACCTGCACCACGACGGCTGCGGCCATGAGTGCCGCCATGACCCCGCCCATCGCCAGTGCGGTCCCGCCGAGCGCGCCGGCGAGCGGTGTCCCGAGGCCGCCGATCCCGAACGTCAGGCCGCCCTGCAGGGCCGCGGCCGTCCCCGGGTGCGCCGCCCCGACGTGCTGCGTCCGGGTCATCGCGGCGGGCAGCACGAAGCCCCACGCACCCGTGACGACCGCGAGCGCGCACCAGACCGGCACCGGACCGAGGTCGAGCAGCGCCGAGACGAGGACCGCCGCCGCACCCGCGGTGCCGACGAGCAGTCCGACGGTGAGCAGGGAGTCCTCGGAGAACCGTCCGACGACCCGGCCGAACACCAGCGTGGTGACGATCATCATCGAGGCGTTCGTGGCGAAGACCAGCGTGTACATGCCCTCGGAGAAGCCGAACTGGGTCTGGAACACGAACGAGCTGGTCGCGATGTACGCGAAGAACCCCACGGTGGACAGCACCCCGCTCAGCACGTAGGCCCGGAACCGCGGGATCGCCAGCAGTTCGCGGATGCGTCGACCGTTCGCGGCGAAGCCCACGCCCCCGCGTCGCTCCGGCGGCAGGGTCTCGCGGAACCGCAGCACCACCATCGCGAAGAACAGCGCGCCGAGCACCGCGAGCACGACGAACATGATCCGCCACGTGCCGAACGTCAGCACGGCGCCACCGGCCAGGGGTGCCACGACAGGGCCGATCGCGTTGATCGCGGCGAGCGTGCCGAAGACCTTCGCCATCCGCGTCCCGCTCGCCACGTCCGACACCATCGCCCGGCCGGCGACCGCTCCGGCCGCTCCGCCGAGCCCCTGCGCGATGCGGGCGAGGACGAGCGTGACGACGTCCGGCGCGAGGGCGCACCCGACCGAGGCGAGCGCGAACACCGCCGTGCCGACGACGAGCATCGGCCGCCGGCCGACCCCGTCGCTGACGGGGCCGACGAGCAACTGCCCGACCGCGAAGGCGACGAGGAACGCCGTGAGCGACAACTGCACGGCACCGGGGGACGTGCCGAGGTCGTGGGCGATCTGCGGGAGCGCCGGGATGTACATGTCCGTGGCGAACGGCGACACCCCGATGATGAGGGCCAGCGGCACGATCGGCGGCAGGGTGGTCGTGGTCGGCTTCCGGGTGCGCTCCGTCGTCACGACCGACACGCTACGCGCACCCGAATCGATTCGACGGGGGTACGGCGTGCGCGCAGGCGGACAGGAGGCCCGTGGCGGCACCGCCACGGGCCTCCTGTCCGCCTCGGCCGGCGTCAGCCGGTGTTCTGCAGGCCGGCGGCGATCCCGTTCACGGTGAGCAGGAGCAGACGGTGGTCGGCGTCGGTCGGGTCGGTGCTGCCCGTCGTCCGGATGGACCGGAGCGCGCGGAGCTGCAGGTGCGACAGCGCGTCGACGTAGGGGCTGCGCAGGCGCACGGCCCGGGCCAGGACCGGACGGTCCTCGAGCACGTCGCTGCCGCCCGAGATCCGGAGCACCCAGTCACGGGTCCGCGTCATCTCGTCGAGCACCTTGGCGGCGAGGTCGTCGCGGTCGGCGAGCTCGAGGTACCGGCGGGCGATGTGCTCGTCGGTCTTCGCGAGCGACATCTCGACGTTCTTGATCATCGCGCCGAACAGCGGCCACTCGGCGTACGCGGCCCGCAGGACGTCGACGTCGCCGACCGCCTCGAGCGCGGAGCCGAGCCCGTACCAGCCGGCCAGGTTGATCCGCGCCTGGGTCCACGAGAACACCCACGGGATCGCCCGGAGGTCCTCGAGCGACTCGACCGACAGCCCTCGGCGGGCCGGGCGGGAGCCGAGCGGGAGCAGCCCGATCTCCTCCATCGGGGTGACCCGAGCGAACCACGGAGCGAACCCGTCCGCCTTGACCAGCTCGTAGAACGCGACGCGCGACACGTCGTCCAGCTGCTGCGCGAGGTCGGCGAACCGGGTGGCAGCAGCGGCCGTGCGCGCCTCGTTGGACGGCGACGACGCGAACAGGGTGGCCGAGGCCATCTGCTCGAGGTGACGGGCCGCGATGTCCTGGTCGCCGTACTGCGCGAAGATGACCTCGCCCTGCTCGGTGAGCTTCAGGCGACCGTCGATCGATCCCGGCGGCTGCGCGAGGACGGCCTCGTTGGCCGGCCCGCCGCCGCGGCCGAGCGAACCGCCGCGGCCGTGGAACAGGGTGAGCTCGACCTCGTTGTCCCGTGCCCAGTCGGCGATGCGGGCCTGGGCGTCGTAGAGCGCCAGGTTCGCGGAGACCGGACCGACGTCCTTCGACGAGTCCGAGTAGCCGAGCATGACCTCGAGCCGACGGCCGGTCGCGGCGAGACGACGCTGGAACGTCTCGGTGCGGACGGCCTCGTCGAGGATGTCGACGCTGGCGTGCAGGTCGGCGAAGGTCTCGAAGAGCGGGATGACATCGAGCACCGGTGCAGCCTCGGGCGAGCCGAGTGCGGCGACGGCGAGCTCGTGCACGTTCGCCAGGTCCGCCGCCGACTGCGTGAAGGACACGATGTACCGGCTGGCGGCACGGACCCCGTAGCGGTCCTGCAGGTCGGCGATGGTCCGGAAGACCGCGAGGACCTCTTCGGTGGTCTCGCTCAGCGCGCCGCCGGCCCGGATCTCCGCCAGGGCGGTGCGGTGCACCTGCGAGTGCTGCCGGACCTCGAGCTCGGCCAGGTGGAACCCGAAGGTCTCGACCTGCCAGATGAGGTTCTGCAGCTCGCCGTTCGCCGGCCGGATCGCGCCGGCGGCCACGAGCGACGCCTGGATCGTCCGGAGGTCGTCGAGCAGCGCCTCGGGTCCGTCGTACGCGAGCGGCGTCGCGCCCTGGCGGGTGGCGTCGATGCGCGCGGCGGTGAAGAGGAGCGCGCGACGGTGCGTCTCGTTCGGGGCGCGGACACCGATGCGCTCGGCGATGCCCGGGTCGAGCGACTCCTGCGCCGCCACGAGCGCGGTGAGTCCGGCGTCGGCCGGGGTGTCGCTCGCGTCGAGGGTCAGGGCACTGCCGATGCGGGTGGTGGCGCGGGTGAGCCCGATCAGGATGTGCTCGGCCGCGATCTCCGCAGCCTGGCGCGTGATGTCGGCGGTCACGTGCGGGTTGCCGTCGCGGTCACCACCGATCCAGGTGCCGAACCGCACGAACGCGGGCGCCGTCACCGGTGCACGTCCGGCGTCGTCGCCCTGCAGCCGGTCGTCGAGCAGGCGGTAGACCTGCGGGACGATCTCGAACAGCGTCTGGTCGAAGACGCTCATGGCGGTGCGGACCTCGTCGAGCGGGGTCGGGCGGGTCGTGCGGAGCGGCGAGGTGCGCAGGAGCGTCGTGATCTCCTCGAGCAGCCGTCGCTCGTTCTCGGCACGCGCCGTGGCGTTCTTCGAGCGGTCGCGCTCGTCGATGAGGTCCGTGATGCGCCGCACGCCCGTGGTCACCGCACGACGGCGGGCCTCGGTCGGGTGCGCGGTCAGCACCGGGTGGAACCGCAGCGTCCGGAGTCGCTCCGCCGCCTCGGCCTCGCCGACCTCGGCCACGAGTTCCGCGTAGGTCGCCGGGAACGAGTCGCCGGCCAGGCCGCCGTCGTCGCCGCGCTGCCGGAGCACCCGCACGCGGTGGTGCTCCTCGGCCAGGTTCGTGAGGTGGAAGTACGTCGTGAAGGCCTGCGCCACCGCTTCGGCGCGCTCGGCCGACATCGCGGACACGAGGGTCTGCGCGCGGGCAGCACCCTCGGCGTGGTCTCCCTCGTAGGCGTCGATCACGGCCGCACGCAGCGACTCCACGTCACGCAGCAGCTCGTCGCCACCGTTCTCGCGCAGCACCCGGCCGAGCAGGTTGCCGAGGTAGCGCACGTCGGCGCGCAGGTCACTGTCGACCGCGCCGCTGACGTCGTCCCGAGCGCGCTCATGGCGCGCCGATCCGTCGATCGCCGTCATGGGGTCCTTTCGGGGTCGTCCGGGAACACCGTCCCGGCTCCGAGCAGCGTATCGGCCCGCGGCCACCCGTGACGTCGACCGTCCGGACGGACCAGCGGGCAGGGCACCCCGAACGCGTCGGCGCGCAGCGCGGGCATGCAGGAGGGACGCCGGGATCGCGACGCGTGGCGGGAGCACCCCTGCAGTTGCGACGCGGTCCGCGATCCCGGCGGGTCTGTGGTCGGCGCGGATCGGCTCGGATCAGCGCGGATCAGCTCGGTTCAGCTCGGTTCGGCGAGCTGGGCCTGCGCGGCGGAGTGGACCTCGACGATCTGCACCCGCGCCGAACGGCGGTCGGTCAGCGGCGACGTCCAGGGCACGATGACCTGTTCCTCGTCGCCGTCGTCGAGCCGGGCGATCCAGACACCGGCGATCGCGTCGATCTCGGTCATCGTCGCGGCCACGGCGGTCGCGGCCCCGTTCGCACGGACGATCGCCAGGTTGTCGGCCGCGTGGTCGGCGTTCATGTGCCGGAGGACCGCGCGGCGCGCCTCGTCGTCGAACGGCTCGGTCACGCGGTCACCGCCACGTCGCCGACCCCGTCGGTGACCGGACGACGCCGGGCATCGAGCCCCTCGAGCAGGCCGTTGTTGAGCGAGTACGCCAGTTCGACCTCGGCGATGACCCGCTCCTGCTCCTCGGCCGTCCACGGCGCCGCGTCGAGCTGCGCGCGGTAGGTGTCCTTGAAGGCACTCGGGTCCGCGACCTGGTCGAAGATGTAGAACAGGACGCCGTTCGTGTCGAAGCCGAACTGGTCGGAGAGCATCCGCCCGATCATCTGCCCGCCGGACAGGTCGCCGAGGTACCGCGTGTAGTGGTGCGCGACGAAGCCGCCCGGCCACTCGGCCGCGACCTCGTTGAGCCGCCGCACGTACGCCGTCGTGGCGGGGAGCGGGCAGACCAGCTCGGACCAGTCCGGGCCGATCAGGTACTCGAGGTCGGCACGGATCGCCGGCATCCGGGTGAGCTGCGAGGTGACGAACGGCGCCGCCACCGGGTGGTCCGCCATCCGTTCGGCCGCACGTTCGAGGGCGTCGTAGACGAACGAGTACTGTCCGAGCAACGCCGCGTAGTCGGCGACGTCGCACTTCCCGCCGAGCAGGTCGTGCATGAAGCCGTTCCCGGCCGAGGAACCGTGCGAGCGACGCGTGCGCTTGCGCAGCAGCTCGGAGAACGGGATGACGGTCGTGTCCATGAGGTAAGGCTAACCTTAGTTCGACAAACGTCAAGCAGGAGAGAGGACGCTCGTACCGATGAGCTCCAAGCCCAAACGCCCACAGCACGTCTTCGTCGTCGACCGCACCGAGCGACTGTCGCCCCACATGGTGCGCGTCCACCTCGGCGGACCGGCCTTCGACGCCTTCGTGGGCACCGCCGACCCGGACAAGCTGGCCGCCACTGACAAGTACGTCAAGCTCCTGCTCGCCAAGCCGTCGCTCGGCCTCGAACCCCCGTACGACCTCGAGGAACTGCGCGAGACGCTGCCGAAGCAGGACCGACCGGCCTGCCGCACGTACACGGTGCGGGCTGTCGACCACACCGCGAAGACGATCGCCGTCGACTTCGTCGTGCACGGCGACGACGGACTCGCCGGGCCCTGGGCCGCAGCGGCGCAGCCCGGCGACAAGCTCGCGCTGTCCGGTCCCGGCGGTGGCTACGCGCCCGTCGACGACCCGGACGTCACCCACGTCCTGCTCGGCGACGACAGTGCCCTGCCGGCCATCGGCGCCGCGCTGGAGTCGATGTCCGACACCGCCACGGGCGTCGCCCTGGTCGAGGTGGCCGGCCCTGCCGACGAACAGGAGATCGCGCACCCGGCGGGGGTCGACCTGCGGTGGCTGCACCGCGACGCCACCGGCGCCCAACCGGGCACGCTCCTGCTGGAGGCGGCCCGGGCGCTGCCCTGTGCCTCCCGGCCGGTCCAGGTGTTCGCACACGGCGAGCGGACCGCGATGAAGGCGATCCGTCGGCTGCTGCAGGACGACTGGGGGCTGGAGAAGCGCGAGATGTCGCTGTCGGCGTACTGGGCGCTCGGCCGTGGTGAGGACCAGTTCCAAGAGGAGAAGCGCGAACCGGTCGGCGTGATCTTCACCGACTGACGGGTCTCGGCCTGCACGGTTCTTCCCAGAGCTGTTGCGATGGGAAGCGGGAACGGGCGTACCTGGTCATTCCAACCGACCAGGTACGCCCGGTTTCGGTAGGTGCGCACCGGTTCGGCGTGAGTCCGCCTGGTTCGGGCAGGTACGCTCGGTTCTTCCCAGAGCGGATGCGATGGGAAGCGGAAACGGGCGTACCTGATCGTTCCAACCGACCAGGTACGCCCGTTTCAGGCAGGTACGCGCCGGTCCGGCGCGGGTGCGCGGGTGCGCCGGGCGGCCGGGAGGCTCGGGGGCGTCGGTGGGTCGGGCTAGCGTTCCGGCATGGTCACCTCGTCGTGCTGCGTGCCGGGTTGTGCGGGCCCCGCGGCGGACGCCCTCGCGGGCGTACCCTTGTGCGCGACGCACGTCTCGCTGGTGACGGAGTTCGCGGCCGAGCACGTCGGCGTCGAGGACGCCCTGCCGGGGCCGTGCCCGGTGTGCGGAGCCCGCGTCGGGGTGCGGTTCCCAACGGCGTTCGTCTGCGCGCGCTGCGAGTGGCGGTGGGGCGACGTGCCCGACGGCGACCTGGCTCCCCGCGGGTCGACGTCGTGTACTACCTGCGGATGCGCGACGACTTCGGCGACCGGGTGAAGATCGGCACCACGATGAACCCGAGGCAGCGGCTGGCCGCGATCCCGCACCAGGACCTCCTGGCGTTCGAGCGGGGCGACCGGACGCTCGAACGTCGGCGGCACGCCCAGTTCGCGGCCACTCGGTACCCCGGCACCGAGTGGTTCCGGGCGACACCGGACCTGCTCGCGCACGTCGACGCCGTCGCCGCCGGTGTGGACGACCCGTGGGACCTGCACGCCCGGTGGACGAGCGAAGCACTGGCCCTGCGCGGCTGACCGAGCGGGCCGGAGCGCGTCCGCGCCGGCGGCCCGCCCACGTCGGCGGCCCGCCCACGCAGGTCAGGCCGCGCGGAGCATCCGGTCGGCGGTGCGCAGGGACAGCGCCATGATCGTCAGCGCCGGGTTCGCGATGACGGCGCTCGGGAACACCGAGTTGTCGGCGATCCACAGGTTCGGGACGTCCCACGAGCGGCCGTCCGGGTCGACGACCGAGGTCTCGCGGTCCGCGCCCATGCGTGCCGTGCCGATGGTGTGTGCGGTGCGCTCGAGGACCCGGACGTCCCTGCCGCCGGCGGCCTCGACGATGGTCGTCATGGTGCGGATCGCGTGGCGGCGGATCGCGTCCTCGTTCGCGCCCGGGGTGAACGAGACCCGGGCACGAGGCACGCCGTGCTCGTCGACCTCGTCCGCGAGGACCAGCCGGTTGTCGTCGTAGGGCAGGCACTCGGCGTTGATGCCGACACCCGCCGAGTGCGGGTAGTCCTGCAGCGCCCGCACGAGCTCGGCGCCGCGCAGGCCGCCGCCCCGGATGAGCGTGTTGGCGAAGGTCTGCGGCTGCACGCCGAGGCTCTGGATCAGGTACCCGCCGGCGAAGTCCGCGTCGGCGGGGCGGACGAAGTCCTCGGTGATGATCGACGACGGGTAGCCGCGGTAGGAGCGCATCGACTCGTCGAACCGCGCCCAGACCTGGGTGGCGCCGTGCGCGGTGAAGTTCCGGCCGACCTGGTCGTTGCCGTTCGCGAGCCCGGTGTGCAGCAGCAGGCGTGGGGTCTCGATGCCGCCGGCGGCGAGCACGAGGGCACGGCAGCGCTGCCGGTGTTCGCGGCCGCCGTGGGTGTACAGCACGGCGCTGACCTCGCCGGAAGCGTCGAGCTCGATGCCGTGCACGAACGAGTCCGGCCGGATCTCGGCGCCGAACGCCACCGCCGCGGGCAGGTAGGTGGTGTCCATCGAGACCTTCGCGCCGTTGCGGCAGCCCTGGTGGCACGAGCCGCAGGCGACGCAGGCGTGCCGCAGGCCGTGGTGCTCCTGGTGGCGGTCCTCGGTGGTGAGCCCGACGGGGGCGTCGGTCGCGGTGATGCCAGCGGCCGCTGCCCCGCGCATCATCATGTCCGACGAGGCGTTGCGCGCCGGCGGACGCATCCGGTAACGGCGCGACGGGTCCCACGGGTAGTGCTCGGGTCCGGCGACCCCGACGTCGTGCTCGACCTGCTCGATCCAGCCGGTGAGCTCGGCGTGGCTGATCGGCCAGTCCTCGCCGACACCGGACGCGGAGCGGAGCGACAGGTCGTGCGTGCTCGGACGCGGGGTGAACGCGCCCCAGTGCAGCGTCGAACCGCCGACCCCGGTGCCGCTGTTGTTCGGTCCGAACGCCGTCGGTGCGCCGCCGCCGCTCAGCCGCTCGTCCATCCAGTTGATGTCCCCGGGGGCGGCGACCTCGTCGGGCACGTGCTCGCCCGGCTCGGTGTTGCGACCGGCCTCGAGGGCGACGACACGCAGGCCACGTCGGGCCAGGGAGGCCAGCAGGGGCGCTCCGCCGGCTCCGGTGCCGACGACCACCACGTCGACGACGTCGTCCGTGCCGTACGTGCGCTGTCCGTCGAGTCTCATCGTGCTGCTTCCGTCGTCGTGGTGCCGTCGTGGGTGTCGTCGTGCGTGTCGTCGCGGGTGCGCTCGCGGCGGTCGGGGCCGCTGGCTCCCAGGCCTCGCGCTGATCGGCGGCGAGCAACTGGAAGCCCTGCTTGCGGACGCCGTCGCCCTCGTTCGCGAAGCCGTCGAAGTCGATGGCCGCCATCGTCGCGGGGTGCGCGAGCCAGTGCTTCACGAGGTCGACGCTGGCGTCCTCGTACCAGGCGCGCAGCTGCGCTGCGTCCATCTCGGTGTCCAGCACGGCGTCCACCACGGCGTCGCTTCCGGCGTCGGGCACACCGTCGGTGCCGTACCGACCGGCGGCCACGTCCTGCAGGGCGTTGTCGAGCACGCCGTCCTGTGCCGGCCCGGCGAGCACGTCGAGCGCCGCCCGGTACGCCTCGAGGTCGGAGGGCATGCCGTCGACGCGCCATCCGTCACCGAGCCCCGCGGCGAGCTGGTCGTCGACGCGCAGGGCGAGGTCCACCTGACCATCGCCGGGCTGCGGCACGACGATGCGCGCGATCGCACGGAGGGTGTCGAGCTGCCGAGCAGTGAGTGCTCGCGGTTCGGCGGACGGGTCGTCGGGCAGCGCGCGGGCCGCCAACAGGGAACGCATCCGCGCGCTGACCCGCGGCGAGGCGATCACCCGTGCCTGCTCGACGGGCACGACGGGCGCCCCGGTGAACCGGCGGGTCCAGAAGTCGCGGATGCGGTCTGCCACCGCCTCGGGCCGCTCCCACGGCAGCAGGTGGGCAGCACCCTCGACGACGTGGAGCTCCGAGTCGGGCCAGTGCGGCAGCGTCAGGCGCCGCTGTGCCTCGGCGTCGAGGTCGCCGTCCTCGGCACCGGCGAGCACGAGTGCCGGCACGGGGTTCGGGGCCGCGTCGGACCAGTCCTCGCGGCTGCCGCGCGTGAGCCACGCGGTCCACGCGCCGGGGTCGGCGCGCTCGACGTCCTGCACGGCCGTCGTGTGCCGCTCGGGTGCCAGGGTGGACGCGGTGTTCGCGTCGACGAACTCGGCGGCGTGGGCCGCGCTGATCGGGCCGTCCGCCGCCCAGGACAGCATCGCGGCGCGGCGGTCGTCGTCCATCGGCTCGGGCGCCAGCGGCGAGGCCGCGAGCAGCACCACGGCGCGCAACCCGAACAGGCCGTTCGCGCCGGACATCGTGCGGTCCGCGACGACCGTGGCGACCTTGCCGCCCATGGAGTGACCGACCAGCACCCACTCGCTCGCACCGCTGGCGCCGATCGCGCGCTCCACGAGCACGGCCATCTCCTCGACGGTGGTGCCGGACGACGCCGGGCTGCGGCCGAAGCCGGGCAGGTCGATGCCGATGAGTTCGAGGTCATCGCGGATCAGGGCGCGGCGCAGCAGGGCGAACTCCTCGGAGCTCGCCCCCAACGCGTGGAGGCAGAACGCAGGGGTCACTCCTCTTGCCTACCGGTCGCTCCGTGGCGGACCCAGGCGGCGTGTACCCCGTCGGCCGATCTTGTCCCCCGATCGGTCACCGTGCGTACGCGTCCACGAAGAGGTCACCGCGGATCTCCCGCAGGGTGTCGGCGAGCCGGTCGACCGTGCGGCCGGAGATGCCGGACACCTGCAGGTCGTACGGCCCGAGCGCCGGCAGGCGTCCGGTGCGGATGCGCACGACCTCCCAGCCGACGGCACGGACGGCGCGGTCCTTCCTGCGGTCGGTGTCCTGCCGCGGGCCGACGTGCTCGAGGCCGTGACGGCCGGTCGAGTCGTACTCGATCGCGACGCGCAGCTCGGGCAGGATGATGTCCGGCCAGACCTCGACGTGGTCGAAGAACGGTCGGTCGAGGCGGATCGCGGAGTGGTCGTAGGTGAACGCGAACCGGTCGGACAGCGCCGCGCGGAGCTCTGCCTCGACCGCGGACGCCGTCGCCGGGGCGCAGACGCTCGTGAAGGACTCGCCCGAGGGCAGCCGCGGGGTCTCCGGGCAGATCGTGCGGGGCACCGGCTGACTCGGACGTCGCGGCGTGCCCGGCGCCGGTCGACGTGCACGGGTGCGGCTCGAGGCGACGGCACCCGCCGGGGTGCCGCGGGAGGGCGCGGCCGGCAGGGTCTGTCGGCCGGTGGCCCGGACGACCCGCTGCGGCACCGGCACCCGCGACGGCCAGTCGGACGGCAGGACCGGCCAGCGCTGGGGCTGCGCCTGCACCGCGCACTCCGGGCACCACACCGAGCGCCGGCGTTCACGACCCGGTCGGGACCGCTGTTCGGACGGCGTGGCGACGAAGACGTGGCCGACGTCGCACTCCCACGTCAGCAGGACCTCGGCCGCCGGCGGGACCTGGGTCAGGACGACGCCGTGGTTCCAGTCCGGGTGGTACTGCCGGATGAGCACCGGGTACGGCGCCCAGTCGGCGCGGAACTGCCCGACGGCGTACGGCACCGCCTCGCCGCGCGACCACTGTCGGCGGCGCCACCACGCGTCGACGGGTTCGGCCACGTCCACACGCTAGGCACCGCCACCGACACTGCGGGAAACCGGGGTGCACTCAGCCCGCGAGGGCCTGCTTGGCATACGCGACGAGCGCGTTCGCGTGGCCGTGGCCGAGCCCGTGCTCGGTCTTCAGCCAGGTGACGACCTGCATGTGCGGGTGCTCGTCGAGCTGCTCGGCGACCAGGTCGAGCCACTCCTGGACCGCGCGGCCGTAGGTCTTCTCGATGCTCGGGAAGTACGACGCCGGCCCCTTCGCCGTGCTGCCGTCCGCCGGGGGCGCTGGAGCGGTCACGCGGTGCGCTGTCATGGCAGAACAGTACTGCGCACCCGGCGTCACGGAACGTCATGCGCGCGTCGACTGTGACGCAGGGTTCCGTCCCGTAGCGGTGTGTTTCACGGTGCGTTGTCCAGGCACCGCGACCCTTCTACGGTCGCGACATGACCGACACCAGAACGGGACTGCCCCGCGACGCGACCAGCGCCGTCGCCGGCACCGACGGGGTCGACGCGACCGGCGTCGACCACGCGGCCGGAACGCCGGGCGCACCACGGGCCTCCCGGCCGACCGTCGCGAGCGACGCGACCGACGCGACCGACGCGACCGACTCCTCCGTGGGCGCCGCCGGACGCGCCGCGCTCGACCGACCCGTCCTCCCGTTGCGGCACCCGCTGCGCTGGATCGCCGCAGCCGTCGTGCTGGTGGTGCTCCTGAACTTCGTCGAGACGCTGTTCACGAACGAGTCGTGGGGCTGGCCGGCCGTCGGGAAGTGGCTGTTCAGCCCGGCGATCCTGACCGGCCTGCAGCTCACACTCGTCGCGACGGCGCTCAGTGCGGTCATCAGCTTCACCGGCGGCATCGTCGTCGCGATCGCCCGGCTCTCGCGCAACCCGGTGCTGTCCGGGTTGGCGTGGGGCTACGTCTGGCTGTTCCGCTCCGTGCCGCTCATCCTCGTGCTCGTCTTCCTGTACAACCTCGGGTCGCTGTACCCGACGATCGGCATCGGGATCCCGTTCGGGCCGCAGGTCGAGGTCACCACGGCCAACGTCCTCGGCGACCTGGCCATCGGGGTGATCGGCCTGAGCCTGAGTGAGATCGCCTACGCGTCCGAGATCGTCCGCGCCGGCGTGCTCGCCGTCGACCACGGCCAGCACGAGGCAGCGCAGGCCCTCGGGCTCCCCCGACGTCGCCAGTTCGTGCGGGTGATCCTGCCGCAGGCGCTGCGGTCGATCGTGCCGGCGTTCGTGAACCAGGTCGTCGGGCTGCTCAAGGCGTCGTCGCTGCTGTTCTACGTGTCGCTGCTCGACCTGTTCGGGGTCGTGCAGAACCTGTCCAGCACCTACCCGACCGACATCATCCCGCTGCTCGTCGTCGCGACGCTCTGGTACCTCGCGCTCACCAGCGCGGTGTCGGTCGTGCAGTACTACGTCGAGCGGTGGACCGCCCGCGGCTCGGTCCGGGCGTTGCCGCCCACGCCGTTCCAGCGGGTGCGGGCCGCCGTGCGTCGCGGTTCCGGACGTGGGTCGGGACGGCCTGGAGGCCCGGATCGCCTCCGGCAGGCCGCCTCCGCCGCGCGCGGGGTCGCGTCCGGCCCCGCTTCCACCATCGACGACAGGACCATCTGATGAGCGCAGCGATCAGCATCCACGGAGCCGTCAAGGCGTTCGGTGACACGGTTGTCGTCGACGGCGTCGACCTGTCGTTGCCGTCCGGGAGCGTCACCGTGGTGCTCGGCCCCTCCGGGTCCGGCAAGTCCACGCTGCTGCGCGCGATCAACCACCTCGAACCGCTCGACCGCGGCGTCGTCACGGTCGGCGGCGAGACGATCGGCGTCCGGCTCCGGACCGGGCGCGACGGGGTGCCCCGGTACAAGGAACTGCCCGAGCGCCTGATCCTGCGGCAGCGGTCGCGGATCGGCTTCGTGTTCCAGCACTTCAACCTGTTCCCGCACCTGACCGCGCTCGAGAACGTGGCCGAGGGGCCGATCGCCGCCGGGGTCCCCCGTGCCGTGGCGCGCGACCGCGCGGCGGCCCTGCTCGAGCGCGTCGGACTCGGCGACCGTGGCGACACCCGGCCGCGGCAGCTCTCCGGCGGGCAGCAGCAGCGCGTGGCCATCGCGCGGGCCCTGGCGCTCGAGCCGTCGGTCGTCCTGCTCGACGAACCGACCTCGGCGCTCGACCCGGAGCTCGTCGGCGAGGTGCTCGGGGTCATCCGGGGGTTGGCGGACACGGGCACCACGCTCGTCATCGTCACCCACGAGATCGCCTTCGCCCGCGAGGTCGCCGACCACGTCGTGTTCCTCGACCACGGCCGCGTCGTCGAGCAAGGCTCCCCGCCCAGGTGCTCGACGATCCGCAGCACGCTCGCACGCGGGACTTCCTGTCCCGCGTCCGCTGACGCCGTCCCCTCGACGTTCCCTTCTTCCCCTTCCACCCGATCCCAGGAGAACCATGTCCCCCACCACCCCCGCACGCTGGCGGAACCGCGCCGGCGCCCTCGTCCTCGCCACCGGAGTCGTCGTCGCCCTCGCCGGGTGCGCCACGTCGGCGACGGCCGGCTCCGGCTCCGGCTCCGGCTCCGGCGCGTCCGACGGCACGGTCACGATCGGCGCCGCGTCGAACGGTGCCGCCACCGAGACGAAGGTCACCGTCGACGCAGACCAGAAGCTGCACGACGAACTCCCCGCGTCGATCAAGAAGTCCGGCAAGCTCGTCGTCGGCATCGGTGCGCTGCCGGCCGGGTTCCCGCCGCTCGCGTTCACCGGCGACGACCAGAAGACGCTGACCGGCTCCGAGCCCGACCTCGGCAGGCTCGTCGCCGCGAAGCTCGGCCTCGAAGCCCAGGTGCAGAACGCCACGTGGGACAACCTGTTCGTCGGGATCGACGGCGGCAAGTACGACGCCGGGTTCTCGAACATCACGGTGACCGAGCAGCGCAAGGAGAAGTACGACTTCGCCTCGTACCGCCAGGACAACCTCGCGCTGCAGGTGCCGGAGGACTCCTCGTTGACGTTCGACGGCGACCCGTCCGTGCTCGCCGGCAAGACCGTCGCCGTCAGTTCCGGCACCAACCAGGAACTCATCCTGCTCGGCTGGAAGGCCGACCTCGCGAAGCAGGGCAAGACGATCACGATCAAGTACTACCCGGACGGCAACGCCGTGAAGCTGGCGCTCGACTCCGGCAAGATCGACGCGTACTTCGGGCCGAACCCGACGGTCGCGTACCAGAACACGTTGAGCGCGGACGGCGCGAACCCCACGAAGACGGCCGGCACGTTCTCCGGCGCGGGCGGGGACCTGCAGGGGCTCATCGCGGCGACGACGAAGAAGGACAGCGGGCTCGCCGAGCCCATCGCGGACGCCATCGACGAGCTCATCGACGACGGCACCTACGCCAAGTGGCTCAAGGCCTACAACCTGTCGAACGAGGCCGTGGAGCACTCCGAGGTCAACCCCGAGGGGCTGCCGCTCGACGCGAGCTGAGCCGGGCCCGGGCGACTCGGAACGACTCGGAACGACTCCTCGATGTCACACGACGTCGAGGGAGTCGTTCTGTGCGCGCGGTGGTCGGCGCCGATGCGGAACGACATCGTCGACGTCGGACGACGACCATGGTGTCGCTCGTTGCGCGTGCATCGTCCGACATTCCACGAGGTGATCGACGGGTGCATCGTCGGAACATGCACACGCACCGACCGCGCGCACCGAACCCGAACGACATCGTCGACGTCGCACGACGACCACGGTGTCGCTCGTTGCACGCGCCACCGGTTGCACGCGCGCACGAACGACGAGCCCGATGTCGTGCGACATCGAGCTCGTCGTTCCGGATCGACCCGGACCAGTACGGTCAGCGCACCGCGGCACCCACGCCAGCCGCCGCACGCGCAGCACCAGCACCCGCACCCCGCGCAGCCCACTCCGCGGCGAGCAGCTCGTACGAACGCACCCGGGCGTCGTGGTCGTGCGTGATCGTCGTCACCAGGAGCTCGTCCGCGCCGGTCGCCCGCTGCAGGACCTCGAGGCGGTCCGCGACGGCCGCAGCATCGCCGACGAACCGGGTGGCGAGCCGATCGGCGACCGATGCCGCCTCCGCTGCAGCGAGCGGCGCAGCCCGTGCCGCGGACGGCGTCGGGTACTCGATCGCCCCGACGCCGGAGCGGATCGAGTGCACCCACTCCGCGTACCCGAGGGACAGCTCGGCGGCCTCGGCCTCCGTGCGCCCGACGACGACGTCCGCCGACACGATGACGTGCGGTACCTCGAGCACCCCCGGGCGGAACGCGTCGCGGTAGGCCTGCACCGACGCCAGGACCGTGCCGGGCGACGTGTGGTAGTTCGCGCCGTACGGCAGTCCGAGTGCTCCGGCGACCCGGGCGCTCTCGCCGCCGGTCGACCCGTGGATCCACAGTTCGACGGACGCTCCTGCTGCCGGCGGCGCCTCGACGACGGCGCCGTCCCGCGACCAGGTGCCGGCGAACAGCGACCGGATGAGCGACAGCTCGCCCTCGAACCGGTCGACGTCACCGGGGACGCGTCCGAGCATCTCCCCCTGCAGGGCGAACCGGCTGCCCGGTGCGATGCGGAAGTCGAACGGTGCGGGCACGAGCAGTCCGTCGACGACCTCGTCCGAGCGGGGCGCGAGCGACGGCGGCTTGGCGGTACCGGGTGCTGGCGCCCCGGAGCGGCCGAGCCCGAGGTCGATCCGCGGCCCGTACAGCGCAGAGAGGGTGCCGAAGGTCTCGGCGATCTGCAGCCCGCGGACGTTGCCGACGAGCGTCGCCGCGCTGCCGACCCGGATCGTCGACGTGGCCGCGGCGACCGCTCCGATCACGATGGTCGGCGCGCTGCCCGCGACACCGGGGTTGAGGTGGTGCTCGGCGAGCCAGTAGCGGGCGTACCCGGCGCGTTCCGCGGCGACGGCGAGGTCGACGGTGCGGTGGAGCGCCGTGGCTGCGGACGATCCGGCGGTGACCGGCACCAGGTCGAGCACCGAGAGCGGGACGGAGCGAGCGGCGCTCACGAGGCGTCCTTCCACGCGCCGGTCAGCTGGTCGAGCCGCGTGTCGGCGCCGAAGACGATGCCGTGCACGTCCGTCGCCGGCGCGATGATGCTGGTGAGTTCGTGCACCGGGACGAAGTCGACCTGGGACGCGATGCGCTGCTGGATCTCCCCGAAGGTGGCCGACCGGTCGGACGCCGACGACTGCGACAGCTCCTTCGTGAAGAGCGCGTCGAGCGTCGTGTCCGACGCACCGATCGACTGTGCACCCGAACTGGAGAACTTCGACCGCAGGACGTCACCGTCGGCGCGCGAGCTGTTGTCCCACGACAGGTCCCAGTCGCCGCTCGTCAGGTTGGCGAGGTACTGCGGCACGGTCCCGCTCTCGAGGGTGACGCCGACGCCGACCTTCCCGAGCTCCTGCTGGATCAGCTCGAGCGACGTCTGGTTCGGTCCGAAGTTCGTGATCCAGACGAGCTTGAGCTGCAGCTTCGTGCCGTCCTTCGTGCGGATGCCGTCGGAGCCCTTCTCCCACCCGGCGGCGTCGAGCGCCTTCTTCGCCGCGGCGGGGTCGTACGAGATCGTCGACGACGTGTCCGCGTACCCGGGCGTCGTCGACCCGAGGACCGAGTTCGCGACCGTGAACAGGTCGTTGAGCGCGGTGTCGCGGACCGCCTTCGGGTCGACGGCCTGTGCGATCGCCTTCCGGACGACGAGGTCGGACACGATCGGGCGCTTCTGGTTGAACGTCAGGCCGAACACCTGGCCCGGGTTGGCGCGGGTGACGAGGTCGTACTGCGCCTGCAGGGTGTCGACGTCGCTCGGCTGCACGCTGCTGATCGCATCGAGCTGCCCGGACTGCAGGCTGCCGGTGCGGACGCTGGCTTCGGGGACGACCTGGAACGTCACCTCGGACAGGTGCGCTGCCCCGTCGTTCGACCGCGCGGCGGGGCCCCAGTCGTAGTCCTTGCGCTTCGTCAGGACGGTGGAGGTGTTCTTCGTGTACGACGACAGCGTGAACGGTCCGGTTCCGATCACGGCCTTCCCGTCGGCGCGGTCGTCGAACAGGGTCTCGGTGGTCTTCGGGGCGACGATGCCGAGGGCGACCGACGCCGTGGCGTTCGGGAACGCGGCGTTCGGCGCCCCGAAGTCGACCTCGACCGTGTCGTCGTCGACGACCTTCGTCCCCTCGTAGCCGGAGAAGTACGCGGCCGCCGTGCTCGATGCGCCGGCCGAGGCGATGTCGTCGAAGGTGTCCTTGACGGCCGTCGCGTCGAACGCGGTGCCGTCCGAGAACGTGACGCCGGAGCGCAGGTCGAACGTGAACGCGGTGGCGTCGGCGTTCGCCGAGTACTTGGTCGCGAGCCACGGCGTGAGCGAGCCGTCGGACGGGTCCTGCCAGAGCAGCGAGTCGACGAGCTGCCGGGTGATCGCGAACGTGTCGTTGCCCGCGCCGGTGCCCGCCGGGTTGAGCGTGATCGGGTCGTTCGCGATGGCGTACGTGAGCGAGCCGCCGTCGACGGGCTTCGACGACGACGAGGACGTCGACGCGGTGCCGCCCGACGAGCAGCCCGCCATGACCAGGGCCGCCGCGGTGCCGGCCGCGATCGCGGCCACCAGACGGAACGGGGTGCGGTGGGTGGTCATGAGACTCCTTCGGTGGTGGGGACGCGCCGGGACCGTCCCGGGATCGCGTCGAGCAGTGCGCGCGTGTACTCGTGCTGCGGGTCGTGCAGCACCTGCGCCACGTCGCCGTGCTCCACGACGCGGCCGCCGCGCAGGACGGACACCTCGTGCGCGATGCGACGGACGACGGCGAGGTCGTGCGAGATGAACAGGTAGGAGACGCCGAGCGTCGACTGCAGTTCCGCGAGCAGGTCGAGGATCTGCGCCTGGACGGACACGTCGAGGGCGGAGACGGGTTCGTCGAGGACGATGAACGACGGGTCGAGTGCGAGCGCCCGGGCGATCGCCACACGCTGCCGCTGTCCGCCGGAGAGCTCCGCCGGTCGACGACCGAGCACGGACGACGGCAGTGCGACGAGGTCGAGCAGCTCCGCCGCCCGAGCCGCGCGGGACCGCCGGGTGCCGATGCCGAAGGCCGCGAGCGGGTCCGCGATCACCGCTCCCACCGACAGCCGCGGGTGCAGGGCCGCGTACGGGTTCTGCTGCACGATCTGCGCCTGCCGCCGGTACGCCCGCAGCGCGGCACCGCGGGCTCCACCCACGTCGGCACCGTCGAACCGCACGCGGCCGGCGTCCGGGCGTTCGAGTCCGAGCACGAGGCGCGCGGTGGTCGACTTGCCCGAACCGGACTCCCCCACCAGCGCCAGCGTGCGGCCCCGCGGGACGGTCACGTCCACCCCGTCGACGGCGGTCACGCGGTCGAAGGACTTCCGCAGTCCGGTCGCGACGACGAGTGGGTCGGGGCGTCCGGACGGGAGGTCCGTGGCACGTCCCACGGACACGGTCACGTCGTCGAGACTGGGCGCCGCTGCGATCAGTGCGCGCGTGTACGGCTCACGGGGTGCGCCGAGCACCTCGGCCGGGGTGCCCTGCTCGACGATCCGTCCCTCGGACATCACGACGATGCGGTCGGCCCGGTCGGCGGCGACCCCGAGGTCGTGCGTGATGAACAGCACGCTCGTGCCCCGTTCGGCGACGAGCCGGTCCAGGTGGTCGAGGATCGTCCGCTGGACCGTGACGTCGAGCGCGCTCGTCGGTTCGTCCGCGACGAGGAGCTCCGGGTCGCCGATCAGGGCGATCGCGATGAGCACCCGCTGCCGCATGCCGCCGGACAGCTCGTGCGGGTACTGCCGAGCACGGAGTCCGGGTCGGTCGATTCCGGCACGGCGGAGCTCCTCGACGGCGCGTTCCCGAGCCTCGGCACCGGTGGCGAGTCCGTGGATCCGGAGCACCTCGGCGACCTGGGTGCCGATCCGCGTCACGGGGTTGAGCGACACCGTCGGGTCCTGCGGGACGAAGCCGATCCGGACGCCGCGCACGGACCGCACCTGGCGGTCGGTCGCGGTGACCAGGTCGAGGTCCCCGGATCCGTCGGCCACCCCGGAGAGCCGCACCGTGCCTCCCGTCAGGTCCGCCGCTGCGGGCAGGAGCCGGAGGACCGCGTGCGCCGTCGTCGACTTGCCCGAACCGGACTCGCCGACGATGGCGACGCGCTCGCCGCGGCCGACGTCGAGCGAGACGCCGTGCAGGGCGGTGCGCGCGCTGCTGCCCCGGCCGTAGGTGACGGTCAGGTCCTGGATGCTGAGCAGGCTCATCGGACGGCCCTCCGTTCGGTGTCGAGTGCACGGGCGACGCGGTTGCCGGCGAGCACCGTGACGGCGATCACGAGGCCGGGGATGGTCGTGAGCCACCACGAGGACGCGATGAAGTCGCGCCCGGTGGCGACGAGCGAGCCCCACTCGGGTTGCGGCGGCTGCGCGCCGTACCCGAGGAAGCTCAGGCTCGAGACGGCGAGGATCGCCGTGCCGAACTCGAGGGCGGCGAGCACCAGGACGGGCCCGGCCGCGTTGGGCAGCACGTGCACGAGCAGCACGCGCCACCAGCGGTTGCCGTTCGCGCTCGCCGCCTCGACGTACGGCGCGGTGCGGACCCGGACGACCTCGGAGCGCATGATGCGCGCGATCGTGGCGATGCTCGCGACTCCCACCGCCACCGCGACGTTCACGGTGCCGAAGCCGAGCACGGTGACGATCGTCAGCGAGAGCAGCAGGCTCGGGATCGCGAGCAGGACGTCGGCGACGCGCATGAGCACGGCGTCGACGGCCCCGCCGACGAAGCCGGCGACGAGCCCGACGAGCGAGCCGCCGACCAGCCCGATGACGATCGCGAGGACCGCGGCCTGCAGTGTGAGCGCGGTGCCGTGCACGACGCGGGCGTACAGGTCGCGGCCCAGCTGGTCGGTGCCGAACCAGTGCGCGGCGTCGGGAGCGGTGAGCTTCGCGGCCGGGTCGGCGGCGAGCGGGTCGTGGTGGGTGAGTGCTCCGGGCAGGAGCGCGGCGAGCACGACGAGGGCGAGCCAGACGAGCGCGACGGTGAGCGTCGGGCGGGCGATCAGTGCGCGGAGGGCGGGCGCGGTGCCGCCGGGCACGCGGTCGGTGGCGAGCGACGCGGGGCGCCCGATGGCGAGCTGCGTGGTCTCGGTCATGCGGGGACCGCCTTCGGTTCGGTGGCGCTGGAGGGGCTGGTGCGAGCGACGACGACGCGCGGGTCGAGCAGCGGGTACACGAGGTCGACGACCAGGTTCACCACGACGAAGACCGCGGCGGCGAGCAGCACGATGCCCTGCACGACGGGGATGTCCTGCTGCTGCACGGCGGTGGCGGTGACCCGGCCGAGGCCCGGGCGGGAGAACACCGTCTCGGTGACGACGGTGCCGGAGAACAGCTGTCCGACGATGAGTCCCGTCACGGTGAGCGCGGGCAGCGCAGCGTTCTTGAGCGCGTGCCGGAGCTGCACCCGCCACCGCCCGGCACCCTTGGCGTACGCGGTGTCCACGTACGGCTCGCGGAGGGTCTGGACGAGGGACTTCGACAGCAGCTGGGCGATCGTGGCACCGGTCGGCAGCGCCAGGGTGATCGCCGGCAGCACGACCGATGCGGGACCCTCGCCGCCGAACGCCGGGAAGACGTGCAGTCCGAACGAGAACCACTGCACCAGCAGCAGCGCGAACCAGAACCCGGGGACGGCGACGCCGATCAGGGGCAGCTGGAGCAGGAACTGACCGAGGGCCCGGTTCCGGGTCCACGTCGCCAGGACCGCGATCCCGCCGCCGAACACGATCGCGAGCACGAGGCCGGCGACCGCGATCTGGGCGGTCGGCGCGATCGCTTCGCCGATGACGTCGGCGACCGGTCGACCGACGCCGATCGAGCGGCCGAGGTCGCCGGTGAGCAGGGCGCCGAGGTGCTGGACGTACTGCACGAGCACCGGCTGGTCGAGGCCGTACTGGTGCCGGAGCGCGTCGAGCTGCGCCGCCGTGACGTCGGTGGCGTCCGGGCCGACCATGATGCGGGCCGGGTCGCTCGGCAGCACGTAGAGCACGAAGAACGAGATCGTCCACGCCGCCCAGAGCACGAGCACGGCCTGACCGATGCGGGAGAGTACGTAGCGGGTCACGCCGCCACCGCCGTCCGGGCGGGCGTCCACCCGAGCGCCGGTGCGACCTTCGCCACGACGTCCGAGACGATCTGCTCGTACTCGTCACCGGCGAACTCGTAGGGCAGCTCGATCCGGAACTCGTCGACCTCGGCGAGCGTGGCGTCGTGCACGAGCTGCTCGACGATCTGCTCGGCGGGCCCCACCAGGTCGGCGGAGAACAAGGTCCGCCGCGGTCCCTGGGGCGCGGTCTGCCGTGCGAGACGGGATTCGTACCAGGTGCGGTACCGCTCGCGCGAGACCCGGTCGGCCGAGTCGGTCGGCACGACGCACCGGCCCCAGGCCACGCGGGGCGTGCGGCCGGTGGGCAGCGCGGCGCGGTACGCCGCGAGCTGGTTCCGCTGAGCGGTGCCGTAGTCGTCGGTGTCCTCGCCCGAGGTGAGGTTGCCGAGCAGCAGGTTGAGCCCGGAACTGCCGGCGAACGCGGCCGACCGGAGCGACCCGCCGCCGTACCAGACCCGGTCGACCAGGCCCGGCGCGTACGGCTGCAACCGGGGGCGCTGGAGGTTCCCGGGGCTCTGGATGACGGTGCCGTCCGCGCCGAGGAACGCGCCGCGCAGGTTCTCCACGAACCGGGACACCCGCCCGTACCCACGGTCGAACGCGCGCCAGTCGCCGTCGAACACCAGATCGCCGAGGATCTCGGCGTGCGGCGAGCCGGTGGACAGGCCGACCTGCAGTCGACCGTGCGCCAGGACGTCGGCGAGCGAGAAGTCCTCGGCCAGGCGGAAGGGACTCTCCCACCCGATCGGCACGACGGCGACGCCGAGCTCGATGGACGTGGTGCGCTGCGACGCCGCCGCCAGGAAGACCGCGGCCGAGCCGATGCCGTGCTCGAGGTGTCGGTGCCGGACCCAGGCACCGTCGATGCCGAGCCGCTCGGCCGTGGCGAAGAGGTCGAGGGTGGCCTCGAGACCGTCGGCAGGGCGTCGTCCTCGAAGTTGCCGGGGACGAGGATCGCGAGGCTGGAGATCGTCACGCGAGCACCCCGGCGGACGCTGCCGCACGCGCCGGACCCGCCGCTGCGGCCGTGCGTGCGGCGGCCGATCGGTCGCGGATCGTGCCGGGCAGGTCGAGCGTCTGCCGGAGGGTCGCACCCTCGTCGTAGGACTGCCGGTAGACGCCGCGCTCCTGCAGCAGCGGGACGACCGTGTCGACGAACTCGTCGAGGCCGTAGGGGTTGGTGTGCGGCACGACGACGAACCCGTCGGTGGCGCGCTCCTGCACGTACCGGTCGATCTCGGCGGCGATGTGCGACGCCGTCCCGACGAACCCGCCGCGGGTCGAGGCGCGGATGACGAGGTCGCGGATGGACAGGTGCTCGGCCTCGGCCAGGTCCCGCCAGGACTGCACGAGCGCGGGGACGTCGCGGGTGTGCCGTGCGCGCCCGCGGGTGATCGCGGTGCCCTCGTAGTCGGGCTCGACCGTCGGCAGCGGGCCGTCGACGTCGTACGACGACAGGTCGCGGTTCCAGACCTGCTCGAGGAACGCGATCGCCGTGGCCGGACTGACCTGGGCACGACGGATGGCGTTCGACCGTTCTTCGGCGTCCTCCGCCGACGACCCGATCACGAACGTCGCGCCGGGCAGGATCTGCAGCTCGTCCTTCGACCGTCCGACCCGTTCGAGCCGCTCGGTCACGTCGCGGTAGAACGCCTGCGCGTCGTCGAACTCGGTGTGCAGCGAGAAGATGACCTCGGCGTTCGTGGCGGCGAGGTCGCGCCCCTCGTCGGAGTCACCGGCCTGCACGATCACCGGGTGCCGCTGCGGACTGCGGGGCACCGGGAACGTGCCGGTGACGTCGAACTGCGGACCGTGGTGGTCGACGTCGCGGATGCGCGACCGGTCGGCGAACACGCCGTCCGCCAGCTCGCCGACCGCGGCGGTGCCGGCGACGACGGCGTCGGGCTGCCACGAGTCCCAGAGTTCGCGGGACAGCGCGATGAACTCGGCGGCGCGCGTGTACCGGTCGGCGTGGTCGAGGAACCCGCCGCGGCGGAAGTTCGCGCCGTGGAACGCGTCCGAGCTCGTCACGACGTTCCAGCCGGCACGACCGTCCGTCAGGTGGTCGAGCGTAGCGAGCTGCTTCGCGAGCTCCACGGGCTCGTTGAACGTCGTCTGCAGGGTGCCGACCAGCCCGATGTGGTCGGTGACCCCGGCCAGGGCAGCCAGGACCGCGAGGGTGTTCGGGCGCCCGACCACGTCGAGGTCGTGGACGCGGCCCTTCTGCTCGCGGAGCCGCAGGCCCTCGGCGAGGAACAGGAAGTCGAAGAACCCACGCTCCGCGTTGCGGGCGAAGTGCTCGAACGACGAGAACGCGATCTGGCTCTCGGCGCGGTCGTCGCTCCAGATGGTGGTGTTGTTGACGCCTGGGAAGTGGGCGGCGAGGTGGACCTGACGCTTCGTGCTCATGCTGAGACCCCCGAGGGAACTGGACCGGTGACGGACGGACGGGCGTACCGGCTGACCGCCGGGGCGATGCCGAGCCGCGTGCGCAGGTCGGCGGTGGGACGGGACGCCACGTCGGCGCGGAGCCCGGCCGTGACGAGGGCGGGGACGAGCTGCCTGGCGATGGCGGTGCTGTCGATCGGGATGCGCAGCGGGCGGAGCCGGACGCCGGCGAAGCCGAGGCCCCGCAGATCCCCGATCAGCGACACGAGTTCGGGCACCGTCGTCGCGAGCACGGACGTGTCCGACCCGGAGCCGACGGCGTACGGGGTACCGGCAGCGGCGTCGAGCGCGGCGAGCTCGTCGGCCGCGGCAGCGGTCGACGACCCGATCAACACCGCGAGGTCGGCGAGGACCGGGCGACGGACGTCCGACCCGGCCACCTGCTCGAGGTGACGGACCTCGTCCAACAGGTCCAGCGCCTCCCGGCCCTGGTACCCGGGCGTGACGAGCACGACGTCCGCAGCGTCGACGGCGAACGCCGCTGCGTCGGCGCGGTGGGCCAGGACGAAGACCGGCGGACGCCCCTGCGGCGACCGCGGCACGATCGACGCGCCGTGGACGGACAGGTGACGGCCCGCGTACTCGGCGTTGTGGATCCGGTCGCGGTCGATGAAGCGGCCGGTCGTGACGTCGCGGATGATCGCGTCGTCGTCCCAGCTGTCCCAGAGGCGGGAGACGACCTCCGCCGCCTCGCGGGCCTCGTCGAACAGCGTGGTCGCGTCGTCGCCGCCGGGTCGACGGCCGAACAGGGCCGATTCGCGGGGCGTCGGGCTCACCTGGATCCGCCACCCGGCTCGCCCCAGCGAGACGTGGTCGAGGGTCTGGAGGCCCGTGGCGACGTGGAACGGCTCGGTGTGCGTCACCGAGACGGTCGGCACCAGACCGACGGCGCGGGTCGCGGGGCGACCGCGTTCGCGACGAGGAGGGCGTCGAGGCGTCCGACGACGGTCGTGGTGTCGAGGTCGTGGTCGGCAGCCGTCGGGCCTGGGCCTGCCGGGCGCGTCGGGCCCGCGGTGAACGAGTCCTCGATGGTGACGGCGTCGATGCCGAGCCGGTCCTGCTCGACGACGACCTCGCGCCAGTGCCGGAGGCTCGACAGGCGCTGCGCAGCCGGGCCGGCGACGCGCCAGGCGGCGGGGTGCCAGCCGGCGCCCTGCAGCGCGGTGACGAGGGTGATGCGGTCGGGCATGGCAGTCCTCCTAGTGGGTGTGCGCGGCGTGGTCGGCGGCGGCCGACGCGGGGGCCGCGTCGGCGGGGGTCGCGTGGGCGGGGGTCGCGTCAGCGCCGAACTTGAAGCCGAGCCGGCCGTGCGCGAACCCACCGCCGGCGCGGATGGCCGTGGCGACCCAGGCGGCCTCGGCGAGTTCAGCCTCGGTCGCACCGGCCGTCACCGCGCGCTGGCTGTGGCCGTCGATGCAGTAGACGCACTGCGTGGTGATGCCGACGGCGAGGGCGATGAGCTCGCGGTACTTGAGCGGGATCGCGCGGCCCTCGGCCTGGAACACCGACTCGTCGAACTGGACGAAGGCCTTGAGGATGTCCGGGGTCTGCTGCTTGTAGACCTTCGTGAAGGTCTTGTCCTGTTCGCGGTCGAGGTAGTCGGTCATGTCGGCGACGCTAGGGCGGTCGGGGCACCGAGGCGACGGGTGTTGCGGACCGTGACCGGCGGTGTCGCCGTGTGACACGGTGCCGCCGGCCGGCCGTCACACGGCGTCACGCGCGGCGGGGGACGCGCGGCGGGGACGCGCGGCGGGGGCGCGCGGTCCGCGCGGTCCGCACGGTGCGGCCTCCGTCGGTCGGTGCGAGGTTGCTCGCTCCGTGAGCGGCTGCAAGCCCGCACGGTGCGACCAACCTCGCACCAGCTGGGCGCACGCGCACCGTGCTGCAGGCGCGGCAGCATCGCGGACCTCGCACGGTGCGCGGTCAGAGCCCCCGTGCGCGCGCCGCGAACCGCCCGCGCAACGTCACGTCCTCGTACGACCGGTGGAACACCCCGCGTCGCTGCAGGATCGGCACGAGCTCGTCCACGACGGTCTCGAGGCCCCGCGGGAACTCGTCGATCATCAGGTTGAAGCCGTCGGCGGCACCGGTCCGGTACCAGTCCTCGATGGTGTCGGCGGCCTGTTCGGGCGTGCCGACCACGATGCGGGCGCCGTACCCGCCGAAGCCCCGCAGCACGTCCCGCAACGAGGTGTTGTTGGCGCGCACCCACCGCACGACCGTCTCGTGGTACCCGAGCGAGGGCCCGTAGGTGACCGGGTCGACCTCGCGGTCCAGGATCGCCGACGGGATCGGCGCCTCCGGGTCGAGCCCCGACAGGTCGGCGTCGAGGTGCGTCCCGAGCGCCCGGAGCGAGTAGCCGTCCGGCGCGAGGGCCTCGAGCTCGTCGAACCGGCGCTGCGCCTCGGCCTCGGTGCTGCCGAGCACGAGCGACAGTCCGGGTACGACGGCGACGTCCGCTGCGCTCCGGCCGTACGTCTCAGCGGCGACCTTGACCGCGCGCAGGTGCTCGCGGGCTGGTTCCGGCGTCAACTCGACGGCGAAGACGCCCTCGGCGACCCGCGCCGCCAGGTCACGACCGTGCGGCGATCCCCCGGCCTGGAACACGACCGGGTGCCCCTGCGCCGACGGCGGGACCCGGAGCACGCCCTCGAGGTCGAGGAACTCGCCGTGGTGCACGACGGGTACCCCGGTCGCGGCGGACCGCCAGAGCGCCGTCACCAGGTCGACGAACTCCCCGGCACGGGCGTAGCGCTCGGGCCGGTCGGGGTTCGTCGCGACACCGAAGTTCGCGGAGACCGAGCGGTCGTAGGTGGTGACGGCGTTCCAGGCGACGCGCCCGCCGGACACGAGGTCCAGGGACAGCAGCCGCTCGGCGACGTCGAACGGGTCGTTGTACGTCGTCGACGCGGTGCCGACCAACCCGAGGTGGTTCGTCGCGTCGGCGATCGCCCCGAGGGCCACGAACGGCTCGAGCAGTCCGTACGCGCGGACGTTCGGGTCGCCGAACGCCGGGTGGTCGGCGAAGAAGACCATGTCGAGCAGGCCGCGTTCGGCGGTGCGCCCGAGGTCAGCCCAGAACTCCGCCGTGAGCAGGTCGGTCGCGTCGACGTCCTGGGTCCGCCAGGCCGCCGGACGCTGCCCGAACCCCTGCAGGTTCACGCCGAGGATCAAGCCGGCGTCGCCGCCTGCGCCCGTCACGCGGTCACCGCCGCGGCGTCCGGCACGGCGAGCCCGAGCAGGGCACGGAGCGTCGGGCGCCTCGGTCGTGTCGGTCGCGGAGGTCGCGGAGGTCGCGTCACGGTCGACCGGGAGGCCCGGTGCGGCTCCGCCCCGTCCGTCTCCCCGGCAGCGGTGCGAGCGGGTGCGCCGCGCCCCCGAGCGTGAGGTCCGCTCCGGGCACGTCGATGTCGTGCCAGACCGCGAGGACGGGTTCGCCCTGCCGGCTCGACGGCGTGGTGAGCGGTCCCCGGACGCGGTAGCCGTCCGGCCCGCCGTCGTGGTCGAGCGGTCGGATCCGGTCGGTGTGCGCGAAGACACCCGACGTGCGGTCACCGACGATGCTGTCGAGCGGCCAGGTGCGCCACAGCCCGCGGAGCACGCGGGCGAACTCGGCGGGGTCGTGCGGTGCGCCGGTGCTCGGTGCGCCGGTGCTCGGTGCTCCGGTGCTCGGTGCGCCGTGGTCCCGGGCGCCGACGACGATGCCCACCCGGCCGTCCAGGACGTGGTCGAGCGAGAGCACCCGGCGGGCGACGTTGTACGGGTGCTCGCGTGTCGGTGCCACGGCGACGAGGAACCCGTGCTCCGGCAGGGCACGGCCGAGGGTGAGCGCCGCGGTCGTCGGGTCCAGCCGGTGGCCGGTGCTCGTCGCCGGGTCGAAGCGGTCGGTGCCGATCGCCACGACGGCCGCTCCGGAACCGACGATGCGGGCCGCGAGCCGGGCGATGCCGCCGGGTGTGGCGGCCGCGGCGGCGAGGTCCGCGTCCGGGATGGCGACGACGAGTGGTGCGGGGGCGCTGGGCGCGGTGGTCACGGTGGTCCTCCCGTTCGAGGTGCGCAGAACGGCCCGCCACGGTCACCTCCCCAGCGTCCGTGGCGAGCCGGTGCACCGACCGTAGGTGCTCACCTCGGCACGCTGCACGCAGGTGTCGGCGGGTTGCGCCCCGTGACGGTCCGTTACGGCGAAGCGGTCTGCCGTCAGCGGTCCAGCGGACTCGCACCGTTGACGAGCAGGTCGGCGACGATGCGGCGCTTGTGCACGCGCGGGTTGTGCGACGCCAGGGTGCGGGCGTTCCGCCAGTGTCGGTCGAGGCCGAGCGAGCGGAACGTCCCCGAGGACCCGAGCGCGTCGAACACCAGCGTCGTGGCGTCGAGCACGGCGTCCGTGACGATGGTCTGCGCGCGCGCCACCGCGACCCAGCTGCGCTCGAGCGCCGCGCGCAGCGCCGGGTCCGTCGACGGGTCCGCACCCGCCGCACGCAGGGCGGTGTGCCGGTCGACGGCCGCGTCCACCGGGCCGAGGCTCGCGACGAACGCGGCGTCGGCGGCGTGCACCCGGGCGTCGACGGTGCCGATCACGCTCAGCAGCTCCGGATCGTGGGTCGGGTCCGCCGCGGTGCCGTTGTGGTGTCCGCGCGCCCGGGACCGCAGTGCCTCGACGCCCTCGCGCAGGGCAGCGCGGCCGATGCCGACCAGGATCGCGTGCATCACCGTCTGGTAGTACTGCTCCTGGTACGGGTACCGGGTCGCGTACGGCAGCACCCGTTCGTCGGGCACCGGCACGTCGGTGTAGGTCACGCTCCCGCTGCCGGTGATCCGCTGGCCGAAGCCGTCCCAGTCGTCGCCGATCAGCACGCCGGGGTCTGTCGCGTCGACGAGCGCGACGGACTTCGTGCCGGTGTCGTCGACGGCCAGCACCGTGATCCACCGGGCGTACACGCTGCCCGTCGAGTAGAACTTCCGTCCGGTCAGCCGCCAGGACCCGCCCGGGTCACGGACGATCCGCGTGGCGAGGTCCGCGCCGGACGGGCTCGGCGACTCGCTCCACCCGCCGCCGACGAACTCGCCGTCGCCGAGCCGCGTCACGATGGCACGGTCGAACGCGGTGCCCTCGGCGTGCACGCGGTCCTCGACGAACGAGAAGTGGTTCCGCCACACGTGTGCCAGGTTCGGGTCGACCTCGGCGATCTCGGCGATCGCGCGGAACACGTCGGACAGACGGGCACCGACCCCGCCCCAGGCGACCGGCGTCCGCCACCGTGCGAAGCCGGCGTCGACGAGCCACCCGAGCTGCTCGGTGGCGAGACGCTCCTCGCGTTCCCGCTGGCGGGCGTCGAGACCCATCCGCTCGATCACGGGCCGGAGCGGCGCGATCAGCGCGTCGTAGCGGTCGTCGGCCGGGAGCTCACTCGGACACATGGCGGCACGCTACCCAGTGCGCGCGGCGCGCGGCCGGGCGCAGCAACGCGGGGCAACGGGGCGCAACCGGACGTCACACGGTGCGCAGACTGACTCACCACACGATGCGCGCGAACTCCTCGCGGAGCCGTCGGGCCCGACCCGGGTTGACCTGCTCGACCCACCCGATGCGCCCGAGCAGGTGCGCGCGGAGATCCGGGTGTCCCGCACGGTTCTGGGAAGCCGGCCCGTGCACCACGGCGTTGTGCAGGATGGCGTGCAGCCGGTCGACCTCGCGGCGCCCGGGCGACGGCCGCTCGTTGACCACGACGCCCGTGACCGACTGCCGGACCCCACGGCGCCGCACCCGGGTCTTCGACGGGTTGAGGCGGTGCCCCTGCTCGGTCACGATCCGGTCGACGCCCCGCAGGAAGGCATCCGGTCGTGCGGCCAGCCGGTCGCCCCCACTGAACATCAGGTCGTCGGCGTAGCGGGTGTACACCGCGTCGACGGCGCCGGCCCACCCGGCCAGACGGGCGTCGAGGTGCCGCAGCGCGGTGTTCGCCAGCGCCGGCGACGTCGGTGCGCCCTGGGGCAGGTGCGCCGTCGCCAACGCCTGGCGCAGCGCGTGGCGTTCCTCCGGCGAGCCGCCGGCGGGCATCGCGCTGAGCACGTGCACCGGCATCCGGTGGGTGCAGAGCCCGGTCAGCACGTGCGCGAGCGGTTCAGCGAACCCAGCGGCCCGGAAGACGCCGTAGACCGTCGGGGCGCTGACGCTCGCGAAGAACGACGTGAGGTCGGCGGTGACCACCACCTGCTGGCCGGTGTGCACGGCCGCTCCCGTGACGACGCTCCGCCCGGCCACGAACCCGTGCGCGGCGTCGTGCACGGGCAGCATCGTCAGGAGTTCGTCGAGGATCGTCCGTTGTGTGCGGCGGAGCATGTCCATCGGCTTCTCGAGCAGGCGCGGTGCTCGACCGGGTCGGGTGATCCACTCGTGCCGGTAGTGGTGGAGCGGGCTCGAGGGCCCGGAGCGACGGTTCCACGCGCGGGTGTCGGCGAGCCAGAGCAGCCGGCCGACGGTCAGGTCGAGCGCCCGGGCGAGCTCCGGCAGGGTGTCGACGAGCAACGGGCTCGCGGTCTCCGGTCGTGCGCGCACCGCGGTGGCCCGGTGGACGAGCACGCGGACCGGCCGGCGGTCCTCGCGCGACCGGTGCAGTGCGACGAGGCGCGGTGCGAGGGCGAGCACGGCGGCGAGCTGGCGCGGAGCGTCCACCGGTGGCCGGGGGTACGCCTCGAGCGCAGCGGCGACCGCGAGCCCGACGTACGCGCGCTCGACGCCGACGACCACGTACCCGACGGCCGCCAGCTCGTCCGGCTCCCACCGCTCGGCCGTCAGGAACGCATCTGCCAGCGCCGCGGTGACGACGGAGAGGGGCGTGGGGTTCCCGGAGGACCTGTCGGTGCCTCCGTGCAGCGGCGCGCGCGGAGCGCGCTCGCCTGCTCGGGGCGTGTCGTCCTGCTGGTCCTGCGTGCCCCGGGGTGACCCCGGAGAGGTCGACGCGTCACGCGCGCCGGCCGCCTCCCCGGGAACTCCACGCGCTCACCCTACGGCGGACCACTGCGGATGCCGTGCCAGGATCGGCGGATGGTCTCCTACTTCCTGAGCCACGCCGAAGTCGTCGTGGAGCCCGCCGTCGCGATCGAGTCGTGGGGGCTCTCCGCAGCGGGACGCGCACGCGCAGCGCGGTCGGGTCCGCTGGCCTGGGAGCCGGGCGTCCGGACACTCGTGTCGAGCACGGAACGCAAGGCCGTCGAGACCGCCGAGCTGCTCGGGGCCGCGGTCGGGCTCGTGCCCGCGCAGGATCCCCTGCTCGGCGAGATCGACCGCAGCGCGACGGGCTACCTGCCGCCGGCCGAGTTCGAGGGTGTCGTCGACCGGTTCTTCGCAGAACCGACCCGATCGGTCCGCGGATGGGAGCGGGCCGTCGACGCCCAGGCCCGCATCGTCGGAGCGGTCCGGCGGCTCACTGCGGCGGGCGACGCGACCATCGTGTCCCACGGTGCGGTCGGGGCGCTGCTCCTCGCTGCCCTGACGGGAGCGCCGGTGTCACGCGCGCTCGACCAACCCGGCATGGGCAGCGTGTTCGCGTTCGGTGCGCAGGAGTGGCGTGCGACGAGCACCTGGCAGCGCGTTCCCCTCGCCTGACGCGCACGCCGTTCACCGACGCCGAACGACACCGTGGACGTCGCACGACATCGGCCCTGTCGCTTCGGCGCGGCTGCAACGACCCGCGCGCGCAACGGACGACGTCCTCGACGTCGTACGACATCGAGGACGTCGTTCCGCGTCGGCCCGCTCACGGCGACCGGGCGGCGGCGCTGCCCCAGCGACACTGCTCAGGCGGGGAGACGCTCCCCGGCCTCGACCGCGACGTCGAGCCGGTTCTCGGCCGGCGGCAGCGGGCACGTCGCGTGCGCGGTGTACGCGCACGGCAGGTTCGTGGCGCGGTTGAAGTCGATCCGGGTCGCCCCGGAGGCGTCCGGTGCGGCGATGTCCAGGCTCCGGTTCGCGGCGTACGTCGTCACGCCGCTGGTGCGGTCGGTGAACAGGACGTGCAGACCGTCGCCGTGCCCGTTGAACGCGAGCAGCGACCGCGGCCCGTCGAGGTCGAAGGTGAGCACGCCCGGCGCCGAGTACACGTGCTGCAGCCCGTCGACGACCGAGCCGACTGTGACCTCGCGCGGTACGTCGAACGGTTCGAAGTGCGCGTCGACGACGAACCGGTCCGATGGCTCGTACGTCGGGGTGCCGGGGTACTCGGTCCGGGTCGGGTTGCCCGGGTGCCGGGGCCGGATGACGTCGCTGCCGCCGCGCCGGGCGACCTCGACCACGACGGTCTCGTCGCCGTCCTGCCACACGACGTTCGTGCTCGAGCGCTCGGGCAGTGGTCCGAAGCGGTGGGTCCCGGTGACCGACTGCCCGTCGACCGTGATGGTCTCGCCGTCCGCGAGCTCGACGACGGGGCCGTCCTCGCCCGTCGACCACGTGCCCGGGGCGTCGTCGAACCGCTCGGGCGTGCTCGTCAGCCACCGGATGCTCGTGATGGCGAGGAAGCCGTGCTCGCTCGCCCGGGCTCGTTCGTGGGCGTCGTGCCAGGCCGCCCACTCGGTGGCGGAGTCGGGTGCGGTCGGCGTCGTCGTGCTCATGCCCCCGACGCTACGACGCCCGGGCCGCGAACGCGACGTCCCCGTCGCGCGACGTCACGCGCACGGCCGACCCGAGGCCCTGGACGGTCCCGCTCACCAGGGGTGGGCGATGCTGCGGACGTGCACCGGGCCTCCCGGTCGACGCCCCGTACCGACGCCGGTGCCGCGGCCGACGGGGGCAGGCACGGCGAGGTCGGCCTGCAGCACCGCGCAGGCGGCGCCACGGGCCACCGAGGCCTCGCCGAAGGCGGTCGCCGCGACCGTCGGGAACGGCCCGTGCGGCAGGCGGACCGCGAGCCGCTCGCGGACGGCCGCGATGAAGACGTCGCCGCCGGCGAGGGCCGCGCTGCCACCGATCACGACGCGCGGCACGTCGAGCAGCTCGACGACGTGTGCGAGCGCGGATCCGAGCGCTGCACCGGCCTCGGCGACCAGCAGCGCTGCGGACGGCGTCGCGCAGAGCCGCTCGAACGCGTGCCGGACGTCGCTCGCGCGATCGAGCGGGATGCCCGTGGGGAGCAGCCCGGCGGCGATGGCGCGCCGGACCTGTTGCAGGGGCTGGCAGGCTTCCCAGACCTCGGTCCAGCGGCCGTGCGCCTCGACCGGCATGCCGCCGAACTCACCGGCGTTGCCGGTGGCGCCGCGGACCACCTCGCCCGCGGCGACCGTCGCGGCGCTGATGCCGTGGCCGAGGAACACGGAGACCAGGTCGTCGGCGCCGGCAGCGGACCAGACCTCGCCGAGGGCGCTCGCGACGCCGTCCTTCTCGAGGCGCACGGGCAGCCCCGTCCGGGCGGCGAGCTCGTCGGTGACCGGCAGTGACCACCAGGCGGGCAACTGCGCGGGGGTGCCCATCCGGACGCCGTCGGGGTCGATCGAGCCGGGGACGGCGAGGCCGATGCCGGCGGGAAGGGGAACGCGCGGACGGGCACCGCCACGGACCCGGTGCACCGCCGCCGCCATCGTGTCGAGCGTCCGCACCGGGTCGTCCGTGGCGTCCAGGTCGACGTGCTCGACGGCCAGCACGGCTCCGGTCAGGTCGGTGCGCACGACGACGAGGTGCGCCGGGTCGAGGTGGACCCCGATCGCCGACCGCGACCCCGCGACGACCTCGAGCTGCCGCCCACCGCCGGGGACCTCGCGCACCAGTCCCGATCCCACGAGCCCGGCTGCGATGTTGGACACCGTCTGCGCGCTGAGCCCGGTCGCACGCATCAGCTCGGCGCGGGCGAACGGTCCCCGGCGACGGACGAGATCGAGCACCAGCGCACGGTTCTGGACCCCGACGCGCACGAGGTTCGTGCCGCCCGTTCTGCCCTGCACCACGGTGTCAGGAAGGGGTTGACGCGGCTCGGACATGGTCCCTAGCATCTCTGGTCATACGAATTTGTCAATCAATTGGATTGAAACCGCGACGGTGCGATCGGTTCGCCCGTCCGGAGACGGGTTCGCCTGTGCCACACCGTCGTGGCACGGGGTCGGAAGGGACGCTCGTGACGACGACCGCACGATCCGGAACAGCAGCACCACCGCGAACGGCGCGGGGCGGTGACACCACCGTCCGACGACGACCACGCGAGAAGCACCCGTGGACACCGGCCGAGAAGCGCCGGCTGCGCGTCGGCATCGCGTTCATCTCGCCGTGGATCCTCGGTGTGCTGGTGTTCATCGCGTACCCCCTGATTTACTCGTTCGCGATCAGCCTGACCCGGTACTCGGGCATGGCCGACATCACCTGGGTCGGGTTCGCCAACTACGTCGCCGCGTTCATCGACCCGCTCGTGCACACCGCGGTCGGCAACACCCTGTTCTACGCCGTCATCGCGGTGCCCGTCGGGATCGTCATCGCCATCGTGATCGCCATCGCGATGAACCAGGACGTCCGCGAGATCGGCTGGTACCGGACGGCCCTCTACATCCCCTCGCTCATCCCGACCTTCGCGCTCGCGTTCATCTTCGTGGTGCTCGTCAACCCGCAGACCGGCCTCGTCAACCAGGTCATGAAGCTCGTCGGGATCCCGGCCACGAACCTGCTCGGCGACCCGACCACGGCGAAGCTCGTCATCGTCGCGCTCGCCCAGATGGGTGCCGGCAACGCGGCGCTGATCTTCCTCGCCGGACTGCGCGGGATCCCGAAGACCCTGTACGAAGCCGCTCGCGTGGACGGGGCCGGACCGCTCCGGCAGTTCTTCGCGCTGACGCTGCCGCTGCTCTCCCCCGTGATCCTCTTCAACCTGATCACCGGCATCAGCAACGGCCTGCAGGTCTTCACCGAGGCGTACGTGATCTCGTCCGGCACCGGAGGACTCGGCAGCCCGGACAACGGGACGTTGTTCTACATGCTCTACCTCTACAAGAACGCGTTCAGCTACGCGCAGCTCGGCTTCGCCAGCGCCATGGCCGTGCTGCTGTTCCTGGCCGGCATGATCCTGTCCGGGCTCGTGTACTGGCTGTCCAAGCGCTTCGTCAACTACGACGTGACCGGGGAGTGACCGATGACACTGCGCACTGAACGACACCCGGACCGCGACACCGTCACCGCGTCGATCGAGTCCGTCCGTCCCCGCGGTCGCAAGGGAGCCGACGACCGCTCCCGGAACGCCGACGGCTCGATCCGCTCACCGTGGTCGTCCGTCCTCGCCCGCGTGCTCCTCATCGCGATGAGCCTGCTGTTCCTCATCCCCATCTACTGGATGGTCATCTCGGCGCTGAAGGGCAACTCCGAACTCGGTGCCTTCCCGCCCACCTGGTTCCCGCAGTGGCTCGACTGGTCGAACTTCGGCAAGGCGATCGACGCGATGCCGTTCTTCACGTTCTTCCGGAACACGCTCATCATCACGGTCTGCGTGACGCTCTTCTCGATGGTGTCGAACCTCGTGATCGCGTACGGGTTCTCGTGCCTCGAGTGGCGCGGCCGCGACAAGGTGTTCTACATCGTGCTCGCCACGCTGTTCATCCCGTTCCCCGTCACGCTCATCCCGATGTTCGACCTGTACGCCCGACTCGGCTGGATCAACACCTTCCTGCCCCTGATCGTGCCGAGTCTGTTCGGGTCCGCGTTCTACGTGTTCCTGCTCCGGCAGTTCCTGCTGCAGATCCCGAAGGACCTGCTCAACGCAGCGCGGATGGACGGCGCCTCCGAGTGGGGCATCCTCTGGCGGATCGTCTTCCCGCAGGCCAAGGCGGCGCTCGTCACGGTCGGGATCTTCGCGGCGGTGGGTGCCTGGAACGACTTCCTCGGGCCGCTCATCTACCTGCAGGACGAGAACGTGCAGACGCTGTCCATCGGGCTGCAGATCTTCCGCCTCAACAACTCGCAGGACTTCCAGTTCAACCAGCTGATGGCGGCATCGGTGCTCATCATCCTGCCGCTCGTGGTCCTGTTCTTCGTGTTCCAGCGGACGTTCATCAAGGGCGTCCAGATCGGGAGCTTCAAGTGAGCAGCGCATTCGACCGACGAACGTTCCTGCGCGGTGCGGCCGCGACGGGCGGTGCGGGGGCGCTCGCGCTCCTCGCAGCATCGTGCGCCTCCGGCTCGAGCGACCGGAGCAACCCGAACCAGGTCACGATCTGGGGTGTCACCGGTACGTTCGTGCCGTTCCAGACGAAGGTGATCAAGGACTTCAACAAGATCCACCCCGAGGTCGACGTCAAGGTCAACGTCGTGCCGTCGCAGGGCACCGGCGACGCCACGAGCATCATCACCGCCGTGCGCGGCGGCACCGCCCCCGACCTGTGGCTCCTCGACCGGTTCAGCGCAGCGCAGTACGCGGCGATCGGGCTCATCGAACCGATCGACGACATGATCGAGGAGTTCGAGGACCAGCCGAAGGACGAGTTCCTGGCGCAGTGGCTCGGGTTCACGATCGGCGAGGTCACCTACCAGGGCAAGACCTACGGCCTCCCCCACGACACCGACGCCCGCGGCATGTTCGTGAACCGGAAGATGCTCACCGGCGCCGGGATCGACCCCGACGAGTTCGACTGGGAGCACAACGGTCCGGTGAGCATGGACCGGATGTGGGACGTCAGCGAACGCATCACGAAGAAGTCCGGTGGCAACTACACCCACATGGGACTGCTCCCCTGGTACGGCGAAGGCTGGCCGTTCACGTGGGGGCTCGGCCTCGGTGCGTCGTACTTCGACCAGCAGGACTCGAAGATGACGATGGACTCGAAGAGCGTCCGCAGCATCTTCGAGTTCTACGAGGACTGGGCGAAGCGGTACGGCTACAAGGACGCCGACACCTTCATCGCGACCTACGAGCCGACCGGGCACCCGCCGGGACAGACCGCGTTCATGGCGGACCGGATGGCGTTCATGGTCAGCGTCCCCTCGACGATCCAGACGTTCGACAACTACGGGCCGAAGGACCTCGACTGGGGCACCGCGTACCTGCCGACCCAGCAGGACGGCGGCGACAAGTACACGTGGTCCGGTGGCTTCGCGCTGTGCGTGCCGAAGGGCTCGAAGAAGAACAAGGCCGTGTGGGAGCTCATGAAGTACTTCACGAGCAAGCAGGGCCAGGAGACGTACGTCGTCCCCGCGACGAGCGTGCCGTCGAACATCGCGGCGCTCAAGGACCCGAAGGGATCGGCCAAGTCGATCCGGTTCTTCGTCGAGTCGATGGGTGCGTCGAGCTGCCGCCCGCCGCTGCCCGTCGGCGGCGCGTGGTGGGACTCCCTCGCCGACGCGCGCTCGAGCGTCCTGCTCGGCACCGCGAGTCCGCAGGAAGCCGTCGAGCGGGCCCAGAACCGCGTCGACCCGATGATGCAGACCTACTCGCCGTTCACGCTGCCGAAGGACTACGACGAGGTCCGGATCTGAGCAGGAACGCCCTGGTCGTCCCCCACGAAAGGAACACCCATGCCCTCCACCCCCTTGCGCGTCGCCGTCCTCGGCTTCTGGCACGTCCACGCCGGCGACTACGCGCAACAGACCGTCGACCACCCCGGCACCGAGCTCGTGGCCGTCTGGGACGACGACACCGAGCGCGGCCGAGCCGGCGCCGAACGGTTCGGCGTCGAGTACACCGATGACCTCGATGCGTTGCTCGCCCGCACCGACCTCGACGCCGTCACGATCACGACCTCGACCGACGTCCACCGCGACGTGATCGAGCGCGCGGCAGCGGCTGGCAAGCACGTCTTCACCGAGAAGCTCCTCGCCCCCACCGTCGAGGAGTGCGACGCGGTCATCGCCGCCTGCGACGCCGCCGGGGTCACGCTCGTGGTCTCGCTCCCGCGGCTGTACCACGGCTACACGGCCGCGATCCGGCGCGAGCTCGACGCGGGCCGCCTCGGCGACGTCACGTACTCCCGTGTCCGGCTCTCACACGACGGTGCCGTTGCACCGTGGCTGCCGGAGCGGTTCTTCGACCCGGCGACGGCGATCGGCGGCGCCCTCACCGACCTCGGCTGCCACCCCGTCTACCTGACGCAGCTGTTCCTCGGTGCCCGCCCCGACACGGTCGAGGCCGTCTACCGCTCGTACACCGGCCGCGCGGTCGAGGACCACGCCGTGGTCACCGTCGGCTACGCCTCGCAGGCGATCGGCGTCATCGAGGCCGGCTTCGTCGCGGGCACACCGTTCACGATCGACGTGGCCGGCACCCGGGGCTGGCTCGCGTACTCCGACCAGGAGGCCCGGCTCACCGCCGGCGGACCGGCCTACGGCGACGAGCCGGTCACCCTCGACGTCGCCGCCGACGCCCAGGACGCCTTCGGTCAGTGGGTGGACCACATCGCCGCCGACACGCGTGCCGACGACAACCTCGCCCGCGCCGTCGAGCTCACCCGCCTGGTGGTCGCCGCGAACGACGCCGCGGGCCAGCCCGCGACGAGCGACGCCCTCGTCGGCGCACCCGCCTGACCGCCCCAGCAGTCCAGCACCTCGAACCAACCACAGGAGTCACCATGTCCAGCGACATCATCCGCGTCGGCCTGATCGGCGGGGGCGGCATCGCGTCCGCGCACATCGCCGGCTACGCCGAGCACCCCGACACGATCCGCATCGCCGCGGTCGCCGACGCGTTCGCGGCCACGGCCGAGGAACGCGGGGCGGAGCTCGGCGTCCCGTTCTTCACCGACTACCTCGCCATGCTCGAGCAGGCGGACATCGACGCCGTCGACATCTGCCTGCCGCACCACCTGCACCGCGATGCGATCGTCGCCGCGGCGAAGGCGGGCAAGCACGTGCTGTGCGAGAAGCCGTTGTGCCTGAGCCCCGACGAGGCCGCCGACGTGCAGCGCGCGGTGTCCGAGTCCGGCATCACCCTGATGTGCGCGCACAACCAGCTGTTCATGCCCGCGGTCGCCAAGGCCAGGGAACTCATCGACGGCGGGGCCCTCGGCACCGTCTACGAGGTCCGCACCACCGACTCGTTCCGCAACGAGTTCGACCCGTCGAACATGGGGTGGCGTGCCCACGCGTCGACGAGCGGCGGCGGCGAGCTCATCGACACGGGGTACCACCCGAGCTACCTGCTGATGCACCTGGCCGGCGGCGTGCCCGTGCAGGCCACCGCGATGCTGTCCACGCACCGGCTGACGTTCATGGAGGGCGAGGACTCGGCGCAGGCCCTGTTCCGCTTCGACAACGGCGCCGTGGGCCAGCTCGTGACGAGCTGGGCGTACGACCCGGCCGCCGGCACCGAGCGGTTCAGCGTCGTCGGCGAACACGGCGCCCTGACGAGCGACGGCACCACGCTGCGGTGGGACCTGCGGGACGGCACGAGCGAGTCGGTCACCTTCGACGAGGTCGACACCTTCGCGGCCGAGATCGGCGCGTTCGGGGCGTGCCTGCGCGACGGCACGCGGCCGATCCACACGGAGCGCGAGGGCATCGCGGTGCTCGGCATGATCCTGGCGGCGTACGAAGGTGCCCGGACGGGGACCATCGCCCCGGTGCTGACGGCGGACGAGACCGTCAGCGCCTGATCCTCGCGCGGTCGCGTCGCACTGCACACCCGTTCTGCGACGATCCACGAGTCGTTCGACGCGTGGTTCGTCGCAGAGCGGGTGCTGACGCACCACGACACCGTCGGCGCCGCGTCAGTGCGTCGCGGGAGCCGCGTCCTCGTCGTCGGCGGCGTGCAGCACCGACTCGGCCTGCCCGAGCAGGTGCCGCGCGGCCAGGCTCAGCGACCGCACCCCGACCACGACGACGAGCAGGGTGAGCAGGACGAGCAGCACGGTCGTGGGCACCCACGCCACCGGCAGGTCGAGCACCCGGAACCACTCGATCGCCGCCGTCGCGACCGCCGCAGCCGGGAACACGAACGACCAGAACCCGAGCGAGAACCCGAGCCGGACGTACCGGGGCAGCAGGGCGAGCTGCACGAGGAGCATGAGGACCCCGAGGCCCGCGATCGCCTGCACGGGCAGGGTTCGGGCGTCGTCGGTGAGCGCGAACAGGGACACCGTCGCCACCGCGGGCGGAGCCACGAGGATCGCCATCGTGGGGACGAGCGGGTCGGGCAGTGCGGGGCGGAACGACAGCCGGATGAGGAGCAGACCGGTCATCACGCCCCAGAAGAACACGCCGACGCCGAAGCACGCCCAGGACAGCCATCCCACACCGACCTCGTGCGTGGCGACGGCGGCGACGAGGGCCGCGGCGACCGTCGGCAGCAGGTAGCCGCCGTGCACGGCCTCCAGGGTCAGGCGCCCCTCGAACCACGTGCTCAGCAACCACGCCGCGAACCCGGCAGCGACCGCCACCGCGAGCACCACGAGGACCTGCCCCCTATCTCCCAGAACCGCGCGAGGTCGACGCCGAGGAGCATCGCCGTCGCGGGGACCAGGGCCGCGATCGGGCCCTGCGCGGGGTGACGGAGCTGGTCGACCAGGCGTTCGTCGACCCGGACGCCCCGCAGGACGTGCGCGCCGAGCAACCACGACCACGCCACCGCCGCGACCACCCAGAACACCTGCGGAACGACGGACGGCACGCCGAGGACGGGTGCCGCGTACGACCAGGTCTCCGCGAAGCCGGCCAGGCCGAACGGTGCGGCGAGGGTGTTGAGCGGGATGCGGGAGGTCGGGCGCGCACTGGGCATAGGGATCCCATTCGCCCCGGCTCGCGTCGTGCCACGGAACGGAGCCCGGCTCGAGAGGCGCCCCGTGGCACATTGGGCCCTGCCCTTCGAGAACACCGACCACGTCCAGGCCACCACCGCCGGGTCGCTCCCGCGCACGCCGGAGCTCATCGCCGCGAACGCCGCCCGCCCCGTGGGTGCCGACGGCTTCACGCTCGAGACCACCGACGAGGTCCGCGCGATGACGAGCGCGGCCGTCGACGACGTCGTCGCCCGCCAGACTGCCCTCGGCATCACGCAGCCGGGTGACGGCGAGTTCGGCAAGGCGATGTCGAACAGCGTCGACTACGGCGCGTGGTGGGGCTACTCGTTCCAGCGCGTCAGCGGACTCTCGCTCACGGACGCCGACATCTTCACGCAGCAGCCGGTCCGGTCCGGTCCGGGCAACGTGCAGCTGACCAGCTTCCCGGACCGTCGCGACTGGACGATCTTCCGCGAGGCCTACACCGACCCGGAGTCGGGCATCGGCACCGGCAAGAACGCCACCGCGTTCCCCACCACGACCGGCCCGATCGTCTACACCGGGCACGAGGCCGCACGCACCGACGCTGCCAACCTCGAGCACGCCGTCGAAGCGGCCGGTGCCGAGAACGGCTTCATCACGGCGCTCTCCCCGGCTCCGCCGCACGGGTCGCGAACGAGTACTACGCCACCGACGAAGAGCACATCTGGGCCTGGGCCGACGCCCTGCGCGACGAGTACCGCATCATCCTCGACGCGGGCCTCGTGCTGCAGATCGACGACCCCTCGATCGCCGAGAACTGGGACCAGATCAACCCGGAGCCGAGCATTGCGGACTACCGCGCCTTCACCCGGATCCGGGTCGAGGCACTCAACCACGCGCTCGAGGGGCTCGACACCAGCCGTGTCCGCTTCCACCTGTGCTGGGGCTCGTGGCACGGCCCGCACACCACCGACATCGAGCTCCGCCACATCGTCGACCTCATGCTCGACATCGACGCCGGGGCGTACTCGTTCGAGGCCGCGAACGCCCGGCACGAGCACGAGTGGACCGTGTGGCAGGACGTCACACTGCCCGACGGCAAGGTGATCGTCCCCGGCGTCGTCGGGCACGCCACGAACGTCGTCGAGCACCCCGACCTGGTCGCGCAGCGCATCGAGCGGTTCGCCTCGGTGGTCGGGCGTGAGCGCGTCATCGCCGGCACCGACTGCGGTCTGGGCGGCCGCACCCACCCGCAGATCGCCGCCGCGAAGCTCGAGTCGCTCGGCGAGGGCGCACGCCGCGCGAGCGCGAAGCTCTTCTGAGCCGCACGTTCCTTCCCAGAACGGCTGCGGTAGCAAGCAAGAACGGGCGTACCTGCCACGAAGATCACGGCAGGTACGCCCGTTTCAGAACGGTACGCCCGGTTTCGGCAGGGCTACCGCCGTGCGCGGCCGAGCACGACCGCCCCGACCGCCGCAGCCGCGCCGAGCCACACGAGCGGACGCGTGACACGCCGACGCTTCGCGACCCAGCCACCGTTCGTGGCGTTGCCGGCGTCCGCCGGGGCGTAGAGGTTGCCGTCGGTCGGGTCGCCCTTCCCGCGCAGCGCGAAGGTCTCGACCATCGGCTTCGTGATCTTGTGGAACAGCCCCGGGAACACGTACTGCAGCGGGACGAGCGACGCCTGGATGCGGCCGACGTAGCGGTACCGCTTCGGGTGTGTGGCGGCGGTGACGACGGCACGACCCGCGCGCTCGACCGACACCGTCGGCGGCAGCGGGTGCGAGTTCTTGCCGGTGTAGTTCGCGCCGTTCTGGTAGATCGGGGTGTCGATCGTCGACGGCAGCAGCGTGGTGAAGCGGATGCCGGTGTGCGCGAACTCGTCGCCGAGGACGTCGACCAGGCCGAGCGCCGCGTGCTTGCTCGTCACGTAGGCCGACTGGTACGGCGCGGACAGCAGCGACTGGATCGAGCCGACGAGCACGTACGTGCCCGTGCCGCGCTGCTTCCAGTGCGGGAGCAGGTGCGTGATCGCGTTGAGGTGGCCGTAGAGGTTCGTGTCGACGACCCGCTTGAACGCCTCCGTCGGGGTCTGCTCGAACAGGCCGTAGACGAACAGGGCCGCGTTGCCGACGAAGACGTCGATGCGACCGTGCCGACTCGTCACCGTGCCGATGAGGTCCTTGACCTGGTGCTCGTCGGCGACGTCCGTCGGGATCGCGACCGCGTCGGCCCCGAGTGCACGGCACTCGGCGGCGGCGGCTTCGAGGAGGCGTGGCCGCGTGCGGCGAGCACGAGCGTGGCACCCTGTCGGGCGAACTCGTGCGCCGCGGCCCTCCCGATGCCGCTCGATGCTCCGGTGACGACGACGATCTTCCCGCGGTACCGATGTCCCATGCGTCCTTGGTACGCGCTGCTGGTCCGTTCCCGCACAGACGGGCCGTACCCCTCGCCCCGGTGCGAGGATGGAGCATGCGCAAGGACGACCTGACCGTCGACGAAGCCACGGTCATCGCCGAACACGCCCGGTCCGGTGCCCTCGAGCTGGACGACCCAGAGGTCCGCAAGGTCGTCGAGCAGGCGAACCGGGTGCTCGTCCGCGCACAGATGTGGGGCGAGGAGCGGAGTCCGAAGCTGCGTCGTCGCCGTCGGTTCATCGCTATCGGTGCGCTCGTGATGGTGCTCGTCTGGGTGGCTGGCTTGCTCGTGCCGCTCGCACTGCGCTTCGGCGTGTAACCGGAGCAAAGCCGTCGGCGCCCGGGTCAGCGTCCGGCGCGGGCGTTCCGGGCGAGCAGCCAGAGGTACGTGCTGTGCCCGACGAGCGCCAGGCCGAAGAAGATCGCGGCGACGGCGTAGACGCGGTCGAGCTTCCCTGCCCGATCACGAGCATCACGATGCAGAAGGCAACGGCGATCGCCAGCACGCCGACCTGCACGGTCGACCAGATCCGTCGGAAGCGCGGCATGCCCGTCTCGTTCACCCGGCCATTCTCCCCCATGCCGAACCCGCCGTGCGGTCGCCCGACGTCAGCCCGCGGTACGACGCGGGCGAGGCACGTCGGTACCGTGCTCCGATGTGCGGCGGTCCGAGCCCGACCTAGCGTGCAGGCATGGACACGCACCACCCCACGGCCACCCCCACCAGCACCCCGGTCCGCCCTGCACGCCGACGCCGTCGCCCGCTCCGGATCATCGGGTTCTCGCTCGTCGGACTCGTCGGCCTCGGCGCCCTGACGCTCGGCGGCACGGCCACCTACGACGCGATCGCGACGGCGGCGGAACGGGACGACATCCGCCCGTACGGCGAACTCGTCCCCGTCACCGGAGGCCGGGTGAACGTCGCCGTCACCGGGTCCGGCGCGTCGACCGTCGTGCTGCTGCCCGGCTTCGGCACGGCATCCCCCGTGATCGACTTCGCCCCGCTCGTCGACCGGTTGCAGGACACGCACCGGGTGGTGGTCGTCGAGCCGCTCGGGTACGGCCTGAGCGACGGCACCGACCGGCCTCGGACCAGCGCGAACATCGTCGACGAGGTGCACCAGGCGCTGTCGACGCTCGGCATCGACCGGTACGTGCTCGCGGGGCACTCGGTCGCCGGGATCTACGCGCTTGAGTACACGAACACGTACCCGGACGAGGTGCAGGCGTTCGTCGGCATCGACAGCAGCGTGCCGACGCAGCCCGGCATCGACGAGGCCGTCGGGTCTGGCCTGTTCCGTTTCGTGAAGGCCACCGGACTCGCCCGTGTGCTCACTGCCGTGTCCGGCGACGCGTACGCCGGGCTGCCCTACACCGATGCGCAGAAGGAGCAGATGACCCTGCTGTCACACCGCACCAGCATGCGCGCGACGTACCTGGACGAGTACGAGCACCTCGGCGCGAACTTCCGGCACGCCCGCAGCCTCGCGTTCCCCGCCGATCTGCCGGTCCGCCTGTTCGTCGTGGGCGACGACCCGGAGGTGCCGGGGTGGGAGCGCCTGCACCGTGCGCAGGCGGCGTCGGTCACCGACGGCCAGGTCGTCCTGCTCGACGGCGGGCACTACCTGCACCACACGCACGCGGCGGAGATCGCCGAGGGCATCGACGCGGTCGCCGACCTCGGTCAGTGATCCCGGAGCGCCTCGACGAGCTCGGCCTTGCGTTTCGACGAGTACCCGGTCAGGCCGAGCTCCTTGGCACGCTTCCGGAGGTCGGCGACGGTCCAGTCGTCGTACGAGCCGGACTCGCCGCCCTTCCGCCCGACTGCCTCCTCGCCGCGGGCCGCTGCGGCGTTGCTGATCCGCGCGGCCTTCTCCTTCGAGCTGCCCTCCTTGCGGAGCTCCTCGTACATGTCCGGCTTCTTGAGTTGGTTCGGCATGGTGCGTCACGGTACGCGCGGCGGCCCGGCGTCGTTCCGAGCCTGCGGCGGCCCGGCGTCGTTCCGAGCCTGCGGCGGCTCAGCGCTTCTCGGGGTCGTGGCCCCAGTTCATCAGCGACCACCGCCACGGGGTGTCGTGCACGTCACCGTCCGGCCGCTGCTCCGAGTGCCGGGCGACGTAGCCGACCACCTTCCGCATGTGGGCGCGGTCGTCGTCGGTCCGGTCCGCCTCGTGCTTCTCGAGGATCCGGATGACGTGCCGCCCGCTCTCGTGCCCGGTGGACTCGCCACCGCCCGGGGGCTTCTGCCCGACGTGCTTCGACTCGTCGGTGTCGAGCCACTCGCGGAGCTCCGACGGGGTCATGTTCACCGCGTCGGCGAAGTCGCGCTCGGTCTGCTGGTCGTCGTCGTCACTCATGGCCCCGAGGCAACCCCGCGGTCCTGGACGGGTGCGCAGGGCGGATGGCGCTCCGCCGCCGCCCAGCCGGGACGGGTTCCGTGGAGGCACGAGCAGGAAGGAACTCGCATGCCCACCGACCAGTACGAACACGGCGACCCGCGCACCCGCTACCCCGACGTCCAACCGGAGCCGCAGACGCAGGACGAGCCGGGCCTCCAGTCCGCCATGGACCCGGTGCCCGACCTGGGCGAGACGAGCTACCAGGGCACCGGCCGGCTCGCCGGCCGCAAGGCCCTGATCACCGGCGGCGACTCCGGCATCGGCGGCGCCGTCGCGATCGCGTTCGCCCGCGAGGGCGCGGACGTCGCGATCGCCTACCTGCCGGAGGAGCAGTCCGACGCCGACCACGTCCTCGAACAGATCCGTGCCGCCGGACGCACCGCCGTGGCGATCCCCGGCGACCTGCGCGACAAGGCGTACGCGCAGGAGCTCGTCGACCAGGCCGTCGCCGGACTCGGCGGTCTCGACGCCCTGGTGAGCGTCGCCGGCAAGCAGCGCTGGCAGCCGGACGTGCTCGACGTCACCGACGACCAGTTCGAGGCGACCTTCGACGTGAACGTCTTCGGGCTGTTCCGCCTCGTCAAGGCGGCGCTCCCGCACCTGGAGCCCGGCGCGACGATCACCACGACGGCGTCGATGGAGGCGTACAAGCCGGCTCCCGACCGCCTCGACTACGCGGCGTCGAAGGGCGCGATCAACAACCTGTCGAAGGGGCTGTCGCAGCTGCTCGTCGAGCGCGGCATCCGCGTCAACGTCGTCGCTCCCGGGCCGACGTGGACGGTCCTGCAGCCGAGCGGCGGCGTCGACCCGTCGACGCTGCCCGAGTTCGGGAGCAGCGAGTCGCCGATGGGCCGCGCCGGACAGCCAGCCGAACTCGCACCGGCCTACGTGTTCCTGGCGTCGGACGAGTCGAGCTACGTCGTCGGCGAGACGCTCAACGTGAACGGCGGCATGGTCACGCCCTGACCTGCACCGCGCGTCGACGGGCAGGTCAACCGCGAGGACTGATCTCCGGTACATCGTGAGCAGGAATGGTCGGGTTCGCTTGCAGCACCCGACCATTCCTGCTCACGAAGCGCCCCGGGCCCGCCGCCGCGGTCTCCCACTGCTAGCGTGCAGACGTGTCCTGGGGCCGACGGTACTTCGCACTGCAGGCCCTCGGCGGCGCGGTGTGGTGGATCACCGTCGCGACCGTCCCCACCGTCCGGACGCTCACGCTCGGCTCGCTGGACCCGCTGGTCGTCGCGGCCTTCGACGTCCCGCTCTTCGTCGTGGCCTCGGCACTCGCAGCGGTCTCCGCGGGCACGGTCGGGCGGATCGCTGCGACCGTCGCCACCGGGTGGACCGCGCTCGTGCTCGCCGGTCTCGCCGCCTGGGCGACCGGCACCGGCGAGGCCGGCTGGGGCGTCGTCGTCATGACCGCGGCGACCGTCGGTTCCGTGTTGGCCCTCGCCCTCGTCCTGCTCGGCCGCGTACCGACCGAGTGGCTGACGTCCGGTCCACTGCGGTTCCGCACCGCCGACCCAGGTGCCGCGACGTCACGGCACGTGGTGGCGACGACCGTGCAGATCGTCGTCTTCTGGGGGCTGTTCCTCGGGGTGTTCCCCGTGGGCATCGCCGTCGCCGAGCACCGCTGGCGGCTGCACCCCGCGCTGCCCGGACCGGTCGTGACCGCGCTGCTGGTGGTCGGGCTCGTCGTCCTCGCGCTCGCCAGCGCGCTCGGCATCGCGTCGGCGGCGGCGATGTCGACCAAGGGCGCTGGCACCCCGCTGCCGTCCGCCAGTGCGAACCGCTTGGTCGTCGCCGGCCCGTACCGCTCGGTGCGCAACCCGATGGCGCTCGCCGGCATCACGCAGGGCGTCGCCGTCGGACTGCTGCTCGGGTCGTGGATGGTCGTCGTCTACGCACTCGCCGGGTCGATCGTGTGGAACTGCGTCGTCCGGCCGCTCGAGGAGGCCGATCTCGAGGCCCGTTTCGGCGACGACTTCCGCCGCTACGCCGCGCGGGTCCGGTGCTGGGTGCCACGGTGGCCGATCGCGGCGAACGTCGGCGGGGTCCCGGTCCCCCTCAGTTCGCCGCGCCGGTGATGTTCACGAGCCACGTGACGCGGAACCGGTCGGTGAGCATCCCGAAGGTGTCGCCCCACGGGGCCGTCGTGAGCGGTTCGATGATCGACGCGCCCTCGGCGAGTCCGTTCCAGTAGCGGGTCAGGGCCTCGTGGTCGTCGCCACTGAGCGACAACGAGATCGTGCTCTCCGACGGCGTCTGCATGCCCGTCGGCGCGTCCGAGGCCATCAGCAGCAGGCCGTTCTCGCCCTCGAGCTGCCCGTGCATCACCTTGTCGGCGTCGGCGGGGTCCTGGCTCATGCCGGCTTCGCCGAAGGTGCCGATCGTGAGCTCGCCGTGGAACACCGAGTGGTAGAAGTCGAGGGCTTCGCGGGCCCCCGAGCGGAAGCCGAGGTACGGGTTGAGACGCACGGACACGGTGGACTCCTCACGACGGGCGGGCGTCGTCGCCCGCTGCGCGCCCATCGTCGCAGACGCGACGTCCCCGCGGAAGGGCGCGGGACCGAGAACAGCCCACAGGACGGCCTGGAGGCCCGTGGCGGCGCCGCCACGGGCCTCCAGGCCGTCAGGCGGTCGCGGTGCGGTCCGTGGCCGGGTCCGCCCCGGCCAGGTCACGGATGCGCTTCGCCGGTACGCCGGCGTAGACGCCGTGCGCCAGCAGGCGCCCGGTGACGACCGCGCCGGCCGCGACGACCACGTCGTGCTCGATGTGGGCGCCGGGCAGGATCGTCGCACGGCCGCCGATCCACACGCGGTCCTCGATGACGACCGGACGGCCGGTCGCGGTGTCGCTCCACCGGCCGTCGGCGTCGATCGCGTGGTGGCTCGTCATGATGAGGACCTGCATGCCGATCGCGGCGTTCGCACCGATGCTGACGGGGGCGATGGCCTCGATGGTCGTCGCGCGGTTGAAGTAGACGCCTCGCGCGACCGACAGGTTGCGCGGGTCGCCCGTGAGCGAGAAACCGACGCCGGGGGCCGACTCGGCGTGCGCGCCCGCGGCGTTCAGCAGGAGCCGTCGCACGACCCGCGGCAGGAACGGCGAGCCGAGCAGAGCCGTGAGCAGGACGTGCTCTCGGGCGTGCGCGACGTCCTCGCGGAGGCGTCGGGCGAACGTCGAGGGGACGGGGACGGGGACGGCTGGCGTGGCCATGCGGCCTCCTGGGTTCGGGGGACGGTGCGGGGTCGCACAGCCGAAACGTAGGCGCTGCCGGGCGGCTCGACAACGGAGGCACTGGTGGTTGCGCGATCCTTGCGGTATCGCCCGCCGGCCGGCACGACGGCGATCTCACCCGGTCGGTGCGATCCGGGCAGCGCCCGTGCTCGCCTACCGTGCTGCGGCTGGGAGGCGACATGCAGGAAATCGTGAACGGTCTGGTGCAGAACTCGTCCTTCGGCGCGTGGGACGTGGTCCTCGCCGTCGTCGTCCTGGTCGTCGGGTGGTTCGCGTCCGTGTGGGCCCGACGGGGCGTCGTCGTGGCGCTGGCGAAGTGGAGCGGGCTCGGACCGAGCGGGACGAACCTCGTGGCACGTCTCGTGCGCTACTCGATCCTCCTGCTCACGATCGGCATCGTCCTCACCGTGCTCGGAGCGCCGTTGCAGCCGGTGCTCGCCGCGGTGATCATCATCAGCGCGGTCGCGTTCCTGGCCCTGCGCGGGATCGCGGCGAACTTCGGCGCGGGTCTGGTCATCCAGGCCCGACGACCGGTGCGGATCGGCGACTCGATCGAGGTCGAGGGCGTGGCCGGCCGCATCGTCGAGTTGACGGGGCGTGCCGTCCTGCTCACCACCTCGGACGGCAGGACGATCCGGATCCCGAACACCATGCTGCTCGAGAACCCGCTCTGGAACGCCAGCGAGTCGGGGGCGGTCCGGAGCGAGGTCCGGGCGCGGCTGCACGGGTCGCCGGACCTCGACCGGGTCTGCCCGGTGCTGTTGGACGCGGTGGCCTCGGTGGCCTCGGTGGCTTCGGTGTCCTCCGGGGCCTCGGTGTCGTCGACGGATCCCGAGGTCTTCCTGCACACGATCACGCCGGCCTGGGCGGACATCAGCATCCGGTTCTGGTCCGCGTACGACGACCGCGAGGCCGCCCGGTCGTCGGTGGTGCGCGCGGTCGCGGTGGCGCTCGGCGGCACCGGCCTGACCTGCTCGGTGTCGTCGGACGGACCACGGTTCCTGACCGCGCTCGTCGACGCCGTGGACTGACGGTTCTGCGGGGTCGTGCGATCTCACCCGTTCCGGGCGTGTACGTCGACGTGCCGGGCCGTGAGGCTCGTCGCACAGACCAACGAACAGGAGCGGACCATGGCCAAGCAGTTCTCCGGCAAGATCGAACTCGACGTGCGCGACTCCGTCGCCGACTGGGACGCGTTCATCCCGTCGAAGGCGCCGAAGGGATCCCCGAACGTCCTCGTCGTGCTCTACGACGACACCGGGCAGGCAGCGTGGTCGCCGTACGGCGGCCGGATCCAGATGCCCACGATGGATCGGCTCGCCGCGAACGGCCTCACCTACTCGCAGTGGCACACCACGGCGCTCTGCTCCCCACGCGGTCGACGTTCCTGACCGGCCGGAACCACCACGCGAACGGCTTCGCCACGATCTCGGAGTCGTCGACCGGGTTCCCCGGCTACAACTCCCACATCCCGCCCGAGAACGCGACGATGGCGAACGTGCTCCGCGACGCCGGGTGGTCCACGTTCTGGGTCGGCAAGAACCACAACGTCCCGATCGACGAGTGGACAGCGGGCGCCTCGAAGAAGAACTGGCCGCTCGCGCAGGGCTACGACCGGTTCTACGGCTTCATCGGCGGTGAGACGAACAACTGGTACCCCTCGCTCGCCGAGGACAACCACTACATCGACCAACCGTCGCTGCCGGAGGACGGGTACCACCTGTCCAAGGACCTCGCCGACCAGGCGCTGAAGATGATCCGCGACACGAAGCAGACCGAGCCGGACAAGCCCTGGTACCTCTGGTTCTGCCCGGGAGCGAACCACGCGCCGCACCACGCCCCGCAGGAGTACATCGACAAGTACAAGGGCCAGTTCGACGACGGGTACGAGGCTTACCGTGAGTGGGTCCTCCCCGGATGATCGAACGCGGCGTCCTGCCGGAGGGGACCGAGCTGACCGACGTCAACCCGATGACCCCTGGCACGTTCAACCCGACCGACGAGGTCCGGCCCTGGGCGGAGCTGTCCGACGACGAGAAGGCGATGTTCAGCCGGATGGCCGAGGTCTTCGCGGGGTTCTCCGAGTACACCGATGCCCAGGTCGGACGCATCGTGGACTACCTCGAGGAGTCCGGGCAGCTCGACAACACCATCGTCGTCTACTGCGCGGACAACGGCGCGTCGGGCGAGGGCAGCCCGAACGGGTCGGTCAACGAGGGCAAGATCTTCGGCGGCTACCCGGACGACCTCGCACAGAACCTGACGATGGTCGACGAGCTCGGCAGCCCGGACACCTACAACCACTACCCGACGGGCTGGGCGATGGCGTTCTCCACGCCCTACCGGATGTTCAAGCGGTACACCTACCAAGGCGGCGTCTGCGACCCGCTGGTGATCTCGTGGCCGGCCGGCATCGCGTCCCGCGGCGAGGTCCGGAACCAGTACCACCACTCGACGGACATCGTGCCGACGATCCTCGACGCCTGCGGTGTCACGTTCCCGGAGACGTACGACGGCGTCGAACAGGCGCCGCTGGCCGGGGTGTCGATGCGGTACAGCTTCGACTCCGCGACGGCACCAACCGAGAAGCACACGCAGTACTACGAGATGCTCGGCAACCGCGGGATCTGGCACGAGGGCTGGAAGGCCGTCGCGGAACACGGGCCGATGGCGGGGACGAGCGGCTTCGACGGTGACCGGTGGCAGCTGTTCCACACCGACGTCGACCGCTCCGAGGCGCACGACCTCGCCGCGGAGCACCCCGACAAGGTCGAGGAGCTCGTGGCGCGCTGGTTCGAGGAAGCCGAAGCGAACAAGGTCCTGCCGCTGAACGACCTGCAGATCATCGGCAACCCGAAGGACTTCGAGACCTTCATCACGATGGAGTTCAACGTCCCCGTCCCGCCGAGCGGGCAGTACACGTACTACCCGGACACCACCGAGGTACCGGAGCGTTCCGCGGCGAACGTGCACGGGGTGTCGTACAAGATCATCGCGGACATCGACTTCACGCCGGACACCGAGGGCGTCGTGTTCGCGCACGGATCACGGTTCGGGGGCCACGCCCTGTTCGTCAAGGACGGGCAGCTCACCTACGTGTACAACTTCCTCGGCATCCCGCCCGAGAACGTCGTGTCCACCGCGGCTCCCACCTCCGGGCGGCACCTCGTCGGGGTCTCCTTCACGAAGGAGGGAACGGGCGAGCACCGCGAGGCCACGGGACCGCTCGCCCTCTTCGTCGACGACGAGCAGGTCGCCGAGACACCGATCAGGACCGTGCTCGGGCACTTCTCGCTCTGCGGCGAGGGACTCTGCATCGGCTACGACAGCGGCGACGCCGTCACGAAGGCGTACGCCGGCAAGCGGTTCGAGTTCCACGACGGCACGATCCACAAGGTCGTGTTCGACATCGCCGACGACGCCTACGTGGACCTCGAGGCGCACCTCGCAGCCGCGATCTCGCGCGACTGAGATGGGGACCCGGCAGGTGCGGGCGGACCCGGTGCCGATGCGCCGCGGGACCTGGTTCGCCCCCACCATCCGGGGGTACGACCGCCGGTGGCTCGGGCGCGACGTCCTCGCCGGCCTGAGCGCCGGTGCGGTCGTCGTCCCCCAGGCCATGGCCTACGCGAGCATCGCGGAGCTGCCGGCACAGGTCGGGCTCTACACGTGCATGGCGCCGATGGCCGTCTACGCCCTGTTGGGCGGGTCGCGCGCGATGAGCGTGTCGACGACGTCGACGATCGCGACGCTCAGCGCCACGACGTTCGTCTCCGCGGGCGTCGCGGTCTCGTCCGACGACGCGCTCCGCGCACTGTCGACCCTCACCCTGCTCGTCGGTGTCGTCCTCGTCGTCGCCCGGCTGCTCACCCTGGGATCGCTCGTCGAGAACATCAACAAGTCGACGCTGATCGGCGTCCAGATCGGGGTCGGCGCGACCGTCGCGGTCGGGCAGTTGCCGAAGCTGCTCGGACTCACCGACGATCCGACCGGTACGGGGTTCATCCGCTCCGTGCTGGCGGTCGTCGAGGCGCTCCCCGTGCGCACGGCCCGACGGTCGCACTCTCCGTCGCCTCGGTCGCCGTACTCCTGCTGCTGCGCCGCTTCGTGCCCGCGGTGCCGGGGCCGCTCGTCGTGGTCGCCGGCGGCATCGCCGGCTTCGGCCGTCCTGCACCTGACCGACCTCGGCGTCGAGGTGATCGACCCCGTCCCGAGCGGTCTCCCGGTGCCCGTGCTGCCCGACCTGAGCCTCGTGCCGGCGATGCTCCCCGGTGCCCTCGGCATCGCGATGATGGCGTTCCTCGAGTCCGCAGCGGTGGCACGTGGGATCCGACAGCCGAGCGAGCCGCCGATCGACAGCGACCGCGAGCTGCTCGCGGCCGCCGCGGCGAACCTCGCCGGGTCCCTGACCCAGACACTGCCGGCCGCCGGCGGGTTCTCGCAGAGCGCGGTCAACCAACGGGCCGGCGCACGCACCCAGGTGTCGACCCTGGTGACCGTCGCGCTCGCGGTGCTGGTCGCCCTCGTCCTCGGACCGGTCCTGGCCCTGATGCCCACGGCGACCCTCGCTGCCCTCGTCGTCACCGCCGTCGTCGGACTCATCGACGTCCCCGCGCTCCGGAGGCTGGCCCGGATCAGCCGACGCGACTTCTGGCTCGCCGTGGTGACCGCGGCGGTCGGCCTGACCGCCGGTCTGCTGGCGGCCGTCGTCGCCGGGGTCGCCGGGACGTACTTCCTGGTCCTGCGCGAGCTGCAGCGTGTCCGGCTGGCCCCGGGCCCCGTCGTCGGCACGACGATCAGCGCACGGATCGAGGGCGCCGTGTACACCGCGAACGTCCTGGCGTACGAGAACGCCGTCCTCCAGCTCGCCGACGACGCGGTCGGCGCAGATGCCGTCGTCCTCGACCTGTCGCGGATGCACGAGGCGACCGTCACCGTCCTCGACGGCCTCGCCGACCTCGATCACGAGCTCGCGCAACGCGGCGTCGTGCTCCTGCTCGTGGGCCTCCCCGGGTCGGCCTCGGAGACCGCGGCGCGGACCACGTGGTTCCGTGGGCTCGTCGACGACGGCAGGGTGCTGCCGACGGTCGACGCCGCGATGGCCGCACGGACCGCTCGGGCTGCACGGGCGTCTCAGGCGGAGAGGCCCGACCCGGGCTGAGGCCGGGATCAGCCGTCCCAGAGCACCCGGAAGCCGATGTGGGTGGCGGCGGAGTCGCTGGTCTGCGGCGACCGAGCCGCCGGACGGTACCGCAGGCAGTACTCCGGCGCGCACAGGTGCGACCCGCCCTTGAGGACCCGCGTGACGGTCGACGGCGTCTCCGGGGCGGCGTCGTGATGGGTGTCCGTCGGGCCGCAGCCGCAGTGCGCGGACGACTCGGTCGCCCGAGCCTCGGCCGGCGGCGTCGGGGTCGTCGACGGGTCGTGCCGCTCGGTGTACCGCGAATCGGTCCACTCCCACACGTTGCCGATCATGTCCACCAGACCGAGCGCGTTCGCGGGGAACGACCCCACGGGCGACGTCCCCGTCCACCCGCCGGCTCCGGTGTTGCGGTACGGGAACGCCCCGTGCCACGTGTTGGCCATCGTCCGCCCGCCCGGGTGCGCCTCCCTCCCCACGCGAACGGCCACGACGGGTCGCCGCCGGCGCGCGCCGCGTACTCCCACTCGGCCTCGCTCGGCAGTCGCCCACCGACCCACGCCGCGTACGCCGCCGCATCGCCGTGCGAGACCTGGACCACCGGGTGCTCCTCGAGTCCGTCCACCGACGACGTCGGCCCGGCTGGGTGCCGCCAGTCGGCACCCGGCAACCAGGTCCACCAGGCCCGCCAGTCGCCGAGGTCCACCGGTCCGGTGGTGGGCGCGAACACCAGTGACCCCGGAGCCCGGTCGGCCGGCGCGAGGTCGGGGTACTGCACGGGGTCGAGCGCGCGCTCGGCCTCGGTCGTCCACCCGGTCGCCGCCACGAAGGCGGCGAACTCGGCGTTGGTGACGGGGTGCGCGGCGATCCGGAACGCGGCGACCGTGCGTTCGTGCACCGGCCCCTCGTCGGGGTAGTAGCGGTCCGAACCCATCAGGAACGCACCGCCCGCGACGTCGACGGCATCGAGCAGGGTCTGCATGACCTGATCCTCCGGCGTCGGGACCGCACCCGCCTCACCCGGAGGGGATGAGGCGGCACGCTCTCACCCGGATGGGGTGAATGTCCTGAACGCGCACGACGATCCCTCGCCTCAACCGCCCGCCGCACCTATCGTGAGCAACGCAAGCCTTTTCAGGGAAAGGCCTCACATGTACACCTTCCAACAGACCAGGAGCAGCGGACAGCGCACCGGCACGGGGACGCCGGTCGGGTCGGATCCGACCACGACGGTCCCACCCACCGATGCGTTGGAGCGACCGCGGCTGCTCGACCACCTCCGACGGTTCCGCCGCTCGGACCGACGCCTGCTCACCATGTGGGCGCCGGGTGGTGCCGGCAAGTCCACAGCGCTCGCCGCGTGGGCGGAGGTCCTCACGGCGGACGACGTCGTCGTGCGGTGGCTCGACGCGGACACACTGCTGCAGGAGGACCCGCCGCCGGCCGTGCACGACGACACCGAGCAGTGGCTGTTCCTCGACGACGTCGACCGTCTGCTCGGCGGGCTCGGGGTCCCGCCGCTCATCCGGCTCCTGCGCGCGTGCGGTCCCCGGACCCGCATCGTCGTCGCCGGACGCTTCGAGCCGAGCGGCTTCGCCGCCGTGACGCAGGCGGCCGGCGGGCGGCTCGTCGTGCCGACGCAGGACCTCGCGTTCAGCGTCGAGGACACGCTGGCCCTCGCGCTCCGCTTCGACCTGGTGCTGCCGATCCAGGATGCCGAGACGCTCACCCACCGGACGGCGGGGTGGGCTGCGGGGCTCACGCTGGCGATGCCGTACCTGCTCGAGCAGTCCGACCGCGGTGCAGCGGTCCGCCACTTCGGCGGCGACCAGCACCAGGTCGCCGACTACCTGGTGGCACGGGTCCTCGACACGCTGGACGACGACCACCGCGACGTCCTGATGCGGACGGCCGTCGGGTCCGAGGTCCCGCTCGCCCTCGCCGTCGAGCTCACCGGGCGTGCCGACGTCGGCACGGTGCTGCAGCGGCTGAGCGCCCGGAACGTGCTCGTGACCACGAGTGCCGACCAGGACGGCTTCCGGTTCCACCCGATCCTCGCCGGCTTCATGCGCGCCGAGTTCCGTCGCCGCGACGAGTGCGGCGCGGTCCGCAACCACGTCGCGGCGGCCGGGTGGTACGAGTCCAGGGGCCTGCACGTCCTCGCCCTCGAACAAGCACTGCTCGCGCGCGACCAGTCGGCGGTGCGCGGGCAGCTGGAGCGGTCCGGCGGTGTCCTGCTCATGCAGGGCCGCGCGGCCATCGTGGCGACGGCACTGCGCGCCCTCCCGACGAGCCAGGACTCACTGGCCACGCTCACGATCCGCATCGGCATGGACGCCCCGTCGTTCCCGGACCGCATCGGCACCGAGGAACGGTTCGCCCAGGCCGCCGTGCAGCTCGCTGCGGCGACACCCGACGAGGCACGGGCCTGGCGGCCGGTGGTCGAGGCGCTCCGGTCGTTCACCGTCGAGGACCCCGACGACGCCTCGGCGCGGTTGCAGGAACTCGGCGCGTACCTGCGGCAGACGCCCGTCGAGTCGCTCGACGTCGCGCTGCTGCTCCGGGCCGCGGTCGCCTGGTGCCTCGTCGTCGCCGGCCGTCGACGCGACGCCGACCAACTGCTCCGGTCGATCCAGGCCGCCGCTGCGCACGCCGGGTTCTCGTGGGTCTTCCTCATCGCCTGCGACACCGCCGCGACGCTCGCCGTCCGCACCGGCGACTGGCGGACGGCCTCTGAGTACGAGGCGCGGATGGGCGCACTGCCCTTCGACACCGCGCCGCCCTACAACCGCGCGACCGCCCGCGCCCTGCTGCTCGCGACGTCACGCGCCTACCTGCGCTGCGAACCGGTCTCGTTCACCTCGTTGCACCGCATCGACCAGGCCGACCCGACCGGCAGCGAGCTCGGACTGCTCTTCCAGGTGCGCGCGCTGCTCCTCGTCGCGGCGATCGACGCCTCGCCCGCCCCGCGCGAGGCCCTCGCCCGCCTCGTGCAGCTCGTCCGCTTCGACGGCCGTGACCACCCGCGGGTGGTCGCCGGGGCCGCGACGCGCCTGCACGCCTGGTCGAGCACGCTCCACGGCGCACCCGCAGCGGCCGAGGTCCGCCGCATCGTCGCCGACGTCCTCGGCACCGACTCCCTCGAGGTGAACACCCTCCGGCTGCTGGCCGGCGGACGGACCGACCACCTCGTCGAGCGCGACCTCGCCGCGGCGGTCGACGGCGACGACGCGGCGTGGGCCGGCACGAGCATCGTGAACGCCCACCTCGCCCTCGCCGAGCACGCGTGCACCCACGGTCGGCCCGCCGAGGCAGCCGAGCGGGTCCGCCGCGCGCTCGCCGTCAGCGAGGAGTTCGGCTACGCCCGCGAGTTCCTCGCGTGCCGGGGTGCGGGCGCACAGCTCGTGTTCCGGCACCACGGGTCGTACGGGGCGCTCGAGCCGTACGCCGACCACGTCCTCGCGCTGGCCGAGCACGAGCGGATCGGCGTCGGACTGGAGCGTCCGGAGGCCACGGTCCCGCTGACCCCCAAGGAGCAGGAGCTGTTGCTCGAGCTCCCGGCGCACCAGACCGTCGCCGAGATCGCGGCGAAGCACCACCTCAGCGTGAACACGATCAAGACCCACCTGCGGAGCATCTACGGCAAGCTCTCCGCCGCGGGGCGCACCGAGGCGGTCCAGGCTGCTCGTCGGCGCGGCCTGCTCTGAGGCGGTCCGGCCGGGGATCCGGCGCGCTCCGGGCACTGCGGAGACCTCACCCGGATCAGGGAACCCCGCACCGGCCCCCGCGCGGGATGATCGTGGCTCCACGACGAGCAGGAGGCCGACGATGAGCCGCTACGAGGTCCGTCTTCCCTACGCGATGTCGGAGACCCTCGTCGCCGCGTTCCCGGAGTTCTCGCTGGTGCAGATCGGCCCCGGCGAGACGCTGCTCGTCGGCGACCTGTCCGACCAGACGCAGCTGCACGGGCTGCTGGCCCGGATCGCCGACCTCGGGCTCGACATCGCCGAGCTCCGGCAGCTGCGCTGACCACGGGCGACCACGGGCGGGCACGCGCGGCCTCGGGGCTTCAGCGGACTCAGGAGCCTCAGGGGCCTCCGCGGCCTCCGCGACCGAGTTCGGCGACGGCCGCCCGGTTGCTCGGGAAGAAGCGGCTGCCCCCGACCAGGTCGAAGTGCTCGAGGTCGGCCCGCGTCGCCGCCCGCGCCCGTGAGAAGCCGACCTCGACCCCGTTGGCGCGGGCCCAGTCGAGCGCCTCGCCGGCGACGTCCGCCGCGGTCGTGTCGATCCCGGTGACCGCGCTGCAGTCGAGCACCAGGGCGTGCACCGGGACGGCCTGGTCGCCGGGTGCGAGCACGGAGCGGACCGCCGACGCGAAGCGCTGGGCATTGCCGAAGAAGAGCGGTCCGGAGAACCGGAGGACCACGACGCCGGGTGCCGACGAGACGCTGCCGTCACGGGCGGCCCGGAACACGTCGACCGGGTCGCCGCTCGGCACCAGGACGTCGGCGGGCGGGTTCGCGGCGGACCTGATGACGTTGACGAGTGACAGGACGAAGGCGATCGCGATGCCGATGATCGGCCCGAGCAGCAACACCCCGAGGAAGCAGACGGCGGCGACGACGAACTCGAACCGTCGGAGCCGCCAGAGCCGGGCGAAGTCGCGGAGGCCCAGGAGCGGCACGACCGCGACGGCGACGATCGCGCCGATCGCCGGCGAGGGGATGTCCTGCAGCAGCGCGGTGCCGAAGCAGACGACGAGCAGGGTGAGCACCGCGGCGATCAGCGACGGCAGCTGGGTCCTGGACCCGCTCTGGTCCATGGCCGCCGTCCGCGAGGCCGACGAACCGACCGTGAACCCGCCGGTGAGGCCGGAGCCGAGGTTCGCAGCACCGAACGCCCAGAGGTCGCGGTTCGCCCGGTCCGTGTAGTCGTGTGCCTCGGCGTACCGGCGGGCCACGAGCAACCCCTCGGCCATCGCGACGAGGGTCAGCGCGACGGCGCTCGGGATGACCTGGACCCACTGGTGCCACGAGATCTGCGGCCACGTCAGGGTCGGGGTCCGGCCGGCACCTCGCCGAGCACGGCCACGCCGGCGTCGTCCAGCCGGAACACGACCAGGACGACGGTCGTCAGGACGAGCACGACGAGTGCCCACGGGACCGCTCGGAACCGGCGGCCGATGACCAGGACGGCCACCGACCCGACGGACAGGCACACCGACCACACGTTGAGGTGTCCGAGCCCGGTGACGAGTTCCCCGAACCGCGGGAGGAACTCGTCACCGCTGTTCACCTTGACCCCGAGCATCTTCGCCACCTGGCTGAGCAGGATGTCGAGCGCGAGACCGCCCACGAACCCGACCAGGATCGGCGCGGACAGGAAGTTGGCCAGGAACCCCAGCTTCAGGACGGCGCACAGGGCGAACACGACGGCGCCGACGAGTGCCTGCGCCAGTGCGAGCTGGACGTACGACGCGCTGCCCGTCGCCGCGAGCCCGGCGAGCGACGATCCGACGAGCGCGGCCGCTGCGGCGTCCGGCGACGCCACCAGCTGTCGACTCGACGCGAGCAGGGCGAACAGCACCGCCGGCACGATCAGGGAGTACAGCCCGGCGGTCGGTGGCAGACCGGCGATCTGCGCGTACCCGATGTTCAGCGGGATGGCGATCGCCGCGAGGGTCACGCCGGAGAGTGCCTCCGTGCGCCACGAGTGACGGTCGAGCCCGGCCAGGATGCGCATCAGAACGCACCGAGGCCCTTGCCGATGGTCGTCACACCGATGACGAGCAGCAGGACGGCCATGATCGTGGCGTTGTTGGCGGTGAGCCAGTCGCGCAGCGCCCCGAGTGCTCCTGCACCCGGGTGCGGGCGACCAGGTAGCCGACCACGGGGACGGCGATGCTCAGCGACGCGAGGACGACGAACACGACGAGCGCCCAGACGACCGACCCGGTGTCCGCGCCGCTGGTGCCGACGGTGACGCCGGCCGCCACGGCCATCATGAGGTTCTTCGGGTTGACGGCGGCGAGCAGGAAGGCCAGTCCGGCGGCGCGCACCGGCGTCATCGAGTCGATCGCGGACATCCACTTCGGGGGCGTCGCGGTGGTGCCAGGGGCCGGTCGGGCACGCCACTGCCGGACGGCGAGCAGCACGAGCAGCACGCCGAGCACCAGCTTCACGACCCCGGCGACGGGTTGCGACGCGTCGGGGTCACCGGCCGGGATCAGGGACGACAACAGGGTGACGGCCACGACGGCCACCGCGATGCCGACCACCCAGCCGACCAGGAACGCCGTCGCGACCGACCTGGCGCGCGGCGCGAGCAGCATCAGGATCGCGGCGATGATCGGGATCGGGCTGATCGCGATGGTCACGGCCTGCGGCAGGAGCTCGCCGATGAGCGGAGCGGTGTTCACGGGGCGCCCTTCGTCGTCGTGGTGCCGCCGGGAGCGGTCGGTGTGCGGCGTTCCGTCCGCCGAGTGGGGGCCCGAGGCCGGTCACGTCGCCGAGCACCGGGCGCATCCACCGCGCGTCCGGGTTCGCGTCGACCAGGACCGCGCGGACCAGCAGGGTCAGCGGGATGGCGAGGACGGCGCCCAGCGGCCCGAGCACGGCCGACCAGAAGACGACGGACAGGAACGCGACGGTCTGGTTGAGGGACACCGCCGACCCGACGATGTGCGGTTGCAGGCCGGACTGGATGACCCCGTTGATCACGGCGTAGACGACGATGACGACGATCGCGTTCTGCCAGCCGTTCGCGAGCAGGGCGAGGATGACGGGCGGGATGATGCCGATCCAGTAGCCGATGTTCGGGATGAAGCCGGTGATGAAGGCCAGCAGGCCCCAGAGCGCTGCGCCGGGGACCCCGAGCAGGACCAGCGCGAGGGCGTCGAGCGCGGAGACCGCGGCGCCGAGGACGGCCGTGACGACCATGTACCGGCGGACACTGACGGTGAAGTCGGTGAGGGCTTCGACGAGCTGGGGGCGGACCGGCCGGAGCCGGTCGGCGATGAGTCGCCCCACCCGGCGTCGAGCGTCATGAAGACGATCAGCGCGAGGACGACGACCAGGCCGACGCCGAGGCCGAAGACGCTGCCGACCAGGTCCGACACCGCGCCGATGACCGTGCCGGGGCTGAGCCCCGCCAGCAGCGTCTGCACCTCCTGCTGCCCGACGCCGAGCGACGTCAGCCACTGCCCGAGTTGGTCCTCCACCGCGTGCATCTGGTCGGCGTACTGCGGGAACAGCGTGGCGAACTGTGCGACCGAGACCACGAGCGCCAGCGAGAACCCCACCAGCAGCACCAGGATCACCACGATGACGACCGTCGAAGCGAGGCTCCGGGCGAGGCCGAGTCGCTCGAGGAACACCCGGGCCGGCTGGACGCAGATGGTGACGACGAGGGCGAGGGCCGTGGGAGCGATGATGCCGGCGAACCGGGAGCAGCCGACGGCGATGACGACCGCTGCGGCGAGACCGAGCATGATGCGCAGCCCACGACCGGACCCGACCGCGGCTGCCGGCGCGGCGTCGGGCGCGGCGCCGATCGTCGTCGCCGGATCGTCGGGTCGGCGCGATCGGTGCGGTCGGCGCTTCCAGAGTGACATCGGGGCCTCGTCTCCCTCGCGGCCCCGGTCCCCGGACGCCGTGCTCGGACGCTGAGTGCGCGGCGGAACCGACGGGATCGTCAGTTCCGGGTGAGACCCCGGCGTCGCCGCGAGCCCCGTCCGGACGCTGGAGGACCTCGAGCACGGCGACGAGGACGAGCGCGCCGACCAGGGTCCACACGACGAGCGCCGGTTCGAGCGGGCGGCCGAGCACGATGACGGTGGCCGCACCGAGCGCGATGAGGGTGCGGATGACGGCCCGGCCCCGGTACAGCTGCACTCCGACCCGCCCGGTGCCGATGCCGAGGGCGTCGCCGCGGCGGCGGAGTGCCCCGGCACCGCGGACGGCGGAGCTCCGCAGACGCCGGGCCGTGTCGGACGAGCCGGCGAACCACGCGACGAGGGCCACGCACGCCGCGAGGACCGCGCCGGCCACGGCGGCGTGCGCGGCGAAGGCCACCACGGCGTCGTAGACGGCTCGAGCTGCGTTGCGTGGCATGAGGTCCGGCGCCAGCGCCCGCACCGCGAACACCCGTCCGATCCCGATCCCGGCGAGCGTGGCGAGCATGGCGAGGGCGACGCCGACCGCGGCGAGGGTGAGCGCCCGCGCCCGGCGTCTGGCCATGACGACGCCGACGGCGATGCAGGCGACCAGGAGCCACGGCAGCCACACGGCGGACACCTGCAGCAGGGTGTACCCGGTCTGTGCCCGGACCGCCGCGTCGGACGTCGCGATGACGATGGTCCGGTCGACCGCGGGGATCCGTTCGGCGAAGGTGAGCCCCCGGTCGACGAGCCGCTCCTTGACCTCAGCGACGACCGGGCCGAGCTGGATGCCGATCGATCCGTCCGCTCCGATCGCCACCGCCGCCCGTCGGTCGCCGCTGAGCGACGCCACCATCTGGGTGTGCCCGGTGCGGAGCAGCTGCTTCCACAGGTCGGCGAACTGGTCGGACGCCACGAACCGGTCCACGGTGCCGGAGACCAGGTCCTGGATGCCGGCGGTCGCCGGCGCCTCGAGCGCCGAGAGCGCGGTCTCCGCCCGGGGTGGCAGGTCCAACCCGCGGATGCCGTCGAAGAGCGCTCCGGTCAGCCCGGCGACGTCCAGCTGGTCCTCGATCGCGCCGACCGTGCGGTCCGCGACCAGTGTCTGGACCGCCCGGTCGCGGGCGAGCGGCGCGAACGTCGCCACGAAGGCCTCGGTCGAGGTGACCTCGCGCTGTGCCCAGGTGGTGATCACCACCACCGGTGCGAGCAGCGCCCCGACGACGAGCAGCGCGGCGGACGGGATCGCCCAGGCCCACCCCCGGCGGCGGACCGGGGTGTCGTCGGCGGTCTGCCCTGCGAGCCGGATGCGCAGGCGCGCGTTCTCGGCGCGGAGTGCGGCGAGTTCGTCCTCGGTGCTGGTCATGGGCTGCGGTCCTTCCCGGGAGCGGCGATCGTCAGGAGATCAGGGCGGAGACGGCCTTCTGCAGCTGCAGCACACCGATGACCAGGATGAGCGCCGCGTTCAGCACGTTGGTGTGGCCGGCGATCCAGGTGCGCAGGCGCTCGAGGAGCGGTGCCGCAGCGTCCCCACGCGCGAGCACGAAGAACACCGGGACGGCGATCGGTGCGACCCCGACGACCACGAAGGCGATCGCCACGGCGGCGCCCTGCCCGGCGGTCACCGGGGCGCCGGCGATGTCGATGCCGGCGATGATCGCGCACGAGGCGTCGACGGGGTTGACGGCGAAGATGCCGAACCCGAGGGCGAGGGACCGCGCCGGCGTGAACTCGCTGACCTTCTGCAGCCAGCCGGGCAGCTGTGGTGCGGCCGCCGCGACCTGCTCGGGTGTCGACGCCTCGGACATCTTCCGCAGGTCACGGCCGCCCCGTCGGAACACCCAGACCGCGGCGGCGATCAGCCCGAGGGCGATGACCAGCCGGACCACGGCCGTCCAGAGCGGGGTGTCGGTCCGGGGTGGAAGTCGATCGCGGTGAACACCGCGACGGAGACCCCACGACGACGACGGTGGCGAGCAACCAGCCGATGAAGAACGCGAGGCCGTTGGCGCGGTACCGCCGCGAGAGCAGTTCGGCCACCAGGGCCATGATCGCCAGCGGGCTGAGCAGGATCCCGAGCGCCGGCGCGATGAGTCCGACGATGAGCGCACCCATGAGCCCGGTCCTTCCACGATGGGGGTGGCGACGCGCCGCCGACGTCAGGTGTCGGCGGCGCGTCGCCCGGGAGCACGCTCAGCGCGCGCCGGTCATGTCGTGCGCGAGCTCGTGTTCGTCGTCTGCCGACAACGAGGTCTGCACGATGGTCCCGCCGAAGCGGGAGAGGGCTGCACCGAACTTGTCCTCGGTGATCTTCGTGGCGTAGATGACGACCGCGGAACGACCGTCCGCGACGGCGCTCTTCACCCGGTCGCGGAACTCGGCGTTCAGCCCGGTCTTGTCGAGCCCGGCGAACAGCGCGCCGAGCGCACCGCCGATCACCAGTCCGAAGAACGGCACGAAGAACAGGAGTCCGAGGAGGGTGCCGAACAGGGCACCTCCGGCGGCACCGGCCCCGACGTTGCCCGCCGGACCAGGGTCTCGACGTGCGTCTTGCCCTTGTCGTCGACGCGGACGAGTGCGAGGCCGGACAGCTCGACGACGAGGTCGCTCTGCAGTTGCTGGACTTCCTCGTAGGCGGCGACGGCACTGGCGTCGTCGTCGAACGAGATCACGATGAGGTCTGCCATGATCGTTTCCTTTTCGTTGGTGGTGGTCGTCACTCGGAGTAGCGGCTGACCCGGACCGGGCCGGCAGCGTCGAGGATGCGGTGGGCGTCGTCGACGGTCTCGCCGTCACCGTGCACGATCACGAGGTACCGGTCGGCCTTCAGGTCGTCCTCGTACTGCGGGATCTCGTCCTCGGGGACCGCCAGGCCGATGAGTGCGCCGAGACCCGCACCGATGCCGGCACCGACGAGCGTGCTGGCCAGCCACCCGGCGGCAGCGACCCGCGATGCCGGGGAGCCAGACGAACCCGAGCAGCAGCCAACCGGTGAGCGCGCCCCACAGGGCACCCCACCCGCCGAACGTGCCGGCCTCGTTGCCGACCGGGATCCAGCCGTGCACCTTCTTCTCGTCCTTGACGCCCTTGCCGACGATCGAGACGACGTCGTCGCCGTACCCGGCGTCCTTGAGCGCCTTGGCGGCGCCGAGGGCCTCGTCACTCGTGGCGAAGACACCGACGGTCGAGTCGGTGGCGGTGGTCGTGGTGGCCATGGGGGTTCCCTTTCCTCGTGGTTGTCGAACGGTCGTGCTGCAGGTGGTCGGTGTCGGTCATCCGCCGATGAGGCGCTGCTTGGCAGCGGCGAACTCGTCGTCGGACAGGAGGCCCTGCTGCCGGAGCCGACCGAGTCGCTCGAGCTCGCTCAGCAGGTCGGGAGCAGCGGGGACGTCCGCCACGGAGCGTTCCGCTGCGGCGCGTTCCGCTGCGACCCGCTCCGCTGCGGCGCGGTCCTCTGCCGCACGCTCCTCGTGCCCGCGCACCGCATCGCCGACCGCCGACGCGGTCCCGGCCACGACCGCGGTCCGTGCAGCGAGCCCGAGCAGGCCGGGTCGGCCGAATCGTCGGAACGGCATGGTGTCTCCTACCCGATGTGCGCCGAAGCGGCGAGGTCGTTGAGTTCCGGTGCGGGGACGCGTGCGCTCCAGAGCAGCTGGCCCCCGCTGTCGGCGAACCGCTCCGCCAGGTCCTTGGCCCAGAGCTGCTCGATCACGACGATCGCGGCCGAGGTCCCGGGCACGAGCGTGTCCGCGACCTGGTCGACGTCGTCGTTGGCGGTCAGCCCGCGGGCTTCGAGGGCGACCGAGCCCGGCGTGCCGGTCCTGGTCACGTCATCGAGCTCGCGGACGTGGACGGTGCCGTCCTCGGCCCGGCTGATGAGCAGCAGGTCGAGGACCCGGACCGTCTCGGCGTCCGTCAGGTCGACGAGCGCGCCGAGCACGGCGTCGTCGGGCAGCTCGCCCTGGAACGAGACGACGAACACCTCGGCCGGGCCGTACGTGAAGGTGGTCACGGTGCCTCCCCTGTGGTCATGGCACCAGGTGTAGCCGCGCCGGAACGGGTCGGGCACCACCCTGAGCGGGTGATCTGGCACGCCTCCGCAGATCACCCGGGGCGGGTGATGCACCGCCGGCACCGGCCGTCGATCGTTGCGTCCATGAACCCCGTGACAGCACGACCCGCGGTGACACCGTGAGCATCGGCGGTGGGATCTTCCTGCTCGTCGTCGGCGCGATCATGGCGTTCGCGTTCGACTTCACGGTCGTCGGCATCGACATCCAGCTCATCGGCTACATCCTGATGGTCGCCGGTTCCCTGGTCCTCGTGCTGGGGATCGTCCTCCGGCTCCGGCCGCGCCGTGCCACGACGAGCGTCGTCACCGAGATCGACCCCGTGACCGGACAGCGTGTCGTCCGCCGGGTCGACGAGGACGACCGAGGGGTCTGACCGGCACCGTGCTCGCCGTGATCGGCCAGCTGCTGCCCCTCGCCATCGCCGGTGCGCTGAGCTCCGTCCCCATCGCCGCGGTGCTCACCCTGCTGCTCGGCGGTCGCGGCCTCGGTCCGGCCGTCCTGTTCGCCGTCGGCTCGGTGACCGGGGTCTTCGTGGTCACGGTCGCCGCGACCGCGCTGCTCGGCCGTGTCCTCGTCGTGGACCTGCCGGCGACGGCATCACCGGGCCTCGGCCTGGGTGAGTGCCTGCTCGGGGTCGTCTCGGTCCTCGCCGCAGGGGTCGTCTTCCGGCGCCCCGCCACAGCGGGACCGAGCCGGACGAGCGCACTCCTGACGGCGGCAGTCGGCACCGTCCGACCCGCCGTTGCGCTCGCCGTGGGTACCGTGCTCGCGCTGCGCCCGAAGGCCCTGCTCCTGGCGTCCGGCGTCGGCATCGTGCTCGCCCCCGCGGAGCTGCCGGCGGTGCCGTCGACCGTCCTCGTCGGGGCGAGCACCCTGCTGATGACGGCCACGGTGACGGGGCCGATCGTCTTCGCGCTGGTCGGCGGGGAACCGGCCCGCGCGGACCTGGAGCGGTTCCGCACCTGGCTGCGGCACAACTCGCGCGCCGTGACCGTCGTCGTCCTCGTGCTCGTCGGCGCGGTCCTGGTCGGCGACGGCCTCGGACGGCTCTGACGCCCCACGCACGAGCCGTCGGGCGGCCGCCGCCGACGACCGACCGCCGATCGCCGATCGCCGACGACGACCGACCACCGGCCGACTGCCGGCCGACCGCAGACCGCCGGCTCGCTACTCCCGCGCCGCCAGCGCCGTCTGCCGCGGCAGCTCCCCGAACTCCTGCCGGTAGCTCCCCGCGAACCTGCCCAGGTGCGCGAACCCCGTCGCCCGGGCGATCTCGGCGACGCTGCGGTCGTCGCCCGCCTCGAGCTGCTCCCGGGCGAGCAGGAGCCGGATCCGACGCAGGTACATCGTCGGCGTGATGCCGTGGTGCCGCTGGAACGCCGCCTGCACCCCGCGGACGCTCAGACCCGCGGCCTCGGCGACGTCGTTGACGGTGATCTGCTCGGTCGCGTGGTCGAGCAGGAACGTCTCGGCACGGGCGAAGCGCGCGGTCGACGCCATCACCGGTTCGTGCTGTCCCACCGGCCAGTGCGGGATCGCGGTCAGCAAGCCACCGGCGGCGAACCGGGCGAGCTCGCGCTCCCGTTCGAGCGGCACGTCCGTCGGACCCTGCAGGACCTCCTGCGCGACCGACCGGACCATGAGCCACCAGGCGGCGAGCGGCGCCCCCTCTGGTACGTGTCGGGGACGGAACTCCAGCGGACCCGGAGCCCAGTCACCGCGCTCGGCGGCGACCTGCTCGACGATCGTCCGGTCGATGCGCAGCACGTCGTGCTGGAAGTCCACCCACCGGAACCGCTGGGGATCCTGTCGGTAGAGCACCGGGCGGCCGATCTGCACCGGGTTGTCGTCGACGAGCGCCGAACCGGACTTCACCCAGACGATCATCATCGCCCGTCCGGGCTCGACCGCGCCGCTCAGGGTGCCCGTGCACCGCGTCGACTCGAGCGAGAGCAGGGAGGTGCCCCGCACGCGTTCCTCGAAGACGAAGCCCGCACCGGTCGCCTCGACGGTCAGACCGTGGGTCACGTGGGTCACCGACAGCGCCTCGGCCGCGACCGACGGCTCGTCTGTCCTGATCTCCCGCTGCGTGCGGTGCATCATCTCGGGCACGTCATGATCCTCGCGACATGTCGGCATCCGCGCAACGCACGACGCGCCGGGTTTCCTGGACGACGACCAGCATCCGCGCGTTTGACTGATGCGACATGAAGTACATCCAGTACGACCGCTCCACGATCCTGACCAGCGACGACGTCGCCGACGCGGTGATCGAGTACGCCGCTGCGCTCGCCGGGGGCAGCCGCGCCGACGCGATCGCGATCCCGACGGTGGCGGAGGACGGCACGATGACGACCACGAAGATGCTCATCGGCCCGTCGAGCGAGATCGTGGTCGCCGACGCGGACGAGGACGAGCTCGAGGTCGAGAACGGTGAGTTCGTGGAACGCCTGCGTGCTGCAGCGCGGACGTTCGAGCACCCCGAGACGATCCACGCCGACACCCGCTCGGACCTGACGGGCGACGGACCGGTCGCCTGACCGCAGCGCGGTCGGAGCGACGCGCACCGCGCGCACCGCGCTCATCGCCCGAGGTCGGTCGGGAACCTGCTGGCGTCGACCGCCAGGACGGCCTCGGTCCGCCGGCGCATCTCGGCCAGGAACGCCCCACCCTCGGGTTCCAGGTCGTCGTCGGGCGCCGGCTCCAGGGCGACCGCCACCGCGGAGTGCGAGCAACAGCTCGACCGTGCTGGCCGCGCCGAACTCGTCGGTCGTCGGGACCGACACGACGTCGCTCAACCGGCTCTGGTGCAGGGCGGCCGCGTACCGGATCACCGCGTCGGCGACCGTGTCGCCGGTCAGGACCCGGACGGTCCCCGCGTAGTTGACGTACTTCATCGGTGCTCCCTCGTGACGAGGGGCATCCGCCGCGGTGACGGTTCCCTGATCCTGCTGGACAGTAGGCCGCGGCCGCCGCGCGCGTCACAGACAGCGACGCCGGAGACGGCGCCGAGGGCCTGTCCACTCCGCGCTGTCGCTCGGGATCCCGCTGGTAGCAACGAGGTGCGTGCCGCCACCCGTGCGGCGCGGGAAGGAAGCGACTCTTGACCGAGATCACCGCCCACCACGGGCTCTTCAAGGACACGAACCTGCACGTCGACGACACCGGCGGCTCCGGCCGCACCGTCGTCCTGATCCACGGCTGGCCGCTGTCCGGCGAGTCCTGGAGCAAGCAGGTCCCGGCGTTCGTCGACGCCGGACACCGCGTCGTCACCTACGACCGCCGCGGATTCGGTCGCAGCGACAAGCCGAAGACCGGCTACGACTACGACCACCTCACCGAGGACCTGCACACGATCCTCACCGAGCTCGACCTGCAGGACGTCACCCTCGTCGGCTTCTCGATGGGCGGCGGCGAGGTCGCCCGCTACTTCTCGAAGTACGGCACCGAGCGGCTGCACAGCGTCGTCTTCGCCTCCGCAGTGCCGCCGTACCTGCTGCAGACGTCGGACAACCCGGACGGCCCGCTGCCGAAGGAGCAGGCGGCCGAGATGACCGCCGGCCTGACGAAGGACGAGGACGCGTTCTACGACCAGTTCACGACCGACTTCTTCTCGGTGGACGGCACCGTGGTCGTCTCCGAGGAGGACCGGCAGCAGGCACTCACGCTCGCGAAGCAGGCGTCGAAGACCGCCGCGCTCGAGGCGATGGCGTCCTTCGCGAACACCGACTTCCGTGACGACCTGCCGAAGGTCACCGTGCCGACGCTCGTCATCCACGGTGACGGCGACGCGACCGTGCCGTACGAGGGCTCGGGGGCCCGCACGCACGCCGCGATCGCCGGCTCCGAGCTGCACGTCGTGGCCGGCGGCCCGCACGGCGTCAACGTCAGCCACCCGGACGAGTGGAACCGCGTGGTGCTGGCGTTCCTCGCGAAGTAGCGCGGAACGCTCAGCGTCCGCGGCGGTGAACGCGACCGACAGGCGGACGGGAGGCCCGTGGCGGACCCGCCACGGGCCTCCAGTCCGCCCTGTGCGCAGGTCTCGGGCCCCACTCAGGCCGCGGGAGCCACCAGACCGGCGCGCCGGCGCAGGTCGAGCGCGGCCGCGACGAGCTCGCGGGTGCGCGGGTGCGCGCCCGCGTCGAACAGCCGCTCCGCAGGGCCCACGTCGACCACGCGACCACCGTCGAAGACCGCGATGCGATCGGCGACCCGGCGCACGACGGCGAGGTCGTGCGAGATGAACACGCAGGTCGTGCCGGTGGTGCGCTGCAGGTCGAGCACCAGATCGAGGATCCGCGCCTGCACCGAGACGTCGAGGGCGGACGTGGGTTCGTCGCACACCACCAGCGGCACCGGTCCGGCGAACGCCCGGGCGATGGCCACGCGCTGCTTCTGCCCGCCGGACAGCTGGGCCGGCCGGCGGTCGAGGACGTCGGCGGGCAGCCCGACCCGCGCAGCGAGCTGCTCGGCGGTGCCGTCGCCGTGCAGTAGCCGGATCGCCCGTCCGAGCACCTGTCGGACCGTCCGTCGCGGGTTGAGCGAGGCGTCGGCGTTCTGGAACACGACCTGCACGGGTGGGGTGCCGGTCGGCGTCCGGTCGCCCGCGTCCAGCGTGACCGTGCCGTCGTGTCGGACCAGTCCGGCGAGGGCTCGCCCGAAGGTCGTCTTGCCGGAGCCGGACTCCCCCACGACGCCCAGCACCTCACCGCGGCGCAGCTCGAGGTCGATGCCGTCGAGGGCGACGGCGCCGTCGTACTCCTTGCGGAGGCCCTTGATCGTCGCGAGCACGTCGTGCTGCGCGGTGTCGGCCGACGTGTCGGCCTTGCCCGCCGTTCCTGCCTTGCCCGTCGTGATGTCGGGCAGGGCGTCGACGAGCTGCTTCGTGTACGGCTCGGTGGGGTGGAGCAGCACCTGGGTCGCGGTGCCCTCCTCGACGAGCACCCCGTGGCGGAGCACCCCGACCCGGCCGCAGTGCGCGGCGACCAGCGGCAGGTTGTGGCTGATGAGCAGGGTCGCGAAGCCGATCTCGGTCCGGAGCTCGTCGATGAGCGCCATGATGCCCGCCTCGACCGTGCTGTCCAGGCCGGTGGTGGGTTCGTCGAGCACGAGCAGGCGCGGACGGGCCACCAGGGCCATCGCGATCGCGACGCGCTGCTGCTGACCGCCGGACAGCTCGTGCGGGTACCGCACGCCGATCGTCGTCGGTGACGGCAGCCCGACCCGTGTGAACGCCTCGATCGTCGCGGTGTCCGCAGCCGCGCGGCCGGAGCCCGTGGCGCGCAGGACCTCGGCGACCTGGCGTCCGACCGTCATCGTCGGGTTGAGGGCGAGGCCGGGTTCCTGGTGGACGACCGCCACGACGTCGCGCCGGAACCGCCGGAGACGCTCACCGCGCAGGGACGCGACGTCGACGCCGTCGACGACCAGCGCCGACGACCCGACGGCGGCGTCCGGGCCGAGCGACGCCGTCAGCGTGCCGGCCACGGTGCTCTTGCCGGAGCCGGACTCGCCCACGAGCCCGTACGAGCCACCGGGCTCGATCACGAACGCGACCTCGTCGACCACCCGGGTGCCGCGGTACGACACGGTGAGCCCCTCGACGCGGACCAGTGCGTCGGTCGTGCCGGTGGTCCGGGGCTGCCCGCTCACTCGGAGACCTCCTTGAGGTTGTCGGCGATCAGGTTCGCGGACACGACGATCGACGCCACGGCGACACCCGGGAACACGACCGTCCACCACGCGGCCTGCAGGTAGGCGCGGTTCGCGTTGATGTCGAGCCCCCAGTCGGCGGCCGGTGGTTGCGAACCGAGCCCGAGGAACGACAGCGACGCGGTGATGAAGATCGCGGCACCGAGACTCAGGACCGCCTGGATCACGAAGACCCCGATCACGTTCGGCAGCAGCTCCGTGACCATCGCCCGGGCGGCGCTCTCGCCCTGCAGCCGTGCGGCCTGGACGTAGGACTTGCCCATCTCGACGAGCACCGCGGCCCGGACGATCCGCGCGATGCCCGGCGCGAAGAGCACGCCGACGATGAGGACGAGCGCGGGCGTCGACACCCCGAACGCACCGACGAGGACGACCAGGAAGATCAGGCTGGGCAACGCGAGCAGCACGTCGAAGAACCGCATCAGGGCGGTGTCGACCCAGCCGCGGTGGTAGCCGGCGAGCAGGCCCAGGGTGCCGCCGACGACGGTCGCCAGCGCCGCGCCGAACGGGCCGATGACGAGCGCCGGCCGGGCCCCGGCGGCGACGCGGGCGAAGACGTCGCGGCCGAGCGAGTCGGTGCCGAACCAGTGCGCGGCGCTCGGCCCTTGCAGGAGCTCGCCGGTGCGGGCGAAGGGCTGCAGGCCGAGCAGGTGCCAGCCCACGGCCAGGGCGACCCACCAGAGCAGGATCGCCACGGAGACCAGGAACGTGGGACGCCGGAGCAGTCCGCGCCACCCGCGGCGGGTGACCCGTGCGGTGCCCGTGCTGGTCGACGCCGACGGCCGACCGGCGAGCCCGTCGGTCTCGACGGCACCGGGGACGACGGCGGTCATGCGGTGGCCGCCCGTTCGAAGCGGATCCGGGGATCGACCACCACGAACAGCAGGTCGGTGAGCAGGAGCGCGCCGAGCGAGAGCGCCCCGGCGAGCATCACCCCGCTCTCGAGCAGCAGGGCGTCCTTGCGCTCGGCGGCCGACACGAGCAGCGCGCCGAGGCCCGGGTAGGAGAACAGGGTCTCCACGATGACGCTGCCGCCGAGCAGAGTGCCGAGGTAGATGCCGAGCACCGAGAACGTCGGGATGAGCGCGTTCCGGACGACGTGCCGGCGGACGACCTGACCGGTCGTCAGGCCCTTGAGCACGGCGGTGCGGTGGAACTGCGACCGGATCGTCTCGATCGTCCCCGCACGCACCATCCGGGTCAGGACGGCGAGGTACGCCAGGGCGAGCACCACGGCGGGCAGCGTGAGCACCCGGAGCCGCTCGCCGAACCCGGCGTCAAGCGCACCGGACGCCTGCACCGGCACCACCCGCAGCCAGACCGCGAAGACGAGCAGCAGCACGATCCCGACGACGAACTCCGGCACTGCCGAGATCGTCAGCAGCCCGACCGTGACGGCCCGGTCGGAGCGGCGACCCTGCCGGTACGCCTGCACGGCACCGAGCGTGATCGCGACCGGCACCATGATGACGAACGCGTACGCACCGAGCAGCAGGGAGTTGCCGAGACGGCCGAGCACCAGGTCGCGGACCGGCTCGGAGTAGACGAAGCTCGTGCCCCAGTCCCCCGTGACGAACCCGCTGATCCAGTGCAGGTACCGGCTGACGAGGGACCCGTCGAGCCCGTGGTCGACGTTCCACGCGCGCACCTGCGCCGCCGTCGCGTACTGCCCGAGGGCGTTCCGGCCCGGGTCACCCGGCACGACCTGGACGAGCCAGAACGTCAGGACGGAGACCACGACCAGGACGAGCGGGATCTGGACGACCCGTTGCCCGACCAGGGTCAGCAGACGACGGCGGCGCGCGGTGCTCATGACGCGGTGACCCCGATGCCCCGGAAGTCGAACCCGCCCGGGAAGTCCTGCCCCGACCGGAAGGTGCCCGTGACGCGCTTCTGCAGCAGGATGCTGCTCGACGCGAACGCGGGGACGATCACGGGCAGGTCGGTCCACTCGATCTCGGCGATCTGGTTCGCCAGGTCCTGCCGCTCCGACTCGTCGGTCGTCGACTCGTACCGGTCGGTCAGCTGCTCGAGCTCCGGGCTCGAGTACTTCGAGGCGTTCCAGACGGCGCCGTCGCGGTAGATCAGGTCGACGTACTGCGCGGGCAGGCGCTGCGCCCAGTTCGTGATCGTCACCGGGGCGTTCAGCCACGGGGTGTCGTCGCCGTCGGCGTAGTACTGCGCGCTCGTCAGCACCTTGAGGGTGACGTCGAACCCGCCGACCGCCTCGAGCTGCTGCTGCACCACCTGGGCGAGGGCCTTCTCGGCGTCGAGCGTCGTGATCTCGAAGGAGACCGTCTTGCCGCCGAGCAGGTCCGCTACCTTCGCCTTGTCCTGCTCGCGCTGCTGGAGTCCCTTCGGCTGGATCGCCGAACTCGGGAAGAACGTGGTGTCGTTGCCGACCTCGGCGGCTCCGCCGTAGACCGTCTTGACGATCTCCTCGCGGTCGAGCGCGAGGGCGAAGGCCTCACGGACCTTCGGGTCGTCAAAGGGCGCCTTGGTGACGTCGAGGAAGATGCCGTCGAACTTGTTGAAGTACGGCTCGGTCTCGGTGTAGTCCGAGGCCCGCAGCGTCGACGTCGCAGTGGGGCTGGCGGCGATCTGGTCGATCTCCCCGCTCTGGAACGCGAGCAGCTGGGCCTGGTCGTCGGCGTAGAACTTCACGTCGACCTGCTGCAGCTCCACGTCCTTCGCGTCCCAGTAGTCCGGGTTCTTCGTGAACGTGGCGCCCTGGCCGGCCGAGTACTTCGTCAGCACGAACTGTCCGGCGCCGACGGGCTGCTTGGCCCAGTTCGCGCCGGCGTCGAAGCCGGCCGGCTGGATGGTCGTGTTCGAGCCCGTGAGCAGGTAGGGGAAGTCGGCGTACGGCTTGGCGAGCGTGAAGTCGATCGTCGAGGCACCGTCGGCGGCGACCGACTGCAGGATGCCGTCGAAGCTCGACTTGCCGGGCGACTGGCTGTCCTTGCCGATGATCGAGTCGAACGTCGCGACGACGTCCTTGCTCGTGAGGGCGGCACCGTCGGAGAACTGCAGGTCGTCGCGGAGCTGCACCGTCCAGGTGCGTCCGTCGGACGATGCCTTCCACGAGTCGGCCAGACGGCCCTCGAGCTTGCCCTTCGCGTCCTGGCTGAGCAGTCCCTCGGACGCCAGCCCCACGATGAACATCGCGTTGTAGTCCGAGGTGGTGAGGGGGTTGATCGTGCTGTCGGGCTCCTGGAGTCCGAGCGTGTAGGTGCCGGTGTCCGAGGACGATCCGGGCGAGGCGTCGCCGCCGGACGAGCACGCGGCGAGCGTGAGGGCGAGGGCGGACGCGGTGGCCGCGAGGGCGAGGCGCTTGAGGCGACGCCGCCGCGACGTGAGGTCGACGGTCACGGATGACTCCTAGGGGTTCGGGATGCAGGGTGCGGTGCTGGGAGGGTGGAGCGGTCAGCGGTGCGCGCGGTCCGGCACCCGGGGGTGGCCGAAGCGCTCGCGCAGGGTGAGGTCGTCGTACGCCGTGGCGGTCCGGCCGCGGCGCTGCAGTTCCGGCACGACGTGGTCGACGAACCGGTCGATCCCGCCGGGCAGGTACGGGAACTGCACGATGAAGCCGTCGGCGCCACCGTCGTCGGCGAGCTCCTCGAACCGGTCGGCGATCTCCGGTCCGGTGCCCGTCAGCAGGCTCCGGCGGTACGACCACGCGTAGACGTCGCGGGGCGTCGCCGGGCCGTCGGCGAGCAGCCGTTCGACCGCGGGCTTCGGCGAGCGGGTCTCGTTCGAGGTGTCGAACTCCTCGGCGTAGTCGAACGGCACGTCGACGTCGCGGCCGGACAGGTCCTGCCCGATCTGGTGCGACACGTCCTCGAGGATGAGGGCGTCCGGCGTCAGGGCGAGGATCGCGTCCGCCTCCGCTCGGGCGTCGGCGGCGGTCTCCCCCACGACCGGCATCACCGACGGCATGATCTTCACCGCGTCGGCGGAGCGGCCGTGCCGGACGGTGCGGGCGCGCAGGTCGTCGACGAAGCGTCGGACGTCCGCGGTGGAGCCACCACGGGTGAACACCGCGTCGGCCGTGTCCGCGGCGAGTTCCAGCCCGGACTCGGACCCGCCGGCCTGGAACAGCAGCGGGTGGCCCTGCGGCGGCCTGGCGGTGTTCAGCGGCCCGCGCACCCGGAAGAACTCGCCCTCGTGGTCGAGACGGTGCAGGCCGTCGCGGCGCGCGAAGACCCCGGACGCCGGGTCGGCCACGATCGCGTCGTCGTCCCAGCTGTCCAGCAGACCGTTCACGACGTCGACGAACTCGCGACCGCGCTCGTACCGCCGGGAGTGGTCGATGTGGGCGTCACCACCGAAGTTGCGGGCCTCTTCGTCGTAACGACTCGTGACGAGGTTCCACGCGGCTCGCCCACCGCTGAGGTGGTCGAGCGAGGCGAGGGTCCTGGCCACGTGGTACGGCTCGTTGTACGTCGTCGACACGGTCGCGGCGAGGCCGATCCGCGACGTCACCTGGGACAGCGCGGCGAGCAGCGTGAACGGTTCGGCCGCAGCGCACCGTAGTGGTCGACGCCCGACGGGTACCGGTCCCAGAAGTACAGGCCGTCGGCGAGGAAGAGCGTGTCGAACACCCCGCGCTCGGCGGTCTGCGCGATGTGCCGGTGGTGCCGGATGCTCAGGTGCTCGGCGGGACGCGAGGACGGGTGCCGCCACCCGGTGACGTGCGCGCCTCCCGGGTGGAAGGCGAAGGCGCCCAGCAGGATGCGGTCGCTCACGCGGACGCCTCCTGGTCGACAGCCGCTGGCGCGGGCGCGGCTGCCGAACCGTCGTACCGGCTCGCCGGTCGCGCCAGCCCGAGGTGCTCCCGCAGGGTGTCGCCGCGGTACGCGCGGTCGTACACGCCACGACGTTCGAGCTCCGGCACCACCTGGTCGACGAACCGGTCGACGCTCACCGGGATCGACGAGAACGCGAGCATGTAGCCGTCGGCGGCGTCCTGCTCGTAGCGCTCGGTCAGCCAGTCGGCGATCTGCTCGGGCGTGCCCGGCAGGAACCGACGGCGCAGGATCGTCCGGTAGACCTCGCGCAGCGTGGTGGCCTCGGCAGCGATGCGGCGGATCGACTCGTAGACGGACTTCGACTGGTTGATCGCCGTCTCGTCGAAGACGTGCTCGAACGGTGCGTCGAGCGGCCGGTCGGACAGGTCGGTCTGCAGGTAGTGGGACAGCAGGTCGAGCGAGACGCGGTCCGGTGTCAGCTCCTCGATCTCGTCGAGCTGCCGCAGCGCGTCGGCCTCGGTGTCGCCGATCACCGGCGACACCGCCGGCAGGATCAGCATCGACGACGCGTCACGTCCGTGCTCGACGGCGCGGCGCTTGTAGTCGGCGTACAGGGCCTGTGCGTCGGCGAGGTCGTCCTGCCAGAGGGTGAAGACGCCCTCGGCCTTCGCACCGGCCAGCGCACGGCCGGCCTCGGACGCCCCGGCCTGGAACAGCACCGGGTGGGCCTGCGGCGGCCGGGCGATGTTGAGCGGCCCGCGTACGCGGAAGAACTCGCCCTCGTGGTCGAGCACGTGCAGTCCGTCGCGCTTCGCGAAGTACCCGGACTCCTGGTCGTACAGGAACGCGTCGTCGTCCCAGCTGTCCCAGAGGCCCTGCACGACGTCGACGAACTCGGCACCCCGGCGGTAGCGGACGGCGTGGTCGAGGTTCGCGTCGCGACCGAAGTTCCAGGCCTCTTCGTCCGAGGCGCTCGTCACGAGGTTCCAGGCGGCCCGGCCCTCGCTCAGGTGGTCGATCGACGCCAGCTTCCGGGCCACGTGGTACGGCTCGTTGTAGGTGGTCGAGACCGTCGCGGCGAGCCCGATGTGCTCGGTCCGCTGCGACAGGGCACCGAGCAGGGTGAAGGGCTCGGTGCGGATGTTCACGGCGTGGTCGATGCCCGACGCGAAGCGGTCCCAGACGTACAGCTCGTCGGCGATGAACAGCGTCGCGAACCCACCGCGCTCGAGCGTCTGCGCGAACCGGACGTAGTACTCGACGTCCAGGTAGGCGTCCGGTTCGCTGCCCGGCAGGCGCCAGCTCGTGACGTGCTCGCCGCCGGGGTAGAAGACCATCCCGCCGAGCACCAGGCCGCCGTCGCGGGTCATGCCGTCACCGCCTCGTGGGCCAGGACGGCGCCGAGCTGCGGGGCCACCTGTTCGGCGAACAGCGCGAGGGCGTCCGTCCGTGCACCGACGTCGGAGTAGCCGTCGTCGACCTGCACGTTGAGCTGCGTCGTGTACCGGGAGTACGGCTTCGACGCGATCGACTCGGCGATGTCGTCGGCCGTGCCGTAGTGCAGGTTGAGCGACGCGGCCTTCTCGGCCAGGGTCGTCGCCGGCGGCAGGAACGACTCGCCCCACGCGTACTTCGCCTCGATGCCCGCACGCGCCTCGCGCAGCGCGGTGTCGCGGTCCGGGGCCGGGTAGATCGCCGTCGAGAGTGCGACCCGGGGAACAGCGTCGTCCGGCAGCGCGGCGTAGTAGGCGTCCGCGGTGACCTCGGCCGGCACGGTCTGCGTGGTGCCGATCAGCACCCCGTGCCCCCGACGGGCGGCGATGGCGGCGCTCTCGGCGCTGAGCGTGGCGTCCCAGATCCGGTCGAGCAGCCCGCTGCCGTCCGGGTTCAGGCGTGCGGTCCCCGTGCCGAGTGACGCACCACGCAGCGCGTCGAGCAGCCGTGCGAGCTGCTCGTCGAACGCGTCACGACGGGTGTCGTGGTCGGCCCCGACCAGACCGGGCGCGAAGACGTCGAGGGTCTCCGGGCCGCCACCGTTCGCGACGCCGAGTTCCACGCGTCCGTCGCTGATCGCGTCGAGGACGGCAGCGTCCTCCGCGACCCGGACCGGGTCCTCGTGCGGCAGCGTGACCGCTCCGAGCCCGAGGCGCAGGGTGGACGTCCGCTCGGCGAGGGCCGCGAAGAACACGAACGGTGACGGCAGTCCGCCGCGCGCCGGTGCGTCGTCGTGTCGGAAGTGGAACTGGCGGACCCAGGCCCCGTCGTACCCGAGGCGTTCCGCCGCGGTGAACAGCTCGAGCTCCTCGCGGTAGGCCCGGGTCGCCGGCGGCGCCTCGGTGCCGTGCGAGAACACCGCGATCCGCAACGGCACCGTGGCCGCGCGGGCGGTGCGTTCGACGTGCGTCATGCAACACTCCCTCGTCAGTGGAGCGATGCAAACACGAGCGGGCGACGCGCACGAGCGTCGACGTAACGGGACGCAGTGATTCGTCACGGAACGTAGGAGAGCGCGCACCGCGCGGGACAGGAGCATGATCACCGCTCTTGTGCCCGGAGCAGGACCGACGTAGCTTTGCGGCAGCTGCCCCGGACCCCGGTCGCCGGAACTCCTGTGTTCCTCGAGACGATCAGGGATATTCACCGTGCCGCAGCAATCCGTCGACGAGACGTCATCCGCGAACACCACCGAGCAGACCACCGTGACCGCGGTTGCTCCGGTCCGCCTGGAGGCCTCGGCGTCCTCGCCCGAGCAGGCCCTCGAGCAGTTGCCGGGCCTCGTCACGGGCACCTCCTGGCAGACCCGTCCGACCACCGGGGCGTACTCGTTCCGGTACCTGGCCGTCGGTGACGGCAACGTGACGCTCCGCCGGTCGCAGATGCGCGGCTACGTCCGCGGCACCGTGGCCCCCGACGACGCGTACGTCGTCGTCCTGGTGCTCGGCGGCGTCGTCACGCTCGACCTCCTGCGCGGCGGCGGGCCGGTCGACAACGGCGTGCCGGCGCTGATGCCCACCGAACGACGCGCCGTGGTCGAGGCCAGCAACCACGACGCCGTCATGGTGCACCTCACCCGCGCGTTCGTGCGGTCCGTCGCCGAGGAGCGCCACGGCCTGCCCTCCGGCGGCCTGCACCTCGACGAGCGCGCGGTCCCCGCAGCGGACGCCGTCGTGCGCTGGCGGCAGGTCCTCGAGTCCGCTCGTCGGGTCCTCGCGGCGCAGGGCGTGGCCTCCACCGCGTGGTCGGACGCCACCCGGGCCGTCGCCGTCGCCTTCCTCGCCCTGTACCCGCCGAAGGCCGCCGAACCGTCGAGCGCCCTGTGGGCACCGCGGAACGCCCGGATCCGGCGAGCGGTCGACCACGTGCACGAGCACGCGGCGGAACCCATCGCCGTGTCGGACCTCGCCGCGGTGTCCGGCTTGAGCGTCCGTGCCGTGCAGGAGTCGTTCCAGCGGCTGTTCGGGATGCCGCCGTCGGCCTACGTCCGGTCCGTCCGGCTCCAGCGCGTCCGGGGCGACCTGCTGCGACTCGACACCGCGACCACCTCGGTGAGCGAGGTCGCCCGCAGCTGGGGGTTCGCCCACCTCGGCCGGTTCTCGGCGGAGTACACGAGCCGCTACGGCGAGTACCCGAAGGCCACGCTGCACCGGTGACCCGTGCGCTGCCGGACCGCGTGCCCTGGGCGGGGCCGACGGGCGGACGGGAGGCGCGGGGCGGGCCCGCACCGCGCCTCCCGTCCGTCAGGTCGTCCCGTCCACCGCCCTGACGGACGTCACGCAGACGGCGTCGCGTCGAGCGCGATGACCGCGACCTGGACCACCGCGTCGTCCGGCATGTCCGGGTAGTAGTTGGCGCGCAGCTGCCCGGCGAAGTCGACCATGTCGGTGTCGGCCGGCTGGTGCGCCGCCCGAGGGTGAGCTCCGCCAGGCGGTGGTCGGTCACCTCGGTGACCTGGCCGGTCAACGGCGTCGCCGAGGGTGCTCGTCGAAGACGAACACCGCGGGGCCGGTGCGGACGTCCTCGTGCCAGCGCACCGTCGTGACCTTCTCGCCGCGCTGGACGGCGTCGTGGTGCTTCTGGTGGAAGTGGATCGTCTGGGACACGGATCAAGTCTGGTCGATGTCGACCAGGTCCGCGTGCCGCGCGGCGTAGGCCGTCGCACGGCGGATCCGGCGGAGCGTCAGCGGGACGACCCAGACGAGCACCGCCACCATGAGCACGAGGAACACCGGCGGCAGGGTCCCGAGGTCGCCGCGGATCCACGTCGACACCATCTGGAACGCGAGCGCTGTGTAGAGCAGCCCGATGTACGCGAGCTGGAACCGCAGCGCGAGTGGGACCACCGTGGCGTACCGGACGGCGCCGACCTGCTCAGCCGGGTCGAGCGGCAGGTCCGCGCCGCGGGCCACGATCTTCGCGAAGCGACGGAGTCGACCGAGGTCGTGGCCGGCGGACGCCCGCAAGAGCCCGTTCAACGGCAGCGACTGGAGCAGGGCCGCGAACGCGGTCGCAGTGAAGACCAGCTGGCCGGCGAGGAAGGCCGCCTGGGTGAGTCCAACGGGGTCGTCCCCGGTGAAGGCGGCCAGGACCACCACGCCGATCGTCACGACGACGATGGACACGCCGAAGGTCACCGCGATCACCACGATCGTGTGGCGGAGTTCGGCCGGTCCGAACCGGTAGCCGACCGGGTACGCCGACGGCGACGGCTCCGTGCGCCGGAACAGCGCACCGAGTGGCCGCGCGATCACCAGCAGCACCGCCGCTCCCCCGATCAGCACGACCGGCACCCAGACCGGCGCGCCGGCCGAGACCGACGCGAGCACGATGACCACCGCACCCGCCACGTCCACGGCGACCACGCCCAGCAGCCACCACCGCAGGTACCGGGAACTGTCCGCGGACGACCGGTGGTCCCAGTAGCCCGCCAACGACCCGACCACCGCAGGTCCGACGACGAACAGCGGGATGCTGACGCTCACCGCGATGATCAGGACGTCCGAAACGTCGCTGAGTTCGAACACCGCCAGCAGGGTGCCCCCGAGGGTGAGCGCCGTGATCAGCACGATGAGCAGGACGTAGCTCAAGACCCGCATGGGGTGACTCCTCTTCCGGCAGGACGACGCCTCCCAGTGCATCCTGGCCGAGCTCCGACGGGCCGGCCCACATCGTGCGGAGAACCGCAGCACGTCAGGTCGGCGAGGTCGCCGTCCCTACGCTGAGGACATGGCGCATCTGCGAGCGGTCGGGTTCGACCTCGACGGGACGCTGTTCGACCACCGTGGCGCAGCGACCACCGGTGCCGCCCGGTTCCTCGAGTCACTCGGCATCCCGGTCTCGGCGTCCGCCATCGGCCGATGGTTCGCCGCCGAGAGCGAGCAGTTCGAGCGGTGGCGAGCCGGGCAGATCAGCTTCGAGGAGCAGCGACGCGAACGGCTGCGGGTCGTCCTGCCCGCGCTCGGCGTGCCGATCCCCGCCGACGACCGCAGGCTCGACGAGCTCTTCGAGGCGTTCCGGCACCACTACGAGGCATCGTGGCGCGCGTACCCGGGGAGCCTGCCGCTGCTGCGGACGCTCCGTGTGCAGGGGTACCGCATCGGCGTGCTGACGAACGGCACCGAGACGCAGCAGGTCGACAAACTGCGCCGGACCGGCCTGCTCGACGCGGTCGACGTCGTGTGCACCTCGGAGCGGATCGGCGTGCAGAAGCCGGACCGTCGAGCATTCGAGACCCTGTCCGCCGAACTCGGCGTCGAGCCGAGCGGCTGTTTGTTCGTCGGGGACAGTGTCGCGCACGACGTGGAGGCGGCCCGGGCCGCCGGGATGCACGGACTGTTGATCGACCACGGGGCCCAGGACGGCCCCGACATGGAGGCCCTGGTGCTCACGGCGCTCGCCGACCGCCGCGGGTGACTTGGCCGCTCGGCCGCTCGGCCGCCCGGCGGCTCGGCGGCTCGGCCGCCCGGCGGCTCGGCGGCTCAGCGGCTCGGCCACTCGGCCGCTCGGCGGCGGCAAGCGGCCGTAGAGTGCACCATGACCCAAACACCGGCAGCATCGCCGCTGCTGCACCTCGGGGTGCTGGCCGAGTCGCGGAAACCCGACGAACGCCGCCTCCCGATCCACCCCGCCCACTTCGAGCGCATCGACCCCGACCTGCGCGCGAACATCATCCTGGAACGCGGGTACGGTCGCCGCTTCGGCGTCACGGACGACCAACTCGAACCCCTCGTCGGCGCCGTGGCGGACCGAGACGCGCTCATCGCCGCGTCGGACGTCGTCCTGCTGCCCAAACCCCAGGTGTCCGACCTCGAGGACCTGCGGGACGGACAGGTCCTCTGGGGCTGGCCGCACTGCGTGCAGGACCCCGCCCTCACCCAGGTCGCGATCGACAAGCGCCTGAGCCTCATCGCGTGGGAGTCGATGAACCACTGGCGGTCGGACGGCGGGTTCAGCCTGCACGTGTTCCACAAGAACAACGAGCTCGCGGGCTACTGCTCGGTCATCCACGCCCTGCAGCTCTGTGGTTCCACCGGGGACTACGGCCGCCGCCTCACCGCGGTCGTGATCGGCTTCGGGGCGACCGCCCGCGGTGCCGTCACCGCGCTGAACGCCCACGGGATCCACGACGTCCGCGTCCTGACCAACCGCGACATCGCCGCCGTGGGCTCGCCGATCCCCTCCGTCGACATGCTGCAGATCAGCCAGGACGACCACGACCCCAGCGTCAACGCGGTGAAGACCGAGGACGGTCCGGTGCCGCTGGCGCCGTACCTGGCCGAGAACGACATCGTCGTGAACTGCACACTCCAGGACCCGAACGCCCCGCTCACGTACCTGCGCACCGAGGACCTGGGCGTGTTCCGACCGGGCAGCCTCATCGTCGACGTCTCGATCGACGTGGGGATGGGGTTCGAGTGGGCGCAGGCGACGACCTTCGCGGAACCGATGACCACCGTCGGCGAGAGCACGAACTACTACGCCGTCGACCACAGTCCGTCGCTGCTCTGGAACTCGACGACGTGGGAGATCAGCGAGGCGCTCATGCCGTTCCTCCGGCCGGTGATGGCGGGCGCGGCTGCGTGGGCCGACTCGGACACGATCCGACGCGCCGTCGAGATCGAGGACGGCCACGTGCGCAACCCGGCGATCCTCGCATTCCAGGGGCGGTCGGACGAGTACCCGCACGTGGTGGGCGGCTGACGCAGGAGCTGAGGGGCTGGTCGGCGCTGACCCGATGCGCAACGACGAGGTCGACGTCGTTCGACAACGACCTCGTCGCACCGCGTCGCATCGTGATCGCGGTGTGGGTCAGTCGCCGGGCGCCGACACCCAGACGTTGGGGGCGAGCTCCTGGAACGGGTCCGGTCCGCCACTGGTGTAGCCGTCGGACACCAGGAGGGTCTGGTGCTCCTGCTCGTCGATCATGCTCGTGATGACCGATGCCGGCTTGAGATCCTGCCCGCCGGCGCACACCGCGTAGTTGTCGACACTGTCGGGGTCATCGTTCCGTGCGATCAGGCACGCTCCGCCGTCGGCGACGGCAGCGATCCAGTACTTCGTGCCGTCGCGCTCGACCGCGAACCGTGCACTGTCCGGGACCATGTCGGCAGCAGCCGTCGTCTGGTCCTCCTCGGGCAGCGCGTCCGCGGCGGTGACCGGCTGCCGCAGGATCGAGAAGTAGTCTGCCGCGTCGGTCGTCGGGTTCGGCCGCGGCGTCGTCGACGCTCCGGTTGAGTGCGCACTCGGCGATGCACGTGGTGCGGCATCACCGTCCGAGCAGCCGGTGAGGGCGACGGCCGACACGATCACCGCACCGATCACTCCAGCGAACAGGCGGACGAACCCGGGTCGACCGTTCACGAGGTCAGTTCCCCCACACGAAGAACGCGATGACCCCGCCGATCAGGACCGCGCCGATCGGGACGAGGTACACCCAGTCGTGCCGGATCGGGCCCTGTCCGGGCTGGTGGTCGCGCTGGAACGGCGCGACCGGGTTCCCACTCGTTCCCGGCAAGTAGTCGACGGAGTGCTGTCGGACCGGCTCGTGTCGTCGGCTGTTCATCGGACCCCCCGTGATCGCGTGTGCGGTGGGCTCTGGCGGGCTCGAACCGCCGACCACTTCGGTGTAAACGAAGTGCTCTACCAACTGAGCTAAGAGCCCGCGACACGATCCTAGAGGTCGATCCCCCGTATCGTTGCGCTGGACAGCCCGGCCGATGGCCAGTTCAGCGCTCGGCTTCATTTCGCCGATAGTAAGCCTTACACTTAACCCATGTCTGACGAGTCCGTCTACGCCGTGATCCTCGACCTCGTCGACTCACGCACGCTCGACGACCGCCACGCCGCACAGCGCGACGTCGAGCAGGCGTTCCGCGAGACGACCGACGTCACCCCGGTGGACCCGGTGCACGCGACCGTCGGCGACGAGTTCCAGGTGATCTACGCCACGCTCACCGACGCGCTCGTCGCCAGCACCGCCGCGATGCTCGCGCTGCCACCGACGGTGCAGGTCCGGCTCGGGATGGGTCGCGGGACGGTGCGGACGGTGGGGTCCGGCACGAGCGGTCCGCTCCAGGACGGCCCGGCCTGGTGGTCCGCCCGCGACGCCATCAACGAGACGCACCGCCGTGAAGACGGCCGGACGTCCTTCCTCCGGTCGTGGTTCCACGCGTCCGACGATCGCCACGGCACCGAGGAGCGACTCGTGAACGCCTACTTCCTCAGCCGCGACCACGTCCTGGCCCGCCTGACGCCCCGGGCAAGACGCATCGCGCTCGGCCTCGTCCAGAGCCGGACCCAGGCGCAGATCGCCGCGACCGAGGGGATCACCCCGTCAGCGGTGTCCCAGTCGGTGCAGAAGTCGGGCGTGGCCGCGATCGTCGAGGGCCTCCGGGTCCTCGTGGGACAGGAACGCTGATGCTCGCCGGGATCCTCCTCGCACTCATCGGTCTGGGCGACGTCGTCCGGGCCCGCACCGGTGCCGACGCGCACCAGCAGCGCACGCTGACCACCATCGCGGTCGTCGTGCTGTGGGCCGGGGTGTCCGCCGTGGCACGGCTCGGTCTCGGAGTCCCCGTGTGGAGTGTCCTCGTCACGGTGGTGCTCGCGGCGGCGTGGATCGCCGCGACGGCGCCGGTCCGAGCCGGTGCCGGGACCGCCGACGACGACCGTGACGCGCCGACGACCCGGGGGTGGCTGCGGCGGTCCGGGTCCTGGCCCGCGGTCCTGCTCGCCGTCGCCGTCGCCGTGCTGCTCCTCTGGGGGCCACTGCCCGACGCCACGGGCTTCGTGGTCGACTGGCACGACGGCTCAGGCCTGGCGTTCGTCGACGCCGTTCCGCTCGCCGCCGTCGTGGGCGGTGTCGGCTCGGCGCTGTTCCTCGTCGACTCCGCGAACGTGGTCGTCGCCCAGGCACTCCCGCCGGGACTGCAGCGCGGAGCCGTCACGGGCGCCGAGGCCGACGACCTCCGACGCCGGTTCGGGCGACGCCGACGCTCCGACGCCGACGCCGAACAGTCCGGGGACAGCACGGTGAGCCTCAAGGGCGGTCGCCTGATCGGCCCGATCGAACGACTGCTGCTGGCCGGGTTCGCGGTGGCGGGGGCCTTCCCGGTGGTCGCTGCACTGATCGCGGCCAAGGGCATCGTCCGGTTCCCCGAGATCCGGCGCGAGACGACCGGCTACCAGGCGGAGTACTTCCTGATCGGCAGCCTGGTGAGCTGGGCGATGGCCTTCGCCGCCGCTGGCATGTGCTGGCTCCTGGCGCACAGCTGACCCGGGCCTGTCCGCTCGCACCCTGTCGGCCGCGTCCCTCGAGATCTCGGAACCTCGGGGCAGCACCGACCGAAGGAGGACGGGCGGGCAGCAACGGCGCGTACCCTCTCCCTCGTGAACGGTGCCGGTGTCCTCGACGAATCCGGGCGGCTGCGGCTCCTCGGCTCCGGGGTGACGGGTGCCGCGTTCGCGGTCGTCCTCGTCATGCTCGTGCTGTCGTCGTGGACCGAGGCGACCACCACCGTCCTGGTCTCCGTCGGCATCCCGTCCGCGGCGGCAGGTGCCGCGATCGCCGTGTACCTGCAGCTCCGCGCTTGGCGTGCCGAGGGCGGGTACGAGCGTTCGGTCGCGGTCCGCGAGTGGATCGCCGACGGTCAGGTGCCGTACGGCGTGCCGGCGGAGCTGTGGATCCCGCTCGTCCAGGCGCAGGCCGACCGCGAAGGAGCCGGCTGGGGCAAGGTCGTCCTCGGCACGCTGTGGATCGCGATGACGTGGTCGATGCGTGACCAGCACGACGCCCTCATCACGACGATGTTGATCCTGCTCTGGGCCGGCATGGTCCTGTGGGCGGCGGTGTGGGTCATCCCCGCGCTCGAGCGGCCCGTGCGCTGCTCCGCCGCGGCGTCTCCACGATCGGCTGAGCGACCGCGCGAAACCATCGGCTGAGCGACCGCCGGAACCCACTGACTACGCTCGGCGGCATGCAGAGTCGCACCCTCGGTCGCACCGGCCGCGAAGTCTCCCCCATCGGTCTCGGGACGTGGCAGTTCGGCGGTGACTGGGGCCCGGTGAGCGAAGCGGACGCGAACGCCGTGATGGACGCCTCGGTCGAGTCCGGCGTCACCCTCTTCGACACCGCCGACGTCTACGGAGACGGTCGCAGCGAGCAGCTCATCGGGTCCTGGCGCGCGTCGAACCCCGACGTGCCGTTGACGGTCACGACGAAGATGGGGCGCCGCGCCGAGCAGGTCCCGGCGAACTACGTCGCAGCGAACTTCCGCGAGTGGGTCGACCGTTCCCGCACGAACCTGCGGCAGGACACGCTCGACCTGGTGCAGCTGCACTGCCCGCCGTCCGAGGTCATCGGCGACGACGCCGTGTACGACGCCCTCGACGCGCTGGTCGCGGACGGCTCGGTCGCCGCCTACGGCGTCAGCGTCGAGACGGCCGACCAGGCGTTGGCCGCGATCGCCCGGCCCGGCGTCGCGAGCGTCCAGATCATCCTCAACGCGTTCCGGCTCAAGCCGCTCGACCGCGTGCTGCCGGCAGCCCGGGAGGCCGGGGTCGGCATCCTCGCGCGCGTCCCGTTGGCGTCGGGGTTGCTGTCCGGCAAGTACACGACGGAGACGTCGTTCGCCGAGGGCGACCACCGCAACTACAACCGCCACGGCGAGGCCTTCGACCAGGGCGAGACGTTCAGCGGTGTGGACTACGACGACGGCGTGCGCGCGGCGCAGACCTTCGCAGCGTCACTGCCGGACGCCGTCTCGGTGCCGCAGGCGGCGCTCGCCTGGGTCATCGCGCAGGACGGCGTGACCGCGGCGATCCCCGGTGCCCGCAACCCGGAGCAGGCTCGGTCGAACGCGGCGGCCGGCGACCTGCCGGAGATCGACGGCCTGGACGCCACGGTGCGCGACCTCTACGACACGTGGTTCCGCGCCACGGTCCACGACCGCTGGTGAGGACCCGCGTCGTCGCGGTCGCGGTGGCCGCACTCCTGCTGCTGTCGGGCTGTGCCGCCCCGGGAGCGGGGACGTCGCGCGACGCCCCGCCCTGGCCGCGGCCGACCGACCTGTCCGCCCGCGCCGACGCTGCGGGCCTCCGGAACGTGTGGGGCGAGCGGCTCGCCGAGCACGTCCACACCCACCTGACGATCCTCGACGGCGACAGCCCGGTGACGGTCCCGGCCAACATCGGGCACTCGGACCGGGGGAAGTTCGCCGCCGAGATCCACACGCACGACACCTCGGGCATCGTGCACGTCGAGTCCCCCACCGAGCAGACGTTCACGCTCGGTCAGTTCTTCGACGAGTGGGGCGTCTCGCTCGGTCCGGAACACGTCGGCGGCCTGCGCGGTGAGCTCACGGTGTGGGTGGACGGGCGCCGGACGATCGGCAACCCACGCTCCATCGAGCTGACGAACCGGCGCGAGGTCGTCCTGATCGTCACGACGATCGGCGAGGTCCCGCGCCTGCCGGCCCCCTTCGACTGGCCGCCGCAGTACGGCTAGCGAGCACCGGCCCGCCCCCGCGCGGCGCGCCCAGCCCGCGCACGGCGCGCCCAGCCCGCGCACGGCGCGCCCAGCCGGCGCACGGCGCACCCGCCCGCGCGCGGCGCGCCGCCCCGCACGGCGCCCCGCTCACGCCTCCTTCGGCGCGACCCACGCCAGGTCGAGCTCCCACTGCTCCACCGATCCGGCCGGCAACTGCCACACGTACTCGTTCTTGAGCTTCCGACCGTCGTCACGGAACGGCCCCGTCCGGTACGGGTAGAACGCCACCGTCGGCAGCGTGCCGGGCGGCGCAGTGCGGATCGCGTTCGAGAAGTCCTTGTTCAGCCGCCGCAGTTCGGCGATGACCGCGGGGCGCGCCGCGTCCGAGTCGAAGGACCCGGCGCCCGCAGCGAGCTGGAACGCGATGTGCAGCTGGCGGTCGCCCCGGTCGTCCTCGTAGCTGATGAGCCGGTGGTTCTCGACGGCCTCGAGCAGCTCCGCGTCGCCGTAGACCACGTCGCGCACGACGTCGGGTGCGACGACCGCGCCGTTGTAGTCGACGGACAGGTCGGACCGGCCGTAGTGGAACAGCAGCGGCAGGTCGAGCTCGGCGGCGTCGGCGAGCTCGTCGAAGCCGTGTGCGCGGAGCGTCTGCCGCAGTGACCGCATCCGCACGACGTGCCCGCGGTCGTGGATGTTGTAGCGGATCCGCGGGCTGATGTTCTCGGATCGGGTGATCGTGACGACGAGTTCGCCGAGTTCGTTCGTCTCGATCAGGTACCCGAACGGGTTGAACTGGAACACCATCGGCAGCACGCCGTACTCGGCCTGCTTCGTCAGCGCGGCGGACAGCTCGGGCGACGCCGCGATCGCCCGACGCAGCTGCACGCTGAACGGCGTCTCGATGCCGAGGTTGATCTCGAGGTCGCTCGCTCCGTACGACCCGAGGACGGCCTGCGCGTACTGCTCGATGTGGGCGCGCATGTTCTCGCTGATGCCCTCGCCACCGAACGCCGCGACGATCGTGTACTCGCTCCAGTCGAGCCGGTCGTCCTCGAACAGCGCCTTCAGGAACGGCGGGTAGCTGCAGATGATGTACGTGAAGTCGGTGCCGAACTCGCGCATCGTCTGCACGATCTTGTCGCGGTCCGGCCCGATCGACTTGATCATCGACGACTCGGTGAGCGACGCCGTCACGTTCATGCCGGTGGCCCACGCCCCGAGCGAGAACGCGTTGAGGACGAACGGTTGCTTCGGCAGGTCCTTCGCAGTGCGCGAGAACCCGAGCTGCAGCAGCTGCCGTGTGGCCTGCCGTTCGTCGGGACCCCGCACCCAGCTGGTCGGCGTGCCGCTCGACCCGCTCGACTCGTCGACCACTACCCCGCGCCGTGGCAGCCGTCCGTCCACGCAGCGCTCCGGGATGCTCCACCGCTTGACGTACGACTCCTTGTCCATCTCGGGCAGCCCCGAGATCGCTGCGGCGATCCCGCCACGCGTGTCCAGACGGGAGGCCCGCCCCGCCTCCGCCAGGAACGCCCCGTACGCAGGCACCCGCTTCGCAGCCCGCTCCACCGTCCGCCAGGCACGCCAGCGTCCGAGGGTCCAGCGGAGCGGCTCGATGCCCGGCGTGAGCAGGAGCTTGTGCGTGCCGACGCGCGGCATGAACAGCGCCACGAAGGTCTCGACGACCCACACGACGGTGAAGACCGCCGCGCGCTTCACCGTGCACCCCCGAGCGTCATCGCGGCCGCGGGTCTGCGGTGTGCCAGGGGCGGTGGAGCGCTGTGCCCGAAGCGGAACAGCATCCACGCCATCCGGCCGTCGGACTCGTCGACGCCGGCCTGCTCGACGAAGGCCGCGTGTGACCGCGGGTTCGTGATCACGGTGCCGAACGGGTGCAGGGCGATCCCCCGCGCGGTGAACTCGAGCCAGATCCGCATGAACACGCGACCGGCCTCGACGTACTCGGCCGGCGTCCGGAACGGTCCTTCGAGCCAACCGAGCTGCCGGACGCCGCGCATCGTCGACAGGTACACGCGTTTGAAGACCCCGCCGACGCCGGGTGCTTCCCACAGCCCGCGGTGCTCCATGGCGAACCGGAGCACCGGGCCGGGCATGAGCATCGTCTCGGCCGACAGGCCGTCACCGGTCGTCGCCGCCTGCCGCTTCGAGAACCGCAGCCAGTGCAGGATCTCGTCGTGCACGGCGTCGTGCTGCAGGTCGTCGAACAGCGTCTCCTGGTTCACCCGCACGATCTCGTCGACGGTCGCCCGGTCGGACGTGGTGCGGAAGCGCTGCCCGGCTGCCGACGCGATGGCGGACGCGGCCTCGATCGCGGCGTCGTCCACCAGGCTGGCGTCGTACGGCCTGCGTGACGTGCGCCGCGCGAGGAAGCGGGCCAGGGCCTCCCGGTCGTCCGCGGTGACCGCCCGCGGACGCAGGCGCACCGTGCCCAGCCGGTGCAGGTGCTCGTCGGCCGCGCCGGACGCGGCGTCCAGTCGGCCGAAGTCCATCTCGGCGTGGTCGAGCCGCTCCTGCACGGAGAAGCCGTGCGCCCGGGCGACGACCTCGAGCCCGGCCAGGAACACCCCCGCGCAGACGTGCCCGAACGGGATGCCGAAGGACTCTGCCGGCAGCCCCCGTCGCAGGTCGTAGAACACGGTCGCGGTGCGGTCGTCCTCGACGCGCACGACGATCGGTTGCGAGTTGTGCGGCGACGGGTAGTGTCGCGCGTCCTCGATGATGCCGGTCCACGGTGATGCCATCGGTTCCCCCTCGGTGGTCTCTGGCACCGATCATACGAACCCCTCCGACGCCCATGCCGCTGCGGGCATGCGGGGTCGCCGCGACCTGCGTAGCCTGCTGCCATGGGCACGATCCGGACCGGCACCGACCTCGCTGCGGTCGAGGACGTCGTGGCGGGCATCTCCTCCCACGGTGAGCGGTACCTGGACCGGCTCTTCACCGTGCGGGAGCGCACCGACGCGGGCGACGACCCGGAGCGTCTGGCCGCACGGTTCGCGGGCAAGGAAGCGGTGGTGAAGCTCCTCCGCCCCGCACCGGACCAGGCGATCCCGCTGCGCGACGTGGCGATCGTCCTCGACGACCACGGGGCGCCGACGGTCGAGCTGACCGGGGCCGCCGCCGCGCTGGCCGAGTCGGTCGGGTGCGGCCCGATCGCGGTGTCGCTCGCGCACGAGCGGGGCTCGCGGTCGCGACGGCGGTCGCACTGTCCGACCGCTGACGGGGCGCACCGGCAGCTCCACCGCCGGCACCGCCGACTCGGAACGACGATCTCGATGTCGTACGACGTCGACTTCGTCGTTCCGAGTCGCGCCGACCCGCCCGGCCCCGCCCCACCCTGTACCACCGCACAGGGGCGTCGGACGCCGTGCGGTTTCGCGCACCCGCACGGCGGTTTCCCGAGGCCCGGTCTTCCTTATCGTTGCCGTCATGGACCAGGAACCACAGCTCTCCAGCACGACCGCACCGACGGCGACCACGACCGCGACGCTCGCCGACCCGGCGATCGAGCAGGCCGTCCGCCGTGCCCTCGCCGACCACGGGCGCCTGACCGTCGACGCGCAGGACGTCGCGTCGATCGCCGACCTGTACGCGCTCGGGCTGTCGTCGCACGCCACGGTGAACGTCATGCTCGCCGTCGAGTCCGAGCTCGACGTCGAGTTCCCCGACTCGGTCCTGAACCGGTCCACCTTCGCCACCGTCGAGTCGATCGTGGCCGCTGCGGAACTCGCCTCGTGACCCTGACCATGGCGGCGACCGCGGTCGTCGACCGGTTCGCCGAGCGTGCCGCCGCCGTCGCCGCGGTCGCCGCGCAGTTCGCGGACGAGGTCGACCGCGACGCCCGTCCGCCGCGCGAGGCCATCGCAGCGATGCGCGAGTACGGTCTGCTCGCCGCTGCCGTCCCCGCCGAGCACGGTGGCGAGGGCGCCTCGGTGTCCGAGCTCTCCGCGATCGCCACCGAGCTCGGGCGTGCCTGTGCCGCCACCGGGATGGTCTTCGCGATGCACCAGGGCCAGGTGATGGCGCTCTGGCGACACGGCGGCGACGGTGCCGGCGTGCTCGAGACGATCGCAGCGGTCCGCGACGGCGCGCTCGTCGCCTCGGCGACCACGGAGCGCGGGGTCGGCGGCGACGCCCGCCGTTCCACGTGCTCCATCGAGGCCACCGACGACGGCCGGATCCGCCTGCGCAAGGACGCGCCGGTGATCTCGTACGCCACCGAGGCCGACGCGGTGTTCGTCACCGCCCGCCGCGACCCGGATGCCCCGGCCTCCGACCAGCGGCTGCTCATCTGCCGGACCGACTCGATGGTGCTGTCGCAGACCTCCACCTGGGACACCATGGGGCTGCGCGGGACCTGCAGCAACGGCTGGGTCCTCGACACCGAGACCACCGTCGACCGGGTGTTCCGCGACGACTACGCCGCGATCTCGGCGCAGACGGTCCTGCCGGTGTCGCACGTGCTGTGGGCCTCGGTGTGGCTCGGCATCGCGGCCTCGGCGAGCGAGCGCGCCCGGACGGCCGTCCGCAAGCAGGCGCGCGCCGCGATCGGGACGACCCCGCCCGGAGCACTCCGCCTCGCCGAGCTCCTGGTCGACCTGCAGGGCCTCGCCGACTCCGTCCGGCACGCCGCCGAGCGGTTCGACGCCGCGGCCGACGACCCCGAGGTGCTCGCCTCGAGTGCCTACGCCCTCGCCGCGAACGCCCTGAAGATCGGGGCGTCCGAGCGCGTCACCGACATCGTCACGAAGGCCATGCGGATCGTCGGGATCGCGGGCTACGCGGCCTCGGGGCCGATGAGCATCGCCCGACACCTCCGAGACGCCCACGGTGCCGCCGTCATGGTGAGCAACGACCGTCTCCTCAAGAACGACGCCGACCTGGCCCTCATGACGGGAGTGATCCTGTGACCATCACGGACCCCACCACCAGCACGACCAGCACGACCAGCCCCATCGCTCCGGACCTCGACGCCGCCCGCGCCGCACTCCGTGCCCGCCTGCTCGCCGACCGTGTGCTCATCGACCTCGGCTCCCCCGGGCTGTACGGCCGCACCGGCGTGTTCGAGCGTGTGTACACGGCGGTCGACGCCGCGGCCGTGCGCAGCCAGCAGGACCTCGACGCCGAGGTGCTGCGCTTCCCGCCGGTCGAGCCGCTCGCCGCGTTCGAGCGCACCGACTACATCGCGTCGTTCCCGGACCTCGCCGCGTCGATCTCCGGGTTCACCGGCGACGACCGCACCCACCGTGCACTGCTCGCCGCCCGCGAGCGCGGTGAGCGCTGGGAGGGCTTCCTCGAGCCCGCCGACCTCATGCTCACCCCCGCGGTCTGCCACCCGGTGTACGGCCTGGTCGGCGACACGATCCCGCAGGAGGGCCGCTTCTTCGACATCGTCGGCGACTCCTTCCGCCGCGAGCCGTCGCTCGACCCGATGCGCCTGCAGGCCTTCCACATGCACGAGTTCGTGCACATCGGCACGCCGGCGTCGGCCCAGCAGCACCGCGACGGCCGGATCCCGGTGATGCGTGAGCTGCTCGAGTCGTTCGGGCTCGAGATCGACGTCGTCCCCGCCAACGACCCGTTCTTCGGCCGCGTCGGGCAGATGCTCGCCCGCAACCAGGTCGAGCAGGCGCTCAAGTTCGAGTTCGTCACGCCCGTCTACGGCGACGACCACCCGACCACGGCGATCAGCTCGGCGAACCTGCACGAGGACCACTTCGGCACCTCGTTCGGCCTCCGCACCGCCGACGGCGAGGTCGCCCACAGCGCCTGCGTCGCCTTCGGCCTGGAGCGCATCACCATCGCCCTGTTCGCCGCACACGGCACGGACGTCGACGCCTGGCCGGCGTCGGTCCGCGCGGCACTCGAGCTGTGACGACGCTGCACGGATGGTCCGGTTCGCCGGCCGTCCGCGCCGCCGTGCAGCTGCCGCCCGCGGCGCGGGCCGGCGTCGTCGTCTGCCCGCCACTGGGTCAGGAGGGCGTGATCGCGTACCGCACGCTCCGCCTGCTCGCAGACCGCCTGGAGGCCCGTGGCATCGCCTCGGTGCGCTACGACCCGTCCGGACGTGGTGACGGCGCACCCGACACCGACCCCGACGCGCAGGTCCGGTCCGCACGCCACGCGGCCGCCGTGCTCCGCACGTCGGGAGTGCAGCACGTGGCGTTCGTCGGACTCGCCTCCGCAGCCCTCGTCGCCGCGGCCGCCGCCGAGGACACCGACGCCCTGCTCGTCTGGGACGCCCCGGCGTCCGGTCGGGGCTGGCTCCGTCGGCAACGTGCCCTCGCGACGATCACGATCGGCAGCGAGCGGATCGTCGACGGCGTCGAGAGCCTGATCGGCATCGAGGTCGAACCCGACGAGGCGACGGCGCTCTCCGCCCTCGCCTTCGCGCCGCGCACCGGTCCGACCGTGGCGCTGGTGCGGCCCGAGACCCGCGCGCCGAAGGCCCTCGGACCCGTCGAGACCGTCGAGGTGCCCGGCAGCGCCGAGTTGCTCGACGGCACGAGCATCCACGCCCGGATCCCCGGAGCCGCGGTCGACCGAGCCGTCGCCTGGCTCGACGCCTGGGCGCCGACCGCTGCGGCGCAGGTGGTGCCGCCCGTGCTCGACGAGGTCCTGGACGTCGACGGCCGCGTGTCGGAGCGCATCGTCCACCTCGGCCCCGACGCGTTGTTCGCCGTCGAGACCGTGTCGTCCGCCCAGCACCACGACGCGCCGCTCGTCGTCCTGCACAACGGCGCCGCCGAACACCGGGTCGGTGCGACCGACTACCAGGTCGACCTCGCCCGCGCGCTCGCCCGTGACGGCGCCCGCGTCGTCCGGGTCGACCGCCGTGCCACCGGCGAGAGCACCAGCGTGCGCGAGGACGAACGCAGCTTCCTCTTCGCCCAGGAGTGGGTGGAGGACCAGTCCGCCGTCGTCGCCGACCTCGGTACCCCCTCGGACCGCCTGGTGCTCGTCGGCATGTGCGCCGGCGCGTGGCTCGCCGGTCGGTCGGCGGACGAAGCTCCGCGTCTGGTCGTCGAGATCAGCCCGAACGACTACCGCCGACAGCCGGCGGCACCGGGCAGCTACGAGGACGCCGTCCGCGCCGTCGACGCCCCCTCGGCACGTCGGCTGTGGGTCCGTCGGCGGTACAACGCCGTCGTGCCGAAGGGCCTGCGTGCGTGGATCGCCCGGCGGGACCGGGTCGGCGGCGTCGTCGAGCACGTCCGACCGCTCGTGGAGCACGGCACCGACGTCGTGGTGATCGCCGCCCCGGAGGACGCCGCGCTGTTCGACCGGCTCGGCGGGCAGAAGGCCCTGCGCCGCTACGGCGGTGTCGGTCGGCGCGGTTCGGTGTCGATCGTGCGGGTCGAGGACGGCGACCACTCGCTGTTCTCCCCGTGATGCGTCGCGCCGTGCGCGCCGAGGTGCGTTCCCGGGTCGCGGCGACGTTCCCCGTCCCCGCCTGACCGTCCGCAGGGATCAGGCGAGTCCGAGCTCGCGCGCCACGGCGTGCGGGTGCTCGACGTGCGCGAAGTGCCCGCAGTCGTCGAGCAGCACCGTGCGGACCTGCGGCACGAGCTCCCGCAGGGCCTCGAGGTCCGAGACGCGCGCGAACACGTCGTCGCGCCCGGCGATCGCGGTGACCGGGCAGGTGATCCCCGCCAGCGGCCGAGGTCGTAGCCCGCAGCGGTCCGCGCCGCGTCGGTGAACCGGGTCGGCCGGAGTTCCTGGACGAAGGCGTCGAGCACGCTGCGGTCGAGGCGTCGCACGTGCGTGAAGACGGGTGCGGCGAGCAGCGGCAGCAGCCCGACGCGGGACAGCGCCCGGAGCATCGGCCGCGCGGCCTCGCCGGTGATCGACAGGCCCGCACGCAGCAGGGTGAACGACGGCAGCGTCCGGAGCCCTCGGAGCGGGTGCCGTGCGGCGTCCGCGGTTGCGACGGTCGTGCCGGACACCAGGGCCACCGAGCGCACGAGCCGGGGCGCGACGACCGCCAGGTGCATGCCGACGAAGGCCCCCATCGAGTGCCCGACGACGTCCACCGTCGTGATCCCGAGTGCATCCAGCACCGCCACCAGCGACACGGTCACGTCGTCGAGGTCGAACGCACCGCTCGGCGCCGGCGACGATCCCCATCCCGGCAGGTCGACGAGCACGAGGCCACGGGCACCGACGCCGTGCGCCGCGGTCAGCAGCGGGGTCCAGGTCGACCAGGAGCCCGCGACGCCGTGCAACAGCAGGAGCGGATCGGGACCCGGGCGGTGGTGCACCACGACGGCTCCAGCGGGCATCAGGACCTCGGTACGCCGGAGGTGCCACGTGGCGGGCGTGGGCGACACCGGGTAGGGGGCGTAGGCCTCGGTGGTGACCACACGGTCACGTGCGTCCGCGTCGATGGCGTGCACCGGGCCTCCTGTCCGCTGCCGACGCGGATGCGTCGCAGGAGGGATTCGGAACGCTAGCCGACCGGGACGGGTGCGGTGCAGGCGGCGAGGCGGTCGAGCGCGGCCTTGTACTCGGCGACGTCGCGCTGCAGGCCGGGCTCGGTGATGATCGAGGCCTTGATCCGGCCCTGCACGTCGATGACGAAGGTCGCGCGGGTGGCGAAGCCCTTGTGCTCGAGGAAGACGCCGTACTCCTTCGAGACCGCGCCGTGCGGCCAGAAGTCGGCGAGGAGCTCGAAGTCGTAGCCGTTGAGCTCGGCGAAGGAGCGGAGCGTCGCCTTGGAGTCGACCGAGATGCCGATGAGCTCGACGCGCTGGTCCTGGAACATCGCGACGTTGTCCTGCAGGGCGCAGAGCTCGTTCGTGCAGTTCGACGAGAACGCGAGCGGGAAGAAGACGAGTGCGACCGGGCGGTTGCCGCGGAAGTCGCTGAGTCGGACGTGCTCACCGAACTGGTTCGGGAGCTCGAAGTCCGGCGCGAGAGAGCCGATCTCGAGAGCCATCGGGACGTGTGCTTCTTCCTCGGGTGTGGGGTGTACCCGTCGGGTCCGTGCGCACGCGGGTCGCGTGTGCACGGTCGGCCATGCTACGCCGACCGCACCCGAATGCAAGCACCCGCCACGTGCACCGCACCATCAGCATCACCGTCGGTGCTGGGGCCTAGAGTGGACGGGGCCCCATCCGGTCGTGACCCGACCACCGGAGCCACCATGTCCACCACCACGAGAACGAACGAGGTCAAGGGTGACGGTGAACGACCAGGACCCGTACAGCACCGGGGCGAACGACCAGGACCCGCAGGAGACCGCCGAATGGCGTGAGTCCCTCGACGGATTGGTCCAGACCCACGGACACCAGCGCGGTCGCGAGATCATGCTGAGCCTGCTCAAGCGGTCCAAGGAACTGCACCTCGGTGTGCCGATGGTCCCGACGACGGACTACGTGAACACCATCGCGCCGGAGAACGAACCCGAGTTCCCCGGCGACGAGGAACTGGAGCGCCGGTACCGCCGGTGGATCCGCTGGAACGCGGCCATCACGGTGCACCGTGCGCAGCGTCCGGGCATCAGCGTCGGCGGCCACATCTCGACGTACGCGTCGAGCGCCGCGCTGTACGAGGTCGGCTACAACCACTTCTTCCGTGCGCAGGACCACGCGTCCGGCGGCGACCAGGTGTTCTTCCAGGGCCACGCCTCCCCGGCATGTACGCCCGCGCCTACATGGAAGGACGTCTCGGCGAGGACCAGCTCGACGGGTTCCGTCAGGAGAAGTCCCACGCCGGCGGCGGCCTGTCGTCGTACCCGCACCCGCGGCTCATGCCGCACTTCTGGCAGTTCCCGACCGTGTCGATGGGCATCGGCCCGATCAACGCGATCTACCAGGCGCAGCAGGCGAAGTACCTCACCAACCGTGGCATCAAGGACGCCTCCGACCAGCAGGTCTGGGCGTTCCTCGGCGACGGCGAGATGGACGAGGTCGAGTCGCGCGGACAGCTCCAGGTCGCCGCGAACGACGGCCTCGACAACCTGAACTTCGTGATCAACTGCAACCTGCAGCGGCTCGACGGTCCGGTGCGCGGCAACGGCAAGATCATCCAGGAGCTCGAGGCGTTCTTCCGCGGTGCGGGCTGGAACGTCATCAAGGTCGTCTGGGGGCGTGAGTGGGACGACCTGCTCGCCCGCGACACCGAGGGCGCGCTGCTCAACCTGATGAACCAGACGCCGGACGGCGACTACCAGACGTACAAGGCCGAGAACGGCGCGTACGTCCGCGAGAACTTCTTCGGGCGCGACCCGAAGGCGCTCGAGCTCATCGAGGGCTACAGCGACGACCAGGTCTGGAACCTCAAGCGCGGTGGCCACGACTACCGCAAGGTCTACGCCGCGTTCAAGGCCGCGACCGAGCACAAGGGCCAGCCCACGGTGATCCTGGCGAAGACGGTCAAGGGCTACGGCCTCGGCCCGAGCTTCGAGGGCCGCAACGCGACCCACCAGATGAAGAAGCTCACGCTCGACAACCTCAAGCAGTTCCGTGACGAGATGCGCATCCCGGTCACCGACGCGCAGCTCGAAGAGAACCCCTACACGCCGCCGTACTACCACCCGGGCAACGACGACGAGGCGATCCAGTACATGCACGAGCGTCGTCAGGCGCTCGGCGGCTACGTGCCGGAGCGTCGCACGAAGTACACCTCGATCACCCTGCCCGAGGACTCGAAGTACCAGGTCGTGAAGAAGGGCTCCGGCAAGCAGGAGATCGCCACCACCATGGCGTTCGCCCGACTGCTGAAGGACCTGCTCCGCTCCCCGGACTTCGGCGACCGCGTCGTCCCGATCATCCCGGACGAGGCACGCACGTTCGGCATGGACGCCTACTTCCCGTCGGCGAAGATCTACAACCCGAACGGCCAGCACTACACCTCGGTCGACCGCGAGCTCCTCCTGGCCTACAAGGAGAGCCCGCAGGGCCAGATCATCCACGTCGGCATCAACGAGGCGGGCGCCCTGGCGGCGTTCACCGCGGTGGGCACCTCGTACTCGACGCAGGGCGAACCGCTCATCCCGGTCTACGTCTTCTACTCGATGTTCGGGTTCCAGCGCACGGGTGACGCGATCTGGGCGGCGGGCGACCAGATGACCCGTGGCTTCATGATCGGCGCCACCGCCGGTCGCACCACCCTGACGGGTGAGGGCCTGCAGCACGCCGACGGCCACTCGCTGCTCCTCGCGACGACAAACCCGGCCGTGGTGTCGTACGACCCCGCGTACGGGTACGAGATCGGGCACATCGTGCAGGCCGGCCTCGACCGGATGTACGGCACGAACGAGGACGGCTCGCCGAAGCACAGCGACCCGAACGTCATGTACTACCTGACGGTGTACAACGAGCCGATCGTCCAGCCGGCCGAGCCCGAGGGCGTCGACGTCGACGGGATCGTCAAGGGCATGTACCTCCTCAAGCCGAGCGAGCACGACGGCCCGAAGGCCCAGCTGCTCGCGTCCGGTGTGGCCGTGCCGTGGATCCTCGAGGCCCAGCAGCTGCTCGCCGAGGACTGGGGCGTCTCTGCCGACGTCTGGAGCGTCACGAGCTGGGGTGAGCTGTACCGCGACGGTCTCGACGCGGAGCAGCACGCGTTCCTCAACCCGAACGAGTCGCCGCGCACGCCGTACGTCACCGAGCGCCTGCTCGCCACCGAGGGGCCGGTCGTCGCCGTCAGCGACTTCATGCACCAGGTGCAGGAGCAGATCCGCCCGTTCGTGCCGACCGACTACGCCACGCTCGGCGCCGACGGCTTCGGCTTCTCGGACACCCGTCCGGCCGCTCGCCGCTTCTTCCACATCGACGGCCCCTCGGTCGTCGTGCGGACGCTGCAGCAGCTCGCCCGCCAGGGCAAGGTCGACGGCGCACTCGTCCAGCAGGCGATCGACAAGTACCGCCTGCACGACGTGACCGCTGGGACCACGGGCAGCGCGGGCGGCGAGAGCTGATCAGCAGGTGACACCCGTCCAGCCGGACACCGAGGGCCTGTCGAGACCCAGAGCCAGGAGAGCGCGCGCGAGCGGGCGCTCTCCTGGCTCCGTCAGGTGTCCGGAGAACTCTCCACCGCCACGATCAAGCGGCTCGAGGACACCCTCCCCTGGTACAGCGAGATGCCGCCGGGGCGCCGCTCCGCCGTGGGCCTCGTCGCCCAGGCGGGCATCACTTCATTCATCAGCTGGCTCGAGGGCACCGCGTCGACGCCGTGGATCGCCGCGGCCGACGTCTTCGGCTCAGCCCCGCGTGAGCTGCTGCGCTCGGTGAGCCTGCAGCAGACCCTGCAGCTCATCCGCGTGGTCGTCACGGTGGTCGAGGAACGCGCTGCCGACGACGAGATGCTGCAGGAAGCGATCCTGAAGTACTCGCGGGACATCGCGTTCGCGGCGGCGGACGTCTACGCCCGGGCGGCCGAGGCCCGCGGGCTGTGGGACGCCCGACTCGAGGCGCTCGTGGTCGACTCGATCCTGTCGGGCGAGTACGACGACGAGCTGCCGTCCCGCATCGCGGCTCTCGGGTGGCACGGGCACGGCGAGGTCGCGGTGCTCGTCGGCACGGCACCGAAGCAGCTCGAGGTCGACCAGGTCCGCCGCACCGCCCGCCACATGGACGCCGACGTGCTCGTCGGCGTGCAGGGCTCGCGGCTCGTCGTGGTCATCGGGCGCTCGACCCCGCGGGACGACGTGCCCGAGGGTGAGGACCCGGTCTCGTTCACGGCGATCGCGCAGGCGCTCGAGCCGCTGTTCGGCGAGGGCCACCTGGTGCTCGGCAACGAGGTCCCCGGGGTCGTCGACGCCTCGACCAGCGCGAAGGCGGCCCTCGCCGGATTCGCCGTCGCGCGGGCATGGCGCGGGGTCCCCCGTCCGGCGCTGGCCGACGACCTGCTGCCCGAACGCGCCCTGGCCGGCGACCCGCTCGCCCGGTCCGCCCTGGTGCAGCGCATCTACGTGCCGCTCAAGGACCAGTCCACCGAGCTCCTGCAGACCCTGTGGTGCTACCTGGACACCGGGCGGTCGCTCGAGGCCACGGCGCGCGAGCTCTTCGTGCACCCGAACACCGTCCGCTACCGTCTGCGCCGCGTCGCGGACATCATCGGGTGGGACGCCACGCACGCTCGGGACGCCCTGATCGTGCAGTCGGCCCTGATCCTCGGTGCGATGTCAGAATCGGCCACGGGTCGTCGCCGGATCACCCCTCGCCGGTAGGGAACCGACAATGTCACGCGGGGTTTCGTGTGGGAAGCCCACACGGGCCCCGCGGTGCATGAGCGACAGGATTGTCCGGTGATCGTCGTCGTCGCGCCCGGACAGGGCTCCCAGACCCCGGCTTCCTCGCCCCCTGGCTCGAGGACGCCGCCGTTCGTGAACGTGTCGGGCAGTGGTCCGAGTCGATCGGGGTGGACCTCGCCGCACACGGCACCACGTCGGACGCCGACACCATCAAGGACACCGCACTCGCGCAGCCCCTCATCGTCGCCGCCGGTCTCGTGACCGCCGACGCGCTGCTGGCCGACGGCCGCCGTGCGCTGGTCAGCGGGGTCGCCGGGCACTCGGTCGGCGAGTTCACCGCCGCCGCGGTCGCCGGGGTCCTCGAGCCGACCGACGCCGTGTCGCTGGTCGCCGAGCGCGGCCGGGCCATGGCGGACGCCGCTGCCCTCGAAGCGACCTCGATGGCCGCTGTGCTCGGTGGCGACGCCGACGCGGTCGCCGCAGCACTGCAGTCCCACGGGCTCGTCCCCGCGAACCACAACGGCGGCGGCCAGACCGTCGTCGCCGGCACGGCTGTCGGCATCGCCGCGCTCGTCGCCGACCCGCCCGCCAAGGCCCGCGTGATCCCGCTCGCGGTCGCCGGTGCGTTCCACACCCACTTCATGGCCCCAGCGGTCGAGCGCGTGGCCCCGGTCGCCGCGGCCGCCACGGTGCACGACCCGACCCTGCCGATCTGGACCAACGCCGACGGCTCACGGGTCGACGACGGTCGCCGGTTCGTCGACCTGATGGTCCAGCAGATCGCGAGCCCCGTGCGCTGGGACGCCGTGATGGAGTCGTTCGCGGCCGCCGGGGTCACCGGCATCATCGAGCTCGCGCCGGCCGGCGCCCTGGTCGGACTCGCCAAGCGCGGCCTGCGCGGCACGCCGTCCGTCGCCGTCAAGACCCCCGAGGACCTGCCCGCAGCGATCGACCTGCTGCAGCGCGCGGACCAGGAAGCAGACGCCACCGCATGACCGAACGTCCCGCACTCTCCCAGCGCCGCGGCCACGAGTTCACCCGCATCCTGGCCTTCGGGGCCGCCCGCGGCGAGAACGTCGTGCCGAACGACGACCTGGTCGGCCCGATCGACTCGTCCGACGAGTGGATCCGCCAGCGCACCGGGATCATCACGCGCAAGCGTGCCGGCAAGGACGTCGAGGCCGTCGACCTCGCCGAGACCGCCGCGCGCGAGGCGATCGAGAAGGCCGGCCTGTCCCCCGACCAGATCGGTGTCGTCCTGGTCAGCACCGTGACGCACACCGTCGCGACCCCGTCGATGGCGTCGCTGCTCGCCGAGCGGATCGGCGCCACGCCCGCCGCCGCGTACGACATCAGTGCCGCCTGTGCCGGGTACGCCTACGGCATCGCCCAGGCCGACTCGTTCATCAAGTCCGGGCTCGCCGACCACGTCCTGGTCGTCGGGGCCGAGAAGCTCAGCGACGTCGTCGACCCGACCGACCGCTCGATCTCGTTCCTGCTCGGTGACGGTGCCGGCGCAGCCGTCGTCGGCCCGAGCGACTTCCCCGGCATCGCCCCGACCATCTGGGGTTCGGACGGCTCGAAGTGGGACGCCATCGGCATGACGGCGACCTACAACGAGTGGGAGGCCGGCGCGCCCCGCCCGACCATGCGCCAGGCGGGCCAGACGGTGTTCCGCTGGGCCGTGTGGGAGATGGTGAAGGTCGCCCGCGAAGCACTCGAGACCGCCGGTGTCCGACCGGAGGACCTCGCGGCGTTCGTGCCGCACCAGGCGAACATCCGCATCATCGACGAGTTCGCGAAGCAGCTCGGCCTGCCCGAGTCGGTCACGATCGCGCGCGACATCACCACCACCGGCAACACCTCCGCCGCGAGCATCCCGCTCGCCACCCACCGCCTGCTCGAGGAACACCCCGAGCTGTCCGGCGGGCTCGCCCTGCAGATCGGCTTCGGTGCCGGGCTCGTGTTCGGCGCCCAGGTCGTCGTGCTCCCTGACTCGCCCACCCGGCGAACCCGAACCCACCCGGCCGCGCATCCCGCGCGACCAGCGACCACCCCGACGAGTCTCCGGGCGCGAGCACGCTGCGTGCCCTAGGCTGGTCCACGGTCAAACGACACCCCCTCAAGGAGAAACTCATGGCCCTGTCCAACGAAGAAGTCCTCGCCGGCCTGGCCGAGCTGATCAACGACGAGACCGGTATCGCCACCGACACCGTCGCCGCCGACAAGTCCTTCACGGACGACCTCGACATCGACTCCATCTCGATGATGACCATCGTGGTCAACGCCGAGGAGAAGTTCGACGTGAAGATCCCGGACGAAGAGGTCAAGAACCTCAAGACCGTGGGCAACGCGGTCGACTACATCGTCAAGGCCCAGGCCTGACACGAGCTTCCTGAGCGCCGCGGCCAGCGGTCACCGTCGGCCGCGGCGCTCATCTTGTTCCCCAACGAAAGAACCGTCGTTCCATGACCAAGAAGACCGTCGTCGTCACCGGGATCGGTGCGATCTCACCCTCGCCGCGACTGCCCCGGAAACGTGGGACGCGCTGCTCGCCGGCAAGTCCGGCATCACCCGCATCGAGGACCCGCGCTACGCCGAGCTCGAACTCCCCGTGGAGTTCGCCGGCCAGGCACGTCGGTTCCTCACCGACCAGCTCACCCGCCCCGAGTCGAAGCGCCTGGACCCCTCGTCGCAGCTGTCGCTCGTCGCGGCGCGTGAGGCGTGGGCCGACGCCGGCATCGACGCCGAGTCCGTGGTCCCCGAGCGGCTCATCGTCGACTGGGCGACCGGCATCGGCGGCGTGAACACCCTGCTCGACGCCTGGGACACCCTGCGCGAGAAGGGCCCGCGTCGGGTCCTGCCCATGACGGTCCCGATGCTCATGGCGAACGGTCCGGCCGCCGCCATCGAGATGGAGTTCGGCGCCCGTGGCGGCGCCCGCACCTACCTGTCGGCCTGCGCCTCGTCGACCGAGTCCCTGGCCGAGGCGTACCGCCACGTCGCCGACGGAGACGCCGACATCGTCATCACCGGTGGCGCCGAGGCCGCCCTGCACCCGCTGCCGCTGGCGGCGTTCGCGGCGATGCAGGCCCTGTCGCGCCGCAACGACTCCCCCGAGACCGCCTCGCGTCCGTACGACGTCACCCGTGACGGCTTCGTCCTCGGTGACGGCGCCGCGGCGCTCATCCTCGAGTCGAAGGAGCACGCCGAGGCCCGCGGTGCGACCATCTACGCCGAGGTCGCCGGCGCCGGCATCACCTCGGACGCGTTCCACATCACGGCACCGGACCCCGAGGGCAGCGCAGCCGCCCGTGCGGTCCTGCAGGCTCTCGACCACGCCGGTGCCAGCCGCGAGGACGTCGTGCACGTCAACGCGCACGCCACCTCGACCCCGGTGGGCGACGTCGCCGAGTACCACGCCATGCGCCGCGTCTTCGGTGACCACCTCGACGACATCGTCGTGTCGGCGACCAAGGCGTCGACGGGTCACCTGCTCGGTGGTGCCGGTGCGATCGAGGCTGCGTTCACCGTCCTCGCGCTGCACAACCGTGTCGCGCCGCCGACGATCAACCTCAACGACCAGGACCCGGAGATCGTCATGGACGTCGCGCGCGAGCCGCGTGCGCTGCCCGACGGTGACCTGCTCGCGGTCAGCAACTCGTTCGGCTTCGGCGGCCACAACGCCGTGGTCGCGTTCCGCAGCGTCTGATCCGTCGCACCCTGCCAGGAGGCCCGTCCCGCGTCGTCGGGGCGGGCTTCCGTCGTTCCAGTGCCGGTCGGAGTGCTCGGCACGAGTCTCGCGGTGAGCGACACCTCCCGCGCGGCGGGCCGCGAGGACTGTCGCACAGGCCGAGTCTCGGCCAGCGCGGCCCGAGTCTCAGCCGACGCGGTGCAGCCAGACGACGGGGTTGCCCTCGGCCGCGTGGCGGAAGGGCTCGAGCTCGTCGTCCCAGGCCTGTCCGAGCGCGAGCCGGAGCTCGCGGTGGAGTTCGAGCGCGTTGCTGCCGGCGACCTCCATGGCGTAGCGGACGCGGTCCTCGGGGATGACCATGTTCCCGGTCACGTCGGTCTGCGCGTAGAACACGCCGAGGTCGGGCGTGTGCATCCAACGGCCGCCGTCGGACTCGGTCGTCGGTTCCTCGGTCACCTCGTAGCGCAGGTGCTCCCAGCCACGCAGCGCGGAGGCGATCGCGGCACCGGCACCGACCGCACCGGTCCAGGTGAACTCGGTCCGCCGGGCACCGTCCTGTGCCGGCTGGTCGAGCCAGGAGAAGTTCACGGCGCGGTTCATCGCGCGACCTGCTGCCCATTCGACGTGCGGGCAGAGCGCGCGGGGTGAGGAGTGCACGTAGAGCACTCCTGTCGTCGTTCCGTTCACGGTTCCTCCGATACGTCAGGTGCGACTTCCCCATCGACCTGGTGCGGAGGATCCGAGCGGCTGCGAGCCACGGAACCATTCGGTATGCGATTGTGATGTCCCGACAGGACACGCCCATTATGCAGCGTTCCGGCTGGGAACGGCAAGGACCCCGCCGAGCGCGATCCGGTTCAGTGCAGGACGGTGCCCGCGGGGTCGACGGGGTGCCGCTCCCCCGCCGTGATCGGCACGGGCACGCGGTTCTCGGCCGGCGGGATCGGGCAGGCGAACTGGTACGAGAACGCGCAGGGCGGCAGTACGAGCAGGTTCCAGTCGAGCTCGACCGTGTCCGCGGTGCCGGGGTCGTCGAGGTACAGGAAGCGGCCCATCGAGTACGTGCTGCCGGGGTCGTCCTCGGCGAGGGCGCTCGTGGCGTCCTGCACGATGAGCTGCAGCCGCGGAGCACCCCGGAACGCGGCGGACCGGACCGCGACGAACCGCATGGTCGTGCTGCCGACGGCCGTCTCGATGTGCCCGGCGACCGGCAGGGCGTCGCCGTCGGCGTCGAGGACGCTGCCACGGGCCTCCCGGTCGTCGCCCGCACCGGCGTCCAGCGGGACGTACGTGCCGGACCCCACCCAGTCGTCGGACCGGTCGAACCGGGCGATGCGCGCGAAGCGGTGGATCGGCTCCGCTGCGGGGTCCCAGACGCGCAGCGTCGAGCCGGACACCGTGCCCGCGAAGCCGTCGGGGAACGCGACGGCGGACGGGACCACGGCGGTGTCACCGGCGACGAGCACGGTGCCGTCGACCGGGACGCCGTCCACGACGACACCGTCGGTGGCGGCGGCCGTCACCGTGAGGCCGCCGACCGCGGGTGCCCAGGTGCCGGGGACCGGCCACACCGGCTGCTGGTGGTCGACGTGCTGGGCGTTCACGAGTGCCAGCGGGCCACGGGGACCGCGTGCCCAGCGATCGCGTTCCGCGACGTGGTCGGCGAAGCCGGCGGCGGCGTCCGTCACGCCAGCTCCTGGCGCGGGTAGATGACCTTCTGCACGATGATGATGATCGACGCGGCGACGGGCAGGGCGACCAGGGCGCCGAGCACGCCGCCGATCGTGCCGCCGGCCACCGCGGCGATGACCACGAGGGCCCCGGGCACCTGCACGGCACGCGACATGATGCGCGGCGAGATGAGGTACGCCTCGACCTGCATGTAGACGAGGTAGTAGATCGCCGCGGCGAGGGCGGTCGCGGGCGACGCGAACAGGCAGAGCAACGAGATGACGACCGCGGCGCCGAGGGTGCCGACGAGCGGGATGAGCGACCCGAGGAACGCGAACGAGGCGAGCAGCACGGGCAGCGGCGCACCGATGATGAGCAGGAACACCAGGCTCAGGATGCCGTTGATGAGCGCCTGCGACACCTGGCCGACGACGTAGCGACCGACCGCCTGGGTGATCTGCTCACTGACGTCGATGAAGTTCTCGCGGCGGGACGCCGGCACGAACCGGTACGCCGCGCGCTTCATCCCCCGCATCGACGCGAGGAAGTAGAGCATCAGGATGAGGACGATGAGCACACCGGTGAGCCCGGACAGGATGCCGCTGCCGACCGCCAGGATGCCGCCGCCGACGCTGAGCAGGTTGCCCGGGTTCTCGACGAAGGACTGCACCGACTCGAGCGCGTGGTCGATGTCGAACGACCCGGCGAACTGCTTCGACAGGTCCTGCACCCACTGCTGCTTCGAGATGTCGTCGACGACCTCGGGGAAGTTCTGGATCAGGTTCGTCGCCTGCTCGACCAGGATCGGGACGACCGCGAAGACGACCCCCGCGAACGCTCCCAGGACCCCCACGACGACGACGGTGATCGCCGCCCACCGCGGGATGAGTCGCTCGAGGAACGAGACGAGCGGGTCGATGCCGAGCGCGAGGAAGAGCGCGACCCCGATGTAGACGAGGACGGTGCTGAGCTCGCCGATGATGGTGCCGGCGAGCAGCGCGACGAGCACACCGATGGCACCCATGAACCCGATGCGGAAGGCGTTGACGCGCACGCCGGTGCCACCGCGGTTCACCTGGAACGTGACGTTCGGCGTCGGACCGGCACCGTCGTGGTCGTCCTCGCGCTTGCGTTTCATCTGCACGTAGGGCGGGCGGGACTTGAACCCGCGAATCGTTCGGTTATGAGCCGACTGCCTTGACCAGCTTGGCTACCGCCCTCGACGGCCGTCAGGCCACCGGTTCCCCACGATACAGCGCCTCGAACGTCGTGAGCGTGCGGTTGATGTCGTGTGCCTCGATCATGGCCGAACTGCGCTCCCGCATGGCCGTGTACTCCGCGTCCGACGCCGTCAGCACCGCCTCGAGCTTGTCGGCGAGGTCGTGCTCGTCACCGGGGGCGAACAGGTACCCGTTGCCGTCGATCAGGTGGGGCAGCGCCATCGAGTCGGCGGCGACGACCGGCAGCCCGGACGCCATCGCCTCGAGCGAGGAGATGCTCTGCAGCTCGGCGGTGGAGGGCATCGCGAACACGGTGCCGTTCGTCAGGGCGGTGCGCTTGACCTCGTCCGAGACGAACCCGAGGAACCGGACACGGTCCTCGAGCCCGAGCTCCTTCGCCAGGGCGGTCAGCTTCGGGATCATCTCGCCGTCGCCGACGATCGTCAGGGTCGCCGCGAGCGAGCCGGGCAGCAAAGCCACGGCCCGGACCAGCACGTCGAGGTTCTTCTCCGGCGCCACGCGGCCGACGAACACGATGTCGTTGCCCACCGGACGGCCCTCGCGCGCGACGTACCGCGACGCGTCGATCCCGCACGAGATCGCGAGCACCCGCTGCCCGGCGATGGCCTTCCGCAGGTAGTCGGCGGCCAGGTTCGTCGGCGTCGTGATGGTGTCGGCGAGCCGGTAGGTCTTCGCGGCGTCACTCCACGCGATCTTCAGCGCGATGGGCAGCGTCCACTTGCCGAACGGCGTGTACTCGAGCAGGTTCTCGGGCATGAAGTGGTTCGTCGCGATGACCCGGATGCCGCGCGCGTTCGCCTCGGGGACGATCCCGCGACCGATGACGACGTGCGACTGGATGTGCAGGACGTCGGGCTTCACGGCGTCGAGGATCGGGCCGGTCCACTTCTTGACGCTCCACGGCCACACGAAGCGCAGCCAGGCGTGCAGCGGCCACTTGTACGACTTCAGGCGGTGCACGACGAGGGTCACGCCCTGGTGCTCCTCGTCGAAGGTGCCGTGGTGGCGGCTCGACGCCGGGGCGACCACGTGGACCTCGTGCCCGCGCTCGGCCAGGCCGACGGCGAGCTGCTCGGCGAAGGTGGCGGCGCCGTTGACGTCCGGCGGGAAGGTGTCCGCGGCGATCAGGATGCGCAAGGGTCGGTGTCCGCCCGTCGCACCCGTCGGTTCGGCGGTGGCGGTGGTGACGTCTCCTGGACACGGCTGGCGTCGTCCTCTCGTGGGCGATTGCTGGTCGGACTGCCGACGGTACCGCACCTGGTTCCGCGGCCGCGTCAGCCGCGCGGAGGACCCCGTGGTACCGCGGGGTGACGCGGCCCCCGCGGTCAGGCGCGGGTCTGCGGGTGGTGCTTGGCGAGCAAGAACACCCCGGTGATGGCGATGCCGGCCGCGACCACGAACCCGGCGACCGCACCCCACGGCGCCCCGGACGCCTCGTCGAGGACGACCACGCCGATCCCGACGGCGACGATCGGGTCGATCACGGTCAGCCCCGCGATGACGAGGTCCGCCGAACCGGCCGAGTACGCGTTCTGCACGAAGTACCCGCCGAGCGACGCCGCGACGACCACCCCGATGATCGCCAGGACCGTCAACCAGTCGAACGTGCCGTTCACGAACCGGTTCAGCACGACCTTGGCGAGCGTCGCGACGAACCCGTAGAGGATGCCCGCGCCGACGATGTAGTAGAGCGCGCTCTTGTGCTTGGCCACGAGCCGGAACGACACCAGCACCAGCACGAGCACCACGGCCAGGATGATCAGGACGGTCACCAGCTGCTGCCGGGTGATCGCGCTCTCGTGCCCGACGAACGCCGCGATGCCGACGAAGATCGCGACACCGATGATGCAGGTCCACACCGCACGCTTCGCCCGACGGCCCAGCGGCACGCCCGACGACCGCGAGGAGAACCACGTGGTGATCACGAGCGCGACCGCCCCGAGCGGCTGCACGACGATCAGCGGCGCGTACGTGATGCTGATGAGCTGCAGCACGACGGCGATGCCGAGCATCAGCGTGCCGAGCACCCAGTAGCCGCTCGACACCAGACCCACGACGTGCCGGACGCTCAGTCCCTTCGACTGCCGCCCCAGCCGCGCCTCGACCCGCTGCACGCCCCGGCTCTGGAACTGCGCTCCCAGCGACAGGAACACCGCACCGATGAGCGCGACGGGGATCATGAGGGCCTGGAACGGCGTCAGGTTCACCGCGTCGGGCAGCTGGAGGTCCGTCGTCACGCGTCGAGGCTACCGTCCACCGCCGGATAACCTGGGTGAATGGCCGTTCTCCCGATCCGCATCACCGGCGAACCCGTCCTGCACGAGCGTGCAGCCGAGGTCACCGAGTTCGATGACGACCTCCGTTCCCTCGTCGCCGACATGTTCGAGACCATGGACCTCGCCCCCGGCGTCGGGCTGGCCGGACCCCAGGTCGGCGTCGGCAAGCGCCTGTTCGTGTATTCGTACACCGACGACGACGACGTCCTGCACCGCGCCGCGGCCGTGAATCCGGTCCTCTGGATCAGCCCGCCGGTCCCCGAGTCGGTCGACGAGCTCGACGAGGACGACGAGTCCGAGGGCTGCCTGTCCGTGCCGGGCGAGCGCTTCCCGCTCCGACGCTCCGGCAGCGCACTGCTCCGGGCGTTCGACGAGCACGGCGACCCGTTCGAGGTCCGGGCCGACGGCTGGCTCGCGCGCATCTTCCAGCACGAGTACGACCACCTGGACGGCTGGCTCTACGCCGACCGCCTGGTGCACCCCTACGGCAAGCAGGTCGCCAAGGCCATCCGCAAGAACAGCTGGGGCGGCCCCGGCCAGTCGTGGCTGCCGGGTCGCGACCACCCCGAGGGCTGACGGGTCGGTCCGGCCCGCGCGTCGCCTGCCGTGGTCAGCTGACGGCCGGGAGGCCCGGCTCAGCTCCGGTACGTCGTCAGCGCGTCGCGCAGGTGGTCGGTCTCCGGGTGCCCCGGGCAGTACTGCAGGAGGCCGGCGGCGACGTGCGCTGCGCCGTCGTCGGCCACGGCCGACGTCCACGGGTCCGTGCCGGTCACGGCGCAGGTGCTCGCGAGCTCGACGAGGGTGGCGTCACCCCTGGTCGCGTCGACGGCGGCCTGCTGCTGCGTCGACGGCACCGAGCCCGTGAGCCGCTTCGCGGTGCACGAGGTCCGCTCGTCCTCCCACACCGCCGAGTACGTCGTGTAGGTCTCGCGGTCGCCGTCGTCGCACACGAAGGCGAACACGACCGGCGAGGCACCCGACCCGAGCCCGGTCTCCGAGCTGGTGGGTTCCTCTGACGAGTCGGTGTCGGGTCCGGCACCGCTGCACCCGACCAGCACGGGCGCGATGACCGCCGCGAGCAGCACGCCGAGGAGCACGGCGCGGGGCGGACGGGATCGGTGCACCTGTGAACGCTAACAGGTGGCACCGGGCAGCAACGAAACGCAGAAGACCCCCACCCGGGCGGGTGGGGGTCTGTTGCTCCCCGAGTTGGACTCGAACCAACAACCTGCCGGTTCAACAGCCGGCTGCTCTGCCAATTGAGCTATCGAGGATCACTGTTCGCTGGCGAATGTCGTGCGAACAACGGGTAACAGCATAGCAGCACCGCAGGGCCCTCACCGCATCGGACACGCCGCCCGGGCGCGCCGCGCTGTGGGCCCCGGCGCTGCGCAGTTCCTCAGTACCCGGCGACCGGGTCGACGACGCCGACGAAGCCCTCGCCGCTGCCGTCGAGGAACGCCGTGGTGTTGAGTCGCACTCCGCTCGGCGAGCAGCGGCGCGACCATCTCCGGGGTGTCCGCCTGGTGCGGTGTGATGACCGCGCCGGGCTCGGACCACAGCGGGTGACCGTCGGGCAACGGCTCGGGGTCGGTGACGTCGAGCCCTGCGGCGGCGATCGCACCGGTGCGCAGGGCCTCGACCAGGGCGTCGGTGTCGACGAGTCCCCGCGGGCGATGTTGACGAGCCGGGCGGACGGCTTCATGATCGCGAACTGCCGCTCGCCGAAGAGCTTCGCGGTGCCCGAGGTCATGGCCGCTGCGATCATCACGACGTCGGCGTCGGGCAGGACCTCGTCGAGCTGGTCGGTGGTGACGGTGCGCGATGCACCGTCCACCGGGTCGGCCGAGCGGCGCACCACGGTGACGTCGACGTCGAACGGGGCGAGCAGGCGGATGTACTCGAGCGCGATCCCGCCGGCGCCGATGACGACGACGTTCCGGCCGTACAGCGACACGCCCTCGGGTTCGGTGGCCCACGAGTGTGCACGGGCGCGCTTCTGCAGGACCCGCAGCGTCCCGAGCGTCAGCGCCAGGGCGTGCTCGGCGACGGGCTCCGCGTACGCGCCCTTCGCCGAGGTGAAGAGCACGCGGTCCCCGTGCTCCTGGATGAGGTGCGCGAAGGCGTCGACCCCGGCGAACGGCAGCTGCACCCATCCGATCCCCGGTGCGGCGTCGAGCGCGTCTGCGAGGCCGGACGGGTCGCGGGGGTCCAGCCAGACGAGCCCGCGGGTGTCCGCGTCGAGCGGCGCGACGGTCCCGCCGGCCTCCGTCACCGCGGTGACGTGCAGGTCGGTCGGCTCCGGCAGCACGGCGACGGGGCCGGACTGCGGTGCGTCGATCGGCAGCGGGGTGCCGGAGGTGGGGACGACGGCGCGGTGGCCTCGGGTGGCGGTGCTCACGGGTTCTCCTGTCGGTCCGTACGGGGGCCGGTGCCGGCGGCGACCGGTCGGCGTGGCGCCGTCGAGCGGCGCGGGGCGGTGGGTGCCGGGCGACGCTTCACGCCGCGGGCCGCGGTCGCGGCCAGGGTCTTGACGTAGGGATCGACGGGGTTGTCGAGGACCTCGTCGAAGGTGCCGAGACCGACCAGCCGGGCATCGGCCATGACGGCGACGCGGTCGGCCAGGGCGCCGGCTTCGCGCAGGTCGCTGGACACCACGACTGCGGAGAACTGCCGGTTGCGCTGCAGGGTCGCCAAGGCCTCGAGCACCGACTGGCGCACGAGCACGTCGACACCGCGGGCGGGTTCGTCGGCGACCAGGAGCTGGGGTTCGAGCACGAGGGCCCGTGCCAGGGCGACACGCTGCCGCTGTCCGCTGGAGAGCTCCCAGGTGTTCAGCCGCATCACGCCGAGCGGCAGGTGCACGGCGTCGACCAGGCGCGCGACGATGAGGCCCGCCTCCTTGCGGTCGAAGCGGCGGTCGCGCTGGTAGATCGGCTCGGCGATGGCCTCGCCGACGGTGAGGTCCGGACTGAGCCGGTCGGCGCCGTCCTGCGGCAGGTAGCCGATGCGGCCGCTCAGCCGCTCGAGCTTGCGGGACGAACCGCGCAGGCCGCGGGTCTTCTGGCCGAGGACGGTCAGTTCGCCCCCGACGATGTGCCGGCGCAGCGCACCGTCACCCTCGCCGTGCGACCCGAGCTGCCCCGCGATCGCGGCGGCGAAGGTCGACTTGCCCGACCCCGATTCACCGAGCAGCGCGAGGATCTCGCCCTGCCGCACCGTCAGGCTGACCCCGTCGACCGCTCGGATCGACTCGGACCCCCGTCCGCCCCGGTACTCGATCGACACGTCGTCCGCGACGACCGCCGGTCCGTTGACCGCGATCATGGGTCCCCTTCCACGCCGCCCCCTGGCGGCGGTTCGCGACGGACCGCGCTGGCAGGACCGTCGTGCGTACAGCTGTGGAGGCGACCGTCCAGGAGGCCCGGCGTGCGTCGACGACGCTGGACGGGCCTCCTGGGCGGTCGCGCCGGGTCAGGACCCGACGCGGGTCGCATCGGGTCAGGACCCGACGTTCTCCAGTTGCTCCAGCGTACGCCGTCGCTCGGCCTGCTCCGCAGGGTCCGGCACCGGGAGCGACGCCAGCAGGCGCTGCGTGTACGGGTGTTGCGGCGCTCCGAGGACCTGCGCGGTCGTGCCCACCTCGACCAGGTCGCCGCGGTAGAGCACGGCGATCCGGTCGGAGAGCGCGCCCACGACCGCCAGGTCGTGGCTGATGAACAGCGACGCGAAGCCCAGGTCCTGCTGGAGCTCGAGGAAGAGCTCGAGCACGCGGGCCTGCACCGACACGTCGAGCGCACTCGTCGGCTCGTCGGCGATGAGCAGCTTCGGCCGGAGCGCGAGCGACCGGGCGAGCGACGCGCGCTGGCGCTGCCCGCCGGAGAGCTCGTGCGGGTAGCGGTCCCCGTACGCCTTCGGCAGCTGGACCGCCTCGAGGAGTTCGTCGACGCGCGTGCGGGCCGCACGCGGACTCGACACCTCCTTGTGGACGACCAGCGGTTCGGCGACGCACTCGGCGATCGTGAGCAGCGGGTTGAACGACGTCGCCGGGTCCTGGAACACGAACCCGATGTCCTTGCGCAGGTGCTTGAAGTCGCGCTCCCGGTAGCCGAGCATCTCGGCGCCGAGGACCTTCAAGGACCCGCCGGTGACCTTCGTCAGTCCGGCCATGGCGCGACCGATCGTGGTCTTGCCGGAGCCGGACTCCCCCACCAGGCCGAGGACCTCGCCGGGACGGATCGCCAGGTCGACGCCCTTCACGGCACGGAACGCGGGCGAGCCGAGGCGGCCGGGGTACTCGATCTCGAGTCCCTTCGCCTCGACCAGCGGGGTGACGTCCTCGGTGATCGCGGCGCGGCGGGCGGTGCCCGTCGACGCCTCGAGCCGGGGCACCGCGGCGAGCAGCCGTTTCGTGTAGTCGGCCTGCGGACGCGCGAACAGGTCCGTCGCCGATGCCTCTTCGACGATCTCGCCCTGGTACATCACGGCGACGCGGTCGGCCAGGTCGGCCACCACGCCCATGTTGTGGGTGATGATCACGATCGCCGTGCCGAACTCGTCGCGGCAGCGGCGGAGCAGGTCGAGGATCTCGGCCTGCACCGTCACGTCGAGCGCCGTGGTCGGCTCGTCGGCGATGATCACCGACGGCTCGAGTGCGAGCGCGCTCGCGATGACGACACGCTGCTTCTGGCCTCCGGAGAACTGGTGCGGGTAGTGGTCGACGCGGGTCTCGGGGTCGGGGATGCCGACGCGGCCGAGGTAGTCGATGGCCTTCGCCCGCGCCTCCTTCTTGGACATGCCACCGTGGGCGCGGAGCCCCTCGGCGATCTGCCACCCGACCGTGAAGACCGGGTTGAGGGCGGTCGACGGCTCCTGGAACACCATCGCACCGGCGGTCCCCCGCAGGCTGCGGAGCTTCTGCGCGCCGACGGTGACGACGTCGGTACCGTCGAGCAGCACCGCGCCGCCGAGCGTTGCCGTCTCGGGCATGAGGCGGAGCATCGCCCGAGCCGTGACGGACTTGCCGGAGCCGGACTCGCCGACCAGGGCGAGGACCTCGCCGGGGCGGACGTCGAGGCTGACACCCTTCACCGCGTCGACGGCGCCGCCGTCGGTGGCGAAGGTGACGGTGAGGTCGTCGACGACGACCACGGGTGCGTTCTCGGTGTCGGTCGTCATGCGCCCGATCCTTCCGCGGTGGCCGTGTTGCGCGCGTCGCGCGTGGACACCAGCTGCTTCAGCCGTCGGCGCGCACGCAGACGGGGGTCGGAGATGTCGTTGAGGCTCTCGCCGATGAACGTCACACCGAGCACGAGCACCACGATCGCGACACCCGGGTAGACACCGGTCCACCAGACACCGCTCGCGACGTCGGACAGCGCACGGCTGAGGTCGTAGCCCCACTCGGCGCCGGACGTCGGCCCGATGCCGAACCCGAGGAAGCCGAGGCCGGCCAGGGTCAGGATCGCGTCGCTGGCGTTGAGCGTCAGGATGAGCGGCAGGGACCTGGTCGAGTTCCGCAGCACGTGGCGGATCATGATGCGCCACGGGTTCGTGCCCATCACGCGCGCCGACTCGACGAACGCGTCGTTCTTCAGGCGCACGGCTTCGGCGCGGACCACCCGGAAGTACTGCGGCACGTAGACGACGGTGATCGAGATCGCCGCCGCGATGATGCCGCCCGAGTAGCTCGAGTTGCCGCCGGAGATCACGATCGACACGACGATCGCGAGCAGCAGCGAGGGGAACGCGTAGATCGCGTCGGCGACCACGACGAGGACCCGGTCGAGCCAGCCGCCCAGGTAACCGGAGACCAGGCCGAGCAGCACGCCGACGATGATCGACACGACGACGGCGACGATCACGACGAGGACCGCCGTCCGGGCGCCGTAGATCACCCGGCTGAAGACGTCGAACCCGCCGACGGTGGTGCCCCAGATGTGCTCGGCGCTCGGCGCGCCGGTGCGTGGGAAGCTCTCGCCGTCCGCGCCCTGCAGCTGGCCGAAGCCGTACGGGGCCAGCAGCGGCGCGAAGACCGCGACGAGCAGGTACAGGGCGCAGATGACCACGCCGACGATGAGCATGGCGCGTTGCCAGCCGGTGCTCTTGCGGAGCTGGACCACCACGGGCAGCCGCTTCCAGAGCGGCTCGTGGCGGTCGACGAGGGTGGTGTCGGCCATCGTCAGAACCTCACTCTCGGGTCGATCAGGGCGGCGACGACGTCGACGATGAAGTTGGTCACCGCGACGATCACCGCCAGCATCGCGACGATGCCCTGGACCGCGACGAAGTCACGGGCCGACAGGTACTGGTTGAGTTCGAAGCCCAGGCCGCGCCAGCCGAAGGTGGTCTCGGTCAGGACCGAACCGCCCAGCAGCATCGCGATCTGCAGGCCCATCACGGTGATGATCGGCACGAGGGCGGGGCGGAACGCGTGCGTCCGGACGAGCCGCGACTCGCGGACACCGCGGGAGCGGGCCGCGTCGACGTACTCGGAGCCGAGCGACCCGATCATGTTCGCGCGCACCAGGCGCAGGAAGATGCCGGCGGTCAGCAGTCCGAGGGTCAGCGCCGGCAGGACGGCGTGCTGCAGCACGTCGCCGATGACCGCCGCGTTGCCGGTCCGGAGCGCGTCGACGATGTAGATGCCGCTCGCGCCGGGGATGCCGTCCAGGATGAGTTCCACCCTGGTCGATGCACGGTCGCCGAGGGGCAGCCAGCCGAGCCACACCGAGAAGACGAGCTTGAGCAGCAGGCCGCCGAAGAACACCGGGGTCGCGTACGTCAGGATCGCGAGGGCACGGAGCAGCACGTCTGGCCACTTGTCGCGCGTGTACGCGGCCAGCATGCCGAGCGGGATGCCGAGCACGAGCGCGACGATGAGGGCGTAGAAGACGAGCTCGGCGGTCGCGCCGCCGTACTGCAGGATGATCTCGGTGATCGGCCGGTTGTCGGTCGACGCGTTGCCGAAGTCACCGCGCAGGATGCCGCCGAGGTACTCGAAGTACTGCACGAGCACGGGACGGTCGTACCCGGCGGCGTGCAGGCGTTCCTGCAGCTGCGTCGGGGTGAGTCGGCCGCCGACCGACGCGGTGATCGGGTTCCCGATGACGCGCATCAGGAAGAACACGAGCGTCACCAGGATGAAGACGGTCGGGATGATGAGGAGGAACCTGACGAGGACGTACCGGCCGAGTCCGCCGCCACTGCTCTTGGCACGACGTTGTGCCTGTGGCTTGGTCGGATCGGTGCCGTTCACGTCCTGGGTCGCCTCGGGGGTGCTCAGGGTCACGGGGAGGGTGCCTTTCATGCCGGTGCGCAGGCACGCGGGCGTTCCTCGTGGGAACGCCCGCGGCCTGCGCGAGGGCGTGGTGCTACTTGCTGAGGGTGGCGTACCGGAACTTGAACGAGGCGTCGAGGGTCAGGCCCTTGACGTCCTTGCCGGCGACGGCGACGGACTTGCCCTGCAACAGGGGCAGCGTCGAGATCTGCGATGCCTCGCGCTCCTGGGCCTGCTCGATCAGGTCGGCACGCTTGTCCGGGTCGGACTCCGCCTGCTCCTTCGCGATGAGGTCCTGGATGACCGAGTCGTCGTAGTGGTTCTGGACGAAGTTCTCCTTGGTGAAGAACGGCGACAGGTAGTTGTCGGCGTCGGAGAAGTCCGGGAACCAGCCGAGCTGGTACTCAGGGTACGCGTCCTTCGTGCGCTCCTGCGCGTAGGTCGTGTAGACCGTCGACTGGATGTTGACGGTGAACAGGCCCGAGTCCTCGAGCTGCGTCTTCAGCAGCGCGTACTCGTCGTCCGAGGCCGAACCGTAGTGGTCGGGCGCGTACTGGATGTCGAGCTGCACCTTGCCGGAGACACCGGCGTCGGCGAGGGTCTTCTTCGCCTTGTCGACGTCGGGGCCACCGTCGCCGTCGCCGTACATGTCCTTGAACGGCTGGACCGCACCGGTGAGGCCGTCCGGCACCATCGAGTACAGCGGCGTGAAGGTGTCGTTGTAGACCTCCTTCGCCAGGGCGGCGCGGTCGACCACGTCAGCAGCGGCCTGGCGCACGGCGAGGGCCTTCGCCTCGTCGGCGTCGTCCTGACCGGTGCCGAACGGCTGCGTCTTGAAGTTGAAGACCACGTAGCGGATCTCGCCGCCGGGGCCGTCGGTGACCTTGAGCTTGTCGTCCTTGCGCAGGTCCGAGATGTCGGTCGGCGTCAGGGAGCGGTACGCCACGTCGACGTCGCCCTTCTGCACGGCGAGCTTGAGGTCGGTCTCCTTGGTGTAGTAGTTGGCCGTCACCTCGTCGCTCTTCGCCTTGCCGAGCAGGCCGTCGTACTTCGGGTTCGTCTTGTACTGGATCAGCTGGTTCTCCTTGTAGGAGCTGATCTGGTACTGCCCGGCGAACGCCTTGCCCTTGACGATGTCGTCGGCGCTGGTGAGCTTCGTCGCGCTGAAGACGTCCTCGTCGACGATCGGGCCGGCGGGGCTCGAGAGCACCTGCGGCCAGGTCTGGTCGGCGTGGTCGAGGTTGAACACCACGGTCGTGTCGTCCGGGGTGTCGATGCTCTTGAGGTTGGCGAGCAGCGACTGCGGGCCGTTCTCGTTGTTGATCTTGAGCTCGCGGTCGAACGAGAACTTCACGTCACTCGAGGTGAGCTTGTTGCCGTTCGCGAACTCGAGGCCGTCCTTGAGGGTGACCTCGTACGTGGTCGGGCTCGTGAACTCCGCCTTCGTGGCGATGTCCGGCTCGACGTCCGGGCTGCCCACGGGCGTGTTCATCAGGAACGGGAAGACCTGGTTCTGCACGGCGAAGGAGCCGTTGTCGTAGGAGCCGGCCGGGTCGAGGGACGTGATCTTGTCCGTCGTCCCGATGCTCAGGCCGTTCAGCTCGGTGTCGCTCACGCTGCTGCTCGCGCAGCCCGTCAGCACCAGCGCCGTCGCTGCTGCTCCGGCGCCGAGCGCGATGCCGCGCCTGCCCCACGTGGCTGTGCGCTTCTTGAACACGGATGCCATGTTCGATGCCTCTCTTGAAGTTGGGTGCAAGTGTCCGGACCGGCGGGTGGTACGTCTGTGTGCCCGGCCAGGAACGCTCATTGGTATCACCCTGTCACGGAACAGATCGAACCGGGAGCGATTTGTTTACACCGCTGTAATGCAAGCACCCGTCGCGTGATGCATCATTCGTGCGCATCGAGCCGGCGCGCCGCACACGAAAGTTGCGCGGTGCAACGGGCCCCGTCCCGGCCCCCGAGGTTCCGAAATCTCGGCATCTCGACGCTCGTGCAGCTCCGTAGCGGAACCTCGACATCCCGCACGCGGCATGTCGTGGAACCTCGGCACGCCGACCGGGAGGCCCGCCCTCGCCCCTTTGACTCCGCCGACCGATCACGTCCCGCCTGCGGTCCCGCCTCGCTTCGCCACCGCCGCAACCCGAGGTTCCGAGATCTCGGCATCTCGACGCTCGTGCGGCTCCGTATCGGAACCCCGGCGGCGCGCATGCGGCATGTCGTGGAACCTCGGCACGCCGACCGGGAGGCCCGGCACACCCCCGCAGCGACCGTCACCTCTGCGACGCGGTTGCGCCGCACGGCCTCAGTCACGTCGGGCGGTCGCGTCACCTCGGCACTCGTGCTCGCCGAGGTTCCGCGAAGAGCCGCTCGAGTGCGGCCAGATGCGCAGATTTCGGAACCTGGGCGAACGGCAGGCGGCAGGTCGAACGGGTCGACCGGGTCGAACGGGTCGTACGACCCCTGGCGCTCCGGCGGCGCGGGGCTAGGACGCCTCGGCGTCGGCGCGGAGCCGCATGCGCTGCGCGTCGATGTCCACGAGCTGCCGCTGGATCTCGGCGCGTCGCTCGGCCTGCTCGTGCGGGTCCGCACGCTGCAGCTGTCCGAGCAACGAGGCCTTGCGGGCGAGCAGGTCCCGCTCGACCAGGGCGACGACGATGCTCCGGCAGTACGCGGCGAGGTCCTCGGCGTTGCGGGCGGGGATCGGCGCGAGGGCCAGCTCGTGCGTCAGGGTGCGCAAGGGGGTCGGAACGTCGGCGAGCAACCGGTCGAGCCAGTCCCCCGCCCCGATGACGTCGACGTTGGCGACCACGGCGTCCCGCACGACGGCGAGCATCGGCGCCGAGAACGTGGCGGACGCGGCGAGCCCGAGCAGCGGCGCTCCGACCGAGGTCGGCTGCTGCACCATCGCCATGACGGCGTCGCGCTCCATGCGGCTGATCGGGTCGTTCGGCAGCGAGCGGATCCCGGCGACGGGCTCCTCGACCACACCGGCCCCGTCGGTGGCGTGACCGGCGCGACCATCGCGCCCCGGGCCTCCTGACCGATCGTCCGTCGACCCCGCACGCCGACGCGCGGTCTCGACCGATCGACGGACCTCGGGCATGTCCATGCCGAGCCAGCCGGCGAGCTCGCGGACGTACCCCTGCGTGAGCGACCGATCGCGGATGCCGGCGAGCACGGGGGCCGCGGCGCGGAGGGCACTGACGCGGCCCTCGACCGTCTCGAGGTCGTGGCCCTCCAACGTGCGGCGGATCATGAACTCGAACATCGGGCGCTTGTTCGTGATCAGGCGGCGGATGGCGTCGTCGCCGCGGGCGAGCCGGAGGTCGCACGGGTCGAGGCCACCGGGTGCCACCGCGACGAAGGTCTGCGCGGCGAACCGCTGTTCCTCGGCGAAGGCGCGGGATGCGGCACGCTGCCCGGCCTCGTCCGGGTCGAAGGTGAAGACGACCTCGCCGTTGGCGTTCGGGTCGGCGCCGGCCAGGTCGCCGAGCATCGGGCGGAGCACCTTGATGTGGTCGACGCCGAACGAGGTGCCGCACGTGGCGACCGCGGTGGTGATGCCGGCGACGTGGCAGGCCATGACGTCGGTGTAGCCCTCGACGATCACGACCTGCTTCTGCTTCGAGATGTCGCGGCGGGCCAGGTCGAGCCCGTAGAGCACCTGGCTCTTGTGGTAGATCGGGGTCTCGGGCGTGTTGAGGTACTTCGGGCCCTTGTCGTCGTCGAGCAGGCGACGGGCACCGAACCCGATCGTCGCCCCGGTGACGTCGCGGATCGGCCACATCAGGCGCCCACGGAACCGGTCGTACGGCGACCGGTCGCCCTGGCTGACGAGCCCGGCCGAGGTGAGCTCCTCGAGCGTGAAGCCCCGACCGCGCAGGTGGTCCTTGAGCATGTCGAACGACTTCGGGGCGAAGCCGACACCGAAGTGCTGCGCCGCCGAGGATCGAACCCGCGCTCCCCCAGGAACCGCCGTGCGGGGTCGGCCGCGGCGGTGGTGAGCTGCGCCGTGTAGAACTCGAGCGCGGCTTCGTTGGCGGCGATCAGCCGGGCGCGGGTGTTGTAGTCGGTGCGCGGCCCGTCGCCCTCTTCGTAGTGCAGGGTGAAGCCGATCTTCGCGGCCATGCGCTCGACGGCCTCAGCGAAGGTGGTGTGGTCCTGCGCCATGATGAAGCTGAAGACGTCGCCGTCCTCGCCGCAGCCGAAGCAGTGGTACCGGCCGACCTGGGGCCGAACGTGGAACGACGGAGAGCGTTCGTCGTGGAAGGGGCAGAGCCCCTTCATCGAGCCGACGCCCGCGTTCTTCAGCGTGACGTAGTCGCCCACGACGTCGGCGATGTTGACACGCGAGCGGACCTCGTCGATGTCGTTCCGCGCGATCCTGCCAGCCACCCTCTGATCCTAGTTCGTGGGACCGACCTCGGCCGACCGCGGCCCCGGGATGTGGACGAGCCACCGAGGCCGACCGCGGCCCCGAGACGTCGACGAACCACTGCGGCTCCACTCACACCGGGATGTGGACCGCTTCCCGCTCGCCGACGACCAACCGACGGTGCCAGGCGATCGCCCCCTGGTCCGTCAGGCTCGCGACCTGGTCGACCACGGCGCGGAGTCGCCCGTCGTCGTCGGACGCCGCACGCCAGTCGGCGGCGAAGCCGGGCTCGAGGTCCGACGCACCCGACGCCGCCAGGGCGTCGAGCAGCTCCGTCAGGATCCGACGCTGGTCTTCGTACACCGGCTGCCGGTCACCCTGCGTCATCACGAACGCCGCCACGATCCCCTTGAGGACCGCGATCTCGCCGATGATCTCCGGCGGTGTCACCACCGATGCCGCGAACCGGACCAGGGACCCGGAGGCGTAGGACTCGCGGGTCGCGGCCGTCGCCGTCCGCGCGAAGCGTCCGATCAGCTGCGAGGTCAGGTTCTTCAGGTGTGCCGCGTCGCGCCGGGACCCGTCGTACGAGGTCATCCAGAGCGGCAGGGCACGGAGGCGGTCGAACGCCTCGAGCAGTTCCTCACGACTCAGGTCGTCGCCCACCCACGCGTGCATCGCGGTGACGATGTCGTTCTCGCCGACCCGGTCGCCGAGCGCCGCGACGTCGATGAACCCGGCGACGACGGCGTCCTCGAAGTCGTGCACCGAGTACGCGATGTCGTCGGACAGGTCCATGACCTGCGCCTCGATGCACCGCTGCCGTCGGGGCGCCCCGGCACGGAGCCACTCGAAGGCATCGTGGTCGTCGTCGTAGAAGCCGAACTTGGTCCGACCCGATGACGACTCGGAGACGCCCTGCGCAGCCGGCCACGGGTACTTGCAGCTGGCGTCGAGCGACGCGCGCGTCAGGTTGAGCCCGAAGGGACGCTCGACGCCAGCGCCAGCGCCAGCGCCAGCCCCGCGCCGGCCCCCGCGCCAGCCCCGGCAGCGGCGCCCGCCCCGGACGGAGCCCGTACACCTTCGGCTCGAGCCGGGTGAGCAACCGGAGCGTCTGCGCGTTGCCCTCGAACCCGCCGATGCCGGCGGCCCAGGCGTTGACGGCGGTCTCACCGTTGTGGCCGAACGGCGGGTGGCCGATGTCGTGCGCCAGGCACGCGGTGTCCACCACGTCGGGGTCGAGGCCCAGCGAGTCCGCGAGCTCGCGACCGACCTGCGCCACCTCGAGCGAGTGGGTCAGGCGGTTGCGGGCGAAGTCGAGCCCGGTCGTCGGGCTGAGCACCTGGGTCTTGGCGGCGAGGCGGCGCAGCGCGCTGGAGTGCAGCAACCGGGCGCGGTCACGGGCGAAGTCCGATCGGCGGTTGCCGTGCTCTTCCGGGAGCCAGCGCTCGGCGTCGGCCGGGCCGTACGAGGCGGTGGCGCTCATCCGCCGCTGTGGTGCAGCTCGGCGGCGGCGAGGACCTTGCGGAACTCGCTGTCGACGTCGCGGGACTCGAGCCAGCGGTCGGGCAGTGCGGTGCGCTTCGGGTTGCCGGAGCGACCGCGGGAGCCCTCAGCGCCCTCGCCGGGGTACGGTGCGTCGCGGTCGAGCTGCCCGAGCAGGTCGTCGATCTCCTGCAGGCTCGACGACAGCGCGAGACCGGACCGCACGTCGCTGCCGATCGGGTACCCCTTGAAGTACCAGGCCACGTGCTTGCGGGCGTCGCGGCAGCCGTGGTCTTCGGACCCGAAGAACTCGACGAGCAGTTCGGCGTGCCGACGGAACCCGTCAGCGACCTCGCCCAAGGTCGGCATGTACCGCAGCCCTTCGCCGCGGAACGCCGCAGCCAGGTCGCCGAACAGCCACGGACGCCCGAGGCACCCACGCCCGACGACGACGCCATCGACGCCGGTCTCGTCGACCATGCGCAGGGCGTCGGCTGCCGACCAGATGTCCCCGTTGCCGAGGATCGGGATGTCGGTGACGGCTTCCTTCAGCGTCGCGATCGCCGACCAGTCAGCGTGCCCGGAGTAGTGCTCGTTCGCCGTGCGGGCGTGCAGCGACACCGCGGCGACGCCGGCGTCGCGCGCGATGCGGGCGGCGTCGAGGTAGGTCAGGTGGTCTTCGTCGATGCCCTTGCGCATCTTCACGGTGACCGGCACGTTCCCTGCGGCGCGGACGGTCTTCGTGACGAGTTCGCGGAACAACTCGAGCTTCCAGGGTAGGGCCGCGCCGCCGCCCTTGCGGGTGACCTTGGGCACCGGGCACCCGAAGTTCAGGTCGATGTGGTCGGCACGGTCCTCGCCCACCAGGATCGAAGCGGCCTCGGCCACCGTGTTCGGCTCGACGCCGTACAGCTGGATCGACCGCGGGGTCTCGGACTCGTGGTGCTGGATGAGCTGCATCGACACGGGGGTGCGTTCGACCAGTGCGCGCGAGGTGATCATCTCGCAGACGTAGAGACCGGCGCCGTACTCGCGGCAGAGCCGGCGGTACGCCATGTTCGTGATGCCCGCCATGGGCGCGAGCACGACCGGCACGTCGACCTCGATCGGGCCGATGCGCAGAGGCCGTGCTGGGGCTTGTGTGATCGTCATACCGGCTCCATCCTCCCACGTCGGTGCGCGCCGGTAGCGTTCTCCACATGACGATCGACGCCAGCACCCGGTTCGACGCCGACGCAGCGGCCCGCGGCCTGACGGTCGAGGTCGTCGAACGCCCCGCCGCGGACTCCCTGCAGCAGGCCGCCGAACTGCTCGGCATCGACCCCGGCGACATCGTGAAGACACTGGTCGTCAAGCGGCACGACGGCGGCTTCCTGCTCGCGCTCGTGCCGGGCGGCCGGAGCATCGCGTGGAAGAAGCTCCGCACCGTCGTGGGGGTGAACAAGCTCTCGATGCCCGACGCGGCGACCGCGCTCCAGGCGTCCGGCTACGAACGCGGCACGATCACGCCCATCGGAGCGACCGGCGACCTGCCCGTCTACGCCGACGACCGCATCGTCGGTCGACGGGTCGCCCTCGGCGCGGGTCGGCACGGCACGAGCGCCTTCGTCGACGCCGACGACCTCGTCGCCGCGTACGGCGCGACGGTCGCTGACATCACCGACGAGGAACCGCAGCGCGCCTGATCGGTCCGGCGACCGACGAGGCGCCCCCGCACAGCCGTCGCGCCCCGCAGAGTCGGGGCGCGACGACCGCACGGGGCGCGAGAGCAGCAGCGCGCGGCGCGGCACCAGCAGCGCGCGGCGCGGCCCCAGCAGCGCGCGACGCGCGACCGACGGAACCGTCAGTCCGGCACCTCGGTCCAGTCGCCCTCGGCACCGGCGAACGATCCGGCGTCGATCAGGCACGAATCACCGTCGCAGACCGGCGCACCGCCGGGCGTGACCAGCGTGAGCAGGCCGGGGCGCGCCTCCAGACCGGAGATCGCATCCGGAACCGACGGGGCGGACGGGAGGCCCGCCCCACCCCCGACGGTGACCGTCGCGCCCGTCATCGGGTCGCCGCCACGTCGGCGCTCGCGTCGTCCGCAGCGCGTTCGGTCGCCGAGGCGACCTCGTCCGGCGTCGTCCCGCGCAAGGCGACGACCTGCGTCAGCACCTGCTCGAACGCTGCCGGGTCCTGCGCGCCCGAGACGCCGTACTTGCCGTCGATCACGAAGAAGGGGACGCCGTTGATGCCGAAGGCCTGCGCCTGGGCCTGGTCGGCGCGGACGGCTGCGAGCTGCGAGTCGTCGCGGAGCGTCGCGAGGACCTCGTCGCGGTCGAGCCCGACCTCGGCGGCCAGGTCGGCCAGCGACGCGTCGTCGCCGACGTGCTCGCCGCGCTCGAAGTAGGCGGTGAACAGGCGCTCGACCATGTCGAGCTGCTTGCCGTGCTGCTTGGCGAGGTGGATGACCTGGTGCGCCTTCACGGTGTTCGTGTGGTGCACGGCCTCGAAGTCGTAGTCCAGCCCGACCGAGGCCGCGATGCCGGTGACCTGGTCGAGCATCTGCTGCGCCTGCTCGACGGGCATGCCCTTGTGCTCCGACAGGAACTCGGCCTCGGTGCCCTCGAAGTCGACGGGGGTGTCCGGGCTGAGCTCGAAGGAGTGGTACTCGACCTCGACCGGGCGGCCGTCCGCCGAGGCGCCGAACGCGGCGACGCCGGCCTCGAACTTGCGCTTGCCGATGTAGCACCAGGGGCAGGCGATGTCCGACCAGACATCGACCTTCACGGAGTCGTTCATGCTGATCCCAACGCGGGCGTCGCGCGCGCATTCCCACAGAACCTGGTTCCGGCGATCGCGACGCCCGCGACGCCCCGCGAGGTCCCTATGCGCCGAGCAGGCGCTGCGCCAGGTAGCCCTGCAGCTGGTCGAGGGCGACCCGCTCCTGCGCCATGGTGTCGCGCTCGCGCACGGTCACGGCCTTGTCCTCGAGCGTGTCGAAGTCGACCGTGATGCAGAACGGCGTGCCGATCTCGTCGTGGCGACGGTAGCGGCGACCGATCGCCCCGGCGTCGTCGAAGTCCACGTTCCAGTTCTTGCGCAGGTCGTCGGCCAGGCCGCGGGCGACCGGGGACAGCTGCTCGTTGCGCGACAGCGGCAGCACCGCGGCCTTGACGGGGGCCAGGCGCGGGTCGAGACGCAGCACGGTGCGCTTGTCGACGCCGCCCTTCGCGTTCGGCGCCTCGTCCTCGTGGTACGAGTCGAGCAGGAACGCCATGAGCGCACGGGTCAGGCCGAAGGACGGCTCGATCACGTAGGGCACGTACTTCTCGTTGGCGGCCTGGTCGAAGAAGCGCAGGTCCTGGCCGGACGACTCGATGTGGTTGTTGAGGTCGAAGTCGGTGCGGTTCGCGACGCCCATGAGCTCGCCCCACTCCGAGCCGGTGAACCCGAAGCGGTACTCGATGTCGGCGGTGGCGTCGGAGTAGTGCGCCCGCTCGCCGTCCGGCACGTCGAAGCGGCGGAGGTTCTCCGGGTCGATGCCGAGCTCGGTGTAGAACGCGATCGAGTCGGCGATCCACTGCTCGTAGTGCTCGCCCGCCTCGGCCGGCGGCACGAAGTACTCGATCTCCATCTGCTCGAACTCGCGCGTGCGGAAGATGAAGTTGCCGGGCGTGATCTCGTTGCGGAACGCCTTGCCGACCTGCCCGATGCCGAACAGGGCTTCATGCGACTGGTCGTGACGACCTGCGCGAAGTCGACGAAGATCCCCTGCGCGGTCTCGGGGCGCAGGAAGTTCAGGCCCTCTTCGGACTCGACCGGGCCGAGGTAGGTCTTGAGCATGCCGGAGAACTCGCGGGGCTCCGTCCACTCGCCGCGGGTGCCGCAGTTCGGGCAGGCGATCTCGGCCATGCGGCCCTCGGGGTCGCGGCCCTTCTTGGCGACGAACGCCTCGATCAGGTGGTCCTCGCGGAACCGGTGGTGGCAGTGCAGGCACTCCACGAGCGGGTCGGTGAAGGTCGCGACGTGGCCCGAGGCCTCCCACACCTTGCGCGGCAGGATGACGGCGGAGTCGAGGCCGACCATGTCGCCACGGCCGCGGACGAACCGCTGCCACCACTGACGCTTGATGTTCTCCTTGAGCTCCACACCGAGGGGCCCGTAGTCCCACGCGGAGCAGGAGCCTCCGTAGATCTCACCCGACTGGAAGACGAAGCCGCGGCGCTTGGCCAGGGCGATGACGCTGTCGAGACGGGAGGGCTGTGCCAAAGGGTGCTCCAGAGGTCGCCGAGCTGGGTGCTCGGTGCGGAAACGGTCCGGGCAAGACTACCGGCGTTCGTGACCCGGGAGGCCCGCCCCCGGTCCGCCCTCCGGTCACGTCCCCGACGTGGTCGCCCGCACCCCGCCCAGCGCGGCCGCCACGTCGGTCACGTCGGACTCGTCGTTCCACAGGTGGAACGCGATCCGGAGTCGCCCGGCACGCCCCGACGCGGTGAGCCCGGCGGCGGTGAGGGCCCGGAGGGCCGACCCGTCGGCGTCCGCGAACGTCACGATCGCCTGCCCGTCGCCCTGCCGAGGCGACCCGAGGGCGTCGCACAGCCGATCCGCGAGAGCGGTGGCGTGCCTCCAGACCGCCTGCTGGTCGAGCGCGACCGCGTGTTCGAGCGCGGCCACGGCACCGGGCCACGCCTGCCAGGCCGGCGAGACGTCGAAGCGACGGGCGTCGTCGGCCAGGCGCATGTCGGGGCCGTAGCACGAGGACCAGACGTCCTCCCCCGCGTACCAGCCGGCCTGCACGGGGCGGAGCCGACCGAGGGCGGTGTCGGAGAGCGTCATGAAGGCGACGCCGCGCGGGGCGCAGAGCCACTTGTAGGCGTGCGTCAGCGTCACGTCGAAGAGTGCCGCGTCGACGGGCAGGACGCCGGCCGCCTGCGTGAGGTCGCAGAGGGTGAGGGCACCGACCCGCCGGGCCGCGGCGACGACCGGCTGCGGATCCGTGACGGCGCCGGTGGCGGACTGCACGGCGGACCACGCCACGAGGGCGGTGCCGGGCCCGACGGACGCGGCGAGCCGGTCGAGCGGGACGTGCCGGACGCGGACGCCTCGGTGCGCCTGGCCGAGGAACGGGAAGACGACCGAGCTGAAGTCGCCGTCGGGCACGACCACCTCGGCACCGTCCGGCAGGGCGTCGGCGACGACCGCGGCCATCACCGAGGTCTGCGAGCCGGTCGCCACGTGGGACACCGGCACCCCGACGAGGGCGGCGAACAGCGCGCGGCCCTCCTCGACCAACGCCCCGTAGTGGGCCGGCGAGGTCTCGGCGCGTGACCACGCGTCGAGGTCGGCCCGCTGGGCGGCGAGCGTGGCCCGGCTGGGCAGACCGGCGGTGCACGCCGCGAGGTAGCCACGGCCGGCGGGGAAGGAGTCCATGCGGACAGCGTCCCGGCTCGTGCCCCATCACACCAGGCCGGGTTCGTTGTGCAGCCGATAACATCGCGTGATGGACGACATCGATCCCCAGCTGCTCCGGGTCCTCCGCGCCATGGCCGACGGTGGGTCGATCACCCGCGCCGCCGTAGCGCTCGGGTCGAGCCAACCCGCGGTCAGCCAGTTGCTCGCCCGGGCCGAACGGCGGCTCGGGCACACCCTGGTGCTGCGGTCCGGGCAGGACGGTCGCGGCGGGCGCGGTGCCACCCTGACGGACGCCGGTCGGGTGCTCGCAGACCACGCCCTGCACGTGCAGGCCGCACTGACCGCCGCGCGCGAGGACCTCGACGCCGTCGAGGGCCTGACCCGCGGTCGAGTGCGCCTCGCCGGGTTCCCGAGCGCCTCCTCGGCCCTCGTGCCCGCCGTGCTCGCCCGGATGGCGGCGACGGCTCCGGGGGTGACGACCTCGTACGTCGAGGTCGAACCGCCCGAGGCGCTCGACCTGCTCCGGAGCGGGGAGGTCGACGTCGCCCTGACCTTCACCTACGTCGGCGACGAGGTCGGGTCCGCCCCGGACCCCGGGCTCGTCACGCGGGCACTCGGGCGGGATCCGCTCGCCCTGGTGACGCCGGCCGGAGGCTCGGGCAGCGCCCGCACCGTGAGCGCCGGTGCCGTGGGCGCCGGTGCCGTGGGCTCTGGCGCCGTGGGCGCCGGTGCCGAGGGCGCCGGTGCCGGTGCCGGTGCCGAGGGCGCCGGTGCCCTGGGCTCTGGCACCGTGGGCTCTGCCGTGGACCTCGCGTCGCACCGCGACGCCCGCTGGATCGGCGGCTGCCCCGGTGCCGCGGCCACCTGCTCGCCTCGTGTGCGACCGCCGGGTTCGCCCCGGACATCGTGCTCGAGACCGACAACGCGGCTGCGGTGGTGGGGCTCGTCGCCGCCGGACTCGGCGTGGCCCTGCTCCCCGGCTGGCGCTCGCGACGACGGTCATCCCCGCAGAGGTCCGGGTCGACCCCGTGGACGACGACCTGGCCCGCCGCGTCGAGGTCGTCACCGCCCGAGGGGCCGAGCGTGTCCCGAGCGTCCGTGCGGCCCTGGACGCGGTGCGGTCGGCGGCACACCTGCTCGACGGGCCGCTGCCCGGCTGACGGATGCGTCAGGCGGTCGGGGCGTCGACCGCACCGCCGTAGCGACGGTCGCGGCGTGCGTACTCCTCGATCGCGCCCCACAGGTCCGTGCGCCGGAAGTCCGGCCACAGGCGGTCCAGGAACACCATCTCGGCGTACGCCGACTGCCACAGCAGGAAGTTGCTCGTGCGCTGCTCCCCCGAACTGCGCAGGAACAGGTCGACGTCGGGCATCTCGGGCACGTAGAGCCGCTTCGCCAGTGCCTTCTCGGTGACCTGGCTCGGCTTGAGGCGTCCGGCGGCGACCTCTTCGGCCATCCCCCGCACGGCGTCGACGATCTCGTTCCGGCCGCCGTAGTTGACGCACATCGTCAGGGTCAGCACGTCGTTGCCCGCGGTCATCTGCTCGGCACGGTCGAGTTCGTCGATGACGCTCCGCCACAGCCGCGGACGGCGTCCGGCCCACCGCACCTTGACACCCCACTCGTTCAGTTGGTCGCGCCGACGACGGATGACGTCGCGGTTGAAGCCCATCAGGAACCGGACCTCTTCCGGCGAACGCTTCCAGTTCTCGGTCGAGAACGCGTACGCCGAGATGTGCTTGACGCCGATCTGGATCCCGCCGGCCACGACGTCGAGCAGCGAGGCCTCGCCCGCCTTGTGCCCCTCGATCCGGGTGAGCCCGCGCCCGTTGGCCCACCGGCCGTTGCCGTCCATCACGATCGCGACGTGGTCCGGCACGAACCGGGCCGGGATCGCCGGAGGCGTCTCACCGGTCCAGTCGATCGGGCGGAACGGCTCGGCGTCGTCGGGGCGGCGGGGGCTCATGCGGTGGGGGTTCCTTCGACAGCGGGATCGGGCTCGGGCACGGCGGGTGCGGGGGTCGAGGCCACCGCGCGTGCCGTCGCCTCGGGTCCGTCGTGGGTCAGCGGCACGGGCAGCGGGTGCTCGGAGCGGTCGACGTGCGGCAGGGACCGGAGTGATCGTTCCAGGTGCCACTGGGCGTAGGCCGCGACCACGCCGGAGGCCCGCGACCGCGTCCGTTCGTCGGTGGCGTCGACGCTCGCCCAGTCACCGGCGAGCAGCGAACCGAGCACGCCGAGGGTCGCCGGGTCGAGCCGCGGCGTGCCGGGAGGCGCAGCCCGGTCGGCGACGACCCCGCCGAGCTGCACCACGAACGCGGAGTGCGGCCCGGGCTCCCCGTGACCGCACAGTCGCTGAACGAGGGCGCCCAGCCCGCGATGCTCATCGCACGGAGCAGGTAGGAGTCGAGCGTGGCGCTGGAGTGGTGCTCACCGCGCGACAGCGACCGCAGCGCGCCGACGAGCAACAGGTACTGCTGCAGCCCGGCGTCGGCCTCGCTCAGGCGGTCGGCGGTCTCGACCATCGCACTGGCTGCCGTGTAGGCGCCGTAGTCGGCGACGATCTGCGCCCCGTAGGCCCCGAGCGACTCGGCCTGCGTGACGATGTCGAGCGAGCGGCCCTCGTAGAACTGGGCGTCGACGACCATGAACGGCTCGAGCCGGCTGCCGAACTTCGACGCCGTCCGCCGCACGCCCTTGGCCACCGCGCGGATCTTGCCGTGCTGCCGGCTGAGCATGGTGACGATCCGGTCGGCTTCCCCGAGCTTGTGGGTGCGCAACACGACGCACTCGTCCCGGTACAGCGGCATGCCCCCAGTATCCCCCGCCCCGCCGACACCGCGCCGCGCGCGCCGCGCCGCGCGCCGCGCGCGCCCGGGTACCGAGCGGAATCGGGCGTACCTCGTCGGAAGAAAGCACCCGGTACGCCCGATTCGACCTGCCATCGCGCGTGACGGGGAAAGACCGGGCACAGACGGGAGGCGCGGTGCGAGTCCAGCCCGCACCGCACCTCCCGGCCTGGTCGCGTCTCAGGCGGAGACGAGCTCCGGCGAGTCGGCGCCGGCTGCGGCACCGGCGCGTACCGCGCGGTTCACCGCGGACACGATCGCCTTGAGCGAGGCCGTCGAGATGTCGGCGTCGATGCCGACGCCCCACAGGCGCACGCCGTCGACGTCGAGCTCGACGTACGACGCCGCCTTGGCGTCACCGGAGGCGCTCATCGTGTGCTCCGAGTAGTCGTACAGCGTGACCTGGACGCCCTGCTCGGCGAGGACCTTGAGGAACGCGTCGATCGGACCGGTGCCCACGGCGTCGGCGGTGACGGAGCCCTCGTCGACGCGGAGTGCGACCGACAGCGAGGTCGTGCCGTCGAAGTCGCTCGAGGTCGCCGTCTTGGTGAGCTCGTACCGGCCCCACTTGTCGTCGTCGGTCGAGGCGGGCAGGTACTCGTCCTGGAACACGTCCCAGATGCGCTGCGACGAGAACTCGCCGCCCTCGGTGTCGGTGTGCCGCTGGACGACGCCGGAGAACTCGATCTGCAGCTTGCGGGGCAGGTCGAGCGCGTGGTCGGTCTTGAGCAGGTACGCGACGCCGCCCTTGCCGGACTGCGAGTTGACGCGGATGACCGCCTCGTACGACCGGCCGATGTCCTTCGGGTCGACGGGCAAGTACGGCACCGCCCACTCGATCTCGTCGATGTCCTTGCCCGCGGCGGCGGCCTTGGCCTTCATCGCCTCGAAGCCCTTGTTGATGGCGTCCTGGTGCGAGCCGCTGAACGCCGTGTAGACGAGGTCGCCCGCCCACGGCTGACGCTCCGGCACCGGCAGCTGGTTGCAGTACTCGACGGTGCGCTTCACCTGGTCGATGTCCGCGAACGAGATCTCCGGGTCGATGCCCTGCGTGAACAGGTTCATGCCCAGCGCGACGAGGTCGACGTTGCCGGTGCGCTCACCGTTGCCGAACAGGCAGCCCTCGATGCGGTCCGCGCCGGCCATGTAGCCCAGCTCGGCGGCGGCGACGGCGGTGCCGCGGTCGTTGTGCGGGTGCAGCGACAGGATGACGTCCTGGCGGTGGGCGAGGTTGCGCGACATCCACTCGATCGAGTCGGCGTAGACGTTCGGCGTCGCCATCTCGACGGTGGCCGGCAGGTTGATGATGACCTTGCGGTCGGGGGTGGGCTCGAAGACCTCGAGAACGGCGTTGCAGATCTGCAGCGCAACCTCGAGCTCGGTGCCCGTGTAGGACTCCGGCGAGTACTCGTAGTAGACCGTCGTGTCGTGCTGCAACGTCGCCTCGGCCGCCTTGCAGAGCTTCGCGCCGGCCACCGCGATGTCGACGACACCCTGCACGTCGGTGCGGAAGACGACCTCGCGCTGCACGATCGACGTCGAGTTGTACAGGTGGACGATGGCCTGCTTCGCGCCGTCGATCGCCTCGTACGTGCGCTGGATGAGGTGCTCGCGCGCCTGGGTCAGCACCTGGATGGTGACGTCGTCGGGGATCGCGCCCTCGTCGATCAGGCTGCGGACGAAGTCGAAGTCGGTCTGCGAGGCGCTCGGGAACCCGACCTCGATCTCCTTGTAGCCCATGCCGACGAGCAGGTCGAACATGGCGCGCTTGCGCTCGGCGTCCATCGGGTCGATGAGCGCCTGGTTGCCGTCGCGCAGGTCGACCGCACACCAGCGCGGGGCCCGCTCGATGCGCTTCGTCGGCCAGGTGCGGTCGGGCAGGTCGACCGCGATCTGTTCGTGGAACGGGACGTACTTGTGGATCGGCATCCCGGAGGGCTGCTGCGTGTTCTGCATCGTTCGTCGCTTTCGTGTGCTCTGGATGAGGGCGGCCACGACGGACTCCGCGACGAGGTGGGCCGGTGTGTCAGGCCTCGTCGCGGCAGCGAAGGAGGAGGAGTGCCGAGTACATCGAGTCCACGGTAGCACCGGCGGGCTGCTGTGTGACAAGCGCGTCAGTGGCCGGCGCCCGAGTGGTCACGACATGCCGCCGGTCGGTCGTCGCGGTTCCACGAATCGACGCCAGCGCCGCCGAGAACTGCAGATCGTGGAACCTCGACGAACGCAAGCGGCGCGGCGGGCGCGGGCGCGGCGGTGGACGCGCAGCACGGCGGACGGGAGGCACGGTGCCAGCTGGCACCGGGCCTCCCGTCCGCCGCGTGGTGCGACCAGGGCGCCGCGTCAGTCGACCGCGAGCGCCTCGGTCGGGGGCACGCGCATCGCGCGCCGCACCGGCGCGATCGTCGCGACGACCGCGAGCACGAGCGCCCCGACGACGACGATCCCGATCGTGAGCGGCGGTAGCACGGGCGTGACCGGGTGCCCGAGCGACCCGAGCAGCGTCTGCCCGCCGACCCAGCCGTAGAAGGTGCCAAGCACGAGCCCCGAGACGACGGCCGCGACGACCATCTGCACGGCCTCGGTCACGATCATCCGGCGGACCTGCGCCCCGGTGAGACCGAGCACCCGCAGCAGCCCGAGCTCGCGTCGGCGCTGGAGGACCCCGAGTGCCAGCGCGTTGACGACCCCGACGGCGGCGATCACGGCGGAGAACCCGACGATGACGCTGACGACGGCGTTCAGCTGCACGAAGAAGTCGCGCTGCGCCTGCACCATCTCGGTCGTCATCTGGCCCTGCCCCATCTGCTCGAGCTGCGCCTCGAGCACGTGCTGCATGATCCCCAGTGCGACGGCGAAGGTGACGAGCAGGGTGACGCCGATGACGAGCCCGATCGTCGCCCGCGAGGACCGACCCGGCGCACGCATGGCGTTGCGGCCGGCGAGCAGGACGACGGGGTCGTGCGAGCCGATGCGTCCGATGAGCTGCAGTACCGGCGGCATCACGATGGTCGCCCCGACGGCGACGCCGGCGAACGACACGAACCCGCCGAGGGCCGCGGGCAGCACCGCGATCGGCGAGCTCGCACTGACCGCGAGCCCGATGAGCATGAGCGCGGCACCGCCGGCCATGAGCACGATGGCCCAGACCTTGCGGGCGGTGCCCGAGCGGACGTCGTCGTGGCTCGGCTCGACGCTCGAGGACAGCGCCTCGAGCGGGGTGACGGTGAGCACTCGGCGGGAGCCCGCGGCGAAGGCCCCCAGGTCGCCAGGACCACGGCCACGACGGGCAGCACGAGTTCCCACGGCAGGAGCGTGTAGTCGGTGTCGGGCAGGAACCCGTTGCCGCGCAGGACGACCACGAACAGCGCCGACAGCCCCGTGCCCACGACGGCGCCGATCAGTCCGCCGAGCACCCCGACGACCAGTCCGGTCCGGGTGATCCGGGCCCGGAGCGTGGCACCGGTGGCACCGACGAGCCGTTGCAGCGCGATGATGCGGGTCTGCCCGGCGATGAGGGTCGCGCACGTGTTGGCGGTGACGATCGCGCCGACGTACAGCGCGATGCCGAGGAACAGCCACCCGACCACCGACAGGATCGCCCTGACCGGCCCGAGGTCGGCGAGCCCGGCGGCGCCGAGCGCCTCGGTCACGATGCCCGGGGCGATGACGAGGGCTGAACCGAACGTGGTGCCGAGCGCGGCGACCAGCACGGTGGGGGCGAAGGAGCGGACGCCGTTCACGCTGCCGCCTCCATCCCCAGCATCGTGGTGGAGATCGCGCCGGCGTCCATCGCCGGGCGGTCGGCGACGACCCGGCCGTCGGCGAGGAACAGGATCCGGTCGGCGTTGGCGGCGGCGACGGGGTCGTGCGTCACCATGACGACGCTCTGACCCCACTCCTGCACGGCCCCGCGCAGGATCGCGAGCACGTCACGACCGGTGCGCGAGTCGAGGGCACCGGTCGGCTCGTCGGCGACGACGACCGCCGGCCGCGAGGCGAGCGCCCGAGCGATGGCGACGCGCTGCTGCTGCCCGCCGGACAGCTGGTGCGGGCGGTGCGACAGCCGGTTGCCGAGTCCGAGCTGGTCGACCAGGCGGTCGATCCACGCGCTCTCGTCCTTCGACGGCTTGTGCCCGCCGAGCAGGAACGGCAGCCGGATGTTCTCGCTGACGTCGAGCGTCGGCACCAGGTTGAACGACTGGAACACGAACCCGAGCCGGCGGCGACGGAGCTCGGTCAGGTCCTTGTCACCGAGACCCGTGATGTCGACCCCGTCGATCTCGATGCGGCCCGCGGACACCGCGTCGAGGCCCGCGGCGACGTGCATGAGCGTCGACTTGCCGGACCCGGACGGCCCCATCACGGCGGTGAACTCCCCCGCGCCGATGTCGACGCTGACGTCGTCGAGCGCCGTCACCCGGCGTGCGGCGTCGCCGTAGTGCTTGGACACGTGGTCGAGTCGGATGATCGGAGCGTGGCTGGTGGTCATGCACCAACCATGACGGCAGGGAGGCCCGTCCCGCGTCCGTCGGGCGGCTCCTGTGGATGAGCCGCTCGGCTCGACTTCCTGTGGACGGGTCATCCGATCGGATGACGTCCGTCAGTCGGCCTTGCTCACCAGCCCGTGCTCGTGTGCGAACACGACGAGGCGCACGCGGTCACGGAGTCCGAGCTTCGTCAGGACCCGCGAGATGTGGGTCTTCACGGTCGCCTCGCTGACGTACTCGTGCTGCGCGATCTCGCTGTTGCTGAAGCCGCGGGCCGCCAGGTCGAAGATCTCGCGCTCGCGCGGGGTGAGGTCGTCGAACGTCGCCGGCACGGTGGCGGCCTGCTCGACGGAGTCGTCGTAGCGCCGCAGGAGTTCCCGCGTCGCCGAGGCCGCGAAGACCGCGGTGCCGGCGTGGACGGTCCGCACGGCGGCGAGCAGGAACTCGGGGTCGGCGTCCTTCAGCACGAAGCCGCTCGCCCCGGCCCGGATGGCCTTCGCCGCAGCCTCGTCGAAGTCGAACGTGGTCAGCACGAGCACCTTGGCGCCGTCGGTGCCGGCCTGCTCGACGATGTGCGCGGTCGCCGTGATGCCGTCCATCACCGGCATGCGGACGTCCATGAGCACGACGTCCGGTCGGGTGCGCCGGACGAGTTCGACGCCCTCGGCACCGTCGCCCGCCTCGCCCACGAAGTGCAGGTCGGGCTGGGAGCCGATGAGCATCCGGATGCCGGTGCGGAAGAGTGCCTGGTCGTCGACGAGGGCGACGCGGATCCGGCCGTCGGCCGGCGGGGTGGTGGTCATCGGGCGGTGCGCTCCTGCTCGGTCGGACTGATGGTCGGGGCGGGGGCCGACCCGGCGTTCGGGCTCGCGGTCGGGCTCGCGGTCGGGGTGATGCGCCCGCGGGGCATCTGCCCGCTCGCGGGGACGGCGGGCATGCGCACGGCGACCTCGAAGTCAGGGCCGCGGACCCCGGCGGTCATCGTGCCGCCGGTCATGGTGGCACGCTCGCGCATGCCGACCAGGCCGTGCCCGGTGCCGGGACCCCGGGTGCCGTCGTCGGCTCGGCGGTTCACCACCGCGATCTCGACGGTGTCCGGGCGGTAGGTCAGCGATGCGTGCACCGGGGTGCCGGGTTCACCGTGCTTGTAGGCGTTCGTCAGGCTCTCCTGCACGATCCGGTACACCGCGAGCTGCGTCGTGGTGGGGAGGCCTGCAGGGTCGCCCTCGCGCTCGACCCGGACGTCGAGGCCGACCTGGCGCATCTCGCCGACGAGCCGGTCGATGTCGTCGATCTCCGGCGTCGGGACGGTCCCCTGCTCGTGCCGGAGCGCACCGAGGAGCTCGCGGACGTCGCCGAGGGCCCGGCGGGCGGTGGTCGAGATGGTGCCGAGGGCCTGGTCGGCGACGGCGGGGTCGGCCTTCAGCGCGTAGCGGGCTCCGTCCGCCTGGGCGATGACGACCGCGAGCGAGTGCGCGACGATGTCGTGCATGTCGCGGGCGATGCGCACGCGCTCCTGTTCGACCGCGACCGCTCGGTCGGCTCGGGCGGCGTCGCGCTCGGCGAGCAGCTGGGCCTCGCGGCTCATGCTCGCCGACCGACGGGTGCGGACCACGAGGCCCGCCAACCACGGCAGCAGCAACAGGAGCAGGACGACGGCGAAGTACGAGACCGTGACCTGCACCGACTCCTGGAACGGCGTCGAAGCGGTCTCGATCGTCAACCGGTTCCGGTAGTCGTCGACGCCGATGTACAGCGCCGCGGTGACGGACCCGACGATGGCCGAGACGAGTCCGGCCAGCCGCACCCGCCGACTGCCGTAGGCGCTCGTCGTGTAGAGCACCGCGGCGATGAAGGCGTTCGACAGGTCGGGCATCTGGCCCGTGACCATCTCGAAGACCGCGAACACCCAGGCCACGGCCAGTGCGAGTCCGGGCGACAGCCGTCGGAGCGCGAGCGCCGCGCTCATGCCGACGACCGTGACGACCGCGAGCGGGAGTCCATGCCCCGCGCCGAGGTGATCAGCACGAGCGAGCCGAGCACCACGGCGATGACGACGTCGGTGATGACCTGCGCGCGCAGCATGGGACGGAACACGCGTCCACGGTACGGCGGTCGGCTCACGGGCGCGTCCCTCGTGTGGATGACTCCTGGCGCCGGACGCTCAGAAGCCGAGGCGGCCGAGCTGCTTGGGGTCACGCTGCCACTCCTTGGCGACCTTCACACGGATGTTGAGGTACACGTGCCGACCGCCGAGCAGCGACTCGATCTCGACGCGGGCGCGGGAACCGACGTCCTTCAGGCGCTCGCCCTTGTGGCCGATGACGATCGCCTTCTGGCTGTCGCGCTCGACGAACAGGTTCGCGAAGATGCGCAGGGGTCCCTCGGCGTCGTCGTCCTCGTCCGGCTCGACGATGTCCTCGATCACGACGGCGAGCGAGTGCGGCAGCTCGTCGCGGACGCCCTCGAGCGCAGCTTCGCGGATGAGCTCGCTGATGCGTTCCTCGTCGGTCTCCTCGGTCACGGCCGACGAGTCGTACAGCTGGGGCGACTCCGGCAGCAGCGAGGTGATCTCGCCGAGGAGGTCCTCGAGCTGCAGGCCCTTCGTGCCGGACGTCGGGATGATCGAGTCCCAGTCGCGGAGCCGGGAGACAGCCAGCAGCTGCTCGCCGACCTTGTCCTTCGAGGTGCGGTCGATCTTCGTGACGATCGCGACCTTCTTGGCCCGCGGGTACTGGTCGAGGGTGTCGTTGATGAAGCGGTCGCCCGGGCCGATCGGCTCGTTGGCGGGGACGCAGAACCCGATGACGTCGACGTCACCGAGGGTGGACTGCACCAGGTCGTTGAGCCGCTCGCCGAGCAGGGTGCGGGGACGGTGCACACCCGGGGTGTCGACGATGATGACCTGGCCGTCGGGCCGGTGCACGATGCCGCGGATCGCGCGACGGGTGGTCTGCGGCTTCGACGAGGTGATCGCGACCTTCTGGCCGACCAGCGCGTTCGTCAACGTGGACTTGCCCACGTTCGGACGCCCGACGAACGAGACGAAGCCCGCGCGGTAGGGCTTGCCCGAGGCGGTGGGGGTGGAGTCGGAGTCGGTCATGCGTGCGTGGTTCCCGTCGTGGTGGTGGCGTCGTCGAAGGCGTCCTCGACACCCGCGAGGGCGTCGGTGCGTTCGGCGAGCACGGTGATGAGGTGGCGGCGCTTGCCCTCGACCCGGTCGGCCGTCAGCACGACGCCGGACACCGTGACCGTGTCACCGGAGATCGCCAGGTGGCCGAGCTCCTTGGTGAGCAGGCCGCCGGCGGTGTCGACGTCGTCGTCGTCGAGCTCGATGCCGAACAGGTCGCCGAGCTCGTCGACCGGCAGCCAGGCCGAGATGCGCCAGAGGCCGGGCTCGACCTCGACCCGGTCGACCACGGCGCGGTCGTACTCGTCGGAGATGTCCCCCACGAGCTCTTCGATGAGGTCCTCCATCGTGACGAGACCGGCGACGCCGCCGTACTCGTCGACGACCAGGACCAGGTGGTTCTTCGCGACCTGCATGTGCCGCAGGGTGTCGTCGGCGGCCTTCGACTCCGGGACGAACTCGGCCGGACGCAACAGCCGGGTGACCCGCTCGCTGCCGGACCCCGGTCGCTCGTACAGCGCCCGCGACACGTCACGGAGGTACAGGACGCCGAGGACGTCGTCGCTGTCCTTGCCGGTGACGGGCATGCGGGACACCCCTGCGGCGAGGAACTGCTCCATGCCCGCGGCGAGCGTGTCCGAGCCGTCAACGGTGAGCATGTCGGTGCGCGGCACCATCACCTCGCGCACGAGGGTGTCGCTGAACTCGAAGACCGAGTGGATGAGCTCGCGGTCCTCGTCCTCGAGCACGTTGCTCTCGGTGGCCTCGTCGACGAGGGACAGCAGTTGTTCTTCGCTCGACACCGTCGAGGCGCTGCGGCCGCGGCCCGGGGTCACGCGGTCACCGATCCGGACGAGCAGGCCGGCGAGCGGACCGAGCACGATCCGGACGGCGCGCACCAGGCCGCCGGTGGACGCCAGCAGCCGTTCGGCGTGCGCTCGTCCGACGCTGCGCGGACTCGACCCGACGAGCACGAACGACACGGCCGTCATGATCGCGGCGGAGACGATGAGCGCCACCCACCAGCTGTCGAACGCCCGCACCAGGGCGATCGTGACGAGCACGGCCGCGGCGGTCTCGGCGAGCACGCGGAAGAAGTTCAGGGCGTTGACGTGCGCGCCGACGTCGTCCGCGATCGCCTCGAGCGCACGACGACGCTTGTTGCCGCGGGCGATCTCGTCGAGGTCAGCACGGGACACCACGGAGAGCGCGGCATCGCTCGCGGCGAGGAGCCCGCCGAGCACGACGAGCCCGAGCGCGACCGCGAGCAGACCGACGACGACGAGCATCGGCTACCGACCCCGGCGCTGGGCCGCGAAGGCCGTCAGGATCTCGCCCTGCAGCCCGAACATCTCGGCCTTCTCGTCCGGCTCGGCGTGGTCGAACCCGAGCAGGTGCAGGATGCCGTGGCAGGTGAGCAACAGCATCTCGTCGGTGCTGGAGTGCCCGGCGGTCTTCGCCTGTTCCTCGGCGACCTGCGGGCAGAGCACGATGTCGCCGAGCAGGCCGGCGGGCGTGGGGTCCTCTTCGGTGCCCGGTCGGAGCTCGTCCATCGGGAAGCTCAGGACGTCGGTGGGGCCGGGCTCGTCCATCCACCGCACGTGCAGCTGCTCCATCGCGCCCTCGTCGACCAGGACGATCGCGAGTTCGGCGTCGGCGTGCACGTGCATCGCGTCGAGGGCGAACGCGGCGAGGCGCTGGATGGCTGCCTCGTCCACCTCGACCCCGGACTCGTTGTTGAGCTCGATGCTCACCGGTTGCCTCCTCGGGCGTCGTTCTGGGGGTACGGGGGTCGCTGGCGGTCCTGCGGCGGCCGACCACGGCGCTCGGCACGGTTGGCGCCGTCGGGGTTGCCGACCGGCGCGGTGCCCCGGCCACCGGGACGGTGACCGGCCTGCTCGGCGAGGCGTTCCTCGTCGTAGACGGTGTAGGCGTCGACGATGCGACCGACGAGCGTGTGCCGCACGACGTCCTCGCTGCCGAGCCGGGCGAAGTGGATGTCCTCGACCGTCTCGAGGATCCGCGTCACGAGCCGGAGTCCGGACACGTTGCCCGGCAGGTCGACCTGGGTGATGTCACCCGTCACGACCATCTTCGAGCCGAACCCGAGACGCGTCAGGAACATCTTCATCTGCTCGGGTGTCGTGTTCTGCGCCTCGTCCAGCACGACGAACGAGTCGTTGAGCGTCCGGCCGCGCATGTACGCGAGCGGCGCGACCTCGACCGTGCCCGCAGCCAGCAGCTTCGGGACCAGCTCGGGGTCCATCATCTCGTTCAGGGCGTCGTAGAGCGGCCGCAGGTACAGGTCGATCTTGTCGGTGAGCGTGCCCGGCAGGAACCCGAGCCGCTCGCCGGCCTCGACCGCGGGACGGGTCAGGATGATGCGGGTGACCTCGCGCCGCTGCAGGGCCTGCACGGCCTTCGCCATCGCCAGGTAGGTCTTGCCGGTGCCGGCGGGGCCGATGCCGAACGTGATGGTGTGCTCGTCGATGGCGTCGACGTAGGCACGCTGGCCGTCGGTCTTCGGCCGCACGGACTTGCCGCGGCTCGACACGATCGGCGTGCCGAAGGTGTCGGACGGCTTGCGGTCGTCGTCGAGGATCCGTGCCGACATCAGGATGTCCGACGGGCCGATGTCCTGCCCGCGCTTGACCATGCCGACGAGTTCGTCGACGAGCGCCTTCGCCCGCGCGACCTCGCGCTCGGGCCCGGTGAGCGTCACCTCGTTGCCGCGGACGACGACCTTGACGCCCGGGTACTGCCGTTCGACGGTCTTCAGCAGGCGGTCCTGGGGACCGAGGAGCTGGACCATGGCGATGCCGTCGACCTGGAGGGCGACGGAGACGACCTGGTCGTCGTCGGTGGTGGGCTGTGCTGGTTCGTTAGCCGGCAATGTTGCCTTCCTGCAGTTCACCTGCGAGTACGTGCGCGTGCACGTGGAACACGGTCTGACCGGCGGCTTCGCCGGTGTTGAAGACGAGACGGAACTGGCCGCCGGCGCGCTCGTCGGCGATGCGCTGCGCGGTGGCGACCAGGTGGGCGAGGAGGTCGGGGTCACCGGCCGCGAGTTCGGCGACGTTCGCGTACTGCTCGGTCTTGGGGATGACCAGCACGTGGACGGGTGCCTTCGGGGCGATGTCCTCGATCGCGATCACGCGGTCGTCCTCGGCGACGACGGTCGCCGGGATCTCGCGCGCGATGATCTTGCTGAAGACGCTGGGCGTGCTGGTGCTCATGACTCCATCGTAGAACGCAGGACCGACCTCGGGCCTTCCCTCACCAGCGCCCGAGTCCGGCCTGCAGGATCGCGAGTGCCGCGGGACCGGCGGTCGAGGTCCGCAGCACGCTGTCGCCGAGCCGGACCCTGATCGCTCCCGCGGCCTCGAGCCGCTCGAGCTCGGAGCCGTCGATGCCGCCTTCCGGACCCACCACGAGGGCGATCTCGTCGAGGTCCGCCGTCGGTTCCCAGGTCGCGAGCCGCACGGTCGCGGTGGGGTCGAGCACGAGCACCGCAGCACCGGCACCGAGCGCGGGGACGAGCTGCGCCGTCGTGACGAGCGGCCCGACCTCGGGCACCCGCGACCGGATCGCCTGCTTCGCGGCCTCGTGCGCGATGGCCGTCCACCGCGATCGGCCCTTCTCGACCTTCGAGCCCTCCCACCGGGAGACGCTGCGCGCGGCCGACCACGGCACGATCCGGTCCACACCGATCTCCGTCGACGCCTGCACCGCCATCTCGTCGCGGCCGCCCTTGGCGAGGGCCTGCACGAGCGTCAGCGACGGGACCGGCAGCGGGTCGACGGACAGTGATGCCACGGACAACACCAGCGAGTCGCGGTCGACGGAGTCCACCGCACCGGACACCACGGTCCCCCGTCCGTCCGAGAGCCGCAACGTCTCACCGACCCGCACGCGCGAGACGGTCACGGCGTGCCGCCCCTCTGCCCCGTCGAGCGTCACGGAGCCACCGACGGCGACCCCGTCGAGCGACTCCACGACGTAGAGCGATGCCATCAGAAGTTGAAGAAGCGGTCGCGGAGCTTGCCGAACATGCCCTGCTGGAACCGGGCGAGCTGCGGCGCCGACGCCTTGTGCGACTTCGCGAGCTGCTCGACGAGCTGGCGTTCCTTGTGCGACAGCTTCGTCGGGGTGACGACCTGCACGCCGACCCGGAGGTCGCCGCGGCCGCTCCCGCGGAGCTTCGTGATGCCGCGGTCCTTGATCACCAGGACGTCCGCGCTCTGCACCCCCGGACGGATCTCGAGCTCGACGGGCCCGTCGAGTCCGTCGATCGTCGTGGTGGTGCCGAGCACCGCATCGGTCATCGCGACCTCGAGGGTGGCGAGCAGGTCGTCACCGTCGCGGCTGAAGACGTCGTCGTGCCGGACCCGGATCTCCAGGTACAGGTCGCCGGAGGGGCCACCGGCGGGGCCGACCTCGCCCTGGCCGGGCATCTGCAGGCGCAGGCCCGAGTCGACGCCGGCCGGGACGTCGACCGGCACGGTGCGACGGGCGCGGACGCGGCCCTGACCCTGACAGGTCGGGCAGGGGCTCGGGATGACGGTGCCGTAGCCGCGGCAGGTGCCGCACGGGGCGCTCGTCACGACGTTGCCCAGCAGCGAGCGGACCTGGCGCTGGATGTTGCCGGACCCGCCGCAGATGTCGCAGGTGCGCGGGCTGGTGCCGGGTGCGCAGCACGACCCGTGACAGGTCTCGCACAGGACGGCGGTGTCGACCTCGACGTCCTTGTGGGTGCCGAAGACGACCTCGTCGAGGTCGACGTCGATGCGGAGCAGGGCGTCCTGCCCGCGCTCGGCACGGCTGCGGGGACCACTGCCCCGGCCGCCACCGCCACCGCCGCCGAAGAAGGCGTCGAAGATGTCGCTGAACCCGCCGGCGCCGCCGCCGAAGGGGCTGTCGGCCTGGGGCCCGGCGTCGTACCGGCGCCGCTGTTCCGGGTCGCTCAGGACGTCGTACGCGTGCGTGACGTCCTTGAACCGCTCGGCTGCCTCTGGAGCAGGGTTCACATCCGGGTGGAGCTCGCGCGCCAGCCGGCGGTAGGCCTTCTTGATGTCGGCATCGGAGGCGTCTCGCTGGACGCCGAGGACGTCGTAGTGGTCTGCCACGTATCCCTCAGTCGGTTGTGTTCGGTCGGTCGGTCGGTGTTGCGGTCGATCAGTGTTCGCCCAGGAGCTTGGACAGGTACCGTGCGACGGCCCGGACGGCCGCCATGTTCGTGCCGTAGTCCATCCGGGTCGGTCCCAGGACACCCAGGCGTGCCACCTCGCCGCCACCGGCGAGGTACCCGCCGGCGACGATGCTCGTGGCGTCGAGCCCGTACTCGGCGTTCTCGACGCCGATGCTGGCCGCCACCGCGATGTCGTCCACCTGCATCTCCCCGAACAACCGCAGCAGGGTGACTTGTTCCTCGATCGCTTCGAGCACCGGGAAGAGGCCGCCGGAGAAGTCCTGCTCGCTCTTCGCCAGGTTGGCGGCGCCGGCCATCACCAGGCGGTCCTGCCGGTTCGCCGCGACCTGCTCGATGAGGGTCGCCACCACGACCCCGCCGAGCGTCTGGGCGTCGGGCCGGAGCTGTTGCGGCACCGCACGGAGCGCGGTGGGCACGTCCTGCAGCAGCAGCCCCACGGCCGCGCCGTTCAGCACGGTGCGGAGTTCGGTCAGCAGCGGCTCGTCGAGCGCGACGTCGGTCTCGACGACGCGTTGTTCGACCCGGGCGGTGTCGGTGATGAGCACGACCATGAGCCGGGCGTCGCCGAGTCGCACCAGCTCGATGTGCTGCACCCGGGCGCGCACCATCGAGGGGTACTGGACCAGGGCGACCTGGTTGGTGAGCTGGCTGAGCAGGCGCACGGTGCGGCCGAGGACCTCGTCGAGGTCGTTCGGGGCGCCGAGGAAGGTCTCGATGGCGTGCCGCTGGGCGCTCGTCAGTGGCCGGGCTGCCGCCAGGTGGTCGACGAACAGCCGGTAGCCCTTGTCGGTCGGCACACGGCCGGACGAGTGTGCGGGGCGACGATGAGCTGCTCGTCCTCGAGCAGGGCCATGTCGTTGCGGATCGTGGCGGCGCTGACGCCGAAGGCGTGCCGCTCGACGATCGTCTTGGAGCCGACCGGTTCGCGGGACGCCACGTAGTCGCGCACGATCGCCTTCAGGACCTCGAGGCTGCGTTCACTGACCACGAGCGCTCCTTCCTGGTCGACCTGGCACTCGGACGTGTCGACTGCTGATCCTACGCCCGCACGACTGCACCCCCGATACGCTTCCGGCATGACCTACGGACAGCAGCCCGGTGGCCCGCAGAACCCGAACGGACCCCAGTACCCGAGCGGGTACACCCCGCCGCAGCCGATGAGCCCGGAGGACCAGCGCCTCTGGGCCACGCTGACGCACATCGGCGGGATCTTCTTCAACTTCGTCGCCCCGCTCGTGGCCTACCTGGTGCTGCGCGACCGCGGCGCCTTCATCCGCGAGCACACCCGGGTCGCACTGAACTTCCACATCACCGTGGCGATCGCGTACGTCGCGTGCGGCATCCTGACCGTGGTGTTCATCGGAGCACTGCTGTTCCCGATCGTCGCCGTCCTGACAATCGTCTTCGGCATCCTGGCGGCCGTCGCCGCGAACCAGGGGCAGTTCTACCGCTACCCCCTGTCGATCGAGTTCATCAAGCAGTAGCGAGCACAGTGCAGGAGCAAGCACAGTGCAGTAGCAAGCACAGTGCAGGAGCGAGCAGCGTCAGTCCAGCAGCTCCCGCACCACCGCGTCGGCGAGCAGGCGACCCTGCAGGGTCAGGTCGATGCGTCCCCGCACCGCGGCCGACCCGTCCACGAGACCCCGTGCGATGAGTCCCGCGACCCGGCCACGGGCCTCCTGGCGGATCTCGCTCGTCGCGAGCTCGCCACGGACCCGCGCGGCGAGGAGCAGGCGCTCGACGTAGCGGGTCTCGTCGTCGATGACCTCGCGCCCGGCGGCCGGCGACTCGCCGGACAGCACCCGGTTCGCGTACGCGGCCGGGTGCTTGATGTTCCACCAGCGCGTGCCGGCGACCGCGGAGTGGGCGCCGGGGCCGACACCCCACCAGTCGTGGCCCTTCCAGTACGACAGGTTGTGGCGACTCGCGTGCGCGTCGCCGCGGGCCCAGTTCGACACCTCGTACCAGGAGTACCCGGCGTCGCCGAGCACCTGGTCGGCGAGCTCGTACATGTCGGCGGCCAGGTCGTCGTCGGGGGCCGGCAGTTCGCCGCGCGCGACCATGCGGCCCATCGCGGTGCCGTCCTCGACGATGAGTGAGTAGGCCGAGACGTGGTCCGGCTCGCAGGCCAACGCGGCGTCGAGCGAGGTGCGCCAGTCGTCGAGGGACTCCCCTGGCGTCGAGTAGATGAGGTCGAGGGAGACGTCGAGGCCCTGCTGCTTCGCGAGGTCGACGACGACCGGCACGCGCAACGGGTCGTGCGTGCGGTCGAGGGTCGCGAGGACGTGCGGCACCGCGGACTGCATGCCGTAGCTGATCCGGTTGAACCCGCCCTCGCGCAGTGTCTGCAACGAGGACGCGTCGACCGAGTCCGGGTTCGCCTCGGTCGTGACCTCGGCGCCGGGCAGGATCCCCCACGTGTCGTCGATGGCCCGCAGGATCATCGCCAGGTCGGACGCGGGCAGCATCGTCGGGGTGCCCCCGCCGAAGAACACGGTCGACACGGGCCGACGCGGCACACCCGACCGGTCGAGCACGGTCGCGGCCCACTCGATCTCCCGCACCGCGTGGCCGGCGTAGTCGTCGCGGCGCACGCCGCGGAGCTCGGACGCCGTGTACGTGTTGAAGTCGCAGTAGCCGCAGCGCACCCGGCAGAACGGCACGTGGACGTAGACCCCGAACGGCACGGCCGCCGGGTCGGAACCGGCGGCGGAGCCCGCCGCCGCTCGCGGCACGATCAGCCCGTCAGCGGGTGCCGGATCGGCGATCGGGAGAGCACTCGGCATGGAGTCCATTGTCCGTCATGATGGACGCATGGAGCACCACCCCGTCCCCACCACGGTCCTGTGGGACATCGACGGCACCCTCGTGATGAACGCGTCGTCCCCGGGCAACCTCTACCACCTCGCGCTCGAGCGGGCCGTCGGCCGCGACCTCACCCTGCGCGTCGGGCACCAGCACGGTCGGACCGATGCCGGGCTCATCGCCGAGCACGTCCGTGCGCACGCGTTCGAGGACACGATCATCCCGACGGTCAGCGGCCACCTGCGCGACCTCACCGCCGAACGGCACGCCTCGGGCGACCACCGGTCCCCCGTCCCCGGTGCCACCGCGCTGCTCACCCGCTTCGCCGAGCTCGGGTGGCGGAACGGCCTGCTCACGGGCAACTCCGAGTACCGCGCCCGCGTCAAGCTGGCCGGTGCCGGGTTCGACGAGGGCCTGTTCGACTGGGACCACTCCTACTTCGGCGACACCGAGGTGGAGCGCGCGGACGTCACCACCCGCGCGGCAGCGGAGCTCGCCGGCACCCGTGCCGTGATCGTCGGCGACACCCCGCGTGACGGCGAGGCCGCGGACGCCGCCGGCATCCCCTTCCTCGCGGTCGCCACCGGGGTGTTCGACGTCGAGGCGCTGCGGGTCACCAACGCGGTCACGGTCGCGCGGGACTGCCAGGTCGATGCCGCGCTGATCGAGGACGCCATCGCGGCGCTGCCGCCGCTGCGCTGACCCAGCACGCACGCGCACGCAAGCACGCGCACGCGAGCCCGCAGGCGCTCGCAAGCACGCGCTCGCCGCTAGTCGCCCCGCAGCGCCGCCAGGTACTGCTCCGCCATCACCTTCTGCTGCCGACGCAGCAGCGGCGCGACGAACTGCCACTTCCGGCTCGACGGCTGCGAGAACTGCCGGATCTGCAGCCACACGGAGCCGTCCGACGTGCGCTCGACGACGAACGACTCCTCTCCGGAGAGCGGGTGCCCCTCGAGCGTGCCGTACGCGAAGCCCTTGCGGTCGTGCTCGTCGATGATGGACACGACCCGGACGGGCGCCTGCACCGTCCGCCCGAAGGCGTGCATCGTGAGCGTCGCCGACGTGCCGGCGGTCACCAGCGGCGTTCCGTCCGGCGCGAACTTCTCGACCAGGGCGTGCCGATCGAGGCCGGGGCGATCGGGACGCCGTCGTCGTCGAACGTCACCGGGTTGTACCGGACCTCGTCGTCGTCGGGCTGTTCCTCGACGCGCACGCGGATGCCACTGCGCTCCTGGATCTGCCACGTCAGGGCCTGCGTCACCGCGGTCTCGAACCGCTGGTCGCCGTGCCCGATCCGGGCACGCGACTCGGTGGGGGTGAACCCCTCGGGCGGGTACGTCATGAGGTCCGACGCCTGGGTCGCCCCCACCGCGCCGTAGGTCAGGGCGGTCCGGTAGCTCCCGCGGATGCTCATGCCGTCAGCCTACTTGCGCCTGCCCCGTCGGATCGAACCGATCACGGCTCAGGTCGCGTCGTCCGGGTCGCGTCGTCCGGTTCGCGTGCACCCCGAACTGGAGGCCCGACACCCGCCCGCACCGCCCCTATCGTTGCAGCGTGCCCCGCTCCACCCCCGCGCCCTGGCGGTCCGTCGACCGTCGGACCGCGACGCTCGCCGCGCTCACGCTCGTCGCCTTCGGCGCCGCCGCACTCGCGCGTGTCCTGGTCGACGCGACGACGGCGAGCATCGGCTCGTCCGCGCGCTACGTCGCGGTGCCGCCAGCACAGTGGGACACCTTCGACACCGCGAACGCGATCGCCGCGGTCGGTGCGTGCTGCGCCGGAGCCGGGGTCCTGCTGTTCGGCGCCAGCCTCGTGTCCGCCGTGCGGCGGCACCGGGCCACGCGGATGCCGCAGTGGCTCGGCGCCGTGACGATCGTCCTGGCCCTCGGGGCCGTGGTGTCCGGGATCGCCGCGACACAGCAGACGGACTTCGGTGCGGCCGCCGGGCTGGTCATCCTGCGGACCGCACTGGCGGGACTGGCCGCCGCGAGCCTCCCGGCCCTCTGCCTGGCCGTGCTGCGGGCGCGGGCCACTCGGACCCGCTGACCCGTCGCTACTTCTTCTTCTCTTCCACGTCGCCGGAGAGCGCTGCGATGAAGGCTTCCTGCGGGACCTCGACCCGGCCGATGGTCTTCATGCGCTTCTTGCCCTCCTTCTGCTTCTCGAGGAGCTTGCGCTTGCGGGTGATGTCACCGCCGTAGCACTTCGCCAGGACGTCCTTGCGCATCGCGCGGATGCTCTCGCGGGCGATGATCCGCGCGCCGATGGCCGCCTGGATCGGGACCTCGAACTGCTGGCGCGGGATGAGCTTGCGCAGCCGTTCGGTCATCAGCGTGCCGTAGGCGTAGGCCTTGTCGCGGTGCACGATCGCGCTGAACGCGTCGACCTGGTCGCCCTGCAGCAGGATGTCGACCTTCACGAGGTCGGCTGCCTGGTCACCGATGGGCTCGTAGTCGAGCGAGGCGTAGCCCTGCGTCTTGCTCTTCAGCTGGTCGAAGAAGTCGAACACGATCTCGCCGAGGGGCATCTCGTAGCGGATCTCGACGCGGTCCTCGCCGAGGTACTCCATGCCGAGCAGCGAGCCGCGGCGCGACTGGCACAGCTCCATGATCGCGCCGACGTAGTCCTTCGGGGCCAGGATCGCCGCGCGGACCATGGGCTCACGGACCTCGACGATGCGGCCGCCGGGGAACTCGGACGGATTCGTGACCTCGGTCACGGAGTTGTCCTCGTTCGTGACCTCGTAGATCACGCTGGGCGCGGTCGTGATGAGGTCGAGGCCGAACTCGCGCGAGAGCCGCTCGGTGATGATCTCGAGGTGCAGTAGCCCGAGGAACCCGCAGCGGAAGCCGAAGCCGAGTGCCACGGACGTCTCGGGCTCGTAGACCAGGGCCGCGTCGGAGAGCTTGAGCTTGTCGAGCGCGTCGCGGAGGTCCGGGTAGTCCGACCCGTCGATCGGGTACAGACCCGAGAACACCATCGGCTTCGGGTCCGTGTAGCCGGGCAGGGCGTCGGTCGCGGGCTTCTGCGCGCTCGTGACGGTGTCGCCGACCTTGGACTGGCGGACGTCCTTCACGCCGGTGATCAGGTAGCCGACCTCGCCGACGGAGAGCCCCTTCGTCGGGATCGGCTCGGGGCTCGACACCCCGATCTCGAGGATCTCGTGCGTCGACTTGGTCGACATCATCTGGACCTTCTCGCGCGGCTTGATCGAGCCGTCGATCATCCGGATGTACGTGACGACGCCGCGGTAGCTGTCGTACACCGAGTCGAAGATCATCGCGCGCGGCGCGGCCTCGACGTCACCGACCGGTGCCGGTACGCGCCGGACCACCAGGTCGAGGAGCTCGGGGACGCCGACGCCGGTCTTGCCGGAGACCCGCAGGACGTCCTCCGGCTTGCCGCCGATGAGCTGCGCGAGCTCGGCCGCGTACTTCTCCGGTTCGGCTGCCGGCAGGTCGATCTTGTTGAGCACCGGGATGATCTCGAGGTCGTTCTCGAGCGCCAGGTACAGGTTCGCCAGCGTCTGCGCCTCGATGCCCTGGGCGGCGTCGACGAGCAGGATCGCGCCCTCGCACGCTGCCAGGGAACGCGAGACCTCGTACGAGAAGTCGACGTGCCCGGGGTGTCGATCATGTTGAGCGCGAAGGTCTCACCGTCGAGTTCCCACGGCATGCGGACCGCCTGCGACTTGATCGTGATGCCGCGCTCGCGCTCGATGTCCATGCGGTCGAGGTACTGCGCGCGCATCGCGCGCTCCTCGACGACGCCGGTCATCTGCAGCATGCGGTCGGCCAGCGTGGACTTGCCGTGGTCGATGTGCGCGATGATGCAGAAGTTGCGGATCGCGCCGGCCGGGGTCGCGGCGGGCTCGAGCGGAGCGGATGCTTGTGGGCTCACGGTTCCTCAGGTGGGTCGGACGGTCGGCCCAGTCTCCCATGCTTCACCCGCTCTGGAGGCACGGCGCGGCTGCGCGACGTGCGATGCGCGCTCGGTGCGCCCTCGCGCCGGTGTGCCGGCCCCGCACGGTGCGAGGTCAGCAGGGCCCGTGCGCGGTTGACCGCCCCGTGACCGCATGCTGCGCGGCACGGGGCGAGCACCCTCGCACCAGGTGGAGGACTGCGCACCGTGCGCTGTCGCGCCGACCGGCACCGGGCCTCCTGGCCGCGATCGCCCGTCAGACGGAGGCGTGCGCCGGTGTGGGCAGCACGCCCAGGCCGCGCCGCAGGTCGTCAGGGGTGGCGGCCAGGCAGACGCGGATCCAGCCCTCGCCGGTGCGGCCGAACGCGCTGCCGGGCGCGACCGCGACGGCCTCGCGCCGCAGGAGGCCGAGCGCCCACGCCGCGACGTCGCCGTCCGAGGCGTGCGACACGTCGACCCAGAGGTAGAAGGCGCCGCGCGGATCGAGGTACCGGATGCCGGCGGCGTCGAGGACCTCCTTCGCGACCTCGAGGTTCGCGCGGTAGTGCTCGCGGGCGTCGCGCACCGCGGAGTGGTCCCCCACGATCGCCGCCAGCGCCGCGTACTGGTCGGGTTCGGCGACGCAGCTGATCATCGCCTCCTGCGTGGTGCGCATCGTCGGCCCGAGGCCCTTCGGCGTCACGAGGTACCCGACCCGGACACCCGTCATGGCGTAGGTCTTGCTCAGCGAGAACGCGGAGAACACCCGGTCGTCCTCGTCGAGCGCAGCCAGGCTGACGTGGCGGGTGCCGTAGGTGAAGTACTCGTAGACCTCGTCGCTGATCACCCACAGGTCGTGCCGCTTCGCGAAGGAGAGCAGCGCGCGCAGGGTGTCCTCGCCGAACACCGAGCCGAGCGGGTTCGACGGCGAGTTCACCACGAGCACGCGGGTGCGCTCGGTGACGCTCGCCTCGAGTGCCTCGAGGTCTGGCTCGAACCCGTGCTGCGGTTCGAGCCGGTACGGCACCGGCGTGGCTCCGAGGATGTGCGCGTTCATCGTGAAGGTCGTGTAGCCGGGGTCCGGCACGAGGACCTCGTCGCCGGGGCTCAGCGTCAGCGTCATCGCCTGGAACAGGGCCTGCGTCGCACCGATCGTCGTCCAGATCTGCTCGAGGTCGGCCTCGATTCGGTTCTCGCGGCGGAGCTTGTCGCGGATCGCCTCGCGCAGGGGCGCGATGCCGCCGTTCGGTGTGTAGTCGGTCCGGTCCTCGGTCCACGCGCGACGGGCCGCGTCACCGATGTGGGGCGCCACGGGCACGTCCGGTTCGCCGATCACGAGCATCGTGACCGGGGTGCCGGCGGACTGCAGCAGCGCTGCCTGCTCGAAGACCCTCCGGATGCCGGAGGCGGGCACGGTGTCGATCCGAGGCGCGAGGGATGGCATGCCGTCACCGTATCCGGTGCGTGTTGCCGCGAGATCACGCCGATCCGGCGGTGTTTCGTGCTTTGGTGGCGGGCCGTTCGCCTGGTAATGTTGGTGGCTGGCTTGCGCGTTCCCCGCCCACGGGTGGAACGCGATGCGACCGAGGGCCCTCTACCCCGCGGTCGCGCCCACCCGTACGAGACGAAGCAGGAGCTACACATGGCGAACATCAAGTCGCAGATCAAGCGCATCAAGACCAACCTCAAGGCCACCGAACGCAACAAGGCCTACAAGTCGGAGCTGAAGACGTTCATCCGTCACACCAACGACGCCGTTGCCGCTGGCGACAAGGACAAGGCCGTTGCCGCCCTGGCCACCGCGTCGAAGAAGCTCGACAAGGCCGTGAGCAAGGGTGTCATCCACCGCAACCAGGCCGCGAACCGCAAGTCGGCCATCGCGAAGAAGGTTGCATCGCTCTGATCTCCTGAGCGCTGCACGAAGGCCCGCACCGTTCGGTGCGGGGCCTTCGTCGTGTGCGGGGGCAGTGCGTGGGGCGTGGGCGGGCGGCCTGCGTCGCGGGCGGCACGCTTCGTGAGCAGAAATGGTCGGGTGGCAGGTCGGCACTCGACCATTTCTGCTCACCAAGTGCGCGGGTGTGGGCGCGCGACGAGCGCGCGACGACCGGGAGCGCGCGACGACCGGGAGGCGCGGGTCGCCTCAGCGCGCCTCGCCGCGTCGGGCGATGGTGCGGACCATGACCTCGAGTGCGTAGTGCGCGTCGCGCGAGCCGCCCTTCACCGCGGTGTCCGCCTCGGCGATGCTCGTGATCGCGTTCGCAAGACCCGTCTCACTCCACGAGGCGACGTCACGCTGCGCGCGCTGCACCTGCCACGGGGCCATGCCGAGCGCCGACGCCGCCTGACCGCTCGGCCCGCGGAACGCGCTGACCTTCGCCATCGTGCGGATCTTGCTCGCGAACGCCGCGACGATCGGAACGGGGCTTCGCCCGTGGCCAGGGCGTGCCGCAACTCGACGATCGCCGGAGCGGACCGTCCGGCCAGGGCGATGTCGGCCACCTTGAACGCGTTCGTCTCGACGCGACCGCCGTAGTACTTGTCGACGACCTTGTCGGTGATCTCCTGCGCTTCGTCCGCCAGGAGCTGCCGGCACGCAGCGGCGAGCTCGGCGAGGTCGTCCGCGAAGGCGACCACGAGGGTGCGGACCGCCGACGGCGCGATCTTGCGTCGGGCGGCGCGGAACTCCGCGTTCACGAAGTCGATGCGGTCCGTCTCGCGCTTGAGCTCGTCGCACAGGACCTCGACCCCACCGCCGACCCCGCTGCGGATCGTGTCGAGCAGCTTCTTGCCGCGCACCCCGCCGCCGTGCCGGAGCACCAGGGTGACGTCGTCGGCCGGGGCCTGCAGGTACGAGATGGTCTCGGTGATGAAGGCGTCGGTGCACTTCTCGACGTTGGTGACCCGCACGAGTCGCGGCTCGCCGAACAACGACGGGCTGGCGAGGGTCGCGAGCAGCCCGGGAGCGTACTGGTCGGCCTCGAGGTCGTGCACCTCGAGCGCCGGGTCCTCGCCCACGAGCAGGTCCTTGAGCACGCTGCTGGCCCGGTCCGCCAGGAACGCCTCGGGCCCGGTGACGAGCACGACCGGGGCCGGGCGGATCCCCGACCAGGGGACCTGGTCGATCTTCGCCGCGGCGCGCGCGGGCTTCTTGGCGGGCATGCGGTCCTTCCGGTGGTGCCGACCCGGACGGTGCCGGTGCGACGAGTGCTCCGACGATCCTACGGGCGGCCACCGACGGCGTGTGCTCCGTCCACACCCGCAGGTCGTCGGCGTCCGCCCGACCCACCACGACGGTGCCGAGTTCGTCGGTGCGGTACGTGGCCGTCCCGGACGATGCGAGCATCGACAACGCCGACCGTGTCGGGTGGCCGTAGGTGTTGTCCGCGCCGACGCCGACGAGTCCGACGCGGGCCGCGAGCTGCCGGTACAGCAGCGGGTCCTGGTCGGCCGAACCGTGGTGCGAGACCTTCACGACGTCGACGGGGCCGTCGGGGAGCCCACCGCCGGAGCGGAGCCGACGCTGCGCGGTCTCCCCCAGGTCGCCGAGGAACACCCCGGACACGCACGTGGGGCAGTCGTCGCCCGGCAGCGGCTCGGTCACGAGCACGATGCTCGCGTCGTTGCCGGCGTCCGGGCTGTCCGCCCGCGGCCACACCACGCGCCAACCGAGCGGCCCGAGCACGCCGGACACCCGGTCGTCGGCCTGCCGGACGTCGACGCCACCGCGCTGCAGGTCCTGCACGACGCGGCTGTCCGACGCACGGCCGACGGGTCCGACGAGCGCCGTGTCGACGATGCCCGTGACCTCGTCCACCGCTCCCACGTGGTCGCGGTCGAAGTGCGTGAGGACGAGCAGGTCGATCCGGCGGACCCCTAGCAGGTCGAGGCATGCCCGGAGGCGACCAGGATCGTCCCCGGTGTCGATCAGGGCCGTGCTGTCGCCGCCACGGACCAGCACGGCGTCGCCCTGTCCGACGTCGCACGCCGCGACCGCCCAGGTGCCCGGGACGGAACCGCGCACGACCAGCACGGGAACCGCGACGGCGGCGACACCGACCACGACGACGACTCCCGCGACGAGCAACAGGCGGCTCCGCACCGTCGGAGTGCTCAGCACGGCGACCGCGAGGCTCGCGCTGACGACCACGGCGCCGACCACCCCGACGACTCCACCCGGCCACGGCGCCGACGCGTACGGCAGCAGCGCTGCACCGTGGGCGATGCCGCCGACTGCCGACGCGGGGCCCAGGCAACGGCTGCCAGGACCGACCCACCCCACGGCCAGACCGGCGCGAGCAGACACGCACCGAGGCCGACGACGGTGACGATCGGTGCCAGGGGCTCGGCCAGCAGGTTCGCCGGCACCGCGTAGGTCGGCAGCGCCGCGGACAGCGGGATCGTCACGGGCCAGCAGGCGACCTGCGCCGCCACCGGCACGGCGAGGGCAGCGCCGCCGGTGGCCACAGCCGTCGGGCGAAGAGCGTGGTGAGCGGTGGTCCGAGCACCACGATGCCGGTCGTGGCGAGCACCGACAGCGCGAACCCGAACGACCGCGAGAACCAGGGATCGACCACCAGCATGCCGATCGCGGCCAGGGCGATGAGCGGTAGACCGCGAACGGGGCGACCGGACAGGTGCACGACCAGCACGACGACCGCCATCACGGTGGCCCGGACGATCGACGGGTCGGGCCGCACGAGCACCACGAACGCGAGCAGCACGGCGACGGCTGACGCTGCCCGGACCCACCGCGGCGCCCCGCAGAGTCGGCCGACCACCACCACCAGGCCGACGATCACCGCGCAGTTCGACCCGGACACCGCGGTCAGGTGGGTCAGCGCCGAGGTCTCCATCGCTGCCTCGGTCGCTGCGTCGAGACCGGACCGGTCGCCGATCGCCAGGCCACGCAGGAGTGCGGCTCCGGGCTCGGGCAGGTCGGCCGTCGCACGGACGAAAGCCCGGCGGGCGGTGTCGGTGACTCCGAGCAGTCCCCCGGGTGGCTCGGTGGCGGGCACCCCCGGAGGAACAGCACGAACGCGGTCGTGGACCCGGGGACGTCGGCCTCGAGCGTCCCGGAGCCGGTCACCCGCGTTCCCGCGGCCAGCACGCGGTCGTGATCGTCACCCGATGGCACGAGCGCACCTTCGCCCGGCGGCACGAGCCGGACCGGTACCCGGAGCGCACGCACCGTGTCGGCACGCTCGAGCGTCGCGAGCACCGAGCGGTCACCCGGGCCCAGGTCGCGCGACAGGGCCGCGTCGAACGAGACGGTGCCCGCCCCGGAGGCGAGGGCGCGGAGCACCTCCGGCGTTCGTCGGGTCTCACCCACGGTGACCGACACCGCGAGCAACGCGGTCAGCGCCGCCGCGACGAGCACCGGGCCGGCACACGCGGTCACGGTGCGGCAGCGACGGCCCGAACGACGACTTGCGACGATCGCACTCCCACCGGCCAGCACGGCCAGCACCGCGGCCACGATCCCGACCACGGGCGCTGCCGCCGGTCCCCCGACCAGCACGGTCGTCACGATCCAGGCGATCGCCGCCGACACCGCCACCCGCAGGTCCGTCGCGCTCGGCCGCAGCTGCACGGGCACGGCTCAGACCCGTACGCGGTCACGAAGCTCAGCGAACCGGACGTCGCCGATGCCGCTGACGTCGAGCAGGTCCTCGACCGCGGTGAACCGGCCGTGTTCGTCGCGCCAGGCGAGGATCCGGCCGGCCAACCCCGGACCGATGCCGGGCAGGGTCTCGAGCGCAGCCTGGTCGGCACTGTTCAGGTCGACGACGGAGTCAGCACCGGTTCCGGAAGCACCCGCAGCACACGTACCGCCGTCCCTGCCGCCGCTCGCTGCGGCCGCACCGCCGCCGACCGGATCGAGCGCCGCCGGCACCTCGTCCTCGCCCAGGCGCGGCACGTACAGCCGCTCGCCGTCGGTCAGGACCCGCGCCAGGTTCAGTCGGTCCAGGTCCGCGTCCGCCGTCGCGCCGCCGGCCCGCTCGATCGCGTCGGTGACCCGGCTCGACGGCGGCAGGCGCACCACGCCGTCGCGCTCGACCGCCCCGAGCACGTGCACCACCACACGCGCCGCACCAGTGGCAACCGCTTCCCCACCGGATGCAGGACCAGCGGACGGCGCACCGACAGTGGGTGCACCGGCGGTGGGCGCACCACTGACGACGACCCCGCCCGCCCCCGCACCACCGCGCCCCGGCAGCGACCCGACCAGGACCACCACGAGCGCGACCACCACGACGACCCCGGCCAGCACCACCGCGGCCCGCGGCGAGAGCACCAGGCGCGACCAGAGCACGCGTCCCGATGCGGGCGCACCGTCCACTGACCGAGGGTCCGGTGACGAGGGCGACGACATGCCCCGAACGCTACGGAGCCCGGCCGATCGGCCGGGCTCCGAGGTGCTGGTCTGTGGACAGGTGCGTCGGACGCCCACCCTGTGGACGGCCGACGACACCCGAGGGCTACCCCTTGATGGCGATGTTCACGAGCTTCGGCGCCCGCACGATGACCTTCACGATCTCGCGGTCACCGATGTACCGCTGCACGTTCGCCGAGTTGCGCGCGAGTGCCTCGAGCTCGGCGGGATCGATCGACTTCGACACCTCGAACGAGTCGCGGACCTTGCCGTTCACCTGCACGACGGCGGTGAGGGTCTCCTGCACCAGCAGCGTCGGGTCGGCCTTCCGCCAACCGTGCAGCGCGACGGTGGCCTCGTACCCGAGCTGCTCCCACATCTCCTCGCCGGTGTACGGCGCGAACACGGCGAGGCCGAGCGTGACGGTCTCGACGGCTTCGCGCACGGCGGGGTCGGCGGCACCGGGGCCGCTGTCGATCGCCTTGCGGGTCACGTTGACCAGGTCCATGAGCCGCGCGATCACGACGTTGAACTTGAACGACTCCATCAGGCCCGGCGCATCGGCCAGGAACCGGTGCGTCACCTGGCGCAGGGCGCGATCACCCTCGGCCCAGACGACGTCGGGGTCGACGTGACGTCGGTCGCCAGGCGGTAGGCGCGGGCCAGGAAGCGTGCCGAGGCAGACGGGGAGACGTCCTCCCAGTTGATGTCGTCCTCGGGCGGGCCGGCGAAGCCCATCACCAGGCGGATCGCGTCGACGCCGTTCGCGTCGAGCTCGTCGCCGAGCGAGACACCACCCTTCGACTTCGACATCTTCGAGCCGCCGGACAGCACCATGCCCTGGTTGAGCAGTGCCGAGAACGGCTCGGTGAAGTCGAGGTAACCGAGGTCGAAGAGCACCTTGGTGACGAAGCGCGCGTACAGCAGGTGCAGGATCGCGTGCTCGATCCCGCCGATGTACTGGTCGACCGGCGCCCACTTGCGGGCGACCGCGGGGTCGAACGCCTGGGTGTCGTCGTTCGCTGCCAGGAAGCGCAGGAAGTACCACGACGAGTCGACGAAGGTGTCCATCGTGTCGGTGTCACGGAGCGCGGGCGTGCCGTCGACGGGGTTCGGGACGTTGACCCAGTCGGTCGCTCCGCCGAGCGGCGAGGTGCCCTTGGGCTTGAGGTCGAGCCCCTCGGTGTCGGGCAGCCGCACCGGCAGCTGGTCGAGCGGCACGGGGTGCTCGCTGCCGTCGGCGCCGTGGATGATCGGGATCGGCGTGCCCCAGAAGCGCTGGCGCGAGATGAGCCAGTCACGCAGGCGGTAGGTCTTGGCGGCGCGACCGGTCCCGCGTTCCTCGAGCAGTGCGATCGCGGCGGTGATCGCGTGCTGCTTCGACATGCCGTCGAGGGGGCCGGAGTTCATCATCCGGCCCTGACCCGTCAGCGCCTCGCCCGTGGTCGCGGGGTTGAGGTCGGGCAGCTCGGTGTCCTCGGTGATCACCGGGATCGCTCCGGTGACCGCGGCGTTGGTGTCGACGACGACCTTCACCGGCAGGTCGAACGCCCGGGCGAAGTCGAGGTCGCGCTGGTCGTGCGCCGGCACGGCCATGACCGCCCCGTGGCCGTAGTCGGCGAGCACGTAGTCGGCGGCCCAGATCGGCAGGCGCTCCCCGTCAGCGGGTGGATCGCGAAGCGGCCGAGCGGCACACCGGTCTTCGGGCGGTCGGCGTTCTGCCGGTCGATCTCGGATGTCTTCTGGGTGGCGACCAGGTACGAGTCGAACGCAGCACGGACGTCGTCCGGAGCAGACGAGACGAGCGACGCCGCCAGGTCCGAGTCCGGTGCGACGACCAGGAACGTCACGCCGTGGATCGTGTCGGGGCGCGTCGTGAACACCGTGACGGGCTCGTCACGGCCCTCGATGAGGAAGTCGACGTCCGCGCCGACCGACCGGCCGATCCAGTTGCGCTGCTGCGCGATGACCTTGGCGGGCCACCGACCCTCGAGCTGGTTGAGGTCGTCGAGCAGGCGGTCGGCGTACTCCGTGATCTTGAAGTACCACTGCGTGAGCTTCTTCTTGACGACGACGGCGCCGGAGCGGTCCGAGGTGCCGTCGGGCAGGACCTGCTCGTTCGCGAGCACGGTCTGGTCCACCGGGTCCCAGTTGACCCAGCTGTCCTTGCGGTACGCCAGGCCCTTCTCGTACATCTTCAGGAACAGCCACTGGTTCCACTTGTAGTACTCGGGGTCCGAGGTGTGGATCTCGGTGCTCCAGTCGAACGACGGCGCGTAGCGCTTGAAGGACGCCTTCTGCTGCGCGATGTTCGCGTACGTCCAGTCCTTCGGGTCCACCCCGCGCTTGATCGCGGCGTTCTCGGCGGGCAGGCCGAAGGAGTCCCAGCCGATGGGGTGCAGGACGTTGAAGCCCTGCTGGCGCCAGTAGCGCGCCACGAAGTCGCCGAGGGCCCAGTTCTCGGCGTGCCCCATGTGGAGGTCGCCGGACGGGTACGGGAACATCTCGAGGATGTACTTGCGCGGACGCGTGTCGTCCAGGTCGGTGGTGAAGAGCCCGAGCTCTTCCCAGCGGGGCTGCCACTTCTCCTGGATACGACGGAAGTCGTAGGCGTTCGGGTCCTCGGCGTGCTGCTCGGTGGTCACGGTTCACAAGGATATAAGCCGGGAGGCCCGACTCGCGCCGCCCGCACCGCCTGCGGTCCGTCAGGGGTCACGAGGCGGCCGGCGGCCATCCGCAGGGTGCGGTCGACCAGGTCCGCCCGGACCGGCACGTGCGACACGATCACGACCGTCCGGCCCGCTGCGCGGGCCGTCGTGACGAGGTCGTGCAGGACGGCGTCGCCGAGGTCCGGGTCGATGTCTGCCGTGGGCTCGTCGAGCACCAGCACTGGGAACGCGTGCAGGAGCGCGCGTGCCAGGGCGAGCCGGTGCGCCTGTCCGCCGGAGACGAGGCCCCGCGCTCCCCCACGGACGCGTCGAGCCCGCCGCGACGCCCGACCCACTCGCCGAGGCCGACCCGGTCGAGCACGGCGAGCAGCTCGTCGTCGGTCGCGGTCTCGCGGGCGAACAGCAGGTTCTGTCGGACGGACTGGTCGAATACGAACGGGTCCTGCTCGATGAGCCCGATGCGGGCGCGGACGGCGTCGGGGTGCATGTCCTTCGCCGAGACCCCGTCGAGCGTGTACGAGCCCTGGTGGTCGACGAACCGGACGAGCGCGTCGACGAGCGTGGACTTCCCCGCGCCGCTCGGCCCTTCGAGCACGACGACCTCGCCGGGGTGCAGGTCGAGCGAGACCCCGTCGACCGCCGGCGTCGTGGCTCCGGGCCACTGCACGGTCAGGTCGCGCACCGCCACGCTGACCGGACCGGACACCGTCAGTTCGGCCTGGTCGGCGTCCTGCTCGGGTTCGGGCACGATGCCCGCGGGCACCCGTGCGGGGACGACCTGCTCGACCCGCTCGGCGGCGGCGCGCACGCGGCGCAGCGTGAGGACGGCGAGCGGGACGCCGCCGACGACCTCGAACAGCGCGAGCGGCACGAACACGGTCAGCGCCCAGAGCGGTCCGTCGAGCGACCCGGACACCACGGCGGGTGCACCGACGACCAGGATCCCGATCACCGCGCCGCCGCCGACCAGCCCGACCAGGGCACCGACGAGCGCCTCGACCGTGCCACGGCGGCGGACCGCACGGGTGACGCCGGCGTCGAGACGGGCGATGTGTGCCAGGCGCTCGTCGAGGGTGCCGTAGGCCGCGAAGACGTCGAGCGTCCGGACGGTGTCGAGCACGAGGTCCGCGACCCGACCACGGTCCGCCGCGGTCTCACGGTCGGAGCGCTCGGCGATCGACCGCGTCACGACCGACCCGAGCAGCGCCGCGACCGCCAGGGCGAGCACGAGCACGAGGGCGGCCGGCACCGACACGATCGACACCGCGACGACGGACAGCACGGCGACGACCCCGGCGGACACCAGCGGCCCGACGACGCGGATGGGCAGGTCCTGCAGCCGGTCGGTGTCGGTGACCAGGCGGGTCATCAGGTCGCCACGGCCGGTGCTGCCGAGCCCTGCCGGTGCGACCGAGGCGAGCCGCCGGTACATCTCGGTGCGCACCACCGCGAGCTGCCGGAAGGACGCGTCGTGCCCGGCGAGCCGGTCGACGTAGCGCAGCGCCGCACGCCCGAGTGCGAACGCCCGCACGCCGACCATCACGAGGGTCAGGTAGAGGATCGGCGGGTGCTCGGCGGCACGCGTGATGAGGTAACCGCTCGCGGCGAGGAGTGCCACGGCGCAGACCGCACTGAGCGCACCGGCGGCGACCGCCTTCGCCCAACCCGACCCGTGCGGCATCGCGAGCCGCAGGACCGACGCTCCAAGGGCCTCCCGGGACAGCGGTCGCTGCCGGGACAGCGCTCGCTGCCGGCTCATGCGCGCACCCCCGTCCGGACGGTGACCGACCCACCGGTGCCGATGTCGACCCGGACGTCGGCCGCGGCCACGACCGCCGGTCGGTGGCTCGCGACCACGACGACCGTGCCGTCGGCTGCGAGGCCGCGGATCGCGGCGACGACATGGGCCTCGGCCTCGGCGTCGAGCGCCGACGTCGGTTCGTCGAGCAGGACCAACGGTGTGCCGACGCGGCGGGCGCGGTACAGCGCCCGCGCGACGGCGACGCGCTGCGCCTGGCCGCCGGACAGTCCGCTGCCGCCGGCGCCGATCGGGAGGCCCGGGTCGACTCCCAGCCCCGCGTCGCGCAACGCGGTCCGGACGTCCACGGCGTCGGGGGTCGCGCTGAGCGCGACGTTCTCGGCGACGGTCCCGCGCACGAGGCGGGGTCGCTGGTCGGCCCAGGTGGTGCGCTCGGCGGCGGTCGTACCGGCGGCGCCCGGGACGACCACGGTGCCGTCGTGCGTCACGACGCCGCGGAGTGCGGCGATGACGCTCGACTTGCCCGAGCCGCTCGGGCCGGCGAGCACGACGACGGTGCCGGCGTCGGCGTGCAGGTCGAGGGGGCCGATCACCACGTCGGGCCGCCGGACGGTCAGACCGTGCACGGCCAACGCCGTGGCCGCCGGAGCGGTCGCCGTGGTCCGCACCGTCGCGCGGCGCGGACTGTGTGTCGTTGTCGTCGAGGACGTCGAGGACCGCTGCCGATGCCTCGACGCCGTCCTGGGCGGCGTGGAAGTCCGCGCCGACCTGGCGGATGGGGGCGAACGCCTCTGGGGCGAGGACCAGGACGAACATCGCGGCGCCGAGCCCGAGCGAGCCGTCGACCAGCCGGATGCCGATCGACACCGCGACGAGGGCGACGGACAGGCTCGCGGCGAGCTCGAGTGCGAACCCGCTGACGAACGACAGCCGGAGCACCCCGAGCGTTCCGCGCCGGTACTCGTCCGTGACGGCGCCGATGCGGCCGACCTGGCGCCGGGCGCGACCGAACACCTTGAGGGTGGCCAGGCCCTCGACGGCCTCGAGGAAGGCGCCGCCGAGCTTGGCGAGGGCGTCGGACTGCTTCCGCTGCAACGACTGGGTCGCGAGTCCGATCAGGATCATGAACACCGGGATGACCGGCAGGGCGAACAGGATGATCAGCCCGCTCGTCAGGTCACCGAGGCCGATCGCGACCAGCAGCAGCGGTGTGGCGATCGCGGTGAGTGCGAGCTGCGGCAGGTAGCGACCGAAGTAGGCGTCGAGCGCGTCGAGGCCAGGCCCGAGGGTGGTGGCGAACCCCGCACTCGATCGGCCCGCCAGCCAGGACGGACCCCGCTCGGCGGCGCGGGCGAGCACCGTGGTCCGCATCTCGCTCTTCACCTTCGCCGCGGCGCGGGCCGCCAGGTCGTCGGTCGCCCAGGCCGCCACGGCACGGAGCACGAACGCGCCGCCCAGCACCGCGAGCGCCTGCCCGAAGGTGCTCGGGACACGGCCGTCCTGGACCGCGTCGATGCCGAGGGTCACGGCGGCGGCGATCCCCCACGCGATCGCGATGGTCGCGACCGTGCGGAGGACGCCGGTGCCCGCGGCCGCGACGATGAAGCCGCGCGCCGTCCGCGACAGGCGCAGGAGTCGCGGGTCGAGCGGCTTCACCGTCGCCTGCCTAGTGCGCGGCCTGGGTGACCTGGGCCCGCGAGACACGCTTGCGGAACACCCAGTACGTCCAGGCCTGGTACGCGAACACGAGGGGCACGAAGATCAGCGCCACCCAGCTCATCACCGTCAGCGTGTACGAGCCGCTCGAGGCGTTGTACACGTTCAGGCTGTTCGCGGGGTCGTTAGTGGCGGGCATGACGTCCGGGAAGATCGCCGTGAACATGGCGAGCACGATCGCGGCGATGGTGACGGCCATGAGCGTGAACGCCCGGCCCTCCTTGCCCCAGGCGTTGCAGAGCACGGCCAGGACGAGCGCGAGCGCCGCGACCACCGAGAGCACGAGCGAGGCCGGGGTCGCCCGGACGAACGCCATCCAGACCAGGAACGCGGCGCCGACGACGATCGTCAGGATGCCAGCCCGGGTCGCCAGGCGTTTCGCCCGCTCGCGGATCTCACCCTCGGTCTTCAGCGCGACGAACACGACGCCGTGCGTGAAGAACACCAGCAGCGTCGCCACGCCGGTCAGGAGCGCGAACGGGTTGAGCAGGTCGAAGAGCGTGCCCGTGTAGTTGTGCCCCGAGTCCATCGGGATCCCGCGGACGACGTTGCCGAACGCGACGCCCCAGAGGAACGACGGCAGGGCGGACCCGACGATGATCATCAGGTCGAAGCGACGCTTCCACTCAAGGTGCTTGTTCTGGTGCCGGTACTCGAACGAGACACCGCGCAGGATCAGCGCCGCGAGGATGAGGAGCAGCGCCAGGTAGAACCCGGAGAACATCGTGGCGTACCACTCGGGGAACGCCGCGAACAGGCAGGCGCCGGCGACGATGACCCACGTCTCGTTGAGGTCCCAGACCGGGCCGATCGTGTTGATGAGCACCCGACGGTCGGTGTCGTCCTTGCCCAGGAAGGGCAGGGACATGCCGACACCGAAGTCGAAGCCGTCGAGGACGAAGTAGCCGACGAAGAACACGCCGACGATCGCGAACCAGAGGACAGGCAGATCCATCTCAGTACACCGTCACTTCGTGCTTGACCTCGCCGGTCTCCTCGTCGACCTCTGCCGGAGCGGCAGGGCCCTCTTGCGCGACCTTCTTGATGAGCTTGAACTCGACCACCGCCAGTGAGCCGTAGATCACGGTGAACACGATGAGCGAGATGAGGACCTCGAGCCCGGTCACGTTCGGCGAGACGCCGTCGCTGGTCTTGAGCAACCCGAACACGAGCCACGGCTGGCGACCCATCTCGGTGAAGATCCAGCCGACGATCATCGCGGCCATCGGGAGCGGGACGGTCCAGGTGGCGACGCGCCAGATCCAGCGCTTCGTCGGGAAGCGGCCCTTGCGGGTCAGCCAGAGGCCGGCGAGCGACACCATGACCGCACCGACGCCGAGCGCGATCATCCAGCGGAACGACCAGTAGGTGACCCAGATGATCGGCTTGTAGTCGCCGGGCCCGTAGACCTGGGTGTACTGCGCCTGCAGGTCGTTGATGCCCTCGACCGTGCCGTTGAAGGTGTGCGTGGACAGGAACGACAGCAGGTAGGGCACCCGGATCGAGAACAGTTCGTGCACGCCGTCGGGGGTGCCGAGCGTGAAGATCGAGAACGAGGCGTCCTTGCCGGTCGCCGTGTTGTACAGCGCTTCGGCTGCGGCCATCTTCATCGGCTGGGTGTCGACCATGGTCAGGCCGAGCTGGTCGCCGGTGAGCACCGTCAGGGCACCCGCCGCCACCATGGTCCACATGCCGAACTTGAGCGCCGGCATCATCGTCTCGAGGTTCTGGTTCCGCGCCAGGTGGTAGGCGGCGACCGAGATGATCACCGCTGCGGCGACCATGAAGCAGGCGAACAACGTGTGCGGGAAGGCTGCCAGAGCGACCTTGTTGCCGAGGACCGCCCAGATGTCGGTGAGCTCCGCACGCCCCTTGGCCTCGTTCATCGAGAAGCCGACCGGGTGCTGCATGAACGCGTTCGCGGCGATGATGAAGTACGCCGACATGATCGTGCCGGCGCTGACGCACCAGATGCTCGCCAGGTGCAGCCCTTCGGCAAGCGGTCCCAGCCGAAGATCCAGACGCCGATGAACGCGGCTTCGAAGAAGAAGGCCAGGATCCCCTCGAGCGCGAGGGGGCGCCGAAGACGTCACCGACGAAGCGCGAGTAGTTCGACCAGTTCATGCCGAACTGGAATTCCTGCACGATGCCCGTCACGACGCCCATCGCGAAGTTGATCAGGAAGATGCGTCCGAAGAACCGGGTCAGCTGCAGGTAGTGCGCGCGACCGGTCCGGTACCAGGCGGTCTGGAACACGGCCACCACGGCGGCCATGCCGATCGTCAGCGGGACGAAGAGGAAGTGGTAGATGGTCGTCAGACCGAACTGCCACCGCGACAGGATGAGCGGGTCGAGGAGGTCGGTCATGCGGCACTTCCCAGTCGGGTCGCCGCGCGCAGTCGGTGCACGTCAGTGTCTTCCTGTGGAACGGATACATCAGATGTCACAGCCGTTGGGACTCTTCAACGGTACCGCGTCACCACCGACTTCGACAACTTGTAGAAATGTTCCGTGCACGAACGTGCAAGGGTGCTGCACGGCACAACCGTGCGGCACGGATGTGCCGATTCCCGCTCTGCGGAACGACGACAGGCGCCGGGCAGTTGCCCGACGCCTGTCGTCTAACGCACGAGGACTGCTGCTACAGCAGGCCCTCGTCGGTCAGGAACTCCTTGGCGATGGTCGACGCCTTCTCCTTGTCCGCCGTGCTCTTGGTGTTGAGCTCGATCAGGGCCTCGGGCGTCAGCTTCTCGTTGACCGAGTCGATCGCGTCCGCGGCCTTGTCGTTCACCTTGTCGGAGACGACGGGGATGACGTTCTGCGGCAGGATCAGGTTCTCCGGGTCCTCGAGCGTGACGAAGTCGTTCGCCTTGATGCTCGGGTCGGCGCTGTAGATGTCGGCGAGCTGGACGGTGCCGTCCTTCAGCGCCTTGACCGTCAGGGCCCCGCCGGAGTCCTCGACCGCCTTGAAGTCGACGTCGACGCCGTAGACCGACTTCAGGCCCTTCGGACCGTACGGACGGGTCTGGAACTCGGAGTTCGCGCCGACGGTGAGCTTCGACTTGACGTCCTTCAGGTCGGCCAGGCTCGTCACGTCGTTGTCCTCGGAGAACTTCTTCGTGACGGTGTAGCTGTCCTGGTCGGTCGCCTCGGCCTCGTCGAGGACCCGGAGGCCCTTCGGCAGCGCCGTCTCGAGGCCGTCGTCGATCTGGTCGGCGGTCTTCGCCGTCGAGTCCTTGTCGAAGTACTGCAGCAGGTTGCCGCTGTACTCGGGCATGACGTCGATCGCGCCCTTCTCGAGCTGCGGGATGTAGACCTCACGCTGCCCGATGTTGAAGTTGCGCTTGACCTCGAAGCCGTTCTTCTCGAGGACCTGGGCGTACAGCTCGGCGATGATCTCGTTCGAGTAGTACTGCTGCGAGCCGACGACGATCGTCTTGGAGTCGGACGACGCGCTGGAGCCGCTGTCGAGCGGGTCGCTCGACGCGCAGCCGGTCAGGGCGGCGGCGACGCCCAGTGCGAGCGCTGCTGCGACGCCCGCACGGATCTTTGCTGTGATCACGATGGATTTCCTTCCGGGATGGGATTGCGGGCTCGCTCGCGCGATCCCTGGCGCTGCCGGGCCGACGGGTCGGCGGTGCCCTTGGGCACCGACGCCCGCTGCAGCACGGCGAACACGATCTCGAACGCGATCGCGAGTGCGATCACGAGGATGGAGGCGCCGAGCATCTCGGCGTAGTCCTGGGTCTTCAGACCGAGGAAGAAGTAGCCGCCGAGGCCGCCGGCACCGACGTACGCGGCGAGCGTCGCCGTGGCCACGACCTGCAGCACGGCCGCGCGGAAGCCGCCGATCAGCAGGGGCAGGCCGAGCGGGACCTCGACCTTCCACAGGATCTGCCAGCCCGTCATGCCCTGGGCCTTGGCGGCGTCGACGGTCACCGGTTCGACCGACTCGATGCCCGAGTACGCACCGGCCAGCACCGAGGGGATGGCGAGCACGACGAGCGCCAGGAGCGGAGCCTGCAGGCCGATGCCGAGCAGGAGTCCGAACAGGGAGAGCACGCCGAGCGTCGGCAGTGCGCGGATCCCGCCGGACACGGCGATCGAGAAGCCCCGTGCGCGGCGCGTGTGGCCGATGGCGTACCCGATCGGCACGGCGATCACCGAGGCGATCACCACGGCGAGCAACGTGATCCAGATGTGCTCCCAGAGGCGGCCGGGGATCGCGTTGTACCCGGAGTAGTTGGTGGGGTCGAAGACCCAGGCGACGGCCTGTCCGATGATCACGAGGCGACCTCCGCTGCTTGCAGGACGCGGCGGGCCCGGCGGCGCGACACCGAGGTCGTCCGGGTCCACGGCATGACGATCCGGCCGAGCAGCACCAGGATCCCGTCGAGCACGAACGCCAGGACGAGGACCATGACGATGCCGGAGATGATCTCCTCGTAGATCCCACGGCCGAGGCCGTCCGTGAACAGCGACCCGAGGCTCTGGATGCCGAGGACGGCGCCGACGGTCGTCAGCGAGATCGTGGACACCGAGACCACCCGCAGCCCGGCGAGCAGCACCGGCCCGGCCAACGGCAGTTCGACGCGGAAGAACCGCTGCGCCGACGAGTACCCCATCGCGGTCGAGGCCGACTTCGTCCCCGAGTCCACCGAGGTGAGCCCGTCGACGGTCGACCGGACCATGAGCGCGAGGCCGTACAGGGTCAGCCCGATCACGACGTTGACCGGGCTCTGCAGCCCGGTGCCGATGATGCCCGGCAGCGCCACGAACAGCGCCAGGGACGGGATCGCGTAGAGCAGACCGGCGAACGTCACGATGCCGCTGCCGACGCCAGAGGCGAACCGCGATCCGCCGGGGCGCTGGAGTCGGACGACGAGCCAGCCGATGGGGATGGACAGCAGGAACGCGATGATGATGGGCGGGATGGCGATCGCCAGGTGCGAGACCGTGTCGTCACGGATCGTGTCGAGGTTCGCGAGGACCCACTTCACCGCGTGCCCTCACCCTGCGCCGGAGCACCCGGGGCGTCGAGCGACGCTCCGGCCTGGTTCGATGCGGGGTCGGCCTGCACCGCTGCTGCGGCGTCGACGACGTTGACCGGTCCGGTGAGGACCCCGGCTGCACGCCCGTCGCCGTCCACGACGATGGGGCCAGTGGGGGTGTGCTCGACGCGCAGCGACCGACGCCCCCGGCCGACGCCGATGAAGTTCGCGACGAAGTCGTCCGCCGGCTCGGCCAGGATCTCGGACGGCGTGCCCTGCTGGGCGATCTCGCCGCCCTTCTTCAGGATGACGACCTGGTCGCCGAGCTTGAACGCCTCGTCGATGTCGTGCGTCACGAACACGACGGTCTTGCCGAGTTCACGCTGCAGGCGGATGAGCTCGTCCTGCAGGTCGTTGCGGACCAGCGGGTCGACGGCGCCGAAGGGCTCGTCCATGAGCAGGATGTTCGGGTCGACGGCGAGGCCGCGGGCCACACCGACGCGCTGCTGCTGCCCGCCGGACAGCTGGGACGGGTACCGGTCGGCGAACGCCCGGTCGAGTCCCACGGTGTCCATGAGCTCGAGCGCACGCGTGCGGGCATCGGCCTTCGACACCCCGGTGAGCAGGGGAACAGTCGCGATGTTGTCGACGACCTTGCGGTGCGGCAGCAGACCGGAGTTCTGCATGACGTACCCGATGCTCCGCCGGAGCTTCACGGGGTCGACGCCGGAGACGTCGGATCCGTCGATCTGCACGGAACCCGAGGTGGGGTCGACCATGCGGTTGATCATCCGGAGCAGCGTCGTCTTGCCGCAACCGCTGGAGCCGACGAAGACGGTGGTGGTCCGGGACGGGATCACGAGGTCGAAGTCGTCGACCGCGGTGGTGCCGTCCGGGTAGGTCTTTCGTACCGAGCGGAACTCGATCATGGGTGCCCTTCTGTTCGGAGGTAGCCCGACTCCGGATGAGAGTACCCGTCGGGTCCGACAGCGGTTCACCTGTTCCGGCACGCGGCGCGTCCCGGACAGGTGCGCACCGCCGTGGACCGGACCGAGCGCACGACGGAACCAGCGCGGACGACGACGCCGCGCCTCCTGTTCGGAGGCGCGGGCGTCGTCGGATGGGTGCGGGGTCCCGCGGCGGTCAGCCGGCGGCGACCACCGACTCCATGTGGGCACGGCTCATGGTGCGGTACTCGGCGATGAGCGCCGTGTCGGGGTGCTCGCGGTCGCGGTGCGCCCGCGCCAGCACGGCGTGGCCGGACTCGGCCAGCACGACCCAGGCACGTGCGATGCGCTCGTTGTCGGGCAGCCCGAACCGGTCGCGCATGATCTGCCCGACGGCGGCGCCGAGCGCTCCCATGCGGTCCTCGGCGTCACCGGTGCCGGTGTCCGCGGTGTCGCCGAAGCGGATCGCGCGGAAGCCGGGCTCGGTGCGGTACAGCTCAGCGGTCTCGTCGATCAGCGCGTCGCAGGCCTGCTGCCAGGTCTCCGCGCCGCTCGCGTCGAGCGCCGCGACGAAGCGCGCGGCGAGCCGCTGCGTGCAGCGGATGGCGAGGGCGTCGACCACGGCGATGCGGTCCGGGAAGTAGCGGTAGACGGTGCCGATGGACGCTCCGGCCCGCTCGGCGACCATCGCGGTCGTGAGTCGCTCGAACCCGATCTCGTCGATCACCGCAGCAGCAGCGTCGAGCAGACCCGCGAGGCGCGCCGAACTGCGGGCTTGGACCGGCTCGTTCCTGAGCAGTGATGATCCCCCGGCAGAGCGTTCGTTACCTCGGTGACGAGCACGTGTTCTCCTCTTGCGCTCCAGCGCGGTTCGTTGGTGTGACGAGGACGATTTTCGCAGAGACCGGCTGGAACATGGCTGCGACTCACCACAGGTGCCGCGGGACGTGGACTTCCGGGTCCTGCATGGGATGATGGGGCGATGCCCGACCCGACGCCCCACGAGCCGTCGTTGGCCGAGCCGCTCCTGCACCGCGCGGCCCGCATCGAGGACGCCGTCCAGGAGTTCCGCGAGCACCGCGCCCGAAGCCGTGGCCTGGTCCCGACCGTCGTCCCCTACACCGGCTACGGCGCTCCCGGATGGGTCCGCATCCTCTGCCGCGTGCTGCTGACCCGCCGTGGCCTCGCCTCCGACGTCTCGTACGCCGGTGTCCGCGGATGGAAGAGCTTCACGAGCGTCGCGGTCGACCACGCCGAGGTCACCGTCACCGCCGGAGGGGTGTCGCACGTCGTCGAGACCGACCGTGGCGGGGTCGTCGACACCATCGTGCCGATCGACCTCGAGCCGGGCTGGCGCACCGTCCGCTTGTCGGCCGGCGGCGGGCGCGACGTCGAGGCGGACGTGTTCGTCGTGCACCCCGACACCCGCTTCGGCCTGCTGTCCGACATCGACGACACCGTCATGGTGACCTCACTCCCCGTCCGATGCTGGCGGCGTGGAACTCCTTCGTCCTCACCGAGCACGCCCGCCGCCCCGTGCCGGGAATGTCCGTGCTCTACGAGCGCGTGCAGGCACAGCACCCCGGCTCCCCGACCGTGTACCTGTCCACCGGTGCCTGGAACGTGGCGCCGACCCTGCAGCGCTTCCTGACCCGCAACATGTACCCGTCCGGCACGCTCCTGCTCACCGACTGGGGTCCCACGCACGACCGGTTCTTCCGGAGCGGGCAGCTGCACAAGCAGCAGAACCTGCGGCGTCTGGCGAAGGACTTCCCGGACGTGCAGTGGCTGCTCGTCGGCGACGACGGCCAGCACGACGAGTCGCTGTACGGCGAGTTCGCCCGCGAGCACCCGGAGAACGTCGCGGGCGTCGCGATCCGGCAACTGTCCACGAGCGAGGCGGTCCTGGCCGGCGGACGCTCCCGAGCGCAGGAGCGCTCCCGCGACACCTCGGCGCCGTGGGTCTACGCACCGGACGGTGCCGGGCTCTGGTCCGAACTCGCGCGGGTCGGGCTCGCCGAGGCGGACGCCTCCGACCCGGCCTGAGCGAGGCTTCAGGCACACGGACGGCACGCGGCCGCCAGACGGCCGGCGTCCCGTCCGCGCGGCCACGACGCTCGGCCTCCGGGTGTTCGATCGGGGCATGAGCACCGACACGGACCGGACCGCCGACACCGAGCGAGCACCCGCGCCCCCCGCGACTCCCCGAACCTGATCGAGGACCACGCCGTCATCGGCGACACCTCGACCGCCGCACTCGTCGGCCGCGACGGCACGATCGACTGGGCGTGCCTGCCGCGCTTCGACAGCGCCGCCACGTTCGCCTCCCTGCTCGGCACCGAGGACCACGGGCACTGGACGCTCCGCCCGAGCGACCCCGCGGCGACGGCGCACCGGAAGTACCACGGCGACACCCTCGTCCTGTCGACGGTGTGGACCACGGCGGACGGTGCCGTCGAGGTGACCGAGTTCATGCCCGTGGGCGCGCACCGGCCGTCCATCGTCCGCCGGGTCCGCGGACTGAGCGGCTCGGTCGAGGTGCAGCAGACCCTGCGGATCCGGTTCGACTACGCCCTCGCGCTGCCGTGGGTGCGCCAGATCGGCGGCGACGAGGACCCGGCACTGCTCGCCACCGCCGGCCCCGGGTCGGTCATCGTGCGCGGTCCCCGCTTCCGGGCCTCGGACCACCGGCACACGGCCACCGCGATCATCCACGACGGTGACGTGCTCGACACCGTGCTCACCTGGTACCCCTCGCACCGCGAGCCCCGGAGCCCGTCGACGTCGACGTCGAGCTCCACCGCACCGTGACGTGGTGGACGGACTGGATGGCGACGGCGCGCACCGAGGGTCGCTACGCCGACGCCGCCCGCCGCTCCCTCCTGCTGCTCCGCGCGATGACCCACGGCGAGACCGGCGGCGTGGTGGCCGCCGTGACCACGAGCCTGCCGGAGGACCCGGGCGGGGAACGCAACTGGGACTACCGCTACGTCTGGCTCCGCGACGCCTCCCTCGCCCTCGCCTCGCTCATCGCGCACGGCTACCGCGACGAGGCGGCACACTGGCGCGGCTGGTTGCTCCGCGCCATCGCGGGCGACCCCGCCGACGTGCAGATCATGTACGGCATCGCCGGGGAGCGCGAACTGCCGGAACGGGAGCTCCCGCACCTGCCCGGGTACGCCGGCTCGACGCCCGTCCGGGTCGGCAACGGTGCGTACACGCAGTACCAGGGCGACGTGTTCGGCGAGGTCCTGGCCGCCCTGCACGACGCCCGCGAGCTCGGGGTCGAGGAGAACGCCGACTCGTGGGCCCTGCAGCGCGCCCTGCTCGGCTACGTCGAGGAGCACTGGCAGGAGCCCGACAACGGCATCTGGGAGATGCGCGGCCCGCGACGGCACTTCACGCACTCGCGCGCGATGATCTGGGCCGCGTTCGACCGTGGGGTCGCCGCGGTCGAGGAGTTCGGTCTCGAAGGGCCCGTGGACCGCTGGCGCACCCTGCGCGACCAGGTCCGGGCCGAGATCGAGGAGCACGGCTGGAACGCTGCACGCGGCAGCTACCGGCAGCACTACGACACCGACGAGGTCGACGCGAGCCTGCTCGTCCTGCCGCAGATCGGGTACGTCTCCGCCCACGACGCCCGCATGACCGGCACCGTCGCCGCCATCGAGCAGGACCTGTCCACCGGCGCCGACGGCCTCGTGCTGCGGTACCGGACGTCGTCGGGGTTCGACGGGCTCACCGGCGCGGAGCACCCGTTCCTGGCGTGCTCGTTCTGGCTGGTCGAGCAGTACGCGGCATCGGGCCGGATCGACGACGCCGAGCGCCTCATGGACGTGCTCGTCGGGTACGCCAACGACGTCGGCATGCTCTCCGAGGAGATCGACGTCGCCACCGGACACCACGTCGGCAACACGCCCCAGGTGCTGTCGCACCTGACGCTCGTGTCCGCGTCGGACGCCATCGCGCGGGCGCGGGGCGCGTCGACCGGGCACCGCACGCGACTGCCCGTGCACGACGGCGGCACCCGCTCGTGGACCGGCGAGGGCGAGCGCGCCGGCACCCCCGCCTGATGCGGTGGTGCTGACCATGAAACGGACGGGAGGCACGGTGCCAGCTGGCACCGTGCCTCCCGTCCGCAGTTCCGCCCGTTCAGGGCGCGACGGTCACGTCCGTCAGGACGACGACTCCCAGTCCGCCGGGCCGCGCGAACCGGCGCGGTACTCCTCGAGCGGGACCTCGTCGGCCTTCCAGGCCTTGACGACCGGCTCGACGATCTCCCAGCAGCGCTCGGCCACGTCGCCGCGGATCGAGAGCAGCGGGTCGTCGTGGAAGATGCCGTTCAGGACCTCGCCGTAGGGGTCAGCTCGCCGTCGCTGAACGACGACGACAGGGTGACCTGGCCCATCTCGAACGGGTTGCCACCGCCGTTGGCCGACACGGTCAGCTCGATCTCGTCCGGGTTCAGGACGATGCGGAGCGTGTCCGCCTTCGGGCGACCGCTCAGGCCGGAGGGCAGACGGGTGACCGGCTTGAAGGTGATCAGCACCTCTTTCCGGCTGGTGCCGAGAGCCTTGCCGGAACGCAGCGTGAACGGGACGCCCTTCCAGCGGGCAGTGTCGACCTCGACCGAGATCTCGGCGAGCGTCTCGGTGCTCCGCGACTTGTCGACGCCGTCCTCGTCCTGGTAGGACGGCAGCTCCTTGCCGTCGATCGTGCCGGCCGTGTAGACGGCGCGACGCGACGCGATCTTCGGGTCGCCGCCCTTGAGCTGGGTCGAACGGAGCACCCGGGCCAGGGACGAGCGGAACTCGACCGCGTCGATGTCCGCCGGGGCGTCCATCGTCACGATGCCGAGGATCTGCAGCAGGTGCGACTGGATCATGTCGACCATCGCGCCGGCCTCGTCGTAGTACTGGGCGCGGTTCTCGAGACCGAGGGTCTCGTCGTAGAAGACGTCGACCTTCTCGATGTTGTCGGCGTTCCAGATCGGCTCGAACAGGCGGTTCGCGAAGCGCAGACCGATGATGTTCAGGACCGTGGTGCGTCCGAGGAAGTGGTCGGTGCGGTGCACGCGCTCTTCCGGGACCAGCTTCAGCACGGTCTCGTTGAGGGCCTGGGCGCTGGCGACGTCGGTGCCGAACGGCTTCTCGAAGGCGAGGGTGGTGCCAGCGGGGAGTTCGACCTGCTGCAGTGCCTCGCAGATGTCGGAGGCGATCTGCGGGGGCAGGGCGAAGTAGAGGATCGGCTCGGCCTCGGCCGCGTCGAGCAGTGCCGTGAGGTGCTCCGGGTCGGTGGGGTCGCCCTGGATGAACTGGGTCGACGCGAGCGTGGCGTCGACCTCGGGTCCCTTGACGTCCTGCGACGCAAAGGACTTCGTGACGATGTCCTTCCACTGCTCCTCGCTGCGGGCGCTGCGGCCCGTGCCGATGAGCTGGACGGGAACCGCTCGACCGCTCTGCAGGAACGTGCCGAGGCCCGGCAGCAGCAGGCGGGAGGCGAGGTCGCCCGTCGCGCCGAAGATGATGAGGGTGCGCTTGTCGGTCACCTGAGGTGACTCCTTTCGCTGTGGTGGGAGGTCCGCTCCAGTCAAGCCGCGGGCGGGCCCGTTTGTTCCGGATCGGGAACCGGAGATCGTGGGGCGCTGTGGTGTGCAGCGCCGGGTCGTGCGCTGCGCTCGCAGCGCCGGGTCGTGTGCTGTGGTCGTGCAGCGCCTGGACGCACTTCGGGCGGCACCGGATGTGGTGCCGCCCGAAGTGTCAGGTGCGTTGCAGCGTCAGGTCAGTGCCCGAAGTTGCCGCGGTAGTACTCGTAGACCCAGCCGACCAGGGTGACCGCCACCAGGGCGAGTCCGATCGGGACGATCCACAGGCCGGCTGCGACACCGAGGAAGCAGACGGCGACCGCTGCGGCCAGCAGGATGGGCCACCACGACCACGGGCTGAAGTGCCCGAGCTCGGCGTCGCCGTCCTCGATGTTGGCGTCGGGGCGGTCCTCGGGCAGCACGCCGCCCTGGGACGCCATGACCTTACCGAGGTAGAAGGCGATGAACGCGGACATGATGCCGGTCAGGCCGATCGCCACGGTGCCGACCCACTCCGGGTGGCCGTAGTAGAGCAGCGCCCAGATCGTGTACGCGGCGTCCGCGAGGATGAAGAACCCGAAGAGGATCCAGAACAGGTTGGTGTTCGCGCGCATCGGCTTACTTCACCTCGCCCTTCGCGGCGTCGTAGGTCGGGGCATCCGGGGCGTCCTTCGCGGGGCCGACACCGATCGGCACACCTGCCTCGGGGTGGTTCAGGTCGAAGGCCGGGGACTCGGAACGGATCCGCGGGATCGACGTGAAGTTGTGGCGGGGCGGCGGGCAGCTGGTGGCCCACTCGAGCGAGCGGCCGTAGCCCCACGGGTCGTTCACGGCGACCTTCGGTGCGTTCCGGGCCGTCACGTAGACGTTGAAGATGAACGGCAGGAACGAGATCGCGAGGATCATCGAGCCGATCGTCGACAGCTGGTTCATCCAGGTGAAGCCGTCGTTCGGCAGGTAGGTCGCGTAGCGACGCGGCATGCCGATGACGCCCAGCCAGTGCTGGATGAGGAACGTGGTGTGGAACCCGATGAACAGGAGCCAGAAGTGGATCTTGCCAAGACGCTCGTTGAGCATCTTGCCCGTCCACTTCGGCCACCAGAAGTAGAAGCCGGAGAACATCGCGAAGACGACGGTGCCGAAGACCACGTAGTGGAAGTGCGCCACGACGAAGTACGAGTCGGACACGTGGAAGTCGAGCGGCGGCGACGCCAGGATCACACCGGTGAGGCCACCGAACGTGAACGTGATGAGGAAGCCGACGGCCCACAGCAGCGGGGTCTCGAAGGTCACCGAGCCGCGCCACATCGTGCCGACCCAGTTGAAGATCTTCACGCCGGTCGGGACCGCGATGAGCATCGTCATGAGCGAGAACCAGGGCAGCAGGACGCCACCGGTGACGTACATGTGGTGCGCCCAGACCGTGACCGACAGGGCCGCGATCGCGATGGTCGCGTAGACGAGCGTCTTGTACCCGAAGATCGGCTTGCGGCTGAAGACCGGGAAGACCTCGGACACGATGCCGAAGAACGGCAGCGCGATGATGTACACCTCGGGGTGCCCGAAGAACCAGAACAGGTGCTGCCAGAGCAGCGCACCGCCGTTGGCCGGGTTGAAGATCTGCGCGTCGAACACCCGGTCGAGCCCGAGGCCGAACAGCGCGGTGGCGAGCACCGGGAAGGCCATCAGGACGAGCAGCGCCGTCACGAGGGTGTTCCACGTGAAGATCGACATGCGGAACATCGTCAGACCCGGGGCGCGCATCGTGATGATGGTGGTGATGAAGTTCACCGCGCCGAGGATCGTCGAGAAGCCGGTCATGCCGAGTCCGAAGACCCAGAGAGTGCCGCCGAGCCCTGGTGTGAACGTCGTGTCACTCAGTGGCGCGTAGGCGAACCAGCCGAACGAGGCCGCACCCTGCGGGGTGAGGAAGCCGCCGACCGCGATGAGCGAGCCGAACAGGTAGAGCCAGAACGCGAAGCCGTTGAGTCGCGGGAAGGCGACGTCGGGAGCACCGATCTGGAGCGGCATGATCGCGTTCGCGAAGCCCGAGAAGAGCGGCGTCGCGAACATCAGCAGCATGATCGTGCCGTGCATCGTGAAGAGCTGGTTGTACTGCTCCTTCGTCGCGACCACGTGCAGGCCGGGCTCGAACAGCTGGGCACGGATGACCAGGGCCATCACACCCGCGAGCAGGAAGAAGACGAACGACGCGATCAGGTACATGTACCCGATGGTCTTGTGGTCGGTGGAGGTGATCCACCGGACGATGATGTTGCCCTTCCGGCCCACCTTCGACGCCTGGAAGTCCGGCGAAGCAGTCTGGGTCGGTTGGCCGACGAAAGACGTTGTCATCTGACGAGCCCCTACTTGTTCTCGCTGGACGCCTCGACCGGCGCCTTGTTGTTCGGTTCGTTCGTGTTGGTGTTGTACTCGTCACCGAGGAGCCCGACCTTGCCCTGGTCCTTCAGGGTGTCGAGGTAGTCCTGGTACTGCGCCGGCGTGACGACCTTCACCTGGAAGAGCATCAGCGAGTGGTACTCACCGCAGAGCTCCGCGCACTTGCCCTGGTACGTCCCGAGCTTCTCCGGGATGAAGTACTCCCAGTTCGTCTTGCCGGGGAGCATGTCCTTCTTGTACAGGAAGTCGATGATCCAGAAGGAGTGGTCGACGTCGCGCGAGGAGAGCTCGATCGCGACCTTCTTGCCCTGCGGCAGGTACAGGGTCGGCAGCTGCGACTCGTCGATGGCGCCCTTGGCGTTCTCTTCTTCCTGAGCCTGGATGCCCTGGTAGTAGACGCTGTCCTCGGGGTTGTCCTTGTTGATGTAGTTGAAGTCCCACGCCCAGCGCTTGCCGTACACGTGCACGGTGGCGTCGGGGTCGTCGAACGGCTTCTCGATCGCGGCCTGGTCCTTCGCGGTGAAGGCGAAGAAGCCCAGCACGAGGATGAGCGGCACGATCGTGTAGAAGATCTCGAGCGGCATGTTGTAGCGCATCTGCACGGGCAGGCCGGTCTGGCCCTTCCGGCGGCGGTACACGATGGCGGCCCAGATGATCAGGCCCCAGACGATGAGACCGACGGCGAGGAGCACCACCCAGCTGGTGGTCCACAGGCCGACGATGCGGCTCGTGTGGTTGGTGACGTCCTTCGTCTCCTCCGTGCCGGGGAGCCATCCGTTCATCTGCTGCTGCGTGCAGCCAGCCAGTGCGATGACCAGACCGACGGCCACCGGGACGGCCGCCCAACGTATACGGCGATTCGAACGCACTGTTACCTCTCGCAAAAGACGTGAGCTCGGGCCGAACCCGCCGAGCCGCACGAAGGCGACACTTGGCTGGCTCCCAGCTTGATTGGAACACTCCTAGCTTACTCGCAGCTCGGTACCGCTCGCGCACACCCGACACGCTCATCGCCGCGATCCGCACTCCTGACCGGCCGTTTTCCCCGGTCACACTGCGACCGCATCCCCCGACGAACGCGAGCGGGGAGCGACCGTGTCGGTCGCTCCCCGCTCGCGTGTCGGATCGGCTGGTGATCAGTGGAAGCTGTCACCGCACGCGCAGCTGCCCTGCGCGTTCGGGTTGTCGATCGTGAAGCCCTGCTTCTGGATGGTGTCCTCGAAGTCGATCGTCGCGCCGTCGAGGTACGGGACGCTCATCTTGTCGACGACGACCTCGACCCCGTCGAACTCGGCGGTGACGTCACCGTCGAGCAGGCGCTCGTCGAAGTACAGCTGGTAGATCAGACCAGAGCATCCCCGGGCTGGACGGCGAGGCGCAGGCGCAGGTCGTCGCGGCCCTCCTGCTCGAGGAGACTCGCCACCTTGCCGGCCGCGGCGTCGCTCAGGAGGACGCCGTGCGAGGCCGCCTCGGTCACCGGTGCGTCGGTGGTGATGGTGTCGCTCATCGCGCGTCTCCCTCCGGGCGGTGCGGTTCACCGCGCCTGGCGTCGATTGTAAGCACCGTCAGCTGCGCGTCGCGAGCCTGGCGAGCAGGATCGCCTCGGACGCGATGGCCCGGTGCAGGACGCCGAGGTGCTGCGACTCGTTCGGGCTGTGGGCGCGGGTGTCCGGGTCCTCCACCCCGGTGACCAGGATCTGGGCCTCCGGGAACTCTGCCGCGAGGTCCGAGACGAACGGGATCGAGCCGCCGATGCCCTGTTCGACCGCCTCGGCACCCCAGCCCTCGCGCATGGCCGTGCGGGCCTCCTGGACGGCCCAGCCGGCCGTGTCGACGAGGAAACCGTCGCCGCTGTCCGGCTCGGAGATCTCCATCCGGGCACCGAAGGGCACGTGTGCCCGCAGGTGCCGCTCGACGGCCGCGTACGCCTCCGTGGCGGGCTGGCCGGGTGCGACCCGCACCGAGACGCGGGCGGAGACGGTCGGGAGCAGCGTGTTGGAGGCGTTCGCGACGCTCGGCACGTCCATGCCGGTCACGGTGATCGACGGCTGGAACCACATGCGGGACAGGACCTCGCCGGTGCCGATCGGTCGGACGCCCGCCACCAGGGCCGCGTCGACGGCGAGCTCGTCGTCGGTGCGAGCCGGGACGTCGGCCTCGTACGAGGTGAGCCCGTCGACCGCGACGGAGCCGGCGTCGTCGTGCAGCGACGCGAGCAGCTTGACCATCGGGATCATGGCGTCCGGCGCCGCTCCCCGAACATCCCGCTGTGGCTGGCGTGCTCGAGGGTCGTCAGGGTGAGCTTGAAGGTGACGTTGCCGCGGAGCGACACGGTGATCGACGGCACGTCCACCGACCAGTTGTCGCTGTCGGCGACCACGATGACGTCGGCAGCCAGCCGTTCCTTCTGGTCGGCGAGGAAGGTGCGGAACGACCGGGAGCCGAACTCCTCCTCACCCTCGACGAACAGGACGACACCGAGGTCGAGGTCGTCGCCGAACTGCGCGTGGATCGCCCGGAGCGACGCGATGTGCGTCATCACGCCGGCCTTGTCGTCCGAGGCGCCGCGACCGTACAGCCGGTCACCGCGGAGGGTCGGCTCGAACGGCGGGGTCTCCCACAGGGCGTCGTCGCCCTGCGGCTGCACGTCGTGGTGGGCGTAGAGCATGACGGTCGGCTTGCCGTTCCGGGCCGGGCGGACGGCGAGCACTGCGGGCTGGCCGAGCTCGAGCGGTTCGTCGTCGCTGATCGCTGAACGGATGATCTCCACCTGGTCCTCGGCGAAGACCCCGGTGCTCAGCGCCAGGTCCGCCACGGCACGCGCGCTCGCGAGCACGTGCGACTCGTCGAACGCCGACCACGACACCGACGGGATCCGCACCAGCGCGGACAGATCGGCGATCGTCGTGGGCAGTGCACCCTGCACCTGTTCGCGCAGGGCGTCGAGGAGAGCGGGGTCGGTCGCGGAGCTGGGCTGTGCGGTGTCGGTCATGCCCGGTAATCTAGAGGACGATCCCGCACGCACAACGCCGTTAGGAACGCACCGTGGCGAAGGCAGCCCCCAAGACCAACACGACCGTGAACCCCACCGAGGAAGAACTCCTCGAGCAGGGCAAGGGCCGCCCGACGCCGTCCCGCCGTGAGCGCGAGGCAGCGAACCGCCGCCCCCTCGTCGGCAACACGCCGGTCGACAAGAAGGCCGCCCGCGCGCGTCTCAACTCCGACCGCGAGCGTGCCCGGGTCGGCATGGCCAACGGCGAAGAGCGCTACCTGCCGGCGAAGGACCGCGGTGAGCAGCGTCGCTTCCTCCGCAACTGGATCGACGCGCGCTGGAACGTCGGCGAGATCATGATGCCGGTGCTCGTGCTGTTCCTGATCGTCGGGTTCGCCGCCTCGCAGACCGCGATCGCCTCGTACTCGCTCCTGCTCGTGTGGGCGTTCGTGGCCCTGTTCGTGATCGACTGCGTGGTCCTCTGGCTGTCGATGCGGCGCAAGCTCACCGCCAAGTTCGGCGAGCTGCAGCGCGGCACGTTCCTCTACATCCTGACGCGGGCGTGGCAGCTGCGGTTCCTGCGCCTGCCGAAGCCCCAGGTCAAGCGCGGGGAGTACCCCGCCCTCTGACCCCAGCGTCGCTGTCCCGAAGCGCCGTCCGGCCTCGCCGGGCGGCGCTTCGTCGTCCCGGCGTGCGCGGGCTGCGCGGGCTGCGCGGCGAGGTTCCACAACTCGCCGCGTGCACGCCGCCGAGGTTCCACAGACGGCCCGCCCGCGCGCCGAGGTTCCGAAGTCTCGGACACTCGGCGGCCGCGTCCGGGCGTGGCCACGCACCGCCGGACGGGAGGCCCGTGGTGGGACCGCACCGGGCCTCCCGTCCCAGGGGTGGTCGGCGAGGTTCCACGACTCGCCGCGTGCACGCCGCCGAGGTTCCACAGACGGCCGCCGAGAGCCGCGAGATGCCGAGATTTCGGAACCTGGAGGGCACCGGGAACGCCGGACGGGCCGCGCCCGCGCCCGCGCGCGCTCAGCGCGCGGCGCGGCGCAGCCGCTTGCGGCGCAAGCGGTTGATGCGCGTGGCCCAGCTCGGCCCCTCGTAGAGGAACGCCGTGTAGCCCTGCACCAGGGTGGCCCCGGCGTCGATGCGGTCCTGCACGTCTTGCTCGGTCGTCACCCCGCCGACGGCGATGACGCAGAACTCGGCGGGCACCGCGGCACGGACCCGACGCAGCACCTCGAGCGAGCGCGCGGCGACAGGAGCACCGGAGAGTCCCCCGGCACCCAAGGCCTCGACGTCAGCCGGGTCCACGGTGAGCCCCTCACGGGAGATCGTCGTGTTGTTGGCGATGATGCCCGACAGCCCGAGCGACACCGCGAGGCCGGCGATGGCGTCGACCTGCTCATCGGTCAGGTCCGGCGCGATCTTCACCAGCACGGGCGTGTCGCCTGCGGCGTCGCGCACGGCGGACAGCAGCGGTCGGAGCTGGTCGAGTTCCTGCAGGCCGCGCAGTCCGGGCGTGTTCGGGGAGCTGACGTTGACCGCCAGGTAGTCCGCGAACGGCGCGAGGCGACGCGTCGACTCGAGGTAGTCGTCGATGGCGTCCTCGACGGCGACGACCCGGCTCTTGCCGATGTTCACGCCGATGACCGGGCGGCCAGGGTTGCGTCGGGCGCGCTCGAGCCGTCGGGCAGCAGCACCAGCACCGTGGTTGTTGAAGCCCATGCGGTTGATGAGCGCACGGTCCTCGACGAGGCGGAACAGGCGCGGGCGCTCGTTGCCGGGCTGGGGCTTCGCCGTGATCGTGCCGACCTCGACGTGGCCGAAACCGAGCAGGCCGAGGCCGCCGATGCCGCGAGCGTCCTTGTCGAACCCGGCGGCGAGGCCGAAGCGCGACGGGAAGTGGATGCCCATCGTCGTGATGCCGTCAGCAGCTGCCGGGCGGGAGTACCGCTCGACCAGACCGCCGACGAACGGCACGTGCGGCAGCGCCTTGATGACGGCGAACGCCAGGTGGTGGGCCCGCTCGGGGTCCATCTTGGCGAAGACCGACCGGAAGACGACGGCGTACCCGGAGCGGACCAGGCCTTCCGCGACGCCGCTCACGCGCCGGCACCCGCCGGCGAGCCGGCGGTACCCGAAGGCGAGCCGGCGGCACCTGAAGGCGAACCGGCACCCGCAACCCCGCCAGCCGCAGCACCGTGGTGGTCACGGCGGAGCTGGCCGATGGCGTCCTCGAAGTCCTCGAGCGAGTCGAAGGCCTGGTAGACGCTGGCGAAGCGCAGGTACGCGACCTCGTCGAGCTCACGGAGCGGCGCGAGGATCGCGAGGCCGATGTCGTTCGCGTCGATCTGGCTCGAGCCGGACGACCGCACGGTCTCCTCGACGCGCTGCGCGAGCACGGCCAGGTCCCCGTCGGTGACCGGGCGCCCCTGGCAGGCCTTGCGCACGCCGGAGACGATCTTGTCGCGGCTGAAGGGTTCGGTGACGCCGTTGCGCTTGACGACGTTGAGCGACGCGGTCTCGGTGGTCGAGAAGCGTCGTCCGCAGTTCGGGCACTGTCGACGGCGGCGGATGGAGGTTCCGTCATCGCTCGTCCGTGAGTCGACGACGCGGGAGTCCGGGTGGCGGCAGAAAGGGCAGAACATGTCGTCGCCCAGGCTATCGGTTCGTGCGCTCCGTCACGGCTGCGCCGTGCGCGGGGAGCTGCTCCTCGGTCGACAGCGCGACGATGTGCGCGGCGACCTCGTCGAGCGCGGACGCCGAGTACCGGATGACCTGCTGCGGCCGGAGGAACGTCGACGCGGACAGGCCGGAACCGAAGCGCGCCTGGCCACCGGTGGGCAGCACGTGGTTCGACCCGGCCAGGTAGTCCCCCAGGCTGACAGGCGTGCTCGGCCCGACGAACACCGCTCCGGCGGCGTCGATGTCGGCGAGCACCGCGTCGTCGTCCGCCGTCTGGATCTCGAGGTGCTCCGGCCCGTACGCGTTGCTCACGGTCGCGGCGTCGGCGAGCGAGTCCACCAGCACGATCGCGGACTGCGGTCCGTCCAGGGCGGTCTGGAGGCGCGCAGCCGTCCCGAGCACGGCCGTGCGTTCCGGGATGGCGGCTTCGACCGCATCGGCGAACGTCGCCGACGTCGTCACCAGCACACTGCCGGCCTGCTCGTCGTGCTCGGCCTGGCTGATGAGGTCGGCGGCGACGAACCCGGGGTCGGCGGTCTCGTCGGCGATCACGAGGATCTCGGTCGCGCCGGCCTCGGCGTCGATGCCGACGACACCGCGCACCAGGCGCTTCGCGGCGGCGACGTAGTTGTTGCCAGGACCGGTGACCAGGTCGACGGGCTCGAGGTCGATCGCGGGCACGCCGTACGCCAGCGCGCCGATCGCACCGGCGCCGCCCATCGCGTAGACCTCGTCGATGCCGAGCAGTCCGGCCGCGGCCAGGATCGTCGGGTGGACCGCACCGCCGTGGTCGCGCTGCGGCGGGGACACGAGCGCGATCGACCGGACCCCGGCGACCTGCGCCGGGACGACGTTCATGACGACGCTCGACGGGTAGACGGCCTTGCCACCGGGCACGTAGAGCCCGACGCGGCGCATCGGCTGCCAGCGCTGGTGCACCTCAGCGCCGTCGGCGAGGGTGGTGACGGAGCCGGCCGGCACCTGTGCGGCGCTGGCGGCTCGGACGCGGCGGATGGCTTCGTCGAGCGCTTCCCGCAGTTCGGGGTCAGTCCGGCGACGGCCGCCGCGATCTCGGCGACCGGCACCCGGACGTTCGCCGGGGCGCCCCCGTCGAAGCGTTCGGCCTGGTCGTGCAGTGCGTCCGCTCCGCGGTGTCGGACGTCCTCGACGAGCTCGCGGGCGGCGTCGACCGCGTGCGAGACGTCACCCACGGCGCGCGGCATGAGTCGGAGGAGTTCGGCACGGGCGGGCAGGCCGCCGCGGAGGTCGATTCGCTGCATCATCAGGGGACAAGCCTACCGAGGTGACGTGGGCGTCCGCCGTCCGACGAGTGCGTCGACGACCGGCCGGTGGTGTGCCACGGCCGCGGCGTCCCAGACACCGAGCAGGTGCAGTGTGGCGATGCGGAACACGAGCGCCCGGGTCAGCAGCGACGTCCATTCCGGCTCGTCTGCCTCGGCCGCAGCCCCGTGCGCGGCCCTGCCGAGGGCTGCCAGTCGCCCGACCGGGAAGCCGTGCCAGCAGACAGCGTCGACGGCTGCGATCGCTGCGCCGAACTCCGCTGGACGCCAGTACGGCGGCCAGTCGATGATCGTCGGCGGCTGCCCGTCAGCGAACAGCACGTTGCCGAGCAGGTCACCGTGGACCAGCTGCGACGGCGCTCGGACCGGCCGGAACGCCGCGGCGAGCCGGGCGAGGATCGGGTCCGCCGGCAGCGGTTCCTCGCCCCACGCCATCCGGTCGGCACGGGCCCACGGGGCGGTGACGGCGCCGGGATCCGTGCCGAGGAACGCGGGCCGCTCCAGGCCGGCGATCGCGCGGTGGAAGGCACGGCCCGCCCGGATCACGTCCTCGACGCGGGACTCGTCGGCCGCACCGGGCACGAACTCCCACGCCTCCCAGTCCCCCGACCTCCAGCTGCCGTCGCGGGCGGCCACGGGCCGAGGCGTGCGGAACTCAGCCGGGTGCTCGGACTCCGCTGCGTGTTCGAGTTCCGCCAGGACGCCGGCACGCCAGTCGGTCGCCGCCGGATCGTCGTGGGGCCGGAGGACGATGCCCTCGGCACGCCAGGTCAGCCCGCGCCCGCCCGCGAGCGGCACAGGCGTGGACTCGGCGACCCCGAAGGCACGCAGCACCTCGGCGCCGGGAACGCTCCCGTCGGCTCCGGTCACGCGGTCCGCAACACCTTCGCCATCGGACGGCCCTTCGCGACCTCGTCGACGAGCTTGTCGAGGTACCGGATCTGCCGCATGAGCGGGTCGTCGATCTCCTCGATCCGCACTCCGCAGATCACGCCCGTGATGAGCGGCGCGTTCGGGTGCAGCTGCGCGGCGACGAAGAAGTCCTCGAACGTGGTCTCGTCCGCCAGGTGCCGTGCGAGCGCTGCGTCGTCGAACCCGGTCAGCCACGTGATGACGGCGTCGAGATCACCCTTCGTGTGGCCCTTCCGCTCCACCTTCGCCAGGTAGTGCGGGTAGACCGCCGCGAAGGGCGTCCCGAAGATCCGGTGTCCGGCCACGGTCACATCCCTGCTACACCAGACAGCGCGGCCCGAGCAGGCTCTTCAGCTCGCCGAACAGGTCGGGTGTCAGGTTCACCGGGAACGGCAGCTCGAACGTGCGCGCGACGTCGTCCTTCAGCAGCTTCAGCCGGACCTCGGTCTCGCCCTGGTGCCGTCCGAGCACTGCGGCGAGCTCCGTCACCGTGGAGGTGGTGGCCTGCCGCTCCGGCAGCGACAACGTGAGCGGACCGGAGCCCATCGCGTCGCCGATCGCCGGCTGGAACATGCTCACCGCGTGCAGGGCCTTGCCGTCGTCGCGGACGTTCACGCGCCCGCGCAGGACCACGATCGAGTCGGCCACGAGCGACGGTCCGAACTCCTGGTAGGTCTTGCCGAGGAACATCACGCCGATCTGGCCGCCGAAGTCCTCGATGTCGACGATGCCGTACGGGTTGCCGCTCGTCTTCGCCACCCGGTGCTGCACGCTCGTCAACAGCCCCGCGACCGTGACGGTCTCCCCCTCGACCGAGTCGTCGGCCGCGATGAGGTCGGCGATGGTGATCGACTGGTGCTTCGCGAGCTCGATCTCGAGACCCGCGAGCGGGTGGTCAGAGACGTAGAGCCCCAGCATGTCGCGCTCGAACGCGAGCTTGTCGCGCTTGGACCACTCCGGACGGTCGGGCACCTGCGACACCGGACCGGTGGCCGGCGACTCCTCGGCGACCTCGGCGAATAACGAGTCGAAGTCGAAGCCGACGTTGCCGTGGGCCTCGTCGCGCTTGACCTTGACGGCGCCTTCGACCGCGCCCTCGTGGATCTCGACCAGGGCGCGGCGGGAATCGCCGAACTCGTCGAAGGCACCCGCCTTGATGAGCGACTCGACGGTCCGCTTGTTCGCCGACGAGATCGGGATCTTGCGCAGGAAGTCGTGGAACGACTCGAACGCGCCCTTGTCGGTGCGGGCCTTCACGATGTCGTCGACGACGTTGAACCCGACGTTGCGGATCGCACCCATGCCGAACCGGATGTCCTCACCGACAGCGGCGAAGAAGCCGATCGACTCGTTGACGTCCGGCGGCATGACCTTGATGCCCATGCGGCGGCACTCGTTCAGGTACAACGCGAGCTTGTCGCGGGCATCGCCCACCGAGGTGAGCAGCGCCGCCATGTACTCGGCCGGGTAGTGCGCCTTGAGGTAGGCGGTCCAGAACGAGACCACACCGTACGCGGCGGAGTGCGCCTTGTTGAAGGCGTAGTCGGAGAACGGCAGCAGGATGTCCCACAGCATCCTGATCGCCGCGGCCGAGTAGCCGTTGTCCAACATGCCCTTCTCGAAGCCCGCGTACTGCTTGTCGAGCTCGGACTTCTTCTTCTTGCCCATCGCGCGGCGGAGGATGTCCGCCTGGCCGAGGGAGAACCCCGCGACCTTCTGCGCGATGGCCATGACCTGCTCCTGGTAGATGATCAGGCCGTAGGTCCCGCCGAGGATCTCCGCCAGGGGCTCTTCGAGCTCCGGGTGGATCGGCGTGATCGCCTGCTCGCCGTTCTTGCGGAGCGCGTAGTTCGTGTGCGAGTTCGCACCCATGGGGCCCGGACGGTACAGGGCGATGAGCGCGGAGATGTCCTCGAAGTTGTCGGGCTTCATCAGGCGCAGCAGCCCGCGCATCGGCCCGCCGTCGAGCTGGAAGACACCGAGTGTGTCACCGCGCTGCAGGAGCGCGTACGCCTCGGGGTCCTCGAGTCCCATGGTCTCGAGGTCGAGCTCGATGCCACGGTTGTTCTTGATGTTGTCGAGGGCGTCACTGATGATCGTGAGGTTGCGGAGCCCCAGGAAGTCCATCTTGATCAGGCCGAGCGACTCCGCTGCCGGGTAGTCGAACTGCGTGACGACCTGGCCGTCCTGCTCCCGCTTCATGATCGGGATGATGTCGATGAGCGGATCGCTCGACATGATGACGCCGGCCGCGTGCACGCCCCACTGGCGCTTCAGCCCCTCGAGCCCGAGCGCGGTGTCGAAGACGGTCTTCGCCTCGGGGTCGTTCTCGACCACGGTGCGGACGTCGACGGCTTCCTTGTAGCGCGGGTGGTCCTTGTCGAAGATCCCGGTGAGCGGGATGTCCTTGCCCATCACGGGCGGCGGCATCGCCTTGGTGAGCTTCTCGCCCATACCGAACGGGAACCCGAGGACGCGCGAGGAGTCCTTCAGCGCCTGCTTCGCCTTGATCGTGCCGTACGTGACGATCTGCGCGACGCGCTCCGACCCGTACTTCTCGGTGACGTACTTGATCGCCTCACCGCGGCGCCGGTCGTCGAAGTCGACGTCGAAGTCGGGCATCGAGACGCGGTCCGGGTTCAGGAACCGCTCGAAGATCAGGCCGTGCCGGATCGGGTCGAGGTCGGTGATGCGCATCGCGTACGCGACCATTGAGCCGGCACCGGAACCACGGCCGGGACCGACGCGGATGCCGTTGTTCTTCGACCACAGGATGAAGTCGGACACCACGAGGAAGTACCCCGGGAACCCCATCTGGTTGATGATGCCGACCTCGTAGTCGGCACGCTCCTGCACCTCGGCCGGGATGCCGTCCGGGTACCGGTAGTCCAGCCCCTTCGCGACCTCCTTCTCGAACCAGGAGTGCTCGGTCTCGCCCGCCGGCACCGGGAACTTCGGCATGTAGTTCGCCGAGGTGTCGAACTCGACGTTGCACCGCTCGGCGATGAGCAGCGTGTTGTCGCAGGCCTCGGGGTTGTCGCGGAAGACGTGCCGCATCTGCTGCGGGGACTTCAGGTAGAACTCGTCGGCGTCGAACTTGAACCGGTTCGGGTCGTTCAGCGTCGAACCCGACTGCACGCACAGCAGGGCGGCGTGCGACTTGGCGTCGTGCGAGTGCGTGTAGTGCAGGTCGTTCGTACCGACCAGCGGGATGTCGAGGTCCTTCGCCAGCCGGATCAGGTCGCTCATGATCCGACGCTCGATCTCGAGTCCGTGGTCCATGACCTCGGCGAAGTAGTTCTCCTTGCCGAAGATGTCGCGGTAGTCGGCGGCGGCCTTGACGGCTTCGTCGTACTGGCCGAGGCGCAGGCGCGTCTGGACCTCGCCCGACGGGCACCCCGTCGTGGCGATGATGCCCTCGTGGTATTCCTCGAGCAGCTCGATGTCCATGCGCGGCTTGAAGTAGTAGCCCTCGAGCGACGCCTTCGACGACAGCCGGAACAGGTTGTGCATGCCCGTCGTGTTCTCGGCGAACATCGTCATGTGCGTGTACGAGCCGGCACCGGAGACGTCGTCCCCACCGCCGTCGCCCCACCGCACACGGGTCTTGTCCGTGCGGTGTGTCCGGGGGTGATGTACGCCTCGGTCCCGATGATCGGCTTGACGCCGCCGGCCTTGGCGGCCTTCCAGAACTCGAAGGCGCCGAACATGTTGCCGTGGTCGGTCACCGCCACGGCCGGCATGCCCTGCGCAGCGGTCTCCTGCACGAGGTCGCCGAGCCTGGCAGCGCCGTCGAGCATCGAGTACTCGCTGTGCACGTGCAGGTGGACGAAGGAGTCGGAATCCGCCACGGAACCTCCGGTCGAACGAGCTGCTTGCGGGACGCGAACAGCCTAACCGCGACCGCGGACAAACCCGCGCGTGTCCGAGCGGTCCGATGCCGAGGTCGCACGACACGCCGGGCGCAGTCCGGCGAGGGTGCAGGAACGTGTCCGCACGGCGGTGGAGCCCGCGCGCGGCGGACGGGAGGCACGGGGCGGCGTCGCCACGGGCCTCCCGTCCGGGGTGTGAACGTGACGGATGCGGCACGCCCGTCGCTCCCCCGTCGAGGTTCCACAACACCCCGCGTGCGCTCCGCCGGGGTTCCACAGACCGACGCACAGCGCGCCGACATGCCGAGATTTCGGAACCTCGGCGACCGACGCGACCGGCGCGACCGACGCGAACCACGCGACCGGCTCGCGCGCGTCAGGACGAAGCGGCTCGGATGCGGTCGAGCGCGAGGCGCAGGTCGTCGGGGTACTCCGCCTTGAACGACACCCACTCGCCGGTGCGCGGGTGGTCGAACCCGAGCCGGACGGCATCGAGCCACTGGCGGGTCAGCCCGAGCTCCTGCGCCAGGACCGGGTCGGCGCCGTACATCGTGTCGCCGACCAGCGGGTGGCGGGTCGCGGCCATGTGCACGCGGATCTGGTGGGTGCGCCCGGTCTCGAGGTGCACCTCGAGCAGGGTCGCCGACCGGAACGCCTCGAGGGTCTCGTAGTGGGTGACGCTCGGCTTGCCGTCGGCCGTGACCGCGAACTTCCAGTCGCTCGACGGGTGCCGACCGATGGGCGCGTCCACGGTGCCGGAGGTCGGGTCGGGGTGCCCCTGCGCGAGCGCGTGGTAGACCTTCTCGACCGTGCGCTCCTTGAAGGCGCGCTTGAGGTGGGTGTACGCGAGCTCGGTCTTCGCGACGACCATGAGCCCGGACGTGCCGACGTCGAGGCGGTGCACGATGCCCGCGCGCTCGGCGGCGCCGGAGGTCGCGATGGTGAAGCCCGCTGCGGCGAGGCCCCCGGGCACGGTCGGACCGTCCCAACCGGGCGAGGGGTGCGCGGCGACGCCGACGGGCTTGTCGACGACCACGATGTCCTCGTCGTCGTGCACGATCGTCATCCCGGGCACGGCCGCCGGCACGATGCGCGGCGGCTCCTTCGGGGACCACTCGACCTCGAGCCACGAGTCGGCGTGCAGGCGGTCGGACTTGTCGACGGGGACGCCGTCGACCCGGACCCCACCGGCGGCGACGACGTCGGCCGCGAACGACCGGCTGAACCCGAGGAGCTTCGCGATGGCGGCGTCGACACGCTCGCCGGCGAGCCCGTCGGGGACGGGAAGAGAACGCGACTCGGTCACGTGGCGTCGTGCCCCAGCGCGTCGCGCCGGTCGTGCTGTGCCGGACGGGAGGCCCGCTCCGGCTCCGGCAGGTCCGCTGCGGGCGCTGCAGTGCCGGTTGCGGGCGCTGCAGTGCCGGTTGCGGGCGCTGCTGCGTCGGTTGCGGGCACCGAGAACGCGGCCCCGCCGTCGAGTGGCTCCGTCGTGTCCGCCTGCGCAGCGCGCTTGGCGGAGACCGTGCGGGACCCGTCGAGGTTCACCCCGAGGATCACCAGCAGCACGAAGACCACCATGCTGATGCAGATGAACGAGTCGGCGACGTTGTAGATCGCCGGCATCATCCACGGCGTCGAGATGAAGTCGACCACGTGGCCGCGGCCGAAGCCGGGCTCACGGAAGAGTCGGTCGATCAGGTTGCCGAGCGCGCCGCCCAGCAGCATGCCGAGCACGACGGCCCACCACATCGACCGGATCCGGCGCGAGTAGATGATGATCGCGACGACGACCGCCGCCGAGATGATCGAGAACACCCACGTCATGTTCACCGCGAAGGAGAACGCCGCCCCGGGGTTCCGGACGTACAGGAACTGGAGCGCCCCGCCCAGGATCGGGACGGGGTGCCGTACGGCAGGTTCGCGACGACCAGCGCCTTCGCGACCTGGTCGAACGCCACCACCACGACAGCGGCGAAGGCCAGTGCCGCGATCGCGCGGACACTGACCTTCGCTCGTGATGCTGGTCGCGACAACGTCAGTTGCCGAAGCCCTGCGCCGATGCCGGCGCCGGGGTGAGACCGGACTGCTCGTTCGAGGAGTCGAGCTCGGAGAGCTGCCCCTGGATGTAGCTCTTGAGCTGGGCGCGGTAGTCGCGCTCGAACGTCCGGAGCTCGTCGATCTTGCCTTCGAGCTGGCGCTGCTCCTGCTCGAGCACCTGGACACGCTGACGGTTCGTGTTCTCGGTGTCGGCGATGATCTGGCGCTGCTTGGCCTCGGCCTCGGACACGAGACGCGCTGCCTGGGCGGTGCCCTCGGCGATGAGCGCGTCACGCTTCTCGACACCTTCGCGGACGTGCTCCTCGTGGAGACGACGCGCGAGCGTCAGGAGGTTCGTGGTGCCCTCGGTGTCCTCGTCCGCCGGGACCGTGGTCGCCGGGGCGGCCGCTGCGACCGGAGCGGGCTCCGGCGCCGCCTCGACCGGGGCCGGCACGGGCTCCGGTTCGGGCTCTGCCGCGGGAGCGGGCTGCTCGGTCTGCGCCGACTGCGGGGCCGACTCGGCCGCCTGCAGGCGCTGGCGGAGCTCGTCGTTCTCCGCGGTCAGGCGACGCAGCTCGACCACGACCTCGTCGAGGAAGTCGTCGACCTCGTCCTGGTCGTAGCCCTCGCGGAACTTCGTCGGCTGGAACCGCTTGTTGACTACGTCTTCCGGCGTCAAAGCCATTGCCGTCACCTCAATAGAACTGCTGAACGTGTGGAACCACTTGCGTCGTGACCGAACGTACCAGTCACCACGTGTGGTGCGGATGCCGCGCCGGAGGCGAGCATCGATCCCGACCACCGTACACCGACGACGGGGAGGAACGACGATCGCTGCATCGGCGCGGCGCGTGTCGCGGACCTGGATCGAGCCAGGATCGAGCCAGGATCGAGCCAGGATCGAGCCAGGATCGGACCTTGACCGGGTCAGGATCGGACCTGGATCGGGTCAGACCGCGACCGCGATGCCGTTGACGACGACCCGGGCGATGATCACGACGAGCATGACGATCGTCCAGCCGAAGTCGAGTGCCACCGGCCCCATGCGGAGCGGCGGCAGGACCCGCCGAACCGCGCGGATCGGCGGATCGGTGATCGTGTAGACGAACTCGGAGACCACGAGCAGTCCCCCGCGCGGCCGCCAGGACCGGTTGAAGTTCTGCACGAGGTCGAGCGCGAACCGCCCCCACATCACGAAGAAGTACAGCAGGAGGGCGAGGGAGATGATCCCTAGGATCACGGACACGATGGGGCTCGCTCGTCTCGGGCGAGTGCCGTCATGCGACGACGCTCACGGGCGGGTGGCCGGGTACGGCTCAGGACTGGGCGAAGAAGTTCGCCTCGATGTCGGACTCTACCTCAGCAGGCTCACCGCTCACTGCGACGTGTGCGGGTGACAGCAGGAAGACCTTGTTCGTGACGCGCTCGATCTTGCCGTACAGGCCGAGCGACAGGCCGGAGGCGAAGTCGATCATGCGTCGGGCGTCGTTCTCGGTCATCTGCGAGAGATTGATGATGACGGGGATCCCGTCGCGGAAGCTCTCGGCGATGGACTGGGCGTCCTTGTACTCGCGCGGGTGGACGGTGAGGATCTCGTTCATTTCCTGGACCGGGGTCGCCTTCTGTGCAGTCGTGTGCGAGCGGCGGAGCGGAGTGACCTGGGCGCCGCGCTGGTGGGTGTGCGTCTTCGTCGCAGCCGGTGCAGCTGCGGGCGCCGCGGCCGGAGCAGCCGTGGCGACCGGGGCAGCCGCAGGTGCGGGACTCTCAAGTGCAGCGGCAGGAGCGGCCGGAGCCTGCTGGCGCGCGGGCGCGGTCTGCTGCGGCTGCTCGTCCTCGTAGTCGAGTTCCTCGTCGGCGAGGCCGAGGTAGACCATCGTCTTCTTCAGCGGGTTGGCCATGGTTCCTCCGGAGGTTGGTGCACGTGGATGCCCTGCAACGAGGCTAGGGTGCTGCCGGCCGATTTCCCGTGATTGCGGTACCGATCCGCAGGTGTGTCGCGCCCTCGAGCACGGCGTCGGCGTAGTCGCCGCTCATGCCGGCCGAGATGTCGGTGGCGCCGGGCTCGAGCGCCACGACCCGGTCCGAGATCGCCCGCAGTCGGGCGAACGCCGCACGGGGCTGCTCGTCCAGCGGCGCGACGGCCATGACCCCGCGCAACCGGATGGTGCCGGTCTCGAGTACGCGTTCGGCCATCGCCTCGACGTCGTCCGGTTGCACGCCGCCGCGGCCGGGGTCGTCGGTCAGGTTGACCTGCACGAACCCGTCGATCACCGGTGGCTCCGGCTCGGCCTCGGTCGGCGCGAAGGCATCCACGACCGACGTGCGGTCGAGGGACTGCACGACGTGCGCGTAGCGACGGACCTGTCGGGCCTTCTTCGACTGCAGCTGCCCGATGAAGTGCCAGGTCAGGTCGAGGTCGGCGACTTCAGCAGCCTTGGCCTGTGCCTCTTGGTGGCGGTTCTCCCCCACGTCGGTGACGCCGAGTGACGCCAGCGCACGGACGAGCGACGCCGGGTGGTACTTCGTGACGACGATCAGCGTGAGGTCGTCGGCCGAACGCCCTGCGGCGCGCGCCGCGTCGGCGATGCCGCTCCGGACGGACGCGAGACGCGCCTCCAGTCCGTCGTCGTGGGACGAGGCGGACGGGAGGCGCGGATCACCTGCCACGGAACGATTACTTCAGGAAGTCGGGGACGTCGAGCTCGTCGTCGTCGTCGAACGCCGGGTCGGCGGCGCGCTGCACCGGCGGCTGGTGTTCCTGCGAGGCCCAGGAGGGGCTCGACGTGCTGGAGTCCTCGATCGCACCGGTCGACGCGGCGACGGGGGCCGTCGCGCTCGACTCGGGGTCGACGTAGCTCGAGCGACGCTCCTTCTGCTGCTGCGCCGGCTCGCCGCCGTCGAAGCCCGCGGCGATGACGGTCACGCGGACCTCGTCGCCGAGGGTGTCGTCGATGACCGCACCGAAGATGATGTTCGCCTCGGGGTGCACGGCTTCCTGCACCAGACGCGCGGCGTCGTTGATCTCGAAGATGCCGAGGTTCGAGCCACCCTGGATCGAGAGCAGCACACCGTGCGCTCCGTCGATCGAGGCCTCGAGCAGCAGGGACGCGACGGCGAGCTCGGCGGCCTTGATGGCACGGTCGGCACCGCGCGACGAGCCGATGCCCATGAGCGCGGAACCCGCACCCTGCATGACGGACTTGACGTCAGCGAAGTCGAGGTTGATGAGCCCCGGGGTGGTGATGAGGTCGGTGATGCCCTGCACGCCGGCGAGGAGCACCTGGTCGGCCGTGGCGAAGGCCTCGACCATGGAGATGCCGCGGTCGCTGATCTCGAGCAGGCGGTCGTTCGGGACGACGATGAGCGTGTCGACCTCGTCCTTGAGCCCGGCGACGCCGTTCTCGGCCTGCGACTGGCGGCGCTTGCCCTCGAAGCTGAACGGCTTCGTGACGACGCCGATGGTGAGGGCACCGATCGACTTGGCGATGCGGGCGACGACGGGCGCACCACCCGTGCCGGTCCCACCGCCTTCACCCGCAGTGACGAAGACCATGTCGGCACCCGCGAGGGCCTCTTCGATCTCCTCGGCGTGGTCCTCGGCGGCACGACGGCCGACCTCGGGGTCCGCGCCGGCGCCGAGGCCGCGGGTGATCTCGCGGCCGACGTCGAGCTTGACGTCGGCGTCGCTGAGCAGCAGCGCCTGCGCGTCGGTGTTGATCGCGATGAACTCGACCCCACGGAGGCCGAGTTCGATCATCCGGTTGACGGCGTTGACGCCGCCGCCGCCGACACCGACGACCTTGATGACGGCGAGGTAGTTGTGGTTCGTGGTCACGTCAGTCAGGCCTCCGGTTGAACCCTCAACCTCTACTTGAAGTTCAGGGGCAATGCTGGTAGATGTGGTGCTGTCTTCGACGCTACGGGTGGGTTCCGCGCACTGTCGCCCCGCCACGCCGCGTGTCGCCGATCAGGTCGGCAATTCCAGTCCTTCGCGCGGATCACGCCGTTGTCCGGCGCCGACACGTCGTACTCGACGACGACACCCGGGTTCCGCGCCGCGTGGTCCTTCACCAGCGCGGCGAGCAGCGCAGCCTTCGCCTCGGAGTCGTCCGGGCTCCCCACACCACCGTCGACGTGTCGCGCAGCGTCAGGGTCACGTCGTCGGCGGTGGACCCGGCGACCCGCGTGACCTGCGACCGGACGGTCGACGGCAGCGCCAGCACGACCTCGGTCATGGTGCGGAAGCTCGAGGACCCGAGGCGCGCACGGGCGATGTCGGCGAGCGGCATGGTGTCCGGACGCTTCGGAGCCGACTGGACGACGATGCCGGCCGGGTCGACGAGGTCGAACGAGCTGCCGGACTGCACGGCGACGACGGGCGTGCGCTCGGTCACCGTCACCACGAGGGTGTGCGGCGGCGCCTCTTCGGTCACGTAGCTCTCGATGAGCGGGAAGCCCGCGATGTCCTGCTTGATCTCGTCGAAGTCGAGCCGGGCGAGCGGGGTGCCGATCTGGTCGGACAGGGCCTGTCGCAACGCGGTCTCGTCGACGCGGTCGGTGCCCTTGATCTCGATCGTCTGCAGCGCCATGAGCGGCGAGAACACGGCCACCAGGATCGAGACGCCGAGCACGAGCACGATGCCGGCCGCGGTGATCCCGGCGGCGCGACGGTGGCGGCTGCGCCGGGTGAACCGCCGCACCTCGGCGCGCTCGAGCAGGCGACGGCGACGCTTCGCGATGCGCGCCTCACGCGCGGTCTCGGCAGCGCGGACGCCGGCACCGATGGGTGCGTCGTCGTGCTGGACCGGCCGGGAGGCACTCCCCGCGTCGAGCACGTCGGTCACGGTCGCGTCGTGGTCGCCTGCACTGCCCGCCGCGCCCCCGGACGGTCGTCGCGCCCCGTCTCCTCGGGGCGCGTTGCCCGCATCGGGGCGCGAGTCGCGGTGGTCCTCGTCCGGTGTGTACTCGCGCAGGCGGTCGGCGACGGCCCCGAAGCCGGCGCCGACGCGGCGGCCGGCCGCGCCCGCGAGGGTGCCGACGCGGTCGCGCGTCGAGTCGGCGGCATCGGTGGTCGGATCCGCGCCCGCGGACGGTCGTCGCGCCCCGACACTCGAGGGCGCACCGCCCCCTGGGGGGCGCGTTCCGGAGAGACCGGGGGCCGGGGTGGGGTCGGCCGTCTCGGCGACCGCAGCCGACTCGTCGGGCGTGGGACGGGCCTCCCGGTCGTCGGGTGTGCTCCCGCGGAACGAGAGCCGCGGCATCGAGGGGCCACGACGCTGCCGGGGCGCGTCGGCGCCCTCGACCGGGGCGTCCCTGCGGGCGTCCCCCTCGTCGAACCCCTCGGGTCGCCTCACCGGCCCAACGCTCCCAGCACCTGCGGGATGATCCGGTACACGTCACCGCAGCTGAGCGTCATGATGATGTCGCCGTCGCGGGCGACCGCGGCGGCACGGGCGGCGGCCTCGTCCCAGTCCGGCAGGAACTCCACGCGAGACTGGTCGGCGAACCGTTCCTGCACCAGGGCGCCGGTGACCCCGGGCTCCGGGTCCTCGCGCGCGCCGTAGACGTCGAGGACGACCGTGTGGTCGGCGAGCTCCTCGTAGACCCGCGCGAAGTCACCGGCCATCAGACGGGTTCGCGAGTACAGGTGGGGCTGGTGGATGGCGATGATGCGGCCGTCGCCGACGACGTTGCGGGCGGCCTTGAGCGCCGCGGCGACCTCGGTCGGGTGGTGCGCGTAGTCGTCGTAGACCGACACCCCGCGCTCGACACCGTGCAGTTCGAAGCGGCGCTGGGTCCCGCCGAAGGCCTCGAGCCCGCGGATCGCGTCGGCGGCGCTCACCCCCAGGCCGGTCAGGACCGCGAAGGCACCGACGGCGTTGATCGCGTTGTGCCGACCCGGCACGCGGAGGGTCAGGTGGTGTGCCTCGCCGTCGGCGCGGAACGCGACCTCGACGCCCGCGGACTCGATGATCCGCTCGATGCGCACGTCGGCGTCGACGGCCTCGCCGAACGTCACCACCTCGGGAGCGTCGGCACGCGCTCGGATGCCCGCCGTGACGGTCTTCGCGCCGGCGTCGTCGCTCGAGATCACGACGCGCTCGCTCGCCTTCGCGGCGAACTCGACGAAGGCCTCGGTGAAGGCCTCCTCGCTGCCGTAGTGGTCGAGGTGGTCGGCGTCGACGTTCGTGATCAGGGCCACCGCGACGTCGTAGAGCAGGAACGAGCCGTCGGACTCGTCGGCCTCGACCACGAACAGGTCGCTCGAGCCGGGCGCCGAGCTCGTACCGAGCGACTGGATGACGCCGCCGTTCACGAAGCTCGGGTCGAGGCCGAGCTCGACCATCGCGGTGACGATCATGCCGGTCGAGGTGGTCTTGCCGTGCGCGCCGGCGACCGCGACGAGGCGGTGTTCGGCGATGAGGGCGGCGAGGGCCTGGGACCGGTGCAGCACCGGTAGGCCGCGGCGCTGCGCCTCGAGCAGTTCGGGGTTGTCCGGCCAGAGCGCGCTCGTGACGACGATCGTGTCCGCATCGCCGACGTTCGCGGCGTCGTGGCCGATGTGCACCGCGGCGCCGAGGTCGCGCATGATGCCCGTCGTCTCGGTCTCGCGGGAGTCGCTGCCCGTCACGCGGTGGCCGGCGGCGAGGAACATCCGGGCGATGCCGCTCATGCCGGCGCCGCCGATGCCGACGAAGTGGACGGTGCCGAGGTCGTCCGGGATCGGCTGCGTCAGGTCCGGCTTGATGGTCATGGTTCCTCCGTGGTGCTGGCGGCGCCGTTGCCTCGTGCGGTTCCTCGTGCGGCACCTCGTTCGGTGCCTCGTGCTGCGTCCAGGACGAGGTCGGTCATCCGGTCCGCGCCGTCGCGGTGTCCGACGCTGCCTGCCCGGACCGTCATGTCCGCGATGCGGGCCCGGTCCTGCAGGATCGTCAGGAGCTGGAACGTCACCCAGTCGGGGTCGAATTCCCCGTCCGCCACGAGCACTGCTCCCCGGCGTCGACGACGTCCTTCGCGTTGTGCCGCTGCTCGCCGTTGCCGACAGGGTACGGCACGAGCACGCTCGGCAGCCCGACCGCGGTGAGCTCGCAGACCATGCCGGCGCCGGAGCGCGACACGACGAAGTCGCTCGCCGCGTACGCCAGGTCCATCCGGTCGCAGTAGGCGAGCACGTGGTAGCCGTCGAGGTCGCTCGGGCCGATGTCCGACGCCGCCCCGACCACGTGCAGGACCTGCCAGCCGGCGCCCACGATGGTCGCCGCCGACTTGTTGATCGTGCGGTTGATGCTGCGCGCGCCCGAGGAGCCTCCCGTGACGAGGAGCACCGGGCGAGCCGGGTCGAGCCCGAACTCGTCGAGGGCCTCGGCGCGGCTGGCACGGCGGTCGAGCGACTCGATCTCGCGCCGGAGCGGCATGCCGACGACCCGGCCGTGCCGCAGTCGGGTGTTCGAGAAGGTCAGGCCGACGTGCTCGGTGAGGAACGCGGCGAGGCGGTTCGCCAACCCCGGCTTCGCGTTCTGCTCGTGCACGACGATCGGGGTGCCGGTGCGACGAGCTGCGATGTACGCCGGCGCCGCCGCGTAGCCGCCGACGCCGAGGACGACCTCGACCTCGCGCTCGCGGATGATCTGCTCGGTGCGCTTGACCGCCGCGGCGAAGCGCTGCGGGAAGCGCAGGGCCGCGCCGTTCAGCTTCCGGGGGAACGGCAGGCGCGGGATCGTCAGGAGCTCGTAGCCGCGCATCGGCACCAGGCGGGACTCCAGGCCCTCGGCGGTGCCCAGGACGAGCACCTCGGCGTCCGGCTCGCGCTCGGTCAGCCGGTCGGCGACCGCGAGCAGGGGGTTGACGTGTCCGGCGGTGCCCCCGCCGGCGAAGAGGTACTTGCTCACCGGAGTCGTCCGTTCGTGGTGGTGCTGTCGAGGGGCGCGTTCGTGGTGCGCGGGTCGTTCTTGCCGGGCAGGTCGCGGGCGAACGACAGCACGACGCCGATCGCCACCAGGGTCATGATGAGCGCGGACCCGCCGGCCGAGATCAGCGGTAGTGGGACGCCGAGGACCGGCAGCAGGCCGAGCACCACGGCGATGTTCACGAGCGCCTGGCCGATGATCCACGCCAGGATGCCGCCCGTGACCGTCTTCACGAAGGGGTCGCGGGACTGCCGGATGATCTTGATCATGCCGACGGCGAGCACGACGAACAGTGCGAGGACGACGACGGCGCCGATCAGGCCGAGCTCTTCGCCGATGATCGCGAAGATGTAGTCGTTGTCCGCCTCGGGCAGCCACGACCACTTCGCCTTCGAGTTGCCGAGTCCGACGCCGAACACGCCACCGGACGCCAGCGCCCACATGCCGTGCACGGGCTGCCAGCACAGGTCGGCGTACTGGTTCGAGTCGGTGCAGCCGGACAGCCACGCGCTGATGCGCACCTGACGGGAGGACGAGGCCATCGTGACGAACGGCAGCATGACCGCCATCGCCGCCAGGCCGACGAGCAGGTGCCGCGCGCGGGCCCCGCCGACGTAGAGCGCACCGAGGATCAGGATGAGCATGATCATCGCGGTGCCCTGGTCGCCACCGAGGATCACGAGGCCGAGCGACAGGAGCGAGGCGATCCCGATCGGGATGAACACCTCTTTCCAGTCGTCGAGCTTGTCGCGCTTGACGTACATGATCGCGCCGATGCCCAGCACCAGCCCGAGCTTCACGACCTCGGACGGCTGCGCGGTGAACGAGCCGATGCCGATCCAGTTCCGGTTGCCCTGGACGTCGATGCCGAGCGGTGTGTACACGAGGAGCTGCAGGACGAGGGCAGCGCCGAGCAGTCGCATCGCCCACTTCCGCCACAGCCGCGTCGGGACACGACTCGCGATGAGCATGAGCGGGACGCCGAGGACGGCGTACAGACCCTGGCGGGACGCTGCACCGAAGAAGTCGTGCGTCGCGGCGTACTGCTCGACGCTCGACGACGACAGCACCATCACGACGCCGAAGACGACCAGGAAGAGTGTGACGCCGAGGATCGTGTAGAAGGTGCTGGACTCGGCGACGAAGACGTTCTTGACGGCGACGAGTGCACCGTTCGTGCGACGCGGGTTGCCCGTCGCCGGCGTGCTACGACTGTTCGGAAGATCCGTCGTCGCCATCGGCGTTGCCTCCCAGGTGCTCGTGGACCGCCGCCGCGAAACGACGCCCCCGGTCGGCGTAGGAGCCGAACTGGTCGAACGACGCAGCCGCCGGGGCGAGGAGGACCGTGTCGCCCGGCCTCGCGACCGATGCGGCATGCCGGACCGCCTCGGGCATGACCTGATCAGTGTCCGTCGTCTCCACCTGGAGCACCGGCACCCCGGACGCGTGTCGCGCGAATGCCTCCAGGACGGGGTCCGGTCGGTGCCGATCACGACGACGGCACGGACCTCCGGGCCGAAGCGTGCGACGAGCCCGTCGACGTCGACGCCCTTGAACAGACCGCCGACGATCCACACCACGGTGTCGAACGACGCGAGCGAGGCGGTGGCGGCGTGCGGGTTCGTGGCCTTCGAGTCGTCGACCCACGCGATGCCGGCCGACTCCGCCACGAGCTCCGTACGGTGGTGGTCGGCGCGGAAGGCCCGGACGGCGGAGCGGATCGCACTCGGCTGGACGGTGCCGGCTCGGGCGAGGGCCGCGGCAGCCAGGACGTTCATCGTCATGTGCGGGCTGGCGAGCCCGGCGACCTCGAGGTCGGCGAGAGTCGACAGCTCGAGCGCGCTGTTCCGACGGTCCTCGGTGAAGGCGCGGTCACACAGGACGTCCTCGACGATGCCGACGTCACCGGGCGCGGGCACCCCGGCGTGAAGCCGACGGCACGGCAGCCCTCGACGACGTCGGCGTCCTGCACCATGTCACGCGTGACGTCGTCGGCGGTGTTGTAGACGCACGCCATCACGGTGCGCTCGTAGACCTTGGCCTTCGCGGCGCGGTACGCCGCGGCGGAGCCGTGCCACTCGAGGTGGTCGTCGGCGATGTTCAGGCAGGCGCTCGCGAGCGGCACGACCGCGCCGTCACCCGAGGTCGCCATGTAGTGCAGCTGGTGGCTGGAGAGCTCGACGACGAGCACGTCGTAGCCGTCCGGGTCGCGGACGACGTCGAGCACCGGCACGCCGATGTTGCCGCAGGCCACGGCACGCAGGCCGCCGGCCTCGTACATCGCGGTGGTGAGCTGCGTCGTGGTGGTCTTGCCGTTCGTGCCCGTGATCGTGATCCACGGCGCCGCGACCGGACCGCGCACGACCTTGTCGCGCACGCGCCAGGCGAGCTCGATGTCGCCCCAGACGGTGCTGTTCCGGGCGGACCACTCGACGGTCGCGTTGTGCGGCGGCAGGCCGGGCGACACGATGACGACGTCCGGTGCCTGCTCCTGCAGCGCGGCCGGCACGGTGTCGAGCGGCGTCTGCACGAAGCGCGCGCCGATGACGTCGAGCAGCTCGACGCTGTCCGACGGCGCGTCGGACGAGTAGACCGTCACCGCACTGCCGAGCTCCACCAGGGTGTCGGCGACCGAGAACCCGGTCGCGCCGAGCCCGAGGACGGCGACGTTCAGGCCCTTCCACCCCTCGGAGTACCAGCTGTCGAGGGACTGGAGGCGGGAGGACGAGGCCACCGGGTCAACCAACGCGTGCGATCCATTCGAGGTAGAAGAGGCCGACCCCCGCGGCGACGAAGAGCCCCGCGATGATCCAGAACCGGACGACGACCGTCACCTCGGCCCACCCCTTCAGCTCGAAGTGGTGGTGCAGCGGACTCATCCGGAAGATCCGCTTCCCGTGGGTGATCTTGAAGTACGCCCGCTGCAGGATGACCGAGCCGGTGACGATGAAGAACAGGCCGCCGATCAGGATGAGCAGGAGCTCGGTGCGGCTGAGGATCGCGAGACCCGCCAGCGCCCCACCGAGGCCGAGCGAACCGGTGTCGCCGAGGAAGATCTGCGCCGGCGAGGTGTTGTACCAGAGGAAGCCGATGAGCCCACCGCAGACCGCGGCCGCGACGACCGCCAGGTCGAGCGGGTTGCTCACGGTGTAGCAGGCGTGCTCCGTACTCGCGTCGAGACGGGCGCCGCCGCAGATCTGGTTGGACTGCCAGAAGCCGATGATGACGTACGAGCCGATCGCCAGGATGCTCGAGCCGGTCGCGAGACCGTCGAGGCCGTCCGCGACGTTGACGCCGTTCGACGTCGACACCGTGAGCAGCACGATCCAGGCCAGGAACAGCACGGTGCCGATGACCGTGCCGAGCGCCATGAAGTCGAGCCACGGGATGTCCCGGATCGCGGAGATCATGGTCGAAGCCGGGGGCTTGCCGTTCGACGTCGGCACCACCAGGGCGACCGTGGCGAAGATGACGCCGACGATGACCTGGCCGAGGACCTTGGCCCACCCGCCGAGCCCGAGGCTCCGCTGGCGCCGGACCTTGAGGAAGTCGTCGATGAACCCGACGAAGCCCAGCCCCACCATGAGGAACAGCACGAGCAGGCCGGACAGGGTGATCGAGTCGCGTCCGACCAGGTGGCCGACGAAGTACCCGATCACGGCGCCGATGATGAGGACGATGCCGCCCATCGTCGCGGTGCCGCGCTTGGTGTGGTGCGACTGCGGACCGTCGTCACGGATGAACTGCCCCCACCCGAGACGGTGGAAGAGCTTGATGAAGAACGGGGTGAGCAGCAACGTGAACACCAGCGACGTAGCGCCGGCGATGAGGAGCGCGATCATTCGGTGACACCTCCGAGGCGGTCGCCGAGGAATCGCAGTTCGGCCGACTTCGAGGACTTGACCAGGACCACGTCGCCGGGGCGCAGCATGTCCTGGAGTGACCGGACGGCGTCGTCGACGTCCTCGATGAACACCGACTCGCCGTCCCACGATCCCTCGAGGGTGGCGGCCTGGTGGATGGGCATCGCGCCGCGTCCGACGACCACGAGCTGTCCGATGCCGAGACGGACGACGAGCCGACCGATGCGGTCGTGCTCCTCGGTCGAGAACTCGCCGAGCTCGGCCATCTCGCCGAGCACGGCGACGGTCCGCTCCCCCGGGCGCACGATCTGCGCCAGGGTCCGCAGCGCCGCTGCGGTCGAGTCCGGCGACGCGTTGTAGGCGTCGTTGATGACGGTGACGCCCTCGGGTCCGCCCTGCAGCAGCTCCATGCGCCAGCGCTCGGCGCGCGTCATCGACGCGAGCGCCGCGGCGCCGTCGGCGAGCAGGACGCCCCAGCGGTGGGCGACCGTCAGGGCGGCGGCCGCGTTCATCGCGTGGTGCTCACCCAGGATCGCGAGGCGCACGTCCACGTGATCCGGGCCTCCAGGCTGGGTACCGTCCGCCGGACGGTCGCCTTCCTGGTCGACGGGAGGCGCGGTGAGGGTGAAGCGGGTGCCGCTGCGGTCCGTCTCGATGCCGGTGATGCGGTAATCGGCATCCGCCGACGTGCCGAAGCCGACCACCTGGGCGGCCGTCAGGTCGCGCATCGACGCGACCCGGTCGTCGTCGACGTTGAGCAGTGCGGTCGCGGAGGCGGGCAGGTCGGTGACCATCTCGGACTTCGCGCGCTGCGTCGCCTCGATGCCGCCGAACTCGCCGGCGTGCGCCAGGCCCACCTTGAGCACGACACCGACGTCCGGCTCGGCGATCCGGACGAGCGCCGCGATGTGGCCGACGCCGCTGGCCCCCATCTCGACGACCAGGAACCGGGTGTCGTCCGTGACCCGGAGCATCGAGATCGGTGCCCCAACGTGGTTGTTGAAGGACCCCTCGGGCGCGACGGTCTCGCCGTGCTGCTCGAGGATCGTCCGGAGCATGTTCTTCGTGCTCGTCTTGCCGTTCGAGCCGGTGATGCCGACGACCTTGAGCGGTGCCGGACGCCCCTCGGCGTCGACGCGGTCGGCGGAGGCCATCCGGACCCGGGTGACGACCTCGTGCGCGAGCGCAGCGAGTGCTGCGTAGCCGTCCGCGACGATGATCTGCGGCGCGGTGGTCTCGACGCGCTCGGGCGTGATGACCAGCGCGGCACCGGCTTCGGTCGCGGCGGGCACGAAGCGGCGCCCGTCCGTGACCTCGCCGGGCAGGGCGAAGAAGACACTGCCGGGGCGGACCAGGCGTGAGTCGGTCTCGACCGAGCCCTCCACCACCAGGTCGCCGGGCTCGGCGACGTCGGTCGCCTGGGCACCGCCGATCAGCTCGCCGCCGACCGCGGTGGCGATCTCGGCGAGGGTGAGCGCGATCATCGGAGGTCCTCGGCCGGACCGGAGTTCGGCTCCCAACCGGCTTCGCGCAGGGCCTGACGGGCCTCGTCGCGTGCCGAGTAGGGGGTGCGGACGCCGGCGATGTCGCGGTAGTCCTGGTGGCCCGGGCCGGCCCAGAGGATGGAGTCGCCTTCGCCGAGCAGGCCGACGGCCAGGCGGATGGCGGCCTCGGGCGGGCTCACCTCGTGCAGCTCGTGGTCCGGGAACGCCTCGCGCGCAGCGTCGACCAGGGTCTTCCGGATCGACGCGGCGTCCTCGAAGCGGGGGTGGTGGTCGGTGACGACGAGGATGTCGCTGCCGGCCGCCGCGACGCGGGCCATGTCGCCGCGCTTCGTGGTGTCGCGGTCGCCGTCGGCGCCGAACAGCATGAGGACCTTGCCGGACGTGAACTGGCGGACGGCCGCGAGGGTGTTCTCGAACGCATCGGCGCTGTGGCCGAAGTCGACGTAGACGCTCGGGCCGTGCTCGCCCGAGACACGCTCGGTCCGGCCGGGCAGGTAGCACTCGATGGCGGACACGCGGCGCACGTCGCCGTCGCGGTCGCTTCGGGCCTCGTGCTCGTCGCGGTCGTCCTCGTCGGGGTAGCGGCGGTGGTTGCTGTCGAGCGCGTGCGCGATGGCACCGAGCTCGAAACCGCCCTCGACCAGCATGACGATCGCCAGTGCGGCGTTCGCGGCCATGTGCCAGCCGATCAGGGGCACACGGGTGGTGAGCTCGCGGCCCTCGGGACCGGTCAGGCGGAACTCGGTGTACGCGGCGTGCGCCTCGACGATGTCGACGTGCCACTCGGCCTCGACGTCCGGGTCCACGGTGATCGTCGTGACCGGGATGCGGGAGTCCTGCACCACGCGGTGGCCCCAGTCGGTGTCCAGCGAGACGACGCCGCGACGGGCGTGCTCGGGCTGGAACAGCGGGAGCTTCGCCTGGTAGTACTCCTCCATGTCGGCGTAGTCGTCGAGGTGGTCGTGCGACAGGTTCGTGAAGGCCGCGACGTCGAAGACGATGCCGTCGACCCGGTGGCGGCTGAGGGCCTGCGCGCTCACCTCGACGGCGACCGCGCGCACCTCGCTCTCGCGCATCCGGGCGAGGAGCGCGTGCATCTCGCTGGCCTCGGGCGTGGTGAGGCGGCTCGTCACGCTGAGCGCGCCGATGTGGCGCTCGGCGGTCGAGCTCAGGCCGGTGACCAGGCCGAGCTGCTTGAGGATCCCCTCGAGGATGTACGACGTGCTCGTCTTGCCGTTCGTGCCGGTGACGGCGAACAGCTGCGGCAGGTCGGTGGCCTCGTCCGGGTGGGTGCGGTACACCCAGGCGGACACGTCGCCCAGGGCAGCACGGGGTCGTCCACGACGAGGACCGGCAGGCCGGCCGCTCGTGCGCTCTCCACGCCCGCGTCGTCGGTCAGGACGGCGACGGCACCGCGCTCGGCGGCCTCGGCGGAGAACTCCGCGCCGTGCCGGTTCGCACCGTGCACGCCGACGAAGACGTCACCCGGCTGCACCTCGGCGGCGCTCAGCGTGACACCGGTCGTCTCGACGGCGTCGAGGGAACCGACGACGCGGAGGCCGAACGCGTTCGCGAGTTCGGCGACCGCCCTCGGGGTCGGGTGTTCGGGCCGGAGGACCGGGGGATCCGTGCGGACAAGTGTTCCTTCTTCCTCACCACGTGGACGGGTAGAGCTTCGCCTCGGACGCGGAGGGGCTACTCGGTACTTCTCGAGCACCTGGGACATGAGTGTGCGGAACGCCGGAGCCGCTCCGCTCGACCACTTGTTGGTCTGCGGCTTCGTGAACGTCACCGTGACAACATACTGGGGGTCTTCGGCGGGTGCCATTCCGGCCACCGAGGTGATGCGCTGACCGCCGTAGCCCTTCGAGCCCTCGGCCACCTCGGCGGTACCGGTCTTCGCGGCGATGTTGTAGCCCGAGATCGGCTTCATGCCCACGAGCGTGCCGCCCGTGACCACGCTCTGGAGCATGTCGGTGACCTGGGTCGCAGCATCGGCGGACACGACGCGCTGCTTCTGCACGTCGGGCGCGTCGATGGTCGTGCCGTCCGAGGTGGTGCAGCCCTTGACGAAGTGCAGCGGGATCCGGACACCGTCGTTCGCGATGGTCTGGAACACGCTGGCGACCTGGACCGCGGTCGTCGAGATGCCCTGGCCGAACATCGAGTTGATGTTCGTCTGCTGGTCCCAGTTCGGGCTCGAGCCGTAGTCCATCGACGGCTGGCCAGGGTAGTCGATCGCCGACTCCGGCTCGAACAGTCCGAACTTCTGCATGTAGTCGTACCGCTGCTGAGCCGTCAGCCGGGCCCCGAGCTCGGTGATGCCGACGTTCGACGAGTTCTGCAGGATGCCGGTCAGCGTCAGGTTCTCGGTCTCGTGGAACTCGGAGTCGTGGATCGTGCCGCCCCAGGGGAAGGTGCGCGAGTACGGCACGACCGCCTGGTCGGTGGGGCTCGACTTGCCCTGGTCGATCAGGGCCGCGGCGATGGCGGCCTTGATCGTCGATCCGGGCTCGTAGCTCGCCGTGAGTGCCCGGGAACCGAACGCCCCCTTGTCGGTGGTGGCGTCCACGTCGTTCGGGTCGACGGTCGGGTAGTCGGCGACCGCGAGCAGCTCACCCGTCTTCACGCTGGTGACCGTGGCCGTCGCGGACTCGGCCTGCAGGGACTTCGCGGCGGACGCGATGGTCTGCAACGCCATGTACTGCAGGTCGCTGTCGATCGTGGTGACGAGCGTGCCGCCGTCCTTGGCCTGCTTCTTCGTCACCGTGCTACCAGGCAGCTGGACACCGTCCTCACCGCGCTCGTACGTCTCCGAGCCGTTCGTGCCGGCGAGGCACTTGTTGTAGGCGTACTCCAGGCCGGCCTGTGCGCCGTCCGTGCCCATGAAGCCGGTGACGTTGCCCGTGGTCGCACCCGTCGGGTACACCCGCGACGCCTGCTGCTCCTTGTAGATCCACGGGATACCGAGGTCGGTGACGGCCTCGTAGTGCTTCACGTCGAGGCCCTTGACCAGGTACGCGAAGTCCGACTTCGGGTTCGCTGCGATGTTCTTCCGCATGGTCGCGACGTCGCCACCCGAGGCCTTCGCCAGGGCGGTGAGCGCCGTCGACACGCTGATGTCCTTGACCCGGGTCCCGCCGAGCTTCCCCTTGAAGGCCTTGACCAGGCGCGGGGCGGTGGTGATGTTGTACCGGGTGACGCTGTCGGCGAGTTCCGTGCCGTTGCGGTCGACGATCGACCCGCGGGTGCCGTAGATCGTCACCGGGATGCTGCGCTTCTGCGTCGACTGCTCGTTGAGGGCCGAGGCCTGCACGACCTGGATGTCGACGAGGCGGACCACGAAGACACCCACCAGGGCGATCACGGCGATCATCACGATGCTGTAGCGCAGTCGGCGGTTGCGGATCGTCTTCGTCACGCGGTGCGGTCCTTCCCGGATGGTGCTGAGGGTGGTTCAGACCCGCAGGTCACCGGGTGGAGGGCGCCTGGAGCTGGTTCGCGTCGGACTCTACGGAGGACTTCGAGGAACCCCCGTCCGACGCGCTGGCGCCGCTCGTCTTCTCAGACGCGGCGGTGCCGGCGCTGGCGGTGCCGGCGCTGGCGGTGCCGGCGCTGGCGGTGCCGGTCGTCGAGCCCGTCTCCTTGCTCGTCGACGTGTCGCCCTGCTTCGCAGCGAGGGGGACGTCGTTCAGCAGGGAGTTCGGCACCTGGTTCTCCGTGCTCGCGGTGGCCTGGTCGGCGACCGCCGGGGTCGGCGTGCCGTAGACCCGGCCCGTCTTGGGGTCGAGGTAGACCGGCGTGGAGTTCGCGATCATCCCGAGGGACTGCGCGTTGCGGGCCAGGTTCTGCGGCGAGTCGAGCACACGGAGTTCCTCGGACAGCGACTGCTGCGTGCGGGACAGGTTCGTCTGCTCCGTGCCGAGCGCGCTCAGCGTGTAGGCCCCCTGGCTGAGCACCATGCTGATGCCGAGCTGGGCGAGCAGCAGGACGCCGAGTGCGACGACCGCGGTGACGGCGTAGCCGATACGGGGACGTGCACGGCGCTGGGCCGCGGTCGGCGTGACCTCGACGAGCTCCGGTCGGCGCTGGCGGTCCGGGCGCGGGGCGCGGGACGGGACGACGGCGGGGTCGACGAGTGCGAGGTTCGTGCTCATGTCACTTCCGGATCCGCTCGGCCGCGCGCAGGCGCACGGGTGTTGCTCGGGGTTGGCGGCGCGCTCGGCCTCGTCGGCCAGCTCGGCGCCCTTGACGATCAGGGAGAAGGTGGGGGCGTGCTCGGGGAGCTCGACCGGCAGCCCGGCGGGGGCGCTCGACTTCGTGCGCGCCACCAGTGCCCGCTTGACGATGCGGTCCTCGAGCGACTGGTACGACTCGACGACGATGCGACCGCCGACCGCGATGGCGTCGAGCGCCGCCGGGATCGCGCGTTCGAGGACGCTGAGTTCGGCGTTCACCTCGATGCGCAGCGCCTGGAACACGCGCTTCGCGGGGTGGCCCTGGCGCTGGATCGCGACCGGGGTCGCGTCGTGGAGCACCTGCACCAGGTCGCCCGACATCTCGAACGGCACGCTCGCGCGGCGGTCGACGATGGCCCGGGCGTAGCGGCCGGCGAGCTTCTCCTCGCCGTAGCGCTGGAAGATGCGGCGCAGTTCGCCCTCGTCGTAGGTGGCCAGGACGTCGGCGGCGGTCTGCCCCTCGGTCCGGTCCATGCGCATGTCGAGCGGGGCGTCCTGGCTGTACGCGAAGCCGCGCTCGGCCCGGTCGAGCTGCAGCGAGCTCACGCCGAGGTCGAAGAGCACGCCGTCGACCTGACGGAAGCCCTCGCCCTCGATCGCGTCGACGATGCCGTCGTACACGGTGTGCACGAGCCGAACGCGGTCACCGAAGCGGGCCAGGCGCTCCCCCGCGATGCCGAGTGCGTCGGTGTCCCGGTCGAGCCCGATGAGCGTGAGCTCCGGGAACCGCTCGAGCAGGCCCTCGGAGTGTCCGCCCATGCCGAGCGTGGCGTCCACGACGACCTTGCCCGGTCCGTCGAGCGTCGGCGTGAACAGGTCGACGATGCGCTCGAGCATCACCGGGGTGTGCGGGAAGCGTGGTGTCCCGTTGTCGTTGTCGTTGTCGGCCATGTGCAGCCCCTCGTCTTCCGGGCCGCGGGTCCGGATCCCCATCCATGCGACCTGACATCGGGGAAGTGATGTCAGGGCTTCACGGCTGGGAGTCCCGATCCACGGATCAGAAGATCCCCGGGATCACCTCCTCGTCGTTGTCGGCGAACGCCTCTTCGGCTTCGGCGTAGTAGGCCTCCCACGCGGTGGTCGACCAGATCTCGGCACGGTCACCGCTGCCGATGACCGTCAGGTCCTGTTCGAGCCCCGCGTACTCACGGAGGTTCTGCGGGATCGTCACGCGGTTCTGCTTGTCGGGCTGTTCAGCGCTGGCCCCCGAGAGGAACAGGCGCATGTAGTCCCTGGTGCGCTTCGACGTCATCGGTGCGGTCCGGATGCGCTCGTGGAGTTCCTCGAACGTCCGGGCGCTGAAGACCACGACGCAGCGTTCCTGGCCGCGGGTCATCACGAGTCCCCCGGACAGTTCGTCCCGGAACTTGGCGGGGAGGATCACGCGACCCTTCTCGTCGAGCTTCGGGGCATGAGTACCGAGCAGCACGTCGGGCCTCCCCTCCGCTCCACCGGACCGTTGCAAGCCCCACTTTACTCCACTGCCCTCCCCCGGCCAGGATTCCACTCCCTTTTCGCCCCGTGGCACCCCTTTGGGGCCGTTTCGGCAGCTTTGAGAGCCGCACAGCTGTGGCGGATGCCCGTCGTGCCGGGGATCTGGGCGGGAGCGGCGGGCGTGGAGGAAAGTGGAGGACTTTCGCAGCCAGTGGAGCGCCCCGTGGCGCGGCGAGGTGCGGCGGCGTGTGGCGAGGGTGCGGAGGCGTGTGGCGAGGGTGCGGCGGCGTGTCTCGCGCTGCTGCTCGGCGGTGCTCGGCGCCGTGGCGTCTGCGCCCGATCGCTCCCGCGACGCCCCTGCCACGCCCCCTGCCACGCCCCCTGCCACGCTCTCACCACGCTCTCGCCACGCCCGAGCCATCGCACCGAGGTTCCACGACATGCCGCGCGCAGGTCGCCGAGGTTCCACGGAGGGACGCCCGAGCGCGCGAGATGCCGAGATTTCGGAACCTCGACGACGCTCGACGCGGGGCGCCCCCGGGGACGCTCGACGCTCGACGCGGGGCGCGGCCCGGGCACGCAAACGGGGCCGGCCCGAAGGCCGACCCCGTCACGAGGGAGGAGTGTGGAGGGCTGCTACTGCCCCTGGTCGTTCCGCTTGTCCCAGCGGTCGTTCATGCGGTCCATGAAGGACCCGCCGCCACCGCCGCCACTGGCAGGACGAGCCGAACCACCGGACGCCGGAGCACCCGGTCGGGCGGGCTTCGCCTTCGGGGCACGCATGCCCGGGCGCAACGCGAAGAGGACACCGGCGAGCATCACGACGAAGCCGAGGATGCCCAGCAGCGGGGCCTTGATCACGAGACCGACGATCACGATCGCGACGCCGGCGAGTGCACCGAGCACTCCGAGCGTGATGGCTGTGTACGTCGGACGACCCTGTCGACGTGTGACACGCGCCACGAAATCGGAATCGTTCTGGTAGAGGCTGCGCTCCATCTCTTCGAGAAGGCGCTGCTCCTGTTCCGAGAGCGGCATCTTGGTTCCCTCTGTTCCTGGGATCGACGCGGGGTTGAACAACCGGGCTGGAAAACACTCGGTTGAGTGGACCGATTCTATGTCCCAACCGCTCCACTAGGGTAGGGACTGTGGCTGAGAGTACGCGATTAGTGGACCTCGTATCGGCGCGTATCGACCGGGCACTCGACGAGCAGCGTGAACGGCTCCTCGCGATCAGCCCCGATCTCGCCCCGTTCGACCTGTACGCCCGAGATCTGCTGTCCGGCGGCAAGCGCTTCCGAGCGCTGTTCTGCTACTGGGGATGGCAGTCGGTGGCGGGCCGTTCGGGCTCGTTCGACCCGCTCGCCGAGGGCTCCCGTCAGACCACGGCCGAGGCGATCGTCACGGTCGCCGCAGCGCTCGAGGTCTTCCACGCAGCGGCGCTCGTGCACGACGACATCATGGACCGCTCGGACACCCGCCGTGGGCGTCCCGCAGCACACCGCCGCTTCGAGGCCCTCCACCAGGAGTCCGGCTTCGTCGGCGACCGCGGGCAGTACGGCACGAACTCGGCGCTGCTGCTCGGTGACCTGCTGCTGTCCCTCAGCGACTCGGTGTTCGACGAGGGCCTCGCGCTCCTCGACCCGGTGCGCGCCCGCATCGTGCGCCAGGAGTTCCACGCGATGCGCCTCGACGTCACCGCGGGCCAGTACCTCGACGTGCACGAGGAAACGGCCTGGCCCGTCATCGACGAGTCCGAGCACCTGCTCCGCGCCCAGCGCGTCATCGTCTTCAAGTCCGCGAAGTACTCGATCGAAGCACCGCTCGTCATCGGCGCGCTGGTGGCCGGGGCGAGCGACTCCCAACTCGAGGGCCTCCGCGCCTTCGGGCTCCCCCTCGGCGTCGCCTACCAGCTGCGCGACGACATGCTCGGCGTGTTCGGTGACCCGGAGGTCACCGGCAAGCCCGCAGGCGACGACCTGCGCGAGGGCAAGCGGACCGTGCTCATCGCCTCGGCCCGCAAGGCGCTGGCCAGTGGCCCGCGGCAGCTGCTCGACGAGCTCCTCGGCGACCCCGACCTCGACGATCAGCAGGTGCAGATGCTCCGCGCCACCCTCACCGAGTCCGGTGCGGTCGCCGCGGTCGAGCGTTCCATCGACCGACACGTGCAGCGCGCGAAGGCGGCGCTCGACGCGTCGCCGTTGACACCGTCGGCACGGGAGCAGCTCGCGTCGCTGGCCGACACGGTCAGCCGCCGGTCGTCGTAGACGCGACACCAGGACAGACGGGAGGCCCGGTGCCAGCTTGCACCGGGCCTCCCGTCTGCTCGGAACGCGTCTAGAGCAGCGACTGGGCCACGCGACGCACCTCGGCCTTGCGACCGGCGCGCAGCGCCGCGATGGGCGAGACACCCATCGAGTCATCGACCGTGAGCATCCAGCGGACCGCCTCGTCGTCGGTGAAGCCGTTGTCGCTGAGCACGGTCAGGGTGCCACGCAGCTCCGGCATGGGCTCGCGGTCCTCGAGGAACTCGCTCGGCACGCGCAGGACACCACCGACGCGGGCCGCCAGCAGGGTCTTCTCCTCGAACAGGCGGTGGATCCGGCCGGGGCTGGTGCTGAACAGGTCCACCAGTTCGGGGACGGTCAGCCAGCGCTCGGAGAGGGAGAGGTCGTCGACGGGTGCAGCACTCACACGCCCATGGTGCCAGAGCGGGGCGCCGAGTGAGTACGCACCGTTCGTCACATTCGCCACACGCACCACATCCGGCTCTCTGGTTGACTTGGGAATCACACCATGCCAGCGTTGTGCCACCTGTGAGTGCGCGCATGCACGCGCACGGGACAGTCGAGATCAGGAGAAACCGTGGACAACGCTGCAGACGAAGCCGCCCGGCGCGCACGATCCGCCCGGTTCGCGACCATGCCCATCGTCCTCGCGGGCACGATCGCGGTGACCGCCGGCCTGACCGGCCCCATCGCGCACGCCGAACCGCGCCACGACGACGCGGACTCGAACCACAAGCGCCATGTCGACCAAGACCGCAACGTCGGCAACCGTCCGGTCTTCGGCACCGCGGTCGCACGTCCGTCGCAGACCGTCGTCACGACGGTCGCCGCGACGACGAAGGCAGCCGCCCCCACGACCTACACCGTCCGTCAGGGCGACACGGTCTCGGGCATCGCCGCCCGCTTCGGCCTGTCGGCGCAGGAGGTCCTGGTGCGCAACGGCCTCGGCTGGAACACGATCATCCACCCCGGGCAGACGCTGCACCTGGCGTCGACGCCCGCGGTGACGACGGCGCGCACGACCACGAGCGCCGGATCGACGTCCGGGTCCGGGTCGGGATCGAGTACCTCGAGCTACCACGTGAAGTCGGGCGACACCGTGTCCGGCATCGCGTCGCGGGTCGGCGTGTCGACGACCGCGCTCCTCAGCGCCAACAAGCTCTCGCAGCGCAGCGTGATCTACCCCGGCCAGACGCTCCGGGTACCGCACGGCTCGTCCGGTGGCAGCTCGGTGTCCACGTCCGCAGCGTCGTCAGGTTCGTCGAAGTCGAGTGTGAAGATCTCCTCGGGCGACACGATCGGCTCGATCGCTGCGTCCCACCACGTCTCCGTCGCCTCGCTGCTGTCGGCGAACGGCCTGACCTACACGAGCACGATCTACGCGGGCAAGACCCTCGTCATCCCGTCGTCGAGCACTGCTGCGACGACCGCCACGGCGCCGTCGCGCGCCGCGGTGAGCGCCGCCGTCGGACTGAGTGCCGAGCAGCGCCAGAACGCGGCCACCATCGTCGCCGTCGGCCGCTCCCTCGGGGTGTCCGACCGCGGCATCGTGGTGGCCCTGGCCGCCGCGATGCAGGAGTCGAGCCTGCGCAACCTGCCCCACGGCGACCGCGACTCGGTCGGCCTGTTCCAACAGCGGCCGAGCCAGGGCTGGGGCAGCGCGGCGAAGCTGCAGGACCCGGCGTACGCGACGAAGCTGTTCTTCGGCGGTCGCAGCAACCCGAACGTCGGCAAGACCCGCGGGCTGCTCGACGTGCCCGGGTGGTCGTCGATGAGCATCACCGACGCCGCCCAGGCCGTGCAGCTCTCCGCGTACCCCAAGGCCTACGCCAACTGGGCGAGCGCCGCCCAGGGCTGGCTGGCCACCCTCTGAGTCTCATCCGGAAGATCGAGATTGGGTCACGACCGGTGCGCCGGTGCGGTGTCGTGCAGTCTCGATTCGTAGAATGCCGCCGATGACCACCAACGCCGCCACGGATCCGATGATCGGTCGCATGATCGATCAGCGGTACCGCGTCCGCTCCCGCATCGCGCGCGGGGGCATGGCGACCGTGTACCTCGCGACCGACGTCCGCCTCGAGCGACGCGTCGCGATCAAGATCATGCACGGGCACCTGGCCGACGACCAGGCCTTCCGTGAGCGCTTCATCCAAGAGGCGAGGTCCGCCGCGCGGCTGTCCCACCCGAACCTGGTCGGCGTCTACGACCAGGGCGCCGAGGACGACACCGCCTACATCGTCATGGAGTACATCCCGGGCATCACGCTGCGGGACCTGCTGCAGGAGCACCACGCCCTGACGCCGGAGCAGGCGACGGACATCCTGCGGGCCGTGCTGGCCGGCCTCGCCTCGGCCCACCGCGCCGGCATCGTGCACCGCGACCTGAAGCCCGAGAACGTCCTGCTCGCCGACGACGGCCGCATCAAGCTCGGCGACTTCGGCTTGGCCCGGGCGACGACGGCGAACACCGCGACCGGGGCCGCCCTGCTCGGCACGATCGCGTACCTCTCCCCGAGCTCGTCACCCGTGGCGCCGCCGACTCGCGCAGCGACATCTACGCGCTCGGCATCATGCTCTACGAGATGCTCACCGGCGAACAGCCCTACAAGGGCGAGCAGCCGATGCAGATCGCCTACCAGCACGCGAACGACACGGTGCCGGTCCCGAGTGCCGCGGTGTCCGGCGTCCCACCCGAGCTCGACGAACTCGTCGCCTGGTCGACCGCCCGCGACCCCGAGGACCGTCCGCGCGACGCCCGCGAGATGCTCGACCACATGGCGGGCAACCAGCAGCGCGCCACGGGCCAGTACCGGACCGCCGTGCTGCGGCCCGAGAACGCGACCGCGATCCTGCCGTCCGGCGGCGGGGCCGCTGCCGGGCTCGGCGCTGCTGCCGCTGGTGCCCGCGCTGCTGCCGCCGACGCACCGGCTGCCACCGATGCCACGGCGATCATCGACAGCCCCGACCGCCAGCGTCCCACGGCCCGAAACCGCAACACCGGTCCGGGCCCGCGCCGCACGGGCGCGCAGCCCGGGGTGCTCTCGCCCGCGGGACAGCGCCTGGCCGACCTCTCCGCGAAGCGTCGCAAGCGCGGCTGGATCGCGCTGTCGGTCTTCGTCGTGCTCCTGCTCATCGGCGCGGGCTTCGGCTGGTACTTCGGGCCGGGGCCGGGTGGCAACGTGCGCATCCCCGAAGTGACGGGCAAGTCGGTCTCGCAGGCCCGGCAGCTGCTCGAAGCCCAGGGCCTGCACGCGGCGTCGAAGACCGGAACCCGGTTCGACGCCGTCGTCGCGAAGGGACAGGTGTCCATCACCAAGCCGGCCGCGAAGCGCGAGGTGCAGAAGGGCACCTCCGTGCAGCTCGTCGTGTCGAACGGGCCGAAGATGATCGCGCTGCCGGCCATCGTCGGGCAGCCGATCTCGACCGTCACCGCGGCGCTCGACGACGACTTCGAGCTGCAGGACAACCGGTACGAGTTCTCGGCCGACGCCGCGAAGGACACCGTCATCGCGGCGACCGGCCGGGCGTCGGGCGGCAAGGCGCTCGACCTGACGTCGGTCAAGGCCTACGGCGAGACCGGCCCGGTCACGCTGACGGTGTCCCTCGGCGCCGTTCCGGACGTCGTCGGCAAGACCGTCGAGCAGGCCTCCGCCGAGCTCGACGCGGTCGGCCTGATCCTCGGCGCCCAGACCGAGGAGTTCGACGAGGACGTCCCCTCCGGGCAGATCGTCTCCGCGAAGGTGCAGGACTCCCCGCCGTGCGCGGCAGCGCGATCGACGTCGTCGTCTCGAAGGGCCCGACGCCGATCACCCTGCCCGAGGACGGCGTCGTCGGCTCGACCATCAACGAGGCCACCGCGACGCTCGAGGGCCTCGGCCTCAAGGTCGCCGTTCCCGACTGCACGAACATCCTGTGCGGCTTCTACGACTGGAAGTCGTCGCTGCCGGTGACCGGCACCGACCCGGGCCCCGGAGCCACGGTGTACCGCGGCGACACGGTGACGCTCTCCTACGACCAGTAGGCGGTCGCGCCGCCCCGTCCGGTCCGGTCCGGTCCGCCGAAGCGACACTTGTCCGCACGGCCTCGCCGAAGGCACCGCGAAAGCGACAGTGTGCCGTCGGACATCGGCGGCACACTGTCGCTTTCGCGGACCGGCGCGGCCGATGCCTCGTGAAGCGGGCAGTGGACGCAACCGGCACGGCGGACGGGAGGCGCGGGGCAGGGCCGCCACGGGCCTCCCGTCCGACACGCGGAAGCGACAGAACCCCGCGAACAGTTCGCGGGATTCTGTCGCTCTGGCGGGACTGACGCGACCCGCTGCGCGCTACGCGCGCACGTGCGGGTGCGCGCCGAGCTCCTCGGCCACGAGGAACGCGAGCTCGAGCGACTGCATGTGGTTCAGCCGCGGGTCGCAGAGCGACTCGTAGCGGGTGGCGAGGGTGGCCTCGTCGATGTGCTCCGACCCGCCGAGGCACTCCGTGACGTCGTCACCGGTGAGCTCGACGTGCATGCCGCCCGGGTAGGTGCCGACCTGCCGGTGCGCCTCGAAGAAGCCGAGGACCTCGTCCACGACGTCGTCGAACCGACGGGTCTTGTAGCCGGTGGGCGTGGTCAGGCCGTTGCCGTGCATCGGGTCGGTGACCCACAGCGGGTTGGCGTCCATGCCCTTGATCGCCTCGAGCAGCTTGGGGAGCTCGTCGCGGATCTTGCCGGCACCCATGCGCGTGATGAACGTCAGGCGGCCGGGCTCGCGGTTCGGGTCGAGCTTGTCGACCAGGGCCTTCATGTCGTCGACGCTCGTGGTCGGGCCGAGCTTCACGCCGATCGGGTTCCGCACCCGCGACAGGAAGTCGACGTGCGCACCGTCGAGGTCACGCGTGCGCTCCCCGATCCAGATGAAGTGGCCGGAGGTGTCGTAGGCCAGACCGGAACGCGAGTCGATGCGGGTCATCGGGCGCTCGTAGTCCATGAGCAGACCCTCGTGCGACGCGTAGAACTCGACGTGCTTCAGTGCCTCGAAGTCGGCACCGCAGGCGTCCATGAAGCGGATCGCGCGGTCGATTTCCTTGGCGAGGTGCTCGTACCGGGCGTTCGCCGGGTTCGACGCGAAGCCCTTGTTCCACGAGTGCACCTGACGCAGGTCGGCGAAGCCACCCTGGGTGAAGGCGCGGACGAGGTTCAGGGTCGACGCGGCCGTGTGGTACCCCTGCACCAGGCGGCGCGGGTCGGCCGTCCGGCTCTCCGGCGTGAAGTCGTAGCCGTTCACGATGTCACCGCGGTAGGCGGGCAGCGTGACGTCGCCGCGGGTCTCGAAGTCGCTCGAGCGCGGCTTGGCGAACTGCCCGGCCATGCGCCCCATCTTGATGACGGGCATCGACGCACCGTAGGTCAGGACGACGGCCATCTGCAGGATCGTCTTGACGCGGTCGCGGATGGAGTCGGCGGTCGCGCCGGCGAAGGTCTCGGCGCAGTCACCGCCCTGCAGCAGGAACGCCTTGCCCTGTGCGGCGGCGGCGAGCCGCTCGCGGAGCTTGTCGACCTCGCCCGCGAAGACGAGGGGCGGCAGCGTGGCGATCTCGGCCGAGGCTGCCTCGGCTGCCGCGGCGTCGGGCCACGTGGGCTGCTGCTTGATGGGGAGCGTGCGCCAATAGTCGAGACCCTCGATGACGTCCGGATCCTGCAGGGCGACGAAGTCGGTCGACTCGAACAAGGGCGTTACCTCGGTGTTCTGTGCGGGCGGCCCGCCTGGCCGCCGGAAGGCGGCAGAACGGGCGTCCTGGCGGAGTGCCGGGACCATCAGAGCCTAACGTGCGGGCGACGACTTCCGTTCCCGCATGACTGCCTCGCGTGCCGAGCTCGCGCGTTCCTTGACGCTCGTCGCGTAGACGTCGACGTACTCCTGACGGCTCAGCCCCGCGAGCTCGTGCATGACCTCGTCGGTGACGCTGCGCAGGATGAACCGGTCGGTCTCGAAGCCCTGGAAGCGCGAGAAGTCGAGCGGCTTGCCGAACACCACGCCGACGCGCTTGATCTTCGGGAAGCGCTGCCCGATCTGCTGCACCTCACGCGTGCCGACCATGGCGACGGGGACGACGAGGACCCGGCCCTCGAGGATCATCCGCGCGATCCCGGTGCGACCGCGGTACAGCTTGCCGTCGGGGCTGCGGGTGCCCTCCGGGTAGATGCCGAGCTGCTCGCCGCGCGCCAGGACCTGCAGGCCCGTGCGGAGCGAGGCCTCGGACGCCTTGCCGCCGGAGCGGTCGATCGGCAGCTGGCCGATGGCGTTGAAGAACGTCTTCGTCGCCCAGCCCTTGAGCCCCCGCCCGGTGAAGTAGTCGCTCTTCGCCAGGAAGGACAGCCGCCGGTCGAGCACGGCCGGCAGGATCACCGAGTCGATGAACGAGATGTGGTTGGACGCGAAGATGACCGGGCCCTTGGCGGGGACGTTTTCACGGCCGACCACCCACGGGCGGAACAGGGTGAGGATGAGCGGGCCGAGCAGGAAGTTCTTCAGCAGCCAGTAGGTCATCGACGACTCCAGGTGGTGGGGCGGGCTCGAGTGACCCTACGCCGTGCGGGCCGGTACGCGGTTACGCCGTGCGGGCGTGGATGCGGGCCAGGTCGGCGGCGCCGACGACTCCGGCATCGTTCACCAGCTCGGCGATCACGAAGTCCGGCTCGGGGTGGTAGCCACGCGCCGGCAGGTTGTTGAGGTACGCCTGCTTGATCGGGTCGAGCAGCCGGTCCCCCGCGCTGGCGACCCCGCCGCCGAACACGAACAGCTGCGGGTCGAGCACCGCGGACAGCGAGGCGCAGGCCTCACCGAGGTGACGGCCGAGGCGACGGAGCGCCGCGAGGGCACCCGGGTCGTCGGCCAGGATCAGGTCGCCCACGATGTGCCCGTCGAGCTCGCCGCCGTTGGCTTCGCGCGCGTCGGCCAGCGCGGAGCCGATGCCGCCGGCGTCGGCGACGTCGTTCGCCATCCGCTGCAGGGCACGGCCGGAACCGTACTGCTCGATGCAGCCACGCGCACCGCAGCCGCACGGCAGACCGTTCGGCACGATGCGCAGGTGGCCGATCTCGCCGCCGGTGCCGAACCCGCCGCGGAACAGGCGGTCCTCGGTCACGATGGCGCCGCCCACACCGGTACCGATGGTGAGCATCGTCATGTCGGAGACGAGCCGGCCGGCGCCGAAGCGGAACTCGGCCCACCCGGCAGCGTTGGCGTCGTTGTCGACCGTGATGTGCAGGTCGCCGAGGCGCTGCTGCAGCTTCTGGCGCAGGGGCTCGTTCCGCCACCGGATGTTCGGCGTGTAGTAGACGATCGACTGCGAGGCGTCGATGAAGCCCGGGGCCGCGACGCCGACCGCGCCGACCTCGTGACCTGAGCTGAGTCGCTCGACCATCGAGACGACGTCGTCGAGCATGGCGTTCGGGTCCGCAGCGTTGGTGGCCACGCGGTCCTCGGCGATGATCTCGCCGAGTTCCGTCACGACCGCTCCCGCGATCTTGGTGCCCCCGATGTCGATTCCGATGGCGTGCACGGTCCAAGAGCCTACCGGTTCACCGCGAACTCACGGAACGCCCGGTGACGCGTCCTATGCTGGCTGTGTCGCCTCGCAGGATGAGGCGCCCTCGAATCGAACCGGCAGACAAGGGAGTCACCGTGAACGATCAGCGACCCGAACGCGCCAGCGTCACCACCGACGGTGCTCTCGCCGACAGCGCGGTCACCGACGGCGCACGTCCCGACGGTGCGGTCACCGACAGCGTCGGCGTTCCGACCGGGAGGCACGCCTCGCGTCCGACGAGCGGCCCCGTCGCCCCTGACCACGGCTCTGCAGCGCGGCTGCTCGGCGACCGCGCCCGGCTGACGCCGTCGCGTCCGATCCTGGCCCAGCGCCACGGCGACACGTGGACGACGATCACCGCCGGCGAGGTGCTCGCACGGGTCCGCGGCATCGCGAAGGGCTTCGTCGCCGCCGGCCTCGAGCCCGGCGCCCACGTCGCGATCCTGTCCCGCACCCGCCTGGAGTGGACGCTCGTCGACTTCGCGGTGTGGACGGCGGGCCTCGTCTCCGTCCCCGTCTACGAGACGAGTTCTCCCGACCAGGTCCGATGGATCCTGTCCGACTCCGAGGCCGTCGCGATCGTCGTCGAGCAGGAGGAGCACGCGCGTCGGGTCGCCTCGATCGCCCCGGACCTGCCGCACCTCGGGCAGCACTGGACGATCGACGGCGGCGGGCTCGACGACCTGACCCGGCTCGGCGAGGACGTCACCGACGACGAACTCGACGCGCGGACGGCATCGGTGCACGGCCACGACGACGCGACGATCATCTACACCTCCGGGTCGACCGGGCGCCCGAAGGGGTGCGTCCTGCGGCACGACAACTTCACCGCGACGGTCGAGAACGCCAGTGTCGCGATGCCCGAGGTCGTCGCGGACGGCGCCTCGACGCTGCTCTTCATCCCGATGGCCCACGTGTTCGCCCGCTTCATCGCGGCGATGTCCGTGTCGGCCGGGGTACTGGTCGGCCACGAGCCGGACACGAAGGACCTCATGCAGGCCGTGTCGTCGTTCAAGCCGTCCTTCCTGCTGGCGGTCCCCGGGTGTTCGAGAAGATCTACAACGCCTCCGAGCAGAAGGCCGACCTCGGTGGCAAGGGGAAGATCTTCCGGGCCGCTGCGGACACCGCGGTCGCCCACTCCGAGGCCTTGGCCGCCGGTCGGGTCCCGCTCGTGCTCGGCCTGAAGTTCAAGCTGTTCGACAAGCTCGTCTACGCGAAGCTCCGGAACGCCCTCGGTGGCCGCACCGAGTACGCGGTCAGCGGCTCTGCGCCGCTCTCGCCGCGGCTGTCGCACTTCTTCCGCTCGATCGGGGTGCTCATCCTCGAGGGCTACGGCCTCACCGAGACGACGGCCCCCGCGACCGTGAACCGTGCAGCGGAGCTGCGCATCGGCACGGTCGGTCGTGCCCTGCCCGGTGTCGAGATCCGGATCGCCGACGACCAGGAGATCCTGATCCGCGGCGTCGACGTGTTCGACCGCTACTGGCGGAACGACGAGGCCACCGAGCAGGCCTTCACCGACGACGGCTGGTTCCGCACGGGCGACCTCGGACGGCTCGACGACGACGGCATCCTGACGGTGACCGGACGCGCCAAGGAACTCATCGTCACCGCGAGCGGCAAGAACGTCGCACCGGCACCGCTCGAGGACGGCGTCCGTGAGCACCCGCTCATCGGGCAGGTCGTGGTCGTCGGCGAGGGCAAGCCCTTCGTCGCCGCCCTCGTCACACTCGACCGCGAGATGCTCCCGGGGTGGTGCGAGAGCCGCGGGATCACGCCGGCGCTCTCCGCGCACGAGGCCGCCTACGACGAGCGCGTGCTCACCGCCGTGCAAGAGGCGATCGACACCGCGAACGGCCGGGTCTCACGAGCCGAGTCGGTCCGGTCGTTCACGATCCTGGACACCGAGCTGACGGAGGGCTCCGGACACCTGACGCCGAAGCTGACGATCAAGCGCTCGGTCATCCTGCGCGACTTCGCGGCCGACATCGACCACATCTACTCGGGGTCGAAGGTGCAGACGACTGCGACGCCCGTCATCGAGGAGCGTCGCGGGCGCCGCGCGTAGCGTCCCGCCGTCTCGACGTACCGGGACCGATCGGGCGTACCAGGTCGTTTCTTCCGACCAGGTACGCCCGATTCCGCCAGGTGCGCGCGGGATGCAGGCGCAACGGCCTGGAGGCCCGGTGCCGGTCCACGGGACCGGCACCGGGCCTCCAGGCGGTTGCGGTGCGCGCGGGGCGCGACCCCGTCGTCTCGGCGTACCGGGACCGATCGGGCGTACCAGGTCGTTTCTTCCGACCAGGTATGCCCGATTCCGCCAGGTGCGCGCGGGGTGCAGGTGCGCGCGGGGTGCAGGTGCGCGCGGGGCTCAGGCCTCCGGCGACTGCTCCGGCGCGGGGGCGTCGAGGACGGCGGTCGAACCGGTGGCGACCGTGGTGTCGGCAGGACGACGGTTGGTGCGGGTGCGGTGGGAGCTGAGCTCGTCAGTCTGACTGGTCATGCGGGAGTCCTGGGGGGATGGGATGGTCGCCGGTGGGAGGCCGACGCCGATACGGTACCTCTTCGTCAGGACAAAGCGACAATCCCCCGTGGGGGTGTCATGAGCAGGCACTCATGACGAGCGGATCAGTGGAACCACTCCTGCGCCCGGATGTCCCGCAACGCCTGCCGTCGGACCTCTGGTTCGAGCGTCATCACGTAGACGGTGCCGTCCAGGTGGTCGACCTCGTGCTGCAGCGCCTCGGCCATCAGCCCGGTGCCCTCGAGCACCACCTCGGCGCCGTCGACGTCGACGCCACGGACCTTGGCGTACGGGTGCCGCCGGGTCGGGTAGCCGAGCCCGGGGACGGACAGGCACCCTTCCTCCATGAGCTCGGGCTCCCCGAGACCTCGACGACCTCGGGGTTCAGGACGTACCCGACCTCGCCGTCGACGTTGTACGAGAACGCGCGGAGTCCGACACCGATCTGCGGCGCGGCCACACCGGCTCGGCCGGGCTCCTTGACGGTGTCGATCAGGTCCTGCACGAGGTCGCGGACCCCGCTCGACCCGAGTGCCGCCGGAGCGATCGGGTCTGCAGGCGAACGGAGGACGGGGTCGCCGAACAGGCGGATGGGACGGACGGTCAATTTACTGCAGCACCACCAGGAGGTCGCCGGCGTCCACCTGCTGGGTCGCCGGGATCGCGAGACGGCCGACGGTGCCCGCCACGGGCGCCGTGATGGCCGCTTCCATCTTCATCGCCTCGATGCTCGCCACGGCCGCTCCGGCCTCGACGACGTCACCGACGGCGACCTTGAGCGTCACCACACCGGAGAACGGCGCGGCCACGTGCTTCGGGTCGGACTTGTCGGCCTGCTCGGCGACCTTCGTCTCGACCTCGATCGACCGGTCGCGGACCGAGACCGGGCGGAGCTGCCCGTTCATCGTGGCCATGACCGTACGGATGCCCTTGTCGTCGACCTCGCCGATCGCCTCGAGCCCGACGAACAGGTCGACGCCCTTGCCGAGCGGCACGACGTGCTCCTGCCCGGGGCGCAGCCCGTACAGGTAGTCGACGGTCGGGACCACGGACAGGTCGCCGTACTGCTCGCGCACCTGCTCGAACTGCGCCGTGGGCTGCGGGAACAGCAGCCGGTTCAACGCCTGCTGGCGCTCGGGCCCCTGGGCGTCGAGGTGCGCGCGCTCGGCGTCCGGCACCGGGGTGATCTCGAGGCGGACGTCGCGGCCCGCCAGCACCTTCGTCCGGAACGGCTCCGGCCACCCACCCGGCAGGTCACCGAGCTCGCCGGCCATGAACCCGACGACGGAGTCCGGGATGTCGTACTTGTCCGGGTTCTGCTCGAAGTCGGCCGGGTCGGCGTTCACCGCGGCGAGCTGCAGCGCGAGGTCACCGACCACCTTCGACGACGGCGTGACCTTGGTCGGGCGTCCGAGGATCCGGTTTGCCTCGGCGTACCAGTCCTCGACCTGCTCGAACCGGTCGCCCAGGCCGAGCGCGATCGCCTGCTGGCGGAGGTTCGACAGCTGACCACCGGGGATCTCGTGCTTGTAGACCCGACCTGTCGGACCGGGCAGCCCGGACTCGAACGGGGCGTAGGCCCGACGGACCGCCTCCCAGTAGGGCTCGAGGTCGCCGACCGCGTCGAGGGACAGTCCGGTGTCGCGCTCCGTGTGGGCCAGGGCGGCGACCAGCGCGGACATGCTCGGCTGGCTCGTCGTCCCGGCCATCGGCGCCGAGGCGACGTCCACCGCGTCCGCACCGGCACGCGCGGCGGCGAGGAGCGTCGCGAGCTGCCCACCGGCGGTGTCGTGCGTGTGCACGTGCACGGGCTGGTCGAAGCGTTCGCGCAGGGCGCCGACGAGCTTCTCGGCGGCGCCGGCGCGGAGCAGGCCGGCCATGTCCTTGATGCCGATGACGTGCGCACCGGCCTCGACCATCTGCTCCGCCAGGCGGAGGTAGTAGTCCAACGTGTACAGGTCCTCGGCAGGATCGAGGAGGTCGGCGGTGTAGCAGAGCGCCGCTTCGGCGACGGCCGTGCCGGTCGCGAGCACTGCCTCCAGGGCCGGTCGCAACTGGCTGACGTCGTTGAGCGCGTCGAACACGCGGAAGACGTCGACGCCCGTGGCGGCGGCCTCGGCGACGAACGCGTCCGTCACCTCGGTCGGGTACGGGGTGTAGCCGACCGTGTTGCGGCCGCGCAGCAGCATCTGGATCGGGATGTTCGGCATCGCCTCGCGCAGCGAGGCCAGGCGCTCCCACGGGTCCTCGCCGAGGAACCGGAGGGCGACGTCGTACGTCGCACCGCCCCAGGCCTCGACGCTCAGCAGCTGCGGCGTCAGCCGCGCGACGTACGGTGCGACGGCGACGAGGTCCTTCGTGCGGACGCGGGTGGCGAGCAGCGACTGGTGCGCGTCCCGCATCGTCGTCTCCGTCACGGCGAGCCGCGTCTGAGCACGGAGCGCCTTCGCCCACTCGGCCGGACCCTGCGCCAGCAGCAGGTCGCGCTGGCCCTCGGGCACCGGGGCGCTGAGGTCGAGGGCGGGGAGCTTGGCGCTCGGGTCGGTGACCAGCGGAGACCGCTCACCGTTCGGCTTGTTCACCGTGACGTCGGCCAGCCAGTTCAGGACCTTGGTGCCGCGGTCCTTCGACACGTGGCCGCTGAACAGCTGCGGACGCTCCTCGATGAACTTCGTCGAGACGTCGCCGCGGGCGAAGTCCGGGTCCTCGAGCACGGCCTGCAGGAACGGGATGTTCGTGCTGACGCCGCGGATGCGGAACTCGGCGAGGGCCCGCTTCGCACGAGCGACGGCCGTCGGGAAGTCGCGTCCGCGGCACGTCATCTTGGCGAGCATCGAGTCGAAGTGCGGGCTGATCTGCGCACCGGTGGCGACCGTGCCGCCGTCCAGACGCACGCCAGCACCGCCGGGACTGCGGTACGTGGTGATGCGGCCGGTGTCCGGCCGGAAGCCCTGCGTGGGGTCCTCGGTCGTGATGCGGGTCTGCAGCGCGGCCCCGTGCACCGAGACGGTGTCCTGCGACAGGCCGAGGTCGGCGAGCGACTCGCCCGAGGCGATGCGCATCTGCGACTGCACCAGGTCGACGTCGGTGACCTCTTCGGTGACGGTGTGCTCGACCTGGATGCGCGGGTTCATCTCGATGAAGACGTGCTGGCCCTCGCGCTCGCCCTCGGTGTCGAGCAGGAACTCGACGGTGCCGGCGTTCACGTAGCCGATCGAGCGGGCGAAGGCGACCGCGTCCCGGTGCAGAGCCTGGGCGACGGCGGGGTCGAGGTTCGGCGCCGGGGCGATCTCGACGACCTTCTGGTTGCGGCGCTGCACGGAGCAGTCCCGCTCGAACAGGTGGATCGTCCCTGCTTCGGTACCCGTCGCGTCGGCGAGGATCTGCACCTCGATGTGCCGCGGCCGGATCACCGCCTGCTCGAGGAACATGGTCGGGTCGCCGAACGCACTGTCGGCCTCGCGCATCGCTGCTTCGAGCGCTGCACGGAGTTCGGGCTTGGTCTCGACCCGGCGCATGCCACGACCGCCACCGCCGGCGACCGCCTTGGCGAACACCGGGAACCCGATGGCGTCGGAGCCGGCGATGAGCTCCTCGATGTCACGACTCGCCGGGGTGCTCGCGAGGACCGGCACGCCGGCCGCGATCGCGTGCTCCTTCGCGGTCACCTTGTTGCCGGCCATCTCGAGCACGTGTTCGCCCGGACCGATGAAGGTGATGCCTGCTGCGGCGGCCGCGGCGGCGAGCTCCGGGTTCTCGGACAGGAAGCCGTACCCCGGGTAGATCGCGTCGGCACCCGACTCGCGCGCCACGCGGATGATCTCGGAGACGTCCAGGTACGCCCGGACCGGGTGGCCCCGCTCACCGATCAGGTAGGCCTCGTCGGCCTTCAGACGGTGCAGGGAGTTCCGGTCTTCGTAGGGGTAGACGGCGACGGTGCGCGCCCCCAGTTCGTACGCGGCACGGAATGCGCGGATGGCGATCTCACCACGGTTCGCCACGAGGATCTTGCTGAACACGACGTCCCTTTCAGCCCGGGTTGAGGTGAGACAACCCTAGTGGCGGTAACGTTGCTGATCGTGCATGTACTCAGCGTGAGCTCCCTCAAGGGCGGTGTCGGCAAGACGACGGTGACGCTCGGCCTGACTTCGGCCGCCTTCGCCAAGGGACTGCGCACGCTGGTGGTGGATCTCGACCCGCAGTCCGACGTCTCCACCGGCCTCGACATCAACCTCGCCGGACACCTCAACGTGGCCGACGTCCTCGAGAACCCGAAGGAGAAGATCGTCCGTCAGGCGATCGCCCCCTCCGGGTGGACGAAGGGCTCGCAGGGCAAGATCGACGTCATGGTCGGGTCGCCCTCGGCGATCAACTTCGACGGGCCGCACCCCTCCATCCGCGACATCTGGAAGCTCGAAGAGGCCCTGGCCAACGTCGAGCAGGACTACGAGCTCGTGCTCATCGACTGCGCACCGTCACTGAACGCCCTGACGCGTACCGCGTGGGCAGCGTCCGACCGCGTCACCGTCGTCACCGAGCCCGGCCTGTTCTCCGTCGCCGCCGCCGACCGCGCGCTCCGTGCCATCGAGGAGATCCGCCGCGGTCTCTCCCCCGCTTGCAGCCGCTCGGCATCATCGTGAACCGTGCCCGCGTCCAGTCGCTCGAGCACCAGTTCCGCATCAAGGAACTCCGCGACATGTTCGGGCCGCTCGTCCTGTCGCCGCAGCTGCCCGAGCGCACCTCGCTGCAGCAGGCGCAGGGTGCCGCGAAGCCCCTGCACGTGTGGCCCGGCGAGTCCGCGCAGGAGATGGCGCGCAACTTCGACCAGCTGCTCGAGCGCATCATGCGGACCGGCAAGATCGGGCCGTACGCCGACGGTTCGGGTGCCGTAGGCGCGTAGGCGCGTAGGCGCGTAGGCGCGTAGGCGGTCGTTCGTAGCGCGTTCGTGTGTCCCCGGCGTCGAGTTCGTTGGGCGCGGGGGCGGTTCGCTGTCGTCGAGGTTCCAGAACTCGCCGCTCAGGTTCGCCGAGGTTCCACTCCCGAGCCCTGAGCGCGTCGAGGTTCCGAGATTTCGGATCCTCGGGGGCAGACGGACGACCGCGCGACCGCGCAGACGGACGACCGCGAGGACGTCCGGACGAGGGCGAACGGCGCGGTCAGGAAGCGCGGGAAGCGCGACGCGCGGCGAGCTCGTCGGACGGGTCGGCCGCCGCGGAGGCGTCGAGCTCGACCAGGGAGGTCTCGACCTCGCGCAGGACCTTGCCGACCGCGATGCCGAAGACACCCTGACCGCGGGACACCAGGTCGATGACCTCGTCGTCCGAGGTGCACAGGTACACCGAGGCTCCGTCGGACATCAGGGTGGTCTGGGCGAGGTCGGACACGCCCGACTCGCGGAGCTGGTTCACGGCGGTGCGGATCTGCTGCAGCGAGATGCCGGTGTCGAGCAGGCGCTTCACGAGCTTGAGCACGAGGATGTCGCGGAAGCCGTACAGGCGCTGGGAACCGGAGCCGGCAGCGCCGCGGATGGTGGGCTGCACGAGTTCGGTGCGTGCCCAGTAGTCGAGCTGTCGGTACGAGATGCCGGCTGCACGTGCGGCGACGGTGCCGCGGTAGCCGTTCTGCTCGTCGTGCTCGGGGAGGCCGTCGGTGAAGAGCAGCCCGAGGTCGTACCGCGTCGTGTCCGACTCGGTGCCTGGGGTGTCGTTCCCACTCATGCGCTTGCCTTCCACGACGATCGAGCTCCCACCCGAAGGTTCAACGACGGGTTGAGAGTTGTTCCGAGGTCAACGGTAGCGACTCCGACCGCTCCCGCGCGGGACATCCGACTCGGCGCGTCCGGCGTGTCGAGGATACGCCCCACCCACTGACGCACAAGCCCCCGCGGAGCACCGGAACGGATCATGCGTCGAGACGACCGATCGCCGCGCGGATGAGGCTCGAGCGGATGACCTCGAGCTGGACGGCGATCTCGCGTGCGAGTTCCGTGGCCTTCGCCCGTGACGTCGCATCGCCCCGGCGGGACACGGGCATGAGCGCGGATTCGATGAGTCCGACCTCGCGCTCGGCGGTGCTGCGGAGCGTGCGCAGGTGCCGCGGCTCGATGCCGGTCCGCTGCAGCTCGACGAGTGCCTTGAGGACCGACACGCTGTCCTCGCCGTAGGTCTCGGTGGCGGGGAGCAGTGATGCGGAGACCGCGTCGGCCAGGAGCATCGGGGACGCGCCGGCCGCTCGGGCCGTCTCGTCGCGGGTGTACCGGCGTTCGCGCCCGAGGATCGAGGGACGTGGGGCGTCCCCACCGCCCGGCAGTACGGGCTCGCGCCCGGCGTCGAGGTCGGCGAGGTAGTCCTTGATGACCTTGAGTGGCAGGTAGTGGTCGCGCTGCAGGCCGAGGATCACCCGGAGGCGGTCGACGTCGGCCGCCGAGAACTTGCGGTACCCGCTGGCCGTGCGGATCGGCGTCACGAGCTCGCGCTCTTCGAGGAAGCGCAGCTTGGAACTCGACAGGTCCGCGAACTCGGGCTTGAGGCGAGCGAGGACCTGCCCGATCGTGAGCAGGTCCGGTGCCGCTGACCCCGCCCGGGCCGCAGCGGACCGTGCGGCCACTACGCGTTCGCCAGGCGCGCCAGGTCGACCCGGGACGCGTAGAACGTCAGACGGAACTTGCCGACCTGGACCTCTGCCCCGTCGGTGAGCGGTGCTTCGTCGATGCGGTCACCGTCGAAGTACGTGCCGTTGAGCGAACCGTTGTCCTTGACGGTGAACGCCGTGCCGTGCCGCAGGAACTGCGCGTGCTTGCGCGACACCGTGACGTCGTCGAGGAAGATGTCGGCGTCGGGGTGTCGGCCGGCGGTCGTGACGTCGGAGTCGAGGAGGAACCGCGCACCCACGTTCGGACCGCGGCGCACGACGAGCAGCGCCGATCCGGACGGCAGGGCGTTGACCGCCTCGCGCTCTTCCGCTGAGACACCGGACTCGGCGGTGAGCGCCGCGCCCATGTCCATGCTGAAGGTCAACGTGGTGTCGACCAGCCGCTGCTCCGGGGTCTTCTGACCGTCCGGCTGCGGGACCACTGGATCTGGCATCGGTGGACCTCCTCCTCTTGGCCCACCAGCGTATCGGAAAGGAGGGCTCCAGCGGCAGCCCCGAACTGGGCCTGTGGACGATCGTCCGCGGTGCGCGAACGTGCGGTCCGCGTTCAGCGACCGCGCGCGAGCAACCAGAGCAGGTACGGGGCGCCGACGACACCCGTCACGACGCCGACGGGCAGGGCGTTGCCGGGGATCGCGAACTGGGCGATGAGGTCGCTGCCGAGGGTGATCGCCGCTCCCACCGCGGCGGCCGGCCCGAGGGCGACGCGGCCTCCGCCGACGAGCCGACGGGCGATCGGCGCCGCCATCAGCGCGACGAACGACACCGGCCCCGCCGTGGCGACCGCGGCGGCGGTCAGGCACACCGCGGTGAGGAGCAGCAGCACCTTCGCGCGGTCCGGCCGGAGCCCGAGGGCCGCCGACACCTCGTCGCCGAGCGTCAGGACGGTCAGGCGCGACGACTGCAGCAGGGCCAGCAGGAACAGCACGACGAACGCGACGCCGAGCACGCCGACCAGGTTCCGGTCGACGGCGTTCAGGCTGCCGGACAACCACAGCAGCGCGGTGCCGGCCTGGGTGACGGTGCCGCTGGTGAGCATCCACCCCGTGATGCTCAGGCAGATCGCCGAGACGCCGATCCCGACGAGAACGACCCGGTTGCCGGTGATCCCCCGCCGCCAGGCCAGTCCGGCGATCACGATCGACACCACGACCGCGCCGACGAGCACGACCGAGAACAGGGTGCCGCCGGACGCCCCGAACAGCACGATCGCGGTGAGACCCGCAGCACTGGCACCCGAGGTGATGCCGATGACGTCCGGGCTCGCGATCGGGTTGCGGACGACGCTCTGCACGATGGCGCCGGCGACCCCCAGGCTCGCACCGACAAGGATCGCTCCGAGCACCCGGGGGCCGCGCAGCTGCCCGATGACGAAGTCCGAGATGCGGTCGCCCTGGCCGAACAGTGCGCCGACGACCTGCGCCGGGGTGAGTGGGATCGAGCCGACCCCGAGTCCGACGAGCACCAGCGCGACGAGCACGACGACGACGACCGCCAGGACCACGAGCTCGCGTCGGACACCGACGAGCGCACCCCGAAGGGACGTCGACACCGTCACAGGCCCCGCACCGCCCTCGACCGCACGAGCGCGATGAATACCGGCGCACCGATGAGGGCTGTGACGATGCCGACCTGCAGCTCCCCCGGGTACGCCACGACGCGACCGATGACGTCGGCCACCAGCAGCAGCGCCGGCGCGACGATCGCGGACAGCAGGATGGTCCACCGGTGGTCGGGGCCGCTCAGCCGACGGACGGCGTGCGGCACGGCGAGCCCGACGAAGGCGATCGGCCCGGCGGCGGCCACGGCGGAGCCGGCGAGCAGCACGGTCACGAGTCCGCCGACAGCCCGGACGAGCACCACGCGTTGCCCGAGCGACGCCGCGAGCTCGTCGCCGAGGGCGAGGGTGTTGAGCGAGCGGCCCAGGCCGAACGCGATCGCGAGACCGATCAGCACGGGCGCCGTGATGATGCCGGCGGTACCGAGGTCCTTGCCGGCGAGGGCACCCACCTGCCAGAACCGCAGCTGGTCGAGCAGGCTCGCGTTCGTGACGAGTACCGCCGTCGTGATCGACGACAGCGCGGCGGCGACCACGGCACCGGACAGTGCGAGGCCGACCGGCGAAAGTCCACGCCGGGCGACGGCGGCGATCCCGTAGACGAGCAGTGCCGCGAGGGCAGCACCGAGGAAGGCGAACGGCAGGTAGGCGGCCGTGCCGCTCACCCCGAAGAGCGCGATGCCGGCGACCACGGCGAGGGCCGCCCCGGAGTTGATGCCGAGGACGCTCGGGTCGGCGAGCGGGTTTCGGGTCACGCCCTGCATCACCGCGCCGGCGACACCGAGGGCAGCACCCGCGAGGAGCCCGACGACGGTGCGCGGGACGCGGTTGCCGAGCACGATCAGCCCGACCTCGTCGTTCCGTGACGGGTGGAGAACGGTGTCGAGCACGGTGTGGAGCGGGATCGGCCGGGATCCGTAGGCGATCGACAGCGCGCACGCCACGACGAGGACGACGACGGCCAGCACGGTCGCCCCGACCAGGCGGGAGACGGAGGCGGGCGCCGGTGGCGTGGACGTGGACGTGGAGGAGCGCATGGGAAGTAAGGCAACCCTAACGGACCACGGGCGACCGAACCGGCAGCCCACTCGGCGTCCCCCGAGCAAGCCCGGAGCAGTCGCTGGGTCCGTTCATAGGCTCGTCATTGGATCGCCGCCTGTACTGATCTCCATCGACACCCGCCCGGGTCGTCGAGGGACGACCGGAGAGCACCGATGAACGAGACCCCGAACCCCGCCGCCGACGCCGACCGCGAACACGACGAGCAGGGCACCGCCCGGACCGACGGCACGCAGCAGCAGGCGTACGGGATGCGCTGGGAGGCACCCCACGCCGACCCCGCCACCCTCCGTCCGGCCTACGCCTTCGACGGCTCCGGCCCGTACCTGTACGGCCCGGACGGCTCCGGTCCCTACGCCTACTCCCCCGACGGCCGCGGCCCGTACCTGATCGGCAGCCCGGCACTCACCGGCACCCACCACGCCTGGGCGCACACCGCGGCGACGGCGAACCACCCGGGAGTGAACACGAAGCGCCCGCGTCGCCTCGGGCTGATGATCGGCTCCGGCATCGCGGCCCTCGCGATCGTCGGTGCCGCTGGTGGCACGGCCCTCGGCCTGTCCTCGCAGAGCACGACCACGACGTCGAGCCAGTCGCAGGGCACCACGACGCTGCCCGACACCGGCAACGGCACGGGCAGCAGCGACGGCACGAACGGCTTCACCGTCCCCGGAGACGGCAGCGGCACCGGCACCGGCACCGACGGCAGCGGCACCACTGGCAACGGCAGCAGCGGCACGAGCACCGAGTCCGCCGCCACCGCAGCGACCGCCGCCCAGAAGAAGGGCGTCGTGACGATCAACACCGTCCTGAACTACGACGAGTCCTCGCAGGCGGCCGGCACCGGCATGATCCTCAGCTCGAACGGCACGGTCCTGACGAACAACCACGTCATCCAGGGCGCCACGAGCATCACCGTCACCGACGAGACCACCGGCAAGGAGTACAAGGCGGACGTGGTCGGCACCGACGCCACGAACGACGTCGCCGTCCTGAAGCTCGAGGACGCCTCCGGCCTCTCCACCGTCACGCTCGACGACGACGGCGAGCCGAGCACCGGTGACACCGTCACCGACGTCGGCAACGCCGAGGGCACGGGCAACCTCGTCGCCGCCGAGGGCACCGTCACGGCCACCGACCAGGACATCCAGGTGCAGAGCGAGTCCGGCACCGGGACCGAGTCGCTGTCCGGTCTGATCGAGATCGCGGCGAACATCGTCTCCGGCGACTCCGGCGGCCCCGTCGTCGACAGCGAGGGCGAGGTCGTCGGCATGGCGACCGCGGCGTCCTCGGGCACCGCGGACGTCACCGGTTACGCCATCCCGATCACCACCGCGAAGGCGATCGCCGAGAAGATCCTGGCCGGGGAGTCCTCGAGCACGATCACCATCGGCCTGCCCGCGTTCCTCGGCGTCCAGGTCAGCAGCACCGCCAGCACCACGGGCGGCGTCGCCGTCGCTGGCACGGTCGAGGGTCTGGTGCCGCGAGCGCCGGCCTGGCCGAGGGCGACACGATCACGAGCCTCGGCGGCAAGACGGTCACGACGTCGGACGAGCTCACCGCCGCCGTGCAGTCGCACTCCGTCGGCGACAAGGTCGTGGTCGGCTACACCGACAGCACCGGCGCCGCCAAGACCGTCACCGTCACCCTGACCGCCGGCCCGGCCGCGTAAGCAGAAACCGTAGCAGCAGCGAGCACCGGGTCAGCCGAGCAGCGCCCGCACCACCGATCGGTACACGTTGGCCGGGGAGTCCGTCTGGAAGACGGTCTCCCCGGCTTCCGTCTTGCCCACGCGGGCGAAGCCGATCCCCTCGGCGCGCACGATCGTCACGGGCTTCGGCTTGCCCGGTCGACGCAGGTACGACACCGTCCACGGCGCGGCCCAGAAGCGCGCGAGCCGCGGGTCCGCCTCGACGAGGGCCTCCGGCAGGTCCGGTGCGTCGGAGCCGCCGGCCAGTCGGCGGCCGAGCAGGTGCCCTGGGAGCGACCCCGTGCGGAACGGGAAGGTCCACGTCGGGCCGATGCCGAGCCTCCCGGCCGTCAGCGCGACCGCGCGGTCCGGCGTGACGGACGCGACCACCGCGCCCGCCTCGGCGGTCCCGTCCACGACGGTCTGCGACCAGGCCTGGAGGCGCGACTCCCCACCGTCGGGCAAGTGCTGTTCCAGCGTGACCGGCTGGGCATCGCCCTGCCACGGCTCGAGCAGGGTCTGGGTCGACTCCGGCAGCGTGCCGAGTCGGCCGACGAGGCCCGCTTCGATGAGTTCGCGGCCCGCCGCGGTGCGGAGGAGCGTCGGGTTCCACCGGCGTCCGGCGAGGCTCTTGAGCGTGCCGACCGCGTCGGCGCTCAGGCGGGGGCCGTCGAGCTCCGGGCCGGGCGCCGGGGTGGGCAGCGGCTCGAGGTCGCGCTCGGGGCGGACCGGGGACGGCTCGGTGGCGCGGACGCTCTCGAGGACCGCGAACACGAGCTCGTCGGTCTCGAGCAGGCGTGCCAGGGGGCGTTCGATCGTGAGGTCGACGCGGTGCCGCCCGGTGACGAACAGCAGGTGCGCACCCGCGACGTCGCCGTGTTCGTCGGGACGGACGTACTCGACCAGGCGCGCGGGGGCCCCGGCGGCGGTCCAGGTGTCGCAGCCGACGAGCAGCAGCCCCTCGACGGAACCGGGCAGTCTCGCGAGGAGGCCCGTGTTCTCGTCGCCGATCGCGCGGTCGCTGGGTCGGGATCGGACGGTGAGGACGATGTCGTCGCCGGTGACGCGCAGGTCCGCCTGGGCAGAGTCCTCGCGGCGCCACTGGTCGGGGCGGCGGAGGGTGAGGCGGGCGGTGCGGTCCTCGGTGCCGAGCGGGACGGGGACTGCCATGGCACGAGGCTACGTCGGGTGCGGGCTGCGGAGGGGCGCGGCTCGCCGTGCGCGCGCGGCGCGGGCGCGGCGCGGCGGCGCGGCGCGTGGCGCGGCGCGTGGTGCGTGGTGCGAGGTTGACCACTCCGTGCCGCGCAACAAGCTCGCACCGGGTGTGCAACCTCGCACCGAGTCGCCACTCGCACGCCTCAGCGACGGGGCGCGCGCGGGGCCGGGGGCGGCGGGACGGGTTTCGCGGCGACGACGTCGGCGAGCCGGACCTCGACCGGGCCGCGGCGGGTGGCGATCGTCACGGTGTCGGGGGTGCGGGCGACGAGGTCCCCGAGGGCGTCCTGTGCACCGTCGCCGTGGTGTGCCCGCACCACGAGCCGGTCACCGATCGCGGCGTCGTGCAGGACCCCGAGCGCACGGACCCGCGCGATCGCCGCCTGTTCCCCGGTGCTCACCCGCCCAGCGTAGGGGCCGCCTAGAGTGAGGGGATGGCCAAGGCTCGCGTGGACAGCTGGATCTGGGCGGTGCGGATCACCAAGACCCGCTCCGCTGCGACCGCCGCGTGCAAGGCCGGGCACGTCCGGGTGAACGGGGAGCGCGCGAAGCCCGCGCAGCCGATCGGCCCCGGCGACGAGGTCCGGGTCCGCCAGAACGGCTTCGACCGGATCGTCGTCGTCACCGGCATCATCCTGAAGCGGACGAGTGCTCCAGAGGCCGCGAAGCACTTCGAGGACAAGACCCCGCCGCGGCTGTCCAAGGAAGAGGCGGGGTTCGTGCCGATGCGCGACCGCGGTGCCGGACGCCCGAGCAAGCGGGAGCGCCGCGACCTCGAGAAGCTCCGCGGCTACTGACGCCGGCCCCCGACGCCGTGCGGGCCGGACGTCAGACGAAGCGGACGGTCTGCTGCAGGCGGTCGCGGATCTCGAACACGTCGACCGAACCGGGCGGGGACCACACGCCGCTCAGCACCTGCCCGAGCGCACTGCGGCGGACGACCAGGGCGGTCGGCTTCTTCGGGGAACCGACGAGCTGCACGTCGACCTCGACCGCGGAGTCCGGCACGACGAGCAGCCGGCCGGTGAACCGCACCCGGGTCTGCTTCTGCACGGCACGGGCGGCGCGGACGAGTTCCTTCACCGGACGCTCGCCGGGCGCCAGGGTCTCCCCGACGATGTCGCCGTGCTCGACCCGGACGGGGGCTCCCCAGTCGATCGACTCGACTGCCCAGAGCCCGCTCGGGGTCAGGACGGCGTGGTCGAGCTTGCCTTCGGCCCCGGCGTCGAGGTCGTGCCAGACGGTGACGCCGATGCCCATGTCCGAGACGATCGAGGCGGTGGCCTCTTCGGCGAGCGCTTCGCCGAGCAGCCGTCGGATGTGCCGGGGCGCGGAACGGATGAGGGTGGGGTCGTAGGGGTCCTCGATGGGGTCGCCGAGTCCGACCCATTCGCGTTCTGCTTGCAGGAAGACCTCTCGCGACCGTCCGCCGGGGTGTCCGTGGGACCGGGCGCGGGGGCGGGTGTCGCGACGGGCTGACGGGGGTGCGTAGGCGTCGCGACCGGTGTCGGGCCTCCCGGTCGACGAACCGGACGCACCGGAGGCGCTGAACGGGCCGGCGCCGCTGCTGCTGAACGCGCCGCGCGAGCCGGCGTCGTAGGCGCGGCGTGCTGCGGGCGTGCCGATGCGTTCCCAGGCGAGCTGGACGCGGCGGAAGTGCTGGGCGTCGCCGCCGAGGTCGGGGTGGGATTCGCGGGCGGCGCGCCGGTAGGCGCGGCGGAGCGCGTCGTCGTCGGCGGTCGCGGGGACGCCGAGGACTTCGTACGGGGTGGCGTCGGCCGGGCTGTCGGTCATGGCCCTGCGACATTACCCGAGGCAGGGTACGAGTCCGCCGCGTGGTTGCTGGGGACGGCCTGGAGGCTGGGATGAGCTCGACCTCACCGGCTGCGGTCAGCGGCTGGTCGCCTCCACCACCCCGAACGCGACGGGCGCGTCGAGGAACCGCGCGTACCGGGCGGCGGCCGCCTCGAGCGCGCGCACCGAGGTGTCGTCGAGTTCCGCGAAGGGTGTGACGGTGACGGCCACCCCGCTGGCGCGCTCGGTCCGCTTCCAGGTGCCGACGACCCGACCGCGGACGACGGCCATGGGTAGGAACACGCCGTTGGCGCCCGGGACGACCCGGTCGGCGTGTTCGGGGTCGAGCTGGGCGGAGCGGTCGGCGTACCCGAGCAGGTACTCGTCGAACCCGGGCAGCAGGTGGCCGGTGGGTGTGCCGCCGGTGGTGGGACGGTCGGCGAGCGCGAGGAGTCCGCCGCCGAGGTCCTCGACGGTGTCGCCGGCGGCGGCCCGGGCGCGGCGGAGGTCGCCGAGCGGGAGCTTCGTCCAGCTGGCGGCGTCGGCCTCGGTGGCGGGGCCCCGGCCGCGGAGGTACCCGAGCAGGACCCGGCGGAGTGCTTCGTCGCGGTCGGGGACCTCGGTGAGCGTCGGTGCCCACTCGTCGAGGAGCACGAGTCCCTGGCCGACACGGGCGGTGGGCCCCCAGGCGACGAGTCCCTCTTGCGAGAGCTGCAGCAGCAGGTGGTAGCCACGGCCGGCGGTGGGGTCGATGCCGGCGGCGCGGTACTCGTCGAAGAGTTCGTCGCGGACGAGGGCGCGGCCGCCGGACAGTGCGGCGACGGTGGTGTGCCGTGCTCGGTCGAGCAGGGGCTGGTCGATGCCGAGTTCGGTGGCGCGTCGGGCGATGCTGCGCAGGGTCCGTTCGGCGGTCAGGGAGAGCAGGAGCCGCAGGTCGTCGGGTCGCACGGCGTGCAGGGTGCCCCGCATCGGCCAGGAGCGGACGAGCTCGCCGCGGTCGAAGGCGGCGCGGACGTCGTCACGGGTGGCCCCGGGTGTGCGGACCCCGATGGCCCAGAGGACCTGGCCGAGGTCCTGCCCTTGCACGGCGGTCATCCGTTCGACCGCACCGGTGGGGCTGGTGCCGGGGACGGCGATCCCCTGCGCGGCGAGCCGCAGGGTGCGGAGCTGCGCAGGGGCCGGGGTCACGCGACGGCGGCGGCGATGGCGTCGGCGTGCTGCTCGATGTAGGCGACGTCGGCCCGGTACAGGTCGGCGTGCCCGTGCGCCAGGTCGCTGACGAACTTCGGGTTGCCGGCAGCGGCCTCGGTCTCCATGGTGGTGACCATCGCGACGAGGGACGCGGCCATCGTCTCGGCGAGGACGCTGCGGGAGCGGTCGTCGAGGTCGTAGGCGCGGCAGAACTCGGCTGCGCGGGCGAGCCGGTCGTCGAGGTCCGGGGCGGTCATGCCCTCGACGGCGCCGGTGGTGAACGGGGCGAACCGGTACACGGCACTCGCGACGTCCCAGACCCGTGGCCCGGGGTGTGCGGTGTCGAAGTCGATGAGCCCCACGGCCTGGATGCCGTCGTAGACGCAGTTGTAGGGGGCGAAGTCGCCGTGCACGATCGTCTCGACGGGGGTGCGTTCGGCCTGTGACCAGCAGTCGCGTGCCCCGTCACGCGGGAACGTGGTCGCGGCGTCGTGGAAGTGCCGGAGCAGTCGCGCGCTCGTGACGAGGGCGGCTTCGCTCGCGACGTCCTCGGTCCAGGGGTACTCCCCCGCGACCCCGGGGACGAACGACACCGTCTCGAGGGTGTCGCCGTGCTCGATCGGTTCCGGTGCCGCGACGAACCCCTGTTCGTGCAGGTGTGCGAGCAGCCGGTGGACGGTCGGTGTCCACGGTCCGGCCGGGCGGTGGACTCGGTCGTCGGCCCTGGTGATCCGCTCCATGGGGAACCTCCTGTGTGTGCGTCTCCGTTGACGTCCGGCCAGCGTATCGACGTGTGCCGCCGTGTGTGACGCGGTGGTGTGAACAACACGTCACGTGACGGCATGCAGCGTTGCATCCAAGGGCGTACGATCGTTCACGTGGAGCAGCACACGACGACCCAGGCCGCATCCGAGCGCGCGTACGACCACGTCAAGCGGGCGATCATCCGCGGCGACCTCCCGGGTGGGACCGCGATCAGCGAGAACGCCCTGTGCCAGGAGATCGGGGTGTCCCGCACCCCCGTGCACGAGGCCTTCCTGCGCCTGGCCGCCGAGGACCTGCTCACCCTGGAGTCCCGGAAGGGTGCGGTGGTGCGCCCGATGTCCCCGAACGAGGCGGCAGACGTGCTCGAGATGCGCGAGGCGATCGAGGCCACGGCGGCGACCCGCGTCGTGACCGACGGCCGCGTGGCGGACGTCACCCCGGGCCTCCAGGCCATGCTGACGGAGCAGGAGCAGGCGGTCGCGACGGGCGACGTCGACCGGTTCATCGAGGTCGACGCGGCGTTCCACGGTGCGGTGATCGGCGCGTCGCGGAACGCGATCGCGGTGCGCTTCGCGCAGACGCTCCGCGATCGACAGAACCGGCTCCGACACCAGCTGATGCGGGTGCAGCCGTCGCAGCTGCAGGCCTCGCTCGACGACCACCGAGCCCTCGCGGCAGCCCTGGCAGCGGGCGACGCGGCCCGCTACGCCGAGGTCCTGCACGCCCACGTCGCCTCGCACCGGGGTGCCCTGTGAGCGCGACGGGGAGCATCCCCACCACCGGCTCGCTGTCCGTCCCCTCGGCGCGCGTCATGCCCTGGGTCGCGGTGTGGGGCGCGGTGTTCGTCTGCTCGTGGGGCGGCAACCAGTTCTCGCCCCTGCTGCTCATGTACGAGGGCCGCGAGCACTACTCGTCGGTCGTCGTCAACGTCTTCCTGGGCGTCTACGTGCTCGGGCTCGCGCCGGCGCTGCTCATCGCCGGGTCGCTGTCCGACCGGCACGGCCGCAAGCCCCTCATGCTCGCCGCCATCGTGTCCGCCGTCGTCGGCAGCGGACTGCTCGCGCTCGGACCGCTCGGCCCCGGGTTCCTGGCGGCCGGGCGGCTGTTCTCCGGCATCACCGTCGGCATCGCGATGGCCGTCGGCAACAGCTGGGTCAAGGAGCTGTCACAGGGACGCTTCGACCCATCCGCCGACGCCGGGTCCGGTGCCCGCCGGGCCTCGCTGGCGTTCACGCTCGGTTCGGCATCCGGCGCACTGGTCGCCGGGCTCATCGCACAGTGGGGCCCGATCCCCGAGGTGCTGCCCTTCTTGGTCCACATCATCGTCGCCCTGCCCTTCGCCGTCGTCGTCTGGCGCACCCCCGAGACCAACCGTTCCGGCGGGGTCCCCGGTCCGTGGTGGCGCCAGCTGCGGGTGCCGAGCGCCGGGCACCGACGGTTCACCCGTGTGGTCCTCGTCACCGCCCCGTGGATCTTCGGCTCGGCGGCGATCGGGTACGGCTACCTGCCGACCCGGCTCACCGGGGCCACCGGTGCGTGGGGCCTGCTGTTCGCCACCGCCGCGACCGTCGTCGCCCTCGGGGTGTCCAGTGCGGTCCAACCGCTCGCGCGGCGCGTGCACTCGCTGACCTCGGCCCGCGGACTCACGACGGCCCTCGCGTGCATGACCGCCGGCATCGCCGTGGTCGTCGTCGCGATCGCGCTGCAGTCCGTCGTGGTCGGACTCGTCGCGAACGTCGTCATCGGCGTCGGGATCGGGCTCGCCCTGGTGTCGTCGCTGCTCGAGGTGCAGCGGATCGCGGGTCCCGCGACCTGGCCGGACTGACCGGGGTGTTCTACGCGGCGGCGTACGCGGGGTTCCTGGCGCCCGCCGTGATCGCGGCGATCGCGAACGTCGTGGCGCTGCCCGTCGTCCTCTGGGTGATCGTCGGGCTCGGTGTCGTGTCGTGGTGCGCGGTGCTCGTGTCGTCGCGGCGGTACCTGCCGACGGCGTAGCGCCGCTAGAACTGGTCGCGCAACCAGGACGGCCCGTGCACCACGGCACCGAGCGCCTCGACGCGTGCACGGAGCTCGCGATCAGCCGTGACGACCACGACGGGACCGTCCCCGGCCTCCACCGCGGCACGAGCGGCGTCCACGATGGCGTCGTCCCCCGAACCCGGCGCTGCGACGACGTCGAGTGCACGGGGCAGTGCACGGGGCAGTGCACGGGGCAGTGCGCCGTCCGACGACCCGGAGGCCGCCCGGGCTTCGCCCTCGAGCACCACGGTCCACCGCGGCCACCACCGGGCGAACGGCAGCGCCAGCACGTCGGCCGTCACCCCGGACGCGGCGAGCGCCGTCACCGACGACAGCAGGCGTGCGGCGGCTCCCGCGCGGTCCTTCCACCAGCCGTCGGGCACGCTGCCGACGACGTTCGCCGCGTCGACGACGACGTGCGGGGTGGTGGTGAGCGACGCTCGGAGCGCCGGCCACGACTTCCCGAACCCGGGGTGGAGCGGCAGGTCGTCGACCTCGTCGACGGGGATCCAGGACAGGGCGAGGCTCTCGCGGTCCGCGATCACCGGTTCGAACGGCCGAGCGGCACGCCCCACCACGGTCGTGTAGGTCCAGAACCCCAGGTCGAGCAGTGCCGTGTGGCGCAGGTCGACGCCGTCGTGGGGCACACCGGCTTCCTCGGCGGACTCGCGGAGCGCGCCGGTGACGGCGTCCTCGCCCTGGTGGCGTGCGCCGCCGGGGATGCCCCACGTGCCGCCGTGGTGGCTCCACTCGACGCGGTGCTGCAGGAGCACGCGTCCGGCGCCGTCGTCGACGAGCAGCCCAGCGGCGCCGAAGAGTCCCCAGGCCTTGGTGCCGTCGGGACCGACCGCCCAGGCGTCGCCGGGGTCGCGGGGGCCTGGTGGCGGTCCGGGAGGCGTGGAGTCTGGCACCCGTCAACCCTGTCACACGGGGCCGGACATGTGACCGGAGACGACGGGCCGTGGCAGGGCACGGCTGCTCGTGTACGGTGTCGATCGAGACACGGGGTGCCGCAACCAGCGGCTGAGATCACACCCGTCGAACCTGCTCGAGCTCGTACTCGCGAAGGGATCGTCCATGGAATCCGCTGCGCCCTCCCCTGCCTGGGCCCACCGAACCGCCGAACTGCTCGAGGCCGTCCGGGCCCGGAGCCCGCTGGTGCAGTGCATCACGAACACCGTGGTGCAGAACGTCACCGCGAACGTGCTGCTCGCCCTCGGGGCCTCGCCCGCGATGGTCGACGTCGCGACCGAGGCGGGACCGTTCGCCCGGGTCGCCGACGCCCTGCTGGTGAACACCGGCACCCCGCACGCCGAACCCCGGGTCGCGGCGCTCGAGGCCGCGCACGCCGCCCGCGACACCGGTACCCCCTGGGTGCTCGACCCCGTCGCGGTCGGCTCGCTGCCGGTGCGCACCGCCCTGGCCCGCGACCTGCTGGCGCTGCACCCGACGGTGCTGCGCGGCAACGCGTCCGAGGTCCTCGCCTTGCTCGGCACGTCGGCCGGTGGCCGCGGTGTCGACAGCACGGTGGGCACCGAGGACGCCCGTGCGGCTGCGGTCGACGCCGTGTCCGGTCAGGCGGCCGGGAGGCTCGTGGCCGCGGTGGCCGTGTCGGGTCCCGTCGACCTGTTGGTCGCGCCGGGCACGGGCGTGGTGCGGGTCGCGAACGGCACCGAGCTGTTGACGCGGATCACCGGGGGCGGGTGCGCCCTCGGTGCGGTCGTCGCCGCGTTCACGTCGGTCGCTCCCGACGACGCCGGTGCGGCCGCCGTCGCGGCGACCGCGGTGCACACGATCGCCGCGGAGCTCGCCGCCCGCGAGGCCGGCGGCCCCGGCACCTTCCAGCCGCTGTTCCTCGACCGGTTGGCGTCGCTCACCCCCGAGGGCGTCGTCCGCGAGGCCCGGATCACGGTCGAGGCCGAGCCCGCGTCCCTGGTGGTGCCGGCGTGAGCGGGCTGCGGGAGGACTTCGGCGTGTACCTGGTCACCGACGGCGCCCTGGCCGACCGGCACGGTGTCGGTGTGCTCGGGGTGGTCCGCGCCGCGGTGCACGCCGGGGTCCGGATCGTGCAGGTGCGCGACAAGGACGCCTCGGCACGGGACCTCCTGGCACTGACCGCTGCCGTGGCCGACGCCGTGGGCGACCGCGCCGCCGTGGTGGTCGACGACCGGGTCGACGTCGCCCTCGCCGCTCGGCACGCGGGACACCGGGTCGCGGGGGTGCACCTCGGCCAGTCGGACGTGCCGGTGACCGCTGCCCGTTCGCTGCTCGGGCCGGACGCACACGTCGGGTTGACCGCGAACACCCCGGAGCACCTGGCCGTCGTCGCCCGGCTGCCCCGCGGCACCGTGGACCTGCTCGGCGTCGGGGTCGTGCACCCCACCACGACGAAGGCCGACCACCCGCCGGCGCTCGGGCACGACGGGTTCGCCCGGCTCGCGGCGGCGACGGACGTGCCGTGCGTGGCGATCGGCGGGGTGACCCTCGACGACGTCGCGCCGCTCCGGGCAGCGGGCGCCGCCGGGGTCGCGATCGTGTCGGGCGTCTGCGCCGCGGCCGATCCCGGGTCCGCAGCGGCCGCGTACGTGGCCGCGTGGGGCCCTGGACCCGGCCACGGGGCGGAGCCGGGGCGGCCCGCGGCGGGCGATCCGTTCCTCCCGTCGGGGGCTTCGTCGCACCACGGGGCGGAGTCGTGAGCGTCCCGCGCGTGCTGGCCATCGCCGGGACCGACCCGACGGGCGGCGCCGGGCTGCAGGCCGACCTCAAGGCGATCGCGACGCACGACGGGTACGGCATGGGCGTGGTCACCGCCCTCGTCGCGCAGAACACGCACGGGGTGCGGTCGGTGCACGTGCCGGACGTCGCGTTCCTGCGGGAGCAGCTCGACGCGGTGTCGGACGACGTCACGATCGACGCCGTGAAGATCGGGATGCTCGGCACAGCACCGGTCGTCCGCGTCGTGACGGACTGGTTGCGGGAGCACCGGCCACCCGTGGTCGTCGTGGACCCGGTGATGGTGGCGACGAGTGGTGACCGGTTGCTCGACGAGGACGCCGCGTCGGCGATGGGTGCGCTGTTCGGACTGGCCGACCTGGTGACGCCGAACCGGGCCGAGTTGCAGGTGTTGGCGGAGCTGGCTGGGGCTCCGGCGCCTGCCTCGTTGTCGACGCTCGACGCTGCGCGGCTCGTGGCGTCGACGTGGGACGTGCTCGTGCTGGCGAAGGGCGGGCACGACGAGGGGCCGACCTCCGACGACGTGCTCGTGTCGCCGTCGGGGTCCGCTCGACAGTTCACCGCTCCCCGCGTCGCGACGGCCAACACGCACGGCACCGGGTGCTCCCTGTCGAGCGCCATCGCGACGCTCGCTGCCCGGCACGGGGACTGGGAACTCGCGGTCGGGGTGGCGAAGCCCTGGCTGACGGCTGCGCTGCGGGGAGCCGATGCCCTGGAGGTCGGGTCCGGCAACGGACCGATCGACCACGGCGCCGTGATCCGAGCGTTGCTGCCCGTGGTCCCCTCCACCGACGTGTGGTGGTCCGACGTCAGCGCCGTGCTGCAGGCCACGATCGAGTGCGGGTTCCTGGTCGGGCTGCGCGACGGGACGCTCGACGCGGACGTGTTCGCCGGGTACCTCGCGCAGGACGTGCACTACCTGCGGGCCTACGAGCAGCACCTGGCGGCGTTGGCGGCGAGCGCTGGCGGCGCTGGCCCTGCGGCTGCCGGCGCTGCGGCTGCCGGCGCTGCGGCTGCCGGCGCTGCGGCTGCCGGCGCTGCGGCTGCCGGCGCCGGCACTGCGGCTGCCGGCGCTGGTCGTGGTCCTGTGGCTGCCGCCTTCTGGACGGCGGCGTCCGAGGGGTGCGCCACCGAGGCCCGCGACCTGCACCACCGACGCCTCGCCGGCACCCACGCCGACGATCCCGTCCACCCGACGTGCGCCGGGTACCTCGCACACCTGCAGGAGGCGGCGGACTCCGGGTCGGCGGCCGTGCTCGCCGCGGCGGTGCTCCCCTGCTTCCGGGTCTACGCCTGGGTGGGGGCGCAGCTCGGCTCGGCGCCGGACGGGCACGCGTTCGCGGACTGGATCACGGCCTACGGCGACCCGGGGTTCGCGGCGTCGAGTGCCGAGGCGACCCGTCTGGTCGAGGAGATGGCGGCAGCCGCGACCCCGTCCGAGCGAGGCCGGATGGCGAGGGCGTTCCGCCGCTCGACCGAGTGGGAGCTGGCGTTCTTCGAGATGCCGCTGACGGTTCCGGTGGCCCGAGTCTCGGCGTGAGCGACACTTCTCGCGGCGCCGGGCCCGAGAACTGTCGCCTGGCCCGAGTCTCGGGTCAGCGGGCGGGCGGCGGCAAGCGCACCAGCTCGACGGCCAGGTCCGCGCCGGTCACGGTGCCGCGCATCCACGTGAAGTCCGGCTGCCGACGGCGATCGGTCGGCGATCCGGGGTTGAGCAGCCGCAACCCGGACGGTGCGACGGTGTCCCACGGGATGTGCGAGTGCCCGAAGACGAGCACGTCGACGTCCGGGTACTCGGCGGCCATCCGGCGCTCCCGGCCCGTCGCGGCACCGGTCTCGTGCACGAGCGCGAAGCGCAGGTCCTCGACCGCGAAGTGCGCGACGAGCGGCAGCCGGTCGTCGAACTCAGGGCCGTCGTTGTTGCCGCGCACGCCCTCGAACCGGCGGGATCGGGCCTGCACGGCGTCGAGGGTGGCGAGGTCGACCCAGTCCCCCGCGTGCACCACCAGGTCGGTGGCGTCGACAGCGGACCAGAGCGCGGCGGGCAGGTCCTTCGCCCGCTTCGGCAGGTGCGTGTCGGAGAGCAGGACGAACGACGTGGTCACGACGGGGTGCGTCCGGGCATCGGCAGTCCGGCCTCGTCCGAGGCGCCGAGCCGTTCGAGCAGTCCGGCGAGCAGGGCGATGTCGTCGTCGGACCAGCCGGCGAGCCGTTCCTCCAGCGCATCCCGGTGCAGTTGCACGGAGCGCTCGAGCGCGGTGCGACCGGCGTCCGTCGCCACGAGGGGCTTCGCGTTGCCGGTGCCGCCGTCGGTCGTCTCGATCAGCTTCGTGGCGAGGAGCCCGGACAGCTGCCGCGAGATCGTCGAGCGGTTCAGGCGCAGGTACCGGGCGATGTCGATGGCCATGCAGCCGGGGTGCTGCACCACGAAGTCGACGAGGGACTGGTCGACGACGCTCAGTGCCTGGTCGGATCCGCGGGCACGGATGCTCGCACGTCGGGTGATCCGTGCCAGCTCGGTGTACGCCCGGCCGATCTCGCTGTTCCGGATCCCGGAGCTCGGGTGGTCCATCGTGGCTCCAGCCTTTCGGTGCCGGCGCCGGCCGGCGGTCTTCTGTGCCGACACCATACCGGTCGGTACGCGAGATTCGGGCTCAGTGACCTGTAGCTGCGGCCCGGAGCGCGGGGATGTCGAGCTTCTGCATCGTCATCATCGCCTGGAAGACACGGGCGTTCGCCTCGGGGTCGCCCGACCCGGTCATGAGCTCGCCCATCATCGACGGGGTCACCTGCCAGGCGACACCCCAGCGGTCGAACAGCCAGCCGCACATGCTCGGCTTCCCGCCGTCGGCGAGCAGGGCGTCCCAGATGCGGTCGAGTTCGTCCTGCGTGTCGACGTCGACCTGGAAGGAGACGGCATCGGTGTGCGGGTGTCCGGGGCCGCCGTTCATCGCCCGGTACGGCTGCCCGAGCAACGTGAACTCGACGACCAGGGTCGCGCCGTCCGGGGTCTTCGCCACGCTGTCGACCGAACTGCCGGGGAACAGGTCCACGTAGTACCGGGCGGCCTGCTCGGCTTGGTCGTCGTACCAGAGGAAGGGGTGATGGTGGGCATGGGGCGCTCTTCTCGCGTCGGCTCAGTCCGCGGCACTGCGGATGAGCAGGTCTGACTTCTCGGGGTGCTCGTCGAACCACTTGCCGACGAACCAGCACATCGGCACGACCCGCTTCGTCGAGTTCGTCTCGACGTCGGCGACCGCGTACTCGACGAGCTCGGCCGCGTAGCCGTGCCCGCGGTGCTTCGGCACCGTGTACGTGTGCGGGAACGCGATCGCGTCGCCGTTCTCGCGGTAGTCGAGCACGCTCACGAGCTCGCCGCCGACGTACATCGCGTAGCGGTCCTGGTCGGTCTCGTCGCGGAACTCGTGGTCCATGCCGCCATCATGCTCCGCCCGGGGCGCACGTGCCCCACCGGGAATGCTCGTGGCCGCCGAGCGTTGGATGGACACCATGACAACGATCGGCATCATCGGCGCAGGCAACATCGGATCCCAACTCGCACGGCTCGCGGTGCAGCACGGCCACCAGGTCGTGATCGCGAACTCACGAGGACCCGAGACCCTGGCCGACCTCGTGGCCGAACTCGGCGACCAGGCCCGTGCGGTCACCCGTGACGAAGCCGCCGCCGCGGGCGAGGTCGTCGTCGTGACGGTGCCGCTCGCCGCCATCGAGACGATCCCGGCGGAGCCGCTCGCCGGCAAGGTCGTCATCGACACGAACAACTACTACTGGGAGCGCGACGGCCGCATCGCCGCGCTCGACGACGAGTCGACGACGACGGCCGAGCTGCTGCAGGACCACCTGCCCGGCGCCCGGGTCGTCAAGGCGTTCAACCACATCGGCGCCGCGGACCTGACCGGCCACGCCACCCCGGCCGGCACCCCGGACCGTCGCGCCCTCGTGGTCGCAGGCGACGACGCCGAGGCGAAGCAGGTCGCCGCGGACCTCATCGACGAGTTCGGCTTCGACGTCGTCGACGCCGGGCCCCTCGCCGAGGGCTGGCGCATCCAGCGGGACACCCCCGGCTACGGCCCGCGCCTGACCGCCGCCCAGCTGCGCGAAGCACTGCAGGCAGCCACCCGCTGACGCCCCCGAGTCTCGGCCCCGCCGCGGCGAGACTCGCGCTGGGCGACAGTCCTCGTGCCGACAGCCGCGAGAACTGTCGCCCACCCCGAGACTCGGGCCCGGCGGCCAGCGTCCCGCTACGCCCGGTCGAAGATCACCGTCATGTCGGCGATGTCGTCCTCGGTCGGCTCCCACGTGGTGCCGGCCTCGACGTTCTGCGTGATCTGCTCCGGCTTCGTCGCCCCCGCGATGACGCTGGACAGCCCCGGCTGCGCGAGCAACCACGCGAAGGTCGCCTGCAGCATCGTGACGCCGCGGTGGTCGCAGAACCGCTGGTAGTCGTCGAGGACGTCCCACGGGGCGTCCTCGAGCAGCTGCGGCTTCGACGTCGACAGCCGCCCGTCGGCCGGACCCCCGGCCTTCGTGTACTTGCCGGTCAGCAGCCCGTTGTAGAGCGGGAAGAACGGCAGGAACCCGAGGGCGTACGCGCGAACGGCCGGCAGCACCTCGGCCTCGGCGGCACGGGCGAGCGGGCTGTACTCGTTCTGCGCGGACACGAACGCCGTGGTGCCGGCGATCGACGCGGTCAGTTCGGCCTCGGCGATCTGCCACCCCGCGAAGTTCGAGTGGCCGACGTAGCGGATCTTACCCTCGCGGACCAGGTCGTCGAGGACCGACAGCGTCTCCTCGATCGGCGTCACGTCGTCGGGACGGTGCATCTGGTACAGGTCGATCCAGTCCGTGCCGAGGCGACGGAGCGACGACTCGACGGCCAACCGGACGTACCGTCGCGACCCGCGCACACCCCAGTCCGGGCCGTTCGCGCCCTGCATGTCCATGCCGAACTTCGTCGCGAGCACGATCTCGTCACGCCGTCCCGCGATCGACCGGCCGAGCATCTCCTCGGACATGCCGGGCCGGCCGCCGTAGATGTCGGCCGTGTCGAAGAGCGTGACCCCGGCGTCGAGTGCCGCGCGCACGACGGCGTCGGTGCCCTCCTGCGACTCGGAGGCGGTCCCCGGCCGCCCGAAGTTGTTGCAGCCGAGGCCGACGGTGGAGACGACGAGCCCCGAGGGACCCAGTGGACGGTGTTCGATTCCGGTCATGCCCCGAACGTACCGGCGACCCCGGAACTGGGGCTGCGACATCCGCGACCGTTGCCACTAGAACTGACGATGGATCAGTCGACGAAGGGAGCACCGCAGTGGCGTCGCATCGCATGCAGGATTCGGAACGGCCGCGCCGTCCCGTCCCGTCCTGGGTGACCGCACCGGTCGTCGAACCGGCCGAGTCCGCCCGGCGGGTCGCCGCCGACTCCGCAGCGAGCACCGGCCAGGAGGCCCGTCCCACCCCCGCCAGGTCGCGCGCCGCCCACGGTGCGCCGGCTCCCACCGCCGTGGTCGGCTCCGCCCCGCAGCCGACGGCCACGCTCGACCCGACCGCAGCGCCGACGCCGGAGCCGGCGTCCATCGCCACCCTGGTCGAGGACGACGTCACGGTGCCCGACTACCCGCCGCAGCAGGACCTCCTGCCGCCGGCCCCGACCTCACCGACCGTGCACACCGTGCCGTTCGACACCGCCGCCGTGGCCTCCGCACCGGCTCCGGTCTCACCGATCGACGCCGCTCCGCGCACCGCGCCGGCCTCCGCAGCGTCGCCCGTGCCCGCCGCCGGACAGCCCCGGTTCTCGGTGCCCGGCCTGGAGCACGTCGTCGTCGAGGGCACCGAGCCCGAACCGGTGGGCCCGATCGGCTTCCGCACGCCCCGCCGCTTCGCCCACCAGCAGGCCGCCGCCACCGTGACACCGGTACCGACACCGACGCCGGCGTCCGCCCACGTGCGTTCCTTCGACGCGGTCCTGCAGGCGCCGTCGGTACCGACCGCCTCGTCGACCGCACCGATGGCGCCGAACCCGGTCGTGCCCGTGACCGCACCCCGTGCCGAGGCGAGTGCGTCCGTCGGGGCCGAGCCGGGCCTCCCGACCGAACTGCTCGACCAGCCCGTGGCCGCAGCCGTCCAGCCGGAGCCGCGCCGTGCACTCGGTGCGACGCCCGGGGCGGTCCTGGGTGCCGTGGCGGGCATCGCGACGCTCGGACTCGCGGCGTGGTGGTTCACCGCGCCGGCGACCGTGCACGGTGTCGGCGTCGTGCTCGGACTCCTCGCGCTGGTGGTGTCGCTCATGACGCTGCGCAACCGTGCGGCGACGTGGCAGCGGCCGGTCGCGCTGCTCGGCGCCGTGCTCGGTGGCGTCGGCACGCTCGTGCTGCTGTGGGCCGTCGCGTCGGCGCTGCTGCCGCTCGCCGGGGTGACGCTGCCCGACCTGACCGGGACCGGGACGACCCCGACCCTCGCGCCGTAGCGGCCTCGGGCGCCGGTTCGGCCCTCGGCTGGCGCGATCAGACCGCGCGGACGACGCCGCGCGACAGGATCGCGTTCGTCAGGGCATCGATCGGCTCGCGTTGCACCGTCGGGTTCGCGATGAGGACGTAGTCGACCGCCGGCAGGTCCGGCAGCCCGAGCCGCTGCGACACCTTCACCAGGTCCGCCGGGATGAGCGAGTGCGGGAACACCGCCACGCCGATCCCCGCCCGCACCGCCGCCAGCACGCCGTTCACGTCGCGGGTGTTGCAGGTGATCCGCCAGGTGCGGCCCGCGGCCTCGAGGGCGTCGATCGCCATCTGCCGGCTGATGCTCGGCGCCTGGTACGCGATGAGCGGCACGGGCTCGTCGCGTTCGACCGCGATGCCGTCCTGCGCCATCCACACCATCTGGTCGGTCGCGACCCGGGTGCCCTCGGCGGACTCCCCCGCGGTCTGCTTGATGAACACGAGATCGAGCTGCCCGGCGTGCACCCGGCGGAGGAGCGGCGACGACTGGTTCACCGTCAGCTCGAGGTTCACCTGTGGGTGCAGCCGCCGGAAGTCGCGGAGGATGCGCGGCAACTGCGTGATCGCGAGGTCGTCGGCCGCGCCGAACCGGAGGCGCCCACGGGTCGCCGAACCCGAGAAGTAGGCGTCCGCGGTGGCGTGCGCCGCGAGGATCGTCCGGGCGAAGCCGGCCATCGCGTCGCCGTTGTCCGTGAGGGTGACGCCACGGGTGTCGCGGGCGACGAGGGTGCGGGACACCGCGGTCTCGAGCCGCCGGACGTGCTGGGAGACGGTGGGCTGGCTGATGCCGAGGCGGGCTCCGGCCTGCGTGAAGCTCTGCGTCTCGGCGACGGCCAGGAAGGTCTGCAGCAGGACCGGATCGAGCACGGTGCACCTCGTTCGTTCGCGCGACTGTCGCGCGGTCGTCCGCGCGGTCATTCGACATCGCAATGGATTGATAGCCACCATAGGGGTGTCGAATGGCCCGCGGCCACGTAGTTTCGATGGGGTACCAGATCCGCAACGACGTCCGGAGAACCCCTCACCGTGAGTGCGTCATCGACGACCCTCCCCCGCCCACCGAACCACTCCCGATCCAGGCCACCCGCCCACCCTGGCGGCACACCCTCATCGCCCTGTCCGTGCCGAACTTCCGGCTGTTCACGGCCACCAACCTCGTCGCGATGACCGCCGGGTGGATGCAGCGCATCGCCCAGGACTGGCTCGTCCTGCAGCTGACCGGCTCGGTCGCGCAGGTCGGCATCACCGTCGCCTGCCAGTTCGCGCCGATGCTGCTGTTCGGGCTCCTCGGCGGCGTGCTCGTCGACCGGTTCTCGAAGCGTGCGCTGATGATGATCACGCAGGGCGCCTTCGCGGTGCTGTCCGCGCTGCTCGCCGTGCTGACGCTCGCCGGGGTGGTCGAGGCCTGGCACATCTGGGTGATCGCGTTCCTGGTCGGCATGGTGACCGTGATCGACAACCCGGCCCGCCAGGTGTTCGTCACCGAGATCGTCGGGCACCAGCACCTCCGCAACGCGATCAGCGTGAACTCGTCGGTGTTCCAGCTGGGCGGCATGATCGGGCCCGCGCTCTCCGGCGCGCTGCTCGTCGCGGTCGGGGCCGGGTGGTCGTTCGGCGTGAACGCGATCGCCTGCGTCGCCGTCGTCGTGACGCTCGGTTTCCTGAAGGTCTCGGAGCTGCACCGGACGCCCCCGGCACCCCGCGGCAAGGGGCAGCTGATCGAGGGGCTCCGCTACGCCGTGAACAAGCCCACGATCATCGTGCCGGTGATCCTCGTCGCGTTCTTCTCGGTGTTCGCGCTGACGATGCCCGTGCTGCTGTCGGCCTTCGCGTCACAGGTGTACGACGTCGGCGCCGCCGGGTACGGCGTGTTCAACTCGGCCGTGGCGATCGGCGCCCTGGTCGGCGCGCTGCTGTCGACCCGCCGGGCCGTCGTCCGGCTCCGCACCATCGTCGGCGGGGTGTTCTGGACGGGCGTGCTGCTCGTCGTCTCGGGGTCGATCCCGGCGATCGCCCCGTTCACCGTCGCGCTCGTGGCGGTGGGGATGTCGCAGCTGCTGTTCCAGACCGCGTCGAACTCGCTCGTGCAGCTGTCGTCGAACGTGGCGATCCGCGGCCGGGTGATGTCGCTCTACGTCCTGGTGCTGCTCGGTGGGCAGGCGATCGGCGGGCCGCTGATGGGACAGATCGTCGACCACTACGGCGCGCACGTCGGGATGATGGTCGCCGGTGGGGTGCCCGCGGCGGCCGCGGCCGTGATCGCGCTCGTCCTCGCCCGCCGAGGTGGCCTGCACCTCGCCGTGCGCATGCGCCACCACGTGCCGCTGCCGGCGATCGTCGCCCACTGAGCGGGGCGGTGGGCGCACCGGCGCGCCGACCGGGAGGCGCGTGGCGGCGTCACCACGGGCCTCCCGTCCGGTGCGCGCCAAGGCGTTGCGCCCCGTTGCGGGCGTCGCGCCCCGACACACAGAGGCGCAATGCCCGCAACAGGGCGCGGACGCGGTCCGGGGCGGACGGGAGGCACGGGGCGGCCCCGCCACGCGCCTCCCGTCCGGTGAGCGATTGCCTCAGTACGCCACGCCGAAACGCGCCTGGTGGTGCGCCGGGTTCGCGATCTCGTCGACGAAGGCCAGGCCGAAGTCGTCGCCGGAGATGTCCGAGTTGCCCTCGGCGTCGGTCAGCAGGACCTCGTCGGTCGTGCGGTAGGTGCCACGACGCTCGCCCGGGTTGTAGCTGCCGTAACCGGCGGCCGGGCTGACGTAGAACCAGTCGACGTCGGTGTCCGAGGCACGGAGCGCGTCGAGGATCTGCGCGTGGCTCTTCGCCTCGCCCTTGAACGCGTCCGGGAACTCGGCCGAGTCGAACAGGCGCGGTCCACCGTCGGCGACGAGCAGCGAACCGGCGCCGCCGACGATGCCGAGACGCGCACCGGCGCTGGCCGCGGCGTCGACGAAGTGCTGGAACTCGTCCTTGAGCTCACTGCCGTCGGCCTGGACCGCGTGCAGTGCGACGACGATGACGTCCGCGTCCTTCGTGACCTCGGCCACGAAGTCGGCGTCGAAGGCATCGCCCTGCGCCAGGGTCAAGCCCTCGGCGGCGTCGAGCTTGCTCGTGTCGCGCGCGACGGCGGTGACGGCGATGCCCCGGGAGAGGGCTTCGCGGGTGATGGCGGAGCCGGCGTAGCCGGTGCCTCCGAAGACGACGATGCTGGTCATGCTGTTCCTTTCGTGGGGCTGGTGCTGCTCACCGTACAAGAGTTACTCTCTTTGAGTAAGTAGGCACCTCACGGTGCGTAACGGAGCTCGTTCGTCACGGAGGCCAGGCCAGATGTCAGCACTCGAGTACAGCCCCTACGCGGCGGACTGCCCCAGCCGACAGCTGCTCGACCGCATCGGCGACCGCTGGAGTGTGCTGACGATCGGTACCCTCGCCGACGGGCCGCAACGGTACTCGGCGATCGCGAACCGGGTGCAGGGCGTGTCGCAGAAGATGCTCACGCAGACCCTCCGGGCGCTCGAGCGGGACGGGCTCGTCACCCGCACGGTGTTCCCCGAGATCCCGCCGCACGTCGAGTACGAACTGACCGATCGCGGCCGGTCGCTCCGTCGGGTGCTCGAGCCGCTCGAGGCGTGGGCGACGTCGCACATGGACGACGTCGCGGTGTCGCGCGAGGAGTACGACGCGCGCTGACCCGGCGCGGTGCGGGGCGGGGGGGGGGCGCGGGGCGCTTCGTGAGCAGAAATGGTCGGGTCGGCAGCGCACACCCGACCATTTGTGCTCACGAAGTGCCGCCACGCGCACACTCGGAATCCTCGACGGCGGCGAGTGGTTGCCTGGGGACATGCGATCGATCGTCTACACGAAGCCCGGTGACAGCAGCGTCCTCGAACTCGTCGAGCGGGACGTCCCCGAACCCGGCGCCGGCGAGGTCCGCGTCCGCGTCGTCGTCTCCGGCGTCAACCCCACGGACTGGAAGGCCCGGGCGGGCGGCACCTACGGCGACGGCCTGCCCTTCCCCGAGGTCACCCCGAACCAGGACGGCGCCGGTGTGGTCGACGCGGTCGGCCCGGGTGTCGAGGACCTCGCCGTCGGCGACCGCGTGTGGCTCTTCATGGCCGCCGCCTCGCGCCCGACCGGCACCGCACAGGAGTACAACGTCGTGCCGGAGACCCGAGCGGTCCGCCTACCCGACGAGACGAGCTTCGACATCGGCGCCTCGCTCGGTGTCCCGGCGATGACCGCGCACCGCGCCCTCACGACGCACGAGGACGGCCCCGCGCGCCTCGGCCCCGGTGCGCTCGACGGCGTCACGGTGCTCGTCGCCGGTGGCGCCGGAGCGGTGGGGCACGCTGCGATCCAGCTCGCCCGTTGGGCCGGCGCCACGGTGATCACGACGATCAGCTCGGACGACAAGGCCGCTCTCGCCACCGCGGCGGGTGCCCACCACGTCGTGAACTACCGGCAGGACGACGCCTCGGCTCGCATCCGCGAGATCGCGCCGGACGGCGTCGACATCGTCGTCGAGGTGTCGATCCCCCAGAACGCCGAGCTGGTCGCCGACGTCCTGGCGAACCACGGCGTCGTGTCGATCTACGCGAACAACGGTGGCGACGAGGCCACGTTGCCGATCCGCCCGAACATGAGCGTGAATGCGCGCTACCAGTTCCTGCTGCTCTACACGATCGGCGACGAGGCCCTGGCCGCCGCTGCCGAGGACGTCACCGAGGCGCTGCACGACGGCGTGCTGGCGGTCGGCGCGGAAGCGGGTCTGCCGCTCACCCGCTTCGACCTCGCCCACACCGCTGCCGCCCACGACGCCGTCGAGCACGACACCGTCGGCAAGGTGCTGATCGACGTGCCAGAGGCGCAGTAGCCTCGACGCCCAGACGACGAACGGCTCCCACGACGTGGGAGCCGTTCGTCGTGGACGATGCGGGAAGGGTCAGCGACCCAGGCGCGCGGCGATGGCTGCGGCGACCCGGGACCGGGCTGCTTCGCGCTCGCGCTCGATGTTGGCGGCGATGACGTCGAGGTCTTCGTAGTCGGCGTCGGTGGTGGTGTCGTTCCAGTTGGGCGATGAGATCCGGGCACGCCCGAACGACGGCGGAGCAGGGTTCACGGTCGTCATGAGGGCATCGTACGTCGAGCGTCCGACAGAGCGTGTGAGCATCACGGGCCTTTCCTTGGATTGCGGTCGCGCTCGGGGAACGAGTAGGTCAACGAGAACGCCACGGCCATGAACGACGCCATCATCGCGATGTTCTTGGCGTCGAGTTCGGTGAAGGCGTCGGGGACCGGGGAGTCGACGGTGAGCATGCCGAACGAGTACTGGTCGGACCGGATCACCACCGAGACGTACGACGAGTAGCGCGGTTCGAAACCCGGCACGTCCTGGTCCACGTCGACGTCAGCCGAGCGGTCGCCGACGATCCGGGGTGATCCCCCGACCAGCACCCACTCGAGGTTGCGGTCGCCGTAGGGCGTGCCCGCGCGGAAGACCCCGGCGGTGTCGCCGGCACCCCCGTGACCGATCGGCTCGAGCGCACGCAGATCGGTGGACAGCTGGTACACGTTGGCGCGGACGTCGGGCACCTTCGGCAGCAGGTAGAACGCCAGGGCCACGGCGACCCGGTCCGCGACGACGGAGAGTTCACCGTGACGCTCGGAACGGGGCAGTTCGGTGAACCGGACGAGCCGGGTGGCGATCTGGCCGAACGCGTACCGGACCGCCGTCGACTGTTCGAGTTCGGCCCCGGTCGCGTTCTCCTCGGCCACCGCCCGCGCAGCGTCGCTGCGTCGGATCCGGACCACCTGCACCGCCACGGCACCGGCCAGCACGACGAGCCCGAACACGACGAGCGACAGTCGGACCGCCGGGGTGACGAACAGGTTCGGCAGCTGGAACGCCGCAGTGGGCGCGGCCGCCACCACGATCGGCCACCCGACCGTGCCGACCCGTCCTGAACGCTGTTGCCCCATGACCACGACGCTAGGTCACGCCACCGACGCACACGGAGTTGTCCACAGGTCGGTTCTCCACAGGATGTGTCGGCCTCCACCAGCCCGTCGCACGCAGCTGGTAAGCAAGACCCATGACCGATGCCAGCACGCCCGTTCCCGGATCCAGAGCCCTCGTCCTGGGCGGCGGAGGTGTCGCCGGCATCGCCTGGGAGGTCGGTGTCCTCACCGCCCTGCAGGACGCCGGCGTCGACCTCGACGCCGCAGACCTGGTCGTCGGCACGAGCGCCGGCAGCGTCGTCGGCGCCTTCGTCCGGAACGGCGCGGTGCAGCAGGCGTACGACCAGCAGCACACCCCCGCACCGACGACCTACGTCGAGCCGCCGGCCATCGACACCGACGCCGTCCAGCAGCGCATCGGTGCCGCGCTCGAGGGGGCGACCGGCGAGCAGGACGCCCGCGCCCGCCTCGGCCTCGCCGCCCAGCAGGTCACCGACGGACAGTCCGACGACGACCGCGTGGCGACCTTCACCGAAACCCTGCCGTCCACCGACTGGCCGGCGAAGCCGCTCGCCATCACCGCGGTCGACGCTACCGACGGCACGTTCCGACTGCTGACCGCGGCCGACGGTGTCCCGCTCCCCGCGCGGTCGCCGCGAGCTGCTCCGTGCCCTTCGTGTGGTCGCCCGTCGGCATCGAGGGCCGACCGTACGTCGACGGCGGGGTCCGCTCCGGCACGAACGCCGATGCCGCGGCCGGGCACGAGCGTGTCCTCGTCATCGCCTGCGGTCCCGAGGGTCCGTCCCCGGTCGGCCCGTGGCTCGACGTCGCGGTCGAGTCGCTCCGCGCCGGCGGCAGCTCGGTCGAGGTCGTCGTGGCGGACAGCGCCGCGCAGGAAGCCTTCGGCACGAACTCGCTCTCGCTGGCCACCCAGGCACCCTCGGCCGAAGCCGGCCGCGCCCAGGGCACGGCGGTCGCCGAGCAGATCGCCGCGTTCTGGGCCGACGACCTGGTGAGCGTGGTCGCATGACGACGCCGTTCTCCGACCTCGACCAGTACATCGCGCTCCCCCGGGTCGACGGGATCGCGATCAGCCCCGACGGTGCGCGCGTCGCCCTGACGGTCAGTGCGCTCGACCCCGACAGCACCGGGTACCGCCGCTCGATCTGGCAGGTGCCCGCGACCCCGACCGTCGACGCGGACGGACCCACCGCCAGCCCGGTCCGCCTCACCCGTTCCGCCAAGGGCGAGGGCGGCATCGCCTTCACCCGCACCGGCGACCTGCTCTTCGTCTCCGCCCGACCCGACGCCGACGCCACCGACGTCGAGGCCGCGCAGCTCTGGGCCCTGCCTGCGGCCGGGGTGAGGCCCGCCCCTCACGCGGCTCACCGGCGGGGTCGGCGGCGTGCTCGCGACCGCTGCGGCCGCCGACACCGTCGCGCTCACCGCCGACCTGCTGCCCAGCGCCGGTTCCGACCCGACCAGCGTGCTCGACGCCGACACCGAGCTCCGCAAGGCCCGCACGGACAAGAAGGTCCGCGCGATCCTGCACGAGACGTACCCGGTCCGGTACTGGGACCACGACCTCGGCCCCGACCAGACGCACGTCCTCACGCTCGACCTGGCCGAAGCCCTGACCGAAGACCACGCCGGGCACTCGGCTGGGCTCCCCATCTCACGGACCGCACGCCGGCTCCCGGCCGGTCGCTGGACCACGTCGCCGGGGCACTCACGCCCGACGGTTCCGTCCTGTTGGCAGCCGTGGGGGTCCGGGAGGCCCGTGGGGACCGCTCGACGCTCGTCACGATCGACTGCACGAGCGGCCACCGCACGGTGCTGTTCGACGACGCCGACGTCGACCACGAGATGCCCACCCTGAGCCACGACGGCCGCACGATCGCCTGGGTCCGGACGGTGCGCTCCACCCCCGCCGGTGCGCACCAGCAAGAGGTCTGGACCGCCGGCATCGACGGGTCGGACCCGCGCCGCATCGCCACCGAGTGGGACCGCTGGCCGAGCGAGCTCGTGTTCGAGCACGGCGACCGGGCACTGCTCGCCGTGGCCGACCAGGACGGCCGGGCACCCGTGTTCCGCATCCCGCTCGACGGCGCAGCCGTCGAACAGCTGACCCACGACGACTGGGCGTACTCGAACCTGCGCGTGGCGGAGGCGAGCGGCGCGGTCGTGGCGCTCCGGGCCTCCTGGGCGGCGCCGCTGCACCCCGTGCGGATCGCGACGGACGGGGTGGTGACCCCGCTCGCGACGCCCGCGCCCCTGCCCGAGGTCCCCGCGCACCTGGAAGAGGTCGAGACGACCGCGGCCGACGGCGCGCGCGTGCGCGGCTGGCTGGTCGTGCCGGAGGGTGACGGGCCGCACCCGCTGCTGCTCTGGATCCACGGCGGGCCGCTCAACTCGTGGAACCAGTGGTCGTGGCGGTGGAACCCGATGCTCCTGGCGGCGCGCGGGTACGCGGTGCTGCTGCCAGACCCGGCGCTGTCGACCGGCTACGGACTCGACTTCGTGAACCGTGGGTGGAACGCGTGGGGTCAGGCGCCGTACACCGACCTGCTGGCGATCACGGACGTGGTCGAGGCCCGAGCGGACATCGACGAGACCCGCACGGCGGCGATGGGCGGCTCGTTCGGCGGGTACATGGCGAACTGGGTCGCCGGGCACACCGACCGGTTCCGCGCGATCGTCACGCACGCGAGCCTGTGGGCGCTCGACCAGTTCAACGGCACGACGGACGCGTCGCAGTACTGGTCGTCGATCTTCGACGCCGCCGGCATCGAGGCCAACGACCCGCACCGGTTCGTGGCCGACATCACGTCACCGATGCTCGTGGTCCACGGCGACAAGGACTACCGGGTGCCGATCGGCGAGGGGCTGCGACTGTGGTCCGAGCTCGCCGAGCACCACGCGGCCGACGACGGCACGATGCCGCACCGGTTCCTGTACTTCCCGGACGAGAACCACTGGGTGCTCTCGCCGCAGCACGCCGTGGTCTGGTACGAGACGGTGTTCGCGTTCCTCGGGCAGCACGTGCTCGACCAGGAATGGAAGCGGCCGGAGCTGCTCGGGTAGCGCGGACGTGGCGGTCGACCCGAACGACACGATCGACGTCGCACGACATCGAGAACGTCGTTCCGGGTCGGATCCACCCGACCGACCCGACCGGCCCGGCCCGCCCCGCTACACGAACGCGGCCTGCCCGGTGATCGCACGACCGACGATCAGCGTGTTCACCTCGCGCGTGCCCTCGTACGAGTAGATCGCCTCGGCGTCCGCGAAGAACCGGGCGACACCCTTGTCGAGCACGATGCCGTTGCCGCCCTGCACCTCGCGGCACCAGCCGACGGTCTCGCGCATCTTCGCGGTCGCGAACGCCTTGGCCAGGGCGGAGTGCTCATCGCCCCCGACACCGGCGTCCTGCATGGCCGAGGCCTGCGTGCAGAGCGCGATCGAGGCCGTGATGTTCGACAGCGACTTCACGAGCAGGTCCTGCACGAGCTGGTGCGACGCGATCGGCTTGCCGAACTGGATCCGCTCGCGGGCGTACGCGAGGGCTGCTTCGTAGGCGCCGACCGCGATGCCGACGGCCTGCCAGGCCACCTCGGTGCGGGTCAGGCGGAGCACCTCGGCCGTCGACCGGAACGAGTCGGCGCGCTGGAGCCGACGCGATTCCGGCACCCGTACCCCCTGCATGACGATGTCGGCGTTCTGCACCCCGCGCAGCGCGATCTTGTCCTCGATCTTGGTGGCGGTGAAGCCGGGGGTGTCCGTGGTGACCAGGAAGCCCTTCACCTGCTCGTCGGCGATGTCCTTCGCCCAGATGACGACGACGTCGGCGAAGGTGGCGTTGCCGATCCAGCGCTTCTCACCGTCGAGCACCCACGTGTCGCCGTCGCGGCGGGCGGTGGTGCGCAGGCCACGGGCGGAGTCGCTGCCGGACAGCGGTTCGGTCAGGCCGAACGCCCCGATGAGCTCGCCGGCCGCCATGCGCGGCAGCCACTCGCGCTGCTGTTCCTCACTGCCGGCGACGGCGATCGAGTTCATCGCCAGACCCGACTGCACACCGATGAACGTCGCGACGCTGGCGTCGACACGTCCGAGCTCGAGCGCCGCCCACCCGCGGTACACGGCCGAGTTCTCGAACTGGCGCACGAGCGGGATCCCCGGCCCGTACATCCCGAGCTCGGCGAGCGGGGCGATCACCTGCATCGGGAACTCGGCACGTGCCCAGTACCCGTCGGCGATGGGCGCGACCTCGCGCTCGAGGTACTCGCGCAGTCGCCCGATCGACGCGCGCTCCGGCTCGGTCAGCTGCTGTTGGAAGCCGTAGAAGTCCGATTCGAGGAGGCCCGTCGTGGGCGTCAGCGTTGACATAGCACCTACGATGCATCATTCTCGAAAACGTTGCAAGGGAGGGTCGCGTGTACACATCGGATTCTGCGCTGCGCGCCTTCCGGGAGGCTCGCCACACCTTCATCGACGGCGCACGGATCGACATGGGCGCGTTGGCTGCCGCACTCGGCGTGGACCGCACGTCACTGTTCCGGTGGGTGGGCAACCGTGACCGGTTGCTGTCCGAGATCCTGTGGTCCCTCGCAGTCCCGACGCTCGACCGGGCGTCCCGCGCTGCCGACACGATCGGGTCCTCCGGAGCGGCGCGCATCGTCGACGTGCTCGACCGGTTCACCGCCGACCTCATCGACGCCACCTACTTCCGCGCGTTCCTGACCCGCGAACCCGCGCGGGCGATGCGCCTGCTGACCACCTCGGACAGCGACGTCCAGAGCCGGTTCGTCGAGCGGGTCACCGCGCTCGTGGTCGAGGAGCAGTCGTCCGGCGAGTTCGATCCGGCCCCGCTGTCCGCCGAGGAGCTCGCCCGGCTGCTCGTCCGGATCTCAGAGTCGTTCACCTACGCTGAGTTCATCTCCGGTGAGGCCCCCGACCCCGACCGGGCACGCGCCGCGTTCGAGTACGTGCTGCGCCCCGCCGCCGATCACGCCACACCCGCACCTCCGATCGGAGACCGATGACCATCGACGAGTACCCGTTCCGCCGCCTCTACCCCACGCGCTGGAACGACAACGACATGTTCGGGCACGTCAACAACACGATCTACTACTCGGCGATGGACAACGCGTCGACGTACTGGTTCCGCGAGGAAGCGGGCCTGGACCCGTTCACGTCGGAGTGGATCGCAGTGCTGGTGTCGTCGAGCTGCCGCTTCGTCGAGTCCGCCGTGTGGCCGGACGTCATCGAGGTCGGGATGCGGTCCAAGCGCCTCGGCAACACGAGCCTGTCGTGGGAGTTCGGCCTGTTCCGGCAGTCCGACGGCGCACTGCTCGCCACCGGCGAGTTCGCGCACGTCATCATCGACCGCGAGGGCGCCCGCCGACCGATCCCCCTGCCGGAGCCGCTGCGCGCGCTCGTGAACGGCACGATGGTCGCCCAGGAGCCCGCCGTCGCCGACTGATCCCGCGCGCCGTCGCCCGTCGTCGTCCCGCAACCGAGAACAGGTCAGGGGCGGTAGTCGTCGCGACGGGGCTGGTTCAGCCGCGCAGCGAGATCGTCGCCCGCGGGCTTCGCGCCGTTCACGGTCCCGAGCACCTTCGCCACGGTCGACAACACGAAGCCGATCCCCCGGCCGATGGCTTGCACGAAGCGCATGACGTCCCCTCTCGTCACCCCATGCTAGCCCGCGGCCCGAGGACTGCTCAGGACTTCAGGGCAGCGAGCTCGAGGTTGATGTCGTCCGGGTCCTGCACGGACAGGATCACCATGCCGGCGTCGCCGAGGTCGGTGACCTCGCCGTGCTCGACCCCTGCGGCGTCGAGGCGTGCAGCCGCCTGGTGCAGCTCGTCGACCGACCCCACGACGAAGCTCACGTGGTCGAGGCCGACGGTGTCCGGGTCGAACGTCTGCCCCGCCGGAGCGACCGGGCGGAGACCGAAGACCTGGTCGCCGAGCCGGAACACGGAGCCGCCGTAGAAGCGCTCACGGTCCTCGCGCACGCCGGGCTCGTCGACCTGGTCGCTGAAGTCGATCGCCGGGTCAGTGCCGAGCAACTGCTGGTAGAACGCCTTGCTGCGGTGGATGTCGGTCACGGTGACGCGGACGTGGGCGAGGGCGGTCGGGCGTGCGAACGGTTCGGTCATGGTGGAGCTCCTCCGGGTTCGACCCGACGCAGGGCCGTCGGGTGCGCGCCGTGGTTGCGACGCGCACCCGAGGCAACCCCTGCCGCCTCGGTGCAGCCCGACAGCGTGCGGCGACCGGACAGCGGCGCTGGACGCGAACGCCAGCGCCGCGGTCCGGTCAGATGAGGTCGTCGGTCAGGTGGTTCGGCGTGCCGAAGCGGTGCGCCGTGATCGAGACCGCCTGCTCGCGGACGAACGGCAGGATCTCGAGCCGACCGGCCTCCGTCACCGGGCCGCCGTACACCGCGACGTCAGGACGCCCGCCGATCGCCGAGGACAGCGCCGAGGTGTCGCCGCCGATGAGCCGGACCCGGGTCGACGGGCCCGCCGCGATCGACGACGCGAAGGACTCGTCGGAGACCGACTGCGACACGGAGCGCACGTTTTGCAACGATCGGATCGCGGAGGCGACGGACGAGGGCAGCCCGGCTGCCGTCGATACCTCGATCGTGGTGTCGGCCCGGAGCGCAGCCGCGACGACGCGCACGAGCTCGACCACCGAGGCGTCAGCGTCGGAGTCGGCAACCGCAGCGAGCCGCACGTGAACAGACGGGAACGGCAGGTACCGCGCGATGTTCCGCTCGGCGCTGAGAGCCGAGACGTCGGTCGCGGTGCCGAACAGCGTCGACCAGGCCTGCTCGTCGGACGCCAGCGAGCGATCGAGCACCTCCGAGGTGACCCCGGCCGCCCGGACGAAGGCGCTGACCGGAGCGGAAGGAACGGACGGAGCAGTCGACAGAGCAGGCGCCCACGAGCCCAGCCCGAGCAGGTAGTTCAGCCCGCCGGCCTTCGTGCCCGCACCGACGGCCGACTTCTTCCAGCCACCGAACGGCTGCCGACGGACGATGGCGCCCGTGATGCCGCGGTTGACGTAGAGGTTGCCCGCCTGGATCCGCCCGAGCCAGGTGCCGATCTCGGCCGGGTCGAGCGAGTGCAGGCCCGAGGTCAGGCCGTAGTCGACCTCGTTGACGATGTCGATCGCTTCGTCGAGGGTGTCGGCGGTCATCATGCCGAGGATCGGACCGAAGTACTCGGTGCGGTGGAACTCCGAGCCGCGGCGGACGCCCTGGCGGACACCGGGGCTCCAGAGCTTGCCGGTCTCGTCGAGCTGCTTCGGCTCGACGGCCCAGGACTCCCCCGCGCCGAGCGTCGTCAGGCCGGCGAGCAGCTTGCCGGAGGCCGGCTCGATGATCGGGCCCATCTGGGTGGTGGGGTCGGTCGGGGAGCCGACGGTGAGCGAGGACACGGCGTCGAGGAGCTGGTTGCGGAAGCGCTTCGACTTCGCGACCGAGCCGACCATGACCACGAGCGACGCGGCCGAGCACTTCTGGCCGGCGTGCCCGAAGGCCGAGGCGACGACGTCCTTCACCGCGAGGTCGAGGTCCGACGACGGGGTGACGATCACGGCGTTCTTGCCCGAGGTCTCGGCGAGCAGCGGCAGGTCCGGGCGGAACGAGCGGAACAGCTCGGCGGTCTCGTAGGCACCGGTGAGGATCACCTGGTCGACCATCGGCGAGGCGATGAGCTGCTGGCCGAGCTCGTTCTCGGACACCTGCAGGAACGCGAGCACGTCGGCCGGGGCCCCGTGGGCGTCGAGCGCGGTCTCGATGATGGACGCGAGGACGGCCCCGGAGCGCTCGGCGGGCGGCGCCGGCTTGAGGACGACGGCGGACCCGGCAGCGAGTGCGGCCAGGGTCGAGCCGGCGGGGATCGCGACCGGGAAGTTCCACGGCGGCGCGACGAGGGTGAGCGTGGCGGGCGTGAAGGTCGCACCGTCGAGGTCGTCGAGCTGGGACGCGAGCGAGCCGTAGAAGTGCGCGAAGTCGATCGCCTCGGACACCTCGGGGTCGGCCTGGTCGATGGTCTTGCCGGTCTCCGCGGCCATGACCTCGATGAGTGCTGCGCGGTTCGCCTCGAGCGCGTCGCCGACGGCGTGCAGCACGGCGCCACGAGCGGCACCGGACCAGGTCCCCCAGACCGCACCGGCGGCCTGGACGCGAGCGAGTGCCGAGTCGAGCGACGCGGCGGAGTCGACCCGGGCCTCCTGGACGGCGCGGACGCCGAGCGTCGACGACGCGATCCGGTCCGTGATGGCCGAACCCCACTGGCGCACCGACGCGACCGACGGGTCGCTGTCCGGCGTGTTCTCGAACCGGCCGGGCCCCGGGCGCCCGACGGCCGCGTAGCGGTCGGCGACGCGGTGGGACGCGGGAGCGGCGAAGCCCTCGGGCGTGGCGAGCGGGACGAGCGAGGCGCGGAAGCGCTCTTCCTCGCGGGCGAAGAGCGGCGGCGACGACACGAGCGAGAAGACCGCTGACATGAAGTTGTCCTGCGAGGCGCCCTCTTCGAGGCGACGGATCAGGTACGCGATCGCGACGTCGAACTCCCCCGGGTGCACGACCGGCGTGTAGAGCAGGAGGGAACCGACCGTGTTCTTCACTGCCGACGCCTGGCCCTGCGCCATGCCGAGCAGCATCTCGAACTCGATGCCGTCCCGAACGCCCCGTTCGCCGGCGAGCAGCCAGGCGTGCGCGACGTCGAACAGGTTGTGCCCGGCGACACCGACTCGGACGTTCTCGACGCGCGACGGGGTGAGCGCCCAGTCGAGCACGCGCTTGTAGTTGGTGTCGGAGTCCTGCTTGGTGTGCCAGGTGGCGAGCGGCCAGCCGTGCACCGAGGCCTCGACCTGCTCCATCGGCAGGTTCGCGCCCTTGACCAGGCGGACCTTGATGCCGGCACCACCACGGGCCCGGCGAGCGGCGGACCACTCTTGCAACTGCTCCATCGCGGCGAGGGCGTCGGGCAGGTACGCCTGCAGGACGATGCCGGCTTCGAGCCCGAGGAACGCAGGCTCGTCGAGGAGCTTCGTGAAGACCGCGATCGTCAGGTCGAGGTCCTTGTACTCCTCCATGTCGAGGTTGATGAACTTCGCCGGGGTCGAGGCCGCGGCGCGCTCGAACAGCGGGCGGAGCTGCTCGACGATGTCGTCGACGGCGTGGTCGAACGCCCACGGCGAGTGCGGGTGCACGGTCGACGAGACCTTGATCGACACGTAGTCGACGTCGTCGCGCGCCAGGAGCTTGTGCGTGCCCTCGAGCCGGCGTGCGGCCTCGCGCTCGCCCAGCACGGCCTCGCCGAGCAGGTTCACGTTGAGCCGGACGCCGTCCCGCTTGATCTTCGCGATCGCCGGGCCGAGCTTCGAGTCGGTCGCGTCGACGATGAGGTGGCCGACCATGCCCCGCAGCACCCGGCGGGCGATGGGCACGACGACGGTCGGCAGGGCCGGGGCCATGCCGCCACCGAGGCGCACGAGTCCGCGCATCGCTGCGGGCAGGAAGCTGGGGGCCCCGGGCGCGATCTGCCGGAGCTTGCGGGCGGCGACGGCCAGGTCTTCCGGGCGGACCACGCCGTCCACGAAGCCGACTGCGAAGTCCAGACCGGCGGGGTCGGCGAGCACCCCGGCGAGCTGCTTGGCGGAGCCGTCCACCGGGAACGACTCGGCCTCGGCCAGCCACTGTCGGACGAGTGCGACGGACTGGTCCGCCAGGGCGTCGTGGTCGGTGGCGGGGTGCTCGTGCAGGGTCGTCATGGGTTCAGTGTGGAGCGCCCGACTCATCAGCGGAAGCAACGGTTCGTGATGGGTACCCGTAAGTTCCGCTACCGTGAGCACGTGCTCGATGTCCGCCGTCTCGTCCTGCTCCGCGAGCTCTCCATCCGGGGCACGATCGCCGCGGTCGCCGAGGCCGTGAACTTCACCCCGTCGGCCGTCTCGCAGCAGCTCAGCACCCTGGAGCGCGAGGCCGGCGTGCCCCTGCTCAGGAAGGCCGGACGGCGCCTGCAGCTCACCCCGCAGGCCGAGGTCCTGGTGCAGGCGGCCGGGCACGTGCTGGACGTCCTCGAGCTGGCGCAGTCGCAGGTCGAGGAGACGATGCCGACCGTGCAGGGGCGGATCCGTGTCGCGGTGTTCCAGTCCGCGGCCCTCGCCCTCATGCCGAACGCCCTGCACGCCATGGCGACCGAGCACCCGGACGTCCGCATCGAGATGGTGCAGCGGGAACCGGAGACGGCCCTGCACGAGACGTGGGCCCGGGACTTCGACGTGGTCATCGCGGAGCAGTACCCCGCGCACGCGGCTCCGCACCTTCCCGGGCTCGACCGGTCGGATCTGACCACCGACGCGGTCCGGCTCGCACTGCCCCCGGTGGACACCGCGCTCGTACCGGTGTCGTCGATCGAGGACGCAGGCGCGCTGCCCTGGGTGATGGAGCCCGCGGAACCGCGTCGCGGCACTTCGCCGAGCAGGTCTGCCGACGCTGGGGCTTCGAGCCCGACGTCCGCTACGAGACCGCCGACCTGCAGACGCAGATCCGGCTCGTGGAGTCCGGGAACGCCGTCAGCCTGATGCCCGACCTCATGTGGACGGGTCGGACGACGACGTGCCGACTGGTCGAGCTGCCCGAGCAGCCCCGGAGGACCATCTTCACCGTCGTGCGAACGGCCGGTGCGTCCTCGCCCGCGGTCCGCGCACTGCGCGCGGCCCTCGAGCGCGCGGCCGCGGTGGTCGGAGACTGAACGAGCGCGTCCTCCGTGGACAGCCGCGGGACGGGCGGCCTGGAGGCCCGGTGCGGGTCCGCCTCGGCGGTCGCGCCGGTCTCGGTGCAGGTCGTGACCAATCCGTGACCGAATGATCGTCAGGTCTGCTCCCGTCGGGACATTCCCTGAGTAGAGGACGCTGATCCGGCGTCCAGTCCTGGTATCCGAGGGGGATCCCCGTGAAGCAGTCCGCACCACCCGCAGTCCGACGCACCGCAGCCGTCGGCGCCACCGTCGCACTCGTCGCCGTCTCGATGATGGGCGTCGGCGCGACCACCGCCGTCGCCGACACCGCCGACGCGTCGACGTCCGTCACCACCGGCACCGGCACCGGCACCGGCACCGGCACCGGCACCGGCCAGGCGACGCCGGCAACAACGGCACCGTCGCCCGAGACCGCGACCCCGACTCCGATCCCCGAGGCAACGGACACCGACGCCCCTTCCGACACCACTCCGACCGCGTCCCCCAGTCCGACGCCGGCCCCGGCCCCGGCCCCGGCAGCGGACGCTCCCGCTGACGATGCCGTCACGTGGCCGACGCCGTCGAGCCGCGAGAAGCCGATCGAGTTCACGACGACCGCCGGCGAAGCGTTCTCGCAGCAGTTCGTGGCGCAGGGCGGCGACCGGGCGCTCGAGTACGGCTTCGCCCCCATCGGCGACTGGGACCAGTACGAGAAGGAGTTCCGCTGGGACGACTCCGGGCTCCTCCGCGGCACCCCGACGACGCCGGGGGTCTACGAGTTCAGCGTCCTCGCGACCGACCAACGACACACCGACACGCAGTGGATCCGGATCACCGTCGAGCCCGCCGCGGCGGTCACCCTGACCACGTCCGTGACCTCGACGGCCGATGGCTTCGCCCCGGCGTGGGAGGTCACGAAGGACGCGGTCCGGCCTTGGAGCCACGGGAACCTCGGCGAGGCCGTGTCCGCCGTCCCCGCGAAGCCCGGCCAGTCCCTGTGGCTCGCGTCCACGTTGCTCGACCGCTACGGCAATCCCCAGGACGGCCCCGAGATGTCGTCCGCCACCGAGCTGACCAGCAGTGCTCCGGGTGACGTCCTCTCCTTCGACGACGTCACGAACCGCTGGAAGGCCACCTTCTCCGACGTCGGGCGCCACGAGCTGACGGTGCGGGCCGAGGGACTCTCGCTGTCGATCCCGGTCGACGTCGCCGACACCCCGCTCGCGTTCGCCGAGAAGTCCTCCTCCGACGCGCCGCTCGACCTGACGGCGACGTCCGGGACCACGTTCAGCCACCGGTTCACGGTGCAGGGCGCGACCGGCCCGGTCGAGTACTCGCTCGCCGGCGCCGACGGCGGTGCGGTCATCGGGGACGGCGACTTCTTCCGCTCCGAGTTCACGATCGATCCCAGCACCGGGGTCCTCGCCGGCACGCCGCGCCTCGCGACGGCGTACGACTTCGAGGTGATCGCCCGCAGTGGGTCCGAGACCGCGACGGCGCACGTCACCCTGACGGTCGAGCCCGGCGCCCCGGTCGGCGTCCTGGCCTCGGTCTACTACGGCGCCGAAGGCCCGGAGTGGGAGGTCGCACCCGACGGATCGGTCACCGAGTACACGGTCGACGCTGCGGGGACGGTGCAGACGAAGTCGGTCGACAGCGTGCCGGCGGACCAGGGCATCCCGTTGTTCGTGAAGGCCGTCGCCGTCGACGCCAACGGCAACCGCACGACGCCCCCGGGCAGCCCGCACCCCGTCGTGACGAGCGACGTGGCCACCGACCGGATCACCTGGGTCGCGGAGGCGGAGTCCAGCCAGGTCGACTTCCCGCACGCGTCGATCCACACGCTGACCGTGGCCGACGGCGGGGTCGCGACCTCGTTCCGCGTCGATGTCCGAGCGCACGCCGACGCCGTCGGGACCTCGACGACCCGTCCGGCGTCGGGCTCGCTCGCCTACACCGGCGCTGACGAGACCGGCCCCCTCGCGTGGGCAATCGGCCTCCTCGCCGCCGGCGGCGGCGTGCTGGTCCACCGCCTGCGCCGCCGTCGCGCCTGATCCGACGTCCGACGTCCGGCGCGAACGGGCCGCCCCCACTCCGGGTGCGGCCCGTTCCGCGTCGTGAGCGTCCGTCGACCGTGACCAGCTCGTGACCTCGTCCCACGTCAGGATCGGTCGCCTCGCGACAATCCTGAGTGAGGGCGCCGATCGGCAGCCCGTCCAGCATCCGAGGGGGATCTCGTGAACCAGTCCTGCACGTCCACCACCCGACGCGTTGCCGTCATCGGCGCCGCGGTCGCGATCGTCGCCGCGTCGTCGGCCTTCGGCATCGGCGCGACGGCCGCCGTCGCCGCCGAGGAACCGACGACGAGCGGCACGACGACCGCCGCCGCCGCAGAACCGACGACGAGCACCGCGACACCCGCGGCGCCCGCCGCGAACGACGGCCCCGCCCCGACCGACGCACCCGACGAGCAGCCAGGAGGCACGACGCCCGATCCGACGCCGGCTCCCGCCGACGAGTCGGAGACCCCACGGCCTGCCGCTTCCGCACCCGCACCCGCCGCCACCGACGACGGCAGCGACCTCGCCTTCACCGAGCCGTCCACGCAGGACGCCCCGCTCGCGCTCACCGCCACCGCGGGAACGCCGTTCTCACACACCTTCGCGACCACCGGCGGCAACGGGACGGTGGGCTACGCCATCCAGGACGCGCCGTCGAAGGACTACAGCGTCAACGTGGAGACCGGCGTCCTGAGCGGCACCCCGAAGCTGGCCGGCACGTTCGACTTCGAGGTCGTCGCGCTCAGCGGCTCGACCCAGATCACGGAGTACGTCGAACTGACCGTCTCCCCGGCGCACCCGCCGGTGTGACGTTCTCGGTCGCCACCCCGGACTCCGACGTCAGCTGGCAGGTCGACGCCGACGGGACGATCCGGGAGTACGCGCCGGGCGGCACCGGCGACACCGTGGTGTCGGAGGTCCCCGCCACCGTCGGCTCCTCGATGACCCTCGCGGGGCTGGCCGTCGACGCGCTGGGCAACCGCACCACCCCGGGCGACGAGTACCCGCGGTCGACCGTCACGAGCACCACCGCGTCCGACGGCGTGGTCTGGGACCCGAAGTGGTCGGCGAACACGGTGACGTTCTCGGAGCCGGGTACCCGCACGCTGACGGTGTCCGAGGGCGGCGTCTCGACCTCGTTCACGGTCCGCGTCTCCGAGGCCCCCGCTCCCGTCGCCGGCATCGCCGTCGGGGTGCTCCCCGCGGACGAGACGTCCGGCGACCGGTGGGGCGTCGAGGGCGACGTGATCACCTACTACCCGGCGGACGGCGACGCGCAGCGGGTCGACGCGATCCCGGCCCGACAGGGTGACCGGGTGCAGATCCGCGCCCTGGCCGTGGACGCCGACGGGCAGCCGGTCGGTGACCACACCGACCTCACCTTCACGAGCGACGTGGCCAGCGACCGCATCGAGTACGACCCCGAGGCTGCGGCCACGTGGGTGACCTTCGAGCACGCGTCGCCGCACACGGTCACCGTGGCGTCCGGGGACGTGACGAGCACCATCCGCTTCGAGGTGCAGCCAACGGCGACGACCACGGTCACGACCACCCACACGCCGACCGCATCGGGCACCCTCGCGTACACCGGCGCCGACGAGGCCGGCCCGCTCGCGTGGGCCCTCGGCCTCCTGGCATCGGGCGCCGGCCTGCTCGTCTGGCGCCTCCGTCGCCGACTCGGCTGAGGCACGTCACGGCGACCGCCTGACGGACTGGAGGCGCGGGGCACGACCGCCCCGCGCCTCCCCTCCGTCGTCGCGTGATCCTGTGAGAAACCCCAGATCAGAGCGGGTAGTACCGAGATGAAACCGTGATCTCCGGCGGGGCTCGGAACGGGTCCGCGAACCGTAATGTCAGCACTGACGAGCGCACGATCACCGGGCGCTCGCGACCCGGACTCCCAGGGGGGAACCATGCACCAGTCCACCAAGCCGCCCGTGCGCCGCGCGGCGACGATCGGCATCGTCGTGGCGGCGACCGCCATCGGCTCGGTCATCGGCGTCGGCACGTCCGCGACGGCGGCGACGCCGACGGAACCGACGAGCACCACGGCCACTGCGACGCCGAGCGCCGACCCGACGGCGGAGGCGCCGACGCCCAGCGCCAGCCCGACGCCCAGCGCCACCCCGACACCCAGCGCCACCCCGACGCCCAGCGCCAGCCCGACGCAAAGCGCCGGCCCCGCCGCGAAGGCCTCGGACAGCGCCACCCCGGCGGCAGCACCGGGTGACGGCAGCGACCTCGCGTTCACCGAGCCGTCGACCCAGGCCGCCCCGCTCGCACTCACCGCGACGGTCGGCACGCCGTTCAGCCACACCTTCACCACCACGGGCGGCGACGGCACCGTCGCGTACGCCATCCAGGACGCCCCGTCGGCGGACTACACGGTGAACGTCGAGACCGGCGTGCTGAGCGGCACGCCGACGACCGCCGGCACGTTCGACTTCGAGGTCGTGGCCCTCAGCGGCTCGACACAGGTGACCGCGTACGTCCGCCTGACCGTCTCGCCGTCGCCGGTCGTCTTCACCGAGTCGTCGACGAAGGCGAAGCCGCTCGCCCTCACCGCCACCGCCGGCGCGACGTTCACGCACACGTTCCGCACCACGGGCGGCACGGGTTCGCTGGCGTACGCGATCCAGGACGCGCCCTCGTCCGACCTGACCGTCAACGTCGAGACCGGGGTGCTCACCAGCACGGTGACCACCGCGGGCACGTACGACTTCGAGGTCGTCGCGCTCCGCGGCACCGCGACCGCCACGGAGTACGTGCGCCTGACCGTCCTGCCGGCCGCATCCGTCGGGGTCCTCGCGATCGTCGACACCGGTACGCCCGGCGCAACGGTCTGGTCGGTCGCTCCCGGTGGCGTCATCAGCGCGTTCTCCGGCGGCGGCGATCCCCTCGGCACCGTCGCGTCGATCCCCGTCCAGCAGGGCGGCTCGCTGGTGGTGTCCGGCCTCGCCGTCGACCGGTTCGGCAACCCGACCGCACCGGCTTCCGTGAGCACCGGGTTCGGCGCGACCGTGACGAGCTCGGTCGCATCGGACCAGGTCGCCGCCGATCCCCGCGGCGACGCCTCGAAGGTGACGTTCCCGCACGCTTCGGACCACCGTCTCACCATCGCCCAGGGTGGCGCCTCGACCACGTTCGCCGTCGCCGTCCGACCCGTCGCCACGGCCGCTGTGGCGACCACGACGAGCGGCACCGGCAGCACCCTCGCCTACACCGGCGCCGACGAGACCACGCCGTTGGCCTGGGCCCTCGGTCTGCTGGCCGCCGGCGGCGGCCTGTTGGTCCACCGCCTGCGTCGCCGTCGCGCCTGAGACGCGACCGACGATCGGACGGGAGGCCCGGTGCCAGCTGGTACCGGGCCTCCCGTCCGTCGTGCGGGAACCCCCAACCATGGTCACATTCCGATCAAGACGGTCGTGTCCGCGCGCGGATACCAATACGATCCGAGCAAGCCGAGGATTCTCGGCGGATTCTTATGTTCCGGCACCCGACCGGACTGAACACCTGGGGGAAGAAGTGCGCCGTAGCACCTCCACCGTCCGACGCGCGTGCGCCGTCGGCACCACCGTCGCGCTGATCGGTCTCACGACCGGTCTGGGCGTCATGACCGCCACCGCCGCCACGGCGGCCGAGCCGACCACGACGGTCACCAGCCCGGCGACGACCGGCACCGCTGACGGCACCACGCCGAGCGACTCCGCGACGGACGGCACCGGCACGCCCGCGGCCGACGCCGGCTCGACCGACGGCGCCCCTGCCGCGGGCGACACGACCGGTGACACCACCGGCGACGACGGCGCTCCGGCGGGCGACGGGACGAGCACCACCGCCCCGACCGCTCCGGCCGTCGAGCCCTCCGCCCCCGAGACCACGGCTCCGGCCGCCGAGACCCCGGCTCCGACCGCGACGCCCACCCCGGACGTCACCACGAAGGCCGTCGACGCGACCGTCACCATCGACGGTGCAGCCAAGGTCGGCACGCTCCTGAGCGCCGTCGTCACCGGCTTCGACGAGGACTCCACGTACAAGTACGTCTGGGCCGACCAGGACCGCAACGTCCTGTCGAAGACCGCGACCTACCGCATCGACCCCACCGACGTGCGCAAGACGATCACCGTCACGGTGACCGGCACCCTGCCCGACGCGACCGAGACGACCTCGGTGGCCTCCGCGGCGACCGCGCCCGTCACCCAGGACCCCGCGTTCCTCGGCACCGACGGCAAGCCGACCACGGCCGGCGCCGACGCCGACCACCCGCTCGAACTGAGCACCGCCGCCGGCGACACGTTCTCGCACACGTTCCGCGCGCAGGGTTCGCCCGAGCCGACGTACAAGCTCGACTGGTTCTCGCAGGACGATGCGGAGTACGCCGAGGAGTACCCCGAGGAGGAGACCACCCCCGCGGACCAGCTCCCCGAGGGCCTGACCTTCGACGCGTCGACCGGTGAGCTCAGCGGCACCACGACCGACGCCTGGGACTGGGACTTCGCCGTCACCGCGACGAGCGGCACCGTCTCGGTCACGCAGTACGTCTCGCTCACCGTCGAGGCCGGCGCGCCGGTCGGGGTCCTGGTGTTCACGACCGACCGCGCGGGCCTGTTCACCGACGACGAGACCGAAGACCGGACGACCTGGATCGTCGAGCCCGACGGCACCGTGCTCACCATCACCGAGGACGACTTCGCCGTCGGCGGTCACCCGACCATCAAGCAGGGCGGGACGCTCGTCGTCCAGGGCGGTCTCGTCGACCGCTGGGGCAACACGATCGGCGGGCTCGACGAGGACGCTCCGGCGGTCGCACCGACCGTCACGTCGGACGTCGCCAGTGACGTCATCACGCCGGACCCCGACTTCGGCGACTTCGGTTTCGTGAACGTCACGTTCCCGCACGCGTCGGTCCACAACCTGTCCGTCACGCTCGGGTCCTTCAGCACCTCGTTCGCCGTCGATGTCCAGCCGACCGCCGCCACCGTCGTCACCCCGACGACCCCGGTCGCGGCGGCCCCGGTCACCCCGACGAACCGTGGCCAGCTCGCCTACACGGGTTCGGACGCCACCGGCGCCCTGCCCTGGGCCCTCGGCCTGCTCGTCGCCGGTGCCGGCCTCATCGGCGCCCGCACCCTGCGCCGTCGCCGCGCACAGCGCTGACGGACGACCAGCGCTGACGTACGACCAGCGCTGACGTACGACCAGCGCTGACGGTCCCCGTCGTCTCCCGTCCGTCGCGTGCCCGCGTGACGGACGGGAGGCCCGGCTCGGCCCGCCTGACCCCGCACCGGGGCGGCGGGGCCGTTTCCGTCCCACCGTCGGTAGCGTGGGCACCATGCCCACGCTGCTGCACATCGACTCCTCGGCCGACCTGTCCCACTCCCGTTCGCGCGCGCTGACCGCCGCGTTCGCCGACGCCTGGCGCGCCCGCGGTCCGGAGTACACGGTGGTCCGCCGCGACCTGCACGTCGACCAGCTCCCCCACCTCGAGACCTCGGCGCTGCACTGGGCGGCAGCGGACCGCACCGCGGACGAGACCGTCGCTCCCGAGGCCGAGGCCCTGCGCCAGGAGGTCATCGACGAACTCCTCGCCGCCGACGTCGTGGTCGTGGGGTCGCCGCTGTACAACTACACGGTGCCGTCGACGCTCAAGGCCTGGATCGACCGCATCCACGTCCCCGGGGTCCTGGCGGGCGACGTGCAGCCCCTGGCCGGCCGTCCGGTGGTCACCGTGGTCAGCCGTGGCGCGACCTACGACGCCGGCACCCCGACCGAGGACTGGGACCACGGCTCGCCGGTCCTGCACCTCATCCTCGGCACGGCCCTCGGCATGAAGCTCTACCCGATCACGGTCAGTGCGACCCTGGCCGACCGGCTGCCCGACCTCGCCCCGCTCGCCGAGCACGCGTCTGCCGAGCTCGCCGACGCGACGACGACGATCGAGCGCCTCGCCACCACGCTCGGCTGAGGTCAGGAGGCGTTCGCGAGCTGGTGCACGCGTTGTGCCGAGAGCCCGAGGACGGACGCCATCTCGGCGTAGGTGTAGCCCTCGGCCCGCATCCGGGTCACCACGTTCCGCGCCAGCCGGGCCGCTTCAGCTCCGTCTTGCCGGGCCTGCTCAGCGAGCGCGCGGGACGTTTCCCAGTCTGCGCGGGCGTCGTCGGGAAGGACGAACTCGACGTCGATCGCGACGTCGTCCTCCGGGACGTCCAGCGTCAGGGCGACGCACTCCCGCGCCATCCACTCGACGTCGGCGACGCGGCGGGCCTGCGTGACCGCGCCGGCCGCAGGGATCTCGATCGCCCACCAGCGGCCCTCTCGGTACGCGGTCGCTCGGTACGTCGTCGTCATCGTTCCTCCGTTCATCGCCAGCTGTCCGGTGCGTCCGGGAAGATCCTGAGCACCTGCCGCACCACGCCGGGGCTCAGCTCGCGGTGCTTCGGCACGATGAGGCGCCCACCCTCGGGTCCGCGCCACACCTCGTGGCTCCCGTGGGTCCGGTCCAACCACCATCCCCGATGCCGCAGGAACGTCGTGACCACCCGGTGCTGCACAGCTCGCACCACGATATCAAGCCCTTCTAGTCAGGTCCATCAAGGGCCAGTAGAAAACCTGACCTCCTTCCGAGTCTGACGAGCGACCGTGCGCGAACGGCGCAGGCCTCCCTGATCTGTGCAGGAAGACGATCGCCCGAGCAGGTGTGGAGGAACGGTCAGGCGGGACGGACCTCGCCGGAGCGCCCGAGCAGCTGCGCGTGGAACGTCGTCTGCGTCAGTGCACTCGCGAGCAGGAACCCGGTCATCGACTCGATCCCGCCACTGAACGGCACGCGTGCGGCGACCTCGAACAGCGTGGGCCGGTCGAGCAGGTCGAGCGCCTCGGCGACGTGCCGCGACCGCTCCTCGCGGTGTCGGGCCAGCGTCTGCGCGCGGGCGACGACGTCGGCGAACCGGTACTCGTGGCCCGGGCAGACCTCGAGTCCGGCGTGCACGTCGAGTCGGCCGAGCGACGCCAGGTAGTCGCCGAGCGGGTTCGTGGCGGTCCGACCGCCGAGGCCGATCCCGGAGTTGATCCGCGGCAGCACGTGGTCGCCGGTGAACAGCAGCCCGTCCGCCTGGTCCACGAAGCACACGTGCCCGGCGGTGTGCCCGGGCGTCCAGAGGGTCCGGATGGTGCGCCCCGGGATCGGCAGCACCTCGCCGTCGGCGAGCAGCAGGTCGGCGTACGGCGCCTCGCTCCGCCCGAGTCCGATCCGTCGCCCGCTCCCCCAGGCCGCGACGACCCCATCGTGCAGGTGCTGCGGCAGGCCCCAGGTGGCGATGTCGGCGTCGTTCTGCGCCGCGTCGGTACGCTCACGCTCCAGCGCGTCGACCTCGAGCCCGTGCATCGCGACCCGCGCACCGGTCGCTCGGCGGATCGCGGCGGCGGCACCGAGGTGGTCGGCGTGCAGGTGCGTCACGGCGACGAGGGACACGTCGTCGAGCGACCGGCCGATCGCCGACAGTGCGGCGCGGACCTCGTCGAGCCCGCCGTCGGCCGACCACCCGGGATCGATCAGCGCGAGCGATCCGTCCGACCCCTCGACGACGTAGACCAGGGTCGCGTCGGGCACCCCGAACCGGAACGGCACCGCGAAGGTCCAGATGCCCGGCCGGACCTGTTCGACGGGCGGCAGGACGCCGTCGCGGAGCGCGGCGGCCTGCACGGGGCTGATCGGTTCCGGAGTCGGCGCTGCCGACGGGGGCACGGTCGTCACCCGCACCACAGTACTGACGCGAGCCGACCTGCCCCGGGTGATCCGGGCCTCCCGGCCGCACTCGGTGAGCAGAAGACGTCGGGTCGTCGCGCCGGACCCGACCATTCCTGCTCACGAAGCGCGCAGCGCCGCCCGCCGCAGCCCGAGTAGACACGACGCATGGAGATCGCACCGATGCTGGCCAAGGCCGTCGCCGACGTCCCGGAACCCGACAGCGTGACCGGCGGCCTGCGGTACGAACCGAAGTGGGACGGCTTCCGCGGCATCGTGACGATCGACGGCGACGACGTCGAGATCGGCAGCCGCGGGGCGAAGCCGCTCACGCGCTACTTCCCCGAACTCGTCGAGGCCTTCCGCGCGCAGTTCGGCGGCCGCGACCACCCGGTGGTGTTCGACGGCGAGGTGATCCTGCGCTCGGGCGAGCCCGGAGCCGAGCGCCTCGACTGGGAGGCACTGTCGCAGCGCATCCACCCGGCGGCCTCGCGGATCGCGAAGCTCAGCGCCGAGACGCCCGCGCAGTTCGTCGCGTTCGACCTGCTCGCAGCGGACGGCGACGAGCTGGTCGACCTGCCGTTCGACGAGCGACGTGACCGTCTGGAACAGCTCGCGAGCGGCATGTCCGACCCGCTGTTCGTCACGCGCACCACGCTCGACGTCGACCAGGCCCGCGAGTGGCTCACCACCTTCGAGGGTGCCGGACTCGACGGTGTGGTCGCCAAGCGCCGCGCCAAGCCGTACGAGCCGGGCAAGCGGACGATGCTCAAGATCAAGCACCACCGGACGGCCGACGTCGTCGCGATCGGGTACCGCGTCCACAAGAGCGGCTCGGGCGTCGGGTCGCTGCTCGTCGGCCTGTACGGCGACGACGGTGAGCTCCGCCAGGTCGGCGGCGTCTCCGCCTTCTCCGACAAGCGCCGGCTCGCGCTGGTCGACGAGCTCGAGCCCGTCGTGCTCCGCGATGCGGACGGGAGGCCCGTCACCGGTGACGGGGAACGGTCGCGGTTCTCGTCGGGTCGCGACACGTCGTTCGTCCGGCTGGCGCCGGAGGTCGTGCTCGAGGTCCGCTACGACCAGATGGAGGGCGACCGGTTCCGGCACACCGTGCAGTTCGAACGGTGGCGTCCGGACCGCGACGCGGAGTCGTGCGGGTTCGACCAGCTCGAGGTGCCGTCGGCGTACGACCTGCGGGATGTCCTGTCCTGACACGTGGTTGTCCGTTTTTCGTCGTCTTGCCGGTGATCGCAGGAAAGTAGTTAGCCGAACTAGCGAAACGCTGCCACGATGGAGACCAGCAGCACGAGGCACCCATCCCGGGAGCCCCAGGACCGAAAGCGGATCGACATGAGCACCAGCACGCTTGTCCGCCACTCGCAGCGGAACCCCTTCACCGAGGTACGCGAGGCACGCCGCCAGCGCACCCTGCAGCTCAGTGCGGTCATCAGCGCCATCGCCGGCGTGACCGCCACCGCGCTCGCACTCGTCACGATCGGCCTGGGCTCGTGATCGTCGACGGCATCAGCGACGCGCACCGCGGCACCTGGTCGCGCCTGACCCGCCTGCACACCGCGAGCGTCGGACTGCCGATGCAGACGTCGCGCGTCGACGACCCCGACCGCTCGACGGACACGCTGCCCGCCGTCTGACGGTCCGCGCTGGTCCGGGTCAGGACTTCTTCGCTCGGGACGGTTGCACGCGCGGTGGCTCGCCCGGCATCTTCGGGAAGTCCGGCGGGAACGGCAGTTCACCCTCGCCGTTCTCCAGGTCGCGCTCCCACCACGCCAGCAGCGGCGCGATGCTCGCCGGCTCGTCGTGCATCGCCTGCCACGGGTCGCCGATCGTCGCCAGGCGCTCGGGGACGGTCCGGATCGTGAAGGTCGTCGGGTCCGCCGTCGGCAGCTCGTCCCACGTGATCGGCGTCGACACCGAGGCGTGCGCCAGTGCCCGCGGGCTGTAGGCGCCGGCCATCGTGCGGTCGCGGTTCGCCTGGTTGAAGTCGACGAAGACCCGCTGCCCTCGCTCCTCCTTCCACCACGCCGTCGTGACCCGGTCGGGCATCCGCCGTTCGAGTTCTCGGGCGGCGGCGATCACGGCGTGCCGGACGTCGAGGAACTCGTGCTCGGGGGCGATCGGGGCGAACACGTGCAGACCGCGGTTGCCGCTCGTCTTGATCCACGCCGTCAGACCCGCTTCGTCCAGGACCTTCCGGAGTTCCTGCGCCACGGGCACCGTGTCCGAGAAGTCCGTGCCGGGCTGCGGGTCGAGGTCGATGCGGAGCTGGTCCGGGTGGTCGCTGTCCTCGGCGCGCGATGCCCACGGGTGGAAGACGACGGTGTTCATCTGCGCCGCCCACACCGCGACGGCCGGCTCGTCGACCACGAGCTGCGGGTGCTTCCGGCCGCTCGGGTACGTCACCGTGACCGACCGCACGTAGTCCGGCGCACCCTTCGGCGGGTTCTTCGAGAAGAACTGCTCGCCGTCGACGCCGCCGGGGAACCGCTGCAGCGAGATCGGTCGGTCGCCGTTCGCGCGGACGAAGGCGTCGCCCACCGTCACCAGGTACTCGGCGAGGTCGGCCTTGGTGATCCCGGCGTCCGGCCAGAGCACCCGGGACGGGCTGCTGATCCGGACCTCGCGGTCCCCGTCCGGACCGGGCACCCGCACCGTCGTCGCTTCGCTCGCCATGCAGCGGAAGGTACTCGGTGCACGATGGACGGGTGAGCGCGTACCTCGGAGTGGACCTGGCGTGGGGACTCGGCACCGCGAGCCGCGCGCCCAACGAGACCGGACTGATCGCGATGGAGGCCGACGGCACGATCACCGACGCCGGATGGGCCCGCGGGGTCGACGACGTCACCGAATGGATCGCGGAACACCTCGGGCCGCGATCGCTCATCGCCGTCGACGCCTCGCTCGTCGTGACGAACCCGACCGGCATCCGCGAATCCGAACGGCAGGTCGGGCAGCGCTACGGCCGGTGGAAGGTCGCGGCGAACCCGACGAACCAGGCCTCCGCGGCGAGCGCCGGCTCCCGCTTGCTCGACCGGCTCGCCGCACTGGGCGTCGAGTACGTGTCCGACACGGCGTCGATGCACGCCAGGACGGGCCCGGCGGTGTTCGAGTGCTACCCGTACACGACCCTGGTGGGCGTCGAGGAGCTCGGGTACGACGTCGAGCGGCCCCGGTACAAGCGCTTGGACCTCAGGGTGCCGGCAGCCGAGGCCCGGGCACGCCGCGCCGAGGCCTTCGACGAGCTCGTCCGGCGCCTGCGCGAGACCCCGCTCAACCCGCCGTTGCAGCTCGACTCGCATCCGCTGACTGCGGGGCTCGCCGACCCGTCGGGGCTGCACGGTCCGACGCACAAGCACCGCGAGGACCTGCTCGACGGTGCCCTGTGTGCCTGGACGGCGGCGTTCTGGGAGCGTCACGGTGACCAGCGCGTGCAGATCCTGGGTGGCGATGTGGGCCTCCCGTCCGACCCGGTGGACGAGGCGGGCCGCCAGCCGGTCGTGGTGGCGCCCGCGCGCCCGTCGCAGCGGGGCACGCGCGGCTAGGGTTGACCGGTGAGCACGACGAGCGAACCCCTGCACATCGGGCTGGTGTCGCTGCACACCTCCCCGGAGACGAACCCGGCTCGGGCGAGGTCGGCGGCATGAACGTCGTCGTCCGGCACCAGGCCGAGGCGCTGGCCGATCGTGGCCACCACGTCGACATCATCACGCGGCGTTCGGCGCCGACGCAGCCGGACTCGGTCTCGCTCGTGCCGGGTGTGTGCCTGCGGTTCCTGTCGGCGGGTCCGGCGGAGCCGGTGCCGAAGGGTGAGCACGACGCGTTCATCGAGCCGTTCCGCCACGAGCTCGAGCAGCTCGGGCCGTTCGACGTCCTGCACTCGCACCACTGGTTCTCCGGTGCCGCCGCGCTGCCGGTGGCCCGTGAGCGTGGCATCCCGCACGTGCAGTCGTTCCACTCGATCGCCGCCGACCCCGAGACGCCGTTGTCCGAGGGTGAGCGACCCGAGTCCGCCGGTCGCATCACGGGCGAGCAGCAGCTGGCGCGTGAGTCGGATGCGGTCGTCGTGGTGTCCGAGGCCGAGGCGTCGACGGTCCGGACGCGGCTCGGCGGTGCCGACGCGCGCATCTGGATCGTGCCGCCCGGGGTCGACGGGTCGGTCTTCCGTCCAGCAGCCGCCGGTGCGCGCCGGGCCGCCACGCCCTACGTCGTCGCGGCGGCCCGCGTGCAGCCGTTGAAGGGGCTCGACCTGGCCATCGAGGCGATCGCGGGCATCAGCCAGGAGGCCCGTCCCACCTTGGTCATCGCCGGGGACGCTTCGAGCGAGGCTGGTGACTACGTGGACGAGCTGCGTCGGCTCGCCGCCGCGCGGGGCATCGCCGACCGCGTCACCTTCATCGGGCCGCAGTCGCGTGCCGACCTGGCGTTCCTGTTCCGTGGCGCGGCAGCCGTGCTGGTGCCGTCGCACTCCGAGACGTACGGCCTCGTGGCGCTGGAGGGCTCGGCGTCCGGGGTGCCGGTCGTGGCCGCGGCTGCCGGGGGGCTGCGTGAGGCCGTGGTCGACGGTGAGACGGGTGTCGTGCTGGAGTCCCGTGAGCCGTCGGTGTGGGCTGCCGAGATCGAGCGGATCCTGACGGACTCCGGGTACGCGGCCGCGCTGTCCTCGGCCGGGCGGGAGCACGCGGAGCGTCTGAGCTGGGAACGATCGGCTTCGGGGCTCGAGGACGTGTACCGCCGGGTGCTCGGCCGCGGGTCGCGGGTCGGATCGTGAGATGACGGCGTTCGACGCGTTCTGGGCAGCGCTCGACGCCGTGCCCGTGGAGGCGGACGCCGAGGCACTGTACGACCTCGGTTCGGCCGAAGGGCGGCTGCGGCGATCGAACCTGCAGCGGTACCTGGAGGAGTTGGGGCCGGCGGCGGACACCCTGCTCGTGGCCGAGGCACCCGGGTGGCGCGGCATGACGAACACCGGCATCCCGTTCACGAGCATGCGCGAGCTCGGGACGGACCGCTTCGGCGACGACTACCTGGTGCCGCCGGAGCCGACCGCCCCGTGGGAGGCCTCGTCGCGCGTGGTGCAGGCGGCGCTGTCCGACTGGGCCGGGCCGCTCCCCGTGGCGTGGGCGATCTTCCCGCACCACCCGTTCGTCGCGCCGGACCGGTTGACGAACCGCACACCCCGTCCGGCCGAGGTGCGGTCGGGAGCACCCGTGGCCCTCGCACTGCTCGATGCCCTCGGTGGCGTCGACCGGGTCCGGGTGGTCGCGGTGGGGCGGAAGGCCCAGGGTGCGCTCGCGTTGGCCGGCATCGAGGCGATCGCCGTCCGGCACCCTGCGCAGGGTGGCGCGAAGCAGTTCACCGAGCAGCTGCGAGCGTTGGACCGCTCGCTGTAGTTCCCTGCGCCCGTCCCTCCGTCAGGCTGAGCGGACCTCGACGCCCTTCGCGGCCAGGGCCTCGGCGACGTGGGCGGGCAGCGGCGCTGCCGCGTACACGGTACGGAGCGCCGGCAGGTCGAGGACGTCGTCCCAGTTCTGCGGGTCGAAGCGGTCGTCGGAGCCCTCCCACCCGGGGTGCACGTCCTGGAGCACCTCGAGCTCGGTGTCGACGGTGAGCTCCGTGACGAGCGACAGGTGCGACGGCAGGAGTTCCAGGTCGTCGTAGTACTCACGGGCCCGGTCGTCCTGGCCGTCGACGTCGAGGTCCTCGTCCGTCTCGTCGGCGGCCTCCGGGTCGTAGGGGTCGAGCACGTCGAGGTCGTAGCAGAGGACGTCGAGCACCAGCAGCTTCGCGTTGAAGTCGGCGAACTCGACGGGCTCTTCGGTGGTGTTCGACTCGTGGTCCATGGCCCGGAGAGTATCCGTCGCCGAGCGGCCGTGTTGCGATCGCGAGAAACCTTCCTGTGGGACTAGACAGCAAGGCGTCTCGCGCGCAAGGGTGACGCATGGCCACCACCAAGACGGACCGACCACAGCAGGAGCAGCCCGAGCTCCGCAGGGTCATCGGTCCCAAGCTCCTGCTGCTGTTCATCGTCGGCGACATCCTGGGAACGGGTGTCTACGCGCTCACCGGTCAGGTCGCGGCAGAGGTCGGAGGAGCAGCGTGGCTCCCCTTCCTCATCGCCTTCGCGGTCGCCCTGCTGACGGCGTTCTCGTACCTCGAACTCGTGACGAAGTACCCGCAGACCGCGGGCGCTGCGCTCTACGTGCACAAGGCGTTCGGCGTCCACTTCATCACCTTCATCGTGACCTTCATCGTGATGTGTTCCGGCATCACCTCGGCGTCGACGGCGTCGCGGGCGTTCGCCGCCAACCTCGGCGTCGGGTTCGGCCTCGAGTTGCCGAACGCCGTCGTGATGCTCATCGCCATGGGCTTCATGCTCGCGGTGATGGCGATCAACTTCCGCGGTGTCAGTGAGAGCGTGAAGACGAACGTCGTCCTCACCCTGGTCGAGCTGTCCGGTCTCGTCATGGTGATCCTGATCGGCTTCTGGGCGATCGCGGGCGGCAACGCGGACTTCTCGCGGGTCGTGATGTTCGAGACCCCGGAGGACAAGACCCTGCTCATGTCGATCTCCACGGCGACGTCGCTGGCGTTCTTCGCGATGGTCGGCTTCGAGGACTCGGTGAACATGGCCGAGGAGACCAAGGACCCCTCGCGCATCTTCCCGAAGGTGATGCTCACCGGCCTCGGCATCACGGCCGTGATCTACACGCTCGTGTCGATCTGCGCCGTGGCCGTTGTGCCGATCGGTGAACTCGCCGGCAACGAGACCCCGCTCGTGACCGTCGTGCAGACCGCCGCACCGGACTTCCCGATCGCCGACCTGCTGCCGTTCATCTCGATGTTCGCCGTGGCCAACACCGCCCTGATCAACATGATGATGGCGTCGCGACTGCTGTACGGCATGAGCAAGCAGGGCGTGCTGCCGGGCTTCCTGGCCCGCATCTCCCCGCCCGTCGCACCCCGTCGAACGCGATCGTCTTCACCACCGCGATCTCCCTGCTGCTCATCGGTTGGGTCTCGCTCGACCCGGACTCCCTGATCGTGGTGGTCCTCGGTGGCACGACCTCGCTCCTGCTGCTCACGGTGTTCGCCGTCGTGAACCTGACGGTGCTCGTGCTCCGCCGAGACAAGGTCGACCACAAGCACTTCCGAGCCGGCGTGATCATCCCCGTCATCGGCATCATCACCTGCCTGTGGCTCGTGCTGCCGTTCTCGTCCGGCCGTGACCCGCAGCAGTACCAGATCGCCGGTGCACTGCTGGCCCTGGGTGTGCTGCTGTGGATCCTGACCTGGTTCACGCACGGTCGCAAGCAGCCCGACAAGGCCCTGACCGGCCTGGTCACCGAACCGACGAAGGTGCAGCACCCGCCGCACGACCACCGCGACGTCTGATGGACGCGACCGCCGTCATCTGGACGATCGTCATCGCCGCCATCGCGCTCGCCTCCCTGTCCGCCGGCGGATGGGGTCGGAGCAGGTCGCGCCGCCGCCGACGCTGACACCGACGCCGCTGACGCCGCTGACGCCGGGATGCCCCTGACGTCGCCGTTGACGGTCCTGGTGCCCGAACCCCGTGTTCGGAGCACCAGGACCGTCAGTTCGTCACGGCGGCCCCCGATCGGGCGGGTGCGGTTCCCAGGCGGCGCCCGTACGCTCGTCGTGCTCCGCCTGCCCCGCCCCGTCCGTCGAGAGGTCCCGTCATGCGCCGTGTCGGCATCACGCTCGCGTCGGTGTTCGGCGCCGGCATCGTGGTCGTCGGGATCGGGGTGGTGGTGCTCGTCGTGATCGCGGTCAACTCGATCGCCGGCATCGCGAAGTCCAGCGCCGCCGACGCCACCCCCACGTGCCCGAAGGTCGCTTCGAAGACCGTCGGCGGCATGGTCGTCCCCGCCGGCCCCATCGCGGGCTTCTGCCAGGACCGCCTGGTCAACGCCGCGTCCGTGATCCAGGCCGCGAAGGCAGTCGGCATCGGACCGCACACCCAGGCCGTCGGGGTCATGACGGCGATCGGCGAGTCGAGCCTGGTGAACCTGGACCACGGCGACGCCGCGGGACCGGACAGCCGCGGCCTGTTCCAGCAGCGCGACAACGGCGCCTGGGGCACGTACGAGCAGCGGATGGACCCGTACACGGCGGCGTCGATGTTCTACGCGAAGCTCGTCAAGGTCCCCGGCTGGAAGACGATGACGCCGACGCAGATGGCGCACGCGGTGCAGATCAACTCGGACCCCGAGCACTACGCGAAGTCCTGGCCAGCGGCGAAGGCCGTCGTCGAGGGGCTGACGGGCGAGACCGTGCCGGACACCGCCCCGCAGGGCTGATCGGGCACGAGACCGCCGGGCCCGACGCTCACGCGACGTCCTGGTCCTGGTCGTGCTCGTCGAGTTCGACCATCGCGGCACCGCCGTCGTGGACGATGACCTGCGCGCGCAGCCGGATCGCGTGCTCGTCGAGGGCGCAGGCGCACGCGTCGACCCACTCCCAGTCGACCGGGTGCACCCGGTCGACACCGGGCCGCTCCCACGCGAGGACGACGTCGACCGCGCCGAGCTGCCCGACGATCTCGGAGATCAACGACGCGAAGTCGCTGACGTGCTCGTCCGGCTGGTAGGGCAGGTCCGCGATGGGCAACAGGAACGGGATCGACATCCCGAGCTCGTCGAGGAACACCACCCAGCACTGCCGGCGCACCGGGCGGTCGACCAGGGCGGCGACGAGTTGGACGACGTCGTCGTCGGTACGGACAGGGGTTCGGATCAGGCGGTCGAGGGTGTCGGTGTCAGGCATGACTCCAGCGTCGCGAACCCGGCCCGCACACTGACGGCCACCGTGCGCATCTGTGGACAACCTCGCCGCCGCAGCCACCTGTGGAGGACAGCTTGAGGCCGCGAGCCGTCCGACTGCGGCGATCCCGACGCTCCCGCGGTCGCTGGACGGGCCTCCAGTCCGAACCCGACCGGCTCGGCGAGGTTCCACGACATGCCGCACGCTGTTCGCCGAGGTTCCAGACCTCGACGAACAGGGCGCCGACATGCCGAGATTTCGGAACCTCGGGACGGCGGCGCCCCTCAGATGCCGTGCGTCACCGAGCTCTCGATGAGGAGCAGCGCCGCGAAGAACACCGCGACGACGGCGGCCATCCCGACGAGCACGACCGGCCACGCCAGCCGACGCCGAACCAGCCGCAGGATGCACACCACGATCGAGGCGACGAGTACCAGTGCGATCAGGATCGGCCCGACCGTCACGACCGAGTCACCGAGCCCCGCGTTGCAGGTGTTCCCCGGGGCAGCGCACGACACGAACGCCAACGACATGAGCTTGATGCCCCACCCCGCTGCCAACGCTTCGAGCGTCAGCACGACGAGCAGGGCGATGGAGGCGACCACGTCCGCGACGCGGCGGCGGCCTGCCAGGGGGTGACGGGCCTCCCGTCCGAACCGTGCCGGAGCCGACCCGAGCGGATCGAGACGCACCCCCGGCACCGACTCGGACCCGAGCCGGGCACCGACTCCGGACCCGACCGAGGCGCCGAACCGGCGTCAGCCGGACCGGACGACCGGGCGGGCGCGTCCATCAGGACCGCCGGCCGCGCGTGGACCAGAGGGCCGCGGCGATGAGCAGCGGCTGCCCGAACAGGCGCGCGACGCGCTTCTCGTCGGTGTCCAGGCCGAACGCGTCGCGGCGGTTGACCCACTGCGACAGGTTGCCCGGGAAGATCACCGTGAAGAACAGTGCAGCGACCGAGCCGACGAAGCGTCGGGCCGGCTTCGGTGCGAGCACGAGCGCCGAGCCGAGGGTGATCTCGGCGACGCCCGATGCCAGCACGGTCGTGTCCTCGGACAGCGGCACGAACTCCGGGACCTGGGCCGTGAACTCCTTGCGCGCGAAAGTGAGGTGACTCGTGCCGGCGAACACGAGCGCCAGGCCGAGCAGGACGCGGAGGAAGGAACGCATGCCCCCATCGTGCCTGCTCCCGGGCAACGGTGCTCGCACGTGTACGGAACCCGACCGGCTCGGTACATTCAGACGTATGGGAGCACCCTCTCGGGACCACGAACCGCCAGCAGCCCCAGCGACGTTCGCCGTGCTGCTCGGCCCGGTCGCGTTCTACCTCGGCATCATCGTGCCGGCACAGGGCACGGTCCGGCACGTCCTGCTCGGTGCTGCGTTCGGCGTCGTCTGCGTGCTGAGCGGCTGGCGCGCGATCGTCATCGCCGGTCGCCGTCGCCGGGCGGTGCAGGTCTGGGCGTGGATCGGCATCGTCATCGGCGCGGCCGGGCTGGTCATGATCCTCTGGCAGCTGCTCGTCATCGCGACCGCCGGGGCGTTCCCACCGCCGTTCTGGTCGCCCTACGCGAACCGCTGACGCGGGTCACCAGCCGAGCGACGGCTCACCAGCCGAGCGTGCCCGGCGCGCCCTTGAACGGTCCGACGACGTCCGACGTGATCCAGCCGCCGTAGAAGTCACCGTCCTGCGACTGCACGACCTCGCCGCCGACCTCGCACGAGTCCATCGCCGACGGGTAGATCGCGACGCGGTCCCGGAGCGACTCGTACCCCGGCTCGGGGGTCGGGTAGTTCCACGCGGCGCGGCTCGCGACGGTGCCGTCCCCGCCGACCACGTCGAAGTACCGCGCCCGGCCCTTGAACTCGCACATGCTCGACCCCTGGGCGGGGCGGAGGTCGAGGTCGGCCATCGGCAGGTAGTACACCGGCGGGTGCGACGTCTCGAGGACCCGCACGGCATCGGTCGTGTCGGCCACGACGGTGCCGCCGAACCGGACGACGACGCGGGCGGTGACGGGCTCGACGGCGGGCGGGCGGGGGTAGTCCCAGACCGATTCCTGTCCGGGACCGGGTTCGATCCGTGTGGGATGGCGCATGGGTCGTGTCTACGCCGCACGGCTGCGGTCGGGCTGGCGGGCGGGCGGGCGGGCGGGCCCGAGTCTCGGCCGGGCGGGCCCGAGTCTCGGGGTGAGCGACACTTCACGTGCCCGGCGGCGCGAGAACTGTCGCTCAGCCCGAGTCTCGGCCCGCCGGCCGCCCGCCCGCCCGCGCGCGGAGCCGCCGCAAGGTGCACCATGGGCGGGTGACGACGACGACACGCACGCTCTTCCGACGGAAGCCCATCGAGACGATCGATGACGACACCGGAGCCGAGGGTGGCCTGAAACGGCACCTCGGCCTCTGGCAGCTCACCGCGATCGGCATCGGCGGCATCATCGGCGCGGGGATCTTCACCCTCGCCGGCACCGTGGCGAACGGCGTCGCCGGTCCCGCGGTCCTCATCAGCTTCCTGGTCGCCGGCGTCGCGAGTGCCGCCGCAGCGCTGTCGTACGCCGAGTTCGCCGGCCTCATCCCGAAGGCCGGCAGCGCGTACACGTACGGCTACGCGGTCCTCGGCGAGATCGTCGGGTGGTTCATCGGGTGGGACCTGCTGCTCGAGTACACCGCGATCGTGGCGGTGGTCGCGATCGGCATCTCCGGCTACGTCGGGTTCCTGGTCGGCCAGTTCGGCATCGACCTGCCCGCGTGGATGCTCGGCGCGCCCGGCACCGGCGACGGCCACGTGATCGACGTCTTCGCCATCATCCTGTGCCTGGTCACCGCGTTCGTGCTCACCCGCGGCATCCGCAGCGCCGCCCGGTTCGAGTTCGTCGCCGTCGGCATCAAGGTCGCGCTCGTCGTGCTCATCGTCGTGCTCGGCGTGTTCCACATCAACAGCGCGAACTACTCCCCGTACTTCCCGTTCGGCTTCGGCGGTGTGATGACCGGTGCCGCGACGGTGTTCTTCGCGGTGTTCGGCTACGACGCCATGTCCACCGCGGCCGAGGAGTCCGTCGACGCCCGCAAGCACATGCCGAAGGCGATCCTGCTGTCCCTCGGCATCTCGATGGTCCTGTACGTGCTGGCGACGCTGGTGCTGACCGGGATGCAGAAGTACACCGACATCGACCCGGCCTCGGGCTTCTCGTCGGCGTTCGCATCGGTCGGCCTCGGTGGTGTCGCGAACGTCATCGCGATCGGCGCCATCGTCGGCATCGTCACGGTGCTCGTCACGTTCATGCTCGGCGCCAGCCGCGTCTGGTTCTCGATGAGCCGCGACGGCCTGATGCCGAAGTGGTTCTCGAAGACCGACCCGAAGCGCCACGTCCCGACCCGCGTCACGTGGATCCTCGGCATCGCGTCGGCGATCCTGGCGGGCGTCCTGCCCATCGGCGTCGTCGCCGAGCTCACGAACATCGGGATCCTGCTCGCGTTCGTGGTGGTCTGCTCCGCGGTGATCGTGCTCCGCTACCGCCAGCCCGACCTCGACCGTCAGTTCCGGTTGCCGTTCATGCCCGTCATCCCGATCATCGGCGTCATCGCGTCGCTGTGGCTCGTGACGTTCCTGCAGTGGGAGACGTGGGTGCGGTTCGCGGTGTGGTTCGCGATCGGACTGGGCGTGTACTTCGGCTACTCGCGGAAGCACAGCAAGCTGGCGGCAACCGAGGCGCCTCAGACCCCGTAGACCGCAGATCGTCCGCAGAATCGGCGGTCGAGCTCAGCAGGCGGACGCGGCAGGGCGGTGGAACTCCTTGACGTCCTTCGCCTCGAGCGGGGTGACGATGTGGGTTACCGACGACTCAGCCGCGTCGAGTATTGCGCGCAAGCCTGACAGGAATGCACCTCGGCGCCACCCCCTGAACGCGGGGTAGTGCAGTCGTTCTGCCCTCTGAGAGGGTTCATGCAGCTGATCAATGCCGACAGCTCGTGATCAAATGACTAGGGGAATGATGACGGAAAGAAATGGGGCGTTGACGCAGCCAAGTCGGCGCCAGATGCTGGGTTTCGCGGGAGCTGCGGTTGCTTCCGCCGCTCTCGGTTCGGACCTGCTGCGTGGGACAGCCGCCTCGGCGTCGTCCTCCACGGCGGCGTATCCCGAGGCATCAGCGTCCGGGCAGATGTCCGTTCTGGCGACCGGCTGGGGCGGCTACTCCAACGGTCAGATCCCGCTCGATGCGCTGACCATCGTCGACTACCCGGGGGTGGTGGCGAACAGCTTCCCGGGCTCGCTGGCGAAGGTCTACATGAGGCCCGATGCGGCCCGAGACCTGCTGTCGTGGCTCAAGGCGTTCCGGTCGCACTTCGGTGCCTACCTCCGCGTCAACGAGGGGTACCGCAGCCTCGCGGGCCAGCAGTACTGGTGGGACTACTGGGGTCACAACCCCGATCTCGGTGCCGAGCCGGGCACCTCGAACCATGGTTGGGGAGCCGCGGTCGACTTCCTGCAGGCCGACATGACCTCCGCAAACCTCGCGTGGCTGCGGTCGACCTGCGCGACCTACGGTTTCGCGGTCTACGGGAACGAGAACTGGCACTTCAACTACACAAGGGCTTACTCCGCGGTCGAACCGACCAGTCCAGAGGTCGAAGCCGACGACGACGGAATGGTCGTGATCGCCGCGCCGGACCGCACCACCGCGGTGATCGGTCCCGGTTACTACCGGACGCTGGCGACCGACGAGTTCGTCTCCGCCGCAACGGTGCTGCTCGGCCCCGCGCACAAGGGTACGACCAGGCAGTACGACGTGTGGAAAGCCGTCGCCCTGCAGGGGCAAAGCGTTCGCTTCTAACAGCTCAACTCTGACGAAAGGCACATCATGAAGATCATCCAGGGTGAAACGCGTGGCAGCGCAATCATCGGTCCGGGCTACTTCCGCTCGCTGAACAGCGAGCAGTTCCAGGCTGCACTCGCGCTCTACGGGTCGGTCACGAAGGGCAACGACCGCACGTTCGACTTGTGGAAGGCGATTGCTCTCCAGGGGCAGGTCACACCCTCCTCCTGAGGCACGCTCCGAACCGGAAGCACGAACGCCCCCACCCTCGCAGGGTGGGGGCGTTTCCGTCGTGGCGCTCCTGCCCGTCGGGAATGAAGGAACTCGGCCAGATCGTCCGGAGGTCAACGGAGTTCGTCACGGAGCTGGCCGCGGCCGACCCCACGAACACGACGAAGCCGTAGCGAACAGACGCCCTAGCGTCCGCTCCAGCGCACCCAGCCCTGCACCTGCGCCGCAGCGCTTCTCGAGCGACGAGTGCGCCCCGTTGATCGAGTGGTCCGGCGAGTCCACCGTGAACTGGTCCGTCCGGGTGACGTCGCAGACGACCTCGGAGCCGAGCCACACGTTCCAGTGGTCTGCAGAATCGTGCACCCACCGCAAGCGGTCCGGCATGAGCGTGTCCAATCGAGTGGAGAGCGGCGAGCAGTCGTCGCCCGTCCACCCAGACGGTAGCCCTGCTCGATGTGTGCCGTTCGGGTCGGCGGCTCCGCGCGTCGGTGGCAGCTGGCACGATTGACCCGTGCCAGCAGCCCCGATGATCGACGCCGTCGATGTCATCCGTTTCGTCGGGCCGCAGACCTTCGGTCGCGCACGCGACGTCGTGCGCGCCGGTCTGGTCGACGATGCCGTCTGGAACGCCGACGACGGCACCGTCACGGCGACCGTCTCGGGCACCGCCGACGACCCCTACGAGTGCCGCATCGACATGACCGTGGCCCGCGGCGACTTCATCCGCCCGGTCCGCAGCTCGTGCAGCTGTCCCTCGGCGGCGACTGCAAACACGTCGCCGCTGCACTGCTCACCATCAACGCGCGCGCCCTGGCCGCCAACGCCGGCCCGCGTCCGGAAGCGCCGGCTCCGCCGCCCTCGGACTGGAGGCACGACCTCGCCCGCCTCGCCGGTGACGACGAGCAGGCGGTCGCCCCGCAGGGCACCCGGATGGGTCTCCAGTTCGAGTTGCGTGACGCGGTCCCCGCCGCCCTCGCGGCCCGAGCCCGGGCCGCCGGCCGCGCCCTGCCGGCGCCGTCCCGTACGGTCCGGCTCGGGGTCCGACCGGTGACCCGCAGCGACGCCGGCAACTGGGTGCGCGGGCAGCTCACCTGGGGCACGCTCCCCTACTCGCAGAACCGCCTGGGCCTCGGCGCCGAGCAGCACGGGTGGTTCATGCAGCTCGCGGCCCTGCACCGTGCCGGCCAGCTGGCGGGGTTGCCCGGCGAGAGCGACTGGCTGCACCTCGACGACTTCCGCAGCCCGCTGCTCTGGCCGTTGCTCCGGCAGGCGTCGGGGCTCGACATCGCCTTCGTGACCGGCAAGCGCGAGGGCGGGGTGGTCCTCGGCGAGCGGGCCCAGGTGCTGCTCGATGTCTCTCGGCCCGGTGTCGCCCGGCACGACGACGCCGTGGTGATCGGCGCGAGCGCGGTGCTCGACGGCCGCCCGGTGGTCCCCGGTGCCGCGCGGATGGTCGGCGACCACGGCGTGTACGTGTTCCGCGAGAGCCCGGAGTTCACGGTCGGGCTCGCACCGACCCCGGCCCCGGTGCCCGACGACCAACGGCGCATGCTCCTCGAGGGCACCCGCATCACGGTGCCGACGGCCGAGGTCGACGAGTTCCTGGCCGACTGGTCGCCCCGGCTGCGCGGTGCCCTCGGGCTCGTCAGCTCCGACGGGTCGGTGGAGCTACCGGAGCGCACCCCGCCCGAACTCGTGCTGACGGCGACGTTCGAGCCGGCCCGGGCGCCCCGCACCGACGACCGGGTGCACCTGCACTGGCGCTGGCACGTCGACGGGCGCAAGGACCCGGTGTCTCTGCACGGCCCGCTCCCCGACCTGACGGGACTCCGCGCCGCGGACGATCCGGCCAGCACCGACGTTCCAGCCAGCACCGACGTTCCAGCCAGCACCGACGTGCCCGCGGCCCTGGAACCGGCCACGTCGACGGCGCGAGCCGACGACGCGACGTCTGGCGAGCCTCCCGTCCGCCCTGCCGGACCCGGTGGCGGACTGGACTGGTTCCAGGACGGCACCATCGACGGGGCCGACGTCGCGGTGTTCGCAAACGAGTTCCTGCCCGAGTTGCCGGCGCTCGGCGTCCGAACCGTCGTGCAGGGCGAGCGCCTCGACTACGAACGGTTGAGCGGGCGGCCGCACATCCGCGTCACGACGATGCCGTCGGACAAGCACGACTGGTTCGACCTCGGCATCATCGTGAGCGTGAACGGCAAGCAGATCCCGTTCACCCCGCTGCTCACGGCGCTGGCCGGTCGGCAGCGGCGGCTCAAGCTCGTCGACAACTCGTACCTGTCGCTCGCCGACCCCGCGTTCGACCGGCTCAAGGAACTCATCGACGAGGCCCGCGACCTCGACGAGTGGGAGCCCGACCAGCCGATCCAGGTGACGCCGCTGCAGGCCGGGTTGTGGACCGAGTTCGACCTGCTCGCCGACGAGACCTCGCACGACGAGCGCTGGCAGGCGATCACCGCGGGACTGATGGGGGCGACTCCCCCGGGTGACGTCCCGGTGCCGGACACCGTGCACGCCGAACTGCGGCCGTACCAGCACGCCGGGTACGCGTGGCTGTCGTTCCTGGCGGCGCACGGCATCGGCGGGGTGCTCGCCGACGACATGGGCCTCGGCAAGACCCTGCAGGTGCTCGCGATGGTCGCCGCGCGCCGTGCCGCCGAACCCGACGGGCCACCGTTCCTGGTCGTCGCGCCGACCTCGGTCGTCGGCAACTGGGTGGCCGAGGCAGCGAAGTTCACGCCGTCGCTGCGGGTGGCGGCCGTCACCTCGACGTCTCTGAAGGACCCCGGTCTCGTCGCCCGCGCGGCCTCGCAGGCCGACGTCGTCGTCACCTCGTACGCGCTGCTCCGGCTCGACTCGCAGGCGTGGACCGACCTGCCGTGGTCGGCACTCGTGCTCGACGAGGCGCAGTTCGTGAAGAACCCGCAGTCGCAGACCCACCGAGTGGCGTCCGAGCTGCAGGCACCCGTGAAGTTCGCGATCACCGGCACCCCGCTCGAGAACGGGCTGACCGACCTGTGGGCGCTGTTCCACATCGTCGCGCCCGGGCTGCTGTCCACCTGGACCCGGTTCGGCGACGACTACGTGAAGCCGCTCGCCTCCCCGAACTCCGGGGCGAAGCGCGCCAGCAGCTCACCGCGAAGCTCCGGCGGCGGATCCGGCCGCTCATGCTCCGCCGGACGAAGCAGGCCGTCGCCGCCGACCTGCCGCCGAAGCAGGAACAGGTCGTCCGGGTCACGCTCGACCCCGCGCACCGCGAGCTGTACGAGCGCACGCTCAACCGCGAGCGCCTGAAGGTCCTCGACCTGATCGACGACCTGTCGAAGAACCGGATGATCGTGTTCCGGTCGCTGACGCTGCTGCGGATGCTCGCGCTGTCGCCGGCGTTGGTCCCGAGCGGGTCGGACTCGCCCCTGTCGCCCTCGACGCCGATCCCGTCCGCCAAGCTCGACCTGCTGCTCGACGAACTCGAACAGCTCGCAGCGGAAGGCCGACGCGCCCTGGTGTTCAGCCAGTTCACGTCGTTCCTGCGGATGGTGTCCGATGCCCTCGACGAACGGGGCGTCGGCTACGAGTACCTCGACGGCTCGACGCGCAAACGCCCACAGGTCATCGAGCGCTTCCGGCAGGGCACCGCGCCCGCGTTCCTCATCTCGCTGAAGGCCGGCGGCTTCGGGCTCACCCTGACCGAGGCCGACACCGTGTTCGTGCTCGACCCCTGGTGGAACCCCGCCGCCGAGTCCCAGGCCGTCGACCGGACCCACCGCATCGGGCAGACCCGGTCGGTGAGCGTGCAACGCTTCATCGCCGAGGACACCATCGAGGAGAAGGTCCTGGCCCTCGCCGCGCGCAAGGCCGAGCTGTTCGCCACGATGATCGACGACGACGCCCTGTTCGCCGACGACCTGACGGCCGACGACATCCGCTCGCTGCTCGCCTGACGCGCGGGGCGCAGTGTGCGGTTGCGCGTCAGGCGAGCGTGGGCGAGCGCGTCAGCGGGCGAGCGCGTCGATCGCCGCGACCTCGTCCGCCGAGAGCTCGATGCGGGCACCGGCAGCGTTCGACCGGATGCGCTCCGGGTTCGACGACTTCGGGATGACGACGAAGCCGTGCGCGACGTGCCACGCGACGATGACCTGGGCGCTGTCGGCGTCGTGCTCGCCCGCGATGTCGAGCAGCGTCGGGTCCTGCAGGTTGCTCGCCTTGAAGGGGCTGTAGCCCTCGAGCACGACCCCGCGCTCGGCCAACCCGTCCGCGATCGTCTGGTCGTACTCGACCGGGCTCCACTTGATCTGGTTCACGGCTGGGGCGGTGCCGGTCGCGGTGACGAGCTCGTCGATCTGGTCGAGCGAGTAGTTGCTCACACCCACTGCTCGGGTCAGTCCGTCGGCCTGTGCCTGAACGACCTGCTCCCACACGTCCGGGCGGGCCTCGCCGTTCGGCGGCCAGTGCACGAGCCAGAGGTCCAGGTGGTCGAGGCCGAGCTGGTCGAGGCTCTCCTCGATCGTCTCGCGCACCCGGTCGGCGTTGTCCGGCGGCAGCTTCGTCGTCACGAACACGTCGTCGCGGGCGAGGCCGGACTCGGCGAGGGCCTTGCCGACGCCGCGCTGGTTGCTGTAGCCGGTGGCGGTGTCGATGTGGCGGTACCCGGCCGCCAGTGCTTCGCCGACGGCAACGGGGGCCTCGCCGTCGGGGATCTGCCAGGTGCCGAAGCCCAGGAGCGGCATCGACCCACCGGTGACGGATACGGACGGATTCGCGTAATCGGTCATGCGGACCTGTCTACGCCGTGGTCGTTCGGCCGTTCAGAGCGTGGCGGTCCGCAGCCGTGTCCGAGGTCTGCGGCATGATCGATCTCCGGCACCATAGTCCGGGCTACCCCGGCGCCGCACCACCGCACCACCAGGAGTTCCACGCACCCATGACGTCCCGCCGACGCCGCCGTACCCGCATCAGCCTCACCTCCGTCCTCGTCGTCCTGGCCCTCGCGGTCGGTGGCTACGCGCTCGACGCCACCGGCGTCCTCGGACCGGACGCCGACGCGGCCGCCGGGCCCACGGCGGTCGCCACGGCCACGGTCGGCACCGACCGCGACGCACCGGAGCCGAGCCGGGCCTCCAGACCGACGGATCCGACCGTCAGCACGTCGACCGACACCGACGCTGCGGACGCCCGCGCGCTCCTCGCCGCGCTGCCCGTCAAGGGCAAGGCCCCCGGCACCGGCTACGACCGCACGGGCGAGTTCGGCAGCGCGTGGATCGACGTCGACCACAACGGCTGCGACACCCGGAACGACGTGCTCGCGCGCGACCTCAGCGGCATCGTGCGGCAGGGGCCGTGCAAGGTGGTGACCGGCACGCTCGTTTCGCCGTACACCGGCGCGACGATCGACTTCGTGCGCGGCAACACGACCTCGACCCTCGTGCAGATCGACCACGTCGTCGCGCTCGAGAACGCCTGGCGCACCGGTGCCCAGCAGCTCAGCCAGTCGGAGCGGGAGGCCCTGGCGAACGACCCGTCGAACCTGTTCGCCGTCGACGGCCAGTCGAACTCGCAGAAGCGCTCGGGTGACGCCGCGACCTGGCTGCCGGCGAACAAGGCCTTCCGCTGCACCTACATCGAGCACCAGGTGTCCGTGAAGGCCGAGTACCGACTGTGGGTCGTACCCGCTGAGCGCGATGCGATGGAGCGGGTGCTGAACGCCTGCTGACGTCGGGCGGTCTGCCGCCGCTGCGTGTCGGCCTGGAGGCCCGGCGCATCCGCCCCGCGTGGCAGGCTGCGGACATGGCTGAGCAACTCACGGTCCCGCAGGCGTTCGCGCTCCTCCAGGTCGAACCCGACGGCCGCAAGTCCCTCGACGGGCAGACGCTGGACACCGGTCTCGCGGGAGCGGTCCTCGCCGACCTGGCACTCCGCGGTGCCGTCTCGCTGCAGAACGGCCTGGTCACCGTCGTCGCCGGCGCCGCCACGGGCGATCCGGTGCTCGACGGCGTCGTCGGCTCGATCGCGGCGTCCGGCGCGCCGCGCAAGGCGAAGTGGTGGGTGAGCCGGCTCGGGAAGCAGCGGCTCCGCGATGACGTCTTCGCCGGACTCGTCGAGCGAGGGATCATCAGCGTCGAGCAGGGGAAGGTGCTCGGGCTCTTCCCCACCACGAAGCACCCGGAGCGCGACGGAGCCCCGGAGGCACTGCTGCGATCCGGCATCGCGGACGTCCTGGCTCGGCGGGCGAGCCCGACACCGTTCTCCGCTGCGGTCATCGGGCTGCTCGACGCGACGAACACGCTCCGCAAGCAGTTCGGCGCCGTCGACAAGGGACTGGTGAAGGAGATCACCTCGGGCACCTGGGCGAGCCCGGCGGTCAAGGCCGTGCTCGAGGAGATCCAGGCCGCGGCGATGATCGTCATCATGGCGGCGACCACCGCGACGACGACCACGGTCATCACGAGCTGAAGTCGGCACCACCGGGCAGCTCCTCGGCACCCCGACCATCCTGCAAAACGACAGGTGTAGCCTAAAGGGAATTCATCGTCGAAGACCTCAGGAGGCCTCCCCATGCCCGAAACGAACTCCGTCACGTCCCGCTTCACCGACCGCGTCGTCCTCATCACCGGTGGTGGCTCCGGCCTCGGACGTGCAACCGCCGTCCGCCTGGCCGCCGAGGGCGCTGCGCTCTCCCTCGTCGACGTCTCCGAGCAGGGACTCCGAGGCCTCGAAGGCCGCCGTGCTCGCGGCCACCCCCGACGCCCAGGTCCTGACCACCGTCGCCGACGTGTCCGACGAAGCCCAGGTCGACGCCTACGTCGCAGCCACCACCGAGCGCTTCGGCCGCATCGACGGCTTCTTCAACAACGCCGGCATCGAGGGCAAGCAGAACCCCACCGAGTCGTTCACCGCCGCCGAGTTCGACAAGGTCGTGTCGATCAACCTGCGTGGCGTGTTCCTCGGGCTCGAGAAGGTCCTCAAGGTCATGCGCGAGCAGGGCTCCGGCATGGTCGTGAACACCGCGAGCGTCGGCGGCATCCGCGGCATCGGCAACCAGTCCGGGTACGCCGCCGCCAAGCACGGCGTCGTCGGGCTGACCCGCAACTCCGCCGTCGAGTACGGCCGCTACGGCATCCGCATCAACGCCATCGCGCCCGGAGCCATCTGGACGCCGATGGTCGAGAACTCGATGAAGCAGCTCGACGCGGAGAACCCCCGCAAGGCCGCCGAGGAGTTCATCCAGGTCAACCCGACGAAGCGCTACGGCGAAGCCCCCGAGATCGCCGCCGTCGTCGCGTTCCTGCTGTCCGACGACGCGTCCTACGTCAACGCGACGGTCGTCCCGATCGACGGCGGGCAGTCGGCCGCGTACTGAGCCGCCCCGGTCCGACGCCCGGCGCACCTCCTCGTGCGCCGGGTGACGACCTGGAGGCGCGGCTCGGCCCCGGCGTGTCCGTCCAGCGTGACAGCATGGTTGGCGTGAGCAACGACGAGACGAACGGATCCGCCTTCGGCCGAGGTGTCGACAAGGCCCGCCCACCGCGGCCGCCGAACTCCGCCGCCGGATGGCAGCATCGCCGGCGGGCTTCCTGCGCAGCGCGGCGTGGGTGCCGTGGAAGGCGGCGGGGACTCCGGAGGCGGGCAGCGTCGCCCACGTCATGATCCGTGACAAGCCGTTCGTGCCCGTCTTCACCGACCCCGACGAACTCGCCGTCGGCCTGCCCGAGGCCGAGGGCGTCCGGTTCCGATGTCCGAGCTCGTGACCGCACTGCCCGAGGAGTTCGGCATCGTGGTCGACCCGACGAGTGCCGAGGCGGCGAACTTCCTGCACGCCGACGTCCTCGCCCAGATGCGGGTGCAGATGCAGGGTGGCGTCCCGACGGCCGACGACTGAGGCCCTTCCGAGCGAGTGCGTGGGCGGCTGCCCACCGTCCCAGGACGACAGGTGTCGGGACCAGCCCTCGTTCTGGCGTCACGGTCGCGGCGGCGCGGCTTGGCGCTCTGGCACGCTGACGGTTCTGGTTCACGATCGCCGGGGTCGTAAACCAGGACCGTCACTCGCCCGGCGAGCGGCGGCGGCGCCGCCGGCGCCGCCGTCAGCGAGCGGGCTCGACGAGCTCGATGAAGCGGGACAGCAGCGACAGGCCGGCGATCGAAGGCGGCAGCCCCGTGGTGAGCGCCGGCGAGTGCACGAGGTACGCCGCCCACTTCGCCCGCGAGATCGCGACGTTCAGCCGGTTCGGCATGAGCAGGAAGTCGAGCCCGCGAGGGATGTCCGCCGCACTCGACGCTGCCAGGGACACGATCGACACGACGGCTTCGCGGCCCTGGAACAGGTCGACCGTGCCGACCTGGGTACCGGTGAAGCCTGCACGGTCGAGCTCCTGACGGATCAGGGCACCCTGCGCGTTGTACGGGGCGACGACGATGACGTCCTCGTCGGTCAGGGCACGAGCGTCCGAGCCGTCGGTCCACGTGCGGCCGACGACATCGCCGACGAGCGCCACCACGCGGGCGGCTTCCTCCGGTGACGAGGTCGTGTTGCCCGCGTGCACGACCGGCACGGGGTGCACGCCCGCGTCGATCCCGTCGAGGTGCCGCCCGGACACCATCGACGCGAGCTGCCCGTCGTAGGACAAGGCCGAAACGGACTCGGTCAGCGCCGGCTCCATCCGACGGGTGCGGGCCAGGAAGTAGCCGAACTCCGGCGGCAGGACGTGTTCGCCGTCCGCCAGCCACCCGAGCGCGGACTCGTCGACGGGCTCCGGGTGCGAGCCCTGCGAGACCTGCGGGAGCTGCTGCGGGTCCCCCAACAGCAGGAGTCGGGTCGCGGCGATCGAGGACGCGATGGTCGGCGCGAGCGAGAACTGCCCGGCCTCGTCGACGACGAGTAGGTCGAGAGGCGGCGCTCGATCGTCGAGGCGTTCGCGAACGTCCACGCGGTCCCGCCGACCACACCACCGGTGCCGGAGGCCTCGCACGACGACAGGAACGCGGCGACGGCAGCACCGTTCTTCACGGGCGTCCACGCGGCGGCGTCGAGTTCGTCCTCGGTCGCACCGGACTTCGGCACCTTCACGACGCGGTCCGCGGGCACGCCGGCGTTCACGACCGAGGACAGGAAGTTCTCCGAGGTCGCATGGGACTGCCCGACGACCCCGACGCGCCAGCCGTACTCGCGGACGAGCCGTGCGACGACGTTCGACCCGACGTAGGTCTTGCCCGTGCCGGGAGGCCCCTGGATCGCCAGGTACGAGTGGTCGAGGCCGAGCAGTGTCGCCACCACGGCGGACACCGTGTCGTCGCCCTGCACGGGCACGATCGCACCGCGTGGCGGCACCCGGCGCAGCAGGTCGAAGGCCGGGTCGGACACCATCGAGGGCAGCTCGTCGAGGACCTGCTGCCCCCACTCGGCGATCGCCTCGGGCTGCGGCTTCGCACGGGGCGGTGCGGACGGTGCGAGTGCGACCGGGAAGTCGTGGTGCGGTTCCGCCCCGACGGGCAGCCCCTCCTTCACGAGCACCTCGACGGCGTCGCCGTTGTCCCACACGTCCACGATCACGGCGCGGGACGACGCGCCCTTCGACCCGGGCCCGGAGACGCGACCGACGGCGGAAGCGGGTCGTCGTAGACGAGGTGGGGCGTGCCTCCCGGCCGGAGCCGCGAACCGGGCGCGAGCGTCCCCGACAACCGGAGTTCTCGCGACTGCGAGCGGGCACGCGGCAGCGTGTCCCAGTCCCGTTCGACGGACGCGCGCTCCACGACGAGCACGTCGCGGGTGTCGGCCCAGTCGTCGACCGGGTTGCGCAGGCGGTCGAAGTGGTCCTGCCAGAAGGTCTTCGCCTCGCGCCGGTGGTAGTCGATCGCGGCTGCGGCGAGCGCCAGCGCAGTCTCGTCGGGCGTGCGGTCGAGGGCGTCGACGTCCTCCAGGTGCGACGCGAGCGCGACGTAGACCGGGTTCGGCTCGCGCTCGACGGGGATCGGCGGGACGTCGAGCTCGAGTGCCGGATCCGCTGCGTCCGGGTCGTCGGTGCGTAGGGAGCGGAGCCAGTCGCGCAGGCGCAGGGTCGAGCGGCAGTCGTAGGCATTGTAGTCGGCGACCTCGTCGAGCATGTGCTGGCCGGCGGCGGGGTCCCCGTTGCGGAGTTCCTCGATCGCGTCGACGTAGGCGGTGATGCTGTCGGCCGCGTTCGTCACATCGCTGAGCCGCAGGTCGTCGCCCATGTACAGCGGCTCGAGCTTCTTGATCGAGTAGCTGTGGCTGCCGACGACCAGGGCCTTGCGGACGATCGGGTACAGGTCGACCAGGACGCCGGCGCGCAGCAGGTCGTCGACGGCCTCTTCGCCGGCCCCGTGCCGGGCGGCGAGCGACAGCAGGTGCGTCCGCTCGTAGGCGGCGTAGTGGTAGATGTGCATGCCCGGGTACTGCTGCCGCCGGGCCTCGATGAACGCGAGGAACTGCTCCAGGGCGACTCGCTCGTCGCGGATCGTGTGCGCCCAGAACGCGGTGAACTCCGCGCGGTCGTCGACCAGGCCGAACAGGTAGTCGAGGCCCCAGTGCACGCCGTCCTCGGTGTGCAGCGGGTCGCCTTCGAAGTCGAAGAAGACGTCGCCGGGGTCGGGGGCCGGGATCGCATCGAGCGCGCGGGCATCGAGGACCTCGAAGCGCGGCTTCGCGGGCTGGTCCGGCCCGTCGGCGCCGTTCCGTCGGGCGGTCTCCGTCTCGATCTGGAGGCTCGCCTGGCGCACCAGCCGATCCTGCGTCGCGCGGGACAAGCCCGGCACTGCCCGGGTGCGGACCGCCAGGTCGTCGATCGTCCGCACCTCGTGCTTGATGAGCTTCGCCCGCTGGTCGAGGCGCATGCCCGCGACGAGGACGAGGTCGCGATGCTCGGCCACCTGGGTCGAGCAGACGTCGCAGCGCCCACAGCTCGAGTAGCGCGGGTCGCCCCACTGCAGCTCGGCGTCGGCAGTGATCCGCTCGGCGATCACGCGCTGCAGTTCGGCGCGCTGCGTGCGGTACACCGGCGCGATGTCGGCGAGGTCGTGCGTGGTCGTCGTCCGGTCGCCGAGCACCAGGTGCACCTGCGCCCCGGTGGGGATGCCGTGTGCCTGCATCTGCTCGGAGTAGGCGGCGAGCTGCAGCAGGGCGCTGATCTTGGCGTGCCGGGCGAGCTTGGTGTCGTAGACCTCGTACTCGCCCCGGTCGTTGCGGATGATGAAGTCCGCGAAGCCGATGAAGCCCGGGCTGTCCGTCGTGGGCGCCGCGTGGAACGTCGGCTGGTACAGGACGTCGGCGCCGTCGGCGAAGGCCTGTCGCGCTTCGGCTGCGGCGCGTGCGTAGTCCGGCGGGGCGGGGCGGTCGAACTCGACGACGTTCCGGGTCTGCTTGAGGATGTCGAGGTAGTCGAGCTCGTGCTGGTCCCCCAGTCGGGCGGTGCGCTCGAGCATGTCGTCGTGCGCCTCGGGCAGGGGTTCCCCGCGACCGACCTTGACGTCGAGCCGGCGCAAGAACGCCCACTCGCAGGCCGACCACGTGCTGAGGTCACTCGGGCTGAGCAGCACGTGGCCGTCGACGCCGATCTGCATGCGTTCCCCCGTCTCTCTGGTGCCCTGCGAGCCTAGGGCCGCCCGCCGACACACCACGTCAAGAAGGCGGCGCACACGTGTCATTTCGCATGAGATAGTTCATACGTTACCGTTGCCAGAAAGAGGCGGATGGCTGACCTCGTGCGCCGGCCGGCTCCGCACTTGTTCATCTGCGACGAAATGGGTCTCATGAAGACAGCCAGCGTGATCTCGACCGGTCTCGTGCTTGGAATCGCCATCACTTTTCTGGCGAGCGCAGCCACGGTCGCCATCTCAGCCTTCACTGGGGCATCGGCGGCGATCCCGTCTGTCTTCTCGGCCACCGTCGGCGAGGAGAACGGGCTGCCATCCGTGGAGTTCATACCGAGTGGGGTGGGTCTCCTCGTAGTGGTCGGGGTCGTGACCATCGCATACACAATCGTGCAGCTTCGCGTCACCTCCCGGCCCTGAGCCAACCACTTCTGTCTCGCGCAATGCGGCGCTGACCAGGGCCTCGGAACTCGCGGGAACCTCCAGCGTGTCGTGACGGCGGCACCACGGTGTGGTCGACTTTCGGGCCAGTGAACAGGGAGCTTCGAAGATCAAACTTCGGCGACCGCCACGAACCTCGGCCCGTCGTACCCGTCGCGGGTCACGTGCGCCGTGAAGTCAGCGAGCGTGCGGACCCAGTGCCCCCGCTCGCCGTACAGCGCCTGGTAGACGACCACCGGTTCCTCGGTCTCGACGTCGCGGGCGACGAGCAGCACCTCGTAGTGGTTGCCCTTGAAGTGGCGGTACCGGCCAGGAGTCACGTCGTCGCTCACACCCGCGACCCTAAGCGCTCCTACACTCGGGCCATGACCGAGCACGCTCGAACAGACCGCGGCCTCGACCGACTCGTCAACTTCTCCGACGCCACGGTCGCCATCGCGATCACGCTCCTGATCCTGCCGCTGGTCGACATCGCCAGCGAGATGTCCTCGGGCGAGAGCGCCGGCGACCTGCTCCGGGAGCACTGGCCCGCCCTGCTCGAGTTCCTCATCACGTTCTGGTTGATCTCGCGGTTCTGGATCCTGCACCACCAGGTCTTCGAGCACGTCCGCTCCTACAACGCCCGGGTCATGCAGCTGAACTTCGTGTGGCTCATCAGCATCGTGTTCCTGCCCTTCGCCGCCAACCTGCTCAACAGCGGCGAGAACGACGACCGTGTGGCCCACGCGCTGTACCTCGGCAGCATGGTCGTGACGAGCTTGGCGCTCACCGGCATCGAACTCGTGCTCCGGCGGAACCCGGAGTTGCTCTCCACGCCGCTGGGCGACTCGGCGCGGGGGCTCATCGCCGCCGGCCTGCTGTCGCTCGCCCTGGTCCTGTCAGTGGTGTTCCCGAGCATCGGCCTGCTCTGGGCCCTGCTCCTCGTGCTGCAGGGCACCGTGGCCCGGCTGCTGCGCCGCGTCTGAGCACGGTACGGTCAGCGCATGGGCCTGGGGGATGCGGAGACCGTACTGGCACGCAAGAACGCGAACTTCGTCATCGACGAAGCGGCAGCGGAGGCCGGCCTCGTCCGTTCGATCGCAGCACCCGGCCCGTTCGGCATGCGCCGCCACGAAGCCGCGGGAGGCCGACTCACCCTCACCCCTGCGGTCCTCTGGTTCCGCGCGCACCCGTTCAACTTCGTCCGGTCGACGTTCGGCATCCCGCTCGACTCGATCGCCGAGCTCCACGACACCTCTCGCAACGTCTCGCGGCAGATGCAGGTCGTCCTGCAGGACGGGCAGCGTCTGACCTTCGTCATCTGGGGCGTGCGGGCGTTCATCGAGCGGATCGACCGGGCGCGCGCCGCGCTCTGACGACGATGCCGCCCACGCCGACGCCGCCGCCGCCGACGTCGACGCGACAGCGCGCCCTGCCGCCGTCACGTGCCGTCACGTTGGCACCGAACGCAGCAGATTGCACCGGAACGACGTACCGTCACGGCATGACCGTCATCGTGGCCGTCGCCGCCCTGGTGGGAGTCCTCGCACTCGCCACCGTGATCGGCCTGCTCCTGCGCACGAGAACGGGCCGAGCGGTTCCCCAGACCGACCGCGCGCGCAGCACCCACACCAGCCCCGACCGCACCGTCGCCGACATCGCTCCCCCGACCGCCTTCGGCACCCGCGCCACCCTCGTCCAGTTCTCGACGCCGACCTGCGCCCGCTGCCCCGCGACGGCCCGCCAGCTCGACAGCCTCGCAGCGCAGCACCCCGGCGTGACCCGGCTCGAGATCGACCTCGCCGAGCACCCGCACCTCGCCACGCGCTTCAACGTCCTGCAGACCCCCACGGTCCTGCTCGTCGACGGCTCCCACGCCGTCCGCACCCGCTTCGGAGGGCCACCCCGCCCACCCGAACTCACCGCAGCCCTCGAAACCGTCCTGGAGTCCCGATGACCACCGCCCCTGACAACGCAGGCATCGACCCGCGCTCCCCACGCTTCGGCGCCGCGATCACCACGGTCCTGCTCGCACTGACCACCGTCCTGACGCTGATCCCCGCAACCCGGGTCGTCGGCATCATCCTGCTCGCCGTCATCGTGGCGCTCTTCGCAGTCGGCGGCATCGCCGGCATCCGCCGCCACCCGTACGGCGCGCTCTTCCGTCGCTTCGTCCGGCCGCGGCTCGCCCCGCCCGCCGAGCTCGAGGCCCCGAACCCCGACCTTCGCCCAGCAGGTCGGCCTGTTCGTCACCGCCGTCGCGCTGCTCCTCGCCCTGCTCGGCGTGCCGTACGCGGCACCGATCGGCGCCGCCGTCGCTCTGATCGCAGCCTTCCTCAACGCCGTGTTCGACGTCTGCATCGGCTGCCTGCTCTACGTGTGGCTGGTCCGCGCGGGCGTCTTCCGTCCGCGACGCGGCATCGCCTGACGGCGGTCGACCGGGAGGCCCGGCTCACCTCCGCCCCGCCACCCGCGCTGCCGACATGGTCGCCTCCAGAGCGGTGGGCCGGCCCCACGAGAACGACCAGCCCGACGGCGGAGGCCTCCCCATGGCAGCCTCCGACGCCGGCCCGGTCAGACGGCGAGCGCCTGCTCACTGAGCGCGACGAGGTCGTCGGCGCGCAGGTTCGGCCAGCCGTGCAGCAGCTCCCGCCACTGGGCCGGCAGCGTCGATGCGCCGTACAGCGCACCCGCGAGCCCGCCGGCGATCGCGGCGACGGTGTCGGTGTCGTTGCCGGTGCGGACTGCGCGGACCAGGGCGTCCTCGAGCGAGGAACTCTGGCGCACCGCGGCGTAGGCGGCCTGCAGCGCGGACACCACCCACCCGTTCGACTCCGTGAAGTCCACGGGCTGCGAGTGCTCGGCCGTGACGATCCGGTCCACCCACACTCGGCGCCGGTCGAGGTCGAGCAGGTCGACGCCACGCAGGAGGTCGAGCTCGCCGGTCAGCACCGCGTGCCGGATCGCCACGCACCAGAGCACACACGCGTCCCCGCGTCGGACTCGTAGTGCGTCAGGTCGCTGATCGCGCGAGCCGCCGCCGCGAGCCGTTCCTCTTCGCCGACGTCACCGCGCAGGTAGGCGAGCACCAATGGTGCGGTGCGCATGAGCGACCCGTTGCCGGCGGAGCGGCCCTTGTACTCGTGCTCCTGCCGGGCCGAAGCCCGCGCGACGGAGGCGATCCGCGCCTCCAGACCGGTCAACACGTTGCGCGTCTGGATGCCGACGTCGGGCGCGTTGACCGACCACGCTGCCCAGGCGGCCACCAGGCCGTCGAGGGCTGGCTCCGACGCTGGGTCGCCGCCGCGGGCGACCGTGCGGAGGATCGGAACGGCCATGCTCGTGTCGTCGGTCCACTCCCCGGCGCCCAGCCGAAGGAGCCGCCGCCGGTCATCGTGATCGGGGTCGGCTCGGGCACTGCCGGTCGGAACTCGTACCCGGCACCGAGGGCGTCGCCGGCGGCGGAGCCGAGGACGGCACCGACTGCTCGGTCGTGGATCTGCGGGGTGGTCATGTGGACCTCCGGATCAGGTTTGCGCGAGATTGCGTAAAACCGATCCTGCACCACTCGTCATGTTTGCGCAAGTGTGCGTAAACTCACCGGCATGACCGACGAGTACCGCGACGCGAGCGGCCGACGCCTGATGGACTACCCGCGACCCTCCGTCGCCGTGGACACCGCCGTGCTGACCGTCCCCACCGGCGGACCACTGTCCGTCGTGCAGGTCCGCGATGCCGCCGAGGGCGACTGGCGCCTGCCGGGGACGTTCGTGCACGAGGGCGAGCGGTTGGCGGACGCGGTGCTGCGGTCACTCCGCGAGAAGGCGGGCGTGAGCGGGCTCGCACCACAGCAGCTCCACGTGTTCGACGACCCGGCGCGGGACGACCGTGGGTGGGTGCTGTCGGTGGCGCACCTCGACGTGGTGCCGGCTCATGCTCTGGACCTGGACGAGCCCCAGGGACGACTCGCGCCAGTGATCGAGGCGCGCGGGATGGTGCACGGGCACGACGACATCCTCGGGTTCGCGGTCGCTCGGCTCCGTTCCGTCCACGGCGACGCTCCGGATCCACACGGGCTGCTCGACGAGCCGTTCACGATGTCGGAGTTGCGGCAGTTGCACGAGGCGGTCCTCGGCGAGCGCCTCCTGCCGGACTCGTTCCGGCGAGCCATGCTGCCGAAGTTGACCGCGACGGACACGAAGCGGGCGGACGGGCCAGGGAAGCCAGCGACGAGGTACACGGCGATCCGCTCGTAGGGTGGGGGCATGGGGGAACTCGAACTGACAGCACGGCGAGCCTGGCGACGGACGACCCTGCTCGCACTGATCGGAACCGTCGTCGGCGCCGTCATCGGCTGGTCGCTGGCCACGACCGAGTCGGGCGCCGTCGCCGTCGCAGTCCTCACCGTCGTCGGCTTCGGCGCGTCCGTCGGTGGCCTGACCGGTACCTTCTCGATCCTCGCCACGACGATCGGGATGTCGACCGCGATGCAGGCCACCACGGCGGGGCTCTCCCTGCCGGCAGGCGCATGGTGACGCAAGCGATCAAGACCGGCAGCCCGATCCAGCCACCCGAGTCCGACCTCGCCCTCCGAGCGCGCGAGCACGCACGACTGCTCTCCACCTACCAGCCGCTCGCCCTCGCCCAGTTCCTGCTGCTCTACGTCGGCATCGCCGGCATCCAGTTCCCGAGGCTCGCGGACGACGACGTCTTCGGCTCGGCGTTCTCGCGGTTCCTCTGCGCAGCACTGCTCATCACCGCACTGGTCATGACGCCGATCCTGCTGCGAGCGGTTCGTCGGTCGCGGCGGTACCTGCGGGCGGCGACCGTCGTGGCATCCCCGTCCCCGCGGGCCTGACGAGCACGACCACCCGGGTTCGCTTCCGCCGCTCATCGAGTGAGCAGAAAACGTCGAGTCCGCCGCGGCGACTCGACCTTTTCTGCTCACTGAACGCGCGAGCCCCGCCGCGCAGCCACCCCGCCACGCGTAACACGCAATTTACTTTCACCTCTGGCGTTCGCGTACGAAAGACGCTTTCATAGCGGGATGACGATCACCGAGCGGCCCGACCGGGTCGAGCGCGCCGACGCCTTCGCCCTCGTCCGCACCCAGTCGGTCACGATGCCGTCGAGCATGCGCGCCATCGCCGACGCCGTGCTCGAGGACCCGGCAGCCGCAGCCACCACGAACGCCGCCGAACTCGCCGGCCGCGCGGGTGTCTCCCCCGCCACCGTCTCCCGCTTCGCCCAGCACCTCGGCTTCGCGAACTTCGCCGGCCTGCAGCGCAGCATGACCCGGGCCGTCGAACGCGGCATCCACGAGCGCGAGCACACCGAGATCCACGCCGGGGTCGCCGTCGACGACGACGTCGCCACCGTCATCGCGAAGGTCACCGAGGACGTCCGCGCCGTGATGGCCGACACCCGCGCCGCGCTCGACCCGCACGCCCTCGAAGCCGCGGCCGCAGCGGTGAGCAGTGCCCGCCGCGTCGTCCTGTACGGCGTCGGCGCGAGCGGCATCGTCGCGCGGGACCTGCACCTCAAGCTCGAGCGCATCGGCGTCGTGAGCTCGATCGCCGACGACCCGCACAACGCCCTGACCCTCGCGAGCGTCATCGGTGAGCACGACGTCCTGGTGCTCGTCAGCCACTCGGGCTCCACCACCGAGACACTCGAGGTCGCCCACGCCGCCGCAGCCCAGCGGTCGACGATCGTCGCGATCACCGGCCACGCCAACGCCCCGCTCGCCACCGCGGCCCACCACGTCCTGCTCGGCGTCGCCGGTGCCGAGAGCGCCCTCCGCCCCGCCGCTATGGGCAGCCGCATGAGCCAACTCGCCATCGTCGACGCCCTCTTCATCGTCGTCGCGCAGCGCACCGACGAGCGATCCCAGCCGCTCCTCGCCCGCAGCCGCGACGCCGTCCGCACCCACCACCGGAACTGAGCACCACCATGACCACTAAGCACGACAGCCACGACGCCCTCCGCGACGAACTCGCCGCCCTCACCACCGAGGCGACCGACCACTCACTGGACGACATCGACACGATCTCCACGCTGGAAGCCGCCCAGCGCATGAACGCTGGAGACCGCAGCGTGCCCGCGGCACTGGAGCCGTGCCTCCCGGCCATCGCCCTGGCGGCAGACTCGATCGCCGCAGCCTTCGCGCGCGGCGGCAGACTCGTCTACGTCGGCGCCGGCACGCCGGGCCGGCTCGGCGTCCTCGACGCCAGCGAGTGCCCGCCCACCTTCAGCACCGACCCGAGCCAGGTGGTGGGGCTCATCGCCGGCGGCGACGTCGCCCTGACCACCGCCGTCGAGGGTGCGGAGGACGACGAAGCAGCGGCCGTCCGCGACCTCGCCGCGCTCGGCCTGACGGCCGACGACGTGGTCGTCGGGGTCAGCGCGTCCGGCAGGACGCCCTACGTGATCGCAGCCATCCTGGAGGCCCGGCGCCGCTCCGCCCTGTCGGTCTCCGTCGCGTGCAACCCCGACTCGGCCGCGGGGCGGGAGGCGGACATCGCGATCGACGTCGTCGTCGGCCCCGAGTTCATCGCCGGCTCGACCCGCCTGAAGGCGGGCACCGCGCAGAAGCTCGTGCTGAACATGCTCACCACGCTCGCGATGGTGCGCAGCCACAAGACGTACGGCAACCGCATGGTCGACGTGCGGGCCACGAACGCGAAGCTCGTCGCGCGGGCGTTCTCGCTCGTGCAGGACGTGACCGGCGCTGCTTCCGCCGACGTCCAGGCGGCGCTGGATGCCTCGGACGGCGAGGTGAAGACCGCCATCGCCGTGATCCTGACCGGCGCCTCGGCCGCTTCGGCCCGTGAGCGCCTCGTCGCTGCTTCCGGTTCGTTGCGCGCCGTGCTGTAGAGCTCTTTCCCCCTTTTCCGTTTCCTTTCCCCCGAGGAGCACAGCAATGCCCGATGCACAGCAACTCGCCCAGCAGATCCTCGACGCCGTCGGCGGTTCTGCGAACATCGCCGACGTCGAGAACTGCATGACCCGCCTGCGGGTCGAGGTCGTGTCCGACTCCTCCGTCGCGCTCGACGACCTGAAGGCCACCGACGGCGTCATGGCCGCCATCGCGGCCGGCTCGAACCTGCAGATCGTGCTCGGTCCGGGTCTCGTCGACCGCGTGGCCGACGGCCTGGAGGCCCTGCGCGCGGCCGCCCCGTCGGCTGCGGCTGGTGGGTCTGGTGCGTCGCCTGAGGAGCTCGCTGCTCGCGGCGCGTCCATCAAGGCGACCGCGCGGTCCCGTTCCGACGGCCGCACCATGCGCGCGATCCGGAAGATCTCCGCGATCTTCATCCCGCTCATCCCCGCGCTGATCGCCTGCGGGCTGATCGCCGGGATCAACGGGATCCTGACGAACCTGGGGTGGGTGCCTGCGCTGACGCCGTTCCTCGGCGTGCTCTCGTCCGGCTTCCTGTCCCTGCTCGCCGTCTTCGTCGGGATGAACGCCGCGAAGGAGTTCGGCGGCACGCCCATCCTCGGTGGCGCGGTCGGCGGCATCATCGTCGCGGCCGGCGTCGCGAACGTCACCGTGTTCGGCGAGACCCTGGCTCCCGGGCAGGGCGGAGTGCTCGGTGCACTGGCCGGTGGCATCCTCGCCGCCTACGTCGAGCGCTTCATGCGCCGGGTCACGCCGGACGTCATCGCGCTCATCGTGGTGCCGACCGTCACCGTGCTCGTCGCCGGTTCGGTGACGCTGGGGATCCTGATGTCCGTCGCCGGTGTCGTCTCGGTCGCGATCGGGACTGCTGCGACCTGGCTGCTCGCGAACGGTGGGGCCTTCGCCGGCTTCGTACTCGGAGGGCTCTTCCTGCCGCTCGTCATGACCGGCATGCACCAGGGGCTCATCCCCATCCACACCACGCTGATCGACCAGACCGGGTGGACCGTGCTGCTGCCCGTGCTGGCGATGGGTGGTGCCGGGCAGATCGGTGCCTGCATCGCGCTGTGGGTGCGGTTCCGGTCGAACGCCTCGCTGGTGCGGACCATCCGTGGTGCGCTGCCGGCCGGGTTTCTCGGCGTCGGAGAGCCCCTGATCTACGGTGTGACGCTCCCCTCGGGCGGCCGTTCATCACCGCGTGCATCGGTGGGGCGTTCGGCGGCGGTGTCGTCGGGCTGTTCGACCAGCTCGGGCACTCCGTCGGGGCGATCGCCATCGGGGCGTCGGACCTGTCGCTCATCCCGCTGCTGAACGGGTCGTCCGGCTACGGGTGGGCGTTGCTCGGGTACGGGTCGGGGCTCGTGGTGGCGTACGTCGTGGGGTTCGTGGCGACGTTGTTGTTCGGGGTGTCGGAGTCGGTGCGGGCTGACCTCGAGGCGCAGTCGGCTTCCCCGTCCGGCGACCCTGTCGCTCCAGACGCCCCGCTCGACGTGCAGGTCACGTCGGCTGACTCCGTGGGAGCTGCGCGCTGACGCGATTGGGCGCGAGCGCGTACCTGGCGCAAGGCCCGCTGACTGGTCCGACCTTCGAGGCCGCCGCGGCCGCCGCGGCCGCCGGAGCGACGCTCGCGTTCACCTCGTTGCACATCCCGGAGGACTCGCCTTCGGGCGCCCGAGCCGCTGCGACCGCGGGCGTGTCGGCTGCTGCGTCCTCGGGGTTGTCGGTCGTCGCGGACGTCTCCCCCAATACCGCACGGTTGCTCGGGGATTCGCCATGGGAGTTCCTGCGGTCGATCGGAGTGGCTCGGGCGCGGATCGACTTCGGGTTCTCGGTCCCTGAGATCCTCTCGATCGCTGCCGTCCTGCCGATCGCCCTCAACGCGAGCACGCTGCGGGCCGCCGACCTGGCGCCGTTCGCTGACCTGGACGTCGAGCTGATCCACAACTTCTACCCGCGAGAGTGGACCGGGCTGGCGCTGTCGTCCGTGGCTTCGTCGGTCGCCGATGCCCGGCAGTTCGGTTGGCGGGGAGACACTGCGGAGAAGTCCCGATCAAGCTCTGGGACCTTCCCCCGGATCGTCGATTCGCCCAGCCTGGGCGAGTTTCTTCGCTTCTGACAGAGCGAACCGACGGCTGCAATCCAGGCAGTCGGGCGCTTTCGATTCAGATTGGTACCGGTGGGAGTTGAACCCATAGGCCGCGGCCCCAGCACGCGGGCCAAGCGGCGCGATCCCTAAACTGGCTGGGAACATGGGCGGAGTTGCTCCCACCTTCACACTTCTCGAAACCGGCGTTCCGTTGGCTTTGTGACAACCCCCTGCTCAAGCAGGGCGTTACGAGCCGCCCAGTACTCGGAGTCAGACACGCCGAGGGTCTCTCGAAGCTCTCGGTTGGTTCGAGGAGTTCCATTTGCGGGAAGTAGTTCAACCAAACGGTCAGAGATGACCTCCTTGCTTGACGCCCCCGTCTTCCAGAACCCCGTACCGTGCCGCTTTTTTACCAAACCGCTTCCCCTCCCAAAATAAAGACATCAAAATGCGTTAGTCATGCCTATCACGAACCACAATTCCTCGCGGAACGGTTGATGATTGCCGCCGCGACGACCGCTAGCAGCTAGACAAACGTTCCAGTGCCGGAGGGTTTTTCGTCACCCTTGTATTCAGCACACGCGAACGCCGCCACAGGCGGTAGATCAAGAACGCCCCCACTGTCGACGCCGGTCGCCGACCTTGCCCATGCGAGCATAGTTGACGCTGGCTCGCTCAGTCATGGACGGGGCATACCCGGCACGAGGGCGACGAACCAGATAGACGGCTCGGCACCGGGAACAGTAGAGCTCTGGGACGCCCTGAGGTGGCGGTTGCTCACACCTTCCACGAGAAGCTCCGTTACCGCCCGCTTACCGGCGCAGCCGACGGGGTAGAGCGGGAGAGCCCCAGATGCCCGTAGTGACGGGGATCTGGAGCTCTTTGCGTTGGCGGGGCTTTTGGGATTCTCGTTTAGCCGGTATGGCAGCTGAGATGCACGAGAGCGCGCCAGGACGGTTGCATAGGGCGGAGGGGTGCTCTTGCATACGGACGAGGGTAGCGAATGGGCATTCCGGCCTAGGTTGGTCCCGCCATTTCAGCTGATCATCCGAGCAGGGACGCGAACTCTTCGTCGGTGAGGAACGTCCTGCCGCTCTCGGCGGCGTAGTCGACGTTGTCGACGATGATGCTTGCGCCCGCGGGATCGTAAGTGTCGTACCGGTGGTCGGGGCTCACGAGCACGCAGGCCGGGATGATGAACTCAGCAACTAGGGGCTCGGCTTCCGCCGCTCGGCGGAGAAAGCTCACACCGGAGATGCCCTCGATGAAGTGCTCGGAGGCGCCGAACGCAGGCAGGAGCCGTTCGACGATCTGCTGAATGAGTCGAACGGCCTCGAGCGCGATTGCGCGTGCGCCGGTGTCTTGCAACTCGGGAAGATTGAAATGTATGGCGTCATTGCGGAGGCGGTGCAGCATCCGGAAGTGTCGCTGCAGGTCGGTCGTGAGGACTCCCCAAGCAGCAAGTGTCCGGATCGCTTTAGCCCAGTTGTCGGTTGTCGCCTTCTTCACGTAGCGGGTCGCGGCGTGGTCGGCGAAGTGCGAATCACGCATCCGAAGGATGAGTTGGTTGAGCAGGCGTTCGCCGAGGGCACAGGCGGCGGTGAGTGCTGGGTAGTACGCCCCGATGACGAACGCTGCCCTGGCTTCGACGAGGAAGCGGGTATGCACTGACAGGATCGATAGTGTGGGCCCGAGCGCGAGGAAATCATCGAGTTTGCGCTGGGCGTCCTGTGATCCGAACTCCGCCTCAAGCCCGCCACGGAGCGTCTGCACGCTCTCCGAGTGAAGGTGGTGAGCCTCTTCTCCCCAGCCTTCGGTGGGCTCTAGTTGCAGCGTCCTGGCCCGCAAGTCGAAGAACATCTCGACCGGACGGTAGCGCCGCACTTCGTCGAGTTCAGATCGCGCAGCGCCCGCAACGACGGGTGAGTAGCTCATAGCGAGGATTGTCTCGGATCGAACGCTCGCAGGCGAGTCAACTGGCTTACCTACCCCCTGAGCGGCGAGAGGTCCGGCCGCGCGGCGCTCCCAAATTCTGCGTCCGCGGTCGTGCGGTGCGGGATCGGTCCTGCCCTGGATGCCGGCCGAGCCGAGGTCCCCCCCCCCCCCCCCGTGGGTGCTGCTGCCCACCTTCACTGATCGCCGTGCGAGCCGACTGGACGACATATGCGCAGGCCAGCGTTCACGGGCCATCTTGCGCCGACGTCGTCTTCACAGTACGGGCGCCTCGATGGCACCGCCGCCACGGCTGCCGTCCGGCGTACAAATCGGTTCGTGCGCCCGCTGAAACTTTCGATCAACCTCATCGCTTACGTTCAGAGGGGCAGATCCCCCCCCCCCGGGAACCGTCGGCGGCGACGCCGTCCCTCCCCGCCAATGCGGGGCGGCGGGGAACCGCGACAACCTATGATGAGGCAGTGACCGGCAGAGACGCCCCTAGTCAGCCCGCATCGCCTCCTGAGCGGCGGGCGGGGTCAAGTGGCGGCTCCGCGAATGACCTCGGAAGCGACCACCGCGCTGGCGTGGCTGCGTTCCTCGCTGCCGCAGCGCTGACGGACAACCCGGCTGTTGAGGATGAACCGGGGATCATCGGCGCAATCGATCTCGAAACCGATGAGCCTACGGATGACTTGCTCGTCACGATGCAGGACGGCAGGCGTTGGTTCGTCCAGGCGAAACGCTCTGGAACCATCGGTACTTCGCTTGACGAGACGGCATCGCAGTGGGCGGCGCAGGAGCTTCGTCCAGGCGACAGCCTTGTTATGGCTTCTGCGACGTTCTCCCAACCGCTTCTAGACGCGCAGGCCGTAATGGTGCACGACCGGTCCGGGCGCGGGGTACCGCCGAACACTGCCGCTCGTCAGAATCTCAAACGCGTCACCGATCGACTCGATGCAACTCAACCGGGCCTTGGGGCAAAAGCCCGCGACAACGCCCGCTTCTTTGAATGTGACACGTTCGACAACGGCCACCACGCAGCGATTGCAGCAGCTCGATTAGACAGCGTCGTTGGACACGGCAAGGGCCGCGCCGCGCTGAACGTGCTGATCCGCACCTTTCAGCGAGGCGCCGGCAGGCGGCAACGCACCGTGCTTGATGACTGGATCAGAGCGCTCGAGGATGGCCAGGTTCCAATCGTCGCCACAGCATCTGGGTCAGCCGGACAACGTCGCTCCCTTCATCGAAGCGTGCTCGCGGACTACCGCAGCACTCTCGCGGGACGAGTGGATCGACTGGATCTCGCAACGGTCGTTCCCGGAATGCGGCCGGTGACGATACTCAATCTGCTCCATTCGTGGGAGCTGGAGCGGCCCACACTCCGAAACCGTGGCCGCACCCTCACCGCGCCCATCGATGGCGTGTGTCGCCGCGAGCTTCGTGTACTCATCGAGGGACTCCCCGGCATGGGAAAGACCACCGCTCTAGAACAGCTCACCGCCCGGTTGGCCGCCGACCCGGACGCGCCGACTCCGCTCTGGGTGCGGTTCACTGCGCTTGCCGCCGAAACCGAACGACCCGAAGATGTCACTCTGCACCGACTCGCGGATATAGCCAGCCGACGGGCGAACACGCAGGATCAGCACGCAGTCCGAGACGCTCTGATCATCGCTGCCGAAGAAGGAGACGCCGTCTTCCTCATCGACGGCCTCGATGAGTCCTTCGCGAAGCTTCACTCGGTCGCCGCTGGACTGGAAGAACTCATCCCTGCGCTCGATCCCGAAAACGGCTGGATCGTAACCTCACGCCCCGACGCGGCACGGTATCTCAAGATCGACATCCTCGACATGGAGCGAACGCTGCTTCGGCACCGCGGCTCCCACGAAAAAGTCGTGAGCGCAATCTTGCACAACGCAGCCAAGGAACGAAGCGTGGCCGAGGCGGAACAGGCAGGCTGGGTGAGCCAACGCGCAGAATGGCAAACAAGCCCAGGCGAACGGCGCCGCGACCCGCTGCTTGAAACGCCAATGGTGGTCTCCCTCATCGCGTCCCACGCCGCGCGACATGACTCCCCTCCGAAGTCCGCGATCGACCTCCTACCTTCGGTCCTGTACGAACGTGCCGCGTCTCAGCCGACACTCCGTGGTGCCGCCGCGCCGGCGGAAGGTTGGAACTCGAACATCGCCGGGGACATGGCCCTTGACGTCCTCCTAGCCGTCGGACACCGCCTCGGCACAGCAGAAGCCATCTCATCTGCCGAGGCCATGCGCGAGGCGGTCACTTCGCTCGCTGCATGGGAACTGCCGAAACCGACAGCCAACGCCGTCGCCAAGCAACTGTTGTGGTTCTGGGACGAACGAGCGGCCGTGTTGCTGCGCGACAACGACGAGGTACGAGCGAGGTCCAGGCGGTGGATCGACGCGGCGGATGCGATTTGGGTTTCCCGACAGGACACCGCTGCGCTCAACGCCTGGGTGTCCGAACGGCTTACAGCGGCGGGTACTCTCGACGCCTTCCCACCCGCACTCGCTATCGACCCGCGCGTTCTGCAGGCCATCATCGAAGTCGCTGCGGAAGCAACGGACATCGGTGCGAGCGCAGCCGCGGTACTCGCCGATTGGGCAGCACGAGGCCGACTAGGCGCTGCAGATGCGGCTGCTGCGTTCTCCGCCCTCGTGTCGGCTCTCACCAGAAATGCGCCTCCTTCACCGGTCGGTGAAGTCTCCTCCCAAGAGGAGGAACCCGACCGGGTTCGACTGCGGTTGGTCGCGCTCGCAATCCCGCTTGAGCAGGCGGATCGAGCCGCCCGAGACACCTTCCTCAATGCCATCGCCGTCTCCGGCATGGACCAGCTCGTCCTGCGGGCGATCGCCGCTATGAGCGACGCCATCTCGGACCGTGCTTCCACGCCTCCGGCTGCCGCTTTGGAACTCATAGGGGCCGTTCACTTCCCTGAAAAGCGCGACCCGATGAAGCGCGATCAGCACACTGGCGTATACAGCTTCACGTCACGGCCACGACGCCCACCGGGACTGATCGACTTCGCCCGTCACCTTGTCGGCTCGGAGATTCAGATTGACGACGACCAAGCCCAGTGGCTGTTTCGTGCCGCCGGCACCGGATCGCCAGACGATTGGGTGCAGCTGACGACGGCGCTGCAGAATCGAGGATTCCGGAGCACGAGCCCGCTGATCGACATGAGCCTCTTCGAGCGCATCGCGAAGAGCCTGAAGTCACACGCCGAGCTGGTCTGGTACCTCAAACCGCTGACTCAACTCCGGGTGACGCAGCTACCACCAGACTGGCGACTACGCAGCCTGTCAGCCCTGCTTCGCGCGCTGTTTGAGCACGAGCCCTCCCGCATCACCGGCCAAGTAACCTCCCGGCTTCCCGCACAAATCGATGACTGGCTGACAACAGCCGCACGCTATTACGCTCTCTCGATCGACCAGCTCGCCGCGGACGCCAGCTATGTACTCGCGATGTCACTCGCTCCCGAAAGACGGGCTGCCCTCCTGCTCTGCGAAAGCAAGAACCCGCCTCAGGAACACCCGGAGGTGCTTGACCAAGATGACTGGAGCACCGTCGCGAGGCTGCTGTCAAGCGAGTCGGAGTGGATCAGTGACACCGCTCTGAGCATCCTCACCACTGCCAGACGCAGCCTCTCCCTTCCAACCGATCAAGCCACATCCCTGGCTCTTCCCGCGCACGTTGCATTCAACTACGCGCTGGCGCATGTGTGGGCTGCTCAGAACCCGCTGGACGCGGCCCGATCTCTGCTGGACGACGGGCGGCCCGCATACCGCCGAGCCGCCGCCGCTGCTCTTCGCGTCGTCACCGCGGACGATGCGTCTCGTACTGCACTCGCCGCGCTGAAAAGCGACCCGGATTGGTCCGTTCGGGTAGCTGCCGGCGCCGTCCAAGAGGAAGCCGAAGGAGCAGTCTTCTGGTCGTGCCCCGACTGCGATCACGAGAACCCTGGAACCGTCGCCGTCCCGTGCGAGCGATGTGGAGTGAGCGATCGACCAGACGCGGCCTACGAGCCGTTCTAGGTCTAAAAGGCTCGGCGGGCCTCTGAAGGGCGCAACCACGGCGGGCTGATGCGCTGATCGGCGTGATGAGACGGCTGTCGCAGACGCGGCCGTCTCATCACGAATTAGGGCGCCGTCTGAACGGCTGACGCGACACCGACAATCACCGCAGCGAATACGACGACGCCAACGAAGCTGTAGAGCGCCGACTGGAACGCCGCGAACTTCGCGTCCGCGATCCGCGCGAGCGCGCGCGCCTGCTCCCACGCCATCGACGCCGACGCGGCCTTGAACGTGTCGTCATCAGGACTGAAGAGCGCCACGCTCGGCCAGGCGAATGCGTTCCTGCCCCCGCTGACGTCACGCCGCGGCACCAACGCGCTGACGAGAAACCACAGCGTCACCACCGCTGATACAACAAAAGCGACGGCGACCACTGCGACCACGATCCGCCACCCTCAGATCCGCCGAAGATCGCCGTCAGGACTGCAGCCGTACGTGAAGCCGTGATCGTGGAAACGGCACCGAATCCGGCAGCGAGCACCGTCGCCTTCGTGTCAGCGTTCTTGATCCACGCGCCGAACTCGGTGATGGCGCTCTTCGCGTACTCGAACGCAAGCTTCTCGTCGGGAAGTGTTCTCGAAGTCCGGCTGGTGCGCATGCGCGAAGCCTACTTGCAAGTCGCGAGCACAGCGGTCAGAGCATCGCGTCCGGATCGTTGACCACCGTGAGGAGGTCCTCGTCCGGACCTACAGCATCGACGCGCCTTGACTGCTGCTCCTGCAACACGGCCTCGTCGAGTTCCGTTCGCCGTCGACGGAACGGTCCGTGATGCGCGTTGCCGAGGAACAGGTTCACCGGCGTCTCTCGCTGCAGACTCGCGGCATGCCCCAACGCGATGATGTGTTCGCAGCCCTGATCATCGACACCGTGCACGTCCCACAGCGCCTGGTCGTAGGCGTCGCCGCTATCGATACCGGACGGCTCGTTGCGGTGACGGTCCCGATCGATCGCGTACATCGGGTACCGTCGGCTGCCCCAAACGCCCTTGAGATCGTGTGACCCGAGCCAGGTCAGCGGCAGCCCCATGGGCAAGCCGGACACCTGCGCCTGCGCCAAGATCCAGGCTACCTCCAGCGAGAGCGTGAAGTGGCGCGGCGACCGCAGCGTTGACACGCGGAATCCGGTGTCGAAGCTCGGCCCGAGGTAGTCGTAGAAGTACTCTTCTACATCCTCGGCCGCGACCGCGCGAGCGGACTCGATGATGCCTGCTTCCTGAGGCGCGTGGATGTTCCCACGGGTCGTGTGTGAATCGAGCGTTGGCCGCAGTCGCGCGCCAACCTTCCGGTTTGGCCACGGTGTGACGGCAAGGAACGCGGACCCTTGGGCTAGTAGGTAATCCGAGGCGCCCTCTTCCTCGGCCTCAGCCGATCGGTCGCTGCGGTGCTTCCCGGTGTCAGTGGGGAGGCTGGTATCGGTCTCGCGGGCGATCGATACCTTCTTGCGACGGGTTTCGTCGTACTCGTCCATTGCCGTCAGCCACGCGGTGATGCTGACGATCACGTCTGTCTCTGATGAGACCGCGACCTCAAAAATCAGCTCATCGCCGACTGCTTTCCACAGTTGCGGTTCGAGGCTTGCGGCGGCTGGCGATCGCCTTAGCGCTCGGGCGAACGCTCCGGGGAACTCGGAGTAGAAGTCCAAGAACGAGGTGATCCACTCGTCGTTGCGCTCTTTGAATCGCGTCGAACCGACGAGGTCGCACGTCAGGAAGAGCCGCGAGCGCGGCTCCGGGAACACGTCACTCACGCCAGTTTCAGGCTCTGCGCTCGGATGTCAGCCGCCGCGGTCGAGACCTCGAACGCATCCGCAACCTGGAAGAGGTCACCGCCGAGCCGCTCCCAGGCTTCAACGAACCGAGCGCGCGGCATGAGCAGTGACGCCGCGAAATAGTTCGCTTCCGTTTCCGCACGGGAGCGTCCGAATCGCTTGTATCGCCGCTTCGGCATCTCCAGTTCGTCAATCTTGAAGAACCGGTAATGAAGGAAGTAGTGACCGAGTTCGTGCGCGATGGTGAACCGATCGCGTCGCCAGGACGTCAGCGCTGGCAAGTAGATGGTGAAGTCGCCCTTTGTGCGCACAACCAGGGACTCTTCCGTGTCGCCAACTTCCAGCTGACCGCCGAGCGTTTGCAGGAAGGCCTGCAGGTTCGCTGCGGCGCCCGTCGCGAAGAGTTGATGGTAGTCACCGAGACGGTCCGTGTACGTCTCGATCTGCGCGCGCGTGAGGCCAGCGCCGACGACCGAGGGATCATCGGGAGCCACCGTCGCGAAGGTCATGAGCGGAGTCTATGCCGGACCCCCGACGTTTCGGCCTGTCGCCCTGCAGTGGCGCCGATGAAAGCAGTCGAACCACGGTCACGCGGCGCGGTCTGATGATGCGGAGAGTTCGCACCGCGCCAACGGTCCCCCATGCGGCCGACACGCCGGGGTACGTCGTGAATGTCGGTGACTCACGTCAGGATGGACGTGACGAGAGGGCGCCGATGCTGTCAAACCAGAGCGAGTTCACAAGACACGTCCTCGAGGCGTACGACAACCGGAACACTGTGTTCGCGTCCGGGACCCGGGGTCCCCTCGCCAAGAGTCAGACATCGCTGCCACCCGAACTGCGTCACCTGAGCCTCGGAGACCGGGTGACGCGCCCGGTGGCGAACGTGTTCATCGATCTGCGAGAGTTCACGGCGCGGTCCTTCTGGGACGACCCCGAAGCTGTCGCGGACCTCGCAGACGCGGTCCTGTCGGGTGTCGCCATGGTCGTCGAAGACATGGGCGGCTGGGTCGTTGGACTCCGCGGAGATGGGTTGTACGCCGTCTTCGGACTCGACCCGTTCGTGAGCGAACAACTGTCGATCATCACCGCCGCGGCCTGTTGCGCTCGCGCGCTCTCGGAAGTACGCGACAACCTCAACCCCTGGTTGATCGCGCGGGCCATCGAACCAGTCCGGGTCCGGGCAGGCGCTGACTACGGTCCCGTCGTTTTCATCCGCAGCGGTACGCCCCACGCCAGCGAGGTGAACCCGGTCGGGTTCGCCGCCAACTTCGCATCCAAGTGCGAGAAGTACGCGCTCGCATGGGAAGTCGTCGTAGGAGAGCGTTTCTCGGGCAGCCTCGGCACCGCAACCACCCACCATGACAAGTCGCCGAAGGTGTACCAGCGCGGAGCAGAGCGTCGAACCTACAAGTTCTTCGACTTCAGCTGGGAACTCCTGGTCTCAGCACTCCCCGGATTCGCGGACGACGTCCGCGCCGTAACCCAGGACGCGGTCCGCTAAGACTCCGCACCGATTGGACTCTCATGACACTGCTTCAGGCTCTCCGCTCGATCGGCTACGACGCACCGCGATGGGTCTCCCCATCGGGACGCGTTGTGTTTTCCGACTCGGCTGCCGCCACACCAGTGAAGCCGCACACGTTCCATGGCGGCGCCACTCTCGTGGAAGCCGCACCCACGGCTACCGACACCTGGTGGAGCGACCCCGAATACATTGCTCGTGAGGCAACGGCCATGATGGCATTCCCCGGCTTCACCCAGGTGCAGTTCGACGACCAACCCCCCGGCTGGATCGGAACGATCGACACCGGCTACGGCCGTTTCGAGATTCTCGTCCAACACCGTCGAGATCACGGGCTGCCGCATGTGGTGCCGGTGAGCCCGCGTCGCCGTGAGCGGCCGCTCGGTCGCTCCATGATGCCCTCCGACCACTTGTACGACAATGGCAACCTTTGCGTCGCCGAAAGCGGCGACTGGGACGCATCGACGGACAGCACAGCGACCGTCGTGGCCTGGGCTGCGCACTGGCACGCCTGCTACGTGGCGTGGCGGTCCGGCGGCGGAGTGTGGCCGACGACCGGACTCCGAGCCCCGGATACGAACTGAGCTGGCGGGGCTTCGCAGCCGCGAGGCGTTCCAGACTCGACCCGGCAGCGCCAGACTGCGCGACCAAGTCCGTCGCCTACGACCGTCGCGACCTCCGGTCCGAGTCTGCGCTTGGTGGAGATTGCTCGGATTCTTCGCGAACGCCTCGGCAGCCGCGCTGCGAAGGCACCGCGACGGGAGATGCCGATCGTCGTCGCCCGCGCGCTTGCGCGATTCAACCCCGGCCTGCGATTGCTACTTCCGCAGCTCGGCTTCAATCTGAACTCCACGAGCGCGAAGGCGGAAGCGGTCCTCGGTTGGCGCCCGCGGCGGTAGCCGATTCCGTGCAAGACACCGCCGAAAGCATCCTCAGCCATCGGGCCGCTGCACGATCGGACGCACTCCCATACAACCGCGAGGGAGCGCCCCCCCCCCCAGAGTCGCATGTGGTCGCGCTACGCCGTCGCGGCGCGATCGAGGATGCTGTCGTAGTCGCCGGCGATGCCGAACGCGTGAACGAGATCTCCGACGAGCCGTTCGGCGATCTGATGGGGCGCTTCGACGATCTCGGTGCTGTTAGCGAGGGTCACGGCCTCGTAGGTCTCTTCGTCGTAGACCGGCAGCTGGTAGCTGTTGAAGCGACTGTTCCCAGTGTGTGCGCGGAGGCCGTCAAGGCCGTCGAGGCGGATCCCGAACCCCCACGGTCCGCGATAGGGAAGTACTCCAGCGAGGCGTGCCGCGTACCCGATGATCCGAAATGTCCACGCGACAGGAAGATCATCAATTAGGAACGGCACGTCGCCCGCGATGCGCGGAGCGTTCGCCGTGTAGCTCAGCCGAGACACCAAAACACGCACCGAGCCGGATATTTGCAGTTCGATGTCGGTCGGGTCTTCGCTCCCCATCCAGTCATGCGGTACGCGGCCGTTCGCGAGATTCGTCAGCGCGATGCCTTTCGCGCGCCGAACCGAAGCGTTCAACTCATGAGGACTTGGGGACGCGGACGCGACCCGTTCGGGAACCATCGCTTCAGCTGCGGTGATCAGCTCCAGTCCACGGCGTAGTTCACCACGGACCAGCGCTCGGCCGATGCCTGCTGGTGCGGCGAGCGGCTCCGCGACGAGAAACATCGTGGTCGATGGGATCGGGAGGGGTTGACGGTCACGCTCTTGCGCAAGCGCGTCGTGCACGACCGACTCGGACGTGTTTCGTGCAGCGTGCAACCTCACGACCTCGGCGTCTGCGAGTTGCCGCTTGGTGCGCTCCGAACGCCCGTAGTAGCGTCCGTCAACCATGTGGGGAGCGCCGGGACTGGGTGGAACCTCGATGACGAGGTAGCCATAACCCGGGCGGTCCAGACTCGATGACAGACGAGCGAACATGCAAGCTCGGCTCCGGACGGTTGTCGGCGATTTGCTCGGCCCGCTCGGACGCGTTCTGAAGCGGTATCGGGGACAGTGTGAAGGTGCCTGTACTGGTCTCGTCCACGCCAACGATAAGTACTCCCCGTCGAGCCCGAACGACGCGAGATCGCGAGCGGTCTCCTTCAACGCCTGCGGGCTGCTGCCCAGTTCGCGCTTAAAATCCAGGAAGTGACTCTCCTGCACACCACCCACCTCCAGCGAAGCGCGTAGTTCCGATTCTGATGTCGGTATCCAAGCCACGCATCAAATACTGCCGGAGCATGGCTTTCGACGCGCCCACCAGTGCGGCGCGAATCCACATGTTCTCGGGCAGGCTCGCTGGTCGGGCGCTTCAGCTCGGATAAGCGGCCTCGGTCGCCGACGGATGAACGTTCCGCGGGTCGAGCGCACGCAACGTCGGAGAAGCACAGCGGCGCCGTCGTGCGTCCTCCTCGCCGAGGCGGAGGACGACACGACGGAGCACGCCACCAGCTATTGCGACGAGCGGGTCCCGCTTTCGGCCGCCGAGCTGCCCTGCTCCAGCCTCGGGCTGGGCTGGGACGGGGTTCACCGTCTCGGCAGCTTCATCGGCCGGTGAATCGGTGGAGGACGACGCTGCATCGACCGCGGGAGCGGGGACGTCTGGCTCCGGTTCGGGGACGACCGTCATCGGGTTCTGAACGAACCGCGGTGCGGGCTGGGTGCGCGGGGCTCCTGCGAGCAGCGCGTCAGATCCGGCGAGCCGCTCCTGCAGAAGGTGCTTCTTCACGACGTCCGGTACCGTCCAGCCGTCGTGGTTCTGGATGGCTCGTGCGAAGCCGAGCACTCGGTCCTTAATTGACTGGAGCGTGTTTGGATCGACAACCTGCGTGCCTTCGGGGGCGTGCCGTTTGTGGCGTAGTAGTGAGAGGGGTGCACGAACACGGGGATTCCGGTCGACGACGGGTAATTTTGCTGGTACCAGCTCACATGCCCCGACGCTTGGTCCAGTTCATGCTTGATGATGCGGACATCTTCCCGCGTAACACCGGTCTTCAGTTCGACCAGGAGGTGCTTGTCCTCGGTGATGGCCCAGAGTACGTCGGGGCCGGTTCCGTAGATCTTGTGCTGGCCGCTCGGTTGTGAACCCGAGATGCCGTCCGAGTTCCTCGAACGCCGCCTCGGCCGAGTCGGTGCGGTCTTTGTCGTACTCCATGCGTTCGAGCAGGCCGTTGAACCCAAGCATGAGTTCAACTCCTGAGTCGTACTTGTCGGCGAGGTACTTTGCAGCGGCGTCCGCCTGCGCAGCGGAGGGACGCAGCGTCCGGATCGGGATCGCGGTCAACGGCATGGTCACATTGATGTTCGCTAGACGTGCTTCCATCAGGATCGTTTGAGCGCGGTCATGATCTTGCAGGTTCGCGTAGGCCGCTGCCTGCTCCTTGTACCAACCCTGCTCGTATGGCGGTAACGTTCTGATCCCGTCAAGGAGAGTTTGGGCTGCCCGATCGGGTTGGCCGGCGCGCGCGAGGTCGAACGCGCGCCTGGAAGCGGCGGACTCCGGCCCGATCAGCCCGGTTTTGTTATACTCGACGCCGGCCATTTCCCGGGTTGACACCTTCAACCACGCAGGGTCGCGGCGCAGGAACATATCGAGGGTTTCACGGATCGACTCCAGCCCCTCCCCTTGGATCTGAGCTGAGAGCTGCTGGCTGAGCTTGATTTGAGCCTCGGTAGCTGGTGAGTAATGCTTCCGCAGCTTCGTGGCACGAATCGACATCGCAAGAGTGCTGCCCATCAACAGGACTGCGCAGTGATCTTCAGCATCGCGGATACCGCGCCCCATCCCCTGCTCGATACGTTGCGTCTGCCGCGCGGCGAACGTGTCAGTCCCGTCGAGAGCCGCTGCCTCGCGAGACTCCCCCGGTGTGAGGGGGAACGGCACGCCATCGATGACGAGCAGGCGGCACGCATCGCCTGGCAGGTCAACCCCGTCGTACTTGTTGACAAGGACAACGACGCCCAGCCACTCGCCAGCGCGCAACCGCGGTGCGTTTTTCTTCAGGTCGTCTACGTGCCAGATGTGGTCTGCGCGGTCTCGCCACAGGTCGGCGCGGGAGTCAGACGGCACCAGCACGACAGCATTAAGCCGCTTCGTTTCCTCTTCTGCGCCGCTGCCGCTTCGCTTGCCGCGGGAGAAGTCATAGACGAGATCGCGGACCGCGTCCTCGGACAGCGTCGGGTTCAGGGCGAGCGGGGCAAGGATGAGCCGGTCGCCGAGGTCCGCTGCGCGTTCCGGGGTGACCGGAGTCTTGACATCGGCCTCCGTCGCGCCGAGGTCGGTGACGAGGACGCCGTCGTCGGCGAGTGTCGCGGTGAGGTAGACGCGACGCTTCGCGTTTGCGAAGGCGGGGATCAGCTCAACGGGCGAGCACGGCGGCCGGATTTCAAAGCTGGAAGCGGTGACGGTGGCGTTGCAAAGTTCGAGGACCTGATTGACCAGCGGCCATGAGAAGAACAGCCACTTCAGCTTGTCGTCGTCAGCGTGGTCTTCGAGAATGTCGCGAACCCGGTTGGTATTGGCCTGCCAGCTCCAGAACGGGACGGGCACCGGCGCGGACGGCTGCCCCTGGTCGATCGCCCGCCACCCGGAGGGGCTCTGCGCCTTCAATGCGTCGGCAAACAGATCGGTGATCTTCTTGAACGCCGCGTGACTGGAGGGCACCGTCGTGCGGAACTGTGCCTCAGCGATTGCGAGGGCGGAGTGCGCGTCGTCCACCACGACCGTTCCAAGCGATTGTGTCGGGCGCCCAGTTCCGGCGACGCCGAAGGAGCTGCGCCCATTGATCAGCTTCGCGAACGTGGTGACGAGCACCGCTTCGCCGACGCGGAAATCGTCGCTCCGCGCATCCTGTGTCGTCGGGATCTGCAGTCGCTTGGCTTCAGCGACCACCTGCTCCGCCAAGTAGGTGTCCGGGGTGAGGTAGACCGCGGGTCCGACACCTTCGTTCAAGCTGGACTGCGCGATCAGCAACCCGATGGTTGTCTTGCCGCCCCCGGTGTTCTGCTTGATGACAGTGTCGCGGCGGGTCCGCCGCTGGTACCAAGCCTTGAGCACCTCGCCTTGTTCGAGGCGCAACCGCGGGAAGGGTTTCGACGGTATGGCGGCGAAGATATCTCGCGGGTCAGTGACCACGTTGCCGGCCGCGTTGCCGAGCCTGTTGAGGTCGAGAGGCAAGGTGCCCTCCAGTTCGTCAGTTGCGCACGCGCGGACGCGTCGTGGCGCGAGGATGATTCAAGTATCGGATGCGACTAGCCGATACATGCCGAATTCGCAGCCGTGTCGACCAGACACCGCGCATCCCGGCTGCAGCCCGTGCCGGCCCACGATGACCGGCCCGTGCTGAGCGATCAGGGCTTGCGCACACCGATGGTCAGTAACAGGTTCTATCGAGCGCGCTGGTCGGCGGTGGCGATGACGACAGCCACCCGCGGACCACGTGCTGCAGCGTAGAACCCTTCCCGATCCAAGAGATCGAACAGAACGCCAGGAAGCGCGCGTCCCTACGCCGCGACAGCCGCTGTCTCCGACCCGTCGTCGACTGCCATCTCCGCGGCCCCCTCGAATGCAACTACCTGAGTCAGCGGTCCGCGCACATCATCCATAGCAAGGAGCCCCGGAGCGTAGTTCAAGAAGACGCGCTCGGCTGCAGCGGGCGCCCCTGTCCCGTGGGGGTAGTTGCCATCCGAGAGCAGCACCCTCGAACCGTGACCGATTCGGCCAAGGGCGCCCAACAGCTGCGGGTGGGTGATCGGGGTCAGTAGCATGCTCGCTCCCGTGGACTAACTCATGAATCGAGGATGGCACCCTGACTGCCGCCAGTCACCGCCTGCACTACTCGAGATTTCGCTCACTGGAAGAAGGCATCGCCGTACCCTGAGGGTTTGCCGCCGCCGGGACCGACATGCACCGCGTTTCAGTTCGGCGGCGGAGGCTAGGAATCGACGACTAGGCGAACGAACGGAGTCCGCTCCTGCCGACCCGGGACCGGTTAGTGCGCGGCCTCGTACGCCTCGAGGACTGCGCCGCTGATGCGTCCGCGGGGTGCGACCTCATGTCCGTTCGCAGCCGCCCACTCTCGGATCTTCGCCAGATCGGCCGAACTCGATCGGCGAGATCCGCCCGATGCCGCCGCTCGCCCGGAACGGCCACTGCCAGCGACGTCACGACGCAAGCAGGACGCGCCAATTGCTGCTGACATCCGATCTCGCCGACCGACACGCCCGGGCCAGCTACCACGAGTGGCCTTGGGCGTCGACGAATCAGGTCGTCGGTGGCCGCGGGTCCGCCGATCGTGACCAGTCAGTCAGGGCGCCCGACGTCGAACAGCCGTGTTTGGTCAGCGCTCGCACGAGTAAAGGTCGCCGGAAGTCCTCCTGAACCAGCGCTTCGTCTGAACTGCTCCGAGTCTGCGCAGCGCAATACTTTCCACTTAGAGGGGCTTTCTCGCAAAGTATTGCGCAGTCCGGGCCTTCTCGCTCGTCGCCAAGGATTCGGCAAGCGAATGACGGTCTGGTCGTCAGCACGTCCGAGCGCATCGTCGAGGATCGGGCACACACGCCGACACAACCAGCCAAGACCGACGATCAGCCGTACGAGGCGCTCCGCGCCAAGCGGGGCGAACTGCGCCTTCGCAACAGTTACATCGTTTCGGAGTCTGCTCCTACGGCGGCCAACCGCATCGTCCCGAGGAACTACGACTGGTCAGGAACTCCGCCCGCTCGGTTCAGTGCGTCTGTCCGGAGCGTCCGGGCATCGTCGTGCATCGTGACAGGGGTGATGTCAAGCACGCGCTCGATTATCATCCGGAGAAACGTGTTCGGGAGGAGGCGCCGATCGACAGCTTCGGTCTGGACGGTGACTGGCGGAAGGGACTGCAGTGCTGCGTCCACCTCACGGTCCGACAACGCAATGTGTTCTTCCTCATCGTCCAGCTCTGCGTCCGTACCCGCGTCTTGGACGATCCCGTCGGGTTCTTCCTGGTCTTCGTCGGGCACCGTGACATCTGACCCGTACTCCATGAGCAAGAAGCAGGTTGTGTGGTAAGCGTCCTCTTCGCGGCCGAGTTTCTGGATGAGGTCGTTGAGCCAGCGGAACGTGAGTTCATCGCGCTCATCTCGAATGTCCGAACGAACCGCCATTAGGAACCCGAGCGCTGCCAGTGGGTGACGCAGCCGCAGATTCTTCGCATCGCCGTACGATTCTTCAATGCGGTTGGGTGCGTTTTTTCCGTAGGACGAATCCATCCGCTTCGTCGAAATCAGCACTTCCGGCCCGGTTGCCCAGTCCGTCATGATGACATCAACCTGCTTCAGGTAGTTCTTCCCCAAGATCGAGGCGCTCGATGCGGTGACCTTTTTGATGGCGGACTTTCGAGTGAGCCGCTCCCGAAGTTCCGTCTGCTGCTTCTTCGGGAGGGACCGCAGCAGGGCCGACACCGGTCCCGGGAGGATCCGCGGGTGCTCTGCGCGCGGCCAAACCGCGTCGGGTACAAACCCAGCTCGACGCAGTTCGAAGGCGAGCCACACATCGAGAGCCAGCGCGGGCACCCCGGAGCGGACGGTCGCGCCCAAGTAGAGGGGGACAGCCAACAGGCGCTGCAACGTCTCGATGTCAGCCTCGTAGTCGAGACCCGTCGCCGTGCTCCGCCAAGGGTTGACGTACTCGCCATCTACCTTGGCGTCCTCAACGATCCGGTCGAAGATTGCCCACGCTTTGTCCTTCGCGGTCGGTGCGGCCACGTTTCCCCTCGTCGCACGACGTGTACTCAGGACTGCATGCGCTGTCCGGGCGTGCTGCACGTCGTTCTCGGTTAACTCGTTCGAGTCAAGCAAGAGTGCGGCGTCAACGAGCTGCACCGCGCCGAGAAGGTCGGCATCGGTCAGTCGCTTCTTCACGGTCGGGAGGATCGCCCGCAGCTGCTCAGCACGTCGCGTCACCAGCGCCAGTGACGGCATCAACCATCGGTCGGCTTCCTTCGGCTCCAGCTTTAGGATGCCGCCGCCATAGGCGCGTCCGACGATCTCGGCACTCAAGAGGGTGATCGAGTTCAGAGACGCGACCGGTAGGAGTTCCCGGCCCAGGTCGCGGACTTCTTCACGGAGGTAGACGCCGTGTACCGAGTTCAGATGGTAGGCACCAGCCTCATTTGTTGTCAGTCGTGCCGTGTCCGCGTTCATGCAGGTCAGCAGCAGATCCGCCGGTGGGACAAGCGGCACCTGGTGCCACACCTTGCGTGTGCGGCACTTGTAGCCCTGGTCGACGCCAGCGGCACTGCCAACACCGACATAGCTTCGGGCTGCATCTCGAAGGGGCACGCGTGGGCGGAACAGCCACGTAGCTTTGCCTTCCCGACCGAGTGCTCGCATGTCGGCGTCTGTGAGTTTCAGCCCTCGAAGATGGCCGCTGCCTGGTGGGGACACTCGCAGAAGGTCGTTTCGTTGCAGCCCAAGTGCTTGAACTCTCGCTGGGGAGAGTGTGAAAAACTTGTTGTTGCCCGTTACGATTCCGAGAGTTGTATCGCCCCAGCGCTCAAGGCATTCGAACTGCCCCTCGGAGACAACCCTCTCCAGGATGGCGTATGCCATCTCACTGACGAGGCCGCCTCCGGTCCACTTGCCGGATGGGTCAGCTGGAATCCACTGATCGTACTCATGCTGATCCGTAAGCGTGTCGGCGTTCCGAGTTTGGCGGATCGTCGTGTGCGCGGCGGGCCCCGCAGCGTACCCGTCTGCGAGGAGCAGAACGACGTCTGCTTCAGCTTCAGGGAAGACCTGCTCGTCGAACAGCACGATGTCGACAGTCGCGAATTTCTCGAACAAGAACCGCCGTACCGGTGCGGCGTAGTTCACGGAAAGCAGCTCGGCTGGCAGTACGAGACCAAGCCTCCCGCCCGGTGCGAGGAACATCGCGCTCTGTACGACGAACGCCGCCCAGCTCGATGCCAGGCCAGTGAGTGGAACTCCGGCTCGGAGCGCGGCTGCGCGCGACCGAGTCCGTGCTTCTCCGGACCAGTCTTGGAAGCGAACGTAGGGCGGATTGCCGACAACGGCGGTCGCGGTTCCCTCCGCGTCAAGCGCGAAGAAGTCGTCGACAGCGATACGTCCGTCTCCGCCCGCAGCTGCCACTCGTGCCGCGCCTACCTGAGCGCTGTGCTCGTGAATCTCGACGCCATGCACGACTGGCGTCCAAGACTGATCCGCGCGGAACGACCGAAGCCGACGAACCGCTTCCACGAGGAACTGTGCGTCACCCGCGGAGGGTTCAAACACCACCTCGTCCGCAGTCCTGACAGCCCAGTCCACGATGAACCGAGCGATTGGCTCTGGTGTGAAGAACGCTCCGCGAGCCTTTCGCAGGTCCGGTGTGTCCAGGGGTGAACCGACTCAGGGACCATGGCTCCATTGTGACGGGTTGCGCCGACATCGGCTGCGAGCTGCGCACACCAGTCCTCGGGTTTCGCGGGCCGCGCGAGCTGCGGCGGCTGCCTCAGTGTGGCTCGTCACTGCGCGTGCCCGCGGCGATCGTCCGTGCACACCTCGCGCCGTCACGCCGCCATCCTTCCTTCATCAGCAACCGCAGAGAGGTAAATGCCGACACGACGAGGGGCTGACCCAGCGATTCGGAGCGCATCCACCTTCAGGCCGAGAGCCCTGAGTCCCGCTCGCGCAACACGGGAATCACCTCGGATTCGTCGGGGAAAGTCCGGACCCGGCGAACCCGCTGCCTCCCACAGGACGCGGGCCGCGCCGCGCGTCACTTCCAGATACTGACTGCACCCGAAGCCGAGATCCACAGCGCCATCCGCGAAGTCAGCTTGAAAGGCAATCACCTGCTCGTCTGCGACAAGCATGCGAGGTTCCTCCCCGAACCGCTGTCGAATCTCGTCAGAAAGGTGCTGGCCCACGAGGTGCTTCCGGATCATCGGTTCGGGCTCCAGCCCCGAGTCCGGAACGCAGCCCACGGCCGTCAATTCAAAGACCCCAGTCACCGTCTTACGCCCCACAACTGGCAACGACAGTCTCTCAACCCAGGCTTCTCTTTTGGGACCCGCAGCGGTCACTTCCGAGATCACAATCACCCCAACCGGCCGCTCGCGTTCGACATCTGCAACGAGAAGTCGCAGGCGCCGAACGGCTTGAGAAGCCGGCGGGATCACAATCGTCTGCGAGGCCGACAGCCAGTCGGCGCCGCCCGCCGCACCGATCGCGACTCGGTGCAAACGAAGCCGCCTGTCCGAGCCCTCAGAGCTTGAATTCCTTGCGGCCGGTTTCTGCAGATCCCTGGGGCTCGCACGCAGCACCGCGCCGAACGCAGTCAGCCGCACTCCTTGTCGACGCAACTCCCTGCGGAACGCCATCTGCGGAGAGAGGCGCCTCGGCGATTCATTCAGCCTCTTGCTCGTGCGCGGAAGTCCCAAAGCCCGCACAGCATCGCCGCCAAGCCGCTCAATGGCGCGGCCGCATCGCGTCTCCCTCACGGTACCCGTCGCGATGAGAACCGCGAAGGCCGAGCCAACCTCGAACGAAGCAGTCGCTTCCGCCCTCCCCTCGCGACACCAGCGGCGACCACGGCCTGCGCAGCAGCATGGGGTCGCCGCGCCGATCAACCGCCTTGCATACGACCGCCGTCCACGACAGCTCCGCACGAAAACCCCAGATCAGAAAGGACTGGTAGGCCCTTTTTCGAGTGAACGCGCTTGGCACTCGACTCAGCGTCTCGAACGGGAAGGGAGAGCACCCAACTCTGCCGTTCTGGTCTCCGAGTGGCGCAGGGCCTGGGGCGTGCAGGCCAACTACCAGATCGGTGAGGCTGCAACTACCAAAAGCCTCTTGGCGGTACCGGTGGGATTCGAACCCATCGGCATGGCCCTCACTTCTTCGACGCCCAGCGAGGCCATCTTTCACCTCGATTTCTTGCCTCGGGCGTGTCGAATCAGCCACTGTTGTGCCCGCGAAGCGGCCTCCCCTCAGGCGTGGGGCCGCCGCTGAAGCATTGCGCCTCGTGGGATGCAAGTGAGTGGATTGCGCAGGTCGGTGCTCTCACCGTTCAACTCCAGCGCTGCACGCCGGATGATCGGTCCGTCCGTTACGTGGACGACATCGACGTCACACTCACCAGCTGCGTAGACGAGCCGCCCTTCCCCCAACCCGAATCTCCGGCAGTACGCCGCCATCTGGTAAAGATCAGCGTTCGGGTACTGCCCGTGCTTCTCGACCTTGTACTTCACGTCGATGCACGCCCGCACCTCGCCGTCGACGAGCCGCACGAGGTCAGGCGTGATTTTCACCGTCCCCTCGACGTCGAGCGTCGACTTGTACTGCGACACCAGCACTCCCCCGTACGGCTTGAACGCCTCTCGGAGCGCAGCCGACAGGAAGTCCTCGAACACCGACCACATGTCGACAAGGAACCCCGACGCGACGACTGACCCGGCGCGCTGCTCGACCGACGACCCCGACAGCACGAGCGACGCCAACGCCAGCGCCGACGAGTACCGCGCGTTCCGCCGATCCGCCCGGACCACGGGCACGGGCGCCCCGACCGGGATCACCGATACCCCGTCGAGCACACGCACGATCCGCCGCAGCGCCCCGAGCACATCGGCCGGTACACCCGGAAGGCGCAACAACCGCGTCGCTGCGGTCAGCAGCACCTGGTTCTCCGCGATGTCCTCGACGTAGTCGTCGAACGAGACCTCGACCGGCAGCGGCTGTCCGCCCCGCCGCGTCAGCTGGTCAGCGATTCGCCACCGACCGCGGACGAGCGGCAGCGCATCCTCGCGCGTGACATACCCACGGAGCGGGCCACCGGCCAACGCCCGCGAGGCCTGCCGCACGAACGCGTGCGCCAACGCCGGCACGAGGTCCTCGTCTTCCTCGAACTCGAAGTCATCCTCGGTCCAGATCGGACTCCCCGCCCGCGCGTACCCGAGCATCGCGAACAACCGGCGCATCGGCGTCTTCGGCTTCAGCCACACGGTGTGCCCGGCAATCCTCACGACGCCGACCTTCCGCACACCGCTCACGCGGTACTCGTCGGCGCCGAGCGTCGGCGCGACCGTCGCGATGTTCCTCGACGCGAGTTCGACAGCCACCGCCCGGCGAAACCGGTCCGGGAGGTGACGGGCGACCCGTTGCGTCCGTCCACCATCTCGGATGCTCGGGGCGTGGACGCGATCATCTTCCGCGACAACACCGGCGCAGGATGGCACCGAGCCGCCCGGGGTGAGCTGACGAGGACCCCCTGACCGTCGCCGCCGAGCGCCCCAGAACGGGTGCTCCCGAGTCGGCCCGGCATCCACGAGGATGGTTCAGCACTAGACGTCCCGGGGACGACGAGTGGTCCGCACAGTCAGCATTTCGAGGGGCAACACCATGACGATGGCCGGAGAATCCGCAGGGGTCGAGGCACACCGCCAGCGCAGCCACGCACGAGAACTCCGCCGCCAGGCGGACGACGCCGAGCAGCGTGCCGCCCGCTTCGAGATCGCGCATCGCACCGAAAGCGAGACCGCCCGCATCCTCGCGCCACTCGCCGGCATCGGCTACCACCTCCTCGCCGACCGCCGCTGGCCAGGCAGCCGCACAGCGCAGGTCGACATGGTCGTCGTCGGCCGCGCCGGCGTCTTCATCGTCGACACGAAGGCCTGGCGCGAGGTCGCGGTCCACGGCGACCGGATCACCCGCGGCCAAGAGGACGTCACCGACGACATCGCCCGCCTCGCTGACCTCGCGTACAGCACCGAGGCAGCATTGGCGGACACGGGACTGGCGCCCGGCGAGGTCCATGCGGTTGCCGCACTCGCCGGCCAGAAGCGGATGCACGCTCGCGTCGCATCGGTCGACGTGATCGGTGCGCACGACCTCGTCGGGCACATCACCAAGCGCGGCGCGCGACTGTCGGCGTCCCGCGTCGACGAGGTCCTCGCCGCGATGCTGCACCACTTCCCCGTGATCGGCGACGGCGGGGCAATACCGCCCCAGGTCGTCGTCCCGGCACCGGTACTCCCCCGCGAACCTGACGTCCTCGTCCCGACGATCGACACCACGGACGAGGAGCTGCCCGACCAGCTCCTCGACGGCGTGCTCGAAGCACCGATCGAGGACTGGATGGCGTTCCTCGACCCGGCACAGGCCAAGCTCGTCCGCCGCAGCTTCAACGGCCCGGCCCGCATCCGCGGCGCTGCCGGCACCGGCAAGACCGTCGTCGGCCTGCACCGCGCCGCGTACCTCGCACGCGCGACCAGCGGCCGCGTGCTGTTCACGACGTACATCAGCACCCTGCCGAAGGTCCTCGAGTCGCTCCTTGAACGCCTCGCGCCCGACATGGTCGGTCGCGTCGACTTCATGGGCGTCCACGCGTTCGCGTCTCGACTCCCTGAAGGAACGCGGCATCGCGTTCCGCGCTCCTGGACGGGAGGCCCAGCTCGCGTTCGACGACGCGTGGAACGCGATCCGCGCCTCCAGTCCATTGCGGTCGTCGCGATTCTCGCGCTCGTACTGGGAAGACGAGATCAAGCACGTCATCAAGGGCCGCGGCCTGACGCGGTTCGACGAGTACGCGGACCTGGCCCGCGTCGGGCGCAAGCACGCGCTCCCACTGGAGACGCGACAGGCCGTCTGGGACCTGTACGAGGCGTACGCGCGCAACCTGCGCGAGCGCCGGGCGCACGACTGGCAGGACATCGTCCTGCTCGCCCGCGACGCGGTGCGCGCGGTGCCGCTCGAGCGGTACGACGCGGTCATCGTGGACGAGGCGCAGGACCTGTCCTGCGCGATGGTCGCGCTGGTGCACCAGCTCGTGGGTGACCGGACCGACGGCCTGACGCTCATCGGCGACGGCCAGCAGACGATCTACCCCGGCGGGTACACGCTCGGCGAGGTCGGCATCAACCTGTCGGGTCGAGGCGTGGTGCTCGACGTCAACCACCGGAACACGGCCGAGATCCTCGAGTTCGCGAAGGAGATGGTGGCGGACGATCAGTTCGTGGACATCGAGGGTGTCGACGGGGTCGGTGACGCGGTGTCCGACGTCTCGCGGTCCGGTGCGGCTCCGACGATGACGCACTTCACCAGTCGTGCGGATCACGATCAGGCGATGCTCGACCGGCTGACCGAGGTCCTCCGGCTGGTCGGGACCGGTCACGGTGACGTCGGCATCCTCACGGCGACGAACCGGCAGGCGGACGACGTCATCGAGGCATTGGGGCGAGCCGGCGTGCCGACCGTCTCCCTGCAGCAGTACGCGGGGCGGAGTTCCGACGCGGTCCGCGTCGGGACCGTGAAGCGTGCGAAGGGCCTCGAGTTCAAGCAGGTGCTGCTCGCGCACGTCGACCCAAGGCTGCTCGATGCTGCCCCGGCGGACCCGTCGGAGACCGAACGGGAGCGGCGGGAGCGGGGCCGCCGGGAGATCTACGTGGGGATGACCCGGGCGCGGGACGGCTTGTGGGTCGGTGCGCGCGCCTGACGAGCGCTAGCGCCGCGGGCGCGCCTGTGCGCGCCCGCGGCCTGACCCTCAGCGCACTGCCCGACCAGCAGCGACAACGCTCCAAAGCGCGCCGATCACGAGCGGCCCTGCGCTGACGACGACCGACAGCGGGTCGTTCATTCGCCCAACGGCGATCGACACCAGACCTGCGACGATCGTGACGCCCGCGGCGATGGTCGTCGGCAATACGGCAGCCCGATGCCCGATCTGCCAGGCGGCGTCGTCGCGCATGGTCGCGCGAGTTCGGACACCGACGAATGCGTTCCTGCGGATCATTCCCTTCGCGGGAAGCACCGCGAACACTATGGTCGTCACCGCCGCGACGAGTTCGATCACGATCATGGTTTTACTCCTTCCATCAGGGCAGGCTGTGTCGACCGAGGTAGGACCCCGATGAAGAAGAGCCGACCGGATTGCAGCGCTCGGCACAGCAACAGCGCTCCTGCCATGGTGATGCCGAACGACCAGAGGCCCAGCACGAAAGCGATCGCGGCATGGAAACCGATCCCGGCGTCAAGCCACGCCCGCGAGATTCGTCCCTTCGTCCAGATCGCCATGACCAAGCCGAGCTCGAACACCAAGACGGCGTAGGTCGCTGGCACCATCACGATCGGCTGCTGCAGCACGGGGGCGATCCCCGCGAACACATCGGGCGGCAGTCCGAACGTCGGAACTTGAAGCCAGTACCAGAACGCAGTGCCGTCAGCCCATTGCGGCACAGCGAACTTCGCAACCGCGGCGATCGCGTACACGAGGGCGAGCTGCACCCGGATGAGCTCGGCCGCTCCGTACGCGAACGCGTTCTCCCGCAGGACTGGCATGTACGGCGATGCTGGCGAGTACGCGTTGCCTCGAGGCATCGCCAGAAGCCAGGGGATCAGCAGTAGCGTCATCGCAGCGTTGACCTGGTCACCGCCTTCCACGAGGACGACGTTCTGCGAGATGCTCCACGCGACGTAGAAGTGCGGTACTGCCAGTATTCGCGGGCCGAATCCGCTCAGGACCCCGATGAGGACGATGAGCGAGATCACCGTGCCGATCAGCCGGCCGCCGGTCGCCGCCTCCGATACGCAGAACACGCCGAACTGACCGATCCCCACGCACCTCGACAGAGCAGCGTTGGGGAGGAACGTCAAGAACAGCGCACGTTCATCGGTGAGCAACAGGGTCGACAGGCTTCCGAGGGCGAGCACACCGCGAGCGATCCCGACCGGATGCAGGTCTCGGAGCCAGCGGCCCCGGTCACGAAGGACACGCGGCACGCACGATCACCACCTTCGAAGGCATCGATGACACTCGTGTTCCGTACGCGAACGGGACTGGTTCCATGCGGCGGAGCAAGACCGGTTCGCACAGCGGTGGCCTGACCTGTTCAAACTGCCGACGCACGTGTGGAGCCTCGGTCGCGCATTGCTGCACGTCGGCGCCCGCCGCACAAGAAGAGAATCGGCCGTCAGCCGCCGCCGCCAGTGCAGCGATCTCTGCATCAATGGCACGAGCATGCCGCGACCATCCGACCGCGTCCGTGAACGGCAACGCATCGACAACGGGCGCCCAAGTCCCGTCGCGGCGTACGTACGCGATGTCGGCGACTTCGCTCGGGTCCTTCGTGAAGAATGCCCAGCCCTGAGGAAGGGCAACGGAGATCGCTCTGATCGGACGCACGATGTCGACCGGGAGGTAGCGCGACGACGGAAGGGCGGAGAGTGCGACCGCGGTCACGACGAGTCCGAAGACCACGGCCGCACTCCTCGCGTACTTCACGCCTGACCGAGGTCCGACAACCGGGCCGAGATCACCTCAGCGTCAGCTTCGTTCTCGACCTGGTAGGTCACGACCCAGGTCACGAACGCAACGGCAACGGCGACCCCGACGTTGATCACCACCGCGAGGTTTCCTGCAAGGACCAAGCTGACCGTCGCACACAGCGCGCCGTTCTCGATCGTGGGCGCGCTCTCCAGGTACGTCTCCTGGAGCGTGTGCTGGAGGGACTTCACTGCTTCGTGGACTCTGATCGGGTCACCAGAGCGAAAAGCAGCGATAGCGCGATCGGTGGCTTCGGTGCGTTCCGCCCGAAACTCCGCGACGAATTGCTCAGCGAGCTTCTCGAAGTCATCCGGCAGGGGAGTCTCGTCCTCGACGTGAATGCCGAGCGCATCCGCCGCCGGGCCGGTCCCGACCAGCACAGCCATCAGGAGCTGATCGTCGCTGAACTTCGGACCGGACTGCACCGGAGCGGGGGCTCCGCCTCGGACTGCGTCGCGGAAGCTGGTCCTGCCTGGGCGATCGCGCCTCCGGCAAGCACCAGGGCTGCTGCGGCGAAGAGCGCTAGGGGCTTCAGGGTCAACATTGATCCTCCTTTGTCGAGCGTGTTGTCACGCAGACAGAACGCTACCGTTGATACTTCTCATGTCAACCTGTCATGCGCTTGTTAAACAGAAGAGGCACGATGCCACCCGGCACCGTGCCTCCCGTCCCTCACACCGTCGTCAACTCACCAAGTGAGCACGAACCGCCCCCGCGTCCCCCCAGCCTCCAACCGCTCATGCGCCTCCCCAGCCCGCGAGGCCGGCAACACCTCCGCCACCCGCGGCACCACCGTCCCTCCTTCGACCGCATGCCGCAGCTGCTCGAGCTTGTCGAACGACCGGTACTCCGAGAACACCGCGACCTGCTCGAACCGGATCCCCCGCGAGCCGTCCCCCGACCATCCCCGCACGTCCATGAACACTCCCCCGTCTCGAACAGCATCGACGACGACCCCACGCTGCACCGCACCATCGGCGAGCGCATCGACCCCGTCGGGCACGAGCGCACGGACCGCGGCAGCGAACCCATCGCCACGCGGCACGATGTGCGCCGGCCCGAGCGACCGCACCAGCGCCTCGTCCGCCGGAGCAGCATCTGCGATCACGGTCAACCCAGCGGCGACGGCGAGCTGCACCACGTAGTTCCCGAGCAACCCAGCAGCCCCGGTCACAGCGAGTGTGTCCCCACGCGACAGCCCGGCGAGCGACAGGATCTGCAACGCGGTCAGCCCGTTCATCGGCACTGTGGAGGCGAGCGGAAGAGACGTCCCACGAGGGATCCGCGTGAACGACCCCCACCGGCGCTACGAGCTCCTGCACGTAGGCCCCACCGTGCGTGCTGAGCGGCAACGCGATCGCCATGACCTCGTCGCCGACCTCCCACCCGGTGACGTCGGGCCCGACCTCGTCGATGACCCCGGCGGCGTCCATCCCCGGCACGTACGGCCGCGAGGCCTGCGAGCTGTCCCGCTGCCCGGCACGCACCCCCGTGTCGGTCGGGTTCACGGCGAACGCCTGCACCCGATCCGCACGGATCCCGCACCGGCGTGCGGCTCCGGCACCTCGTGGACGGCGAGGGCCTCCGGCCCTCCGAACTGTTCGACTCCGACGACCTGCATCCTCCCGGTCTACGCGGACGTTGCTTGACGCAACCCGACGCGACCCACCATCGGACGGGAGGCACCGTGCCAGCCCGCCACGGGCCCCCAGACAGAAGACGGTGGCGTCCACCGCCCAGCGCAACCATGCAAGAAACGCGATATCGCGATACGCCATGACCGCCGAAAACGAAACATGCCTCCCCGTGCGCGAGCACCCGGCAGGGAAACCACGCCATCCCCCGATCGGAGGATGCAGCACCACCGCCCCCACCGATCCCCCGCGGCGCCCCACCGGCCAGGCTGGACCCATGCCCGAGTCCCCCGCCATCGAGGTCCAGCACCTCAGCAAGACCTACGTCACCGGCAAGGTCGCCGTCGATGACGTCAGCTTCGTCATCCAGCCCGGCGAGACCTTCGCCCTCCTCGGCCCGAACGGCGCCGGCAAGTCCACGACGGTCGAGATCCTCGAGGGGTACCGGTCGCGCACCGCCGGCGAGGTCCGCGTCCTCGGTCACGACCCCGCACGCACAAGCCGCAGCCACAACGCACGCATCGGCATCGTCCTGCAGACCAGCGCCGAGTCCCCGAACGTCACCGTTGCCGAGCAGCTGAACCACTTCGCGACGCTGTACCCGAAGCACCGCGCCACCGAGGAACTCCTCGCAGCGACCGGCCTCGAGCAGCAGCGCAACACCCGCATCGCTCGCTTGAGTGGCGGCCAGCGCCGCCGCGTCGACGTCGCCCTCGGCATCATCGGCCGCCCCGAGGTCCTGTTCCTCGACGAACCGACCACGGGCTTCGACCCCGAGGCCCGTCGCCAGTTCTGGGACCTCCTGCGCCAGGTGCAGGCCGAGGGCACGACGATCTTGCTCACCACGCACTACCTCGACGAAGCCGCCCAGCTCGCCGACCGGGCAGCGGTGATCGCCGACGGAAAGCTGCTCGACATCGCCCTGATCGACGAGATCGGCGGCGCCGAAGCCCGCACACCACGAGTCCGCTGGCGTGACGACGACGGCGACCTGCACGACGAGCGGACGACCGACCCGACCGCACTCGTCCGCAGCGGCACCACGGCCATGCACGACCTCGAAGTCATCCGCCCGTCCCTCGAGGACGTCTACCTCGGAATGGTGGGCCAGAAGTGAACACCGCGACCAGCCGCATCTCGTACGAGATCCGCTCCTACTTCCGCGCCCCCGACGCGGTCTTCTTCACGTTCCTCTTCCCCATCATCATGCTGGCGCTCTTCTCGGTGGCGTTCGCGGACGCCGACCTGATCCGCGCCGTCGCCAGCAACGGCCGACCGATCAGCGTCGACTACGCCACCTACTACCTGCCGGGCCTGGTCGCGACGGGCATCCTGCTCTCCGGCACCCAGTCCCTCGGCGTCGACATCGCGACCGAACGCAGCGACGGCACGCTGAAGCGCCTCGGCGGCACACCGCTGCCGGTGCTGAGCTACTTCGTCGGCAAGATCGGCATGGTGCTCGTCACGACCATCGTGCAGACGGCGCTGCTGCTCGGGATCGCGAGCCTGGTGTTCGGCGTCGACCTGCCGACCGACGCGAGCAACTGGGGTGTCTTCGCGGGCGTGATGGTCCTCGGCATCGCCACCAGCTGCGTCCTCGGCATCGCGATCTCGGCGCTCCCCGCGAGGGCCGCCGCGCCACGGCGACGATCGTCCCCATCGTCCTGGTCCTGCAGTTCATCTCCGGCGTCTACCTCCCCTTCACGCAACTGCCCGACTGGCTGCAGAACGTCGCGTCGGTCTTCCCCCTGCGCTGGATGGCGTCCGGCATGCGGTCCGTCTTCCTACCCGACGCGTTCGCGTCCGCCGAGCCGGGAGGCGCGTGGCACCTCGGCTCCTCGGAACGCTCGTGTTGGTCGCGTGGCTGGTCGGGGGCACGGTGGCCTGCGCGCTCACCTTCCGCTGGAACCGCAAGGACTCCTGATGGGCCTGTGGAGAACCGCTCCGCGGTCCTGCATCGATGGGATGCTGTGGTCGCGAGCGGCGAGACGTGGGTGCGGGGCCGGTGGTTGCACGTGTTCTTCGCGGGCACGATGCTCCTCACCGCCGTGATCACCGCGCTCGGCTGGTCCCCGTGGTCGGCCCGCTGGCCCGCGTACCTCGCGGTCGTGGTCCTCGTCGTGGCGTACATCGCGTACGGGCACCGCGGCTACGACAGCCCCCGAGCCGCCGCCGCGTTCCTGCCGCTCGTCGTCGCCGCCGCCCTCGTGCTGCCGGCCGTCGTCCCGAGCACCGCGTTCGTGCAGTGCATCGTGTTCCCGCTGGTGTGGGTGCAGACGGAGCGCGTCCGCACCGCGGTCCTGCTGTCCATCGCTGTGGGGGTCGCGAGCGGCATCGGCCTGCAACTGTCGAGCGGCCCGGACGCGCTGGTCAGCACCCTGCTCATCGAGGGCATCAGCGTGATCGGCGCCTGTGCGATGGGCGTGTGGATCTCGAGCGTCGCCGGTCTGTCCGAGGAGCGCCGCCAGCTCGTCGAGGAACTCCGCGCCACCCAGCAGTCCCTCGCCGACGCGAACCGCACGGCGGGCATCGCGAGCGAACGGGAGCGCCTGGCCCGCGAGATCCACGACACCGTCGCCCAGAACCTCGCCGGCATCGTCATGCTCACCGAACGGGCCCGTGGCGACCTGGCGAACGCCCGCTCCGATGCGCTGGAAGAACGACTCACCGTCCTCGAGGAGTCCGCCCGCGCTGCCCTCGAGGAATCCCGCACCCTCGTCGCAGCCGGGGCCGCCGGCATGACCCGCGACAGCCTTGCCGGTGCCCTCCACCGCCTCGCCGAACGGCACACCCGCGAAACGGAGACGCTGGTCACGGTCGACGCCGCGTCCGACTGCACGCTGGACCGTGATGCGCAGGTGGTCCTGCTCCGCGTCGCGCAAGAGGCCCTCTCGAACGTCCGCGCGCACGCCGGCTCCGCCACGGCGCAGGTCCGTCTGCTCGCCGAGGAGGGGCAGACGGTGCTGCGGATCACCGACGACGGCACCGGGTTCGACCCCGAGCAGCCCACCGCCGGGCACGGGCTGCGCGGGTTGCGGGAGCGCCTCGCCCTCGCTGGCGGCACCTGCACGATCACGAGCGCCCTGGGCCGGGGCACCGTCGTCGAGGCGAACCTGCCCACCGGAGCCGCACCGGGCCTCCCGTCCGCCGTTCGTCACCCCGTGGCGGAGGTGACCCGGTGATCCGCGTCGTGGTCGCCGACGATCACCCGATCGTCCGCTCGGGCATCGTCGCGCTCTTGCAGGACGCCGACGACATCGACGTGGTGGGCCAGGCCAGCGACGGTCGTGCAGCGGTGTCGGTCGTGCTGGCCGAGCGCCCCGACGTCGTGCTGATGGACCTGCGGATGCCCGAGCTCGACGGGGATGCGGCGACGGCGGAGATCCTCGCGGCCGAACCGGACGTCCGTGTCCTGATCCTGACGACGTACGAGTCCGACGACCAGATCCTCGCCGCCATCGAGGCCGGCGCCACCGGCTACCTGCTCAAGGCCGCCCCGGAGTCCGAGATCCTCGCGGGGGTGCGGGCGACCGCGCGGGGCGAGACCGCACTCGCTCCCTCGGCTGCCGCTGCGCTGGTCCGACGAGCAACGGGTTCGTCGGCCGTGGCTGCCGGCCCGTCGCTGACCCCGCGCGAACTCGAGGTCCTGCAGCTCGTCGCCCAGGGCAACTCGAACCCGGCGATCGGCCGCGCCCTGTTCCTCAGCGAGACGACGGTGAAGACGCACCTCGGCCACGTGTTCGAGAAGCTCGGCGTGAACGACCGCACCCGTGCCGTGACCCGCGCGATGGAGCTCCGCCTGCTCCCCTGATCCCCGGCGCACTTCGTGAGCAGAAATGGTCGGGTACCGGCACCGGGACCCGACCATTTCTGCTCACCATGTGACGCGCGCCCTGCCATCGCGACGCGCGCCCCGCTCAGTGCTCCGCGCCTGCCCCTCCGGTCGGACGCGGAGCACCGCGCTGTGGGGTCGCCCCGCCGTTGGCGACCTCGAGCGAGCCCGAGGCGGCGTCCCACGCCACGGACCACGACCCGAGCGCCGTCGGGAACAGCGGCTCGACGACGACCGCCTGCCCGGCGAACGCCGGAAGCGGCAACGACACCGACGAGCCAGCCCCGGGCAGCGACCACACCGACAAGTACAGATCGCCCGACGTAGCCCGCAAGCCGAGCGCGAGCCAGAGGGTCCTCCCAGGCCGGCAGCCCGAGCGGCCACACCGGCACCGACGACTCGATGACCTCGAGCACTGTCCGGTGGGCCTCGATCGCAGAACGCACGACCGCCCGCTGCGATGTGCTCATCGAGTTGAGGTAGCCCGACAGGTACATCCGCCCGAGCACCCCGTTCACGAGCGACAGGTCGAACAGGTCGGGCGACATCGACGGTGCCGGGTAGGCCCAGTTCCCGGCCTGCTCGGGCAGCATCGCGGCGGGGGCAGCAGCCGCGATCGATGCCGACAGCACCGGGTCCTGCTGGTCCGAGGTCGACTGCATGTGCAGCCGGGACAGCATCGCGGAGTCGGCGCGCATCGCTCCCGAGGCGCAGTTCTCGATGAGCAGTGCCGGGTACCGATCCTGCACCGCGTCGATCCAGTCGAGCAGCGCACGCTGGTGGTCGAGCATCCCGGTGAACGGCCCGGTCATCGTGTTGTTGTCCATCTTGCAGAACGTCACGCCGAGCGACCCGACCAGTCGATCGACGACCGCGTCGAGGTGCGCCCGCGCGGCCGGTGACCGGAGGTCCAGCAGGTGCCGTCCGTGCTCGGCGACCCGCACGCCGTGGTGGTGCACGAAGGCGTCGTCCGGCAGGGTCGCGGCCAGCGGCGAGTGGATGCCGATGACCTCGGGCTCGAGCCACAGCCCGGCCTGCATCCCCCGCGACCGGATGTGGTCGATGACGAACCCGAGCCCGGTCGGGAACCGCGAAGCAGCTTCCTCCCAGGCTCCGACGGTGTCCCACCAGTGCCCCTCGGCGTACCAGCCGGCGTCGATGCAGAACAGGTCCGCTCCGGCATCGGCAGCGGCGTCGATCAACGGCAGCAGCTTCTCGGTGGTCGGGTCGCCCATGAGCGTGTTCATGTAGTCGTTGAACACGAGCGGCAGGGCTCGATCGGCCTCGCGCACGTGCCGGAACGCCCGACGCTGCGCCGTGAGCACCGCGAACGCCCCACCGACCGAGCCGGCGATCCCCACCGACACCGGCACGGACACGAACGGCTGCCCCGGAGCCACGACCGCCGTCCACTGGTGCTCCTGGTCGGTCGGCCCGCTCAGCAGCACGTACGCGTGCCGTCGGGTCTCGCCGAGCTCGTACAGCCACGGCCCGTTGTCGCTCGACCTGCCAGACGAGCGCGTAGGGCACGGCACCAGCGGACACAGCAGGCGTCGGCACGCCGATCGGGAGCGCCTCACCGGTCGACCACGACCCGCGGTTCTGCACGACGGCGCGGCTGCGGGGCGGGTGGTGCTGCGCCTCGCGGTCGATCGCTGCGAGTCCTATCGACCGCAGCGGATCGGTCCGCCACCGGCTCTCGGCCGCCCAGTCGTTGTCCGCGTGCACGAGGGCCAGGTCGTCGACGCCGACCCCGGAGTCGGTCAGGAACGCCCCGGTCGCGAACGACGAGACGAAGTCCACGACGTGCTCGCCGTCGCCGGCGGACACCTCGGTCCACGTCCGGAAGCCCGGGACGTCGGCGCGCGCCCGGAAGACCGACTCGACCTGGAGGCCCGTGGCCGCGTCCGACTGCACGATCCGGAACCACGGATCGGCCGCGTCGTCGGACGCACGCCACGACACGGGTCGCAGTCGCGCCCCGATCGTGGAGTCCACGTGCCGGTACCCACCCGGGAACCGCCCGTGTCCGATCGTCGTCAGCTCCACCAGGGGCTGCGGATCGTCGGGTCCGTCGGCGAGCGCTCCACCGCTCGCCACGAACGACACGAGGGCGGCGGGCTGGTCGTCGCCGATCCGGAACCGTGCCGAGAACCCGGGCGTGACCCAGTCGGCGAAGGCTCCGCTCACCGTGCGCCGACCGGAGCGGGCGCGCTCGACACCCACGCCCCGACGCCGTGGTCGTAGCAGGTGGTGTTGTCGATCTTCGAGCGGTCGAGGGCGCTGCCCGAGGTCACCTTGCGGTCGGTGCGCTCCGGGTCGGGGGCGGCCTCGGCGAGCAGCCGGGTGTAGTCGTGCTGCGGGTCGAGGATGACGGCGTCGGACGGCCCGCGTTCGACGACCCGGCCGCGGTAGAGCACCAGGATCTCGTCGGAGAAGTGCCGTGCGGTCGCCAGGTCGTGCGTGATGTAGAGCACGGCGAGGTGGTCCTCGCGCTGCAGGCGGCCCATCAGGTTGAGCACGCTGAGCCGGATCGACACGTCGAGCATCGACACCGGTTCGTCGGCGATGAGCACCTGGGCTCCGGGGGCGAGTGCGCGGGCGATGGCGACGCGTTGCCGTTGCCCGCCGGAGAGCTCGTGCGGGCGGCGGCTCGCGAAGTCCTCGTCGAGGTTGACGCGGCCGAGCAGTTCCCGCACCTTCTCGGCGGTCTTGTCGGCACCTCGGGCTCGGTGGTGCAGCTGCAGCGGCCGGGCGATGTGGTGCTCGATCGAGTGGAACGGGTTGAGCGACGCGAAGGGGTCCTGGAACACCATCTGCACGTGCCGGCGGTACATGCTGCCGACGACGGGGGTGCCGTCCTCGAGCCGCACGTCGATCGAGCCGCGGGTGGTGCTCTCGAGCTTGGCGAGCATCCGGGCGATGGTGGACTTGCCCGAGCCGGACTCCCCACCAACGCCACGGTCTTCCCGGGCAGCAGCTCGAACGACACGTCGTCGACGGCGTGCAGGGTGGTCCGCTTGAGGCCCTTGCGGGTGTGGAAGTCCTTGCCGAGGTGGCTGACGGTCACGCTGGTCATCGGATCTCCTCGTGGACTGCTGCCGCGTGGTCGTCGACGCCGGAGCGGATGAACGCGCCGCGCTCCCCCGACAGGCTCGGGAACGACTGCAGCAGCTTCTGCGTGTACGGGTGCTTCGGGTCGTGCTGGATGACCGAGGCCCGGTCGCACTCGACGACCTCGCCGCGCAGCATGATCGCGATGCGGTCGCTGATCTCGAGCAGCAGCGGCAGGTCGTGCGTGATGAACACGACGGCGAACCCGAGCTCGTCGCGCAGTCGGACGATCTCGCGCAGGATCTCGCGCTGCACCACGACGTCGAGGGCGGTGGTGGGCTCGTCCATGATCATGATCTGCGGTTCGAGCAGCATCGCCATCGCGATCATCACGCGCTGCCGCATGCCGCCGGACAGCTCGTGCGGGTACGCGGTGATGCGGGACGGGTCGACGCCGACGCGGCTCAGGGCGTCCTCGGCGATCGCGCGCCGTTCCTTGCGGCCCAGGTCGCGCCGGTGTTCCTTCAGGGCGTCGTCGAGCTGCGCCCGGATGGTGGTGACCGGGTTGAGGGCGTTCATCGCGCCTTGGAACACCATCGACAGCTTCGACCAGCGCACGGCCCGCAGCTGTTCGTGCGGCAGGCCGAGCAGGTCGATGTCGGTGCCGTCGCGGTCGTGGAACGTGATGCTGCCCGAGGCGACCTTCGCCGGCGGTCGGTGCAGCCGGGTGATGGCGTAGGCCAGGGTCGTCTTGCCGCAGCCGGACTCCCCCGCGAGCCCGAGGATCTCGCCGGGGGCCAGGGTGAGCGACACGTCCTTGACGGCGTGCACGGGGTGTTCGGTCTCGTAGACGACGTCGAGGTGGTCGATCGTCAGCACGGCTTCGGCACTCATCGGACGAACTCCTTCGTGGTGCGTGCGGACCGCGAGGCGCGGGCGGCCGCTTGGCGCGACGTTCGCGCCGCCGCTGGGCGCGCACGTTCGCGAGTCGCGGGTTGATGACCTCGTCGATCGAGAAGTTCACCAGGGACAGCCCCATGCCGAGCAGGGCGATGAGCAGGCCGGGCGGCACGAACCACCACCACGCGCCGTTCGCCAGCGCGAAGCCGTTCTGGGCGTAGAAGAGCATGGTGCCGAGTGTCGACGAGTTCGACGCTCCGAGGCCGAGGAACGACAGCCCCGCTTCCCCGAGGATCGCGGCGATCACCGCGAACACGAACTGCGATGCCAGGACGGGCAGCAGGTTCGGCAGGATCTCGACGGCGATGACGCGCCAGGGTCGTTCGCCGGCGACACGGGCGGCGGAGACGTAGTCGCGGTTCCGGATCGACATCGTCTGCGCACGGAGCACCCGCGCGGAGCCCGCCCACGAGGTGATCGCGAGGACGACGGCGATGGTCCAGAGCTCGCGGGCCTCGCGCGGGACCAGGCCGGAGATGACGATGACGAGCGGCAGGCCGGGGATCACGAGGAACACGTTCGAGAACAGCGAGAACGCCTCGTCCATGATCCCGCCGAGGTACGCGCCGAGGATCCCGAAGAACGCGGACAGCACCGTGGCGAGGACGCCGACGATCAGGCCGATCTGCAGGCTGCCGCGGGTGGCGTAGGCGAGCTGGGCGAGCACGTCCTGCCCGGTCTGGGTCGTCCCGAGCAGGTTCTCGCCGCTCGGTCCCTGCAGTCCGGAGTCGCGGATGGTGGTCGGGTCGCCGACGAGCAGCGGCCCGACGACGCCGAACAGCGTGACGCCGGCGACGAGGGCGACGCCCGTGATGAGCCACGGGGTCAGGGTCGGCAGGAAACGGCGGATGCCGCCCTTCGGTCGTGACGCTCGGGCCGTGGCGATGCTCCGCGTCGACCCGGCGTCGGCTTCCTCGGCGAGTGCGCCGATGGTGGGTTCGGTGTCCTGCTGGATGTTGGTCATGGCGTGTCCTCCCTAGCTCCGCGCCCGCGTCCGCGGGTCGATGAGCCCGTACAGCAGGTCGACGACGAGGTTCGCGCCGAGGACCGCCAGGGTGATGAACAGGAAGATCCCCTGCATGAGCGCGTAGTCGTTGTTGGTCACGGCGGACAGCAGCTTCGACCCGATGCCCGGGTACGAGAACACCTGCTCGGTGACGACGGAACCGGACACGATGAACCCGAGGGAGATCGCGAAGCCGGCGACGGAGGGCAGCACGGCGTTCCGGGCGGCGTAGTTCCGCAGGATCTTGCCGTCGGACAGCCCCTTGGCCTGGGCGGTGGTGATGTAGTCCTCGGACAGCGTCGACACCATCATGTTGCGCATGCCGAGCAGCCAGCCGCCCAGCGATGCGAGCACGATCGTCACGGCCGGCAGCACCCCGTACTGGATCGCCGAGGCGATGAAGTCCCAGTTGAACCCGGGGGTCAGGATGACGTCGTAGCCGCCCTGCGCCGGGAACAGGTGGATGCCGGTGGCGAAGAAGTACACCAGGATCAGTGCGAGCCAGAAGTACGGCACCGCGGCGAGCAGGGTGGTGGCCGGCACGAACGAGTCGAGCCAGGTGCCCGGACGCCAGCCGACGAAGGCGCCGAGGCCGACGCCGATGATGGCGGCCAGGATGGTGGCGATGCCGACCAGAGCGATGGTCCACGGCAGCGAGCTCGCGATGACCTCGGTGACGGGGGCCGGGAAGTAGCTGACGGACACCCCGAGGTCACCGCGGAACACGTTGACCAGGTAGTGGCCGTACTGGGAGATCAGCGGCTCCGAGGAATCGCCACCGAGGAGCAGCTCGTACGCCTGCCGTGTCGCCGGGGTCACCTGCCCGCCGCGCTGCTGGAGCTTGGCGAGCAGGATGTCCACCGGGTTCCCGGGCAGCAGCCGCGGGATGATGAAGTTCAGCGTCAGTGCCGCCCACAGCGCGACGATGTAGAAGCCGATCTTGCGCAGGAAGTAGGTCATCGTCGAGTGCTCCTCGGTCGCGATCCCATCGTGGTCAGCCCTTCGCCGGCTTCAGTGCCTTGAAGATCTCGGCGTTGTCCGGGCTCGCCCAGACCGCCGGGAAGGCGTAGAGGTCGTCCTTCGTCGGCCAGCCGGTGAACTTCGCCGCGTGGAACTCACTCGTCGTACCGCCGGTCATCACGGGGATGTACGGCAGGTCCTCGACGATGTGCTGCTGGATCGTGTCGAGCTCCGGCTGCGTCGCGGCGGTGTCCTCGGGGTTGATCGTGGCGAGTTTCGCGATGGCCTTGTCCACGTCGGGGTTGCTGTACCGCGAGATGTTCATCGGGGCCGCTGCACCGACCTTCGCGGTGTTCGCCGTCGTGAAGTAGTTGTTGTACAGGTAGTACGGGTTCGCCGTCGGGCCCTGGCCGAGCGAGTCGATCGCGAGCTCGAAGTTGCCCTTGGTCTTCTTGTCGGTCCACTCGTTCCACGACGACTGCTGCGCCTTGAGCTCGATGCCCGCGGCCTTGAGCTGCTGCGTCATCGTGTCGATCGCGGTGATGTAGTCCGTCCAGCCGGTGACGACCTCGACGGTCAGGGACAGCTTCTTGCCGTCCTTGGCGTAGATGCCGTCCGAGCCCTTCTTCCACCCGGCGCTCCTCGAGCGACGACGCGGCGGCGCCTTGTCGGCGGTCTCCGGCATCACGGCCGGCTCGATGTCCTTCGAGATCGTGTCCTTCTGCGTCGTGGTGAGCGCGAAGGTCGGCGAGATCTCGCTCGCGGTGTTCTCGAACGCCAGCGAGTTGAGCTGCTTGCGGTTGATCGCGTCGGCGATTGCGTGCCGGACGGCCGGGTCGGTCTGCGGGCCGGTGCAGCCGAGGTCGGTGTTCGCGCAGGTGAGCAGCGCCATCTGGTTCTGGCCGACGGTGATGCCGTCGTAGCCGTTGTAGTTGCCGGCGATGTCGTCCATGTTCGGCACCGGGCCGGTCTGCCAGTCGATCGAACCCTGCTTGAGCGCGTCGGCACCGGCGGTGTTGCCGGAGAGCGACAGGTAGCGGATGGTCTTCACGGCCGGGGCGCCGTCCCAGTACTTCTTGTTCGCCTCGAGGGTGAAGGCCTGCGCCTTGAAGGTGCCGAGCGTGTACGGACCGGTGCCGACGGGCTCGCGCACGACGTCGGTGGTCGGGTCGATGTCCTTCCACAGGTGCTCGGGCACGATCCAGGTCTTGCCGAGCAGGTTCGGGCCGAGCACGAACGACGGCTTGTCGAAGGTGACGACGACCTTGGAGTCGCCGTCGGCCTTCGCGGTGCCGTCGTAGCCGATCGAGTTCAGGGCCTTCTGCTTCTTGAGCATGTCGAGCGTGAACACGACGTCCTTCGAGGTGAAGGGCTCGCCGTCGCTCCAGGTCGCCCCCTCGCGCAGCGTGATGGTGAGCTGCGTGCCGTCGGTGTTCCACTCGTACGACTTGCCGAGCAGCGGCTTCGGGTCGTTCGTGTTGACGTTGGTGATGAAGAACAGCGACTCGTAGATCGTGCCGACGCCGCCGATGTTCGACGGTGACCACGGGTTGAAGTTGATCTGGTAGTCGCCGGACTGACCGGTGTAGGCGACCAGGGTCGAGGCGGCGTCGTCCTTCGTGCTGGCGTTGCCGCTCGCGCTGCAGCCGCTCAGCGCGAGGCCGGCGGCGAGGAGGACGGCGGCGCCGATGGCGAGCCGTGAACGGGTTGGGTTGAACATCGTTGTCCTCTCGGTCTGCGTCGTCGCAGGATCCACGTTGTGAGCGTGATTGTTACACGCGTAAACTAAGGCGGTCAAGGGGTCGGGTCACGGCCCCGTCACGATTGAGGAGACGCAATGGAGCGGACCACCCTGGACGGCACGTGGACGGTCGAGGCGGTGCACGGCCCGGCGAAGGCCGATGCACACCGGGAGCCGGTCGCTGCGATCGTCCCCGGCTGCGTGCACACCGACCTGCTGCGGGCGGGCCGGATCCCCGACCCGTTCGACGGCGACAACGAGGCCGCGACCCAGTGGATCGGCGACACGGTCTGGCGGTACCGCCGCACCTTCACGTGGTCGGGCGAGACCGGCACGGGCCCGACCACGGACGACCGCCACGACCTCGTCGCCGACGGACTCGACACCCTCGCGACGATCGAGCTGAACGGCATCGTCGTCGCCACCACCGCGAACCAGCACCGCGCGTACCGGTTCCCCGTCGGGCACCTGCTGCGCCCCGGTACGAACGAGCTCGTGATCACCTTCGACGCACCGGTCCCCGCGGCCGAGCGGCTGTCCGCCCTGCACGGCGGCGAACTCCCCCACGTCAACCACCACCCGTACAACGCGCTCCGCAAGAACGCGTCGAACTTCGGCTGGGACTGGGGCATCGACGTCGCCACGAGCGGCATCTGGAAGTCGATCGGCATCGAGTCCTGGAGTGGCGCCCGCATCGCGGCCGTCCGCCCCCTGGTAGACGTCGACGGCACCACCGGCGTGCTCACCGCGCACGTCGACGTCGAGTCCGCAGGTTCCACCGGGGCCTTCTCCCAGCACATCGGGTCGGCTCCGGTCGCAGGGGTGTCCGGTCGGGCCGGCCTGGAGGCGCGGGTCACCCTGACCCCGCACGTCACCCCCGGCGGGGTCGACGGCCACGGCGCCGCCCTGGCCGAGCAGAACACGTCCGCCCCCGGCGCGAGCGGCACCGAGGCGGCGGCGACGCCCGTCGGGTCCGGCACCGTGCCTCCCGGCCGCCCGTCCACGCCGGGCGCGACGTCCGTCACCAGCGTGCGCGCCGTCGTCGACGGCTCCGCCGTCGTGCGGCTCGAGGTCCCCGACGTCGCCGTCTGGCGGCCGCGCGGCGAGGGCGAGCAGCCGTTGTACGACGTCCGCGTCGAGGTCGGCGACGACGTCTGGACCGGCCGCGTCGGGTTCCGCACCGTGACGCTCGACACCGCCGCCGACGCCGGCGGAGCCCTGTTCCTGCTCCGGGTGAACGACCGACCCGTGATCGTGCGGGTGCGAACTGGATCCCCGACCACGCGTACCTGACCGAGATGACGCCCGAGCGGTACGCCGACCGGATCGACGACGCGATCGAGGCGAACGTCAACCTGCTCCGCATCTGGGGCGGCGGGATCTACGAGTCCGACGACCTGTACGACCGCTGCGACGAGCTCGGCGTGCTCGTCTGGCAGGACTTCCTGTTCGCCTGTGCCGCCTACGCCGAGGAGCCCTGGCTCGCCGACGAGGTCGAGCCCGAGGTCCGCGAAGCCGTCACCCGGCTCAGCCCGCACCCGTCGCTCGTGGTGTGGAACGGCAACAACGAGAACCTCGTCGCCTACGCCGAGTGGGGCTGGCGGCCCTCGCTCGTCGGCCGGACCTGGGGCAACGGCTACTACCGCTCGCTGCTGCCGTCGATCGTCGCCGAGCTCGACCCGACCCGTCCGTACACGCCGGGCAGCCCGTTCTCGTTCGACGAGTACCTGACGCCGAACGACGAGCGGAACGGCAGCGTGCACATCTGGGACGTCTGGAACCGGCTCGACTACCGCGCCTACGCCGACTGGAACCCGCGGTTCGTCGCGGAGTTCGGGTTCCAGGGGCCGCCCGCCTGGTCGACCCTGACCGCCGTGGTGCACGACGAGCCGCTCGACCCCGACGGCCACGAGATGCTCGTGCACCAGAAGGCCGACCAGGGCAACCGGAAGCTCGCCGACGGCATGCGTGGGCACCTGCCGACGCCGACGAGCATCGAGGACTGGCACTGGGCGTCACAGCTCAACCAGGCGCACGCGATCCGCTTCGGCATGGAGTGGTTCCGGTCCCGCACGCCCGACAACACCGGCATGATCGTCTGGCAGCTCAACGACGACTGGCCCGTGGTGTCCTGGGCGCTCGTCGACCACGCGGGCATCCGGAAGCCCGTCTGGTACGCGGTGCGGCAGGCCTACCAGCCGGTGCTGCTCACCGTGCAGCCGTCTGCTGCCGGGGCTGCGGGCGCGGCCGGGGCTGCGGGCGCGGCCGGGGCTGCGGGCGCGGCCGGCACTGCTGGTGGGCTCGACGTCGTGCTCGTGAACGCGTCCGGGGCACCGGTCGCCGACGAGGTCACGGTCGCCCGCATCGCGTTCGACGGCACGGTGCTCGACTCCTCGTCGTTCTCGCTCGCGGCCGGACCCGCCGACGCCGACCGGGTCACGCTGCCGGCCTCGCTCGCCGTCCCCGGAGACGCCGGGTCCGAGGTGCTCGTCGTCACCGGAGCCGGAACCCGCACGGTGTTCGACTTCACCGAGGTCGTCGACCAGGTGCTCGCCCGCTCACCGCTGTCCACGTCGGTCACGGGGACGGACGACGGGGCGGTCGTCACGGTGACGGCGGCGTCCTACGCGCGGGACGTCTCGCTGTTCCCGGACCGCGTGGACCCCGCCGCTCGGGTCGACGACGGACTGGTGTCCCTGCTGGCCGGCGAGTCGGTGACCTTCACGGTGACGGGTGCCCCGGGCATCGACCCCGAGGCGCTCGTCGGCCCGCTCGTCCTCCGCCACGCGGGCTCGCTCCTCCCCTGACGCGGGCCGCCCGCCGTCGTCGACGGCGGGCGATCCGCGAGCGGGTCAGTCGAGGGCGTGCAGCTCGAACACGATCGCGGTCGCGGGGGCCAGCAACGGCAGCCGCGCCCCGACGTCCTCGAGCACCGCACCCGACAGCTCCAGGTGCCCGCGCACGAGCCACGCCGGCGGCACCATGTCGAGTCCGTGCGGCACCCGCAGCCCCGTGACGGGGGCGAGCCGGTAGCGCCGAGCCCGGTCGAGCCCCCGCATCCGGAGCGGCACCGGCAGCGACTGCGGCCCGGTCTCGGTCCGCGCGACCCGCACCAGCGCCCGCGACCGGTCGACGGCCACGACCGAGGTCGCCACGAGCCCGGGGTCGCCGAGCTCCAGGTGCCGCAGCCGGCCGGTGTGCAGCAGCCCACGCTCCCGCTTGTACAACGCCGTCCACGCCCGCAGCCGGTCGAGCTCCGCGGGCGCCAGTCGGGTGACGTCGGTCTCGATGCCGGCGGACCCGAACAGCGACACCGCCATCCGGAAGTCCAGGTCGAGGTGCCGGCCGGTGGTGTGTGAGACCTCGGGGCCGACGTGCGAGCCGATCAGCTCGAGCGGCAGCAGTGCTTCGGTCCAGCGCTGGATCGGCAGCCGTTCGAACGCGTCGTTCGAGTCCGACGGCCACACCGGTCGGTGCGCTCCAGCACGCCGAGGTCGACCCGGGCGCCGCCGCTCGCGCACGCCTCGATCTCGAGCCACGGGTGCCGGGCGCGCAGGGCGTCCATCAGCGTCCAGACCCCGCGGGTGTGCGCGTCGATGCCGGCACGTCCGGCGTGGACCGCGTGCACGATGTCGCGGTTCTGGTCCCACTTCACGAAGTCGACGTGGTGCGCCCCGATGACGGCGGACATCGCCTCGAGCACGTACGCCCGCGCGAGCGGGTTCGCCATGTCGAGCACGTACTGGTTCCGCCAGGTGCGGACGTCGTCCTCGGGGCGCTGCAGCAGCCACTCGGGGTGCGCGGCCGCGAGCTCGGACACCGGGCTCACCATCTCGGGCTCGAACCACAGCCCGAACTCCATGCCGAGTCCGCGGACCCGGTCGACGAGCGGTCCGAGGCCGTCCGGCCACACCGTCGGGTCGACGCGCCAGTCCCCCAGCGACGTCGAGTCCGAGCGGCGCCCGAGGAACCAGCCGTCGTCGAGCACGAACCGCTCGACGCCGATGTCCGCAGCGGTCTCGGCCAGGGCGACCAGGGGCGCGAGGCCCTGCCGGTAGTAGACGGCCTCCCACGTGTTGAGCACCACCGGCCGGGGGCGCTTCGGGTGGCCGGGACGGCTGCGGAGCGAGTCGTGCAGCCGGTCGGACAGGCCGTCGAGCCCGGCGTCGCTCCAGACGAAGACGGCGTCGGGCGCGGCGAAGGACTCCTGCCCGAGGACGACCTCGCCGGCGCGCAGGAGCTCCCCGGCACCGAGCAGCGGTCGCGCCTCGGCGAGCAGGTCGTACCGGTGCACCGAGTCGGCGCTCCAGGCCAGGTGCACGCCCCAGACCTCACCGGAAGCGTCCGAGAACCCCGGCGTCCCGAGCACGAGCAGCGTCGGGGCGTCGTGGCCGGTGCGACCGCGGCGGCTCTCCCGCGCGTGGCTGCCGGCGGTCAGGGTCCGGCGCTGCGGGGTGCGCTCCCGGGTCCAGCGTCCGGCCAGGTCGAGCACCTCGCCGACCCGTTCGCCCACGGGCAGCGTCGCCTCGAGTGCCTGCAGGTGCACGGGCACGGCGGCCCCGTTCGTCACGGTGTGCCCGACGCGCAGCACCCCCGCGGCGTCGAGCCGGAAGGCACTCCGCAGCAGCAGTTCGTCGGACACCGCGGTCACGACCAGCGCGCCCGGTTCCGCGGTCACCTCGACGTCGCGCCACCGCGGCACGAGCGGCAGCCCGTCGACGTGCCCGGCGATCGCGGGTCGTCCTTCCCACCCGTCGCGTTCGGTCGGCAGCACGGTCAGTGGCCAGGCTGCATCGAGGGCGCTCGGCCCGAGCGGCCGTCCGAGCGCGAGCAGCAGTTCGGCGCCGTCGCCGTCCGTGACGGGTCCGACGTCGCGGCCCCAGTGCAGCACCTCGGGCAGCCCGTCGTCGGCGGTCGCCAGCACGAGCGACACCCCGCCGCCGCGCAGGACCTGCACCTGCCGTCCGTCGAGTGCGCGCGCCGGCGCCGGGTCGCGGTCCACGACGGTCACGACGCACGCTCCTCGCGCAGGACGCGGACGCGACCGGCGGGCACGACGGTCTCCGGCCCGTGGCCGGAGCCGTCGAGCAGGTCCGTACCGGACGCGACGACCGTCACGTCGTCCGCGCGGTGGTTGACGAGGAACAGGAACACGGAACCGTCGTCGTGGACGCGGCGCACCGCCTCCAGGCCGGGAGGCGCGGTGACCGTCCGCGGGAGCGCGCGCTCCTCGATGACCCGGTCCACGAGCCGCTGGGTGCTCTGGGCAGGCAGCATCGCGGACACGTACCAGGCACCGCCGCCGACGGCGCGGCGGGTGACCGCTGCGCGGTCCGCGAGCGGTCCGTCCGTGTACCGGAGCACGACGTCGGCGTCGTCGACCACGACGGCCTCGGCCCAGTCGGTGACGGTACCGCCGTCGTCGAGCGTGCGGGTCTCGTCGCGCTGCAGCGGGGTGAACTCCTCGCTCCAGGCGCCGAGCACCTGCCGGAACGCGCCCGGGTAGCCGCCGGCGCGGATGCGGGCGGTCTCGTCGGCGACGCCGGACAGGTAGGTGACGATGAGGGTCGCGCCGCGGTCGACCACCGCGGCGATCCGTGCGGCGGTGGCGTCGTCGACGATGAGCATCGTGGGGACGACCACCACGTCGTAGCCGTCGAGGTCGGCGTCCGAGGGCACGACGTCGGTGAGCACCTGCCGGTCGTGGAAGGCGGCGTACCAGGCACGGAGCTCCCGCGAGTACCGCAGTCCCCGGTGCGGCTTCAGCCCGGACTGCAGTGCCCAGCCGGACGGCTCGTCGACGACGATCGCGACCCGGGCCGGTTCGACGCGGCTGCCCTGTACGGGGGCGAGGTCGCGGAGTGCCCGGCCGAGCGCGACGACCTCGCGCCAGATCCGGGTGCGGGTGCCAGCGTGCGGGACCATCGCGGAGTGGAACTGCTCGGCCCCCGCGGTGGAGGCCCGCCACTGGAAGAACAGTGCGCCGTCGGACCCGCGGGCGACGTGCACGAGCGAGTTCCGCAGGATCTCGCCCGGTTCCTTCGCCCGGTTGCGCTGCCGCCAGCTCGGGCCGCCCGTCGAGTGCTCCATGAGCAACCAGGGGGTACGGCCGGCGGTGATGCCGCGCATCCGGTCCGCGGCGAGGGCGAGGTCCTGTTCGCGGTGCGGGTCGTCGACGAGCGTGTAGTGGTCGTTCGCCGGGATCGCGACGTGCTTCGCCCACGCGGCGTAGTCGACGACCTGCGATCCCGCACCGACCATGAAGTTCGTCGTGACGGGGACGTCCGAGTGCCGCTCGATGACGGCCTTCTCGGCGTCGAAGTGCCGGAGCAGGGCGTCGGACGAGTACCGCTCGAAGTCCAGGAAGAGGCCGGGGTTCGGTGCGCCGCCGACGCCACGCGGGGCTGAGACCTCGTCGAAGGACGTGTAGGTGTGCCCCCAGAAGGCCGTTCCCCACGCGGCGTTCGCGGTGTCGACGTCCCCGTACCGGTCGGCGAGCCAGCGTCGGAAGTCCGCTGCCGACTCCTCGCAGTAGCAGCGGCCGTTCCCGCCACCGAGCTCGTTGCTCACGTGCCACAGCCGGACCGCCGGGTGGTGACCGTAGCGTTCGGCCAGGGCACCGACGATCCGCAGTGCGTGCTCGCGGAAGACCGTCGACGCCGCACACCACCCGAGGCGTCCACCCGGGCGCTCCCGACGCTCCGTGGCGTCCACCGGCAGCACCTCGGGGTGGGCGGTCAGCAGCCAGTTCGGCGGGGCGGCGGTCGGCGTCGCGAGGTCCACGGCGATGCCGTTGTCGTGCAGCAGGGCGATGACGTCGTCGAGCCAGTCGAAGGTGTACTCCCCCGGCGACCGCTCGAGCAGCGCCCACGAGAAGACCCCGATCGTGACCAGGTTCACCCCGGCCTCGCGCATCAGGCGGACGTCCTCGAGCCAGACCTCGCGCGGCCACTGTTCAGGGCTGTAGTCGCCGCCGAACGACAGGCCGTCGGTCGGCCACGGGACGGTGGGGGCAGCGGTCACGGCCTCTCCTTCGATGGGTGGACCGCACCAGCCTCCCGTCTCCGGCAGTGTTTGTCAACGTGTGTAACTAACGCGCTGTCAGTGGTGCCGCATCAGGTCTCGAGCAGCTGTCGGATCGCCAGGACCGCCCCCGCTCGCGCCCACTCCGAGAACTCGAACGGCTGCACCTCGACGGTCACCGGCTGCCGGTACGGAGCCAGGGCCGCACGGAGCGACTCGTCCACCGTGGTCCGCGCCAGGTCGTACACCGGCAGCCCGTCGCCGGTCAGGACGATCGCGGCAGGGTCGGCGATGTGCACCGCGGTGGCCAGGACGACACCGAGTGCTCGTCCGGCGTCCTCGAACGCCGCCACGGCCTGCTCGTCACCGTTCCGCGCGAGCTCGACCACCTGCTCGTACGACGATCCCTCGCGCCCCGCGTTCCGCACGATCACCGGACTCGGCAGGTAGCTCGAAGCACACCCCGCGTGCCCGATGCCGCAGTCGGGCCCACCACCGAGGACCGGCAGGTGCCCGATCCGACCGAGCCGCCCGTGCTCGCCGGTGGAGACCTGCCCGTTCACGATGAGCCCGAGACCGAGCCCCTCGCCCACGGTGACCAGCGCCATGGACCCGCGGCCGGCGCCGGCACCGAACCAGTGCTCCTTGACGGTCAGGGCGTGGACGTCGTTCGCCGTGAAGGCTGCGAGCCCCGTTCGCTCCCGGACCATCCGTGCGAACGGGACGTCGGTCCACCCGAGGAACGGCGACGACGCCACGACGGCCTCTCCGCCCCGGGTGAGGACGTCACCGGGCAGGGACAACCCGACGGCACAGATCGCAGGGTGCACGGCACGGAGGCGCTCGTGCACAGTGCTGATCTGGTCGGCCAGGTCCTCCGGCACGGTCGACGGGACGGTCTCCTCATGGAGGGCGAGCACGCGTCCGCCCAGGTCGGTCACCGCGGCGTACAGACGCTCCCGGGTCAGCTTGACGCCGAGGAACTCCCACTGCCCTGAACTCGACTGCAGCAGCTCCGACGGCCGGCCCGTGGCCCCACGCACGTCGGTGCCGACCTCGACCACGAGCCGGTGCGCCACGAGGATCCGCATCGCCCGGGTCAAGCTCGCTCGCGACAGCCCGAGCGACCGCGCGATCTCCGCCCGCGAGAGCGTCCCGTGGATGAGGATCTCCCGCAGTGCCAAGCGGGAACCCTCGGGCAGTGCCGGCCAGGCTTCGGTCATCGTTCCTCCGTCGTCGGCTGATCCTACGGCTCAGCCTGGAAACGCCAGAAAACCCCTGACCGGATCGGTCAGGGGTTCCCTGGTGTTGCGTACGTTAAGTCCGGCGGCGTCCTACTCTCCCACAAGGTCCCCCTTGCAGTACCATCGGCGCTGAGAGGCTTAGCTTCCGGGTTCGGAATGTGACCGGGCGTTTCCCTCTCGCTATGACCACCGGAACACTTTCGACCATGATCTGGTCTCAAACATGTCCCAGCTGTAGCTGAGTTATTTAGTTTGATTCCCGATCGTCTGTCGGGAACCACAAAGTGGACGCGAGCCCGTGCAACACGTGCACGGAAATCAGTGTGTTATCAAGTCTTCGGCTTATTAGTACCGGTCAGCTCCACGGGTCGTTAGTCCCCGCTTCCACATCCGGCCTATCAACCCAGTAGTCTGCTGGGAGCCTCTCACACTCAAGGTGCATGGAAATCTCATCTCGAAGACGGCTTCCCGCTTAGATGCTTTCAGCGGTTATCCGGTCCGAACGTAGCTAATCAGCGGTGCCCTTGGCAGAACAACTGACACACCAGAGGTTCGTCCATCCCGGTCCTCTCGTACTAGGGATAGATCTTCTCAAATTTCCAACGCGCGCAGCGGATAGGGACCGAACTGTCTCACGACGTTCTAAACCCAGCTCGCGTACCGCTTTAATGGGCGAACAGCCCAACCCTTGGGACCTACTCCAGCCCCAGGATGCGACGAGCCGACATCGAGGTGCCAAACCATGCCGTCGATATGGACTCTTGGGCAAGATCAGCCTGTTATCCCCGAGGTACCTTTTATCCGTTGAGCGACAGCGCTTCCACAAGCCACTGCCGGATCACTAGTCCCGACTTTCGTCCCTGCTCGACCTGTCAGTCTCACAGTCAAGCTCCCTTGTGCACTTACACTCGCCACCTGATTGCCAACCAGGTTGAGGGAACCTTTGGGCGCCTCCGTTACTCTTTGGGAGGCAACCGCCCCAGTTAAACTACCCATCAGGCACTGTCCATGAACCCGATCAGGGTCCTACGTTAGACATCCAGAGTGACCAGAGTGGTATTTCAACAATGACTCCACGAACACTAGCGTGCCCGCTTCACAGTCTCCCACCTATCCTACACAAGCCACACCGAACACCAATACCAAACTGTAGTAAAGGTCACGGGGTCTTTCCGTCCTGCTGCGCGTAACGAGCATCTTTACTCGTAGTGCAATTTCGCCGAGTTCGCGGTTGAGACAGCTGGGAAGTCGTTACGCCATTCGTGCAGGTCGGAACTTACCCGACAAGGAATTTCGCTACCTTAGGATGGTTATAGTTACCACCGCCGTTTACTGGGGCTTAAATTCAGAGCTTCGCCCAAAGGCTAACCCTTCCTCTTAACCTTCCAGCACCGGGCAGGCGTCAGTCCGTATACATCGTCTTGCGACTTCGCACGGACCTGTGTTTTTAGTAAACAGTCGCTTCCCACTGGTCTCTGCGGCCTTCAACGCTCACGGAGCAAAGTCCGGTCACGTGTCCGGCCCCCTTCTCCCGAAGTTACGGGGGCATTTTGCCGAGTTCCTTAACCACGATTCTCTCGATCTCCTTGGTATTCTCTACCTGACCACCTGAGTCGGTTTCGGGTACGGGCGGCTGCAACCTCGCGTCGATGCTTTTCTCGGCAGCATAGGATCACTGATTTCCCCTTACGGGTACGCGTCGGATCTCAGGCGTACAGACGACGGATTTGCCTATCGTCAGCCCTACATCCTTACACCAGGTTCACCTTACGGATACCATCGCCTGGCTCAGCTACCTTCCTGCGTCACACCTGTTCATACGCTAACCGCACCAGCATGGGGTCGAGCGTTAGACCGGCCACCATCACCCCGAAGGGATCCGGTTGATCCGGGTTAGGACTCTTAGCACCACTGGATTAGCTTGGGCGGTTGTTCGCCGGTACGGGAATATCAACCCGTTGTCCATCGACTACGCCTGTCGGCCTCGCCTTAGGTCCCGACTTACCCAGGGCGGATTAACCTGGCCCTGGAACCCTTGGTCTTTCGGAGGACGGGTTTCTCACCCGTCTTTCGCTACTCATGCCTGCATTCTCACTCGTGTAGCGTCCACGGCTGGATCACTCCGCCGCTTCACTCGCCACACGACGCTCTCCTACCACTCCGCACGACTGAACCACGAAGGCTTGTCTAGTGTGCGAAATCTACAACTTCGGTGGTGTGCTTGAGCCCCGTTACATTGTCGGCGCGGAATCACTTGACCAGTGAGCTATTACGCACTCTTTCAAGGGTGGCTGCTTCTAAGCCAACCTCCTGGTTGTCTATGCAACTCCACATCCTTTCCCACTTAGCACACGCTTAGGGACCTTAGTTGGTAGTCTGGGTTGTTTCCCTCTCGACGATGAAGCTTATCCCCCACCGTCTCACTGCTGCGCTCTCACTCACCGGCATTCGGAGTTTGGCTGACGTCAGTAACCTGTTGAGGCCCATCGGCCATCCAGTAGCTCTACCTCCGGCGAGAAACACGCAACGCTGCACCTAAATGCATTTCGGAGAGAACCAGCTATCACGAAGTTTGATTGGCCTTTCACCCCTATCCACAGCTCATCCCCTCCATTTTCAACTGAAGTGGGTTCGGTCCTCCACGACGTCTTACCGTCGCTTCAACCTGGCCATGGATAGATCACTTCGCTTCGGGTCTAGAACATGCGACTCAAACGCCCTATTCAGACTCGCTTTCGCTACGGCTGCCCCACACGGGTTAACCTCGCCACATATCACTAACTCGCAGGCTCATTCTTCAAAGGCACGCCGTCACCCCTACTAAGGAGGCTCCGACGGTTTGTAAGCAAACGGTTTCAGGTACTATTTCACTCCCCTCCCGGGGTACTTTTCACCTTTCCCTCACGGTACTTGTCCGCTATCGGTCATCTGGGAGTATTTAGGCTTATCAGGTGGTCCTGACAGATTCACACGGGATTTCTCGGGCCCCGTGCTACTTGGGATACACATCCGGCCATAACACCATTTCGTCTACGGGGCTGGCACCCACTACGGCCCGGCTTTCAAACCGGTTCGACTATGATGCGCTGTAACCGCCCCAGTCCGGCAGAACTGAGTGACGTGTCCCACAACCCCGACCATGCAACGCCCGCCGGCTATCACACATGATCGGTTTAGCCTCATCCGCTTTCGCTCGCCACTACTCACGGAATCACATGTTGTTTTCTCTTCCTGTGGGTACTGAGATGTTTCACTTCCCCACGTTCCCTCTACCCGCCCTATATATTCAGGCGGGAGTCACCAGGTCACAAAAGCGCCCAGCGGGGTTTCCCCATTCGGAAATCCTCGGATCAGGGCTCGATTATCAGCTCCCCGAGGCTTATCGCAGATTTCTACGTCCTTCTTCGGCTCCAGATGCCAAGGCATCCACCGTTTGCTCTTAGAAACTTGACCACAAAGATTAAAATTGCGATCCGTCATCACCCACAACACGAACACCAAAAGTGCCCGGTCGATTGGATGACGCGAATCAAAGATGCTCGCGTCCACTGTGTAGTTCTCAACATACGATCGGCACCACACTCCCCACCGTCCAGTGACAGTGCTTCATGCGGCCCGGCGAAGGACCCGTAGGCCCAACCCCCAACCCACCTCACGGCAGATCAGGAAGCCTGGTCC